>CAVPQP010000008.1:0-647946 GCA_963707585.1 uncultured Actinomycetes bacterium | reverse complement strand
GCGCCGCATTGTCTCCTTCGGCGGGCCGTCCCGCGACAGGCGAAACGTGCCCGCCCACCGGCCGCCGAAATGCCCGAGTGGCCGGTGGCCGTGCCAACGCCGACGAGGCGTAACCGCCGTTTTCGCGCGCACGCTCGGCCGAACGCGCCAACGCGTCGGCAACCTCCTCATCGGGCCGATCCGCCGCCCGCCGGTCTCGCCAGGCGCGAGCATGCACATACCGCGGCTCGACCAGCCCCGCGGGCGATCGCAGCGCGCGCCCCTCGCCACTTTGCGGGCGAGGCATAGATCGCCGCACGCGCGAGAGGACACGGCGGCAGCGCGAGCACTGATCGTCACAGCGCGTCGGAGAGCGTCATCGATACAGCCGGGATCGCGGGCATTGAGCATCTGCGAGGACGTGGCGAGGCACGTTGCGGATCTCCCAGCCTCGGCCTACGGGGTGTTCCGACGGCGGTGGACCCCCATGCCGTCTCGTTGTCACAGCTCTGTCACAGCCTCAGCCGATCTCATCCCGACTTGTGCGCACCTGGCGTGGTCTTCGCAATGGCGGTACTCTGCCTGAGCAGACCGCCGGCCGGAGTCCTGCTAACCGGAGGGTAGTAGTGGAGTCCAGGAACGCCCGACGCCGCCGTGCGCTCTCCACGGCCACGCCCAACGTCGCCCCAGAGCACCCGGCACGACACCGCCAGCCCCCGAAGGCGGACACGCCAGGGCGCGGCTTGACCGGCGTGTGAGGCTGGTGAGATTGTGACGGGGTATGCCTGATCGGCCCGCGCCTGACCGTGGCTTCCAGGTCGACAAGCGGTACTGCCCATTCTGCGGCGTGGCGCGCTGGTTCGAGTTTCGCCCGTCGCCGGCGACGGTGCCGCCCGTCGAAGTCCCATCGCCTCGCCTGGGGTGGTACTGCTCGGTCTGCAACCACCGCCACTGACCAGCCGCCCCGCGTCAGTCGACCAGCGTTCGCGGTTAGGCTGCGGAGCGTGGTAGTCGCGTCGGTGGTGACGGTCGTGTTGCTCGGCGTCTTGGTCTTGGCGGGGGTGTGGACGTGGCCGCGTGATGACCGCTAGATGCCGCGTTCGAGTGCACGCCGGAGCTGGCGATAGTCGGGTACGCCGCTCAGGGCCGTGGCCCGTGTTGTCGCGCCGGCAGGAGAGGGACGGGGCGTCGTCGTCCGGCAGTGGGTGGACGTCTAGCCCGTCCACGCGGATCGTCGGACAACCACGGAAGCGTTGCCGGGTCGCCTCGTCGAGGTTAGACACCTCGATCAGCATGACCACAGGGGTGACCCCGCTCGTCACGGGAAGCGACCGCGACGAGGTCGATGGCGGCGCGCCACGCCGCATTCCTACCCGGGCGCGCTGAGCCAAGGCGACCGCTTCCCGGCCGCCGGAGGGCGGTCGCATCCCGTGCCGGAGAAGCCGCGCGCGTACAACGTCAGCAGCCGGCTTGGACCAGGCGGCCATCCGGATCGCGACGTCGTATTTCGTGACCGACGATCGACTCCCGGGAGTGTCGCCGACGGGCATCGCATTGAGCGCCACGTCGCCCTTCCGATAGTCGTCCTCAGTCTCGAAAACAGAATCGCAAGCGCTTCTCGCCCTCCGGATCGTAGAGGACCATGATCTCGGTTGCGGGGACCTCATCGGGTCGGCCTTGCTCGCCGATCTCCCGCCGCAACGCTTCAATCCGCTCCTTGGTACCCCGTCGAACGACACCACTCGTGCGAACGCCGTGATCGCCTCCCGGTCGATTGGGTCAACCGTACACCCTGCCGGGTGGCGCCTTTCGGGTGACCTCGGTTCGATTCCGGGTCGCGACGGCGACATCAGGTCGGCTGGGTAGAATCCCTGGCAAATGATGCAGAACCCGCACGACACTCAGTGCCGAACTGACCACGCGGATCGTCGAGCTGTCCAAGCCGGCAACTACATCGAGACAGCAGCCAAGGCCGCCGGCATCCACAAGGCCACCTACTACTCCTGGATGAACCGCGGCGAGAAGGCCGCTGAGGCGCTAAGCAAGGGCGACCCGGTCAGCGACGAGGAGGCGGCGTTCGCGGACTTCTTTAGCCGGGTCAGCGAGGCCGAAGGGGTCGCCGAGACGAATGCCGTGGCCGCCGTTCGCGAGGCGGACCGCGGCTGGCAGGCGCATATGACGTACCTCGAGCGGCGGTTCAGCTCACGTTGGCGCCAGCAGAGCGTGTCGGCGACTCAAGGACGACGGCAGGGCGAATCGGTGGAGCAGGCGCTGGCGCGGTTCCAGCGCGAGCAGGGCGAACGCGGTGCGGCCTGATGCTCACGCGAGAACCGCACCCTAGAATCGGCCGTACGCTGGGATCGCGGTGTCACCATCAGAACGGCGTCTGCCTCGCCGTCAGACGTATCGGCCAGCCGGATCGAGCACCGATCCTCCGATGACGCCCTCCATCCGCCGGTAGATAGACAGAGCCGCGGGCTCGCTCAGGCTAGAAACCAGATCAGCAACGGCGCGCTGCTTTACCGCATCCGTCGGAGCTGCGCGGATCCTGTCCGCGTACGCCGGTGGGAGCAGCCGATACTCCTCAGCGACTGCGGCGTCCAGGTAGTGTTCGAAGAGGCCTTCGACGACCGACGGTGCCCGGTTTGGATGATCGCCAGCGAGGGCCGCTCGATTACGTAGCGCCATGTGAGTTGCTTGAGCACGGCGACCTCGGCCTCGAGTTTGGGATCGACCACCCACTCCGGCCCATCGGCGCCGTTCTCGATCTGAACCGCTTCGATGTACCGCGTGATGAGTCCGGACCCAAGGGCGCGCAGTCGGATCCTGTCCTCGGCTCCGCCCGTATAGCCCTGCCGACCGCGATCAAATCTCGGAAGAGATCCTCGGCGATACCGAGATCGAAACCCTCGTCGGGTCTCTCGCCGAGCCACGTCGTAAATCCCTCCAGCTCCTTATCGTCGGAGCACAGACGGTCGAGTGGGATGAGCCCCGCGCGAAAGAAGTCGTCTACATCATGCACCGCGTAGGTCACGCTGGTCAGCCCAGTCCATGATGTGGGCCTCAAGGAACCGGTCCCAGCCATCCGCGGCGTCCCCGCGGGTGAACTCAAAGCTCCGCGCATCAGCCTGATACGCGCCCCATTTCTTCGAGCGCCGGGGGTCATCCTGATCCCGAAGCCAGGGGTATTTGAGAACGCCGTTCAACGTCCTACGGGTTGAGGCTCCCAGCCCGGCCGGCCGGGGGCTCGCAGTGCGAGCCGCGTCAGGATCCGAAATGACTGAGCGTTCCCCTCAAAGCCGCCGTATCCCCTCGTCCGCTCGTGCAGCACCGCCTCTGCGAGGTGACCGAACGGCGGGTGACCAAGATCGTGCGCAAGCCCGGCCGCCTCCGCGGCGTCAATGTCGAGGCACTCGACAACAAGAGCCGCCTGCCCGGCGAGGGGCCGAACGCTCGGTGAATTGCAGCCGCTGAGCGAGCCGCCGGGCGAACTGGGCTACCTTCAGAGAGTGGGTGAGCCGGCTGTGGAAGGTATGCCCGTCCTCAGCCTGCCGAGACCTGCGTGATCCCAGTAAGACGTAGGAATGCCGACGAATAGAGGATCCGATCTCGGTCTCGCTGCGCTCCGCTTCGCGTTTTCGGTGCTCGCTCTTCGGCCTCGCGAGCATCGAGGCCGTCCGGCGTAGTATCGGTCGGGATGGAGATCGGCCTGCGCACAGGCCGACTTTACTAGCTGTCAGCCACCTCTGACGATTCCTGCTCAGATCGACGAGATACTCGAGGTCCGTACCCACTGTGAGTACGTGGCGATCTCACCAAGCTCAAAACGCGATCGCCATGACTCGAGGCGGCGAACCATTCCCCGCAGCCCGTTGCAGTTGCCGCGGACTCGTGCAACGTCGGGTTCGCGGGCTCGATCGGTGGCGAAATCGCGCTCTCGGCGCCATCGACAGCACTCGCCAGGCTGTCCAAGCCGCTCTCGGCCTCGACATCGAGAACCGGATCGCCCACGCTCCTCCTTGCGCACACACTCGGATCATGGCAGTGGTGTCGGACAGATACACCGCCAAAAAGAGGCCTTTAAGGATACCCCTTTTGAAGGTACACCGTCTAGTCGAATTTCCTAGAAGGACGCAAGAAGGACGCCGACGAGCTTCCAGCACGATCCGCAAGAACCGCCCAAAAGGAAAAGCCCCGCGTTGCGGGGCTTTTCGGAGGTAGCGGGGGCAGGATTCGAACCTGCGACCTTCGGGTTATGAGCCCGACGAGCTACCGGACTGCTCCACCCCGCGTCGCGACGAAGAACTTTAGCAGATCCCTGTCGGTAAGATGCCGCCGATGGTGCTCGTGGCGGTGATCGTGTGGCTCGTGGTCGTGGGGGCGTGCTTCATCTACGCGCTCGTCGGCGGGCTGCGCACGTACCGCCGCGTGCGCGCTGCGCAGGCGACCATCCAGGGCCGGATGGCCGTGCTCGAGGGCGAGGGCCTCGGCACGCTCAACGAGCGGACGGCCGAGCTGAACGAGAAGGTCGCGCGCATGCAGGCGGCGCTCGACCGGCTCGAGCACGCCCGGGCCGGCCTCGACGTGCTGACCGACTCCGTCAGCGGCGCGACCTCCGTGCTGCTCGCCCTGCGGAGGATCGCGCGTCGATGATCCGCCGCGTCGGCGCGGTGGACATCGGCACGAACTCGACCCGTCTGCTCGCGGCGGACGTCTCGGCGGACGGGCGCATCAGCGAGGTCGAGCGCCTGCTCGAGATCACCCGGCTCGGCGACGGAGTCGACGCGTCCCGCCGGCTCGGCGACGAGGCGATGGCGCGCGTCCATGCCGTTCTGGCCCGGTACGCCGCCCGGGCCGCCCAGGTCGAGGCGGCGCCGGTGCTCGCGATCGCGACGAGCGCGGTGCGCGACTCGGCAAACGGTGCGGACTTCCTCGCCGGCGTCGCCGCCCGGCACGGCTTCGCCACCAGGCTGCTCTCGGGCGACGAGGAGGCCGAGCTCACCTACCGCGGCGTGTGCTCGCGCCAGGCCGTCGGCGACGGCGCCCTCATCTGCGACATCGGCGGCGGCTCCACCGAGCTCGTCCTCGGCGGCCCCGACGGGGTGCGCGACCGGGCCAGCCTCGACATCGGCTGCGTGCGGCTCTCCGAGCGGCACCTGCACACGGACCCGCCGACAGGGGACGAGATCGCGGCGCTGCGGGCCGAGGCGGCCGCGGCGCTGCCGCAGCGGCTGACCGGCCCGGCGCGCTCGCTCGTCGGCGTCGCCGGCACGGTGACGACGCTCGCGACGATCGACATGGGGCTCGAGGTCGAGATCCCCGAGGTGATCGACGGACACCCGCTCCCGGCCACGGCGGTCGAGCGGCTGCTCGGCGAGCTGGCCGCGCTGCCGCTCGAGCGGCGCCGGCTCGTCCGCGGCCTGATGCCCGAGCGCGCGCCGACGATCGTCGCCGGGGCGGTGATCCTCTCGGCCGTCGTCCAGGCGACGGGTGCCGACGTCGTCTCCGTCTCCGAGCGCGACATCCTGCACGGCGCCGCCCTGGCCGCCGCGCAACTGTAAAGAAGCGGTGCCGCAGTGGCCGGGTCGAGCCGGATGGCGATAGTCTCGCGCCGTATCCGCCGCCGACCCGCACAAAGGAGCGTGAGTCGTCATGAGCGAAGGGCAGCGCCAGATTACGCGGTACGGATGGAAGCCGAGCCTTCCCGACCACCGGGATCTGCTCGCCGACACGACCGGGCTGACCGTGCTCCCCGAGGTCGATCCTCGCCCGCAGATGCCGCCGGTCTACGACCAGGGCCAGCTCGGCAGCTGCACCGCGAACGCCGTCGGTGCCGCCCTCGAGTACGACGGCATGCTCGACGGGGGCGACGCCGTCACGCCAAGCCGGCTCTTCATCTACTACTGCGAGCGCCAGATCGAAGGCTCGCTGGGACAGGGCGACACGGGCGCGTTCGGGCGCGACGGCTTCAAGGCCGCCCGCCGCTACGGCACCCCACCCGAGACCGACTGGCCGTACGACATCACCAAGTACGCGGACGACCCGCCCCCGGCGGCCTGGACCGACGCGGCGGCGCACAAGCTGGCGAAGTCCTACAAGTCGGTCACGCGGTCGGTGAGCCAGTTCCAGCAGGTGCTCTCGAACAGGCAGACGATCGCGTTCGGCTTCTCGGTCTACGAGTCGTTCGAGTCGAGCGCGGTCGCGAGCAGCGGCATCGTGCCCATGCCCACGCCGAACGAGCAGCAGATCGGCGGCCACGAGGTGCTCGCCGTCGGCTACCTCGCAAGCGAGCCCAACTACCTGCTCGTGCGCAACAGCTGGGGGCCGAGCTGGGGCCTTGGGGGCTACTTCCTGATGCCGTGGCAGTACGTGCTCTCAAAGGATCTGGCGAGCGACTTTCGCACCATCGTGCGGCCGAGCGCCTGAATCGTCGTTTCGCGATGCACCGGCCGGGGAACGCAACGGTGCATGAGCACAACTGCAATCATCATCATCGTCGTTGCCGTCATCGTCGTCGTCGCGATCCTGGGCGTCCTCATGCGGCAGGCCCAAGCCAGGCGGATCGAGCAGCAGCGCGTCGCCGCCGGCGAACACCGGCGTGAGGCCGAGACGCAGACGCTCGCGGCCGACCAGGCCCGCGCTGCCGCAGACGAGAAGGCCGCGCGCGCCGAGCAGGCGCGGCTGGCCGCCGCCCAGGAGCGGGCGCAGGCCGATCAGGCCCGCGCGGACGCGGCAGCGTTGCACGAGCGTGCGGACGAGCTCGACCCCGACGTCGAGACAACGGACCAAGCGCACGAGAGCGACGCACGTCGCGGCTAGCTAGTCCGAAAGCGGGGCGGGCGCGGGCTGCGGACGGCTCGCACCGACGAGGCCGGCGAGCCGGCTCGCGTCCGCCCCGACGCCCCAGATGATCCCGGACTTGCGCGTGCAGAGCCAGGGGGCGCCGATCAGGTAGAGGCCGGGCACGGCCGTCACGCCGTCGACGTGGTCGATCGCAGCGCCGCGCATCGGCACGGGCATGTCGAGCACGTCGAGCCGGGGGCGCATGCCGGTGCACCAGATCACGGTCGCCACGCCGGCGCGATCGAGCCGCAGGTCGCAAGCGCCGTCGCCGGCCGCCGGCCACGGCTCCCCGGCGGGATCCGGCACGGCGGGCGGGGCGTCGATCCCGCCCCGCGCGATGTGCTCGTCGATCGAGCGCCGGAACTCCGCTGCGGTCTCGTCGCCGAAGCGGACGTGCGCGGCGACCGCGTCCGCGAAGCGCAGGGTCTCGCCGTCGGCAGCCTCCAGGCGCCCGCGCAGCTCGACACCAAGGCGCGCGAGCAGCGGCAGCGAGAGGGAATGGCCGCCGTCGGTGCCCGAGACGAGCGGCTGGCGCCGCAGAAGGACGGCGTCGTCGACGTCGCACCGGCGCACCTCGTAGAACCCGTTCTCGGTCCACCAGTGCAGCGCGTCGCGGCCGCGGTAGCGCCGCGGCACCCAGCCCACGCGGCTCGTGGCGAGAACGACGCGCCGCCCCGCCCGGGCCAGATCCTCGGCGATCTGGCACCCGGACTGGCCCCCGCCGACGACGAGCACGGCGCCGTCGGGCAGCCCCGGTGGCCCCTTGTAGGTGCGCACGTCCAGCTGGAGCAGGCGCGGGGGCAGGGCCTCGGCGAGCGGCGGCCGGGTGACGAGCTGCTGGTAGCCGGTCGCGAGGATGACGTTGCGCGCTCGCAGCTCCTGCGCCGCGGTGCGGACGAGCAGGCCGCCGTCGCCGGCCCGGGCGACCGTCGCGCGTCCGGCGCCCTCCCGCACCGGCAGGCCGCGGTCGCGCACATACGCCGCGAGCGCGTCTGCGAACTCGTCCGCCGAGTCGAACCCGTCGCGCTCACCCGGGTCGAGCGGCTGGCCGGGCAGCCGCGACATCCACCGGGGCGTGTTCAGCCGGAACGAGTCCCAGCGGTCGGCGCGCCACGTCTGCCCGACCCGGCCCTCCTCGAGCACGACGTGCTCGCGGCCGCGCTCGTGGAGCGCCCCGCTGGCCGCGAGGCCGGCGTGCCCGGCCCCGACAACGATCGTCTCGACGTCCGTCCGCATCCTCGAACGGCAGCCTACGTCGATTGGGGCGTGCCGTTCGCGCGCATGACGATCGTCGAGGCACCGGGATCTGTCAGCGACTGGCGGGTGATCCAGCACCGCAGCCACTTCGTGTTCGTCGGGGCGGTCAGCCGCACCTGCGCCGTGCCGTCTGCACCGGGGTTGAACGCGACCCCCGGGATCTGCCGTCCGCCGGTCTGGAACCAGATCTCGTAGTAGTGGCCGGCGGTGCGCCGGGTGGAGGTGGGCGATCGAGACGACGACCGGCTCGATCGCACCGTTCGCCGGGCCGACCGCGACGGAGCCCGAGGCGTTGCCGGCGCCGGAGAGGGTCGCAATGCGCGTGTAGGGGGTCGGCCGGGAGAGCTCGGATCTGACCGTCAGCGTCACGGCGACCAGAGCTGCGGCGGCGACCGCGACGCCGGCGAGCGACCAGCGGCGCGTCCACCCGCGCGCCCATCCGCGCGATCGGCGCGGCGCTTCGCGGGCCGCGGCCGGCGGCTCGGGCTCGCCGATCGCGGCCTGCACGGAGGGGTCGACGAGATCGGGCGGGACGCTCGAGCAGGTCCGGGAGGGTGCGCAGCCTGCGCTCGAGAGCTTCGAGGTCACGCTCGCTCATTGCTGCTCCTCCCGTCCGATGATCTCTGCCAGGTGGTGCAGGGCGGCCCGATTTCGCGTCTTCACCGTGCCGAGCGGCATCTGCAGCTCGGCCGCGATCTCGCTCTGCGACATCCCCTTGAGATAGGCGAGCTCGATGATCTCGCGCTCGTTCGGCGGCAGCCGCTCGATGCACACGTGCAGGTGGAAGGCCTCCAGCTTCGCCGCGGTCTCGTCGTGGGGCGTCGCCCCGGGATCGGGCCGGTCGGGGGCATCGACGAGCCACTGGGCCTGACGCCGCCGGGCGGCGTCGTACCCGGCGTTTCGGGCGATCGTGAACAGCCATCCGGCGACGGCGCCGCGCTCAGGGCGGTAGGTGCGGGCGTGCCGCCAGACCGAGATGAACGCCTCCTGGACGACGTCGTCGGCCCAGCCGGCGTCGCCGAGCTGTCTGACCATGAGCGAGTACACCGACCGGGCGTAGCGGCTGAAGAACTCCTCGAAGGCCGTCCGGTCGCGATCCTCGGCGACGAGCGCCAGGAGGTCCGCGTCCGCAAGTCGGGTGTAGTCCCACACGGATTGGGGCCGCTCGGGACTGCGCCGAGCCGGGGAGGTCTGGAATCCGATCGTCACTCTATCCCTCCTATCCGGTCGCACCCCCGATCGGATTTCGCTTCCCGAAAACCGATCCGCATCCACCGCCGCTACCAACCGAGAACCGAAGGAGGAACACCCACATGGCTCGAACCGGAGACTCGATTGCAAACCCCCTCACCGGGGAGACGGTGACGTTCCGGCGCACGGCGGCGGATTCCGGCGGCGAGGTCGTGATCGCCGACGTCACCCTGGCGCCCGCAGGCTTCGCCGCCGGCCCGCACGTGCACCCGAACCAGACCGAGACGTTCCGGATCATCGCCGGCACGGTCGGGTTCCGGATCGGTCGCGAGCGCCGGGTCGCCGTCGCGGACGAGACGGTCGTCGTGCATCCCGGCACCGCGCACGAGTTCTGGAATGCCGGCGACGGCGAGGCCCGCTTCCTGTGCGAGGTGCGGCCCGCCCTGGGGTTCGAGCGCCTGCTCGAGACGATGTTCGCACTTGCCCGCGACGGCAAGACCAACCGCCGCGGGGTGCCGCACCCGCTTCGCCTGGCGGCGATCGCCGATCACCACCACCGCGACGTCCAGCTGCCCGTCGTCCCGTCGGTCGTGCAGCGCGTCGCAGCGCGGCTCGGCGCCACCGCCGGGTGGGCGCTGCACGAGTTCGGTCCCACCTACGACGGTGCAGCGCTCGCCGATGCCGGCATGCGGCCGGCACCCGCGTCGCTGCACACCATCCACCCTCACAGGAGAGCCTCATGACCAACTCGCAACACCCAACCACGACCACGCGCCGGGGCCTCCTCGGCGTCGCCACCGTCGGCATCGGCGCGACCATCGGCGGCGTCATCGCCGCCCCGGTCGCCGGCGCCCTGCTCGCGCCGGCGACGCAGGAGGCGACGTTCCGGCCCGTCTCCCTCGGCCCGATCGGCGCGTTCACGTCGGAGACGGGGTTCACCCCGACGCGCGGCCCCCTACGTCGACGACCCGGCCCAGCCGCTCGTCTCGAGCGGCCTCGCCTACGTCCACCACACGGGCGGCACGGATCGCGACTGGCTCTCGCCCCGCGCGATGTTCGTCGTCTTCTCGAACCGCTGCACCCATGTCGGCTGCCCCGCCGCGGTCACGCCGGGCGGTTTCGCCTGCCCCTGCCACGGCAGTCAGTTCGACGAGCGCGGCGCGCGCACGGCCGGGCCCGCCATCCGGCCGCTCGACCGCTTCCAGTGGGAGATCCGAAGGGGCGAGCTCTGGATCACGCAGCGCTGGAGCGTCCTCATCGACGGCGATCGCGTGCGCTACTTCCCGGTCAAGGCGCCGGGCCAGCCGCTCACAGGGCAGCTCCCCGCCGCCGACGCCCTCTATCCGGCGGTCACATACGACCACGGGCCCGTGCCGAAGCCACAATGAGGAACAGGCCAACTGCAGCATGTTCACGCCACAAGACCACTTGCAGGTGTTAGGCTCGCGCGGATGGCGAAACCACCGGCGATCGAGATCTCGCTGCGGTTCGAGGGCGGTCCGCTCGACGGCCGCGACCTCACCGTGGCCACGCCCGCCGAGGAGTACCGCATGCCGGGCGGGGTCTACCGCCCCGCGGCGGGCGACGGGCCGACCGCGCTCGCCGACGCGCTCGCGTCGTATCGGTGGCTGCCCGAGCAGCCGGTGAGCTGGCACGAGTCGCCGCTCGCCCAGCTGCACCCCTGACCGGAGGTTCAGGCGTCTGCCGGGTCGGGTGAGTCGACCGTAACGGTTCGAGGGCCTTCCACGGTCTTCCAGTCGGAATGCCGGACGGCTGTGAAGCGAAGGACGTCCCGCCGGGGCGCCAGGTCGAGGAGCGCGACTGCGAACGCAGCGGCCAACGCACGCTGCACTACCTGCAGTGGATCTCGGGCGATCCCCTGGTGGCGGACCGGCCGCACGTGTGGACGTGGGTGTGCACCGGCCGGACCGCCGACGATCTGCTCCGCGACCGCGATGCCGCGGACGGCGCGGCGCCGGTATAGGCTCGGGCGTCGGTCTTCGGCACCGCAGGATTCTGCGCCGTGCTGGTTCTTGTTCTCAGGAGCGGGCGGTAACCGCGCTTGGTCTCGTGACTGGCCGCCGCTCCGCGGACCACCCAAGGCTGCGCGGCGGCGGCACCACATCCGACACCGCCGCCGCGCTCGCCTCGGGTTACCGTGATTGACCGCAGGTCAAATCGATGCCGGCGCCGTTCGCCGCTTTGTCTGCGTGCACCCGCTTGCCCAGCTGCTCGAGCGCGGCGCCGATCTGCGGTGACAGCTCGGCGCTTTGGTCGGCACGGTCGGATCCGGTGGGCAGCGAGATGGCTTGGTCGTGGATGTGTGCAACGGAGTCGCGCAGCTCCCGGAGGGCGGACACCAGCTCGTCGGTGAACGCCCTGCCATGCGCCGTCTTGGGCACGCCCGCAGCTTGCGCGGCTGTGATCAGCTCATCCGTCGCCTGCACGATCGCGGAGCTGGCCTTCATCTGCTTGTCGCGCACGTCGGACTGTTTCGGCACGCCGTACGTGAACTCCAGGTGCAGGCCCTGGAAGACGAGAAACGACTGCTTGGTTGTCTTGTCGTAGCGCGCGAGGTTGCTGCAGAGCGCGTTCGCCCACCGCCCAGCCGGCACCGTCTTGGCGGCGACGCCGCTTCCGCCACCGCTGCCGCAGGCCGAGGCCGCCAGAGCCAGCACAACCACGGCGGCGCTGGCGATGCGGCACGGCGGGCCGACCGGCACGTTCACGGTCAGCTGTGAGTCTTCGTCTCTCATCGTGTCCCTCGCTCGTCTCGGGTAGCCAATGAGCCGAGGCTAGGAGGGCTGGTCCCACGACGCGTCGGGGGAATCCCTCGACTTGCTGGTGGCGGCCCGGCAACCCACGGCGGACTTGGCGTAGCCGTCGCGGATCGGCGTCCGTGTCGTCTTCGTGGGAGTGACCCTGGTGGGACTCGAACCCACACGGCCCGTGGGGCCTCCGGGGTTTAAGCCCGGTGCGTCTGCCAGTTCCGCCACAGGGTCACCCGCGACGGTACACCCGATCACGCCCTACTGTGCCCCGATGCGTCGTGCCATCCTGCTCGGAGCCGCCTTCCTCCTCCTGGCGGCCGCCGTGCATGTGGGGCTCCTGCGCCCTGCCGACCGCTTCGCGATCGACCACCTGCAGCCGCTCGCCGACACGTCGATCGCACACACGGTGGCGCCGGCCGACCCGGCGACTGCGCTCGTGCCGATTGCGCGCGGCGATCGCTCGCCGGGGGTGAGCGTCGCCGCGATTGCCTTCGCGCCGGCCGACACGCTGTCGGCGATCGTCCTCGTCGCGGGCGCGAGCGTGCTCTTCCTGCGTCGCGGCCGCCGGCGCGCGGCCCTCGCCTGGCCGGTGGCGCTCGCAGCCGCGCTTGCGGCCGAGGGCATCGGCAAGCTCTACATCTCGCAGATCCAGTTCTCGCCCGTCTCGGTCATCTTCGGCGTCACGATCAGAGGCTCGTACCCGAGCGGGCACACGACGCGGTCGGTGCTGCTCGCATCGCTCGCCGTCGTCCTGTGGCCGCGTGTGCGGCCGTGGGCGATCGCCTGGGTGCTCTTCGTGACGACCGTGCTCGCGGTGGGAGGCCTGCACGTGCCGAGCGACATCGCCGGCGGATTCCTGGTCGGGGGCGGCCTCGCGTACGCGGCGATCGCCTACGGCGGCGGCTCCACCCGAGCCGTGACGCCGGTTCTGCCCGTACAATCCGGCGGCCATGCACCTGCGCAAGCGCCCCGACCAGCCCACGTACAAGCTCCGGCAGGCGCCGCCGAAGCCGGCGGCCGGAGACCGGGTGCGGATCGTCGGGAGGAACAGCCCGAAGCTGGGTGAGCTCGGCACCGTCGCCCGCGTCGCCGGGCGCAGCGTCGTCCTCGAGCTCGACCGCCCGTACATGGCCGCGGGCACCCCGCAGCGGCTCTACTACAGCTACCCGGGCGAGCTCGAGCTGATCCCGCGCGTCGGCCGCATGGGCGCTCAGGACCTCTTCGCCGACGAAGAGGACCCGGCCGCGGCCGGATAGCTCACTCGCCGGGGCTGAAGCCGGTGAACTTCGTGTCCGGCGTCACGCCCGGCGGCAGCTTGCCGGCGACGACCGTGACGGCGGCGTGCTCGCCCGGCTCGGTCTGCAGGCCCGCGGGCGCGATCTTTCCGTTGACGTAGACCTTGACCCCGTTGCAGTAGCCGCCCAGGCACTTGTTCGTGGCGTACACGCCCCACACGTCGAAGAAGTCGAGCACCGTCGCCCGGAATCCCGGCTGGGGCGACTCGACGTGGATGATGCCGTCGTGCACGTCGGTGCTGACGTCGTGCGTGTGGATGTCGGAGGAGAGCCCCGGCGGGTTCTGGAGCCCGATGTTGCGCGGGACGACCACGTTGCGGCCCCCGGCGTACACGGTGAGGTGCCAGTGGTAGTGGACGGCCAGCTGCGCGTTCGGGTTCGGCGCGAGGTTCAGCGCCGTCAGGGCGCCGTCGAGGTTCGCGTAGTTCGCCGGCCACGTGCCCTCGGAGGTGAAGTCGATCTTCGAGTGGCTGAGCCGATCCTGCACCACCGCCGCCCTCTGGCCGCCCCCCGCCGCGCTCGAGCTCGAGCTGCGCGTGACGAGCACCGCGGCCGCGACGATCACGGCCGCGAGCAGCACCGACCCACCGACGAGCCACGCCCACGGCGGCACGCCGCCGCCCCGCTTGTGCGACCCGGGTGCGATGCCCTCACCTGTGCCGAGCCGCTGCGCGCGGCGTTGGTTGGTGAGCTCTTTCTTTGCCTTGCCCATCCAGCCGCATGATAGCGATGGCCCTCCGGCGGGGACACCGCCTATATTGGCCGTCGATGTGGACCTGGACGCTCGTGCGCTTCGTGCACCTGGCCGCCGCGGCCACATGGCTCGGGATGCAGGTGACGCTGCTCGTGCTCGTGCCCGCCCTGCGCCGCCGGCTGCCCGCCGACGAGGTGCGCGCGGTCGTCCGCGGGGCCGGCCGCAGCCTCGCGATCGCCGGCGGCACCGCGCTCGTCGCGCTCGCCGCGAGCGGATACGCGCTCAGCCGGCACTCCGACTCGGCCGCGGCGCATCCCGGGGTGATCGACCTGAAGGAGGCGCTGCTCGTGGCGATCGTCGTGCTGCTCGCGGGTCACGCCGTGGTGCGCGGGACGCGAGCGCGCATCGCCGCATCGGCGCTCATGCTCGCACTGACCCTCACGGCCTTCCTGGCCGGCGCGTGGCTGGCGGAGTCGTGAGCGGGCTCCACCCCAGCCCCTCCGGCGGCACGCTTCTGCCCGTTCTGCGGGCAGCCGCTGGGCTCGTTCTTCGGCAACCGCATGGCCGACGGCAGCCTATGGTGTGAGCACTGCCAGGAATCTTTCCGCGTCTCGAGCGTTAATCTCTCATGAGGGGACGGACTCCCCTACTGACGGCGAAGGAGCCACATGACGAGCGACATCCGAGAGGTCATCATCATCGGCGGAGGCCCGGCCGGCTACACGGCGGCGCTGTACGCCGCCCGCGCGAACCTGAGCCCCTCGTGTTCGAGGGCTTCGCCTACGGCGGACAGCTGATGATCACCTCCGACGTCGACAACTATCCCGGCTTCCGTGACGGCATCCTCGGCCCGGAGCTCATGCAGACGATGCGCGCCCAGGCGCAGCGCTTCGGCGCGGAGCTCGTGGCCGACGACGTCACCCGGGTCGACTTCTCCGAGCAGCCCCCTGCGGGTCTACGTCGGCGACGAGGAGCATCGCGCCCGCGCCGTGATCGTCGCCACCGGCGCGACCGCGCGCAAGCTGGGCCTCGAGACCGAGGTCTCGCTGCAGGGCCGCGGCGTGAGCTACTGCGCCGTCTGTGACGCGGCCTTCTTCCGGGCCAAGAACGTCGTCGTCGTCGGCGGCGGCGACTCGGCGATGGAGGAGGCGACGTTCCTGGCCAAGTTCGCCACGAACGTCACCCTCGTGCACCGCCGTGAGGAGTTCCGGGCCTCGGCGATCATGATCGACCACGCCCGCTCGAAGCCGAACATCGACTTCGTCCTGAACGCCGTCGTCACCGAGGTGCTCGGCACCGACCACGGCTCAGGTGAAGGGCGTGCGGCTGCAAGGACACGACCACGGGCGAGACGCGCGAGCTCGAGGCCGACGGCCTCTTCGTCGCGATCGGCCACGACCCGACGACGGGCATCTTCACCGGCATCCTCGACATGGACGACGCCGGCTACCTGCTGACCCGCGACGGCTCGACCGCAACCAACGTCGAGGGCGTGTTCGCGGCCGGCGACGTGGTCGACCACGTCTACCGCCAGGCCGTCACCGCCGCCGGCATGGGCTGCATGGCGGCGCTCGACGCCGAGCGCTGGCTGACCCACCCCGGCGAGGCGGCGGGCGCGGACACGACGGCCGCCGCTACTCGAGCGTGAACCAGGCCAGGCGGCGGCCGCCGTCGCCCCGGCGCAGGATCGCCTGGCCCAGATAGACGCCCGGCTGCACGGCGACGAGCTCGTCGACGATGCGGCGCAGGAGCGGCGGGTTCTCGGGCAGGTCGTAGTCGATCCGCACCACCTCGACCCCGGGGTCGAGACGGCCGGCGCCGGTCGAGGTCGGAAACCGCAGCGCGCGGTAGCTGGAGACGTCCTCGGGCCACCACGCCCGGTACGGCGCCGGCGTGAGCCGCTCGCCCGCCCGGTAGGCGCTCATGTCGAACACGTTCTCGCCGCTCGCAGACGCGGCGTCGAAGCGCTTGCCGAGCCACGGCAGCCACAGCCGCAGCAGCGCCTGCGAAGCGCCAGGTCGGCGCCGGGGCCGAGCGTCAGATGGAGCAGCGCGCCGTCGTAGCGGCCGTCGAGCGGCGGCTCCGGCGGGACGCCGCGGGCGAACGCGCCCTCGAGCTCGGCGGCCGGCCGGTCTGCCAGCGTGCGCGGGCGGTTGGCGCTGGATTGCATGCCACATGATCGCACGTGGCGCTTCGGTACATTGCAGGACAGCATGCGATTCTTCATCTGCCCGAACTGCACCACCCGCGCCCTGGACGACGACGGCAAGGCGGGCCTCACCCACCAGCCCGTCGGCTGCTCCAAGTGCGGGTTCGGCTACCTGTTCGAGCTCCTCGAGGACTTCTTCCCCCCGGCCGGCGCCGGCATGGTCACCTGCGACAAGGACGGCCGCGTGCTCTCGTGCGGCCGCGGCGTGTTCGAGCTCACCGGCTACTCCGAGCGCGAGGTGATGGGCAAGTCGCTCGGCGACGCGTTCGGGCTCTCGGGATTCCAGAACGGCGACAACCCGATCCCGGTGGTGCTCGAATGGGGCGTGCGCAAGCTCGACCAGCACGTGACGCTGCGCCACCACTCCGGCCGGCACAGACGGGTGCGCGTCGACCTGTTCCCGGCCTACGACGACGACGGCGGCATGCTGGCGTCGCTCGCGCCCGAGCTCGACGGCGGCGACGAGTAGCGCTCCCGGCGCGCCCGGCTCACCGCGATTCCCCCATCCGGAGCACGCGCGCCGCGGAGCTCCTGCGCTCGACGCAGCGACTGCAGCCGCTCGAGCGCCCGCAGCTGGCGCAGGCGGCGCTCGAGCAGCCGCCGCTCCGCGGCGGCGTCGACGGCGACGAGCACGCCGAGCGCCTCGAGCACCGCGGCGTCGTGGGCGCCGAGCTCGGCTGCGGACGCGCTCCTCGATCGCGCTCCAGGCCAGGCGCAGCCGGGCGCCGTCGACGTCGTCGTCGCAGCCGCTCGGCGTGGCGGGCGACGCGGTCTGCGTAGAGCTCGAGCTCGACTCGGGGCATGCCGGGCAGGATGCCGCACCGGCCCGTCACGGCTCTACGCCCGCGGCGTCACGAGGCTGTGCCGGATCTCCCCGGGCCGAAGCGGAAGGCCGACGGGCACACGTCGTTCACGGCGCACTCGGCGCAGCGCGGCGAGCGGGCGAAGCAGACCCGGCGGCCGTGGAAGATCAGCACGTCCGACACCTGCAGCCAGCGCTCGCGCGGGTAGAGCTGCATCAGCACCCGCTCGATCTTGTCCGGATCGGTGTGCCGCGTCAGCCCGAGCCGGCGCGAGAGCCGGCGCACGTGCGTGTCGACGGCGATCCCCTCGCGGCGGCCGAACGCGTTGGACGCCACCACGGCCGCGGTCTTCCGGCCCACGCCGGGCAGCTGCACGAGCTCGGCCGTCGTCGTCGGCACCTCGCCGCCGTACCGCTCGAGGATGGCGGCGCAGCACCCGCGGATCGCGGCCGTCTTCTGGCGGAAGAAGCCCGGTCGGCTTGATCAGCTGCTCGAGGTCGCCGGGCGGCACGGCCAGGTAGTCCTCGGGCGTGCGGAAGCGGCGGAAGAGCGTCTCGCGTGACCTTGTTCACGCCGACGTCGGTCGACTGGGCCGAGAGGATCGTCGCCACCAGCAGCTCGAGCGGCGTCGACCAGTGGAGCTCGATCGAGGCGTCCGGGGTGCTCCGCGGCGAGGCGGTCGAGGATCTCGGCGGCGCGCCGGCGCCGCTCCTGCCTCACCCCTCCCACTCCAGGTTCGGGCCGGCGCACAGCAGGTCGAGCGCCGGGCACTCGCGGCAGTGCGGCCCCGGGCGGGCCGGGAAGCGGCCGGCCCGGATCGCGTCGATCGCCGTGCGCAGCTCGGCCTCGAGCGCGGGGACGTCGGCCGCGGTGAACCGGCGCACGGCGACGGCCTCGGCGTCCTCGAGGAAGGCGTAGGCGACCTCGGCCGCGGGCGCGCCGGAGCGCAGCGCGGCCAGCGCATAGGTCGTCACCTGCTCGGCGTAGCTCGCGTCCATCACGTCCTGGGCGACGCGCTCGCCGCAGCCGGTTGGTCTTGAAGTCGACGATCAGCACCGTCCCGTCGCCGAAGCGGCCGAACACGTCGAAGCGGCCGCGCAGGAGCACGCCGTCGACGTCGAAGGCGAAGCCGACCTCGCTGCGCGCGTCGATCAGCTCGGCCACCCGCGCCGCGCAGCGGCGACTCGCGCCCAGGCGGCGACGAAGCCGCCGATGCGCTCCTCGTCCTCCGGGCTCGCGTGCGGGTAGAGGTCGCGCCAGCGGCCGTCGGCCCGCTCGAGCTCGAGGTGGACGGCGTCGCCGAGCTCGAGCGCGTCCAGGCCGCCGCCCTCGGCGCCGCTCGCGCTCCGGCTCCGGCAGCCCGAGCACGCGCTGGGCGAAGTAGCGGTAGCCGCAGCGGCGATAGAGCGAGAGGGCGCTGTAGCTCAGCCGGCGCAGCGGCACCGGCGGCGCGGCCGCGATCGGCGCGAGCGCCGGCAGCGCCTCGACGGTGCGGCCGCCCTCGCCGAACAGCGCGAGCTGCTCGCCGACGGGATGCATGTCTCGGTGCCTGGCCGCGGGATATCCACGGCTGCCGTTCGGCGGCGCGGGGTCGGGCTCGGCCGGGGGCGCTCGACGCGCACGCGCAGGCGGGCGTCGCCGATGTCGAGCTTCGGGGTCGGAGTCGAGATCGACGCCGAGCACGCCGCACAGGTGGGCGATCGTCGTCTCCTCGCCGGGGTCGAGCGCGCCGCTCACGATCAGGTGGTGGCGGGCGCGCGTCATGCCGACGTACTGCAGCCGGCGCGCCTCCTCGCGCTCGGCCTGGCGCTCGGCCGCGGCCACCTCGGGGTAGCCGAGCGCCGGGCGCAGGAGGCCCGTCGCGGGATCGACCGCGCGCAGCGCGATGCGCCCGCCGGAGTCGACCAGGATGTCGCGCGTCTGCCGCGACGCCCGCTCGCGGCCGCAGTCGGCCAGCGCCACCACGTCGAACTCGAGCCCCTTGGCCGCGTGCACCGTCATGAGCACGATCGCGTCGCGGCCCTCCTCGGCGGTCGCCGCCTCGCCCTCGCGCACCTGCAGCGCGGCCTGCTCGTCGCAGAAGCGCACGAACCCCTCCAGGTCGGGCCCGCGCACCGCCTCGAAGTCGGCCGCGCAGGCGGCCGAGCTTGCGCAGGTTGGCGAAGCGGCGGTCGCCGTCGGGCATCGCCAGGCAGGCCAGGTCGTAGTCGTGCTCGGCCGCGATCAGGTCGCACAGGCGCTCGAGCGACACCTCGGCCGACGCGCGCACGAGCCGCGCGAACCGCTGCCCGAACGCGAGCACGAGCCGGCGCTCCTCGGGGGCGAGGCCGGCCGGCGGCTCGTCGCGCTCGAGCGCGGTGAAGATCGGCCGCCGGATCGCCGCGCGGCGCACGCGCCAGAGGCCGTCGTTCGACATCCCGACGAGCGGCGAGGCCAGCACCGTCAGCAGCGCGACGTCGTCGTAGCGGTTGCGGATCAGGCGCAGGTAGGCGAGCACGTCGGACACCTGCTGCTGGGCGTAGTAGCCGCGGCCGGTGGCGCGCACGGTCTGCAGGTTGCGCTCGCGCAGCGCCGTCTCGTAGCGGGCGGCGTCGGTGCCGGCCTCGAACAGCATCACCACCTGGCCGGGACGGCACTCGCCGCCGTCGACGAGCTCGGCGATCCGCGCCGCGAGCGCCCGCGCCTCGACGTCGCGCCAGCTCTGCCCGGCCTGGCGGTACGCGACCTTGTCGGTCAGGAGCAGGTCGACGCGGCCGCCGCCCGGTGCCACGCCGTCGAACGCGCCCTCGGCCAGGAGCGGCTCGTAGCGGTCGGGGAACTCGCGCCGGTAGCTCTCGTTGACGGTGCCGATGACGTGCGGCCGCGAGCGGTAGTTGCGCCGCAGCGCGATCAGCCCGTCGCCCGCCTGGGCACGCCGCGCGCGGTAGACGTCGACGTCGGCGTGGCGGAAGCGGTAGATGCTCTGGAACTCGTCGCCGACCAGGAACAGCTCGCCGCCCGCGACCAGGTCGATCAGCTCGCACTGCAGCCGGTTCGTGTCCTGGAACTCGTCCACGAGCACGCAGGCGAACCGCTCGCGGTAGCCGGCGGCCAGGTCGGGCCGGGCGACGCAGGAGCGCGCGCGTGCGCAGCTCGAGATCGGTGAAGTCGACCAGGCTGCGGTCGTCCTTGCGCTCGGCGTAGGCGGTGTCGAGCAGGCGCAGGAGCTCCTCGAGCAGGCCGAGGTCGGCGACGGCCGCCGTGTCGAGGGCGGCCGCCTCGAGCGCCTCGCGGGCGGCGTTGTACTCCTGCCGCGCCCGCCGTGTTGCGGATCTTGTACGCGGACAGGTCGGAGAGCGCCGCCGGACCGGGCCGCCGGCGAGCAGGGCCGCGAGCCGGGCCGCCCGCTCGTGGTCGACGCCCGCGGCCGCCTCGCGCGCCGCCGCGACGGCCGCCGGCCAGGTCGGCCGACGGCGTGCGGGCGCAGCTCGAGCGGCCGGCCGGCGCTGCGCAGCTGCTCGTGGACGTCGGAGAGCGTCTCGCGCAGCCGGCGGCGGCCGTAGGCGGCGAGCAGGTCGAGGCGGCGGCCGTCGTCGTCGGCCGGGGCCTGGGCCAGGAAGCGCTCGAGCGCGATGTCGAACGCCTCGGAGCGCAGCAGGCGGGCGCCGATCTCGTCGGCCACCGCGAACCGCGGGTCGAGGCCCGCGTCGAACGCGTTCGCGCGCAGGATGCGCAGGCAGAAGCGGTGGATGGTCGAGATCCAGGCCGTGTCGATCGCCCGCGCCCGCTCCATCTCACCGCGAAGCTCGAGCCCCTCGCGCACGCGCCGGCGCAGCTCCGACGCCGCCCGGTCGGTGAACGTGATCGCGAGCAGGCGGTCGATCGGCGTGCCGCCGAGCACCTGGGCCAGCACGCGCTCGACGAGCACCGCCGTCTTGCCGGTGCCGGCGCCGGCGGCGACGAACACGTGCCCGCGGCGCTCGACCGCCGCGCGCTGCTCCGGGTTCCAGCGGTCTGCGCTCACGGCCGCCACACCCGGCAGATCGTGTGCAGCGTGCACCAGCCCGGGCACTCGCCCGTGCGCGGGTCGTGGCCCACGCGGCCCGCCCGCATGCCGGCGACGGCGGCGGTCGCCACCTCGGTGGCGCGGGTCACCTGCGCCCAGAACGCGTCGGTGTCGAGCTGGTCGCCGCGGGCGAGGCCGTCGGTCTCGATCTCGCCCGCGAGCACGAGCCCGCGCGCGAGCCGGCGGCCGGCGAGCGCCCGGTACATGCCGCCGAGCGGCTCGACGCCGAGCAGGTCGCGCAGGGCGAGGATG
Organism: uncultured Actinomycetes bacterium; assembly: GCA_963707585.1. GTDB lineage: Bacteria > Actinomycetota > Thermoleophilia > Gaiellales > JAICJC01 > JAICJC01. The sequence goes on along the minus strand of CAVPQP010000008.1, from coordinate 626,607 downwards.
TAGAGCGGGATCTGCAGGCGGCCGTCGCGCTCCATCTCGCCGGCCGAATGCGCGCTCGCGCCCGACTTGTAGTCCCACACGAGGCCGCGCGGCGACATGCCGGGATCCATGTCGATGCGGTCGATCTGGCCGGTGACGGCGAAGTCGCCGATGCGCAGGCCGTCCTTCAGCCCCGGCGCCGCCATCGGCCCGCCGAAGCGCACCTCGAAGCGGCGCGGCACGAGCGGCAGCGCGAGCTCGGCCTCGGCGCGCAGGAACGCGTCCAGGTCGCGCTCGAGCGCGCGGGCGAGCTCCTTGCCGGCCACCGAGTCGGGCACGCGCTGGCCGCCGAGCGCCTCGGCCAGGCAGCGGCGCATGAGCGGGTAGGCGGCCGGCAGGTCGTCCTCGGACAGCCGCTCGATCGCGAGCTCGGCCGGGAGCAGCGTGAAGAACCGGGCCAGCGTGGCGTGCGCGATCGAGCCGCGCATGCGCGCGTCGAGCTCGAAGTCGATCTCGCGCGGCGAGAGCACGCGGTCGACGAACCACATCGACGAGCAGTCGCCGTAGCGCTCGAGCTCGGTGACCGAGAACCGCTCCCCCGCGCCGAGCTCGGCCAGGAGCTCGGGATCGCGGATCCGCGTCTCGTGCCGGGTGGCGACGGCGGCGCGGCGCAGCTTGCGCTCCCAGCCCATCATGGCGCCGACGCCCGTGGCCCACTCGGGGTCGTCGCGCAGCTCGCGCGCGAGCGCCGCGCAGCCGCTCGCGGTCGCTCGGCGCGGTGCTGCAGCGGCCAGCTCAGGTCGGCCAGGCCGCGCCGGCGCACGAGCCCCGCCGCCTGCGGGCCGAGCACGCGCACGACCTCGGCCCAGAACGGCGAGGGCTCGAGCGGACGGCCGTCGTCGGTGGCCGCCTGGCGGGCCAGGTAGAGCGTGCGCCACGGCCGCGTGCACGCGATCGTGAAGAGGTGCCGCTCGCGCTCGGCCGGGTCGGCCTGCTCGACGCCGAGCTCGGCCGCCGCGGCCGCGTCGAGCACGCGCCGCTCCGAGCCGCCGCCGGGCAGCGAGCCCTCCTCGAGGCCGAGCACGAAGGCGACCTGGAAGCGGCGCGTGCGCGCCCGGCGCAGGTCGAGCACCGCCACGCGGCCCGGCTCCGTCTCGGCGCCGATGCGCACGGCCAGGCGCTGCACCGCCGCGATCACCTGCTCGCGGGCGACCGGCCGCCCGAGCGCGCGGATCTCGTCGATCGCCTGCAGCACCGCCCTGCCCGCGCGCACGTCGCCGCGCGCGTGCTCGGGCACGAACTTCGCCCCGAGCGACCGCGACGCCCGCACCATGTGGCGCACGAAGGCGGCCAGGCCGGCAAGCGGATCCTCCGCGGCGGCGAGCGCGTCGAGGGCGGGGAAGGATTCGGGGCCGGCGTGCTCGGCGATCGCCTCGATCGCCTCGTCGTGGCCGATGACGCCGCGTCCGCGCAGGCGACCCTCGAGGTAGTCGACCCGGCGCCGCAGCACGCCCGAGAACGGGCTGCGCAGGAAAGCGAACAGCTCCGGCCGCTCGCCGCCCAGCCAGGCGAATCGCAGCGCGCCCAGGAGCGCGACGCCGAAGCCGGTGCGGTCGAGCGGGACGCGGCCGTCCATCGACACCGGCACGCCGACCGCGGCGAACGCCGCGTCGAGCGACGCCCGGTGCGCGCTCACCGACGGCACGATCACGCCGACCTCGTCGGGGCGCAGGCCGGCGCGGACGAGGCCGGCGACCTCGGCCGCCACCTGCTCGGCGACGCCGCGGCGGCCGCACGCCTCGAGCAGCACCACCCCGCCGTCGGCCTCGGGGGCGGGCGGCGGCGGGCGGTCGGAGAAGAGCGTCCGGGCGAGATGCGTGAGCACCGCCGCGTGGTGGTGGTCGGCCGGCGGCAGCTCCTCGATGGCCGCACCCTGCGAGAGCGCCTCGACCAGCGGCCGCACGGCCGCGTAGGCGGGCCGGCCGACCTCGTACGGGAGCGACACGGTGACCGTGCAGCGGGCCGAGAGCGCGCGCAGCGCGCGCACCTGCGCCTGCGTCATGTCCTCGAAGCCGTAGGCCAGCACCGGGCGGGCGTCCCACGCATCCAGGCGGCCCTCGAGCAGGCGGGCGGCGAGCGCGCGCCGGCCCGGGCGGTCGTGCGCCCCGGCCGCGTCGACGGCGGCGCGGTAGGCGGCCACGAGCGCCTCGAGCTCCCGCGCCCGTGCCGACCCGTCGGCCGGCCGCGGATCGGCCATCGCGGAGGACAGCTCGTCGGCGAGCGCGCCGACCGCGTCCTCGAAGCCGCCGAACCGGGCCGACGCCTCGAGCGCCTGCGAGCGGCGTGTCGGCGACGACCGCCGCGAGCAGCAGCCGCCGCTGCACCTCGCCGACGAGCGGGCGCAGCTCGCGGCAGCGGCCGAGCACCTCCTCGAACAGGTCGTCGAACGTGCCGATGCGCCCGCCCACGAGCACCCCGCGGCGGCCGCACCAGCTCGCGTTCGAGCGCCTCGACGTCAGGCCGGTTCGGCACGATCAGGAACGGGTCGTCGTCGGCGTCGGCCGCCTCGGTGAACCGGTCAAGCAGGAGGGCGATCTTGCCGCAGTTGGCCGGGCCGAGGACGAGCTGGAGCGGCATCGGTGGATTCTATGCGGGGCTATCTGCAGCGCCGCTGCCGGTGCCCGGCACCTCAGCGTTCCGGGCGCTCGAGCTCCGTCTGCAGGTCGCGCAGCCAGCCGCTCGGATACTCGGCCCACTGCGCCTGCTCGGCCGGCGGCAGGTCCTCGAGCACCCGCATCCAGCCCAAGGCGCGCGTGAGCGGCCCGACGCGCAGGGCAGCGGCGAGTGCGGCGCGCAGCGACGCCCGCGAGCCGTGGCCGGCCCATGCATCCAGGTAGGCGTCGCGCAGACGCACATCGGCCCGGCTCCCGGCCTGCACGCCATGGTTTGTGTCGAGCCAGCGGGTCGCCACCACCATGCTGAAGAACGGGTGGGTCACGGCCGCCTCGTGCCAGTCGAAGAACACGTAGCCGTCGCCCGGTGCGAGCACGTTCCCCGCGTGCATGTCCGAGTGGTCGATCGCCGCGGCCGGCCCGAGCGACGCGAGCTCCCCGGCGAGCTCCTCCACCCGCCCGGCCAGCCGCAGCAGGGCCACGCGCTCGGCGGCGGAGAAGCTCTCGGCCGACTGCGGCATGCGCCGGTCGGCCTCGACGAGCCGCTCGAACAGGCCCCGCAGCTCGCCCGTGCGGCGGTCAGGGGCGCCGGCCGCGAGCAGCTCCTCGACGTGCCCGCTCGTGCGCACCTGCAGCTCGGCGTAGAGCGCGAGCATCCGCTCCCAGCGGCGCAGGTCGTCACGTGCCGTCGAGGCGGCTGCGCATCGTCGGGCCGCCGTCTGCCTGCAGCATCCACCGCTCGTCCGGCTCGTCTGCCAGCACCGGCAGCACGTGCTCCGGATCGATCCGGTGGAGCGCCGCCGTGAGCGCGGGCTCGTTCGCGAGCGCCGGCAGGTTGGCCTTGAAGTAGAGGTCGCCGCCACTCGTCGGCGCGCGCAGCACCGCCGACCACGGCCGGATCTTCACCTCCTCGACCGGCCCCGTCGGCTCGCAACCGAGGGCGTTTGCCTGTTCTCCGATCCACGCCTCGGCGCGCTCGCGCCAACCCGCCGCTGCCCAGGGCAGCTCGGTCCACTACGCAGAGGACGCGGCCGTCGAGCTCGCCGGCATCGAGGCCGAGGCCGTCGAGCGCGGTCGCGGCGACGTCCTGCACGTCGGCCTCGCCCTCGGGATGCGCACCGCGCACGAGCACGAACGCGTCGTCCTGGGTGTGCATCCCGGTGAGCCGGCCCTTCCCCTGCAGCTCGCGGGTGCGGACGGCGCCCTTCAGATCCCAGCCGTTCTCCGACACCAGCACGAGGTCGGGGGCATGCTCGGCGTGCGGGCCCGAGAAGGCCTCCTCACGCGTCGCCACCCGCTGCACGAACGGCAGCGCCTGCGCCCACGCACGCAGCTCGTCGCGCACCGCCTCGTACTCGGACGGCGGCACGATCCCGCCCGGCTCGCGCCCGGCCAGGTTCAGGTACAGGCGGCCCGGATCCATGCAGTAGGCGCGCGTGCCTGCGGGCACGATCGAGCCGATCGACTTGGCCGGCTCCGAGAGCTCGAGCCAGCCGTCGCGCTCGAGGAAGCGGTTGACGAACACCTCGTGGTCGAGCCGGCAGAAGCCGTGGTCGGAGAGCAGGATCAGGCGGCAGTCGTCGGGCAGCCGCGCGACCAGCTCGCCCACCGACGCGTCGACCGCGGCGTAGTAGTCGTGGAACCGCGTCGCCCACGGCTCCTCGCCCCGTTCCATCTGCTCCCACAGGAAGTGGTGCAGGCGGTCGGTGCCCGTGAACGCGACGTAGAAGAGGTCGCACGGCTCGGAGTCGAGCAGGTCGACCAGCACGCGGGTGCGGGCCGCGTGGTGGGCGAAGAGCTGCGCGCAGAACGCATCGAGATCCTTGTGCCCGAGGCCCAGGTCGACGTCGATCAGGTAGTCGCGCTCCTGCAGGAACGGGATCAGCCCCGGCGGCTGCACCGAGCGCTCGAGCGTCGGCGAGACGAACCCCGAGATCAGGATCCCGCCGTCGTTCGGCTGGGCGGGGTAGGTGCCGGGGATGTTGACGACGACCGAGCGCATCCCGGCGCGGGCGGCGCGCACCCACACCTGCGGCTCGGCGATCGTGAAGACGTTCGTGAACGTCATGTCCCACGTGCCCGGTTTGCGCTCGACGAAGCCGAAGACGCCGTGGCGGCCGGGGTTCGTGCCCGTCGACGCGCTCGCCCAGGACACCGACGAGATCGGCGGCAGCGGCGCCCGCGCCGACATCAGCGTCCCCTGCCGGGAGAGCGCCGCGAGGTGCGGCAGCGCCCCCTCGGCGATGCGCCGGCGCAGGTAGCTCGCCGGCGTCCCGTCGAGCCCGATCACGCACACCTTTGGGCCGGGCATGGGCTAGATGTACCCGAGGTCTTCGAGGCGGGCGGCCACGGCGGCCTCCTCGTCCTCGGAGTAGGCCTCGCCGTCGCCCTCGACGGGCTCCTCGCCGTCCTCGCCGCCCGCGGCGGCCGGCGCGCTGCGATCCGGGCGCTCGGGCATCACTCCGGCGGCTTGACCTCGTTCACCAGCCGGTCGATCACGTCGCCGTCCGGGAACGCGTAGTTGATCTTGACGTACGGCTCCCACTTGTCCGGCAGCGCGTCCTCGGGGTAGATCGCCTCGACCGGACACTCGGGCTCGCACGCGCCGCAGTCGATGCACTCCTCGGGGTCGATCACGAGCATCCGGGCGAACTCGTGGATGCAGTCGACGGGACACACGTCGATGCACGACTTGTCCTTCAGGTCGATGCACGGCTCCGCGATGATGTACGTCAAGCGCCCCTCCCGAGACTCCCGTCAAGAGCGCAGAAGTCTAGCCAACCAGGTCGGCGATCAGTTCCCCCAACCGCTCCGCCAGCACCGAGCGGGGGACGACCTTGACGAACCCTGCGCTGCGCGCGGCGCGCAGGAGCGCGGGGTCTGTGTGGCGACCGAAGCCGAGCACGGGGATGCCGCCCGCCGCGGCCACGACCGCCTCCGGATCGCCACGGTTGACGTCGGCGATGACGACGTCGGCAGTCTCTCCGGCCCCGGCCAGGCGGTGCCCGGACGCAGTCAGCATCGCCTCGATCTTGGCGCGGAAGAACAGGTCGACATCCACGAGGGCGACCGCCGCCATCAGGACGTGAACTGGCCGACCCAGGAGTTCAGGAGATAGGTCTTGTCGAAGAAGACCAGCAGGCCGGCCGCGATCAGGATCCCGCCCGAGACCATCCGCACGAGGTCGTAGCGGTCGCGCACGACGCGCGCGGCCGACATCACCCGGCCGAGCGCGACCCCCGCGATCAGGAACGGCACGGCCAGGCCCGCCGCGTATGCCGCCAGGAGGCCCGCGCCGCGGGCGGCGGTGGCGCCGGTGGCGGCCAGGGTCAGGATCGAGCCGAGCACGGGGCCGATGCAGGGCGTCCACGCGAGCCCGAACGCGCCGCCGAGCAGCAGGGCCGATCCCGATGCATGCGCGCTCTCGAGGCCCGGCGCGAGCGTGCGCTCGAGGCCGGGCACCCGGATCAGCCCGAGCATCACGAGGCCCATCGCCACGATCACGATCCCGGAGAGCTTGATGAGCTGCGTCCGGTGATCCGTGAGCGCCCCGCCCGCGATGCCCGCACCGGCTCCGAGGGCGACGAACACGAGCGAGAACCCGAGCACGAACGGCAGCGACGCGAGCAGCGCGCGGCGCGGATCGGTCGAGCGCGCCCCGATCGCACCCAGGTACGCGGGCACGAGCGGCAGCACACACGGCGTCGCGAACGACAGCAGGCCGGCCGAGAAGGCGACGGCGGCCTCCCTCACTCGAGGCCCTGCAGGTCGGCGTCGATGCGCGCGGCCATGGCGGCATCGATGGCCGGCGGCGGCTGCGGCGGCCCGCGCCGGCCGCGCCAGCGCAGCGCGACGGCGGAGGCGATGCCGACTCCGGCCACCAGGGCCGCGCCGGGGATGACCCACGCCAGCAGGTCGAACCCCTGCTTGGGCGGCGATGCCAGGATCTCGGGCCCGAACTGGGCGATCAGGCGGCTCTTGACCTGCCCCGAGGTCGTCCCGTCCGCGCACCACGCCTGCAGCCGCTGCTTGATGTGGGACGCGATGGTCGACTGGGAGTACGCGAGCACCTGGTGGCAGGTGGGACACATGAGCTGCGTCTCCATGTCGGGCTCGCTCCAGCCGTTGCACGCCTGCGCCGCGGCCGGGAACGCGAGCACCGCGACCAGCATGACGAGCGCCGTGGCGGCCGCGCGCCTCACGCCTGGCTCCCGCGCAGGAGCGGCCGCAGCGCGGCGTCGAGCATCGGCGAGGTCACCTGGGTGACGAACATCTTCTGCACGTCGCCCGCCCGGTTGATGACGAACGTGACCGGGAAGCCGCTCGTCACCCCCCAACGGTTGGTGACGTCGTTCGACGAGTCGTGCACGAGGGTGTAATTCACGTGCAGGTCGCGCGCGAACGTGCGCGCGTCGCCCGCGAAGTCCTGGGAATCGACGCCGACCACGGCGACGCCGCGCGGGCCGTACGTGCGCTGGATCTGGTTGAAGGTCGGGGCCTCGGCGTGGCACGGCGGGCACCACGAGGCCCAGAAGTTCAGCACCACCACCTTGCCGCGGAAGCTCGCGAGGTCGACCTTCCCGTGGCCGTCGAGGTTCGGCAGGCTGAAGTTCGGCGCCGCCGGCCGCTGGCCGTCGTTGAGCTGGGCGGCCACCGTGGCCGATCCCTGGATGACGCTGCGCGCGAAGAGGGCGATCAGCGCCGCCAGCAATGCCACCGCGGCCGCCTGCAGACCCAGTCTGACGCCTCTGCGCACGCAGTCATCGTAGAGGACGACCCGCCACCCGGCGGTCGGCGGCCTCACGGCCTCCGACCGCCGCAGCCCGACCCCTAGTCGTGCATCTGCGAGGCGACCCGGGTGTACGGCCGCCAGGGGACGCGCTCCCACTCGGTGCCGTGGCACATCGGGCACACCGGGAGCGACCGGTACACCGTCACCCCGTAGCCACACTCCTCACACCGGAACTCGCCCTTTGCCCTCGCGCCGGCAACCCATGCGGCGCCGGCTGCGAGGCCGTCCTTGTTAAGCGTCGACTCCACTGCGCGCTCCTCGCTAGGAACCTATAGGGTAGCCGGTCGCGGCCGTCCGCTCAATACGAAATTAACACTGATCCCGCCTGCGGCCCCACCGCACGACCCGGCGGTCACGGCCGTCTCGGCCGATATGCTGCCCGCCGTGACGACGCAGAAGGCGACCCTCAAGCCCTATCTCGAAGAGATCCGCCAGTGGGTCGAGCAGGGGCGCACCGACATCTGGATCGCCCACACGTTGAACTCGACGCCGGCGAGCATCTCCGCCTTCCGCTCACAGCACGGCATCCTGCGCCGCGACGCCGCCGAGGGCCGCGGTGCATCCGTCCCGCCGCCTGTGATCCCGCCCGACGCCCCGCCCGAGGAGCCGGCCACCAAGACGCGCCGGCGGCGGACGAAGAAGGCCACCGGCGGCGTCGCGCCGCTGAGCGGGCCGCTGCCCGACGCGCCCAAGGACGAGCCCGCCGCCGCCTCTGCCGACGGCGACGAGGGCACCGGCCGCCGGCGCCGGCGCAGGGGCGGCCGCGGCCGCAAGCAGCAGACCGGCTACGAGGCCGTCCTCGACCACGGCGACGAGGGCTACGGGTTCTGGATGGACGGCGCCGTCCGCGACGACCCGGTGTTCGCGGAGCACTGGGCCGGCCGGCGCGCCCTGGTCGTGCGGATCGAGGCCGATCAGATCGTGATCCGCGCGGACGACCGCGAGTAGCTCCCCGCCTCCCGGACAGGTGCCTGGCACCGTTCCGGTGCCCGGCACCTCAACGGCGGGGCCTCAGCGGTAGTCGATCGCGTCGCGGGCCACGCGGGCGAACGCCGCCGGCTGCACGACCGAGAGGTCGTACGCCCACGGCTCTTCGGTGACGCGCTGGGCGACGTCGCGGCACCAGGGCTCGCTCGACGCATACACCGCCGCCAGCCGCGCCAGGTCGAACGACTGCCCGACGCGGCGCACGATCTCGGCGTCGAGCTCCTCGACGAGCAGCTCGACGACGTAGCGGCGCCGCGTCGTCAGCTCGAGCGAGGCCAGGCGGCGCGTCCCCTCGGCCCACTCGAGCAGGGCCAGCTCGACCGCGGCCGTCACGGCGTGCAGCACTCCCCGGCTGGATACAGCGGCGCCGCCTCGGCGAGGATCCGGCGGCCGAGCGCGTATCCCGGCTGCGCGAGCGCGAAGGCGGCGTGGGCGTGCAGGCACTTGATCGCGCCCGGCCGGCTCGTGCCGGCGATGCCGAGCTCGAGGCTCGCGCCCGCATCCGCCATCCGCGCCGCCGGCCGGCGCAGGTCGCGCTGGCGGGCGGCGCCGGCGCGGTAGGACGCCGCGGCCGCCGCATCGGCGGCCACCAGACGCTCGTAGCGATCGACGCCGCCGGCGGTCTCGAGCGCGTCGATCCGCGCCACCGCATGCGGGCACGTGAGGTAGTAGGTCGTCGGGAAGGGGGCGCCGTCTGGGAGGTAGGCCGGCTGCTCGACGACGGCCGGCCGGCCGTACGGGCAGCGCACGGCCACAGCCGCCGTCCCGCGGGGCGGGCGGCCGATCTGGCGGGCGATCAGGGTCCGGTCGTCGATCCGGTCAGGGTACCCGGACCGCCGCCCGCACAGGTCACCGGCAGGAGTGGCCGGCCAGGCCTCTGATCACGTAGGCCTGCTCGCCCGGGAAGATCCATCCGCACCCGCGGGCGACGCGCACGATCTCGCCCCGCGTGTGCAGCGCCGCCTCGACGGCCAGCAGGTGGCGGTGGCGCCGCTCGAGCGTCGCAACGCGCGTGCGCCCCGCGGCCAGCTCGCTGCGCAGACGCAGCTCCTTCTGCAGCGGCCCGACGTAGAGGGCGGCGATGAGGACGAGCACGGCGCCCGCGACCAGCCGGCCGGCGGTCAGGCCACGTCGGAGGGTACGCGTGCGCGCCGGTGCCACGTGTCCCCGATTCGACGCCCACGGCGAGATTCCTACTCGACGGTGCGAACGACGATGTGATCGGTCGTGCCGGGCACGTTCAGCTGCGTTCCGCCCGAGAGCACCACCCGCTCCCCGGTCGCTGCCAGCCCGCTCAGGCGGATCGCGTCCATCGTCCGCCGCCACAGATCCTCGGTCGAGCTGGCGCTCTCGATCACCATCGGCACGACGGCCCACTCGAGCGCGAGCTGCTGCAGCACGACCGGATCGGGGCTCGCGGCGACGATCGGGCGCCGCGGCCGGAACCGCGACACGCTGCGCGCGGTCGAGCCGGACTGGGTCGGACAGGCGATGACGGTGGCATCGAGGTCCTCGGCCACGTCGCACACCGCGTGGGAGAGGATCGCGCCCATGTCGCCCGCCCGCCGCCGGCCGGCGTCGTGGTAGCTGAGCGACGGCTCCACCGCCCGCGCGATCCGGTTCATCGTCGCGACCGCCTCGAGCGGATAGGCGCCCACCGCCGTCTCGCCGGAGAGCATGAGCGCCGACGTGCCGTCGAGCACGGCGTTTGCGACGTCGGATGCCTCGGCCCGCGTCGGCTCGGGCTGGTGGATCATCGACTCGAGCATCTGCGTCGCCGTGATCACGGCGCGGCCGGCGTCGCGGCCCGTGCGGATGATGAGCTTCTGCACGAGCGGCACGTCGGCCGCGCCGATCTCGACGCCGAGGTCGCCGCGCGCCACCATCACGGCGTCGCTCGCGGCGACGATCTCGTCGAGGTTCTCGACCGCCTCCGCCTTCTCGATCTTGGCCACGATCCGCGCCGACGATCCGGCGTCGGCGATGCGCATGCGCAGATCGTCGACGTCCTGGGCGGTGCGCACGAACGAGAGCGCGATGTAGTCGGCGCCGATGCGGAGCGCGAACGCGAGGTCGTCCTCGTCCTTCTCGGTCAGCGACGGGATCGGCAGGTAGGTGCCGGGCAGGTTGACGCCCTTGCCCGACGAGATCAGCCCCCCCACCTCGACCCGCGTCTGCACCCGGCCGCCCTCGACCGACATGACCCGGACGCGCACCAGCCCGTCGTTGATCAGGATCTCGCGGCCGGGCGACACCGCATCGGCGATCCCGGCGTAGGTCACGTCGAGGTCGCCGGCCGCCCCTGCTCCCGGCGCCGTCAGGACGAGCATGTCGCCGGGGTTGACCGAGCGCGGCTGGCGGAGGCGGCCGATGCGGATCTTCGGTCCCTGGAGGTCGGCGATCACCGCAAGCGGCCGCCCGATCAGCGCCTGCGCGCGGCGGACGGCGGCCAGGGACTCGCGGTGCATCTCCTGGTCGCCGTGGGAGAAGTTCAGCCGGGCGGCGTCCATGCCCGCCCACGCCAGCTGCTCGATCATGTCCGGCTCGGACGACGCGGGCCCGAGGGTGCAGACGATCTTTGTGCGGCGCGGCCGGGGCTCGGTCACCGCGGCGCGGACGCGGCGGCGGCGAGCGCGGCGAACGCCGTCCGGCCGGGATAGCGGGCCGACGTGCCCAGCTCCTCCTCGATCCGGATCAGCTGGTTGTACTTGGCCACGCGGTCGGAGCGGGCCGGCGCGCCGGTCTTGATCTGGCCGGAGCCGACGGCGACCACGAGGTCGGAGATGGTCGTGTCCTCGGTCTCGCCCGAGCGGTGCGAGATCACCGACGTGTACGCCGACATCGTCGCGAGCCGCACCGTGTCGAGCGTCTCCGACAGGCTGCCGATCTGGTTCAGCTTGACGAGGATCGAGTTGCCGACGCCTCGGCGGATGCCCTCGCGCAGGCGGCTCGACGTTCGTGACGAAGATGTCGTCGCCGACGAGCTGGATGCGTCCGCCGAGCCGGCTCGTCAGGAGCTCCCAGCCGTCCCAGTCGTCCTCGGCCAGGCCGTCCTCGATCGAGACGATCGGGTAGCGGCTGCACAGGTCGTCGTACAGGTCGACCATCTCGGCCGAGCTGAGCGTGCGCCCCTCGCCGGTCAGCTGGTAGGCGCCGTCGCGGTAGAACTCGCTCGCCGCCGGGTCGAGGGCGATCATCACCTGGTCGCGATGGCCGGCGGCCTCGGCGGCCTCGAGGATCGCGGCGATGGCCGCCTCGTTCGACTCCAGGTTCGGCGCGAAGCCGCCCTCGTCGCCGACGTTCGTCTGAAGGCCGCGGCCGTGGAGGAGCTTCTTCAGCGCGTGGTAGGTCTCGGCGCAGATGCGCACCGCCTCGACGAACGACTCCGCCCCCACCGGCACGACCATGAACTCCTGCATGTCGACGCTGTTGTCCGCGTGCACGCCGCCGTTCATCACGTTCATCATCGGCACGGGCAGCAGGTGCGCACCGGCGCCGCCGATGTAGCGGTAGAGCGAGAGGCCGGCCTCGTCGGCGGCCGCCTTGGCCGCTGCGAGCGACGCCCCGAGGATCGCGTTCGCGCCCAGGTTGCCCTTGTTGTCGGAGCCGTCGAGCTCGATCAGGGCTGCGTCGACCAGCCGCTGGTCGGTGGCGTCCATCCCGGCGAGCGCGGAGGCGATCGACGAGTTGACGTGGCCGACGGCCTGCAGGACGCCCTTGCCGCCGTAGCGGGCCGGGTCGCCGTCGCGCAGCTCGACCGCCTCGTGGACGCCGGTCGACGCGCCGGAGGGCACCGCCGCGCGGCCGCCCGCGCCCGACTCGAGCACGACCTCGACCTCGACCGTCGGGTTTCCCCGCGAGTCGAGGATCTCGCGCCCGTTGACTGAGACGATGGCGGTCATCGTTCGGGGCGGGATGATAGCCCGGCACTTGCCGGCCGTCGCACCGCGCACGACAATCCGGGGCGTGCGCCCTCCGCGGCTCGTCCTGGCGGTCACGGCCGTCCTGGCAGCCGGCTGCAGCGGCGGGCACCCGGGCGCGGCCGGAACGGGCACACACGCCCCGCAGCCGCCGGGCGTGTACGTCGCCCGTATGTCCGTCCACCCGACCGTTCCGAGCAATACCGTCCCGCCGAGCTCGCAGACCGTGTGGCTCGACACCGCGACCGGCCGGTTCCGGATCGTGACCCCGATCAGCCGCGCGGCGAGCACCGTGTCGGTCTACGACGGGCGCCGCGCGACGGCGGCCTTCGGCGCCGGCCACTCCAGGCAGGTGTGGGCCTATCGCGGATCGGCGGGGTTCATCGCCCGCCGGCTCGGATACGTGCCGCTCGCAGCGCTGCGGGCCTTCCTGACCGGGTCGCGCCCGAGCGCGGGCGTCGCAATCGCCGTGCGCCGCCACGGCTGGCCGGCCGTGATCGCCGCGTCGACCCGGTTCGAGCGCCTGACGCTGACCGTCCGCCGGGTCGCGACGGCGCCGCGGCAGCTGTTCCGCACGAGCCCCGGCCGGGTGATCGTGACGACCCGGCAAGTCGTTCCGGGCACACGTCCGCCTACCGGCGTGCCGGCCTACTGGGTTGGCGCGAGCTTCGGCGGGCGGCCGGCCACCGAGGCGTTCGAGTCGGTCGGCCGCACCGGCGCCGGCGCGAGCGTCTCCTACCCAGGGCTCGACGTCGGCACGTCGGGGAGGCTCGGCCCGCCCACGGGCGGTCGCAGCGTCACGCTGCATGACGGCACCCGGGCGAGCGTGATCGTGATCCCGATCGCGGCGGACGGCTCCTACCGGCTGTCCGGATCCGGGTCGGGCGGCCTCTTCGACGAGGTCGTGGGCACCGTGGCGCCGCCCGATGCGGGCCGCGACATCGCGCTCGTGACGCTTCCCCACGCGATGGTCACCCTGTCGGGCGCAGCGGTGACCCCGGCGAGCGCCGCCGCGATCGTCCGGACGCTACGCCCCCTGTAGCGCCGCCTTCGCCCGCCGGTACCAGGCGTCCTGCGCCTCGAGGTCGAGTCCGGTCCAGTCCTCGCCGGCCGCGCCCGCCAGCCGCTCGGCGGTCTCGACGCGGTCGCGGAAGCGGCCCGCGGCCGCGCGCAGCGCGAGCTCGGGGTCGACGTTGGCCAGGCGGGCGACGTTCGTGGCGGCGAAGAGCAGGTCGCCCAGCTCGTGCACGACCTCGGCGTCCGGCTCGTGCTCGGCCTTCGGCGCAGGGGCGGCGTCGAGCGCCTCGCGCAGCTCCCGCAGCTCGTCGGCCAGATCCCCCCACGCCCCGTCCCACGCCTGCCAGTCGAAGCCGACGGCCGACGCCCGCCGCTGCACCTTGCGCGCGTAGAGGAGCGACGGCAGCACGCCGGGGACGTCGTGGAAGATGCCGCTGCGGCCCTCCTGCTCGCGCTTGATCTCCTCCCAGTTGCGGCGCACCGCGCCGGCGGTCTCGGCCTCGCGCTCGCCGAAGACGTGCGGGTGCCGGCGGACGAGCTTCTCGGTGATGCCGGCCGCCACCGCCGCCAGGTCGCCGGCGCCGTCCTCGGCGCACAGGAGGGCGAGGAAGAAGGTCTGGAAGAGCAGGTCGCCGAGCTCGTCGACGAGCTTCGCACCCGTGCCGGCGGCCGCGGCCTCGGCCACCTCGTATGCCTCCTCGACGGTGTGCGGCACGATGGTCGCGACCGTCTGCTCGCGATCCCACGGACAGTCGCGCCGCAGCCGCTCGGTCAGCCGCTGCAGCGCAACCATCGCATCGGCCAGCACGAGCGTCTCGAGCGCCGCTCCGGCCGGCACGGTCTCGTCCCATACGCGCGCCGCGAGCAGCCGCTGCAGCCGCTCGCCCGAGGCGGCCGCCACCGGCGCGGTGGGGTCGAGCGCGATGCCGTGCGCGCCGAGCCACTCCCGCAGCGGCTCGTCGTCGACGAGTGCGACGGGGCCGGCCGCCTCGAGCGCCCGCCACGAGGCGAGCGGGATCAGGCCGGGATCGCCGGGTCCGAGCGCGATGAGCGTGGCCATGCGCCCGAGTCTAGAGCGCGGGCCGCGCCCCGGTCAGGTCGCGGGCGCGGTGGTGCCGCTCGAGGGCGTCGGCGTCTTCGGCGGCGCGTAGCCGGGCGCGTAGCGCGTGGCCTTCTTCTCGGCCTTCTCGAGCTTCGCCACGACGGACTGCAGGTGGGCGGTCTGCTTCTGCGAGAGCAGCTGCGCCAGGATCTGCGCCTTCACCGAGGCGAACGACTTCTGCTGGCCGCCCGCCACCACGTCGGCGGTGGGCCGGATGATGAAGTAGCACGTCGGCTTGCACTTGCCCTTGAGCGACGAGTCCGCGTAGGCCTTGTCGACCGCGACGAGCCCCGAGAGCTGGTTGGTCTTCAGGCTGAAGGCCGCGTCCTGGAACGCCTTGTCGATCTGGCCCTTCGTGGCCACGAACGGCTCGTGCAGCGAGCTGTCGTCGATCGCGCCCTTGGCGACATCCTTGAACTGCTTGCCCGACGCGATCGCCGAATGTGCCGCGTCCGCGGCCGCCTTGCTCGGCACGAGCACGTAGTCGACCTGGCGCGTATCGGCCCCCGTCTGGTACAGGCTCTTGTGTGTGTTGTAGTAGGCCTGCGCCGCCGCCGGGCTGACCTTGATCTCGTTCTTGAGCTTGGCCTCGATCTTCTGCTCGAGCAGCGTCAGCTCGAACTGCTGCGAGATGTCGGCCGGCGTCAGCTGGTACTTCTTGAGGTCGGCCTCGTACTTGCTCTTGTCGCCGCCGTAGAACTGCGTGATCGCCTTGTCGATCTGGGCCTGGATCTCCTTCGGCGTGACCGTGACGCCGAGGTGAGCGGCGATGTCGTGCACCTGCGCGTTGGTGACGAGGTACTGCAGCACCGGCTGGACGATCGTCGACGTGTACGTCGTCGAGCCCACCTGGGGGATCGTCTGCTTCTTCACCTTCATCGCCGCGAGCTCGAGCTTGATCTGGTGATCCAGATCACTCTTCGTGATGTGCTTCGAGCCCACGACGGCGACGTCGCCGGAGGCGAGCGAGGCCGGCTGCGAGGACGACGACGACGAGCCGCCACAGGCGGTCGCAATCGCCGCCAGAGCGGCCACAGAGATGATCAGAAGTGTTCGGCCCATCAACGAACTACGCCGCGATTTCGCGGCGGATATCGAGTATAGCATCGAGCAATTCCAGCCCCTGCCACACGCTCGGGCGCGTCGCCGGCGGCTGCACCTGGGGCCGCAGGCTGAGCTCGCGCGAGGCGACCGTGTAGCGCACGGCCGGGAAGCGCTCGCGCAGCGTGCGCATCTCGGGCGAGCCGAGCGCGACGGGCGCGACGGTGAACGTGCCGCCGCGCAGCGACGCGGAGGTGATCCCCATCTCGGCGGCCACCAGGCGCAGCTCCTGGATGGCGAGCAGGTTCGCGACCGGCTCGGGCAGCGGGCCGAAGCGGTCGGCCAGCTCGGCCTCGATCTCGCGCAGCTCGGAGCGGTCGGCGGCCAGGGCGACGCGGCGGTGCAGGTCGATCTTGACCGCCTCGAGCGGCACGTAGTCGGCGGGCACGTAGGCGTCCACCTGCGCCTCGACGCGCACCGGGCGCGTCGTCCGCGGCGGCGCGCCCTGGAGCTCGGCGACGGCCTCGGCGAGCAGCTCGCAGTAGAGCTCGAAGCCGACCGCCGCGACGTGCCCGGACTGCTCGTCGCCGAGCAGGTTGCCCGGCGCCGCGCAGCTCGAGGTCGCGCATCGCGATCCGGTAGCCCGAGCCGAGCTCGGTGTAGTCGGCCAGGGTCGAGAGCCGGTGCCGCGCCTCCTCGGAGAGCTCGCGCCGGTCGGGATAGAACAGGAACGCGTGCGCGACCTCGTCGGAGCGGCCGACGCGGCCGCGGATCTGGTAGAGCTGCGCCAGGCCGAGCGTGTCGGCGCGCTCGACGACGAGCGTGTTCGCCTGCGGGATGTCGAGGCCCGACTCGATGATCGTCGTCGAGACGAGCACGTCGAAGTCGCCGCGCAGGAACTTCATCATGACGCCCTCGAGCGCCCGCTCGGCCATCTGGCCGTGGGCGACGCCGACGCGCAGCTCCGGCACCCACCGCCGCACCCGCTCGGCGACGTCGTCGATCGTCTCCACCCGGTTGTGCAGATAGAACGACTGGCCGCCGCGCGCCGTCTCGCGCCGCAGCGCCGCCGCGATCAGCTCCTCGTCGAACTCGCCGACGTGCGTCTTGATCGGGTGGCGGCCGCGCGGCGGCGTCGTGATCACGCTGATGTCGCGCAGGCCCGAGAGGCTCATGTGCAGCGTGCGCGGGATCGGCGTCGCCGACATCGCGAGCACGTCGACCTCGAGCCGCAGCTGGCGCAGCAGCTCCTTCTGGGCGACGCCGAAGCGCTGCTCCTCGTCGAGCACGACCAGGCCGAGGTTCTGCGGCACGACGTCGCGCGAGAGCACGCGGTGGGTGCCGACCAGCACGTCGACCTTGCCGGCGGCGAACTCGGCCAGCACCTGCTTCACCTCGGCCGGCGCGCGGAACCGCGACACCATCTCGACCCGCACCGGGAAGTCGCGGAAGCGCTCGCGCAGCGTGGCCGCGTGCTGCTGGGCGAGGATCGTGGTCGGCACGAGCATCAGCACCTGGCGGCCGGCCGACGCGACCTTGAACGCGGCCCGCACCGCCACCTCGGTCTTGCCGAAGCCGACGTCGCCGCAGACGAGCCGGTCCATCGGCTGCGGCGCCTCGAGGTCCTGCTTGACGGCGTCGATCGCGACGCCCTGGTCGTCGGTCTCGTCGAACGGGAACGAGGCCTCGAGCCGCGCCATCCACTCGTCGTCGGGGCCGAGCGGCGGCCGCGTGGCCGTCTGGCGGCGGGCGTACAGGGCGAGCAGCTCGCCGGCGAGCTCGCGCACGGCCACGCGGGCGCGGCTCTTGAGCGTGCTCCAGGCCTTGCCGCCGAGCTTGGAGAGCGCGGGCGCCTTGCCGTCGGCGCCGACGTAGCGGCTGACCTTCGCCAGCTGGTCGTGCGGCACGTACAGGCGGTCGTCGCCGCGGAACTCGAGGTAGAGGTAGTCGCGGACGACGCCGCCGACCTCCTTGGTGTCGAAGCGGACGAAGCGGCCGACGCCGTGGTCCTCGTGCACGACGTAGTCGCCGCTGCGCAGGTCGGCGACCGTCGAGAGCGCGCGGCCGAACCGGGCCGGCCCGCGCGCACCGCGGCGGCGCAGGAGCTGGGCGGCGGGCAGCACGGCGAGCTGCAGCGCCGGGCGAGACGAAGCCGTGCCGCAGCGGCGAGACGCAGAACGCGATGCCCGGCTCGTCGGGCCCGGCCGCGTGGGGCGCGGGCAGGTCGGCCTGCACCCGGCGCAGGGCCATGTGCGTGCGCCGGGCCTCGCCGAGGTGGGCGAAGCACACGAGCACGCGGTAGCCGGCGCGCACGAGCGCGCGCAGCTCGTTCTCGGCCTCGCTGATGCCGCTCGAGGCGAGCGCAGGCAGCTGGGCCTCGAACTGGTAGGGCTGGCCGAGCGGCATCTCCTCGAGCGCCGGCACCGAGTCGATCAGGTCGGTGACGGCCTCGGCGGCGACGTAGCCGCGGGCGCGCAGCGCCGGATCGCGCAGCCGCTCGGCCGCCTCGGCGTGCGCGCTCTCGATCTCGGCGGCGAGCTCGGCCGGGTTCCAGGCGACGACGCCCGCCGCCGCCCGCAGCTCGGGCGCGAGCGGCACCAGCCCGTCGGGCACGACGGGGCCGTCGTCGTCCTCCCGCCCCCAGCCTGAATATTCGGGGTCAGACCCCGTGTATTCAGCGGCCGGGTGGATCAGGGCGTCGGAGAGGTCGCGCAGCGAGCGCTGGGTGAACACCGAGAAGGCCGAGAGCCGCTCGACCTGGTCGCCGAAGAACTCCACCCGCACCGGCTCGCGGCCGGTCGTCGGGAACACGTCGACCAGGCCGCCGCGCACCGAGAACTGGCCGCGCTCCTCGACCGCCGCGGAGCGCTCGTAGCCGGCGTCGGCGAGCGAGCGGACGAGGTCGTCGAACGGCAGCTCCTCGCCCGAGCCGCAGCGCGACCGGCGCGGGCCGGCGGGCGGCGGGCTCGATCCGCTCGATCAGCGCGTCGGCCGAGACGGCGACGAGGCCGCCGCGTGCGAGCGCGTGCAGGCCGCGGTGGCGCTCGCCGACCAGGTGCGGCGCGGGGTCGAGGCCGCTGCCCCAGCCGACGCCGCGCGACGGCAGGAAGGCGGCCGTGTCCGGCGGCAGGAACGCCGCCGCCGACTCGGCGAGCGCCATCGCCGCGTCGTCGTCTGCGACCACGACCGCGAGCGCGCGCTGGTCGGCGCCCGGCGCGCGAGCGCCACAGGGCGGCGACGAGCGCCGGCAGGATCGGCTCGGACACCCGCGCGCGGGTGATCCCCGCCGCGGTGCGCGCCGCATAGGCGGCGAAGGCCTCGTCGCCGAGCAGGTAGCCGAGGGCCAGCTCGGCTCCGGCCAGCGGGCCGTCCACCTGCTGCTCCAAGCCGTCCACACCGGCATGGTAGGCTGCGTGCCGCCATGCCGACGGAAGGTCTCCGAGTGCGCCGTCTGATCGTCTCGCTGTACGCCGTCCTCCTCATGCTCGCGCTGCCGTCGGCGGCGCTTCGCCGCGATCGACGGCCGACCCCACCGGCAAGCCGACCGGCCACGACTGGACGATCACGACGATCTTCGTGATCGCGCTCTTCATCCCGGTCCTGCTCGTCGTTCCTGACGCTGATCGACATCGCCCGTGGCAAGCACACCGAGCGCCATAACTGACGCGACGCTCGCGGAGCTCTCCGAGCTCCTGCGGATCGAGTCGGTGTCGAGCGACGGGCTGCACCCGCAGGAGCTGCGCGCGGCGGCCGACTGGATCGCCGCGCTCATCGGCAACGGCGCGCAGGTCGTCGAGACGCCACGGCAACCCGCTGGTCGACGGGCTGATCCCCGCGTCGCGGCCGGGCGCTCCGACCGTGATCGCCTACGGCCACTACGACGTCCAGGCGCCCGGCCCGGCCGAGCTCTGGGACACCCCGCCGTTCGAGCCGCACCTGCGCGACGGATGGCTGCACTGCCGCGGCGTGACCGACGACAAGGGCAACTTCTACGCCGTCCTGCGCGCCGCGCTCGACCTGGCGGCGGCCGGCGAGCTCGGCGTGAACGTCCGCGTGCTCGCCGACGGCGAGGAGGAGGTCGGCGGCCACTCGGTGATCCACCACCTGGCCACCGTCGAGGGCGACTTCGGCGCGGCGCTGATCTTCGACGGCGGCATGGTCGACGCACAGCGGCCCGCGATCACGACCGGCCTGCGCGGGCTGGCCGGCGCCCAGGTGAAGGTGACCACCGGCCGCCGCGAGCTCCACTCCGGCATGTACGGCGGTGCAGCCGCAAACGCCGTGCACGACCTGCACCGCGTCCTCGCCGCGATCGTCCCGCTGCCCGACGGCTTCCAGGCGGGCGTCGCGCCCGTGTCGGCCGAGGAGCGGGCCGCGTGGGCGATGCTCCCCGCCGGCCCCGACGTGCTCGCCGAGGCCGGCGCGGTGCCCGCCGACCCCGCCGCCGCCGAGGCCTTCTACGACCGCACCGGGGCGATGCCGTCGGTGACGATCCACTCGATGGGCGCCGGCGACCCGACGCTGCACAAGACGAGCATCGTCCAGCAGGCGCTCGCGTCGGTCTCGGTGCGCCTCGCCCCCGGCCAGGACGCCGAGGCGATGTCGGCGCTGCTCGAGCAGACGCTGCGCGCGGCCTGCCCGGCGACGGCGACGCTCGAGCTCGAGATGTGGCCGCCCGCCTCACCGGCGCGGATGGATCCCGGCCACCCGGTGCTGCGCGCGGGCTTCGACGCGATCGAGCGGGCCACCGGCGTCCGGCCGCTCGCCGTGCGCTCGGGCGGCACGATCCCCGTCGCGGCGGCGTTCACCGCGCGCGGCATCCCCACGATCCTGTCCGGCTTCGGCACCGACGACGACAACATCCACTCGCCGAACGAGCGGATGGAGCTGCGCCGGCTCGAGTGGGCGCTGCACTCGGCCCGCGAGATCTTCCGCGCGCTGCCCGACGTCGCCTGACGCGTCGTCCGATTTTTGTCGGTTGGGGCTTTACTCCGTCCGCGGTTCTCGATACCCTTGCACCCGCAATGCGGACGGTGACGAGGGGAATGAGCGAGTATCAGGTGCGGGCGCGCCTGTACGACCCGCCGGAAGGCGTCCGCCGCCTCGACTCCAAGCTCGCCTGCTGGCGGATCGCAAACGGCGCCCACATGCGCGGCGAGGAGATGCGGCAGGCGTTCGAATCGCGGCTCGACGGCCGCACGCCCGACGTCGTGGCTGCCCCGCAGTCCGACGAAGGGCCCGCGCATCCGCCTGATCGCGTAGCGCGCCCGGCGGAGTCACTAGGCCGGCCCGGCGCCGTTGAACCGGCGCATCGCCTCGTCCACGCCGTCGCTGACAACGAGGCGCGTGCACTCGGCGCCGCGGTCGACGAGCGCCGCGACGTCGACGTCGGCCGGGAACGGCCGCAGCAGCCAGTCGGCCACGGGCTGGCGGTCGCCCCGCTCGGGCCGGCCGACGCCGATCCGCACGCGCGCGAACTCGGCCGTGCCGAGCGAGTCGCGCAGCGAGCGCAGGCCGTTGTGGCCGGCGAGCCCGCCGCCCGACTTCGCGCGCACGTCGCCGAGGTCGAGGTCGATCTCGTCGTGCACGACGACAAGGGCGTCCGGCGCGAGCTTGTAGAACCGAAGCGCCGCCGGCAACGCTCTTGCCGCTCAGGTTCATGAACGTCTGCGGCTGGAGCAGCGCGAGCCGGACGTCGCCCGCGCGGGCCTCGGCGACGCGGCCCGAGAACTTGCTGCGCCACGCCGCCCGACCACTCGTCCGCGAGCCGGTCGGTGACCATGAAGCCGAGGTTGTGGCGCGTGGCCGCGTACTCCGGGCCGGGGTTCCCGAGCCCGACGACGAGCAGGTCGAGCGACGGGCCGAACTCGCGCCGCAGGAGGCGCACGCTCCGCGCCGCCTACTCGGCGGCGGTCTCGTCTCCGGCCGCGCCCTCTCCCTCGTCCTCGCCGCCCGCGCCCTCTTCGCCCTCGGCGGCAGCAGCCTCGGCGGCGGCCTCCTCCTCGGCCTCGAGCTCGGCCTCGGACTTGAGCTCGTCCTCGGACACCGGCGCCGCGATCGTCGCGAGGATCGTGCCCTCGAGGTCGTCGGTGAAGGTGATCCCGTTCGGCGGCCGTGACGTCGGACAGGCGGATCGACTGGCCGATCTCGAGCGCGGACACGTCGACCGTGATCGATCTCGACCAGGTCGGCCGGAAGCGCCTCGACGTGCACCTGGTGGGTGGGCTGGCTGAGCGCGCCGCCCATGTTCACGCCCTCGGCGTGGCCCTCGAGGTGCACGACGACCGAGGTGTTGATCTTCTGGTCGAGCCGGATCTCGTGCAGGTCGACGTGGATCACGCGGTCGCGCACCGGGTCGAGCTGGAACTCCTTGATCAGCACCGGGCGCGTCTTCTTGCCGTCGACGCTCACGTCGAAGACGGAGTGGATGCCCGAGCCCGAGAGCGCATGGCGCAGGTCGCGTGCGTTCAGGACGATCGGCTCGGTCTCGGAGGTGGACGAGTAGATGACGCCGGGGATGTCGCCCGCGGCGCGCAGCGCCTTGGCGTCCTTCGTCCCGCGCCCCTCGCGCGCGCGCACCTCAATCTTCGCTCGATCCATGCGGCCCTCACCACTGTCGTTTCGTCGGGATCGTCCCGGAGCTAGAAGAGCTGGTTCCCGCCGTGGAACAGCCCCGAGACGGAGTCGTCATTGAAGACGTTGCAGATGGTATCAGCCAGAATTGCGGGCCACCGACAGCACCTGGACCTTCTCGGGGCGGTGCAGCGGGTTGATCGGGATGGTGTCGGTGACGACCACCTTCTCGAACACGCTCGCCTCGAGCCGCTCGAGCGCCGGGCCGGAGAACACCGGGTGCGTGGCGCAGGCGAACACGCGCGTCGCGCCGTGGTTCATGAGCGAGACGCCGCCCGCGCAGAGCGTGCCGGCCGTGTCGATCATGTCGTCGAGCAGGATGCACACCTTGCCGCCGACGTCGCCGATCACGTTGGTGACCTCGGCCTCCTGCTGGGCCGGGCGCTCCTTCGTGATCAGGGCGAGGCCCGCCCCGAGCATCTCGGAGAACTTCTTCGCGAGCTTCACCCGCCCGGCGTCGGCCGAGACGACGACGATCTCCTCCGGGCTCACGTCGAGCAGGTCGTTGAAGTACTCGGCCAGCATCGGCGCGGCCGTCATGTGGTCGACCGGGTTGTTCGAGAAGCCCTGCAGCTGGCCGGCGTGCAGGTCCATGGTCAGCGTGCGGTCGACGCCCGCCGCCTCGAGCATGTCGGCCACGAGCTTCGCGGTGATCGGCTCGCGCGGCATGCTCTTCTTGTCCTGGCGGCCGTACGGGATACCACGGCATGACGGCGGTGACGCGCTTGGCCGATGCCAGCCGCGCCGCCTGGGCCATGATCAGGAGCTCCATCAGCGAGTCGTTGGTCGGCGACGAGCACGACTGCACGATGAACAGATCGGCGCCGCGGATCGACTCCTCGTAGCGGACGTACACCTCGCCGTTCGTGAACGTCTTCAGGAGCACCTGGCCGAGCTCGATGCCGATGCGCTCGGCGATCGCCTCGCCCAGGGCCGGGTTCGAGCGGCCGGAGAACAGCATGAGCCGCTTGTGCGGCGCACGCTCCATCCAGCTGGCATGGCCGTCGGCGCTCATCGTCGGCACCGACATGCCCGCGGCCGAGAACAGGGGGATCGCCGTCTCGAGACTAACTGCGCTTTCGTCTTCCATATCCCTCGATGTTCTTCTGGTGGGCGCGGGCAACCGCGAGCGCCTCGGGTGGCACGTCCTCGGTGATGACCGAACCCGCCGCCGTCCACGCTCCGTCTCCGATCGTCACGGGTGCGACGAAGACATTGTCGCAGCTTGTGTGGACGTCCGTTGCCGATCGTCGTCCGCTGCTTGGCCCGGCCATCGTAGTTGGCGGTGATTCCGCCCGCTCCGATGTTCGTGCCCGCGCCGATCGACGCGTCGCCGATGTAGCGACAGATGCGGCACCTTGGAGCCCGCTCCGAGCTCGGAGTTCTTGATCTCGACGAACGTGCCGGCCTTGGCGTCCTCGGCGAGCGCCGCGCCGGGGCGCAGGTAGCAGAACGGCCCCACGCTCGCCCCCGGGCCGATGGTCGCGTCGACGGCGACGACGTGCGGGCCGACGCGTTGCGCCGGCACCGATCGCCGTCGCCCCGGAGCAGCGTCGTGAACGGCTGGATACAGGCGTCGGCGGCGATCGTCACGCCCGGCTCGATCCAGGTCGTCGCCGGATCGATGATCGTCACGCCCGCCAGCATGTGGGCGAGGTTGATGCGGTCGCGCAGAAGCGCGGCGGCGGCGGCGAGATCGGCGCGGGTGTTGATCCCGAGCGCGACCGTCGGGTCGTCGTGGAGGTGGCCGGCGACGACGTGACCGTCGGCGACCAGGCAGCTCGACGGCGTCGGTCAGGTAGAGCTCGCCCTGGTCGTTGGCCGTGTCGAGCCGCTCGAGCGCGGGCCAGCAGGAGATCCGACCGGAACAGGTAGATGCCGGAGTTGACCTCGGTGAGCGCGCGCTCCTGCGGCGTCGTGTCGCGCAGCTCGACGATGCGCTCGACGGCGCCGCCCGGCCCGCGCACGATCCGGCCGAAGTCGGCCCCGATCGTCTGCGTGCGTGTGAACGTGAGCACCGCTGCCGCCGCCCCGGCCTGCGCCCGCGCTGCCGCCATGTCGCGCAGGCTGGCCGGATCGGTCAGCGGATGGTCGCCGTTCATCACCAGGATGTCGCCCTCGAACCCGGCGAGGGCGGCGCGCGCGCTGCGGGCGGCGTCGCCGGTGCCGAGCGGCCGCTCCTGCGTCGCCGCCTCGACGCCGGCGGGCAGGATCGCGCGGACGGCGTCGCCGTCCGACGCCACGACGACGACGGTGCGCGCGGGCGCGAGCTCGGCGATCGCATCGAGCACCCATTCGAGCACCGGCCGGCCGCACGCCCGGTGCAGGAGCTTCGGCGTGTCCGACTTCATCCGGGTGCCACGGCCGGCGGCCAGGATGACGCATGCAAGCGGCGGAGTGGTCATGTCGGTGCTGGTCGGTGCTGGAGCTGGGGCGCCTGGATTCGAACCAGGGATCACGGGACCAAAACCCGTTGCCTTACCACTTGGCCACGCCCCACCGGGGGGCACGCCGGGCCGAGCGAGTATATCCAGCCGGCGGCCCGCGGGCGGCTACGATCAACGCGTGCATCGACCGGACACCTCGCGCCGGTGAGCGCCCTGTTCCTGGTCGTGGCCGCCTTCCTGGCGAGCGCGGTCGAGGCGGTCGAGGCGCTGACGATCGTGCTCGCGGTCGGCGTCACGCGCGGCTGGCGCGTCGGCGCTGCTCGGCGTCGGCGCCGCGCTCGCCGTCCTGGCGCTGCGTCGTGGCGGTGCTCGGCCCGGCGCTCACAGCCCTGCCGATCTCGACGCTGCGCGTGGTCGTCGGCGGCCTCCTGCTCGTGTTCGGCCTGCAGTGGCTGCGCAAGGCGATCCTGCGCTCGAGCGGCCTCAAGGCCCTGCACGACGAGGACGCGATCTTCCGCGAGCAGGCCGACGACGCCCGGGCGGCCGGGGCCGTGGCCCCGGCGGGCATGGACTGGTACGCGTTCACGATCGCGTTCAAGGGCGTGCTGCTCGAGGGGCTCGAGGTGGCCTTCATCGTCGTCACGTTCGGCAGCAACCAGGGCAGCATCCCGCTCGCGGCGGCCGGCGCGGCCGCCGCGATCGTGCTCGTCGTGGCCGTCGGCGTCGCGCGTGCGGGCGCCGCTCTCGCGGGTGCCGGAGAACACGCTCAAGTACGGCGTCGGCCTGCTGCTCGTCTCGTTCGGGACGTTCTGGGGCGCCGAGGGCGCCGGCGCCGACTGGCCCGGGGGCGATCTGGCCATCCTCGGTCTGCTGGTCTTCTACCTGGCCGTCAGCCGCGTGCTCGTGCTCGCGCTGCAGCGCGGCGAGGCGCCGGCGGCGCTGCAGGAGGCCGCCGAGTGAGCCGGGTCGTCGCCCTGGGGCGGTTCCTGTACGACTTCGTCGTCGGCGACGACGCCTCGATCGCCGTCGGCGTCGTCGCCGCCCTCGCGCTGACGGCGGCGTTCCCGGACGTCGGCGGGGGCGCGTTCTGGATCGTCCCGGTCGTCGTCGTGGTCGTGCTCGGGGCGTCGGTCCTGCGCGTCGCCCGCAAGGGGCCGGCGTGAATGCCTCGAGGAAGCGCCGCCGAGGCGCTCTGCTGGTCGCAGCCGCTGCCGCGGTGCTCGCCGCCGCCGCCCCGGCCGCGGCGGCGGCGCCCCTGAACACGGTCCGCGTGAGCATCGCGTCGAACGGCGCTCCCGCAAACCGCGACGCGACGGCCGCGGTGATCTCGGCCGACGGCCACACCGTGGCGTTCGACTCGGCCGCGACGAACCTCTCGCTGCGTCCCGACACGAACGGCGCGACCGACGTGTTCGCCCGCGACCTGCTCACCGGCGCGACGCGGCGCGCCAGCGTGGCCGGGTCGGGGGCGCAGGCGCGCGGCAGGAGCACCGTGGTTGCGATCTCGAGCGACGGCAACCTCGTCCTCTTCTCGTCGACGGCGGCAAACCTCGTGCCGGACGACCGAAACGGCCAGTCCGACGTGTTCGTGCGCAACATCGCCCGGCGCACGACCCGCCGGGTCGACCTCGGCCCGGGCGGCATCGAGCCCGAGGGCGTCCAGCCGCAGGCCCCCGGCTGCTGCCCGCCGATCGGCCTCGACATGAGCCCCGACGGGCGCTTCGTGCTCTTCGCGGCCGGCGACCCGAACCTCCTGCACGGCCGCTGCTGCCTCGGCATCTTCCTGCGCGACCGCAGGCTGCACACGACGACGACGATCGCCGTCGACCAGAACTTCGTCGCCGGGTTCGCCGCCAGGGTGAGCGACGGGGGCCGGTTCGTCGCCTACAGCATCGGCGGCATCGGGTTCACCGACTTCCCCGGCAAGACGTTCCTGCTCGACCGCGCGACTGGGACGCGCACCCGCCTGGGCGCGAGCGTCGGGAACGGCTCGATCGTCGCCGACATCGCCGGCGGCCGCTATGTGCTCTTCACCTCCTACCTGCTCGGCACCGACGACTCCGAGGTCTTCCTGTACGACCGCACGGCCGGCACGACCACGCATGTGAACGTCTCCGCCGCCGCGCCGTACACGACCCACACGCACGCGGGGTCGGTCTCGGCGAACGGCCGCTTCGCCACCTTCGTGTCGCGCTATCCCGGCTACGTGAGCGGCGACACGGCCGGACGCACCGACGTGTTCCGGCGCGACCTGCTCGGCGCGACCACGACCCGCATGAGCCTCGCCGCCTCGGGCGCGCAGCTCACGCGCGACTCGGCCGGCGGCGCGATGTCGGCCTCGGGCGCGGCGGTCGTGTTCATCACCAGGGCGGCGGCGGTGCCGGGCGACGCGGATGCCGTCGCCGACGTCTTCCTGCGGCGTGCTCCGATGAGCGAGGCGACGCCGGCGATGCGGGTCTGCGTCGTCGGAGCGTCCGGAAAGCTCGGGCGATACATGGTGCAGCATGCGCTGCGACCGCGGCTACGAGGTGGTCGGCGTGTGCCGGGAGGAGAGCGTGGGCAAGCTCGACCCGTTCAAGGGCCGCATCACCGATCGTCCCCGGGGCAACCGACGACCGCGACGTCATCGGGCGGCGGTCGCCGGGTGCGACGGCGTGCTCGTCGTGCTCGTGCCGCGCGGGGTGCACGGCTACTCGACGGGCACGGCCCAGGCGGTGCTCGACCACGCTCCCGGGCGCGCGGCTCGTGTTCTCGTGCGGGTGGCACATCACCCGCGACGGCAAGGACGTCTACTCGCGCAAGCTGCGGGCGATCGTGGCGATCTTCGGCCCGCTCGCGCGGCTCGCCCGCTTCGCCGACCTCGACGACCAGGTCGAGGCGTGCCGGCGCGTCTTTGCGAGCGACACGCGGTGGACGGTCGTGCGCGGGAGCGACCTCGAGGAGGGCGAGAGCCAGGGCCTGCCGGTCTGGAGCCGGCACGTCGGCGACCCGATCCTCGCGAGCAACATCACCCGGCGCGTGGACTTCGCCCTCTTCATGGTGGAGGCCCTCGTGAACGACGAGCTGATCCACGAGGCCCCGGCGATCGTCGGCTGCCAGACGCCGTCGGCGCTCGCGCACACGGCCCGGGCCTGAGCTCTAGGTCGTGAGCGCCGTCGATCGCGTCCTCGACCCGGTCTGCGCCGATGCCGAGGTCGCGCAGGATGCGCGCGCCGGGGCCGCCGTCGCCGCGCACGAGGGCGAGCAGGATGTGCTCGGTGCCGATGTGGGCGTGGCCGTGCTCGAGCGCCTCCTCGGACGCGAGCTCGAGCACGCGCTGCGACCGCGCCGTGAGCGGCATGTGCCCGTGGATCGGCGTCGCGCGGCGGCCGCACCTGCGCCGGCCCGCTCGCGCACCTCGGCGAGCTCGACGCCGAGCGCCGCGAGCGCCCGCCCGGCCACGCCGTCGGAGTCGCGGATGCAGCCCGAGCAGCAGGTGCTCGGTGCCGACGTAGTCGTAGATCGAGCGCGCTCGCCTCCTCCTGGGCGGCCGCGACGACCTGCCTGGCTCCCTCGGTGAAACGCTCCTGCATGCGACGGGCCGGGCTACCTGCGCATGCGGTCGCCGAGCATGACCAGCACCAGGACGATGAGCAGCAGCGAGCCGACGATGACGGCCATGGCCAGGCCGATGTAGATGAGCGGCACCACCAGGCCGCCGATCGCCTGCGCCATCACGACGACCCACAGCGGGCCGCCGGATCGCCTCGCGGCAGGCGGTGGCGGACGTTCAGGTAGATGAGCACCGACGCGACGCCGATCGCCGTCAGCAGCAGGCGATGGCCGGCGATGAACGCGAACGCCGCCTCGGCCAGGCCGACCACGACGGCGATGCGCAGGCTGTTCTGCTGGAGCCAGCGGGTCGGGGAGCGCCGCTGACGCGGCTCGATCGTGAGCGCGTCCCCGGAGATGTTCCACTTTGACATGCCCAAAATCATACCGGAGAGGCGGCGAATGCCCCCGTGATCCTGGCGGCGGCGGCCTCGGCGGCGGCCCGGTGCGGGAAGAGCCCGAACGCCGTCGGCCCCGACCCGCTCACGATCTGGGCGAGGGCGCCCTCGCGGCGCAGCGCGGCGAGCGCCGCACCGACGTCCGGGCGCAGCGCGAGCACGGCCGGCTCGAGGTCGTTCGCCATCAGCGCGGCCACGTCCTCGACCCGCCGCACCGTGTGCATCGCGCGCACCAGATCGCCCTCGACGGCGCGGAAGATCGGGTTCGGCTGCGACGCCGCGAACACGTCGGCGGTGGCAAGGCCGCGGTCCGACGGCACGAGCACGAAGGCGTGCCCGCGCGGGAAGTCGGGCAGCGGCTGGATGCGGTCGCCCCGGCCGGTGCCGAAGCCGGTCTCGGCGCCGGTGAGGAAGAACGGGACGTCGGCGCCGAGGGCGCGCGCGATCGCGTGCAGCTCGTTCGGGTCGCGCTCGCCGCGGAGCGCCCGCAGCACCGCCGCGGCGTCCGACGAGCCGCCGCCGAGCCCGCCGCGACGGGGATGCGCTTGTCGCAGCCGCACCCGCCGCGTCTCGCCGAGCGCCGCGAGCGCCCCGCGCACCAGGGTGTCCTCGGGGAAGCCCTCGACGACGGTCTCGGCGGCCGCCTCGAGCTCGAGCTCGTCGTAGCAGTCGATCGCCTGGAAGAGGGTCGTCAGCCGGTGGTAGCCGTCGCTTCGCAGCGGCCCGACGCGCAGGCACAGGTTGACCTTGGCGGGGGCGCGCAGGATCACCCCGCGGGCGCTCCCAGCTCCCGCGCGAGCCGCCCGAGCCGCTCCGGCGTGAGCTGCTCGGCGCGCATGCCGGCGATCTCGGCGGGCGGCGCGGGCAGCCCGGCCAGCCGCAGCGAGTTTGCAAGCGTCTTGCGGCGATGGGCGAAGGCGCCGTGCACGACCCGCGCCGTCCACTCCCACTCCGGGCCGAACGTGACCCCCGGCCGGCGGCGGAAGGCGACGAGCATCGAGTCGACGTTCGGCTGGGGCACGAACACGTTGCGCGACACCGCCCGCCCGCCGGTGCGCTCGCAGACGAGCTGCACGAGCACCGACACCGCCCCGTAGGCCTTCGTGCCCGGTGCGGCGAAGAGGCGCTCGCCGATCTCGCGCTGCACCATCACGCAGAAGCGCTCGATCGCGGGCAGCGCGCGCATGATCACCGGCGTCGCCACGCCGTAGGGCAGGTTCGCGACCATCACACGCGGCGGCGGGTCGAGGTCGGCGAGGTCGAGGTCGAGCGCATCGGCGAAGAGCAGGTGGACGTTCTCGACGCCGTCGAGCGTCTCGCGAGTGCCGGCTCGAGCCGCCGGTCGATCTCGATCGCGTGCACCAACGCGACTCGGCGTGCAAGCCAGACGGTGAGCACGCCAAGGCCTGCCCCAACCTCGACGACAACATCCTCCGCCGCCAGCGATGCATCAACCCATCCACCGTCTCGAGGACGTTGTCATCGATCAAGAAGTTCTGGCCGAGGTCGCGATCGGGCGCGATCCCGAACTCCTCCAGCCGCCGCAGCGACACCTGCCTGGTCACAGGCCGAAGAGGCGGTCGGCGTTGCGCGTCGATCTGCGCCGCGAGCGCCGCCGGCTCGACGCCGCGCTCGCGGGCGAGCACGGCGAGCGTGAGCGCGGCGTACGCCGGCTGGTTGGGCCGGCCGCGGTGCGGCGGCGGGGCCAGGTAGGGGCAGTCGGTCTCGGCCAGGATGCGGTCGTCCGGCACGCGCGCGGCCGCCGCGCGCAGCGCCCCGGCCGACGGGTAGGCGACGTTGCCCGCGAACGAGCACAGGTAGCCGCGCCCGAGCGCCTCGTCGAGCCGGTCGACCGACGAGAAGCAGTGCAGCACCACCGGCACCCGCGCCGCCTCGAGCATGCGAAACGTGTCGTCGTCGGCGGCGCGCGTGTGGATCACGAGCGGCAGCGCCAGCTCGTTCGCGAGCTCGATCTGGGCGGCGAAGACGCGCTCCTGGTCGGCGCGCGGCGCGTAGTCGCGGTAGAAGTCGAGGCCGCACTCCCCCACCGCCACCGCGCGCGGATGGGCGAGCAGCGGCCGCAGCGCGCCGGGGTCGCCGGCCTCGGCCGCCTCGTGCGGGTGGATGCCGACGATCGCCCACACCGTCGCGAACCGGTCGGCGAGCGCGAGCGCCTGCTCGCGGCCGACCGTGAGGATGCGCCCGACCCCGGCGGCGGCGGCCGCGGCGACGAGCTCCTCCGGCGTCCCCTCGCAGAGCTCGAGGTGCGCGTGGGTGTCGATCACGCCCGCGGGAAGAGCGGCGGCGGCTGGCTGACCGCGATGCCCGCCGGCAGGAGCCCCATCGCCGGCCCGCTCCCAGGCGACGGCGCCCGGGTCGCCGACCGCCTCGAGCATCCGCGCCGCCGAGGCGGGGATGAACGGGTGCAGCAGCACCGCCAGCGAGCGCACGGCGTCGGCGAGCGTGTAGAGCGTCGTGTCGAGCAGCGCCTGGTCGGCGGCGGCCTGGCTGCGGGCGAGCACCCACGGCTGGCGCTCCTCGACGTAGCGATTGGCGGCGCGCACGAGCCCCCAGATCGTCTCGAGCGCGCCGGTGAGGTCGATCGCGTCGAAGCGCTCGCGCACCTCGGCGTCGACCGGGTCGAGCTCGCAGCGGCCCTCGGGCACGACGCCGTCGCGGTAGCGCACGATCATCGCCGTCGCCCGCGACACGAGGTTGCCGAGGTCGTTCGCGAGCTCGCCGGCGTAGCGGCGGTCGAGCCCGTCGCGGGTCACGCTCCCGTCCTGGCCGAACTGCACCTCGCGCAGCACGTAGAAGCGCAGCGCGTCGGCGCCGAGCTCGTCGATCACCTCGAGCGGGTCGATCACGTTGCCGAGCGACTTGGACATCTTGTGGTCGCCGCTCGTGAGGTAGCCGTGCACGAACAGGCGCCGCGGCGGCTCGTACCCGGCGGCGATCAGGAGCGCCGGCCACGACACGCAGTGCAGGCGCAGGATGTCCTTGGCCAGCAGGTGCATCGACGGCCAGAACGTCCCCGACACGTCGCGGCCCAGGCCGTACTCGAGCGCCGTGTGGTAGTTCAGGAGCGCGTCGACCCACACGTAGATCGTCTGCTCCGGCTTCCACGGCAGCGGCACGCCCCAGCTCACCGACGCCCGGCTGACCGAGAAGTCCTGCAGGCCCGCCTCGATGAACGAGCGGGCCTCGTTGTAGCGGGCGCGCGGCATCACGTAGTCGCGGTCGCGGTCGTACAGCGCGAGCAGCTCGTCCTGGAAGGCGGACAGGCGGAAGAACGTGTTCTCCTCCTCGACCCGCTCGACCGGCGTCTTGTGGATGGGACACACATTTCCTGGCTGCTCGAGCTCGGACTCGGCGTAGAACTGCTCGCAGCCGGTGCAGTAGAGGCCCGAGTAGGTGTCCTCGTACAGGTGGCCCGCGTCGCGCAGCCGCACCATGAAGTCCTGCACGCGGCGCTCGTGCTCGGGGTCGGTGGTGCGGATGAAGAAGTCGTTCGACGCCTCGAGCCGCTCGACCAGGTCGCGGAAGCGGGCCGACACCCGGTCGCAGAACTCCTTCGGCGAGAGCCCCGCCGCGGCGGCGGCCTGGGCCACCTTCGCACCGTGCTCGTCGGTGCCCGTCAGGAAGAAGACGTCCTCGCCCCGCTGGCGGTGGTGGCGGGCCAGGGCATCGGCCGCAACGGTCGTGTACGCGTGCCCGAGATGCGGGTCCGAGTTCACGTAATAAATGGGAGTTGTAAGGGAAAACGGCATATCTCGCCCGCGGTCTGGCAAATTGGCAGGAAGGCATCTATGCTCAGACGTGGGCTCCATCCTAACGAGATGGCGAGGGTCACTATGAGCGTTATCAGGCATGGCGCGGGTGTTCGCGGTCGCGCGGCATCCACGCGGGCGGGGGGCGTGGTGCGCAGGGTGGACGAGCTGGGCCGGATCGTGATCCCGGTCGAGATCCGGCGCAGGTTCGGGATCGACGTGCGCGATCCGCTCGAGATCAGCGTGCGCGGCGAGACGATCGTGCTCTCGAAGCCTCACGACGCGTGCGTCTTCTGCGGGCGCACGGGCGGCCTCGACGAGTTCCACGGCCGTCAGGTGTGCACGACCTGCCGGGTCGAGCTCGCGGGCAACGACGTCGTCAGGGCTTCGTGACGGCCTGATAGAGCCGGTTTCGCGGCACCCCGGTGAGGCGCGACGCGAGCGCCGCGGCTCGCCGGGAGC
This sequence comes from uncultured Actinomycetes bacterium, assembly GCA_963707585.1. Taxonomy (GTDB): domain Bacteria; phylum Actinomycetota; class Thermoleophilia; order Gaiellales; family JAICJC01; genus JAICJC01. Next base: position 593,856 of record CAVPQP010000008.1, on the reverse strand, counting down.
CGAACGCCTCGACGAGCTCGGCAAGCGCGTCGGCCGGGACGTCGGCAGCGCCGGCCGGCCGGGGCCGCGGCAGCGGCGAGGACGAGCGTCACCTCGCCCTTCGGCGCCGTCGCGTAGAGCTCGGCGAGGTCGGCCAGCCGGCCGCGCTCGACCTGCTCGTGCAGCTTCGAGAGCTCGCGGCACACGACCGCCTCGCGGTCGGGGTCCGAGGCGGCCAGCGCGGCGAGCGTCGCCGGCAGCCGCTGCGGCGACTCGAACGCCACGACCGGCAGGCCGCCCGCGTCGAGGCGGCGCACCTCCGCCGCGGCCTTCGCCGCCGGCCGGGGCAGGAACCCGGCGAACACGAACCCTCCGCCGCCGAGACCTGACACCGCCACCGCCGCGGTCACGGCCGAGGGTCCGGGAAGCACCGTCACCGGCAGCCCGGCGGCGGCGACCGCCCGGACGATGCGCGCGCCGGGGTCGGACACCGCCGGCATGCCGGCGTCGGTCGCGAGCGCCACCCGCTCGCCGGCGCGGATGCGCTCGACGAGCTCCGGTGCGCGGGCCGCCTCGTTGTGCTCGTGCACCGCGAGAACGGGCACGGAGATGCCGTGGCGCTCGAGCAGGACCCGGGTGCGGCGGGTGTCCTCGCAGGCGACGACATCGGCGGCGCGCAGCTCGTCGAGCAGCCGGAGGGTGACGTCGGCGAGGTTACCGATCGGCGTCGGGCAGATGACCAGGGCGCCGGGTCGGCGGGAGGATTCGGGCACTGCGTCTACCATTAAAGCGTCGTGGCCGACTCCAAGCCGACCAAGGCATACCGCACCTATCGCGGCGGCAGAGCCGGGCGCGACGATCCCGACGCCGCCCGCTTCGACTTCGGCGGCGGCGGCACGGGGACGGCCGCGCCGCCGCGTCCGCGCACCCCCGCCGGGCTGCCGCCGCCCGACATGCGCCCCGGCGACGCGCTGCCGGGCCGGCCCGTGGCGGTGCCGGGATCGCCCGGGAAGCGACCGCCGGGCCGCGGGATCCGGCGGTGGCCGTGGAAGCGGATCATCGGCATCGGCATCCCGGTCGTCTTCCTGCTCCTCTGCGGCTGGCTCTACCTCGGCTACCGCAGCTTCTCGAACGAGATCGCCCACGCCAACAAGCGCCTCGACAAGCGTACGCTGGCGGCGCTCACGCCGGCCGGGAACATCCTCACGAGCCCGCAGATCAGCCTCATCATGGGCTCGGACAGCCGCGGCGCGAACGCGCTCTCGGGCGCCCGCTCCGACTCGATCCTGCTCGTGCGCACCGATCCGTCCAAGCACCTGATCTCGATGCTCTCGATCCCGCGCGACCTGAACGTGCCCATCCCGGGGCACTCGGCGAACAAGATCAACGCCGCGTTCGCCTTCGGCGGTCCGCCGCTTCTGATCCACACCGTCAACAAGCTCACCGGCCTGCGCGTGAACCACATGGTGCTCGTCGATTTCAGCGGCTTCAAGGATCTGATCGACTCGCTCGGCGGCGTCACGATCTACAACCCGTACAAGGTGGTGTCCTCGGTGCCGTTCGACGGCCTGATCTGGCACTTCGCGAAGGGCAACATCCACCTCGACGGCCGCCACGCGCTCGCCTACGCCCGCATCCGCCACACCACCAACCCGCGCGACAGCGACATCACCCGCGAGGAGCGCCAGCAGCGGGTCGTGCAGGCCCTGATGCACAAGCTCGTCACGCCGTCGTCGCTCTTCAACCTGCCCGCGCTCGGGCGCGACATCGCCAAGCCGCTCGCGACCGACCTGTCCGCGCAGGAGATCCTCGGGCTGGGATGGCTGAAGTTCCGCGCCTCGCGCACGCTGCAGTGCCACCTGGGCGGCACACCCGAGTCGATCGGCGGCCAAGACGTGCTCCAGCCGAGCGAGCAGAACGTGGCCGTGATCCAGATGTTCCTGGGTAGCCAGGCGCCCCAGCCGCCGCCGGCGAACCAGTTGTTCGCGCCGGGCTGCACGATCCACTGAGATCCGCTGCGCGTGCCAATGGCTGCGTACAGCTAATTGTGCCAATGCGAACGTGGCTCGGAGCACTTGCCGTCGCCGCCCTCGTGGCCGGGTGCATGGGCTCGGGGTCGGCGTCGCATCCCCCGCTCACGGCCGCCCAGGCCCTGCACCAGGCCCGCGCAGACGGCTTCACCGGCGTCGTTCCGAGCGGCGGGCAGTCCTGGCGCTGCGCCGGGCACACAGCCGACATCGGGCCGGCGCAGACCACCGGCCGCTATGCCGCGTACAAGCGCCCCCGCCACGGCGTCGAGTTCGGCGACCGCCGAGTGCCGCCGACGAAGGACAACACCGCGCGCATCGCCATGGTCGTGCTCGTGTTCTCCCACGCCCGCGTTGCCGCCCGCGCCGGGTAGACCGCGGATGCCTCCATCTTGCGGTTGTATCGCATTCGTGCTATATAGCATGTGTGCGATCACACCGGCAGGGTCTGGCCAGGGCGGCGCTCATCGCAGCAGTACCCGCCTCGGCCCTCGCGGCGGTCACGCTGCCCGCCGTGCACGTGCTCGCCAATGCCGACCATTCGACCACGCTGCTGCTCTCGGCGACGATGGCCGCGCTGGTGTGCCTCGCCGCCGCAATCGGGCCGAGCGCGTTCCACGGCGCGTCCCGGCTGCGGGCGGCCGCGACCGTCCTTGCGGCCGGCGCCACCCTGTGGGCCGGCGGGCTCGTATCGCTGATCGTCGCCGTCGTCGGCCTCTGCACGAGCTCGGCCGCGCCCGGCCTCATCGCGCTTGCGGTCGCCGCGGCGCTCTACGTCCCCGGATCGGTGCTCGCGTTCCGCGATCCCCGGCGGACGGCCTGGGCGTGGCCGCTCGCAATCGTGCTCGCGCTCGCCGTCTCGCTGGGCGTGCTGGCCCTCGCCACGGGCGGGCCGCACCACTGCGAGACATGAGCCCTGAGCCCCGCTCAGCCCTCGGCGGCCTTCTTGGTCTCGGTGCCCTTGCCGGAGTCGGCCGACGCCTTCGAGTCGGACGACTTGGCCGAATCGGACGACTTGGAATCGCCGTCCTTCGACTTGGACTCGCCCGAGGACGCCTCGGCGCGGCCGTCGGCGGCCACCTTCTTGCCGCGGCCGTAGTCGGTCGAGTAGAAGCCCGAGCCCTTGAAGTGGATCGCGACCGGGTGCAGCACCCGGGTCGCCGGCGCACCGCACACCTCGCACTCGGTCAGAGGATCGTCGACGATCCTCTGCATCACCTCGAACCGGTGCCCATTGGTACAGCGGTACTCGTAGATCGGCATGCAAACCGAGTATACCGCGCGCGACGGCGGGGAAACCGCCCGCCTTGGCACACTGGGGGCGAGAGTGCCAAGACGGGCCCCTTCGGTAGCATGGGCGGCTTGCGCATCGCCATCGTGACCGACTTCTACTACCCGTCGCTCGGCGGCATCACGGAGCATGTCGACGGCCAGGCGCGCGAGCTCGCAAACCGCGGCCACGAGGTCACCGTGATCACCGGGCACCTCGTGCGCACGCCGCCCGTGTCCGACGACGCCGTCGACCGTGCCCGAGCCGAACTTCGAGATCGTGCGGATGGGCATCGCCATCCCGCTGTTCGTGCCGTACTGGGGCAACAACGCCCAGACCCTGCACACGTACGGCCCCCGCCTGGGCCGGCAGCTGCACGCGCTCTACCGCGAGCGCGGCTTCGACGTCGTGCACGTGCACGCGCCGTACAACCCGCCGTTCCCGGCGTGGGCGATCGACCAGTGCCCGGACGACGCGATCTGCGTCGCGACCTTCCACAGCGTGTTCCCGCAGACCACCGGCATGGACATCCTGGCCGAGTGGACGCGGCCGTGGATCGAGCGCCTGGACGGCCGCATCTGCGTCAGCGAGGCCTGCATCGGCTCGCTCGCCCCGTACTACCCCTACGCCTACGACGTGATCCCGAACGGCATCGACGCGAACCACTTCTCGCCCGACGCCGAGCCGGTCGCCGAGCTCATGGGCGACCATCAGAACATCGTCTTCTGCGGCCGCTTCGACCCGCGCAACGGCCTCGACACGGTGATCGAGGCGTTCCGGCTCCTGCACCGCGAGCGCGGCGACGCGGTGCGGCTCGTCGTCATCGGCGACGGCCCGCTGCGCAAGCTCTACCGCCGCCAGGTGGGCGAGGAGCTCGCGCCCTTCGTGCACTGGGCCGGGCGCCTCAACCGCAGCCGGCCCAACTACCTCACCTCCGGCTCGGTGTTCTGCACGCCGTGCAACCGGGCATCGTTCGGGATGGTGCTACTCGAAGCGATGAGCTGCGGCCGGCCGGTGGTCGCAAGCCGCATCAGCGGCTTCCAGCTCCTGATGGAGGACGGCCGGCAGGGGTTCCTCGTGCATCCCGGCGACTCGGCCGAGCTGCACGCCGCGGCGCTCGGGCGCCTCCTGGACGATCCCGGCCTGCGGGCGCGGATGGGCGCGGAGGGGCGGCGCACCGCGCTCGAGAACTACGCCTGGCCGCGCGTCGCCGCCAAGCTCGAGGCCTACTACGCCGACCTCCTGGCCGGCGAGCAACCGGTATGGGCAAGCGCGAAGTCATCACTCGCTTCGTAGTCCTCGGCGCGGCGTGGATCGCCGCCGCGGCGGTGATGGGGCAGGCCGTCGGGGGAATCGCGGGCGAGGTCGTGGAGGGGGCGTCCGTCCTGCTCCTGCTGTTCGTGGCATGGTCGGCGTTCACGCCCAACGCGCGCCTGTTCGGGCGCGTGATCGGCACCGGCTTCTCCCCCAGCCCGAAGGTCGCGATCACGTTCGACGACGGCCCGAGCCCCGAGCACACCCCGGCGGTGCTCGACGCGCTGCGCGCGGCCGGGGCACGGTCGACGTTCTTCGTGCTCGGCCGCCACGTCCGCGCCCACCCGGAGCTGGCGCGGCGGATCGTCGCCGAGGGGCATGAGCTCGCGAGCCACGGCGACGACCACTCGCTGCTCACCTTTGCCGGGCCTGCGGCGATCGCGCACCAGTTCCGGGCCGCCGAGGAGGCCGTGACCGAGGCGGTCGGCACGTCGGTGACACACCTCTTCCGCACCCCGCACGGATACCGCGGGCCGTTCGTCGCCCCGGTCGCCCGCCGGCTCGGCTACCGGCTCGTCGGCTGGACGGGGGCGATCTTCGACACCGCCCGCCCCGGCGTCGATGTCATCGTCGACCGCTGCGCCGGGGTGCTCGCGCCCGGCGCGATCGTGCTGCTCCACGACGGCGACGGCTCCGGCCAGGGCGGCGATCGCACCCAGACCGTCGAGGCGCTGCCCCGGGTGCTCGAGACGGCCCGCGAGCGCGGCCTGCTGCCCGTGACCGTGTCGGAGCTCGCCGAGGACCTGCAGCCGAACCGGCACCGGATCCCGAAGGCGGCGGCCTTCGGGGCGGTCACGGTGGCGATCGTGTTCGCGCTCTCGCGCAAGTTCGACCTCCAGGTCGTCGCCGACGTGTTCACGAAGGCGAACCCGCTCTACGTGCTCGGGGCGCTCGTCGCGAACCTCGCCTCGGTGGGTGCGAAGGCGCTCACGTGGAAGGCGGCCTTCGACGCGATCCCGGCCGAGGACGACGAGCCGCCGGTCGACGTCAGCCTGCGCGACGTGGTGCCGGCCATCTTCATCGGCTTCCTGCTGAACACCGTGCTCTTTGCCCGGCTCGGCGAGGTCGCGCGAGTCTCGGTGGTGCGGCGCAAGCTGGCCGCGCGCGGCCAGCACGTGCCGGTGCCGACGGTGGTGGGGACGCTCGTCACCGAGCAGCTCCTGTCCGGCGTGACGCTCGTGGCGGTGCTGGTCGCCGTCGTGATCTACGTCCCCGTCCCCCGGGCGGCGGTCAACCTGCTCGCGGTGCTGTCCGGCGTCGTGATCTTCATCGGGCTCGTCGCCGTCGCGATCGAGGTGTGGGGGCGCCTGCGGCGGCGGCAGCGGCCACCCGACGACTACGTCGAGCGCTGGTGGCACCTGCTCGGCATCAGCTTCACCTCGACCGTCGCAGCGCTGCGCCGCGGCCAGGCGATCTTCCAGCGGCCGCGGCTGCTGGCGTTCGGGATCACGACCTCGACGGCCTCGTGGATCGCGCAGATGGCCGGGATCTACCTGACCCTGGGCGCCTACGGGATCCACCAGGGCCTCGGCGAGACCGCGGTCGTGTTCCTGGCCTCGAACCTCGTGCAGCTGTTCCCGATCACGCCGGGCAACCTGGGCGTGTTCCAGGGGGCGACCGCGACCAGTCTGACGCTCCTTTACAGTGTCCCCGCCAACCTGGCGCTGACGTTCTCGATCGGCCTGCAGCTGATCGAGGCGCTGCTGGGTGTCGGAGTTGGATTCGTGTTCCTGTCGATGGAGGGACTGTCGGTGGCGGAGCTGCAGACGCAGGTCGAGTCGGAGTCGGACGCCGAGTGAGACGGGTCGCCGCTGCTCGTCGCCACGGCGGCCTGCCTGGCCGCCGGCGCGCTGCGGCGGAAGCGGCGGCGGCAGCTCGAGCAGCGTCCCGAAGGGGCCGCCGGTCGCAAAGACCCTGCCGACGTCGGGCACGGTCCGGTACAAGGGCGACGGCCGCATCTACACGGTCGCCCCGCTGCACCACCCCCTGCGGCTCGACGACATCGTCGTCCGGGTGCGCGGCGTCGCCTGGCGCTCGTCGGCCGGGGTCGGGTTCAAGCCGCCGGGCACGACCACCTACGCCGTCGTCACGCTCACGGTGACGAACCTGACGAAGTCCCGCCAGACGGTCGCACCGACCCAGATCTGGCTGCGCGACGCGAGCGGGGCGCCCTTCCTCGCCGCAGCCACGACGACGGTGCCCGGCAACCTGCTGCGCAGGCCGATCCCGCCGGGGCGGTCGGTCACCGGAACGCTTGTCTACCCGACGCCGCGGCACGAGACGGGCTACCTGCTCGTGTACCGGTTCGGCGACGCCGCGGCCATCGCCAAGGCCCAGCACGTCGGGCTCGTGCGCTACTCCTAGGGGCGCTCGCGTGCGAGCAGGTCGGCGACCGTCTCGCGGGCGACGACCGTGCGCTCCACCCCGTCTGCGACCATCACGGCCGCCGGCCGCGGCAGGCCGTTGTAGGTCGACGACATCGTCGCGGTGTAGGCGCCCGTCGCCGCCAGGGCGATCACGTCGCCCGGCCGCAGCTCGGGCAGCGCTGCCGCCTCGATCAGGATGTCGCCCGACTCGCAGTGCTTGCCGGCCACGCTGTAGGCGCGGGTCGCGGGCTCCGCGGCGCGATCGGCCACGAAGGCCTGGTAGCGCGCTCCGTACATCGCCGGGCGGGGGTTGTCGGCCATGCCCCCGTCCACGGCGGCGTAGGTGACGCCCGCCTCGGTGCGCTTGATCGCGCCCACCGTGTACAGGGTGACGCCCGCTGGCCCGGCGATCGAGCGGCCGGGCTCGAGGACGAGCTCCGGCAGCGGCAGCCCGCGCTCGCCGAGCAGCCCGGCGAGCGCGGTCGCCGTCCGCTGCACCGAAGCGCGCACGTCGGGCGCGCTGTCCGTCGTCGGTGTAGGCGATCGCGAGCCCGCCGCCGAGGTCGAGCACCGGCAGGTCGCCCAGGCCGTTCTCGGCGATGAAGGCCGCGAGCCACGCCGCCGCCTCGAGATAGGTGCCGACGTCGCGGATCTGGGAGCCGAGGTGCACGTGCAGGCCGGCGGGACGGACGTGCGCGAGCTCCGCCGCCGACCGCAGCGCGGAGACGGCCGCCGCCGGCGGCAGGCCGAACTTCGACGCGGCGTGGCCCGTCGCGATCTTGTGATGGGTGTCCGCGTCGATTCCCGGGGTGACCCGGACGAGCACGTCCTGGACGCGCCCGGCCGCTGCCGCGAGCGCCTCGATCTGGCCGAGCTCAGCCTCGTGGTCGACCACGATCAGCCCGGCTTCGGCCGCAAGCGCGGCCGCGATGTCGGCGTCGGACTTGTTGTTGCCGTGCACGATCAGGCGCTCGCCCGGCACGCCGGCGGCGAGCGCGAACGCGAGCTCTCCCTCCGAGGCGACGTCCATCCCCAGGCCCTCCTCGACCAGCACCCGCAGCACGGCCACCGTCACCTGCGCCTTGCACGCGAACGCTGCCCGGGCCGGGCCCGGATAGGCCTCGAGGCCGTCTCGATAGGCGCGCGCCCGTGCCCGCAGCGTCGCCTCGTCGTACACCAGGAGCGGAGTGCCGTGGCGGGCGGCGAGGTCGCCGAGCGGCACGCCGCCGACGGCCAGGCGGCCGCCCGTCACCACGGCCGATTCGGGGAGGACGCTCATGGGATCGCGATGGTAGTCGCACCCGCGCCGGTATCCTGCCCGCCCATGTCGAACCGCGTGCTCGTCGTCGGCTGGGACGGCGCAGACTGGGAGGTGCTCGACCCGCTGCTGCGGGCCGGCGACCTGCCCAACCTGGCCGCGCTGGCGCAGCGCGGCAGCCGCGGCGTGGCCCGCTCGGTGATCCCTTCGCACTCGTGGGCGGCGTGGCCGTCGTTCCTGACCGGCGTCGACCCGGCCGGGCACGGCGTGTTCGACATCCTCGAGCACCAGCCGGGACAGACGCGGCGGCTGCCGGTGTCGTCGCGGTCGATCCTCGCGCCGACCTGGCCGCAGCGGCTCTCCGACGCCGGCCGCACCGTGCTGCTCGTGAACGTCCCGCTGACCTATCCGCCGATCCCCGTGCGCGGGGTCGTGATCGCCGGCGGCGTGATCCCGCCCAAGGCGGTCTACTCACACCCCGCCGAGGCCGGTCCCGAGCTGCACTGGCCGATCAACGGCGGCTCGTGGACGACCTTCCGCCACCGGCCGCTCGAGCTCGTGGCCGACGTCGAGCGCGTCACGGCCGACCGCGCCGCGGCCGTGCGACAGCTGCTCGACGCAGAGCCGTGGGACGTCGCCTGCGTCGTCTTCGTCTCGCCCGACCGCATCCAGCACTGCCTGCTCGAGTACGTGCACCCCGGCCACCCCGACCACGCCCGCGCGTCGCAGACCCCGGTGGCCGAGCGCGTGCGCGACGTCTACCGCCTGCTCGACCGCGAGCTCGGGGCGCTGATCGAGCGCACCGACGCCGACGACACGGTGATCCTCATGTCCGACCACGGCCACCAGCCCTGCACGCGGGCGCTCAACATGAACCGGGTGCTCGAGGAGCTCGGCTACCTGCACCTGGGGCGCGGCTCGGCGCTCATCGGCCTGCTCGCCTGGGGCCGTGTGCGGTCGGTCGCGCGCGTCGCCTACGACAAGCTCGGCCTGCACGGCAAGGTGGCGGTGCCCACGGCCCCGATCGACTGGGCGCGGACGCGGGCCTACACGAGCGTCGTCTCCACCGGCGAGGGCGTCTCGCTGGCGCTCGAGGGCCGCGAGCCCGACGGCACGGTGCCCGCGGCCGACTACGAGCGCGTCCGCGCCGAGCTCGCCGCGGCGCTCGAGGGCTTCACCGACCCCGCCACCGGGAAGCACCCGATCCTGCGGGCCGTGCCGCGCGAGCAGGTGCTCGCGGGCGCGTATCTCGACCGCGCCCCCGACCTGCTGCTCGAGGCCGCACCGCTCTACTCGCTGACCCATGCCCGGCAGATCGTCGAGGCGGCCGACTGGCTCTCCGGCGACCACCGCCCCGAGGGCGTCTACGTCGCCGCCGGACCGGGGACCGGGCCGGCCGACGGCGCCGAGATCGCGCTCACCGACTTCGCCGGGATCATCGCCGCGGCCGTCGGCGTCGGGGCGGACGACCGCCCGCCGGCGGCGCCGGACGAGCCCGACGGGGCGGTGTTCTCGGACGAGGAGCAGCGCGAGGTCGAGGAGCGCCTGCGCGGGCTGGGCTACCTCGAGTAGCGCGCGCATGACCGACGAGCGCACGCTGCTCGCGGGCACCGGCGCGAACGTCGTCGGGCTCGCGGTCGGCGTGCTCGCAGCCTTCGGCGTGCAGCTGCTGCTCGGCCGCCAGCTCGCGGGCGGCGGGCTCGCCCTCGTCACGGTCGCCGTGCAGATCGCGTTCGTCGTCGCGGCGGGCGCGCGCTTCGGCATGGATCTCGCCTCCGTGCGCGCCGTCGCGATCGGCGCGGGCCGCGCCGACCTGTCGGGGCTGCGCAGCCTCGTCGACCGCTGCGCCGGGATCGCGCTCGCCGCGGGCGTGGTGCTCGCCGTCGCCGTCGCGGCGCTGTCACCGCTCGCGGGCGACCGTGCCGGAGCCATCGCCGTCGGGGCGGCGTCGCTGCCGCTGATCGCCGCCGCGAACGTGTACCTCGGCGCCACCCGAGGCCTGAAGAAGATGGGGCCGACCCTGTGGGTGTTCTGGATCGGCCAGCCGGTGGTGTGGATCGCGCTCGCCGCGGTCGCGATCGCCGCCGGCGGGCAGACGAACGCCGCGATCGCCGCCTACGACCTGTCCTGGCTGGCGGCGGCGATCGCCGCCCGCGTCCTGTGGCGGGGGATGGCGGCCTGGCCGGGCGCCCGCCCGGCCACGCGCGCCGAGGTGCGGGCGGTGCTGCGCTACGGCGCACCGCGCGCACCGTCGGCACTGCTGGCCCAGGCGCTCTTCTGGGGCGACCTGTTCGTGCTCGCCCACTACGCCTCCGGCCGGACGCTCGACGCCTACGCGGCGGCGGCCCGGATCGCGCAGCTGATCCTGCTGTTCCTGACCTCCGTGAATCTCGTCTTCTCCCCGTTCGCGGCCGACCTCCACGCCCGGGGCGAGCGCGCGCAGCTCGACGCGCTCTTCAAACGCGCGACGCGCTGGGCGCTCGGGGCGACGCTGCCGCTCGCGATCGTGCTCTTCGTCGCCGCCCCGCAGGTGCTCGAGGCGTTCGGCCCGGGGTACGCCGTCGGCGTCGACCCCGCTGCGGATCATGCTGCTCGGCCAGACGGTGAACGTCGCGACCGGCGGCGTGGCCTTCGTGCTCGTCATGGCCGGGTTCACCGGCGTCGACCTGGCCGACAACGTCCTCGCGGCCGTCGTGCTCTTCGCCCTCGCGATCCCGCTCGCGGCAGAGGTCGGCCCGGCGGGCGCCGCCGCCGCCTCGGCCGCCGCGCTCGCCGCCGTGAACGTGGTGCGCCTGGTGCAGGTCTCGCGGCGGGTCGGCGTGCAGCCGTTCGACGCGGACTACCTGCGCCTCGGCCTGCCGGCCGCGGGCTGCGCGCTCGCGGCGTGGGCGGCCCGGGCGGGCACCGACTCGCACGCATGGTGGCTCACCGTGGCGGCGACGACGCTCGCCGGCGCGGCCGCCTACGCGGTGCTGCTGCCGGCCGGGCTGCCCGCCGCCGAGCGGTCGGCGGTCGCCGCGTTCACGCGCAGGATCACGAACCGGCCGAGGTGATCGGGCGTGTCCGGCCGGGTCGCGGTAGATCACGTGCAGCGCGGGGTCGGCGAGGATCCGCTGCAGCACATCGGGTGGTTGGTCGCGCAGGTCGAGCAGGACGTAGGAGGCGCGGAAGCGGCGCAGGATGGCGGCGCGGCGGGAGGCGGACGTCTCGAGCGAGAAGAAGGACTGTGCGAGGTGGTTCCGGCGCGACTCGTCCAGCCGCGGGACGGCCCGGGTGCGCGCCTCGGGCAGGACGGCGGCGCGGATGTCGGCGAACGCGAAGAGCTCGAACAGGCGCTGCGGGTCGCCCAGCACCACGGGCGGCGGCCCCTTGATGCGGCGGAAGGCGGCCGCCGCCCCGGGCGTGAGCCGCACCGTCTCGAACGCCGGCGGCGAGCGGTAGGGGCCGGCCTCGGCCGAGGTGCGCACCACCGGGCCCCAGTGCCAGATCCACGGCCCGAGCGCCGCCGCAACCAGCGCCACGGCGCCTGCTGACACGGCGAGCGCCGGCGGACGCTGCGCGGCGAAGCGCAATGCGAGCGGCACCGCCACCAGGCCGGCGACGACGAGCACGCTCGTCGGCGTGTGCCAGACCCACGGGATGCCGCGCACCTCGTGCCCGACCAGGGCGAGCACGACGGCGACCGGCCACACCCACCGGCCCAGGGCGGCGGCCGCGATGCAGGCCCCGGCGGCGGCGACGGCCGGCCAGGTGAGCGGCTGCCAGAAGCGGTGGAACTGGCCCATGCCGACCGCGGCGATCAGCGCGGTGTTGACGCCGGGGACGAGCAGCATGAGCAGCAGGGCGACGCTCGCCGCGGCCAGCGGCAGCAGCGCGCGGTAGCGGGCCACGAGCACGAGCAGGAGGATGGCCAGCAGGACGTAGCCGCGATCGAACACGGGCGCCCACGGGTACATGGCGAGCGCGCGGCGGCCGTGGATCAGGAACTCGTCGGCGTGCGACAGCACCGGGTGGCGGTGCCCGCCGCGGATGGCGACGACCCAGATCCAGAGCGACACGGCGCCGATCAGCGCCGTCGACCCGGCCAGCGTGAGCGCGGGGGTGCGGATCACGCGGCCGCCGGCCAGCCACGCCCCGGCCAGCAGACCGGCTGCGAGGACGAGCGCCGGGATGGCGTACGTCGGGTGCACGAGGGCGATCGCCACCATCGCCGCGGCCGTCGCCGGTGCGGCCCGGCGCACCTGCCCGATCTCGAGCAGGAACAGGATCAGCACCGCCGGCGTCAGCACCCACACGCTGAACGGCGCCGGCTGGTTGATCTGGATGACGAGCCCGTTCAGGAGCGAGCACAGGTCCCACGCGGCGAAGACGGCGGCCAGCACGCCCACGCCACGGCGCCCCGTCAGCGCCCGCCCGAGCGCGTAGGCGCTCGTGATGGCGAGGGCCGCGCAGACGGGCTGCACGTCGCGGAACGCCGTCACCGGGTCGGTGCCCGAGAGGCGCGCGATGCCCGCGATCGCGGCGTGCATCAGCGGAAACGCATAGCCGGCGTTCGCCGGACCGTGCAGGAACGGCGACAGGCTCGCGAACGAGATCCCGGGCACGTCCTCGAGCTTGCGGATCACGCCGACGTGGAAGAGGCCGTCGCCGACGACCGGCAACGACAGCCGCCAGCCCAGATAGGCGAAGGCGGCGATCGCGGCGGCGCCCGCGCCGATCTCGCGGGCGCCTGCGCTCGGGAGCGCGCAGCGGCGGCGGACGCAGGCCGCGAGCACCAGGATCTCGGCGACGACGCCGGCCAGGACGAACCCGAGCGGCAGGTCGAGCAGGAACGCGGCGGCCAGCGGCGGCGCCCAGGCGACCAGCCCGAGCGCGGCGGCGACCGGAGCCGCGCCGCAGCGGCCGAGGTCGCCCTCGAGCTCGAGCGCGCGCAGCGCGAGCCATCCGGGCAGCAGCAGCGCGAGCCCCGCGGCGAGCCACACCGCGAGCGCGTCGAGGCCGAGCCCGCGGGCGACGGCCAGGCCGGCGGCCATGACGGCGACGGCGGCCAGCTCCAGCCTGCGCGCATGCACGGCGGCATGCTAACGAAGGGCCCGCCCGGGCTGCGGACGCGGACCGGGCTATACCATCGGCTTCCCCCGATAGCATTCCGGCTATCGTTGTGCCGCGGTCGGAGGGGCCGCGCCCAAATTTCACCACTACGTACGGAGTGACGCGCATGCGAGTCTTGATCCTCGGCGGGGACGGCTATCTCGGATGGCCGACGGCGATGCGGTTCTCGGGACGGGGCCACGACGTGGCCGTCGTCGACAACTTTGCGCGCCGGCGCTGGGTCGACGAGATGGGCGGCGACTCGCTGACGCCGATCGTCTCGCTCGACGACCGCATCGAGGCGTGGCAGGAGACGTCCGGCAAGCGCATCCACTCCTACGTCGGCGACCTGTCCGAGGACACCGTCGCCGCGGACGTCGTGATCGACTTCCAGCCCGACACCATCATCCACTACGGCGAGCAGCCGAGCGCGCCGTGGTCGATGCGCAGCGTCGACCACGCGGTGATCACGCAGCGCAACAACGTCATCGGCTCGCTGAAGCTCCTGTGGGCGATGCGCGACCATGCGCCGAACGCGCACCTGATCAAGCTCGGGACGATGGGCGAGTACGGCACGCCGAACATCGACATCGAAGAGGGCTTCATCGAGATCACGCACAAGGGCCGCACCGACGTGCTGCCCTTCCCCAAGATGCCGGGCTCGCTGTACCACCTGTCCAAGGTGCACGACAGCCACAACATCCACTTCGCCTGCCGCGTCTGGGGTCTGCGCGCGACCGATCTCAACCAGGGCGTCGTCTACGGCGTCGAGACGCCGGAGGCCAAGCTCGACGAGCGCCTGCTGACCCGCTTCGACTACGACGAGGCGTTCGGCACGGCCCTCAACCGCTTCTGCGTCCAGGCGGTCGTCGGCATGCCGCTCACCGTCTACGGCGGCGGTCACCAGACGCGCGGCTTCCTGAACATCGTCGACACCCTGCAGTGCGTCGAGCTCACGGCCGAGAACCCGGCCGGCGCGGGTGAGTACCGCGTCTTCAACCAGTTCACCGAGACGTTCACCGTCGCGGAGCTCGCCCAGAAGGTGAAGCACGCGGGCGGCGAGGTCGGCATCGACGTGACGGTCGACCACGTCCAGAACCCGCGCTTCGAGGCCGAGGAGCACTACTACAACCCGATCCACACGAAGCTCCCGTCCCTCGGCCTGCACCCCACGCTCCTGAGCGAGAACCTGATCGAGTCCACGCTCGGCGTGATCCAGCGCTACCGCGACCGGGTCATCCCCGACGTGATCGCGCCGAGCACGCAGTGGCGGCCGGCTCCTCCGGTGGGCCAGCCCGCGTCGTGAGAGACTTGCGCCGGTGACCCCGCTTCGCACCACCGGCCTCATCGCCGCGCTCGTGTTCGCGGCCCTGACGATCAACGCGTACCGCCAGGGCAAGATCGGGAACGGCGACCTGCTCGTGCGCCTCGGCGTGTTCACCGTGCCGCTGCTGCTCTTCTCGCTCGAGCCGGCGGCGCTGCAGTGGTCGTTCGACGAGCTCTCGTTCCGCAAGGGCGGCGGCCACCAGATCATGGGCGCGACCGTCATCGCGGTGGGCGTGCTCTACCTGTTCACGTTCGGCCTCGCCGGCCGCGGCGAGAAGTCGCGCCGCGACCTCACCCGCCTGATCGAGAACCTCGCGCTCGAGCAGTTCCGCGCCACCGGCCACCCCGAGCAGTTCGCCGGCGGCGTGGCGGTGGTCGTCCCCGCCTACAACGAGGCCGACAACATCGACCACGTGCTGTCGTCGCTTCCCGGCACGGTGTGCGGCCTGCCGCTGCACACGATCGTGGTCGACGACGGCTCCTCCGACGACACGACCGAGCGCGCCCGCGCGGCCGGCGCGGCGGCGGTGCGGCTGCCGCTCAACCGCGGCCAGGGCGCCGCGCTTCGCACCGGCTACCGGCTGGCGCTCGCGACCGGCGCCGAGATCGTCGTCACGATGGACGCCGACGGCCAGCACCAGCCGTCCGAGCTGTCGCGGCTCGTGCAGCCGATCGCGGACGGCGAGGCCGACGTCGTCGGCGGCTCGCGGGTGCTCGGCGACGCCGACCCGTCGCACGCCGCGCGCGAGATGGGCATCCGCCTCTTCGCCCAGCTGCTCTCGCTGCTCACCTGGAGCCGGGTCACCGACCCGGCGTGCGGCTACCGGGCGGTGCGCACCGAGGCGCTGCGCGGGCTCGAGTTCCGCCAGGACCAGTTCCACAACTCCGAGTTCATCGTCGAGGCGTCCAAGAAGCACCTGCACACGATCGAGGTGCCGGTGACGGTGTCGAGCCGCCTCTCGGGCACGTCGAAGAAGCCGCCCCACTTCCGCTACGGGATGGGCTTCGCCAACGCGCTCGTCCGCGCCTGGCTTCGCTGACCTGGAATCCGTGCCGCTGCGCTGCGGGATTTCAGCTCGAGCGAACCAGTCCCACGTGCGCTCGAGCCCCTCGCGGAGCTCGACCTGCGGCGAGTACCCGAGAACAGTTCTGGCCTTGTCGATCAGCGAGTAGTTGCGCTGGATCTCGCCCTGCCGGGGCGGCTCGCGGCGCACGCGTGGCGTGATCCCCGACGTCTCGGCGAGCAGCTCGAGCAGGCGGGCGAGGGTCGTCTCGACGCCGCTTGCGAGCTGGAAGATCTGCCCGCCGACTCCGGGCGTGCGCGCGGCGGCGATCAGGCCCGCCGCCAGGTCCTCGCAGAAGACGAAGTCGCGCGTCTGGCTGCCGTCGCCGTAGACGACGAGCTCCTCGCCGGCGCGCAGGCGGCGGATGAAGAGCGGGATCACGTTGCCCTTGTGCGCCGAGCGCGGCCCGTAGGCGTTCGAGAACCGCACCACGACCGCATCCATGCCGTACGCGCCGTGGAACGCCGAGCAGTACGCCTCGCCCGTCGCCTTCGACGCGCCGTACGGCGAGAGCGGCGCCACCGGCTTCTCCTCGCTCGCCGGGTAGGCGTTCTCGCCCAGGGGCGCGTTCGACGACGAGAAGACGAGCCGCGGCACCTCGGCCCGGCGCGCCGCCTCGAGCACCGTCAGCGTCCCGCGCGCGTTCTGGTCGAAGTTCGTGAGCGGATCGTGCATCGACTCCACCACGCCCGCGCCGGCCGCGAGGTGGAAGACGACGTCGCCGCCCCGCGCCGCCTCGGTCACGAAGGCGAGGTCGCGGACGTCGCCGACGCGCAGCTCGGCGCCGGTGCCCTCGAGGTTCTCGCGGATCGCCCGACGAGAGGTCGTCCACGACGCGCACGCCGTAGCCCTCCGCGGCGAGCGCGCGACAGAGCGCCGAGCCGATGAACCCGGCGCCACCGGTGACGATCGCCCGGGGCACGGCGGCGGAGTCTACCGGCGGCGTCTACTCGCCGCCGTCGGAGGCGGACGGCGCTGCGCCCTGCTGCCAGCACGGCGCGCCCTCGAACGCCTCGAGGCCCGACACCACCCGCACCGGCGCGGTCGGGCGTGCGGCCGCGGCGCAGGCGCGGTGCGACGACCGCGGCGGCGCGCGCCGACGAGGCCGCCGACCACGAACGGGCGCACGACGCCGCGGCGGCGGCGCGACCCGCGCTCGCTCACGACGCCTCGCGGTAGGCGAAGAACGCCGCGATCGCGAGCCCGAGCACCTGGATGTAGGCGCGCGCGTTGCCGCCGAGCTGGGCGGCGATCACGATCGCCGGCGATCACGTACGCCCAGGCGGCGCCGCCGGCGGCGATCCACCCGGTCGTCGTGCTGCGGTAGTAGCCGGCGCCCCGCAGCGTCGCCCGGCCGGCCAGGAGGCCGACGCCGTAGGCGAGGATGAAGGTGAAGAAGCCGACCCCGAACCCGCCGGCGTAGGCGAGCACGACGCCCATGACCGTGCCGGCGCCGAGCGCCGCCAGAACGGCGCGCACGGCCTTGTCGGCGTGCAGCGTGACGCGCGCCGACCGCGGCATGCGCGCGCACTCGCGGCACTTGATGCCGACCGGCGCCGGCACCATGCAGTCGGGGCAGATCGGCTTGCCGCAGTTCGAGCAGGACACGCCCGTCTCGACCTTCGGGTGGTTGGCGCAATAGACCGGCGCGGCAATGCCCGGGTCGACCGTGGACACGCCTGCGAGTGTAGCATCGGCGCCGTGACGCAGAGAATCCGCGCCGGGGGCGGCATGACCCGCCATCCCTCCGGCCTGATGCAGATGACGGCCGAGGTCGAGCGGGCGCTGATCCGATCCGAGCCCGTGGTGGCGCTCGAGTCGTCGGTCATCGCCCAGGGCCTGCCGCCCGACATCGCCCCCGTGGCCGCCCGCGAGGCGCAGCAGCGCGTGCGCGACCGCGGCGCGGTGCCCGCGACGATCGCGATCATCGACGGCGTCGTGCGCGTCGGGATCGACGACGAGTCGATCGACCGCCTCGCCCACGACGGACGACGTGCGCAAGGTCGGCGGCCGCGACCTGGCCACCTGCGCGGTCAGCGGCCGCTGCGGCGCGACGACGGTCGCCGGGACGCTCGCGGTCTGCGCCATGGCCGGGATCCACTTCATGGCGACGGGCGGCATCGGCGGCGTCCACCGCGGCTGGGAGCACACGCTCGACATCTCCGCCGACCTGACCGAGATCGGGCGCACCGAGGTCTGCGTCGTCTGCTCGGGAGCGAAGTCGCTGCTCGACATCCCGGCCACGATCGAGATGCTCGAGACGCGCGGCGTGCCGATCGTCGGCTACCGCACCGACACGCTGCCGCTCTTCTACGTCACGCAGAGCCGGCACGCGCTCGCCGACCGGGCCGACGACGCCGAGACGATCGCCGCGGCGGCCGCCGCCCACTGGGGCTTCGCCCGCCGCACGGGCCTCCTGGTCGTGCAGCCGGTCGCGGCCGAGGTGGCCCTCGATGCCGGACGAGACCGAGGCCCTGATCGAGACGGCGCTCGCGCAGGCGGCCGCCGAGGGCGTGCGCGGCCCGGCGGTCACGCCGTGGGTGCTCGCGCGCCTGCACACGGCGACCGGCGGGCCGCTCGCTGGTGGCGAACCAGCGCCTGCTGGTCGACAACGCCGGCGTTGCCGCCGAGATCGCCGCCGCCTACTACGCCTGATCTAGCCGGTCGCGACGGCGCCGCGCCGGCACGTGAAGCCGGCCGCAGTCGCCGGGTTCGGGAACGAGCCGCCGCCCGCCCCGCGCACGCGGTAGACGTCGAGCACCGGGCTCGAGTGCACGAGCTCGAGAAACGGCACCCCGCGGAAGGCCTGCGGGTCGACGCCGGACTCGAGGACGCCGACCATGCTGCCGATGCGCACGCCCTTGACGACGAGCACCTCGTCGACGCCGAGCCGGTGCAGCAGCGCCGCCCCGCCGGCCGGATCCTCGAAGAACCGGTGGGCCGCGAGGACGTTCGCGAGCACGATGTGCAGCATCGCCGGGCGCAGGTACGGGCCCATCCCTTCGACGACGCTGACCCGCCCGGTGGCCGCGACGAACGTCCCGAGCGTGACGCGGTCGGGCAGGATGCGCGCGCCGCACGGCGCATGCTCGGCCACCCAGTCGAGCACCGTCATCGAGTCGCGGCCGTTCCTCTGCCAGCCCTGCCGGGCCGGACCGACCGTGGCCGCGACCGCGACCGCCGGCACCGCGATCGCCACCGCCACGACGGCGACGGGAACCCACGCGCGCACCGACCGCAGCCGTCCCACCGCCGCCTCGGCGAGCGCGAGCACGGCCAGCACGAGCACGAGCGGCACGTAGTCGAACTCGCGGTCGATGCCGAACCGGCCCGGGATCTGGGTGCGGTAGCGGTACGAGAACAGGAACGCGATCGCGAGCAGCGTCGCCGCCGCGCCGGCCGCGACGACCCCGATCGGCGCGAGCTCGGGCGGGAAGCGGCGCAGCATGACGCACGGCCGCCACGACCGCCGCGATCGGGAGCAGCCACACGAGCCAGGTCGGCACGCTCGGGAGGGTGGTCGCGCTCTCGGTGAAGTCATCCATGATCGCCGCCGGCCGCACGTACCAGTGGCCGTGGTCGACCGGCGAGTGGCGCAGCGTGCCCGTGAGCAGCGACGCGGTCGGGTCGACGCCCTTGCCGAACGACGCGTACGAGCTTGCGCCCGACGCGCCCTGGAATCCCACCGAGCCGCCCGAGGCGAGCAGGAGCACGATCGTCAGCGCCGCAGCGGCGCCGGCGATCACGACGAGGCGGCCGAACACGGCGCGCCAGCGGCCGTCGAGGATGCCGCGGGCGACGGCGTACCAGCCCAGGACGACGAGCAGCGCCACCACCGGCACGCCGTGCGTGGCGAACCCGGCGCCGAAGAGGAGCGCGGCGAGCAGCGGCTCCTTCCAGCCGTCGCGGTCGCGCAGCGCCCGCACGCCGAGGACGAGCGCACACACCGACACCATCCGGCCGACGTTCTCGGCCGTGTACACGTCGAGGTTGCGGTGCGAGCTCGTCGTTCAGCACGACCAGGGTCAGGAGCGGCAGGAGCGGCGCCAGGCGGCGCAGGCCGAGCTCGCGGCCGAGCGCCCACAGACCGGCGGCGAGGCCGATCGACGCCACCCACAGGAGCGCGCCCATCGCCGGCAGCGGCGACCGCCCGATGACGTAGGAGAGCCCGGCGTGGTAGCTGTTCAGCACGACCTTGCTGACCGTCGGCGTCCAGGTCGAGCCCCACTGCAGGGTGTGTGCGGGCACCCGGCCCGCGTCGGCGATCTCGAGCCCGTCGGCCCAGTAGCGCCACGGCCCGAACATCTCGAAGTTGAGCAGCGGCGAGCTGCGCAGGCGCACGATCGCGATCGCGACGAAGACGAGCGCGCCGAGGGCGAGCCCGGCGCGGTCATCGGCGATGTCGGCCTGGAGCGCCGCGAGGTGCGCGCGCACGCCGCCGCGGCGCAGGCCGGCCACGTAGAGCGCGGCGGTGACGATCAGGAGACCGCCCAGGAACGTGGCCGGATGCAGCACGTGGGCGATCACGAGCACGACCGCCGTGATGCCGACCACGGCGTAGCCGAGCCCGAACGCGAGCGCGAGCCGCGTCACCGGGCCGACCCGGCCCGGCGGATAGACGGCGAGCGTCGCTCCGACCCCGGGCACGAGCACGAACGCCGTCGCGGTCGCGATCGTGGCCGGATTCACGCGCTCGCCGCTTCGGCGGCTCCACCCGCGGCGGCCATGGACGTCCCGGCGAGGAAGCCGGTCAGAAGCCACATCGACGGATCCTCGAAGAACGAGTCGTAGAAGAGCGAGCTGGCGAAGATGGCCACCAGCGCGGCCACGATCACGCGCGGCGCGGGGCCGGCGGCGCGCACGCGCACGGCGGCCGCGGCCAGCGCCCCGAGCACCCACAGGTAGAGCACGAGCCCGAGCGGTCCGAGCTCTGCGGCGACCGTCACGGGCGTCGTGTGCGAGGCCGCCCCCTTGACCCGGTACGGATGCGCCGTGCCCGCCACCGCGGCCTTCGGCAGGCCTCCGAGGCCGGCGCCGATCGCGGGATGGTCGCGGATCACCCGCCACCCAAGGCTGATCAGATGCGAGCGCGAGTCCGACACGCGCGCCGCCGAGTTGCCGCGCAGGGCGACCGCCAGCACCCCGACGAGCCCCACCGCGCCCGCGACGAGGAGCGCGAGCGTCACCCGCCGCGACCACAGGCCCGCACCGACGGCGAGCACGCCGGCCGCGACGGCGAAGTAGCTCGACTGCGAGTAGGTGAAGTAGAGGCCGGCGAACACGAACGCCATCGTGGCGGCGAGCGGCACGTCGATGCCGCGGTAGACCGCCACACCGCAGCAGAGCACGAGCGTCACGGCCATGAAGCGCCCGTACACGCTCGCGTCCCAGAACAGCGAGTTGACGCGGAAGAACGACCGGTAGGCGTTCGAGACCTCGACGCTCGGGTTCCAGAACACGTGCCGGGTCGCCTCCTGCCAGAGGGCGACCGCGCCGAACAGGATCGCGAGTCCGCACTGGGCGGCGAACGCCGCCCGCAGGCCGCCGGGGTTCCAGCCGAGCTGGCCGATCCGCATGGCCATGAAGGCGAACGGCAGGTAGAAGAAGAGCATCGTGACGGCCGCCTGGTGCAGGTCGACCGTCCACACGAGCGACGCGGCCGAGAAGGTCACGAACGCCGCCAGCGGCAGCGCCGCCCCCCACACCGGCAGCTCGGGCTCGCTGGCGCGGGCGACGTCCCAGAGCGTGCACAGGGCGCCGACGGCCAGGACGCCGTAGAGCGGGAGCAGGAGCTTTGCGTCCTGCGCGCCGAAGTGGATCGGGATCCGCGCCGGCGCCGCGAGGACGCACGCGATCGCAAACGCCCACGGCCACCGGTGCACAACGGCGGCGGCGGCGACCATGAGCGCGGCGCCGGCGACGAGCGCGGGCACGACGAGCAGCGGATGGCCCGTGATCAGTCGCTCGGCGCGGTCGACCGACGAGTGCAGCAGGCGCGCCGCCAGCCAGATCGTGCCGATCACCCAGGCTGCGGCACCGGCGCGCCGGGCCGCCGGCGTGCGGACGACGAGCAGGGCCCCCAGGCCCGCCGCGGCCACGACGGCCGCGATCGCCTGGCTATTCACCGCACCTCACGGCGCTGTCCGCGTGCGCAGGACGTAGATGTGGGTCGCCCCGGCGACGACGAGCCGGCCGGCCGCCGCGATCGGCGTCGCGTACTTGCCGTCGCCGAACTGCCACATGAGCTTCCCCGTCCTGGGGTCATAGCCGAAGGTCCGGCCCCTGCGAGCCGGGCGACGGCCCGAGATCGGTCACGTACACGTACGGGCCGATCACGGTGGGCGACGCCAGGCTCTTGAAGGGCAGCTGGTGCTGCCACAGCACCGCGCCGGTGCGCGCGTCGAACGCGGCGAACGTGCCGTCGAAGCTCGTCGCGAACACGCGCCCGTTCGACACGGCGGGGGAGCCGTACGCCCAGTTCGGCATGGTGTACGTCCAGGCCACCTGGCCGGTCGCGGCGTCGAACGAGTAGAGCTTGTCGTCGGTGTTGCCGATGTAGACGCGCCCGTACGCCACGGCCGGGGTCGAGAAGAAGTTCCCCGAGCGCAGACCGGACGAGAGCCCGTCGGTCGTGCTGTGCCAGATCTGGTGGCCGTTGGATGCGCGCAGGCAGTACATCGCCCCGCCGTAGTCGCCGAAGTAGACGCGCCCGCCGACGACGGCCGGCCCGTGCTTCACCGCACCGCCGGCCTGATACTTCCACACGACCTTGCCGGTCGTGAGCGCGAGCGCGCGCACCACGCCGTTCTGGTCGGCCATGTACAGGTAGCGCGAGTCGAAGGCCGGCGACGACTCCATCGTGGCGCCGACGTTCGAGTTCCAGATCGTCTTGCCCGGTCGCCGCCGAGAGCGCGAGATGTGCCGTCGCGCGCGCCGAGGTAGACGCACGCCGGCGTGCACGGCCGGCGAGCCCTGGCCGAGGTCGGACCGCTGCTTGAGCAGCGAGCGCTGCCACAGGAGCTTGCCCGTGAACACGTTGCGCGCGCTGATGAAGCCGCCGTTCGCATACAGGTAGAGCACGCCCTTGGCGTACACCGGCGGATACTCGAGGAAGCCGATGGCAGCGCTCCAGGTCACGTGGTAGGGCGGGTGGATGTCGGTCAGGCCGGAGGCGTCGCGGGTGCGGGCGTCCGAGAGCCCGTACACCGGCCACGAGGGCCCGAAGCTGTGCAGGGGCGAGGTCGCCGGCGTCGATGCCTGCGTGGTCGGATCCGACGTGAGCGTGAAGGGCAGCTGGTTGCCGCGGTGCACGTCGGCCGTCTTGCGGTTCACGACCCAGTAGGCCGCCCCGCTTCCGAGCGCCAGGAGCACGACGACGGCGAGGCCGATCAGGGCGAGGGTGCGTCGGCGCATCCAGGGGACGCTAGCAACGCGGGGTTGGACGCTGATCCGGCTCGCGGGGCCGTGGGGCCCGGCCCCGGACGGGGCCACGACCCGCTGCTCGGGCCGTTGGAGCTACGCGGTGCGGTCCTGCGGCGCGACCACGACACGGCCCGTCAGGTCGCCGTAGAGGGCGCGCAGGAAGAGCGCGGAGAACGGCCAGATGATCGGCACCGCGAGGGCGATCCCGACGAGGATGGAGGTGGTGTTGCCGGCGAACGCGGACACGATCAGGAACATCGCCAGGACGACCGGCGCCGAGAAGAGCACGGTGATCAGCCACACGAGCCACGTGCGCGAGAAGTTGCGGCTCGCAAGCGCGCCCGAGTAGAAGATCGCCCGGGCGGGGCCGACGTCGCCGGCCGCGATCGCCGGCACCGCGAAGAGGAACAGCGGGATGACCACGATCGCGTAGGTCTGAAAGAGGGCGACGAGGGCGCCGCACAGGATCCCGACCAGGGCCGCGGTCATGTACGTCCACACCACCCTGCGCCGCGGCGCCCGCTCCGGCAGGCCGCGCAGCATCACCCACCCGAGCAGGCAGAAGTAGCCGATCGCATACGAGAAGATCGCGATCCCGACCGCCTCGGGCACCGTCCCGCCCGTCACGCGGATGAGCACGACGGGCAGCGAGGCGAAGAGCAGCGTCGCCACCGCCGCCACCATCAGGTCGGCCCAGACCGACCCGAACCGGTGCACGGCCGCCGCGAACAGGTCGGACATGGGCGTCCGCGGCGGCGGTGCGTCGGTCGCGGGGCCGGCCTCGGTCATAGAAGCGCCGCCGCGGGGTGGCGCACGGCGATGTCGAGCCGATCGTCGGCAGCGTCGACCACGACGGTGTCGCCGTCGCCGACCTGGCCCTGCAGCACCATCATCGCGAGCGGGTTCTCCAACTCGCGCTGCACCGTGCGCTTGAGCGGGCGGGCGCCGAACGCGGGGTCGTAGCCGTGCTCGACGAGCAGGCGCTTGGCCTCGTCGGTCAGCTCGAGCTCGATGCGGCGCGCGCCGAGCCGCCGGCGCAGGCCGTCGGCCTGCAGCTCGACCACCTCGGCGAGCTGCTCCTGGGAGAGGCGGCCGAAGATGACGGTCTCGTCGACCCGGTTCAGGAACTCCGGCCGGAACGTGGCCCGCAGGGCCTCGCCGACACGCTCGCGGACGAGCTTCTCGTCGCCGCCGCGGAAGATGAACTCCGAGCCGACGTTCGAGGTCATGATGACGATCGTATTGCGAAAGTCGACCGTGCGGCCCTGGCCGTCGGTGAGGCGGCCGTCGTCGAGCAGCTGCAGCAGGATGTTGAACACGTCCGGGTGCGCCTTCTCGACCTCGTCGAGCAGCACCACCGAGTACGGCCGCCGGCGCACCGACTCGGTCAGCTGGCCGCCCTCCTCGTAGCCGACGTAGCCGGGCGGCGCGCCGACGAGCCGCGAGACGGAGTGCTTCTCCATGTACTCGCTCATGTCGATGCGGATCATCGCCCGCTCGGAGTCGAACAGGAACTCGGCCAGGGCCTTCGCGAGCTCGGTCTTGCCGACCCCGGTCGGGCCGAGGAAGATGAACGAGCCGATCGGCCGGTCGGGGTCGCCCAGGCCGGCACGCGAGCGGCGGATCGCGTTCGCGACCGCCGTCACCGCCTCGTCCTGGCCGACGACGCGCTGGTGCAGGCGGCTCTCCATCTGGACGAGCTTCTCCATCTCGCCCTCGAGCAGGCTGTGCACCGGGATCCCGGTCCAGGCCGCGACCACCTCGGCGACGTTCTCGGCCGAGACCTCCTCCTTCAGCATCGGCGAGCCGGACTGCTGCTCGTCGAGCTTCTCGGCGGCGGCCGCCAGGTCGCGCTCGAGCTGGGGCAGCTGCCCGTAGGTGAGCTCGGCGGCGCGCTGGAGGTCGCCGTCGCGCTCGGCCCGCTCGGCCTCGCCGCGGACCTGCTCGATCTGCTCCTTCAGCACCCGCACGCGCTCGATGGCATCCTTCTCGGCCATCCACTCGGCCTCCATGCCGCGCAGCTCCTCGCGCAGGTTCGCGAGCTCCTCGGCGATCGCCTCGCGCCGCTCGACGGCGGCCTCGGCGGTCTCCTTCTCCATCGCCGCCTGCTCGATCTCGAGCTGGACGATGCGGCGGCGGACGGTGTCGATCTCGACCGGCATCGAGTCGATCTCGATCTTCAGCCGCGACGCCGACTCGTCGATCAGGTCGATCGCCTTGTCGGGCATGAACCGGTCGGTGATGTAGCGGTCGGCGAGCATCGCCGCGGCGACGATCGCGTCGTCGGAGATGCGCACGCCGTGGTGCACCTCGTAGCGCTCCTTGAGCCCGCGCAGGATCGCGATCGTGTCGGCGATCGTCGGCTCGCCCACCATCACCGGCTGGAAGCGGCGCTCGAGCGCGGCGTCCTTCTCGATGTACTTGCGGTACTCGTCGAGCGTCGTCGCGCCGATCGCGCGCAGCTCGCCGCGGGCGAGCATCGGCTTCAGCATGTTGGCGGCGTCGACGGCGCCCTCGGCCGCGCCCGCGCCGACGATCGTGTGCAGCTCGTCGATGAAGAGGATGATCTGGCCCTCGGAGGCGCTGATCTCGGCCAGCACGGCCTTCAGCCGCTCCTCGAACTCGCCGCGGTACTTGGAGCCGGCCAGGAGCGCGCCCACGTCGAGCGCCCACACCCGCCGGCCGCGCAGGCTCTCGGGCACGTCGCCCGAGGTGATCCGCTGGGCGAGGCCCTCGACGATGGCGGTCTTGCCGACGCCGGGCTCGCCGATCAGGACGGGGTTGTTCTTCGTGCGGCGGCTGAGCACCTGCACGACGCGGCGCACCTCGCCGTCGCGGCCGATGACCGGGTCGAGCTTGCCGCGCTCGGCGAGCTCGGTCAGGTCGCGGCCGAACTTGGCCAGGGCCTCGTAGGTGCCCTCGGCGTCGGGCGAGGTGACCCGCTGGCCGCCGCGCACGTCGACGAGCGCCTTCATGATCGCCGCACGGTCGAGGCCGGCGGCGTCGGCCAGCGCGAGCAGGAAGTGCTCGACGGCGACGTAGTCGTCCTTGAGCGCCTCGGCCTCGGTGAACGCGCGCTCGAGCGTCTCGCGCAGGGCGCGGCTCGCGCCCGGCTGCTGCTGGGCGCCCTCGATCCGGGGCAGCGACTGCAGCCGCGCCTCGGTCGCCGCGCGCACCTCGCCGGGGTTGGTGCCCGACTTCTCGAGGATGCGCGGGGCGACGCCGCCCTCCTGGTCGAGCAGGGCGAGCAGCAGGTGGTCGGGGGTGAGCTCGGGGTTGCCGCGGGTGATCGCGTCGCCCTGAGCGGATGAGAAGGCCTCCTGGGCCTTGATGGTCAGTTTCGAAAAGTCCATGGCACCGGTGGTTTCGGGGTTTGATAGAGGACGAGGTCGCGGCGGTAGCTGCGATGCACGCGGTCGAGCTCGCGGCGCAGCTCGTCCGACGCGGCGGCGAGCTGGGCGCGCAGCGCGGTCACCTCGCCGGCCAGCCGGTCCATCGCGTCCTCGAGGTCGAGCACGCGGGTCGCGCCGGCCAGGTTCATGCCCACCTCGCCGGTGAGCACGCCGATCTTGCGCAGCCGCTCGACGTCGCGGTCGGAGTAGCGGCGGGTGCCGCCGGGGGTGCGCCGGGGGCGCACGAGGCCCTTCGCCTCGTACGTCCGCAGCGTCTGCGGATGCATCCCGGCGAGCTCGGCCGCGACCGAGATCGAGTAGCGGGGATGATCGTCCGACGGCGCATGCTCATCGCGGTCTTCTCCGCGAACAGCTTCTGGCGCGGGTCGCCGTGGTGCTGGCTGCTGGATCTCCTGCAGCCGCTCGAGCGCCTCGCGCTCCTGCTTGGAGAGCTTCGACGGGACGGCGATCCGCAGGCGCGCGAGCAGGTCGCCCGTGCCGCTGCCGTTCAGGCGCGGAGCGCCGCGGCCCTTGACGCGCAGGGTCTTGCCGTCGGTCGAGCCGGCCGGCACCTTCACGCGCACGGTCTTGCCGCCGGGCGTCGGCAGCTCGACCGACTCGCCCATCGCGGCCTCGGCGAAGGTGACGGGCACGTCGATCACGAGGTCGTCGCCGTTGCGGGTGAAGAGCGGGCTCGCGGTCACGTGGGTGACGACGTAGAGGTCGCCCGGCTCGCCGCCGCGCGGAGCGGCCTCGCCCTTGCCCTTGACCTTGATGCGGGTGCCGTCGCGGACTCCCGGCGGGATCCGCACCTGGTAGGTCTTGGTCGAGCGCACGCGGCCCGAGCCGTGGCAGGTCGGGCACGGATGCTCGATCACGGTGCCGGCGCCGCCGCAGCGCTCGCACGGCTGGTTGATCGAGAAGAAGCCCTGGCTCTCGGAGGTGACGCCGCGGCCCTTGCAGACCGGGCAGATCGTCGGCGCCGTGCCCGCGGCCGCGCCCGAGCCGTGGCAGGTCGGGCAGGCGTTGGCCTTGTCGACCGGCACCTTCACGGTGACGCCGCGCAGGGCGTCCTGCGAACGACAGGCTGACCTGCGCCTCGACGTCGGCGCCGCGGCGCGGCCCGGCGGCGGGGCCGCCGCGCCCGCCGCGGTTGAAGAGGCCGCCGAACAGGTCGCCCAGGTCGAACGCCTGGCCGGCGCCGCCGAAGTCGAAGCCCTGGAAGCCGCCGCCCTGACCCGGCCCCTGGCCGGGCCGGAACGAGCGCCCGAAGCTGTCGTACTGCTTGCGCCGCTCGGGGTCGGAGAGCACGTCGTAGGCCTCGCCGATCTGCTTGAAGCGCTCCTCCGCCGCCGAGTCGCCCGGGTTGCGGTCGGGGTGGTAGCGGCGGGCGAGCTTGCGGTAGGCCTTCTTGATCTCGTCGGCGCTCGCGCCCTTGGGGACGCCGAGCGTCTCGTAGTAGTCGGCCACGCGCTACTCCTCGCCGCTCGCGTCGGCGCGGGCCGCTCGAGACGACCACGCGCGCCGCGCGCACGATCCGGTCGCCGAGGCGGTAGCCCCGCTGCCACACGGCGGCGATCGTGCCGTCGGGATGCTCGGACGGCTGGTTGCGAGAGCGCCTCGTGCACGTGCGGATCGAACGGCGTGCCCGGCTCGGCCTCGATCTCCTCGATGCCGCGCCGGCGCAGGATGTCGGCCAGCTGCGTGTGCACGCGGCTCGACGCCCTCGGCCACCTGCGCCTCCTCGTGATGCTCCGAGGCGTCGAGCGCGCGCTCGAGGTTGTCGAGCACGGGCAGGAGCTCGGAGACGATCGACTCGGACGCCCGCTGGGCCTGGGCCTCGGAGTCGCGCGCCACGCGCTTGCGGTAGTTGTCGAAGTCGGCCGCGACGCGGCGCAGGTCGTTCAGATACTCCTCCGCCCTGCGCCGCGCCTCGACGAGCTCCGACTCGAGCTCGCCGGCCTCGAATCTCGCCGACTCCTCGGCCGACTCCTCGGCCGGCGAGCTCTTGCGCGGATCGGTCATTACGCCCGGTCTCCGCTCTCGTCGACAACCTCGGCGTCGACGATCTCCTCGTCGCCCGAGCTCTCGGCGCCCGGCGCCGAGCCGTCGCCGGCCGGGGCCGACTGGGTCTGCTGGGCCTGCTGGTAGACGACCTCGCCGAGCTTGAACGAGGCCTCGCGCAGCGCCTCGAGGCGCGACCGGATCTCGCCCGCGTCGTCACCCTCGAGCGCCTGGCGCACCGCCTCGAGCTTCGAGCGGATGTCGCCCTTGGTCTCGTCGTCGAGCTTGTCCTCGTGCTCCTTGAGCGACTTCTCGGTCGAGTACGCCACCTGCTCGGCGGTGTTCTTGGCCTCGGCCAGCTCCTTCATGCGGCGGTCGTCCTCGGCGTGCGACTCGGCGTCGCGCACCATCTGGTTGACCTCGCTGTCGGAGAGGCCCGAGCCGCCCTGGATCTGGATCTTCTGCTCGTTGCCCGAGCCGAGATCCTTGGCCGACACGTGCATGATGCCGTTGGCGTCGATGTCGAACGTGACCTCGATCTGCGGCACGCCGCGCGGCGCCGGCGGGATGCCGACGAGCTGGAACTTGCCCAGCGTCTTGTTGTAGACGGCCATCTCGCGCTCGCCCTGCAGCACGTGGATCTCGACCGACGGCTGCCCGTCCTCGGCGGTGGAGAAGATCTCCGACTTCCGCGTGGGGATGGTGGTGTTGCGCTCGATCAGCTTGGTGAACACGCCGCCCTTGGTCTCGATCCCGAGCGACAGCGGGGTCACGTCGAGCAGCAGCACGTCCTTGACCTCGCCCTTGAGCACGCCCGCCTGGATGGCCGCGCCGATGGCGACGACCTCGTCCGGGTTGACGCCCCGGTGCGGGCTCCTTGCCGATCAGGTCCTTGACCTTCTCCTGCACGGCCGGCATGCGCGTCATGCCGCCGACCAGGATCACCTGGTTGATGTCGGACGCCTGCAGGCCCGCGTCGGAGAGCGCCTGCTTGGTCGGGCCGACGGTGCGCTCGATCAGGTCGCCGGTGAGCTCGGTCAGCTTCGCCCGCGACAGGGTCGTGTCGAGGTGCTTGGGGCCGTCGGAGTCGGCCGTGATGAACGGCAGGTTGATGTTCGTCGACTGCGTCGTCGAGAGCTCGATCTTGGCCTTCTCGGCCGCCTCGTACAGGCGCTGCAGCGCCATCGGGTCCTTGCTCAGGTCGATGCCCTGCTCGCGCTTGAACTCGGCCGCGAGCCAGTCGACCACGGCCTTGTCGAAGTTGTCGCCGCCGAGGTGGTTGTCGCCCGAGGTGGCCTTCACCTCGAACACGCCCTCGCCGAGCTCGAGCACCGACACGTCGAACGTGCCGCCGCCGAGGTCGAAGACGAGGATCGTCTGATCGCCCTCCTTGTCGAGGCCGTAGGCGAGCGACGCGGCGGTCGGCTCGTTGATGATCCGCAGCACCTCGAGGCCGGCGATCTTGCCGGCGTCCTTGGTGGCGTTGCGCTGGGCGTCGTTGAAGTACGCCGGGACCGTGATCACGGCCTCGCTCACCGTCTCGCCCAGGTAGGCCTCGGCGTCGGCCTTGAGCTTCTGCAGGATCATGGCCGAGATCTCCGGCGGCGGGATGACCTTGTCGCCGGCCTTGACGCGGGCGTCACCGTTCGGGCCGGCGGCGACCTCGTACGGGACGATCTTCTGCTCCTCGGACACCTCCGAGGCCTTGCGGCCCATGAAGCGCTTGATCGAGAAGACGGTGTTCTTGGGGTTCGTCACCGCCTGGCGCTTGGCCGGTGTGCCGACCAGGCGCTGGCCGTCCTTGGTGAACGCGACGACCGACGGGGTCGTGCGACCGCCCTCGGCGTTGGGGATGACGGTGGGCTCGCCGCCCTCCATCACCGCCATGCACGAGTTGGTCGTCCCCAGGTCGATACCGATCACTCTTGCCATGCGTTGGAGCTCCTTTAGTTGGAAACACGAATCAAATCTATGTCGCGTTATAGCAGATTTTCTTCGCGTCCACCATAGGGGCACAGATCGAGCAGCACGCACTCGCCGCAGCGCGGCCGCTGCGAGCGGCATGTCGCCCGCCCGTGCGCGATCAGCAGCAGGTGCGCCTCGAGCATCCGGTCGGCCGGCACGAGCGCCGTCAGGACGGCATGCGCCGGGCCGGCGGCCATGCCCGGCGGGATCAGTCCGAGCCGGCCGGCCACCCGGTGGACGTGCGTGTCCACCGGCATGACCGGCACGTCGAGGCTGAACAGGAGCACGCAGCTCGCCGTCTTCGGCCCCACGCCGGGCAGCGCCTCGAGCCGCGCCATCGCCTCGTCCGGCGGGAGCGAGCCGGCCCAGTCGAGCGCCGGCGGAGCGTCCCCGGCCGAGAGCTCGCGCAGCACCGCCTGGATGCGCGGCGCCTTCTGCGCGGCCAGGCCGCCGGGGCGCAGGACGTGCTCGAGCTCGCCGGGGTCGGCGTCGCGCACCTGCGTCCAGGCCGGGAAGCGCTCGCGCATGGCTGCATAGGCACGCTCGCAGTTGCGGTCGCTCGTGTTCTGGGACAGGATCGTGAGCACGAGCTCGTCGAGCGGCGCAAGCGCACGGTGCCTGCGCGGAGCGCCGTAGCGGTCGCGCAGGCGGTCGAGGACGAGCGCGGATCATCGTGTCGGAAAGCCTATGCACGGGTACGCTGCGTACGTGGACATCGTGACCGACACCCGCGACCGCCCGCTGCGCGACCTGCGCATCTCGGTCACCGACCGCTGCGACTTCCGCTGCGTGTACTGCATGCCGAAGGAGGTCTTCGGGCGCGACTTCGAGTTCCTGCGCCGCTCGCAGCTGCTCACGTTCGAGGAGATCACGCGCGCTGGCGCGGGTCGTTCGCCGATGCCGGCGTGCGCAAGCTGCGCCTGACCGGCGGCGAGCCGCTCCTGCGCCGCGACCTCGAGCGGCTCGTCGAGATGCTGGCCGCGATCGACGGCATCGAGGACATCGCGCTGACGACGAACGGCAGCCTGCTCGCCCGCAAGGCGCGCACGCGCTGCGCGACGCCGGCCTGCGCCGCGTGACCGTGAGCCTCGACTCGCTGGACGACGAGGTGTTCGGCGGCGTGAACGACGTCGGCGCGCCGGTGAGCCGCGTGCTCGAGGGCATCGAGGCCGCCGCGGCCGCCGGCCTCGGGCCCGGTCAAGGTGAACATGGTCGTCAAGCGCGGCCTGAACGACGGCGAGCGTGCTCGACATGGCCCGGCACTTCCGCGGCACCGGGCACATCCTGCGCCTGATCGAGTTCATGGACGTCGGCGCGAGCAACGGCTGGCGCCTGGACGACGTCGTGCCCGCGGCCGAGCTCGTCGCGCGCGATCGCCGCCGAGTGGCCGCTCGAGCCGGTCGAGCCCGCCTACCCGGGCGAGGTGGCGGCGCGCTACCGCTATCGCGACGGCGGCGGCGAGATCGGCGTCATCGCGTCGGTCACCCAGCCGTTCTGCGGCGCCTGCACCCGCGCCCGCCTGTCGGCCGACGGCCGCCTCTACACGTGCCTGTTCGCGAACGTCGGCCGCGACCTGCGCGGGCCGCTGCGCGCCGGGGCGACGCGATGCCGACCTCGAGGCCCTGCTCGGCCGCATCTGGGGCAGCCGCGGCGACCGCTACTCGGAGCTGCGCACGGCCGAGACCGCCGCCGCGCCGAAGGTCGAGATGTCCTACATCGGCGGCTGACGCCGGCGCGGGCGGGGAATGGATCGGCGCCCGGGGACGTTTGAGTGCTCATGGGACGACCGGGACCTGCGGTAGCATGAACGCTCTCATGGACGCGGCGGCGGAGACGACTGGCGGAGGCGTGCGCGCGCGCCTGCGGGGAATCCTCCCCAAGGGGTGGCGCGACTTCGCGCTGCAGCTCTTCCTGTTCACGCTCGTCGACATCGCCTACGAGCTCACCCGCGGGCTGTCGCGAGGGCAGCGTCCTGCCGGCGTTCAACCACGCCCGCGACGTGGTCTCGCTCGAGCGGTCGCTCGGGCGTCTTCACCGAGCTCGACGTCCAGCACTGGGCGCTGCACCGCCACTGGGCGCTCGACATCGCCGACTTCACCTACTTCCACGCCCACTTCGTGATCACCGTGGCGTTCATGTTCTGGCTGTACCTGCGCCGCAACCAGCACTACTACTTCATCCGCAACGCGGTGTTCGTCGCCGACGCCATCGCGCTCGTCGGCTTCACGGTCTTCCCGACGGCGCCGCCGCGGATGCTCACCGACCTCGGCTTCACCGACACGCTCGACCGGTACGCCTCGATCAGCAACTACTCGGGGCCGGTGGCGGCGCTCGCAAACCCGTTCGCGGCCGTGCCGAGCATCCACACCTGCTACTCGCTGATCATCGGCGTCACGTGCTTCTTCCTCGTCCGCCACAGGGCGCTCGGGCTCACGTGGCTGTTCTACCCCGCGCTGATCGTGTTCTCGATCGTGGCGACGGGCAACCACTTCTGGACGGACGCCTTCCTCGGCGGCGTGCTCGCCTGCGTCGCCCTCGGCTCGGCCTGGCTGATCGAGCGCTGGCGGCCGACGCTGCCGCACTCCGCGCGGGTGCGGATGCGGCTCGAGTCGCCCCGGCAGAGCCGCGCCCCGGTCACCGCAACGCCTGATCACCGCAAGATAGCCTCCGTGGTATAGTGCGTGGGATGAGCACCGTGCTCACCCGAATCAAGACCGGATACACGAACGGCGGCCGCGGCCTCGGCATGGCGCTGATGGGCCGGTTCCGCTCGCTCCCGTTCACGCCCAACCAGGTCACCGTCGCCGGCCTCTCGCTGAACGGCGTCGCGGCGGTGCTCATCTACGAGGAGCACTTCGTCTGGGCGACGGTCGCGTTCATCGTCGGCAGCATCCTGGACATCCTGGACGGGGCGCTCGCACGGTCGCACGGCAAGCTCACCCAGTTCGGCAGCTTCCTCGACTCGACCACCGACCGCATCTCCGAAGGGCCTCGTCCTGGGCGCGATCGCGCTCGTGCTCTCGAAGCAGGGCCACGAGGCGGCGCTCGCGAGCGTCTTCGTCGCGCTGGTCGGCTCGTTCCTGGTGAGCTACACCCGCGCCAAGGCCGAGGCGCTCGGCCTGAGCGGCACGGTCGGCCTGATGGGCCGCGCCGAGCGGATCGTGCTCGTGGCGGTCGCGCTGCCGTTCGCGGGGCTCGGATCGCTGCCCTATGCCATGTACCTGCTCGCCGCGCTGACCGCGGTCACGGTCGTGCAGCGGGTCAATCACGTACGCAAGCAACTCGACGGGGGGGACTGACCCATGGCCGAAACGGCCCACGACCAACGGCTCCAACGGACACAAGAAGGGCTCGGGCAAGGTGCGCGTCGCCATCATCGGCGTCGGCAACTGCGCCTCGGCGCTCGTGCAGGGCAGTGCACTACTACCGCGACGCCAAGCCGGACGAGTTCGTGCCCGGCCTGATGCACGTCGACCTCGGCGGCTACCACATCTCCGACATCGAGTTCTCGGCCGCCTTCGACGTCGACGCCGACAAGGTCGGCCGCGACCTCGGCGACGCCATCGGCCGCGGCCAGAACAACACCGTGCGCTTCTGCGACGTGCCCGAGACTGGGCGTCCCGGTGCACCGCGGCATGACCCACGACGGCATCGGCAAGTACCTCGTCCACGGTGATCAAGAAGTCGCCGGGCGAGACCGCCGACGTCGTGCAGGTGCTCAAGGACACCCAGACCGACGTCGTCGTCTCCTACCTGCCGGTCGGCTCCGAGCAGGCCACCAAGTGGTACGTCGAGCAGGTGCTGCAGGCCGGGTGCGCGTTCGTGAACTGCGTGCCCGTGTTCATCGCCCGCGAGCCCTACTGGCGGCGCCGCTTCGAGCAGCGCGGCCTGCCGATCGTCGGCGACGACATCAAGTCGCAGGTCGGCGCGACGATCGTCCACCGCCAGCTGACGCGGCTCTTCGCCGATCGCGGCGTGCGCCTCGAGCGCACGCACCAGCTGAACGTCGGCGGCAACACCGACTTCATGAACATGCTCGAGCGCGAGCGGCTCGAGTCGAAGAAGATCTCGAAGACGAACGCCGTCACGTCGCAGCTCGACTACGACATCGGCGCCCGCAACGTGCACATCGGCCCGAGCGACTACGTCGCAGTGGCTCGACGACCGCAAGTGGGCGTACATCCGCATGGAGGGCCGCAGCTTCGGCGACGTGCCCCTGAACATCGAGATGAAGCTCGAGGTCGTCGACTCGCCGAACTCGGCCGGCATCGTCATCGACGCCGTCCGCTGCGCCAAGCTCGGCCTCGACAACGGCCTCTCCGGCGCGCTCGAGTGGCCGAGCGCCTACTTCATGAAGTCGCCGCCGGTGCAGCACCACGACGACGAGTGCCGCGACGGGGTCGAGAAGTTCATCCAGAAGTACGGCCCGAAGGCGCCGAAGAAGGCGCGGGAGCGCACCACGGCAGAGGCGTAGAGGCCGCACCCGCAGTGAACCCGCTCAAGCTGTGCCTGGCGTCCCCGTACGCACTTGCCGGCGCCCACCCGGTGGCCGAGCACGTGCGCGGGGTCGCCACGGCGCTGGCAGAGCGGGGCCACCGGGTCACGGTGCTCGCACCGAACTCCTCGACGCGCGCGCTGCGCAGCGGCCGGCGGCGGCTGCGGGCGCTCGCGGCGGGCGATCACGAGGCGCTGATCGCGCTCGACGGCGAGCCGCTGCAGGTGGCGGTGGCGCCGGCGACGCCGCTGCGCCAGCGCGGCCGCCGCCGGGGCGTCGGCCTGCCGGTCGCCGCCCGCGCGAACGTCGCGCTCGCGGTCGGGCAGGGCGGGTTCGACATCGTGCACGCCTTCGAGCCGCTGCTTCCCGGCGTCGCCACCTCGGCGCTGCGCCACTCGCCGGGGCTGACCGTCGCCACGTTCCACGCGCCCGACCGGGCGCTGCACTACCCCGTGCGCGGCGGCACGCTCGAGCGCTACCGGGCGCGCATCGACGCGCTGCTCGCGACGTCGCCCGAGGCCGCCGAGCAGGCGGCCGCGATCTATCCCGGCGACTACACGGTCATCCCCGAGGGCATCGGCGCCGCGTTCGCGCCGGGCGAGAAGGACGGCACCCGGGTCGCCGTCGAGTGGCACGGCGAGGGCCGGGCCGTCGTGCGTGCGCTCGTCAAGCTGGCCGCCTCGACCCCGGACATCGAGCTCGTGCTGGTCTGGAGCCGCCGCAGCCGGCGGCCGATGCGGCCGTTCGTCCCGGCCCAGGCGCGCGGGCGCGTCCATGCGACGAGCCCCGAGGACGCCGACGGCCGGGCGGCGGTGCTCGCGACCGCCGACGTGTTCGTCGCCTGCGAGGGCGACGACCCGTCGCTCGCCTGGGAGGCGCGCGCATGCGGCTGCGCGGTCGTCGCGCCGCTCGCCGCCGGTGCGCTCGACCTGGCTGCGCCCGGACTCGGCTTCGCGATCGACCAGCCCGCCCTCGCAGCGGCCGCGACCGCCCGCCTGCTCGACGACCCCGAGCTGCGCGCGCGGCAGGTCGAGGAGGGCCGGGCGGCCGCCGCCGAGCGCACGTTCGCGGCCGTGGCGGCACGGGTCGAGGACGTCTATGCGGCGCTCGACTCGCGCCGCCGCGTGCACCGCCGGCCGGCGCTCGCCGGGCGACCGGTGATCTCGGCCGACCTGCACATGCACACGAGCCACTCCTACGACTGCGCCACCGACCCGGAGGCGCTCGTCGACCACTGCATCGAGCAGGGTCTCGGCGCGATCGCGGTCACCGACCACAACGAGGTCTCGGGCGCCCTCGAGGCGGCGGCGCTCGGCAAGCCCATCACGGTGATCGTGGGCGAGGAGGTGAAGACGGCGCAGGGCGAGGTGATCGGCCTCTTCCTGCACGAGCGGATCGAGCCCGGGCTCAGCATGGGCGACACGATCGCCGCGATCCAGGAGCAGGGCGGGCTCGTCTACATGCCCCACCCCTTCGACCGGCTGCACACGATCCCCGACGCCTCGACGCTCCTGCGCCACCTCGACCAGATCGACATCCTCGAGGTCTACAACTCGCGCCTGCTGTTCGACAGCTTCAACGACGACGCGCTGCGGTTCGCCTCGAAGTACAACCTGATCCAGGCGGCCGGCTCCGACGCGCACGTGCTCCCGGGCATCGGCACCGCGGTCAACCGGATCCCGGCGTTCGACGGGCCCGAGGAGTTCCTGCTGGCCATGCGCCAGAACGAGATCCTGCGCCGCCCGAAGAGCCTGCTGTATCTTCAGGGGCTCAAATGGGTGCAAAGCGTGGCCAGGTAGGGCGGCAGGCATCGGACGCCGACCGACGAATAGGTCGGTGGGTGAACGTGGCCGACGATCAGATCTACGAGCG
Source organism: uncultured Actinomycetes bacterium (assembly GCA_963707585.1). Lineage (GTDB taxonomy): Bacteria > Actinomycetota > Thermoleophilia > Gaiellales > JAICJC01 > JAICJC01. Next base: position 557,011 of record CAVPQP010000008.1, on the reverse strand, counting down.
CTACCAGGCCAAGGCGATCGACGAGATCAACGCTCTCGGGCACGACATCGCCGAGTGGCTCGGCGAGCGCCATCGCGGAGCCGCGCCGGTGCTCGGCACCGGCCACCCCCTGGCCGACATCCTGCTCGTCAAGCACCGGCCGATGCCGGCCGAGGTGCAGGAGGGCGTCGCGTTCTTCGGCCGGGCCGGCCAGGCGATCCTGAAGAGCCTGCAGCGCCTGCGCATCGACCCGCTGATGCTCTACGGGACGGTGTGCCTGAAGGCGGCCATCGACCCCGACGACGCCGACCTCGAGCAGTCGCGCGCCTGGCTCACCCGCGAGCTGCACATCACCCAGCCGCGCATCCTGGTCACGTGCGGCGAGGACGCGCGCGCGTTCGTCGACGCGCTCGCATTCCCCCTGGCGGCGCCGTGCACGGGCGCGGTCGGCGCAGATCGCCCGCTTCACCCCGACGATCGAGACGCTGGCGGTGCCCGACATCGACCGCTGCCTCGACGACTCGGCCTCCAAGCAGGCGTTCTGGGACGCGTTCAAGGTGCTCGGCACCTGGTACGAGAACCTGCCGCCCTACTGAATACCCCGTCCGAGGCGATGGCACAGAGACAGATCGTGGCGATGGGTGGAGGCGGATTCCTCATGGAGGGCAGAGGGTCGCTGCTCGACGACTACGTGCTCTCGCTGGCCGGCGGCCGGATCCCCGCGTGTGCTATCTCGGCACGGCGATGGGCGACGCGGCGACCGACATCCTCGCCTTCTACCGGGCGTTCCCGCTCGGCCGCGCCGATGCGAGCCACCTGAGCCTGTTCCAGCGCGACGAGCGCGACCCGCGCGCCCACCTGCTCGCCCAGGACGTGATCTACGTCGGCGGCGGCAACACGGTGAACATGCTCGCGATCTGGCGCGCCCACGGCGTCGACGCCGCGCTGCGCGAGGCGTGGGAGGCCGGCGTCGTGCTGTGCGGGATGAGCGCCGGCTCGCTGTGCTGGTTCGAGGCGGGCATCACCGACTCGTACGGGCCGCTGCGGGCCCTGCACGACGGGCTCGGGCTGCTTCCGGGCAGCAACTGCCCGCACTACGACGGCGAGCCGGAGCGGCGGCCGACCTACCAGCGCGCGGTCGCCGACGGCCTGCCCGCCGGCATCGCCGCCGACGACTGCTGCGGCCTGCACTTCGCCGGCACCGAGCTCGCCGACGTCGGTCAGCTCGCGGCCGGACGCCCGCGCCTATCGGGTGGAGCACGGGCCCGAAGGCGTCCGCGAGACGCCGATCGCCGCGCGGTTCCTCGGCGCATGACCCGAAGGGTGGTCGCCGGCCTGGCCGTCCTGGGAGCGGTGAACCTGGCCGCGCCGCACCTGCCCGACCCGGGCCGCCACGCCCAGATCGCCGCGCTCGCGCTCGTGTCGATCCCGCTCGCGACGCTGGTGGTGGCCGCGCTCGTCGCCGGCGCGCACCTCGACGCCGCGGCTGCTCCTCGGCGCGCTGGCGGCCGTCGCCGTGACGGCCGCGCTGATCGCCGCCGGCCTCGAGGGCACGCCGGCGACGCTCTCCAAGCTCGTCGCCGCCACCTGCATCGGCATGGCGCTCGCCAGCCTGCTGCAGACGCCGGTCGAGATGGTCGCGATCGCCGTGCTCGTCGCCGCCGTCGACGCCTACAGCGTCGCCGCCGGGCCGACCCACGCCATCGTGCTGCACCACCAGCAGGTGCTCGGCGCCTTCACGCTGGCGTTCCATCCGCCGGGCAGCTACGCCGTCGCCCAGATCGGCGCGAGCGACTTCGTGTTCTTCGCGCTCTTCCTGTCGGCGACGGTCAGGATGGGGCTGCGCATGTGGCCGACCTGGGCGGCGACGACCGCGTCGCTCGGCGCGACGATGACGCTCTCCTATGCGTTCGACGCGGCCCTGCCGGCGCTGCCGCTGCTCTCGCTCGCCTTCCTGGGCACGAACGCCGACCTGCTGCTCGAGCGTATGCGGGGGAGACACAGCTCACCCGAACGGGAGAGCGGAGCAGGGGCGTGAACTGCCGATCTCGTTTGGATGCGCCCGCGGCCGCTCCGAACGATGCTCCTGCTCTGCGCGTGCAGCGTCGCGGCTGCGGTGGGCGCCGCTCCGGCCGCCGCCTCGCAGACGGCCGACGGTCGCCGACACGCAGCCGGCCTGGGCGAACGCCCGCCAACCTGACCCGCCCGCGGCCGCGAACGACCGGATGGTGTTCTCGGTGTGGCTCGGCTGGCGCAACACGGCCGACCTCGACGGCGACGCTGCCGGCCCGTACGACCCCGCGTCGCCGTGCGTACCACCGCTGGCTCACGCCCGATGCGTTCCATGCCCGCTACTCGCCGTCGCGGGCCAGGTCGCGGCCGTCCGCACGTGGCTGACCGACGCCGGCTTCGACATCGTCGACGTCCCCGACAACCGCCTGTTCGTGACCGCGTCGGGCACCGTCGCAGGTCGAGCACACGTTCGACGTCTCCGAGAACCTGTACCGGATCGACGGGACGACCGTGCGCGCGCCGGACGGCGATCCGGCCGTGCCCGCGGCCATCGCCCGCGACGTGCGCGCGATCACCGGGCTCGACGGCTCGCTCGCGCTCGCCACTCCCGAGCACGCTCGCCGGCGCCGCCGCCGCCCGCCGGCACGTCCGTCGGCCCGTGCTCGCACTACTGGGGCGAGCACACCTCGACCGCCTTCCCCAACCCGTACGCGCCGGGCACGCCGCTGCCCTGGCTGATCTGCGGGTACACGCCGGCCCAGATCGACTCCGCCTACGGCATCGACCGGCTGCGCCGCTTCGGGCTGGACGGCCGCGGCCAGACGATCGCGATCACCGGCGCCTTCTTCTCCCCCACCATCCGCCAGGACGCCAACGAGCTTCTCGCGCGAGTTCGGGCTGCCCCGGCTGCGCGGGTGGAACTACCGCCAGGTGATCGCGCCCGGGCACGCAGCAGTACCCGCAGGATCCGGCCGAGACGCAGAGCTGGTACATCGAGCAGGCGCTCGACGTCGAGTGGGCGCACGCGGTCGCGCCCGGCGCGACGGATCGTCTACGTCGGCGCGGCCAACGACGCCGGCGGGCTCGACCAGGCGGTCAACGACGTCGTCGACCATCACCTGGCGAACATCGTCTCGAACAGCTGGGGCCTGCCCGAGTCGCTCGCGCCGCGGGGCGAGATCCTGGCGATGAACGCCGTCTTCCAGCAGGCCGCCGCCGAGGGCATCGGCGTCTACTTCGCCTCCGGCGACGACGGCGACAACCGCGCTCGCGGCCGGGAAGGTCTCGGCCGGGCTTCCCCGACTCGAGCCCGTGGGTGACGTCGGTCGGCGGCACGAGCCTCGCGATCGGCCGCGACGGCAGCTACCAGTGGGAGTCCGGCTGGGGCACGACGACGACCGACTGGAACGGCACGGCGTGGTCGCCCAAGGCGCCGGGCGAGTTCATGTACGGGTCGGGCGGCGGCGCGAGCCACGTCTTCCCGATGCCGTCCTACCAGGTCGGCGTCGTCCCGGCCGCGCTCGCGACCTGGAAGGGCGTCGCCCGCCGCGTCGAGCCCGACATCGCGATGGACGCCGACCCCCAGACCGGCGTCACGTTCGCCCAGACCTACGTGGAGCCGAACGGTCGCCGCCAGATCATCGACTCGTGGATCGGCGGCACCAGCCTGGCCGCACCGCTGGTGGCCGGGGTGATGGCGCTTTCCGACCAGTGGAGCGGCCACCCGCACGGGTTCGTGAACCCCGAGCTCTACCGGCTCGGCGGCACGGGCGCGCTGCGCGACGTCACCGGCGGGCACCGGTCGATCGGAGTGCTGCGAAACGCGCTGACACCGACGGGCGCGATCGTCACCCGGCTGCGCTCGTTCGACCGCGACAGCTCGCTCGCGGCGGCCGCGGGCTGGGATCCCGTCACCGGCCTCGGCTCGCTGAACGTGCCGGCGCTCCTCGCGGCGCTACGCTGACCGCCTGCGCGTCTGCTCGCTCCTCCCGAGCGCCACCGAGATCGTCGGCGCCCTCGATTGCGCCGATCTCCTGGTCGGGCGGTCGGCCGAGTGCGACCACCCGCCCGAGGTGGCGGGGCTGCCGGTCGTCACGGCCGCGCGGATCGACTCCGGCGCGCTCCGAAGCGCCGACATCGACGCCGCCGTGCGCACCGCGGTGCTCGACGGCCGCCCGCTGTACGCGCTCGACGAGGAGCTGATCCGCGCGCTCGCGCCGGACCTCGTCATCACCCAGGACCTGTGCCACGTCTGCGCCGTCTCGAGCGACGAGGTCGGCCGAGTGCGCAGCCTCGACGCCGAGGTGCTCGCACTCGACCCGCGCACGCTCGCCGAGGTCGCGGAGTCGGTGCGGACGGTGGCGGCGCGGCTGGGCGTGCCCGAGCGCGGCGACGCGGTGGCGGGCGCGATGGAGCGCTCGATCGCGCAGACGCGTGGCGCGGTCGCCGGCACCGCACCGGTGCGCGTCTTCGTCGCCGAGTGGCTCGACCCGCCGTTTGCGGCCGGCCACTGGCTGCCCGAGATGGTCGCCGCGGCCGGCGGCGTCGACGTGCTCGGGACGGCCGGCATGCCGTCGTTCGCCACGACGTGGGCCGACGTCGCCGCCGCCCGGCCGCAGCTGATCGTGGCCGCCGCGTGCGGGTTCGACGCCGGCCGGATCGCCGCCGAGGCCGAGGGCATGGAGTTCCCGTGCCGCACGGTCGCGGTCGACGCGAACGCCCACTACTCGCGGCCCGCGCCCCGGCTGGCCGAGGGTGTCGCCCAGCTCGCGTTCATGCTGCACCCCGACGCTGCGCCCGATCCCGGCCTGCCGGCGATCGAGCTTCGCCAGGCGTGGACGCGGACGACCTCGCGATGAGGGGCGAGCGGATGCACGTGCACGAGCTCGAGATCGGCGAGGAGCTCGTGCGCGGTCTGCTGGACGACCAGTTCCCGCAGTTCGCCGACTTGGCCCTGCGGCGCATCGAGCCGAGCGGCACGGTGAACGCGATCTTTCGTCTCGGCACCGACCTGTCGGTGCGTCTGGCCCGCGTCGACGGGCCGGCCGGGCCGGGCGGGAAGGAGTTTGACTGGCTCGGAACGCTCGCTCCGGAGCTGCCGCTCTCGATCCCTGTCGCGGTCGCACAGGGGCGCCCGACGGACACCTACCCGTGGTTCTGGGACATCCACACGTGGGTCGAAGGCGAGACGGTCGCGGTCGTGGAGATCGACGAGGTCCGCGCTGCGCGCGACCTGGCGGCTTCATCGCCGCGCTCTGGCGTGTCGACGCCGCCGGCGCTCCGCCCGGCCGCGGCGTGGGGCTGGCCGAGCGCGACGCCGAGCTGCGGGGGTGGCTGGAGCATTTCGACGGCGACCCGAGTGTCAGGGACGAATGGGACCGGGCGCTTCCCCTCGTCGCGGCCGCCTGGGAGCGGGCGCTCGCGGTGCCGGCGTGGGAGGGGCCGCCGGTGTGGTGCCACGGCGACCTCGACATGCGCAACTGGCTCGTGCGCGATGGGCGTATCACCGGCGTCATCGACTGGGGGGAGATGGGTGTGGGAGACCCCGCGTGCGACGTGATGGTTGCGTGGAAGCTCGGGTCACGCCGAGGGCGGGACGCGTTTCGCGACGCGCTCGAGGTGGACGACGCCATGTGGGCGCGGGCGCGTGGCTGGGTGATCTCTCAGGCGGCGATGGCCCTCGCGTACTACACCTCCCAGAACAACCGCGTCCTGTTCGAGGAGGCGCGTCGCTGGCTTGGCGCCGCGCTGGATCCGGCTTGAGCGCGCTCCAGGGCGCGGCCGAGCTCGTGGCCGACCTCGTCGCCATCGACTCGGTCAATCCCAGCCTCGTGCCCGGCGGCGCCGGCGAGGCCGCGATCGCGGCGTTCACCGCCGACTGGCTCGAGCGGGCCGGGCTGTGGTGGGCGTCGAGGGCATGCGCGACCCGTTCTCGCCCCGCATCGAGGCCGGCCGGCTCTACGGCCGGGGCGGCTTCGACATGAAGGGCGGCCTCGCCGCGATCATGCTCGCGGGCGCCCGGGTCGCCGGCGCGGGCCTGCGCGGCGACGTGATCGTGACCGGCGTGTGCGACGAGGAGTACGCGAGCATCGGCTGTGAGTCGCTGGCCGAGGGCGTCTGGGCCGACGCGGCCATCGTCACCGAGCCGACCGGGCTCGAGGTGTGCGTCGCCCACAAGGGCTTCCTGTGGCTCGAGGTCGAGACGACGGGCGTGGCGGCGCACGGATCGCGCCCCGACCTGGGCGTCGACGCGATCACGGCGATGGGCGGCGTGCTCACGGGCATCGAGCGGCTGTCGGCGGCGCTTGCGGCGGGCCGGGCCCATCCCCTGCTCGGGCCGGGTTCGGTGCACGCGTCGCTGATCGAGGGCGGCCGCGAGCTCTCGAGCTACCCCGACCGCTGCCGTCTGGCGCTCGAGCGGCGCACGATCCCGGGCGAGACGCGTGCGCAGGTCGAGGCCGAGATGCCACGCGGTCGCGGGGGACGCGGCCGTGCGCACGACGTTCGAGCGGGCGCCGTTCGAGGTCGACCCGGCCGCGCCCATCGTCGCCACCGTCCGCAGCCACGCCGCCGCAGTGTGCGGCACCGACCCGGCCGTCGTCGGCCACAGCGGGTGGATGGACGCGGCGGTGCTCGCGGCGGCGGGCATCCCGACGGTCGTCTTCGGCCCCGCCGGTGCGGGCGCGCACGCGACCGAGGAGTGGGTCGACCTGGCGTCGGTCGCGGCGTGCGCGGACGTGCTCGAGGCGGTCGCGGGCGACTTCTGCGCGTAGCGCCGCGCGCTCAGGCGATCGTCCACGTCCAGGTCGCGGCGGCGGTGAGCACGCCGTCGGCGTCGGCCGCCTGCACCTGGAAGGTGTGAGTGCCGGTCGCGAGGCCCGCGTAGGCGGCCGACCCGGGGCAGTCGGCGGGCGCGCCGCCGTCGAGCAGGCACCGGAACGTGTGGAAGGCCGGGTGCGTGAAGGTGAACGACGCCGTCGTCTGCGCCGTCCCCGACGCCGGAGCCGACGTGATCGTCGGGGCGATCGTGGACACCTTGACCGATACGGGCGGGTCGCTCTCCGGGCCGGCCCAACCGTTGACGTGGGCGCTGACGGTGTAGGTCGCCTTGCCGTTGGGAACGCCCGTCAGCATGCACGTGGCCGCCGCCGTCGTGCAGACAACGGTGTCGGTCGCGGCGTGGCGCGTGACCGCGTACACCACGCCGGCCCCGGGCGGGACGGGCGAACGGCGACCACGTCACGGCGAACGTGGTCGCCGCCACCGTGTTCGCGACCGAGGCGCCCACGCTGTCGACCTGCGCGAGGCTCCCGGTGGCGGCCAGCCCCGGCCCGGCGCCGCTCGCCGACCAGTACGCGCCGGCGCCGGCAGCGACCGCAAGCGCGGCCGCGGACACGGCCAGCATGCTGATGAGTGCCCGGCGGATCATGGCGCCGCCTTCAGATAGACGTGGACCGAGAGCCCCTGGCAGGACGCCGGGCGCCGCCGTCGCCATCGCCAGGGAGCCGCGCAGATCGAGCTGCACGGTGGCACCCGCGGCGACGTCCCACCCCGCCGTCGCCGGGGCGAAGGCAAGGCCGCAGCCGGCGGCGTTGGCCGAGAAGCCGCCGCTGCCCGCCGCCGTATCGAGGACGAGCGCCGCCACGTGCACGCCGTAGGCGTTCGGGTTCGTGACCGCCACGGCGACGTCGCCCATCGGCTGCCCGGTCGGGTAGAGGGCCTGCCTGGCGATGCCGGGCGCGAGCGTGACCGGCTGCGGCGACGCCGCCGTGGCCGCCGCCGTCCCGGCCCCGTTCGTCCAGAAGGCATACGCCGCCGGGGCGGCTGCGAGCAGGCCCGCCGTGACCAGGACGGCGAGCGCCGGGCGAGCCGTGCGGGCGCTCATCGGGCCCTCCTCGCCGTCGCCGCATACGCCAGCGCGATGCGCGCGCCGCGGCAGGCGGCCTGATCCGATCCGGTGTCGAGCATCGCGACGCCGGGCCAGCGGGCGGCCGGGTAGCCGAGCTGGGCGAGCGTGCGGCTGCGGCCGGGGCGCAGCACGATCGGGTAGCGGCCGCGGAACGGCAGCGCCCGGAAGTTGCGCCGCGCCGGGCAGCCCCGCCGCGGCGTCACAGCGCCCACGGTGACGACGAGGCGGGTGATGCGAAGCGCGAACGGGCGCCGGTCGGTGAGGCGCAGGTCGATCGGCGCGCGCCGGCCCGGGGCGAGCGCGCCGGAGGGCCGGCCGGCGATCGCGACGCCGGGCGCCGCGGCCCGGTGCTTGCCGCCCGCGGCGGCCGCGCCGCCGGCGGCCGCCGCGGTGGCGAGGCAGACGGCGACGACGATGCCGGCCACGCGGACGCGAGAGGTCGAGCGGACGCGGCGCATCACGAGCTCGACAGCGCGAGCGTGAGGGTCGCGCCCTTGCAGGCGTCCTGGCTGACGCCGGTGTCGGCCATCTGCAGCGTGCCGCTGCCGGCGAGCGCGTACGCGCTGCTCGCGGCCGGCACACGCGTGTTCGAGACGACGTCGGCCATGGTGAAGTCGGCCACCACACAGCCCGAGTGGGCGGCGTCGGCGGTCACGCCGTCGAGGTGGATGCGCGTCACCTGCAGGCTCGACGAGCCCGGGTTGTCGGCGGTGAACGCGACGCTGGCCGTGCCGCCGGGGGTGAGCGCAGCCGCGGCGGCGCCGTGCAGCACGACGGTGCCGTTCGACGAGGCGACCGTCGCCGTGCCGGTGCCGGCGCCGGTCGTCGTCCAGTAGCCGTAGGCGGCGCCTGCGCCGGCGAGGCAGGCGGCGGCCGCGAGCGCGGCCACCCGGCGCGGTCGGAGGAATGCGTACATGATCGGGGTCTCCTGATCGGAGCGATGGCCCGCGACCCGGCCGTGCGCAGGCTGGGACGGGCGCACGGCCGGTGGGGTGGGAGCCTCGGGGATGCGAGGGCCGTTCGGATGGCCGCGGGCGGGGGACTGCGGCCGATCCGGCGCCGGGGGAGAGGTGAGCTCGGCGGCGCAATTCGAAGCATGGTCCGAACGCCGTGCGTTGCGGTATCCCCGCCTCGTCGTATGTGGGCTACCCCAGCATCACGTCGGCGCCTGCGCGCCGCGCCGAAGCAGCGCGACGCACTCGATGTGCGGCGTGTGCGGGAACATGTCCAGCGGCCGCACGCGCTCGAGCACGTAGCCCGCGTCGACGAGCTGGCGCGCGTTCGGCGCGAAGCGTGGTCGGGTTGCACGACACGTACACGAGCCGCTGCGGCCCGAGCTCGATCACCCGCCGCACCGCCCTGGGCGTCAGGCCCGAGCGGGGCGGGTCGACGAAGACGACGTCGGGCCGCGGCACGCGCTCGAGCAGCGGGCGCACGCTCTTGCGCGACATCGCCGACGACGAACTCGGCGTTCGCGATGCCGTTTCGCTCGGCGTTTCGCGCGCGCCTGCGATCGACTCCGCCGAGATCTCGATGCCGTACACGGCCGCCGCCCCGCGGCGCGGCCAGCAGGCCGATCGCGCCGGCGCCGCAGTAGAGATCCCAGACGACGTCGTCGGGCCGGAGCGCCGCGAACTCGATCGCGATCGCGTACAGCCGCTCGGCCATCACGGTGTTGGTCTGCATGAACGCGCCCGCGCTCACCTGGAACTCGAGCCCGCCGATGCGCTCGCCGAACCAGTCGCGGCCGATCAGCACGGACTGCTCGAGGCCGACCGCGACCTCGGCCACGCCGGCGTTGACCGCGTGCACCACGCCGACGACGCCCGCCGGCAGGAGCTCGGCCAGCCGGTCGGCGCCGGGGACCTCGCCCGGCGCGGTCACGAGCATCGCCAGCAGCTCGCCGGTGCGTACGCCCTCGCGCACGACCAGGTGGCGCAGGTGGCCCGCGCCGCTGCGCTGGTCGTAGGCGGACAGGCCGAGCTCGCGCGCCCACTGCACGAACGCGCGGCGGACGTCGTTTGAGGCGTCCGAGGCGATGTGGCAGTGGTCGACGGCGATCAGCCGGTCCCAGCGGCCGAGCTGGTGGTAGCCGAGCGCCGGGCCGTCGGCGCGTCTGCGACCACGAGTACTCGACCTTGTTGCGGTAGCCGTACAGGTGCTCGGCGGCGACCATCGGCTCGGGCACGAACGCCGTCGAACCCGCCGAGCCGCTCGAGCGCGTCGCCGCACCTGGGCCTGCTTGTGGCGCACCTGCTCGGCGTAGTCGAGGTCCTGCCAGGCGCAGCCGCCGCAGACGCCGAAGTGGGCGCAGCGCGGCTCGACCCGGTCCGGGGCCGGCCTCGAGCAGCTCGATCGCCTGGGCCTCGGCGTAGCGGCGCTTGAACTTCGTCACCCGGGCGCGGACGCGGTCGCCGGGCAGCGCGCGGGCGACGAACACGACGAGCTCGCCGTGCCGGGCGACGCCGCGGCCGCCGTACGCGAGCCGGTCGACGCGCAGCTCGATCTCCTGATCGCGGGCCAGCACCGCCACCCGACTAGTGTATGGGTGCAGATGCCGGTCGCCGTCGACACCTACCGCGAGCGGCTCGAGGAGATGACGGCCGAGGCGATGGAGGAGTACTACCTGCACGCCGCCGGCCTCAAGCCGACCTACGAGATCGCCGCCGTCTACGAGCGCTACGCCGACCTGACGACGCTCGACCAGGCGCGGGCGCTCGCGGCCGGCGATGCTCCGGCGGAGCTGCAGCGGTTCGCGTGCGAGGCCTACATCGGCGACGGCACCAAGCACCTGAGCGAGGAGCTCGCGAACACCGAGGCGGCGCTCGTCGTGGACGTCGACGGCGCCGACGTGCCCTACCGCGAGGTGCCGCCGCGCCTCGTCAACGAGCCCGACCGCGACCGCCGCCTGCGGCCTCTACACCGCCCGCTGCCGCGCCACCGCCGAGCGGCTGAATCCGCTGCACGAGCGGATCGACGCCCGCGGCGGCGAGCTCGTCGCGCGACCTCGGCGCCGGCTCGATGCTCGAGCTCTACGAGCGGTTCGGCTACGCGCCGCGGACGCTGCACGATCGCCACGAGCGCGTTCCTCGCGGCGACCGACGACCTCTACCGGCGCCGCCTCGACGCCGAGCTGCGCAGCCGCGTCGGCGTCGCGCTCGCCGACGCGGCCCCGCCCGACCTCGCCCGCCTGTGGCGGGCGCCGGAGTTCGACGCCGGCCTTCCCGCCCGACCGCGCGCTGCCGGCGCTGCGCGCGACGCTCGCCGGCCTCGGCATCGACCTCGACGCGCAGGCAAACGTCGAGCTCGACGTCGAGGCGCGGCCGGCAAGATGCCGCGGGCGTTCTGCGCGCCGATCCGCGTCCCCGGCCGCGTCGTCCTCGTGATGCTGCCGCAGGGCGGCCAGGACGACTACCGCGCCCTCTTCCACGAGGCCGGCCACGCCGAGCACTTCGCCCACATGCCGGAGCGTCTCCGGCCGAGGACCGGCGTGCTCGGCGACAACGCCGTCACCGAGGGCTTCGCGTTCCTGTTCGAGCACCTGCTCGTCGACCCGGCGTGGCTGCCGCGCCCACCTGGGCGACGACGCACCCGGAGTACCCCGCGCTTCTCGGCCCTCTACAAGCTCTTCCTCGTGCGCCGCTACGCGGCCAAGCTCGCCTACGAGATCGAGCTGCACGCCGCGGGCGCGCGGCTCGAGCGGCTGCCGGCGCGCTACGCCGAGCTGCTGTCGGGCGCGGTCGGCGTGCCCTATCCGGCGACCGACTACCTGGAGGACGTCGACGACGGCTTCTACTGCACCTCCTACCTGCGGGCGTGGGCGTTCGAGGCCCAGCTCGCCGACCACCTGCGCACCCGCTTCGGCCGGGCGTGGTTCGCCGATCCGCGCGCCGGGGAGCTGCTGCGCGAGATGTGGGCGCTCGGCCAGTCGCTGCGGGCGGAGGCGCTGCTGCGGCAGGTCGCCGGCGCCGAGCTCGACTTCGCGCGTCGCTCACCGCCGAGGCCGAGGCGGCGCTGGCCTGAGGCCGGCGGTCAGACGCCGCATCGCCGGCCGCCTCGAGCGCGGCGGCGTGGCGGTAGAGGCGCACCATCCGGCGCACGTCGTAGGCCGACGGGTCGGCGCACGACCGCCGTGTGCCACAGGTAGCGCGCGGTCAGGTCAGCGCGACAGCACCGTCGGCTGCCGCGGGGCGCCGAGACGACCAGGAACGGGCCGAACCCGTGCACGTCGCGCGCCGGCCGTGCGCAGCGCCGGGCCGACGCGGCCGGGTCGGGCACCGACATCACCAGCCACAGCGTGCCGACCGCGTCCGCGCTGGCCGAGCCGGTGGACGAGCCGGCACCCGCGGCACCGAGCCGGCGTGCTGCCACGTCGCGAGCGGCGAGGAGTCGGGCGCGGCCAGCACGGCGTAGGCGCCGACCAGGCGCGGATCCTCGCCCTGCGCGAGCGTGCCGGCCGTCGTCGCGAGCACGTCGTCGGGCCGAAGCGGCCGGCCATGTAGAGGCTCGCGTTCGCGCAGGTCGGCGTTGAAGTTCGCGAGCTCGTTGTGGTCGGCCACCCACCCCGGCGCGAGCAGCGCCGCCAGCGCCGCCGCCGCGATCCAGCGCGCCGAAGCGCGTCCCGACGCGGCGCGCGCAGCTCGAGCGCGAAGCCGGCGAGCGCGACCGCGTAGCCCGGCAGCAGGAACGACAGGTGGCGCTCGGGGGCGAAGTCGCGCGACGACGCCGTGAGCACCGAGAGCAGGACGACCGGGAGCACGAGCCACACCGCCGCGAAGACCGCCGCCCGCCGGTTGCGGACCGCCGAGCGCGACGACGCCGAGCAGCGTCGCGACGGCGAGCGCGATCCCGAAGCCGATGTGGCCCGATCCCGACGCGGCGTCGCCGAGCCGCTCCCAGAACCGCTGCGAGCTCGAGCTTGATCACCGACGCGCCCGAGCCCGACGCCGTACTTGTTCTGCAGCGGCGAGTACAGGTGCCGCAGCAGCAGGAGCGCGAGCCCGCCGAGCACGAGCGCCGCCGCGAGCGCGGCCGCCAGTCGGCGCTGGCCGCGCGAGGCCGTGGCGCAGGCGCACCGCCGCGAAGCCCGCCATCAGCACGAGCTCGGAGAAGAGCGCGAACAGGCCGAACGGGTGCGCGGAGACGAGCAGCAGCGCCGTGAGCGCGTACGGCACGACCCAGCGGGCGCTTCCCGGTGCGGACGAGCACCAGCATCAGCCACGCGCTCGCGTACGCCGCCGCGATCATCGCCGTGTAGCCGCGGGCGAACTGGCCGAGGTGGATCGTGATCGGCGACGAGGCGGTGACGACGCGACCACGGCGCCGCCGGCCCGGCCGACCAGCTCGCGGCCGAAGCCGTAGCTGACCGCCACCGCGACGATGCCGAGCAGCGCCGACGGCAGCGCGCAGGCCGAGGATGTCGTACCGCCAGGCCAGAGCGAGGCGTGCACGAGCAGGTAGTGCAGCGGCGGCCCGTGGCGGTGGTCGACCGCGACGCGCAGCACGTCGATCGCCGACGCCCGCGACGCGACCCCGAGCGTGACGCCCTCGTCGTTGTGCAGCGGGCGGAAGTCGAGCCCGAACCCGATCACCACGACGGCGTAGCCCAGGGTGGCGGCGAGCGCCACGAGCGGCGGCCAGCGGGCGCGCAGGATCCGGCCTGCACCGTCGCGAGTCAGCATCGGCGCGGCATTATCCGCCACATCCCCACCCGACCGGCGGAGGTGGCGCCACGCTCGTTGCGATGGTCACCTGCGTGTGACCGCCCGGCCACCGGATACCCTTCCCGCATGGCTTCTGACCCCGCGCTGGCCGGCCCGGCAGAACCGGCCGCCGCCGCGACGCCGGACGTGACCGTGGTGGTGCCGGTGCTGAACGAGCAGGCCACCGTCGAGCCGCTCTACGACGGCATCGTGACCACGCTCGCAGGCGGCCGGCATCCCGGCCGAGCTGATCTTCATCGACGACGGCTCGACCGACGGCACGTTCGCGATCCTCGAGCGCCTGCACGACGCCGACCCGCGCGTGCGGGTCGTCTCGTTCAAGCGCAACTTCGGCCAGCACCCGGCCATGCACGCCGGCATCGCCCGCGCGCGCGGCGACATCGTCGTCACGATGGACGGCGACCTCCAGAACCAGCCGGCCGACATCCCCCGGCTGGTCGCGGCCGTCGACGCCGGCGCCGACGTCGCCAGCGGCCGCCGGGTGACCCGGCGCGACGCGATGCTGCTGCGGCGGCTGCCCTCGCTCGTGATCAACCGCCTGCTCGGCCGCCTCACCGGCGCGCAGGTCGAGCGACTTCGGCTGCGCCTTCAACGCCTACCGGCGCGACGCGCTCGAGCCGGTCATGCACCGCATCGGCCGCCAGAAGTTCACCAAGGCGCTCGTCTGCTCGACCGGCGCGCGCGTGACCGAGGTCGACCTCGACCACCGCGCCCGCGCCGACCGCAGCCGCTACGGCGATGGTCAGCCTGGTCAAGCTGGCGCTGCACGTGCTGACCGGGTTCTGGGCGCAGCTCGTGCAGTGGCTGGGCACCGTGCTGGGCGTGCTCGGTATCCTTACGTCTCTGGGGGTGGGAATCTGGGGGGTCGTCTACTGGATCCGCTACGACAACTTCCCGGGCCCGCTCTTCCTGGGAGGCCTCGTGCTGTTCGTCCTCGGCCTGCAGGGGTTCCTGATGGCCGTGGTGGGCGAGAACCTGCAACGGATCCAGCGCGACGTCGAACGGCGGCCGCTGTACTACATCGATCGCGAGCTCGGTTAGCACGGAAGTGACGGGGCGACACGGTGAAACGGATACTGGTGACCGGCGGGGCCGGGTTCATCTCGTCGAACATGATCCGCTACCTGCTGCACGAGACGGCGCACGACGTGGTGACGATGGACGCGCTCACGTACGCGGGCAACATGGCCAACCTGGCCGACGTGATCGACCACGAGCGGCTGCGGTTCATCCACGGCGACATCCGCGACGTGGCCGACGTCACCCGCGCGCTCGAGGGCGTCGACGTGATCGTGAACGCCGCCGCCGAGTCGCACGTGTCCAAGTCGATCGAGGAGGGCGGCGCCGAGTTCGTGACGACCAACGTCGTCGGCACCCAGGTGCTGCTCGACGCGATGCGCAACCACCCGATCGAGCGCTTCATCCTGATCTCCTCGTCCGAGGTGTACGGCACCGCCGAGACCGAGCCGATGGACGAGGATCACCCGCTCAACCCGCGCTCGCCGTACGCGGGCACCAAGGCGGGCGGCGACCGGCTGGCCTACTCGTACTGGTGCACGTACGACCTGCCGATCACGATCATCCGCCCGTTCAACAACTACGGGCCGTACCAGCACCCCGAGAAGGTCATCCCGCGCTTCATCATCCAGGCGCTCAGCGACCAGCCGCTGACGATCCACGGCAACGGCCAGGCCAGCCGCGACTGGCTGCACGTGTTCGACACCGCCGAGGCGATCACGGCCGCGTGCGAGGTGCCGCTCGAGCGCATCGTCGGCGAGACGATCAACGTCGCCACCGGCATCGACGAGACGGTCGAGCAGATCGCCGACGTGATCCTCGACATCCTGGGCAAGCCCGCGTCGCTCAAGCGACACGTCCCCGACCGGCCCGGCCAGGTCGACCGTCACATCGGCTCCACCGACAAGGCGGCGCGGCTGCTCGGGTGGCGGTCGCAGCATCCCCTTCGCCGACGGGCTCGAGCGGACCATCCGCTGGTACCGCGACAACCCGGAATGGTGGCAGGCCGTCCTGGCCTCGGAGCAGACGGCGCAGGCCGTCTGACGCGCCCCCGCACACTGGTGGTGCTCGGCGGCGGCCCGGCGCAGCGGCACGCGATCGACGCCGCCCGCGCGCTGGGCGTGCGCACGATCGTGTGCGACGCCGACCCGCGGGTCGCGCGACGTGCCCGTCTCGACCGAGGACGGCGAGGGCGTGCGCCGCGACGCCCGCGACGCCGACGGGCTGATCGCCCCCGGCACCGACTGGCCGGTGCGCATCGCGGCCGAGCGCGGCCGAGGATCTGCGCCTCCCCCACCCGATCTCGGTGGCGGTCGCGGAGACGCTGCACCGACAAGATCGCGCAGCGCACGCGGCTGGACGCCGCCGGCGTGCCGCAGCCGCGGTGGTCGGCCGACGCGCCGCCGGCCTACCCGTGCGTCGTCAAGGCGCCCGACCGCCAGGGCCAGCGGGCGATGGCGATCGTCCGCGACCCGGCCGGCCTGGCCGAGGCCGCCGAGCGCGCGCGCGCGGGCTCGCGCAGCGGCCGGGTGCTCTACGAGCAGTTCGTGCCCGGCCCCGAGGTGACGGTGAACGGCTTCTCGATCGACGGCCGCATCCATGTGGTCGCCGTGACCGACCGCGATCCACTTCGAGGACGTCCCCGGCGTCGCCCGCCGGCACGTGTACCCGGCGGCCGCCGACGGCGCCGACGCCGCGGCCGGCCGTCGCCGAGGCGGCCGTGCGCCGCGCGTGGGGATCGACGTCGGGGCCGACCTACGTCCAGCTGATCCTGGCCGGCCGACGGGCCGCGCGTCATCGAGGTCGCCGCGCGGCTCGGCGGCGGCCACGACTCCGAGATCTGCCGCACCGCGGCGGCGTCGACCTGGCCGCGGCCGCGGTGCGCGCCGCGCTCGGCGAGGAGGTCGCCGCGGCCGAGCTCGAGCCGCATCCCAACGGCGCGGCGGTGATCGAGTTCCTGGCCGCGCCCGCCGGGCGAGCTGGTGGCGGCGACGGGCCCGCCCGAGGTGCGCTTCTACCACCCCCGCGGGCACGTCTACGGCCCGCTGCGCATCGCCACCGACCGGGCCGGCTACGTGCTCGCGACCGGGCCCGACCGCGCGCAGCGCGCTGCGCCGGGCCGCCGCCGCGGTCGACGCAGTCAGGTTCGAGGTGAGATGAGCGAGCCGACCGCCACCCGGCTCGCGATCGACGGCGGCAGCGCCCGTGCGCGCGACGCTGCTCGACTTCTCGCCGCCCGTGATCGGCGACGAGGAGATCGAGTCGGTCGTCGCGACGCTGCGCTCCGGCTGGCTCACGTCGGGGCCGCGCAGCGCCGAGCTCGAGCAGCGGCTTCGCCGACTGCACCGGCGTCCCCCACGCGATCGCGACGTCGTCGTGCACCGAGGCGCTGCACCTGGCGCTGATCGCGGCCGACGTCGGCGCCGGCGACGAGGTGGTGACGACCTCGTTCACGTGGCCGGCGACCGTCAACGCGATCCTGCACACGGGCGCGACGCCGGTGTTCGCCGACGTCGATCCCGGACACGCTCGACATCGACCCCGAGGCGGTGCGGCGGGCGATCACCGCCCGCACGCGGGCGCTCATGCCGGTGCACTTCGCCGGCGGCCCGTGCGACATGGACGCGATCGAGCGCATCGCCGACGAGCACGGCCTGCGCATGATCGAGGACGCCGCCCACGCGGTCGAGGCGGACGTGCGCGGGCGGCGCAAGATCGGCTCGATCGGCGACTTCACCTGCTTCTCGCTGTACGCGACCAAGAGCCTCGCCGGCGGCGAGGGCGGGATCATCACCACCGCCTCCGACGCCGCCGCCGAGCGCCTGCGGCTGCTGCGCGCGCAGGGCATCACCCGCGACCCGTGGCGGCGCGCGCAGACGCACACGCTCGGCCACTACGACGTCGACGAGCCCGGCTACAAGGCCAACCTCGCCGACCTGCACGCCGCCGCCGCGCTGCCGAGATCGATCGCCTCGAGTGCTTCCACGCCCACCGGGCCGACATCGTCGCGCGCTACGACGCGGGGCTGGCGGAGCTGGACGGGATCACCCCGATCGGGCGGCCGGCGTACGGCCGCCACGCCCACCACCTCTACGTGCTGCGGATCGACCCGGCCCGGGCCGGCGCCGACCGCGACCGCTACGCCGAGGCGCTGATGGCCGAGAACATCTCGACCGGCCTGCACTTCCTGCCGGTGCACACGCTCACCTGGTATCGCCAGCAACCTGGCCGTCCCGACGCTGCCGGTGACCGAGCTCGCCGGCGCGCAGGTGCTGTCGCTGCCGCTCGCGGCGGCCCACTCCGACGCCGACATCGACGACGTGATCGCCGCGTTGCGCAAGGTGCACGCCGCGCTCGCGCGGTGAGGATCGACCGGCGCACCCGGGTCGCGGTCGAGGCGGTGATCTCGGCCGTCGTGCTCGGCCTGCTGCTGCGCTGGGCGGGCGTCGACCAGGTGGCGAACACGCTGCGCGGCACCGACCTGCGCTGGTTCCTGCCCGCCGTCGCCGTCAACATGGCGACGGTCGTCGTGATGGCGCTGCGGTGGCAGCTGCTGCTCGCCGCCAAGAACATCCACGTGCCGCTGGGATGGCTCGACCCGCACGTACTTCGTCGCCCTCTTTGCCGGCCAGTTCCTGCCGGCGGCGATCGGCGGCGACGCGGTGCGAGTCGTCGAGCTCGGCCGCCGCACCGGCGACGCGCCCGAGGCGGTCGCCTCGGTGCTGATCGACCGGCTGGTCGGGCTCGTCTCGCTGGTCGTGCTCGCGCTGGTCGCCGTGATCGTGAGCGGCGCCGGCCGGCGGCCGGGCGTGATCGCCGCCGAGGCGGCGTTCGGGCTCGCGGCCGCCGCGGTCCTCGCGCTGCTCTTCTCGAGCCGGCTGCGCGGGCGCCGTGGCCCGTTGGCTCGAGCCGCGCGCGCGGGGCGGCGGCTGGCGGTCGGGCAGCGCTTCTACGAGGCCCTGCACGCCTATCGCGACCACCGCGGCACGCTCGTCGTGGTCGGCCTGCTCGCGATGGTCGTGCAGATCGCGCGCATCGGCGTGATCTGGATGCTGGTGCAGGCGCTCGACCTCGACGTGCCCGACTCGGTGCGTGCTGCTGGCCGGCCCGGTCGTGTTCGCGGCGCTGGTGCTGCCCGTGTCGCTGAACGGGATCGGCGTGCGCGAGGCGGTGTTCGTGTACTTCCTGCGCGACCACGTCCGACCAGTCCGAGGCGATCGCGCTGGGCCTCGCCTTCTTCGCCGTCGGCACGCCACCGCGCTGGTCGGGCGCCGGCGTGCTGGTCGTGCGGTTCGTCCGCTACGGCGTCGGCGCGGTGCGCCCGCGCACCGAGATCGCCGAGCCGCCCACGGCGAAGGGCGACTAGAGGCGGACGGACGCCTCGAATACCGCAAGCGGGTGATGACGACCCGGGGTCGCGGGGCCGATCCTGGCGGGCATGCACACCCCCTCCCCCCGCTCCCGCGTCCGCGCCGTCGCCGTCCCCGCCGGGTCGATGCGCGCGGTGAACACCCTGCTCGCCGTCGCCGCGACCCTGTGCCTGCTGGCCGCCGCGGCCGCCAGCATCGTTCGCTAGAGCGAGCGTCACCCAGACCTCGCGCGTGCGCGGGCCGTCGAACTCGCACAGGAACACCCGCTGCCAGCGGCCGAGCGCGAGCGCGCCGTCGTCGACCGCGAGCGGATGCGCGCAGCCGACCAGGATCGCCTTGATGTGCGAGTCGCTGTTGCCCTCGGCGTGCGCGAACCCCGGCCGAGCGCGGCACCATCGCGGCGAGATGGCCGAGCACGTCGGCGGCCACGTCGGGGTCGTAGCCCTCGTTCACCGTCACCGCGGCGGTGGTGTGCGGCACGTGCACGAGCACCGCGCCGCGGTCGACGCCGAGCGCGGTGACGGCGCCCGCGACGGCGTCGGTGATGTCGAGCATCTGGTCGCGGCGGTCGGTGCGAACGGTGAGGCGGTGCACGGGCCGATCGTATCCGGCCGCTGCGGTCATCCCACGAGGGCGGGCGGCGGAGCGTCCGGTAGGCCGCGAGGCCCGGCGTGGTGCGGATGTGCCCGGCCGGTCGACGACGAGCGCCTCGGCGCCGGTGCCGGCGAGCACCGCCCGGGGCGCGCCCGGCGGCCAGCAGCACCGCCTTGGCCAGCACCTCGGCCACCCAGGTCTGTCCCGCCACGACGGTCGCGATGACGTCAGGTCGGTGCTCGGAGCGGCGGCCGGTGGCGGGGTCGATCAGGTGATGGCGCACCTCGCCGCCGACGCGCCAGCGCCGCCGCAGCGTCGTCGAGGTGGCGACCGCGCCGTCTGCGAGCCCGAGAAGCGCGATCGGCGCGGCCGCGGCCGGGTGCTCCACGGCCACCGTCCACGTCCCGCCGCCGGGCGCCGCGCCGGTCGACGCGCACGTCGCCGCCGAGGTTGACGCAGGCGCCGTCGGCGCCCGCGGCCATGAGCTCGGTCGTGACCATGTCGGCGGCCAGGCCCTTGCCGATCCCGCCCGGGTCGAAGCCGCTGCCCGCGCGGCAGCCGCGCCCAGCCCGGCCCGAACGCGATCTCCGCGCACGCCGGCTCGGCGTCGCTTCGGCCCGGCCGCGCGGCCGCCGGGATCAGCTCGAACGTCCGGTCATAGCCGGCCCGGATCACCGGCCCGAGCAGCGTGGGATCGAACAGCCCCCGGTCAGCCGGAAGCCGGCGACCGCCCGCTCGACCAGCTCGACGTCTCCGGCGCGACGGCCACGCGCCGGCCCGCATGCTGGTTCAGCCGGCTGACGTCGCTGCGCGGCCGGAAACGGCTCCACAGGCTCTCGAGCTGCTCGATGCGGGCGGCCGCGACGTCGGCGAGGCCGGCGGGGCCGCCGACGACGATCACGTGCGCCCGCGCGCCCATCGCCCCGAAGCGGCGTTCAGCTGCCACCGCTCGAGGTGTTCGCCGAGGTGGACGGCGCCGCCGGCGTCGCCGCCTGCGCCGTCGTCGCCTGGGTGGTCGTCGTCGTCGCCTGGGTGGTCGTCGTCGTCGTGCCCGTCGTCCGACGACGTGCGTTGTCGCGTGCGTCTGAGCCCGCTGGTGCGCCGTGGCGGCGGAGGTGCCGGCCGCGCTCGCCGAGGCGCGGCGCGACGCGGTACCGGCGAGGGCGAGGTGGCCCGTGATCGCAACGGTCGCGACCGCGCTTGCGGCGGCCGCAGCGATCCGTGAGCGCCGGGCCGGGTGGCGGCGCGACGGCGTCGGTTCGTGGATCCATGCGCCGCATGCTCGCCCGCCCGCCTGCGAGAACCCTGTGAGCGCGCTCCGAGCGTGCCCTGAGCGTGCGCTCCCAGCGCACTCCCAGGATCGGCGCAGGCCGCTCACAACGGCGCGGGCGACGATGGCGGGCATGTCGCACAGCACGCTGCTCTGGTACACGGCTCGCGCGGCGGGGATCGTCACGTGGGCGCTCCTGGCCGCCAGCGTGCTGTGGGGGCTGGCGCTCAGCACCCGCGTGCTCGGCCGCCGCCCGCGCCCGGCGTGGCTGCTCGACCTGCACCGCTTCCTCGGCGGCGCCGGCGGTCATCTTCCTGGCCGTCCACATCGTCACGCATCGTGCTCGACACCTACGTGCACTTCGGCCTCGTCGAGGTGCTCGTGCCGCTCGCCGCGACGTGGCGCCCCGGCCCCGTCGCCTGGGGGATCGTCGCCATGTACCTGCTGGTCGCGGTCGAGCTCACGTCCCTCGCGCGGGCGCACCTGCCCAAACGGATCTGGGACACGAGCCACTACGTGGCGTTCCCGCTCTTCCTGTTCGCGAGCATCCACGCCCTCACCGCCGGCACGGATCGAGGCTCGGCGGCGCTGCGGCTGGCCGTGTTCGGCGCCGGCGCCGCCGTCGCCGCGCTCACCGCCCTGCGCGCCGCGGAGGTGGCCAGGCACGGACCGGCAAGGGCACGGACGCCGCTTCCGCCGCCGCGCCGTGCGGCGGTCCGGAGGGCGCGATGAGCACCGTCGCCACGGCCGGGGTGCGCACCGACGAGCGCCGCCTGCTGCGCGAGGCCGGCGCCGACGGGCGGGCGGCGACGCTGGCCGAGCACCGCTCGCGCTACCGCCCTGCGCCGCTCCCGGCGCGGCGCCCGCACGGCTCGCTGATCGACCTCGTCGCCGAGGCCGGCCTGCGCGGGCGCGGCGGCGCCGGCTTCCCGACGGCCCGCAAGCTCCGGGCCGTCGCCGACCGGCCGCGGCCCGCGCGTCGTCGTCGCCAACGGCACCGAGGGCGAGCCGCGCGAGCAGCAAGGACCGCACGCTCCTCGCCCGCGCGCCGCATCTCGTGCTCGACGGCGCGGCCGTCGCGGCGGCGGCTGTCGGCGCGGCGCACGTGATCGTCGTGCATCGACCGCGCCGACCGCGCGGCCGTGCGGGCGATGCGCGCCGCGATCGGCGAGCGGGCGGCCGAGCGGGGCGTTCCGATCGAGCTGGCCGAGACGCCGACCCGCTACGTCGCCGGCGAGGAGACCGCGCTCGTGCACTGGCTGAACGGCGGCGACGCCAAGCCCACCAACGTGCCGCCGCGGCCCTTCGAGACGGGCGTCGACGGCCGTCCCACCCTGGTCCAGAACGTCGAGACGCTCGCGCACGTCGCCCAGATCGCCCGCTTCGGCGCCGGCTGGTTCCGCGAGGCCGGCACGGGCGACGAGCCCGGGACGACGCTCGTCACGGTCACCGGCGCCGTCGTGCGCCCGGCGATCGTCGAGGTGCGAGTCGGCACCCGCATCGACCGCATCGTCGCGCGCGCCGGCGGCCCGGCCGAGCCGATCGCGGCGTTCCTCGTCGGCGGCTACTCCGGCACGTGGCTCGCCGGCCGGTGCCGGCGGCGTCGCGTTCAGCCGCGCCGGGCTCGCGGAGTTCGGCGCGAGCCCCGGCGCGGGCATCCTGATCGCCCTGCCCGCAGGCGGCGTGCGGGCTGCTCGAGACGGCGCGACTGATGCGCTGGTTCGCGGCCGAGAGCGCCGGGCAGTGCGGGCCGTGCGTCTTCGGGCTCTCCGACATGGCCCAGATGACGGCGGCGATCGCGGCCGGCCGCTCGAGCGCGGGCGACGTCGAGCGGCTGCGCCGCTGGGCGGCGCAGATCGAGCGCCGCGGCGCCTGCCGCCATCCCGACGGCGCCGTGCATCTCGTCCGCAGCGCCCTCGACGTGTTCGCCGCCGACCTGCGCCGGCACGTCGACGGCAACCCGTGCGTGGCCGCCCGCGGCCCCGGCCGCCTGGCCGTCCCCGAGACCGTCGCCGGGTGGAGGTGAGCGCATGAGCAGGCACACGCTCTCGGTCGACCCGGCCGGCTGCGTCGGCCACGGCATCTGCGCCGAGCTCTTGCCGGAGTGGATCGACGCTCGACGACTGGGGCTATCCGATCGTCCGTGCCGAGGCCGTCCCGCCCGCTCTCCTGCGCCAGGCGCGCTGGGCTGTCTCGAACTGCCCCGCGCTGGCGCTGCGCCTGAAGCGTGAATAACCGGGGTCTGACCCCGGTTATTCAGGCGGTTGACGGCTGCCACCACCAGGCCGACCAGGACGGCCACCGCGAGCGCCATCGCCGCGAGGCCGGGCAGGCGGCTCGTGCCGCCCAGCCGGGCGACCGTGAAGCCCACGAAGCCGAGCGCGAGCGCCGCCAGCGCGAGCAGGCCGGCGAGCAGCGCGAGCGCCTGGCCGCCCTGCGATCCGAGGCCGGCCGCGGCCGCGCCGGCGGCCACGAGCGCCCCGAGCACTCCGGCAGCGATGCCGATCGCGCCCGAGCGCGGTGGCCGCGGGGCCGCTACCGCGTCCCCCAGGCGTAGGTCATCTTGACCATGTCCAGGTACATGAACGTCTCGGTCGACTTGACCCCGTCGATCTCGCGCAGCCGCTGCACCACCTCGAGCAGATGCCGGTTGTGCTCGCACACGATCTCGACCAGCAGGTCGTAGCTGCCCGACGTGATCACGACGTAGCTCGTCTCGCGCCAGGCCGAGACGGCCTGGGCGACGTGGTCGAGGTCGCTGTTGGCCTGGACGCCGACCAGGGCCATCACCTCGAACCCGAGCTTGAGCGGGTTTGTGACCGCGACCACATCGAGCACGCCGGCATCGGTCAGCCGCTGCATCCGCGCCCGCACCGCCGCCTCGGAGATGCCGACCTCGCGGGCGATGGTCGTGAACGGGCACCTGCCCTCGCGCTGGAGGATCTCGATGATCCGGCGGTTGACCGAATCGAGCTTGACCGTGGGAGCATTCATGCGAGATACCCGCCAAACCTCCGCGTTCGGTGCGAACTTCGTGGTTGACACGCGGAAAACCAACGATATACCCTTGACACCGGGATGACGCAACCCACGGCCGACCACGCCACCGCCCGGCCGCCCGCCGACGGCGAGGCCGACGTCGAGTTCCGCGCGGTCACGAAGCGGTTCGGCTCGCTGGTGGCGGTGAACGCCGTCAACCTGCGCGTGCACAAGGGCGAGTTCCTCTCGCTGCTCGGCCCGTCCGGCTGCGGCAAGACGACGTCGCTGCGCATGATCGCCGGGTTCGAGCAGCCCGACGAGGGCGAGCTCCTGATCGGCGGGCGCGACGTCAGCGGCGTCCCGCCCTACAAGCGCGACGTGAACACCGTGTTCCAGCAGTACGCGCTCTTCCCGCACATGTCGATCCTCGACAACGTCTCGTACGGCCTGAAGCAGCGGCAAGCGTGTCCAAGAAGGAGCGCCACGCCAAGGCGGGCGAGGCGCTCGAGCTCGTGCAGCTCGTCGGCCGCGACACGCACCGCCCGTCGATGCTCTCGGGCGGCCAGCAGCAGCGCGTGGCGCTCGCGCGGGCGCTCGTCATGAACCCGCGCGTGCTCCTGCTCGACGAGCCGCTCGGCGCGCTCGACCTGAAGCTGCGCAAGGAGATGCAGATCGAGCTCAAGCGCATCCAGGAGCAGGTCGGGATCACGTTCGTGTACGTGACGCACGACCAGGAGGAGGCGCTCTCGATGTCCGACCGCGTCGCGGTCATGTCAAACGGCGTGATCGAGCAGCTCGACGAGCCGCGCGCGATCTACGACCGGCCGCTGACGCCGTTCGTCGCCGACTTCATCGGCGACATGAACTTCATCGACGGCGAGCGTGGTCGAGGCGGCCGACGGCGGCTTTGCCGTCGATGCCGGCGGCGGCGTCGTCGTGCGCGGCCGCGGCGACACCACGCGCGGCGCCCGCGTGCGCGTCGGCGTGCGGCCCGAGCGCATGGCGGCGCATCCGGGCCCGGCGACCGGCACCGCCAACTCGGCCACCGCCGAGGTGATCACCAAGATGTACCTCGGCGACCAGGTGCAGATCGTCGCCCGGCTCGCAGCGGCCGGCGACGTGATCGTGCGCGAGCAGCGCGCGAGCGCCGACCCGGCGCTCGACACCATCCACCCGGGCGACCGTGTCGCCATCAGCTGGGACGAGGCGGCGCCGCTCCTGCTCGGCGACGCCCCGGCTCAGGACCACTCGAAGGAGACACCGTGACCGACCCCCGCGACTCGCTGAACATCCTCGCGCCGACGAGCGCGAAGCCGAAGCTCGACTACCTGCGCCGCCAGCTCTACCGCGACGCCGCCGAGCGCTCCGGCCTGAACCGGCGCGAGCTGCTCGGCCTGGGCGCGCTCGGCCTGCTGGCGGCGGCCTGCGGCGGGTCGACGAACGCGGGCGGTGGCGGCGGGGGCGGCGGCAGCAGCGCCGCCGGCGGCGGCAACACGCTGGCCGGGCAAGCCCATGGAGAACTCGCTCGTCATCTACAACTGGTCGGAGTACGACTCCCCCAGCACGTTCAGCAAGTTCAAGGCGGCGCACCCGAACACGCACGTGACCGAGACGTTCTACTCGTCGAACGACGAGCTGCTCGCCAAGCTCTCGGCCGGCGGCACCGGCTACGACATCATCGTCCCGAGCCAGAACGCCGTCGCCCAGCTGATCGGCGAGAACGGGCTGATGGCGCTCGACGCGGCCGCCTGCCCAACCTGAAGAACCTCGACCCGGCGTTCCTGAAGCCGTCGTACGACCCCACCGGGCAGTTCCACGTCATCAAGGACTACGGCATCACGATGTTCTTCTTCATGAACACCGTCGTGAAGGACAACCCCAAGACGATGCTCGACTTCTACAAGCTGCTGCCCAAGTACGGCAGCAAGGGCCGCACCAACGTCCTGGACGGCGCCGAGGAGGTCGTGCCGCTCGCGCTCATGGCGCTCGGCCTCGACCCGAACACGACGAGCAGCTCCGACTTCGCCAAGGTGAAGAACTTCCTGCTCAGGATCCGCCCGGGCGTCACGACGATCGACTCGTCCGGCTACATCAACGACGCGATCGCGGGCAAGATCATCCTCAGCCAGGGCTGGAACGGCGACGTGCGCCGCATCGTGCAGGCGCGCAAGAAGCAGGGCGACATCACCGCGGTCATCCCGCACCGGAGCGTCCGAGATGTGGGCCGACAACTGGTGCATCCCCGCGAACGCGCCGCACCCGGTGGCCGCCCACGCGTGGATCAACTGGCTGCTCGAGCCGGCGACGGCCGTGGCGGAGATGAACTACCACAACTACCCGATCCCGATCCCGGCGGCGCTGGCGCAGATGCCGCCGGCGCTGAAGAACGACCCGCTCTTCAACGTGCCGAAGAAGTACACCAACAACTACCACTACATCCTCAACGTGAGCCCGGCGGTCGTGAACACAGCGGACGCAGATCTACGGAGAGTTCAAGGCCGCCTAGATGTCGAGTCCCGAACCGGCAGGACTGACGGTCGTCACGACCGTCGATCAGAGCCGGCGGCGCCGACGCACGTTCGCGCCGCGCTACCCGACGTGGCTGACGTTCCCGTCGGGGCTCTACTACGCGATCTTCTTCCTGGGCCCGATGGCGATCCTGGCCGTGTTCTCGGTCTCGATCCAGTCCGGCTTCGGCAGCGTCAGCTACGCGTTCGACCTGGTCCCAGTTCCACCAGGTCTTCAGCTCGTTCTACATCACGATCTTCTGGCACACGCTCCTGATGGCGGCGGGCGGCTCGCTGTGCACGATCGCGGTCGGCTACCCGGTGTGCTACTGGATGGCGCGCTACCTGACGACGTACAAGATGCTCGCGCTGCTGCTCCTCGTCGTGCCGTTCTGGACGTCGTTCCTGATCCGCACCTACGCGCTCAAGATCATCCTCGACCCCAACGGGTACCTCGCCACGAACCTCGGGTTCAACGTCCTCTACACGTGGAAGGCCGTCGGCATCGGCCTGATCTACAACTACCTGCCGCTCTTCATCCTGCCGGTGTTCGCGTCGCTCGAGCGGATGGACTGGACGCTCGTCGAGGCCGCCACCGACCTCGGCGCCAAGCCGTTGAAGGCGTTCCGCGAGATCACCCTGCCGCTGACGCTGCCCGGCGTCGTCACCGGGGCGCTGCTCGTGTTCATCCCGATGTCGGGCGAGTACATCATCCCGAACATCCTCGGCGGCGGGAACTTCGAGTTCGTCGGCAACGCGATCGGCGACACGTTCAGCTCGGCCCAGAACTGGCCGTTCGGCTCGGCGCTCTCGATCTCGCTGATGGCGGCGCTCTCGGTGTTCGTCGTCGTCTACATCCTGTTCGCGACGCGCGAGGAGCAGTTCGGTGCGTAGGCGGCGCATCCTGACCGCGAAGCGCGGGCTTCACCACCTGGGCGCTGATCGTCTACGCGTTCCTCTACCTGCCGATCGTCGTCGTCGTCATCTTCGCGTTCAACAAGCCGTCGCCGACCTCGGTCGCGGCGTTCCACGGGAGCAACATCTGCAACATCCCGCCGGCCAACGTCGGCAACATCTCGGTCTGGAACGGCTTCACGACCTGCTGGTTCGCCGAGGGCCTGCACGACCCGACCTACATCCCGGCGATCAAGACGAGCCTCAAGATCGCCGCGCAGGCGGCCGTCATCGCCACCGTCCTCGGCCTCGCGGCCGCGCTCGCGCTCGCGCGCATGCGCCCGCGGCTGCGGATCCCGTTCGACATCCTCGTCTACCTGACGCTCGTCGTGCCCGAGATCGTGATCGCGGTGGCGTCGCTGATCTTCTTCGTGCAGGCCCGCGCAGAACTTCGGCGTTCTTCCCGCCGCTCGGCGAGCTCCACGATCCTGCTCGGCCAGATCGTCTTCAACGCCTCGCTCGTCATGCTGATCATCCGGGCGCGGTTCGTGGGCATGGGCGACAAGCTCGAGGAGGCGGCCTACGACCTCGGCTCCGGGCCGTTCTCGACGTTCCGGCAGGTGACGTTCCCGCGGCTCCTGCCGGCGGTGATCGCCGCGGCGCTGCTCTCGTTCACGTTCTCGTTCGACGACTACGTCCTGCCGGCGTTCACGAACGGGACGACCAACACCTGGCCGATCGTGCTCTACTCGGCCGTCCGCTTCGGCATCACCCCGGCCGTGAACGCCCTCGCGACGCTGATGCTGGTCGTGACGGCGACCTTCGTGCTCGTGACCGTGATCGTGCTGCGCCGCAGCCGCGTCGTCGACCCGAACGACGAGGGCAGCGGGCTCGGGACGATGCTCGGCCTGGGGTAGATGTGCCGGCGGGCGCGTTCACGCGGCGGCGGCTGCTGGTTGCCGCCGGGACGGTGATCGCCGCGCCCGGATGCATCGGCAGCTCCGCGTCGACCGCGCCGCCGGTGGCCGCGCCGGGTGGAGCGCCGCCGCACCTGCCGGGGCCGCTGCGCGTGCTCGCTCCGGCGGGGGCCGTGCCGGCCGACGACCGGATCGCCTTCACGCGGGCAAACGGCGTCGGCGTCGACGTGCGCACGATCGCGCCGGGCGCGAACCTGATCGAGCTGATCTCGTCGGGCTATCCCGCCGACGTCGTGCTCGCGCGCCAGGACGACGTCGCCGTGCTCGGCGAGCAGGGCCTGCTGCGCGAGCTCGACCACCGCCTGATCCCGAACCTCTCCCTCGTCTCGTCGGACTTCCTCGACCTCGCCTATGACCACCACAACCACTGGTCGGCGCCGGCCCGCTACGGTGTGTACGGGTTCGGCTACCGCAGCGACGTCGTCACCGAGCGGCCCGCCGACTGGGCCGGCTTCTTCGCGCTCGTGCCGCGCTACTCGCTGCAGGGGATCACGTTCCTGCCGGGGCCGATCGAGCCCGTCGCCGCGGCGCTCGCCGCCCTCGACGAGGACATCTCGACCGACGACGACTCGACGCTCCTGCGCGCGCAGTCGCTGCTGCTCGCCGCCCGGCCGCACGTGAACGCGTTCACCGCCGCCGGGGCGGCGGCGTTCGGGCGCGGCGAGCTCGTGCTCGCGATGGGCACGAGCGCCGACTTCGACCGCGTCCTTGCGCTCCCCGAGCGCGCGGCCGACACCGTCTTCGTGCTTCCGACGGGCCGCTCCGAGATGTGGATCGACGGCTGGGTCGTGCCGCGCGCGGCCGTCCACCCGTTCACCGCCCTGGCGTGGATCGACGACCAGCTGTCGGCCCGGGCCGCGGCGCGGGCGTGGACACAGTCCCGCCTGCCGGCGCCCGAGGCGGCCGCCGCGAAGCTCGTGCCCGCCGCGGTGCGGTCGGATCCGCCGGCCTCGCCCGACCCGGCGCTCGTGAAGCACTACGAGCTCGCGGTCATCTCGCCGATCGGCCTGCAGAAGCGGTCCCAGATCTGGGAACGGGTGCTCGCCGGCGGGTAGCCGGGGACGGACGGCCCGGTGGATATACTCGCGGCCCGTGCAGCTCTTCCAGGAGCACGAGCAGGTCGTCGTGTGCCACGAGCCCGAGGCGGGGCTGCGGGCGATCATCGCCGTCCACGACACCACCCTCGGCCCGTCGCTCGGCGGGATCCGGATGTGGCGCTATCCGAGCGACGAGGCCGCCCTCACCGACGTGCTGCGGCTGGCGCGCGGGATGACCTACAAGAACGCCGCCGCGGGCCTCGATCTCGGCGGCGGCAAGACCGTCGTCCTGGGCGATCCCCGCACCGACAAGACACCCCTTCTCTTCCGCGCCCTCGGCCGGTTCGTCGACTCGCTCGGCGGTCGCTACCTGGCCGCCGAGGACGTCGGCACGAGCACCGCCGACGCCGAGATCGTCGCCCTCGAGACCGACCACATCACCGGACTGCCCGTCGAGCGCGGCGGCTCCGGCGACCCGTCGCCGATGACGGCGTGGGGCGTCTTCTGCGGCATGCGCGCCGCCCTGCATGAGGCCGGGCTCGGCGACGACCTCGCCGGTGTGCGGGTGGCGGTGCAGGGCGCCGGGCACGTCGGCGGCGGCCTCGTCCGCCATCTGCTCGACGCAGGGGCGCGGGTCACGGTGGCCGACATCTACCCGGAGCGCGTCGCCCCGCTCGAGGCGCTCGGCGCGACGGCCTGCGATCCGGAGAGCGTGCACACCCAGGAGTGCGACGTGTTCGCGCCGTGCGCGCTCGGGGCGGTGATCCGGCCCGACACCGTGGATGCGCTGCGCTGCCGGGTCGTCGCCGGCGCCGCCAACAACCAGCTGCTCGACGCGTCCATGGGCGACGCGCTGCACGTCCGCAGCATCGTGTACGCGCCGGACTTCGTGATCAACGCCGGCGGTGTGATCAACATCTCCGATGAGCTGGGCCGCGCGTACGACCCCGAGCGCGCCCGCCGGAGCGTCGAGCGCATCGCCGACACGCTGGCCGCCGTGTTCGCCCGCTCGGAGCGCGACAACATCGCGCCTCACGTCGCGGCCGACCGCCTGGCCGAGGAGCGCATCGCCGCCGTCAGGGCGACCCGGACCGATTCGGTCGCCGCCCTGTACCGGCCGGGATGATCCCGCTCAAGGACAACGTCCCCACCCGGCATCTGCCGATCCTGACGCTGGCGCTGATCGTCGCGAACCTGGCCATCTTCGTGTGGGCGCAGCACGCTCCCGCCGAGCGCCTGCCGACGAGCCTCGGCGTGCCGCTGCGCGTGTCGGGGTTCACCGCGGTCACGGCGGAGTTCGGGTTCGTGCCGTGCGAGGTGCAGGATCGCTGCCCCCACGGCGAGGACACGATCCTGCTCGGATACGACAACGGCCGGCCGGTGTACGCCCGCGTGCACCACGTGGCCGTGCTCGCGAGCGTGTTCACGGCGATGTTCATGCACGGAAGCTGGGAGCACGTGCTCGGCAACATGCTGTTCCTGTGGATCTTCGGCAACAACATCGAGGACCGTGTCGGCCGGCGCCGCTTCCTCGTCTTCTACCTGCTGGGCGGCCTGATGGCGGCGCTCGTGCAGTTCCTCTCCGGCCCGGGCTCCGACGTGCCCAACATCGGCGCATCGGGCGCGATCGCGGCCGTCCTCGGCGGCTACCTGATCCTCTACCCGCGCGCCGCGGTGATCACCTACATCCCGCCGATCTTCTTCTTCCCGCTCCCGGCGGTGCTCTTCCTGATCGGCTGGATCGTGCTGCAGATCTACGCGGTGGGATACGTGCAGGTGGGAAGCGCGGGCGGCGGCGTCGCCTACTTCGCACACATCGGCGGCTTCGTCTTCGGCCTCGCGACGATCCGCTGGTGGGTGCGCCAGAACGAGGGCCGCGCCAGGCCGCCTGCCGCGTGGCCCGCGTAGGCCGTCGCCTTCCCGGTAACCTGCGCGCATGCTCGACCTTCGCTACGACCCGGAGTCGCGGTCGGGATTCGTCCGGCTGCGGGAGGGGCGCACGGCCCGCACCCGGCGGCTGTCGGCCCAGGCGATGGCCGACTACGGCCGCCGCGGCGAGCTGCTTGCCATCACGCTCGAGGACCTCGACCCGACCGCGGCCGAGTTCCTGCGCACGGCGGACGAGGAGTCGCTGCTCGCGGTGATCCGCGCCCAGACCGGCAAGCCGGTGTGGACGACGCCGCCGGCGCAGGCGGGGCCGGCGAAGAAGCCCAGGCCGGGCGCGAAGCCCAAGCCGAAGCGGCGATAGTCTCGCTAGAGCGCGGAGGCGGCGGAGCTGCCCCCGACGCCGTATGCCTGCATCGCGAGCACGATGCGGTCGGCGCGCAGGACGCCGTTCGGCTGCAGCTGGGCCGCGGGCAGCTCGCGCGGGTCGTCGCCGCGGCGCGCCTCCTCGACCGTCACCGTGCGCTCGAGCAGGTCGAGCCGGACGATGTACTCGTACCAGGAGATGTCCCAGGCGACCGTCACCTTCACGGGCCGCGGCAGCTCGAGCCCGTCGACGTACACGTTCACGATCGGATCGCCGAGGCTGCGGGAGATCGCGACGACGCGCTCGACGTGCTCCGAGCGGTTGAACGCCTCGAGCGCCACCCGGCGCACATGCCGCGGGTCTGACTCCTTGCGCCGCGCCTCGGCCAGCTCGGCGTAGCGGGTGCGCTGCGTCTCGAGCTCCTGCTCGAGCTGGGTCTGCACCTGGGCGGTGCGCTGCATCTCGGCCGCGCGCTCGTCCAGGGCGGCTGCGGCGGCGTGATGGCGGGCGATCTCGGACTTGTGCGCGGCCTCGGCCTGCGCGGCGCGCTCGTCGGCTCGCCGCTTCTCGTCCTGGAGCGAGCGCAGCTCGCGCTCGCGCCGGCGCACCTCGCCCTGGAGATCCTTCAGCTCGCGCTTGATCCCGCGCAGCTCGGCCGCCTGCTGCTCGGCCTTGGCGAGCGCGGAGCGCACCCGGTCGAGGTCGAACTCGACCGACTGCAGCTGGCCGCGCAGGCGGTCGATCAGCGACTCGCGCTCGCGCAGCAGGTGATCGGACGGCGGGTTCGCGTGCACCGCGACGATCGGCCGGCCCTCGGCGCGCCAGCCGCGCCGGTCGGCGCGCTCGTAGCAGAGCGGGCAGACCTTCGCGAAGCGCTTCGACTGCGGGTCCTGGTACAGGCGCGCGGGCTCGCCCACCAGGAGATGGCGGCGGCAAAGCGCGCAGCTAGCGGTATCCTCGACCGTGCTCGGCATTCCGTCCTCGACGCGGGCTCGCCATTCTATCGCGTCGGAGCGCGCGCCGGGAGTCGCGTTCCGCCGGCCGCCCTCAGCAGCCGGATGCGGTGCTCGTCACGGTGTCGGCGACGGTCGCGAGCGACGGGTCGAGGTCGAGGTCGACGATGCCCGCGGCGGGCGTGCGGACGTCGGTCATCCCGTCGGGCCCGGGCGAGACGCACGCGGCCGGGTCGGTCGGCTTCCAGTACGGCGTGTAGCGCACCCGCACCAGGTAGCGGCCGGGCTGCGACGCGTAGAACTCGATCCCCGAGCTGCGCAGGCGCACGAGCAGGGCGTCGGCGCCCGCCGGCGGCGACACGATCGGCGCCGCCTCGGGCAGCTCGTAGACGCCGCAGGTGGCGGCTGTGGAAGACCAGCCGCAGGCCCGAGCGCCCCGACCGCAGCAGGTGCGCCTCGGCCGCCGAGCTGTAGTCGAGCGTCGTGTCGGGCAGCACGACGTAGCGCACGCCGAGCAGCCGCAGCCAGCGGTCGTATGCGGCCGCCGTCAGGTGGTGGCCTGTAGAGCACCCGGTTCTCGGGGAAGTCGTCCTGCCGGAACCAGCCGCGCGCGAGCGGGAAGCCGGCCCGGGCGAGGTAGTAGGCCTCCCAGTGGCCCCAGGTGGCGACGGCCTCGACGCGGTGCTGGTCGTCGCCCTGGCTGCGCAGGTAGTCGATCGCGGGCCGCCAGTAGCCGGCCGACTCGGCCGGGTTGCCCCAAGCCGAGTAGGCGTCGCGGATCCACGGCCCCACCTGGAGCGCCGCGGTCGCGGCCAGCAGCGGCAGCACGATCGCCTGCGAGCGCTGCCGGCTGACGTTGGCGGCGAGCCACAGGAGCGGCGCGCCGGCCACGGCGAAGAGCCGGGTCGCGTTCGATCCCACCGGGCTCTTGAACAGGAACGCGACCAGGTTCAGGATCAGGTAGGCGACGAAGAGCATGCGCAGCGAGCGGGCCCGCGGGCTGCGCCCGGTGACGTACAGGCCGGCGAGCGAGAACAGCACCACGACCAGCGCGTCTGTCACGTTGTAGGGATAGATGCCGCCGCTGGGGAAGGCCCGCTGCGCGAGCACGCCCGCGAGCAGCACGACGACGACCACGGCGAACGCCGTCCAGTGCCGGCGTGCGGCGACGATCGGCTGCGGATGGCCGAGCAGCAGGCCGGCCAGGAGCGCCAGCAGCACGGCGAACGCGAGCGGCGAGAAGCCGAGGGCGCCGACCACGCAGACGCCGAAGACGAGCCTGCGCCCGCGCTGCAGCGCGAGCAGCGCGACGGCCGCGCACGCCAGGCCGGCGGTGAACGGGTAGGAGCCGGAGACGATCGAGACGAAGGGCGTGGTGCACGCGAACGCGACCGCCGGTCCGCGCGCCGCTCCGCCCCACTCCCCGGCTGACCGACGGCGAAGCTCGCCGCGAGCGCGGCGGCCGCGACGACGAGCACGGGCAGCTCGCCGGTGAGCGCCGCCAGCGGGTAGTAGAGGACGCTGTAGCTCACGAACTCGTAGCGGCCCGCGTACCACAGGTTGTTCCAGACCTGGAAGCCGCCGTGGCGGTAGAGCCAGGTCTGGAAGAGGTGCGACGGCGCGTCGCCCGAGAGCGGCACGAACGTCAGGAGCGCGGCCACGAGCGCCCCCGCGACGGCGCCGCACACCAGCGCGAGCGGCAGCTCGCGCGGGTCGAAGGCGGCGAACGGGGCGCACGGCGGCTGAGTATAGGGTATAGCGTGGATGCGATGACGCCGCCGGCATGGTCGTCCCGTACATGCCCGGCGACCCCCGCCGGCATGCACCGCGGGTATCCTCCGGCTCGCGGGGCGTTAGCTCAGCTGGGAGAGCACCAGCTTTGCAAGCTGG
This sequence comes from uncultured Actinomycetes bacterium, assembly GCA_963707585.1. GTDB lineage: Bacteria > Actinomycetota > Thermoleophilia > Gaiellales > JAICJC01 > JAICJC01. Next base: position 522,649 of record CAVPQP010000008.1, on the reverse strand, counting down.
GGGTCACCGGTTCGATCCCGGTACGCTCCATACCGCTTCTGTCAGGAGGGGCGTGACCGTAAAGCGGATGGACAACGTGGGCATCGTCGTCGACGACCTCGAGGCGACGATCGCGTTCTTTCGCGAGCTCGGCCTCGAGCTCGAGGGGCAGGGCACCGTCGAAGGAGAGTGGGCAGGGCGCGTCACCGGACTGCCCAACCAGCGCGTCGAGATCGCAATGATGCGCACGCCGGACGGCCACAGCCGGCTCGAGCTCTCCCGCTTTCTCACGCCGCCCGTGGTCGCCGATCACCGCAACGCCCCGGTGAACGCTCTCGGCTACCTGCGCGTCATGTTCGCCGTGGAGGACATCGACGATACGCGTCGCTCGGCTCACTGGGCGCGGCGCGCAGCTCGTCGGCGACGTGGTTCAGTACGAAGACGTCTACCGGCTCTGCTACGTCCGGGGCCCCGGAGGACTTCTCATCGGCCTCGCCGAAGAGCTCCGCTGAGCGCCGGCCGGGGTCGGTAAGCTCCGTGGCGTCATGCCGTATGCCGTGGATTTCGAGACCGTTTCGACCGTGGGGCTGGAGTCGTCCCCGGTCGCGGCCGCGCTCGCCGGCCTGCGGGCGAACGAGGCCCGGTACTTCAAGAACAAGTACGACCATGTCTTCACGGTGCAGGAGGCGAGCGACGCCAAAGCGGCGGTCGACTGGGTGCACCGGATCCTCAAGGAGGAGCGTGACATCGTCATCGCCTCCCGGCCGCTCGAGGCAACGGCCTTCCAGGTCGAGGGCATCCGGATCGCCTACGTCTTCTACGAGAGCGGCCTCTCGATCAATGTGATGTACACGGTCGATGCCGCCGGCAAGCGGGCGGTGGGGTTCAAGCTCTCCGAAGGGATGGACGTCCCCACGGAGCTCGCCTCGCGGTTCAAGTTCGCGCGCCAGAGGTCGAAGCTGGCGGGCACCATCCGCGGGTCCTACTTCACGTTCAAGAACGACTACTGACCGGCGGCGGCATGGGCGTGAACGGGATCGGCGGCTTCGTCTTCCGCGCGGCGGACCCGGACACCCTGCGCGCCTGGTACGCGGAGCACCTGGGCATCGGCACGGGCGAGCACGGCGAGTGGGCGACCGCGGCGGGGCCGAGCGTCTTCGCGCCGTTTCCCCGCGAGAGCGACTATTTCGCGCAAGACCGCCAGTGGATGCTCAACCTCCGCGTCGATGGGCTCGACACCCTGCTCGGGGCGCTGCGGGCCTCCGGCATCGAGGTCACGACCGATCCCGACTGGGACATGCCCGGCGTCGGCCGCTTTGCGCGCATCCACGACCCGGAGGGCAATCCGATCGAGCTCTGGGAGCCCGACGACGAGGGCGCCGCGCCGCAGTGACGATTGACGGGACGCTCACCGGTCACGACGTCTGGTGCGCGCTCCAGGTGCCGTTTCCGCCCGGTGTGCTGTAGCTGCCCGACATCGAGCTGCCGGAGACCGTGCCGGTGTAGGTGATACCCGGGCCACCGACCGTGCCGAACTTGATCGAGCTTCCGTCGACGGTTCCGTTGACGCTGTTCGTGCCACCCGTCGAGAGATCGATGGTGCCGCTCAGCTTCGATCCGGACTGCTGCCAGTTGAGGGTGAAGGTGCCCGTGTACGCGCCGCCGTAGGTGCCCTTCCACTTGCCCGAGAGGCCGCTGCTCGACGTGGAGCTCGACGGCGGCGGCGTCGACGCCGGGGTCGATGCGGGCGTGCTCGATGCGGGCTGAGACACCGGGGTCGAGGTCTGGGTGGTGGACGACGAGCCGCCGCCGCTGCCGCAGCCTGCGGCCGCGAGGACGACGGCGAGGCCGCCCACCAGGACGACCGCCCGCGGGCGGCTCCATCCGTGCTTCTGATTTCGCATCCTGTCCTCCTAGCTCTGCATGGGCCACGGCGAGCACGCCGCCTCGAGGATCCGGTCACAGGGGATCCGGGCCGCCTCGGCGGCGTGGCGGACGTCGTCGGGATCGCCGCGGAAGAGACACAGCACCACCTCGTCGTCCCGCATCAGGAGCGACCCCAGGTAGCGCGCCGAGCCGCCGTGGGCGGTCAGCTGTTCGCATGCCTCCACGGCGCGTTCGTCGAGCGCCCGCAGGTCGGCTTCGTGGACGTCGGGCCACAGGCACTCGGCCACGAACTCCGCTGCGATCCCATTCGCCATCGCCGCCACGGTACCCGCCGTCCGCACCCGTGCGAAAGCGGGAAAACCCTACGTGTGAGGCGTGTCCGCCGCACCCCGAAGCGCGTTGGCCAGGCCGACGCGCGACCGCACGCCGAGCTTGCGATAGACGCGGGTGAGGTTGGACTCGACCGTCTTCACCGAGACGAACGCGCGCTCGGCGACCTCGCTGTTGGAGAGCCCCGAGGCGGCCAGCTCGGCCAGGCGGCGCTCCGTCGCGGTGAGGGCGCGGCCGTCCGACCCCGGCCGCCCGACCCGCGCCATCGCGGCCCGCGCCCGCGCCGACCAGAGCGGCGCGCCGAGATCGTCGAACGCCGCGGCCGCCGCCTCGAGCAGCTCCCGTGCCTTCCCCCGCTGCCTGAACCGGCGATGCACCTCGCCGGCCACGAGCAGCGTCCGCGCCCGCTCGAAGGGCATGCCGGCCAGATCGTGGGCGGCGAGCGCGCGCTCGAGCGCCGCGAGCGCTTCCGGGCGGGCGCCGCGGGCTCCCTCGAGCGCCCCGCGGCAGCGCGCGGCGGCGGCCACGGCCCACTGGCGGTGAAGCTCGCTTGCCGAGCGCTCGAACGGCTCGAGGTACGCCTCGGCCTGATCCAGCTCGCCGAGCGCGATCAGCGCCTCGACCTCGTCGGGCAGGAACATCCTGAGCACGGGGTCGCCGGCGCCCATCCCCGCCACCGCCTCGACCAGCGGCCCCAGGATCGCGTGCACCCCTGCCGGGTTGTCATCCGAGAGCTCGGCGAGCCCGAGCGCCCACATCGGCCAGATCGTGCCCGACCGCCACTGGAGCCGCTGGAACAGGGAGAGCGCGTCGGCGGCCTCACGCCGCGCAAGCGCGATGCAGCCGTCGTGGGCATGGGCGAGCGCGCCCGCCGAGAGCGCCACTGCGGACACGGCCGGGTTGCCGAGCAGCTCGGCCTCCTCGAGCGCCTGCGCGGCGAAGCGGGATGCAAGCTCGAGCTCCCCGCCCCAGAGGTACGCCCACACCGGGTAGAGCGACAGCATCGGCGCCGCGCCCTCCTGCCCACCCGCGACGATCTCGGCGTGCACCGCCTCCAGGGTGGCCCGAGCCGCCTCGAGCTCGCCCGTCCACAGCTGCAGCAGGCCCTGGATCACCCGCGGGCGCATGATGAACGACGTCGCCGATGCCGGCCGCTCGAGCGCGAGCGCCCGGTCGAGCCGCGCCCGGTGCAGTCCACGGCCGGCGAGGAAGTCGGCCATCGTCAGCACGGCGAGGGCCTCCGCCAGCATCCCGTCGTCCCCGACGGCCTCGGCATCCTCGAGCGCCTCGCGTGCATGGGGCTCCGCGCCGGCGAAGTCGCCCGCGCTCACGGCGCAGTAGACGAGCTGCAGCCCGATCGCCGCCCGCAGTGCGCGATCGTCGCCCGCAAGCCCGAGCGCGGCGGACGCGAGCTGCGCGGCCTCGCCGAAGTTGCTGCGCCGAGCCGCGATGTCCGAGGCCAGCCGCCACGCCCGCGCCCGCAGCGCGACCGCCGGCGAGTCCGCGAGCGCCGTCTGCACGAGCTCGTCGGCGCGGGCCAGATCGCCGGCGTCGAACTGCAGGCGGGCCGCCGCCAGCAGGCGCCGGCCCCTGGCGTCGCGATCGCCGGCCGGCGTCAGCTCGAAGGCCAGCTCCGCCAGCTCGGCCGCCGCGTCCGAGGCGCCCCGCGCCGCTGCGTTCGCCGCCCCCTCGTCGAGCTGCGCGGCCACCGCCGGGTCGGGTCCCGCGGACGCCAGCGCGAGCTGCCGGGCGCGCTCCTCGGGCTCGCTGACCAGCTCGGCCGCCCGCCGGTGGAGCCCGCGCCGGCGTGCCACCGAGACCGACCGGTAGGCGGCCGAGGCGAGCAGCGGATGGGTGAACTCGACCCTGCCGTCCGCGTCGACCGTCACGATCCCGGCCTCCTCCGCCGGGCCGAGCGCCGCCGCGTCCACGCTGGGACGATGGGGAGCGGACATGATCGCCGCCAACAGCACGGCGTCACGGGACTCCGGCGGGAGGCGCCGGATGCGGGATGCGGTGAGCTTGCGGAGATCGTCGGGCACCGGGACGAGCCCCGAAGCGACGCGTTGCGAGTCCGTGTCGGCCGCCAGGCGGGCGATCTCGAGCGCATGGAACGCGTTGCCCCCGCTGGCCTGGGCGATCCGCACCAGGGACGGACGGGGCAGCGCCTGGCCCGTGCGGGCTGCGACGATCCGCCCCAGGGCCGCCAGCGACAGGGGCCCCAGGGCGACACGCGTGACCCGATCCTCGGCCACGCCGTCGACCGGCGGCCCGGCGACCGGCGACCTGATCGCGCACAGCAGCCCGACCCGCTCCTCCTCGAGGCGCCGCGCGGCGAACTCGAGCACGCGCCGCGACGGCAGGTCGAGCCACTGCCAGTCGTCGACGGCGAGGATCACCTCCTGCGCGGCCGCCAGGCGCCGCACCAGGGTCAGGAAACCCGCCGCGATCGCACGGCCGGCCGGCCGCCGCGCGCTCGGCGTCCGGCGAAGGAGCGCGACCTCGAGCCCGTCCCGCTGGGGCGCCGGCAGGGCCGCGAACGCCTCATCGTCTACCCGCGCGAGCATGTCCGAGACCGCCGCGAACGAGAGCCGGGCCTCGGCCGCCGAGGGCCGGCTGGAGAGCACCAGCGCGCCGCCCTCCTGCGCCCGTCGCCGCGCCTCCCGCCACACGGTCGTCTTGCCGATCCCCGCGTCACCCTCGAGCGCCAGCACCGCGAACCCTCGCGCCGACGCCGCGAGGAATCTGTCGACCTCGGCGAGTTGCACTTCACGACCAACGATCCCGGTCTCCACGACGGACACAACCCTACCGCCCGGCTCGCGTCACCTGCAACGTGATACCCCCATCTGGTGCATCGCGCTCGTCGCTCGTTCTCGTCACCACGAAACCGGCGCGTCCCTCACCCACGAGGCGCGTCGGCTAGCGCGGCGCGACCGTCGTCCCGCCCCACTCCTCCGGGGCGATGTCGGCCAGGGTCTCCGAGAACGTCCACCGGTGGCCCCAGGGATCCTCGGCGTGATACTGGCGCTCGCCGTAGGGATGGTCGATCGGATCCTCGGCGATGCGGGCGCCGTGCGCGCGGGCGTGCTCGCAGTGGGCGCGCGCGTCGGACACCCGCACCATCACGGCGCTCGTGGACTCGCCCGGCCGGGGCGGGCGGCGGTCGCCGCGCACGTCGCCGATGATCAGGCCGCCGTCGCCGAACCCCAGCTGGGCGCGATGGTTCTCGCCGATGAACAGGTGCTCGGCGAATCCGAACGCCGTGCACAGCCAGTCGACCGCCTCGCGCACGTCGGGATAGATCAGGACGGGGATGACCGTCGCCTGCGGGATCGAGCGGTTCGGCGGAAGCATCACCCCGAGCTTAACACCCGCCGCGGCCCGCTCACGAACGGCGCGGGTGCAGCGGCAGGATCAGGGGCGCCCGCGGCGCCTGGCTGAAGTCGAAGTCGTGCACGAGGTTGCCGAGGATCGAGACGTTCTCGCGGACGATGCGGCGCGAGTCCGGCCGGCCGTCGGTCGCCGGGTCGAGCCGCTGGCCGTGCAGGAAGTCGTCCTCGATGAACTTCAGGTAGGCGTCGAAGCTCAGGGTCTGGTGGTCGATGTAGCCGCGGCGGGCGTAGGGGCTGATCACGAGGCCGGGGACGCGCAGGCCGTAGCCCGCGCCGCCGACGCGGGGCGGGGCGACGCCGTCGTAGAAGCCGCCCCAGTCGTCCCATGCCAGGAAGATCGCGGTCGACGACCAGTCGCTGCTGCGCATCGCGGCATCGATGATGCTCGTCACCCAGGCCTGGCCGACGGCGATGCTGGCGGGCGGATGCTCGCTGTGCACCTCGTCGGGCACGACCCACGACACCGCCGGGAGCGCGCCGGCGCGCGCCGCCGCGAAGAAGTGCTTCACACCCCTGATGTTCCCGAGCTGGTGGTCCTGGCGGACGGTCGTGAACCTGGGCAAGGGGTTCCAGATCCCGGGCGTCTTCGGGGACAGGACCGGGAGCTTGCAGTGGACGGCGCCCGAGGCGCAATCCGGCTGGAGGCCGTCGTGGATGTAGTAGCGCCAGCTGACGTGGTGGTGGTCGAGCAGATAGGTGAGGTCGGTCCAGCGGTAGGGAGACGTCGGCGGCCTGGTGAGCGGCGTCGGTCCCGGGCTCGCAGTCCGCCCGAGCGCGGTCTTGCAGCTCATCGGCGAGGCGGTCTGGCAGGTGGCCGACCACCCGGACACGGCGTAGAGGTGCGAGGGCAGGCTCCAGCCGAGGTTCGACTCGAACATGTGGTCCTGGAGCACGTAGCTGCGCGCGTAGGCCCAGTAGTTGGGGATCTCGGCGCCCGTGTGGTAGCCCATCACGTCGGGACGGAGCGAGCTGAGGCTGCAGGTCGGGTCGTTCGGATCGAGCGAGTGCAGGCATGATGCCGAGCCGCTCTCGGCCACGCGCAGGAACCCGTCCATGCGGCCGCCGTTGATGTCCGAGACCGCCGAGGCGGCGGAGTGCGGCCCGCCGGCGTTCAGCAGGCTGCGGTCGTGATACGGGCGCTGGCAGCCACCCCGGCCGGGATCCGGGATGCAGACCGTCGCGCGCCCGTTCTTCATCGGGATCCCGTCCGCGCCGGGAAACGTGCCGAAGTAGGAGTCGAACGAGCGGTTCTCCTGCATGATGATCACGACGTGGCGGATCTTGTGGATCCCGCGCAGCGCCGGGCGCGGCACGGGCGCATGCGTTGTGGCGGGCCCGGGCGAGATCGGTGCCGACGACCCGCCTCGCCCGCCTCCACAGCCGGCGGTCAGCGCCACGGCGGCGACCAGCGCAGCGAGCACGCGCCGGCCCACGCCCGTCGTCCCGACCACCACCACAGCCAGGCGAGCATAGCCAGCCCACGCGCTGCTTCCCATTTGACATCAATGATTGCCCAACCGGACGGAAACGGTCATCCCGTAGGTTGGACGGCGCATGAGCACGTCGCTCTCGTCGGTCGCGTCGCTCCTGCCCGCGATCAGCGTGGTGCTCCTGGGGCTTGCGCTCGGCGTGCTGCTCGGCCGCCACGACAACCGGGCCGAGGCCCGGTTCGACCCCGCACCCCCGCAGCGCGACGGCAGGGCGCCCATGCTGGTCGGGAGCGCCCTGACGCCGCGGGTGCCGGCCGGGGACCGGCCGCGCTGGGCGTACCTGCCCCGCGGCTCGCAGCCGTACCTGATCTTCCTCGGGCTGCCGCTGTGGTGGCTCGTCGGGTTCTCGTTCTTCATGTGGCCGCTCATCGCCGCGCCGCTGCTGTACCCGATGCTGCGCGCGGGCGGGCTGCGGGCGCCGCGCCGGTTCGGGCTCTGGCTGCTCCTGCTCGGGTGGATGCTGGCCTCGGCGATCGAGCTGCAGAGCGCGTCGCGCGGGATCGCGTGGTCGTGGCGATTCTCGTTCTACGTCTCCGGCACCATCCTGTTCCTCTACATCTACAACAGCACCCGCGAGCGCCTGCCGACGCGAACGCTCATAAACGCGCTCGCCGGCTTCTGGGTGGTCGTCGTGTTCGGGGGCTGGTTTGGAGTGCTCTTCCCGACGGTGTCGCTCTCGAGCCCGGCCGAGCACATCTTCCCGCACTCGCTCCTCAACAACACCTACTTCTACGCCCACGTCCACCTGCAGGTCGCGCAGCTCCAGCACTTCCTCGGGTTCACGGAGGGCCGGCCGCAGACGTTCTTCGCCTACACGAACGCCTGGGGCTCGACGTGCGGCATGCTGACCCCGACCTGCCTGGCCGCCCTGGCCTCGAACCCGGGACGCATCTGGGCGCGAGTGCTGCGGGTGACGCTCGCGCTCTCGATCGTCCCGATGGTGTTCTCGCTCGACCGCGGCCTGTGGCTGAGCGTCGGCGTCGGGTTCGCCTACGCGGCCGTCCGGTTCGGCGCGCTGCACGACCTGCGCCGCGTGGCTCGCGTCCTCGGCGCCGTGCTCGTGGTCGGCGCGATCGTCGCGCTGACGCCTCTGGGAGGGCTCGTCAGCGGCCGGTTCAGCCACAAGACAGGCGACACGAGCCGGCTCGCGCGCGACCAGGTGGCGCAGGCGCAGATCGCGTCCAGCCCGTTGCTCGGCTACGGCGCTCCGCAGCAGAACGCCGCCGCGACGCACACCAAGAAGTCGGTCGGCACCGAGAGCGAGGTGTTCATGCTGCTCTACTCCCACGGCGTGCCGGCCCTGCTCCTGTTCATGAGCTGGTTCGCCTACACGATCGTGCGGACCGCCCGACAGCGGTCGCGCAGCTCCCCTGCGATCTTCTGGATCCACGTCGCCCTGCTCGTCGCGTGCGTCCAGGCCCCGTACTACGAGCTGACCGAGCGCATCCCGATCATGCTGACCTTCGCGGCCATCCTGTACCGCGACATGGCGTTCCAGAGCCGGCTGCGCCACGCCGCCCGCACGGCGCTGCGGCCGCGGGCGCCGCTGCCGGCCGCAGCGGTTGCGCCCGCCGCGCCGCCCGGTATCGTCGCGCCGTGATGCCTCGCGGCAGGCGCGGGCCTCCACGAGCTGCCGACGACGACTACACCGGCCTGCGCAAGGGGCCTGCCACCCGCGCTCCGACTGACGCTCAGACGCCGGTTGCGATCATGACGTCGGACGCCTTGATGACGGCGGTCGCCTCGCTGCCCTCGGCGAGCCCGAGGTCGTCGACGGCCTCGACCGTGATCGACGAGACGATGCGCTGACCGCCGACGTCGAGGACGACGTTTGCGATCGCCTCGCCGCGGGTGATCGCAACGACGGTCCCGGTGAGGTGGTTCCTGGCGCTGAGCTTCATGTGTCTCCTCCTGTGTGGTCGATCACGCGGCGCACCGGAATGCGCACGTGCGAGGGCCGCGCGGCGTCGTGGAAGACGGTCTGGTGTGCGACCAGCAGCTCGCTGCCCTCGCTCGGCGGCGCCGCCGTGTTCAGATTCCGATCGTAGCGATCGAACTCGCTCGAAGAGATCTCCACCCGCAGGCGATGGCCGGCGGGCAGCCGGTACGCCGTCGCCCAGAGGTCGATCTCGACCGCGTAGACGCACCCCGGCTCGAGCAGCTGCCGCCCCCGCTGCGGCTCGCGCAGACCCATCCGCAGGATCCCGTCCTGGATCAGGTTGGCCGACCCGTCGGGGAAGACGTCGACCAGGGCGGCGGTGAAGTCGGTGTCGACGGCGTCCGTGGACACGTGCAGGTGCGCGCGCAGGTCGCCGATCACCTCGACCGTCTCGGAGAGCGGCGCCGACGTGTAGACGAGCACGTCGGGGCGGGCCTCGACCGCGCGCCGGTCGCCAAGGTTCAGGCCGAACGTCCACGGGTTCGTCCCCACGCACCACGCCACCGGATCCGCCGGGTCATACGCGTAGGAGTCCGCCGGCTCGTCGCCGGGCGGGGCGGTGTCGAGCGTCCCGCCGCCGGCCGCCGCCCCGTCGCCGTGCAGGTACCACGACTGCACCTCGCCGCCGGGCGGCGGCCACGTGCCGGCGCGGCGCCACTCGTCGGCGCCCATGACGAAGTAGCTCACGAGCGGCTCGTCCTCGAAGCCGTTCTCGATCTCCATCAGGTAGCGGTCGTAGAACGCCTGCATGCGATCCCAGCGGTGGGTGCCGTCGTCGGTGACCGGCAGGATGCCGACGCGCTCGGCCGGCCCCGGCGGCCCCTCGTGGCTCCACGGGCCGATCATGAGGAAGTTGCGCCCGCCCGAGCGGTCGAGGCCGCGCGTGCGTTTCCAATCGGCGAGCTGCTGGCCCAGGTAGTTGTCGAACCAGCCGCACCAGTGCAGGATCGGGATCGCGACGTCGTCGTGCTCCTCGCGCCGGCAGCGCACGCTCCAGTAGCGCGAGCCCGGCTGCCAGTGGCCGACGATCTCGGCGAAGTAGTGGTTTTGGAGGCGCGCCGCGCGCGCCATGTCCGCCACCGGCAGGTGCCACACGTCCACCCCAGGCAGCGGCTCGCCGGGCACGGGGTGGCCGAGCGGGTCCATCCACCAGATCGCCCACAGCGCCTCGGCGGCCAGGCGCAGGCAGCCGTTGCGGTAGGTGCCGTCGTAGCGGTCGACAGGGAAGTCGCCCGGCGCGATGCAGCGCAGGGCCGGATGCGGCAGCGACGCGGCCGCGTAGCTCGTGACGGCGTAGTACGACTCGCCGGTGAGCGCGACCGCGCCGGACGACCACGGCTGCTCCGCGACCCAGGCCACCGTGTCGTGCCCGTCCTGCGCCTCGTTGGTGGGATGGGCCGGGTCGAAGGCGCCCTCCGAGCCGTAGGTGCCGCGGCAGTCCTGGCCGACGAAGGCGTAGCCCTTGCGGTTCCAGTGGGCGGCGATCTCGGGGATGCCGCAATAGTCGACCGTCTTGCCGTACGGCAGCCGGATCATGATCGCCGCGAACGGGCCGGGCGCGTCCGGCAGATAGACGTCGGTCGCAAGCGCGAGCCCGTCGCGCATCTCCACCATCACGTCGCGCAGCACGCGCCCGGGGGCGGCCCGGTCGGGTGTGCCCGAGGCCGTCCAGACGAAGTCCTCCATCGCGCGATCATAAACAGGCGGGTTAGAGTGCGGCCCATGTGCCGAAACATCCGCCCACTTCATAACTACGACCCGCCCACGACCGATGCGGAGATCCGGGACGCGTCGCTGCAGTACGTGCGCAAGATCAGCGGCATGACGAAGCCCGCCCGGGCCAACGAGGAGGCATTCGAGCGCGCCGTCGATGCTGTCACGGCCGCCTCCCAGCGGCTCCTCGCCGAGCTGGTCGCACACGCACCGCCGCGCGACCGGGCCCGCGAGATCGAGCGTGCCCGCGCACGCTCGGTCGCCCGCTTCGGCGAGCGCGGCGCCGCCTGACGAGCCGCCCGCGTCCGTCCGTACGTTGCGGTTTCCGGAAGGATCTGCGTACATACGGGGATGGAGGCAGCGCTGCGAGCGATCGCCGAGCCCCACCGACGCCGGATCCTGCGTCTCGTGTGGGACCGGGAGCTCTCGGCCGGCGAGATCGCGGGCCACTTCGAGGTCACCCGCCCCGCGGTCTCGCAGCACCTGGCCGTGCTGCGCGAGGCCGGTCTCCTGAGCGAGCGCCGCAGCGGCACGCGGCGGATGTACCGCGCGCGGCCCGAGGGGCTGGCCGACCTGAAGGCGTTCCTGGACGAGTTCTGGGGCGACCGGCTCGAGGCGCTCAAGCACGAGGTCGAGCGTGGTGAGGGAACGGCGGATGCCGGACGCGGCTGAGTCGACGGCGGTGATCCGCGAGATCACGATCGCGGCGGCGCCCGAGGTCGTATGGACATACCTCGTGGACGCCGGCAAGGCGGCGCGGTGGATGGGCCTCGCGGCCGAGCTCGACCCGACGCCGGGCGGCCTCTACCGCGTCCAGGTGCTGCCCGGGCACACCGCCCGCGGCCGCTTCGTCGAGCTCGACCCGCCCCGCCGGCTCGTCTACACGTGGGGGTGGGAGCCGGACGGCGACGACACGACGAGCGCGGTGCCGCCGGGCTCGACGACGATCGAGATCGAGCTCGAGCCCGCGGGCCCGCAGACGCGCGTGCGCCTGTCGCACCGCGACCTGCCGACGCCGGCCGCCGCCCGCTCGCACGCCGAGGGCTGGGATCACTACCTGCCCCGGCTGGTCACCGCGGCGGAGGGCGACGACCCCGGCCGCGACCCCTGGATCGACGCGGACGCCTGATCGCTACGCTGAGAGCATGGCGGATCGCATGCTCGTCGAAGTCTGGTCAGACCTCGTCTGCCCGTGGTGCTACCTGGGCAAGCGCCGGCTCGAGCAGGCGCTCGAGCGCTTCCCGCACCGCGACCGCGTCGACGTCGTCTGGCGCAGCTTCGAGCTCGAGCCGGACGCGCCGGCGACGGCCGAGAGCCGCGCGACCCTGCTCGTCACGCGCTACGGCATGACGCCCGAGCAGGCCGCCGAGCGCGACGCGCACATGACGGCGCTCGCCGCCGAGGCGGGCCTCGAGTACCGCCCTGAACTCGTGCAGCTCGGCAACACGTTCGACGCGCACCGGATGCTGCACGCGGCCGCGGCCGCCGGCCGCCAGGCGCAGGCCAACGAGCGGCTGCTGCGCGGCTACTTCAGCGAGGGCCGCGCCCTGACCGACGCCGACACCCTCGTCGAGCTTGCCGCCGAGGCGGGCGTCGACGCGGACGCCGCGCGGGCTGCGATCGGCGACGGCAGCTACGCGGCCGAGGTGCGCGGCGGACGAGCGCGAGGCGGCGGAGCTCGGCATCACGGGCGTGCCGTTCTTCGTGCTCGGACGCCGCTACGCCGTCTCCGGCGCCCAGCCGGCGGAGCTCCTGCTGCAGGCGCTCGAACGGGCCTTCACCGAGACCGTCGAGGGCGGCGCGCCGGGGCCGTCCTAGCTCCGGGGTTTGGCGCCCGGGCACGGCGGGTATCTCAGGCGCCATGTGGTTCCTCATACTCCTCATCCTGGCCCTGATCGTGTTCGGGGTCTGGGGCGCGATCAAGCTCGCCTTCTGGGTGCTCCTGATCGCCCTCGCAGTTGCCGTCGTCGCCGGGTTCCTCGGGCGCGGGCTGTTCAGCAGCCGGCGCGGCGCCCTCTAGGCGATCACCGCAGCGCTTCCGTCCGGCGGTGCGGGCCACGCGCCTTCGCCGCCGGACGACATCAAAACACTCCCCCACCGGCAGTCACCACGAAAGGGTCGATCTGCACATGCTCGGCATGTTCCGAAGCCTCACCGGCGTCATCTACCTCGTGATCGGGCTCGTCGTCGCCTCGACGCACCACTACCTGCGCAACCTGCACGGCCTGCGCCCGATCGCCTCCGCCATCCTCGCGGTGGTGCTGTGGCCGATCGTCCTGCTCGGCGCGAACCTGCATCTGCACTAGCACCGGGCGCGCGCCCGGTAGCGTCCCCCGGGTGCAGCGGATCGTCTGGAGAGTCCTGGTCGCGGCGGCCGTCCTCGCCGTCCTGCTCGCGGCGCGCAAGTCGGTCGAGCCCGGGCTCGTCGTCGCCACCGTCGGCCCACCGCCGCAGCGCACGCCCACCGTCGTCCACGGCGCGCGCACGCCCATCCGCCACATCGTCTTCATCGTCAAGGAGAACCGCTCCTACGACAACCTGTACGGCCTCTTCCCCGGCGGCGACGGGACGCGCACGGGCCGCACCGCCGACGGCCGCGTCGTCCCGCTGACGCGGCTGCCCGACGTGCAGACCGACCTCCAGCACAACCACCACGCCGCGGTGACCGACATCGCCGGCGGCGCGATGAACGGCTTCTCGGCGATGCCGGACAAGAACGGCCGACCACACGATGCTCGCCTACACGACCGCCTTTCCCGGGCGAGCTCCCGGCCTACTGGGGCTGGGCGAAGCGCTACGAGCTGCTCGACCACACGTTCTCGTCCGGCGACACGTCGAGCTTCCCCAACCACCTCTACACCGTGGCGGCGACGGCGGCCGGCGCGGTGGACGGGCCGAACTTCGGCGTCGAGAACTGGGGCTGCGACGGGCCGGCGCACCTGTCGGTGCCGGTGATCCGCCACGGCGAGCTGGTCAAGGTGCCGCCGTGCTTTGCGATCGACTCGATCGGCGCGCAGCTCGACCGCCGCGGCATCCCGTGGAGCGAGTACGGGCCGCCGGAGAACGGCCACGGCTACGGCTGGGTGGCCTACGACGCGGTGAAGCCGATCCGCGAGTCGAGCGCGCTACGCCCGCCACGTCCTGCCCCTGGGCTGGCTGCCGAGCGACCTCGTCGCAGGGCTACCTGGGCGCGGTCACGTGGATCGTGCCGCCGTACAACCGCAGCGACCACCCCGGCGGCACGTCGCTCTGCGAGGGCGAGGACTGGACGGCCGAGCTGGTCAACCAGATCATGCACATGCCCGACTGGCGCCACACGGCGATCGTGCTCACCTGGGACGAGTGGGGCGGCTTCTACGACCACGTCGCCCCGCCGCAGCCCGACCGCTTCGGCATGGGCGTGCGCGTGCCGATGCTCGTGATCTCGCCGTGGGCGAAGCGCGGCGTCGGCCACACCATCTACGACTTCACGTCCGTGCTCAAGTTCATCGGCGAGGACTTCGGCCTGCCCATCCTGAGCGCGCGCGAGCGGGCGGCGAACTCGCTGCGCGACGCGTTCCAGTTCCGGCGTCCGCTGCCGCGCTGGACGGCGCCGCATCCGGACGTGCCCGGCGATCCCGGCCGGGAAGCTCGCCGCCACCGGGAAGCATGTCGACCCCAGCTGAGGCCCGGCCGCGGCCGGTCCTCGTCACGGGCGCGCACCGGTCGGGCACGACGTGGGTCGGCCGCGTGCTCGCGGCGGCGGCAACGCCCATGGGCTACATCTGGGAGCCGTTCAACCCCCGCCACCGGCCGGGCACGTTCCCGATCCGCTTCCCGCACTACTTCCACTACGTGTGCGCCGAGAACGCCGCCGAGTGCGCCGCGCCGCTCGCCGACATGCTGGCGTTCCGCTACCGGCCCGGCGCCGAGCTGCGCAGCCTGCGCAGCCCCAGCGACGCAGCCCGGATGGGCCGCGACTGGTGGCGGTTCGCGCGCAGCCGGCCGCCGCGGCGCGACGCCGCTCGTGAAGGATCCGATCGCGCTCTTCTCGGCCGAGTGGCTGGCGGCGACCTTCGACATGCGCGTGCTCGTCATGATCCGCCACCCGGCCGCGTTTGCGGCCAGCATCCGCCGCCGCGGCTGGCGGCACCGCTTCGCCGACTTCCTCGAGCAGCCGCTGCTCATGCGCGACCTGCTCGGCGCCGTACGCGGACGCGATCCGGGCGGCGAGCGACCGCCGGCCGGACATCCTCGACGAGGCCGTCCTGCTCTGGAACATCCTCTACGGCACCGTGGCGCGCCTCGAGGAGCGCCACCCCGACTGGATCTTCGTCCGCCACGAGGACATCGCCCGCGAGCCGGTCGCTCGCTTCCGCGCGCTCTACGCGGAGCTCGGGCTCGGGTGGAGCGAGGCCGTCGAGCGGCTCGTGCTCGACGACGTCGAGCGCCTCGAACCCCGGCCGAGCTGCGACCGGGCCGACGCGATCCGGCGCAACAGCGCCGCGTCGGCCGAGGCGTGGCGGTCACAGCTCTCGGGCGAGGAGATCGACGCGCATCCGCCGCGGCACCGAGCCGCTCGCGGCGCCGCTACTACGCCGACGGCGACTGGTAGGGCCCGTCCGGCCGCAGCTGGTCCGCAGATCGCGACCGCAGCCACGGTTGCGCAGGCCGCGGCCGTGCTCGCGCCGCAGCCGCCGCAGCGCCGGCACGAACACGCCGCGCAGCGCATCGTCCCTGCCGTAGAGCTCGAGCGTCGCCACGATCGCCCCGTGCAGGCGCACGAGGTCCCGCTCGGCGGCGCCGCGCACGATCCGGTCGACCAGCGCAGGCCGGCGGAAGTCCGGATCGACGGGCATCCCGCGAGATCATGGCGGCGTGCACGCGCCCGGCACCATCCCCGCAGCGGTCAGATGCGCCCGCCCAGAATCTGGTAGTCGGCATGCGTGCTCGCCGACAGCGCGCGGCCCGATCGGGCACAATCCCGCGCATGCCGGCGACGATCGCAGTGGTGGGGGACCGCGACCCGGGCTACCTCACCCATCGCGAGCTCGACGCCGACGCTCGCGCTGATGCCGGCGGGCGTCTCGGCGCGGTGGGTGGCGACGGACGGCCCGGACGCCCGCCGGCTGGACGGCTTCGACGCGCTCTGGGTCGTGCCCGGGACGCCGTACCGCGACGACGCGGCCCGTCCTTGCGGCCGATCGAGCACGCCCGCACGGAGGGCGTGCCCATCCTCGGCACGTGCGGCGGCTTCCAGCACATGGTGGTCGAGTTCGCCCGCAACGCCGCCGGCATCCCCGAGGCGGCCCACGCCGAGACCGACGCCCGACGCGGAGCTGCACGTCGTCTCGGCGCTTGCGTGCAGCCTCGTGGGCGAGGAGCGGACGGTGACGACCGTGCCCGGCACGCGCGTGGCGGAGCTGTGCGGAACGGCGCCGTTCGCCGGGTTCCACTACTGCAACTACGGCCTCGAGCCGGCCCATGCTCGAGCGCGCTGGTGGCGGCCGGGCCTGGTCGTCTCGGCGACCGCGCCGGACGCCGGCGTCGAGGCCGTCGAGCTGCCCGGCCATCCGTTCTACGTCGCCACGCTCTTCCAGCCGCAGGTGGGGAGCTCCGCGACCGGCGTCCTGCATCCGCTCGTGGCCGCGCTCATCGACGCCGCCGCGGCGATGCGCGCATCGCGAGGCTGAAATTTCCGCCTCTGAGGGTCGCGCCTCAAAATTCGCGGCTCGCGGCCGATTCCCGGGGCGATGCGCGACGTCCCCCGCAGCCGTCCGGCCCGGCCTCGCCAAGGACGAGGACGCCTACGCGAGCTCAGCGCTCGCGCGTCGCGCATGCCGCTCGACGCCGACGAGCGCCTGCTCTCGGCCGCGCTCGGCGGCGACGTTCCTGATCGTCGCGGTCGCGCTGCGCGTTCGCGACGTCGAGCGCCCGCTCGCCCGGCCCGCTGCTCGCCGGGCGTGCTCGTGCTCGCGTTCGCCGCGCTCGCCAACGTCGAGTTCGAGATCGGCACCGGAGCCGGCCATCCCGACGCAGCTCGTGTTCGTGCCGATGCTCTTCCTGCTCCCGCTCGGCTGGGTGCCGCTGGCGGTCGCCGCGGCCTACTGGATGTCGCTGAACGCCGACGTCGTCCGCGGCCGCCGCCACCGCGAGCGGGTGCTCGTGCTCCTGTGCTCGTGCTGGTACGTGATCGGCCCGGTGCTGGTGCTGCTCGCCTTCGGCGACGGCCCGCCGCGAGTGGGATCGGTGGCCGGTCTACCTCGCGGCGCTCGCGGCCCAGTTCGGCGCAGACCTCGCGAGCACCGCTCTGCGCGAGTGGCGGGCGCGTGGCCAGCTGGCCGCGGCGGCTGCTGTCCCGACGGCCGTCGATCGCCTACGGCGTCGACGCGCGCCCTCGCGCCGCTCGGGCTCCTGGCCGCGTTCGCTCGCAACCGAGCATGCGCTACGCCTTCCTGCTCCTGCTGCCCGTGGCGATCGTTGCTCACCGTCTTCGCCGGCGAGCGCGGCCGCCGCATCGAGCGAGGAGATCGAGCTGTGCGGACGCCTACGCGGCACCGTCGAGCTGCTCGGCGACATCATCGAGGCCGACGACGCCTACACCGGCACGCCACAGCCAGGGCGTGGTCGAGCTCGTGCTCGCGGTCGCCGACGTCCTGCGGCTGACGCCGGAGCGAGCGCACGCAGGCCGAGTTCGCGGCCCTGCTGCACGACGTGGGCAAGATCCGCATCCCCAAGACGCATCATCCAGAAGCCCGGGCCCGCTCACCGCCGAGGAGCGGCGCCCTGATCGAGACGCACACGGTCGAGGGCGAGCGGATCCTCGACGCAGGTCGGCGGGTCGCTGGCCGAGATCGGCGCCATCGTCCGCTCCTGCCACGAGCGCTACGACGGCACCGGCTACCCCGACCGCCTGGCCGGCGAGCGAGATCCCGCTCGTCGCCCGGATCGTCTGCTGCTGCGACGCCTACAGCGCGATGACGACCGACCGGCCCTACCGCGCGGCGCTCACCGCCGCCGAGGCCGCGGTCCGAGCTGCGCGCGTGCTCCGGCACGCAGTTCGACCCGCGCGTCGTCGAGGCCGCTGATCGTCGTGCTCGGCGCCGTCGGCGACGCCGGCCGTCGAGCTGCCGCGGCCGCCTGACCCGCCTCAGACCGGCTCGCGCCGGCCCCAGAGCGAGCTCGACGCGACGTAGAAGAGCGCGATCGCCGCGAAGATCAAGAGGCTCGCGCTGCTGTTCACGAACGCGGCCAGCGTCCCGGTCAGGTAGAGGAGCGGCCCCGGCAGGTAGCTGCGGGTGATGCCCGACACCTCGCGCGGGTCGGCCCCGGGCGCGAGCAGGCCGGCTGTGCCTCGCGTGGTGCCAGATCGCGTTGAACATGAGCGCCATGAAGACCATGACGCTGCCGTAGGCGACCGCGGCGGCGGTGGCGTTCGGGGTGCGCGCGTAGTGGGAGACGAGCGCGGTCGGATACGGGATCACGGCGACCGCCATCAGCAGGAACACGTTCAGGAAGAGCAGCCCGCGGTCGGCGCGCTCGAGATGCCGCAGCAGGTTGTGGTGGTTCACCCAGATGATGCCGATCGTGAGGAAGCTGACCACGTAGCTCGCGTCGGCCGGCCACTGGCGCCAGAGCGCGTGCGCGAGCGATCCCGTGCCCACCTCGGGCACGTGCAGATCGAGCACGAGCAGCGTGATCGCGATCGCGAACACCCCGTCGGAGAAGGCCTCGAGACGTGTCTTGTCCACGACTCGACATTACACTGCGCGGTCGATGGGAACCCTGATCTCGCTCCGCGCGCGCCGTGAAGTCGTTCGGCGCGCGCACGGTCCTCGACGGCCTCGACATCGAGGTGGCCGACGACGCGCGCATCGGCGTCGTCGGCCAGAACGGCTCCGGCAAGTCGACGCTCCTGCGCATCCTCGCGGGGCTCGACGAGCCGGACACCGATCCGCCGGTGCGCCGGCGCGGGATGACCGCCGCGTACCTGCCCCAGCTGGTCGGCCCCGAGGCGCGCACGCCGGTCGAGCTCTGCCATGCCGCGCGCCCCGACATCGCCCGGGTCGAGCAGGAGCTCGAGCGCTGCGCCACCGCGCTGGGCGACCCGGCGGTCGCCGACGACCTCGGCCGCATGCAGCGCACGCTCGACCGCCAGCAGCGGCTGCTGGACGAGTTCGACCGGCTCGGCGGCCACGCGTTCGAGGGCACGGTGCGCACGGTGCTCGACGACCTGGGCGTATCCCCCGCCGAGTGCGAGCGCCCGCAGGAGGAGCTCTCGGGCGGCAAGCGCAAGCTCGTGGCGCTCGCGGCCTGCCTCGTGCAGGAGCCCGACCTGCTGCTCCTCGACGAGCCCGAGACGCATCTGGACGCCTACCGGCGCAGCCGGGTCGAGGAGCTCGTGCGCGAGTTCTCCGGCGCGGTGGTGATGGTGTCCCACGACCGCTACCTGCTCGACGAGACGGTGCGCGCGATCGCCGAGGTCGACCGCGGCCGCGTGCGCATGTGGCCGGGCAACTACTCGTCCTACCACGCCGCCCGCGAGCTCGAGCTGCACCAGCAGCAGGCCTGCGTGGCACGGCGCAGCAGAAGGAGATCGCCCGGCTCGAGGACGCGATCCGGCGCTACAAGCAGTGGGCGAGCATGGTGGACGACCCGAGGCACACGACGCGGGCGCGCAACACCCAGCGCCGGATCGAGCGCATGGACAAGGTGGAGCGGCCGGTGCTCGAGCGGCGCAAGATCGCGCTTTCGCTGCACAGCCGGGCGCGCGGCGGCAAGCGCGTCGCCGAGTGGCGCGGCGCCTCGGTCGCGTTCGGCGCGGAGCCGGTGCTGATCGGCGTCGACCTGACCGTGTTCCGCGGCGAGCGCGTCGGCGTGATCGGCGACAACGGCTCGGGCAAGAGCGTGCTCGTGAAGCTTCTCGCCGGCGAGCTCGCGCCGGTCGAGGGCGAGATGTGGGTGGGCCCGTCGATCGAGGTCGGGTTCCTGCCGCAGGAGCACGCACCGGCGCCGGCCGGGCAGACGCCGGTGGACGCGCTGCGGGCGCAGAAGCCGTGCACCGAGGAGGAGGCCGTGTCGGCCCTGCTGCGATTCCTGTTCAGCTACGAGCAGTGCCGCCAGCAGGTGAACGCCCTCTCCGGCGGCGAGCGCACGCGGCTCGAGCTCCTGCTGCTGATGCGCGCGGGCGCCAACTGCCTCGTCCTCGACGAGCCGACCAACCACCTGGACATCGACTCGGTCGAGATGCTCGAGGCGGCGATCGAGTCGTTCGACGGGACGGTCGTCTTCGTCTCGCACGACCGCTACTTCCTCGACCGCATCGCCGACCGCATCGTCGAGGTGCGCGACGGCGGCGCGACGGCGTCGGAGGGCGGCTACAGCACCTGGTACGCCCGCCGGCGCGCCGCAGCCTGACGGGGCCAGGCGCCGCTTGCGGCTCAGAGCGGGCGGTACATGATGTGCAGGCCGACGTACCCCTGGGTCGGGTGGCGAAACCCCTCCGGCACCGTCGCCAGCACCTCGAAGCCCAGCGAGCGCCACAGCGCGACCGCGCGCTCGTTGCTCGCCGCCACCGCGTTGAACTGGATCGCGCGGTAGCCGTCTGCGCGCGCCTGCTCGAGCACCCGTTCGCCGAGACGGCGGCCGACGCCCTGCCCGGCGTGGCGCGGGGTCGACCATGAACCCGGCGCTTGCGACGTGCGCGGCGGGGCCGCCGCTGGTTCGGCCCCATCTCGGCCGTGCCGAGCACGACGCCGTCGTCCGCGACGGCGACGAACGCGCGGGCCGGCGGCGGCGCGCATCCAGTAGCCGCGCGCGGCCGGCTCGGACGTGTCGCGATCCCACGAGAACGTCTCGCCGGCTTCCACGATCGGGCGCATGAAGGCCCAGATCGCAGGCCAGTCGGCGGTCTGTCGCGGGGCGGATCAGCACCGCCGCAGGCTACATGCGGCCCGGCGGCGACGATGCGGGCCAGGAACTGCTGCGTGCGCTCCTGCTGCGGCGCGGTGAAGATCTGCTCCGGCGGCCCCTGCTCGAGGATCACGCCGCCGTCGAGGAAGCACACGCGGCTGGCGATGTCGCGGGCGAAGCCCATCTCGTGGGTCGCGATCATCATCGTCATCCCGTCGGCCGCAAGACCGCGGATCACCTCGAGCACCTCGGCCACGAGCTCGGGGTCGAGCGCGCTCGTCACCTCGTCGAACAGCATCAGCTGCGGCCGCATCGCCAGCGCGCGCACGATCGCGACCCGCTGCTGCTGGCCGCCCGAGAGCCGGTCGGGATACTCGTCCACCTTGTCGGCGAGGCCGAACTGGCCGAGCAGCTCGCGGCCGCGCGCCTCGGCCTCCTGCTGCGAGCAGCCCGAGCGCCTTGCGCGGCCCGATCGTGACGTTGCGCAGGACGCTCATGTGCGGGAACAGGTTGAACGCCTGGAACACGATCCCGATCCCGCGCCGCACCTCGTTGGCGTCGACGCCGCGGGCGGTGATGTCGGCGCCGCCGATCACGATCCGGCCCGCGTCGATCGGCTCGAGCAGGTCGATGCAGCGCAGCAGCGTCGACTTGCCCGAGCCGGACGCGCCGATCAGGCACACCACCTCGTGCTCGGCCACGCGGCAGTCGATCCCGCGCAGCACCTCGTTCTTCCCGAACGACTTGTGCACGCCCTCGACGGAGAGCTGGGCCTGCGGCGCTCATGCCAGCCCTCCCGCCTGGCGCCGGCGCCGCTCGCGCTCGGTCAGCCAGTCGGTGAAGCGCGCGAGCGGGATCGTGAGCAGGACGAAGAAGAACGCCGCCACGACGTACGGCGTGTAGTTGAAGTCGGCCGCCGAGTTGATGTTCGCCTGCTGCAGCGCGTCGACCGACCCCGAGCACCGAGACGAGTGCCGTGTCCTTCTGCAGCCCGATGAAGTCGTTCAGCAGGGGCGGGATCACCCGGCGCACGGCCTGCGGGACGATCACGAAGCGCAGCGTCTGCCCGCGCGAGAGCCCGAGCGAGCGGGCCGCGGCCTCCTGGCTGGGGTGCACCGACTCGATCCCGGCCCGGTACACCTCGGCGACGTAGGCGCTGTAGACGAGCACGAGCGAGACCACGCCCCAGAACACCGTGCTCGGTCGGGATCCCGGTCAGCTGCAGGGCCGGGCATGCCGAACCCGAGCAGGTAGACGACGAGGATCGTGGGCACGCCGCGGAAGAAGTCGGTGTAGACGATCACCATCAGCCGCAGCGGGAAGAACACCGGGCCGGGCAGGCTGCGCACGACCGCGAGCAGCAGCGCGAAGGTCAGGATCAGCACCTCGGCGATCGTGAACATCTTCACGTTCAGCAGGAACGCGCGCGCGACCAGCGGGAGCGCGTCGCGCGCCTCCGCCCCGTTGAAGAACGCCGACTTGACGGTCTCCCAGCCGGGCGAGTTGACGATCAGCGAGCGCGATCACCGTGAAGACGACGACCGTGCTCACCACGGCGATCGAGACGTTGCGCGCCTCGCCGCTCCATCCGCCCAGCAGGCGCGACCTTCTCCCGGGGTCGCCCTCGAGCACTACTGGAGGACCGGCGCGTTCGCCTTGTCCGAGAGCCAGGTCGTCTGGATCTGCGCGAGCGTGCCGTTCGCCTTGAGCGCACCGAGCGCCTTGTCGACGCACGACCGCAGCGGGCTGCCCTTCGCCAGCACGAGGCCGAAGTGGCCGCTGCCCGACGACGCCGGGAACTGGCCGACGATCGTGCTGTTCGGGATCTGCACGGCGGTCATGTAGAAGGCGGTCGGCAGGTCGACGACGATGCCGTCGATCTGGTGCGCCTTGAGCGCGTTGATCGCGTCGTTCAGCGAGTGGTAGGCGGAGGGCTGGCTCGACGGGCTTGATCACGTCCTGTGATGAAGTCGTAGCTGGTCGTGCCGAGCTGCGTGCCGAGCTTGGCGCCCTTGAGGCCGGCGATGCTGGTCGCGTGGGCGTACTTGTTGCTCTTGAGCGTGACGACGGCCTGGTTCACGTCGTAGTAGGAGCTCGAGAAGTCGACCGTCTCGGCGCGCTTCGGCGTGCAGCGAGACCTGGGCGAGGTAGAAGTCGAAGCCCTTCGGCCCCGGCGCGTAGGACTGGTTGAAGTGCGTCACCTGCCACTTCACCTGCGGCGTTGGAGAAGCCCATCTGCTTGGCGACGGCGTAGGCGACCGCGGCCTCGAAGCCCTTGCCGGTGTACGGGTCGTTGTTGTACTTGCCCGTCCAGCTGTGCCCGGGCCCGCCGGTGAAGTACGGCGAGTAGGCCGGGTTGTCCGTGCCGATCGTGAGCGTGCCCGGAGTGAGCAGCGCCAGGTTCTTGACGGCGCAGGGGTTCGACCCGACGGCCGACGACGGCGCCGTCGCTCCGCTCTTCGCCGTGCCGCAGGCGGCGGCGACGAGGCAGACGACGAGGAGAGGCAGACTGACGACGAGCTTGCGCATGCGCACCACACCCGGAGGGTCGAAGGACAGCGTCCTACGATACCCGGATCCCGGCGTGGGCGCAGTTACAAGCGAGCGCTAGCGCTTGGCGAGATGCGCGCCGATCCGCACCCGCAGCTCCTGCGGGGAGAACGGCTTGGTGATGTAGTCGTCGGCGCCGAGCGAGAAGCCGGCGTCCACGTCCCGATCCTGGGCGCGAGCGGTCAGCATGATCACCTTCATGTGCTTGCACTCGGCGTCGGCCCGCAGCTCGCGCAGCACATCGAAGCCGCTGCGCTTGGGCATCATCACGTCCAGCACGCACAGATCCGGCTGCTCGCTCCTGGCCAGCTCGAGGGCGGCCTGACCGTCGGGGGCGGTCACGACCTGGTAGCCCTCCCGCTCGAGGCGGAACTTCACCAGGCGCAGGAGATGGGGCTCGTCATCGGCGACGAGGACCTTTACGGTGTCTGTCATGGGGCACTCTTCGGCTGTCGCGGACGCCGACTTGAGCACCAATTAGACTGCCCGCCCATGCATACCGACCGGAGGGCGTTCCTGCGCGTGATGGCCGAGTTCCCGGTCGGCGTGACCCGGCTCGACGCGGGCGCCGGCGAGGAGACCGCGTTCGCCGCGACGACCGTGAACATCTGCGCCGGCGGCGCCAAGATGGTGGCGCCGACGGGCGTCACGCGCCGGCGAGCGGCTGCGGCTCGAGGTGCGCTTCGCCAAGCCGCCGTTCCTGGTCTTCACCGACGCGACGGTCACCCGCGTCGACGAGGCCGCCGACGACCGCTGCGTGTGCGCGCTGCGCTTCGACGACCTCGACATGTACATCGAGCAGCGGATCGTGCGCTGGGTGTTCTCGGAGCAGCGCCGGGTGGCCGAGCGGCGCGCCGCGATCCGGGTCCCGGTCGAGGTGCCGGCCTGGTGCGAGCCGACGGAAGGCGGCGACCAGTTCCGGGCGCGGACGATCGACCTCGCCGGCGACGGCGCCCGCATCGTCACCGATCGCGCGCTCGTGCCCGGCGACCGCGTCCACATCCAGCTCGACGTCGACCAGCCCGCCTACCGGGTGGCGTGCGTCGCCGAGGTCGTGTGGGCCAACATGGTGGGCGAGGGCCGCTGGGCCTACGGCCTGCGCTTCCACGGCCTCGACCGGCCCACGCAGCGCCAGATCGTCGACCACGCGCTCGCGAGCGAGGGCGAGCGGCGGCGCCGGCTCGGGCCAGGGCCGCGAGGCTAGCTAGTCCCAGCTGAAGTCGGAGGCGGTCTTCGTCTCCATCCACCCGAGCGGCTCGTCGGTCGTCTCGACCGCCGGCATGCTCAGGGTGTCGGGCGGGGGCTCCTGCACGTGGGCGACGACAGGGTGCTCGCCGGTCTCCTCCTCCTCGGCGCGCGCCTCGGCCTCGGTCTTGAAGAGCGGGTGGTTCGAGAAGGGATCGTCGCCGACGAACTCGTCGAGGGGCAGGTCCTCGTCGAGATGCTGGTTTCGTCGCTTCAGCTCGAGATGATGCTCGATCGCAGACGCGAACAGCGAGCCGTCCGTGGTCATGGCCAGTCCCCTCTCAAGTTCGGTATCACTCATCCGGCGCCGCCCCCGCGCCTCTGCGAGTGTACCAACTTGCGCGTCGGCGACGTCCGCATTCGGACCGCCTCGCTCACCACGCACCGGACACCGTCACCCGGTCCTTGCCCTCGCGCTTGGCGTGGTAGAGCGCGGCGTCGGCCGACGCGATCAGGTCGATCTGGGTCTGGTCGTTCACCGGCCCGGCGGCGACGCCGAAGCTGGCCGTGACGCCGGTGATCTCGTCGGTGCCGAACCGGATCGAGCGGGCGGCGATCTCGGTGCGCAGGCGCTCGGCGAGGTTCGCGGCGCCCTCGGGCCCCGTCTGCGGGAGCAGCACCGCGAACTCCTCGCCGCCGTAGCGGGCGGCCAGGTCGATCTCGCGGATGACCTCCGACAGCGTCGCCGCCACGCTGTGCAGCACGGCGTCGCCGGCCAGGTGGCCGCGGCTGTCGTTGATCTGCTTGAAGTCGTCGATGTCGAGCAGGATCAGCGACACGGGCTGGCCGAACCGCTGGGCGCGCTCGTACTCGCGGCCGAGCACCTCGTAGAACTGGCGCCGGTTGGCGAGGCCGGTCAGCGCGTCGGTGACGGCCTGGCGCTCGACCACCCGGTGCAGGCGCGCGTTCTCGATCGCGACCCCCGCCTGCACGGCCAGCGCCGAGAGCGCCTCGACGTCGTCGTCCGAGAACGCCCCCTCCTCCGGGTCGACCGCGGTCACGAGCCCGAGCAGGTGGTGCTCGCGCAGGATCGGCACCGAGAGCATCGCGCGCGGCACCTGCGTCACCTTCGGCTCGTGCGTCGCCAGGGCCTCGCCCTCGAGGCCGTCGCCGGCGGCGACGATCGAGGGCAGCTCGGAGCGCAGGGCGCGCGCCGTGCCGATGCGGTGCTGCTCGACGGCCTCGCCGCGCTCGGCGTCGTACAGCAGCAGCCGGCCGCCGCGGGCGCGCGTCGCCTGCACGGCGGTGTCGAGCACGGCCTCGACGAGCGCCGTCAGGTCGTGGGTGGCCGCCAGGGTCTCGCCGTAGCGCTGCAGCGTCTCCTTGAAGCGGCCGCGCTCGGCCTCGAGCTCGCCCATGCGCGTCGTCAGCTCGCTCGAGATCTCGTCGATCGTCGCGCCGAGCTGCGAGAGCTCGTCGCCCGACGTGCGACCGCGCGAGAGCCCGGCGGCCCGGCCGGCGAGCTCGGTGAGCGCGCGCGAGATGCGATCGGCCGCGAAGATGGCGGCCGCGATCAGGACGAGCCCGAGCAGCAGGATCGGCACGAGGATCCGCAGCCGCTGCGAGTCGATCGCGTTGGAGAGCGTCGACGAGGGGTAGGTGGCGACGACGTAGGCGGGGCCGCCGTGCGACACGGGCAGGCCGACCGCGGCGGCGCGCACGCTCGTTGCCGGCGATGGTCGCCGTGCCCGCGCTGCCGATCCGCAGGCCGGACACCGGGCCGAGCGCGCCGGTCGAGTAGGACGCGAGCGCCTGGTTCCGCGCCACGAACGCGAGGCCGACGCTCGGCGGCAGCGCGAACCGGCCGCCGGTGATCTCGTCGAGCAGTCGGCTGCGACGTGTGCACGTACACGTCGACCTCGCGCCCGGTCGCCGTCCCGCCCGGGTGCGTCGTCACCATGCCACGTCGGGCCCTTCGGCGGCACGCCCGCGATGACCCTGCCGTCCTTGAGCAGGACGACCGACATCCCCGCGGCGCCGTGGGCAGCGTGCGGAGTGCTTGCTCGGGTTCGCGAACGCGAGCCGCACGTCCGGACTGGTGCGGCGACGGCCGCAAACGTCGCGGCCTTCTGCTGCTGGACGCGGTAGCCCTGCGGCCCGAGGCGACGGCGACCGACAGGCGGTTGTCGACGCGGGTCACCTGGTCGTGCTGCAGCAGCGCGCCGACGAGCACGCCGGTGGCCACCAGCGGCACGATCGCCAGCCCGACCAGCACGATGGAAAGCTTGTGGCGAAATCGCATTGCGACCTCGGACCCTCCCGCACACGACCCGTAGAGACTGGGAAAATTACACGATTTCGGCCGCGACCAGGGATTTTTCGCCGCGGCGGGCGGCGATCCTGCCCCGGTCAGTACGCGGCGAGCTCGCGCGCCGCGCGGAGGATGTCCTCCTCCGTCGGCAGGTACTCGCGCTCGAGCACCGGCGTGAACGGGATCGGCGTGTCGAGGCCGGCGACCCGCGTGACCGGCGCGTCGAGGTACTCGAAGGCGCGCTGGGCGATCAGCGCCGCGACCTCGGCGCCGAACCCGCCGGTGAGGTTGTCCTCGTGCACGATCAGCGCCTTGCCCGTCTTGCGCACCGAGTCGAGCACCGTGTCGATGTCGAGCGGCACGAGCGTGCGCAGGTCGATGACCTCGGCGGAGGTGCCCTCGGCGGCGAGCGTGTCGGCGACCGAGAGCGACAGCTGCACGGTCGCGGCGTAGGTGATGATGCTGAGGTCATCGCCCGGCCGCGCCACGCGCGCCTGCCCGATCTGCTCGACGCGGCCGTCGGCGCCGGTCGCCACCTCGGCCTTCTCGCGCCGGTACAGGAACTTGTGCTCGCAGAAGACGACCGGGTTCGGGTCCTGGATGGCCGCCCGCAGCAGCCCGTAGGCGTCGGCCGCGGTCGCCGGGCAGACGATCTTCAGGCCGGCGTGGTGGTGGAACCAGGCCTCGACGTTCTCGGAGTGGTACGGGCCGCCGCCGACGCCGCCGCCGTTCGGGCAGCGCACGACCATCGGCACCGCCCAGCCGATGCGGTAGTGCATCTTGGCGGCGCAGGTGATCAGCTGGTCGAACGCGATCGACACGAAGTCGCCGAACTGCATCTCGGCCACCGGGCGCTGCCCGGCCATCGCCGCGCCGATCGCGACGCCGGCGATGCCGGCCTCGGCCACCGGCGTGTCGATCGAGCGCATCACGCCGTACTTCTGCTGCAGCCCCTTCGTCGCGCCGAACGCGCCGCCCTGGCGGCCGACGTCCTCGCCCATGCAGAACACGCGCGGGTCGGCCTCCATCTCGTCGTGCAGGGCGGCGTTGATCGCCTCGAGGTAGGTGAGCTCGGCCACGGCCGCTCAGGGCGCCTCGTCGGCGAAGACGCCCTCGTGCGCCTCCGACGGAGTCGGGGTAGCCGTCGCGCTCGGCCAGCTCGACGGCCTCGCGCACCTCCTCGCGGACGCGGTCGCGCACGCTCTCGAGCTTGCCCTCGGCCAGCGCGCGCTCCTCGACGAGGATGTTCTCGAGCCGCTTGATCGGATCCTTGTCCGACCACTCGGCGAGCACCTCCATCGGCATGTAGCTCTCGTACTTGTCGTGCGCGGCGTGGCCGCCCATGCGGTAGGTGCGGCACTCGATGAACTGCGGCCCCTGGCCGGCGCGGGCGGCGTCGACGGCGGCCTGCACCGCGCCGTGGACGGCGAACGCGTCGTTGCCGTCGACCGACACGGCCGGGATGCCGTAGGAGCCGGCCTTGCGGTAGAGCTCGGTCACCTTCGTCTGCTTCGAGATCGGCGTCGAGTAGCCCCAGCCGTTGTTCTCGGCGACGAAGACGGCCGGCACCTCGAGCACCGCCGCGATGTTCAGGCCCTCGTGGAAGTCACCGCGCGAGGTGGCGGCGTCGCCGAAGCTCGTCATCGCCACCCGGTCCTCGCCGCGCTGCTTGTAGGCGAGCGCGGCGCCGACGGTGAGCGGGATCATGTCGGCCATGTGCGAGACCTGGCACGGGATGTTCCACTCGCGGCCGCCGATGTGCAGGTTGCCGTCCTTGCCGCGCGTCGTCGACCCGGCCTTGCCCATGAACTGCGCGAAGATGCGCCACGGCGGGACGCCGTGGACGAGGTAGGAGCCCAGATCGCGGATCCACGGCGACAGCCAGTCGCCCTGCTCGCCGCGGCGCAGCGGCAGCGCGATGCCGATGGCGATCGCCTCCTGGCCGCGGCCGGTGTAGTAGCTGCCGGGCAGCTTGCCCTGCCGGTACAGGTTGAGCGCGCGCTCCTCGACGGCGCGCGTCAGCGACATCCAGTAGTAGAGCTCCATGGCTACGTCGTCGGACACCCGATCCGGCTGGGGCGCCGGCACGGACGAGATCTTGCGTGCTGGGGATGTCACGAGACGCGTCATCGGCAGGCGGTCGAGATCGTGAAGCACCGGATTTCTGCCGGAGTCTAGTTGTCCGCCTCACCGGAACGTCCCACACGCGCGGTGGCGACGGCCTGGACATATTCCGCGGTCGCGGCCGGACCCCTGCCGGGGCAGCTAAAGCCGGACGCGCCCGCCGGCCGATGACTGCCGCGATGGCGCTTCGCACATCCTCGATCCCCTCGTCGAGCACGACGCCCGCCGCCCCCGCCGACTGGCGCGGCCGCGTCGAGCTCGCCCTCACCGTGGCCGCCGCCCGGCTGACGGCCGGCGACCTCGCCGGCCTGGCCGCCGTGTTCGCCGACGTGGCCGGCTGGGAAGACCGCCAGCGCGCCTACCAGGCCCGCTGCCGCCTCGCCGAGCTCGTCCTCGCCTACCGCCCGGCCGACGCCGACGCGTGGGTGGCCGCGTTCGTCACCGGCGCCGGCATGCCTCCTCGACGCGCTCGAGCGAGGAGCCGCGCGAGCCCGTCCTCCTGAACCACGCCGGCGTCCTGCTCTACGAGCTGTGCGAGGCGGCGGCCGCCGCCGACATCTTCCGGGCCGTCGCTGCGGCTCGACCCCGAGCATCCGCACACGCCGTCGAACCTCGAGCAGGCCCGCATGCGTGCCCGCTCGAACGCGCGCCTTGCCCGGCGTGCATGCCACCCGCACCCGCGGCCTCGCGGCGCGGGCCCGCAAGGTCGCGGCGCGGGCGAGGGCCGGCGAAGGCCCTGACGCTCTCGCTGTGCATGATCGTGAAGGACGAGGAGGAGATGCTCGCCGGGCTGCCTCGAGCCGCTGCGCGGCGTCGTCGACGAGATGATCGTCGTCGACACCGGCTCGACCGACCGCACCGTC
This sequence comes from uncultured Actinomycetes bacterium, assembly GCA_963707585.1. Classification (GTDB taxonomy): domain Bacteria; phylum Actinomycetota; class Thermoleophilia; order Gaiellales; family JAICJC01; genus JAICJC01. The sequence goes on along the minus strand of CAVPQP010000008.1, from coordinate 492,992 downwards.
GAGATCGCCGAGTCGTTCGGCGCGAAGGTCGTGCACTTCCCCTGGAACGGGTCGTTCGCCGACGCCCGCAACGCCTCGATCGAGGCCGCGAGCGGCGACTGGCTGATCTACCTCGACGCCGACGAGCACATGGAGGCCGGCCGACGCCCGCATGCTGCGCGGCCTGCTCGGCCGCACGTGGCGCGAGGGCTTCTACCTCGTCGAGACCAACTACACCGGCGGCGTCCGAGGCCGGGTCGGCCGTCACCCACATGGCGCTGCGGATCTGGCGCAACCGGCCGCAGTACCGGTTCACCGGCCGCATCCACGAGCAGAAGACCCACACGATGCCGACCTACCTGCCCGAGCGCTTCGAGGCGACCCGGATCCGGGTGCGGCACTACGGCTACCTGAACCAGCGCATCGCGTCCAAGGACAAGTCGCGCCGCAACATCGAGCTGCTCGAGCAGGAGGCGCAGGAGGCGCGGACGCCGTTCACCGACTACAACCTCGGCTCGGAGTACCTCGTCCTCGGCGACCACGCCGAGGCGCGGAAGCACCTCGACCGCGCGTGGGAGGCGCTGCGCGAGCAGGGCCTGAACTCGGTCGGCTACGCGCCGCTCCTGGTCGCACGCGTGGCCCGCGCCCGCCGCGAGGTCGGCGATCACGACGCGGCGATCGCCGCGGTCGACGAGGGCCTCGCGCGTCTTCCCCGACCACACCGACCTCGTCCTCGAAGCCGCCTTGAGCGCCCGCAGCCAGGGCGACCTCGCCCGCGCCGCCGAGCTCGCGCAGCGCTGCCTCGACATGGGCGACGCGCCCGCCCACTACGCCTCCACCGTGGGCGCCGGGACGTTCCTCGCGCTCACGCTCCTGGCCGAGATCCGGGCCGTGCAGGGCGACCGCGCGGCGAGCGAGGAGCTGCTACCGCCGCTGCCTGCGCGAGCACCCCGACTACGTCGCACCCGTGCTGCCGCTCGTCGAGGCCATGATCCGGCGCGGCGTCGACCCGGTCGAGATCGACCGGCTGGTGCCGCAGAAGGTCTCGGCGCGGGTGCTGGCCGGAAGCGCCTACATCGAGGCCGGCCACCCGCAGGATGCCGAGCGCTGGTTCCGGGGCGCGCTCGAGGCGCAGCCGGCGAACTCCGCCGCGCGGCTCGGCCTGTCCGAGGCGCTGCTCGCGCAGCGCCGCTACGCCGAGGCCGCCGCCGTCGCCGCCGCAGAGCCCACCGACTCGCCGGTCGCGGCACGTGCCGCCGAGGCGTCGATCTTCGCCCACGCCGTCCTGGGCGAGCCGGACGCGATGGACATCGCGATCGAGCGCGCCCTGCCGAGCCTCGTCGACGCCGACGCCGAGCTCTACCGCGCCTGGGCCGCCGCGCTCCGCGGCGAGCCGGCGCCAGACCGGCCTGGGCGCCACGTCCGGCCCGACCGCGATGCGGCTGCTCGAGGCGCTCCTGCGCGTGACCGAGGTCGCCGCCTTCGCCACCCTCCTCGAGGTGTTCGGGCGGATCGCCCTGCCCGAGCGGCAGCGGCGCGAGCTGCTCGCCACCATGTACCTGCGCCGCGGCTTCCTCGAGTCTGCGGCCGACGAGTGGATCGCGGTCGCGACGACGCGGCCCGGACGCCTCGGCCATGCTCGGCCTGGCCCAGGTCGCGCTCGCGCGCGGCTTCGACGACGACGCGATCGCGTTCTCCGCCGAGGCCGTCGCGCTCGATCCGGAGTTCGAGGGCGCGCGGATCGCCCACAACGCTATCGTCCAGAAACTCCGCCAAGTTGCCTAAATCTCATTCAAATATTGCCGATCACCGGGTCAGTGATGCGATCCACGGACGGATCGAGAGAGAGCTTCGTGACGGAACACGGACCAGAACCCATCGGCAGGCTGATCCCCTTGCGAATGACCCCCGGGGCGGGGTCGAGCACCCTGCGCAGCCCGCAGGCGCTCGCGTCGCCGCCACCGGAGGTGCAGCAGGATCTCGCCACCGCCCAGCAGGTGATCGACGACCTCACGGCACGACAGGTGAACCTGCACTTCGACGTCGACCACGACGACGGGCAAGGTGCGCGTCGAGATGATCGACGGGAACGGCAAGGTCATCAAGGAGATCCCGGCCCGGCGCCTGCTCGACACGCTGTCGGGCGGCGGCCTTCTCATCGACGAACAGGCGTGACCGCATGAGCACCCCCAGCACCGAGCTCGACGCAATCGACCTCGGCGACGCCGTTCTTCAACGTCGGCGGGATCGCGACCGGCCTCGACACGAACTCGATCATCAGCTCGCTGCTTGCGATCGACCGCCAGCCCGAGACGCTGCTCACGCAGCAGAGCACGATCGAGACGGCGCGCCAGGCGGCGCTGAAGTCGATCCAGACGTCGATGCAGTCGCTGCAGACGGCCGCCCAGGCCCTGCGCGACCCGTCCGTGTGGGCGAACGCGCAGACCGTGACGTCGTCGAACCCGACCGCCGTCTCCGCGGTGCTGACCGGCGGCGCGGCCGCAGGCGGCTTCCAGATCGGCGTCGCAGCGGCTGGCATCCGCCGATCAGGTGACCCAGCGGACGAGCCTCGCGACGGCGAGCACCGACGACGTCCTCCACATCAAGGTGGGCGCGGGCGCGACCGCCGACGTCTCGATCTCGGCCGGCGACACGCTGACGACGATCGCGAGCAAGATCAACGCGAACCAGAACTCCCAGGTGTACGCCTCGGTGATCAACAACCAGCTCGTGCTCTCGGGTCAGGTCACCGGCGCGGCGAACACGATCGCCGTCACGAGCGACCACACGCTGGCCGCCGACCTCGGCATGACGCAGTCGCTCACGGCAAGCGACGCCGCCTACACGATCAACGGCCAGCCGATGACGAGCGCCTCGAACATCGTCTCGAACGGGCTCGCGGGCGTGACGCTCACCCTGAACGGCACGACGTCGAGCGACGCCACCCTGGTGGTCAGCGCCCCGTCGCCGAGCACGAGCAACATCACGAGCACGATCCAGAGCTTCGTGACCGCCTACAACTCGACGATCGACCTGATCTCCGGCTACGTCAACGACCCGAAGGTCGCAAACCCGACCACCGACGCGCAGCGCGAGGCGGGCATGCTCCAGGGCGACCCGCAGCTGCTCTCGATCCTCTCCAACCTGCGCGAGTCGATCACGACGACGATGAGCGGCGCGACGAACGGCATGGGCTACCTCGGCAGCATCGGCCTCTCGACAGGCGCGGCGGTCGGCACCGGCACGATCAGCCAGGACTCGCTCGAGGGCAAGATCACGCTCGACACGACCAAGCTCGCCTCCGCGCTCGCGAGCAACTTCAACGGCGTGAAGGCGCTCTTCACGAATGCCACCGGCTCGTACTCGTCGGAGGGCCTCTCGCAGCGGATGGACGCCATCGTGAACCCCCAGGCCGGCGCCAACGGCGTCCTGGCCGGCCGGATCACGTCGGAGGCGTCGCTGATCACCTCCTACGCCCAGCAGATCGCCGACATCGAGCAGCGCGTGACGCTGCGCGAGACCAGCCTGCGCGCGCAGTTCACCGCCATGGAGACCGCGGTCGCCCAGCTCCAGTCGACCAGCTCTGCGCTCGGCGGCACGACGTCGTCGTCGAGCTCGAGCAAGACCGGCTGAGCGTCCGCGCGGCTCAAGGTCACGGGGCGGCGGCCGATAAACCGATCGCCCGAGTCCCCCCCGAACGGTGAACCATATGAACCCGTACGACGCCAAGCGAGCCTACACCGAGTCCGCCGTCCTGACCGCCCCGCCCGAGCGGCTCGTGGTCATGCTCTACGACGGCGCGATCCGCTTCCTGAACCAGTCGGCCGTCGCGATGCGGGCCGGGAACCAGCGCGTGTTCCTCGATCGGGTGCAGCGCGGCGAGGCGATCATCACCGAGCTCAACCTGACGCTCGACATGCGCCAGGGCGAGGTGGCCGAGCGGCTGCGGGCGATCTACCAGTTCTGCAACGTGCACCTGACGGCCGCCACGGTCGAGGCGCGACCCGCGCAAGATCGACGACGTCGTCCGCCTCCTGTCCGAGCTGCGCGAGGCCTGGCAGCAGATCGCCGCCGCCCCGCCCGCCGCGCCGCCGCCGTCGCCTAGCCGATGGCCGCGCCCGGCACCGCACCGTACCTGGCTCTGCTCTCGCTCACGCGCTGCGAGCGCGACCTGATCGCCGCCGGCGACTGGGACGGCGTCGTCACCCTCGGCGCCGAGCGCGCCCAGATCGTCGCGACGCTCCCGGCGCAGCCTCCGGCCGAGGCGCGCGAGCTGGTCGCCGAGACGCTGGCGCATCATGCAGACGAACCTGGCGAACGCGGTCGCCACGCGCGACCGCACCCGGGCGACGCTGCACCACATGGCCGACGGCCGCCGCGCGCTGCACGCCTACGCCGGCACCGCCAGGGCGGCCGCGTCGACACGCTCAGCTCGAGCGCGTCGCCCCGACGAAGCTCCCGTGAAGCGGCTCGAGCCCGCTCAAGTCGGCCGAGCCCGGGTCGATGACCATGGTGCCCGCACGGATCGCGGGCGCCCGATGCCCAAGGATGGGTTCTCTCGTAAGGTGAAGGGACCCGCAAGGTGGACCTGTTCGATACCTCCATCGTGGGCGTTGAGAAGGCGATGCAGGGCTCCCTGCTGCGACAGCAGGTGCTGGCCAACAACATCGCGAACGCCAACACTCCCGGCTTCCAGCGCTCCGACGTGAACTTCCAGTCGGCGCTCGCGCAGGCGTTCTCGTCGGGCACGCCGACGCCGGGCCAGATCCAGCAGATGTCGTTCCAGCCGCAGACCGATGCGAGCGGCGCGATGCAGGTCGACGGCAACTCGGTGGACATCAACACCGAGATGGCCGACCTGTCCGAGAACACGCTCGACTACCAGGCGCTCGAATCGGTCATGGGCACCCGGATGTCGATCCTGAAGACCGCGATCGGGAGCACCTCCTAATGGGCATGTTCGATTCACTCAACGTCTCCGCGTCGGGGATGACCGCCACCCAGCTGTGGATGGACGTCGTCTCCTCGAACCTCGCGAACGCCGACAGCACGAAGGCCGCCAACGGCCAGCCGTACCGCCGCAAGGAGATCGTGCTCGAGCAGGCCGCGCCCAGCTTCGGCGAGGTGCTCGGCGGCGTCCAGGTGAAGGGCATCGTCGATGACCCGAGCCCGCCGAAGATGGTGTACGACCCCGGCAACCCGGAGGCGAACAAGCAGGGCTACGTGGCCATGCCGAACGTCAACCCGGTCACCGAGATGGTCGACCTGATCTCGGCCAGCCGCGGCTACGAGTCCAACGTGACCGCCATGAACGCGGCCAAGCAGATGTTCTCCAAGACCTTCGACGTGCTCCGCTGATGCAGATCCCCGCGGTCACCTCGGCCCTCACGGGCGTCTCGGGCCTCTCCGGCTCGGGCCTCGGCGGCGTCGGCAGCGTCTCCGGCTCGGGCTCCGGCTCGGTCGGCTCCGGCGGCTTCGGATCCGCCCTGACCAGCGCCATCTCGAGCCTGAACCAGTCGCAGAACACGGCCTCGTCCGACTCGGTGGCGCTCGCCACCGGCCAGGCCAGCGACGTCACCTCGGTCGTCACCGATGTCGAGAAAGCCAACCTCGAGATGCAATTGGCGGTTCAGGTCCGCAACAAGGCTGTCGATGCGTACGAGGAAATCATGCGGATGCAGATCTAGCCCGCGCCGCCGCCCCGCCCGACCCCCCCAACCCCCCGCCTTCACCCCCCGCCTCATATGCCCAAGATCGCAAGCGTCAAGGACACCTGGAAGAGCATCGAACCCCGCGGCCAGCTCACGATGGTCGTGTCGTTCCTGCTCATCGTGGTCACCGCCTACTTCCTCTTCAACTACGCCACGCAGCCGAGCTACACCACGCTGCAGACCGGCCTCTCGCCGACCCAGACCAACCGCGTCACCCAGGCCCTCGCCGGCGCCGGCGTCGCCTACAAGGTGGGCAACGGCGGCACCGAGGTGAGCGTCGTCTCGAGCCAGCTCTCGGCCGCCCAGGTCGCGCTCGGCGCGGCCGGCGTCGGCCCCGGCTCGCAGCCCGGCCTGGCCAACTTCACGAAGACCAGCCTGGGCACGACCAACGCCCAGCAGCAGGCGATGTACCAGCTCGGGCTCCAGGGCGACATCGAGCGCCAGATCGAGAGCATCACGGGCGTCAGCTCCGCGCAGGTGCAGATCGTCATGCCCACCGACACGCTGTTCGCCGACCAGTCGTCGCAGGCGACCGCGTCGGTGCTCCTGAACACCGACACCACCTTCGACCCGGCCGCGGTGAGCGGCATCGCCCACATGGTCGCCTCCGGCGTCCAGGGGCTCTCGCCGCAGAACGTGACGATCACCGACCAGACCGGTGCGATGCTCTGGCCCGCCGGCGGCGCCGGTGCCGACGGCACGCCCGGCGCGACCTCGAAGCTGGCCGTCCAGCAGAGCTACGACTCCCAGATCGCCGCGCAGGTGAACGCGCTGCTCCTGCAGACGCTCGGCGCCGGCAAGGGCCAGGCGCAGGTCAGCGCCGACCTGAACATGGATCAGGTGTCGAACGACTCGGTCAAGTACGACGGCACCAAGGTGCCGCTGCAGACCCAGGTCACCAAGGAGAACCTGCAGTCGGCCAACGGCAGCACGAACGGCGTCGCCGGCGTCTCCGGCAACATCCCGCCGATCTCCTACCCGGCCGGCAGCAGCAAGAACGGCCCCGGCACCGTGTACCTGAACACGAGCGGCAACACGACGTACGGCGCCAACAAGACGGTCAGCCACACCGTCGTCGCGCCGGGCGCGGTGAACCAGCTCCACGTCGCGCTGCTCTTCGACTCGTCGGTGCCCGCCAAGGCCCAGGCCGCGCTGCGGGCGACCGTGGCCACGATGGTCGGCCTCACCCCGAGCCGCGGCGACACGATCTCGATGGCGAGCGTGCCGTTCCAGAAGCAGGCCGCCGCGACCGGCGCCGCCGCCGGCCCGCTGGCGATGATCGGCGTCTCCAGCCCGCTCGCGCTCGTCCGTGACGCGCTCATCGGCCTCGCCGCGATCGTGTTCCTCTTCCTCATCCGCCGCAACCTGAAGGCGCGCGAGCGCGACGCCCGCTTCGCCGAGCCGACCTGGCTGCGCGAGATCTCGCACGCGACGCCGATCGCCGCGCTCGAGGCCGCCGGCGGCCCGGTCGGTGCCGTCCGCCTCGGTGCAGCACCGCGAGATCATGCAGAAGGAAGCCGAGGAGATCGTCCAGCGCCAGCCCGAGCACGTCGCCCTCCAGGTGCAGCAATGGATGAACGAGTAGCAAGCGGCATGAACGGCCGCCGCAAGGCCGCGGTGCTGCTCGTCTCGCTCGGCTCGCGCGGCGCGGCCGAGGTCTTCAAGCACCTGCCGAACGAGATGATCGAGCAGCTCACCGTCGAGATGGCGCGCACGCCCACCGTCGACCCCGAGCACGCCAGCATGGTGATGGAGGAGATGGTCGCGCTCGCGAACGCCCGCGGCTACATCGCCGAGGGCGGCCTGCGCTTCGCGCGCGAGGTGCTCGAGCAGTCCGTCGGCGCCGCGCGCGCGGGCGAGATCCTGAACCGGCTCTCGGTGATCATCGAGACGACGCCGTTCGAGTTCCTGCGCAACACCCCGCCCGACCAGATCGCCGCCTTCCTGCGCAACGAGCACCCGCAGACCGTGGCGATGGTGGTCGCCCAGCTTCCCAACACGACGCTCGCGGCGAAGGTCATGGAGCTGCTCGCACCCGAGCTGCAGGCCGACGTCGCCGTGCGCATCGCCACGATGGGCCAGACCTCGCCCGACGTCGTCAAGGAGGTCGCGCGGGTGATGGAGCGCAAGCTCGAGACCGTGCTCCAGCGCGAGTTCGCCGCCGCCGGCGGCGTGCGCTCGCTGGCCGCGATCCTGAACGCCGCCAACCGCACCACCGAGCGCAACATCCTCGACCACCTCCAGGAGGAGGACGGCGAGATCGCCGACGAGGTGCGCGGGCTGCTCTTCGTCTTCGAGGACATCCTCAACCTGGACGACCGGGCGCTGCAGATGGTGCTGCGCGAGGTCGACTCGAAGGATCTCGGCCTCGCGATGCGCGGCGCCTCGACCGAGGTGCAGGAGAAGATCCTGGACAACATGTCCCAGCGCGGCGCCGAGATGCTCCGCGAGGAGATGGAGTACATGCCGCCCCAGCGCCGCAAGGTCGTCGAGGAGGCGCAGTCGAAGATCGTCGCCGTCGTGCGCAGGCTCGACGACGCCGGCGAGCTCGTGATCTCGCGCGGCGGCAGCGACGAGGACGAGCTCATTGGCTGACATCTTCGAGTTCACGGCCCTCGAGGCGCCCGCCTACCTGGTCGCCGACAGCGCGTCGGCCGAGGAGCACCTGGCGGCGCTCGGCGCCGAGGCGGAGCGGCGCGGGTTCGAGGAGGGCCTCGCAGCGCGGCCTCGCCGAGGCGCGCACGCAGGCCGCCGACGCGCTTGCGGCCGTCGCCGAGGCCGAGCGGGCGCTCGCCGCGATGCGCGACGACTACCTCGCCCGGGCCGAGGCGGCCGCGGTCGAGCTCGCGTTCCAGATCGCCGAGAAGGTGATCGGCGCGACGGTCGCCGCAAACCCCGAGGCGGTGCTCGGCGTCGTCGCCGGCGCGCTCCTGCGCACGACCGACCGCGACCACCTCGTGCTCGAGGTGAACCCCGCAGATTTCGAGCTCGTCCGCGACTCCGCCTCGGAGCTGGCGGCGCGTCTGGGCGGGATCAACCGCATGGAGGTCGTCTCGGAGCGCCGCGTCGCCGCCGGCGGCTGCGTCGTGCGCACCGAGGAGGGCGAGATCGACGCCCGGATCGCCTCGCAGCTCGACCGGGTGCGCCAGATCCTCGCCGAGGCGCGCACCGCGCCCGACGGCGCCGGTGCGGAGCCCGACGGTGCCTGACGCCGTCGCCGACCGCCCCCTGGCCGCGTACTCACGGGCGATCGCCGAGGCCGACCTGCAGTGCCACCGCGGCCGCGTCGTCAACCTGATCGGCCTCGTGATCGAGGCCACCGGCCTGCGGGCCGAGGTCGGCGAGCTGGTCACGATCGCCGGCGGCCGCAACAGCCCCCCGGTGCCCGCCGAGGTCGTCGGCTTCCGCAACGGGCGCGCGCTGCTGATGCCGCTCGGCGACATGCGCGGGATCGCCCCCGGCACGGTCGTCGAGCCGACGGGCGGGCCGTTCCGCGTGCCTGTCGGCGACGCCCTGCTCGGACGCGTGCTGGACGGCCTCGGCCGCCCGATCGACGGCGGGCCGGAGATCGGCGGCGGGCAGCCGCGCGCGGTCGCCGGCATGCCGCCGTCGCCGATGGACCGGCCGCGGATCAGCGAGCGGCTCGAGCTCGGCGTGCGCGCCCTCGACGCGCTCGTCCCCTGCGGGCGCGGCCAGCGCCTGGGCATCTTCGCCGGCTCGGGCGTCGGCAAGTCGACGCTCCTGGGCTCGATCGCGCGCGCGACCACGGCGTCGGTGAACGTGATCTGCCTGGTCGGCGAGCGCGGCCGCGAGCTGCTCGAGTTCATCGAGCGCGACCTCGGCGACGCCCTGGCGCGCTCGGTCGTCGTCGTCTCGACGTCCGACCAGCCGGCGCTCGTGCGGATCAAGGCGGCCCTCGTCGCGACGACGATCGCCGAGCACTTCCGCGACGCCGGCAACGACGTGCTGCTGATGATGGACTCGGTCACGCGGCTTGCGATCGCCCAGCGCGAGATCGGCCTCGCCATCGGCGAGCCGCCGGCGACGCGCGGCTACACGCCGAGCGTGTTCGCGATGCTGCCGCAGCTGCTCGAGCGCGCGGGCACGTCCGGGCGCGGATCGATCACCGGCCTCTACACGGTGCTCGTCGAGGGCGACGACATGAACGAGCCGATCGCCGACTCGGTGCGCTCGATCCTCGACGGCCACTGCGTGCTCTCGCGCACGCTCGCCCACAAGAGCCACTACCCCGCGATCGACATCCTCCAGTCGGTGTCGCGGCTGGCCAACGAGGTGACGTCGCCCGCGGTGCGCGACGCCGCCGCCGCGCTGCGCGAGACGCTCGCGGCCTATCGGGCCAAGGAGGACCTGATCACGATCGGCGCCTACAGCCCGGGCGCGGACCCCGGCGTCGACTACGCGATCGCCAAGGTGCCCCAGATCGACGCCTTCCTGCGCCAGCCGGCCGACGAGGCCGCCGACGCCGCGGACACCGATCTGCGCCTGATCGAGCTCATGGCCGACCGGGCCAACGGCGGCGGCGTCTTGTCGATCCTCCAGCAGACACAGCTTCATTTGCATCCGGGAACGTCGATTACCTGGACGCAAACCGTATGCTGGAGGCCTGATGTCCACCGAAGAGACCACACGGCAGCTGGTGATCTTCTCGCTCGGAAGCGAGGAGTACGCACTCCCGATCACCCGCGTGCAGGAAATCATCCGCTACACGGAGCCCCGCAGCGTGGCATCGCAGACGCCCTGGATCCGCGGCGTCATCAACCTCCGCGGCAAGATCGTGCCCGTGTGCGACCTGGCCGAGCGGCTCGGCCTTGCGCTCGAGCGGCCCGAGGCCGCCAAGATCGTGATCGTCGAGACCGCGGTCGGCACCGCCGGCGTCATCGTCGACGACGTCGACGAGGTGCTCACCGTCTCGCCCGAGCAGCTCGAGGACGTCCCCACGGCCGACACCGCCTACGTCGACGCCGTCGCCAAGGTCGGCGAGCGGCTCGCGATCCTGCTGAATCCGGACGGCCTGTTCGCGGGCGTCCAGATCGCCGCGTAGCCAGCCACCGACCGGTCGGCACTGTCCCCGGTTCGGGTTTCTCACGGCGCCTCCCCACTCTCTGGTATCCCGGTCGCGGGGTGCTGCCGGGGCTGCAATTCATGCCCCCGGCTGCCGATAACGGGACAGGCCCGCCATGACCTCCCAGACCCCCGCCTTCTCCAAGCCCATCCGCGTCGTCGTCGCCGACGACTCGGCGTTCATGCGCCGGCTGATCTCGGACGCGCTCACCGAGCGCGGCGCGCAGGTCGTCGGCGTCGGCCGCGACGGCGACGAGGCGCTCGCGCTGTGCGCCCAGCACCGCCCCGACGTGCTCTCGCTCGACCTCGCGATGCCCGGCAAGGACGGCATCGGCGTGCTGCGCGAGCTGCGCCGCATCGGCTCCCCCGTCGCCGTCGTCGTCGTCTCGGCCTTCTCCCCGGCACACGGGGCGCGGGCCGTCGACGCGCTGGCCGAGGGCGCGGTCGAGCTCGTCGCCAAGCCTTCCGGAAGCGCCCTCGCATCGAGCTTCTTCCGCGAGCTCTACGACAAGATGTGCCTCGCCGCGCTGTCGCGCCGCCCGCGCGTCGCCGCGGTCGCCGCCCCGCCCGCGCCCGCGCGCCCGGCCCTGGCGCGGGTGCCGCTGCGGACGGCCGGCGCTGCCCGCGCCGTCGTCATCGCGTGCTCGACCGGCGGGCCCAAGGCGCTCGCGAGCCTGATCCCCGCGCTTCCGCCGGCGCTCGGCCACGGCGCCGTCATCGTCCAGCACATGCCTGCGGGCTTCACGGCCTCGCTCGCCACCCGGCTCGACAACGCGTCGGGCCTCACCGTCTGCGAGGCGCGCGGCGGCGAGCGGCTGACGGCGTCGACGGCGCTGGTCGCTCCGGGCGGCCGCCACCTGCACCTGCGAGACGGCGGCCTCGTCGCCCTGTCGGACGAGCCCGAGGTCGGCGGCCTGCGCCCCCGCGCCGACATCACCATCCGCGACGCCGCCGCGGTCTTCGGCGAGCGCCTGCTCCTGGTCGTGCTGACGGGCATGGGCAAGGACGGCCTCGAGGGAGCCCGCGAGGTCAAGCGCCTCGGCGGCCGCATCCTGGTCGAGGCCGAGTCCACCTGCACGGTGTTCGGGATGCCCCGCGCCGTGGCCGAGGCGGGCCTGGCCGACATGCAGCTGCCGCTGCACGAGCTGCACGAGGCGATCGCAGGGGAGGCGGGCTGATGTCCCAGCCGGCATTCCAGCGCGACGACTACATCGACTTCTGCGAGGGCGTGCGCCGGCTGACCGGCATCGACCTGGCGCAGTACAAGCGCCCCCAGATGGAGCGGCGCATCCGCTCGTTCGCCGACCGCAAGGGCATGCCGGCGCTGCCGGCGTACCTGGCCGGCCTCGGCGCCGACCGCGCCGCGCTCGACGAGTTCCTCGACCGGATGACGATCAACGTCTCGCAGCTCTGGCGCAACCCCGAGCAGTGGGCGCGCCTGCAGCAGACCATCCTGCCCGAGCTCGCCCGCACCGGCTCGATCACGGCGTGGAGCGCCGGCTGCTCCTACGGCGCCGAGGCCTACACGCTCGCCGCCGTCTGCCGCGAGGTCGCCCCCGGGTGCCGGGTCGAGATCCGCGGCAGCGACATCGACCCGCGCATGGTCGACCGGGCGCGCGAGGGCCGCTTCACCGCCGACGACGCCCGCTCGGCGCCGAGCGCCGCGCTCGGGCGCTGGTTCGACCGCGACGGCGACGGCTGGCGGGCCAAGGCCGAGCTGCGGATGGTGACGAAGTTCGGCACCGGCGACCTGCTGCGCGACACGCCGCCCGCCGCCCGCTTCGACCTGATCCTGTGCCGCAACGTCGTCATCTACTTCACCGAGCCCGTGCGCGACCGCCTGCACGAGCTGATGGTCGGCGCGCTGCGCCCCGGCGGCTACCTGATGATCGGCTCGAGCGAGCGCGTGTCATCGCCCCAGGCCCTCGGCCTCGAGAGCTCCCACCCCTTCATCTACCGGAAGGTCTGATGGACACCTCTGAGTACATCGGAATGTTCCTCGCCGAGAGCCGCGAGCACCTGCAGACGCTCAACCTGGCCATCATCCGCATCGAGGAGACGCCCTCCGACAGCGCGACGATCGACGAGATCTTCCGCATCGCGCACTCGCTGAAGGGGATGAGCGGCACGATGGGCTTCGCCCGCATGGCGGCGCTCACGCACACGATGGAGGACGTGTTCGAGACGCTGCGCGGCCGCACCGGCGCGCTGGAGCGGCGCGTGATCGACGTCCTGCTCGAGTGCCTGGACGCCCTCGAGGCCGCCGTCGAGGCGATCGAGCGCGACGGCGACGAGCAGCTCGACCCGACCGCGCTGATCGCCCGCCTGAGCGAGCTCGTGCGCCACCCGTCCGAGACCGCGCCCGTCGCGGCCGCGCCCGCCGCCGCGCCGGCGGGCCTGCCCGAGGCCGTCGCCGCCTTCGCCGCCGACGTCCCGCTCGTGCGGGTCACGGTGGCGCTCGCCGCCGACGTGATGATGCCGGCCGTGCGCGCCTACATGGTGCTCTCGGCCGTCGCCGACCACGGCGAGATGGTCTGGAGCTCCCCGACCGCCGACGACGTCGACAGCTTCGCCGGGTCGGCCGTCGACGCATGGGTGGCGACCGAGCACGAGCCGGCCACGCTCGAGGCCGCGGTCCGCGCCGTCCCCGACGTGCACACCGTGACCGCCGAGCACGCACAGGCCATCGCCGAGCCCGCTGCGCCCGCCGCGCCCGCCGAGACCCTTCCCGAGCCCGCGCCGGCACCGGCCGAGAGCGCCGCGACCGCAGCCGCGGCCCCCGCGGCGCCCGTGCACGCGGCGCCGACGGCGCGGTCGACCTCGGCAACCGTTCGCGTGGACGCCGTGCGGCTCGATCAGCTCATGCACTACATGGGCGAGCTCGTCGTGCACCGCACCCGGGTCGAGTCGCTCGCCGCCGGGTCGGGCATCGAGGGCCTGGCCGAGGCGGTCGGCGATCTCACCCGCAGCTCCCAGGCGCTGCAGGCGCTCGTCATGCAGGTGCGCATGATCGAGGTCGACGCCGTCTTCATGCGCTTCCCCCGGCTCGTCCGCGACCTGTCGGCCAAGATGGACAAGCAGGTCGACCTCGTGCTCACCGGCCGCGAGACCGAGCTCGACCGCACGGTCGTCGACGCGCTCGGCGATCCGCTGGTGCACCTGGTGCGCAACTCGCTCGACCATGCCCTCGAGCCGCCGGCCGAGCGCGAGGCCGCGGGCAAGCCGCCGACGGGCGTGCTCGAGCTCTCCGCCCGCCAGGCCGGCGGCAACGTCGTCATCACCGTCCGCGACGACGGCCGCGGCATCGACCCCGCCCGGGTCGCCGCCAAGGCCTGCGAGCGCGGGCTGATCGCACCCGACGCGGTCGACTCGGTCGACATGGCCCGCGCCATCGAGCTCCTGTTCGCCCCCGGATTCTCGACCGCCGACCAGACCAGCGACATCTCCGGCCGCGGAGTCGGCATGGACGCGGTGCGCACCGCGCTGCGCGGTCTCGGCGGCGCGGTCGTCATGACCTCCGAGAAGGGCGTCGGCACCACCGTGCAGGTGCGGCTGCCGCTCACGCTCGCGATCATGCCGGCGCTGCTCGTCGAGACCGGCGCGGTGCCGTTCGCGATCCCGCTCGAGCGGGTCGAGCGCACCGTCAACCTCGCCGAGCAGACCGTGCGATCCGTCGACCGGGAAGCGCATGCTGGTGCTCTCCGACGGCGTCCTGCCGCTGATCGACCTCTCCGAGGCGCTCGGCCACGAGCCGTCACCCGACGCCTCGTTCGTGGTGATCGCGCGGGGCGCCGAACGGCGCCTGGCCCTGGTGGTCGAGCAGCTCGTCGGCCAGCGCGAGCTGGTGACGCGACCGCTGCCCGCCGAGGCCGGATCGCAGACCTGCCTGTCGGGCGGCGCGGTGCTCTCCGACGGAACGATCAGCCTGATCGTGGACTGCGATGCGCTGGCCGAGACCGGCGGCGCCGCCCGCAGGGCGGTACCGGCTTCCGAACTTGCAAACGCGGCATGAGGAGCGTGAAATGGAACTGAACGACATGCAGCTCGACGGGCTGCGTGAGATCTCCAACATCGGCTCGGGCACCGCCGCGACGGCGCTCTCGAGCATGCTCGGGCGCACGGTCGACCTGACGGTGCCCCGGGCGCTCGCGCTCGACCTGGCGGACGCGGTCGACGCCGTCGGCTCTCCCGAGGACGACGTCACCGCGGTGGTGCTCGGCGTCAGCGGCGACCTGAGCGCCACCGTCGTCCTGCTCTTCGACCCGACGAGCGCCGCCACCGTGTGCACGCTCCTCGGCGTCGACCCGTCCGACCCCGAGATGGCCCTCTCCGCGCTCGCGCGAGGTCGGCAACATCCTCGGCAGCTCCTACGTCGGCGCGATGGGCCAGATGGCGGGGCTCGACCTCGAGCCGACGCCGCCCGTCGCGCTCGCCGACATGCTCGGCGCGATCGTCGCCAGCGCGCTCGCGTCGACCGCGATGGACACCGACCTCGCGCTCCTGCTCGACTCCGAGATGCTGGTCGAGGGCGCCGAGTGCACCTTCGGCGTGCTCTTCGTCCCCAACGCGGACGGCGTCGGCCGCCTGCTCGCGGGCCTCGGCCTCGGGGAGGCCGCGTAGCCGTGACGTTCGCTCCTTCCCACCGATCCGGCGGAGGCCGGTGATGGCCGAGCTGATGGCACGCATGGCCGAGATCGCCGTGTCCCGGCACGAGGCCGACGTCCTGGTCGCGCTCGGCCTGGGCTCGTGCATCGGCGTCGCGCTGCTCGACCGCTCGTCGTACGTCGCCGGGCTCGCGCACGTCGTGCTGCCCGAGTCGCGCGACGGCTCCACCGTGCCCGGGAAGTTCGCCGACACCGCCGTCCCGGAGCTCCTGCGCCAGATCATCGCGCTCGGCGCCTCGAAGGCGCGCCTGACCGCCGTGCTCGTCGGCGGCGCCCAGATGTTCGCGGCCGGCGGGAGCGGGTCGCTCGACATCGGCCGGCGCAACGAGCAGGCCGTGCGCACCGCGCTCGCCGTCGCCGGGATCACGATCACCGCCGCCGTGACCGGCGGCAGCTCGGGCCGCACCATGCGCGTCCACCTCGGCCCCGGCCTCGTCACCTGCAAGGCGGCCGGCAGCATCGAGGAGCCCATCGCCAGCCGTGTCAACTCCGTCCTCAAGGCAGCCGCATGAACGACGTCCTCTCGAACGACCAGGTCGCCGCGCTCGTCGAGGCCGCCCGCGCGGGCAACGTGCCCGCCGACGAGCCCACGACGCCGAAGCGGCGCGCGCCGCGCGTGCGCGACATCGACTTCTCCCGCCCGAGCAAGTTCGCGATCGACCAGCTGCGCCGGCTCGAGCGCGCGCACGAGACGTGCTGCCGCACGCTCGCGACCCGCCTCGGCACCGAGCTGCTCACGTCGGTCGAGATGGACGTGCTCGGCATCGACCAGCTCACCTGGTCGTCGGCGATGAACCAGATCCCGCAGCCGTCCGTGTTCTGCGTGATCGAGTGCAAGCCGCTCGGCACGCAGGTGCTCCTGAGCGCCGAGCTCGGCCTGATGCTGCGCCTGGTCGAGCGCCTGCTGGGCAGCACCGCGTCGGCCAAGACCACCAAGCCGCGCGAGCTGACCGAGATCGAGACGGCGCTCGTGTCGCGCGTCTTCACGACCGTGCTCGAGCACCTCTCGGTCACCTGGGCCGAGCTCACCGACGTCACGATGGAGCTGCGCACCATCGAGTCGCAGCCGGCCAACGTGAACCTGGCGCCGCCGAGCGAGCCGACGCTGATGCTGACGATGGAGGTGCGGCTCGACAAGACGTCGTCGACGATGGCGCTCGTCATCCCGCACCGGTCGGTCGAGGTCGTGCTCGCGACGGCTGTCCGCCAGCCAGTACGGCGACACCGTCGTCGAGCCCGGCGCGACCGAGGCGATGCGCGCCGGCCTCGCCGCCGTCAACGTCGAGATCCGCGCCGAGGTCGCCGCGACCGAGCTCACCCTCGACGAGGTGCTCGCGCTCCAGCCCGGCCAGGTGCTGCGCTTCGGCGTTCCGGCCGCGAGCGGCGTGCGCCTGTTCGCCGGCCGCGTGCCCGCGCACCGCGCGCAGCCCGGCCGCAACGGCAACTACCGCGCCGTCCAGGTCGTCGGCCGGCTGGGGGAGGCGGAATGACCACCGAAGAGGCACTCATCCAGCTGGCCGAGTCGACCGGCGCCGCGATCGAGCAGGTGCTCGAGATCGTGAGCTCGGCGAAGATCGAGCGCAGCCACGTCGCCGTCGTCCCGAGCGGCGAGTCGCCGCTGCGGTCGATCCCGGTGCCCGCCGTCGCCGCCAACGTCTCGTACGTGCACGGCGTCACCGGCGGCAACATCTTCGTCATGACCCGCCTCGGCGTCCGCCGGCTGGCCGCGGCCATGATGGGCATGGACGCCATGGAGGTCACGGACTCCGAGGAGCTGTCCGAGCTCGACCTGTCCGCCGCCGGCGAGGCGATGAACCAGATGATGGCCGCCGCGGCCGGCGCGACCGCCGACGTGCTCGGCGAGGAGGTCGAGATCTCGCCGCCGGAGACGCGGTTCTTCGCGACCCCGGCCGAGGCCGCCGACGCGTACGACCTGACGCCGCACGTCACCACCGTCGGGTTCACCCTCCTGGGCGAGCCGTGCCGGCTCGTGCAGCTCGTGCCGAACGCGTTCGTCGTCCGCATGAAGGGCGCCTTCGACGAGATCGCCGCGCAGGCGGCGGCCACCGACCGCCACCGGCCCGAGCCCGGCGAGCGGATCTCGTCCGACGCCGTCCGCTCGGTGCCCGTCCGCGTGTGGGCCGAGCTCGGGCGCACGCAGATGCCGGTCGGCCGCGCGGTCGGCCTCGCGACCGGCGCAGTGGTCGAGCTCGACCGCGCACCCGACGATCCGGTCGACCTGTTCGTCAACGGCCGCCTGTTCGGCACCGGCCGGCTGCTGCTGGTCGAGGACGAGTGGGCGGTGCGGATCGAGACCGTGCTCCCGGCGGCAAACCCCTTCCCTGAATCCGATGAATCACCCCAAGGAGGAACCAGCTGATGGCACGCGTGCTGATTGTTGACGATGCCGCGTTCATGAGGAAGATGCTCGGCGACGTGCTCGCGAAGGGCGGGCACGAGGTGATCGGCGAGGGCGCCAACGGCGCCGAGGCGATCACCCAGTACCAGTCGCTGCGCCCCGACATCATGACGCTCGACATCACCATGCCCGAGAAGGACGGCCTGGCCGCCCTGCGCGAGATCCTGACGCTCGAGCCGAGCGCCAAGATCATCATGTGCTCCGCCCTGGGCCAGGAGTCGAAGGTGCTCGAGGCGATCAAGTCCGGCGCCAAGGACTTCGTCGTCAAGCCCTTCCAGCCTGACCGCGTCCTCGACGCGATCGGCAAGGCCCTCGGGTAACCGGCGCCGTCGATCCCGCCTCAATCGCACGGATCCGGCGCCGATTACCCATGCGGGGCCCCCTCTGCAGGCCGGGCCCCGACCCGAGTCCGGCGCGGATCCGGACATGAGACGACACTGATGCGAAAATCGTTCACCTTCAATCTCGAGCCCGTCCGCGCTCTCCGCGAGCAGGTCGAGCACCAGGCCCAGGAGCAGCTGGCCACCGAGCTGGCCCTCCAGGCCCGGCGGAAGTCGGCGCTCGAGGACGCCGCCCGCCGCGCCAAGGCGGCGCTGCACGCCCGCACCCCGTCCCACGGCTCGACCGTGACGGGGCATGAGCTGCACGCCCGCGAGGCCTACGCCACCCGGGCCGAGCGCGAGCGCGACGCCGCCCGCCAGGAGCTTCACGCCTCCGAGCAGCAGGTCGAGCACAGCCGCGGACGGCTGGTCGAGGCCGGCCGCGACCGCGAGGTGCTCGAGCGGCTGAAGCGCCGGCGCGCCTCCGAGCACGCCCACGCGGTCGCCAGGGCCGAGGAGCAGTCGCTCGCCGAGATCGCGCTCGTGTCGCACCTGCGCAACCGCGAGAGGCACGCGGCATGAGCCTCGACACGGCCATCGCCCAGATCGACCAGGTCTTCTCGCTGCAGGCCAGCCTGCAGGCGAGCTTCCCCGCGCTTCGGCCTCCGCGCCCACCGGCACCTCGAGCTTCGCCCAGATCCTGGGCTCCCGGACGACGGCATCGACCGCCTCGCTCGGCGCCGGCGTCCCGGCCGCGGCCGCCCCGTACGCCGCCGAC
This sequence comes from uncultured Actinomycetes bacterium, assembly GCA_963707585.1. Taxonomy (GTDB): domain Bacteria; phylum Actinomycetota; class Thermoleophilia; order Gaiellales; family JAICJC01; genus JAICJC01. The sequence continues at coordinate 474,039 of CAVPQP010000008.1, read as the reverse complement.
ATCCAGGCCGCCGCGCAGAAGTACAACGTGCCGACCGCGCTGATCGCGGCGGTGATCCAGCAGGAGTCCGGGTTCAACCCGAGCGCGCAGAGCGGCGCGGGCGCCGGCGGCCTGATGCAGCTCATGCCGGCGACGGCGCGCGGCCTCGGCGTCACGGACGTGAACGACCCCGCCCAGTCGATCGACGGCGGCACGCACTACCTGCGCGACCAGCTCGACCGCTTCGGCGGCAACGTGCGGCTCGCGCTCGCGGCGTACAACGCCGGCCCCGGCGCGGTCGCCTCCTACGGCGGCGTCCCGCCGTATCCCGAGACCCAGAGCTACGTCGCAGACGTGCTCGCAAACTACGCCCGCTACTCGGGCGGTTCCGCGCAACCCACGTCGATAGGACGCATCACATGAACGACCCCGTGAACGCCGTCGCGGTCTCAACCGCGCCGGCGCAGGCGCCGCCAAAACGCGGCGACGACCCGCCGGCGGGCGCCTTCGAACAGGCGCTCGGTTCGGCGGCGGCGACCGAATCGCCACCGCCCGGCACGACCGCCACCAAGGCCCGGACCGCAGCTGCGGAGGGCAAGAAGGCCGAAGGCGACTCCTCCGGCCACACCGCCACCGGCGACCCGGTCGGCCCCGATCAGACGGGCACCACCGCCGCCGCGGCGACGCCGCTCCTGGCGCTGATCGCCGCTCCCGCGGCACCGGCGGGCGCGGCACCGGCCCCCGCGGCCGCACCCGCGCCGGCGTCCCTGCCCGCAGCGGGCTCGGCCGCACCGGCGCCGGGCGCACCGCAGGCGGCCGCCGCGGCCGCAAGACGCTCGCCCCGGCGGCGACGGCGGCCCCGGCCGCACCGCGAAACGGCCAGACACCGGCCGCACCGCAGCCGGCCTCCCCGAAGACGGCGGCCGGCCGCACGGCACCCGCCACGGCGGACCCGGCACCGCGCACCATGCAGGGCACCGCCCCGGCACCGGATCCGCACCCGCAGGCGGCGACCGCCGCCGGCGCGACGCAGCCCGGCCAGCCGGCCGCGGCCGCTGCGGCCGCGGCGCTCGCCGCTCCCGTCCAGCCGAAGCCGGCCGGCGCCACGCCGCGCCCGGCCCGGTCGGCGGGCACGGCTCCCGCCGCGGCGGCACCGCTCGCCGCACGCACGGCCACGGCTCGCACCGCGGCAGCGGGCGACGGCGCCCAGACGGGCGACCGCCGGCCGAGCTCCGCCGACGCCGCTGCGCTCGCCCAGGCGGCGGCCACCCCGCAGGCACCGGCCGCTCCCACGGCGCAGGCGCCCGCGGCTTCCGCCGCTGCACCGGCGGCCCCGGCACCGGCCGCGGCCGACGCCGGCGGCACGGCCGCCGCGGCGGCAGCGCCGCAGCAGCCCGCTCCGGCCCCGGCCGACCGGCCGGATGCGGACGGCTGCCGCAACGGTGACCGCACGCGCTCGCATGCAGGACCTCGCCGACGTCACCGGCACGACGATGCGGATGGCGGTGCGATCGGGACAGCCGGTCGCCCGGATCACGCTTCACCCCGCCGACCTCGGTGACGTGCAGGTGACCATGCGCTACCACCAGAACGGCGTGTCGGCGGTCGTCACGACCGACAACCACGAGGCCGCCCAGGCGCTGATCCAGGCCGGGGCCGACCTGCGCCGCTCGCTCGAAGCCCAGGGCGTCACCGTCCACGGCCTCGACGTGCACCTCTCCGGCGACGACCGCGGAGGCAACGCGCGCGGAGAGCGCGCAGCCGACATGGCAAACGCAATGGGGCCCAACGGTGGCGACGACGCCGCCGACGACGAGGCCGAAACCACGATCCAGCCGTCGCAGCTGCCCCTTCCGGGATCGCAGATCGACGTATTCGCATAGGAGGCATGGAATGAGCAGCGTTTCCCCCACGACGAGCCCGGTTGGGACCGCGCCGACGACGTCGGCGTCCAACCCGGCAGCGATCCTGGGCCAGGACGGGTTCCTGCAGCTCCTGGTCGCAGAGATGCAGAACCAGGATCCGCTCAGCCAGTCGCAGCAGGACCCGACCCAGTCGGTGACCCAGATGGCGCAGTTCTCCTCGGTGGAGCAGCTGACCAACCTGGTGCAGAGCGGCCAGCAGGCGCAGAGCATCGGCCTGATCGGCCACACGGTCGCCTACACCGACTCGGCCGGCAACCCCGGCTCAGGGCGTCGTCGACGCCGTGACGTTCAACCAGGGTCAGCCCGTCATCGACATCGGCGGCACCGGCATCAGCCTCAGCCAGATCGTGGGCGTGTCGTAACCCATGTCGGCCGATCCCATCCGCATCAATCCGGCGACCACGCCTCCCGGCGTGGCCGACCCCACGCCGCCCGCAGCGGGCGTGCGCCGGCCTGCCACGGATGGCCCGGCCTTCGATCAGCTCCTCCAGAAGAGGCTCGCGGCGACCGATTCACAGCCGCTCCGCCTCAGCGGCCATGCCCTGGAGCGGCTCAATCAGCGGGGCATCCCCGTCGACGCCGCCACCATGGCCCGGCTCAGCGAGGGCGTATCCAAGGCTGCGGCCAAGGGCTCACGTGACGCCCTGGTCATGGTCGACTCCACCGCCTTCGTGGTCTCGGTCCGCAATCGGACTGTAATCACGGCGGTCGGTGCCGACAACATGCGCGACAGGGTGTTCACGAACATCGACAGCGCAGTCATCAACTAACCACACCCAACCACAGAACGGGCCGAAACGCCGGACCCCATCCGGGGAAGCGGTCGGCCGGAGAGGAAGACGATCACCATGATGCGAGGAATGTTCTCCGCCATCAGCGGCCTTGCCGTCCACCAGACGATGCTGGACGTGACCGCGAACAACATCGCCAACGTCAACACCATCGGGTTCAAGTCCGAGCGGGCGAGCTTCGAGGATGCCCTCTCGCAGCTCGAGCACGGCTCGGCCGCCCCGACCGCCACCCACGGCGGCACCGACGTCGCCCAGATCGGACTCGGCGTCCGCGTCGGCAGCATCAACAACATCATGACGGCAGGCGCGGTGCAGACCACCGGAAGCGCGCTCGACGTCGCCATCCAGGGCGACGGCTTCTTCCGCGTCGTCGACGACGGCAGCACGCTCGGCGGCACCTCGAACTACATGTACACGCGGGCCGGCAACTTCACGACGGACGCCAACGGCGACATCGTGACGAACGCGGGCGCCTACGTGGTCGGCTTCAAGCTCGACTCCTCGGGCAACCCGCTCACGGGTGCGGCCAACGAGACCAAGATCACGGTCCCGCCGGGCTCGCAGTCGGTCACGGTCGCCCAGAACGGCACCGTGTCGGTGACCGACTCCGCCGGAGTCGTCACCAAGATCGCCGTCATCTCGCTGGCGACGTTCCCGAACGACGCCGGCCTCCAGCGCGTGTCCGGCAACAACTGGATCGCCACCAACAACTCCGGCGCCGAGCTGGCCAACATCGCCGGCACGAACGGCCTCGGCACCCTCATCCCGGGGGCCGTCGAGATGTCGAACGTCGACCTCGCCCAGGAGTTCACCAACATGATCACCGCGGAGCGCGGGTTCCAGGCCAACAGCCGCGTGATCACGACCTCGGACGAGATGCTCCAGGAGCTCGTGAACCTGAAGCACTAAGCCTCGGAGCCACGGGGCCGGCCGCGACACGGCCGGCCCCGGCTCACGGCCAAAGCCGATGAAAGGACCCGGCGTGATCGCCGTCCACCGCATCACCCAGCTCGACCGCGAGGTCTACGTCAACCCCGACCTGATCCAGGTCGTCGACGCGAACCCGGACACCGTGATCGTGCTCGCCAACGGCACGAAGTTCGTGGTCTCCGAGACCCCCGCCGAGATCGCCCAGCTCGTCCGCGAGTGGCGCGCATCCGTCCTCACCGCCACCGAGCACCCCTCCCCCGCCACCACGCGCCGCGCCGCCTTCGGACGGCTCGCTGCGGTGATCGAGCTCCCGCGCGACCACGTCGATGCAGACTGAATCCCCGGCCATCCAGGCCGATTATCTTCACAGTTACGCAAGTTGCCGCCACGGACGGCGGCTGTCGCCCCGAAGGAACGGATAGACATGAAGGCAATCACCGCAATCGGAATCGCAGTGGCGTTCGCCGCGCTGTTCCTCGCGGCGATCATGGAGGGGACGAACCCGGTCACCTTCCTCAACATCCCCGCCCTGATCCTCATCACCGGCGGCACGGTCGGCGCCACGATGGCGTCGACGAACTTCCGCTCCTTCATGACCGCGCCCAAGGCGGCGATCATGTCGTTCAAGGGCACGTCGATCAACTCGGCCGGCTCGATCGGCCAGATGGTCGAGCTGTCCGAGAAGGCGCGCCGCAACGGCCTGCTGGCCCTCGAGGAGGACGTCGCCAAGATCGACGACGCGTTCACGCGCAAGGGCCTGCAGCTGGTCGTCGACGGCACCGACTCGGATCTCGTGCACGCGATCCTCGAGTCGGAGATCGACGGCCTCGCCGCCCGCCACGCGCAGGTGGCCGGACTCTTCACGACCGCCGGCGGCTTCGCCCCGACGGTCGGCATCATCGGCACGGTGATGGGCCTGATCCACGTCCTCCAGAACCTGGCCGCGCCGGCCGAGCTCGGCCCCGCGATCTCGGGTGCGTTCATCGCGACCCTGTACGGCGTCTCGAGCGCGAACCTGATGCTCCTGCCGATCGGCAACAAGCTCAAGGAGATGTCGGCCACCGAGCTCAACCACCGCACGATGATCCTCGACGCGATCCTCTCGATCCAGGCCGGTGACAACCCGCGCGTGCTGGCCGAGAAGCTCGAGTCGTTCGTGGCCCCGGCCGACCGCGGCGGCGAGGAGAAGAAGTCCGAGGGCGGCGCGTCCTCGGCGGAGCTCCGGGAAGCGGCATGAGCGGCCACGGACGCGGCCGGGGGCGCCGGCGCGGCGGTCACGGCGGCGGCCACGAGGGCGGGGACGAGCGCTGGCTCCTCACCTACGCCGACATGATCACGCTCCTGATGGCGCTCTTCATGGTGCTGTTCTCGATCTCGTCGGTCAACATCTCCAAGTACCAGGTGCTGCAGCACGCCCTGCAGAAGGCGTTCATCGGCGGCGTCCTGGACGGCGGCAAGGGCGTGCAGTCAGGCAACCCGACGCGCATCACCGGCGTCCAGACCGCGACGCCGAGCGGGTCGGTCGACTCGAGCTTCAACATCTTCACGCGCACGCTCATGGGCTCGGGCACGAACGCCGCCGCGAAGGCCAAGGCCGCCTCGGCCGAGCAGAACACGCTCCTCGAGGTGCAGCGCCGCGTCGAGAACTACGCCCGCAAGCACGGGTTCGCCGGCGACATCTCGACCAGCATCGACCAGCGCGGCCTCGTCATCCGCCTGCTGACCAACAACCTCGTCTTCGACAGCGGCCAGGCCGTCCTCAAGCCGACCGCGACGCCGCTGCTCTCGCGCGTCACCCGGCTCCTGGTCTCGATGCACATCAATAACCCGATCACCGTCGAGGGCAACACCGACAACGTCCCCATCTCGGGCGGCACCTACCCGAGCAACTGGGAGCTCTCCACCGCCCGCGCCGACGCCGTACTCGAGTTCCTGCTCCACCACGGCGTCGCCCCGCAGCACCTGGCCGCGGTCGGCTACGCCGACCAGAACCCCGTGGCCCCGAACACCACGGCGGCCGGCCGCGCGCTCAACCGGCGCGTCGACATCGTCGTGATCCGCTCCAACAACACCTCATCCTCCGGAGGCTCGACCCCGTGAAAGGCAAGCTCAAGATCATCCTGCCCGTCCTCCTCCTGCTCGCAGCGGGCGGCGGCGGCGCCTACTTCTTCGTCCTCGCCCCCAAGCCGGCGAAGGCCGTGCCCCCGAAGATCACGGGCACGCTGTTCCCGCTCTCGCCCGAGTTCGTCGTCAACCTGAGCGGCGGCCACTACGGCAAGGTCACCGTCGCGCTGCTCATGAGCGCGGGCGTGCCGGCCGCGCCGGCGAGCGGCGGCGCCGCCACCCTGACCGAGGACGCGGCCGTGCGGGCCATCATCACCAACGACCTGACCGGGCTGGCCGACAGCGCCCTGATCGACCGCACACAGCGCATGTCGCTCGAGAAGAAGATCCTCACGGATCTGCAGAGCTCGACCGATGTTAAGGTCACCCAGGTGCTCTTCACCGACGTCGTCGTCCAGTAGGGAATCACATGCCTGAACACGATCCCCAGAACCTCCCCGCCGCCCCCGCCGCCGGCACCGAGCTCGTCATGCCGACGCTCGAGGAACGGCTGGGCGAGCGACCGCTGAACCTCGACCTCGGCCCCGTGCTCGACGTCCCCGTCGAGCTCACGGTCGAGATCGGGCGCACGACGATGACGATCCGCGAGACGCTCGAGATGGGCCCCGGATCGATCGTGGCGCTCGACCGGATGACCGGCGAGCCCGTCGACCTGCTCGTGAACGGGCAGACGATCGCCCAGGGCGAGGTCGTCGCGATCGACGAGGAGTTCGGCCTCCGCATCACGCACGTCGTGTCGCCCAAGCGGCGCCTCGACGCCGCGGCCTAGGCCCGGTCGAGCGCCGCGGCGACCGCCGCGGCGGTGACGCCGGCGATCTCGACGGTCTTCGTGCGCGCGCCCGCGCCGGCGACGACGCGCACGTCGCGGCGCGCGACGCCGAGGACCGCGGCCAGGTGGCGCTCGAGGTCGGCGTTCGCCCGGCCGCCCTCGGGCGGTGCGGCGACGCGCACCTTCCAGCCGTCTGCGTAGCGGCCGACGACGGCGGTGCGGGCCGCGCCGGGCGAGACGCGCAGCTGGATGCGAACCTTTGCGTGCATGACGGTGCCTGGCACCGAGTATGCACCGCCACCGATCACCCGGCGACCGGAGCAGCGCTGGGGCTCGTGCTCGAGGCGGCTACGCGGCGCGACGGAGCGGCGGGACGACCGAGTCGTACGTGTCGATCCGCTCCTTCAGCGTGCGCCGGATGGAGCTCAGGATCTGGGACACGCGCGACTCGCTGATGCCGAGCATCCGCCCGACCTCCGCGCCCTGCATGTGCTTGACGTAGAGGAGGACGAGGATCGTCTGCTCGCGCTCGCTGAGCGACGCGATGGCATCGCGCAGCACCTCGGCGCGCTCGCCGGCCAGCGCCGCGAGCTCGGGATCGAACTCGCCCGCGGGCGCCTCGATCGTGTCGCCGACCTCGACCGGCATGGCCTCCTCGGTGCCCCGGGCCGGGGTGTTCAGGCTCAGGAGATCCGCCCGCGACAGGCCCTCGAGATGGCTGTGCAGATGGGCGACGTCGATCTCGAGGTCCTTCGCCAGCTCGTCGTCGGTGGGCAGGCGGCCGGTGCGCAGCTGCCACTGCTCGCGGGCGCGCTCGATGGCGCGGCCGTTGCGGCGCAGCGACCGCGGCGCCCAGTCCTGGCGGCGCAGCTCGTCCATGATCGCGCCGGACACGCGCGTCCACGCGTACTGCTCGAAGGTCGCGCCCTTGGCGGGGTCGAAGCGGTCGACGGCGGCGATCAGGGCGAGCAGCCCGCACGACACGAGGTCGTCGAGCTCGCAGTGGGCCGGGAGCTCGCGCACCTTGCGGCAGGCGAGGTACTTGACCATCGGTGCGTACGAGAGCACGAGCCGGTCACGCGCCGCCACATCCTTGTGCTGGATCCAGGCGCGCCACAGGGCCTCCGCGGTGCCGGCCGTGGGCCGGGTGCTGGACACGGGCGATGCTTCCACAGAGGGAACCTCCAAGCGAACACGAGACGAAAGGGGGAGCGGACGGTTTTGGGGAGCGCGACATCGGGCCGGGGGCCCAAAGCGATCCATGTCCGTATCGGCACCACGTTCCCGGGACCCCTCCCCGATTTGTAGTAACCCCGGCGACCCCTTCGGTTAAACCGGCGGGCCGCGCCAGCCGATGCTCAAGCCGGGGCGCGCGCCTTCCGATGAGGTGATCGCCTTGCTCTCTCGCCGACTCCCCCCAGTTCGGTCGAGCATCTGCCTGATCGCGATCGCTGCAACCGCGGCCGGGCTGCTCCACCCCATCACCGCGTCCGCCGCGACGCGGGCCGACCACGCCGCCCACAAGGCGGCGGCGGCGCACAACGCCAGGAAGCACGCACCCGCCTTCCACGTCGACAAGACGCCGCTCGGCGCCGACGTGAGCGGGGCCGGATCCTCGTCGGGCAGCGCCCCGGCGGCGGTCGGAAGCGCCGGTGCCGACGTGATCCGCACCATCGTCGGCCTCGCCGTCGTGCTCGGCGTGATCTACGGCGTCTACTGGCTCTTGAAAAGCGCCGCCCGCGCCAAGTCGGGCCGCGCCGACGAGCGCATCGGCGTCATCGCGACGACGCCGCTTGCGCCCAACCGCTCGCTCCACCTGGTGCGCGCCGGCGACGAGCTGATCCTCGTGGGCGCCACCGATCACTCGATCACCCCCCTGCGGGTGTACGCCGCCGACGAGGCCATGCTGATCGAGCGCGCCGCCACGGGCGAGGGCATGGCGCTGTCGCTGCCTCCCGCGACACCGCTGCGGCGCAACAACCTGCTCGAGAACCTGCGCAAGCGGACGGCGCGCGCATGAGCGCGCTCCCGCTGCTCGCAACCGCCGGCTCCGGCATCTCGATCAACGGCAACGCGCTCTCGACGCCGGTCGAGATCCTGGTCTCGATGACGCTGCTCGCGCTCCTGCCCGGCGCGCTGCTCATGGTCACCGGGTTCACGCGCATCCTGATCGTGCTCGGCTTCGTCAGAAACGCGCTCGGCACGCCCACGAGCCCGCCCTCGCAGGTGCTCGTCGGCATGTCCCTGATCCTGACGATCTTCGTGATGGCGCCCACCTTCAAGCAGATCAACACGACCGCGATCCAGCCGTACACGAGCCACGAGATCACGCTCAGCCAGGCCGCCGACCGCGGCCAGCAGCCGCTGCGGACGTTCATGTTCAACCAGACGCGCGACTCCGACCTGGCGATGTTCGTGCGCATGGCGAACCTGCCGCGGCCGAAGACGCGCGCCGACATCCCCACCTACGTGCTCGTGCCGGCGTTCATGATCTCGGAGCTCAAGACCGCCTTCCAGATCGGCTTTCTGATCTACCTGCCGTTCCTGATCATCGACATGGTGGTCGCCTCGACCCTGATGTCGATGGGGATGATGATGCTGCCCCCGGTGCTGATCTCGCTGCCGTTCAAGATCATGCTGTTCGTGCTCGTCGACGGCTGGCACCTCGTCATCCAGAGCCTCGTCCAGTCCTTCCACACCTGACGACCGTGAACGCCGACACCGTCAACTCACTCGCCACCCAGGCCCTCACCGTCGCCCTCGAGGTGTCGATGCCGTTCCTGCTCGCCGGGCTCGTCGTCGGGCTCATCGTCTCGGTGTTCCAGGCCGTGACGTCGATCCAGGAGCAGACGCTCAGCTTCATCCCGAAGATCCTCGTGATCGGGGCGGTGCTCGCCATCGGCGGCCCCTGGATGCTCGACCAGATGCTGACCTACACCCAGAACCTCTACACGAACATCCCCAACCTGGTCGGCCCGTGACCGTCACCCTGCCGACGCAGGCGCTCACCGAGGTGCTGGGCTTCCTCCTCGTGCTCTCGCGCGTCGGCGGCCTCTTCGTGCTCGCGCCGGCCTTCTCGACCGCGATGATCCCGATGCGGATCAAGCTGATGCTCGCGATGGCGATCTCGCTCGCGCTCATGCCGATCGCCGTGCACGGCCAGACGGTCCCCCTCGACGCGGGCGCCTTCGTGCTGCTCCTGCTGAAGGAGATCGGCGTCGGCCTCGTGTTCGCATTCCCGATGGCGCTCGTCGGCGCCGCCGTGCAGGCGGGCGCGAGCATCCTCGACACGCTCGTCGGGTTCTCGTTCTCGTCGATCCTCGATCCGGTGAACAATCAGCAGACGGCGATCCTGGGCCAGTTCTACACCCTGTTCGCGGTGATGGTCATGCTGATGTCGGGCGGCGACCACATCATGATCGAGGGGCTCGGCGCCAGCTACCACGCCCTGCCGATCACCGCCTACCCGCACATCGGCGCCCTCACGGCGGGGATGCTGGGCGCGTTCGCGCAGGTGTGGACGATCGGCCTCGAGATCGCGGCGCCGGCGCTCGTCGCGCTCGTCATCACCGATGCGGCGATGGGGCTCGTCTCACGCGCCGTGCCGCAGATGAACGTGTTCGTGATCGGCATGCCGGCCAAGATCCTGGTGGGGATGACGGTGATCGCCGCCACCCTGCCGTTCGTCTCGAACCAGATCCAGGGTGCGCTGCAGCAGTCGGTCACCCAGGCGGTCCAGACGCTGGGCGGCTGACCGGTGGCCGACAACCGCACCGAGAAGCCGACTCCCAAGCGCCGCGACGAGGCGCGCAAGAAGGGCCAGATCGCCCGCTCGGTCGACCTCACGTCCGCGGCGGTGCTGCTCGGCGGCATGGTCGCGCTCATCATCACCGGCCCGAGCATGCTGAACAAGTTCGCCGACGTCGTCCGCGTCGGCCTCTCCCAGTCCGGCGACACCCGTCTCGCCGGCCGGGCCGGCCTGGGCACGCTGTCGTCGTGGGCGATGATGTCGCTGCTCTCGATGGCGGCGCCGATCGCGATCACGGCCGCCGCCGCGGGCCTCGTGGCCAACCTGGTGCAGAACCGGCCGCGCATCACCGGGGCGGCGATCAAGCCGCAGTGGAGCAAGGTGAACCCGCGCACCGGGATCAAGCGCCTGGTGGGGACGAAGGCGCTCTTCGACGCGGGCAAGACGATCACGAAGGCCGGCGTCGTCGCCGTCGCGGCGTTCCTCGCCATCTGGCCGCGCCTGACCACGCTGGGCGAGCTCGCCGGCGCGACCCCCGGCCAGATCCTCGAGCAGCTCGCCGCGGCGATCATGAGCCTCGCCCTGTATGTCTGCGTCGCCTTCATGCTGATCGGGATCATCGACTTCACCTGGCAGCGCTACCAGCACGAGAAGTCGCTGAAGATGACCAAGGAGGAGGTGCGGCAGGAGTCGCGCCAGTCCGACCTCGCCCCCGAGGTGCGCGGCGCCATCCGCCGGCGTCAGTTCGCCCGCGCCCGCCAGCGCATGATCGCCGACGTCGCGACGGCGGACGTCGTCGTCACGAACCCGACCCACTTCGCCGTCGCGCTGCGCTACGACGGCACCCGGCCGGCCCCGGAGGTCGTCGCGAAGGGCGTCGACCTGGTCGCCAAGGCGATCCGCCAGGCCGCCGAGGACGCGGAGGTGCCCGTCCTCACGAACCCGCCGCTCGCCCGCGCCCTGCACCGCGAGGTCGAGATCGGCCAGATGATCCCGGACGAGTTCTTCGCCGCCGTCGCCGAGGTGCTCGCGTTCGTCTTCCGCACCGCCGGCCGGCGCCGCCGGAAGGTCGCCTGATCGTGGCCCAGGCACGGCTCAAGTCACGGCCGCAGAACGCCGATGAGGGACCCGCATGCGAATCGGAAGCCCGTCGCTTCGCCGCCGCTCCCCCCGCGGCCGCCTGCCGGCATCGACCGGTCACACCCTCGTCGTGAGAGGTCGCTGAGCCATGGGCGGTGGGCTGAAGCTCCTCCTCAAGCACAACGACCTGCTGGCCGCGGTCGGCGTCGTCGTGGTCGTCGCGATGATGCTCGTGCCGCTGCCGAGCGCGCTGCTCGACGTCTTCATCACGGTGAACATCGCGGGCGCCCTGATGATCCTGGTCACGACGATGTACGTGCCCAAGGCGCTCGACTTCGCGGCGTTCCCGTCGCTGCTGCTCCTGACGACGCTCTTCCGCCTCGGCATCAACATCAGCGTCACGAGGCTCGTGCTCCTGCACGGCGACGCCGGCAACGTGATCCACGCCTTCGGCTCGTTCGTGGTCGGCGGCAACGTGCTCGTCGGCATGGTGGTGTTCCTGATCCTGGTCGTCATCCAGTTCGTGGTCATCACGAACGGCGCCGGCCGCGTGGCCGAGGTCGCCGCCCGCTTCACCCTCGACGCGATGCCGGGCAAGCAGATGGCGATCGACGCCGACCTGAACGCCGGCCAGATCACCGACCAGCAGGCCCGCCAGCGCCGCGAGGAGATCGCGCGCGAGGCCGACTTCTACGGCGCCATGGACGGTGCGTCCAAGTTCGTGAAGGGCGACGCCATGGCCGGCATCCTCATCGTCGCCATCAACCTGCTCGGCGGCATCGGCGTCGGCCTCCTGCAGCGCGGCATGTCGTTCTCGGACGCCGCCCACACCTTCCCGATCCTGACGATCGGCGACGGCCTCGCCGCCCAGATCCCGGCGCTCCTGATCTCGACCGCCATGGGCATCATCGTCACCCGCTCCGGCAGCGAGTCCGACCTCGGGTCGGACATCTCCGACCAGATCCTGCGCCAGCCGCGCGCGCCGATGATCGCCGGCGGCATCATCGCCGCGATGGGGCTCGTTCCCGGCATGCCGATCATCCCGTTCGTCACCATCGGCGCGATCTTCTTCCTGCTCGGCCGGGCGATGGTCACCCACGCCGCCGGCGTCGCGGCGACGCAGGCGGCGGCCGCGAGCCTGCCGGCACCCGCGGCGCAGCCTGGCGACGGCGTCGTCGGCGCGCTCCAGATCGACCCGCTCGAGCTCACGATCGGGTTCGGGCTCGTGCCGATGGTCGACGCCAAGTCGGGCGGCTCGCTGCTCGGCCGCGTCGGCGTCGTCCGCCGCCAGATCGCCTCGGAGCTCGGCATGGTGATCGCCCCGGTGCGCATCCACGACGACGTCGGCCTCGACTCGCACGAGTACGCGGTCAAGGTGCGCGGCGTCGAGGTCGCCCGCGGGCGCGTCATCCCCGGCCACCGCCTGGCGATGGACCCGGGCGACGCCACGCCGGGCGTGTCCGGCATCCCGACCACCGAGCCCGCCTTCGGGCTCCCGGCGGTGTGGATCGACGAGAACCACCGCGGCGAGGCCGAGGCGCTCGGCTACACCGTGGTCGACGCCGAGTCGATGATCGTGACGCACCTGACCGAGACGATCCGCCGCCACGTCGACGAGCTGCTCACGCGCCAGGAGACGAAGAAGCTGCTCGACGCGCTCAAGGAGCAGAACGCCGCCGCCGTCGAGGAGGTCGTCCCCGACAAGCTCGGCGTCGGCGAGGTGCAGCGCGTGCTGCAGCACCTGCTGCGCGAGAACGTCTCGATCCGCGACCTGGGCACCATCCTCGAGGCGATCGGCGACCGCGCCGCCTCGACGCACGATCCCGCCATCCTGGCCGAGTACGCCCGCCAGGCGCTCGCGCGCGCGATCACGCTCGGCTACCTCGACTCCACGAAGTCGCTCCAGGCCATCTCGCTCGATCCCAACCTCGAGCAGGAGATCGCCGAGTCGGTGACGCAGACCCGCGACGGCGAGTACCTGGCCATGGATCCCTCGCGCGCGCAGACGGTGGTGCGGCTGCTGACGGGCGAGGTGGAGCAGGCGACGGGCATGGGCGTGCGCCCCGTGCTCCTGTGCTCGGGCCGCATCCGCAGGCATCTGCGGCGGCTGATCGAGCAGGCATTACCGCAACTCCCGGTCGTGTCCTACAATGAGATCCTGCCGGGGATCCGCGTCGAATCCACCGGAGTCGTGGGCGGCTAGGGCTCGCCGCCCTCCGCCAAGGAGCACACATGCCGGAGACCCGCACCTACCAAGGCGCGTCGCTCGAGGAGCTGCTTCCCCAGATCCGCGCCGACCTCGGCGACAGCGCCGTCATCACGCGCCGCCGCGAGGGCGTCACCGGAGGCTTCGCCGGGTTCTTCGGCAAGCGCTGCGTCGAGATCGAGGCGCAGGCCGGTGGGCCGGTGCCGGCCATCCCCGCCCGCACCGTCTTCGACGCCTACGACTCCGCCGCCGGCGCGCCGGACGCGGACGCCGACGACGGCGGCCCGGTCATCCGCTCGCTGATCGAGCAGGCCAGCCCGTTCGCCGACGCCCTGGACGAGGCGCTTGCGACCGGAGACGTCACGGAGGCCCCGCGGACGCAGTTCGAAGACCTGGACCTCGTGTCGGCCAACGGCACGGTCGAGGTGGCCTCACGGCCCGTCCTCCACGCCGGCTGGGACGAGGTCGCCGCAGGGCTCGTCACCGCGGGGATGCCCGACTCGGTCGTCGAAGACCTCGTCACCGACGCCGCCCGCATGCTCGCGCCGTTTGACCCGGACGCCACGCCGGCCGAGCTCGTGCGGCGCATGCTCGCCCGCACGATGCGCGTCGAGCACGGCTGGCGGACGAAGAGCCGCACGATCGCGCTCGTGGGGCCGGCCGGGTCCGGCAAGACCCTGACCGCCGCCAAGCTCGCGCACGCCTACGCCGACCGCTCGCCCTTCACGGTGCGCACCGTGAGCCTCGAGCCCGGCGAGGGCGCCGAGCGGCTGGCCGCGCTGACCGAGGGCCTGGAGATCGAGCGCCGCAGCGCCGACACCGCCGAGGCCGCCAAGTCGGCGGTGCGCGCGCCCGGCCCGGACGGCGTCATCGTCGTCGACACGCCGCCGGTCTCGGCCGGCGATCCCGACGGCATCGCGGCCCTCGGCCGGCTGCTCGCCGCGATGCGCCCCGACGAGACCCACCTGGTCACGCCTGCCGGCTACGACGCGCGCTCGCTGCTGCACCTGAACGCCGCGCTCGACTCGACCTGCCCGGTCAACCGGATCCTGATCTCACGCATCGACGAGGCGCCGTCCGCCGCGGTCGCCGTCGGCGTGTCGCTGCGGCTCAAGCGGCCGGTCTCCTACCTGTGCGACGGCCGCCGGCCGGCCGACGGGCTGCGCCCCGCCGAAGCAGTCGAGCTGGCGGCGCTGGTGATGCCCTGATGGCCGATCAGACGACCCCGCCGCTCGTCGCCCTCAGCGACCACCCGCGCGCCGCGCAGTCGATCCGCCAGATCAAGGCATGGGGCGGGCTGCTCGGCTTCGGCGGCGTGGTCGCCTACAGCACCATGAGCGGGATGCCGCTCCCCGACGCGCTCCTGCGCGGCGTCATCGCCGGCGTGGCCGCGCAGATGCTCGCGTGGATCGCCGCCGTCGTCCTGTGGCAGCACCTGCTCGACGGCGAGGCGAGCGCGGCCGTGCGTGGGGCTGTCGACGGCCGCGTCCGCGAGGCCGAACGGGCCGCCGCGGCGCGCGCGAGCCAGGGGCCTAGCGCATGACCGACCGGATCGACCGCATCCCGCAGACGCCGCCGGCCTGGAAGCTGCGCGAGCGCGACGCCCGCCGCGACGGCGACCCGCGCCGGCCCAAGGATCCGCCGCGCGAGCAGACGGACGATCCCGATGACGACCAGCCGCACCTGATCGACGTGCGCGCGTAGGCCGGCGGCACACACCGTATTCCTACGATCTTCTCCGTACGCTAAACCCGGTAGAGGGGCAGCCGATTACGGGGAGGCGCGCCGCACGGATGCGGTACGCAAGGGACACACACACCTATCTTCAAGGAGGAAGATATGTCCTTCTCAGTCCAGACCAACCTCGCGGCGTTCAACGCGCACCGCAACCTGGTCAACACCGCCGGCGAGCTGTCCAGCGCGATGCAGAAGCTGTCCTCGGGCTACCGGATCAACAAGGCCGCCGACGATGCCGCCGGTCTCGCGATCTCCGAGAAGCTGTCCGCTCAGGTCAGCGGCCTCACGCAGGCCCAGCAGAACGCCCAGTCCGCCGTCAACCTCGTGCAGACCGCCGACGGCGCGATGGGCGAGGTCACCTCGATGCTCCAGCGCGTCCGCGACCTCGCGGTCGAGTACAACAACGGCACGCTGTCGGCTTCCGACCAGGCCGCCATCACGGCCGAGGTCGCGCAGCTCTGCAACGAGATCTCGAGCATCGGCTCGGACACCCAGTTCAACGGCATCGCCCTGCTGACGGGCACCGCCAGCATCACCTTCCAGGTGGGCGCCAACGACGGCGAGACGATCTCGGCGTCCGCGGTGAAGCTGTTCGGCTCCGGGTCGGGCTTCGCCGTCGACTCGGCGATCTTCAACTTCTCGGGCTCGACGATCACCCTGGCCGCCATCGATACGGCGATCCAGAACGTGTCGACCGACCGGGCGACCTTCGGCGCCGTGCAGAACCGGCTCCAGCACACCCTGAACAACCTGGGCAACTACCAGGAGAACCTGTCGGCTTCCGAGTCGAGCATCAAGGACGTCGACATGGCGTCGGAGATGGTCAACTTCACCAAGCTGCAGGTGCTCCAGCAGGCCGGCATGAGCGTCCTCGCTCAGGCCAACCAGGGCCCGCAGGCCGTGCTCTCGCTCCTGCGCTAGCACCCAGCCAGCAACACGGTAGACGGAACGAGGGGCCACCCACCGGGTGGCCCCTCCCCGTCCGCCGACGTAAGCATTGCAATCTTTCCAGAGCGCTAAAGACGCTGTGGGTGCGGTCGATTACGTGGAAGCGCACCGCAAGGACGCGGTCGCAATAGGACACAAACATCTATCTTCAAGGAGGAAGATATGTCCTTCTCAGTCCAGACCAACCTCGCGGCGTTCAACGCGCACCGCAACCTGGTCAACACCGCCGGCGAGCTGTCCAGCGCGATGCAGAAGCTGTCCTCGGGCTACCGGATCAACAAGGCCGCCGACGATGCCGCCGGTCTCGCGATCTCCGAGAAGCTGTCCGCTCAGGTCAGCGGCCTCACCCAGGCCCAGCAGAACGCCCAGTCCGCCGTCAACCTCGTGCAGACCGCCGACGGCGCGATGGGCGAGGTCACCTCGATGCTCCAGCGCGTCCGCGACCTCGCGGTCGAGTACAACAACGGCACGCTGTCGGCTTCCGACCAGGCCGCCATCACGGCCGAGGTCGCGCAGCTCTGCAACGAGATCTCGAGCATCGGCTCGGACACCCAGTTCAACGGCATCGCCCTGCTGACGGGCACCGCCAGCATCACCTTCCAGGTGGGCGCCAACGACGGCGAGACGATCTCGGCGTCCGCGGTGAAGCTGTTCGGCTCCGGGTCGGGCTTCGCCGTCGACTCGGCGATCTTCAACTTCTCGGGCTCGACGATCACCCTGGCCGCCATCGATACGGCGATCCAGAACGTGTCGACCGACCGGGCGACCTTCGGCGCCGTGCAGAACCGGCTCCAGCACACCCTGAACAACCTGGGCAACTACCAGGAGAACCTGTCGGCTTCCGAGTCGAGCATCAAGGACGTCGACATGGCGTCGGAGATGGTCAACTTCACCAAGCTGCAGGTGCTCCAGCAGGCCGGCATGAGCGTCCTCGCTCAGGCCAACCAGGCCCCGCAGTCGGTGCTCTCGCTGCTCCGCTAGTCGAAGCAGACAGCACCACCCTGAACGACACGAGGGGCCACCCACCGGGTGGCCCCTCGTCGTGACCGTGGGGGAACCCATGGGTTCCCCCACGGGGCGTTAGCCCAAGACGACGTAGCCGGTGGCCTCGGAGGGCCGGCGCGTCTCTTGGCGCACGCCGTCTGAGGCGTTGCCCTCGACGGTCGTGAGGGAGCCGTCGGGGTTCACCGACTTGACGATGCCGACATGCTCGGTGCCGAAGAGGATCAGCTCGCCCGGCGCGGGCGTCTGGGTCAGGCGGCCCGTCGACCGCGCCCAGTCGGTGATCTCGGCGACGGAGCCGAGGCCCTGGCCCTGGCTGCCGATCGGTGCGCCGGCCTCGGCCGCGCACCACGAGACGAAGTACGCGCACCAGGGAGCGCCGGCGTAGGCGCCCTGGGTGGCGGTGCGGTACTGGGCGATCTGGGGCCCGTCGTTCGATCCGGGCGGCTGCTCGGTCACGCCCACCTGCGTCTCTGCGACCTGCAGCGCCGTCAGGCCGGCGTTCGTGCCCGACGTGCTGACGGGCGCCGCGGTCTGCGACGCGGTGGCGGCGCTCAATGCCTGCTGGAACGCGGTCGGGGACGACGGCGAGACGGCCGCCGACGTGGCGCCGGGCGGCGAGAACGTGGCCGGGTTGGCCAGCTGGCCGACCATTGCCTCGAGCTGCTGCATGCGGCTGAGCGCGTCGGTGAAGCTTGCGGGGATCACGGCGTCGGCGGGGGTGCTCATGCGTCTCTCACTACATCGCCAGCCGCGGCCGGAAGTTGAGCCCGGGATGCGTCAGGGGCCGCCCGCACGATTCGGAGTGCGGACGGCCCCTGGTGGACCAGCGGGTGGGACGGATCGGAACTAGCCGCGCAGCAGCGACAGGACGGACTGCGAGGACTGGTTGGCCTGAGCGAGGACGCTCATGCCGGCCTGCTGCAGCACCTGCAGCTTGGTGAAGTTGACCATCTCCGACGCCATGTCGACGTCCTTGATGCTCGACTCGGCGGCCGACAGGTTCTCCTGGTAGTTGCCCAGGTTGTTCAGGGTGTGCTGGAGCCGGTTCTGGACGGCGCCGAAGGTCGCCCGGTCGTTCGAGACGTTCTCGATCGCCGTGTCGAGGGCCGACAGGCTGATCGTCGAGCCGGAGAAGTTGAAGAGGGCGGAATCGACCGCGAAGCCCGACCCGGAGCCGAACAGCTTCACCGCGGAGGTGGCGATCGTCTCGCCGTCGTTGGCGCCCACCTGGAACGTGATGGTGGCATTGCCGGTGAGCAGGGCGATGCCGTTGAAGCTCGTCTCGGTGCCGATGCTCGAGACCTCGGCGCAGAGCTGCGCGACCTCGGCCGTGATGGCGGCCTGGTCGGAGCTGGACAGCGTGCCGTTGTTGAACTCGACCGCGAGGTCGCGGACGCGGGCCAGGATGGCCTGCACCTCGCCCATGGCGCCGTCGGCGGTCTGCACGAGGTTGACGGCATCCTGCGCGTTCTGCTGCGCCTGGGTGAGGCCGCTGACCTGAGCGGACAGCTTCTCGGAGATCGCGAGACCGGCGGCATCGTCGGCGGCCTTGTTGATCCGGTAGCCCGACGACAGCTTCTGCATGGAGTTCGAGAGCTGGTTCGCGGTATTGACCAGGTTTCGATGCGCGTCGAACGCCTCGATGTTGGTCTGGACGGAAAGGGACATGACGGTTTCTCCTTGGGGAGTATTGACGAGCTAGCTGGGGGGAATGTCTGTTGGGACGCTGCCCACCGGCGCGAGCGCGGCGGCCGCGTTCTCTTCCTTGATGGCGAGCCAGATCTCGTGCCGGTACACCGGCACCTCGCTCGGCGCGTCGATCCCGAGGCGGACGCTCGACCCGGATACCTCGAGCACCGTGACGGTGATCTGGTCTCCGAGGCAGATGCGCTCGCCTGACCTGCGGGTGATGACGAGCACGTCAGACCCCCGTGGCCGCGACAGGGGCGGCCGGGGTCGCGGGACGCACTTCCGACAGCGGGACGCGCGAGAACAGCGGCTCGCGGACGCCGAACCCGCCGACCTCGTTGATCACCTGGCGGCCGAGCCGGCGCTCGCTGTTGATCACGATCGGGCCACGGAGGTTGATCGTGAAGTCACCGAGCTGATCGGTGGCGCGAACCACGCAGAAGATCTCGGCCTGGTCGGGCGACTCGAGCTTGAGCGTCGAGGCGTCGTCGTCGGAGAGCTTGACGTCGTAGTCGGCGAAGAACGGCCACGGCACGGTGACCGGAAGGGCGAGCGACGGGTCGTCGATCGAATGCAGCCAGTAGAAGACCGCCTTGTCGTCGCGGGCGACGAGCGCGTAGCGGGTGCCGCCGAGCCCGATGAGCCCGTCGGGGAAGACGATGACCGTCTCCTCGCGGATCTCGATCTTGCCGAAGCGTGTGCTTTGGATGTCCATGGTGTGGGGGCCTCCTTGGGGGGAGTCGTTACGCGCTGAGGAAGTTCATCAGCGACGGCTGGATGATCTGTGCGCCGGCGCGGAGCGCCGCCTGGTACGCCGCCTGTTGGGTCGAGAAGTTGACCATGACCTGGGTCATGTCGGCATCCTGGACGTTGGACAAGAGCTGAGTTGACGACTGCTCGGTCAGCTGCAACCGGTTGGTCGCGGTCGTGAGCCGGTCAGAGAGCGCCCCCACCTGGGCGCGTGCGTTCAGAAGCGTGTCGTTGGCCGCGTCGATCGCGTTCAGATCCGTGGTCGAGAGCGCGTTCGTGTTGCCCGAGTTCAGGTCGCTCACGATCTGCCGCAGCGTGCTGAGAAGGCCGCTCGAGGCATCGCCGATGACGCTCGAGCCGGGCTGGTTGATCGACACCTGCACCCCGGCGCCGATCTCGCGCGTGATGCTGGCGGTGTTGCCCGAGTAGGCGTCGGATGCGCCGAGCTGGTACGGCTGCGTGTTCGTGTCCGTCCCGGAGAAGATGTAGCGGCCCGCGTACTGCGTGTTGGCGTCGGTCTTGATCGAGTCGATCAGCTGGGTCAGCTCGGTGACGATCGCGGTGCGGTCGCCGGCGTCGTTCGTGCCGCTCGCGCCCTGGATCACCAGGTCGCGCGCGCGCTGGAGCGAGTCGCCGATGCCGCTCAGCGCCGTGTCGGCCACAGACTGCCACGAGTTGGCGTCGCTGACGCTCGACTGGTACTGCCGGTTCGACGCCAGGTCGGCCCGGAGCTTGAGCGCCTGGCTCGCGCCGTACGGGTCGTCGGACGGCTTGTTCAGCTTGTAGCCGGACGAGAGCTGCTGCTCGGACGTTCGAGAGCTGCGTGGTGACGTTCTGCAGGTCGTAGAGCAGCGTCTGGTTCAGCATTCCCTGAGTGATCCTGGTGGTCACAGGCCCACCCTCCCGGTGCGGTTGATCAGCTGGTCGAGCATGGAGTCCATCGCGCTCAGCGCGCGGGCCGAGGCCTGGTAGCCGCGCTGGAAGGTGATGAGGTTGGTCATCTCCTCGTCCAGGTTCACGCCCGACACCGACTGGCGCGAGCTCTGGAGCGCGTTCACGAGCGCGGTCGTCGTATCCACCTGGTTCGTCGCCTGCTGCACGTCCGAACCGACCTGGGTCACGAGCTGCGTGTAGGCGACGTCGATCGTCGACGATCCGATGGTGTTCGCGTGCTGCATGTCGGCGATCGCGAGCGCGTTGCCGGCGTCGCCCACCGCGCCGGTCGAGGAGGCGGCGATCAGCGCCGGGTTGGACACGAGCGCGGGGTTGACGGCGATGTTCGACGCGTCGGTGCCGGTGAAGAAGGCGCCGCCGGGGTTCCCGTTCAGGTCGTAGCCGAGGCCGCTCTGCGCGTTCGTCTTCGTGATCAGCGTCGAGGCGATGGTGTCCAGCGAGGTCTGATAGCCCGGGATGGTCGTGTCGCGGAGCGTGATCAGGCCCTGCAGCTTGCCGGAGGTGAGTCCGGTCAGGTTGCTCTCGGCGAGCGTGCTCGAGGTCGCGGCCGTGACGAGCGAGGCTCCGCCGAACGAGACGTCGACCGAGCCGTTGGCGCCGGGCGTGGTCGACACGTTCCCGAGCGCGGACAGCTTGTCGAGCAGCACGTCGCGCTGGTCGAGCAGGTCGTTCGGCGTGTCGCCGGCGACCTCGAGCTTCGAGATCGTCAGGTTCAGCTGGGCGATCTGGGCGCCGAACGAGTTGGCCTGGGTGATCGTGTCCGAGACGTTCTGGCTCGTCTGCGACTGCAGCGTGGTGAGCTGCCCGGAGAGGCTCGTGAAGCCGTCGGCGAGGCTCGACGCCGACTGCGCGAGCGCCTGGCGCGTGCCCATGTCCTCGGGGTTGTTCGAGAGGTTCTGCCAGGCCGACCAGTAGTTGGCGAGCAGGCCGCTGATGCCGCTCGAGGTGGGCTCGTTGAACGCGAGCTGCACCTGCTGGAGGCCGTTCTGGTTGGCCTGCGCCTGGCCCTGCAGCATCGACTGGGCGCGGTACTGGACGTCGAGGAACGAGTCGCGGATGCGCTGGTAGGCGGCGACGTCGACGCCGGTGCCGAGCTGCCCCGCCCCGGCCGGCGCCGTCGAGACGCCCGGCATGGCATAGGCGGGGGAGGCGACCAGCACCGCGGTCTGGCGCGAGTAGCCCGGTGGTGCTCGCGTTCGCGATGTTGTGGCTCGTGACGTCCAGCGCCTGCTGCTGCGCGAGCAGTCCGCGCAGGTTGGTCTCGAGCCCCATGAACGTCGAGATGCTCACGCTATCCCCTCAGATCCACCAGGTTGGCGGGCTGGGTCGGCGTCGTGTGGCCGACGGCCGTGTACCCGGCCTGAGGCGCGCCCGACATCACCCGCATCAGGTGATCCAGGAACAGGAGCTCCTGCCGGATCAGGACGCGGTTCTGGCGGTGGATGCGCGCGACCTCGGCGAGGAGGCCCTTGAGCTCTGCGGAGAGCGCCCGCACGCGCGTGGCGGCGGGCTCGGGAGTCAGCGTCAGGAGCATGTCGAGGGTCACCTGATCGGCAGGTACGCGCAGAACTTGAGCGGCCGTGCGGAGCAGCCCGTCGCGCTCGCGCTCGATCTGCGCGCGCCTGGCCATCTCGTGCTGGACGTCGGCCAAACGGGCCAAAACTGCCTGCACATCCTGCACTTTGATGGCCTCGGCCTGGGCGAGCACGATCTGGAGCAGGCGGCGGTTGGACTCGAGCTGCCGCTCGAGGTGCTCGACGAGGCCGTTCACTGTCCGCTCCCCGCGGTTCCGCCGGAGGCGGCGCTCGGAGCGACGGCCGCGCCGGAGGCGCCGCCGGCCGCGCCGCTTGCAGCCGTGAGGCCGGTCTGCTGGGCGAGCAGGAGGTAGAGCTGGTGGGCGATGCCGAGGCCGCCGGCCTCGGTGATGCCGTCGGAGAGCGCCTGAGGCAGCATCTGACCGACCATCGACGAGGAGCTCGAGTCGGAGGGGAAGATCGACTGGCTCGACGGATCCTCCGAGCTGTCCGAGCTCGAGGAGCCGCCGGAGCCGTCCGTGCCGTCGGTGCTCTGCATCGTCTGGGCGAGCTGGTCGGTCAGCTCCTGGGTGAGCATCTGCTCGAACCCGAGCGCGGCCTGGTAGAGCTGCTCGCCCTTCGCGCCCGCCTTGCGGACGTCCGGCGGCAGCACCGTCGGCATGACAGAGGAGCCGAGGGCGGTGAGCTGCTGTGCGGAGAGGTCGCTCATCGCTACTGCCGGATCTGGTTTGCGACCTGCATCATCTGGTCTTGGTTCTGGATGGCGCGGCTGTCCATCTCGTAGCTTCGCTGCGCGTCGATCATCGCCACCATGCTCGTGGCGAGATCGACGTTGGATGCCTCGAGGTAGCCCTGCTGCATCTGCGACCCCGAGATCGCCGTCGGTACGCCGCTGTTCGATGTGGGCGCGAACTCGTTGTCGCCGAGCGCCTGGAGGCCGGCGGTGTTCGTGACGTTGACCAGCGTGATCTTGCCGATCGGGGTCTGGCCGGAGGCAACCGTGCCGTCCGCCGCGATCGAGAGCTTGTCGAGATCGGTGCCCGGCGGAATCCGCAGCGGCGGGACGAGGCGGTCGCCGGACTGGGTGACGACGTCGCCGTTCGCGTCCGTGCGGAAGTCGCCGTTGCGGGTCAGGGCGATGCTTCCGTCGCCGCGCCGCACCTGGAAGAAGCCCGGGCCGGCGATCGCGAGTGACAGCGGCTCGCCGGTCTGCATGAGCGCGCCCTCGGCGTCGTTGCGGCCGGCGTCGACGACGGCGGCACCCGCGCCGATGGGCATGCCCAGCTCCGAGTTGTAGAGCAGATCGCGGAAGCCGATCCGCGCCTGCTTGTAGCCGGTGGTGTTCAGGTTCGCCAGGTCGTTGGCGAGCATGTCCATCCGCGTCTGCTGTGCCAGCATTCCACTGGCGGCCGAATAGAGTCCGTTCAGCATTGCTGCCTTCCCGAGGGAATCTCGGGGCTGGGAGCTCGCGTCGGTGCGTCTCCCTGTCGGCCTCTGCGGTGCAGTCCAGCCGTTGCGATCCCCGATATGTTCCGCCCTGTTATCGGCGCGGTCCCGGGGTTCTTGAGGGCGATTGCCGGCCGGTGCCGCTACTGGCCGGTGGCGGTGCCGACGGAGTTCGCGGCGCGGCCGAGCTCGGTGTCGATCGACTGGATCGCGCGCTGGGCCGTCTCGTACGACCGGAACGACACGATCATGTCGACCATCGCCGCGGCCGGCTGCACGCCGGAGCCCTCGAGGAAGCCCTGCTGGACGTTCGTGCCGGCCGGGCGCACGCCGGGCGTGCCGGTGAAGAGCGTGTCGCCCTGCTTGGCGGCGCCGGTCAGCGACATCACTGCGAGGGTGCCGACGGTGCGGCTGCCGACCTTGACGGTGCCGCGGGCGTCGATGGAGATCTTGGTGGGGTCGCTGACCTGGCCGACCGTGATCGGCTTGCCGCTCGTGCCGAGCACGAGCTCGCCGGTGGCGGTCGTCAGCCGGCCCCTGCCGTCGACGACGAGCTGGCCGTCGCGCGTGTAGCGCACACCCGAGCCGGTCTGGACGGCGAGGAAGCCCGGGCCGTCGAGGGCGACGTCCAGCGGGTTGCCGGTGTTCTGCAGCGGACCCTGGGTGAGGTCGGTCACGACCTTGGTGATGCGCGAGCCCATGCTCAGCGATCCCACGGGGGCGCCGGTGGTCGAGTTCCACAGCAGCAGGTCGGAGAAGCTCGCCTGCTCGGCGTTGTCGCCCTTGTAGCCGGGCGTCGAGGCGTTGGCGAGGTCGTTCGCGAGCTGGTCCTGGCGCACCTGCTCGGCCAGCATCCCCGATGCCGCGATGTAGAGACCTCGTTCCATCTCGAATTCACTCCCAAACGGTCGATGACAGGAGTCCGGAACATCCGGCCCTGAGCCGATAGTCGTCCGGGCAGAGCGTGACTTGACATGAACCTCGACCAGATCACCCTGAAGGGGGCCACCTCCGACCCGGCGTCGGGAGCGCGCCCGCTCGCGCTCGCCGCGGGCAAGGATCTGGCCGCGCGCGTCGTCTCCGCGCCGCTCGGCGGCGGCCGCGGGCTGATCTCGCTCGCGGGCGTCATCCTCGAGGCACGCGTGCCGGCGGGCCTTCTCGCCGGCCAGAGCCTGCACCTGCGCGTGACCCGCGCAGACGCCGAGGAGCTCGTCGTGCGGATCGTGCGCGACGACGGCGGCCGTCCCGACCAGCAGGCGTCCGCGCGGCTGGCCGGCGAGCTCGCGTTGCGCGGCGACGGCGACCTGCTGCGCGTCGCGCTCGGCCTGGCCGACGGCCCGCTGTGGCTGCCCGGCGGCGCCGCAGCGACGATCACGATCGAGCCCGAGGACGAGGGCGGCGGCGACGCGGCCGCCCGCGAAGGCGGGGAGGCCGCGTTCACGCTGCACTGCCCCGACCTGGGCGCGATCGAGGTGCGCCTGCGCATCGGCGCCGCAGGCGTGCGCGCGGGCGTCGTGACGCCGCCCGGCGGGCTCACGCAGCGCGCCGAGTCCGCTCTGCCCGACCTGATCGCCGCGCTCGAGCGGGCCACGGGCCGCCCCGCCGCGGCGGCCGTCCTCGCGCGGCCCGGCTCGGCTCCCTCCCCCTCTCCGCCCGGAGGCGCGTTCGATGGCTATGCCTGAGCCGCGGCCGGGCCGGCGGGCCGCGGCCGTCCGCTACCGCAGGGGCGACGACGCGCCCGAGCTCGTGGCCCGCGGCGCCGGCCACGTCGCCGACGCGATCCTGCAGGCGGCGGCCGACGCCGGCATCCCGGTGCGCGAAGACACCGTGCTCGTGCAGGCGCTCGAGACGCTCGAGCTCGGACAGCACGTCCCGCCCGAGCTCTACGAGGCGGTGGCCGAGGCGCTCGTGTGGGCCTACCGCCTGACCGGCCGCAGGGCGCCGGCATGAAGGGCTCGCGCGGCGGCGGGGGTCGCGGCTACAATTGGCCCATGGTCAACCTCACCGAGATCGCCGCAGAACGGGTGAAGGCGCTGGCGGCCGAGGATCCCGAGGCGCAGGTGCTGCGCCTGGCCGT
The DNA here is from genome assembly GCA_963707585.1 of uncultured Actinomycetes bacterium. GTDB lineage: Bacteria > Actinomycetota > Thermoleophilia > Gaiellales > JAICJC01 > JAICJC01. The sequence goes on along the minus strand of CAVPQP010000008.1, from coordinate 448,346 downwards.
CGAGGGCGGCGGCTGCTCGGGGTTCCAGTACGCGATCGGGTTCGACACCGAGCGCGAGGCCGACGACGTCGAGATCGACTCGCACGGGGTGCGCGTCGTGATCGACCCGATCAGCCTGCCGTACCTGCAGGGATCGACCATCGACTACCACGACGGCCTGATGGGTGCCGGGTTCAGCTTCGAGAACCCGAACGTGGCCTCGACCTGCGGCTGCAACTCCTCGTTCCAGGCGAAGCCGGGGATCGAGGGCCCGTACTCGCCCAAAGCCGACGGCTGCGGCTGACCCTCCCGCTGGGCTGCGGAGGGTGAGTCAGGGGCGCGGCGTGTGCGCGCCGGCCCATGGTGAGGCACATGGCACGTGACGAGACGCCGGCAGGCTTCTACGACGATCTCGCCGGCTCCTACCACCTCATCTTCGCCGACTGGGACGAGGCGATCGACCGGCAGGCGCGCGTCATCACCCGTCTGCTTCAGGCCGACCACGGCCTGACGTCCGGAGCGGTTCTGGACGCAACGTGCGGCATCGGGACGCAGGCCATCGGCCTCGCCCGCGCCGGGTTCGCGGTGACGGCGACCGATATCAGCCCGGCATCGGTCGATCGCTGCGCGCGTGAGGCGGCGGCGCGTGGTCTCTCCATCACGACCGCGGTGGCGGACGTGCGCGTGCTCGACGTCGGCGGAGCCGGGCGCTTCGACGCGGTGCTGTCGTTCGACAATGCGCTGTCGCACCTGCTCGCCGACGACGACCTGCACGCCGCGTGCGCAGCGCTGCGACGCGTCCTGCGCCCGGGCGGGGCGCTGCTGGCCTCCATCCGTGACTACGACACCGTGCTACGCGAACGGCCGTCGGGCGACGTGCCGCGCCGATTCGCCACCGGCTCCGGCGAGCGCATCGTCTTCCAGATCTGGGAGTGGGAGGCTGGCGACCGCTATATCCTGCGCCACTTCATCGTCGAGGGCAGCGCGGCCGGCTGGTCGGTGACCGAGCGACGGACGACCGCTCGCGCCCTGCCCCGCGCCGCCCTGTCGCATGCCTTGCGCGGCGCCGGCTTCGAGCACATCGGGTGGCGGATGACCGCGGAGACGGGGTTCTACCAGCCCGTCGTGTCCGCCCGCGTCGCGATGTGAGGTGTGACGGTCAGGGGCCGTGCACGATCGCGGCCGGATCGGGCTTGCCCGCGCTCGTGACCGGCACGAAGTCGAACCCGTCCGGGATGTGCAGATAGCCCGGCCCCGTCCCTCCGACCGCCGTGTGCCCGTACTGCCACACGATCCGATTCGTGTGCGGGTCGATCACGACGATGCGGTCGTTGAAGTCGTCGCCGACGATCACGTTGCCGTTCGGCAGCATCGCCGCAAGGCTGGGGTGGTCGAGCATGCCCGGCCCCGACGGCGGCCGGTAGCTCCACAGCACCGCCCCGGTCCGGCGCGACGAGGATCACGACGCCGCCCGGGCGCGCGTAGTCGGCCAGGATGATGTTGCCGTTGCGGGTGAGCTGCGGGTCTGACGGGTAGCTCACCGGCGCGTGGTAGACGCGCACGAGCCTGCCGCCGAGCGTGAACTCGTCGATGTAGGAGCCGTTGATCTCGCTCGACGAGGATGTGCCCGCCGGGCAGCGGCGTGTCGCCGTTCACGGCCCCGAGGCTCGTGGGCGGGTTGTGGGCGCAGACGCCGTTGCCGATGCTGCGCACCACCCGGTGGCCGCGGATCTCGAGCACGCGGCAGTTGTAGGCGTCGGCGACGAGCACGAGCCCGTTGCGCAGCAGGTAGGCGTCGTCGGGCGTGTTCAGGTACCCGGGCGCCGAACCGCGCACGCCAGGATGCCCGTACTCCCACACGATCCGGCCGGACGGGTAGGCGATCTGGACGATCGACTGGTCCTCCTCCTGGTTCGAGATGATCCTGCGGCCGTGATCGGCGAAGAACGTGTCGTCGTCGAAGTAGAGACGACGCTGGCCCGGCCGGCTCGGATAGCGCCACAGGATCCGCCCGGCGGGGTCGACCATGAGGATGCGGTTGTTGCCGCGATCGGCGATCAGGAGGTCGCCCGGGAGCGGGCCGCGGAAGAGCTTCGGCGGCCCCGCGGAGGCCGGCTGCCGCCGCTTCGGCGGCGGCGCCGGCGCAGCCCTGGCGGCCGTGCGCGGCCGGAGCGTGATGCTGAGAATCGAGGCGACCGGCGCGGTGCCGTCGCTTCCGCCGACGACGAGGAGCCGGCCGGGCTGGGTGACGACGCCCGCGTCCGAGAGGGGGTGCGGCAGGCGGGCGGCGACCCGGGCGCGGCCGGCGGCGCTCACCGCGACCACGGCGGCCGTCGCCCCGCTGGCGCCGATCCCGCCGACCACGTACATCGTGCCGCCGAGCACGCCCGCCGAGGCGTGCATGACCGCCGCGGGCAGGCGGCCGATCCGGGTCACTGCGCCGGTGGCGGGGTCGAAGCGGTAGACGGCCGCAGACGGTCCGCTCGTCGTGCGCCCACCCGCGATCACGACCTTCCCGCCGAGCGCGGCCACGGCGGCGTAACGCAGCCCGGTCGGCAGCCGTCCCACCGTGCGCGCGTGCCCGCCGGCGAAGGCGACGATGCGGTCGGAGAAGACCGCGCCGGTGTAGCCGCCGACGATGTAGGCGGTCGACCCCACCGTGACCGCGGCCAGGTCGGAGAGGGGGGTCGGCAGCGAGCCGACCAGGCGGGTGCGACCGCTCGCCGGATCGAACCGGCCGATCCCGGCATAGCTCTGCAGCTGGCCGCCGCCGAACACGTACAGGCGGCCGTTCACAGCTGCCGCGGCGGCGTCGTGGATCGCGACCGGCAGCTGGCCGCCGCTGCGGGCGCCGGCGGAGACGAAGGTGGTCACGGACGCCACCGACGCCTGGGCGCCGTCGAGGCCGCCGAACGCGTAGACCCGGTCGCCGAGCGCGGCGACCGCGGGATCCTGCACCGGCGCCGGCAGGGTGCCGACGCGGGTCACCACCGGGACGCTGACCACCGGCCGCCCGGAGCTCGTCGTCGTGCGCGCCGGATCCGTCGTCCCGGGATCGCTCTGCTGCGCTGCGGTCGGCACTGCCGTGCCGGGGGAGCTCAGGAGCTCGTGGGCAAGGAATCCCGCGGGAACGGCAAGCAGGATCGCCAGCAGGGTTCCTCGACGCATCACCTCCGAGCTTAGAGAAGCCGGCCGACGGCGGCGGCGCCAGGGTTGGCGGTTGGTTGACGGCCTTGACGCGATACCGTGGGCTCGGTGTACTCGATAGGCGCTCGCCGGCGACGGCGCGCGGCGACACGGTTCTCCGCAGGCAGGGGGAGGTCCCGGTGCAGGAAGACGAGCACGCGAACGGCGGGCGGCCGCCGCAGAAGCCGATCCTCGTGACGGGGGCGATCCGCTCGGGGACGGGGTGGATCGGCCAGATCCTGGCGGGAGGGCGGACGCCGATCGGGTACATCTGGGAGCCGTTCAGCCCGCTCCACCGCCCCGGCACCCTGGCGGTGCGGTGGCCGCACTGGTTCGAGTACCTGTGCGCCGAGAACGGGGAGCCCCACGTGGCCGCGATCGAGCGCTCGCTCGCGTTCCGGTACGACGTCGGGGCGGAGCTGCGCTCGCTGCGAAGCGCGAAGGACGTCGGCCGGATGGGTCGTGACGTGGGCCGGTGGCGCCGCTACCGCGCTGCGCGGGCGGCGCCGCTCTACAAGGATCCGATCGCGGTCTACTCGGCCGGGTGGCTCGCGGACCGCTTCGACATGGACGTCGTCGTGATCACCCGCCACCCGTGCGCGTTCGCGGCCAGCATCAAGCGGCTGAACTGGCCCTACACGGCGCGGTTCGGCGACCTGCTCGCCCAGCCGCTCGTGATGCGCGACTTCCTCGCGGACTACGAAGCCGACCTGCGTGCGTACTCGGCGCGCGAGCACGACATCGTCGATCAGGCGATCCTGCTCTGGAACATCCAGACCGAGGCGATCGCGCGCGTGCGGGAGCGGCGCGCCGGCGAATGGGCGTTCACGCGGCTCGAGGACTACTCCCGTGCGCCGGTGGAGCGGTTCCGCGACCTCTTCGCACACATGCGTCTGCCCTGGGGCGACGGCGTCGAGGCGCTCGCGCGGGCGACGTCCGACCCGTCGAACCCGGCCGAGGCGAGCCGGCCCGACTCGGTGCGACGCGACAGCGCCACCCACATCACGAACTGGAAACGGCGCCTGACCGCCGCCGAGATCACGCGCGTGCGCGCGGGCACGGAACGGCTGTGGACGCAGTTCTACGACGAGAGCGACTGGTGAGCGCCGGTCACGCCGCGCCGGCCGGCGGATACGCCCGGGCGCGGTAGGCGTCCGTGCGGTAGCGCAGCTCGAGCGCGGCGATGCGCTCGCCCCGAAGCAGCTGGTCGACCTCGGCGAGCACCGCCCCCCGCTCGTCGTCGGGCAGGACGGCGACGACGCTCCACGACGCCATTCGGGCCAGGAACTCCGCGCGCGTGACCCGGTGCACGTGGCGGAACTCGCGCTTGCGCGCCGGGCCGAAGAGCACGGAGCGCTCGAGCGTGGCCCGCCACTCCCCCACCGTGTAGCGGTTGGACGGGCGGCCCTGGCCCGCGCGGACGCGGTCGAGCACCGCGGCGACGGCCGGGTACCACGGCTCGCCCTCCCACTCGGGCCGGTTCCACAGGAGGCCCAGGCCGCCCCGGGGTCGCAGCACCCGATGAATCTCGGCGAGCGCGGTCTCGGCGCTGAACCAGTGGAAGGCGGCGCCGACGAGCACCGCGTCCACGGCGGCATCGGCGAGTGGGATCGCCTCGGCGGTGCCCGCGCGCACCTCGACTCCCGGCTGCCCCGCCGCGAGCACCGCCCGCATCGCATCCACCGGCTCGACGGCGATCACGTGGCCGACCAGCGGCCGCAGCCCGGCCGTCAGCTTGCCCGTGCCCGCAGCGAGGTCGACCACGGTCGCCTCGGGCCCGAGCGCAAGCTCGGAGGCAAGCCACCGCAGGGCCTTTGGCGGATAGGGCGGGCGGCCGCGGTCGTAGGCCTCGGCGACGCGCCCGAACGAGGCCGCGAGCGGATCGAGCGGCGGGTCCGGCATGCCCCGAGTTCTAGCGATCAGGCGGCGAAGGCGCGGCGGTGCGAAGGCCCCGGAAGGACGATCCGCACCCGGGTGCCGCGGCCGGGCGCCGAGTCGATCGTCGCCTCTCCGCCGACGGCGCGGACGCGCTCGACCAGGGAGTCGATCCCGAGGTGGAAGACCGCCTGAGGCCGCGACCGGGCGGCTGCGAGGTCGAATCCGCGGCCGTCGTCTGCGACGACGCAGATGAGCTCGCCGCAACGCTCCTGCAGCGTGACCTCGATCCGCGCCGCGCCCGCGTGCTTGCGGACGTTCGCGAGCGCCTCCTGCACCGAGCGGTACAGGAGCTCCTCGAGCGCACGGTCGTAGCGCCCGATCCGGCCGCGCACCGAGGCGGTGGCGCCGACCTCGCGGGCGACCTGGTCGGCGAGCACGCCGATCGCCGCCGCCAGGCCGTGCTCGGCGAGGATCGCCGGCCGCAGCTCGAACATCAGCCGGCGGGTGCGGTCGGTCGCCTCCTCGAGCGTCGCGCGCGTCAGGGCCACCGCCTCCTCGAGCTCGTGATCGCCCTTGCGGCGGGCGACCAGGGCGAGCCGGTCCATCGCGACGAGCGAGGCCGTCATCACCTGGACGGTGTCGTCGTGGAGCTCGGTGGCGATGCGGCTGCGCTCGGCCTCCTCGGCCTGCAGCATGGTCACCAGGATGCGGCGCCGGTGGCGCTCGCTCTCGACGAGCGCGCGCTCCGCGGCGACCCGGTCGGTGACATCCGAGTACAGACAGCCCGCGAGCACGACCTCGCCGGCGTCATCCCGGATCGGGAAGAGCGTGATCAGGAAGCTCTGGCCGCTCACGGCGTCGACCTGGCGGTTGACGACCGACTCGCCCGCGCGGAACACCCGCTCGATGCCGTGGACGACGTCGACGGGGGCATCGGGCACGACGTCGGTCAGGCGCATGCCGATGTGCATCGGCCCGATCCGCCCTGCCCGCTCGACTTCCCGGTTGACCCGGACGATGCGCAGGCCGCGGTCATAGACGACCATTCCGAGCGGCGCCGCCTCGACCACCGCACCGAGCACGTCGACGTCGGACGCCACGGTCGGCGCGACGTCGCGCAGGGTCGCGAACACGAGCACCTCGCCGGCGAGCGAGACGGTGTGCAGGTCGACCTCGAGGGTGCGCGGTCCGGCCGGCGTGTCGAAGCTGCGGTGGAAGCGGTACCCGTGTCCCGGCGCGGGCAGGCGCTCGAGCAGCCAGCGCAGCCGGTCTCCCGCGGTCAGACCGACCGCGGCCGGATCGGCGCCGACGGCGGCGTCAGCGGTGATGCCCGTGAGCCGGGTGAACGCGTCGTTCACGTGCACGATCACTCCGTCCGCACGACCCACGATCACGGCATGCCGGGTCTCGGCGATATCGGCGGGGGCGCGGCGCGTCATGGCCTCGATAATCGTCCCTGCCCCCGGTGTCTTGACCGCTTTCGGGCGTCCCCTTCCGCCGGTACACTCCGGCCGATGCGGCGCCTGCTCGTGCTGACCGGATTCGTCGCGCTTGCGGCCGTCGCCGCAGGCGTCGTCGTCGCGGCCACACGCAGCGCCGGCGACCCGGCCGCGACGGCGGCAACACACAAGCCGGCGAAGCGCGCGCTCGTCGTGTATCGCCACCACCGCGGCCACTCCGCCAAGACGACGCGTGCGCACGGCAACCCGCGCATGCACTTCCACCTGGTGAGCGACGGCGCCCACGGGCCAAACGTGCTGCGCCTCCAGCAGCTGCTCGCCAAGCGCGGCTACCTGCCGGTGTCGTTCCAGGCCCTCGGGCCGCAGCCGGTGTTCGAGCTCGCCGCCCGGCACGGGCGTTTCCAGTGGCGATTCCACGCGCCGGTGGAGCTGCGGTCGCAGTGGCGGCCGGGCGTGTTCTCGACGATCACCCGCGGCGCCGTGATGACGTACGAAGCCGATCACGGCATGCCGATCGACGGGATCGCGGGGCGGCGCGTGTGGCAGTCGCTCGTGCGGCCGCGTCCCGCCGTCCAGGCGAGGTACACCTACGCGCTCGTGCGCGAGGGCTCGCCCGAGACGATCACGGTCTACCAGACCGGGCGCGCGCCGTTCACCTCTCCCGCGAACACGGGCATCCCGCAGGCGCCGACGGCGCTCGGGACGTATCCCGTGTACCTACGCTACACGTCGACGACGATGGCGGGCACGAACCCCGACGGGACGCACTACAACGATCCCGGCGTCCCCTGGGTGAGCTACTTCAACGGCGGAGACGCGGTGCACGGATTCCTGCGGGGCTCGTACGGATCGCCGCAGAGCCTGGGATGCGTCGAGCTGCCGTACGCCGCCGCCGCCACGGCGTATCAGCTGATGAACTACGGCACGCTCGTAACCGTCACGACCTGACGGCCGACCGCCGGGCCGCCCGCGCCCGCCGATCGGCCGTCGTCGCGGCGTCCGCTCAGCCGAGCAGCTCGCGCAGGCGCTGGTCGCGCTCCTGCACCTGGCGCACGAGCTGGGCCACGAGGTCGCTGATCTGGTTCGCGAGCGCCCCGATGTCACCGTCGCCGCCCGCCGGCCGGCGGGCGGGCGCAGCCGTCGCGGCCGAGGCGGTGCGCGGCGCGGCGGCGCGGCGTGTGCGCGTGCTCCGGCGGCGGCCGCCGGCCGCCGAGGGCTGGGCGCGCGCGGTGCGGTAGTAGTTCGCGGCGATCGTGCCGGGCCTGCTCGAGCGCTCCTGTGCGATCTGGTTGAATGCCTCGGTCCGGGTCTTGCCCTCCGCGACGAGCTGGTTCACGCGCTCGTACACGGCTGGTCCGATGGTCGCTTTGCGGGGCATGCGGGCTGTTCCTCCTGTGGGGGTCGTATAACCTTACAGGATTGTGTAACACCGGCTACGGCGGTTGTGTCAGCCAGCGGTGCTGTGCGTGCCAGCGCTGTAGCGTCCGCAGGCTGGGTGTGCGCACCGGGCAGTCGTCGAGGTCGGTGCGTACCTGCCGCGCGAGCCGGGCCGGCGTTGCGCCAACCGCATAGCGCGATTCGAGCCGCCGGCGCAGCTCCGGCCACGCGTAGCTTCCCGGCCGCGGCCGCGGCGGCCGACCGCGCAGACGCTCGAGGTGCGCCGTGAGCGCGCGATCACGCGCGATCGTGAGACAGCCGTTCGCACGCCACACCCCGGCCAGCGTGCGCACGAAGTCCCGGCCGCCGCGTTGCGTCTGGAACTCCGGTCGCGCATGGCCCGCGCACAGCCATACGCTCACACGGTTCGAGAGCCTCACCTCCTCGGTGCGCCCACGTGTACGATCGACGCAGATCGCGCACACCGGTCGCTTCAGGGGCACTCCGCGGTTCTTGTACAACGTTGGCATGATGGGCGAGGCCATACGTTCGAGTTTGCCGCATCACGTGTCGCGTGTGGGTCACGAGGTGTTTCGTGTTTGGCGTGAAACTGCAACTGACACATGTCGTTCATGCCAAATGTCATCTCAGAATTCCGAACCCACCTCACACCACGCCCCCAACCACCCGCACGCACCACCACCGATTCCGGCAACAACCGACCCCACTCGGACGTCGCGCCACCAGGTGAGGGCGCGGCCGGGGTGGCGCCGGCCGCCGCCGCGCGGCGCGCCGAATGCTCAGCCGTCGAATGCGGCGGCCGGGGCGCGGCCGCGGGGGGTGCGCTCGAAGCCGGTGACGGGCACGGTGAAGCGCACGCAGGTGCCCTTGCCGGGCGACGAGATGATCTCGACCGTGCCGCCGACCGCGCCGACGCGCTCGTGCAGCGCGTCGAGGCCGAGGTGCAGGGCCGACTGCGGCCGCGAGCGGGCGTCGACGATGTCGAAGCCGAGCCCGTCGTCGCAGATCTCGGCCCGGATCGCCCCGCGGCGCTCGGTGAGCGTGACGGAGATCGTGGCGGGGTGGGCGTGCTTGCGCACGTTCGCGAGCGCCTCCTGCACCGAGCGGTAGACGAGCTCCTCGACGGGATGGTCGTACCGGGCGACGGCTCCCTCGACCTGCGCGGTCGCGCCGGTCTCACGGCCGACCTGCTGAGCGAGCACCCGGATTGCGGCGACGAGCCCATCGCGCAGGAGCACGGCGGGCCGCAGCTCGAACATCAGCCGGCGCGTGCGGTCGGTGGCCTCCTCGAGCGTCGCCCGCGCGACCGAGACGGCCGACTCGAGCTGGGCCGACCCGCTTCTCTTCGCCACGAGCGCCACCCGGTCCATGGCCATCATCGAGGCGATCATCACCTGGACAGTGTCGTCGTGCAGCTCGGTCGCGATCCGGCTGCGCTCGACCTCCTCGGCCTGCAGCATGCTGGCGAGCACCTGACGGCGACGGCGCTCGCTCTCGCGCAGCGCACGCTCGGTGCGGCGCTCGCTCTTGCGCCGGCCGGTGACGTCACGCCCGACCTCGGCGACGCCGATCGCGCGCCCGGCGCCGTCGAGCACCGGCGTGGCCGTGACCCACACCTCGATCCGCACGCCGTCCTTGCGCGACCTCATCGTCTCGCGCCGCTTCACGCCGGTGCCCACGCCGGCGCAGATCCGGTCGATGAGCTCGGCCGACCGCAGGCGCGCGGCCGCGGGCTCGATCAGGGTGATCGGCCGCCCGATCGCCTCGGCGGCGGAGTACCCGTAGAGCCGCTCCGCGCCGGGATTCCATGACCGGATGACGCCCTGCAGGTCCATCGAGACGATCGCGTCACCCGCCGACCGCACGACGGCGGCCGCGTCGTCCCCCTCGCCCGGGACGGCCGGGGCGCTCGCGAAGACGCACGCCAGCGCCGGCGCGTCCGCGCCGGGCAACGGCATCAGGCTGACCAGGTACCGGCCCGCCGAGACGGCGACATCGATCCCGGTCTGCACCTCGCCGGTCGCGAGCACCCGCGCGGCGGCGGGCGCGATGGCAGCGTGGACCTCCGGGTCGACGGTGGCGAGCAGGCCGCCGACATCGCCCATGCCGATCCGGCCGAGGGGCGCGGCCGCCTGCGCCGAGACGATCCGCAGGACGCCGTCGAGGACGAGCATGCCCGGAGGCGCGGCGGCGACGGGCAGGCTCGCCCGCCTGCCCCCTGCGACCGTCCGGCCGGACCGGAGGGTCGTCATCGAACACCCCCCTTCCGGGGGGGTCGAAGAGCCCGTTTTCCACCCCACACAGCGATCGCATCCTACGTAGTCCGAGGGGGGGTTCCATCCCCAATTCGGGGTATTTGCGACGTCACGCAAACAGGGGCGGCGATCCGGCACCGCCCTCGGCGGAGGGCCTACACGGCGCGCATGCGGTTGTTGCGCGCCTCGTGGGACACCTCGGCGCGGCCCAGCACCTCCATCACGGGCGGCACGTAGTTGGCGAAGCGGCCGCGCAGCCCCTTCTTGAGCCCGTACCAGCCGCCGACCGGGTTCGACTCGGAGCGCGCCCACGCCTCGACCGTCCCGTCGGCCGCCGGCTTCTGCTCGTCGGCGTTCCCGAGCGGCATCCAGTCGCCGTGCGCGACGAGCATCGCGTGCAGGTCGTCGAGGCAGCGCAGGTGGTAGCGCAGCTCGGTCTTGCCCACCTGCACGACGAGCGCCGGCGGATCGAGCGCCTCGTCCCGGAACGCCTGGTACTCGGACTGTCCCGGCGGGGTGCGCAACACCCATGGATCGTCCCGCGTGCCGCTGCCGTTTGGCTCCGCCACGTCATCCTCCTTCGTTAGCGAACTCTTACGCTCACGGGACGAGTGTACCCCGCAGGGCGCCTTGTAGGATCCCCCGCCGTGGAAGCGCCGCCTGCCCCGAGCGAGATCGTCGCGCTCGGCGTGCAGGACGCGGGCGAGCTCTGGACGCTGCAGCGGGCCGCCTACGTGAGCGAGGCGCAGACGCACGACGACCCCCGGCTGCCGCCGCTCACCCAGACGCTCGCCGAGCTCCGCGCAGAGCTCGCGTCGGCCGACGTGACCGCGCTCGGCATCCGCGACCGTGGCCGCCTGATCGCGACCGTGCGCCTGCGGCACGACCCGGCCGACCCGGCCACCGCCCAGGTCGCGCGGCTGGCCGTCGCCCCCGACCGCCAGGGCGAGGGGCTCGGATCCCGGCTGCTGGCCGAGGCCGAGCGGCACGCGCGGCCGCAGGTCACGGCACTCACCCTCTTCACCGGCGACCGCAGCCACGCGAACCTGGGTCTCTACGCGCGCCGGGGCTACATCGAGACGCACCGCACGGACGCGGGCAACCACGAGCTCGTGCACATGCGCAAGCCGCTCGGCTAGCCCCACACCTCCGCGGCCGTCTCGACGACCAGGCGCAGCTTGGCGATCTCCTCGTCGATCGTGAGCCGGTTGCCCTCGACGGTGGACGAGAACCCGCACTGCGGCGACAGGCACAGCTGGTCGATGTCGACGAAGCGGGCAGCCTCCTCGATTCGGCGCTTGAGCGCGTCCTTGTGCTCGAGCAGCGGCCGCTTCGTCGTGACGAGGCCGAGCACGACGCACTTGCCCGGCGGGACGAACCGCAGCGGCTCGAAGCCGCCCGAGCGGGCGTCGTCGTACTCGAGGAAGAACCCATCGACCTCGAGATCCGAGAACAGCGCTTCGGCGACGAAGTCGTAGGAGCCTTCCGCCGCCCACATCGACTGGGCGTTCCCGCGGCACATGTGCGTCGTCACGGTGAGGCCGGGCGGCCGGTCGCGCAGGGCGCGGTTGATGTTGGCGATATACGCCTCGTGCAGGTGGTCGGGATCGCCGCCGATCGAGACGATGTGCTCGCGCTGGGCGGGGTCGTTCACGTAGGCGAGGCTCGTGTCGTCGAGCTGGAGGTAGGTGCAGCCGAGCGCTGCGAGCCGCGCCACCTCGTCGGCGTATGCCGACGTGAGGTCGGCCCAGAAGTCGTCGAGCTCGGGGTAGGTGCCGCGGTCGATCGCCGAGTTGCCGCCCCGGTAGTGCACCATGCTCGGTGAGGGGATCGTCAGCTTCGGCGTGGCATCCGGGGCGGCGTCGCGCAGGAACGTGAACGCGTCGCCGAAGATCGTGCGCTCGATGTGCACCCGGCCGTCGATCCGCATCGCCGGCGGCGCGAAGTCGTACTCGCCCTCCTCGTCTCGGAACTTCACGTGGATGCGCTCGCCCTCGACCTGCGAGACGCCGCCGAGCTGGTAGATGAAGTCCATGTGCCACGACGCCCGCCGGAACTCGCCGTCGGTGGCGCTGCGCAGGCCGACGTCGCGCTGCATCGCCACGGCCTCGCGGACGGCGTCGTCCTCGACCGCCCGCAGGTCGTCGGCCGAGATCCGGCCCTCGGCGTGCTCTGCGCGCGCCTGCATCAGGCGCGGTGGCCGCAGCAGGCTGCCGACGTGGTCGGCCCGAAACGGTGGGCGCGTGCGCGGGGTCATGGCTCCTCCTGATCGCTTCGCGGCCGATCGTAGCCGCCGCCCCCCGCTATCGTGAACGGCACGCATGAGCCGACGGACGCCCCGCCGCAACGAGCCGACGGACGCGCTGACCGAGGCGGTGCTCGCGAGCTTCGCCGAAGCGCCGAGTCCGCGCGCGCGGGAGATCTGCCAGAGCCTCGTCCGCCACCTGCATGCGTTCGTGGCCGAGGTCGCCCCGACCGAGGACGAGTGGCTCGCGGGGATCGGCTTTCTCACCCGCGCGGGCCACATCACCACCGACACGCGCCAGGAGTTCGTGCTCCTGTCCGATGTCCTCGGCGTGTCGATGCTCGTGATCGGCCTGAACCACCCCGTCCCGGACGGCGCGACCGAGCCGACCGTGCTCGGACCGTTCTTCGTCGACGGCGCGCCGGAGCTTGCAAACGGCGCCGACCTGGGCGCCGGTGCGCCGGGAACGCCGTGCCTGGTCCGCGGCCGCGTGCTCGACACCGAGGGCGCGCCGATCGCGGGGGCGACGATCGACGTGTGGCAGGCCGACGAGGACGGCCTGTACGACGTCCAGCACGAGGGCCTCGATGCGCCGCGCGGTCGCGGGAGGCTGCGCAGCGAGCGCGACGGCCGCTTCTGGTTCTGGTCGGTGCTGCCGGTCGCCTACCCGATCCCGTCAGACGGCCCGGCGGGCGAGCTGCTCCGCGCCGGCGGGCGTGACCCGATGCGGCCGGCGCACGTGCACTTCCGGGTCGCGGCGGCAGGGTTCGAGACGCTGACCACCCACGTGTTCGCGGCCGGTGACCGGCACCTCGGAAGCGACGCGGTATTCGGGGTCAGACGCTCGCTCGTGGCGCCGTTCCCCCGCCACGAACCCGGAACCGCACCCGACGGGCGGACGCTCCCCGTGCCCTACCACACGCTCGACCACGACCTGATGCTGGCCGCTCGCGCGATCGCCCCCGACAGGTAACATTGGCCACGCGCGCAGCCGGAAGCGCACACCTTCGTGAAACTCGCCCTCCTCATCGCCGCGGGCTATCTCCTCGGGAGCATTCCGTGGGGATACTGGCTGCCCAAGTGGTCGAAGGGTGTGGACATCCGCCAGCACGGGAGCGGCAACATGGGCGCCGCGAACGTCGCCCGGGCCGTCGGCACCAGGTGGGCGATCGCGGTCGCGGTGCTCGACATCGGCAAGGGCGCCGCTGCGGCGCTCGTCGGGCTGGCCGTGGCGGGATCGCTCGGCGCCGTCGTCGCCGGCGCCGCCGCGATGGTCGGCCACTACCGGCCGCTGTTCCTCGGCTTCGCCCAGGGCGGCAAGGCCGTCGCCACCGGGCTCGGCGCCGCGCTCGCGGTCGCGCCGCTCGCGGCGCTGTGCGTCGCAGGCATCTGGGGCACGCTCTTCATCGCCACCCGCTACTCCAGCATCGCGTCGCTCGCAAGCTGCGTTGCCATGCCGCTGCTCGCGTTCGTCTTCGGCGCGCCCACACCCGTGCTGATCTTCCTCACCGTGGCCTGCGCCGCCGTGGTCGTGTTCCACCGCAAGAACGTCGGCCGGCTCCTCCACGGCACCGAGAACCGGTTCGGCTTCTCCCGCCGGCCGTGGGACTGGCGCGGCTCGCGGGCGCCCCAGGCGCCGCCGCCGGGCTGACGGCCCGCCTCGCCCCCGCACTCCTGCTCGTCCTGCTTGCGGCCGCGTGCGCGTCGTCGGGAGGCGGCGCCACCCACGCGCCGCCGGTGCGCTCCGAGCAGGCGCGCGTCGCGCGCATGGTGCTTGCGGACGGCGACCTGTCCGGATACCTCGTGGAACGCACCGGCGCGGAGGTGCTGCAGGACCAGATGCCGCCGCCGCGCGCGCCCAGGGCCGCGCTCGTCCGCCGGCTCGTGCGCGCGAGCTGGATCGCGAGTGCCAACTCGACGCTCGTCGCGAGCGCCGGCAGCGGGCCGCCGATCTTCAGCGACGCGAACCTCTTCGCCGGGGTGCCCGCGGCCCGGCGCATCTTCGCGCTCGAGCTCGCGCGGGTGCCCGGGATCGACTCCCGCCCGCTGCCGCTGCCGCCCGGGGCGCCCGCCGGAGCGGCCTACGCCAGCCTGCGCAATAGCGGCCGCACCGAGTACGAGCTGAGCTGGCGCGAGGGGCCGGTGATCGGCCTGCTCGTCGCCGAGGTGCGGGCGGGCGTACTGGGGCCCGACGCCGATCCGCGCACGATCGGAGCGACGCTCGTCCACGCCGCGGCGGCGCAGTCGCGCCGGATCGCGGACGCCCTCGGCGCAGCGCAGGCGGTCTAGCCGCCACCCGGCGGCTCAGCTCAGGCCGTAGGCCCGGTGCAGGAGCTCGAGCGGGTGCACGGCCGGGATTCCGGTGGCCTTGGCGATGTGCCAGCGGCACGTCTCGGAGTCGCACGCGGTGCAGTCGGCGCGGGCCGTGGCGATGTCGGCGAAGAGCGGGGCGCCGACCTCCATCGCGATCCGGTACTTCTCGACCTTGAGCCCGTACGTGCCGGCCACGCCGCAGCACTCGCGCTCGGTCTCGATCACCTCGAGCTCGGGGATCAGCTCGAGCAGGTCGAGCGCCGGCTTGCCGAACCCGTGCCCGCGCCCCTGGCAGGGCTGGTGGTAGGGGACGCGCATGGGCAGCGCGCGCATGTCGGTGCGCAGCTCGCCCTCGTCGAGGAGGTCGCGCAGGAGCTCGCAGATGTCGAAGGTGCGCGATCCGACGAGCGCCAGGTCGTCGTCGTCGACGCCGAGGATGTCGCGCGCCTCGCGCTTCAGCATCAGGCCGCAGCTGGTCGAGTTGGCGACGATCATGTGGCCCTCGCGCGCGTACGGCGCCAGGCGCGCGACCAGGGCGCGGACGTACTCGCGGGCAGGCTCGAAGGCGCCGTTCGACTGCAGCGGCAGCCCGCAGCAGCCCTGCGGCGGGACGATCACGCGGAAGCCGTTGTGCTCGAGCACCTCGACCGCCATCCGGGCGACGCTCGGCTCGTTGTAGTTGGCCGCGCAGCCGTGGAAGTAGACCACCTCACGGGTCGCGCCGGCCGGTGGGCGGTGCTTGCGCGCCCACGACTGGAAGGTCGTGCGCGAGAAGCCGGGGACGGCCGCGTCGCGATGGATACCGAGCGGCGGCCTCGACGGCGCGGCGGCCGACGCGCGTGCGCGTCACCGCGTTCGCGACCGGGGCGACGGGCTGGGCCAGCCGGCCGAGGACCGTGGGGCGCGCGATCACGCGATCGCGCAGCGGCATGCCCCGTTCGGCCTTCATCTCGGCCCGGGCGCGGGCGTTGATCTCGGCGATGTCGACGCCCTGCGGGCACACCTGTGTGCAGATGCCGCAGCCCGAGCAGTAGTCGAGCGACGCGTCCACGCTCTCGCCGGGGCGGCGGTAGCGCTCGCTCTGCGGCCCGGCGTACTTGGGCCCCGGGAAGAGCGGCGTCGCCGCCATCACCGGGCAGAACGTCTCGCACACCGTGCACTTGACGCAGTTGTCCAGCGAACCGCGGATGTCAACGGTCATGCGCCACGCTCGGAGAGTATCGCCTCGGCCGCCGCGATCCCGGTCGCGAGCGCGAGGCCGTTGCCGGAGAGCTCGCGCCACGGGACGGCGCCGCGCAGGAGGGCGCCGGCGGCGTGCACGTTCGGTGCGCCACGTTGCCGTCGGCGTCGACCGGCCGCATCGCCGCGTCGACGCGCACGCCGGCCCGATCGACCGGGTTCTCGCGGAAGGCGCCGTCGCCGTAGCGCACGTCGCCGGGGTCGTCGGCCACCGGCAGGCCGAGCACCGGCTCGCGCAGGCCGTCGCGCCCGACGCTCGATGCCGCCGGTGGCGACGCCGCCCGTCGCGAGCACCACCGCCTCGGCGGGGAACGTGCGGATGCGGCCCGCGACCTGCACCGCAAGGCCCGTCACGCGGTCGCCGTCGCGCTCCGCGCCGACCGCCGTCGAGCCGATGACGATGCGCGCGCGGCGGGCGCGCAGCGCCGCGTGGAGCGCGCGGTAGAGGCGGATGCCCGGGACCGATGGCGGCGCGGTCGGCACCTCGAACACCTCGCTGCCCGAGCGCGTCCGCGACCGCGGCCGCGACCTCGGCGTGGCGGTCGACGCCGAGCACCGCCGGCAGCCCGATCCGCGCCCCGTCGGCGGAGCCGATCGCCGCCGCAGCGCCGCGGTGATCCGCGCACGCTCGTCGGTTCGCTCGAGGGCGCGCGCGAGCCCGAGCGGCGAGACGTCGGGCTCGCCGCGCACGTCGACCTCGCGCCTCGGCGGCGCGCGCCTCGACGCCGATCCCGTCGGCGGCGGCGATGTTCGCCGCGACGAGCGCCGGGCACGAAGTCCTTCAGCGCGCGCACGCCGGCGAAGACGACCGGGCCGTCGCGGCGCAGGTCGCCCGCGGCGATCGCGGCCGGCGCGATCGCCGTCGGCCGCACGGCGCCGAGCGCGCTTGCGAGCAGCATGTTCTCGGCGGCCGCGCCGCGCAGATCGAGCGCGGGCAGCCGCTCGCCGAGCCAGCGCGTCGCGGCGGTCGACCCGGTCGCGGCCGAGCAGGGCGTAGGGGTGGTCGCCGGGGAGCGACGGGAGCGCCTCGAGCGGGTGGGTCCACGCGGCCGGGCACGTAGCCGAGCACGTCGATCGTGGCCCCGCCGAGCTGCAGCGAGCCCGCGCCGGTCGCGATCACCGTCACCGGCACGCCGTCGTCGGCGAGGCGCAGCGCGCAGGCGAGCCCGGCCAGTCCGGCGCCGACGACCACGACCCTGGTCATGCCGGAAGGTGGTCGATGTCCAGGGTGCCGTGGAAGAGCCAGTCGTCCAGCCGGCTCTGCCGGGCCTGCCGGCCGGCCAGGATCGGCCACACGCCCCGCCACCGCTCCTCGACGAACGCGCGCACGGCCGCGTTCGCCTCGGCGGCGTCCATGTGGCCCTCGGCGATCGCAGGACGCCGGCGGCGCGCGGGATGCAGAACCCGCCCTGGCACGGCCCCATGCCGAGCCGCACGGCCCGGCGGATGTCGTCCAGGTTGTGCGTCGGATGCGCCGCCGCGGCTGCGAGCAGCGTGCCGCGGGTGACGAGCTCGCACTCGCAGATCAGCTGCTCGTCGTGCAGGTTGCCCTCGCGCGCCGCCAGGCGGTCGCCGACGCGATGGGTGTGCGCCGTCGTCGGCGCCGGGCAGGAGCTCGTCGGCGGTGCGGCAGGCGGCCTCGACGCCGAGGTGCTCGCACACCGCGTCGACCGTCACCTCGGCCATGCGCCGGAACGTCGTCAGCTTGCCGCCCGTGATCGTCAGGAACCCGGCCACGCCCTCACGCTCGCGGTGGTCGAGCAGCGTGAACCCGCGGCTCAGCTGCCGCGTGCCCGAGGAGCCGGTGTCGTGCTCGGTGTAGAGCGGCCGCAGCCCGGCCCACGCGCGCAGCGCCCGGGCCTCGCGGATGCGGGGCACGATCTCGGAGCCCTCTTCGAGCAGCTTGTGCACGTCGGCCGCCGGGATGGTGCGGTCGTCGGGATCCTCGACCGGGTTGTCCGTCGTCCCGATCACCGAGACGGTGTGCGCCGGCACGAGGATGTCGGAGTCGCCCGGCAGGCGGCAGCGGTTGATCGACGGCGTGCGCGAGCCGGTGGTTCAGGGCGACCATGACGCCGCGGCCGCCGCGGACGTGCACGGTCGCAGCCGGCCATCTCCGCGAACCGGCCGGCCCACGCCCCGGTCGCGCTGACCGTGATCTGCGCGCGCACCTCGGTCTCCTCGCCGGAGCGCGTGTCGCGCACGCGCGCGCCGCACACGCGGTCGCCCTCGACGATCACCGAGACGACGTCGTGGTAGGTGAGCACGGTGCCGCCGTGGCGGACGACGTCCGCGGCGCACGCGCCCACGAGCTGCCAGGTGTCGACGCGCGCCGTCGGGCACGACGAACGCGCGCGTGATGCCCGGGTGCAGCAGCGGCTCGCGCCGCAGCGCCTCGGCCGGGTCGATCTCCTCGACGGGGATGCCGGCGTCGACGCACCCGGCGCGGAACGTGTCGCCGTAGGCCGACGTCGTCGGTCGGCGTGCACACGAAGAGGCCGCCGGTGTCCTCGATGCAGTGCGGCGCGATCCGGCGCAGGATGCGGTTCTCGTCGATGCACTCGCGGGCCGAGTGCGGGTCCTTGACCGCGTAGCGGCCGCCCGAGTGCAGCAGGCCGTGGAAGCGGCCGGTCGTGCCCTCGGCCAGGTCGCGCCGCTCGACGAGCACCACGCGCAGGCCGCGCAGCGCGGCGTCGCGGGCGACCCCGACGCCGGTCGCACCACCGCCGACGACCAGCACCTGCGTCTCGATCACACCCGCACCTTACGTCGTCGAGGGGGCCGGCGATGACCGCCGGCCCCTCAGTCCCCCCAGACGCGCTCCTCGAGCTGGCGCTACTCGTCTTCCTCCTGGCCCTCGGCGAAGCTGCCCTCGTGCTCGTCCTCCTCCTCGGGGTCTCCTCCTGGCCCTCGGCGAAGCTGCCGTCGTGCCGGTGGTCGGGGTGCTCGGCCTCCTGGCCCTCGGCGAAGTCGCCCTCGTGCTCGTCCGGCGCGCACGCTCCTCCTCGCCCTCGGCGAAGTCGCCTTCCTGCTCGGATGCTCTCGGTCGGGACGTTCAGGCATGGGCGGGCTCCTCTGCCTCGACCCAGTCGAACGTGCGCGTCACGGCCTTCTTCCACATGTGGTACTCGTGATCGCGGCGGGCGCTGTCCATCGACGGCGTCCACTCGTGGTCCTTGCCCCAGTTGGCGCGCAGGTCCTCGATCTCGCCCCAGAACCCGACCGCCAGGCCGGCGGCGTACGCCGCGCCGAGCGACGTGGTCTCGGCCACCTTCGGCCGGATCACCGGCACGTCCAGGATGTCGGCCTGGAACTGCATCAGCAGGTCGTTCTGCACCATGCCGCCGTCGACCTTGAGCGACGTCGAGCGGGACGCCG
Organism: uncultured Actinomycetes bacterium; assembly: GCA_963707585.1. Classification (GTDB taxonomy): domain Bacteria; phylum Actinomycetota; class Thermoleophilia; order Gaiellales; family JAICJC01; genus JAICJC01. Next base: position 429,015 of record CAVPQP010000008.1, on the reverse strand, counting down.
GAGTCGGCGTTCATCGCGTCGACGACCTCCTTGGTCTGGAACGCCGTCGCCTCGAGCACCGCCCGGGCGAGGTGGCCCTTGTTCACGTAGCGGGTGAGGCCGACGATCGCGCCGCGGGCGTCGCTCTTCCAGTACGGCGCGAACAGGCCCGAGAACGCCGGCACGAAGTAGGCGCCGCCGTTGTCGTCGACGGTGCTGCGCCAGGCTCTCGATCTCCGGAGCGCTGTTCGAGATCAGGCCGAGGTTGTCCCGCAGCCACTGCACCAGCGAGCCGGTGACCGCGATCGCGCCCTCGAGGCAGTACACGGCGGCCTGGTCGCCGATCTTGTAGCCCGACCGTGGTCAGCAGGCCGTTCTCCGACTGCACGGCCTCGGTGCCGGTGTTCAGCAGCAGGAAGTTGCCCGTGCCGTAGGTGTTCTTCGCCTCGCCCGGCGAGAAGCACGTCTGGCCGAAGACCGCCGCCTGCTGGTCGCCGAGGATCCCGGCGACCGGGATGCCGTCGAGCACGCCCTTGGCCTTCGCGTACTCCATGCTCGACGACTTGATCTCGGGCAGCATCGCCCGCGGGATCGCCCATCGTGTCGAGGATCTCGTCGTCCCAGTCGAGCGTCTTCAGGTCCATCAGCATCGTGCGCGACGCGTTCGTCGGGTCGGTGACGTGGACGCCGCCGTCGGGCCCGCCGGTCAGGTTCCACACCACCCACGTGTCGATGTTGCCGAACACGATGTCCCCGCTCTGCGCCCGCTCGCGCACGCCGGGGACGTTGTCGATGATCCACTTCATCTTCGGGCCGGAGAAGTAGGTCGCAAGCGGCAGCCCGACCTGCTTGCGGAACCGGTCCTGGCCGCCGTCGCGCGCGAGCTCGTCGCAGATGCGGTCGGTGCGCGTGTCCTGCCACACGATCGCGTTGTGCACCGGGGTGCCGGTCTTGCGATCCCACACCACCGTCGTCTCACGCTGGTTCGTGATGCCGACCGCAGCCAGGTCGGCGGTCGTCAGGCTGCCCTTGCTCAGGGCGCCCTTGACGACCTCCTGCGTACGTTCCCAGATCTCCGTCGGCGAGTGCTCGACCCAGCCGGGCTGCGGGAAGATCTGCTCGTGCTCCTTCTGATCGACCGAGACGACCCGGCCGGAGTGGTCGAAGACCATGCACCGGGTGCTGGTCGTGCCCTGGTCGATCGCTGCAACGTACTTCGACATAGGTCGAGCCTCCTAGACTGGGTAGAACGCGTGGAAGAGGATGCCGCCCAGGAGGCCGCCGATCAGCGGCCCCACGACCGGGACCCACGAGTATGCCCAGTCCGACGGCCCCTTGCCCGGGGATCGGCAGGATCGCGTGGATGATGCGCGGCCCGAGGTCACGCGCCGGGTTGATGGCGTACCCCGTGGGCCCGCCGAGCGAGAGGCCGATGCCGACGACGATCAGGGCGACGAACAGGATGCCCGTGCCGCTGCGGGCGATGCCGGAGTTGCCGGTCACGGCGAAGATGCCGAACACCAGCACGAACGTGCCGATGATCTCGGTCACCAGGTTCCAGGCGTAGTTGCGCACGGCCGGGCCGGTCGAGAACACGGCCAGCTTGAGGCCGGGATCCTCGGTGTCCTTCCAGTGCAGGTAGTAGGCCAGATACACGAGCGTGGCGCCGATGAACGCGCCGCAGAACTCGCCGGCGAAGTAGATCGGGATCTTGTCGCCGAAGCTGGAGTGGAACCCGCCGGCCGCCCAGATGCCCAGCGTCACCGCCGGGTTCAGGCTCGCGCCGCCGTAGTCGGCCACGGACGCCGCGCCGATCATGACGCCGAGCCCCCACCCGAACGTGATCACGATCCAGCCGGAGTTCTGAGCCTTGGAATGTGCCAGCAGCACGCCGGCGACGACGCCGCAGCCCATCAGGATCAGCAGGGCCGTGCCGACCGTCTCGGACAGGAAGACGGTACCGCTGTTGAACGTCAGGACGGTCACGTCGACGCTCCTTCACGGTCAGCCATCGGGTCGAGAACGTACATGCGCTCCTCCTCCCATCTTCGGGAAGGGGCCCACCACTCACGTTGGCAGTCCCCCTAGACATGAACGTGATTCGGCATCACCGAACTCTGGCCGACCGTCACGCTAGTCGACGCAACCGGCTTTGTCAACTTCGTCACAGAGGCCGCGCAAACCCGCTCCCGAAGGCGGAATTGCGCCGTCGCGCACACCCTTCCGGGACGGCCCCGGCACCCCTCCCCGGGTGCGCCCCAGGGCCGGACGCGCGCGGCGGCCTGGGTTATGGTTCGCATCGTGCGCCCCACCGCCGACCACCGTCGGGACCGCTGCCATGGGCAGCCCCCGCGCGCAGGGGGGAAGTGATCAGGCGCTCGGAGGGAATGCTCACCGCCCTCTCGTCGGTGCGCGTCGTGGCGGTGCCGGTGGTGATGGCGCTCGTGCTCGCGAACGCCGGCCGCGGCACCGACGACGCCGCCGCGGTGCTGTTCGCAATTGCGGCGGTCACGGACACGCTCGACGGCTACCTGGCCCGGCGCTGGGCGCTCACCAGCACGCTCGGGATCGTTCATCGACACGACCGCCGACAAGCTGCTCACGTCGGGCACCCTCGTGGCGCTCGTGTCGGTCGGCCGCGCCTCGGCCTGGATCGCGACGATCATCATCGGCCGCGAGCTCCTGATCATGGGACTGCGCGGCCTGGTCGCGGCCGACGGCACCGTCATGAAGCCGTCGATCTGGGGCAAGCTGAAGACGAACACGCAGTTCCTGGCGATCCTGCTCGCGATCCTGCACCCCGACATCGACATCGGCCCGCTGCGCCTCGACGAGGTGGCGATGCTCGCGGCGGCCGCGATCACCGTCGCCTCCGCCGTCGAGTACCTCGTCCGCTTCTCGGGCTCGCTGACGGGCGCGGCCTCGGGCACCGAGACATGACCGCCGTCCTCGTCACCGGTGCGACCGGCTTCGTCGGCGGCGGGATCGCCCGGCGGCTGCTCGCCGACGGCCGCACCGTGCGGGCGCTGTCGCGCCGTCCCGACGCCGCCACCGGCCTGCGCGCGCTCGGGGCCGAGGTGGTGGCGGGCGACGTGCTCGACGCGGACTCGGTCGAGCGGGCCGCCCGCGGCTGCGAGGTCGCCTACCACGTCGCCGGGATGAACGGCTTCTGCATGCGCGATCCGGCGCCGATGCTCGCCGCGAACGTGACCGGCACCGCGAACGTCGTCGCCGCGTGCGGCCGCGCCGGCGTGCGCCGCATCGTCTACACGTCGTCCGCGGCGGCGATCGGCGAGGCCCGCGGGGTCACGGCGACCGAGGACACGCCCCACCGGGGCTGGTTCCTGTCGGCGTACGAGCGCTCCAAGTACGAGGCCGAGCTCGCGGCGGTGCGCGAGGCGGAGCGGCACGCGGTCGAGCTCGTCTGCGTCAACCCGGCCTCGGTGCAGGGGCCCGGGCGCACCGGCGGCACCGCGCGCCTGATCCTCGACTACGCCAACGGCCGGCTGCGGACGCTCGTGCGCTCGCGGTTCAGCCTCGTCGACGTCGACGACTGCAGCGAGGGGCACATCCTGGCCGAGGCGCGCGGCGCCCCCGGCCGCCGCTACCTGCTCTCGGGCGTCTGCGTGACGACCGACGAGGCGATCGCGACCCTGGCCCGGATCACGGGGATCGAGCGGCGCACGGTCACCCTGCCGCGGCCGGCGGCGCTCGCCGGTGCCGACGCCGCCGCCGCGCTCGCCCGCCTGCGCGGCCGCCGCCCGCGTCTGTGCCGGGAGATGGTGGCGACGCTGCTGCACGGCCACGCCTACGACGGGTCGCGGGCCGCGGCCGAGCTCGGCCTGGAGTACCGCTCGTTCGACGACATGGTGCGGCGGACGCTCGCGTGGTACGTCGACCAGGGCATGGTCGCCGGGTCGCGCGCGGGCGTCCCGCGCGACCGCTGAGAAGTCCGCGTCGAGGGGCTTGACACGGATCTCGGCGGTGCGCTATTGTCCTGAATGTTGTTCGGCATTGTCGAACTCTGGCCAAAGAGTGCTTCGCAAGACGCCGGACGCGAACGTGCGCAGCGAGGGGAGATCCGGATCGGACAGCGACGACCCAGCCACACCGAGTTCGGGGGCGCCGGGCCGGCCGCGTCGCCGGATCCACCTCGCCCGCGCCGCGCCTGTGCGGGCGCGCCCGCGCCCGCCGCGGCCACGGCCCCACGATCAGGAGGAGCAGCGCGAACATGAGCACCCAAGCCGCAGTCGTGAAGAAGTTCATCAACGATCCCGAGACGGTGGTGCCCGATGCACTCGCCGGCATCGCCACGGCGCATGCCGGCCTCGTCCGGGTCGACCTTGCCAACCAGCTCGTCATCCGCGCCGACGCGCCCGTCTCGGGCAAGGTCGGGCTCGTCTCCGGCGGCGGCTCGGGCCACGAGCCGCTCCACGGCGGCTTCGTCGGCTCCGGCATGCTCGACGCCGCATGCGCCGGCGCGGTCTTCACCTCGCCCGTGCCCGACCAGATGGCCGAGGCGACGAAGGCCGTGAACGGCGGCGCCGGCGTCCTGCACATCGTCAAGAACTACACCGGCGACGTGCTCAACTTCAAGCTGGCCGCAGAGCTCGCCGAGGACGACGGGATCGAGGTGCAGTCGGTCGTGCTCGACGACGACGTCGCCGTGCAGGACAGCCTCTACACCGCGGGTCGCCGCGGCACCGGCGCGACGGTGCTCGCCGAGAAGATCGCCGGCGCGAAGGCCGAGGCCGGCGGGTCGCTCGCCGACGTCGCCGGCATCTGCCGCAAGGTGAACGAGCACGGGCGCTCGTTCGGCGTCGCGCTGACGTCGTGCGCCACCCCGAGCTCGGGCACGCCGATCTTCGACCTCCCCGCGGACGAGATCGAGGTCGGCGTCGGCATCCACGGCGAGCCGGGCCGGCGGCGCGAGAAGATGAAGCCCGCCTCCGACATCGTCGAGGAGATGCTCGAGCCGATCACGAGCGACCTGAAGCTCGCGAAGGGCGCGAACGTGCTCGCCTTCGTGAACGGCCTCGGCGGCACTCCGCTGCTCGAGCTCTACCTGCTCTTCAACGAGGTGACGAAGAACCTCGGCGCCCGCGGCGTCAACGTCACGCGCAGCCTGGTCGGCAACTACATCACGAGCCTGGAGATGGCGGGATGCTCGATCACCCTGCTCCAGCTCGATGACGAGCTGACCGGTCTGTGGGATGCTCCCGTGAAGACGGCTGCGCTGCGCTGGGGCGCGTAGCCCATCGAGCGAGAGGGAGGGCGACGTGAACACCGAGACCGTGACCCGTTGGATGCGCGCCTGCGCTGCGTCGATCTCCGAGCAGCGCGACTACCTCACCCAGCTCGACGCGGCCATCGGCGACGCCGATCACGGCGCCAACATGACCCGGGGGTTCAACGCTGTCGAGGCCAAGCTGGACGGCCTCGACAGCGACACCCCTCCGGGCCGGGCGCTCATGCAGGCGGGCTCCACGCTCGTCTCGACGGTGGGCGGGGCGAGCGGCCCGCTGTGGGGCTCCGCGTCTGCGCCGCGCCGGCAAGGCGCTCGGCGACGCCGAGACGTTCGAGGCGGCCGACCTCGTCTCCGCCCTCGACGCGGCCCTCCACGGCATCGTCGAGCTCGGCGCCGCCGAGCCCGGCGACAAGACGATCGTGGACGCGCTCGGCCCCGCCGTCTCGACGCTGCGCGCAGGCGTCGACGCCGGCCGCCCGCTCAAGGACGCCGTCTCCGACGCCCGTGCGGCGGCCGAGGAGGGCATGCGGGCGACGATCCCCATGCAGGCGCGCAAGGGACGGGCGTCGTACCTGGGCGAGCGCTCGGTCGGCCACCAGGACCCCGGTGCGACGTCCACCGCTCTCATCATGGCTGCACTCGAACGCACGGTGGCGGAGGAATCGTGACTCCGCAGGTGATGCGCGGCACGCCGGCCTCGCCGGGTGCCGCGATCGGCCCCGCATGGACCCGATCGGAGACGGTCGCCGCCGCCGGGGCGGGGCCGCCCGAGGCCGAGGCCGAGCGCGCCCGGCGCGGGCTCGAGCTCGCGGCCGACGAGCTCGGCGAGCTGGCGCGGACGCTGACGCGGGAGGGCCACGCCGGCGACGCCGAGATCGTCGAGGCGAACCAGCTGATGGCGCAGGACCCGACCCTGCTCGAGGCGGCCGCGAACGAGGCGCTCGCCGGGGCGAGCGCGCCCGAGGCGATCGCACGGGCGATCGAGCCGCACGCCCAGGCGCTGGCCGCGCTCGACGACCCGCTGCTCGCGGCCCGGGCGGCTGACCTGCACGCGATCGCCCGCCGCGCCGGCGATCTCAGCACGGGCACGTCCAGCGAGCCTCCGGCCGGGTCGGTCGTGATCGCCGACGACCTCGGCCCGGGCGAGGTGGCGGCCTGGAGCGCCAACCTGGCGGCGATCGTGCTCGCCGGAGGCGGCACGACGGCCCACGCCGCCATCGTCGCCCGCTCGCTCGGCATCCCGCTCGTGACCGGCGCGGGGCCCGGCGTGCTCGGGGTGGACGTGGGCGACGAGGTCGGCGTCGACGCCGACCGAGGGATGGTGTGGCTCTCGCCCGACACGCCGACGCGCACGCGCCTGCGCGACCGCGCCGAGCGGCTGGCCGAGCAGGCCGAGCGCGACCGCCGCGAGCGGCGCCAGCCGGCCCGCACCGGCGACGGCCGCACGATCAGGCTGCTCGCGAACGCCGGCACCGCCCCGGAGGTGATGGCGGCGCTCGACGCCGGCGCCGAGGGCATCGGCCTCCTGCGCAGCGAGCTGTCGTTCCTCGAGGCGCCGGCGTGGCCGACCGAGGAGGAGCACGCGCGCGTGCTCCAGCCGATGCTCGAGCCGCTCGGCCACCGCATCGCGACCGTGCGCACCCTCGACTTCGGCGGCGACAAGACGCCGCCGTTCCTGACCGAGCAGGCCGCGGGCGGGCCCGCTCGGGCCGCGCGGGATCCGGCTCGCGCTGGCGGCCGACGCCGGGGTCGCGCCGCAGCTGCGGGCGCTCTTCCGCGTGTGCGGAGACGCCGTGGTGCGGGTGCTGGTGCCGATGGTGACCGACGCGGGCGAGATCGACGCCGTGCGCGCGATCGCGCTCGCCGCCCGCGACGCCGTCGCCCCCACCGCGCCCGATCCGCTGGTCGGGGCCATGATCGAGGTGCCCGCCGCGGCCCTGATGGCGAAGACGCTCGCGGCCCACTGCGACTTCCTCTCGATCGGGACGAACGACCTCACCCAGTACACGCTGGCCGCCGACCGCCAGAACCCCGGCATCGCCGGGACCGTCGCCTACCACCCCGCGGTCGTGCGGCTGATCGCGCGCACGATCTCCGCCGCCCACTCGGCCGGGATCCTCGTCGACGTCTGCGGCGAGGCGGCCGGCGATCCCGAGCTCCTGCCCCTCCTGGTCGCGCTGGGCGTCGACGAGCTCAGCGTCTCGCCGGCCCGGATCGCGCAGACGCGCCGCTACGTGCGCAGCCTGTCCACGCAGCGCGCCAAGGCCGCGCTCGTGGACGCGCTCGCGGCGCGGACGCCCGCCGGCGTCGCGGCGGCCGCCCGCGGAGCGCTCGACGACGCGCTACTCGAGCGTCTCGAGGAGTCCGGCGATGACGTCGAGCGCGCCTGAGGCCCCGGACCCCGTCGTCACGACCTCGACGCGCGAGCCGCCCTCGGCACCGAGCGCCAGCACCTGCAGGATGCTGCTCGCGTTCGCCGAGCGCCCGTTCGCGTTCAGGACGACGGTCGCGTCGAGCGCCGCGGCCGCGCGCACGAGGTTGCCGGCCGGGCGCGCGTGCAGCGGCACCCCCTCGGGCAGCTGCACCTCCCGCCGGTGCTCAGAGCTTTCCGACAACGCGGGCCTCCTCCGCGGCCGCGGCGGCCGTTGCGAGATCGGCGCCGGTGGCCGCCATCACCGATGCGGCCACGGCGCCCTCGACGAGCGGCGCGTCGACCAGCCGCACGTCGATCCCGTCGACGTCGCCGCCGGCCAGGATCGCGCGCACGGCGAGCACGGCGCTGCCAATGTCTACCAGCACCAGCACACCGTCGCCTCGAGTCGGCATCACGGATCGCGGCGGCGATCCGGTCGGGATCGGTGCCCAGGCCTCCGTCCGCCGTGCCACCGGCAGGGCGGATGCGGACGTCGTCGCCGCTGACCTGTCCGACGAGCTCTGCGAGCCCTTCTGCGAGCGCCGCGGAGTGGGAGACCAATACAATCCCGATCACCGCTCGTCTCCATTCATACAACGATCGATCCTACATTGTCGAACCGGGTTCGGCAAGAACGGCGGATAGGCGAACATGGGAATCCAGTCCATCGAGCGAGCATCGGCCATCCTCCGCGCCCTGGCGAGCGGCCCGCGCCGACTGGGTGTATCGGATCTGTCCGACCGGCTCGGGCTCGCGAAGGGCACGACGCACGGCCTGCTGCGCACGCTCCAGGCCGAGGGGCTGGTCGAGCAGGATCCCGAGACGGGCAAGTACCAGCTCGGCGCGGCGCTGCTGCAGCTCGCGAACAGCTACCTCGACGTGAACGAGCTGCGCGCCCGGTCGATCGCGTGGTCGGACCGGCTGGCGTCGGGAAGCGGCGAGGCCGTACGCGTCGGAGCCCTGCACGGCGACGGCGTGATCGTCGTCCACCACGTCTTCCGGATGGACAACAGCCTCCAGATCCCGGAGGTCGGCGCCCATCTGCCGCTGCACGCGACGGCCCTCGGCAAGGCCCTGCTCGCCCACCACCCGCACGTCGCCGACGACCTGCTCGCGGGCGGCGTCCCGCGCCTCACCCACGCGACCGTGGTGAGCCCGGCCGCCGTCCGCAAGATGCTCGAGGAGGTGCGCGAGAAGGGCTGGGCGGCCGAGCGCGAGGAGGCGATCATCGGCGAGGCGTCGATCGCGAGCCCGGTGTTCGACCGCGCCGGCGCCGCCGCGGGCGCGATCGGGATCGTCGGGCCGGTCGAGCGGCTCTACACCAGGCGCCAGCCCCGCCCCGCCCTGATCGGCAACGTGCGCGAGGCCGCACGGTCGATCTCGCGCGAGCTCGGCGGCGGGCCCTGGTAGGCGCGCGGGGTCAGCGACGCACGGGCTCGTCGGCGGCATAGGCGACGAGCGCAGCCCAGGCGACGAAGCCGAGGCCGATCGGCACGAGGTAGGCCGGCCCTCCGGCCGACACGGCCGGGAACGCCACCCAGAACGCCCCGAACCCGGTCAGCCAGCGGAGAGCCATACGCCGAGGATACGCCCCGTCCCGGCACGCGGCAATCGCCGCCGGCAGGTCAGAAGCCGAGCGTCTCCGGCAGCAGGATGATCCGGATGCGGCCGCCGGGCTGCTGATGCATCGTGAGCACCTTGGCGAGCAGGGTGCCCGCGTACCCCGCGTCCTGCATGCGGGTGAACTCACGCGGGAGCGAGTACTCGCGGATGCGGCGCATGGCCTCGGCCTCGTCGCGCACGAGCTTGTGGTGGCCGACGACGAGGATCACGCTCCCGGCCGCGTAGGCGTAGGCGCCGAGCTGGCTGCCCGAGCCCGACCCGACGACCACGACGCCGTCGTCCGTGATCGCATGCGCGCTCCCGAGCATGTAGTCGGGCGCCGCCCCGAGCTTGCGCCGCTCGCGCGCCTGCGTCTCGCGGTCGAGGGCGTTCAGCTTCGCGCGCACCGAGTCGTAGCGGCCCGACTCGTCGATCTCGGCGGTCAGGCCGAGCGCGCGCATGGTCTCCGAGAGCGCGATGTGCACCTCGGCCCCCAGGGGGATCGCGTCGAGCACACGGCGCGCGCGCGTCGGCGCCGTCGACGGCGATCTCGGCCCGGAAGCCGCGCCCGTTGAGCGCCGCCGCCACGCGTTCGAGCCGTTCCCGGTCGGCCGGCTGCTCGAACTCGGCGTTGGGCGGGCCCGGGTCGGCCAGGACGAGGCTCACGCCGTCGCGCCGATCGCGACCGGACGTGCGCTCGGCGCGGCCGCGGCGACGATCTCGCGCAGCCGGCCGGCGCGCTCGGGCGCGGCCCACACCGCGTCGTCTCCGAGCGCGACCCGCTCCGCCCTGCCGTCGAAGACGAGCTCGAGCATGGCCGCCTCGGCGGCGGCGCGGTCGGGCGCGTCGTTGCCGCGGGCCAGGAGCTCAGCGATCTCCTGCGTGACGAGGCCGTCCGGATACGCCGCCAGGACGGTCGGCTGGATCGTCAGGCACCGCCCGCCGCCGCAGCGACGGATCGAGGTTCGCGAGCAGGACGTCGTAGGCCGCGACCGGCTGGTAGCCGCCGGCGACGAGCCGCACCCCGGCGCGCTCGAACGTGACCGACGAGGCGGTGAAGCGCACCGGGCCGTCGGTCGCGGCCGTCTTGCCCTGCAGCTCGGCGGCGCTGCCGGCGGCCTGCCGCGCCTCGGCACGGTCGCGCTCGTAGGCCGCGGTCGTCTCGTCCGCGTCGAGCTGCGCCCGCACCGCACTCGGCGTCGAGGCCGGTGGCAGCGGCGACCACCCGCGCGACGGCATCGTCGTCGTCCAGCACAAGGGCGGTCGTGAACTGGGTGAGCTGCAATGCGCGCAGCGCCGCCCATTCGCTCCCGGGCGCGAGCAGCCGCGCGGCCACGATCGCGCGACACGCCCGCGCGGTCGCGGCGACGCGAGCCTTGGGGGCGGGCGAGAACGGCATGCCGTAGCGGCGGAAGCCGGCGTGCCCGCGGGCCGCGTTGAGCGGCGTGTAGCCGCGGTCGATGTACTGCTGGGCGCTCTCGGTGAGCCCGATCACGACGAGCCGCCAGTCGAGCTGGTCTCCGTAGCGCCAGTCGATCACCCGCAGCGCGGGGATCTCGGAATAGGCCCACGGGCAGGCGGGATCGGTGTAGAGCGTGGTCCGGATCTGACCCGGCATGGCGGCCCCCTCTTGCGTGCGGAAGATACTTGCCTACGCGACGATTGCGTACTCAAGAATACCACCGGGCGGGCGCCACCCGACGCGTTCCCGATGTGCCAATTGGCGCGGGCCGCCCCCACGCCAATTGGCGCATGCGCGATGCGCCAATCGGGCTGCCCGGTCACACACGCCACTTGACGCCGCACGATGTGCCAATTGACGCCCTCGGCCCACGCCGCCCGGCGCGCCCGCCCACAGCCGACGGCGTCGCGGGTGCCGCTATCCGGCGGCCAGGCGCGCGATGTGGCGGCGTTCGTCCGGGTCGAGCCACGGCCCGGCGCCGGCGCGGCCGTTCGCCGTCGCGTGCGCGGGGCTCGACGTCGCCGGGATCGCGACCGTGATGCGCGGATCCGACAGGCACCAGCCGATCAGCGCCTCGGCCCACGACTCGGCCGCGATCCCGGTCAGGTCGGGCGTGCGGCGCACGAGCGCACCCTCGCCGAGCGGGCGCATCGCGAGCACGCCCAGGCCGAGCTCCTCGGCGAGCGGCAGGATGCGGTCCTCCACGTCGCGCTCGAGCGGGTTGTAGGGCACCTGGATGCAGTCGATCCTCCCTGTGCGCATCACCGTCTCGAGCTCGGCGAACGCCGCAGGGCTGTAGTGGGTGGCGCCGAGCAGGCGGATGCGGCCGGCGTCGCGCTCGCGCTCCATCCAGTCGAGGTGGCCGCGCCACTCCACCAGGTTGTGCACCTGCTCGAGATCGATCGTGCCCCCGTAGAGCTCGAGCTGCTCGGCGTACTGGGCGCGGCCGGTCTCGAGCGACGGCGTCCAGATCTTGGTCGCGACGAACGCGTCGGCGCGCCGCGGGCCGAGCGCCTGGGCCAGCACGCCCTGCGACCGGCCGTACATCGGCGAGGAGTCCACGACCCGGCGCCCGACGCGAACACGGCATCGAGCACCGCCCGGGCCGCGCCGGCGGCGGACGCCGCGACGTCGAACACCTGCCATGTGCCGAGGCCGACGACGGGGAGCTCGGGGCCGCCGGTTCCCAGTCGCCGTGCCTCCATCGCCGCCACCGTATCCGGGTGCGCGGGCGCGCGTCAATCGGCCCCGCGGCCGCGCCGTTTGCGGCATCTGCGGCCAGGGTGTAGCCTGGCAGGCTGATGCCGGCTGTCATCGGGCCACTGGCGCGACGAACAGCGGCGGCGTCGGCGGAGATCGCCTTGGCATGGCGGCACTCTCGCTGGCTGCGATCGCCGCGCTCGCGATCGGCGCCTCGCAGCACGTCACCCGCATCTACTGGATCGAGGCCGCGGTCTGGGGCGCGGCGGTGCTCGTGGGCCTGAGCGTCGCCGTGGCCGCCGCCGCGCGCATGCTCGAACAGCGCGAGCGGGCGCAGACGCTGGTGCGGCTCCAGTCGTCGGTCGCCCACGCGCTCGCCGAGGCGGCGACGCTCGAGGAGACGACGCGGGCGATGCTGCGGGCGCTCGGCGAGGCGCTCGGACATCGGCCTCGCGGTCGCCTGGCGGGCCGACGACCGCGACGAGCGCCTGCGGTTCGTCGACCTGTGGGCGGCGCCGCAGGTCGACGTCGTGGCGTTCCGGACCGACTCGGAGCACACCGAGTTCGAGCGCGGCGAGGGCGTGCTCGGCGACGTGTGGGCGCGAGGCACGCCGCGTGCTGCGGAGATCGCCCGCGGAGGGTTCCGCCGCCAGGCCCTGCTCGAGTCCATGGGGTTCGAGGGCGCGGTGTTCGTCCCGATCACGCAGGCCGGCGCGGTCACCGGCATCGTCGAGTGCTTCACGAGCGACCTCGCGCACGTCGACCAGGCGCTGCTCGACGTCATCGGCGAGATCGGCGGCCAGATCGGCGTCGCGTACGACCGCGCGGCGCGCACGCGCCAGCTCGAGGAGGGCGAGGAGCGCCGCCGGCGCGTGCTCGGCGCGCTGCTGCGGGCCGAGGAGGATGCCAAGGCGCAGCTCGCGAGCGACCTGCATGACGACACGATCCAGGTGATGGTGGCGGCGCAGATCGCGCTCGAGCGGCTCGAGCGGGCGATGGCCGACGGCGAGACGGCCCGCACCGAGAAGGCCGTCGTCTCGGCCAAGGAGACGATGCACGAGGCCACCGAGCGCGCCCGCCATCTCATGTTCCAGCTGCGCCCGCAGGTGCTGGCCGAGCGCGGTCTGGGAGCGGCTGCGCAGGCGCTGCTCGAGGACGCGGCCGCCGACTCGGGCTTCGAGTTCGAGCTGACCGCACACGTCGCCCGCTACCCGCGCCCGCTCGAGAACCTGTGCTACCGGGTGCTGCAGGAGGCGATCGCGAACGTCCGCAAGCACGCCCGCGCCCGCACCGTGACCGTCCACCTCAGCCAGGACGGAGCCGACATCGTCTGCCGGATCTCCGACGACGGCGTCGGCTTCGACCTCGAGCGCGCCCTCGACCGCGACCGCATGCGGCTGCACCTGGGCCTCGAGTCGATGCGCGAGCGCGTCGACGTCGCCGGGGGCACGATCGAGATCCGCTCCGCCCCGGGCGAGGGCGCGACCTTCACCTTCACGTTCCCGATCTCGGCCGCCGCGGAGCCGGTCGGGCGCCGGCATCGCGGTCGACGACGTCCAGACCGCCTTCGGGCGCAGCGCTCGCGCCTCGAGCCTCTAGCCCGCGAAGAGCTCGCGCGCGACGCGCTCGCCGCTGCGCACGGCGCCGTCGATGTAGCCCTGCTGGTCGGTGTCGGTGTGCTCGCCGGCGAAGTGCACGCCGCCCTCGCGGCCCGCGCGCACGTGCTCGGGGAAGCGCGTGTACTGGCCGACGAGGAACGCCGCGTACGAGCCGTGCGACCACGGGTTGTGCACCCACGCGTCAAGGTGCGCACGGCCGGTGAAGTCGCGCACGAGGTGCGGATAGATGGCCGCGAGCCGCGCGACCGTCTCGCGGGCCACGGCCGCCGGAGCGGGGCCGTGGGCGTGGGTCGTCGGATACGTCGCGCCCGGCCGCCCGCCCGAGTAGACGACCAGGATGCCCTCGCGGCCGGGCTGGTTCACGGTCGTGTCCCAGGTGTCGCCGGGGATGCGGTCGGTCTCGATGTAGCCGTCGTAGCCGTCCAGGCGCCACGTGCGGCGCGCGAACTGCAGCGTGAGCTTGGCGTTGGTGGCCATCCCCAGCTCGCTGGATGGCCGCATCCTTTCGGGGCGAGAACCCGGCGCGGCGGTAGTCGACCTCGCGCAGGGTGGTGAACGGCAGCGCGAGCACGACCCGGTCGGCGCGCACCGCGGCGCCCGGGCCGCCCCTGCCGGTGAAGGCGCACGTGTACGACCCGTCGGCGTTCCTGCGCAGGCCCGCCAGGGGCGCCTCGAGCGCGATCGTCCCGGCGGGCAGCCGGCCCGCCAGCCGGTGGGCGATCTGGTCGGCGCCGCCGTGCACCTTGAAGCGCTCGTCCGAGGCGCCGTAGAGGGCGAGCGGCCGCCGCGGCGACAAGCCGAGCTGCGTGATCATCGCAAGCGCGCTCCCGCGCGTGATGTCGACGCCGTCCTCGGAGCAGTAGGCCTCGCCGATCAGCCGCCCGAGCTGCGAGTCGCGGCCGCCGGGGACGCGCGAGTCGAGCCAGTCGGCGACCGACATCTCGTCGAGCTCGCGGGCGGCGCGCGGCGAGCGCGCAAACGCGCGCAGGTCGCGCTGGAGCGCCGGGTAGACGACGGCGAAGTCGCGGCTCGCCCGGCTGTAGGGGTAGCGCCGGCCGCGCGAACTGGAACCGGTTGGAGCGCAGGCCGCCCGGCGTCTCGGCGAAGGTGTCGTCGAGCCGCAGGCCGAGCTCAGCCGCCAGGCGGCGCACGGCGTGCTGGTCGGTGTCGATGGCCTCCCCGCCCTGCTCGACGATCTGGCCCTCCGGCGAAGTAGCCGCGCAGCGTCCTGGTGCGGCCGCCGACCCGATCCGACGCCTCGTAGACGGTGCAGGCGACGCCGTGCTGCGCGAGCCGGTGGGCGCAGGTGAGGCCCGCGACCCCGGCGCCCACGACCACCACCCGTCCCGCCCGGCCGCCGGCGGCGCGCGGCGCCGCCCGCAGGGCGCCACGCCGGTCGCGACGAGGCCCGCCGCCACCCCGGCGGCGGCCCGGGCTCACCACCTGGCGGCGGGTCGTGCGCTTCGCTGCGGCCGGGTCGGTCACTGCCCCGATGATACGGGGCCTCGAGCGCGTGCGGTTGACAGCCGCGGCACGGGGCTGTTATACGATCCGGGATGCCGAACGCGCCGAAGCGAGCCGCTCCGCGCGCCGCGCTGCCCGCGGTCGCCCCCGCCGAGCCGGAGATCCGCCCGACCAGCGACTACTGGCTGTTCGCGTTCGGGTTCGCGGCCCTCGGAGCGATCGTCGGCATGCTCTTCCTGCACTACCGCCACCCGCCGGCGTTCACAGCGGCCGTCGGGATCAGCACCTTCGCGCCGCTGTACGTGCTCGCCCAGGCGATCGAGCGCATCCTCGAGCCGGTGAACCACTTCCTCCAGCTGGGCGGCGACACCCACGGCGCCACGAGGACGCGCAACGCCGCGGTCGCCGAGGCGCTCGCGACCCCGAAGCCCGAGCACGTCGCCGCCGCGACGGCCGCACAGCACGAGCTCGACCACCTGCGGGCGAACCGGGTCGCGATCTGCTGGGGCCTGGCGTCGGCCCTGGCGATGGTCGGCTGCGGCTACTTCGGGATCGGCGTCCTGCACGCGATCGGCGACAACGGCGTCCCCCGCTACATGGACGTGATCGTCACCGGCCTTGCGATCGGCGGCGGCACGAAGCCGCTGCACGACTTCATCGCGAGCCTGCAGAGCTCGGCGCAGGCGAAGAAGCTGCCCGCCGCGATCAGGTGACCGCGGCGGGCGGTGCACGCGGCTACACGCTCGTCGGCGCCTTGACCGGTACGTGCCTGTGCACGGGGGCGTAGCGCGACGTCATCGCTCCCATCCGGTCACCGGCGCGGGGCGCGATCTGGCTCTCCGCGAAGCTGGCCGAACTCCTCCTCGGAACCCCACACGTCGACCACGATGAGGCCGGTCTCCGAGGCGCCGGCGACGTGCGAGACGGACGGATGCCCGCCGCCCTCGTCGAAGTGCGCCGACATGTCGGCGACCATGTGCGTCGTAGTCGTCCGTCGTCATCCCGTCGATCTCGACGATGACGATCACGCCCGCCTGCTCGCCCGACGCCGTGCAGGTGGTTGTGGACGGGCACGACCTGCGGCTGCACCTCGGGCACTCCCGCCTCGGCGAGCGCCGGCCCGAGCCGGGTCTCGAACGCCTGCTGCATCGCCTCCGGCGACTCCCACACGTCGGCGACGAAGATGCCGGTGTCGGTCACGCCCGCCGTGTGGCTGATCAGCCCCGGGGGCGCGTTCTCCGGCGTCATGCCGCCCAGCAGCCGGTCCACGTGGTCGTACTGCTCCACCGTCGCGCCCTCGATGTCCATGATGATCAGCACCGGCATCTGCGTCTCCTTGTCCGTGGGCCTGCCATGTCGCGGTGACGCTACCACCCGCGCGTTGGCGCCCGTGGGGCGCATGCGGTGAAGCCCACCCGGCCCGGCGGGCGTGGCGCGGTAGGCTGGCACGCATCGCCACCCGATGAAAGGCGCGAAATGGACCCACGCCCACCCGTGCCTCCCTTCACGGAGGAGACGGCCCGCAAGAAGGTGCAGGCGGCCGAGGACGCCTGGAACAGCTGCGACCCGCAGCGCGTCGCCCTCGCCTACTCACCGGACTCCGCCTGGCGCAACCGCGACGAGTTCTTCCAGGGCCGTGACGCGATCGTCGAGTTCCTGACGCGCAAGTGGGAGCAGGAGCTCGCCTACCGCCTGCGCAAGGAGCTGTGGTGCTTCACCGGGAACCGGATCTCGGTGCGGTTCGAGTACGAGAGCCACGACCCGTCCGGCCAGTGGTGGCGCAGCCACGGCAACGAGCACTGGGAGTTCGACGACCTCGGCTACATGCGCCGCCGCGACGCCAGCATCAACGACTACCGCATCAGCGAGGACGAGCGCCGCATCTGGGTCGACCGGCCATCGCCCTACCGCCCCTGATCGACGTCCCGGACGAGCTGCGCCTGGCGGTCGGCTACGACCTGGGCGCCGCCCGCGCGCGGCGCTTCCTCGACCGGCTGCCGGCTGTGATCGACGCGCACGCCGCGCGGTGGGGGCTCGAGCTCGACGCGATGCTGCCCGGGGGGCGGCTGTCGGCCTGCGTCGCCGGCCGCGACGCCGGCGGACGCGCGGTGGTGCTGAAGGTGCCGACGTCGGCCGGCGCCGGCCGGCGCGAGCTCGCCGCGCTGCGAGCCTGGGCCGCCGGCCCGGTCCCGCGCGTGTACCGCAGCGACGCGCGCACGGGCGTCTTTGCGATGGAGCGCATCCTGCCGGGGTCCGCCCTGCGGCGCGACGACGCCGATGCGGTCGCACCCGTCGTTGCCTCGCTGCACGCCCGCCGGGAGCGAGGCGGCCGGCTCGGGCCGGTTCCCGCCGCTGCGCGACGGCCTGCTCGACAGGCTGCGCCGAGCCGCGCAGCGCTGCGCGCTTCCGGGCAACGACGTCGGCCGGGCGCTCCACGCGCGCGCGGCGGCGCAGCTCGAGAAAGCCCTCGGCCCGCCCTCGCAACCGCCGGTGCTGCTGCACGGCGACCTCCAGCCCAAGAACCTGCTCGAGGCGGCCGGCGGTGCGGTGGTCGCGATCGATCCGCTCCCCTGCGTCGGCGATCCCGCCTTCGACGCCGCGACGTGGAGCGCGCTCTCTCCCGCGCCGGAGCCGATCGAGGCCCGGGTCGAGGCGATCTCGCGCGCGCTGCGCTGCGATCCGGCGCCGGTCGCCCGCTGGGCGGCGCTCCTGTGCGCGCTCGAGTACCGGCCGTACCGCACGGGCCAGGCCGAGCGCATGCGCGCCTACGCCGGCGGCTGACCCGCGTCCGGGCGATCGCCGGCCGGCGGCCGCCACGGCTCGCCCGGCGTCCGCGAGGGCGGCGTCCACCCCTTGGCGGTCATCCCGCAGCGCGCTGCATGGCCGTCTGCTTGACCGACCACGGCACCCGCACGGTAGACGGGAACGAACACGTGCCGCCAGAACGCGCCGCCGCGCGCCCGGTACGGCGCCGTCGTCCCCGCTGGATGCGCGCGCCGGGTCTGCTCGAGCGCGGCCAGGCGCAGGTACTCCTCGGAGCGCTCGCGCAGGCGCTGCTTCATGAGCGCCGTCCGCGTCATGCCGGCGCCGCCCGTGCGCCCGCGCCGCCTCGGCCGCCTTGCGCTGCTTGCGCAGGTCCGCGAGCCCGTTCTGGGCGGCGATCGCGATCGGCTCGAACAGCGCGCCGATCGGCGGCGAGTAGATGTTCTCCATCCACGCCAGGTCCTCGAGCGTCGCGCCGCGCTTGGCCGCGAAGGCGAGGAAGTCGCAGCGCTCCTTGACGCCCTCGCCGCCGTGGACCTGGCCGCCGATCAGCCGCAGCGTGTCGGGCTCGGCGAGCAGCTTGACGTAGCGTGCGCGTCGGCGCCCGGGTAGTAGCGCGCCCGCGAGACGCCGACGCCCTTGGCCAGCACGTACGGGACGCCCATCGCCGTCGCCAGCGTCTCGCCGAGCGAGAAGCCGCCGATCGTGTAGTCGCCGGCGACCATCCCCCACGGCACCCACACCGGGTCGTAGGTGCGGTCGCCGCCGGCCGACGTTCGACCGCCGGCCGTGCGGCCCTGGGCGTAGGCGTGCGAGCCGGTCAGGCCGCGGATCGGGATCATCGTCAGCCCGTGCGGGACCTCGACGACGTCGCCCGCCGCCCAGACGCCGGGCGCCGACGTGCGCATGTGGTCGTCGACGACGAGGCCGCCGGTCGTGCCGAGCTTCGAGGCCGGCCGCCTCGGCGAGCGCCGTGTTCGGGCACCTTGTGCAGGCACGACGATGACGACGTCGCACGCGAGCTCGCCGTCGGACGTCGCGACGGCGCGGACGTGGCCGTCGTCGTCGCCCTCGAAGGCCTCGACCTTGGTGCCGAGGTGCAGCGTCACGCCGCGCGTCTCGAGCGACTCGTGCACGGGCTCGGCGACGTCCGGGTCGAGCACCTCGTGCAGCACCCACGGGCCCTCGTCGACGAAGTCGACCTGCAGGCCGCGGTGCGCCGAGGTTGCCGGCCATCTCGACGCCGAGCGGCGTCGCGCCGACGACGACGACCGCTTCATCGAGTCGAGCTCCTTGTCGAACTCCATCGCCTTGCGGATGTCCTTGACGTAGTGCAGGCCGTCGAGGTTCGCGCCCGGCACGTCGGGCTTCTCCCACAGGAAGCCGGTGCAGACGATCAGCTTGTCGAAGCCCTCGTGCTGGTTCTGCGCCGTGACGTGCGCGCGGTCGAGGTCGATGTCGGTGACGACCGTCTCCATGCGCATGTCGAGGCCGTCCTCGCGGTAGCGCTCGACGGTCGAGAGGAAGAGGTCCTCGAACTTCGGGATCTCGCCGCCGTGGACGAACGGGATCCCGCACGGCGAGTAGGCGATGTCCGAGAACTCGGTGAAGAGCGCTGACCTTGCAGCTCCGGGTTCAGCCGCTTGGCGATGGTGGCCGCGGCGATCCCCGCGCCGCCGCCGCCGATGACGATCAGTCGCTCGCATGATGCGTTCCTCCTTGACGTCAGAGACGGCGCCGGTCACGAGGTCGGCGACGGTCTCGCGCCGCACGGCCGGCCGCCAGTCGCCGCCGTCGCGGGCGACGACGGCCGGGCGCAGGTCGCCGAACTGCGTCGACTGCGCCTGCTGGTAGGCGCCGACGGCGCGCACCGCCAGCACGTCGCCGGGGGCGACGGCGCGGCAGCGCGGCGGCCGGGATGGATCACGTCGATGTTCAGGCACAGCGGGCCGGTGACGAGCGTCGGCTCGCAGCGGCCGCGCCGAGTGCAGCGCCTCGACGGCGCGGCCACGCCCAGAGCGCGCCCGGGAGCAGGTTCGTGCCGCGCGTCGACGACGACGCAGCGCTGCCCGTCGGCGAGCCGTCTTCACGGCGACGACCGAGACGACCAGGTCGACGGCGTCGGCGACGAGCGCGCGGCCCGGCTCGAGGATCAGGCGCCCGCGAAGCCCGCCGGCGTCGAGCGCCGCGGCGACGGCCCCGGCGCACCGGGCGAGCGCCGTGCCCGTCGGATAGCCGCCGCCGAGGTCGATCGCCTCGATCGGCGCGCCGTCGCGGCGCAGGCGCTCCGCCAGGCGACGCGAGCAGCGTCGCGGCCTCCACGTGCAGGCCGTCGGGCCGCGGCCACCGGACGACGACGTTCCGGGCCAGCCCGGCGTCCGCCGGGCAGCGGCGCTCCGAACCCGATCGAGACGCGGTGGGCGCCGAGCGCCTCGACGCGCAGCCCGAGCCGCGGCGCGCCGTCTCGACGGCCGCGGGCACCTCGGCCGGCGCGATCCCGAAGCGGGTCGACTCCGCGCCGATGCCGGGCATCGCCGACGCGCAGCCCGGCCCGCGTGACGCCGGCCGCCGCGAGCCGCGAGAGCTCGGCCGCCGAGTCGGCGAGCGACGAGCGCGCCGTCAGCGCCGCCGCGCGCCGCAGCAGCGCCCGGGCTTGGCCGGGCCGTTGACCATGACCGCGGCGGACCGCCGTGCCGACGACGTCGCGCGCGAGGCCGTAGCTCGGCCTCGCACACCACCTCGGGCGCGAACGCCCTCGTCGGCGAACGCGCGCAGGATCGCCGGCGTGCGGTTGGTCTTGTAGGAGTAGGCGAGGCTCGACGTCGGGCCACGCCGTCTCCCACGTGCGCAGGAACCGGCGGGCGTTCGCGCGCACGCGGTCGACGTCGGCCAGCCAGAGCGGCGATCCGTGCTCGGCGACGAGGTCGAGGGCGCTCACGCGCCGCTCCGCACGCGCACCGCCAGCCGGGCGGCGCGCGCCGTGCCCTTGCGCTCGAGCAGCGCCGCGACCGGCTCGCGCCAGCGGCCGCCGGCCGCCTCGGCGAGCGCCGCGGGCAGCTCGCGCGCGGAGGTGCTCCATCGCCCACGGGTCGGGCCGGGAGAGGTTGAGCCGCAGCGTGGTGGCGGCGCCGGACTCGCCCAGGCCGTCGCCGGGATAGACGGCGATCCGGCGGGCGAAGAGCGCGACCATCACCTCCTGCGCGGTCGCCCCGCTCGCCGAGACGTCGACGCGCGCAGGCCAGGCCGCGCTGCGGCGCGACCGCCAGGCGCGCGCCCGTCGAACGTCGCCGAGCGTCTCCTGCAGGTGGGCGAGGTTGCGGCGGACGACGGCCGGCGCGCATGTCGCAGGTAGGCCTCGTCGCGCAGCGCGGCCAGCGCGCCGTGCTGGGAGATCAGGTTCGTGTTCAGGCGCGTCAGCGCCGCCTTCAGCTGCAGGCAGTCGCGCATCAGCCGCCGCGGCCCGGCGAGGAACCCGATCCGCGCGCCGGCCATGCCGTAGCAGTGCGAGACCGAGAACGTCGCCACGCGTCTGTCGGACAGCCGCAGCGCCGGCAGCGACGTGAACTCGGCGCGTCGGGGTCGATCGCGATCGGGCCGTGCGTGACGTCGTGGACGAGCAGCATGCCGTGGCGCGTCGGCCAGGTCGGCGAGCGCCGCGAGCTCGTCCGCGGTCTGGCACGACGCCGTAGGGGTTGATCGGGTCGACGAGGCAGATCGCGCGCGTGCGCGGCGTGATCGCCGCGGCGACGACGTCGGGATCGAGCCGGTGGCCCGTCTCGGGGCCGATCGGCACGGGCACGGGCACGCCGCCCGCGGCGATGCACGGCGGAGGGGACGTGGAAGTAGCCGGGGTCGCGACAGGATGACCTCGTCGCCGGGATCGACGCAGGCCATGCAGCGAGAGCGCGATCGCCGGCCTGTGCGCCCTCGGTGCCGATCGACCTCGAAGTCGTCGTCGCGCGCGCGGCCGAGCACGCGCCGCCGCCGCGTCGCGCAGCGGCTCGATCAGGTCGGGGCGTGTACTGGTTGAGCGCGCTCGGCGCTGACCGCGTCGCGCATCGCCTCGACGGCCGCCGGCGGCGGCCCGCAGAAGCACGTCAGCCAGCCGAGATCGGCCCACGCGTCCGGGTCGAGCCGCGTCGCTGCCCTCCGGGTACACGGCGTCGGCGTCGAGGCCGACGATCGCGATCGCGTCGCGGTAGGTGACGTAGTTCCACATCGCGTGATGGCTCGCCTGCAGCGCCCGCAGCCGCGCCGACCGGTGTCCGGCGGCGGCCGGCGCATCGCGTCCAGGTGAGCACGCTGGGCATCAGCGACCCGCTCCGGCCGCTCGCGAGCCGCACGACGCGGTAGATGCCGAACCGGTCGGCCGCCACCGTCGCCGGCTCGTACCCGGCGGCGCGCGCGTAGTCGAGGATCTGCTCGACCGGGCGCAGCCGCCAGACGCACCGCTCGCCGTCGGCGGTTGCGCCAGACCCGCGCGATGTGCTCGATCTCGGGGTTTGCGCATCTGCACGTTGAACACGATCTGCGCGGCGCGACGAGCTCGGCGAGGTCGCGGAAGTGGCGCTCGATCAGGCTGTCGTCGTGGTAGATGCCGTAGAGGCCGAGCTCGAGCACGACGTCCGGGCGCGGATCGAGCGCCGCGAGCGCGGCGCGGTCGAAGGCGTCCGCGGCCGTGCATTGCACGCGCTCCGCCACGCCGAGCTCGTGCGCGGCGGCCTGCGCCCGCGCAAGCGCGTCGGCGTCGATGTCGCACACGAGCGCCCGCGCCGACGGCCGCTGGGCGATGGCCTCGAGCAGGTACGGCGCCGGGCCGGCCGCGAGGTCGGCGACGAGCGGCGTCGCCGCCGGGGTCGGCGTCGATCGCGTCGAGCACCGCCCGCTGGGCGAGGACGCGGATGTCGCGGAAGGCCACGCACGTCGGCGGCTCGAGCAGGCGGCGGTCGACCGCGCGGCCGAGCGGCGTGCGCCCGGGGCCGGTTCGCGTACACGTGGTCCATGAACGGCGCCGGAGTCGAAGCCCTGCGTGTAGCCGATCGCGCAGCCCGTCGCGAGACCAGCGCGCCCGCGCGCGACGCCGCGCGCAGCGGCGGCGAAGCGCCACGCGCGCGGCGACGTGCGCGGCAGGTCGCGCTGCAGGGCGGCGAAGCGGCCTCAGCCGACATAGAGCGCCGTCTCGACGAGCTCGCGCACCCGGTAGAGCTCGTGCGCCTCGTCGCATCGCGCTCGCCGTGCGGCTGCCGAGGTCGCGAGCGGCCGCAGCGTCTCGCGCATCCGGGCGACGTCGGCGCGAACGCGGTCGATCGCCGCCGCGTCGTCGCCGTCGGCCGCCGCCGCGGTAGACCGCGAGCAGCTGGCTCGAAGTGGTCGAGCGAGCCGAGCGCGTAGCCGACGAGCTCGTCGAGGCTCGTCGATGCTCGGCGATGCGCTCGTAGATGACCTCGCCCTCGCGGCGGGCAGACGTAGGCGTCGGGGTCGACGCCGTGGGCGACGGGCCCGCGCGCGGAACAGGTTCATGTGGCGCGCGTTGTCGGCGACGAGCTCGGCGAGCAGCTCCTTGGCGCTCGGGATCGGCGGCGGCGGGACGCGGGCGGAGAAGAGGTCGACCCAGCAGCGCATGCCGTAGGCGTGGCGGGCGAAGACGTGGCCGAGGCGGGAGCGCTCGCTCGAGCACCTGGGCGAGCTCGTCGACGTTTTCGAGTGTCATGGTCGGGATTTACTCCGGTGGATGCTCGTGTCGTGAAGTGCATGAACGATACTCCAAGGTCGTCCCGGCCGCGAGCGTGTTCGAGACCCAGCAGAACGGCTCGGCCCGCTCGACGAGCGGCGCGAGCACCTCGTGGTCGACGTCCGCCACGGTCGTGACGCGTGAGCCGGTCGTAGCGCAGCTCGCGGCCCGGCCCGCTCGGCCGTGGCCGTCACCTGCAGGTCGGGCAGCTCGATCGACCGCTTGCGGGCGACGTGCGCGACGGCGAGGCAGAAGCAGCTCGCGAGCGCCGCGCAGAAGAGCTCGGTCGGCATCAGGCCCGTGTCGGTGCCGCCCGACCTCGGCCGGCTCGTCGACGCGCAGCGCGTGGCCGCGGGCGGCGACGTCGGTGCGGTAGCCGCTGCCGCCACGTCGCGGTGGCATGCAGCGCCACTCAGGCTCCCGCCGCGATCCGGGCGCGTCCCGACGAGCGCCGCGTACGCCGGCTCGTGCGCCTCCGCCGACCGCGTCCCAGCCGTAGCGCGCGGCGACCGGCGCGCCGGCCGGCACGCAGGCGCGCCGCGAGCTCGGGATCGGTGGCGGCCGCGCAGCAGCGCCGCCGCCAGCGCGGCGCGGTCGCCGACCGGGACGAGCAGCGCGTTCTCGCCGTCGGCCAGGAACGTCGCGGAAGACGTCGAGGTCCGACGCGACCACCGGCAGGCCGGCGGCGAGCGCCTCGAGCGGCGACGAGCCCGAAGCCCTCCTTGGTCGACGGGAACGCGAAGCACGTCGGCGGCGCGGTAGGCGCGCGCCACCAGCTCGTCGTCGAGCGGCCGCCGAGCGTGCGCACGTCGCCGCCGACGCCGAGCTCGCGCGGCCCGCGCGCCGAAGCGGTCGATCTCGTCGCGGTAGTCGAAGAGCGTCGCGCCGCCGGCGATCACGAGCAGCGGGTCGCGCTCGCGGCGCGGCGCGCCGCAGCCGCGCGAAGCGCCTCGAGCAGCGTCGAGCGAGCCCTTGCGCGGCTCGATCCCGCCGACGGTGAGCACGCACAGGCGCTCGCCCAGGCGCAGCGCCTCGCGGTCGGCCGCGCGCTCGGCCGCGTCGCGCGGCGGGCGCGAAGCGGTCGCGGTCGACGCCGTTGGTGACGAGGCCGGCCTCGACGCCGAACTCGCTCGCGCAGCCGGCGCGACCCACGGCCTGCGAGACGCACAGCACGCGGTCGGGATCGACGGATCGAGCGCTCCTGGCAGGCGATCGAGCGACGGCGAGCGGAAGTCGTCGACGTGATGGACGGTGCGCACGACGTGCGGCGATGACGCCCTCGTCGCGCAGCGCGAGCGCGGCGTTGGCCGACAGGCAGTCCTGGGCGTGGACGACGTCGAAGCCGGCCGCCGCGCAGCGAGCGGCCGCAGGCCGTCGCGGTAGGCGTCGATCATCGCCGCCGATGCGATCGTCGAACGGCGCGTCCGGGTCCGGCGCATGCCGGACGAGGTGGGCCGGGACGGCCGGCGGGCGGAAGAACTCCTCGCCGGCGCGGCGCGAGCGCGACCAGCTCGACGCGCGTGGCCGCGCGCCGCCAGGCGCCTCGGCGACGCTCGAGCGCGTGCACGACGCCGCCGCGCGGCTTGACCGAGTACGTGAGCATCGCGATCGCGCAGCCGGCTCACTGCGCTCCTGCCACGGCCCGGGCGGCGAGCCGCGCGGCGCGCGGCGTTGGACGGCGCGACGATCGCGCCCGCCGTCGCGCAGCGTCTGCGCCTGGCGGTCGCGTCCTGCGGGTCGGCCGTCGGTGCCGCACACGCGCGCGAGCACGAGCGCGCCGCGCTGCGCCAGCGGCCCGACCGCGCTCGGCCAGCTCCGACGCCGGGTCGGGGTGCGCGCCGTGGCCGAGCACGACGTCGAGCAGCACGCAGCCGACGCGGTCGTCTGCGGCCGCCTCCGCGAGCAAGCCCGGCGGACGTCGAGGTCGACCATCGGGTGCGGCCGGCCCTGCGTGTACTCCTCCTCGCCGAGGTCGAGGACGACGTGGCCGGCGTCGCCCTCGCCGCCGTGGCCGACGTTGCCCGCGATCGGGCCGAGCACGGGCTCGAGCAGCGTCACGGCCTCGTGGGCGAGCGAGCCGCCGGAGTACAGGCCGAGCACGCGCCGCCCGCGGCCGCGGCCGCGCGCGCGTCGACCGCCGCTCAGCTCGGCCGGGTCGCGGCGCACCGGCCCCGGCCGCGGCGCAGCGCGCCGGCCTCGAGGTGTCGTGGATCTCGAACGGCGCGCGCGCCGCCGTCCCAGCCGACGAACGCCGCGACGACCCGCTTGTCCGCCGGCACGGCGCTCGGCCAGCGCCGCGACCACCTCCGGCGCCGGCGGCTTGGAGACGAGCAGCAGCGTCTCGGTCTCGTCGTCGCGCGCGAGCAGCGCGCATCGCCCTGGCGGAACATGATCCCGCCGACCGCGGTCGGACAGGTCGCGGCCGCCGACGCCGACGATCTGCGACACGCCGACGCCGGCGGCGTCGAGCAGGCACGCCGCCTCCTGCGCGCCGGTGCCCGGCCGCGGCGACGATCCCGACCGGCCCGCGCGCGGACGACGTTGGCGAAGCCGAGCCCGACGCCGCCGAGCATCGCGGTCCCGCAGCCGGGCCCCATCACGAGCAGGCCGCGGCTCGGCGCCGCGCGCGCTTGAGCGCGATCTCGTCCGCCTCGCGAGACGTGGTCGGAGAACAGGAAGACGTGCATGCCGGCGCTGCAGCGCGCGGTGGGCCTCGAGCGTCGCGTACTCGCCGGGGACCGAGATGAGGGCGACGTTCGGCGCCGTCGAGCCGGGCCGCGGCGCGGCGAGCGCGCGCGGCGGCGGCCGGCTCGGCCGCCGCGCCCGGGCGCCGCCGACCGCCGCGACGAGCGCCGCCTCGGCCTCGTCGAGCGACGTCGGCCGCAGCCGCGGCCTCCGCGTCGACCGCGATGACGACGTCGGCCGGGCGACGCCTCGCGCCTGCGCGCCGAGCGCCGCGAGCGCCTCGAGGTTCGCGGCGGTGCCCATCGCGACCTCGCAGGCGGCGACGCCGTCGGGCCGCGCAGCTCCTTGGCGATGCCCATCAGCCGCACGCTGTCGGCGTAGCGGTTGCGGACGACCCGCACCTGCCAGGTCATGCGGCCGCGGCGGGGGCGACGGCGGCGGTCGAGCTCGGGCCGTCCCGGTCGGGCACGATCCAGGTGCCGTGCTGGCCGCGCACCGCGGCCGCAGACGTGCTCGGTCGCCGTGATGATCGCGGCGCGGCCGCCGCCGTCGACGAAGCGCGCGCCGGCCTCGATCTTCGGGCCCCATGCTGCCCGGCGGGAACTCGCCCGTCGTCGAGGTGGCGCAGGGCGTCCGAGACGGTCAGGCGGGCCATGTCGCGCTGCCAGCGCGTGCCGAAGTCGAGCGCCACCCGGCGACCCCGGTCACCAGCACGAGCATGTCGGCCCCGAGTCGACGCGGCCAGCTCGGCCGAGCAGCGATCCTTGTCGATCACGGCGTCGATGCCGACGAGGCGCCCGTTCGCGCGGGCCACGGGGATGCCGCCGCCGCCGCCGGCGATCACGACCACGCCGCCGGTCGAGCAGGCTGCGGATGTGGTCGAGCTCGACGATCTCGAGCGGCTGCGGGCTCGCGACCATGCGCCGCCAGCCGCGGCCCGGCGTCGGGCGCCGACGTCCCAGCCGCGGTCGTCGGCGCAGGCGCCCGCGCGTCGCCTCGTCGTAGAACGGGCCGATCGGCTTCGTCGGGTGCGTGAACGCCGGGTCGTCCGGGTCGACGACGACGCGGGTCAGCACCGTCGCGGTGGGCACGTCCGGATCGCAGTGCCGCCAGCGTCTGCTGCAGCAGGTAGCCGAGCTCGCCCTGGGTCATCGCGCCGAGCACGTCGAAGCGGCAGCGCCGGCACCTGGTCGGCTCGCCGCATCGCTGCTGCAGCACGAGCGCGCCCGACCTGCGGTCCGTTGCCGTGCGTGAGACGACCTCGTGGCCGGCTGCCCGCAGCGCGACGCACGGCCCGGCGCCGCGACGCGGGCGTGTCGCGTCTGCTCGGCCCAGGTGCCGCGCTCGTCCTCGCGCGATGAGGGCGTTGCCGCCGAAGGCGATGACGATCCGCGCCGTGCGCCCCCGCCGCTCACGAGCTGCGGATCGCCAGCCAGAGCGCGCGCGCCGGGCGCGTCGGTCGGGTTCGCCCACGAGTGCGGGCGGTCGGTGCGGAAGTGGATCGAGTCGCCCTCGTGCAGAGGTCGTACGGCTCGCCGTCGACCGTGAACGCCATCTCGCCCTCGAGCAGCAGACGAGCTCCTCGCCGGGGTGGTGCATCGGCTCGGGCCCGCTGTCGGCGCGCGGCTCGACGTCGGCCTCGGCGCCGGCGACGAAGAACGGCCCGTAGCGGCCGGAGACGTTCTCGAGGGTCAGGCCCTGCTTGGACGTGTACAGCCGCGCGCGCTCGTCGCCGCGCACGACGGTCACCGGCCGCAGCGAGTCGGCCTCGTCGATGAAGAAGCGCGACGCTCGTGCCGAGCGCGCGTCGCGATCTTCATCAGGCTCGCGATCGTCGGCGTCATGCCGCTCTTCTCGATCTTGTGCACCGAGGCCGTCGAGAGCCCGGCGCGGGGGGCGAGCTGCGGCAGCGACCAGCCGCGCTCGGCGCGCGCCGCGGCGACCTTGGCGCCGAGCGCCGAGACCGTCTGCTCGATGTGCGTGAGCATGTCCGACATGGGCGAGAAATCGACCTTCGGACATGGAGTGTGCACTATCCGACACGCGTCCGTCAAGCGATTCCGACCCTCCGGAAGTGTCGCGGGCGACCTTCCCGTTTCCGATGGTTCATGCAAGCATCGTCCACCGATACCGTGGAGAACCCGCATAACCATGCGCCAATTGCGGCTCGCTTGCAATCGCCCGACCCAGGGTGTAGAACGCAACCTCCACGATCCGACATGGATCCGATCGGCGCGCCCGCAGTGCGCGGACGCGAAAGCGTCCTCCAAGGAGGGACCGAAGTGGCCAAGATCGAGAGCATCCGACCAGCCGGCGGGAACCGAGCTCTTCGACGTCGGAGAAGGTCTTCCCCGACGTCAAGGCGAGCCCGGCGAGACCGCCTACACGTTCATGCACACGGTCCCGTACGAGGGCTCGGTCGGCCTGGTCAACCTGCTCACGACGACGCGCGTCCTGCGCAAGGGCTTCAAGACGAACCTGGTCCTGTACGGGCCGGGCGTGCTGATGGCCTCGGGGACGCGCGGCTTCCCGAAGGTCGGCGACGAGGCCTTCCCCGGCCACATGGCGATCAACAACCAGATCGCGGACGTTCATCGAGGAGGGCGGCACCGTCTACGCCTGTCGCTTCGCCTGCCGGCGCGCTGTACGGCTTCCCGGAGGACTTCCTGATGGAGGGCGTCAAGCCGTTCCACCCGCTCGACGTGCTCGACGCCGCGCTGACCGCGTGGCGCGACAAGGCGTTCCAGCTCAACACCTGGACCGTCTGAGCGCCGTGCTCGTGCTGGACCGGGACGCAGCGGTCGCCGCGTGGCGGCGCGCCGAGGCGCAGATCTACCCGTCCGTGATGGTGAACGCCGCGCTCTACCAGCAGTACGTCTGCGTCGTGCGCGCGGTCGCCGACGAGCTCGCCGACGTCCGACACCGAGGACGACCTCGTGACCGCCTGGCACGAGCGGCGCGACCTCGCGCGCGAGGTGGTCGCGCGCCTCGCTCCGACGATGCGCCCGCTGATGGACCTCGAGGCGGTGCGCGACGCCGCGTTCTGCCATCGCCACCGCGAGGTCACGCGCGAGCACGGCAAGGAGCTCGCCGCGCGAGCGCCTGCGAGCGAGGCCCGGCGCACCGGCGCCGAGTGGGTCGTGCTGTTCGACGACGTCACGCCGCTCGGCTCGCAGCGCCTGGAGATGCACGTCGCAGCCGGGCGGGCGCTGCACACCGCGAGCCGAGCTCGCCGCTCGACGGCACCGCGCCCGAAGTTCGAGCTCGAGGTCGTGCAGCTCGACCCCGACGACGGCGCGTGGCTGCTCGACAAGGCCGCCGCTGCATGCCGCCCAGAGCAGTTCGACCGCCCAGAGGAATGGGAGGCGCGCATCGAGCAGGCCCGGATCCACCTTCGGAGGGGACTGACGTGACCACACACCCGAAGAAGATCATCGACGCGCACTGCCACATCGGCGAGATCCCGCCGTGGAAGTTCTACGACCTCGAGCACCCGGTGAAGCCGACGGTCTACGACTACCCGACACGAACGTCGTTCGTCAAGAACCACATGGACGAGTTCAAGGTCGAGCGCGCGCTCGTCATGTCCAACTACGGCGTGCCGATCCACGAGCTGTCGTTCGACCTCAACGACGTCGTGATGGACGCGGCGACCACGAACGACCGCATCCTGGCGGCGATCTGGGTCTCGTTCCTGCCGCGCAACGCGGAGCTGACGCGCAAGGCGCTCAAGCTCGCCTCCGAGTCGCGCGTCGTCGCGCTGAAGACGACGTTCCTGCTCGGCGGCAACCCCGACCCGGACACGTGGGACGAGGAGACGACGCGCGCTCGCCGACGAGTGCTTCGACGTCTGCGAGAAGCACGACCTGATGTTCCACTTCCACACGAGCCCGGGCGGCAACTCGGACATCGAGCAACTTCATCCCGCTCGTCGAGAAGTACGGCAAGCGCTGCAAGATCTACCTCGTCCACTTCGGCGGCGGCGTCTCCGGCCACATCAAGCTCGTCCCGAAGTTCCTGCAGTGGGTCGAGGAGGGCTACAAGGTCTACACCGACACGTCGTGGGCGGTCGGCTTCGGCGCGCGCTGGCTGCTGACCGAGATCGAGAAGCACCGGCGTCGGCGGCGACCGCGTGTTCTTCGGCTCCGACGAGCCGTGGTCGGACTTCGACAGCGAGTACTGGAAGCTCAACGGCGATCCGCGACATCTCGCAGGAGCTCAAGGACAGCGTCTTCTGGCGCAACTACGAGAGCTCTACGACGGCCGTGGCTGACCGCGGCACGCCATCGCTGTCGCTCGACGACCGCCGGCTGCTCGTCGAGCTGCAGTCGCTCGGCGTGCGCGTCGTCGGACGGACGACGGGCGACCCGCTCGCGGCCGGCGCGGCGGCGCCGGGCCGTCGGACGCGCTGTTCATGTGGGTGCGCGGGCTGCCGCTGACGGTGCCGCAGCACGCGGCGTATCGTCACGCGCTCGCCGTACACGCTGCGCCTCGACGGCGCGCAGGCCGACGCTGTACCGCGACGACGAGCTCGTCGGCGCCGGTCGCGGCTGCCGCGCCGCGCCGCGGATCTACGACATGGAGACGGCGGACGGCGTGCCCGTACTGGAAGATCGCGCTGCTGCACCTCGACTCGATCGCCTCGACCGTCGTGCAGAAGTGCATCTACTGGGACACGCCCGAGCAGTGCGGCTTCTGCGGCATCGAGCTGACGCGCGGCGAGCAGACGATCCCGGTCAAGACGCCGGCGCAGCTCGCCGAGGTCTGCACGCGCGGCGCGCGACCTCGACGGCGCGGTCGACGTGACGCTGACGACCGGCTCGATCAACCGCCGCGACCGCGGCGCGCTCTACATCTCGCGCTGCGCGGCGGCGATCAAGGAGCGCCTGCGGCATGCCGATGCAGGTGCAGTTCGAGCCGCCCGACGACCTCGCGGTGCTCGACGAGGTGCACCGCGCCGGCGTCGACGCGGTCGGCATCCACATCGAGACGTTCGACCCCGACGTGCTCGCGCGCGTGGCGCGCCGGCAAGGCGCAGTGCGGCGTCGAGGGCTACTTCCGCACGTGGGAGCGGGCCGTCGAGGTCTTCGGCCGCGGCCGCGTGACGACCTACGTGATCCTCGGGATGGGCGAGCGCCGCGAGCTGATCGAGGAGGGCTGCCGGCGCGCGATCGAGATGGGCGTCTACCCGTTCGTCGTGCCGCTGCGGCCGGTGCCGGGGACGCTGATGGCAGACGCGCCGCCGCCCGAGCCCGACTACGTCGCGGCGATCTACCGCAGCGTGTCGGCGATGCTCGCCGACGCCGGGCTCGACCACGCCGACGCGGCGGCCGGGCTGCGCGCGCTGCCAGGCCTGCTCGGGCCTGTCGGCGTGGGAGCGCGTCTTCGAGACAGGAGGAGCGCGTGGCCGAGCTCGATCCACGCGCCGCCGCGGCGCTGAGCCGCGCGACCCGGCGCGCGCTGCCGGCTGGCGAGCGCGGCCGGCCGAGCTGCGAGCGCCACTTCGCGGTCCGCCGGGCGGTGTTCGTCGAGCGCGCAGGCGCATGTTCGAGCGGCGACGACCGCGACGAGCGCGACGACGACCCCGCGACGCTGCACGTGGTCGGCCTGGTCGGCGGCGAGGTCGTCGGCGCGGTGCGGCTGTACCCGCTCGACGCCGACGGGCTGTGGAAGGGCGACCGGCTCGCCGTCCTGCCGGCGCCCGGCGCGCGCTCGCTCGGCGCGATGCTCGTGCGCTTCGCCGTGCGCACGGCCGGCGAGCTCGGCGGCACGCGGATGGTCGCGCAGATGCAGGTGCCGAACGTGCACTTCTTCGAGCGGCTCGGCTGGGCGCGCCGACGGCGCCGCGCGCCGACTACCGCGGCGTCGCCGCACCAGCCGATGACGATCGAGCTCAGCGCGGCCCGCGAGGCCGGTGAGCGGCTCGCGCCGCGAGGTCCCAGACGGTCGCCTCGCCGCCGCCGGACGAAAGCCGCAGCGCGCGCGAGTCGTCGAAGCTCGCCGCACGCGCGCGCACGCGAGGCCGCGGCGCGTGAACGCCGCGCACGCCGCCGTCGGCGTGCTCCGGCGGTCGCGGCGAGCAGGAAGCCGAAGCTCGGGAACGTCACGCAGCCAGCGCTCGACCGGCGACGCCCTGCGGGCCGCGGCAGCCGGTCGAGGTCGAGCGTCGCGCCGCAGCCCGCGGCCTCGAGCAGCTGCAGCAGCGAGCCGGCGACGCCGGGCATCGAGACGTCGCGCGCGGCGTGGCAGAGCCCCGCCTCGGCGACCTCGACGAGCGCCTCGCCGTCGTCGCGCAGCCGCTCCGGCGCGCGGTCGCGCAGCGAGGTGAAGACGGCCGGTCGTCGCGCATGTACCGGCCGTCGAGGCAGAACGCGGCGAGCAGGACGTCGCCGGGCCGCGCGCTCGCGGCGCGCAGCGGCCGCGTGGCGGTGCCCGTGCAGGTCGCCGACAGCGCCGGCGGATCGGCCGAGCGTGAGGTGGCCGCCGACGACCGGGACGTCGAGCAGGTCGCGCCGCCCAGGCGAGCCCGTCGAGGACGCGCGCGGCGTGCGCCTCGTCGGGGCTCGACGAGCATGTCGACGATGCGCGAGCGGCCGGCCGCCCATCGCGCGCACGTCGGAGACGTTGGTGACGACGCGCCGCGGCGCCGGCGGCGAACGGGTCGGCCGCGAGCAGCGCCGGGCAGATCGCCTCGCCGCAGAGCACGAGGAAGCCGTCGCCGTGCGGGATCAGCGCGGCGTCGTCGCCGTCGTCGACGCGCCCGGCAGGCCGTGCACGAGCCGCAGGTCGCGCTTGGCGCGCAGCCCCGGCGGACGCGACGCAGGCGCGCGCGCGGCGGCATCCAGATCGACGCACCCCGGTATTGCATCACGGGCGCGGAGGCGGCCGTGACGCTGACGGGCGTGCTCGCGCAGAGTCGAGGCGGTCAACGTCGGGCTGGCGGCGTTCGGCGACGCGGTGCGCGACCAGGGCGCGCCGGTCGTCGACGTCGACTGGCGCCCGCCGGCCGGCGGCGACCCGGCGGCGGTCGCCGCTGCTCGAGCGCCTCTGGGGCGCGCCACGGCGAGCGCGTCGACGCCGGCCAACGCGCAGCGCCGTCGAGCGCATCGAGGGCGCGCAGCCGCGCGCGGTGACGGTCGCCCGCGCGGGCGACGTCGTGCCGGGGCTGGCGACGGCCGCACGCTGCTGCACTCGGGGCCGCCGATCGCCTGGGAGCGCGTCTGCGACCCGCAGCGGCGCGCGCTCGTCGCGGCCTGCCTGTTCGAGGGCTGGGCCGGCGACCGCGACGGCGCGCGCGCGACTGCTCGACGCCGGCGCGTGTCGACCTCGCGGCCGGGCAACGAGCACGACCACGTCGGCCCGATGACCGGCGTCTGCTCGCCGTCGATGCCGGTGTGGGTCGTCGAGGACGAGGCGGCGGGCGCGCGCGCGTTCTCGACGCTCAACGAGGGGCCGGGCAACACGCTGTGGTTCGGCGTCGGCGACGACGAGGCGATCGAGCGGCTGCGCTTCTTCCGCGACGACCTCGGCGCCGCTGCTGCGCGCGGCTGCTCGAGCGCGAGGGCCCGATCGACGTCTTCGGCGCTCGCCGCCCAGGGCCTGCAGCATGGGCGACGAGCTGCACATGCGCAGCCAGGCGACCGGCAACCTGCTCGATCCGCGACCTGGTGGCCGGGTTCGCGGCGCTGGGCGGCGAGGACGTCGCCCGCGTTCGTCGCCGGCAACCACCACTTCTTCCTGAACCTGACGATGGCCGCGGCGAAGTGCGCGTCGCTCGCCGGCCGAGGACGTGCCGGGACTCGAGCGTCGTGTCGCTGATCTCGCGCAACGGCACCGACATGGGCATCCAGGTCGCGGGCATGCCGGGCCGCTGGTTCATCGCGCCGGCGGCGCCGGTCCCGGACGCGCTGCTGCGCGAGGGCTTCACGAGCCGACGACGCCGCGCTCGACATCGGCGACTCGGCGGTGATCGAGTGCATCGGCCTCGGCGGCATGGCCGTCGCGCGCCGCGCCGGCGGTCGCGGCGTTCTTCGGCGGCGACGCCGCCGAGGCGCGCCCGCGCGCACCGAGCAGATGGGGGAGATCTGCGCGGCCCGCTCGCAGCGCTTCCGCGATCCCGGGGCTGGACTTCGCGCGGCACGCCGGTCGGCATCGACGCCCGGCTCGTGCTCGAGCTCGAGCGGCGCGCCGCAGATCACGACCGGCGTGCTGCACGCGCATGCGGGCGCGGGTCAGATCGGCGCCGGCGTCGCCCACCAGCCGATCGAGCCGTTCCGGGCCGCGCTCGAGGCGCTCGCCGAGCGCCTCGGCGGCGGGCGATGACCGCCGCCCGGGCCGTGTGGATGGGGCCCGGCGCCGCGCGGGCGCTGCGACCGGGCCGGCACGGGGCGGTCGAGGTGGCGCAGCCCGGCGGCGCCTACGTGCGGCTTGCCGCCGGCGACTACCTGCACGTGTGCGGCGCGCGCTCGCCGCGCGGGCCGCTCTCGGTCGCCGTCTCCGGCCTGCCCGGCGGGCTCTCGCCGGGTTGGCCGGCGCAGGTCGCCGACGCCGAGCTCGTCGTCGGCCCGGTGCGGATCGACCTCGCCGACGCCGAGCGCGCACCGGTCACGGCTGCGTTCGCCACGCGGCCCCGCGGACGCGGTCGCCGCCGCGATCGCGGCGGCCCGCAGCGAGGTGCCGGCCCCGGCGCCTGCGCTCGTGCCCGGCCTCGCCCTGCTCGCCGCCGGCGACGTCGCCGCCGGCGGCGCGCGCGCTGGCCGGCCTCGGCGACGGCCTCACCCCGGCCGGCGACGACGTGCTCGCGGGCTATGCGGGCGCCTGCGCCGCGGCCGGTCGGCGCGTCTGCGTGGGCGAGCGCGGCCGCCGAGCGCTCCTCGCCGCATCGGCCTCGCCTACCTGCGCTGCGCCGAGCGGGGCGAGCTGCCCGAGGCGGCCGAGGCGCTGCTGCGCGCGGTCTGCGCCGGCGACGCGCCCGCCGCCGCGCGCCGCGCGCGCGTGCTCGCGGGCGGGTGGGGCGCATCGTCCGGCGCGTGCCTCTTCTGGGGCCTGCACGCGGCCTGGTCGGCCGCCGCGGTCAGCCGAACGTGAACGAGTAGAGCGTCGTCCCCGCGGGCACGGACGAGGTCGAGCAGATGCGGCCCGGCCGTCGGCATGTGGGCGAGCTGGTACAGGTCGTCGGCGGGGACGCGCACCGGCGCCAGCCGCTTGCCGTCGACCGTGACGCCGAGCGAGGCGGCGCCGGACGCGGGCGGGGCGGCGACCAGGTAGATGCGCGGCGCGACGTAGCCGAAGAGCAGGCGCGCGCCCGCGCCGGCGACGATCTGGTGGCTCTCGACGTCCCAGTGCCCGGCGAGCGCCACGGTGTTGGTCGCCGTCGTGGTCGCCGCGCCGTAGTTCCAGTCGCCGCCGGGGTGCAGGTGCTGCGTGTAGGCGGCGGCGCGGTAGGTGCCGAGGTAGGTCTCGGCCGTCCGGACGCTGGTCGACGGCGTCACGACGTCGTGGGCGTGCGCCATCGGGCCGGTGCCGTGCTCGCCCAGGAGCAGGCGGATGTCGGCCTGGGTCTGGGCGTAGGCGCCCTCGCCGAAGTGGGCGTCGCGGACGTCGCCGTTTCGGTCGATCAGGTAGTCGGCCGGCCAGTACTGGTTGCCCCACGCGTTCCACGTCCCGTAGCGGTCGTCGACCGCGACCGGGTAGGCGATGCCGTGCTCCTGGACGGCCCGCTGGACGTTGGAGACGACGTGCTCGAACGCGAACTCGGGCGTGTGCACGCCGACGATCACCAGGCCGTCGCGGTGGTAGCGGGCATACCACGCCTTCAGGTAGGGCAGCGTGCGGATGCAGTTCACGCACGAGTACGTCCAGAAGTCGACGAGGACGACCTTGCCGCGCAGGCCCTTCAGCGTGAGCGGCCGCGACCCGGGCGTGTTGATCCACCTCGTGATCCCGGTGAAGTCCGGCGCCGGCCCGTAGTTCTTGAGCGTGTCGGGCGAGCTGCCGGCGGCCACCGCCGCAGGGGCGTTGCCGGCCGAGGCGGTCAGGTGGCGCAGGTCGCCGCTGACCGAGTGGGCGCGCTCGACGCTCTGGATCGCCGACACGTAGCCCGGCGTGCTGGCCGCGAGCTGGGTGGGGATGTCGGTGGTGAACAGGAACGCCGCCGCGACGAGCACGGCGCCCGAGACCCGCCGCACCATCGCGCCGCCGCTGCGCACGCGTGCGAGCTGGTCGGCGGCGCGGTGGCCGAGCAGCGCGAGCGCGAAGAGCGGCAGCGTGGCGCCGGCCGCGTAGGCGAGCGTGATCGCGACCAGCTCGAGCGAGATCCGCCGCTCGGCGCTGAGCGCGCTGACCGCCGCCAGGATCGGCCCGGCGCAGGGCGTCCACACGAGCGCGAGGCCGGCGCCGAGCGCGGTGCCCGACCAGAACCCGTCCCCGCTCGCCAGGCCGCCGCCGGCGCGCGCCGCGAGCGGCTGGAACGCGCGTCCCAGCCACTCGCCGAGCGCCGGCACGAGCAGGGCGACGCCCGCCACCGCGAGGAGCGCGATGGCGAGGTTGCGCAGCAGGTCCTGCGGCAGCCCGAGCGCCTGCAGCACGCGCGACGCAAGCAGCGTGAAGACGACGAATGCGACCGCGAGGCCGACGGCGATGCCGAGCGGGCGGCGGCGGCCGCCGGTCGTCGACGCGGCCGCGACCACCGGCAGCACCGGCAGCACGCACGGCGAGAGGAAGGTCGCGAGGCCGGCGACCGCGGCGACGGCGATCAGCGTCACGTCCACGTGCGATGTATACGCCACGGGCAGGCGGCTGGTTCGCCGCGGCCGCGCGCGGCACCGCAACAATTCCGCAAGGAATCAGGCGGCCGGGTGCGGCTTCAGTGCCGCCCGGGCGCGCGCCGCCGCGCACCGTCGGCGGAGAGCGTGTCGATGTCGTAGGCGCCGTAGTGGCGGCGGCCGTTCACGAAGAACGTCGGCGTGCCGGAGACGCCGGAGAGGTCGGCGCCGTCGACGTCCTCGGCGATCCGCGCCCGGCCGCTGTGCTTGCGCATGTCCTCCTCGAACCGCTCGAGATCGAGCCCGAGCTCGCGCGGCGTAGCCGACCAGGTCGGGCAGCCGCAGCGCGTCCTGGTGCCGCATCAGCAGGTCGTGCATCTCCCAGAACGCGCCCTGCTCGGCGGCCGCCTCGGCCGCCTCGGCGGCCTGCTGCGCCATCGGGTGCACGTCGTTCAGCGGCAGGTGCCGCCACACGTAGCGCACGTCGCCGAAGTCGGCCAGGAGCTCGCGGATGACCGGCTCGGCCTGCCCGCAGTACGGGCACTCGCAGGTCGCCGTACTCGACGAGCGTGACCGGGGCGGCGAGCGGCCCGCGGATGTGGTCGCGGTCGGGATCGACCGGGCACGGCCAGGTCGATGATCGGCTTCGCCGTGCCGATCAGCGCCCGCAGGCGCCACTGCTTCGGCAGCCGCTCGGTGGCGCGGAAGAGCGTCCAGGTCGCGACCGACGCGACGAGGGCCGCGCTCAGCACCCCGAGCTTGGCCTCCTCGAGCCGGGCGCCGTGGAAGGCGAGCGTCGCGATCAGGATCGAGACCGTGAAGCCGATGCCCGCGATCGCGCCGCCGCCGGCGACCGCCGCCCAGCCGACCGGCGGGCGCAGCCGGCCGCGGCTCAGGCGGGTCACGAGCCAGGCGCTCCCGACCACGCCGATCGGCTTGCCGGCGACGTAGCCGACCAGGATCCCGAGCGTGATCGGCGACGTGAACGCGTGGCGCAGGAACCCGGCCGAGAGCGGGATGCCGGCGTTTGCGAGCGCGAAGAGCGGCACGATCACGTAGCTCGTCCACGGGTGGAAGATCTGCAGCAGCCGCTCGTTGGGCGAGATCGCCGACTGCAGACCCACCTGCGCCGAGCGGGCGAGCTCGGGCGTCGGCTGCTCGCGGAACAGGCGGAAGAGGTCGCTGGCCCGCTCGAGGTCGGTGCGCGACGCCGGGTAGGCGTACGTCAGAAGGCCCATCGCGAGGCCGGCGAGCACCGGGTCGATCCCCGACTTCAGGAGCGCGACCCAGAGCGCCGCGCCGAGCAGCGCGAACAGGAGGCCGATCTGGATGCCGGCGGCGCGCAGCGCCAGCACGAGCGCGAACACGAGCACCGCCGCGGCGAGCGCGCGCAGCCACACGTGGCCGGTGTAGACGGTCGCGATCACGACCAGCGCGGCGACGTCGTCGACCACGACCACCGTGAGCATGAACGAGCGCAGGCGGACGGGGAAGCGCGGCCCGACGAGCGCCAGCATGCCGAGCGCGAAGGCGGTGTCCGTCGACATCGCGGTGCCCCACCCGCCGGCGGAGCCGTGGCCGGCGTTGAACGCGAGGTAGATCAGCACCGGCACGACCATCCCGCCGAGTCCGGCGATGAGCGGGAGCGTCACCCGGCGCCGCTCGCGCAGCTCGCCGATGTCGAACTCGCGCCGCGCCTCGAG
Organism: uncultured Actinomycetes bacterium; assembly: GCA_963707585.1. Classification (GTDB taxonomy): domain Bacteria; phylum Actinomycetota; class Thermoleophilia; order Gaiellales; family JAICJC01; genus JAICJC01. The sequence continues at coordinate 390,383 of CAVPQP010000008.1, read as the reverse complement.
CCCGACGACGAAGAAGAAGAACGCCATCAGGCCGCTGTTCACCCACTCGCGCAGGTCGAGCGCGACGCCGTGGCCGCCGACGCGGATCACGAGCATCGTCCCCCACACCGTGCTCGTACGAGCCGCTGTCGACGTTCACCCACACGAGCGCCGCGACGGTGGCCGCGAGCAGCACGGCCGCGCTGCCGGTCTCGGTGGCCAGGAAGTCGAGCATCGGCCGCTCGAGGTGCCGCGCCCACGCGGTGCGGCCCGAGAAGGGCTGGGTCGGGTCGGCTCGGCGTCGCTCATGGCCGCCCGAGCGTAGTTGAGGGCCGAGGGTGGCCGCATCCCAATTGGCATTGCCGAGCGGATGCCAATTGGGATCTGGGGCGTCCTTCTACGGAGGGCGCCGCTCGCCGCCGCTCCCGCCACGCACGAGCGCCCGCTCGCCAACCCGCAGCACCGACCACCGACGCCGGCCCCGATCGCCGCGCCGAGAACGGCGCCCACGATCACGTCGCTCGGGTAGTGCACGCCGAGGTAGACGCGCGAGATCGCGATCCCGGTCGCGAGCGCGAAGAACCACCAGCGGAAGCGCGGAGCGACGGCGGACAGGAACACCGCCCCGGTGAACGCCATCATCGCGTGGCCGCTCGGCATCGACGGAGTCGGCGGCACCGGGATCAGCGCGTGCACGTGCGGGTCGGCGACCGGCGGCCGCTCGCGCCCGATCGCGTCCTTGAGGATGCCGTCGAGCACCGCCGAGACGCGCTCGGCGACGACGAGCACGACGAGCACGAGCGGCCGCCGCTGGCGCACGGCGAAGACCAGGCCGAGCGCGATCCAGATGAACGCCGCCCCACCGGCGTAGGTGAGGCCCTTCATCAGCGGCGTGACGATCGGCCAGTCGAGGCCGGACAGCCACTCGACGGCGCGGCGATCGAGATCCTGCATCGCCGCATTCTCCCGCTCGGCGGTGAGACGGCGCTAACGCAGGACGCCGCGCAGCGCCGCCCGCGCCGCGTGGTAGCCGCACATGCCGTGGACGCCGCCGCCCGGCGGTGTCGACGACGAGCACAGGAAGATGCGCCGGGTTCGGCGTCGTGTAGCGGCGAGACGCGCGGCACCGGGCGGGCGAGCACCTGGCGCAGGTCGGCCGCGCCGCCGTTGATGTCGCCGCCGACGTAGTTCGGGTTCTCGGCCTCGAGCGCGGCCGGGCCGCGCATCGACCGCGCCAGCACGAGGTCGCGGAAGCCGGGGGCGAAGCGCTCGATCTGGCGCTCGATCGCGCCGGTCATGTCGGCGCGCGAGCCGTTGGGGACGTGGCAGTACGCCCACAGCGTGTGGCGGCCGGCCGGCGCGCGCCCCGGGTCGACGAGGCTCTGCTGGGCGACGAGCACGTACGGCCGCTCGGGATGGCCGCCGCGCGCCACCGTCGCCTCGGCCGCGGCGATCTCCGCCAGCGTGCCGCCGACGTGCACCGTGCCGGCCCGGCGGCGCGGCCTCGGCCGTCCACGGCACCGGCGCCGAGAGCGCGTAGTCGACCTTGAAGACGCCCGGGCCGTAGCGGTAGCGGCGCAGCGCGCGGCGTAGCGGGCCGGCAGCTCCGGCCCGGCGATCGCGACGAGCTGGCGCGGGGTGACGTCGAAGAGGACGGCCCGCGCCGGCGGCAGGTCGGCGAGCGAGCGCACCTCGGTGTCGGTCGCGGATCTCGCCGCCGAGCGCGCGCAGGTGCGCGGCCATCGCGTCGGCGATCGCCTGCGAGCCGCCGCGCGCGACCGGCCAGCCGACCGCGTGGCCGAGCGCGAGCAGCACGAGCGCGAACGCCGGCCGTCGGCGGCGCGGTCGAGCGGCCGCATCGAGTGCGCCGCCATCCCGGCGAGCAGCGCGCGGCCCGCGTCCGAGCGGAACCGGGACGTGGCCAGGCCGGCCGCCCCGCGCATGCCCGCGCGCGCAAACCGGGCGGCGAGCAGCGGGTGGCGCGGCGGCCGGGGCGCGCCGAGGACGATCCCGGCGAGGTCGTCCCAGCCGTCGGCGAACGGGCGCATCAGCCGCGCGATAGGCCTCGCCGTCGCGGCCGCCGAGGCTCGCCGCCGTCGCCTCGATCGAGCGCTGCGAGCACCGCCGCGCGGCCGCCGTCGAGCGGATGCGCCGCCTGCACCTCGGGCTCGATCAGCTCGAGGCCGTGGTCGTGCGAGCGGCAGCGCGCGCAGGAACGGCGAGCCGACGGCGAGCGGGTGGATCGCCGAGCAGACGTCGTGCCGGTATCCGGGCAGCGTCAGCTCGGCCGTCCGCGCGCCGCCGCCGACCGTGCCGGCCCGCTCGAGCACGAGCACCGAGCGGCCGGCGCGGGCGAGCTCGATCGCGGCCGCAAGGCCGTTCGGGCCCGCGCCGACGACGACCGCGTCGGGCAACCCGTCAGCCGCCCCGCCGGAAGGGCCGGGCGATCATGCGGATGGGCGCAGCGGTCATGTAGATGCCGGAGCGTATCCCGGCGTTGTGCCAGACGTTCGTCGCCTGCGACCACTGCCGCCTGCGGTCGACGCAGACGCTCTGCACGGTCACCTCGCCCGTGGCGCCGAGGTGGGCCTGGAGCGAGCGCAGCGTGTGCGACCAGTGCTCGTCCTCCTTGCCGTGCCCGCCGAACGTCATCCCGAGCTCGTACAGCGGATCGCTCGCGCGCATCAGCACCTGCGCCTGGGCGCACGTCTCCCCGTCCTCGGCGAACGCGCTGAACGTGATCCAGCCGGCGAACATGTGCCCCTGCGGCGTCATCAGCGTGAACGACTCGTCGTCGGCGTAGAGCACGAGCACGCCGGTCGAGAGCTTCAGGCCGCCCGGCATCGACAGGTCGAGCGCGGCGACCTCGCCCGGCGCGATCCCGGCGAGCGGCGCGAAGAAGCTGTTGCCCGTCGGCCAGAACTCGGGGAAGTGCTGCTTCCACACCGCGATCACCTGCGCCGGCGTCGACGTCGATGCCCTCGAGCGACGCGCGGTAGGTCTTCTGCCACATCCGCCCGAAGCCCTGGATCGGCGAGGTCGGACGCCGTCCGGTGACGTTGATGTTGCGGCCGCCCGGCTCCACCTCGGAGATCTTCAGGCGGTCGATCGGCTGCGCCCATGCGGCGGCATCCCGGTTGTCGGGTTGGGTGCTCATGTTGTGTCCCTTCTGAGGTCAGGCGGCCGCGGCGAGCGCCGCGTCCTCGGTCTCGTGGATCGAGATCACCTCGTCGAGGCGAGTCAGCTCGAAGATCTGGCGGTAGTGGTCGGTGAGCCCGTAGGCGAGCATGCGCTGGTGGTTGCGCTTGGCGCGCACGAGCAGCGTGACCAGCAGGCCGATGCCGCTCGAGTTCATGTACTCGAGCCCGCCGAAGTCGAGCACGATCGCGCGGGTGCCGTCGGTGGCCGCGCGGTCGTAGGCGTCCGACAGGGCGGCCTCGCTCGCGCCGGTCACCTCCCCGGTGATCTCGATCACGCTGCAGCCCGGCCTGGGGGTGCGCACCTCCAGCCGCGGATGGTCGTGTCCGTCATCGCGTGCCTCCGTGGTCGGCGGCGGGCACGGGCCCGTCCGCGAGGATGGTCATGAAGTCCGACAGGCGGGTGATCTCGAAGATCTCCCGGTAGTGGGGCGTGAGTCCGCGGGCGCTCACCGGCCGCGCCTGCGCGCGGGCGCGGGCGAGCAGCCCGACGATCAGGGCGATCCCGGTCGAGTTGATGTAGCCGACGTCCGTGAAGTCGAGCAGCAGCGGCTCGTCGCCGCGCGCGCGGTGTAGGCCGTGTCGAGCGCATCGCGGGCGCAGCCGTCGATGTCGCCGTGCGAGCGCGATCGTCGCGCCGGCCTCGGTGTGCAGCGTCGATGTCGCGAGCGGGGCCTGGCGTCATTGCTCCTCACCCTCTCCCTTCAGGTGCATCACGAGCTCGAGCGTGTGCCGGTGCTCGTCGCTGTCGGTGCGCACCTCGTCGACCATGTTGCTCGATCAGGAAGAGGCCCCAGCCGCGCGGCGACTGGCGGCCGTCGAGCTTCGCCTCGAGGTCGGGGGTCTCGGCGGGCGGGATCTCGCGGCCGCCGCCGTGATCGGTGATCCGCACGGTGACCGCGGCCTCGGACGCGGGCGACGACGATGTCGACCGTCGAGTCGGGGTCGAAGCCGTTGCCGTGCTCCATCGCGTTCATCGTCGCCTCGGCGATCGCGGTCTTCAGCCGCTCGAGGCGGGCCGGGGCGAGGCCCGACGCGGCGGCGGCCTCGCCCACCCGCCGCATCGCCTCGCGCTCGTTGCCCTCGGCGCTCGGCAGCGAGAACTCGAGCACCGGCACCATCTCGGCCGCCGCTCGCCCGCGCGGTGCAGCGCGACGAGCGTGATGTCGTCCTCCTGCTCGGCGTCGGAGCCGGTGAACCGGTCGAGCTGCGCGAGCAGGTCGGAGATCAGCTCGTCGGCCACCCGCCCGGTCGCCAGGCGCTCGCGCACGCGGCCGGTGCCGAACATCTCCCGCTCCGGGTCGTGCGCCTCGATCGAGGCCGTCGCTGTAGAGCAGGACGCTCGCGCCGGGGGCGAGGATCGCCTCCTTCTCCTCGTAGCTCATCCCGGGCATCAGGCCGAGCGGCATGCCGGTGGCGCGCAGCTCCGAGACGCCGCCGCCGCTCTGCACGATCGGCAGGTTGTGCCCGGCGTTGGCGTAGCGGAGCAGCCCGGTCGCGGGGTCGAGCACGCCGTAGAGGCAGGTGACGAACATGTTCGCGCGGGATGTCCGGGCACAGCGTCTCGTTGACCCGCTGCGAGCACCGTCCCGGGCTCGAGCAGGCGCTGGGCGGCCGCGCGCAGCACGCTGCGCGTGGCGGCCATCACCATCGCGGCGGGGACGCCCTTGTCGGTGACGTCGCCGACCACGAGGCCGATCAGGCCGCCGGGCAGCTCGATGAAGTCGTAGAAGTCGCCGCCGACGGTGCGCGCCGGCCGGTAGTACGCCGCCACCTGCCACCCGGGCAGCTCGCGGCAGCTCCTTGGGCAGGAAGTTCTGCTGGATCAGCCGCGCGACCTCGAGCTCCTGCTCGAGCCGCTCGCGGGCACGCACCTCGGCCTCCTGCTCGCGTACGAGCTGGCCGACCCGGACCGCCGGCGCGACCTGCGCGGCGAGGCTCTCGAGCAGGCGGCGGTCGTCGGGCGAGTACTCCTGGTCGGACAGGCGCGGCCCGAGGTTCAGGAGGCCGATCAGCTCGCCCTGGGTGACGAGCGGGACGACCAGCGTGATGCCCTGGGCGCGCATCTGCTCGAGCGCCGGCGAGTCGAGCTCGAGCTGCTTCAGCTCGACGGCGCCGGGCGCGCTCTGGAAGTACGGCACGATCGGATCGGTGGGCGCGATCTCGAGGGCCGGCTCGGCCGGCGCGGGGGCCGGCGCGGCGGCGGGCGGCTCCACGCGGCACCGCCTGCACCTCGCCGGCCTGGGGCCGGCGCAGCATCACCCGGCGGATCGTGTGGTGGAGCACCGTCATGCCTCCGTTGTACCGGACGGGCGTCCCGGGATCGTTACGGGCGCGAGCCAGACGCTCGCCGACCGCGGCCGCACCGTCTCTCGCACCGTTGCGAGCAGCCGGTCGGCCAGGACGTCGAGGTCGATCTGCTCGCGCAGCTCGCCGCTGAACGCGTCGACCGTCGCCCGCGCGTCGTACGCCGCCCGGTAGAAGCGGCGGTCGACCGTCCGCTGGATCCGGGCGCGCAACGGCTGGAACGCGGCGACCACGGCGAGCGTCGAGAGCGTGACGGCGAGCGTCCCCGAGCTGCCGCGAGACGCTGCGCACGACGGCCTCGATCGCGGAGACGCCGGCCAGGTAGATCGCGGCCAGGCAGGCGACGAGCACGGCGTAGACGAGCGTGCGCCGCACGATCAGGTCGATGTCGAACAGGCGGTGGCGCAGGATCGCGATCCCGATCGCGGCCGGGATCAGGCCGAAGCTCACGAGCGCGATGCCCTGCGACACCAGCAGCCACCCGGGGGCGTGCGGCGACGACGGATAGGCGATGACGGAGATCAGCTCGACGACGGCGTAGGTGACGGCCACGAGGCCGGCCGCGGCCGCGAGCCACTTGATCTGCCGGCGGGCGTCCCCGCGGGCGCGCCGGAAGCGCACGATCAGCGCCGCCGCCGACGCCACCATGAGGAGCGGCACGAGGATGATCGCGAGCTTGGCGTCGTCGACGACCGTGCCCAGGGCGGGCACCCCGTAGGGGTTCGTCGTCGCCGGGTAGCCGGCCTGCGTCATCTTGCCCGGCGTCAGCACCTCCGACAGCACGCCGACGACGATCGCGGCCCCGCTCAGCCACGCGACCGGCCGCCAGCGCGGTCCGGGGAGGCGGCCGTCGGGGAAGAGCAGCAGCAGGAACGTCCCGGTCAGCACGATCGGGACGATCCAGAACGACGAGCCGACGGCGGCGACCGTCGTCGCCGCCGGGACGTGATGGTGCAGCTTGAGCGCGTAGTCGGAGTACGACGTCGCGTTCGCGACCCCCCAGCCGATGCCGATCGCGAGCAGGAGCCAGCCGATCCTGTTCCCCGGCCGGCGGGTCGCGATGAGGAGGCCGACGACCGGGAACGCGAACACCGCGACCACGAAGAGCGCGGTCGCCAGGATGCCGCCGCCCGACCAGCTCGCGTCGCCGCCCGCGAGGCTGCGGCTGAGCCAACCGAACCCGACCGAGACGGCGAAGAGGGCGGCGCAGACCGCGAAGGCGGCCCACGCGGCGACCACGGACAGGCGCGCACGCGTGTCGGGATGCTCCGGCATGGGCGCAAGTGTCACGTCGAGACCGTCCCGGAATCGTTACGAAACCCCGCCGTGACTGGAATCCCGTTGCGAGTTCGTGTCATGCTTGACACGTGCACCCGCTCAGGATCTCACTTCTCGGCACGCCGCTGATCGAAGTCGACGGCCGGCCGCTCGAGGTGGACACCCGCAAGGCGACGGCGATGCTCGCCCACCTGGCCGTGACAGGGCATCCGCAGAGCCGCGAGGTCGTTGCAGCACTGCTCTGGCCCGAGTTCGACATCGACCGGTCGCGCGCCGCGCTGCGGCGAACGCTCTCGACGCTGCGCACGGCCCTGGGCGGACGGTGGCTCGACGCCGACCGCAGCTCGATCACGCTCGCGCTCGACGGCGCCTGGTTCGACCTGGCCGAGTTCCGCCGGGCCGCCGCCGACCCTGCCGCCGGGGCGGGCGCGCTCGCAGCCGCCGTCGACCTGCACCGCGGCGACCTGCTCGCCGGCTTCTTCATCCGCTCGAGCGCGGCGTTCGACGACTGGCTCGAGATGGCCGCCGAGGGCATCCGCCGCGAGCGAGCGGCGGCGCTCGACCGCCTGGTCGATGCGCTGACGGCGTCCGGCCGCGACGACGAGGCGGTCGCCCGGGCCGAGCAGCGGCTCGCGCTCGACCCGCTGCACGAGCCCTCCCACCGGCGCCTGATCTCGTGCTACGCGGCCGGCGGCCGCCGCGGCGACGCGCTGCGCCAGTACCGCGAGTGCGTCCGCGTCCTCGACCGCGAGCTCGGCGTCCGCCCGCTGTCGGAGACCACCGAGCTCTACAACGCCGTCAACGAGGGGCGCAGCCCGACGGTGTCCGAGGCGCCGCCCGCCGTGCCGGCGCCGGCGCAGCCGCTCGTCGGCCGCGACGGCCCGTGGCGGCTCCTGACGGAGCTCCACGGGAGCATCGCCGCCGACGGCCGGATGGCCGTGATCGAGGGCGAGTCCGGCGTCGGCAAGACGCGCCTGGCCGAGGAGCTCGTCGCGGCGCTCGGCGAGCGCGGCGCGCCGGCGATCGCGGCCCGGCCGTCGGCGGGCGAGCGCGCCCTCGCCTACGGCGTGGTGGCGCAGCTCCTGCGAGCGGCGATCGAGCGCATCGGCCCGGTGCTCCCGCCGCACTGCGCCGGCGAGGCCGCGCGGCTCCTGCCCGAGCTCGGCCCGCCGCCGGCGACGAGCCTGGACGATCCCGGCGCCCGGCTGCGCTTCCTCGAGGCGGTGTGCCAGGTGCTCGGCGCTCGCGAGCGACGCGCCCGCCGCGGGCGTCGTCCTCGTCGACGACCTGCACTGGTGCGACCCCGCGTCGCTCGACGCGCTCGGGTACCTGGCGCGGCGGCTGGAGGGGCGGCGCCTGCTCCTGCTCGCCACCCGCCGCACCGACGAGCCCGACCCCGGCCACGCCTGCGCACGGCTTGCCCGGGCCGGAGAGCGGGTCGCGCTCGCGCGCCTGACCCGGGCCGACGTGGCCGAGCTGGCGCGATCCCAGGGCCTGAGCGCGGTCGACGCGGACGCGCTCTACAGCGAGAGCGAGGGCCTGCCGCTCTTCCTGGCCGAGCTGCTCGCCGCGGGCGTGCCCGGCCGACTCGACGCCCGCGGGCGTGCGCGAGGCGGTCGCAGAGTCGCCTGGACGCCGTCTCCGAGACCGCCGCGCAGGTGCTGTCGGCGGCGGCGGTGATCGGCCGCACGTTCGACTCCGACACCGTCCGCGCCGCCAGCGGCCGCTCGGACGACGAGGTCGTCGCCGCCCTGGACGAGCTGTGCGCGCGTGGCCTGATCGTCGAGCGCGACGCCGCCTACGACTTCGGCCACGAGCGGGTGCGCGCGGCGGTCGACGAGCGCGCCGGCCTGGCGCGCCGGCGGCTGCTGCACGGCCGCGTGGCCGAGGCGCTGACGCTGCGCCACGGCGACCCGGCGCTGATCGCCCGCCACCTCGAGCGCGCCGGGCGCGAGGACGAGGCGGCCGCCGCCTACGCGGCCGCCGGCGACCGCGCCCGGGCGCTGTCGGCCGGCGCCGAGGCGATCTCGCACTACCGCTCGGCGCTCGCGCTCGGCCATCCCGATCCGGCGCAGCTGCACGAGGCGATCGGCGACGTGCACACGCTGCGCGGCGACTACGCAGCGGCGCTCGCCGCCTACGACGCCGCCGCCGCCCACGCCGACCCGGCCCGGCTGGCCCGAATCGAGCACAAGCTCGCCACCGTCCACGAGCGCCGCGGCGAGTGGGAGCCGGCCGAGCGCCACCTGCAGGAGGCGCTCGCGCTCGGCGCGCCGCCGGCGCGCGTGCAGGCCGACCGCGGCCTGGTGGCGTGGCGGCGCGGCGACCCCGACGCGCTCGGGCTCTGCCACGAGGCGCTGCGCCTGGCCGAGCAGGAGGGCGACGACGAGGCCGCGGCGCGGGCGCACAACATCCTCGGCCTGCTCGGCGCGGGGTCGGACCACCTCGAACGCAGCCTGGCCCTCTCCGAGCGGCTGGCCGACCCGAGCATCCGCATCGCCGCCCTCAACAACCTCGCCCGCGCCCGCTTCGCCGCGGGCGAGCTCGAGCCGGCCTCGACCCTCGTGCGCGAGGCGCTCGCCCTCGTCGCCGCCCAGGGCGACCGCCATCGCGAGGCGGCGCTTCGCAACAACCTGGCCGACACGCTGCACCGTGCGGGCCGCGAGGACGAGGCGATGGAGGAGCTCAAGCGCGCCGTGGCGATCTTCGCCGAGGTGGGCCGGCACGAGGACGAGCCGCGGCCCGGAGTGTGGCGGCTGGTGGAATGGTGATCCGGCTCGCGAATGACGCCAATTGGCGCCCGGCGATGACGCCAATCGCGATCGAGGAGGCCGATATCCGCCGCTCGGCGGTTGTCGAGGCGTGAGGGCGCCTGGCACCGCCGCGCGGTGCCGGGCACCTGCCGAGGGGGTATCCGCTCGGGCGACGCCTCCGTTCTCGCGCACCTCGAGCAGTAGCTCGGCGGCCGTGTCGCACTGCGTGGCGCTCCAGTGCCCATCCGGCCAGGTTGATCGCCGACGTGACGAGATCGGTCTCCGGGCTCGCGCTTGTTGTAGGTCTGCACCGCGGAGAGGTTCTGCGGCAGGGTGTCGAACTCGGAGACATCGTCGCGACGAAGCAGCTCGACCGAAGACGTCGGGATCCGGCGAGTCCGGCCGCGCGATCCCCTGGTTGGAGCTCCCGGCCGCCATCAGGCCCACAGCCGCGGCATGACGACGGACGACTCGATCGCGTTCGGGATCAAGGCCACCGCGGGCGTCGTCACGAGCGCCGCGCTCGTGATGTTCGCGGTGTTCTCGATCTTCGCCACGCTCCAGTTCATGTTCCTGAAGCAGCCGTCGTGGCTCGGGTGGCTGCCGCACCTGGGCGACGAGGGCGATGCGGTCGGGCCGGTCGTGCCAGAGCGGCAGCACGCCGCGCACGCCCCCGTGCCCGAGCCGGCGGACGTCGTCTCGCCCGACAGCGTGCTGGGTGCCTGGCACCGCGATCGCGGTGCCAGGCACCCGTCACCTCAGGCCGCCGCCTTCTCCCTCACCACCTCGTAGGCCACCCGGACGAGGCCGTCACCGATCGTGCGGGTGTCCACCCGCCGCATGGGCTTCTGGGCGCTCGTCTCGCCGAAGAGGCGCTCCCCCGCCCCGAGCACGACCGGGAAGACGACCAGCCGCACCTCGTCGACCAGGTCGTGCTCGATCAGCGTGCGCCCGAGCTGGTAGCTCCCGAAGACGGCGATCTCGCCGTCCAGCGTCCGCTTGAGCTTGGAGACGGCGTCCACGACGTCTCCCCGCACCACCGTCGCGTTGCTCCACGCCGCATCGGCGAGCGTCGAGGACACGACGTACTTGGGCAGGCCGTTCAGCCTGTCCGCCCATTCGCCGGTCCGACCCAGCCACCGCGACGCGAACCATGCGTCGCTGCGCCGGCCCAGCAGGAGGGCGTCGGTGTGGAGCGCCTCTGCGGTGAAGAGCTTCGCCCAGTCGTCGAGGTCATCGCCGCCGAACCGGCGGAACCAGCCACCCAGACTGAAGCCCTCCTCGCCGTCCGGATCCTGGACCACTCCGTCGAGCGAGGCGTTCGTGCTGATCACGATCTTCGCCATGTTGATGTTCTCCTTCGATGTGGATTCGTGGCTGCAGCGTTCGTCGAGGCGTCCGCGGCGCCGGAAACTGACCGGCGAATTTCGCGGCGCGCCGACGTCGGTACGTGTGATGGCCGTGCACCGGAGCAGTCTTTGGAAGGATGCGGGGGTGACCGCAGATGCCCTTACTCGGGCGCGCGCCGGCGACGAGGACGCGTTCCGCGAGCTGACCGATCCGTACCAGCGCGAGCTCCGCGTGCACATCTACCGGATCGTCGGCTCGCTCCAGGACGCCGAGGACCTGCTCCAGGAGACGCTGCTCGCCGCATGGCGCGGCCTCGGGCAGTTCGAGGCCCGCGCGTCCGTGCGCGCGTGGCTCTACCGGATCGCCACCAACCGCTCACTGGATGCCCTGCGGGCGAGCCGGCGCCGGCCCGACCAGGGGCGGACGCCCCCGCTGCCCGAGCCGACGGGCTTCGACGAGCCGGTCTGGCTCGAGCCCTACCCCGACGTGCTCCTCGACCGGATCCCCGACGCGGCTCCCGGGCCTGAGGCACGCTACGAGACCAGGGAGGCGATCGCGCTCGCATTCGTCGTCGGCCTGCAGCATCTGCCCGCCCAGCAGCGCGCGGTGCTCGTGCTGCGCGACGTGCTCGGCTACCGCGCCGCCGAGGTCGCCGAGATGCTCGAGACCAGCCCCGCGGCGGTCAACAGCCTGCTGCGCCGGGCGCGGGAGGCGTTCGAATCCCGCCTGCCGGCAGCCGGACGCGAACGAGCGCCGCTCCCGGACTCCAAGCGCGAGCGCGACCTCGTCGGCCGGTTCGCCGAGACGGTCTCGGACGGCGATCTCGATGGGCTGGTCGCGCTCCTGACCGCCGACGCATGGCTGACGATGCCGCCCCTCCCGCACGCCTATCAGGGCCGAACCGCGATCGGTGCGTTCCTGCGTGGCGCCGGCGCGCGCCGCGGCGCGCCCCTTGAGACCGTGCCGACGCGCGCCAACACCCAGCCGGCGTTCGCGTGCTACGTCCGGGCGGGCGAACGCGGCGTCGCACGTGCATACGCAGTCTTCGTGCTCACCCTCGAGGGCGACGCCGTCTCCGCCATCACCTGGTTCGGCGGCGACGGCGTCTTCCCGCACTTCGGCCTACCGGCGACGCTGCCATAGGAACCGGCGGCGGCCGGCGTCAGCCCGCCACCTTCGCCCGCTCGCGCTCGACCAGGACGCGGCGCAGCAGCTTGCCCGAGGCCGACTTCGGGATCTCGTCGATCAGCTCGACGGCGCGGATGCGCTCGTGCGGGGCGACGCGCTCGGCCACGAACGTCATCAGCTCGTCGCCGGTGACGGGCGCGCGGGCCACCACGAACGCCTTGGGGATCTCGCCCGCGTCCTCGTCGGCGACGGGGATCACGCAGGCGTCGGCGACCGCGGGGTGGGTGAGCAGCAGCGCCTCGAGCATCGCGGGCGCGACCTGGTAGCCCTTGTACTTGATGAGCTCCTTGAGCCGGTCGACGATCCGCCAGCCACCGGCCCGGAACGTGGCGATGTCGCCGGTGCGCAGCCAGCCGTCCGCGGTGAGCGTGCGCGCGGTGGCGGCCGGGTCGTCGAGGTAGCCCGTCATCACCTGCGGGCCGCGCACCCACAGCTCGCCGGGCTCGCCCGACGCGGCGTCCTCATGCGTGCCGACCTTGACGAGGCGGGCCTCGGTGTTGGGGATCAGCTGTCCGATCGTGCCCGGCCGGTGCTCCTCCGCAAGCGGCGTGATGTGGGTCACCGGGCTGGCCTCGGTCAGCCCGTAGCCCTGCTGCAGCCGTGCGGGCACGCGCGCCCGGCACGCCGCCTCCACGTCGTCGCCGAGCGGCGCGGCGCCCGAGTTCATCATGCGCAGGCTGGAGAGGTCGTACTGCGCCACCGCCGGGTGCTTCGAGAGCGCGACGATGATCGGCGGCGCGACGAATGCGCGCGTGACGCGGTGCTCGGCGATCATCTGCAGGAAGGCCTCGAAGTCGAACCGCGGCATCGTGACCACCGTGTCGCCGGCGCGGAGCGCGCAGTTCATGACCGCGGTCTGGCCGTAGATGTGGAAGAACGGCAGCACGCCGGCGACGACCTCGTCGCCGCCCGGGCAGCACGGCCAGCGTCTGGACGACGTTCGCGACCAGGTTGCGATGCGTGAGCATGACCCCCTTCGGCAGGCCGGTCGTGCCGCTCGAGTAGGGCAGCGCGACGAGCGCGGTGGCCGGGTCGAGCGCGGGCACGCGCAGATCGCCGGGCGCGGCCACCATGTCCGCGAGCGCCGTCGTGCCCTCGCCGCCGTCGAACGAGAACACCGTCTCCGTCCCCGCCGAGGCCGCGGCGGGGAGGGCGCGCTCGAGCAGTGCCGAGACGGTGAAGAGGAACCGCGCCCGCGAGCTGCGCAGCTGATGGGCGATCTCGCCCTCGGTGTAGAGGCCGTTGATGGTGGTGCAGACGCCGCCCGCGAGGGCGACGCCGAAGTACGCGGCGGCGTACTCGGGCACGTTGGGGGCAAGGATGCCCACCACCTGCCCGGTCTCGAGGCCGCGGCGCTGCAGGCCGCTCGCGATGCCGCGCGCGAGCGCGTCCAGGCCGGCGTAGGTGAGCGTGCGGCCGGTGGCCGCGTCGACCAGCGCCGGCCGGTCGCCGCGCGCGGTCGCGTCGGCGAGCACGAACTCCGCGAGCGAGACGTCGGGGATGTCGACGGGCGGGTGAGGGCTTTGGTAGATCACGCGTGCGGTCCTTTCTCGGGCGTCAGAACGCGTCGGCGCCGATCGCGGTGATGGAGGTCTTGCCCGAGCGCACCGCCCGGGCGAGCGCGCCCGTCTCGGGCAGGATGCGGTCGCAGAAGAAGCGGGCGGTCGCAAGCTTCGTCTCGGCGAACCCGGCGCCGGCCGGGCCGGGCTCGAGACACGCCGAGGCCATCCGCAGCCACAGGTCGCCGAAGGCGGTCAGCGCGAACAGGCGCAGGTAGTCGGTGGCGGCGGCCGCCGCCTGCTCGCGGTCGCGGCCGTTCGCACCCAGCCAGAGCGTCGTCTCCTGCAGGTGTGCGAGCGCCTCGGCCACCGGCCCGGCGATGCCGGCCAGCTCGGCGGGCGGCGGAGCCGCCACGCGCGCCGTCGCCGGGTGGAAGAAGCGGCGCAGCAGCCGCCCGTGGTGCATCGGCAGCTTGCGGCCGACCAGGTCGAGCGCCTGGACGCCGTTCGTGCCCTCGTAGATCTGGCTGATGCGCGCGTCGCGCGCGAGCTGCTCGACGCCCGACTCGGTGATGTACCCGGCGCCGCCGTACACGCCGATCGCGAGGTTGGCCGCCTCGAAGCCGTGGTCGGTGCAGGCCGCCTTGACGACCGGGGTGAGCAGCGCGACGAGGTCGCCGGCCGCCTCCCGCCGGCCGGGATCGGGATGGTGGTGGGCGATGTCGAGCTCGACCGCAAGCCAGATCGCGAGGGCGCGGCCCGCCTCGGTGAGCGCCCGCATGCGCAGGAGCGCCCGGCGCACGTCGGGGTGGGCGATGATCGGGTCGGCGCCGCCGTCGGCAGTGCGCGTCCGCCGGGCGCGCGGCCCTGCAGGCGCTCGCGGGCATAGGCGACGGCGGTCTGGTAGGCGACCTCGCCGATGCCGACGCCCTGGATGCCGACGCCGAGGCGGGCGCGGTTCATCATCGTGAACATCTGCGCCATGCCGGCGTTGGGCTCTCCGACCAGCTCGCCGACCGCGTCCTCGAAGTGGAGCACGCACGTCGCCGAGCCGCGGATCCCCATCTTGTGCTCGATCGATCCGCACGTGACGCCGTTTCGGCCGCCGCCGTCCGGACGCAGCTTCGGCACGACGAAGAGCGAGATCCCGGCGGTGCCCGGCGGCGCGTCCGGCAGCCGCGCCAGCACCAGGTGCACGATCTGCTCGGTGAGGTCGTGCTCGCCGCCGGTGATGAACACCTTCGTGCCGGTGATGCGGTGGGTGCCGTCGGCGGCGGGCTCGGCCCGCGTGCGCAGGAGGCCCAGGTCGGTGCCCGCCTGGGGCTCGGTCAGGCACATCGTCCCGCTCCACTCGCCGCTCGCCAGGCGCGGCACGTAGCGGTCGACCTGATCGGGCGAGGCGTGCGCCACGAGCGCTGCGGCCGCGCCGGCGCTCAGCAGCGGATAGGTCGCAAACGCCAGGTTGGCCGCGCACGCCATCTCCTCGAACGCGGCCTGGACCACCGCCGGCAGGCCGGCGCCGCCGCGCTCGGGCGCGACGCCGATCCCGCTCCACCCGCCGGCGGCGAACGCGGCGTAGGCGTCGCGGAAGCCCGCGGGCGTGCGCACGGCGCCGTCGGCGTAGGTGCACCCCTCCTCGTCGCCGGTGCGGTTGAGCGGCAGGAGCACGCCCTCGCTGAACGCCGCCGCCTCCTCGAGCACCGCCATCACGGTCTCGAGCGGAGCGTCGGCGTACGGCGGCAGCGTCGCGACGGCGCCGTCGTGGTCGAACACGTCCCGCAGAAGGAACGCGAAGTCGGCCAGTGGGGCGCGGTAGGTCTGCATTCCTCAGTTGCGCAGCGGACGGCCGGTCTCGAGCAGGTGGCCCATGCGCGCCAGCGAGCGCTCCTCGCGCCATCAGGGCGGCCACCGCCGGTTGCCTCGAGCGCCGAGATCGCGGCCTCGGGCACGGCCTCGCCCTGGTCGGCGCCACCGCCCGTCAGCACACCTGCGAGCGCGTCTGCCAGGTGCAGGTCGTAGTCGGTGACCGCGCCGTCTCGCAGCGCGAGCTGGCGCGCGCCGAGCGCGAGCGTCGTCGCGCCCCGAGCGGCCTGCGACCACGATCGTGGCCGGCTCGGGCGGCGCGTAGCCCGAGGCCAGCTCGAGCGCGAACGCGCGCGCATCGTCGAGCAGGCGGTCGCGGTTGGGGGTGATGCGGTCGTGCGGACGCAGGAACCCGAGCTCCCGCGCCTCCTGGGCCGAGGTCGACACGCGGGCGGTGGCGATCACCTCGAACGCGTGCCGCGCGGGCGGCATCGGCCCGTTCGCCGGCGCCGCGGCCGCCGCCCGCAGCAGCAGCTCGCGGCAGCCGCCCCAGCCGGGGACGAGGCCGGCGCCGAGCTCGACCAGGCCCATGAACGTGTCGGTGTGCGCCTGCACCGCGTCGCAGTGCATGAGCAGCTCGCACCCACCGCCCAGCGCGCGCCCGGCCACGGCCCCGACCACCGGCACCGGCGCGAACTTGAGCGCGGCGAACGCGGCCCGGCCGGCCTCCCCGAACTCGGCGAGCCGCTCCCAGGCGGCGACATTGGCGAGACCGAGCACGTAGGCGAGGTTCGCGCCGACGCTGAAGTGCGGCCCCGTCGTTGGTGACCACGAGCGCGCGGTAGCCGTCGGCGGCGACCGCGGCCGCCCGCGACGACCATCTCGAGCATCGCCGTGTCGATTGCGGCGCGCCGGCGGGTGCAGCTCCAGGCAGGCGACCCCGTCGCCGGTGTCCCAAGCGACGCCGAGTCGTTGCCCTGCGATCGGCTGCCGATCGCCCCCGTCACGCCGTGCGCGCCCGGCCGCGCGCCGGCCGTCGAGCTCCGCCATCAGCGCGAACGGGCCGCGCTCCCAGCCGTAGCCGCGCTGCATCGCGAGGTCGATCAGCTCGGGCCGGTCGGTCACCTCCGGCACCATCGATTCGCGCGTAGGCCAGCGTGCGCCCGAGCACCGCCGCGGCGTACTCGCCGAGCGGGCCGCCCATCGCGACCAGCTCGCGCGGCGTCCTCGGCAGCCGCGGCGGCCGCGCGGCGGGCCGGTACTCGAGCGTCTCGAGATCGATCGCAAGCCGCGTGTCGCCGTCGCGGGCGTAGAACCCGCGGCCGGCGCCGCGCCCGGTCGCGCCCATCGCCACCATCCGCCGCAGCAGATCGGCATGCGACGGGCACGTCGTGCCACGCGTCGCCCGGCGGGAGCAGGCGGTCGAGCGAGCCCGTGACCTGGTCGTGCAGCCCCAGGCCGACGATGTCCATGAGGCCGAAGACGCCGGTGCGGGGGATGCCGAGCGGCGCGCCCATCACGGCGTCGGCCTCCTCGACCGTGAGCCCGCGCGCGAGCGCCTCGCCGATGGCCGTGCCGATCCAGTAGACGCCGAGCCGGTTGGCGATGAACCCCGGTGTGTCGTTGCAGCGCACGATGGTCTTGCCCAGCCGCACGTCGCACAGCTCCTCCAGGGTGTCGACCGCCTCGGGCCGCGTGGCCGGGCCGGGCACGATCTCGAGCAGGCGCATGTAGCGGGGCGGGTTGAAGAAGTGCGTGATCGCGAAGTCACGCGCAAGGCCGTCCGGCGCTCCCTCGAGCAGGGACGCAAGCGGGATCGTGGACGTGTTCGACGAGACGACCGAGCCAGGCTTGCGCACCGGGTCGAGCCGGGCGTACAGGTCGCGCTTCGCGCCGGCGTCCTCGACGATCGCCTCGACGATCCAGTCCGCGTCGGCCACGAGCTCCAGGTCGGCCTCGAGGCTGCCGGGCCGGATCAGGCGGCCGGCGGCGGCCGAGACGAGCGGCGGCGGCGAGCGCTTCGGAAGCGCCGCGAGCGCACCGTGGGCGGCGTCGCCGAGGTCGAGCATCACCACCTGCAGGCCGGCGTTCGCCATGTGCGCGGCGATGCCCGCGCCCATCGTCCCGGCCCCGATCACCGCCGCGCGCTCGATTGCGCTCACGCGACCGCCTCGAGCACCGTGGCGATGCCCTGGCCGCCGCCGATGCACTGGGTCGCGAGGGCGAAGCGGCCGCCGTCGCGGTGCAGCACCTGCGCCGCCTTGCCGGTGATGCGGGCGCCGGTCGCCCCGAGCGGATGGCCGAGCGCGATCGCGCCGCCGTCGACGTTGCACCGGGCCGGGTCGATGCCGAGCTCGCGCACGCAGGCGACGGCCTGCGACGCGAAGGCCTCGTTCAGCTCGACGACGTCGAGGTCGGCCACGCCGATCCCGGCCCGCTCGAGCGCCTTGCGCGTCGCCTGCACCGGCCCGATTCCCATCACCTCGGGATCGCAGCCGGAGACGGCGATCGACCGCACCCGCGCGAGGGCGGGCAGGCCGTGCTCGCGCGCGAACCGCTCCGACGTGACGAGCACCGCCGCCGCGCCGTCGGTGAGCGGCGAGGACGTGCCGGCCGTGACGGTGCCCCCGCGCACGAAGGCCGGCTCGAGCGCCGCGAGCGCCGCGAGCGACGTGTCCGGGCGCGGGCAGCCGTCCTCGCTCACACCGGCCACCGGCACGATCTCGCCCGCGAGCCGCCCGGCCGCGACCGCCGCCGCGGCCTTGCGCTGGCTCGCCGAGCGCGAACTCCTCCTGCTCGCCGCGCGAGACGCCGAAGCGCTCGGCCACGTTCTCGGCCGTCTCCCCCATGCTCACGTACACCTCGGGCATGCGCTCGACGAGCGCAGGGTTGAGGAGCGGGTTCCAGCCGCCCATCGGCACGCGGCTCATCGACTCGACACCGGCGCACACGTAGGCATCGCCGGCGCCCATCGCGATCGCGCCCGCGGCGATGTGCACCGCCTGCATCGACGAGCCGCACAGCCGGTTCACCGTCGCGCCCGCGACCGAGCGCGGCAGGCCGGCGATCATGCCCGCGATCCGGCCGAGGTTCATGCCCTGCTCCGCCTCGGGGAAGGCGCACCCGAGCACGACGTCCTCGAGCGCGGCCGGGTCGACGCCGGTCCGCTCCACGAGCGCCGCGATCACCGCGCCGGCGAGGTCGTCCGGGCGCACGCCGGCAAGCCGGCCGCGGCGGGCGGGGTGGAACGGCGAGCGGGCATAGCCCGCGATGACGACGGTCACGAGCGTCTCCTTGTGTGGTCCAGTATGGCCCTTTTCCCCGGGTGATAGGTTGCGAATCGCGAAGCTCCGCATCCCGCGCGCAAGGAGGATTCCCATGGCTGTCGAGACGCGACCAACGACGCGGCAGGGCACGGAGACGGTGTTCGTCGACCGCTTCTGCGACGGGATCATCGGCCCGAGCTGCGAGATGCTCGGCCCGGTGCGCGACGGCGGCCACATCGTCGCCAACACGGCGCCCGGGTGCTGGGGGCCGATGATCACGCCGGCGATCCAGGGCGGTCACGAGGTGACGCTGCCCGTGGCCGTCGCCGGCGCCGAGGTCGGCGACGCGATCGCGATCTTCATCCGCGACATCTCGGTGACCTCGCGGGCGACGTCGTCCGGGCAACGACCGCATGATCGAGGGCCGCTTCAACGGCGACCCGTTCTGCGCCAAGGTGTGCGCGAAGTGCGGCGCCGAGGACGAGGCCACCGTGGTCGAGGGCATCGGCCCAGACAGCGTGCGCTGCGCCAACTGCGGCGAGCCCGCCGCGCCGTTTGCGTTCACGAACGGCTACACGATCGCCTTCGACGACGAGTGGCGCGTCGGCGTGACCGTCGGCCGCGACCGCGCCGAGGAGTTCGCCCACGACGCGCACGGCTACGGCGCGATCCCGGAGCACTCCATCCAGAACCCGATCCTGCTCTTCGCGCCGCACGACCTCGTCGGCGTCGCCACAAGGCTGCAGCCGTTCATGGGTCAGATCGGGACCACGCCCGCGATCGACCTGCCCGACTCGCACAACGCCGGCGACTTCGGCGCGTTCCTGCTCGGCGCGCCGCACAAGTCACGCGGTGACGGCCGAGCAGCTCGAGGCCCGCACCGACGGCCACCTGGACATCGACGCCGCCCGCGCCGGGGCGGTGCTGATCGCGCCGGTCAAGGTGCCCGGCGGCGGCATCTACCTGGGCGACATGCACGCCATGCAGGGCGACGGCGAGATCGCCGGCCACACCTGCGACGTGTCGGGCACGGTCACGCTCCAGGTGCACGTGCTGAAGGGCCTTGCCATCGACGGCCCGATCCTGCTGCCGGTGCCCGAGGACCTGCCGTTCCTGGCGCGGCCGCTCTCGGCCGCCGAGCGCGCGCGGGCGGCGGCGATCGCGCGCGAGAACGGCGTCGGCGAGCTCGAGGAGTCGCTGCCGATCTCGGTCGTCGGCACGGGCCCCGACCTGAACAGCGCCGTCGACAACGGCCTGCGCCGCGCGTCCGACCTGCTGTCCATGTCGGTGCCGGAGGTGAAGAACCGGGCGACCATCACGGGCGCGATCGAGATCGGCCGCGCGCCGGGCGTCGTCCAGGTCACCTTCCTCGCCCCGCGTTCGGCGCTCGCCGCGCGCGGCCTGGACGGGCTCGTGCGGACGCACTACGGGGCGGAGGGCTGAGCCGGCGACGAATCCGCTGACCGCTCACGAGCGGCTCAGCCGCCCGCGACGGGCACCAGCACGTCGAGCTCCTCGCCGTCGCGCACGGGGCGCGTGCGCGCGACGAAGCTGCCCTCGGCGACGACCGCGAGGCCGCGGAGCGAGGCGACGTCGAAGCCGGCGTCGCGGGCGAGCGCGGCGACCAGGTCGTCGATCGTCGCGCCGCGATCGAGCTCGACCGCTCGGCGCGCGCCGAGCCGCTGCGCCATCGTCCCGGACAGGCGCACGTGCACCCGCAGCGGTCCGGTCGGCGCGCCGGCCTCCACCTAGCAGGCGAGGCGCGCGCCGTGGCCGTGCGACCCGTCCATCCAGAGCATGTTCAGCTCGGAGCGGACGTGCTCGGCCATGAACAGCATCGCGGTCAGCTCCGGGATGTCGGCGTCGCCCGCATCGACCCGCTCGGTCAGGTAGGCCGCGAGCGCCAGCCGCTCCTCGCGCGGCACCGGCCGCCCCTCCTGCAGGCGGGTGTTGACCGCGACCGCTTCGCGAAAGGTCATTCCGAGGGAACGATAGATCACGCCGGACCGCCGCCGCCAGCGCGTGGCCGACACCGGGCGACGGCTATCGTCCGGGTACTCGAACCGGGAGGGATCACGATGGCGGAGTCGCGAGCACACGCGGTCTGGGAGGGCGATCTGGTCGGCGGCAGCGGGAGCGTCAGCGTCGCGAGCGGCGCGTTCCCGGAGCAGGCCGTGACGTGGGCGGCGCGCACGAACCGCCCCGACCCGAAGACGAGCCCGGAGGAGCTGATCGCCGCGGCGCACGCGGCCTGCTACGCGATGGCGCTTTCGAACACGCTCGCAGGCGCCGGCCACGCGCCCGAGCGGCTGACGGTGGACGCGGTCTGCCACTTCGTCCCGGGCACGGGCATCACGCGCAGCGACCTGTCCGTGAGCGGCCGCGTCGCCGGGCTCGACCAGGCCGGGTTCGAGCGCCTCGCGGAGGAGGGCGAGCAGGGCTGCCCGGTCTCGAACGCCCTGCGCGGCAACGTCGAGATCGGGCTCGCTGTAACGCTCGAGGCCTAGGCGAGACCGTATGGTACGACACGATGAAAGGACTCCTCAGCATGTTCCTGCGCAAGCCACGCGCCGTCCCAGCGGCCGACGACGCCCTGCCCGGCCGCGACCACCTCGCCTTCGACGTCCCCGAGCGCCACGACGTGCTCGGCACGCCGCTCCTGCCGCCGTACCCGGAGGGGATCGACTACCTCCTCGTCGGCATGGGCTGCTTCTGGGGCGCCGAGCGCATCTTCTGGCAGACCCCGGGCGTGTACACGACCGCGGTCGGCTACGCCGGCGGCTCGACGCCGAACCCGACCTACCGCGAGGTGTGCTCGGGCATGACCGGCCACACCGAGGCCGTGCTCGTCGCCTACGACCCGGCCAAGATCTCGACCGAGCAGATCCTGCGCATCTTCTGGGAGGGGCACGACCCGACCCAGGGCATGCGCCAGGGCAACGACCACGGCACCCAGTACCGCTCGGCGATCTACTGGCGCACGCCCGAGCAGCGCGACGCAGCGATCGCAACGCGTGATGCCTACGCCGAGGCCCTGAAGGCCGCCGGCCGCGGCGAGATCACGACCGAGATCGCCGAGGCGGGCCCGTTCTACCCGGCCGAGGACTACCACCAGCAGTACCTCGAGAAGAACCCGGGCGGCTACTGCGGCATCGGCGGAACCGGCGTCTCCTGCCCGATCGGCGTCGGAGTCAGCGCCTCGAGCTGACGCGGCATCATGGCGATCGCCCGCTCCGACCAATCCGCAGACGACGACCGCGTGCGGGTCACGACGCTCACGTTCGCCGACGGCGACGAGACGGGCGACCACCGCCACGAGTACGACTACATCGTGGTGCCGGTCACCGGCGGCACGTTCGAGGTCACCGATCGCGACGGCACGGTGCGCCGGCTCGAGCAGGCGGCCGGCTCGCCCTATCAGGGTCGCGAGGGCACCGAGCACAACGTGGTCAACCGCACCGGCCGCATGGCCGTCTTCGTCGAGATCGAGCTGAAGCGCTGACCACCGCAGCGGTGCCTGGCACGGGTGAAGAGCCGGTGCCAGGCACCGTTATGCACAGCCGGATCGGGGCGTCCTACGAACCCTGGCCGTACAGGTCGATGCCGTGCGGCTCCTGGATGGTGTTGCCCCCGTCGACGACGAACACCTGCCCGGTGACGTAGCCGGCCGCCTCCGACGCGAGGAAGACGGCCACGACGGCGGCCTCGGCGGCCGTGCCGGCGCGGCCGATCGGCGTCGAGCGGGCCGCGACGAGCTCGTCGTCGAGCGACGACGCGGTGTCGATCCACCCGGGGGCGACCGAGTTCGCCGTCACCCCCCGGCGGCCGTAGTCGAGCGCGATCGACCGCATGACGCCGTCCATCGCCCCCTTCGACGCCCCGTAGCCGGACTGGCGCGGCGCCATCACGATCGGCCCGGTCACGGACGAGATCATCACGATCCGGCCGTAGCCGCGGGCCGCCATGCCCGGGAGCGCGGCCTGCGACGTGTAGACGGCGGTCATGAGGTTCACGTCGAGCTCGCGCTGCCACTCGGCCGCGCTCAGGTCGGCGAATGCGGCGTCGGGCGCAGGGATGCCGGTCTGCGCGATGCCGGCCGCGTTCACGAGCACGTCGACGCGGCCGTGGTCGCGCTCGACCGCGGCGACGAGCGCGAACGCCTCGTCCCGCACCGTCAGGTCGGCCACGTGGGCCGTGGCGGCCGCACCGCCCGCACGCAGCTCGGCCGCGCGCTCCGCCACCCTGCCGGTCGTCGCGGTCACGGCGACGGCCGCGCCGAGGCGGGCGAGCAGGCGGGCGCAGGCGTGCCCGATGCCGGACTCGCTGCCGCAGCCGGTGACGAGCGCGACGCGGCCGGTGAAATCGAAGGGGTTCGTGCTCACGGTGCGCGTGATTCTACGGCTCCTCCGGGAACGTGAGATAACCCGCGCCGACGGCAACCGCGACCCGTGGAGGATCCATGCCCTACTTCGACGCGCCCCTCGAGGAGCTGCGCACCTACCGCTCGGCGGTCGTCGCGCCCCCCGACCTGGACGCCTACTGGGACGAGGCCCTGGCCGACGCCCGGGCGAAGTCGCGCCCCGCGGTGTTCGCGCCCTACCGGCCCGACGTGTACCGCCGCCTCGACGTCTCCGACGTCACCTTCAGCGGCGCCGGCGGCGACCCCGTCCGCGCGTGGTTCCTGTGCCCGCAGGGCGCCGCGGGCCAGTTGCCGTGCCGGGTGACGTTCATCGGGTACGGCGGCGGCCGCGGCGAGGCGGCCGAGCACACGCTCTACGCCGCGGCGGGCTACGCCGAGCTCGTCGTCGACAGCCGCGGCCAGGGCGGCAGCTGGACGTCGGGCGACACGGGCGATCCCGGCGCCGGCGCGGCGGCGGGCCCTGAGGCGCCCGGCGTCATGACCCGCGGCATCCTCGACCCGCGCGGCTACTACTACCGCCGCCTGTACGTCGACGCCGTTCGCGGCGTCGAGACCGCTGCCGCCCACGAGCGGGTCGACCCCGACCGGATTGCCGTGGCCGGGTTCAGCCAGGGCGGCGCGCTGGCGCTGGCGACGTCGGCGCTCGTCCCCGATCGCATCCGCCTCTGTCAGGCGCACATGCCCTACCTGTGCGACATCCCCCACGCGATCGCCATCGCCGCCGAGCCGCCGTACACCGAGCTCGTCGACTTCCTGTCACACCACCAGGCGCACATCCCGCGCGTGCTCGACACGCTGCGCTACATCGACAACGCCGTGCTCGCGCCGCGGATCCGGGCGTCGACCACGGTCAGCGTCGGCCTGATGGACGCGTGCTGCCCGCCCTCGACCGTGTTCGCGGCGTACAACGCGATCACGGCCGAGAAGCGCATCGTCGAGTACCACTACTGCGAGCACGAGCTGCCGGGCGACCACATCGAGCGCGAGCTCGAGGAGTTCGTGACGGCGCTCGCCTGAGCCCGCGGGTCAGCCGTAGTACTCGACGCTCACCGTGTTCAGCGTGGCGATGCCGTGCACCGTGACGGTGAGACGCACCGACTTCTCGCGGGTCGTCACGACGCCCCAGACGTGCGCCCACGGCGACGCGCCGATCGCGTACGTCGCCAGGCCCCACGGGTGTCGCTCCGTCCTGAAGACGTACACGAGCGTCGCCGACCGGTGCCGCGGGCAGCTCACCGTGAGCGCGCCCGCCGCCGGGCCCGCGCTGAACGTGCAGTCGCCACCGTCGCGAGATGTCGTGGCGGCGCCGTTCTTCACCTGTGAATTCCAGTGGGGCGGCGATGCGAGTGCTGGAGGCACCGCCACCGCCAGGCCGGCCAGAGCCAGCGCAATCGTCCTTCGAAGCATCGGAGCCGCACCTCGGTTACGGACAGGGGTCGTCACACACCATGGCGTGTGCCGGCCGATCCGCGTACCCCCGAATTGGGGAACCGCGCGTCCCCCGCTACACCGTCCCGTCGAAGCCGTCCTCCAGGTAGGCGCGGCGAGCCTCGCCGTTGCGGTCCGAGCGCAGGTAGCGGCTCCACGCCCGCGACTCGTGGCACACGACCCCGAGCTCCCAGACGCAGTACGTCGGCCGGTGCGGCCCGGCGACCCGCCACGGGCGAAAGGCGGCGTCCGCGTCGCCGTCCTTGGCCCACACCGTCTCCCACACCTCGTTCTGGTTGCGCCAGGTGCAGATCAGCAGGAAGTAGAAGTCCTGCCCGCAGCGGTGCAGGATGACGAAGCCGAGCTCGTCCCCGAGCTCGAGCTCCCAGGCCGCCGACGCCCCCTCGAGCGCGCCGCGGGCGAGCGCGCGGATCGGCTCCGGGACCGGCGCGGCGGCCGGCGCGACCTCGTACCACTTGAGGATGGCCGCTCCGACCCGCACATGCTCGCCGGGCACGGCGAGCTTGGCCACGTGCCGGTACTCCGCCGGGATCCGCCCGGCCCCGTAGAGCGCGCTCACCGTGCACCCCCGATCCGGGTGAAGTCGCTGACGAAGTTCGTCTCCCACGTGCGGCCGCCGTCGTCGGACAGGGCCTGCTCCCACCGCGGCTCGGGCGTCGTCACGCGCGACCAGGTGTAGCGCACGACGATCGGCCGGCCGGCGAACGTGTCTGGCCCCTCGAAGACACCGACGTCGCCATCGAAGCCCCCGACCACCGGCGGCTCGAGGATGCCCGTGGTGCGCGAGTCCGCCCAGTAGATCGACCACAAGCGCGTTGTCGGATCGAAGAACCGGATGGAGACGCCGACGTAGCCGCCGGCGAAGTCGGTGCGGAACTCGTCGACGTTGCCCATTCCGTCCAGGATCGGCCGGGCGATGCTCGTCGCCTCGAACTCGTCCCATTCGCCACATCCGGCGAACCGCTCGCGCAACCGCCGGTTGTGCGACGCCCATGAGCCCATCCAGAAGTCGAAGTCCCGCGCCGTTCCGCGCAGCTGTTCGGTCTGGCTCATCGGTCGTCCCCGGCCGGTGTGAAGTCCATGATCCAGTTCGTCTCCCAGGTCTCGCCGCCGTCGTCCGAGAACGCCTGCTCCCAGCGCGGCGTCGAGGTCGTGACGCCCGACCACACGAACCGCACCCTGATCGGCTCGCCCGCGAAGGTGTCGTCGCCCTCGAACACACCCACATCGCCGGTGAAGCCACCGATCACAGGCGGATCGAGCAGCCCGGGGCGGCGGCTGTCGGCCCAGTAGATCGACCACCGGCCGGACTCCTCGTCGAAGAACCGGAACGACATGCCGACGAAGCCGCCGGCGTGGTCGGTGCGAAAGACGTCCTCGTTGCCGCGGCCGTCCAGCGTCGGCCGGGCCACGGACGTGGCCGGGAACTCGACCCACTCGGTGCACCCGGCGAGCCGCTCGCGCAGACAGCGGTTGTGGACGTTCCAGCTGCCGAGCCAGAAGTCGAAGTCGTGCTCGGCGCCCCGAGCCTGCAGTGTCTCGTGCATCGCTCCCCCATCGGTCTCGCGTCGTCGTGTCACGGCTACGGTATCGGTGAAATAGGGCAGATTCCGCCCGCTATCTGTGGTTGACTGCACCGGTGAGCACGCCCACCGCCCGTCTGCTCGAGCTGCTCGAGCTCCTGCAGGCCCAGCCGGTCGCGACCGGCCGCGAGATCGCCGACCGGCTCGCGATCGACGCGCGCACGGTGCGGCGCGACATCGAGGCCCTGCGCGGGCTCGGCATCCCGGTCGAGGGCCAGCGCGGCGTCGGCGGCGGCTATGCGATGCGACCGGGATTCCGGCTGCCGCCGCTGATGCTGAACGACGAGGAGGCCGTGGCGGTCGCCCTCGGCGTGGTCGCGGCGCGCCGGCTCGGGCTGGCCGGATCGCCCGAGGCGGCCGCTGCCGCCCTCGCCAAGATCCACCGCGCGCTGCCCGACCCGCTGCGGCGGCGTGTGCAGGCGCTCGAGGAGGCGCTCGACTTCACCGCGGCCGCGCGGTCGGCCGCGCCGGTGCCGGGCGAGAGCGCGCTCGCCCTCGCCGAGGCGATCCGGCGCCGGCGGCGCGTGCGCACGCGCTACCGGTCGTTCTCGGGCGAGCGCACCCGCCGGGAGCTCAGCCCGCACGGACTCGTCGTCCATGCCGGGCGCTGGTACCTGGCCGCCCACGACCACTCCCGCGACGGGCTGCGCACGTTCCGCGTCGACCGCATGCGCGGCATCACCGTGACCGACCTGCCGGCGCTCGCGCCGCCGGACGGGTTCGACGCGGTGGCGCACGTGAGCACGTCGCTCGCGAGGGTGCCGTGGCCCTGGGAGGTCGAGGTGCTGCTCGACATGCCGTTTGACCGGGCCGCGCAGCGCCTCCCCGGCACGATGGCGGAGCTGGCCGAGGCCGACGGCGGGACGCTCCTGCGCATGCGCGTGAGCTCGCTCGACTGGATGGCGTCCGTGCTCGCCGGTCTCGGCTGCGCCTTCACGATCCGGCGCCCGGACGAGCTGCGGGCGAGCGTGCGCGGGCTGGCCGAGCGGCTGCGCGAGTGGGCGTAGATCTCGCGCGGCTCGCAAGGCGTGCTACGGTGCCGGGGTCAAGAACGCTCAGTTCGGTTGCGCATCCGCACTTCCTTACTCGTTCGTTACTGCGTAAGGGAGGTGCACATGTCAACTGGAACCGTGAAGTGGTTCAACGACGCGAAGGGCTACGGCTTCATCTCGCCGGACGAAGGGTCGAAGGATCTGTTCGTCCACCACTCCTCGATCACCGGCGACGGCTTCAAGTCGCTCGTCGAGGGCTCGAAGGTGAGCTACGAGAGCCGTGAGGGCTCGAAGGGCCCCGAGGCGACCAACGTCTCGCCCGTCGCCTAGATCGTGAACGTCCGCGGCGTGCGGCGCCCCTGAGGCCCCGCACGCCGCGTTCGCGTTTCAGGCGCCTTCGGGCGCGGCGGCACCCATCTGCTTGAGCCAGCGCGTGTGCGACCGCAGCGCGGCGCGCATCGTCGGGTGGGCGTTGTAGGTCACGCCGCACTCGAGCGCCGTCGTGCGCACGATGCCCGAGAGCTTCGGGTGCAGCGTGTGCGGCACGCGCGGGAACAGGTGGTGCTCGATCTGGTGGTTCAGGCCGCCGACGTACCAGCGGATGACCGTGTTTCGCTGCGCGAAGTCAGCCGTCGCCTCGACCTGGTGGACGTGCCATTCGGCGCCCGCTCCGTCGGCGGGAGCGATCGTGATCGCCTCCTCGAGGCAGTGCGACAGCTGGAAGGTGACCGTGAGCGCGAGCGACGCGACGGACGAGACGAGCAGGAACACGGCGGCGACGTGGAGCGCGCTGTGGAGCGCAAGCGGGATCGCGATCGCCCACACGATGAAGAACACCTTGCCTCCGACGAGGCCGGCCAGGTTCCACCCGCGCGGCCGCCGGAACGCCGACTGGCCGATCGATCCGCGGGCCAGAAACGTGAAGTCCGTGACCGCCTGCCAGCGCAGCGTCACGAACGCGTACAGGAGCCACATGTAGAGATGCTGGTAGCGATGCCAGCGCCGGCGTGCCTGGGTGGGCTCGAAGCGGGCGAACGGCAGCGCGTCGATGTCGGGGTCGTGGTCGGCGACGTTCGTGTAGGTGTGGTGCGCGAGGTGCTTGGCCGCCCACACGTAGGACGATCCGCCGATCAGGTCGAGCGAGTGCGCCGCGAGCCGGTTCACGAGCCGGCGGCGCGAGTACCCGCCGTGGTTGGCGTCGTGCATGATGCAGAACCCGATCGCGGCGGCCGCGAGCCCGAGCGAGGCCGCGCCGGCGACGGTCATGGCGGGCGAGGACGCGACCAGCAGCAGGAACAGGTACGACCCGACTGTCCACAGCAGGACGAGGGCGGATTTCGCCCAGATCATGCGATAGGCGCGCCGCATCGCGGCGGCGTCGCCGAGCACGACCTCGGCGCGCTCGTTGAGCAGGCGCGAGAAGTCCCCGGCTCCGCGGAACCGGATCCGCTCTCCGGCAGGTGAGGGCCCTGTGGTGGCGTTCACTACTGGTGGGGGACTGCGTGCAGCGTCGCGCGCGTCTCGGTCGTGTCGCCCCCACCGGCGACGACGACCAGCAGCGGGTGCGGCCGGCCTTCTGGATCGTCGAGCGGCAGCCCGCTCGGCTCGTCCCCCGGCTCGATGCCGGCTGGGATCACGGGAATCTCCATGTGGTCGCTCCCTGGAGTCAGACGGACATGGCCGTCGGCGACGAGTCAGCGAGCTACCTGGGAGCCTCTGGCGAGCAGGACCACCATGCGGCGGGCGTTCTCCGAACGGTCAGTCTAGCAGTGCCCCGGCGGCGCACGGGGGTCTCGAAGGCGGCCGCGCTGCTAAGGTGCAGGTCAAGGGGCTCCCCCCAGAGGCAGCGTGCGAAGCCGGCTGGCTGGGATCTGACCGGCCCGACGCAGACGAGGGGAGCGCATGCGCAAGACGCCCGACGACGGTGGTAGCCCCCAGGTAGAGAAGCCAGCGCCGCAGAGAGCCGCGGCGAGCGGGGTTCGCACCGAGCACGACCTGCGCGTCCAGCTCCGCGACGCGCTCGAGCGCAACACGAAGTTCGAGCGGGCGCTGCGGGAGTCCGTCGCGTTCGCCTACGGCCGGCGCGAGCTGGCCGATCTGCGCCGGCTGAAGGCCGTCCTGTGGGCGGCCGGGTTCCCGGACCCGAGCCCGAAGAGCAGCTCGAACGGCGACGACGGCGAGGCCGAGCAGCCCCCGTCGGCCGGCCGCTAGCCGACCCGCCACCCGCGGGCCGATCCGCACGGCACGCACCACCCATCCATCCAGAGGAGCGCCACATGGAGTTCACCGTCGAACTGCGCTATCAGAGCGGCTCGTCAACCGTCCTCTCGACCGAGGCCGAGACGGCGGACGCGGCGCTTCAGAGCGTGCGCGACCCGCGCCGGCCGCTGATCGGGATCCACATCACGGCCCCCGCCGAGGAGATCGTCGAAGCGCCGCGCGAGCCGCGGCCGGCGATGGCGTTCAACGGCCGCCGCATCCCTGCGCAGCACCGTCCCTCGCGCCGCCACCGCTGAGCCCGCCTCGACGGCCGGGGGGCACGGCACGGCGCTCCGGCCTCACGCTACTCCGCCCACGGCGGGACGAACCGCACCCCGTCGACGACCGCCCCACCCCCTGCGGGCAGCACGACGACCGCCTCGAACGCTGCCGTCCCGGCGTTTGCGATGACGAACTCGCGCCCGGCGGGAACGACCAGCGCGCCGCCGGCCTCGACGCATTCGGTCGCATCGCCGAACCGCGCCTCCGCGGCGCCGGCGAGCGCGACGAAGATCTCCTCGCGGTCGAGCGTGTGCGGCGGCGATGCGTGGCCGGCATCGAGCCGCAGGCGCCACACGCTCGTCTCGGCCGCGCCCCGGCTGGGCGAGGCAAGGCCGACGACGTGCGTGCCCTCGACGTCGAAGCGAGGGGCGGCAGAATCGGTGATCACTGGCATGGGAGCTCCTTCGGTCGTTTCGTCTGTCCGGCGCAGATAGTACACTAAGGTGAATGATTCTCCAAGGTGAACTAGATCACCCCCACGCCGACCTCGCGATCCTGATCGTCGCCTCGGTGCGCACCGTGGCCGACCGCCTCCAGGAGGCGGTCGCGCAGGCCGGATACCCGGACATGCGCCCGCCGTTCGGCTTCGTGGTGCGGGCGCTCGCGGACGGCAGCCTGACGCTCACCGAGCTCGCCCAGCGGCTCGGCGTCACCAAGCAGGCCGCGATCAAGGTGGTGGACGAGATGGAGGCGCGCGGATTCGTCGAGCGCCGGCCCGCGCCGGGCGACCGCCGCGCGAAGGCTCTGGCGCTGACCGCGCGCGGGCTCGGCGTGAGGCGGGCCGCCCTCGCAGCCAGCCACCGCATGGAGGATGAGCTGCGCCGCGAGCTCGGCGACGCCGACGTCGACGGCGCACGCCGGGTGCTCCTGCGCTTCGCCGAACGCGGCGGGAGCCTCGACGACGTGGCGGCGGGCCGCGCCCGGCCCGTCTGGTGACCGCCGCTCCCCGCCGTGGGCGCCGGGTTCAGGCGCGCAGGTCGGCGGTCGCGCGGTCGAGGCCGGCGACCGCCTCGCGCCCGAGCGCCTCCATGCCCACGTCGTGGGCGTACTCGGCCAGGACGCCCCACAGGAACACCGCGAGCACGCGTGCCCGCAGGAGGCCGTCGGTGTCGATCGCGCCGTACTCGTCGCAGAACGCCTCGCGGGCGGCCGGCGTCAGGTAGCCCCAGTAGAGCGGCAGGTCGATCGCCGGATCGGCCCGGCAGACGTCGATCCAGTCGATCACGCCCGAGAGCTCGCCGTCGTCGCCCACGAGCACGTGGCGCAGGTGCAGGTCGCCGTGGACGATCGCAAGCGCGGTCGGCGGCGCGAGCCCGCGGGCACGCTCGAGCGCCTGCGCGAGCCCGGGCGGCGCGCGCCACAGGCCGAGCCGGGCGAGCACGGCGACCTGGCGCTGCGCCCGCTCTGCGCGATCGGCGCATGTCGGCCCGGCCGTTGGCATCGATCGGCAGCGGCGCGCCGTCGACCTCGACGGCTCGCGGGGTCGACGTCGTGGAGCGCGCGCAGGAAGCGGCCGAGCGCGCGGCCGTGCCGCACCCGGGCGGCATCGTCGGGCGCGGCCTCGGAGAGCTCGCGGCCCGGCACGAGCCGCGAGCCGGCGAACGGCCAGCCGAACTCGGCGGACGGCTCGCCGCGATGCACCGCGACCGGCACGGGCAGCGGCAACGCCGGCGCCAGCCGGTGCACGACCGCGAGCTCACGCCGGAACCCCGGGACGACGACCGCGCGGCGGGGGAAGCGGAACACCCACTCCTCGTCGACCAGCCACGCCGTGCTGTCCCACCCCTCGCCCAGGAGCCGGATCGCGTCGAGCCGAAGCCGGGGAAGGCGGCCGCCGATCAGGCGCCGCGCGAGCGCCTGATCGACGACGACCTCCGGGCTCCAGTCGTGCATCGACCGAGACCGTAGCGCCACTCGGACCGCGGCGCCTCCGCGGCGCCCTGTGCAACGCTACCCGCCATGGCCCGGCGACCCGCAAGGCCCCAGATCGTCCTCCTGCGCGGGATCAACATCGGCCCGCACAACCGCATCGCGATGCCGGCGCTGCGCGAGCTGCTCACGGCCGCCGGGTTCGGCGACGTCCGCACCTACGTCCAGAGCGGGAACGTCGTGCTCACGAGCCCTGCGCAGCCGGACGCGCTCGCGCGCAAATGCAAGCGCGCTGATCGCGGACGAGCTCGGGCTCGAGATCGCGGTCGTCGTGCGCACGCGCGACGAGCTCGCCGAGGTCGTCGCCCGCGATCCCGCTGGGCGACGTCGCCGACAACCCCGAAGCGGTATCAGGTGAGCTTCCTCCCGGGCGATCCCGACCCCGACGTCGTGCGCCGGCTCGAGGGCCTCGCCGCGGGCGACGAGCGGTTCACCGCGATCGGCCGCGAGTTCTACACGTGGCACTCCAACGGCATCGCCCGCTCGAAGCTCTGGGCCGCGATCGCCGACCGCAAGGCCTCGGCTACGGCGACGGCGCGCAACTGGACGACCGTGACGACGCTGCTGGCGATGGCCGCGAGTAGCGACTCAGCCAGACGAAGGAAGGACGGTGGCAGCGGCATGACCCGGCACACGATCGTCAACCTGAAGCAGATCGAGGTCCCCGAGGGGGCGCGCCTCCGGGGTCGACGCACACTTCGGCCGCAGCCACCTGGAGCTCGGAGCATCTCGGCATCTCCTACTTCCGCTACCCGCCCGGGGTGCGCAACACCATCGGGCACAGCCACCGCGAGCAGGAGGAGGCCTACCTCGTCATCGCCGGATCGGGGCAGATGCGGCTCGACGACGAGGTGTTCGACCTCGCGCCAATGGGACGTCGTCCGCGTTGCGCCCGACGTCGTGCGCGGCCTGCGGCCCGGCGCCCGACGGCCTCGAGGTGATCGCGATCGGCTCCGACCGGCCGGAGGGCGGCGACGGCACGATGGTCAAGGACTGGTGGACGGACTGACCGCCCCCGGCGACGTAGACGACGTCGTCCGGCCCGCGCGGCACCGCGATCGCGACGGATCGCACCGCACCGAACCGCGCGCGCAGGCGGGCCGCGAAGTCCTCGTCGGCAGCCGCCGTCCACACCGCCAGCCGGCCCCCGGGTGCGAGCAGGCCGCGGAGCCGGAGCAGGCCGGCATCGGCGTAGACCGCCGCGTTCCCGGGGTGGACGAGCCATCCCGGCCCGTTGTCGATGTCGAGGCAGATCGCATCGAACGGCGCCTCGAGCGCCGCGAGCGCGTCGCGCAGGTCGGCGACCACCAGGCGCACGCGGGGATCGTCGATGCCGTGCTCGCACAGGCCGCGCAGATGCGTGCGCGTCCATTCGACCACCGCCGGCTCGACCTCGCAGACGACCACCTCGGCGACCCGCGGCTGCCGCAGCGCCTCGTCGAGCGAGAAGCCGACTCCGAGGCCGCCGAGCAGGACGCGCAGTCCGTCGCGGTCGGGCAGGGCCTCGCGGACCAGCGCCCGCTCGGAGCGGCCGTCACGGGTGTCCATGAGGAACGTCCCGTCGGCGATCACCTCGAAGTGCGCGCCCGCGCGGCGCAGCACGAGCTCGCCGCGGTCCGTGTGGCGGCGCTCGACGACGACCGGCCGATCGTCGTCCCGGAACCTGTCGGGCTGGCGCATACCGGACAGCGTATCCGGCCCTGCAATTCCCTGCCTTGGCGCGGCCGCGCGGGTGGGGTAGAGTCTGCCGCAGGCCGAGAGGGGAGGTGGGGCCGGAGGGGTATCACAGGTGGGTATGCAGCGATGGACCGTGCGCGGCTTGCCGAGGAGGCGCCGCACGGGAGGCATGTTCTCTGCGTCCACGGAGGGATGATGAAACGATTAGTCGTACTGGCCGTGATGGCCGTCTCGGCATGGGCCGGGCCCGCGGCGGTGGCACACGCTGACACCTACAGCGAGAGCCTGTGCCAGGCACGGCCGTTCCTGTGCGTCGACCCGTACAAGTCGATCGGAGTGAACGGCGAGTACACGGGTCACGACGAGCCGTCCGTGCTCTTCTACTCGCACCGGCCCGGCACCGGGAACGACCTGACGTACACGATGAAGCTGCCGAAGAACCCGCCGATGCAGCCCAACCAGGCCGGCACCGGCGGCACGTTCGACTTCCAGCTGCGCGCGACCTTCTGGCTCGGCCTGACGATGTGCGACACGCAGTCGTCGCCGAACTTCACCGCAACACCTGCCAGGCCGACAGCGACCGCAATGCGCGCTTCACGAGCACGAACCCGAACTCGCCGCGCTACATCGGCAGGCACCGGGAACGGCGTACATGGAGCTCCAGTTCTACGAGCCGAGCTACATCCCGCAGTTCGACGGGTTCGGCTGCAGCCCGACGAAGTGGTGCGCCAACCTGACGATCGACAGCCTGTCCGACCAGGACAACACCGGCGTCCAGCAGAACGCGGACTGCCTGAGCAACCCGAACAACTTCCTCGTCGGCGAGGAGCCGATCAACTGGGCGTACGTCACCAAGAGCGGCAAGTCGCAGGCTCCGGCCAACCCGCTGGCGCTGTCCGCACGATCCGAACCTCACCGGGCTTCGGCCGAACCTGAAGCAAGGATCTGCTGATGAGCTCCGGCGACACGATCCGCGTGCACATGCACGACACGCGCGCCGGCTTCCGGGTCGACATCAACGACCTCACCACCGGCGGCAGCGGTTCGATGACGGCCAGCAAGGCCAACGGCTTCGGCCAGGTCATGTTCCAGCCGAACTCCGCCACCTGCCACGTGCGGCCGTACGCGTTCCATCCGACGTACAACTCGGCCGTCCGCCGCGGGGACGACCTGGGGCGCGCACACCTACAACGTCGCGGCCTCGGACGAGATCGGCCACTTCGAGTACTGCAACGCCATCGACCCGAGCACGGGGGCCTGCACGAGCCCTGGCGCGGGCGACACCTCACTCGACGCCGACGACCAGTTCTGCCTCGACGGGGCGAACTACGCCGGAGCCATCCCCATCAAGGGATGCTTCCTCGACGACGGCGATTTCGATGGGCCGTCGTACAGGTTCGACTGGCCGGGCACCTTCGCGAACCCGGTCGCCGACCGGAAGGTGCATCCCGACCCCGATGCGGTTCACCGTGCCGAAGTCGGACGGGCGCCAGCTCGAGAAGGTCGCCTTCGAGACCGACATGGCCCGCATCGAGCGCGGAGAGCCGGGCAACCCGGCCGTCCAGTGTGACGGCGCGACCGGCGCCAACTGCGTCAACCCGCCTCCGGGCGCGCAGTTCTATCCCATCTACTCGCTGACCAAGGTCGACGGTCGGTGCATGTTCCAGCAGGGTGGCACGCACATCCCGGGCACGACGAACCTCTTCGGAGGCTCCTCGAAGACCGAGTACGGCAAGCTGCTCTTCGTCACCTATCCCAACGCCGGATTCACCACAATCCGGCTGGCCGAGGACTTCCACAGGGATCTCGGCGGGAACCCCTGCTCGAGCTAACGCAGGCGATTCGACTTCAGGGGCGGCCTCCGGGCCGCCCCTGAAGTGCTCTCAGGCGCGCAGGCGGACGTGCGCGACCTGGCCGGCGGCCACGTGCACCCGCAGCGTCCGGGCACCGCCGCAGCGCACCGAGTAGGTCCCCGGAGCGAGCGCGACGCGGAAGCGGCCGGCGGCATCCGCCGTCACGTGCCGCGAGCCCGCGGGGCCGGTCAGGGTGAGGAGGGCATGCGCGCGCGGCGTGGGCCGGCAGAGCGTGCCGGAGGCCGTCGGCGTGGGGCAGATCGGCCGCCCGGTCAGGGCGATCCCGGCCACCCACCCGCGCGCGGCCGGCTGGTCCGCGACGCCGCCACACCCGGCCAGAAGGAGCAGACCAGCGGCGAGTCCTGCGGCGGCGCGCATACCTCTAGGACGAGTGCCGCGGCCGTTCGGTTCCCGGCCGCGCCGGTCAGGGCGCCGTGCGGTCGTCGGCAGCCACCATCGCGCCCCAGCGGTCCTCGATCCGGCGCAGCTTCCAGATCGAGACCGACATCGCCCACATGACGACGAACAGCGCCACGACGACGTAGCCGAGCGTCTCGAAGTCGAGGCCGTTCAGCCAGTCCCAGAACCCGCCCGAGAGCGCAAGCCGGGTCGAGAGCACCTGCAGGAGCTCGACCGTGCCGACGGCGAGCGCCACCACGACCGACAGGCTCGTGACGGTGATGTTGTAGTAGACCTTGCGCATCGGGTTGGAGAACGCCCAGCCGTAGGCCTGGTCATGAACGCGCCGTCGAGCGGTGTCCATCAGGCTCATCCCGGCCGCGAACAGCATCGGCAGCGACATGATCGCGAGCGGCGGCACGGCGTGCGTCGCGACGCCGGCCGCGACGGCCAGCAGGCCGACCTCGGTGGCGGTGTCGAACCCCAGCCCGAACAGCACGCCGAGCGGGTACATCTGCCAGCTCGCGTCGATCAGGCGAAAGAACCGGCCGAAGCACCGGCTCATCATGCCCCGCTCGAGCAGGCGGTTCTCGAGCCGCTCGCGGTCGTAGTCGCCGCCGCGCATCTCGCGGAAGATGCGGACGATGTCGACCAGCACGACCAGGTTCAGGATCCCGATCAGCCACAGGAAGGTGCCCGACACGCCGGCGCCGACCGCGCCGCCGTAGTGCTGGAGCGCCGGGCACGTGCGCGTGCACGGCCGCCCGCCGCGACGGCGAGGCCCGCGACGAGCGCGAACACGACGGTGGAGTGCCCGAGCGAGAAGAAGAAGCCCACCCCCATGCGGCCGCCGGCCGTGCTGCAGCAGCTTGCGCGTCGTGTTGTCGATGGCGGCGATGTGGTCGGCGTCGAACGCGTGGCGCAGCCCGAACAGGTACGCCGTGAGGCCGAGGCCGACCAGCGGCCGGTAGCGGCCCGAGTAGTAGAGGAAGAGCCCCCAGCCCGACCACGTGCAGCAGCCCGACGACCGCGCGCGAACGCCGCCAGGCGGCGCCACTCGTCGCGCGACAGTCCGTGTGCGAGCCGCGGGGCCTGCATCGCCGGCTAGTGCGAGTGTCCGGCGACGTGACGGACGGGGAGCTCCGCTCCGCGCCAGTCGAGCTCGGTGATGCGCCCACCGGCGATCGCGACGCTCCGGGTGACGGCGACGTCGCTCACCCACAGCGTGTAGCTGCCGCCCGCCAGGCGGTCGAAGACGGCCGTGTAGGTCGCCCGGCCGGCGACGGGCCGGTTCAGCACCTCCTTGTGGGAGCGGTCGCTCATCTGCGTGCGCCGGGCTGATCTCGATCTCGATGCCGTGCACGCGCGGGTCGGTGTAGACGATGAGCGCGCCCAGATCGGCGCCGATCTCGAGCACGACGAGCTCGGGGTGCGGGCGGTGCGAATGGTGCTCTGGCATGGCTCCTCCACGATGTTGGCCGCCCGGCGGCACGTGCAGCCGCCGGGCGGCCGAGGCGGTCTACGGCGACGGAGTGTCGAAGCCGTCGTGCGGCGTCGCCGAGGTAGGGGAACGTCGGCTGGTAGCGGCCGGCCGGCGGGGTCAGGCCCTCGGTGACCGCCGACGCCGCGGCGTCGGGCGTGTACGCCCGTGTCGACCAGCGGGTAGGTGACGCCGGCGATCGCCCGCAGCTCGATCGTGACGACGTCGTCGAGCGACGCGGCGGCCGTTCGGGAAGCCGGCCAGGTCGCCGCCGAGCGAGGCCGAGCGGGTTCGGGTTCGCTCGCCGGCGGGATCGCCACGTTCAGCCGCAGCATGTCGGCCAGCGTCGTGCCGGTGTAGTTCTGGAACCCCGGGACGATGCCCGGACGGGAGGCCGGTGAGCAGGATCGCGACGAGGTCGGCGCGCGGCCGCCTTGAGCGCCGGCGAGGTTCGGGAACACGCCCGGGTAGAGCACCGGCAGCAGCCCGGCCAGCTCGGGGTGCTGGACGTACTGCGACGAACGCCCTGTCGCCGGCGGGCTGGCGTGCGTTCCAGTCGTCCTTCTTGCCCAGCGGGACGATCACCTCGTTGAACAGCGGGTTGCCGAGCCGCGAGACCTGCACCCACGGGCCGGACTCGGCCGCGCTCGTCGTTGGCCGCGTCGGTCATCCGCACCTTGCGGCGGCTGGCGGCGCTCCAGACGCCGATCACCGCCGTGGCGCTCGTCGGGTCCGTCGGGCACCGAGCCGTCGCGGGTCAGGTGCGTGATCGGGACCTGGATCGCGATCGTGTGGACGTTGAGCGTGCTCGGTCGCGTCGACGCCCGGCGCCGCCGGCGGTCGGGATCAGGTGCAGGTTCTGGAACGGCCGCAGGTCGCCGAGGTCGAAGATCGAGCCGAGGTCGACGTAGAAGCCGTCGTTGCGCTGGCCGGCGAAGACCTTCTCGCCGCCGGCCGAGCGTGTGCACGGCCGCCTGCGCGAGCGCCGGGTAGTTCGGGCGTCGAGCGCGGGCCGATGTTGCACGGCGGGCACGGCCAGGCCCGACCGCGATCGTCGTGCGAGCCGTGGCCGTGCGCTTCCAGCGCGTGACCGAGTAGAACTGGCGCTTGTTCCAGTTCGGGCTCGTCGAGCGACGTGATCGGGCCGGTGTTGTAGAGGAACGTGTTCGGGTTGCGCGAGCTGCGTCTTGAACTGGAACTCGTAGGTGATCGTCCGGCTTCGCCGTCGCCGTCGTTGTCGATGTAGATCGAGTAGAGGACGTCGTCGCCGAACTCGTAGAAGTTCGGGCCGCCGGCCGGGCCCTGGCAGCGGCACGTAGTTGGTGATGATCGTGACCGTGTCCGGCCGGTCCGGGCTGACGAACGCGTAGACGTCGGTGTTGTCGGCGACCGGGTCCTTGCTGATCTCGGGTGCTTCGCGGTGCGATGACATCTAGATCACGCCCTTCGTTCGGATCGGGCCGCGGCGCTTCAGCAGGCGCTTGACCAGCGCGGGGTCGCGATAGGTCGTCTCGCGCGTGCCCGACACGACGGTCACCTCGCCGCGCTCGGCGTCGCGGACGTACGCGACCACCGGCTCCGCGGGGACGGGGCCGGAGGGCTCCGTCACCCGGCCGCGCTCCTCGGCACTCGCCGCCGACGCGCCGGTGACACCCAGCGCGGCGGCGCCGAGGCCGGCGGCGCCGGCCTTCTTGACAAATGAACGCCTATCCATGTCGCTCCTCCAGAGTGAGGGACACCGAGAGGCCCTCCGACCCTCCCGCTTTGGAGTCGCATTCGCGCCAGAGGGGAGCACGGTTCGCGCGGTGTAGGCTCGCTCACACATGCGCATCCTCGGCCTGGTGTTCGCGGGGAGCTCGACGGATCGCCGCGCCGAGATGGCGCGCTTCGCGTCAGGCGTCCTCGGGCTCGAGCGGGTGGCGGTTGCCGGCGCCGAGGCGGACATGTTCGCGCTCCCGGACGGCTCGTGGTTTGCCGTGGCCGGCCCGCGCGGCATGGGCGACACCGCGCGCTCGATCGGATTCCTGGTCGCCGACCTCGACGCGGCGATCGCCGAACTGCGGGCCGCGGGCGTCGAGGTCGACGAGCCGGCGGCGAACGACCGCCACCGCTACGCCCACTTCCGGGCGCCCGACGGGCGGCTCTACGAGCTCGTCGAGGAGCGCAGCTAGACCTGGGGGAGGCCCCGTTTTCATGCCGCCTACGCCCGCCGGTCGCGGCGCAGCGCCTCGATCCGGCGGCGGTCGAGCTTGGTCGGGCGCGGCCCGCCCGGGCCCGCCCCGGGAGCCCGTGAGAGGCGCCGCTCGGCGGCGGCGGCCGCCCGCGCCTCGACGGACTCGGCGGTCTCCTCGTAGAGCGTCGCCGCGACCCTGGCGGGGCCGCGCCTCTCGGCCAGCCCCTGGACGACGACGGTGAAGCGCGTCTCGCCCACCCGCACGTCCACGACGTCGCCGGCGCGGACGTCCTTCGCCGGCTTCACCCGCTCGCCGTTCAGGCGCGCGTGGCCGCCCGCGACGGCGTCGGTCGCCAGGCTGCGGGTCTTGAAGAACCGCGCCGCCCACAGCCACCTGTCGATCCGCATCGCCACGGCCTCACACCGTACACGTGGCATCATGGCCGCATGGACATCGTCTGCACGCTCGGCACGACCGACCTGGCCGCCCAGGCCGGGCGCTGGCAGCGCCTGATCGCTGCGGCGGCGGTCGCGCGCGAGGAGACGCCGGCGGGCGTACGGCTGCGGTTCCGGGCCGATGCCGGCGTGGCCGAGGAGCTCGAGGCGCTCGCCGCGACCGAGCGCGGGTGCTGCGCCTGGGCGACGTGGACGGTCACGACCGACCGCGACGGCGTCGTGCTCGACGTCCGCTCCTCCGGCGAGGGCGTCGCCGTCCTGCGGTCGATGTTCACGAGCGCACCGGCATAGCATTCCGGCGGTGGCGCTCGACGACATGCGGGCCGCGTTCGCGGAGGCGGCGGCGCAGGACGGCATCGTCCTCGAGCGGGGATCGTTCGACTGGCTGAGCGAGCAGGGCCACGTCGGCCTCGAGCGTGTCGCCAAGGCGCGCCGCGACCCGGCCATCGTCGCGCCGGTCATCGCCGCGCTCGCGGTGCTCGAGCGGATCTGCGCCCGTCTGCGCGGCGACGTCTCCGTGCTCGCGGCCTCGCGCGAGAACAGGCTCCTGCCCGTCGACCTCGTGCACGCAGCGACGGGCACCGTCGTCGAGGTCGACGGCGCCGAGCACTTCACCTCGGCGCGCCTTCAGGCGCTCTCCCTCTATCCGGCCGACGCCGCCGTCGGCTTCGACGTCGCCGGGCACATGCAGCTCTGCCGCGCCCTCTGCGAGCGCAGCGATGCGCTCTCGCGCGGGCTGCCGGCCAAGGCGTTCGGCTTCGGCGGGGTGCTGCGCGAGCGCGCCTACCACGACGCCCTGCGCGACCTGGCGACGCCGGCGATGGGCCACCCGCCGCTCGTGCGGATCGCGGCCGCGGACGGCGACGGGGCGGCCGCCTACGCCCGCCACCGGGCGGCGCTGCTGCCGCTCTCAGCCGCCTGAGCGGCCGCGGCGGCCGGGATCGTGCACGTCGGTCGCCGACACGTTGATCGTGCGGCAGCGGCCGCAGCGGACGCGCACCCGATAGGTCATGTACTCGCCGTCCATCGCCTCGGCGAGCAGGTTGCCGCAGGTGCCGCAGACGTAGTCGTCGTCGCCGTTTCCGTGGAACACGGGCCGGTCGGGATCGTCCTGCACGGCCGTGCCGCCGTCCTTCGGCACCTCGCCCGGCCGCACCGCACGCATCGCGATCCTCGCCACCGCGCGGCCGTCAGAGCTTTCCGAGCTTCCCCGCGAAGTCGGCGACGAGCGCGTCGAGCACGCCGCTCACGACCCCCTCGCCCATCGACGCCGCCTTCCCCGTGATCTGCGCGTTCGTGTGGATCGTGCCGCCGCCGTCGGTGCACTGGAACGTGATCGTCGCGTTCGCATACCCCTGGCCGCCCGCCTCGCGCGACTTCACGGTCAGCACCGCGCGATGGGCCGCGGCGTCCTGCTCGGTGATCTCGAGCGTGCCCGCGAACGTGAGCGACATCGCCCCCATCTTCACCTTGATCTGGGCCTTGACCGCGTCGGGGCCGGTGTGCTCGAGCACGGTGGCCCCCTCCACGCACGGGATGACGCGATCGAGGTCGAGGATCGTGGCGTAGCTCGAGTCGATCGGCCGCGCCGTCGTGAAGGGATGATCCAGCACCACTGCCATTCGCGACGTCCTCCTCCGGGAAGCGGGTCACACACGGGAGCCGCCAGCTTATAGGCTTCGCGATCGTGGGGATCCCGGCAGGGACATACCGCTTCGGCCCCGAGAACGCGACCCTCGCGCTCCACACCGGGCGCATCGGCAAGGTCGCGCGGGCGGGGCACGATCTCCTGATCCATGTGACCGCCTGGGAGGGCACGCTCGCGGTGGGCCAGGACGGCGCCGGCTCGCGCATCGAGGTGACCGCCGACGGCGGGTCGATGCGGGTGATCGAGGGCACGGGCGGGATGAAGTCGCTCGACGACGACGACCGGACGAACATCGCCCAGACGATCGACGAGGAGGTGCTCATGAAGCAGAGCGTCACCTTCCGCTCGACGCGCGTCGAGCCGGCGGGCGACGGCCTGCACGCCGTGGGCGACCTCACGCTGCTCGGCCGCACCCGCCCCCTGGCGTTCGACGTCAGCCTTGCGGGCGACGGGACGCTCTCGGCCGTCGCGGTGATCGCGCAGACCGACTTCGGGATGAAGCCCTACTCGGCCCTCTTCGGCGCGCTCAAGGTCGCCGACGAGGTGCGCGTCTCGCTGTCGGCCAAGCTGCCTCCGGCGGCCTAGTCCCGGTAGACAGCCTGCGCGTCGAGGCCGCCCTCGACCCCGGGCGGGAGCGCGCCGGTGCCGTGGGCGTAGAGGGCCAGGTCGGCGATCGTCCCCACCTTGGCCGGGTCGCTGCCGTCGCCGTCCACCCACGCCCCGTTCGACCACGTCAGCGTCTCCGGCTCGGCGCCGAGCTGCATGCCCGCCAGGAGCCGTGCCTTGTCGCGGATCTTGGCCGTCGCGCTCGCGATCGCCGCGCCCGTCCCCGCGGACGGGCTCGTGTTGTAGCCGTGGCCCGTGCCGAACCGGTCGGTGTCGGCCGGCACGACCTTGACGTCGAGCGGCGGCACGCCGAGCTCCTCGGCGACCTGCTGGGCGTAGGCGGGCTCGTTGCCGTCGGCGTCGGTGGTGAGGCTCAGCACCATCTTGCCGGTCGGGTGCACGCGGAGGAAGACTGCTCGGTAGGCCTCGTTCGCCACTAGGGACGCTCCTCACGATCGGGGGTGTTCGACATCGCCTGAAGGCGCCGGCGCTCCTGATGCGCACGCAGCGCATTGTGCTCCTCGAGGTCGCAGAACGCCGGCTGCGGACCGCCCTGCGGGTGCGCGGGCACGGCCGGACGCTCGCATCCGGGGTAGATGCAGATCTTCTGGCCCGGGGTCGGGGCGGTCACTCATCCGTCACCCATCCGGGCGTGGTGTTGCCCTTGCTCGGGCCGTGGCCGCTCGGCATCGCGACCGAGCTGCCCGCCACCGGGGTGGCGCTCGCCCACGGCTCGGGCTCGTCGTCACCGGCAGCCGGCGCGTCCGCGACGGCGGGCGGATCCCACCTGGAGGCGCCGATCGCGCGCACGACCTCGCCCAGGGCCGCGTAGCTGTGCCCGCTCACGAGCGCGTCGCAGTGCGGCAGCGCGGCCACCATCCCGCCGGCGCGCACCGAGAACGCCGTCGCGCTCATGCGCGGGTTCACCCACACGATGCGGTGGGCAAGCCGCCCCAGGCGCTCCATCTCGCGGCCGACGAGCACCGGGTCGCCCCGCTCCCAGCCGTCGGAGAGGATCACCACGACCGCCCCGCGGGCCATGCCGCGGCGGCCGTGGCGGTCGTTGAACGTCTTCAGGGCGGCACCGATCCGCGTCCCGCTCGACCAGTCCGGCGCCGCCGCGGCGGCACGCGCCATCGCCCGCTCCGGCCGCCGTGCGGCCAGCGCCCGGGTCACGCGCGTGAGCTGGGTCGCGAACACGAACGCCTCGGCGTTCGGCCCCGCCCCGCGCGCACAGGTGAGGAACTGCAGGTACGCACGGGCATACGGCTCCATCGAGCCGGAGATGTCGCACAGGAGCACCAGCCGGCGGCGGGCGACCCGCCGTCGCCGGCGGGCGAGCCGGATCGGGTCGCCGCCCGTGCGCAGGCTGCGGCGCAGCGTCCGCCGCATGTCCACGTCCTGGCCGTGGCGGCCGCGCTCGTGGCGGCGCGTGCGCCGCGTCGGCGTCGCCAGCCGCAGGTGCGACATCAGCTCGTACAGGCGGGCGAGCTCGTCCGCCGCGAGCGTGTCGAAGCTCCGCTGTGCCAGCCGCTCCTCGTCGCTCGCCGCCGCGACCGGCACCTCGACGGCGTCCTCGTCGTCCGCAGCCTCAGGGCGGGAGCCTGCGGCGGCGAAGACGCCCTCCGACGACCGCTCGCCGCCGCCCTCGACGGTCCGCGGGTCGGGCACGCTGCGGTCGTCGCCCTCCGCCGCGACGGCGTGCACCTCGTCCGGCGTGAAGGCCGCGTCCCCGCGCACGCCGCCGAACACCTCGGCGAAGACGGCGTCGAAGGCCGGCACCTGCAGCGGGTCGGACACGAGCACGGCGCGGGCCGTGAAGTAGAGCCGCCGCCGGCTGACCGGCCGCACGAGCGCGAGCGCGCGGGTGAGGTCGGCGGCCCGGGCAGGCGTCACCGGCAGCCCGGCGTCGTGCAGGCGGCGGCAGAACGCGCCTGCCAGCTCGGGCAGGTCGAGGTCGACCGTCTCGAGGCGGAAGGGCCTAGTCACCGCTGCCCACCAGCCGATCGAGCCCGGCCGCGCGGACGACATCCTGGTCCTCACCGTACTTCAGCACCGACCCCAGCGTGCGCGCGGCGACGGCGGCGTCGAGCCGCTCGACGCCGAGCAGGTCGAGCGCGCGCAGCCAGTCGATCGCCTCGGCGATCCCCGGCGGCTTCTGCACGTCGGAGTCGCGCAGGCGCGACACGGCGTCGGCCACCTGCACCGCCAGCACCTGCGAGGAGCCGGGCACGCGCCGGCGCACGATCTCGACCACCCGCTCGGCGCTCGGATACTCGATCCAGTGGTAGAGGCAGCGGCGCTTGACGGCGTCGTGCAGGTCACGGGTGCGGTTCGACGTGAGCACGATGACCGGCGGATGGGTGGCCCTGATCGTGCCGATCTCGGGGATCGTCACCGCCGCCTCGGCGAGCAGCTCGAGCAGGAACGCCTCGAAGTCGTCGTCGGCGCGGTCGATCTCGTCGATCAGCAGCACGGCCGGACGCGGGCCGGGGTGCTCGAGCGCCTGCAGGAGCGGTCGCCGGATCAGATAGTCGGGGCCGAAGAGCTCCTCCTCGCGCAGCTCGGCGCCGCGGGCGTCGGCGAGCCGGATGCTGAGCAGCTGGCGGGGGTAGTTCCACTCGTAGAGCGCCTCCGCGGCGT
This sequence comes from uncultured Actinomycetes bacterium, assembly GCA_963707585.1. GTDB lineage: Bacteria > Actinomycetota > Thermoleophilia > Gaiellales > JAICJC01 > JAICJC01. Next base: position 345,914 of record CAVPQP010000008.1, on the reverse strand, counting down.
CGATGCCCTCGTAGCACTGCAGGCGCACGAGCGGGGTGTCGAGCACCGCCGCGAGCGCCTTCGCCGCCTCGGTCTTCCCCACACCGGCCTCGCCCTCCAGAAGCAGCGGCTGGGGCAGGCGCACGCCGAGGAAGATCGAGGTCGCAAGCGCCTCGTCGACCAGGTAGTCGACGGCGGCGAGGCCGCGGGCGAGGGCCTCGATGTCGGGCACCCGGGCGCGCACCTCGCCGGCAGCGTCGCCGGTGACCGCGCCGGCGCTCACGCGCCGCCCGCCGCGGCGACGACCGCGCGGTAGTCGACCTCGGTGTCCACGTCGCGCGGGACCGGGCCGGCGATCGGCACCCTGGCCGCGGCCGCCGCATGCCGGTCGAGCAGCTTCCACACCGCCTTGTCACCGTGGAGAGCGCCCAGGTCGGCGAAGGTGGTCGAGGCAAACGCGAGCGGGTGCCCGAGCCCGTCGTCGTAGCAGCAGGCCGCAATCGGCGCGTCCCGGCGGCCGGCGAGCAGCGCCGCCACCGTCGCCGCCGACACGCCGGGCTGGTCGCCGAGCATCAGCACGAGCACGTCGCAGCGCGGATCGAGCGCCGAGAGCGCGGCCGCGATCGACGACGAGCAGCCCTCGCCGTAGGCGTCGTTCTGGATGACATCGGCGCCGGCCAGGTCGACCCCGGCGCGCACCGCGTCTGCGGCCCCGCCGATCGCGACGATCAGCTGGTCGAAGGCGCACGCGCGCGCCACCGAGACGACGTGGCCGAGCAGCGTGCCGCCGGCGTAGGGCAAGAGCTGCTTGGGCCGCCCCAGCCGCGTCGAGCCGCCCGCGCCGAGCACGAGCCCGGTCACGAACGCCTCAGTCGGAGACGCGCGCATGCCTGCTCTGCGCCTCGAACGTCGCCTTGCAGCCCTCGCAGCAGAAGTAGACGGTCTCGCCGGCGTGGACGACCGAGGGCGTGCTCGCGACCGCCGCGACCGTCATCCCGCAGATCGGGTCGACCGCGAGCGGCGGCGCGTCGGCCGCGACGGCCGGGGCCGGCGGCTGCGTCGGCTCGGCGGCGGGCGTGTGCCCGTCGCGGCGCACGGCGACGATCCGGGCCAGGATCGAGAGCGCGATCTCGGCGGGGGTGCGGGCGCCGATGTCGATCCCCGCCGGCACGTCGATGCGCGCGACGAGCTCCTCGGGCACGCCGTCGCTGCGCAGCTCGGCCAGCACGCCGGTGCCGCGCTTGGGGCTCGCGACGAGGCCGACGTACGGCACGCCCGGCCTCCAGGCCGCGCCGCAGCGTGTGCAGCTCGCCGCGGCCGTGCGCGGCCACCACGAGGGCGAGGTCGCCGGCGCGCGGCTCCACCTCGGCCCCGTCGACGCCGAGCACCGTCAGGCCGAGCTCGCCGCCGATGCGAAGGACGGCGCCCGCGACCGGGGTCTCGCCGACCACGAGCACGCGCGGCGCGGGCAGCACCGGCTCGAGGAACACCTCGATCGCGCCGCCGGAGAGGCACGGGTTCTGGACGGTGACCGCGCCGTCGACGTCGTCGGACGTCGCCGGCGCGGCGTCGTCGTCGCTGAACGGCAGGATGCGCAGCAGCACGGCCTGGCCCGCTGCGGATCGCCTCGAGCGCGTACGCGCGCACGCTGTGCTCGCTGCAGACGCCGCCGACGAAGCCCTCGATCGTGCCGTCGGCGAGCACGAGCGCGACGTTGCCCGCCTGCACGCTCGTCGGCCGCTGCGCGCGCACGACCGTCGCGGTCACGAACGACGCGCCCTCGGCGGCGAGCTCCTCGGCCCGCCGCGACATGGCGGCGGTGATCATTGCGGCGGCTCTGCCCTTCCCTGCATGGCCGCCCACACCCGCGCGGGCGTGCACGGCATGTCGATGTGGTCGACGCCGTGGGTCGCATGCAGCGCGTCGATGACGGCGTTCACGATCGCAGGCGGCGAGCCGACGTTGGGCGACTCGCCGACGCCCTTCGCGCCGAGCGGGTGGTGCGGGCACGGGGTGACCGTCTCGCCGAGCTCGAAGTCGGGGCACTCGAGCGCGGTCGGGATCAGGTAGTCCATGAACGAGGAGTTCAGGCAGTTGCCCTCCTCGTCGAAGCTGATCAGCTCCATCAGCGCGATGCCGACGCCCTCGGCGAGCCCGCCGTGGATCTGGCCGTCGACGATCATCGGGTTGATGCGCACGCCGCAGTCGTCCACCGCGATGAAGCGGCGGACCGTGACCTGGGCCGTCTCCGGATCGATGTCGACCACCGCGATGTAGGCGCCGTACGGGTAGGTCAGGTTGGGCGGGTCGTAGATCACCTGCGCGTCGAGCCCGCCCTCCATGCCCTCGGGCATCGCCTCGCCGCTGTAGGCGCGCACGGCGATGTCCTCGATCATCGCGCCCTTCTCGGGGTCGCCCTTGACGTACCAGCGGCCCTTCTCCCACGCCAGGTCCTCGGGCCGCGTCTCGAGCATGGTCGCGGCGATCAGGCGCGCCTTGTCGCGCACCTTGCGCGAGACGACGGCCACCGCGGCGCCCGAGACCGGCGTCGAGCGGCTGCCGTAGGTGCCGAGGCCGTAGGGCGACTTGTCGGTGTCGCCGTGGCGCACCTCGACGTCCTCGGGCGGGATGCCGAGCTCCTCGGCGACGATCTGGGCGAAGGTCGTCTCGTGGCCCTGGCCCTGCGTCTGCGCGCTGATCGAGACGACCGCCTTGCCGGACGGGTGCACGCGCAGGTCGGCGCCGTCGTTCATCGCCAGGCCGAGGATGTCCATGTGCTTGCGCGGCCCGGCGCCGACGCCCTCGGTGAAGAACGCCACGCCGATCCCCATGAGCTCACCGCGGGCGCGCTTCTCGGCCTGCTCGCGGCGCAGATCCTCGTAGCCGGCGATGTCCATCGCCACGCGCATCGTCGTCGCGTAGTTGCCCGAGTCGTACGTCCAGCCGGTGGTCGTCTCGTACGGGAACTGCTCCGGCGCGATGAAGCTCTGCATGCGCAGGTCGATCGGGTCGACCTGCATCTCGAGCGCGAGCGCGTCCACCATCCGCTCGACGAGGTACACGGCCTCGGTGATCCGGAACGAGCACCGGTAGGCGACGCCGCCCGGGGCCTTGTTCGTGTACACGGCCTTCACCTTGACGTGCGACGCCTGCAGGTCGTAGGAGCCGCACACGATGTGGAAGAAGCCGGCCGGGAACTTGGTCGGCTGCGCCGTCGAGTCGAACGCGCCGTGGTCGGCGATCACGTCGACGCGCAGGCCGGTGATCTTGCCGCCCTTCGAGCACATCTCGGCGTGCATGACGTAGTCGCGGGCAAAGCCCGTCGACACCAGGTTCTCGGTGCGGTTCTCGACCCACTTCACCGGCACGCCGGCGACGATCGAGCCGGCGATCGCGCACACGTAGCCCGGGTAGACCGGCACCTTGTTGCCGAAGCCGCCGCCGATGTCCTGGCAGCGGATGCGGATCATGTGCTCGGCCAGGCCGGCGACGTGCGCGTAGACGGTGCGGTGGGCGTGCGGGGCCTGGTTGCCGTTGTAGATGTCGAGCTGGCCGGTCTTCGGGTTGAAGTCGGCGATCATCCCGCACGTCTCGAGCGGCGCCGGGTGGCAGCGCGGGTAGATGATGTCGCGCGTGACGACCGTGTCGGCCTCGGCGAAGGCGCGGTCGGTCGCCTCCTCGTCGCCGGCCTCCCACGTCGGGCTCGCCAGGTTGTCGCGCTGGCCGGACTTGTCGTCGCGGATCAGCGGCGCGTCGGCGTCGAGCGCCTTGCGCGCGTTCACGACCGCCGGCAGCGGCTCGTACTCGACGTCGATCAGCTGCAGGGCGTCGTTGGCCGAGTACTCGTCGGTCGCGATCACGAACGCGACCTCCTGGCCCTGGAAGCGCACCTTGTCGCCGGCGAGCACGGCCTGCGTGTCGTAGGAGATCGTCGGCATCCACGCCAGGCCGAGCGTCTCGAGATCCTTGGCGGTCACGACCGCGGCCACGTTGGGATGCGCGAGCGCGCGCGACGTGTCGATCGAGACGATGCGCGCGTGCGCGTACGGGCTGCGCAGCAGCGCGCCGTAGACCATGCCGGGCAGCTTGATGTCGTCCAGGTAGGTGCCCTGGCCGCGGATGAAGCGCGCGTCCTCCTTGCGCTTCAGCCGGCCGAAGCCGATCGGGCGCTCGGTGGACGGGCTGGGAAGGTTCTCGACGGTCGCCATGCCTATGCCTCCTGCTTCGCAGCGGCTTCGTGGTCAGCGGCCCAGCGCACGGCGCTGACGATGTTCTTGTAGCCGGTGCAGCGGCAGATCGCGCCCGAGATCGCGACCCGGATCTCGTGGTCGGTCGGGTCGGGGTTCTCGTCGAGCAGCGCCCGCGTCGTCATCAGCATGCCCGGGCGTGCAGAACCCGCACTGGAGCGCGTGGCAGCTCGTGGAAGCCCATCTGGATCGGGTCGAGCTGTCCGTCGACCTCGAGCGACTCGACGGTGCGCACCTCGTGCCCGGCGCACATCGCCGCCAGCGTGGTGCACGACTTCACCGGCTGCCCGTCGACCTGCACGACGCACGCGCCGCAGTTGGACGTGTCGCAGCCCCAGTGGGTGCCCGTGAGGCCGAGCGTCTCGCGGATGAAGTGCACGAGCAGCATGCGCGGCTCGACGTCGTGGGACACGCGCTCGCCGTTGACGGTCATCGAGACTTCCATCGTCAATGCCTCCTGCTTCATCGCACGCGCGGTGGCGCGGCGCAGTGCTCGTTGGGTGAGGACGCCGGCGAGGTGGCGCTTGTAGTCGACCGGGCCGCGGCCGTCGGCCATCGGCGAGCAGTCGGCCGAGGCGATCTCGCCCGCCTTGCGCGAACAGCTCCTCGCTCGGGGCCTGGCCGCGCAGGAGCTCCTCGGCGCGGGTGAGGTGGATCGTCGTCAGCCCGACGGCCGAGAGCGCGATGCCGGCGTCGGCGATCGTGCCGCCCTGCATCCAGACGGCCGCCGAGGCCGCCGCGATCGCCCAGTCGCCCGCCCGCCGCTCGACCTTCTCGTGCGCGCTGCCCGCGCCGGGGCGCACGGCCAGGCGCACCTCGGTCAGGATCTCGCCCGCGCCGACGGCGGTCATGAACGGCCCGACGTGGAAGCCCTCCATCCCGATCACGCGCTCGCCCTCGGCGCCGCGGATCACGACCGTGGCCTTGGCCGCGCTGCAGACCGACGAGAGGTCCTCGGCCGCGTCGGCCTGGCACAGCGAGCCGCCGATCGTGCCGCGGTTTCGCACCACCGGGTCGGCGATCACGTTCTCGGCGTCGCGGAAGAGCGGGTAGTGCCGGCGCGAGGATGTCGGACTTCAGCAGGTCGACGTGCCGGGTGAGCGCGCCGATGCGGATCTCGCCGCCGTCCTCGCTGATGTAGGCGAGCTCGGCGAGGTCGTTGATGTCGATCAGGTGCTCGGGGTTTGCCAGCCGCAGCTTCATCATCGGCAGCAGACTGTGGCCGCCCGCGATGATGCGCGCCTCCGGGCCGAGCCGGTTCAGGGACGCGATCGCGCCCTCGACGCTCGTCGCGCGCTCATACTCGAAAGCCGCGGGTGTCTGCAACGCGTGCTCCTTTCACCTGTTGCGCGCCGGCAGGCGCTTGCGGGGCTGGCCGATGTCGTCGCGCTGCTCGTACTGCACCGGCGCGTCGGTGCCGATCACCGGCGAACGGGGCAGGTTCGGGGGCGCGGACTGGCGCAGGTTCGGGTACAGCAGGCGGGCCGCCAGGCTGCCGCCCTCGACGTTTCGCAGCACCGGTCCCGCCGGGTTCGCCATCGCGATCGGCGCCTCGCGGCCGAGCCGCGCGAGCGTGAGCGTGCCCTTCGTGTAGACCTCCGAGATGCGCGGCGCGTCGATCGTCGTGCTCTCGGGGAAGTTGCGGAAGCCGGCCGCGGCCGCGCCCGGGTAGAGGCCGTCGACCAGGCCGACGGCGTCGACCATGCCGGCCTTCTTCACGAGCAGGGCCTCGAGCATGTCGACGCCGGCGTCCAGGTCCTTGTTGATCGCGTTCACGATCTCGTTCACCGGGGCGCTCTTCTCGACGATCTCGGTGACGCTTCGCGATCACCTCGTCGAGGCCCGACGTGATCTTCTGCAGCGCGAAGATGGTCGAGACCAGGTAGTAGACGAGCGCCAGCACGATCAGGAGCACGATGATGATCAGGGCGATGCCGGCTGCGGGGATGGCGTAGACGGGCATCTGCGCTCCTCCTCCGCGTCGTCGAGGATCACGTCGAGGGAGCCGCCGTAGCCGGCGACCCCCGCGACCGTCTGGGACGACCTGCTCCCGCGTCGTCACGAGCAGCGCGGCGGCGTCGAGGTCCTTCGACCCGGCGGCCGCCGTGGCGGCGATCGCGCGCACGCTCGGGACGATGCTGCGCGCCGCCTGCAGCGTGCCGTTCAGCAGGTAGAGCGCGATCGGCACGACGACGAGCGAGCAGGATGGCATCGCCGATCCAGAGCAGGGTCATCGCGGCCTCCTCTCGGCCACGATCGCCGCCTTGCGGCCGATGCCCGGAAGGGCGCTCAGGATGATGTCGAACTGCGCGTTGATGGCCTTGACGGCCGGCTCGAGCGGGCGCAGATGCTCGGCCTCGACGCCCTCGAGGGCGCCCGCGAGCGTGGCCAGGCCGGACGAGATCCGCTCCAGGCCGCGGCACACGACGGTGAGCGCGGCGACGAGCACCGCCACGACGACCACGATCAGGAGCACGGTGAGCACGACGAGGATGGTCATGCACTCACCGAACCCGTCGGTGAGCGCGTTCATGTAGCCGTCCTGCACGACCGCCTCCTGCACGATCAGGCCCAGCACGGGCGCCGTCGCCTCGAGCTGGGGGATGTTGGCCGTGTTGCCGGCGACCTGCGTCGCGACCACGAGCAGGCCGTCGACCGACCGCTCGATGCTCATGACCGACCGGACGAGCGCGGCCAGCAGCGCGGCGACGACGAGGGCCGCGACGAGGCCGATCACGAGGGCGATCACCCAGTAGGTATGCGCGGAAATCGCGAGCACGGTCATTTGCCCACCGCCACCTTTCGCAGCGCACGGGCCGCGTGCAGGATGCGCACGCCGGAGTCGTTGATCCGGTCGACGCCGCCGTCGAGCGCGGCCGTCTGCTGGCGCACCACCTCGACCGCCCCCTCGGCCGTCCTGGCCTGGCGGGCGATCCGGCTTGCGAGCGCCACGATCGTGATCACGATGACGGCCGCGACGGCGATCACCACGACCCCGAGCACGATGCCCGTAAGCCACTTCCCGGACTCCGACAACAGCATCACCATGCGACTCCCTCCGCTCCCTCAGCTCGGGCTGCAGCGATCGATTGCAATCGTAGCGCTTGCGTAGGCAACCGATTGTGTGCGATCGGCGGCGCGTTGTCCAGCCCTGGATCTAGGGCGACGAGCGGCACCGCGGCCTCCGGCGTGACCACCCGGAAGCTGAAGCTCTCTTCCAGATACAGGTGGACGGCGTCGGCGTCGTGCGTCTCGTAGCCGATCGAGATGTCCTCGCCCGACTCGAACAGGAAGTCGCCGCCGCGCAGGCTGACGACGACCGCGCCGGCGACGCCGGGCGCCCACACGAGCGGCCCGCCGGCGATCTGGCGCAGATGCTCGAGCAGCGGGTAGCCGCCGTGCTCGCTCGTCTCGAGCACGCGGGTGTAGGCCTCGGGCCCGAGCGCGAGCCCGTACGGCCCCTCGATGCCGGCCGCGAGCAGCGCCTCGACCGCCTTGGCGACGTGGCGCGGGTAGCGCTCGCAGTCGGCGCCGAGCGCGACCGCGGCATGCGTCGACGCCTCGGCGATGCCGGCGATCCCGGCCGCCTTCCAGCCGTGGAAGACCGCGGTGTTCTCGGCGACGGCGAGCGCGCGCGCGGCCGCGTCGAGCGCGGCCAGGTCGATGTCCTCGCGCACCCCGGTCGGCATCCGCGAGCTCGGCGCGCGAGACGGCGAACGGCGCGCGCAGCTCGACCAGCGGGAGCACGCGCCGGCGACGGGCCGCGAGCCCGTCGCCGCGCGTCCTTCACCGGCTCGGTGCGGCCGAGGTCCGTGGCCGAGTGCTGCCACCCGTGCGGCCCGGAGAAGTCGACCAGCCTGCGCGCCGCGAGCGCGGGCTTGCACCGCTCGCGCGCCTCCTCGTCGATCCGGGCTCCAGCCGCCTCGGCCGTGATCGGCGCGTGCTCGCGCAGCAGATGGCTCACGCCGGCCTCCGCCCGCAGCGCGCCGATGCCGAGCGACTCGGAGCCGGCGACGGCCTCGCCGCGCGCGCCCGCGTCCTCGCCCGCCGCCGCCTCGGCCTCCTCGCCGTGCTCGACGATGTCGCCCTCCTGGAACAGGATCCCGCGCGCGATCTCACGCCAGAGCGGCGTGCGCCGCAGCAGGAACTCGAGATCCATGCAGAAGTGCTTGAACTCCTCGCCCTGCGCGTCGCGCATGATCGCCGCGGCGGCGCGGTCGGACTCGAGCGCGAGCCGCTGCTGGTACCAGCCGATCGCCTCGGCCTCCTCGGTCAGCGACGCGCACAGGCGTGCGAACGTGCGGATCTCGTCGGGGAGCTCGTCGGGCGGCTCGTGGTACTGGTCGGTTCCCACGGCGGGTATCTTGCCACGCCGCGCGCTTCCCTAAACGTCAGGCGGCGGGGCTCGCGCGGTCATCGCTGGCCGCTCGAAGAGCGGCACGAGGTCGGGCTCGGCCCAGGCGTCGAAGCCGGTGATCCGGTCGCCCTCGACCTCGAGCACCAGGATGCCGTGCGGCCGCAGCGTCCCGTCCGCCGCGCGCCGGTGCATGACGACGGCCGGCCGGCCGTTCGCCCGCGTCGAGGCGAGGCTGATGTCCGCGCAGGTCGCCGTTCGTCGCCGTGGTGCGGAAGAAGGCGGCGATCGCTGCGGCGCCGCGCACCGCCGGCTGCGGCGGCATGCGCAGCACGGCGTCCTCGCGCAGGAGCGACACCAGTCCGTCGACGTCGTCGCGCTCCCAGACGTCGATGTAGCGGCGCAGGAGGTCGCGCTCGGTGGCGGCGGGCGCCCGCGGCACCGGACGTGGCAGGTGGCTGTCGATCGTCGCGCGGCTCCGCTGGAGGGCGCTGTTCACCGCCGCCGTCGTCGTCTCCAGGAGCTGGGCCACCTCCGGCGCCGTCCAGCCGAGAACGTCGCGCAGGATCAGGACGGCGCGCTGGCGGCCCGGCAGCTGCTGGATCGCGGCCAGCAGGGCGAGCTCCATGCCCTCGCGCTGCGCGTAGCGGGCGGCCGGCTCGTACACCGGCGAGGCCGCCTGCTCGACGATCGCATCGGGAAACGGGCGCACCGGCTCGGCCCGGCGCGGCCGCCGGCGCAGCTCGTCGAGGCAGGCGTTCGTCGCGATCCGGTAGAGCCAGGTGTGCACCGAGCCGCGGCGGTCGAAGCGGGCGAGGCCGCGCCAGGCGCGCAGGAGCGTCTCCTGGACGACGTCCTCGGCATCGTGCGCCGAGCCGAGCATGCGGTAGCAGTGGACGTCGAGCGCGCGCCGGTACGGCTCCACGAGCCGTCCGAACGCGGCCTCGTCGCCGGCCTCCGCGGCCGTGAGGAGCGCGCCTTCCGCGGTGATGTCCACGAGGCCGTGTGCCATTGCGTCTCGGGCGGTTAGACGATCACGCGGGCGGAAAGTCATCGCGCCCGTCGAGATGGTCGAGGCAGGCCTGCGTCGCGATCCGGTAGAGCCAGATCCGGGCGCAGCCGCCGCCGGCTCGCTCCCGCCCGCGCCACGCCAGGAGCGTCGTCGTCCGCACGACTCGCGCCGCCGCGTGCGGGCAGCCGAGCATCAGGGTGCAGTACGTCTCGAGGCCGCAGCGGTGGCGCTCGACCAGGCACAGGAACGCGCGCTCGTCGCCGGCGCACGCGGCGGTGAGGAGCGCGCGGTCGTCGCCTGAGTGCGTGCGGGCCTGCGTCATCCGTCGTTCCAATTGGTCAGACGACGGCGGCGGCGCCACCTCATCGATGAGGTCGGCGCCCGGCGTTCGTCGAACCGGGCATGAACGCGAACTCCACCACCGCCCAGGAGGGAACACGATGAGATACGTCATGGTGCGCTACCGGATCACGCCCGACCGCGTGGCCGAGAACGAGGACCTCGTCCGCGCCGTCTACGACGAGCTGCGAGAGACGGCCCCGGACGGGTTCCGCTACGCCACGCTCAAGCTGCCCGACGGCGTGAGCTTCGTCCACATCGCCGAGGTGCAGGACGGCAAGAACCCGCTCGGCGAGCTGCCGGCCTTTGCGCGCTTCCAGGCGGGCATGGCCGAGCGGTGCGACGAGCCGCCGGTCGTGAGCGACCTCACGCCGGTGGGGTCGTACGGCCTCCTGGCGTGAGCCGCGCGGCGGCGGCCTCGGCCGCCGCCTGCGCGTCGGCGGCGAGCGTCGCGACGATCCGGCCGGCGGCCTCTTCGCGCGCCAGGCGATGCGCCTGGCCGGCCCAGAGGTTGAACCCGTCGCCGTCGCCGCGCTCGCGGGCCGCCGCGCGCAGCGGCGCCGTCAGGTGGTGCACCTCGGGATAGGCCGACGGCGCATCGGCGCTGTGGTCGGCCAGGAAGCGGTTCACGATGCCGCGTGCCCGCCGGCCCGTGAACGCACGGGTGAGCGCCGTCTCGGTGTCGGTGGCGAGCGCGGCCCGGTGGGCGGGGTGCGTGGCCGCCTCACGGGCGGCGAGGAACGCCGTGCCGAGCTGCGCCGCGACCGCGCCCGCGGCCAGCACCGCCGCGACCGCCGCCCCGTCGGCGATCCCGCCCGCGGCGACCATCGGCAGCCCCGACGCCGACGCGACCAGGCGCAGGAGCGCGAGCAGGCCGATCGGCTCATCGTCGGAGTCGGCGAACCCGCCCCGGTGGCCGCCCGCCTCGCAGCCCTGGACGACGAGCGCGTCCGCGCCGGCCGCCTCCGCGCCGCGCGCCTCCGCGGGAGTCGTCACCGTGACCCACACCTCGCTCCCGGCCTCACGCAGGCGCGGCGATCAGCTCGGGCGGCGGGCACCCGAACGTGAACGACGCGACCGCGGGCCGCTCGGCGAGCAGCACGCCCACCTTCCCCTCCCACTCGTCGTCCTCGCGCCGCGGCTCGCCGAGGGCGACCCCGTACGGGCGGCCTCGCCCTCGAGCCGGCGCGCGAACGCCGCCACGACGCCGGCGCCCGCCGCCGCGCCCGCGGGCACGAACACGTTCACGCCGAACGGCGCATCGGTGCGTGCCCGGGTGGCGTGGATCTCGGCGCGCACGGCCGCGGCCGTCCGGTAGCCGCCGGCCAGGAAGCCGAGGCCGCCGGCCGCGCAGACGGCCACCGCCAGATCGACCGTCGAGGGCCCGCCGGCCAGGGGCGCCTGCACGATCGGGTGCTCCAGGCGGTCGCAGATCACCGCGGCGAGGCGGGCGAGACGGCCGCGCATCCCGGCGATCACCGGGTCGCCGACCCGCACCCGGCCCGGGATCGCCACCGCGCCGTAGACGCCGAACGGCAGCGGCTCGAACCGGCCCTCGCGGCGGTATGCGGCGAGCGCGCCGAGCGTGTCGAGGTCGCGCGTGCCCCGGTCGGGATCGAGCGTCGTGATCACGCAGCGGCCGACGTCGCCGCCGACGTCGATCTGGGCTTCGCCGACCGCGATCCGCGACCCGATCCAGTCGTCCTCGGCGTGGGCGGGCACGCCGTCGATCTCGAGCAGCATCCGGAAGCGGCGGCCGTCGACCGGGCCCGCGGCGCCGAGCTCGGCCCGCAGCCGGTCGAGCGAGCCGCGCGAGATCACCGAGACGCCGCCGCCGCGCGCCCCGCGGTCGGCCGCGCCCGACTCCGACCACAGCAGCCGCAGCGGCTCACCGGCGTAGGCCGAGAGCGCGTCCTCCCACGGGCCGACGACCCGGCGCGAGGGGTGGTCCTCGTGGTGCAGCTCGACCGCGACCGCGTCGCCCAGGTCGACGACGCCGGCGACCGACGTCGCCGCCGGGGAAGGCGAGCTCGAGGCGGCGCGTGTCCTCGTTCCAGCTCGGGCGCACCTGCATCAGCCGCCCGTGCCGGCGGTTGTTCGCCAGGCGCCCGCCGGCGTCGACGAGCCAGAAGCGGCGGTCGCCGGCCACGCCCTGCGGGCCGAGCTCGACCGCGTCGGGGTGCACCAGGCCGAGCGCCTTCACGGGAGCGATCGAGATGCGGACGACGCTGCCTCTCACCCGGTCAGGATACCGGGCCGTCCCCGACCCCAGCCGATCCCACTGGTGGGGGAGGCCGGAGGGCCTCGTACGGGTGAAGTTCCCGGGCGCGCTCAAGTGGATGCCGCCGCCGTCCGACCACCGGGCAGGGGCTCTGCGCGCCGCGCCGGGCCAAACGCTCGCTCAAGGAGGAGTCGCGCATGACGGAGCCGTCCGCAGGTCGCCCGTTTGGCCGCAGAACGGTCGCCTCGGCCTGTCCACGTCATCGCTCTCGGCCGCCCTCGCCGGCGCCGGATCGGCGCCGCCGACCGTCTTCGTCGCCCGCGAGGCGATCGTCGACCGAAACGGCGAGGTCTTCGCCTACGAGCTGCACCTGCATCCCGGCCTCGGGGGCGACTCCGCCGGCCACGACGACCGCGCGAGCGCGCCCGCGCTCCTGGCCGCGGTGATCGAGCTCGGCGTCGAGCGGCTCGGCAACCGCCGGCCCGTGCTGCTCGGCGTGACGCCCGGCATCCTGCGCGAGGTCGACCTGCTCGAGCTGACCGGCGACCAGGTCGGGCTTCGTGCTCGAGCACTGCTCGGCCGAGCCCGAGGTCGTCGAGCAGGTCGCACGGCTCGCGGCGGCCGGCCGCACGATCGTCATCGCCGACTACCGGCCCTCGCCCGAGACCGACGCGCTCCTGCCCCACGCCTCCCTCGTCAAGATCGCGGTGACCGACGGCTCGCCCGGAGGAGCTCGCGGCGCGCCGCGCGGCCGCCCGCGCCTGCCGCGCGAAGCTCGTCGCCGACGGGATCGACGGCCCCGAGACCTCGCAGGCATGCCGCGACGCCGGCTACGAGCTCTTCCAGGGCGACACGCACGCGACGCACGGCGATGGTCTCCGGCCGCGGGTCGCGCGCCGATCAGGCGGCCACCCTGACGCTGCTCGTCCAGCTGTCGGCCGCGGCCACCTCGGTCGACGACCTGGAGCGGATCGTCGCCTCCGACCTCGGCCTCACCCTGAGCGTGCTCCACGCCGTCAACTCGGCCGCGATCGCCCTCCCGAACCGCATCACGTCGATCCGGCAGGCGATCGTCCTGCTCGGCGCGCGCGCCGTGCACGCCCTGGCCGCCCTGCTGGCGATGACCGAGCTCTCGGACAGCCCGGTCGAGCTCTCCCGCCGCGCCCTCATCCGGGCGTCGATGTGCGAAGCGCTCGCCCGCGGGACCGCCGCCCAGCACCCCGACCGCTACTTCACGGCCGGGATGCTGTCGATGGCGGGCGCGCTGCTCGACCTCCCGCTCGAGCGGATCGTCGCCGAGCTGCCGCTGTCGGACGACATCGCCGGCGCCCTGATCGAGGGCACCGATCCGATCGGCCCGATCCTGAACTCGGTCATCAGCTACGAGCAGGCCCAGTTCGGCGGCGTCTCGACGATCCACGCGAGCATCCACCAGAACATCGCCCGCGCCTACATGGACGCGGCCGTGTTCGCCGACGACCTCACCTCGGCGATCGAGACCCGCCGCGCCGCCTAGCGCGTCTCGTCGCCATCGCCCTCGAGGCGCTGGTGGATCAGCTGGACGACGGTCGCGCCCTCGCCCATCGCGGTCGTCACCCGCTTGACCGACGCGTGGCGGACGTCGCCCGCAGCGAACACGCCCGGCACGCTCGTCTCGAGCAGCATCGGCGGCCGCTCGAGCGGCCAGCCGGAATCGCCCGGCGGGTGACGTCGTTGCCGGTGAGGATGTACCCGCTCTCGTCGCGGGCGACGGCGCCGGCCAGCCAGTCCGTGTGCGGCTCGGCGCCGATCATCACGAAGAGGGCGGCGGTCGGGATCCGCTCCGTCGTCCCGTCGGCGCGGTCGCGCACGACGATCGCCTCGAGGCCGGTCTCGCCCTCGCCGTCGATCACCTCGGCGCCGAGGCGCACATCGATGTTCCGCGTCCTGGCGACCTCGGCCGTCAGGTACTCCGACATGCTCGTCGCGAGCGAGTCGCCGCGCACGAGCAGGGTCACCCTGTCGGCGTGCTTGGCGAGGTGCACCGCCGCCTGGCCGGCGGCGTTGCCGCCGCCGACGACGCAGACGTGCCTGCCGCGCATCGCCCGCGCCTCGCTGGCCGCCGCGCCGTAGAACACGCCCGCGCCGATCAGCGCCTCCAGGCGCGGGATGCCGAGCCGCCGCCACGAGACGCCCATGGCGAGCACGACGGCGCGGGCGGTGACCTCCTGGCCGTCGGCCACGTCACGACGAGATCGCCGCCCGAGGCGCGGAGCGACGTCGCCTGCTGCGCGAACACCATGTTCGCGCCGAACAGCCACGCCTGCTCGCACGCCCGGTAGGCCAGATCGTGGCCGCCGATCCCCCAGGTGAAGCCCGGGCACGTTGCGGATGCGCGAGCTCGAGCCCGCCTGGCCGCCCGTGATCTGGCGCTCGAGCACGATCGTGTCGAGCCCCTCCGACGCGGCGTAGACCGCCGCCGAGAGCCCGGCCGGACCGGCGCCGACGATCGCGACGTCGTAGGTGTCGGCGCCGAGCCGGATGCCGCCGCCGACCGCCTCGATGATGTCGCCGTCGGTCGGGTCGAGCAGCATCCGGCCGTCGTGGCGGACGACGGTCGGGAGGCGCGAGCCGGCCTGGCCGACCTCGCGCAGCAGCGCCTGGCCCTCCTCGGAGTCGGTCGGGTCGCAGGTGAACGGCGTGTTGAAGCGCGTGAGCAGGTCGCGGATCGCGTGCGCCGCGCGGGCTGTTCTCGGGTGCCGCGATCCGGAACATCGTGAACCGCTCGCGCTGGGAGCGCGCCCAGCTCGCCAGGAACTCGCTCACGGCGGGATACAGGCCGTGGTCGGGAAACCACGGCCGGACCAGGTGGTAGTCGATCTGCCCGAGCATCATCGCGGGCACGGTCGGGTTCGCGGCCGTGTAGTCGCGCTCGACGAGCAGGATCCGCTTCGCCGCCGGGTGAAGCGCGTGCGCGCGGGCGAGGAACTCGATCCCCGTCAGCTGCGGCATGCGCTGGTCGGCGATCAGCAGCGCGACCGGCTCGCCGCGATCGGCGAGCGCGGCCAGCTGCGCCAGGCCGTCGCCGGGGTCGGCCGCGGCGACGATGCGGGTGTCGTTCCCGAACCGCCGGCCGAGGTCGGCCTGCAGCGCGTGCAGGACCGACCTCTCGGTCGACACCAGGAACAGGATCGGCGCCGCCGCCCCGCGTGCCGGCGACAGGCGTTCGGGGATGCGGCCCTGGAGGAGCGTCGAGGGCATCTCAGGCACGCACCCCGACGGACTCGAGGTATGCAGCCGGCACGGCGATCGGGCCGGGCCGCTCGAGCCGGCTCCACGCCAGCGCCAGGTCCTCGAGGTCGCGCTCGAGCGCGTCGCCGGCGGCCTCGATCGCCTTCAGCGTCGGCCCGTAGTAGGTGCCGAAGTGCTCGACGAACTGCGCGGCCGAGGCGAAGCGGAACGTGAAGGTGCGCGTGCGGTGCGTCCACTCGACGTCCGGGCCGAAGATGTCGGCGAGGTACGACTCGGTGCCCCAGAGCATCGGCGAGGCGACCCCGGCCGGCGGCGGAACGTGCGCCGCGACCGTCCGGAACATCGCACCGATGAACCCCTCCGGCGTCCAGCTCGCGAGGCCGATCGTGCCGCCGGGGCGGGTCACGCGCAGGATCTCGTCTGCGGTGCGCACGTGATCGGGCGCGAACATCGCCCCGAACACCGAGAGGGTGGCGTCGAAGGAGGCGGCGGCGAAGGGGAGCGCCTCGGCGTCGCCGTGGCGCAGGTCGATCGCGAGCCGCTCGGCGGCGGCACGCTCGCGCGCCGCGCTCGAGCAGCGACGGGACGTAGTCGACGCCGGTCACGATGGCGCCCAGACGCGCGGCGGCGATCGCCGCGTTGCCGCTGCCGGAGGCGACGTCGAGGACGGCCGATCCTGCGCGCAGGTCGGCCGCATCGGCGAGGCGCTCGGCGACGGGGACGATCAGGGTGCCGATCTCGGCGTAGTCGCCGCTCGCCCACGTGGTCTGCTGGCGGGCCTTGACGGCCTGCAGGTCGATGGATGTCTCGGTGGACATGGGATCTCCTCAGGTTGTTAGCACGATCGATCGTGCTGAGAGTGGATGGCACTATACGACCGATCGTGCTATCTTGCAACCATGAACCGACCGACGATCGCCGAATCGCCGCCCGAGCGCCGCCAGAGAGCCGACGGCCGCCGCAGCCGGGACGCGATCCTCGATACCGCTGCCCGCCTCGCCACGGTCGAAGGCCTCGAGGGCCTCTCGATCGGGAACCTCGCCGAGCACACGGGCATGAGCAAGAGCGGGCTCTACGCCCACTTCAAGTCCAAGGAGGAGCTCCAGATCGCGACGATCGACCGCGCGACGGAGATCTTCAGCGCCGAGGTGCTCGAGCCCGCACACGCACACGGGCAGGGTCTGCGCCTGCTGTGGGCGCTCTCCGACGAGTTCATCTCGCACCTGCGGCGCGAGGTGTTCCCGGGCGGGTGCTTCTTCGCCGCCGTCGGCGCCGAGTTCAGCGGCCACCCCGGACGCGTGAGGGAGCGCGTCGTGGGCTTCACGCTCGACTGGCTGGGCGAGCTCCACGCCGCCGCGACCGAGGCGCAGGCGGCCGGCGAGATTCCGGCGAGCCCCGAGCCGCAGCAGGTCGCCTACGAGGTCGACGCGCTCCTGCTCATGGCGCACGCCGCCTACACCACGCTCGGCGACCCTGCAGTCCTCGAGCGCTCCCGCCGAGGCATCGAGCGGCTGCTCGGCCCGCGGCCGGTCTGAATCGAGACCGTCGGGGCTATACTTGGCGCCCTCGCGGGGCTATAGCTCAGTTGGGAGAGCGCCTGGATCGCACCCAGGAGGTCAGGGGTTCGAATCCCCTTAGCTCCATGGCGTCGGGGGGCGGGCCCGAAGGCCCGCCACGCGACGGCATCGTGGTTACGCGGACCCTGAGCCCCCTGACCTCCTGGGTGCGATTCAGGCAAGCCTGGATCAAGGCGTCTGCTCTCCAAGCAGACGCCGCCACGAGGCAGTCAAGGGAGCGCCAGCGACCTTGACGGCCGAGTCCAGGAGGTCAGGGGTTCGAATCCCCTTAGCTCCATGGCGTCGGGGGGCGGGCCCGAAGGCCCGCCACGCGACGGCATCGTGGTTACGCGGACCCTGAGCCCCCTGACCTCCTGGGTGCGATTCAGGCAAGCCTGGATCAAGGCGTCTGCTCTCCAAGCAGACGCCGCCACGAGGCAGTCAAGGGAGCGCCAGCGACCTTGACTGCCGAGTCCAGGAGGTCAGGGGTTCGAATCCCCTTCGCTCCATTCGGCCCGGCGGGCCGGAAAGCGGGTGCCTGGCACCCGCAGGGTGCAAGGCAGCCGTCGGCATGTGCATAACCGGGGTCTGACCCCCACCGTGGCGGCGGTCGAGTCGTGGGTGGCGCGCGTCTTGCGCTCGCGCAGACCCTGGTGCATCGTTTCGCGCCATGACTGAACGAAACGTGGCACTGAACGAGCATGCGGTGGTCATCGCAGGAGGCGGCCCGACCGGGCTGATGCTGGCGGGCGAGCTGGCGCTCGCGGGCGTCGACGTCGCCATCGTCGAGCGGCGCGCGAGCCAGGATCTCGTCGGCCAGCGCGCGGGCGGCCTGCTCTCACGCACCATCGAGATCCTCGACCAGCGCGGGATCGCCGACCGGTTCCTCTCGGAAGGACGGGTGGGGCAGGTCGGCGGGTTTGCCTGGATCCCGCTCGACATCAGCGACTTCCCCACCCGCCACCCCTACGGGCTCGCGCTGTGGCAGCGCCACATCGAGCGCATCCTGGCCGGGTGGGTCGACGAGCTCCGGGTGCCGATCGCCCGCGGGCGGGAGGTCACCGGGTTCACGCAGGACGACGCGGGCGTCGACGTCGAGCTGTCCGACGGCACGTCGCTGCACGCGCACTACCTGGTCGGGTGCGACGGCGGCCGCAGCCTGGTCCGCAAGGCCGCCGGCATCGAGTTCGCGGGGTGGGATCCGACCACCAGCAGCCTGATCGCCGAGGTCGAGCTGGCGGAGGAGCCGGAGTGGGGGCTGCGCCGCGACGACTTCGGGCCACAGGGGCTCTCGAGGTTGGAGGAGGGTCAGGTGCGGGTGCTCGTGACGGCGCCGCAACACGTCGAGCCGCCCGGCGAGCCCACCCTGCGCGATCTGAGCGATGCGCTCATCGCGGTCTACGGCACCGACTACGGCGTTCACTCGCCCACGTCGATCTCCCGGTTCACCGACCTGACCCGGCAGGCGGCGGCCTACCGCGACGGGCGCGTGCTCCTGGCCGGCGACGCTGCACACGTGCACTCACCGGTCGGCGGCCAGGGTCTCAACACCGGCGTGCAGGACGCGGTCAACCTGGGCTGGAAGCTGGCCCAGGTGGTCAACGGCACATCGCCGGAGAGCCTCCTTGACACCTACCACGCCGAGCGCCACCCGGTCGCCGCCCGCATTCTGCGCACCACCATGGCGCAGATCCCGCTCCTGCGCGGAGGCGACCGCATCGACGCTCTGCGCGACACCCTGACGGAGCTCATCGGCATGGACGAGCCGCGCACGCACCTCGCCGCCATGCAGTCCGGACTCGGGATCCGCTACGACCTCGGAGAGGGCCACCCGCTGCTCGGACGCCGCATGCCCGATCTCGACGTCGACACCGCCGACGGCCCGCTGCGAGTCTCGAGCCTCCTGCACCACGCCCGGCCGGCGCTGCTCAATCTCGGCGAGCCCGGCGGCCTCGACATCGCTCCCTGGGCGGGCCGGGTGCAGGCGGATCGACGCCCGGTACGGCGGCGCGTGGGAGCTGCCGGCGATCGGAGAGGTGACCGCTCCCAGCGCCGTCCTGATCCGGCCCGACGGATACGTGGCGTGGGTGGGAGACCCGGACGAGCCGGAGCTCGCCGACGCGCTCACGACCTGGTTCGGGCCGCCCGCGGCAGCGCCCGAAGCTACGTGACGAGCACCTTCGCGGGCTTCGAGTCGCCGCGCATCGCCTCGCGCGTCACCCAGCAGTCGCGCCAGCGCATCTTGGCGGGAATGACCGCCGTGAACGTCGCCCCGCCGCTTGCGGTGGTGTCGAAGGTGACCGCCGAGACGTTCTCGTTTGCGCCCGTGCGGAACCACATCTCGTAGTAGCGCCCGGCGCCCGCCGGGCGCAGGCCGTGGATGTGGACGACCATCGGACGCACGCCGTTTGCGGCATGGCCGAAGCCGACGTCGGCCGTCGCGCCCTGCGGGCCGCTCATCGAGAGCGTGAACTGCGGCGAGAAGCCGCCTCCGCGGCCGCCCACGAGGAGCACCGCGGCCACGGCCACCGCTGCTCCGAGCGCCGCGGCCGGCGCCGCCACGCGCCACCACGCCGGCATCCGCCACCGGCGCGGCGCGCGGGTCACGTGCGCCGGCTCGCCGAGGGCGGCGCGGCGCGCCCCCGCGGCCGCCGTCGCGGGCACGAACTCCGGGGCCGGAGTCCGCCGCAGCATCTGCTCGACGCGTTCGAGTTCGGCGTCGTCGCTCATCGGCCCACCTCCTCGCGCAGCATCGGCGCCATCCGCTGAAGGGCGCTTCGGGTACGGGTCTTGACGGTTCCCAGCGGCAGCTCGAGCTGCTGGGCGATCTCGCTCTGCGCCAGGCCGGAGAAGTAGGCGAGCTCGATCACCTCGCGCTCGCGCTCGGGCAGCGCGTCGACCGCGAGATGCACGCGGAAGGACTCGAGCTCCGAGATCGCCTGGGCGTCGGGCAGCGGGCTGGGGTCTGGCCGGTCGGGCAGCTCTCCGACCACGAGCGGCACCCGCGCGCGGCTGGCGTCGATGGCGGCGTTGCGGGCGATCGCGAACATCCATCCGGCGGCGCTGCCGCGGCCGCGGTGATACCCGGCCGCCGCCCGCCAGACCGCGGCGAAGGCTTCCTGGGCGACGTCCTCGCCGGTGTGCCGATCACGCAGGATGCGGGTGACCAGCGAGAACACGGCGCGGGAGTAGCGCCCGTAGAGCACCTCGAACGCAGCCTGGTCGCGATCACGCGCGACGCGCTCGAGCAGATCCTCGTCGGTGAGCGAATCCGGCACCACGGGCGCCAGACTAGACCATCCCCTTGGGGCAAGGGCGCGCGGCGCCGTGGTGACAAGCATGACCGTCATCGTCCATGTCAATACGGCATCCCCGCCGAAGCGGTTTGTGACGCAGAACCCGAAGCGGCGTCGCCGGTGACGCGAGGCGCGTCGAGTGCGGTCGCCGCTGCGCGGCGTCGTCCCAGAACGCCACGGAACGACTCGATCCGGCCGGCGACACCACTTCGGGTCGCGAGTGCCCCCACCGGGCAGCAGCCGAGGCTGGGACCGGGGGGAGCGCTAGGCTCACGATGGCGGTCGCACCCGGTGGGCGCGTCACCCGAACGGTTATGCGTGCGGAGCGCGCCGGCTCAGGGGAAGTCTGAGCCGTGATGGGCGTCGGCCGAGTGGATGTGCATGTCGGCCGAGACCAGGTCACGGATGCTGACCACGCCCACGAGCTCGCCGTCCTCGACCACCGGGATGTGCCGGAACTTGCCGTCCGACATGATCTGGGCGGCCTCGCTCGGCGAGTGGTCCGGCGGCAGGGTGATCGGATCGGGCGTCATGTACGTGCGCACGTGGTGCTGGTCGGGATGGCGGCTGTCGGCGATCGCGCGCAGGAGGTCGCGCTCGGTGAAGATGCCGACGAGGCGCCCGCCCTCGTACACGATGGCGGCGCCGACGTTGCGGCGGCGCATCGCCCGCGCGGCCTCCGACAGCGTCACCGTGGGCTCGATGGTGAGCACGTCCCCGCCGCTCATGAAGTCGCGCAGGGTGACTGCCATTGCGGGATCCTACTCCGTTTCGCGCGGCCGGAGGCGCATCTCGAGCAGGAGATCGGCGTCCAGCGCGTCTGCGATCCGCATCAGGGTGTCGAGCTTCGGCGGCCGGCCTCCGCGCTCGAGCCGGGCGATCGCCGACTGGGTCGTGCCGCACAGCACGGCCAGCTCCTGCTGGCTCATCCCGCGGTCGATGCGGTTGTCGGCCACCATCCGGCCGACCTCCGCAAACCGCTGCTCGTGGTCGCGCCCGAGCGCCTCGGCGCGCTTGCGGATGCCCTCGCGCATGCGCTCGAGCGACTGCGCCGTGAGACGATGGCGCTGTGCCTGGGGGTGACTTGCCACCTACACAGTGTATCGCGCCCGCGCTATCAACCGCCACAGGCGGCCGCCGGGCGCCCCGGGCGCAACCCCGGGGGCGACTCGGTCGTCAGTTCGCCCAATGAGGCGAGTGGTCATTACCGGGGTCGGGGCGGTCACCCCTGTCGGCAACGACGCTCCCTCGATGTGGGACGCCCTGGTGGCCGGCAGGAGCGGGGTCGGCGTCATCCGCGCGTTCGATGCGGACGCGTTCCCCGTCAACATCGCGGCCGAGGTGAAGGACTTCGACGCGACCAAGGCGATGAGCCCCAAGGAGGTGCGGCGCACGGCGAGCGACGTCCACTTCGGCGTCGCCGCGGCGATCGAGGCGGCGAGCGACGCGGCGCTCACCGTCGACGTGCCGAGCCGGGTCGGCGTGGTCATCGGCAGCGTGATGGGCGGCCTCTCCTACACGCTGCGCCAGCAGGCGATCCTCGAGGAGCGCGGCTGGGAGCGCGTCTCACCGCACTGGCTGCCGAACACGCTCATCGACACGACCACGAGCCACGTCGCCACGATGCTCGGCGCGCGCGGTGTGAACTACGGCACCGAGTCCGCCTGTGCCACCGGCACGCATGCCATCGGCGAGGCTGCCGCGGCCATCGCCCGCGACCAGGCCGACGTCGTCCTGGCCGGCGCGACCGAGTCGGCGATGCTGCCCGTGATCCTGGCGGGCTTCTGCGCGATGCGCGCGCTCGTCGACGGCCGCGACGACCCCGAGGCGGCCTCGCGCCCGTTCGACCTCACCCGGGCCGGATTCGTCATGGCCGAGGGCGCGGGCTGCGTCGTGCTCGAGGAGCTCGAGCGCGCCCGCAGCCGCGGCGCGCGCATCTACTGCGAGCTCGTCGGCTACGGCGCGTCCAATGACGCCTACCACGTCGCCACCCCCCACCCCGACTCGATCGGCGTCATCGAGATGATGCGCGACGCCCTCGGCCGCGCCGGCCTCGAGCCGGCCGACGTCGACTACATCAACGCGCACGGCACCTCGACCCCGTAC
The DNA here is from genome assembly GCA_963707585.1 of uncultured Actinomycetes bacterium. Lineage (GTDB taxonomy): Bacteria > Actinomycetota > Thermoleophilia > Gaiellales > JAICJC01 > JAICJC01. The sequence continues at coordinate 323,573 of CAVPQP010000008.1, read as the reverse complement.
AACGACGCGGCCGAGACGCAGGCGGTCAAGGCCGTGTTCGGCGATCACGCCTACCGGATGGCCATCTCGTCGAACAAGTCCATGTTCGGGCACCTGTTCGGCGCCGCCGGCGCCGTCGAGGCGGTCGCGACGGCGCTCACCCTCCACCACGGCGTCATCCCGCCGACGATCAACCTGCGCACGCCCGATCCCGAGTGCGACCTCGACTACGTCCCGAACACCGCACGCACGGCTGCCGTGCGCGTCGGGCTCTCGAACTCGATGGGCCTCGGCGGGCACAACGCCTGCCTGATCATGCGCAAGCTCGACGAGTAGGGGAACGCCTCACCTCACCCCAGGCCCGCCACCCTGCGGGCGCGCTCCCCTGCCATGCCGCTCACGACCGTGTCGACGAGGCCGTAGTCCTTGGCCTCCTCGGCCGTCATGAAGTAGTCGCGCTGCGTGTCGGTGTGGATCTGATCGACGGACTTGCGGGTGTCGCGAGCCATGATCTCCTCCATCCGCCGCTGCAGGGCGAGGATCTCGCGGGCGCGGATCTCGATGTCGGTGGCCTGTCCCTCGAAGCCCGACGTGTGGCCCTGGTGGATCATCACCTTGGCGTTGGGCAGCGCCATCCGCTTGCCCTTGGCGCCGCCGGCGAGGAGCACCGCGCCCATCGACATCGCCATCCCGAAGCAGATCGTCTGCACGTCGGGCCGCACGTACTGCATCGCGTCGTAGATGGCGAGGCCGGCGTAGACGTCCCCGCCGGGGGAGTTGATGTAGATCGAGATGTCCTTGTCGGGATCGTCGGATGCCAGATGGATGATCTGGGCGACGATCAGGTTCGCGATCTCCGACGTCACGGGCGTGCCCAGGAAGATGATGCGGTCGTTCAGAAGCCGCGAGTAGATGTCGAACGAGCGCTCGCCGCGCCCGGTCTGCTCGACGACCATCGGAATCAGCGGTGACATCGTGCCCCCTTGCGGTATGGTGCAACCAACTGGTTGCCCATGATAGGTCGACCGCGGCGAACGCGCAACCCTTAGGTTGCATGTGGTCAGGAGGAGCGCAATGTCCGAGTCCGTCACCCGAGAGATCGTCCTGCCCCTGGAGCGCGACGAGGCCTGGCGCGTCGTCACCGAGCCGGACCACCTGCGCGAATGGCTCGCCGACGACGTCGAGATCGATCTGGTCGAGGGCGGCCTGATCGATCTCGGCTGGGAAGGCGGCGCCCGCCGCCACGGCGTGGTCGAGACCGTCGAGGAGGGCGAGCGGCTGGTGTTCCGCTGGCAGCCCGACGAGGCGGGGCCGGTGCACATCGAAACGACGGTCGAGATCGGCCTCGACGACGCCGCCGACGGCACGCGCGTCACGGTGGTCGAGACCGGCTTCGAGGCACTCACGGCGACGGTCGCGCAGGGCTGCACGGCCGTGTCGAGCTGGGCCTGGGACGTGCGCCTGGGAGCGTGTGGCGACATGCCGCTGATGCTGGCGAGATGAGCCCGGATCCGGTCGGGGCGACGTTCGCGGCGCTCGCCGACCCGACCCGCCGGCACGTGATCGGCGTCCTCTCGGCCGGCGACGAGAAGAGCGCGACCGAGCTCGCCCGCGAGCTGCCGATCAGCCGCCAGGCGGTGGCGAAGCACCTGGCCGCGCTCGCCGACGCCGGGCTCGTCGAGTCGCAGCGCCACGGCCGCGAGACGCGCTACCGGCTCACGCCCGGCCCGCTCACCGACGCCGGTGCGTGGCTCGACCGGGTCGGCGCGGAGTGGGACTCGCGCCTCGACCGGCTCAAGCGCCACGCGGACACGCGGCGGCCATCCGCCTGATCCGATCTATCCTGCGCCGATGTCGACCGTGAGACAGGCCAGCCCGCTCCACTCGCAGGCCGAGGCGCGCGAGCTCGGCCTCGACCGGCCCGACCTGGTCGGCATCTACCGCAACATGCTCGCGACGCGCCGGATCGAGGAGCGCGGCAACCTGCTGTTCAAGGCGGGCAAGCTCCCCGGCAGCTACTACACCGGCCGCGGCAACGAGGCCGCGTCGGTGGGCATGGCGACCGCGATGGGCGCCGACGACGTCGCCTCGCCGCTTCACCGCAACCTGGGCGTCCACGTCGTGCGCGGCGTCCAGCCCGCCGCGATCTTCTGCCAGTTCATGGGCCGCTCGGGCGGCGCCACGGGCGGGCGCGACTCGAACCTGCGCTCGAACGACTTCACGAGCGGGAAGGGCCTCCTCGCCGGCGTCAGCCACCTGCCGGCGATGATCCCGACGATCACCGGCATCGCCCTCGCGTTCCAGCTGCGGCGCGAGGCGCGGGTCGCGATCGGCTGGTGCGGCGACGGCGCGGCGGCGCGCGGAGACATGCACGAGTCCATGAACCTGGCCGGCGTCCGCCGCCTGCCGATCGTCTACGTGATCGACAACAACCAGTACTCGTACTCGACGCCCAACCGGCTGTCGTTCGCGTGCGAGCACCTGGCCGACCGCGGCCCGGCCTACGGCTTCGAGGGCATCGTCATCGACGGCACCGACGTGCTCACCGTCGTGCGGGAGGGCCAGCGCGCGATCGAGCGCGCCCGCGACGGCGGCGGGCCGACCCTGCTCGAGCTCGTCACGCTGCGCATGGAGGGCCACGCCGTCCACGACGACGCCGGCTACGTCCCCCGCGAGCTCCTGGCCGACTTCGCCGCCAGGGACCCGCTCGACCGGTTCCGGGCGTGGCTCGAGGAGGTCGAGCAGGTCGGCGAGTCCGAGCTCGCCGCACTCGAGGCCGAGGTGTCGGCGTGGATCGACGCCGGCGTCGCCGAGGCCGAGGCGAGCCCGCTGCCCGATCCCGCGACGCTCCTCACCGGCATCTACGCCTGACGCCGGCGGCGCTCGCGGCGCGCGCGCCGTCCCGGCGCATCCGTGTGCTCGACACCGAATGCGGTGCGCACCACGAGCCCGAAGAGGCCGAGCCCCGAGACGAGCAGCACCCATCCCGGCCAGAAGCCGCCGTTTGCGCCCGATAGGAGCCAGACCGCGATGCAGACGGCGTTCACCGTCACGAAGCCGGCCGCCTGCCGGCGCATCGCCTGCGAGCGCCACGGCGATTCGGCCGCGGCGGCGGCACCCGGCAGGTCGGACGCGAGCGTCTCGAGCTCGCCGCGCGTCTGCGCCGTGTAGGCGCGCTCGACCCGGCGCTCGAGCTCGGCCGTGTCGATCCGGCCGGCGGCCGCCTCGTCGCGCAGCCGGGTCACCACGGCTTCGCGCTCCGCATCCGACGCCCGCACGTCGCCCCCGTCGGCCACGCGCCCGATCATACCCAGGCCGCCCCGGCACGGGCATGGGCTATCCTCGCCACATGAGTGAATTCCCGTTCAACATGTTCGGCGGCGACCCCGAGGAGCTTCAGCGCGCCATGGCCCAGTTCATGGAGCAGGCCCAGCAGGGACAGCGGGTCGCGTTCGCCGATCAGGCGATCAACCTCGCGGTCGGCGTGACCGTGGCAGCCATCGGCCGGCTCGAGCTGACCGGCACCGCCGACGAGCAGGCAAACCAGGTGCGCGACGCGATCCGGCTGATCTTCCCCGAGGCGGTCACGCTGGTGCGCGAGGCCCGCGAGGGCCTGGCCTAACCCGAGCGCTGCGGCGTGCGGTCGACCGGCGTCCACCACGTCGACCTGGTCGTGTCGGACATCGGCCGCTCGCTGCGCTTCTACCGCGGTGTGCTCGGCCCGCTCGGCTGGCACGGGCTGCACGAGATCCCCGGCGAGCACGGCGAGACGATCCACTACGTCCACGGGCCGGGCTCGACGGTCGGGTTGCGCCAGGCGCCCGACGGCGCCGCCACCCTGCCCGTCGACCGCTACCGGGTGGGCATGCACCACGTCTGCTTCGAGGCGTCGACGCGCGACCTGCTCGTACGCCGCGGCGCCGCGGATCGCCGACGCTCGGCGGCACGATCACCGAGGGTCCGCGGCACTTCCCCGAGTACCGCGAGGGCTACCACGCGATCTTCTTCTTCGATCCCGACGGCATCAAGCTCGAGCTCTCCTGGACGCCGCCGGGGACGTACGACTGGCAGAGCCGCCGCCGCAGTAGCCGGTTGCGAGGCCGTGGCGGCGCCGGTACCCTCGGTGTCAGGTGGGGAGCACGGGGGCACGTGATCAGAGTCGGCCGCGCTGGGCGCGTTTGTCGCCCTGCTCGCGATCGTGCCGTCGGCGCTGGCGAACGATCGCGACCACGCCCGCTGCCCACCTGGCAGGTGAACGGCCGCGTGAACGCGATCATGCAGATCGGCGCCGTCACCTACGTCGGCGGCAAGTTCACGCAGGCGACGAGCCACAACGGCGCCACCACGGCCGCCGTGTCGAATCTGGCGGCCTTCAACGCCCAGGGCAACCTGGTCAGCGCGTGGACGCCGGCCGCGAGCAACACCGTCAAGACGATCGCGACCGACGGCGCCGGGCACATCATCATCGGCGGCAGCTTCAACAAGATCGACGGCGTCGGCCGGCCGCACATCGCGGAGCTCGACAGCAGCGGCAACCTCATCTCCAAGACGACGTTCACCGCCACGGCGGACGGCGACGTGCAGGCGTTCGCCACCAACGGCTCCACGCTCTTCATCGGCGGGCAGTTCCAGAACGTCGATGGCTCGCCGCGCCCCTTCCTGGGCGCCGTGTCGCTGACCGACGGCACGCTGCGCTCGTGGAACCCGTTCGTGGACGGCCGCGTCGACGCGCTCGAGGTGAACAACGCCGGCAACGTGGTGGCGGGGGGCTTCTTCCTGAACGCGGGCACGTCGACGAGCGCGCGGGCGGCCACCGCTGCCTTCGACCCATCGACGGGTGCGCTCGCGAGCGGATACGTCAACACCTCGAGCTCCGGGATCGTCTCGATCGCGCAGGCGGCCGACGGCACGATCTTCACCGGCAGCTTCGGCAACCGGCTGCAGGCGTGGACGCCAACGGGCGGGTTGGGCTTCCGGGACACGACCGACGGCAACATCCAGGCGATGACGATGTCCGACGGCGAGCTCATCCTCGGCGGCCACTTCGTGAACGTCTGCGTGAGCGGCACGTGCACCGTGCGCCACCACATCGCCGCGGTCGACCCGGCGAGCGGGGCGCTCGACACGGGCTGGGCGCCGAACGTGAACAGCGACCTCGGGGTGTTCGCCGAGGCCGACACGTCGACCGGCCTTGCCATCGGCGGCGACTTCACCGCCGTCGGCGGCGTCGCCCAGGCGCACCTCGCGTTCCTGCAGACTGGGCAGCTCGGTCCCGGTCGACGCCACGCCGCCCGCGATCGGCACGAAGCCAGACGCGAGCCTGCGCAAGGCGACCACGATCGCCGCCGGCACGGTGCCCCTGCTCGTGCGCTTCGCGGCGAGCGACCCGAGCGGCGTCTGCTCCTACCGGCTCCAGCGCAGCATCGGCAGCGGCAGCTTCGCGAACGTACCGCTTGCCGCGAAGACCGCGACGACCCGGGCCGTGTCGCTCGCCCCGGCGACGACGCACCACTACCGGGTGAGCGCGACCGACTGCGTGGGCAACGTCTCGGCGTTCGCCACCGGGCCGGCCGTGATCCTGTCCGCTTTCCAGGACGGCAACGCGCGCATCGCCTACACGCGCGCCTGGACGCGGGCGCGGGCGCCGAGGGCATGGGGCGGCGGCGTGCATCTGGTCGGCAAGGCCGGCGCGTTCGCGACGCTGCGGTTCACCGGCCGCCAGGTCGCATGGGTGGCCACGCGCACGGCCAACCGCGGCTCCGCCCGCGTCTACCTCGACGGCAAGCTCGCGGGCACGGTGAACCTGCACAGCGCAACGGCGATCCGCCGCCGGCTCGTGTTCGCGCACGTGTGGAAGACGGACGCCGCGCACACGATCAAGATCGTCTGCGCCGGCACCGCCGGCCACGCCACGATCGACGTGGACGCGATCGTCACCGTTCGCTAGCGGCCGTTGCCGTCCCGGCTCGTGAAGAGCGCCATGGTCGCGGTGAAGCCGTGCAGGAACGTCTGCCCACCCACCGGGCCGATCTCGCCGGAGCAGAACATGCCGGCGAGCGGGATCGGGCCGAGCTCGTCGGTCACCGCCCCGGCGTCGTGGTCCGGGTCGGGGTACATGTTCGTGCCCCTGCCGTTGCAGGCGAACAGGAGCGCCGCCGCAGGGCGCTCGCCGTTGGCGGCGCTCGCGCGGAGCGCGGTGCGCAGGTCGATGTCGGCGCTCTCGGCGTCGCGGGCGTGGAACCGGAACGTCTGGCCGACCCGGACGGCGTCGCCGACGACGAGCGAGCCCTGGTCGGCATCGCCGCCCATCACGGCTCGCATCAGATAGTCGTCCGAGCCGTACTCGTCGCGGTTCTCGTCGATGACGAGGCCGGCCAGGAGACCGTTCTGGACGAGGTCGCGGCCGTGGTCGTCGAGGCCCGCGACGATGTCGGTGAGGCGCTCGTACGCCGGCCGCCCCGCGAGCTCGTGGATCGTGTTGCCCTCGGCGCTCGTGATCACCATCTCGGGCCCGACCGGCGCGCACCCCTGCGACACGAGCACCTGCATGTCGACGCCCTCCACGACGACGGCGACCGCGCCGTGGCGCAGCACCCGCCGCCCGCACACGAGCGCATGCCCGCCCGGGCCCTCGGCCCCGGAGGCGAGCCCGCCGACGGCGACGGCGCCGTCGAAGCGGCCGCTCACGCCCTCGAGGAAGGCGTCGGCCGGGAACGTGTACGGGTCGGCCATGAGCAGCATCGGCGCGCCGGCCGACGGCACGAGGTCGACGGGCATCTCGACGGCCGGGCCGTCGTCCGTTTCACGGACGCTCAGGTGGTGGGCGCGGGCCCGTCCTCCGCCCAGGCTCGTCGCCAGCAGGCTGAGGGCCGGCATGCCCTCGAGCTCGCGGCCCGTGCCGATGACGGCCTCGCCCGTCGCGCCCGCGAGCGCGCCCGGCCGCAGGATGTCCGCCACGGCCGCCGCCGCCTGCTCGGCGTCGCCCGCGTGGTCGGGCGAGAGGAAGAGAAAGGCGACGTCCGCCGGGGCGCCCTCGAGGCCGTCGCGCACGCGTTCGGCCGCCTCCTCGGCCGCCGCGCGCGTGTCGGGGAGCGTCGAGACCGCCGCCGCCGGGCGGACGGGCGCGCTCACTCGATGATCCGCCAGTCGTTCGCGACGTGCGCCGTCGTCGACGCCGTGACGAAGCAGTCGCGCTCGGCCTTGCCGGTCAGGCCGCGGGCGGCCGCCGCCTGGCCCGGGGCCATGCGCACGTTCACGACGACGTCGACGTGCGTGAACGCGTAGCGGTGATCGTCGCCGCGGCGCTCGATCGCGCCCGTCGCCGCCGCGGCGTACTCGAGCACCTCGAGGTCCGAGTGCTCGCAGTGGGCCAGGAACGAGAGCATCGTGCACGACTGCAGCGCGCCCAGGAACAGGTGCTCGGGGCTCCACCGGTCGGCCCGGCCGTCGGGGAAGTCCTCGGGCGGCGCGACCGGCAGCTGCGGCCGCTCACCCGAGGCGACCGTCGCCGTGCGCCCGCCCTGCCAGCGGAGCTCCGCCCGGTACGTGAAGACCTTCGATCGCAATGCCATCGTCCGACTCCTCCGTGCGCTGCCGACCCGACCATACCCACAAACCGCCCCGGCCGATCACGCTCCGAGCACGGAGCGCACCTCGCCGGGGGTGACATCGTGCCACGGACCGGCGTGCCAGGCGGCGTCGCGATAGCGGCTCTCGCCGAGCCCGGCGGCCGCTTCGCGCTGCCGCCGCGGTCAGCTCGCCGGCGCGGGCACCGGGCGCCGAGAGCGCGGCGATCACGGCCGCGGTGGCCGCAGCGACGTCGCCGCCGACGAGGGCGACGTGGTCGGGACGGCTCGCCGCGGGCCGCGGCAGTCCCTGCAGATCGCCGTCGCGTGGCCCCGCCAGGCAGGCGCGCAGGGCGTCCAGATCGGCCTCCACGAGCAGCGTGCCGTGGACGAGCGTGACGTCGCGGCTGCGATGGGCCGCGATCCCCGTCACCTTACGATCGCCGACGCGGACGGTGCGCTCGTCGCGGGTCGCGTCGGCGCCGAGCGCGCGGCACGCGCGCACGATCCCGTCCAGGAGCGGCGCGTACATCTGCGGGATCGGCGCCGACGCGGCCGGATGGCTGCCGGGCAGCGCGAGCGCGGCGCAGACCGTGCCGGGGTCGAGGTAGACGGCACCGCCGCCGGTGAACCGGCGCCACACGCGCACGCCGTACCCGGCGCACGCGCCGGCGTCGACCTCCCAGTCGGCCCGCTGGAAGCGCCCGATCACGACCGCGGGGCGGCTGCGCCACACGAGCAGCGTCGGCTCCGTGACCGGCGCGCGCACGAGCGCCTCGTCCCAGGCCAGGCCCTGGGGCGGGTCGCACAGCCCCGCCGAGATCGTGCGGCTGGCGATCACCGCACGCGCAGGCCGGCGCGGCGCAGCCGCATCGCCACCGAGGGCGGCGTGTCCGGGGCGAGCGAGAGCTCGTCGGGGAGCTCACGCTCGAGCTCGGCCAGACGGCGGGCGAGGACGTCGGGGCGGCCGCCCGCGTCGAGCTCGGCCGCGATCGCTGCCAGCCGCTCGGCCGCGGCCGCCGCGGCCGCCTGCGCGGCGCCGTCGGCGTCCTCGGCCAGGCGGATCAGCTCGAGCGCGTCGCGGCGCAGCGCCTCGGGACGGGCGTCGTCGGCCACGGGCGGCGGTGGATCGAGCTCGAGCGGCGCCGCGAGCAGCACGTCGGCCAGGCGCTCGCGCTCGGCGGCCAGGCGCTCGCGCTGCACACGAGTGGCAAGGCGGGCCGCCTCGACCCGGCGGCGCGCGGCGTCGGCGTCCTCGCGGTAGGGAGCGGTGTCCGCCCCTGCGGCCTCGGCGACCTCGGCGAAGTCGACGGCCCGCTGCCACGCCGTCACGAGCGGCCCCTGCTCGACCCACTCCCGCTCGAGCTCGCGGGCGACCGGCTCGACCGCGCCGACCGTCTCGCCGGCGGCGGTGCGCAGCCGCGGCGCGGCCGCCACCACCTGCTCGAGGTGGGCGGCCTCGGCCGCGAGCGCCTCGGCATGGCGCAGCGCGTCTCGCAGCCGCTCGACCTCGGCCGCGGTCTCGAGGATCCGGTCGAGGCTAGCCGGCGTCATCGGGCAGCGGCCGCAGCCACGCGAGCACGGGCGGGCGCCGGTCGATCCAGTGCAGCACGCGCGGCGCCATGGCGATGCCGAACGCGTCCAGGAAGCAGTAGCCGCCGGGGATGCCGCTCGGCGGGTTGCCGATCGTGAGCACCCCGGTGGGGTCGTGCGTCGCCCACCTCCACGCCCCCACCCCGGTGCCGATCAGCTCCAGGTAGCTGCACACGAGGAACGCGCCCGCGTAGACGAGCGGCTGGCGGCCGACCAGGATGAACCGGACCAGGAACAGGTACATGACCAGGCCGAGCATGTCCTGGCGCGGCGCGAACGCCGCCCCCCACACCGCCCACGCGCCGCAGACGACGAGCGCGAAGCCGACGAGCGGCAGGCGCAGCCGCGCGCCCAGCGCGCAGCGTGCCGATGTTGAGCGCCGCCAGGTACACGAGGCCGTGGCCCGGAGGCACGTACGACGGCACGTTGTGCAGCCGGTAGGTGTAGAGGCCGAGCAGCGGCGAGGCGGTGTACTCGACGCAGGTCGCGATCACGATCACGACGGCCACCTGCACCCGCACCGAGCGCGGCTGGCGGCGCAGGATCGCGATCAGGAGCGCCCACGTGAGCAGGCCGACGAGCCGCTGCCGCCACACGCCGGCCTGCGAGTCGAGCCCGGCGCCGAAGGCGATCCAGACGAGCACGATCCCGACGATCGTGAGCTCGGCGCGCGACCGCCGCAGCGCCTCGGCGACGGAGCACTGCGGCGGCGTCCGTTCGGTGCGGCGGAGCATCGCCGCACTCTACCGGGAGGCCGCCGGGGGCACTACGATCCGGGCTGGATGGACGGTCACATCGCGGTCAATGCCATGGCGGTGCGCCACGCGCTCGCCCGATCCTTCACCGGCGTCGACCCGCAGGACCACGCCTGGCGCGGCACGACCGGCGTCGGCGACACCGTCGTCACGGTCGACGTCGAGCCGGGCGCCGACGAGGCCCTGCACGTGCACGTCTGGGCGCCGGCCACCGAGACGGGGCCGCTCGACGCGCGCGTCGCGCGGGTGCTCGCCTGCGAGAACGGCGAGCTCGTGCTCGGCCGGTTCAGCCACCGCGACGGGGCGATCGTGGTCGAGCACACGATCCTCGCGGGCACGACGATGGACCCCGTCGAGGTGCAGTCGTCGGTGTGGACGGTCGGGCTGGGCGGCGGCGTCGTGGGCGGCGCGGCTGCACGCGCTCCTGAGCGACGCGGTGCCGGTGCCGCCGGCCCCGCAGACGCCGGCGGCCAGGCTGCGCGACGCGGCCGATCACGTCGAGATGACGACCCGCCGCGTGCGCCGCTACCTCGACGAGCGCCACGGCGGCTTCCAGCACGACCCCGACTGGGGCTTCCACGGCGCGTTCGGGAGCGCGCGGGTGTTCGTCGACGTCCTGCCCGTGCTCGACGACTCGACCGCGGTGCGCGCGTCGGCGCCGGTGCTCTCCGACATCGATCTCTCCGACGGCCTCGCCGTCAAGGTGGCCGAGGTCGACGGCCGAGACGCCGTTCGGCGCCTTCGCCCACCTGGCCGGCCGCCGCGAGCTGTGGTTCCAGCACGCGATCCTCGGCGACGACCTCGACATCGTCGAGCTCGAGGAGGCGATCGGGATGGTCGCCGCGGTCGCCGACGGGTGGGACGACCGCCTCGCGCAGGAGTTCGGCGGCCTGCGCTACGCCGACCTGGGCTGAGCGGTCCATTCCCTCATCTGGGTGAGTTACGCCCTCGCCAATTCGCAGTAAAACGGGTCTGAAGCTGCTCCTCAAGGTTTGCATGTTCCTGCCGATGCAAGTCCCTGAGGTTCCGCACGTTTGCGGAAGAAACCACACCGGCAGGTTTCTGCTCTAGGAGGCGTGGAATATGAACGAGACCATCACCCGGCTGCGAGACGAGAGCGGCCAGACGATGGCGGAGTACGCCGTCGTCCTCGGCGTCATCACGATCGCCGTCGTCGTCACCCTGGGTCTGCTCTCCACGGCGATCCAGAACACGCTGAACAACGTCATCTCCGCGCTGTAGCTGACGCCCGCCCGCGGCCGGCTCGGTCGGAGCCGGCCGGCGGGCGCGCGTGTCGCCCGCGGCCGCCGGTGCTATCGTCAGCGGCGCATGAGCGCAGGCAGAGCGGCAATGTGGATCATCGCCGGCGGGATCGCCACCGCCCTGGTGATCGTGCTCGGGGTCGACGGCCTCTCGGGCGTCCCCGGCGAGTGGGTCGGCGTCATCGTCGCCGCGATCCTCGCCTCCGCCGCCTTCGCCCTGGGCTACGCTGAATAACCGGGGTCAGACCCCGCGTATTCAGGCCAGCGCCGCGGCCACCAGCTCGATCGGGTGGACGATCGCAAGCCCCGGGTGGCCGGCGCGGCGGAGCGCCGCGGCGATCTGGATCGCGCAGCCCGGGTTCGCCGTCGCGAGCACGTCCGGCGCGGCGTCGAGCACGGCCCGTGCCTTGCGCGCACCGAGCTCGCGGGCCGTCGCGGGCTCGAGCAGGTTGTAGATCCCGGCCGAGCCGCAGCACATGTCGGCCCCGGCGAGCTCGACGAGCTCGACGCCGGGGATGGCCGCGAGCAGCGTCCCGCGGCTGCGCGGACACGCCCTGCGCCTGGCGCAGGTGGCACGCGTCCTGGTAGGCGACCCGCACCGGCGCGCGCGGCGCCCGCTCGGCCACCGGGCCGAGCTCGGCGGCGAGCTCGGTCACGTCGCGCACGGACGCCGAGAACCGGCGCGCCTCGTCGGTGTCGAGGAGCTCGCCGTACTCCTTCATCGCCGAGCCGCACCCGGCGGCGGTCACCACCACGCGGTCGAACCCGCCCAGGGCGGCGATCGTCGCCCGTGCCCGCCGCCGCGCCTCCTCCTCGCGGCCGGAGTGCAGCGCAAGCGCGCCGCAGCAGCCCTGGCGCTCCGGCACGGCCACCTCGCAGCCGTCGGCCGCGAGCACCGCGGCCGCGGCCCGGTTCACGCGCCCGAAGAAGACCCGCTGCACGCAGCCTTCGAGCAGCGCCGCCCGCATCCGCACCTCGCCCCCGCGCGGGCACGAGCCGCGGCCGGCCGCGCGCGCAGGTCGGCCGCGCTCACCCGCGGCGCGAGCGGGAACGGCCGCACGCCGGTCGCGAGCGGCCACGCCAGCGCACGCAGCAGGCGCGGGCGCGCCGCGAGCGCGAGCACGCCGCCCTCGACGGCGCGCCGGCGCAGCGACCGCGGCGCCCGCACCCGCCGCTCGGCCCGGGCGCGCTGGATCAGGACGTCGTAGCGCACGCCGCTCGGACAGGCGGGCACGCAGGCCAGGCAGCCGAGGCAGCGGTCGAAGTGGGTCGCGACGGTCGCATCGAGCTCGATCTCGCCGCGGTCGACCAGATTCATGAGGTGGATGCGGCCGCGCGGCGAGTCCATCTCGTCTCCCCAGAGCGCGTACGTGGGGCACGCCGGCAGGCAGAAGCCGCAGTGGACGCACGCGTCGAGCAGCTCGCGCGTCTCAGCCACCGTAGGCCTCGACCACCCGCCGCTCGAGGGCCTCCACCTGCATATTTCGGGCCTGGCCCGAAATATGCACGTCGGCGTAGAGCAGGCCGCGGGCGCAGCGGCCGACGATCGTCGTCGCCCCCGCGTCGCGCAGGTCGGCGATCGCCTGCGGGCGCGTCGGCCGGCAGGCAGCGGGTGAGCACGAGTCCCGCGGCGCGCTCGCGGTGCTCGGCCCAGAGCGCCTCGTCGTCGTCGACGAGCTCGCCGCCGACGGCCTCGACGGCCTGCTCGGCAAGCGCCCGGGCGACCGGGCTCTCGAACCGCACGAGCATCCGCTCCGGCGGCCACGCGTACTCGACGCACGCGGGTGCGAGCGGCTCGAGCCCGGTCGGGTCGGCCGGCGCGGCGACCACGGTGCACGTCTGTGCCGGCAGCGGGTGCAGCCGCAGGGTCAGCTCCAGGATCTCGCCGAGCCGGCCGCGCGCGCCCGTGAAGAGCTTGGGCAGGTCGTATCCGGCCACGGTCTTGACGACCCGCCCGCCGGCCCGGGCGACCGTGCCGTCGGCCAGCCGCACGGTGACGCCGAGCACGAGGTCGCGGGGCAGACCGTAGCGGTGCGCCCGCGGGCCGAAGGCCGCGGCGGCGAAGACCTCTCCCACCGTGAGCCCGGCCGCCCCCGGAGGATCCAGGGCGAGCATCTGGCCGCCGCGCGCGAGCACGCGCTGGAGCTCGTCGAACGGCACGTCGGCGCCGACCGTGCAGGTGAGATCGCCCGGCTCGTGCTCGATCACCATCGCTCGACGCCCTCACGCTCGGCGGGATGGCGCCGGTACGGCCCCGGCACCTCGCCGCACAGACGCGGCGTCGGGAAGGCCTTGCCGGGGTTGCAGAGCCCGTCCGGGTCGAAGGCGGTGCGCAGGCGCAGCATCGTCGCCAGGTCGTCGGGCGAGTACATGAGCGGCATGTGGCAGGCCTTGTCGAGGCCGATGCCGTGCTCGCCGGTGAGCGAGCCGCCGGCATCGACGCACGCCTGCAGGATGGCGCTTGCGAGCTCCTCGGCGCGCTCGGCCTCGCCCGCCACGGCGCCGTCGTAGAGCACGAGCGGGTGCAGGTTGCCGTCGCCGGCATGGAACACGTTGCCCACCTCGAGGCCGTGCGTCCGTGAGAGCTCGCGGATCCGGCGCAGCGTCTCGGGCAGGCGCGTGCGCGGCACGACGCCGTCCTGCACGTAGTAGTCGGGGCTGATCCGCCCCATCGCGGCGAAGGCGGCCTTGCGCCCGCGCCAGAACCCGGCGCGCTCGGCCTCGCTCGCCGCCACCCGCACCTCGGTTGCATCCCCCGCGGCGCAGCACCCGCGCACGCGCGCGAGCGTGACCTCGACCTCGGCGGCGGGCCCGTCGAGCTCGACCAGGAGCACCGCGCCCGCATCGAGCGGGAGGCCCGCGCCGACGGCCGCCTCGGCGGCACGGATCGTGAGCGCGTCCATCATCTCGATCGCGGCCGGCACGATCCCCGCGGCGATCACCGCCGAGACCACCTCGCCGGCGGCGTCGGTCGACGCGAACGCGGCCAGGATCGTCTCGACGCGCTGCGGCCGCCGGTTGAGCGAGACCACGATCTCGGTGGCGATCCCGAGCGTCCCCTCGGAGCCGACGAAGCCGCCGAGCAGATCGAGCTCGCCCGCCCGGTCGATGCGCACGACCTCGCCGTCGGCCAGGACGACCTCGAGCTCGAGCACGTGGTTGGTCGTGAACCCGTACTTGAGGCAGTGCGCGCCGCCCGAGTTCTCGGCCACGTTGCCACCGATCGTGCACACCTGCTGGCTGGACGGGTCGGGCGCGTAGTAGAGCCCGTGGCCCGCGACCGCCTTGCTGACGTCGAGGTTGGCGACGCCCGGCTGGACGCGCGCGCGCCGGTTCGGCGACGTCGACCTCCAGGATCGAGTTCATGCGCGCGAGGCCGATCACGATCCCCTCGGCGACCGGGACCGCGCCGCCCGAGAGGCCGGTGCCGGCGCCGCGGGCCACGAACGGGATCCCGCGCCCATGGCACACCCGCACCGCCGCCTGCACCTGCGCGGTCGTGCGCGGCAGCACCACGGCCTGCGGCACCGCCCGGTGGCCGGTGAGGCCGTCGCACTCGTACGTGCGCATCTGCGCCTGCGCCGAGATGACCGCGTCGGTGCCGACCGCACGCTCGAGCTCGGCGACGAGGGTCATGCGCGCAAGCTACTCCACCAGCTGGCGCATGACCATCTGCAGCAGGCCGCCGGCTCGGTACGTGGTGACGTCGGCCGGGGCGTCGAGCCGCGCCAGGCACTCGAACGAGGACTCGCCGCCGTTGCACTCGACCGTCACCGTCGAGCCGACGTCGAGCGCGTCCAGCCCGCGGATCGTGAACGTCTCGGTCCCGTCGAGCCCGAGGCTCTCGGCGGAGTCGCCCTCGCGGAACTGCAGCGGGATCACGCCGAGCGCCACCAGGTTCGTGCGATGGATGCGCTCGAAGCTCTGGGCCAGCACCGCCCGCACGCCCAGGAGCGCCGTGCCTTTCGCGGCCCAGTCGCGCGAGCTGCCCGAGCCGTACTCGCGGCCGGCGATCACGACGAGCGGGACGTGCTCGGCGGCGTAGCGCTGGGCGGCGTCGTAGATGGTCATCTGCTCGCCGTCGGGGAGGTGGCGGGTGAACCCGCCCTCGCGGTCGGCGAGCGCGTTTCGCATGCGGATGTTCGCGAAGGTGCCGCGCACCATCACCTCGTGGTTGCCGCGGCGGGCGCCGTAGCTGTTGAAGTCGCGCGGCGCGACGCCCTGCTCGACGAGGTAGCGGCCGGCCGGCGCATCCGGCGCGAACGACCCGGCCGGGCGAGATGTGGTCGGTCGTGACCGAGTCGCCGAGCACGGCGAGCACGCGCGCATCCACGATGTCCGAGAGGTCGGCCTCGTGCTCGAAGAAGGTGGCCTCGCGCACGTAGGTCGAGCGCGGATCCCACGCGAAGAGCTCGCCCTCGGGCACCGGCAGCGCCGTCCAGCGGTCGTCGCCCTCGAAGATGCGGCCGTACTCGTCCTCGAACAGGTCGGAGCTGTAGGAGCCCGCGAGCGCCGCCTCGACCTCGGCCGCGCTCGGCCACACGTCGCGCAGGTACACCGGCCCGTCGGCGCCCTCGCCGAGCGGGTCGGCGGTGAGGTCGGTGTTGACGCTGCCGGCGAGCGCGTAGGCGACGACGAGCGGCGGCGAGGCCAGGTAGTTGGCGCGCACCGCCGGGTGGATGCGGGCCTCGAAGTTGCGGTTGCCCGAGAGCACGGCCGCCACCTTGAGGTCGTCGCGCTCGATCGCGCCCGCCACCTCGTCCGGCAGCGGGCCGGAGTTGCCGATGCAGGTCGTGCAGCCGAAGCCGACCAGGTTGAACCCGAGCTCGTCGAGCGGGTCCATCAGCCCGGCGCGCTCGAGATAGCCGACGACGACCCGCGACCCCGGCGCGAGGCTCGTCTTCACCCACGGCCGCCGCCTGAGCCCCAGCGCGAGCGCCTTCTTGGCGACGAGGCCGGCGGCGACCATCAGCGCCGGGTTGGACGTGTTCGTGCACGACGTGATCGCCGAGATCACGACCGAGCCGTCGCCCAGGCGGCTGCCGTTCGGCGTACCGATGCCGAACGCGTCCGAGAACGAGCGCCCGACCTGCGGCAGCGACACCCGGTCCTGCGGCCGGCGCGGGCCGGCGAGGCTGGGCACGACCGCCCCGAGGTCGAGGTCGAGCGTCTCGGAGTAGTCCGGGGCCGCCTCGGAGCCCGTGCGGAAGAGGCCCTGCTCCTGCGTGTAGCGCTCGACGAGGGCGATCAGATCGGCCGGCCGGCCGGTGTCGGTGCAGGTAGCGCAGCGTCTGCGCGTCGACCGGGAAGGTGGCCGCCGTCGCCCCGTACTCGGGCGACATGTTCGAGAGCGTGGCCCGGTCGGCGACGGTCAGCGAGCCCAGGCCGGGCCCGAAGAACTCGATGAACTTGCCGACGACGCCGTGCTTGCGCAGCTGCTCGGTCAGGGTGAGCACGAGATCGGTCGCCGTGACGCCGGTCGCGAGCTCGCCCGCCAGGCGCACGCCCACCACCTGCGGCGCCGTCATGTACAGCGGCTGGCCGAGCATGACCGCCTCCGCCTCGATGCCGCCGACGCCCCAGCCGAGCACGCCGATCGCGTTGATCATCGTCGTGTGCGAGTCGGTGCCGACCAGCGTGTCGGGGAGCGCCACCCCGTCGCGCACCTGGACGACGCGGCCGAGGTACTCCAGGTTCACCTGGTGGCAGATGCCCATCCCCGGCGGCACGACCCGGAAGTTGCGGAACGCGCGCTGCGCCCAGCGCAGCAGCTGGTAGCGCTCGCCGTTGCGTTCGTACTCGCGCTCGATGTTGCGCGCGTACGCCCGGTCCGACCCGAAGGCGTCCACCTGCACCGAGTGGTCGATGACGAGGTCGACGGGCACGAGCGGATCGACGCGGCCCGGGTCGGCCCCGCGCCGGTCGACTGCGGCGCGCAGCGCTGCGAGATCGACGACGGCCGGGACGCCGGTCAGGTCCTGCATGAGGACGCGGGCGGGCATGAACGCGAGCTGCGCGTCCGGGTGCGGGGCGGGCCAGCCGGCGAGCGCGCGGACGTCGTCCTCGCGCACGTGCTCCGTGCCGGCGCGGCGCAGGAGGTTCTCGAGCAGGACGCACACGGTGTAGGGGAGCGTCAGCGGGTCGACCAGGCGGTCGAGGCGGTAGAACGCCTCGCCGGTGGGCAGGGTGTCGCGGGCGCCGAAGGGATCGCGATCTACCATGCCCGTAACCTAGATGATTGCCCCATGACCGGATCGCGAGTACGGCTGCCCGACGGCGTGAGCAGGCCGTTCCAGGTGTTCGTGAACGGCGTCGAGCAGGCCGAGGGCACCGACTTCGCCGTCTCCGGCGAGTGGATCGTGTTCGACCGCACGCTCGTCCCGCCCAAGCAGGAGGACGCGCGCAGCATCTTCCGCGGCTTCTTCTGGGGCCGCTACCGCACGGAGCACGTCGTCGACCTGGCGTGCCACGTCGGCGGCCAGGCGCACGTCTTCAGCGGCCTTGCGATCGAGCCGGCCGCCGGGTGAGCCTGCGCCGCTAGAAGACGGCCTTGCCCTGCCACCACCACGTCTCGAGCACGGCGAAGACCGTGATCAGGCAGACGGCGAGGATGTGGCCGCCCTTCGAGCGCGGGTTCAGGAAGTAGCCGAAGAGGGCGACGGCGAGGCCGAGGACGCCCATCTGGATCGGGCGCGTCCAGGTGCCAACGAGCGCGAACACGATCGCGAGGCCGTTGATGACGGCCACCGCGTCGTCGCGGAAGGACTCGTATTCGGGCGTGTAATCTCGCAACGATGCTCCTTGGCCGGACTGGGGCGCAATCTTAGCGTGACCGTGGGCTGGAGGGACGACGAGCGAGACGCGGGGAACGACGGTGCTGCGCAAGGCCGGGATCGAGCACCGGCTGCTGCGCTACGCCTACCGCGCCGACGGCGGCGCGGAGCAGGCCGCGGCCGACCTGGGCGTCGAGCCCGAGCGGATGTACAAGAGCATGGTGGCGAAGGCCGGCGACGAGCTTCGTGTTCGCGCTCCTCCCGGCCGACTCGTGGCTGTCGCCGAAGAAGCTCGCGGCCGCCGCGGGGGCCAAACACGCTGAGATGGCGCAGCCGCGCGACGCCGAGCGGGTCACCGGCTACCAGGTCGGCGGGATCAGCCCGCTCGGATCGCGCAAGGCCGCTGCGGGTCTTCCTGGATGCCGGTGCCGAGCGGTTCGAGCGCATCTGCCTGAACGCCGGCAACCGCGGCCACATCGTCGAGGTGGCGAGGGCCGACCTGGTGCGGCTGACCGGGGCGACGGTCTGCGATCTGCGGGCGGATCAGCGGTAGCGCTCGCCCGCCACGGCGGCGAGCTTCTCGAGCGAGTGGGTCGCCTGCAGCGTCCGCACCGTGCCCGACTTGGAGCGCATCACGAGCGAGTGCGTCCGCGCCCCGCCGCGCTGGTAGCGCACCCCGCGCAGGAGGTCGCCGTCGGTCACGCCCGTCGCGGCGAAGAACACGTTGTCGCCGCGGATCAGGTCGTCCACCGTCAGCACCTTCTCGAGGTCGTAGCCGGCCTCCCGCGCGCGCTGCGCCTCGTCGTCGTCGCGCGGCCACAGCCGGCCGACGAGCTGGCCGCCGAGGCACTTGAACGCCGCGGCCGAGAGCACGCCCTCCGGCGTGCCGCCGATCCCCCAGAGCAGGTCGATCCCGGTGTCGGGCGTCGCCGCCATCATCGATCCGGCCACGTCGCCGTGGGCGATGAACCGGATGCGCGCGCCGGCGGCGCGGATGCGGGCGACCATCTGCTCGTGCCGCGGGCGGTCGAGGATCACCACCATCAGATCGCGCACGCGGCCGCCCTTGGCGCGTGCGACCATCTCGAGCGTCTCCTCCATCGGCGCGTCCAGGTCGAGCGGCTCCTCGATGTCGGCGCCGCACGCGAGCTTCTCCATGTACACGCACGGCCCCGGGTCGAACATCGTCCCGGCCTCGGCCGCCGCCACCACCGCAAGCGCGTTCGGCTGGCCGCGGGCGACGAGGTCGGTGCCCTCGAGCGGGTCGACGGCGACGTCGACCGCCACGCCCTGGTGCGTGCCGATGCGCTCGCCGTTGAAGAGCATGGGCGCCTCGTCCTTCTCGCCCTCGCCGATGACGACGACGCCGTCCATCTCGACCGTCCCGAGCATGTAGCGCATCGCGTCCACCGCGGCCCGGTCGGCGGCGATCTTGTCGCCGAAGCCGACCCAGCGGGCGCACGCGAGCGCTGCCGCCTCGGTGACCCGTACGAGCTCGAGTGCGAGGTTTCGATCAGGTGCTTCTGCCACGGCGATCCTCCCCGGCGAGTAGACCGCCGGGGAGGATACCGGGCGTGAGCGGGCGGCGCCGCCCGCTCACGCGTGGGCCGGCGCCAGCTCCTCGATCAGCTCGAACGTGGTGTCGAGGCCGACGCGCTCGACGAACGGCGCGATCCGCTCGACCATCTGCTCCCGGCCGCCGCGGTTCTGCTGCCTCAGGGCACCCGCATCGTCCGTGCGCAGGATGCCGAGCTGGATGAGGTGGTTGGCGTCGGCCGTATCCGCCATGGCCATCATCTCGGCCATGCCCGGCGGCGGGCCGCCGATCTCATCCGCGAACGCCTGCACCGTCGCCCGGTAGTCGTCCATCGACCCCGGCTTGATCTGCCGCTCCGTCAGCGGCACGATCGTGTGCGCGCCCTCGGCGCGGCCCTCCATCGAGTAGACGACGTCGAAGAGGCCGGACACGAGCGTCTCGGCCACGAACGGCGCCATCGCGTCGTGGCGGGCCTGCTCCGACGGCCCGAGCTCGCCCTTGAGTTGCTCGGCGCGTTCGTCGGTCACGTCGAAGAGGCCGAACGCGATCACGACGTCGGGGTCCGCGGTGTCGCGCGCGATGTATGCGCGCGTGAACCCGTCCGGGAAGGTCTGCGGCTCCCAGGCCTTCCGAAATCCCTCGTACTGGCCCGGCACGAGCCTGCGGGCGGTGAATACGACCTTCATCTCGCCTCCTGGGATCGGGACAGTGAGACTAGATCCGCACCAGCCGGTTGGCAAGGCCGCCGATCCGCTCCTTCGCCTGCAGCGGCTCGAGCCAGCGCTCCGGGATCGCACCGGCGCCGAAGCGCGCCCCCGCGAGCGCCCCGGCGACGGCGCCGTTCGTGTCGGCGTCGCCGCCCAGGTTGACGGCGAAGACGATCGCCGACTCGAGATCCGGCTGGCCGAAGGCGGCCGCAAAGCCGATCCGAAGCGCCGTCAGGACGTAGCCGATCTGTTCCTGCGCCTCGGCCGCGAGCAGCTCCGCCGGCGCGGCGATCGCCTCCTCGGCCGCCTCGGCCGCGGGCGATGTCGACCGCGGCGGCGTCCGGCCGCGCAGGAGCGCGGCCAGCGTCAGATTGAGCCACGCGCACGCATCGCCCGCGAGCGGATCGTGGTGCGTCAGCCCCGACTCGAGACGTGAGATCCGCTCCAGGGCGCCCGCATCGTCGCGATAGCGGATGCCGATCGGCGTCGTGCGCATCAGCGAGCCGTTGCCGGCGCTGCGGCCGCCGCTCGCATCGTGGAAGCCGGCCGCGGCCGCCCTCGCCTCGGCGGGCGAGCGCGCGCGCCGCAGCGCCACGGCGACCGTCGACCCGATGTCCTTCGGGCCCGACCGCGCCCACATCGACGTAGCGCGAGAAGACGTCGTCCTCGTCGTAGCCGCCCTTCTCGGCCAGGCTCGTCGCGAGCTCGAGCGCCATCGCCGTGTCGTCGGTCCACTCGCCCCGCTCCCACGGCGGCGAGGCGACCATGTCCCGCAGGCGCCCGCCGTAGCGGGCGTGGATCTGGTCGGGGTGCAGCCACTCGACGGCGGCGCCGAGCGCATCGCCGACGGCCAGCCCGAGCAGCGCGCCGCGCGCACGCTCGGCCAGCCCCGCCGCGCCCCGCCGCCTCAGCACTGGCAGCCGGGGCAGTAGTAGAGCCGCCGCGGCGCCTCCTGCCCCTGCATCACCGACCGACATGCGCCCGGCAGCGCGGGCACGGGCGGCCCGTCGCCCGGTAGACGCGCTGCGGCAGCCGCCCGCCGGCCGCGACCCCGGCGCGCAGCATCCGCCGCGCGACGGCCGCGAGCTCGAGCAGACGCCGGTCGGAGAGGCTCCGCAGCCGGGGCGAACGGGTCCTGGCGCAGCTCCCAGAGCACCTCGGCGCGCACGATGTTGCCGATGCCGGCGAGGACGCGCTGGTCGAGCAGGAGCTCGGCGACCGGCCGGTCGATCCGGCGCGCGCGCCGCAGGTAGGCGGCCGCGTCGAACCCGTCGCCGAGCAGGTCGGGGCCGAGCCCGAGCCGCAGCTCGCCCCGCCGCCGCACCTCGACCCGGCTCGTGCCGGCGATGACGACGTCGGCGGCGGCGGTGCGCAGGACGTGCGGCCCGCGCCCCGCGCCCGCCGCGGCCAGCCGCACGCGGCCGTTCATGCCGAGGTGGACGTGCAGGCTGCGCCCGTCGGCGCCGTGGACGAGCAGGTGCTTGCCGCGCGTCTCGACGGCGGCGACGTCCGTGCCTGCGAGCGGGCCCGAGGTGACGTGCTGGCCGACGACCGGGCGGATCCGGCGCGCGACGAGCACGAGCGAGTGCCCCTCAGGCACGCAGCACCAGCCGCCGGTGCCCCTTCAGGAAGCCGTGCGCGAGCAGCAGCCGCTCGGCCTCGGTGCCGGCGATCGGCTCGCCGTCGATCCGCTCGGGCGCGAGCCGCCGCGCCCGGCCGGTGTCGACGAGATCGGAGAGCGCCGCGACCGCCGGCTCGAGCAGCTCGGGCGCGAACGTGACGAGGCCGCGCCCGCCGCGCTCGACGTAGAGCGCCGGCCGGCCCGCGGCCATCACGACCCACGCACCCGGCGACGCGCGCCGGGCGCCGCGACGACTCCGGCCACGGCAGCGTGGCGCCGTAGGGGTTGGCCGGATCGATCGCCGAGAGCACGATCGCGGCCGCCTCGGGGTCGGCGTCGCGCACGTCGCGCAGGCGCTCGACCGCCGTCGGCGCCGCGAACTGGGCGCCGCCGAGGCCCTCGACGAAGTAGCCGCGCTGGCAGCGGCCGGCCTCCTCCATCATCCGCAGCTCGCCGTAGACCGCCGCGAAGCCGCCCGGGATGCCCTCGGCCAGCACGGCGGCGCGCGTCAGCACGCCGTGGCGGTCGAGCAGCGTCTCGGCCAGCGCCCGGGCGCGCTCGGCCGGGGCCGGAGCCGCAGGCACGAGGTTCTCGACGAGCGACCAGCGGCCGCGCGCCGCCGGAAGTGACGAGGTCGGCCGCGCCCGCCGGGCGACCCGGCCCGGGCGCACCGGCCCGGGCGGCGGCAGCGCCCGCAGCACCGCGCCGCCGCGCAGCGGATGCCACGAGTCGTTCGTGACCGCGCCCGCCCAGGCGAGCGCCCAGAGCTCGGCGAGCACCGTGCGGTCGGGCTCGCCGACGGCCATCGCCAGATCGGCGAAGAACATCGGCCCCCGCGCCGCGCAGCGCAGCGACGATGGCATGCTCGGGGACATCGGCGGGGGTGTGCAGGAGCGCGGTCTCGCCGCGCAGGTAGAGGGCCACCCGGCCCTGGCCGGCGCCGATCCACACGAGCTCGCCGCCGGCGCACAGCTCGTCCAGCATGTCCGGGCGGTAGCGCGGGCACCCGCAGCGGCAGCATGTCGGACTCCCACGCCGTCACCGGCAGCGCCACCCCCTGCAGCTGGGAGACCACGTCGCGCAGTCGGTCGAGGCCGCGGCCGACGTCGCGGCCGACCCCCTGCCACGCCGGCAGGAACCGGCCCAGGGCGTCCGCCTCGACCGGCTCGACCGCGCGCCGGATGGCGGCGAGCGTGCGCCGCCGCACCCGCCGCAGCACATCCGGGCGTGATCCACTCGCGCCCGCCGCCGCCGGGCCGGAACCCGCCCTCGATCACAGCTCCGTCGGCGGCGAGCCGGCGCAGCTCGGCGCCGGGATCGACGCCGAGCGCGCGCGCAGGTCGTCGGCCGCGAACGGCCCGTGGGTGCGGGCGTAGCGCAGCACCAGCCGGCGCAGCGCGTCCGGCACGGGCTCGAGGAACGACGGCCGGCACGCCGGGCGGCGGCACGACGCCGAGGCCGTCGCGGTAGAGCCCCGCGTCCTCGGCGGCGATCGTGCGCTCCTCGCCGGCGATCCGCACCGTCACGGCCCGCCGCTGCGAGACGAGCTCGGCGACGTGCGCCGGCGACTCCGCGCGACGCCGCCTCGGCGGCGGAGAGGTCGCCGAGCCGGCGCAGCAGGTCGTGGGCCTGGTCGAGCGTCGGCGCGCGGCCCTCGCCCTGCAGCTCCTGCTCGACCTGGTCGATGGCGCCGCCGTCGAGCAGCTCGCGCAGGTCGTCGTTTCGCAGCAGCTCGGCGAGCAGCGCCCGGTCGAGCTGGAGCGCCTGCGCCCGCCGCTCGGCGGCGGGCGCGTCGCCCTCGTACATGTAGGTGGCGATGTAGTCGAAGAGCAGCGCCGAGGCGAACGGCGACGGCTGGGCCGACTCGACCTCGATCATGCGCACCTGGCCGCGCGCGATCGCCTCGAGCAGCCCCTTCAGCGCCGGCACCTCGAACACGTCGGAGAGCACCTCGCGGTAGGTCTCGAGCAGCATCGGGAACGACCCGTACTTGATCGCGACCTGCTGCAGGTCGTGCGCCTTCAGCCGCTGCTGCCAGAGCGGCGTGCGCTGCCCGGGCCGCCGCCGCGGCAGGAGCAGCGCGCGGGCGGCGTTCTCGCGGAAGCGCGCGGCGAAGAGCGGGCTCTGCGAGACGCGCTCGAGCAGCAGGTCGTCGAGGTCGCCGGGCGCGATCGCGATCAGGTCGACGGGCGGCGGCGTGTCGGAGTCGGGCAGCCGCAGGGCGATGCCGTCGTCGGCCCACATCGCCTCGACCTCGATGCCGAGCGCGCTCGACATGCGCGCCTCGAGCGCGAGCGCCCACGGCGCGTGCACGCGGCCGCCGAACGGCGAGAGCACGCACACGCGCCAGTCGCCGATCTCGTCGCGGAAGCGCTCGACGACGATCGTGCGGTCGGACGGGATCACGCCCGGTCGCCGCCTCCTGGTCGTCGAGGTAGGCGTGCAGGTTGCGGGCGGCGCGCTCGTCGAGGTCGGTGAAGCCGGCGCGTGCGCGCCGCCTCGCCGACGGCCCGGCCGAGCTCGTACGGGCGGCCGACGCCGTCGCCCTTCCAGAACGGCATCCGGCCGGGCACGCCCGGCGCGGGCGAGACGAGCACGCGGTCGCGCGTGATCTGCTCGATCCGCCACGACGACGCGCCCGAGCTGGAACACCTCGCCCTGGCGGGCCTCGTACACCATCTCCTCGTCGAGCTCGCCGACGCGGGCGCCGGAGTCGGCCAGGAAGACGCCGTAGAGGCCGCGGTCGGGGATCGTCCCGCCGCTCGTGACCGCCAGCCGGCGGGCGTCGGGGCGGGCGCGGACGACGCCGGCCGTGCGATCCCAGACGACCCGCGGGCGCAGCTCGGCGAACTCGTCGGACGGGTAGCGGCCGGCGAGCATGTCGAGCACGCCCTCGAACTGGCCGCGGGAGAGGTCGCGGTAGGGGTGGGCGCGGGTGACGAGCGCGTACAGCTCGTCGACGTCCCAGTCGTCGAGCGCGGTCGCGGCGACGAGCTGCTGGGCGAGCACGTCGAGCGGCTGGCGCGGCACGCGCGTGTGCTCGATCTCGCCCCGGCGCATGCGGTCGACGACGACCGCGGTCTCGAGCAGGTCGCCGCGGTACTTGGGGATGAAGCGGCCGAGCGAGGGCACGTCCACCTGGTGGCCGGCGCGGCCGACGCGCTGCAGGCCGGCGGCGACCGACTTGGGCGACTCGACCTGCACGACCAGGTCGATCGCGCCCATGTCGATGCCGAGCTCGAGCGACGAGGTGGCGACGAGCGCCGGCAGCTGGCCCGACTTCAGCATGTCCTCGATCTCGAGCCGCTGCTCGCGGGCGATCGAGCCGTGGTGGGCGCGGGCGATGTCGGCCTCGGCGAGCTCGTTCAGGCGGTGCGCGACCCGCTCGGCCGAGCGGCGGCTGTTCACGAAGACGAGCGTCGAGCGGTGCGCCTGGACGAGCTCGAGCAGGCGCGGGTAGAGCGCCGGCCAGATCGACTGGCGCGGCTCGCCCTCGACCTCGGCCGCGCCGCCGAGCTCGCGCATGTCCTCGACCGGCACGATCACCTCGAGGTCGAGCGGCTTGGCGCGCCCGCGTCGACGATCGCGACCTCGCGGTCGCGCCCGCCGAGGAAGCGCGCGATCTCCTCGAGCGGCCGCTGCGTCGCCGAGAGGCCGATGCGCTGCACGGGGCGGCCGGCCAGGTGCTCGAGCCGCTCGAGCGAGAGCGCCAGGTGGGTGCCGCGCTTGGTCGCGGCGACGGCGTGGATCTCGTCGACGATCACCGTCTCGGCCGATCGCCAGCATCTCGCGGGCCGCCGAGGTCAGCATCAGGTAGAGCGACTCGGGCGTCGTGATCAGGATGTCGGGCGGGTGGCGGCGCATCGCGGCGCGCTCGCTCTGCGGGCGTGTCGCCGCTGCGCACGGCGACGGTGACACGGGCCGCGGCAGCTCGATGCCGGCGAGCGGCGCGCGCAGGTTCTTCTCGATGTCGTGGTTGAGCGCCTTGAGCGGCGAGACGTAGACGACCCGGGTGCCGCGCGGCTCGGGGTCGCGGACGAGGCCGTCGATCGCGCCCAGGAACGCGGCGAGCGTCTTGCCCGATCCGGTCGGCGCGAGGATCAGCGTGTGGCGGCCGGCGGCGATCGGCGGCCAGCCCAGCCGCTGGGCGCGCGTCGGCTCGGCGAACGAGCGCCGGAACCAGTCGGCGACCGGCGGCGTGAACGCGGCGCAGCGGGTCGGGGCCATCGGGTGAAATCTAGAGCGCGGCAGCGGTGCCGGCGTTGCATGATTCGGACATGGATCGCCGGCGCCGGCCCGTCGACCGTCGCGGAACGTCAGCGCGGGCGTCCGCGACGACTGTACGCGCCACTCTCCGCGAACAGCATGTGCCACTTGGCGTCTCCACCGCGTGCCGCTCGCCGACCCGACCGCATACGATCCCTGCGAGCAGGCGACGAGGAGGAGCGCGTGGAGACGGTCGAGTTCATCAACATGGCCGACGGGACGGCCGAGGACTACGCGCTGCTCGAGCGGCTCGAGGAGCCCTTCCTCGCCGCGCTGCCCGACCGGCTGCTGGCCGCGCTCGACGGCCTCAAGACCTCGCTCGCCGGCTACAAGGTGTCGCGCTACGAGCACTCGCTGCAGTCGGCGACGCGCGCCCACCGCGACGGCCGCGGCGAGGAGTACGTCGTCGCGGCGCTCCTGCACGACATCGGCGACGAGCTCGCGCCGTACACGCACGGCGAGATGACCGCCGCCGTGCTGCGGCCGTACGTGTCGCCCGAGATCTGCTGGATCGTCAAGCACCACGGCCTGTTCCAGATGTACTACTACGCCCACCACACGGGCGGCGACCGCAACGCGCGCGACCGCTACCGCGATCACCCGTGGTACGACGCCTGCGCCGAGTTCTGCGAGCTCTACGACCAGAACTGCTTCGACCCGGACTTCGACTCGCTGCCGGTCGAGACGTTCGTGCCGATGGTGCGGCGGGTGTTCGCCGAGCCGCGCTACCTGGACGCCCCGTCCGAGCCGTGACGGCGAGCCGCCGGTGCTGATCGAGGTGCTGGGGTCGTCGGCCGGCTGGCCGATCCCCCGGCTCGGCTGCGACTGCCCCCAGTGCACCTCGCCCGACCCGCGCGACCAGCGGCTGCGCTCGTCGCTTCTGATCGACCGGCGCGTGCTCGTCGACGCGGGGCCGGACGCCTACGCGCAGCTGCGTGCGCACCGGCGCGGTGCCCGAGCAGGTCGTCCTCACCCACGACCACCACGACCACATGCTCGGCCTGCACGTGCTCGCCAAGCTCGGCCGCATCCCGCTGCACTGCACCAAGGAGTGCGAGCAGGGCGTGCGGGTCGATCTTCCCGCGGCTCGACTTCCGGGTGATGCACCTGACGCCGGGCGTGCCGGCCGAGCTCGGCGAGGGCCTGCGCGTGCAGGCGTTCGACGTCGACCACAGCCAGAAGACGCGCACGATGGGCCTGCGCTTCACCGACGCGGGCGGGCACACGCTCGCCTACATGCCCGACCTGGCCGAGCCGCCGGGCTCGAAGCTCGCGCGCGGAGCCGACGTCGCCCTCCTCGACGGGTCGAGCCGCGACCGCCCGGTGCGCGGGCACGTGCCGATGTCCGAGACGGTCGCGGCGGCACGCAAGCTCAAGGCCGGGCGGATGCTCTTCACCCACATCGGCCACCGCACGGGCACCCACGCCGAGCTCGAGGCGTGGCTGCCCGCGGGGGCCGGCGTCGCCTACGACGGCCTGGTGATCGAGCTGTAGGTCACAGCCGCAGGGTGCCCGACTCGAGGTCGAGCAGCCAGCGCTTGCACTCGAGGCCGCCGCCGTAGCCGCCCAGGCCGCCGCCGGTGCGAAGCACGCGGTGGCAGGGCACGACGATCGGGATCGGGTTCTTGGCCATCGCGTTGCCCGCCGCGCGGACGGCCTCCGGGCTGCCCGCCGCCTCGGCGAGCTCCTTGTAGGTGCGCACCTCGCCGTAGGGGATCGCGGCGCACGCCTCGCGTGCGCGCAGCAGGAAGCCGTGCGAGAGCTGCCAGTCGATCGGCGTCTCGAACTCGCGTGCGCCGGCCGGTGAAGTACTCGTCCAGCTCGCGGCGCACCTCGTCCAGCCGCGCCGGCGCCTCGAGCACCCGCGGCGAGATGCGGTCGGCGAGCTCGGTCAGCACATCGTCCTGCGACTCCTTGTCGAAGGCCGTGCGCACCAGGCCCTGCGGCGTGGCGGCGACCAGCATGCGCCCGAACGGCGCGTCCACGGTCGCGTACGCGACGTCCAGCAGTCCCTCCTCGGCGGCCCGACGGGCCAGCTCGGTCACGTCGATTGGGCTCATCCGTCCCACTCCCTCCGCACGCCGGCCAGGCCGGCGCGCACGTTCTGGCGGGCGGCTGCCTCGGAGCAGTCGATCACGTCGCCGATGGCGGCGTAGTCGAGGTCGGCGGCGAACCGAAGCGTCACCGCCGCCCGCTGCTTGTCGGGCAGCCGCCGCACCGCCCGCCACAGCGCGGGGTCGGCGGCGCCGGCGAGTCTCGCCGCCCGCTCGGGCACGTCCGCGACCGGCATCGGCCGGCGGCGGGCGGCCCGATGGGCGTCGATCGCCTTGCGGGCTGCGATCCGGAGCAGCCATCCGCGCAGGTTGCGGTCGTCCCGCAGGCCCGGATAGGCCCGGAGCGCGGCCAGCATCGTCTCCTGCCAGCAGTCGTCGGCGTCGATGGGCCCCACGCAGGCGGCGAGATAGCGATGCACCTCGCGGCCGTGGCGGTCGATCAGCGTCTGGAACGGCGGCAGTCTCACGGCAGAAGAACGCTCGCAGGCGGCCGTGAGTGAGATCCGAACGGTGCCCGGATGGACGGCGCTCTGCGCCCCGGGTACCCCACGCTGCCGGCTGGAGCTCGGGGGCGTGGCGGCGCTCCCACTCCTCGGCGTCGGGGCTGAAGTAGACGAGCCGCGTCTTCTTCCACTCCTTCGTCGAGTAGAGCACCACCCGCTCGTCGAGGCCGGTCTCGGCCGCGATCGCGTCGAGCACGTCCTCGCACTCCTTCTTCGTGCGCCCGTGCGTCATCGAGAACAGGTTGTACGGCCAGTCCGGGTACGTCGGCCGCTGGTAGCAGTGCGACACGCCGCGGAACGACGCCATCAGCGAGCCGATCTCGTCCATCTGGTCGTCCGGCGCCTTCCACACGCCCATGCCGTTGTAGGTGAACCCGGCCGAGCGGTGGTAGAGCACCGCGGCGAAGCGCCGCATCTGGCCGGTCGCCTGGAAGCGCGCGGCCGCCTCGAACAGCTCGGGCACCGTGAACCCGTGCCGCTCGGCCGGGCCGGCGAACGGCTCGGCGACGGCGCGCAGGTCGGTCTGCAGCGCGCGGATCGCGGCGATGTCGCGCTCGCCGATCGCGTCCGGCGGCGGCGCGGCGAGCGTCGGCGCCGGCCGCTGCTTCTTGGCGGCCGGATCGCGCCCGCCCTTCATGTCGAGGTCGACGCCGATCTTGAAGAAGCGCAGCGCCGGCAGCGGCCGGATCACCTCGACCTCGGCCAGCTCGCCGAGCAGCTCGACGGTGCGGTCGAGCCCGAGCCGCGAGGTCGGCGGGACGCCCAGCGTGAACCAGATGTTGAACTCGTGCTCGCGCCGGTAGTTGTGCGTGACGCCGGGGTGCGCGTTGATCACCTCGGCGGCCGCGTCGGCGCCGCTCGGGGGCGGTGCGGGCCGCCACCAGCATCGACGTGTAGCCGAGCTTGCGCGTGTCGAAGATCGCCGAGACCTGGCGGATGATCCGCTCGCCGCGCAGGCGCGAGACCCGCTCGAGCACCTCGGCCTCGGACATCCCGAGCGTCTCCCCCAGCGCCGCGTACGGGCGCTCCGTGACGGGGAACTCGTTCTGGATCAGGTCGCACAACTGCGTGTCGGCGCCATCCATCTGCCGTGAAGGATACGCTCGCGAGCGTGCGCGCCGCCCCGCTCATGGTCCCGCTGGCCCTGGTCGCCACCGCCACGGCGTGCGGTAGCAGTGAGACCACGGCCCAGCACCAGCGCTACCTGTGGGTGCAGAACTGCGCCGCGTGCCACGCGATCGCGCCGGGCCGGGCCTCGCCGGACGTGAACGCGAAGAACCTGTGGGACGTCCACCCGAGCCGGGAGCAGGTGCGCCGCGCCGTGATCGACGGCCGCCCGGGCATGCCCAAGGGCCTGCTCGGCGGCGAGCGACGTCGACAGCGTCGCCGCCTACGTCGTCGCCAGGACGACGCGGTGAGCGCCGCCCTGCCTCCCGGCCTCGACCCCGCCGCCGTGCGGGCGGTCGCGACCGACATGGACCGCACCATCCTGCCCTCGTCGCTCGAGCTCTCCCCGGCGACGCTGCGGGCGATCGCACGCGTGCGCCGCGCCGGCATCGAGGCGATCATCGCCACCGGTCGGATGTTCGCCTCGACGCGGCCCTACGCGCTCGAGCTCGGGATCACCGCGCCGGTGATCTGCTACCAGGGCGCGCTCATCGCCGACCCGGTCACCGGCGAGTGGCTGCTGCACCGGCCGATCGACGTCCCGATCGCGCTCGAGGTGATCGCGGCCGTGCGCCGCGAGGGCTTCCACATGAACGTCTACGTCGACGACCAGCTGTGCGTCGAGAAGCCGACGCCGGAGGCGCGCACGTACGCCGAGCACGCCCGCCTGGAGATGGTCGT
This sequence comes from uncultured Actinomycetes bacterium, assembly GCA_963707585.1. Lineage (GTDB taxonomy): Bacteria > Actinomycetota > Thermoleophilia > Gaiellales > JAICJC01 > JAICJC01. Next base: position 293,110 of record CAVPQP010000008.1, on the reverse strand, counting down.
CGTCGGCAACTTCGACACGTGGCTGCGCCGCCCGACCACGAAGATCGTCGTCGTCGGCGACCCGGGCCCGCTCGACGACCTCGAGCAGCGCCTGCGCAGCCGCTTCGACGACCGCCTGTTCATCGCCAAGTCGCTGCCGATCTTCCTCGAGGTCGCAAGCCCGGGCGTGTCCAAGGGCGCGGCGCTGCACTTCGTGTGCGAGCGCCTCGGCATCGACCCGGCCGCCACGATCGCGTTCGGCGACGGCGCGAACGACCTCGAGCTGCTCGAGACCGCGGGCCTCGGCGTGGCGGTCGCAGACGCCGAGCCGGCGCTGCTCGAGATCGCCGACTGGACGGTGCCGCCGGTGGCCGAGGACGGGGTCGCGGGCTTCCTCGACCTGTTAGTAGACTCACGAGCCTGATGCTCGACGCGAAGCTGATCCGGGCCGACCCCGACGGGGTGCGAGCGGCGCTCGAGCGGCGGGGCGGAGACGCCGCCGCCGAGATCGACCGGTTCCTCGCGCTCGACGCCGAGCGGCTCGAGCTGCTGCAGCAGGTCGAGGCGACCCGGGCCGAGCGCAACGCCGCCGCGCGGGCGATCGCCGAGGCCAAGGGCCGCGGCGAGGACGCCGCCGCCGAGATCGCGCGCCAGTCCGAGCTCAAGCAGAGCCAGTCCGAGGGCGAGGCCGCGCTCGCCGCCGTCGAGGCCGGCATCACCGAGATCATGCTCGTCCTGCCGAACCTGCCGCACCCGTCGGCGCCGCTCGGCGACACCGAGGAGGACGCCGAGGTCGTGCGCGTCCACGGCAGCCCGCCCGAGTTTCGCGTTCGCGCCGCGCGACCACCTCGACCTGGCCGGGCCCGAGGGCCTGGGCCTGATCGACCCGGAGGCGGCGGGGCGGGTGTCGGGCAGCCGCTTCCACTACCTGCTCGGCGACCTCGTGCGGCTCGAGTTCGCGCTCATGCAGTGGGGCCTCGCGAAGCTGCACGCGCGCGGCTTCACGCCCGGTGATCCCGCCGGTGCTCGTCAAGCGCGAGGCGATGGTGGGCACCGGCTTCTTCCCCGAGGCCGAGGCGCAGGTGTACGCCCTCGCGAGCGACGATCTCTACCTGGTCGGCACCGCCGAGGTGCCGCTCGCGTCGCTGCACGGCGGCGACATGCTCGCCGCCGCCGACCTGCCGCTGCACTACGTCGGCTTCTCGTCGTGCTTCCGCCGCGAGGCGGGTGCGGCCGGCAAGGACACGCGCGGGATCTTCCGGGTGCACCAGTTCGACAAGCTCGAGCTCTTCAGCTACTGCCACCCCGACCGCTCGTGGGACGAGCAGGAGGCCCTGCTCGCGATCGAGGAGGAGATCGCGCAGGAGCTCGGCTTCCACTACCGGGTGGTGAACGTGCCGGCCGGCGACCTCGGCGCGTCGGCCGCGCGCAAGTTCGACATCGAGGTGTGGCTGCCCGGCCAGGACCGCTACCGCGAGCTGACGTCGTGCTCCAACTGCACCGACTACCAGGCCCGGCGGCTGAACACCCGCTTCCGCGGCGAGGGCGGCAAAGCCGCAGTTCGTGCACATGCTGAACGGCACCGCGATCACGTCGAGCCGGACGCTGCTCGCGCTGATCGAGTACGGCCAGCGCGAGGACGGGTCGATCGCGACGCCGGCCGTGCTGCATCCGTTCGGCGCGCCGGCCGTCATCTCGAAGCCGCTAGTTGAGCCGCTCGACCTCGTCGGCGAGGTCGCGCAGGACGCGCGCGAAGAGGGCCGCCGCCTGCTGCACCTCGAAGCAGCCGGTTGCCGAGCGGGGCGTTCTTCATCCACGGCGTCTCCTCGCCCCACTCCTCGATGTAGGACGCGAGCTCGACGCACTGGTCGGCGACGGCTGCGAGCGTCGTCGGGTTGAGGGTCGTGAGGCTCATCCCGGAGCCGACTCTACGCTGCCGACCGAAAGCGGCCATCACCCTTTCGGGGCAGTTTTCGGGGCCCGGAAACCGGTATAGTCCCTCGCGGTCAGGGATGGGCTCCCAGACGTCGAGAGGTGGGGCAGAGCGCGGTGGGCACACCGGAACATGGCGGGGCCGGCGAGGAGCTGCACGACGTGCCCGCGGAGATCCGCGAGGTGGCGTTCCCGCGCGCGTTTCGCGGCTACAGCACGCGGGTGGTCGACGCCTACGTCGAGCGCGTCCATCGCGTGATCGCGCAGCTCGAGGCCGACCGCTCGCCCCGCTCGGCCGTGCGCCACGCGCTCGACCGCGTCGGCGACCAGGTCGGCGGCATCCTCGAGCACGCGCGCGTCGCCGCCGAGGAGATCACGAAGACCGCGCGCGAGGAGGCCGACGAGATGACCGCCCGGGCCAAGGCCGAGGCGGCCGAGCTCGTCGTCGCCGCCGGCGCAGCCGCCGACCGCGACCGGGCCGAGGCGCAGGCCACGCTCGCCCGCGCCCGGGCGGCGGCCGAGGCGGTCGTCGCCCAGGCCAAGGAGGAGCTCGCCGCGCTCGAGCGGCAGGCGGAGGCGCGGATGGAGGAGATCCGCGCCGACACCGACGTGGTCTGGAGCGAGCGGATGCGGCTGCTCGAGGGCACGCGCGAGACGGCGGCGCAGCTCGAGGCGGTGGCGACCCAGGCCACCGTCAGGTTCCCGCGCGCCGAGGCGGCCGACGCGCCGACCGAGCCGATTCCCGAGCAGGCGGCGGTGGTCGCCGTCGAGCCCGGGCGACGTGTCGGCGAAGCGCAAGCCGCGCCAGGGCGCGGACGTCACCCGCCTGCCGACCAAGTCGCGCAACGGCGCCCCGCGGCGCGTGTCCTAGCCGGTCAGAAGCTTCCGGTCAGATAGAGGCGGATGCCGTCGGCGATGCCCCACGCCGCCAGGTGGCGGAACGCGCGCGACTCGAGCTTGCGGGCGTTGCCCGGGGCTGCGCATGTTCCCGGTCTCGATGAAGATCTTGGGGACGTGCGAGAGGTTCGTGCCGCCGTAGGCGTCCGAGCGCAGGTACCCGCTCGTGTAGAGGTTCGAGATCTTCATCCCGGTGACCTTGTGGTAGGCGCGCAGCATCGCCGCGCCGAGGCGGACGTCGCGGGCGATCCGCTTCGGGCCGAGGCCGACGTTCGGAAGCGGCGTGCTCGGGGCGATGACGTAGAAGCCGTGCACCCAGGCCGGGGCGCCGTCGGCGTGGATCGACACGGCCGCGTCGGCGTGCAGGCTGTTGCCGAGCGCGGCGCGGCCGGTGATGCACGGCCCCCACGGCCGCCTGTTCACCGGGGTCATGACCACCGTCGCGCCCATGTCGCGCAGGATCCGCACCGCGTGCAGGCCGACCGCGAGCGTGTAGCGCGCCTCGGTGTAGCCGCTGTCGGTGGCCGTGCCGGTCGTGTCGCACGGCTTCGTCGCGCCGGGGATGCCGTAGAACACCGGCCGGTTGATCTCGGCCGGGTGCAGCCCAGTTCGAGATGTTGTGGCCCGGGATCGATCAGGATCACCTTGCCGGCGAGCGCCTTCTGCGCGTGCGCCGGGGCGGTCGCCGCGCGGAACCCGACGGCGAGCAGGCACGCAACGGTCAGGGGCGGCGGGCGGCATCGCCGACACGCTAGGCGGCCCGGCCGCCGCTGTCAAAGCCGCTCACACGCGCGCAGGTGCGGGCCGCCGGTGCACGGCGGCGGACGCGGGCGGCGATGAGCACCAGGAAGACCACATGGCGAGCCCTCGACGACGCCGGCGCGCTCCTGCCACGGGCCGCGCAGGCGCTCGTGGAGCCGAGCAGCCCACCGCCACGCTCGCGAGAACGCGCCAGCGTCGCGGCGCTGAAGAGCAGGCCCGCGACCAACGCCGCCAGCCGGTCGCGGCGGCCACCCAGATCGCGACGAACAGGCCCGCGGCGGCGTTCACCAGGAACAGCGGCCCGATCGTCGCGATGCGTGGAAGTAGTCGAAATACAGGTAGAGGTGGATGGCGCCGGCCGCGAACACGAGGCCGGCGCCGATCAGGCGCAGCGCTTCCGCCACCCGGTCAGGGCACGACCTTGGCGACGAGGAAGCCGGCGACGCCGTTTCCGTTCACGCTCGTGCCGCTGTCGCTCACGAACGTGTAGAGCCGGCGGTGGCGGTAGGTGACCTGCCGGCGGCCGTTGGCGAGGACGACCGTGCGCAGCCCGGCGATCCCCTTCGGGATCGGTCTTCCCCCGCGGCATCAGGAGCGGCGGCCAGACGGTCAGGCACGAGCCGGTGCACGGCCCGTTCGGGTGCTTGTAGAGCGTGCGGCCGCCGACCGTGGTCAGGATGCGCCCGAAGCTGCCGCGGGTCGCGACCTTGACGACGGTGGCCGACCCGCTCCTGGGAGCGGCCGCGGCGTGGGCGCTCGCGACGGCAGTGCGACGAGCGTCGCGAGGATCGCGAGCGCCGTGAGCGCCATCGCCACGCGCACCCGCGTCGCCCGCAGATCGATCGTTCGATCAGAACTCATGTGTCATGCCCCTCTCCGTGGTTTCATCGGACCTCGATCAGCAGGTCTACGGGGAGGGCGACGCGGCGGACTCACCCGATCGGGCAGGGTGTGACCGGGCTCACGGGGCGCGGCGGCATCCGGTTAAGCTGGCGTCCTCGCCCCGGCGGGGTGGCGGAGCGGTTGAACGCACCGGTCTTGAAAACCGGCATCGGGGGTTCACCTCGATCGTGGGTTCGAATCCCACCCCCGCCGCTCACCAATCGCTACCCGGAGACGCTGCCCTCTCGATCGAGCAGTGACCGCAGCAGATCCTCCATCTTGTCGTAGCTGTCTTCCTGCCCATCGAACGTGGTCATGTGGTCGCGGCCGGCCTGATCGCGGAACGACAGCGTGCTGGTCATCGTGGTGACACCATCCGCTTCGCGCAGCTCGACCGTCTCGACGGCGTGCGCGTCCGGCCACCCTTCGAACAGCCACGTCGCGACGGTCCGGGTCGGCGGCTCGACCTCCAGGTAGGTGCCTCGGAACGAGCACTCGGCTCCGTCCTCGGTCACGAACGCCATGTGGTAGTCCCCGCCGACGCGCAGGTCGATCGAGCACGCCGTCGCCCGGCACGAAAACGGAGCGAACCATCTGCTCACATGCTCCGCCTTCGTCAGGACATCGAAGACCAGTGCGATCGGGGCGTCGAACTTCCGGGTCATGACAACGTCGAGATCGTTCGGAAGCTCGATGACCGCTGATCCATGCCGATTGGGTGTCATTTCAGCTCTCCTTCGTCTTGGAGCTCTTGGAGGTAGTCGTCCATGCGGTCCAGCCGGTCGTTCCACGCCTGCTCGTACTTGGCCAGCCAGTCGTGCATCGGCCGAAGGCGCGTGGGCTCCAGGCGGTACAGCCGGCGACGCCCGTCGGCCCGGCACGCGACGAGTCCCACCTCGCTCAGCACCCGCAGGTGCTTCGAGACCTGAGGCTGGGACATCGAGAGGTCATGCACGATCGCTCCGACGGCCTTCTCGCCCCCGTTCAGCGTGTCCAGGATGTCGCGGCGGTGCGCATCGCCGATCGCGTTGAAGACGTCCGCCGTCGTGGAGGAGCGCGCCACGGTGTCCGCATTATATTCCAATATCGGTATGTGTCAACCCGAGCCTCGAGGTACTGCTCGCCCGGCTGCTACGAGGCGGCGTTGCGGCAGCGGTCCGTCACGTCGGCTCGACGATGAACAGCGTCCCGTCCGGCTTGTTCGCCCGGGCCAGCCCGCCCCTCCGCAGGCTGAAGGTGTCGGTGAACGTGTGCGTCGGCATGCCGGCGAACGTCGTCGAGAGGCCGATGTCGTCCGGCTGGGTGTTGTTGAAGACGACCACCCAGCGCATGTCCTCGGTGCCGACGTTCTCGATGTAATGCGCGTATCCCTGCGGGATGAAGCCGATCTGGCCGGGTACGAGCTCCTGGACGCTGAAGGTGTCGTCGGGGTTGACGACGCCGAGCCGGCCGCGCCCGGACAGGGGCACGTCGAGCTCCCAGGCGTCCGGGTGCCAGTGCGGCTCGCGCACGGCGCCCGGCTTCAGCACGAGCAGGAACGACGCGGCGGCGTTGCCCTGGAGGACGGGGAAGTTCTTCCCGGTGCACTCCGTCACCGTCCCGCCTGCGCGCACGACCTGGGGGCTGATCTGCCCGAAGTCGAAGCGGTTGGTCTCGTTCGACTTCGGCAGCGTCGGCGGGTCGCCGGCGGCTGCGTCGGCTGCCGCGGCGGCCGCCGGGACCACCCCGGCTGCGGCGACGACTGCGGCGGCTCCCAGCACCTGGCGGCGGTTCATCTCGGACACGATGTGCTCCCTTCACGGTGGATGGCCCTGCCCTGTGGGCGAGTATCCCACCGCGGTAGCGACGTGCTAGGCTCGGCGCCGTGCTGCGAGGAGCACTCATCAGCCTGGTCGCGATCGCGCTCGCCTTCGCCGTGACCAACTGGCTGCTCTCGGGGATGTCCGTCTCCGGCGGCGTGGGTTCGTACCTCTGGATCGCGCTGCTCTTCGGCGTCGTGAACGCGTTTCTCGGCACGGTGATCCGAATCGTGTCTCTCCCGTTCGTGCTGCTGACGTTCGGCCTCTTCTCCATCGTGATCAACGCGGCCGTCCTGGAGATCACCGACGCGCTCACGAGCCACCTCACGATCGACAGCTTCTTCTGGACGGCGATCTGGGCAGCGATCATCCTCTCGATCGTCGGCGTGGTCACGAACACCGTCCTGGGCGGGGTCCTGGGCAAACGCGCCTGACCGATGACCGACGCCGGCGACACGCGCCCGGCTGAAGAGTCCGCGCCGGGCGAGGGCGCCGAGGGCGAGCGCCCGTCGGTGGCCGCCGCCCTCGACGAGGTCGGCCGGGACACCCGGTCGCTCGTGCGCGCCGAGATCGTCTACGCCGCCTCGGAGCACGCGCCGGAGCTGCGCCGCTCGGTCCGCGACGTGGGCGCTGCGCTGCTCGTCGTCGTCGTCGGGTTGACCGCCTTCGCACTCGCCAACTGGGCGGCGGTGAGCGCGCTCTCGCAGGTCGCGTCGGGCTGGCGCGCTCCGCTGCTCCTGGCCGCCGGCTGGGCGATCGTCGGCGTCGCGCTCGCGCTCGCCCTTGGCGTGCGCATCTCACACCTGCTCGGGCTGCGGTGGTCACCGGACGCGCCGTCCGAGCTCGAGGCCCGCGACGCGGCCCAGGCACGGGTGCGCGAATCGATCGAGCGCCTCGCCGCCGCCGTGGCGCTCGAAGCGCAGCATCGCATCGCCGAGGCCGTCGTCCCCGACGCCGGCGACATCCTGGACGTCGGCGAGGACGTGCTGGAGGCCACCGAGGAGGCAGTCGAGGAGCTCGCCGAGCAGCTCCCCGAAGGCGGCGTCGCCGGCCAGGTGATCGACCTCGTCCTGCTGCCGGGCAGGCTGGGCGTCCGCGTCGTCACCACCGCCCTCAGACGATCGCCTCAGTAGGGGCGCGGTCAGGTCTCGGCCGAGGGCTCCACGCCGGGAGCCAGGGGCACGTCGACGGGCGCCGCCCGGGTCGCTGCGCCCAGCATGTAGCCGACGATGCCGATCGCCGCGATCACGACCAGCGTGCCGATCGTGAACACCTCGAACCGCAGCCGGCTGATGCCCCAGTAGCCCTGGAAGTTGTACCCCGCCCCGACCGACGTTTTCGATCGTGTCCGGGAACACCGCGATCCACGAGCCGAGGACGATCCAGCCCGAGCGTCACGAGCCCGCCGATCCAGGCGCCCGCGTTGCCGTAGGGCATCCGGTAGGGCCGCGGCACGCCGGGGTGCGTATAGCGCAGCCGGATCACCGCCGGGAAGATCAGCAGGTAGGAGAGCAGGCCGGTCGACGTGGCCATGTAGAGCACGACGACGAAGGTGCTCGCGTTGGATCCCGTGTTCAGGAACTCGGCCGCGAGCATGAATGCCGTCGCGACGACGCCGGAGAGCACGTTCACGCGCACGGGCGTGCCCAGACGGGTGTTGAAGACCCCGAACCAGCTCGCGAACGCGCCGTCGTAGCCCGCCACCGCCAGCACCCGGTCGGAGCCGATGATCCAGGCGGCGCCGCCGGTTGCGAGCGCGAAGACGAACAGGAGGGCCATCACCTGCAGCAGGATGTGATGGGCGGAGCCGTACACCGTGAAGGTGGTGTTGACGGCATCGAGGAACCCGGCGATGCCGCTCACCTTCGACGACGGCAGCACCGCGACGATCCCGAAGATCGGGATCGCGTAGCAGAGCACGGCGATGATGCCGCCGCGGGCCACGGCGACGGGGACGTCGCGGCGCGGGTTCTCCATCTCCTCCGCGGCGCCGCTCTGCAGCTCGAACCCGACGTAGTTGAAGAGCAGCAGCGGCACGAGGCCGATGAAGACCGCGCTCGTCGGCCGGAAGTCGCCGGCGCCGTACCCGTGGACGCCGTGCTCGATCGCGTATACGACGACGGTCAGCGAGAAGAACCCGAGCACGACGACGCGCACGATCGCGCCGAGGTTGGGGATCCACTTGCCGACCCGCAGCGCGATGATCGCGACGATGACGGTGATCCAGATGAACGCGAGCTTGAAGAGCGTAGTCACCGAGCGTCTTCGTGCCGATCGGATGGAGGTAGGTCGACCACGCCGCCGGTCGAGACGAACGCCAGCGACCCGCCCACCCAGAGCGGGTTTGAGATCCAGTAGAGCACCGACCCGAGGCCGGCCGCAGAACCGCCCCCACGAGCAGCTTCATCCACTCGTACTGGCCGCCCTCCTGCGGGAAGGCCGTCCCGAGCTCCGCCATCACGAGGCCGTAGGGCACGAGGAACAGGAGCCCGAGCACGATGACCCACGTGAACGTCTGGGCGCCGTAGCTTGCGACCTGGCCGAGCGTGTCGAGGCCCACCAGGGCGCAGACGAGGAAGAACGATCATGTCGAGCCGGCGCAGGCTCTTGATCAGCTTGCCGCGCTCCGTGAGCGGCAAGCCTCGTCGAGTGGTCGATCGATTCGGATTCCATCACGTCGCTCCCTTCGGTCATCGCGGTCTCATCGGTCCCAGAGCCGGAGCGGGAGCTCGTTCAGCGTCTCCGCCCCTGCCGGCGTCACGTGGATCATCTGCTCGAGGATGACGGCCCCCACGCCGGGCACGGCGATCCCCGGCTCGATGCAGAGCACCATCCCGGCCTCGAGGCGCATGTCGCCGTATGCGCGTGCGTCCGGCGGCTCGTGCTGCGCGGCGCCCGCACCGTGCGGCATGTAGTAGCCCCACCAGTGCTCGCCGAAGCCGGCATCGTCGACGGCGCTGCGGGCGGCGGCCGAGACGTCGGCGACGCGCGTGCCGGGGCGTGCGGCTGCGATCGCCGCCTCGACGCTCGCGGCGACGGCGGTGAGCATCGCCCGCTCGGGCTCGCCTGGCGTCCCCACCACGACCGTGCGGCACATATCGCCGTGGTATCCCTCGATGCGGGCGCCGCAGTCGAGCACGGCCAGCTCGCCCTGCCGCATCGGCCGCGGCTCGGCGAAGAAGGTCGCCTGCGCGGTGCGCGCCCCCGCCCCCATCACCGTCACGAACGAGAGCTCGGCGCCGGCTGTGCGGATCGCGTGCTCGGCCGCGGCGACGACCTCGACCTCGCTCACCCCCGTCTCGATCCGCTCGACGCCCGCCCGCATGCCCGCATCGGACACGCGTGCCGCCTCGCGCATGAGCGCCACCTCGGCGGGCGACTTCACGAACCGCAGCGCGGCCGTCACCGCCGTCACATCCTCGAAGCGCACGCCGGGGCAGGCGGCCGCGAGCGCCAGATAGATCGGCGCAGGGAAGACGGCGAACCCGCTCAACCCCACGCGATCGCCCGCACCCGCATGCGCGCGCACGAGCCGCGCGAGCGTGCGCGCCGGGTCGGGATCCAGCAGCACCTCGCCCGCGTGTGCCTCGGAGCGGGCGCGCTCGAGATCCCACTCGGCGTCGGTGAGCAGCGTCGTCGGCCCGTCCCGCGGGACGAACACGAACGACAGCTCCTCGTCGGTGCACGACCAGCGGGCGAGGTAGCGCAGGTCGGCCGGGCAGTAGTCGCGGTGCGCGCCGAAGCAGATCGCGGCTGCGAGGCCGCGGTCGCGCAGCTCGGCCTGCAGCCGTTCCACGCGCGCGTCGATCTCGGCGTGCGGCGATCACCCCGGCCCCACCTCCTCGCGGGCGGGCCGCGCGGCCGAGCGGGCATCCTCCTCGCGCAGCTCCCACTCCCAGCCCGCCTTGGCGATCTCGAGCACGAGCGACGTCTCGGCGCTCGTGATCCCCTCGACCGTCTGCAGCTCGGACTCCAGGAACCCGAGCATCTCGGCCTGCGACAGGAACACGGCCTCGCAGATGACGTCGTACACGCCCGCGCACGCCGTTGCATACCGCACGGCATGGAAGCGGGCCAGCGCCTCGGCCACGGCCCGGGCCGCGCCGGGACGGCAGCGCACGCCGATCCACATGTTCAGCCGGTAGCCGATCCGATCGGGCTCGACCACCGGGACGATCTTGACCGCGCCCGACGACACGAGCTTGCCCAGCCGGTTGCGGGCGGTGCCCTCGCTCACCCCGACGCGGCCGGCCAGCTCCGAGTAGCTCATGCGGCCGTCGAGCTTCAAACACGAAATCAGGCGGCGGTCAAGGGCATCGAGGGCCATTTCGATGGCGAACCTACCACCTGGCTGCGAAATCCTCAACCTCCGGCGTCGGGCGCTACGTTTTCGCCACTCCGCAAAGCTCCGGTGCGAAGACTGTAAGCATGCGGTGAGCCCCGACCCCTCCCGGCCTCCGGTGCGGTAGCGTGCTCAGCGCGGGCAAGCAACGGTTGATGGGGGTTCACCATGCATCGAGCGTGGATGCTGCTTGCACGTGCAGCCGTGGCCGGCGTCGCGATCGGCACGGCTGCGGGGATGTCATTCGGGGCGGGCACGGCGGCCGCGTCGCCGTGCGGTCACGTGCGCCGGGCGCCCGCCTGGCACCACATCGTCGTGATCGCGTTCGAGAACCACTCCTACGCGCAGATCCTCGGCCGCAGCGCACCGGCGAGCTACTTCAAGACGCTCGCCGGCGAGTGCGGGTCGGCGGCGAGCTTCCGCGCCGCCCACTACCCTCGCAGCCTCGGCAACTACCTGGCCGCGACCGGCGGCCGGGTGATCACGACGAGCGACTGCACCCCGGGCCCGGGCTGCTCGAGCAGCGGCCCGAACATCTTCAGCCAGGTCGGCGGCCTGCACTGGCGGACGTTCGCCGAGTCGATGCCGCGCCCGTGCGACCCCAACAACACCTCCCTCTACGTTCCCCGGCACGCCCCGGCGGTCTACTACCGGCGCATCCCGCGCGCCGTCTGCCGGCGCGACATGGTCACGCTGCCCGCGCACCCGATCAAGCTGAAGCGGACCTTCACGTGGATCACTCCCAACCTCCAGCACGACATGCACGACGGCACGCCCGCACAGGCCAGCAGCTGGCTGCAGGGCTTCCTCGGCGGCAGTCACGGGCTGTTGCACCGCCGCCCGTACACGCGCGGCCACACCGCGGTCTTCATCTGGTTCGACTCGGCGGGCGGCAACGGCTCGCTGTCGACGCCGCTTCCGTTCATCGTCATCTCACCGTCGACGCCGCACAAGCTGGCGCGCAAGGCGCTCAACCAGTACAGCGCGCTTCGCGGCTGGGAGGGGATGCTGGGGCTGCCGTGCATCGCAAACGCGTGCCACGTCAACAGCATCCGCCTGCCGTTCCACCTCTAGGTCGCTACTGGCTGAGCCACATCGACGGGAACAGGTCGTAGTAGGTGCCGTTGAAGACGAGGCCGTGCAGCCGGGCGGACACGAACTTGTACCGGCCGGCGTTCATGAACACGACCCACGGCGCATTGTTCTTCATGTAGTCGGCGTCGAGCTGCGCCCAGAGCGCGTTGCGCGCGCTCCCGACCGGCATCCGCTTGGCCCTGTCGATCAGCTTGTTGTAGGCGGGGATGTTCACGTTCGACTGGTTGTTGTTGCCGACGTTCACGATGCCCTCGCCGTTCAGCTGGGTGTCGATGAAGTCGGCCCCCTCGGGGAAGTCCTGGCTCCAGTTGTTGTAGGCGATCTGGGGGTCGTTCTTCTGGGTGGCGATCAGGTCCCAGTACACCGAGGCGTCGACGACCCTGACCGTCGCCACCATGCCGAGCCCGTTGAGCACGCTCGCCATGTACTGGGCCACGTTCGGGTACGGCTCGGTGTTGAGCACCCAGAGGGTGACGTGGGCGCCGGTTGCGCCGGCCTGCTGCACCATCTGCTTGGCCTTGGCGGGGTCGTACGGGTAGAAGGTGTGCTTCCTGTAGGCGCTGCCGAAGCTCGGCGGGATCACGTTCTCGGAGATCGTGCCCTGGCCGCCCTCGAGCTTCAGCATCGCCTGGCGGTTGGACGCGAGGTTCACCGCCTGGCGCACCGCGAGCTTGTTGAACGGCGGCCGCCGCTCGTTCATCGAGAAGTACTCGATCTCGCCCGTCGCGCCCTTCTGCAGCTGCGTGGGGTACTGGCGCTCGAGCTGGGCGAGGCGGTCGGGCGGCGGGTTCAGGAAGTAGTAGTCGAGCTGCCCGTCGGCCGTCTCGTTGACCGCCTGCTCCGGCGTGACCCCGACCGTGATCTTCACCTCGGCCAGGTGCCCGCCGGGCGTGTTCGGCCAGGGGTGGAAGTTCGGGTTGCGCGTCAGGAGCACCTGCTGGCTGGGGACGTAGGACGAGATCTCGTACGGGCCGGTCGCGACCCGCTCCGGCGTGTGCGTCGAGACGTCGTGGGCGGGCGTGCCCGCCGGGTAGACGAACGCGGGCGGCAGCGCCATGTACTCGAGGAACGTGCCGTCGGGCTGGGTCAGGTGGAACGTGACCGTCATCGCCGAGTCGTTCGCGACGATCCCGGGCAGGCCGGACGCCTTGCCGGACTCGTAGGCCGTCGCGCCCACGATGCCGGTGTACCAGCCGACGTTGGGGGAGTTCACCTTCAGGACGCGCTCGATCGACGCCTTCACGTCGGACGGCCGCACGGCCCGGTTGACCGGCGGCGAGAAGCGCACGCCCGGCCGCATGTGGAACGTGTACACGCGGCCGCCGCCGGAGATCTTCGGCATCCCCGTGGCGAGGTCGGGCACCACCTGCGACCCGGCGCCGCCCGCAGCCCGGCGGAACGTCATCAGCCCGTTGTTCGTCGCCTCGAGGATCTCCCAGCCCTCGGTCGTGGCCGAGAGGGCGGCGTCGAGATGATCGGGGTTGGACGGGATCCCGGCGAGCAGCGTCCCGCCGTTCACGGGCGTGCCGCCGGCGGAGCTCCCCGGCGACGACCCCGAGCTGCCGCCACACGCACCCGCGAGCGCAACCGCGCAGAGAGCGGCGGCGAGCTTGGGCAACCGGGGTGAGAACGCTCTCATAGGAGGGCGCGAGTCTACTCCTCCGACCGGGCGGAACGCAACGACGGCCGCAGGCGCTCTAATGTCTCGCACATGCCGGCCACTGCCGACCGCAAGCGCGTCGCCGTCATCGGGGCGGGGCTGATCGCCCAGGCGATGCACCTGCCGCATCTGGCGCTCCTGCGCGATCGGTTCGAGCTGGCCGTCGTGGCCGATCCCAGCCGGACGGTGCGGGAGCGCGTCGGCGACCGGTTCGGTATCCCGGTGCGCGTGGCGTCGGCCGCGGAAGCGCTCGCGCACCCCGGCCTGGACGCGATCGTCGTCGCCGCGCCGAACGCGACCCACGCGGGCACGGTGCTCGACGCGCTCGCGGCCGGACTGCATGTCCTCTGCGAGAAGCCGCTCGCCATCACCCTCGAGGACGTCGACGCCATCGTTGCCGCCCGCGACCGCGCCGGCCGGGTGGTGCAGGTTGCCTACAACAACCGCTTCGACCTCGCCTACGAGCGGCTCGTGTCCGAGCTGCCGGACTCGACCGCGGGGCTGCGCTACGTCAGCGTGCTCGTGCACGACCCCGAGTTCGGGCCGTACTTCGGCCCCGAGGACCTCGCCCGCGGCGGCGACGTTCCCCGCGATGTGATCGAGCAGGGCCGCGCCGCGGAGGCGGAGCAGGTGCGGCGGGCGGTCGGCCGCTCCGACGCGGACGCGATCACGGCCTTCTCGGGCGGCTTCCTCGGGAGCCTCGTCCACCAGGTGAACATGGTGCACGGGATGCTCGCGCGGATGGGCGAGCCGCTGCCGGTGGCCGTGATCGGCGGCGATGCCTGGGCCGGAGGGACGGCGCTCGCCGGCTCCGTGCGGCTTGCGGGCGGCGCCCGCTGGGACAGCGCCTGGATCCAGCTGACGGAGCTGCACGAGTACGACGAGCGCATCAGCCTCTACTTCGAGGACGCTGTCCGCACGCTGCAGATCCCCTCGCCCTGGCTGCGGCAGGCGCCGAGCACCTACACCGTGACGACGGCCGGTGCCGGCGGTCGCCGGGCGCAGGCCTTCGACTCCTACGACGAGGCCTACCAGCGCGAGCTCGTGCACTTCCACCGCTGCATGCTCGGCGCCGAGGAGTGCCGCACGCCGCCCGAGCAGGCGCGCATCGACCAGCGGGTGCTGACCGACATGTTCCTGGCAAGCGTGGAATGAGGTGCCTGGCACCGAGCGATCGCGGTCGGTGCCGTCAACCAGCTTCTCTCGGTGCCAGGCACCTACCCGAGCAGGTCGGCGGCGCGGCGCACGGCGACCGGGGCATTGGCCGCGCGCGAGCGCTCTGCCGCCTCGGCGACGAGCAGCGTCCCCAGGGCGTCGCGGGGCGGGCACGGGTTCTGGCCCCGGCCGGCGGCGAGGGCGAGAAAGTGCTCGATCTCGGCCGTGTACCCCTCGGCGAAGCGGTCGAACGCGGAGTCGTAGGGCGGATGGCCCGGCTCGACGCCGAGCGGGTCGAGCAGGCGCAGGGGCGTGCGCGCGTTCAGCCCCGCCGCCGCGCTGTCCTTCGATCCGACCGCCTCGATGCGCACATCCTCGCCGCGACCGTCCTCGCGGGTGCCGGCCACCAGCACGAGCTCGCCGCCGTCCATGACGAGCACCAGCGCGCATGTATCGACGTCGCCATGGCGCTCGGCGAACGGGATCGCCCGCACGGCCCCGGCGGCGAACACCGTCGCCACCTCTGCCGCGGTCACCCAGCGGATCATGTCGAAGTCGTGGATCAGCTGGTCGCGGAACATGCCGCCCGAGCGGGCGACGTACTCCTCCGGCGGCGGCTCGTGGTCGTGCGAGGCGACGTGGATCGTGTGCACGCGGCCGAGGCCGCCGCCGGTGATCAGCTCGCGCAGCGCCCGCAGGCCGGGATCGAAGCGGCGCATGAACCCGACCTGGACGACGGCCGCGGCCGCCTCGGCCTCGCGCACGAGCGCCACCGTCTCGTCGACGCCGGCCGACAACGGCTTCTCGCAGAAGCACGGGATCGCGCGCTCGATGCAGCCCCGCACGAGCCCGGCGTGCGCGGGCGTCGCGGCGGCGATCACGACGGCGTCGGGCCGCACGGCGAACGGATCGCCGGCGGGAGCCGCCACGCCGCCCGAACCGGCCGCGAGCGCCGCCGCCCGGGCCTGGTCGACGTCTGCGACCACGAGCTCTGTCACGGCGGCGGCGGCCGCCAGGTTGCGGGCGTGCAGCGCCCCGATCTGGCCCGCGCCGCAGAGCAGGACGCGCACGGCTAGCGCCGCCTCGCGGGCGCCGCCGACGACCCACGCACCCGCAGCTCGACCGGGACGCGCAGGTGCTGCGGGCGCTCGCCCGCGGTGCCGTTCATGCGGCCCAGCAGGATCGCAACCGCCCGCTCGGCCTGATAGTCGAGCGGCTGGGCGACGGTCGTCAGCGAGATCCGGGCCAGCCCCGCGACGGCGATGTCGTCGAACCCGACGACCGACAGGTTGCGGGGGACGGCGATGCCGGCCGCCTCGCACGCCTCGATCAGGCCGATCGCGGCGAAGTCGTTCCAGACGAACACGGCCGTCGGCGCCGCCGGCCCGCCGAACGCCTCCTGGAGCGGCACCGCGGCCCGGCCGACGCGGATCGTGGCCGCGCCCTGCTCCCACCACATCGGCGGCGGCGGATCGGCGCCGATGGCCGCGAGCACGGAGCGGTAGCCGGCATGGCGGGCGCGGTCGCCGCCGACCTCGATCATCGACGTGCGCACATAGCCGATCCTGCGGTGGCCGAGGTCGGCCAGGTGCTGGGTGGCGAGCCGCCCGCCCTCGCGGTCGTGCGGCCCGACGGAGTCGGTCCACTCCTGCCGCAGGCCGATCACCACCGTCGGGATGCCCGTGCGCCGCAGCGCGGCCGGCACCTGGGGGGTGCGCTCGATGGAGGCGAGGATCAGGAAGCCGGCCACCCGCTGCTCGATCAGCGCGTCGACGCCCGCCACCGCGAGCTCCTCGTCGCCCTCGATGTTGCAGAACACCGCCGTGTGGCCCGAGCGGAAGAGCGCCCGCTCGACCACGCGGGCGAGCTGGGCGTGGTAGGCGTTGCCGAGGTCGCCCACGAGCACGCCGATCATGGTCGTGCGCCGGCGCACGAACTGGCGGGCGATCCCGTTCGGCGTGTAGTGGAGCGCCGCGATCGCCTCGAGCACACGCTGCCGCGTCGCCTCGGACACCTCGTTCACGCCGCGCACCACGTTCGAGACGGTGGACTTGGACACGCCCGCGGCGCGGGCCACGTCGACGATGGTCACGTCCTGCCGCCGGTGGGAGGGCGCGGGATCGGCGTCTGCGGGCGGCGTCATGGGCGGGCTCGTGGCATCGGCGGCGTGACAGTGTAGTCTGGAACGTTCCATCGCCCGGGAGGGGAGATCCGTTGAACGCACGCCCGGAACCGGTCCGGCTGGGGATCATCGGCACCGGCTTCATCTCGGCCGTCCACGGCGCCTGCGCGCGGCGGAGCGAGCACGTCCGGCTCGTCGCCGTGGCCTCGGCGCGCGGCCGGGCGACGCCCGAGCGGGCCGGCCCGGACGTCGATCTCCTGACGATTGCCGAGCTCCTCGGCCGCGAGGACGTCGACGCCGTGCTCGTCTGCACCCGCACGGCCGACCACGCCGACCACGCGGTCGCGGTGCTCGAGGCCGGCAAGCACCTCCTGCTCGAGAAGCCGGGGGCGATCAGCCTGCACGATCACGAGCGGATCGAGACCGCGGCGGCGCTGCATCCGCGCCAGGTCGTCCGGGTCGCCTACCACCGCCGCCACGACCCGGAGTTCTGCGAGCTCGCCCGCATCGTCGCGGCGGGCGCCGTCGGCAGGCCGTTCGCGGTGCAGGTGGCGAGCCGCGAGGACTTCCCGCCGAGCGCCGACGACGTCCCCGCCGGCGGGTTCATCATGGACGTCGGCGTGCACGACTTCGACACGGCCCGCTGGCTGCTAGGCCAGGATCCGGTCGCCGCCTCCGCGGTCGTCCACAACCCCGTCTACCGCGACGCCGACCTCGACAACGCCTACATCACGGTCACGCACGGCGACGCGGTCGCGACGATGCACCTGTCGCGCACGTCGAGGCTCGGGATGGAGATCCGGTGCGAGGTGGTCGGCACGGAGGGCTCGGTGATGCTCGCGCAGGCCGCCACGGGCAGCGGGGTCACGCTGCTCTCGCCCGCGTCCGCGCCCGGCTTCCCCGCCGACTGCCGCGCGCGGTTCGGCGCGGCGTACCAGGCCCAGATGGACGCCTTCGCCGCCGCCTGCCGCGGCGAGCAGACGGCGAACGCCACGCTCGCTGACGACCGCTGGTCGGTCGCGACAGCCGTCGCCGCACGCGCCAGCGCGGCGCAGAGAGCGCCGCTCGCGGTCGGGCCGGATTGGCAGTGGCCGGCGGCGCAGCCAGCCGCGGGGTGACGCCCCCGGGCCGGGGGGTTGCAACTGTCACGTGTGGTTGGTAGGTTGGCCGCGCTCTGGAACGTTCCATCCCGAAGCGGAGGTCAAGACATGAGTGAGTCGGCAGCCCCTCCTGAAGCCTCGTCGTCGGGTGGACTCTTCACACGCCAATCCTCCGGGCTCGTGCGCGAGCTCGGGATCCCGGCCGCGACGGCGATCGCGCTCGCCTCGGTGGCGGTCGTCAACACCTTCATCAACTTCAGCGCCGGCCTCACCAGCTTCAGCCACCCCGACATGATCCTGCCGCTGCTGCTCGCGGCCGGGATCTGGTTCGTCGGCATGTTCGCCTATCGCTACCTCCTGCAGGCCATCCCCCGCGCGGGCGGCGAGTACGTGTACGTGTCACGCGTGATCTCGCCCGTGCTCGGAGCGATGGTCGGCGTCAGCGTCGCGGTCGCGTTCACCTACATCCTGGCCGCGAATGCCCAGTTCACCGCGGCGTTCATGCCGTTCGCGCTCACCGGCCTCGGCGACGCGTTCTCGAGCTCGTGGATCGCCGCGGGGGCAAACCACGTCACCTCGAAGACCGCGATCGCGCTCATCTGCGTCGGGCTGCTCGTCATCGTCGGCCTGCTCTCGCTCCTGCCGCTGCGGCGGGTGGCGCAGGTCATCCTCGGCCTCGTCGTCATCCAGCTGCTGGCCTTCATCGCCCTCGGCGGCATCCTGCTCTTCCATAGCCACAGCGACTTCGTGGGCTCATTCGGCAGCTTCAGCCACAACACGAACGCCTACAACGCGGTGCTCGCGCAGGCGAAGCAGAACGGCGTCATCACGGGCATCAGCCTGACGGCGTCGCTGCTCGTCGTGCCGTTCATGGTGCTGAACTACAACGGCGTCCTCTACTCCTACTACGTCGGCGGCGAGCTGAAGCGGCCGGGGCGCACCTACATGATGGCGTCGATCATCAGCATCGTCCTGCTCGTCGTCGTGTGGGTCGGGATCTGGGTGCTCCTGCGCTGGCGCGTCGGCCTCGACTTCATGCAGGCGCAGGCGAACCTGAACGCGGTGAACGGCACCGCCTACGGCAAGATCACGTCGCTCTCGGCGCAGGCGGGCGGCCTCGGCTACGGCCTCGTCCTCTCGGGCGACCCGATCACGAAGATCCTGTTCTCGATCGCGGTGCCGTGCGCCGAGCTGGCCGTCGACCTGGCCTTCGTCGCCGTCGTCACGCGTGTCCTCTTCGCCCTCGCGTTCGACCGGCTGCTGCCGGTGTCGGTCGCGAAGATCGACGAGCGCACCGGGACGCCGCTCGATCGCGACCGGCCATCGCCCTCGCCGGCGGCATCGGCTTCTCGATCCTCGCCACCTACGTCAACCTCGCCAACATCGTCGCGAACCTGAGCCTGTTCGTCGCCCTCATCCTGCTCGCCGGCGCGGTGTCGGCGCTGATGCTGCCGTACCGGCGGCCCGAGCTGATCCTGAAGCCGGGCACGAACGACGTCGACCGCTGGGCCGGCATCCCCAAGGCGGCGATCGCCGGCGGCCTGACGACGATCCTGGCGCTGGTCGTGATCCTCCTGATCGTCACGCACTCGAGCGTCTTCGGGAAGTTCAGCGCCCAGAGCGTCTCCACGCTTGTCCTGGTGCTGGCGGCCGGGCCCGTCGTCTACCTGATCGCGCGGGGAGTGCGGCGGTCGGCGTCCATCGACATCGACCTCGCCATGCGCGAGCTGCCGCCGGAATGACCGGCGCGGGCGACTGACCGGCCGTGCCGATCCGCCGCAAGAAGGGGCGCGACTCGCGCGCGCTGCGCATCTTCTTCGCGACCGATGTGCACGGCTCCGACCGGTGCTTCCGCAAGTTCGTGAACGCCGCCGGAGCCTACGACGCGGACGTCCTCATCCTGGGCGGGGACATCGCGGGCAAGGGGCTCGTGCCGGTGCAGCGGGATGGCGACTCGCTCGTCGCCGAGGTGCGCGGCGAGCGGGTCTCGGTCGCGACCGCGGGCCGCGACCAGCTGTGGTCCGAGATCAACATGCTCGGCTTCTATCCGGTCGAGATGGACCAGGCCGAGATCGATCGGATCGGCGGGGACAAGCCGTATCTGGAGCAGCTCTTCCGGCGCGAGATCACCGTCCAGATCGAGGGCTGGTGCGAGCTCGTCTCCGAGCGGCTCGAGCCCAGGGTGCGATGCATCATCACGCCGGGCAATGACGATCCGGTCGAGATCGACGCCGTGCTCGAGGCGGCCGAGCGCATCGAGTGCCCCGAGCGCACGCTGTGCGACCTCGGGCCGGCCGTGCTCGCGAGCATCGGCGACGTCACGCCCACGCCGTGGGATACCGAGCGCGAGTACCCCGAGGAGGAGCTGGGCGAGCGGATCGCGGCGATGATGGACCGGGTCGACCCCGGCCGGCGGACGATCGCGAACTTCCACAACCCGCCGTATAACTCGGGGCTCGACACCGCCCCGGAGCTCGACGAGAACCTGAAGCCGGTCCTGCACGGCGGCCGCCCGAGCTTCATCCCCGTGGGGAGCAAGGCGGTGCGCGACGCGATCAAGCGCTACCAGCCGTCGGTCGGCCTGCACGGCCACATCCACGAGTCGCGCGGTGCGCAGAAGATCGGGCAGACGCTGTGCCTGAACCCCGGCAGCGAGTACTCGGCAGACGTCCTGCGCGGCGCGATCGTCGACATCGCCGCCGACGGCTCCTGCCTCGACTTCCTGCTGACCGCCGGGTAGCCCGGCCGGCGGCTCAGCCCGGCGCGCGCGCCACCGTGGGCACGAGCGCGTCGAGCTGCGCTCCGGGGCGGTAGGAGAACGCGATCCGCACGCGGTCGCCCGCGGCGACGTCGAGCGCCTCGGCGAGCGGCACGATCATGTAGCTGTTCAGCCAGTCGACCGACCGGCCCTCGGCCTCGATGATCGCGACGAGGTTCTTCGTGATGATCCGAAGCGCGTTCAGGTGCCCGGCGTGGGCCATGACAATCATCCCGTCCCACCCGATCACCTCGGGCAGGTCGCCCGAGTACAGGCCGGAGTCGTAGAGCGCCGGCTCGGCGAGCGCCACCGTGCGCGTCTGCTCCACCGCGGGGTGCTGGAAGTGCGGGAACTCCGCGGAGTAGCCGGCGTAGCTCCAGTCCTGCTGGACGGGCTGCACCGCCTGCACGTAGCCCTCCGGGACGAACCGGGGCAGCGGCGGGCCGTGGGCGTCGAGGTAGTGCGCCTTGAAGGCGCGCAGCACGTCGACCTGCTTCTCGCGCAGGAGGCCCGTGTGGAGCATCTCGCAGATCACCACGTCGACCGGCTCCGGCGGCACGTAGGCGAACGCGTCCGCATCGACGACGCGCACGCGGTCGGCGACGCCGTTTCGGTCGAGGTTCGTGCGGGCCGCCGCGGCGAGCTCGGGATTCGCCTCCACGCTCCACACCGACGCCGCCCCCGCCCGGGCGGCGAAGAACGACAGGACGCCCGTGCCGGCGCCGAGGTCGACCACCCGCATGCCCGGCTCGACCACGAGTGCGATCGCCTCGGCGAACGGCGCCATCCGGCTCTCGTCCGTGAGCATGTGGTAGTGGTAATGAAGCGGGATGAACTGCCCCAGCACCGCCGATTCGTGCGCCGCCATGCCGCGAGCATAACGTTCGACCGAAGGCAACACGTTTGCTCGCGCGAACACCGGTGTAGGACATCCTCGGTCCCGCGGGATGCAGACCACCGGCCGCCCACTGCCCGGGCGGCCGGTGGGTCTCGCGGGCGGGCGCGGCTAGGGTGACGGGATGAGCCCGATCCGGCCGTGCCGCGACGACGAGCGGGCGGCGATCCTCGCGATCGTGAACGCCGCCGCCGAGGCGTACCGCGGCGTGATCCCGGACGACCGCTGGCACGACCCGTACATGGGCGCGGACGCGCTCGACGCCGAGATCGCCGCCGGCGTCGTCTTCTGGGGCTACGAGGCCGGCGGGACGCTCGTCGGCGTCATGGGCATCCAGCCGGTGGGCGACGTCGATCTGATCCGCCACGCCTACGTGCTTCCCGGCAGCCAGCGGCGCGGCGTCGGCGCCGCCCTGCTCGTACACCTCCGCGGCCTGAGCGACAGGCGCATGCTCGTGGGCACCTGGGCGGCGGCCGCGTGGGCGGTGAGCTTCTACGGCCGCAACGGGTTCGAGCTCGTCACGCCGGAGCAGAAGTCCGCGCTCCTGCGCACGTACTGGGCGATCCCGGAGCGTCAGATCGAGACGTCGGTCGTGCTGGCCAGCCCACCGCTCGATGCAGCGAGCTCGGAGACGATCGCCCGCACCGTCAGCCCGTCGCAGACCTGGACCGGCACGCCGTAGTCGGCCAGGTCGGCGGCGATCGCCTCGACCTCGGGGACGTCGCGATCGTTGCCGTCGACCTGAGGCACCCACAGCTCGGCCGGATATGCGCGGGCGGCGCGCCAGCCACGCGCGCCCTCGACCACCTCGCCCCACAGCGCCACCCGGCCGATCGCCTGGCGCACGACGGGCCGCATCCACGAGTAGGGCCGGTTGGCCACCGGCAGATACGTGGCGAGGAGGCCGACCCGGCTCACGCCGTGCACGCCGCACGTGCAGCGTTCGGCCGGGGCGGCATGCCCGGTCGGCCGCGTGTGCCATGGCGCGAGCGGCGCCCGCCGGCGCACCTCGCACTCCGCGACCAGCTCCCGCCCCGGCTCCCAGACGCTCGGTGAGATGTGGCTTGCGAGCCGCACGCGCCCGCCGACCTCCTGAAGCGACCACACCCGCCAGCCCACGACCGGCTCGAGGTAGTCGGGCGCGACGCTCACGGCGCCTGCGCCGGGTCCGGCTCCCTCTCCGGCCGGGGCAGCGGCGCCGGCTCGGGTCGCGGCTCGGGCGCGCGCCGGGGAACCGGGTCCTCGACCGGCTCGACCGTGTAGATGCGAAGTGGCTTTCCGATGTCCACCACCGCCCCCTTTCCGTCTCGTGACGCGGGCATCGATGGTAGCTCGATCGGTGCGTGTGAGCACGTGAACGCCGACACGACTTGACATGTTCTGTGAGGTCGGGTCTACTGGTTGCGATGCAAGTTGCACGACGCACTCGGGGGGTCCTGGCGGTCGGTCTGCTCACCGTGCTCTGCGGCACCGTCTCGTCGGCGTCCGCGGCGACGAATCTGGTCGCGAACGGCACGTTCGAGGGCTCCGGCGCCGGCTCGCTCACCGGCTGGGCCGGCAGCAGTGGATCGCTCGCGCTCGTCGCCGGAAACGGCGGCGGCTTCGCCGCCAGGCTGACCGCGAGCTCCGGGGCGTCCGGCACCTACGCCTACACGACGTCCAAGCCGGTCAAGTCGGCCACGGCGGGCACCGCCTATCAGCTCTCGGGCGATGTCCAGAGCAGCGTGGCGGGACAGTCGGTCTGCCTCGTGCTGAAGGAGCTCAAGTCCGGCACGACGACGAGCGTCGCAAGCGCGCAGAGCTGCGCCACTCCGACCTCGGCCTGGCAGTCGATCCCCGCGGTCAACCTCACGGTGAAGACGACGGGCGACTCGCTCACCGTGAACGTGCTCGAGAAGCCCGCCGTGACGGGTGCGAGCTTCGCCTTCGACAACATCGTCCTGGCCACGGGGTCGTCCGGCGGCGGTGGCGGCGGAGGCGACACACAGGCGCCGTCGGTCCCGCTCGGCGTGTCTGCGTCGGCGAACAGCGCCACGTCGGTGACGGTCTCGTGGTCGCCCTCGAACGACAACGTCGGCGTCACCGGCTACGACGTCTACCGCGACGGCACCCTGATCAAGACCGTCCCGGGCACGCAGACGGCCTACACGGATCAGACGGCGCAGCCGAGCACCCCCTACGCCTATACCGTCGACGCGTTCGACGCGGTGCCGAACACCTCGGCGCAGTCAGCGCCCGCGCCGGTGACGACGCCGGCAAGCGGCGGCGGCGGGGGCGGCGGTACCGGCCCGGCCGAGCCGATCGTCATCATCATGATGGAGAACAAGCACTACTCCGACATCGTCGGCAACTCCGCGGCGCCGTACATCCAGTCCCTCATCGCGCAGGGGACGCTCTTCACGAACTATCAGGCCGGGCCGGGCAGCCTGCCCGACTACCTGGCGAACACAAGCGGCCTGACCGGCTCCACGAGCGGGTCGAACAACATCTTCAACCAGCTCCAGACCGCCGGGGTGAGCTGGGGCGAGTACGAGGAGTCGATGCCGAAGGTGTGCTACACCGGCGGAGACACGGGCTCCTACAAGAAGGCGCACAACCCGGCCGTTTACTACAACGACATCACGTCGAGCCCGACGGCATGCGCGAACGTGCTGCCCTACACCTCGTTCGACCCCGGCAACCTGCGGGCGTTCTCCTACGTCGTCCCGAACCTGGCGAACGACATGCACGACGGCACCAGCCGCACCGCCGAGATCCAGGCGGGCGACAGGTGGCTCCAGACGAACGTCCCGGCAATGGTCGCGGGGGGCGCCGAGGTGATCGTCACGTGGGACGAGGGCTCCACGAGCGACGAGCACGTCGCCACGATCGCGATCGGCGGCACCGTCGCCGCCGGCGCCACCGACGCGCGCTCCCTCACGCACCCCGGCCTGCTCGCCGGCCTCGAGGACGCCTGGGGCTTCCCGCGGCTGAACGCCGCGGCCTCCGCGAACCCGCTGCCGATTCACTAGATCGCCCCCGCAGCGGCGCGCGTGACAGCATGCCGCGATGGCTGAATCGCAGCGCGCCCGCGTGGTGGTGGTGGGCCTCGGGGTCGTCGGGCTCTCGGCCGCGCTCGCCCTGGCCCGCCGCGGGGGGCGGGTGGTCGGTGTCGACCGCTTCGGCAGCGGCCATCCGTGCACGTCCTCGACCGGCGTCAGCCGCTCGATCCGGGTCGCCTACGCGGTGCCCGCCTACGCACAGCTCGCCGCCGAGGCGCTCGACCGCTGGGCGCGGCTCGAGGCCGAGTGCGGCGACCGGCTCCTGCACCTGACCGGCCAGCTCGACATCGCGCCGCCCACAACCCTGTCGGGCCTCGTGAACGGCCTCCGCGCCGCCGCGGCCGACTTCGAGGAGCTCGACGCGGGCGACGTCCGCCGGCGCTGGCCGCACGTCACCGCCGGCGACGGCGAGGTGGCGCTCTACCATCCGCGCGCCGGCGCCGTGCTCGCCGACCGGGCGATGGCGGCGCTTCGGCGGGCCGCACTGGCGGCGGGAGCCGAGCTGCGCTCGCCCGAGCGGGCCGTCGCGGTGGCCGCCACCCCGAGCGGCGTGCGCGTGACGACGGAGTCGGCCACGATCGCCGCCGACCGGGCGGTGATCGCGGCCGGGCCGTGGACGCCCGCGCTCGTGCATCCGCTCGGCCTCGACCTGCCCCTGGCGCCGGCCTACGGCCAGGTGACCTACTTCGCCGCGCCCGACTTCGTGGACGTGCCCGGATTCGTCGAGTGGGGCGACGGCCAGGCGGGCGGCGTGTACGGCCACCCCGTCCCCGGCATCGGGTACAAGCTCGGATTCGACGCGGCCGGCGACGACCCGTGGCTGCCCGACGCCGCCGCGATCCCCGCCGCGGCCGAGGAGCAGCGGCGGCTGGAGCGCTGGGTGGCGGCGCGGCTGCCGAGCCTCTCGGGCCGGGCGCTTCGCAGCGACCGCCACCCGTGGACGATGACGCCGGACGCGGACTTCGCCATCGGCGCGATCGGCGCCGTCACCGTCGCCGCCGGCTGCTCCGGCCATGCGTTCAAGTTCGGGCCCGCGCTGGGCGAGCTGATCGCCGATACGAGCGACGGCACCCCCCGCCCCGCCGCGGCGATGTTCGCCCTCGACCGGCCCGCGCTCGCCGGCCCGGCGCCGGCCCGGTCCCGGCCGATCACACGCTAGGTGGGTGACTCCACGCCCGCGACCCGCTCGCGGCCGCATCCGCGCCACTTGGCGCATCGACACGACGCCAATTGGCGTTCTGCGCTCCGCCGGCCTGCCCGCCCCACGCCGGCCCTTTGGCGGGTGCGCGGGCGGGCGCGCGGGCCGCGGTATCGTGCCGACCCGTGTCGCAGCAAACCGTGGCGGGAACCGCGCGGGCCGACGTCATCCGGACGGTCGACCTGACGAAGGTCTACCCGGGCGGCGTCACGGCGGTGGACGGGCTCAACCTGACGGTCTGCGAGGGCGAGATCTTCGGGCTGCTCGGGCCCAACGGCGCCGGCAAGACCACCACCGCGAGCATGCTCACGACCCGCGTGATCCCGACGTCGGGCGAGGCGTTCGTCGGCGGCATCGACGTCGTGCGCCACCCCGCCGTCGCCAAGCAGCTCATCGGCGTCGTGCCGCAGACGAACACGCTCGACCGCGCCCTGACGGTGTGGGAGAACCTGTACTTCCACGGCCGCTTCTTCGGGCTGGGCGCGGCCGCGTCACGCGCCGCCGCCGACGACCTGCTCGTGAAATTCCACCTCACCGAGCGGGCCAAGGCGCCGGTCATGGCGCTCTCGGGCGGGCTCGCGCAGCGGCTCATGGTCGCCCGCGCGCTCCTGCACGACCCCGCGATCCTCTTCCTCGACGAGCCGACCGCCGGCCTCGATCCGCAGAGCCGCATCGGCCTGTGGGAGATCGTCTCGAGCCTGCACGCCGCCGGCCAGACCGTCGTCCTGACGACGCACAACATGGAGGAGGCCGACCAGCTCTGCGACCGCATCGGGATCATGGACCACGGCAAGATCCTGGCGCTCGGCACGCCGGAGGAGCTGAAGCGGTCGGTCGGCGCCGACACGATCGTCACGGTGAACAGCGACGGCGATCTCGCCGCCCTCGCGGCGCAGCTGCGCGAGCAGGTCGAGGGCGCCGACTCGGCCACGACGCTCGACGGCTCGGTGCAGCTCGCCGTCCGCGGCACCGACCGCGTGCTGCTGCGCGTGATCGCCGCGGCAGACGACGCCGGCTTCGTCGTGCGCGACGTGCAGGTGGCGCCGCCGTCGCTCGAGACCGTCTTCATCAACCTCACCGGCAAGGAGCTCCGCGACTGATGGCAGCGACCACCGCACCCCGCACCGACCTGTTCGCCACCCGCTCCACGGTCAGCTCGAGCCGCATCGCGTTCGGAGCGCTGCTCCTGCGCGACCTCGTCGTGCTGCGCAAGCGCCTGCGCGAGTTCATCCCGCGCACGATCGTCCAGCCGCTGCTGCTGTGCTTCGTGTTCCTCTACGTCTTCCCCACCATCGGCACGGGCGTCGGCGCCGGCGGCGGCGCCGCCGGAGAGTCGGAGTTCGCCACGATCCTGGTCGCCGGCGTCATCGGCCTCTCGATCATGTTCCAGGGCATCCAGGCGGTGGCCCTGCCGATGGTGCAGGAGTTCGGCTACACCAAGGAGATCGAGGACCGCGTTCTGGCGCCGCTGCCCGTGTCGCTGGTCGCGCTCGAGAAGGTCGTCTTCGGCGCCATCCAGGGCCTGCTCGCCGCCGCCATCGTGTTCCCGATCGCGGCGGTCGTGCACGCGAGCCAGATCCACATCAACCTGCAGGTGCACTGGCTCGTGCTCGTCACGCTGCTGCCGCTCGCGTGCGTCACCACGTCGGCCCTCGGGCTGACGTTCGGCACGATCTTCGATCCGCGCACCGTGCCGCTGCTCTTCGGGATCATCATCCTGCCGCTGACGTTCCTCGGCGGCACCTACTACGCCTGGACGACGCTCGCACCGGTCACGATCGGCAGCATCCACTGGCTTCAGATCGTCGTGCTCGTGAACCCGCTGATCTACATCAACGAGGGCTTCCGAGCGGCGCTCACGTCGTCGGCGCACATGTCGCTGTGGGCCGTGTATCCGGTCCTGATCGGGTTCAGCGCGCTCTTCCTGTGGGTGGGGACGAGCAACTTCAAGCGCCGCGTCATCAGCTGACCGGCCGAACGATCGACCAATGATCTAGGCTGCAGGCAGCGCCGCGGGAAGTCGCTGGTCCGGCCGGACGTCCGCCCTCCCGGCGGAGTCTCCCTATGAACCAGTTCGATCCCGAGGATTTCCCCCTGCGCCCGACCGTGCGCCGGCTCTCCCACCTGTGGTGGGAGGAGCGGCGGCTGGTGCTCATCGGCCTGGCCTGCGCGCTTGGCTACACGACCCTCACGCTGTCGGTGTCGGTGCTGATGCAGCGCGTGATCGACCACGCCATCGTGCCCAAGCACCCGAGCGCCCTCTGGCCGTACGTCGTTGCGATCCTCGCGATCGCGCTCGTCCGCTTCTGGGTCAACTTCACGCGCCGATACGCCACGGCCCGCGTGGGCGTGCGCCTCGAGGCTCGCCTGCGGGAGCTGCTCTACGCCGGCTACCTGCGCTTCCCGCGGGCGTTCTACGACCTGCACCCGACCGGGCAGGTCGTCTCCCGGGCGACGAACGACCTCTTCCCGATCCGCTACTTCATCGGCTGGGGCGTCGTCCAGGGGTTCCAGAGCGCCATGATGATCACCGGCGGCGTGATCATCATGGCGCTCGTGAACCCCCGGCTGACGCTCTACTCGGCCGTCGCCACGCCGCTGATCGCGTTCGTCGCCTGGCGCTTCGCCCACCTCGTCATGCCGATCTCGCGCAACGTGCAGGCGGCCAAGGGCGACGTCACCGAGGCGGCCGACGAGGCGGTCGTGGGCATCGAGATGGTGCAGGCGTTCGGGCGCGAGGACGATGTGCGCGAGCGCTTCGGCGGCAAGGCGACGGGGGTGCGCGACATGGTCGTGCGCCAGGCGGGCGTGGAGGCCACGCATCTGCCGGCGCTGTTCTTCTTGCCCTCGCTATCGATCGCCGCGGTGGTGTTCTTCGGCGGCCGCGACGTCATCAACGGTGATCTGACCATCGGCCAGTTCGTCCTGTTCAACACCATCCTGCTCCAGCTGACCTGGCCGCTCGAGGCGCTCGGCTGGATCCTCAACCTGGCCCAGCGGGCGATCGCGTCGGCCGGGCGCACGTTCGCCTGGCTCGAGGAGGTGGAGTGCCTGCCCGAGGCCGACGCGCCCCGCCCGCTGCCGGCAGGGGGCCTGTCCGTGCGCTTCGAGGGCGTCCACTTCGCGTATCCGGGCGAGGGCGAGGTCCTGGAAGGCGTCGATCTCACCCTCGCAGCGGGCGAGATCGCAGCCGTGTGCGGCGGCACCGGGGCGGGCAAGAGCACGCTCCTGAACCTCCTTCCCCGCTTCTACGACCCGACCGCCGGCCGCGTGCTCATCGGCGGCGTCGACCTGCGCGACGTGGCGCTCGCCGACCTGCGCGAGGCGGTCGCCGTCATCACCCAGCGGCCGATCCTGTTCTCGATCACGCTGCGCGAGAACCTGCACGGCCGGCCGGCCGGAGGCGCCGTGGGACGAGGTCGAGGCGATGTGCCGGGCGGCGGGGGTGAGCGACTTCGTGCCCGACCTGCCGCGACGGCTACGACACGCTGATCGGCGAGCGCGGCGTGAACCTCTCCGGCGGCCAGCGGCAGCGCGTGGCGCTCGCCCGCGCCCTGATCGCCGGTACGCGCGTGATCGTGCTCGACGACCCGCTCTCGGCGGTGGACACCAACACCGAGCACGACCTGGTCGCCCGGCTGCGGCCTGCGATCGAGGGCCGCACCGTGCTCGTCGCCACCCAGCGCCTCTCGACCCTGGCGCTGGCCGATCGCGCGGTGGTGCTCGAGGACGGCCGTGTGGTCGAGGACGGCGTACCCGCCGACCTGCTCGCCACCGGCGGCGCGTTCGCCGCCCTCTTCGGAGACGAGATCGGTGTCGCGTAACCGCACCGGCCTCAGCCGCCTCGGCCGCTACCTGCGCGGCCGCTGGCCGTTCGTCACGCTGCTCGTCGTGATCGCCACCGGGAGCGCCGCGGCCCAGTCGGGCGGCTGGCTGCTCGTGCGCGCGGCGATCGACGACGGCATCGCCAAGCACGACGAGCACACGCTCACGATCGTCGTCATCGCCTACCTGGCCCTGAACGCCTTCGGATGGCTGTGTCAGCTCGCGCTCATCCGCGGCCTGGCGAACGTCGGCCAGGGCATCGTCCTCGGCCTGCGCCGCGACCTCTTCGACCACCTGACCTCGCTCTCGCTGCGCTACTTCTCGGAGCAGCGGGCGGGCTGGATCATCGCCCGTGTGACGAGCGACGTGGACGCGATCTCGGACGCGCTCTCGCAGGGCCTGCCGACGCTCGTCTCGAACGTCGTGCTGCTGCCGACCACGGTGATCGTGCTCTTCGTGGTCGACTGGCGCCTGGGGCTCGTGGCGATGGTGATCCTGCCGCCGACCCTGGTGCTGACGCGCTGGTTCCAGCGCAAGTCCGCCGTCGCCCAGCTCGAAGTGCGGAACCGGATCGCCGCGGTCACCGCCCAGGTGGCCGAGTCGGTCTCGGGGATGGCCATCGTCCAGGCGTTCAACCGCGAGCGCCAGTTCCAGGGCCAGTTCGACGAGCTGAACCGCGAGAACCGGACCGCGAACATCTATGCGCAGAAGCTGTTCTCGGTGTTCTTCCCGTCGATCGAGCTGCTCGGCGCGATCTCGACCTGCGCGGTGCTCGTCGTCGGCTCCCGGCTGCTCGACTCCGGCTCGCTCACCATCGGCACGCTCATCACCGCGATCTACCTGCTGCAGCTCGTGTTCCAGCCGCTGCAGGAGCTCTCGGACGTGTACGGCCAGCTGCAGGCTGCGGCCGCGGCGATGGTCAAGGTGAGCTCGGTGCTCGACACCGAGCCGGAGATCGGCGACCGCGCCGGTGCCCGCCCGATCGGCCCGATCGAGGGCGCCATCGACCTCGACACCGTCAGCTTCGCCTACGGCGACACCGACGTCCTGCACGACATCGAGATCCACGTGCCGCCGGGCGGGTGCGTCGCGCTCGTCGGCCAGACCGGCGGCGGCAAGTCGACCCTCGCCAAGCTGATCGCCCGCTTCTACGACCCGCGTTCCGGCATCGGTGCGCGTCGACGGCACCGACCTGCGCGAGGTGCAGCTCTCGAGCTACCGGCGTCAGCTCGGTGTCGTGCTGCAGGATCCGTTCCTGTTCTCGGGCACGATCGCCGACAACGTCCGCTTCGCGCGTCCCGAGGCGACCGACGCGGAGGTGCGCGAGACCGCGAGCGCGATCGGCCTCGACCGGCTGATCGGGCGGCTGCACGGCGGGCTCGAGCACGAGGTGCGCGAGGGCGGCGCGGGGCTCTCGGCGGGCGAGCGGCAGCTGATCTCGATCGCCCGGGCGCTCCTCGCCGACCCGCGCATCCTGATCCTCGACGAGGCGACGTCCAACATCGACCGGCCGACCGAGGTCGTCATCGAGCGTGCGCTCGACCGGCTCCTGCGCGGCCGCAGCTCGGTCATCGTCGCCCACCGCCTCGCCACCGTCCGCCGGGCCGACGTCGTGCTCGTCATCGAGCGCGGCCGCGTCGTCCAGCGCGGCGCACCGGCCGACCTGCTCGCCGCCGACGGGCCGTTCCGGCGGCTCGCGAGCAGCCTCCACAGCCCCGAGCGGCCGGGCGGCCCGCCCCGCCGCCGCGGCCCCGCGCCGGTGCCTGCACGCGGCCGCCGATAGGCGTACGATCGGCCCGAGTTCGTGCCGAAGGCGACGTGAACCGCGAGGGCAGGAGGGCGGGCCAATGGAACACCACGGGGCGGAGAGCTACTACGTGCTCGGCGAGGGCCTCCTGACCGAGAGCGGCGGCGGGCGCCCGCAGACGCTCCCGGCCGACGTCGAGGCGCTGACGGCGCCGTTCCGCTTCTCGCGGATGGGGCCGTCGGGCGGCGGTGAGCAGCTGGGCGACGTGACACGCCGCAAGCTCGCCGAGGCGATGACGAGCGGCACGAGCGCGGGCTCGCGGATCCCGTCCGGCTTCACCTACCTCGGCCAGTTCATCGACCACGACCTGACGTTCGACAAGACGAGCGTCATGCTCGGCGTCGACGTCTCGCCCGCCGACCTGCTGCAGGGCCGTTCGCCGGTGCTCGACCTCGACTCGCTCTACGGCGCCGGGGCCCACGACCCCGGGTCGGCGCAGTTCTACAGCGACGGCCTGCACCTGAAGATGGGCACGACGATCGCAAGCGGCGATCCGGCGTTCCCCGACTTCGACCTGCCGCGCGTCGGCAAGGGCAACGCGGCAGCGCGGCGCACCGCGCTCATCCCGGAGCCGCGCAACGACGAGAACCTCGCCGTCGCGCAGACCCACCTCGCGTTCATCCGCTTCCACAACCGCGTTTGCGACACGCTGCCGCCGTCGACGCCGGAGGCGCAGAAGTTCACCCGCGCACGGCGCAAGGTCAGCAAGCACTACCAGTGGATGATCCGCACCGACTTCCTGCCCCGCATCGTCGAGCCGGCGATCGTGGACGACGTCTTCACGAACGGCCGCAAGCTGTTCGAGGTCGGCGCCTCCCCGACCCAGATGCCGACGATGCCGATCGAGTTCTCGGTCGCCGCGTACCGGCTCGGCCACAGCATGGTGCGCGCCGCATACAACTGGAACAAGAACTTCGACAACGGCGCCGGCACGCTCGACCTGCTGTTCCAGTTCACCGGCAAGAGCGGCGACCTCGGCGGCGAGAACCATCTGCTGAGCATCTGGATCGCCGACTTCCGCCGCCTGTACAACTTCGACCAGGCCGGCCGCGGGGACCTGGTCGTGCCCGCGGCGAAGTTCAACCGCGCCCGCCGCATCGACACGCGCATCGTCTCGCCCCTGGCAGACCTGCCGACGGGCGCGATCGGCGAGGCGGCCGGCCCCGATGGGGACGAGCGCCGCAACCTGGCCTACCGCAACCTGACGCGGGCGAAGATGGTCTCGCTCGCGACCGGCCAGCAGATGGCCGCGTTCGCCGCCGGCAAGGGCGTGAGCGCAAAGCCGCTCACGAAGGCCCAGATCCGCGACGGCAAAGGGGGCGCGACGCTCGAGGGCCTGACCAAGAAGCAGCTCGCGCGAACGCTCGACGATACGCCGCTCTGGTTCTACATCCTGCGCGAGGCCGAGCTCAACTCGGGCCGGATGACGGGGGTGGGCGGGCGCATCGTCGCCGAGACGTTCCACCGCGCCATGGAGGGCAGCGCGTTCTCAATCGTCCGCGATCCCGCATGGCGGCCGTCGCTCGGACCCGACGTCGACACGTTCCGCATGGTCGATCTGCTGCTGTTCGCGTGCAACGGCAAGGCGAAGCTGATCAACCCGCTCGGAGACTGAGCGTTACCGCCCCGGGCGCAGCGGGTACCCACCCCTGGATGGACGACCCGGAGGGAACGACAGCGACGGCGCCGCGGCGCCGCTCGAGCCGCGTGATCGACAGCGTCAGCGACCTCCTGGGACATGAGCTGATGTTCGGAGCGATCGTCGTCTTCGACATCGCCGCGCTGGGGATGATCGCCGTCGTCGGGACGCACGACTACGCGCTTCTGTCCGCGACCGCCCTCGTCGTCTCGCTCATCACCCTGATCATGGTCTGCGCCGTCCAGCACACGTCCAGCCGCGAGTCCAAGGCGCTCAACCTGAAGCTCGACGAGCTGATCCGGGTCTCGCCGGGCCGAAACGAGCTGATCGGCGCCGAGGACGAGTCGCACCGCCAGCTCTCCGACCGCGCGACACGGCTGCGCGAGCGCCATCGCGCCGGCGACGCCGGGTGACCGGCGCCGGTCAGGCCGGCAGCGTCTGCGCGAAGCGCACGACCCGGCCCGGCCCACGCATCCGCGGGGCCACGTCGAGCCGGGAGCACAGCCGGCGCAGCAGCGGCATCCCCAGGCCGCCCGCACCGGCGTCAGGGTCGGCGCCGCGATCGGCGACGCTGACCTCGATCTCGACGGACGACGTGCGGAACTCGATCTCGACGCTGCCGCCCGCAGGATGCGCGCGCTCCATCGCGGCGCCGCAGACCTCCGACAGGACGAGCTTCAGGTCGTCGAGCGCCTCGTCGCTCAGCGCGACCGACGCGCCCACGCCGGCGAGCGTGGTGCGGCAGACTGTCAGCATCCCGACGTCGGCCGGCACCACCAGCTCGGCGACGAGCTCGAGGTCGGCCGGCTCCATGCAATGGACCGTACCATCACGCTGAGACTTCCAAACACGCCCGCCCGCGGCGACATCGCGCGGTGCACCGTCGTCGCGCTCGCCGTCAAGGCTGGGCATGGCGCCGCTCGCCGCCGACCGGGCCGGCGCTGCGGTCGCGGCCGCGGTCGCTGCGATCGCGGCCGACGAGGTCACGATCGTCGCCACCCTTGGCGCGGATGCGACGGTGGTCGAGGTGACGGGCGGCCGTGCCGTCCCGGTCACGTTCACGCTCGAGCGCACGCCGCTGCGGCAGGTGTGACAGGCGGAGGCCCGGGCGGGCCTCCGCATGCCGCTGCGGCCGGAAACGAGCCTCTAGATCAGCCGCAGGATCAGGACGATGATCAGGATGATCACCAGCAGGCCCACGATGCCGATGCCGAGGCCGAGTGCAAGAACGGGCATTCAACGTCACCTCTCGTTTGGTCGCCGCAACGCGGGATCGCGGCGGCTCGGGCACGTATGCCCCCTTCAGGCCGCCCGCCAAACGCCGCCACGGGGCCGCGTCGACGATTCGCGGCGAGTAAGATCGGCCTCCGGAGTCCCCGCGGATTCCGGCCGCAAGCACGCACGTCTGGAGACAAGGGGTCACGACCATCGGCCACATCGGAGTCGAACCGGAAGGAGAGATCGTGGTGCTCGTGCTGCACGGCGAGCACGACCTCTCGACGGCGCCGGACGTGCGCACCGAGGTCGACCGTGCGGTCGGCTCGGGGCGCGACGTGATCGTCGACCTCTCGGCGACCGAGTTCATCGACTCGAGCATCCTTGGCGTGCTCGTCTCGGGCTACCGCGCCGTCAACGGCGCGGCCGGCGCCGACCGCACGTTCGCGGTGGTGGCCGCGCCGGGCGGGCCGGTCACGCGCCTGTTCGACCTCGTCGCGATCTCCGACCTGATCCATGTGTATCCGACCCGCGCGGCCGCGCTCGAGGCCGTCAACGGGTCAGGCTAGGAGGGGCGGATGCCGGCGACGACGATGGCGATGTCGTCCTGGGGGTCGGTCTGCGAGAAGTCGAGCACCGACCGCTCGATCGCGTCGGCGACCTCGTCGGGCGAGCGGCCGGCGTTCGCCACGAGCACGGCGCGCAGCCGCTCCTCGCCGTAGAGCTCGCCGTCGCCGCGGCGGTCGCTGACCCCGTCCGTCCACATGACGATCCGATCGCCGCGGCGCAGCACCGTGCGGTGCTCGGGCGTCTGGATGTCGGGAAAGATCCCGAGCAGCGTCCCCGGCCGCCCCGGCTGCTCGACCGTGCCGTCGGCGCGGATGATGAACGGCAGCGGGTGCCCGCCTGAGGCGATCGTGACGTCGAACCCGTCCTCCACCGGAACGCCGTAGACGTGGGCGACCGTGCAGAACTGGCCGCTGCCGGCGCGCTTCATGACGGCGTCGTTCAGCGAGCGCATCACATCGGCGGGGCGATGGTCGGCGAGCGCGATCGAGGCCGTGCGCACCGTGTGGCGCGCGAGCGCGGTCAATGCCGCGGCCGCGGCGCCCTTCCCGCACACGTCGCCGACGGCGAGGCCGAAGCTGCCCTGGCCGATCTCCCAGAAGTCGTAGAAGTCGCCGCCGACCATGTTGCGCTCGCCCGCAGCGTGGTACCGGGCCACCATCTCGATGTCCGGCAGGTCGGGGAGCCGCACCGGCAGCAGGCTGCGCTGCAACGTCTGGGCGATCTCCTGCTGCTCCGCGTACAGGCGTGCGTTGTCGACGGCCAGGGCCGCGTGGGTGGCGAAGTCCTCGGCGAAGGCGACGTCGCGCTCGTCGAATGTGCGGTCGGACTCCGCCGAGACGAGGATCAGCGCGCCGAAGAGCCGGCCGCGCGCCCGCAGCGGCACGGTCAGCGCCGACCGCAGCCCGAGCTCGTCGAAGATCAAGCGCGTGAACTCGGGGTCCGGCGCGGCCGCCTCGACCATCGCACGGGTCAACCGCGGCGTGAGCTGCGACTGGCCGGTGCGCATGACGAGCGCGACGCCCGCGTCGCCGTCGGGATCGGTCGGATAGCGCCGGTTCAGCTCGAGCCCGAGCTCGACCTTCTGCGGGTCGCTGTGCTCGAGTGCGACCGTACGGATGCGGGTGCCGTCGCGGACGTACACGGCGCACCAGTCGGCGAGCCGCGGCACGACCAGCCGCGCCAGCCGCCGCAGGGCCTCCTCGGGGTCGAGCGACTCCGTGAGCAGGTCGGTCGCCTCGGCGATGAACCTGGCCTCGGTCTCGCGCCGGCGCGGCTCGGTGACGTCGACGAGCGTCGTCACCGCACCGAGCACGTTCCCGGCCGCGTCGAGCACCGGCCGCGCGCTGATGTTGACGAAGCCGCGCGTGCCGTCCGCGAACTCGACGTCGATCTCCTCGCTCTCGACGACCTCCCCGGTCGCGAGGCTGCGCGCGATCGGCCAGTCGCCGGGCTCGAACCGGCGCCCGTCGGAGTGGAAGGCGATGTACGGGCTGACGTCGGTGATCGGCTCCGACCCGGCCGGCGGCGCCCGCCAGATGTCGGTGGCACGCCGGTTCACGGCGACGATGTGGCCGGACGGGGCCTCGGCGATCGCCACCCCGACCGGGAGCTGGTTCATCAGCGCCTCGAGGCGCTTGCGCTCCGCCTCGGCGGCCTCGAACAGCTTGGCGCGGTCGAGCGCCTGGCCGTAGAGCTCGCCGAGCGTGACCATCACCGACCGATCCCCGCGCTCCAGCCGGCGCGCCGTGCGGAAGCGAAACGCGATCGCCCCGGTGACGCCGCCGCGGCCCCTGACCGGGATCGCGGCCACCGCCTCGCCGCCGGTCATCTCGGGCAGGTGCGGGTACGCGCGGGCGCGGTCTTCCGGCGACTCCAGGAACACCGGCGCGCCGGTGAGCACCGCGTCGCCCATCGGCGTGCGGATGCCGAGGTCGAGCCGGCTCCAGGTGCGCTGCGTCGCCGCGTCGAATCCCTCCATCCCCACCATGTCCAGGTCGGGGGCGTCGTCGGATCGCAGGGCCGCGGCGACCGACACCGCGCCGACGAGCTCGCGGCTGTGGCGCATGATGATCTCCGTCACGTCGGCCTGTGTCGCGGCCCCCGAGAGCGCGGCCGCGAGGTCGCCGAGACCTCCCAGGCCCCGCCGCCAGGCGACGAGGTCGGCCACATCGCGGACGAGGCATGCGACCGCCGGTGCGCCGTCGGCATCGGCCAGCGGGCGCAGGGCGACCGCGTACCGGCGCGCGAGCGCGGGCGGGTCGTCGCCGCCGAGCTCGATGTCGTCGGCGGCGGCGCCCGTCTCGAGGGCCTGCCGGACGGCCGGCTCGGGGATCCACGGCACCACCTCGGCGAGCGGCCGGCCCAGCTGGGCCTGCTCATCCATCCCCGCCATCTCGCACCACGCGGCGTTCGCGCGCGTGACCCGCAGCCCGCCGTCCAGGACGAGCACGCCGACCGGCACGTGCTCGACGACCGCGTCCAGCATGGACGCCGCGAGCCCGCTCGTGGCCCGCGGCGGCGCGTTCACTCGGTTCCCTGCCTCATCTCCCGGAATTGTAGTGCCCGGGAAGCCCTCTCGTGGCCGGGGGGGTTTCGGTGCCACGGAGCGCCG
This sequence comes from uncultured Actinomycetes bacterium, assembly GCA_963707585.1. Classification (GTDB taxonomy): domain Bacteria; phylum Actinomycetota; class Thermoleophilia; order Gaiellales; family JAICJC01; genus JAICJC01. The sequence goes on along the minus strand of CAVPQP010000008.1, from coordinate 255,826 downwards.
GGTAGGGCTCCGTCACACCAAAGGAGCCGCCATGTCCCGAACCCAAGACACGCTGACCAGGACCGACCCCAAGCCGGATGAGCCCACCCCGCCGGCTCCGCCCCACCCCGATCCTCCGGCGCCCACCGCGGTGTGTTTGAGACTACCCGCCGTCGGGTACAGGGGCTCAGACGCTCGGCGCGGCGACCGGAGGGGCGATCACGTCGTCGCCGTGTGACCCGGCACGACGTCCGCATCGAGCACTGCGATCGGCCGGCAGATTTGCCGGCCAACGGCTCGACGCGCCTGGCCTCCGATCCGAGGCCAGGCGCGCGGCCATCCGTTTTTGACTCCGACCACGAAGGACGGTATGCATGATGGGCGACAAGCTTCAGGGCAAGGTCGAGCAGGCGACCGGCAAGATCAAGGAGGGCGCAGGGCGCGCCGGAGACGACGACCGGCTGGTCCGCGAGGGTAAGGGCGAGCAGGCCAAGGGCGACCTGCGTGAGGCGGCCGGGAAGGTCAAGGACGCCGCCCGCGACGCCGCCGGCCGCTGAGACGCTGACGGCGATGCCAGCGCCCGTTTGACCGGGCGGGCATGATTCCGCGATGGACGCCGCACCCACGCCGCTCGCCTCGATCCACGGACCGTCGTTCGACGGCGATGGATCGGGGCGGGCGGTCACGGCCCGCGTCGCCCAGCTGGGCGGCGGCCTGCCGGCGCCGATGCTCATGGTGGGGGCGATGCTCTCGTTCCAGCTCGGCGCCGCCGTCGCGACCGGTCTCTTCTCCCAGGTCGGCGTGCCCGCGACGGCGTTCCTCAAGAACGCCGTCGGCGGCCTGCTGCTCGTCGGCATCGCGCGGCCGAGCCTGCGCCGGCCACCGGCCGAGCTCGTGTGGCTCGCGGCGTTCGGCGATCGAGCTCGCGCTGATGAACGTCGCGTTCTATGCGGCGATCCAGCGCATCCCGCTCGGCGTCGCCGTCACCGTGGAGTTCCTCGGGCCGCTCTCGGTCGCGCTCCTGCACTCGCGCCGGCTGCGCGACGTGCTCTGGGTGATCCTCGCCGGCGCCGGGATCGGCATCTTCGCCGGCCTGCCGGCGAGCGGCGCGATCGACGCCGCCGGCCTGCTCTTCGCCGTCCTCGCCGGGGCGGGGTGGGCCTGCTACATCTTCACCGCCCAGCGCGTCGGGCGCGCATGGGCGGGCAGCCAGGGCCTGGCCGCCGGCATGCTCGCCTCGGCCGTGCTGCTCGCGCCGTTCGGCGTCGGCCGTGTGCGGTCGGTCTCGGCCGGCAGCGGCCTCGTGATCGTCGCTCTCGGCATCCTCTCGGCTGCGCTCCCCTTCTCGCTTGAGATGTCCGCGCTGCGGCGTCTCACCGCCCGCGCCTACGGCGTGCTCGCAAGCCTCGAGCCCGCCATCGCCACCGTCGTCGGCGTCATCGCCCTGGGCCAGCACCTGCACGCAACCGACGCGCTCGCGACGCTGCTCGTGGTGACGGCATCCGTGGGCGCGACCATCGAGGGCTCGGCGTGAGGCGGGCCGGCGACCTCGGGCGCAACCTCGACCGCCGGGTCGGCGACGCGGTCGCCCGGGCGGTGTGCGCCCACCACGAGCGGCGCCTGGCGAGGCTCGGCAAGCACCCGCTCGACGCCCCGGCCGGCGGGCTGGGCGCAGGATGCGCCGCCGCCGCGCGCAGGGCAACCGGCTCGAGGTGCTGATCGACGGCGAGCAGGCGCTCGCGCGGATGGTCGAGAGATGCGCGCGGCGACCGTCGTTCGTGCACCTGACCGGGTGGTTCATGTCGCCCGACTTCGTCCTGCGAGGACGGCCCCGAGCCGGTCGTCCTGCGCAACCTGCTCGCCGAGCTCGCCGAGCGCGTCGACGTCCGCGTCCTGCTCTGGGCGGGCGCGCCGATGCCGCGTGTTCCGGCCGTCGCGGCGCACCGTCAGCCGCGTCCGCGACGAGCTGCGCCGGGCGGGGCGGATCCGCTGCGTCCTCGACCGCGCACGAGCGGCCGCTGCACTGCCACCACGAGAAGACGATCGTCGTCGACGGCCGGGTCGCGTTCGTCGGCGGCATCGACCTGACCGCGATGGCCGGTGACCGGCGCGACTCCCAGCGCCACGCGCCTCGCGCGGACGTCGGCTGGCACGACGTCGCGGCGGTCGTCGCACGGTCCGGTCGTCGCCGACGTCGCCTCGCCACTTCGCGCTGCGCTGGCACGGCGTCACCGGCGAGCGCCTTCCGCAGCCGCCGGCGCCGGACGACGCCGGATCCTCGACCGTCCAGCTCGTGCGCACCGTCCCCGAGCGCACGCTACCCCGGCCTCGAGCGCGGCTCGTTCGGGATCCTCGAGACGTACGTGCGCGCGATCCGCTCGGCGACGGAGCTGATCTACCTCGAGTCGCAGTACCTGTGGTCGCCCGAGATCGTCGCAGCTGCTGGCCGAGAAGCTGCGCCACCCGCCGAGCGACCGCTTCCGGCTGCTGCTCGTGCTCCCGGGCAAGCCCTACGGCGGCGCCGACGACACGCGCGGGGCGCTCGCCGAGCTGGTCGCGGCGGACGACGGCGCCGGCCGGGTGCTCGCCTGCGCGCTGTACGCGCCCGCGGGCCCGATCGCCGACCTGATCTACGTGCACGCCAAGGTCGCGGTGATCGACGACCGCGTGCTGATCGTCGGCTCGGCGAACCTGAACGACCACTCGATGTTCAACGACACCGAGGCGGCACTCGTCACCGACGACGCCGCGCTCGCCGCCGCCAGACCCGCCGCCGCCTGTGGGCCGAGCACCTGGAGTGCGGCGAGGACGAGGTCGCCGGCGATCCGACCGACCTGATCGACCACGCGCTGGCGGCCGCGGGCCGAGGAGCAGCTCGAGCGCCGCGGCACGGGCGGCCGATGACGCACCGGGTGAGCCGCCTCGACGGCGTGTCGCTGCACTCGGCGCGACTGCTCGGTCCGCTCGAGGGGCTCGTCGTCGACGGCTAGAGGGACGCGCCCGGCCGGAAGCCGGCCGCCGCGACGAACGCGCGCACCGGCTCGAGGTCCGGGGCGACGCTCTCGCCCGCGCCGAGGTGCGGGACGCGCTCGCGTACACCCGCGAGCGCGAGGGACGTGTCGCGGCCCAGCGGCCGGACGCCGCGCAGCTCGACCGCCTGGCAGGCGACCACGAGGCCGACGGACAGCAGATGCTCGCCGAGGCGCACCATCTCGCCCGTCCGCCGTGCCGACAGCGGGGCGAGCGAGACGCGGTCCTCCACCCCCTCGGCCTGGGACGAGCTCCCGATCTCCGCCGAGACGGGCGCCGCGAGCAGCCGCGCCTCGGGCGCGAGCGCCTGCCCGGTCCAGGCGAGCTCGGAGAGCCCGTTCTCGTGCGTCGTCCCGGGCGCCTGCAGCCCGTCGGTCAGTCCGGTCTGCGGCGCCTGCAGGAGCTTCACGAGCCGCTCGTTGGCACTCGTGAGGACGGGGGCAAGGGCGAGCCGCACGACGTCCAGCGCCTGCGCGAGCGGCAGCATCTCGAAGTTCCCGACCGAGAGCATGCGCCCCTCCTCGACGACCACGATCGGGTTCTCCTGGGACGCGTTCAGCTCGACGGCCACCTGGCCCGCGGCGAAGTGCAAGCGCGTCCCGCGCGGCGCCGAGGATCGGGGCCAGGTTGCGGAACGAGAGCGGATCCTGCAGCCGGCGCGGCTCGGCATCCCACAGGTAGCTGCCCGCGAGCGCCGTGCGCAGATCGGCCAGGGCGCGCACGAGGCCGGGATACGGCCGCACCCGCGCCGACGGCCTCGTGCAGCGGGCTCGGGTTGGCGGCGAAGGCCTCGAGGTCGAGCGCGCCGCAGAGCGTCGCCGCGTCGAGCAGATGGTCGGCGTCGTGCAGCGCGAGCGCCGCGAGCCCCGACGAGAAGGCGCTTGCGTTGACCATCGCGAGCCCCTCCCGCGCCTGCAGCGCGAAGCCGCCGAGCAGACCGGCCGCCAGGTCGGCCATCGGCGCGAGATCGCCCTGGCCGGGCGAGCCGAGCATCCGCACCCGCGGCTCGCGGCCCTCGTTCAGCGCGGCGACGACGAGCTCCGCGAGCTCGGGACGCACGCCGGGCGTCCCGCCGGCGAAGCTGTTGGCGAGGCGCACCATCGTCGCGCGCACGACGTCGCGCGGCGCCTCGGGCCCGACGGCGACGCGGTGGTCGGCGATCAGGCGCCGGTTGAACTCGTCGATCTCGGCGCGGTCGACGCGCACGCGCTTGCGCACCCCCACCCCGGTCGTGACGCCGTACACGGGCGTCCCCGCGGCGACGACGGCGTCGACAACCGCGCGGCATGCACGCATGTGATCGACGGCCCCGGCGGCGAGCGCGACCCGATCGCCGTGGCGGGCCACGCGGACCACCTCTGCGACGGTCAACGCACGGCCGTCCAGCGCGATCGTCACGTGCCCGGCCCTGATGGTTGATTCCGTGTCGGCGTGATGTCCTGGGCGGTTGCGAACCACGCATCGCAAGGACGCAGGGAGCGTTCATACCGGTTCAGGTATGGGCGCGACTGAGGACGCAGCGAGGCGACGGCTCGCAACCGCAGCCCCACCGCAAACCGCCTACGCATCCGCATCGCACGTCCAGGCGCGCGGGGACATGGAATCAACCATCTAGATGTGGACGACGAAGATCAGGACGGCCAGCACCTCGAGCGTGAGCAGCACGGCGCACGTCGTCGCCCAGACCCGCAGCAGCCGGCGCCGCTCCGGCACGAGCTCGCCGCGCAGCATCGAGAGCGCCACGACCAGGCCGATCAGGCGCCCGGCGGGGAGCAGCACGGTGAGCGCCGTTGCGCCGGCGATCTGCCCGCCCGTGTACGGGCCGGGAGGCGGCACGAGCGCGCCGGACGGGCGCTCGGCGACGGCGGCCGCGGGGGCCGTCGGCGCCGCCGGCAGATTGGCGACGACGCGCTCGAGCTCGCTGACCGTCCTGGCCGAGTGGGCAGCGCCGGTCAGCGCCTCGAGCTCCTCGACGGTCAGCCTGCCGTCCACATGGGCGTCGGCCAGACGTGCGACCACGCGCTCACGGTCGGCGGTCGAGGCGAGCGTGGACTCGTCCATCACGGCATAGTCTGCCAGCTGGGCACCGAATCGATCATCTAGAGTCTCGCGGGTGACGGGCCGCGGGAAGCAGCGATCATGCCTGACGCGCCGTGGGGACGGCCGCTGCGCGGGCGCCTGGACGAGCACGTGATCGTGAGCGCGGCGCTGCGCGGGGAACCCGCTCGGCGATCCGCACGAGCGGCCGCTCTGGGTGTACACCCCGCCGGGCTACGACGACGACCCGGCGCGGCGCTATCCCGCCGTCTACGTCATCCAGGGCTTCACGGGCCAGATCGACATGTGGCGCAACCGCAGCCCGATGCGCCCGCTCTTCACCGAGCTCGTCGACGAGCTCTTCTGCGACGGCGAGACGCCGCAGTGCCTCGTCGTCTTCGTCGACTGCTGGACGTCGCTCGGCGGCAGCCAGTTCGTCGACTCGCCGGCCACCGGCCGCTACCACACCTACCTCTGCGACGACGTGGTGGCGTGGGTCGACGCGCGCTACCGCACGCTGGCCGCGGCCGCACACCGCGGCATCGCCGGCAAGTCGAGCGGCGGGTACGGCGCGATGATCACGCCGATGCTGCGCCCCGACCTGTGGGGCGGGCTCGCCACCCACGCCGGCGACGCGCTCTTCGAGGCCTGCTACGCCCGTGACTTCGCCCCGTGCGCGCGGCTCCTGCGCGACGACTACGACGGGTCGATCGACCGCTTCCTGGACGACTTCCGCAGCCGGCTCGCGTTCACACGCGCAGGCGACGACATGCTGCTCAACACCTACGCGATGGCCGCCTGCTACTCGGCCGACGCCGACGGCAGCGTGCGGCTGCCGTTCGATCCCGCCACCGCGGCGCTCGTCCCCGACGTGTGGGAGCGGTGGCTCGCGTGGGACCCGGTGCGGATGGTGCCCGGCCACGCGGACGCGCTGCGCGGCGCTGCGGGCGATCTACATCGACGCCGGCACCGGCGACGAGTTCTTCCTCGACCTCGGCGCCGAGGCGTTCCGATCGGCGCTCGCAGCGATCGGCGTCACGCGACGTCCGCTTCGAGCTCTTCGACGGCACGCACATGAACATCGGCTACCGCTACCCGATCGCCCTGCGCTACCTGGCGGAGCGGCTCGCCCCGTAGGAGCGCACCCCCCGCCCCTCGCGAGGAGGGGCGGGGACTGACGCATGCGCCCAGCTAGCTCGTCGCGTTGAACTGCACGGCCGGGACGATACCCGGTCCAGCAGCTGCCTGCATTGTCCAGGTTGAAGTCGCCGGTGACGAACGGCGCGCCGCAGCTGTTGCCGGCGAACCGCGTGTCCCAGAAGAGCCCGCCCGGATAGCGCTGATGGCCGACGCGCACCTTGGGCGCGAGCCCGACGTTCAGCGAGTCCTGCGGCGAGTTCGTCAGGCCGAGCGGGTTCGGGCCGGAGTTGTCGGAGTTGTACGAGACTCCCCAGACCACGTCCTTCGGCAGCTTCGTCTTCAGCCCCGACAGCGTGAACGTGATGTTGTGGGCGAGGCCGTTGAAGCAGCCCTGGCCGTTCTTGAACCACTCGCCCGCCTGTGCCCCGGTGCAGTGAGGGCTGGCCGACGGCCGGTACGGGATCGCAAACGTCTTCGTGACCGTCAGCGAGCAGCCCGCCGGGGGTCACCTCGCCGGTGCCCGAGTCCGTCGTGCTGGCCTTGTAGATATTCAGCGTGATCGGCGTCGGGAACGTCGCGCCCGCCGTCGACACGCAGTCACCCGAGTACCAGGCACCGGACTGGCAGGCCCAGTCGCTCATGGTCACCGTGACCGACTTGATCTTCGCGACACGGCGCAGGAGCACCTCATCGCCGATCTGGTTGAAGCCGTATGCCTCGACACCCAGGCTGGGAAGGTTCGGCGCTCCCGGCTGGGTGCTCGTGTAGAGCACGGACCTCGGCACCGCGTTCGCGGCTGCGCTCGCTGTCGAGAGGCCCAAGAGCGCTGCGGCCGCAAGCAGGGGTACGACTAGTCGTCGTGCGTGCACTTCGTCTCCTTTGTGACGTGGGTTCGGTTGCCCAGGCTGGGAACCCTGACCAGCTCGGCCAGGATCGTACACCGATTGACTGCACTTGTGCCAATCGGAAAGTCCAGCCTTACACCGGGCAGCGCAATCCGCTCGCGCCGTTTCTCCGTAGCGGTGGGGAATGACGGCGGGTGTGGCCACGATCGACGAGCTCGCGCTGCTCGACTGGAGGCGTGAGGTGTTCGCGCTCTACGCGGGCGTGCGCGCGAGCGCCGACCCGGCGATGGCCTGGCGGGTGTGGCGGCGCACGCGTGACCGGTTGTTCTCCGATCACCCGCAGTCGCCGCTCCTGCGCCGAGCAGCGGGCCGGGTTCGGCGGCCTCGCCCACCACGCCTACGACCCCGCCGCGCGCGTGACGGCCGACGTCGCGCCCGCCGCCCCGCGGATGCTCGACATCCAGACGAGCACCGGCCCGCCATACCGCTTCCGCCGCTTCGCCGCGGCCCGGTTCACGCTCGCCGGGGACGACCTCGAGCTGCCGCTCTACTGGCTCGAGGGCTACGGCGGCGGCCTCTTCCTGCCGTTCGCCGACGCGACCAGCGGGCAGACGACCTACGGCGCCGGGCGCTACCTGCTCGACACCGTCAAGGGCGCCGACCTCGGCCACGACGGCGACGGCCGCCTCGTGCTCGACTTCAACTTCGCCTACAACCCGTCGTGCGCCTACAACCCGGCCTGGACGTGCCCGCTGGCGCCGCCCGGGAGCCGCCTGGCGGTGCCGGTGCGGGCGGGCGAGCGCACCTTTCCGGGCTGAACCTCCACCGTCACCCGCCGGAGACGGTCAGACCCCGTATCCTGCGCGTGTGCCGCTCTACCGACTCGCCGCCGACCTGCCGCAGATGCACGACGCCGTGCTCGTCGCCTCGTTCGACGGCTGGGTCGACGCCGCCGAGGCCGCGTCCCGTGCCGTGAGCCACGTCGCCGGCGAGGGCCGCGTCGTCGCGACCTTCGATCCCGACGCCGTGTTCGACTACCGCTCGCGCCGACCGGTGCTCGACGTCCAGGACGGCCGCCTCACCGAGCTCAGCTGGCCCACGCTCGAGATCCACCACACGCGTGTCGGCCGCCGCGACCTGCTGATCTTCGCCGGGGCCGAGCCCGACCTGCGCTGGCAGGAGCTCGCCGCCGACGCGGTCGACCTGGTCGCCCGGCTCGGCGTGTCGCAGTGGGTCAGCCTCGGCGCCGTCCCCGGCGCCGTGGCGCACACGCGGGCGGTGCCCGTGATGGTCACGGCCTCGCGCGACGGCCTGCTCGCGCCCAGCGAGACGCCGGGGCCGGAGGGCCTGCTGCGCGTGCCGTCGGCGGCGCTCTCGGTGCTCGAGATGGCGGTGACGGCGGCGGGCACGCCCGCGGTCGGCTTCTACGCCCAGGTGCCGCCGTACGCGAGCATCGGCTACGCCGCGGCGAGCATCGCCCTGGTCGACCGGCTCGCGCGCCACCTGGACGTCCCGCTCGGCGTCGAGGAGCTCCTCGACGAGGAGCGCCAGCAGCACGCGCGCTACGACGCGGCGGTCGCCGGCGACGCGATGCTGCGCGAGACGGTGTCGCGGCTCGAGTCGGCCGCGGGCGACATGGGCGACGAACCCCTCCCCTCGGGCGACGAGCTCGCCCGCGAGATCGAGCGCTACCTGCGCCGGCAGGGCGAGGGCGGCGGCGACACGCCCTGACGCGCACCGTCACGTTGCGCTCCGGCAGGAACGCGTAAAGCTGCACGTGTGGCGCTATGCCGGGACGCGCGGCGGTGCGAGCAGCTCGACCGCGTCGAGCGCGAGGTCCGAGGCGCCCTGGAGCACCTCGAGCGCGACGCCGCGGCCGTCGGCGCGGGCCTCGGTGGCGGTCGCCGCAGCGACGGTGAACTCCACCGTCACCTGATCGGTGAGCGCCACACGCACCTCGGGATCCGAGTCTGGGACTCGATCCTCGACCACGGCGCGGATGCGGCTCTCGACCCCGACGGCCGCCGCACCCGGAAGGTACGCGGTCGCTGTCAGACGGTATCTCGATAGGGCCAGCACGCGGGCATGCTCTCACACCAGGGTTGGGTTTGCGTTACAAGTACGATGGAGGTGAGATAACACGTAAATCAACGTGTTATGTCACACGGGCACGGCGGCACGCTCGGCCTGCGCAAGGTGCGCCAGCAGCGCCTCGACCACCCGGGGGTCGAAGTCCACCCCCGCCAGATCGCGCAGCCGCTCACGGGCGGCATGGGGCGGCATCGCAGCCTGGTAGCTGCGCTCCTCGCACATCGCGTGGTAGGCGTCGCAGGCGAGGATGATGCGCGCACCCAGCGGGATCGCCTCGCCGGCAAGCCCGAGCGGATAGCCGGTCCCGTCCCAGTGCTCGTGACATGCGCGGATGAGGGCGGCGGCGCCCGCGAGCGCCCCCACCGGCTCGATGATCTCGGCGCCGAGGGCGGGATGGGCGTGGATCAGGCGCCAGCCTTCCGAGTCCAGCGGCCCGCGGTTCCCCAGCACCCGCTCGGGCACGCCGATCTTGCCCAGGTCGTGCAGCGCTGCCGCATAGGTCAGGTCGCGCAGATCCTCGCCGCCCACGCCGAGCGCCCGGCCGACGTCGGTGCAGTCCGATGTGAGCCGGTCCGAGTGTTCCGCCGTCGCGCGGTGGCGCAGCGCGAGCGCGCGGCCGAGGCAGGCGACGATGCCCGAGAGCGCCTCGCGCTGGGCCGACAGCAGACGCTCGTTCGCGAGCGCGAGCAGGGCCTGATCGGCGACCCCGAGGAGCAGCGCCTCCTCGGCGGCATCCGGGGCGGCCTCGCGCTCGACGACGAGCAGGGCGTGGTTGCCCTCGCGCTCGCCGATCGGCACGACGCCCCCGAGCGGCCCCCGCACGAGCGCCGGCGCATCGTCGCGCCGGAGCACGCGCAGGCGCCGTGACGCGATCAGGTCTGGCGGGACGGCGCCGGACGGGACGCGCGTCCCGAGGGGCGGCCGCCGGCGGGCGGCGAACCCGTGGGCCGAGGCGAGCGTGAACCCGTCTCCGTCGGAGAGCCATGCGGAGACGCCGTCCTGCGGCACGAGCCGGGCGACGGCGAGCGTGAGCAGGTGCAGCACCCGCTCCTCGCCGTGCTCGAGCGACAGCGCCTGGCCGAGCTCGACGAGCGCCCTGCCGGTACGGGCGGCGGTGCGCTCCTCGGTCACGCGTCCGGCCTGGGCGGCGGCGACGAGCGCGGTGTCGCATGCCGTCGCCAGGAAGACGATCTCCTCGTCGGCCGCCGGATCGCGGCGCGAGCACACGACGACCCATCGCGGCGACGCCGAGGCGGCGTACCCGAACCCGCCGGCGAACGGCTCGCCGCTGCGCACGGCGGCGATGCGCGGCGCCACCGGCGGCTTCATCACCCCGCGCTGCGCCCACGTGTGGTTGCGGCCCGCCAGGTGCTCGTGCACGAGCACGCCGTCGAGCCGGAGGCGCTCGTGCAGCTCCCCCGCGAGCACGTCCGCGATCGCGCGCTGATCGTCGGCCGCCGCGAGCGCGGTCAGGAACTCGCCCGTGAACCGAAGCGGGATGACCGCCACGTCGCCCACCATCGGCCTAGGCTAGCACTTGCCGCAAAATGCGATGAAATGCACAACGGCGAAAGTCTCTGCGATCGCGCCAAGTTGACGGAATATTGACCCGTGTTTGCGCAGATGCCTGTCAATTCCCTGTATTTGCAGGCACCACGGCCGGTGAGTGCGGCACAAGCATCCAGAACGCACCGTCAGAGCGTCGCCCACATCACTCGCGCCCCGCCCCCGACCGCGATATGATCGCGACCGACTGGAGTGTGCTTCCAGTCGATGTCAGGGGGGAGAGGCGCAGCTTGACGTGTTTTCGAGCTGCGGTACGCTGGAAGTGATTGACATCTCCGGCTGAAGGTGGACGTGGGGAGATCGAGAACACCTAGTGGGCGACGTGTGCTCGCGGCTGCATGCGCCGCCACGGCACTCTTGAGCATCGGCGCGACGGCGGCGTTCGCAACGACCCCGCCGCCGCCTCCGCCGCCGACCTCGTCGGGTGGCGGTGGCGGCACTCCGCCACCGGTGAGCACGCCCCAGTCCACGCCGGCGCCGACGCCGACCCCGCCGCCCGCCGACACACGGGCTCCCGGCCCCGTCGGGCACCTGCGCGCGAGCACGAAGGTACCGGGGCAGATCACCCTCTCGTGGTCGAACCCGGGCGCCTCCGACCTCGCGCACATCGTCGTCCAGCGCGGCTGGCAAGCGTGCCCCACCTCGCCGCGGACCGGCTACCGCGTCGGCGGCACGTCGGTGCGCCACCGCCAGGTCGACAGAAGCGCGGTGAACGGTTCTGCCTACTGCTACGCCGTCTTCGCGGTCGACGCCAACGGGAACGTGTCGCACTCGGTGCGCACCGGCCGTGTCACGAACCCGGGCGACACGACTCGGCCCGGCCCGGTGACGGGCCTGACCGCGGCGGTCAACGCGCATCAGCAGCTCGTGCTGTCGTGGAAGAACCCGGCCCACGCCGGCCTCGCGTTCATCCTGGTCAGGCGCGGCGTCTACCCCAACTGCCCCACCGGCCGTGCCGACGGCGCCCCGGTGGGCGGCGACGCGATCCGCACGTCGCAGGTCGACACGACGGCGAAGCCGGGCGTCAAGTACTGCTACCAGGTCTACGCGATGGACGCCGCGGGCAACGTCTCGACCGGCAACGCGGACGCGAACGCGGCCAAGCCGGTCCCGCACGTGCACACGACGCCGGCCGTGCAGAGCCATACGACCTCGTCGTCCGGCGGCGGGCTCACGTCGATGCTCACGCGGATGGTTGCGGCCGTCGGCCTCGTGATGCTGCTCGCGATGGCGGCGGCGACCCTGCTCGCACGCCGGCGAACCCACACCTCGGCCTACATGCCGGCCGCCCGCGAAGCCGCACCGCGGCTCGCGATGACCGGCGTCGCCCCCGCGGCACTCGTGATCCCGGCGCTGCTCGTGTTCGGAAGCTGCGCCGCGATCGTGCTCGTTCTGCTCAACCTCTGATCCGAAGGGCCCATCCATGCGCCGTACCGGCATCGTTCTGATCGCTCTCGCGACCCTCGTCGCCGCCGCCGCGTCGGGTGGATCCAGCGCGCTCGGCGCATCGATCGCGGCCCGCTGTCCGGCGCCGACCGACATGGACTTCCAGCCACGTCGCCCAGGGCACACCGCAGACGATCACCGAGACGCTGACGAACAACGGACGCCACGACGACTGAGCATCCACGATCGGGTCGATCGGCCTCGGCGCGAACCCGGGTGACTTCAGCTCGAGCAACGACACAATGCACGGCGAGCCGACTCGCTGCAGATCGGCGACTCGTGCACGCGTCGACGTCACGTTCGCGCCCGTCCGGCAACGGCAGCGAGAGCGCGACGCTCGACATCACCGACGACGACACGACCGACGGCAACCACGCAGAGCCGATCTCACCGGGACGGATTGGCGTCGCGAGCCAGTTCTCGCTCGACGACGCCCGCTGACTTCGGCAGCCAGTCGTGTCGGGTCGACCTCCGGCAGCAGGGCCGATGACGGTCACGAACAACACCGACTACACCGGCGAACCCTCCCGGCCGGGTCTCGCCGAGCGTTCCAACGCGAACGACTTCGGCACTCAGCTGCGAACGGCTGCGGCGGGACCTCGCCGGACGAGCGGACGTGCTCGTTCAACGTCAACTTCTCGCCGAGCGGCACCGGCAGTCGAGCACGCGACGCTGAACGTCGGCGGCCAGTCGGTCGCCGCTGACAGGCAACGGCACCCAGGCGAACGCGAGCGTCGTCACCCAGCAGCATCGCGTTCGGCAGCCAGCCGGTGGCCGACGCAACTCGGGCACGACGCAACATCACGCTCACGAACACGGGACGGCTCCGCTCAACTACGGCGCGCGTCACTCAGGCGGCGCGAACACGGGCGACTTCGCCGTCAGCGCTCCGACGCGCGGCTCTCAGGGCGCTCCTGCGCCGAACGAGACAGTGCACGATCTCGGCTGCGTTCGTCCCGACCGTGACCGGCGCCCGCTCGGAAACGGTCACGGTGCAGGACAGCGACCCGAAAACCCCACCCAGACCGTCACCGTCTCGGGCAACGGCACGCCCTCGTCGGTCGGCTTCACGCCCGGCGAGCGTCACGTTCGCGAACCCGATGTCGCCGGCCTGCCCTCGCCCGTCCACGTCGTCACGATCACGAACACGACGAACAGCGCGACCTGCCGATCACGAACGGTCACGCTCGCCGGCGCGAACTTCAAGAGCTTCATCCGCAGCGCCGACACCTGCTCCGGCACGCAACGCTCGCGGCCGAACGCGACCTGCACGGTCCACGTCGAGTTCGCGCCGACGGCGGCCGGCCGCGCACCGCCTTCCTCACGTGGACGACACCGGCTCGGTCGCGCCGCACAAGCCACCAGGTCACGCTGACGGGCACGGCCACCTTCCCGAACAACCCGAAGAGCGTCCGCGCACGGTCGGGCTGCAGCAGCACGCACATCTCCTGGATGTCGCCGACGGCGACCCGCTTCGCCGGCGACCGTGGTCGTGCGCAACCACGCTGCACTACCCAACGAACCCCGGCGACGGCAGCCATCGTCCGCCGCACCTCCACGGTGACGGCGACGGACAAGGGCCTCAAGCCACTTCACGACCTACTTCTACCGGGTGTTCGCCACGCTACCACTCGATCACGCGCCCGTCGCAGGTGAACTACTCCACGGGCGTGCGCTTCAAGCTCGCCACCGGCGAGATCTGCACGCCGCAGAACGGCGCCCGCCTGCGCGAACCTGCGCCGCGGTTCACCTGGCTCGCCGCACTCCACCCAGAACGGCTACGCGTTCGTGCTCCAGCGCAGCGGCGACTCGATCATGACCAAGTACACGCCCAGAAGACCTCGTGGCAGCTTGCCGGCGTCGTGGAGCGATCACGGTCGCACCCACCGGCTCGTCCGCGGCCGCACCTACACGTTCTTCCTCTTCGCCTACCCGAAGGTCGCACCCGAAGGGCATCCTCATCGGGCAGACTGTCGTTCACCGGAGCGCTGAGGCGGCCGGTCACGGCGGCCGGTAGCCGAGCGCGACCGACGTGAAGAAGATGATCTGGGCGGTGGGCGCGAACACGACGTAGGCCCGGTGCCACGACTCGCGCCGCAGGCCGATGTCGGCCATCACGAACACGAGCGGGAACGCGACGAGGCCGAACCGGCCGACCGACTGCAGCACCGACGAGAGCAGCGGCATCGCAAAGACGCCGCAGACGAACAGCACGTCCTCGGCCCGGTTGGCGCGGAAGCGCTCCCGGCGAAACAGCGGGATCAGCAGGGCCAGATAGGCGATGACGGTCAGCCCACGCGCGAGGAAGAAGACGTCGCGAGTGGTGGCGAAGCGCCAGAACTGGTCGCCCAGGCTGATCAGCGGGAAGGCCGGATGGCCGCCCCACTGGGCCTGCACGTGCACCATGCCGAGCGGGTCGCCGACCGCGTGCTGGAGCCAGGCCGCCTGCGCGCAGAAGGCCGCGAGCGGCGCCGCGGCGAGCAGCCACGCCGAGACCGTCCGCCGCCGCCACGCGCGCAGCACGAGCGGCGGTACCAGGGCGAGCCCGGTCACGCGCGTGAGCCCGGCCGCGAAGCCGAGCGGGACGGCCGCCAGGTCGCGCTCGCGGTCCGAGAGCACGAACATCCACACGGTCGCGGCCAGGAACGGCCCCTCGCTGTAGGCCATCGCCAGGGCGAAGGCGTACGGCGAGAGCACCAGGTAGAGGACGCTGCGGCGGGCATGCTCCTCGGACAGGCGGTCGCGGGCGAGCACGTACAGGCCGAGCAGCGCAGCCAGCACCGCCAGGTTCGCGACGACGAGCGCGGCAACCGCGTCGCCGACCATCGCCACCTCTCGCACGGCCCGGATCGCGAGCGGATAGAGCGGGAAGAACGCCTCGAGCTTGCCGTGCCGGTAGCCGACATGCGAGATGCGGATGTAGAAGACCGAGTCCCAGCCGGTGACCGCCCGCACCCACGTCGTCTGCCACGGCTGCAGGGCTCGGTGCCACCCGAGCTCGGCCGTGAGCAGATACCCCAGGCTCAAGACCGCGACGCGACTGGCCGACCACACGACGAGCACGCGCCGCCACATGAGGCGGTATCGTACTGAGCGAGGTGGGTGCGCGTCCGTGCACCCGACCTCGCATCCGGGAGAGGTGGCCGAGTGGCTGAAGGCGCCCGCCTGCTAAGTGGGTCTGGGGGGTAAACCTCCAGCGAGGGTTCGAATCCCTCCCTCTCCGCCTACGAGTCGTTCGTTCAGCGGCGGCCGTGTTCGGCAGGTGGGACTCGGTCGCATCGGCCCTCGACGACGCCGCTCACCTGGCCTCGCGAAGGCCGCAGGTCGGGAGAGGTCGCTCCAAGCCTGCGGCCCTCGCAAGTCGGGAATCCGCCCAACCGGGGAATCCTCTTGGATGAGCGGCGTCGCAGCGACGCTACCGCCCGCGGGCACGATCGGGCAATGGGTGGAATCCCCCAACCGGCGCCGGCGGCGTGTGCGTGCCCGGCGTGTGGATCCTGTAAAGCATTTCCGGCGGCGCCGAGCGGTGGCCGGCCCCGTGAGACGGTGGACGATCTCACGACCCAGGGAGGGGTAGATGACGACGCACAAGAAGCTCATCGCCGCGGCTGTCGCGGCCCTCGTGCTCGCGGTGCCGGCGATCGCGAGCGCGACCGGCGAGCACGCAAGCACGGCGGGGTTCCCGCCCGGCTACCTCCAGATCAACCCGGTGACGTGCAAGTTCCTGCACAAGGAGATCGACCAGCCCACGCTGCCGACATGGAAGAACCTGCGCCAGTTCGCGATCTGGGAGGACGCGCGCCACGACGCGAAGCTGAACTGCCTCACCAACCGTCCCGACCACACCGGCGGACTCGCGGGGTACGTGCAGGTGAAGGCGACGAGCGCCGGAGCGAGCGTGACGGCCACCTGCCCGACGGGCGACGTCGTTCTCGGCGGCGGGATCCGCAGCGGCGAGGCCGCCGGCTCCTACCCGTCCAGCGCCTCGACGTGGACGGTCAACCGCGCCCACGACAACCACCTGGCGACGATCACCGTCATCGCCACCTGCGCCCAGGCCCCGGCTTCACCCTAGTAGGCGGCGGCGCAGGCCGGCGGTGCGCGCCGCGGCGGCCGGGACTAGGCTCCCCCACCGCGGTGCAGCACACGATCGTCTGCCTGAGCGGCGTCGGGGGATCGCCCCGCGAGTGGGACGCGGTCGCCCCGGCGCTCGCTGCCTTCGGAGTGGTCGCGACGGCGGTGCCGCCCCAGGGCGCGCTCGTCGTCGTCGGCCACTCCCAGGGCGGCGTCGAGGCGCTGCGCCTCGCGTCCCGGCAGCCGGATCGCGTCGCCGCGGCGATCCTCACGAGCAGCTTCTTCCCCCCGGCCCGGGCCGGGCGCTCGCTCGCCGCGGCTGCGCTCGACTACGCCCACCACCGCCTGCTCTACGTGCGCGAGCGCGCCCGGGGCGGCCGCGCGCCCAGGCCGACCCGGCGCGGCCTCACCCAGATGGCGGGAGTCGCGCGCCTCGGCGTGCGGCCGAGCGCCTACCACCGGCTCGCCCGGGCTGCGCGCTGCCCGGTGCTCGTGATTCACGGCGAATGCGACCACGTGGTCCCGGTGGCGTTCGCACGGGCCGCCGTCGCCGCCCACCCGGGTTGGACCTACAGCGAGCTTCCCGGCGCCGGCCACCGCCCGCACAACGACCGGGCACAGGCCTGGGCGGGCGTCGCGACCGCCTGGCTGGAGCACGCCCTGGCCGGGTCCGAACCGCCGGATGCGTAACGGCGAATACGTGCGCGATGTAGCGTTGCCCACAACCCCGAGGAGGAGCAGATGAGCGTGTTCATGATGCTGCAGGTGGCCGGCGATCCGGCGCGCCTGCCCGGCGTGATGTCGGATCCGGCGCGGTGGCAGGCAATCAACGCCCGCGCGAAGGCGAACGGCGCGATCCACCACCGCTTCCTGGCGAGCGCCGACGGCAGCACCATCGCCGTGTTCGACGAGTGGGAGACGGCCGAGGGCTTCAACACCTTCTTCAACTCGAGCCCGGAGATCCCGCAGCTCATGGCCGAGGCCGGCGTGACGAGCGAGCCGCAGGTCACCTTCTGGCATTCGGTCGAAACTCCGGACACGTTCTGAGATGGCCGTCACCCCGCTCACGGGCGGCTGCCTCTGCGGCGGGGTGCGCTTCCAGGTCGATGCGCCGCTCGTCGTCGCGAGCTACTGCCACTGCACGCGCTGCCAGCGGCGCACCGGCACGGCCTCGTCCGCCCAGGCCCGGATCGCGCCCGGGTCGCTGCGGATCACCGAGGGCGAGGCGCTCGTGCGCGCCTACCGGCCCCCGCAGGGCTTCGAGAAGCTCTTCTGCGAGGCGTGCGGGTCGGCGCTCTGGAGCCGCAGCGCGGACGATCCCGATGTGATCAGCGTCCGCCTCGGCGCCTTCGACGCCGACCCCGGCATCCGCCCGTCGTGGCGCCAGTTCGTCGCCTACGCGGCCCCCTGGGAGGCGATCCCCGCCGACGGGCTGCCACGGTACGACGAACGGCCGCCTGACTGAGCGCCGCCTGCAAACGCGGTGCCTGCAGGTTATCCTGCTTGGATATACTCAATTGCGGTTCTTTCAAATGACTCAACCGGGGGAGTCGCAACGTCACCGGTTGCGGCTAGATGAGAGAGCCTTTCCCCCTCTCCCCCCGGTGAGGTCTCCCATGGATACCCCTGCTCAAGGCGTCGCCCGTAACGCAGTCGACGAGCGCTTCTTCCATGAATGGGTTGCGTTCGGAATGCTCGAGCTGGCCGTGTACCTGACCCGTCACGCCCAGTTCGCCGCCTACTGCATCGAGCGCGACCTGCGCCGCACGAAGCGGCGCGCCGCATAGGCCGTTCTACAGCTTGCGCACACGTACGGCGGTGCCGTAGGCGCAGATCTCGGTCCAGGTGCCGCCCATCTCGGACGTGTCGAAGCGCATCGCGAGCACGGCATTCCCGCCGCGTCCCTCGGCCTCGTCGACCATGCGCTGGATGACCTGCTCGCGGCTGTCGACGAGCGCCTTCGTCATGCCCTTCAGCTCGCCGCCCATGATCGACTTCAGGCCCGCGCCGATCTGCGAGCCGACGTTGCGCGAGCGCACCGTGAGCCCGAACACCTCGCCGAGCACCTCCTCGACCTCGTAGCCGGGCAGGTCGTTCGTCGTCGTGATCAGCATGCGCGGGACTCTACCGCGAGGGTTGGAGACATCCGTCCCGTCGGGGGATGTCGCACCGGCCCGCAGGGCCGATCACAGGTGCAGGATGCGTCCGCTCGCCACCGCCCTGCTCGCCGCCGTCTGCCTGCTCGCCACGGCTGCGACCGCCTTGGCCGCACCGGCACGGATGCCGCATGCGCTCCCGGCGCCCGTCGCATGCGCGGGCTGCTGGGTGCCCGCGCCGCGCACGAGCTGGCAGTGGCAGCTGAGCGGCACCGTGCGGCGCACCGTCGCCGCGCAGATGTACGACATCGACATGTTCGAGGCGACGCCCGCGCTCGTCGCCGACCTCCACGCCCGCGGCCGCAAGGTGGTCTGCTATATCGACGCGGGCTCGTGGGAGCGGTGGCGGCCCGACGCGGGCCGCTTCCCCGCCGCCGTGATCGGGCGCCCGCTCGAGGGGTGGCCGGGCGAGCGCTTCATCGACATCCGCCGGATGGGGGTGATCGGGCCGCTGCTGCAATGGCGCATCGATCGCTGCGCGGCGAAGGGGTTCGACGGCGTCGAGTTCGACAACGTGGCGGGCTACCAGGAGCGCACCGGCTTCCACCTCACGGCCGCCGACCAGCTGCGCTTCGACACGTGGCTCGCCAACCGCGCCCACCAGGCCGGTCTCGCCGTCGCGCTCAAGAACGACCTCGACCAGGTGCCGGCGCTCGAGCCCTACTTCGACATGGCGCTCGACGAGCAGTGCTTCCAGTACGCCGAATGCGGCCTCCTCAAGCCGTTCGTCGCGGCCGGCAAGCCCGTGTTCGAGGTCGAGTACGGGCTCCGGGCGCGCCGCGGAGGGTTCTGCGCCCGCGCGAACGCGCTCGGGTTCGAGTCGCTGCGCAAGCACCTCGAGCTCGGGCCCTGGCGCATCCCCTGCCGGTAGGCCGACCATCTAGCATCCCCGCGTGGCCGCCGCCCAGCCCGCCATCTCGGTCCGCGACCTGCACGTGCAGCGCGGCGGCGCCGACGTCCTGCGCCGCATCTCGCTCGACGTGCCGGCCGGGGCGGTCACGGGCCTGCTCGGGCCGAGCGGCTGCGGCAAGTCGACGCTGATGCGCGCGATCGTCGGCGTCCAGATCGTCGCGTCGGGGGACGGTGACGGTGCTCGGCGAGCCGGCCGGATCGCGCAGCCTGCGCGCGCGCGTCGGCTACGTCACGCAGGCGCCGTCGGTGTACGGCGACCTGTCCGTGCGCGAGAACCTGCGCTTCTTCGCCCGTGTCCTCGGCACGGCCGCGGCGCGCGTCGACGCGGTCATCGCGACCGTCGGGCTCGGCGAGTTCGCCGACCGCGTCGTCGACCGGCTCTCGGGCGGCCAGCGCGCGCGGGTGTCGCTCGCGACGGCGCTCCTGAACGAGCCCGCCGCTGCTCGTGCTCGACGAGCCCACGGTCGGCCTCGACCCGGTGCTGCGCCGCGACCTGTGGGCGATGTTCCGCGCGCTCGCCGACGGCGGCACCAGCCTGCTCGTGTCGAGCCACGTGATGGACGAGGCCGGCCACTGCGACCGGCTGCTGCTCATGCGCGACGGCCGCATCCTGGCCTCGCAGACGCCCGACGGAGCTGCGCCGCGAGACGGGTGAGCACGACCTCGGCGAGGCGTTCCTGCGCATGATCGAGCGCTCGGAGGCGGCGGCGTGACCCCGCGCATCGTGGCCGCGACGACGGCCCGCGTCCTCCTGCAGCTGCGTCGCGACCCGCGCACGATCGCCCTGCTGCTCGTCGTCCCCTGCGTGCTCGAGGTGCTGCTGCGCTACGTGCTCGACGGCCAGCCCGGGGCCTTCGACCGCATCGGCGGCCCGCTGCTCGGGATCTTCCCGTTCATCAGCATGTTCCTGGTCACCGCGATCACGATGCTGCGCGAGCGCACCACGGGCACGCTCGAGCGGCTGATGTCGATGCCGCTCGCCAAGATCGACCTGCTGCTCGGCTACGGCATCGCCTTCGGCGCCGTCGCGGCGGTGCAGGCGACGCTGACGTCGATCGTGGCGTTCGGGATCCTCGACCTGCACGTGGCCGGAACGAAGGTGGCCGTCGCCGGCTTCGCGATCGCAAACGCCGTGCTCGGCATGTCGCTCGGCCTGTTCGTGAGCGCGTTCGCGCAGACCGAGTTCCAGGCCGTGCAGTTCCTGCCGGCGGTCGTGTTCCCGCAGCTGCTCCTGTGCGGCCTGCTCGTCCCGCGCGACAACATGGCGCCGATCCTGCAGGACGTCTCCGACGTGCTGCCGCTGACCTACGCCTACGACGGGCTCGACCGCGTCACCCGGCTGGGCGGCTTCGACGCGACCACCGTGCGCGACCTCGTCATCGTCGTGGGCGTCACGCTGCTTGCGCTGGCGCTCGGGGCGACGACGCTGCGCCGCCGCACGGCCTGATCAGGCCGGGATCAGGAGCACGCGCCCCTGCAGGGCGTGCTCCTCGAGCAGCAGATGGGCGCTCGCGGCGTCGGCGAGCGGCACCTGGGTGATCTCGGGGACGGTCAGCTCGTCGACCGCGAGCAGCGTGCAGATCGTCGTCATCGCCGCCCGCAGCGCCGCCCCGTCCAGCGACTCCGAGCTGTATCCCGTGATCGTCACCGGAAGGAGGAGCGCGTCGGCGTTCATCGAGACGTCCGGGCCGGCGACGGCGCCGACCGAGGACAGCCCGCCGCCGGGGCGGAGCGCGGCGATGCATGTGGCGAACAGCGGGCCCGAGACCGTGTCGAGCACGCGGTCGACCGTGCGCGGACCCAGAGCCTCCACCGGATCGGACGCCCCCGCCACCACCACCCGGTCGGCCCCGAGCGCGCGGGCGTACTCGACCCGTTCGGGCCGCGAGACCACCGCCACCACCTCGGCCGCATCGAGCGCGCACGCGAGCGCCACCGCGGCCGAGCCGACCCCGCCGGAGGCGCCGGTCACGGCCACGCGCATCCCGGCGACGGGTCCCAGCCGGCGCAGGCCCTCGTAGGCCGTCACGCCGGCCAGGCCGACGGCGGCGACGGCCAGCGGATCGACGTCCGCGGGAACGAAGGCGACGGCGTCGGCGGCGACCGTGACGTGCTCGGCATAGCCGCCCGGACGCTCGGCCCGGACGCCGCCGAGGCCCTGCATCATCGTGACGACGTTTGCGCCCAGGTAGCGCGGGTCGACGTCGCTCCCCGCCTCGACGACCTCGCCCACGGCCTCCACGCCGGGCACGTAGGGGAACGGATCGTCGCCGCGGATGGGCCACTTGCCAGCGCGCACCTCGAGGTCGGCGTGATTGACCGCCGAGGCGAGCACCCGGATGCACACCTCGTCCGGGCCGGGCGCGGGCACGTCCACATCCTCGAGGCGCAGCACGTCGGGCCCGCCGTACTCCCGCATCACGATCGCGGCGCTTCGCACGCGGTCAGGCTATCGCGTCCGCCGGGGCCGAGACGTAGTTCGGGCGCAGGTACGCCGGCTCGAAGCCGGCCCGCAGGATGTTTCGGTACGAGTGCTCCGGACGGCCGTCCACCGTCTCGCCGGTCTCGGTGACGACGACCGTCGCACCCGCGTCGCGCGCCTCGGCGATGCGCGCGGCGATCAGCGCCGACTGGCCGCCCTGGCGACGATGTTCGGGCAGCGTCGTCGCCTGCCCGAGCCAGGCGTGGGCGCCGTGCACGAAGACGGCGCCCCGCAGCGACGGGGTCCTCTCCCGCGTAGGCCACGTAGCAGCCCCATCCGGGCCGGCCGGGCAGGTGCGCCATCATCCCCGCGACGTCCGCCGGGATCCCGAACCCGGCCGCGAGCACGCTCACGTACTCGCCGCCTTGCTCGCTGTCGATCCGCTCGACCCGCAGACCGGTCGCGGCGGTGAACGGCATCGCCGCGGGGCGCTGGAACTTCACCCACGCGTAGCCGGCGTCGTAGCCGCGCTCGCGCAGCATCTCCGGCAGCGCCGCGGGCTGCGCGGACGGGGCGAGCGCGATCGAGTGCCGCACCGGTCCGAACACGCTCTGCGATCCGGTCGAGCACGGCGGCGGTCGCCGGCTCGGTGACGCCGAGCCCGACGACGCGGTTGATCGATGCCTCGTCGAGGTCGGCGCGCAGCGCGCACACCGCACCGCCCAGGCGGACGGCATCGGCGCCGAACGCGTCGGCGATCGCCTCGGCCTCGACGAGCTCCAGGCCGGCGGGGTCGGGCGCGCTCACGGCGACGGCGGGCGCAGGGCGGGCATGTAGCCCTCGTGCTCCAGCCAGTGGCCGCCGTCGATGGTCAGGTTCTCGCCGGTGATGTAGCCGGCGTGGCGTGAGCACAGGGCGGTCGTCCACCAGGCGATCTCCTCGACGGTCGCCAGGCGGCCGGCGGGCACGCTCGCCGCCACCCGGGCCTCGTCGGCAGGAGTCGGCCAGAGCGCGGCGCCCGCGCCCTCTGTCGCCGTCGGGCCGGGGCAGATGGTGTTCACGCGGATTCCGTGCGGTGCCCACTCGACCGCGAGCGTGCGCGTCATCGCGAGCAGGCCCGCCTTCGCTGCCGCCGAGTGCACCGTCCCCGGCCCGCCCGTCCAGGCGTAGCTTGCGATCACGCTGAGGATGGCGCCGCCGTCGCCCTGGGCGATCATCTGCCTGCCGGCCGCGCGGGCGCACAGGAAGCCGCCGTCCAGCACGATCGAGGTGACCGCCCGCCAGCCGTTCGGCGAGAGGTCCTCGGCGCGGACCACGAAGTTGCCGGCGGCGTCGTTCACCAGCACGTCCACGCGGCCGAACCGCTCGACGGCAGCGGCGATGAGCGCGTCCACCTGCTCGGGCACGCGCACGTCGGTCGGCTGCGCGGCGGCGCTCCCGCCGGCCGGCGGCGATCAGCGCGACCGTCTCGGCGAGCGGCTCGGGCCGCCTGCCGGCGACCACGACGGCCGCGCCCAGGCGGGCGAACTCCACCGCCATCGCCCGGCCCATCCCGCTGCCCCCTCCCGTGACGACGGCGACCTGGCCGTCGAAGCTCCCGCTAACGAGCATCGGCCTCTCCTTCCTCGTGCCGGATCACGCGCGCGTCGAGCGCGACCGCGCCCGTCGGCGTCACCAGCAGCGGGTTGATCTCGATCTCGGCCACGTCGGGCCGCGCCGCCGCCAGGTGCGAGAGGCGCGCGGCGACCGTCGCCGCGGCGGCGATGTCGAGCGCCGGCCGGCCGCGACTGCCCAGGAGCAGCGGCGCGCCCGCGCAGCGAGCGCAGCAGCCGCTCGGCCGTGGCCGGGCCGATCGGCGCGAGGTCGACCGCGACGTCGCCGAACACCTCGGCGTGGATGCCCCCGAGCCCGACCATCGCCACCGGGCCGAAGCGCGGGTCGCGACGGGCGCCGACGATCAGCTCGACGCCGTCGTGGATCGGCGCCATGCGCTCGACCGAGAGCTCGGCGGGGGCGAGCCGGCCGATCAGCCCCTCGAGCGCCGCGCGCAGCGCGGCCGCGTCCGCGATGCCGATCAGCACGCCGCCCCCGTCGGACTTGTGCAGCGCGTCCACGGCCTTGACCACCACCGGATACCCCAGCTCGGCCGCCGCCGCCTCGGCCTCGGCGGCGGTGTGCACGCGCACGGCGGGCTCGAAGGGGATGCCCGCCGCCGCGAGCAGCGCGCGGCTGCCGAAGTAGCCGGGCGTCGATCGGGTCGGTCGCGGGGGGCGGGCAGCCGCGGCGCACCGGGCGGCTCGGGCCGGGCGCGCAGCCCGGCGAGCGCGCGGACGGCCGCCTCGATGCTCGGGTACACCGGCACGCCGCCGTCGCGCAGCGCCTCGGACGTCGAGCGTGTCGTGGTACATCGACTGCCCCACCACCGGCCGGCCGGTGTCCTGCACCGCCGCGACGATCGCTGCGGGCGACGTCGACCTCGGCGCCGGCGAACTCCTCCGAGTACTGGCTGTAGCCGCCGAAGTAGCCGGTCATCAGCACGCCGTCGACCTCGTCGGACTCGAGCAGGGCACGCGTCACCTTGGCGTACGACATGAAGTCCTGCTCGCCGCCGCCGGCCAGGTCGACCGGGTTGCGGGTCGCGGCCGTGTGCGGGAGCTGGCCGGCGAGGACGGCCGAGAGCTCGTCGGACAGCCGCGGCACCTCGAGCCCCGCCGCGACGGCGACGTCGCACGCGATCGCGCCGTGGCCGCCGCCGTCGCCGAGGACGGCGACGCGCGGGCCGCGCAGCGGACGCGCGCGCACGAGCGCCTGCATCAGGTCGACCATCTCGTGCGGCGTGTGCACAAGGTGGATGTTCGCGGTGCGGGCGGCGGCCGCGACGACGTGCGGCGCTCGAGACGAGCGCGCCGGTGTGCGAGAGTGCCGCACGGGCGCTCGCCTCGCTCGCGCCGACCGTGAGCAGCACGACCGGCTTCGACGCTGCGGCGGCGGCGTCGACGAACGCGCGGCCGTCGCGGAAGTCCTCGGCGTAGACGGCGATCACCTCGGTGGCGGCGTGCTGGGCGAACGACAGGACGAGCTCGGCCAGGTCGACGTCGGCCTGGTTTCCGATCGACGCGAACCGCGAGAAGCCGAGCCCCGACTCGCGGGCGAGGATGCCGAGCTCGAGCGCCAGGTTGCCGCTCTGCGAGACGAGCCCGATCGTGCCCGGCGGGAACTCGTTCGAGGCGATGCCGAGATCGGAGCTCGCGTCGAAGACGCCCAGGCAGTTGGGCCCGAGCAGCATCGCACCCGCCGCACGCACGCGCGCGACGAGCGCCCGCTGGCGGGCCTCGCCGTCGCCTCCCAGCTCGCCGAGGCCCGCGGTGATGCCGATCAGCGCCCGCGCCCCGGCGTGAAGCGCGTCGTCCACGGCCTGCTCGAACGCCGCCGGCGGCACCGAGACGACCACCAGCTCGGGCGCGGCGGGAAGCTCTGCGATCGACCGGTAGGCCGGCCGGTCGAGCACGGTGCCGCCGTTGCGGTTGACCAGGTACACCGGCCGGCGGTGCTCGCCCTTGAGCGCTCCGCGCCCGAGCCAGTTGCCCCACTTGGCCGGGTCGTCGGACGCGCCGACGATCGCGACGGAACGCGGGTCGAACAGGGGTCGCAGGTCTCGGGCCATCGGCGGCGTATGCTCGCATGAATAGACGGGGTCTGACCCCGTTTATTCAGCGCTCCAGGATCGCCCTCGCGGCCGCGCGGCCGGTGCGCACCGCGCCCTCCATGTAGCCGGCCAGCCAGTGGTCGGAGCCGGCGACGTAGAACGGCGGCTCGTGGGTGCCGTGCAGGCGGCCCACCGCCATCACGTCGCCGACCGCCCACTGGGTGACGTAGCCCTGCGTCCACGGGTCGAGTCCCCAGTCGCGCCAGAGGTAGGCGGCCGGCTCGCCCGCCCACTCGTCGTAGACCCGGCGCAGGCCCGCGAGCACCTCGGCGCGGCGCACGTCGTCGGCGGCCGAGACGTGGTGCAGCAACCGCTCCGGCGGGACGAGCAGCGAGAGCACGCCCTCGCCCTGCGGCCACATCGGAGCCGAAGAAGTTCTCGCTCTCGCACGAGGCCGTTCTGGCCGCGTTCGCGCCACAACGACGACGCGTATGCGACCACCACCTTGCCGGCCCGCGCCTGCCGCTGGCGGCGCAGCGAGGCCAGCCGCTCCGGCGAGAGCCCGTCGAGCGCGATGTCGCGCAACGGCCCCACCGGAACGGCGCAGACGACCGCATCGGCGGTCGAGCCGCGTCCCGTCGTCGAGCCACACCTCGGCGCCGACCCCGACCGCGATCCGGCGCACCGGCGCGCGCAGGCGCAGGCGGTCGCCGAGCTCCTCGGCCATCCGCAGGGCGACCGTCGCCGACCCCTCGGTCACCGTCTGGTTCTCCCACGCCTCGAGGTCGTACGTCGCCGAGCGAGCCGGCGGCCGCGTCCATGCGCAGCACCGAGAGCAGCGAGATGCGCTCGCCGGAGCCGCCGGAGAGGCTGAGCGCCTGCACCTCCTGCGCGCGGACGACGGCGGGCGCAGCGCCGACCTCGCGCAGCCAGGCGTTGACCGAGAGCCGGTCGAGCCGCTCCGCGTCGGGATGGCTCCACGGATCGTCCGGGTCGACCGTGCGCCGAGAGCTCGGCGAAGAGGGCGGTCACCCGCGCGGCGTCCGCGCGCTCCGCCTCGCTCATCCACGGGACGTCGTCGCCCGTCCAGGTGCCGTCGACCAGGTCGAAGGTGATCGCGCCCGGCTCGGCCACGTAGCTCGGCCGGGTGGAGAGCCCCAGCTCGCCGATCAGCTCCAGGTAGGCCGTGTGGAAGTCGCCGACGAGCTCGCCGCCCATCTGCACGATGCGGCCGTCCGGGATCTCCACCTGCTCGACGCGGCCGCCGGGGCGGTCGCGCGCCTCGAGCACACAGACGTCGGCGCCCGCGCGCTGCAGGTCGCGCGCCGCCGAGAGGCCGGCCAGGCCGGCGCCGACAACGATGACGTCGGTCAGCGCGCGTCCGGGCCGTGGATGCGGTGCAGGAGCGCCTGCACCCGGTCGCGCTCGGCGTCGACGGCCGGCTCGGAGCCGGGCACGGTCAGCGCGAGCAGGTAGTGGTTCCAGAGCACGTCGACGACGTGCCCGGCCAGGGCGTCGGGGCCGAACCGGTCGAGGTAGCGCTCGAGCAGGGCCCGCCGCGCCCGCAGGTAGGCGAGCCAGTCGGCGTAGCTGCCGGTAAGGACGATCCGCTCGACGTGGTCGGCCTCGACCGCCTCGCCTCCGGAGGGCTCGTCGAGCGCGGCGCGCAGGGCCGCGACCGCGGCCGGGAGCTGCGATTCGCCCTCGGGCGTGAGGAAGAGCCAGCGGTCGCGCCAGTCCTCGTCGTGGAGGGCGGCGCGAGGAGGGACGCGTTGACGGTCATCGGCTCGGCAGGGTATCCTGACTGATCAGTCAGTCAAAGCTGCGAATCATCATGACCGAGCAGGCGCCCAACCGCAAGCACCTCATCCTCGACGCAGCATGCCGGGCGATCGCACGCACCGGCGCGGCGGCGGTGCGCGTCTCGGACGTCGCCCGCGAGGCCGGAGTCTCGACCGCGCTCGTGCACTACTACTTCCCCTCCCGCGCCGACGTGATCCTGCAGGCGTTCGGCCACGCCGACGACCTGGCCGACGCCTACGCCGAGGAGCAGCTCGCCAAGCTCGCCACCGGGCGCGAGCGGGCCGAGCGGCTGATCCTGACGTGGGCCGGCGACGACCCCGCCATCCGCACCAACTGGGCGGTCTGGAACGAGATGTGGCAGTACGCCGCGCACAACGAGGCCGCCCGCGCGATGGTGGCCGACTCCCACCGGCCGCTGGATCGAGCAGGTGGCGGAGCTGATCGCGGACGGCGCGAAGGACGGGTCGATCCGCGCGGACGTCGACGTCGACGGAGCCGCCCGCCGCCTGGCCGCCTGCGTGGACGACTGGGGCCGCGAGACGCTGATCGGGATGCGCACGCCGGCCGGGATGCGAGCGGCGCTCGCCGCCGCGACGACGCACGAGCTCGGACCCGTGCGCCGCGCGCGGGGGAGGGCGGCATGAGCGCCGAGCCACCTCGCACCCTGCCGGCGTGGGCGTACCGCAGCCCGGAGTTCTTCCAGGCCGAGCGGCGCGAGATCTTCGCGCGCGGCTGGCTGCTCGTCGGCCACGTGAGCGCGCTGCGCGAGCCCGGCGACTACGTCTCGATGACGATCGCCGGCGAGCCGATCGCGGTCGTGCGCGGCAAGGACGGCGAGCTGCGGGCGTTCTCGAACGTGTGCCGGCACCGGGCCGCGCGCGTCCTCGACGGCTCGGGCAACTGCGGCAAGGCGATGCGCTGCCCGTACCACGGCTGGACGTACGGCCTCGACGGGACGCTGCTCGCGATCCCCGAGAAGACCGGCTTCGCCGGGTTCGACAAGGACGCAAACGGCCTGTGGCCGCTGCGGGTCGGCGTGGCGGCGGGGTTCGTGTTCGCGAGCCTCGACCCCGATCCCGAGCCGCTCGCGCGACTACCTGGGGCCGTTCGAGTCGTGGCTCGCGCCGTACCGGCCCGAGCGGCTCGTGCTCGACCAGAGCTCGAGCGCGATGCTGCCGATCAACTGGAAGAACTCGATCGACAACTACCTCGAGGGCTACCACATCCCGGTCGGCCATCCCGGCCTGCTGCGGCTGCTCGACTACAAGCGCTACCTGGTCGAGGCCAGCGACGCGCGCGTGTCGATCGCGCGCGGGCCGATGCGCGACAAGGCCTCGCACGACTGGCAGGAACGGCTCTACCAGCGGCTCATGCGGCCGATGCCGGGGCTGCGCGAGCCCGAGCGCAACGAGTGGAATTTCGTGTTCGCCTTCCCGGCGATGACCTTCAACCTCTACCCTGACCAGATCGACTTCTGGGTCAACTACCCCGTGGACGCGCTCAACACGATGACCGTGTGGAACACGTTCCGCCCGCCCGAGACCGCCGGCCGGCGCGACCGGGCCGTGCGCAGGCTGAACACGCGCATCAACGGCCTCGTCCAGCACGAGGACAACGACCTCACCGCGCGCGTCCAGGAGGGGCTCGGCTCGAGCCTCTACCGCGCCGGCGTGATCGGGGCGCGCGAGAACGGCCTCCTGCACTTCCACGACCTCATCCGCGACGCGATCCCGGCGGCGGCGATCGACGACGAGCACGAGGGCCTGCGCGCGCTCACAGCCGGGGCGCCTGCGTGACCTGGGAGACTCCCCCGGCAGCCGCCAACCGGCCGGGTGTGGCAGGCGTCCTACCGAGCGCGCACCATCACTGGAGGGAACGATGACGATGCATCCGAAGGAGCCGCGGGGGCACACCCGGCGCGATCTGCTCACGCGGGCCGGCGGCGCGGCGCTCGGCCTCTCCGGCGCCGGCTCGCTGCTCGCGGCCTGCTCGAACAGCACGACGCCGGGCGGCGGCAGCAGCGTGGCCGGCGCGGCGCCCACCGGCCCCGGCGGCCTGCCGCTGGCGCGGCCCGACAAGCGGGTGACGCTGCCGCTGCTGGGAGCACCCGATCGCCTCGAACCTCAAGCCCGAGACGGGCGGCACGTTCGAGATCTTCAACTACCCGGACTACCTGTACCTGAAGCTCTTCAAGGAGTTCTGCGCCAAGTACAACGTGACTCCGGTGTACACGCCGTTCGACAACATCGCCTCGGGCATCCAGCGGCTCGCCTCCGGCTCCGTGACCCCCGACGTGATGGAGATGACGCCGGACAACCTCGACCAGGTCGTCGCCGGCAAGCTGATCAAGCCGCTCAACCTGGACTACATCCCGAACCTCAAGAAGAACGTCTGGCCGCAGCTCGTGAGCCCGTTCTACGACGTCGGAGTCCCGCTACACCGTGCCGTACACCACCTACGCCACCGGAATCCTGTGGCGCAACGACCACGTGAAGGAAGACATCGCCGGCATGAAGCAGCCGTGGGACATCTTCTGGGAGTCGCAGGCCTACAGCGGCAAGGTGGCGCTGCTCTCCGAGGACCGTGAGACGATCGCGATGGCGCTCCTGCGGCGCGGGATCACCGACATCAACACCGAGGATCCCAAGCTGATCAACCGTGCCGTGGCCGACCTGAAGCAGCTCTACAGCATCTGCAACATCAAGGTCGGCGACTCCCAGTACCAGACGATCCCCGAGGGCACGGCCTGGCTGAACCAGGCCTGGTCCGGCGACCCGATGTCGGCCTACTTCTACTACCTGCCCAAGAACACCCCGGCCAGCGTCATGAGCTACTGGAAGGCGCCGAACGGCCACGTGCCGGTGCAGAACGACTGCTGGTCGATCTGCGCGACGACCAAGAAGCCGGTGCTCTCGCACCTGTGGCTGAACTACATCATCGACAACGGCGTCGCCTACTCGAACTTCGTGAACTTCAACGGCTATCAGCCGCCGCTCAACGAGATCGACCCGGCCACGCTCGTGTCGAAGGGCGTGATCCCCGAGAACCTGCACACGGCGGTGCTCACGAACGACGACTTCGGCCCGACCTCGCTGCAGGAGATGACCCTGACCGACACCGGCCGGGTGCTCTGGCAGAACGGGTACTCCAACTTCCTGGCGGGCTAGCCGATGTACCCGCGGGGACTGTGGCAGGGATTCGCGCTTCCGGGCGTCGTCTGGCTCATCATCCTGTTCATCATCCCGTTCTACGCCGTCACGGCGGTGGCATTCGGATCGGTCGACCCGACGCTGCTCACCCCGATCCCGGCCTGGAACCCGCTCGACTGGAACATCGGCTGGGTCAGCGAGGCGCTCTCGCGGCTGAGCCCGTTCTCGGCCGGGAACGACCTCTGGGGTGTGGCCGTGCGCACGTGCGAGTACGTGGTCCTCTCGGTCGGCATGTGCATCGCGATCGGCTACCCGGTCGCCTACTACATCGCCCGCCACGCGACCCGGACGAAGAGCCTGCTTTTGATCCTGCTGATCCTGCCGCTCTGGATCAGCTACCTGATGCGGATGCTGGCATGGGTGAACCTGCTCGCCCCGGACGGCTACGTGAACCGGTTCCTGATGTGGAGCCACGTCATCAGCACGCCGTACGGATGGCTCGACGGGCGCCCGATCACCGTGATCTTCGCGCTCATCTACGGCTACATCCCGTTCTTCATCCTGCCCCTGTACGCATCCCTCGACCGGATCGACAAGAGCTTCCTCGAGGCGGCCCGTGACCTCGGCGCGAGCCCGTTCCGCACCTTCCTGCACGTGACCCTGCCGCTGTCGAAGACCGGCATCCTCGGTGGGTGCGTGCTGGTCGCGCTGCCGATGTTCGGCGACTACTACACCCCGAACATCGTCTCCGGCGCGCCGACCACGTCGATGCTCGGAAACCAGATCGACCTCTACTTCCACAACACGTCGCAGCCGACCATCGGCGCCGCGCTGACGCTGATCCTGTCGGCCTTCCTGGTGGTGCTGATGGCCTACTACATGGTCACAGTCGCGCGGGCGACGAAGGAGCAGCGGGCATGACGACGACCACCCCGGCACCCCCTCCGCCGACCGCTGCAGCGACGCGGCCGTCCGTTCTGCGCCGGATCCGCTCCTGGTTTGGCAACCCCTGGGGCCGGCCGCGCTTCCTGGTGCTGATCACCTGGAGCTACATGATCTGGGCGATCATCCCGGTGCTGATCGCGGTCCAGTACTCGTTCAACGACAGCCGCTCGCGCACGATCTGGGCCGGCTTCTCGACCCGCTGGTACATCAGCGACCCGAGCTCGGTGATCAACGACCCGACCCTGTCGTCCGCGCTTCAGCAGAGCCTGAAGCTGGCGGCGGCCGACGTCGTGATCGCGACGCCGATCGGAGTGTTGCTCGCCCTCGGCCTGGCCCGCTGGCGCGGGCGCGGCTCCGGCGTGTCCAACTTCATCATGCTGTTCCCGCTGGTGACGCCCGAGATCGTGATGGGCGTCTCCCTCCTGCTCGTCTTCACGAACCTGTTCACGTTCATCCACACGGGCACGTTCGCCCAGATCCTCGGCCACGTCACGTTCTCGATCTCCTACGTCGTCGTGATCGTGCGCGGGCGCCTGTTCTCGATCGGCAGACAGTACGAGGAGGCGGCGGCCGACCTGGGGGCGTCGCCGCGTGTGGCGCTCACGAAGGTGCTGCTGCCGCTGCTCACGCCGGCGATCGTGGCCGGGGCGGCGATCTGCTTCGCGATCTCGATCGACGACTTCGTGATCTCCTACTGGCTCTCGAACGGCGGCGGCTCGACGACCGTGCCGATGGTGATCTACTCCGCCACCCGCGCGGCGCCGCTCCCGTCGACCAACGCCATCGCCACGATCCTGTCCGTGATCACGCTCGCCTCGGTCGTGCTCGGCTACGTGGGCTACCGCATCTTCACCCGCGGCGAGCGTCAGGCCGGCCAGGGCATGGTCGGCGACATGGCCGCATTCGACATTTAGTAGGCTGGAGACCGATGCCCGGCGAAGTCACCCTGGTCGACCTGGTCAAGCGCTTCGGCGATGTCGCGGCGGTCGCGGGGATCAACGTGGACATGCCGAGCGGCGAGTTCTTCTCGATGCTCGGGCCGTCGGGCTGCGGCAAGACGACGACCCTGCGCATGATCGCCGGGTTCGAGCAGCCGACCGAGGGCAAGATCCTGCTCGACGGGGCCGACATGGCCTACACGCCGCCGCACAAGCGCAACGTGAACACAGTGTTCCAGAACTACGCCCTGTTCCCGCACCTGAACGTGGCCGACAACATCGCCTTCGGCCTGCGCCGGCAGAAGGTCGGCAAGCAGGAGCTGCGCCAGCGCGTCGCAGAGGCGCTCGAGCTGGTGCAGCTCACGGGCTTCGAGAAGCGCAAGCCGGGCCAGATGTCCGGCGGCCAGCAGCAGCGCGTGGCGCTCGCCCGCGCGCTCGTGCTGAAGCCCGCGGTGCTCCTGCTCGACGAGCCGCTCGGCGCCCTCGACGCCAAGCTGCGCAAGGCGCTCCAGATCGAGCTGAAGGCGCTCCAGCAGCAGGTGGGGATCACCTTCGTCTACGTCACGCATGACCAGGAGGAGGCGCTGACCATGAGCGACCGGATCGCGGTCATGGCCGACGGCAAGGTCGAGCAGGTGGGGCCTCCGCGGGAGATCTACGAGGAGCCGGAGACGGTCTTCGTGGCCGACTTCCTGGGCGCCTCCAACCTGATGGACGCCGACGCGGTGGGCGGCGCCAACATCTGCCGCCTGATGGTGGGCGACTTCGAGCTCGACGCGCTGCGCGGCAAGACCGACGCCCGCGGGCCGAGCAAGGTCACCATCCGGCCCGAGCGCGTGCGGCTCGAGGAGCACGCCGAGGGCGGCCCGAACCGCATCCCGGGCATGGTCGAGCGGCTCGTGTACCTGGGCAACTCGGTGCAGGTGATCACGCGCCTCGCCGTCGGGACGACGATCCAGGTGCTCGTGCAGAACGCCGGCGCCGAGATCCCCTGGAAGCAGGGCACACCCGTCCAGGCCTACCTGCCAGCCGAGGCGCTGCGCGTGCTCACCGACAGCGGCGCCGCGCTCGCGCCGCTCGACGAAGAAGCCGTCGCGCCGACCTGAGCAGGGCGTCCGTGACCGACGAGCAGACGGTAGACGTCCGCCGCGAGGGAGCCGTCGCCGTCGTCGAGCTGCGCCGCGAGGCGAAGCTGAACGCGCTCTCGGCGGTCATGGAGGAGGCGCTGGGCGCCGCCGTCGCGAGCGCCGAGGTGCGCGAGAGCCGCTGCGTGGTCTTCACCGGCGGCGCCCGGGCGTTCTCGGCCGGCGCCGACGTGACCGAGTTCCGCGACGCCGACGCCGCATCGGTGATGGCGTACTACGACGCGACCGGCGGCGTCTACGAGCGCATCGCCCGGCTGCCGCAGCCGACGGTGGCGGCGATCTCGGGCTACTGCCTGGGCGGCGGCCTCGAGCTCGCGCTCGCGACCGACATCCGGGTGGCCGGCTCGACGGCGACGTTCGGCCTGCCCGAGGTGGGGCTCGGCATCGTCCCGGCCTCGGGCGGGATCCTGCGCCTGACCCGCGCGGTCGGGCCTGCGCGTGCGAAGGAGCTGATCCTGCGCGGCCGCCGCCTCGACGCCGGCGAGGCGTACGCGATCGGGCTCGTCGGCGTCCTCGCCGAGGGCGATCCGCTCGCCCGCGCGCTCGAGATCGCACGGGAGCTCGCGGCGCTCCCGCCGCTCGCGCTACAGGTGGCCAAGCGCACGATCGACCTGGCCGCGGAGTCGTCGCGCGAGGCGGCCGTGCTCATGGAGCAGCTCGCCTACGGGATGCTCGCCGGCACCGGAGACGCACAGGACGCTGCGACCGCCTTCACCGAGAAGCGCGGCCGGTAGGGCCAGGCCCCGCTTCTACCGGTGCCCCACCAGCACGCCGCCGCCGTACAGGCCGATGTAGACGCGGTTGTCCCGCGACACGGCCAGGTCGCTCGGGTTGATGCAGGCGGCGCGGAAGAAGTCGCTCGCGACGTCGGCGCCGTCCACGAGCATCTTGCGCGGGTTCGAGAGCACGACCTCGTAGCGCCGGCCGTTGCGCTCGCGCACGAGCGAGGGTGTGTGCAGCCGCGGGATGTCGCCCGCGCCGGGCACCCGCACGCAGGTGCGCCAGTGGTCCATGGTGTGGATGCCGTTCCAGTCGGTGTCGGTCGCCCACGCCTCGCCCGGGCGGGGGCCGGCCTGCACCTGGTGGATCTCGGAGCCGTCGAGGCCGTTCATCGCCGGCCGCCAGGTCGCGCCGCCGTCGCGGGTCGCGACGATGCCGCTGCGTCCGGCGGAGTAGCACACGTTCGCGTCCGCGGCATCGACGGCGAGCTGGCTGACCGAGTAGCCGTGCCCGTCGAGTCCCGGCCACGACGATCCCAGCCACCATGCGCGGCTGGTGCCGAGGACGGCCTCGGAGACGTGGCTCGGCGTCGTCATCCACGTGAAGGTGCGGCCCGCGTCGGTCGACCTGGCGATGTAGCGGTGGTCGTGCATGCCGATGCCGTTGCCGACCCACAGCACGCCGCTGTGGCCGGTGACCGACGACAGGTGGCAGCCGTGGAACGAGCCGGGCGCGAGCTGCGTCCAGGCGCCCGCGGGGTTCACGCGGTAGAGGCCGAACGGGCCGCACGCGGCGTAGACGACGCCGTCGACGACCGCGATGTCCTCGACCACCGCAGGAGCCGCCGCCACCGCGGTCACCGCGGCCGTGCCGCGCGGGTTCGTGATCCGCCACACCTGCGAGCCCGCGGTGCCGCTCGTGCGGAAGCTCGCGGCAAGCAGCGATCCGTCCGGGCACACGCACAGGGCGGCCCAAGCGGCGTGCGGCGCAACCGCCGGCAGCCCGAGGAGGTGCAGCGTGTGCCCGCCGTCGCGCGAGCGCACGAGCCCCTGGCGGGAGAGCATGTACAGGTACTCCCTGCCCGCGTGCGCGTCGAAGTCGACCGCGATCAGGTTGCCGACGGCGCGGGGCACGTCGTGCGCGTTTCCGACCGGCAGGTAGCTCGAGAACCCGATGTTGCCGTTGCGCCGCTCGAGCGTCAGCGACCGCGGGCCGACGGCGCCGAGGTAGCCCTGGCGGGCGTCGAGGGTCTTGAGCACGCCGATGCCGAAGTAGCGCAGCCCGGGCGTCTGCTTCGAGTAGGCGACCGCGCGGCCGTAGATCGCGCCGATCGACGTCGCGCCGGTCATCGTCGGGTACCAGAGGTCGCCGCCCGTCTTCGTCGCGAACTCGCCCCACACGTCGCCGGCGGCGGCCGCGTGACCGGGCTGCAGCGGGTCGGTGGCCATCGCGTTGCAGAACCCGCCGCCGTCCATCGCCCCCTTGCGCCACTGGTACGGCGTGCGCGTGGCCGCGTTGCTGCATGCGGCCGCCAGCATGTTGACCGATCCCAGCATGCCGGCCGCGCCCAGAAGGAGCCCACGACGATTGACCCTCACCGTCACGGGATCGGCGGGCACGAGCGGTTCTTGAGTGCGCGGCGGAACAGCGAACGTGTCAAGGACATCCTGCCAGGGCCCCATGAGGGGCCCCTTAGACCTAGGAGCGGCCGAGCAGGCTGCGGGCGATGATGAGGCGCTGGATGTCCGAGGTGCCCTCCTCGATCTCCTCGAGCTTCGCATCCCGCATCCACTTCTCGACCGGGTACTCGCGCGAGTAGCCCCAGCCGCCGAGGGTCTGCACCGCCGCCCACGTGCACCACGTCGCCGCCTCCGACGCAAAGAGCTTGGCCATCGCCGCCTCGGCGGGGACGTGCCGGCCGGCGTCCATCGACCGGGCGGCGCGGTGGGTGAGCAGGCGGGCGGCGTCGATGCGCGTGGCCATGTCGGCGAGCCGGAACCCGACCGCCTGGTGCCGGCCGATGGGCTTTCCGAACGCGGTGCGCTCGCGCGCGTACTCGGTGGCGTACTCGAGCGCGGCGCGGGCGATCCCGATCGCGCCGGCCGCCAGGTGCACGCGCGACTCGTCGAACGTGTGCATCAGGCTGTAGAAGCCCTTGCCCTCCTCGCCGAGGAGCCGGTCGGCGGGCAGCTCGACGTCCTGGAGGAAGACCTCGGTCGAGACGATCGCGCGCTGGCCGTGCTTGCGCATCGGCTCGCCGAACGAGACGCCCGCGTCGCCCTTCTCGACCAGGAACGCGGTGACGCCGCGCGAGCCCGTGCCCGGGGCGACGGTGGCGAAGATGACGTAGAACTCTGCCAGGCCGCCGTTCGAGATCCAGGTCTTCTGGCCGTTCAGGCGGTAGCCCGATGGGGTCTTCACGGCGGCGGTCGTCATCGCGGCGGCGTCGGAGCCGACGCCCGGCTCGGTCGAAGCGAGCGCCGTCAGCGGCGGGCGCGGCCCGCACAGCGGCCGCAGCCAGCGCTCGCGCTGCTCCGGCGTGCCGACCTCGAGCAGGGGGCGGGCGAAGAAGCCGGCCGAGGTGATCAGGTTGCCGATCGCAGCGCAGCCCCAGTTCAGCTCCTCCTGCACGACGCAGCCCGTGAGCACGTCGCCGATACCGCCGCCGCCGACCTCCTCGGGGAGCATGTACGACGTGAGCCCGACCTCGGCCGCGCGGGCGACGACCTCGAGCGGCGAGACGACGTCGGACTCGTCCACCTCGGCGGCGATCGGGCGGATCTCGGCGCGGGCGAAGTCGCGCGCGAGCGCCTGGATCTCACGCTGCTCGTCGGTCAGGTCGGGCGTGCTCGGGAGGGGCGCGGCCATGGGCCGGGAAGCGTATCCGAGTAGAATGGCGCGGCCTCCCGGAGGGGTGGCAGAGTGGTTGAATGCGGCGGTCTCGAAAACCGTTGTGCGTCGTTAGGCGTACCGAGGGTTCGAATCCCTCCCCCTCCGCTTGACTGAGCCGGAATCCCTCCGGGGAGCGGGGTTCCGGCCGGTGAGGGCGAGGCATGCCGCCGGGCCGACGAGATGGACGAGGAGGTCGAGGGATACCTGGGCCTCGACGTGGATCCGGCGGCGTTCCAGACCGCTGACCCTTCACCGAGCCGCCCGCCTACACAGGTGGGCGAACCCTGGGGCGGTTTCGGCGTCATATCGGGCATGCGGTCGGCCGTCGTACTCATCACGCTCGTGGTGGTGTCCGTCGGCAATGCTGGGTGCGGCGCCCCAATGGTCGAGTGCAGCGGCCCGTGCCCGTCCGGGTCGCACCATTGGACGGCGCATGAACTCGCCCGCGACATGGCGTCGGGGGAATTCCCGTCTGCCGTCAACCCGCAGGATCACCTGTACAGGACCTCATGCCGGATCACCGACGCCGGCACCCACGCGGTGTGCGTCGGGCGCAGACGATTCGGACCGCACCCCGGCCAGAGAGTCGTGGCGCACGCACTGCTCCGCGACAACGGCACCTGGGACTTGCTGTGCTGGCCGAACCCATCCGCGCTCTGTGACCCCGTTCAGGTCCGCGAGCAACGGGCGCACGCAATCACGAGCTAGGCGTCAGAGTCCCCGATCCGTGCACACGCATGGTTGAGCCGCGCGTCCCAGGATCGGCCGCTCGATCAGCCGGCACCGGGGCCTTGACTTTGCACTGCAAAGTGTGCTAGCTTTGCATTACAAAGTCGAGGAGGGAAGGAGCGGTACGGTGAACGGAACGCGCGACATGAACGACAGCGGCCGCGCAGGAAGCGGCGACCCGTTCGACCCGGCGGAGGCGGCAACGCTGCTCGACCAGACCAGGCGGGAGGCGCGACGCCAGTTCGACCTCCAGCCGCCGCTGCTGTCGGTGCTCATGGGAGCCGTCGTCTTCGGCGGATACCTGGCGCTGTGGCTGTCGGTGCGTGGACAGCACCCCTACACGGGTCCCAGCGGCGCCGCGATCGCCGCCGTCTACTCCGCCGTCGTTGTGTGTATCGCCGTGAGCGCGAAGATTCTCCGGCGGGCGACGGCCGGAGTCGAGGGACGCTCCCGGCGGCGGATGAAGGCCCAGGGCATCGCCGTCGTCGCTGCATACATCGCTTCGGCGACATTCCAGGGGGCGCTGCACTACGACGGCGCCGGCCACTGGATCGTGTACGGAGTGTGGCCCGCCGCCGCACCGCTCGTCATCGTCGGCGCGACGGTCGCGGGCATCGCGTCCGGTCAAGAGGACTGGATCATGTTCGGCACCGGACTGGCCGCCGTCGCCACCGGCGTCGCCGCGTCGTTCGCCGGCCCCGTCGGTGCGTGGGCCGTCGCCGGCGCCGGTCTGTTCATCCTCATCGTCGGGCGCTCCTTCGCGCTCGCGTGGCAGCGCCGGGCATGAGGGTGCGAGGATGAGCGCCGAACCGCTCGACCCGGTGATCCACGCCCCTGCCCGCCTGCGGATCGTCGTGACGCTGGCCGCACTGCCCGACGGCGACACCCTCTCCTTCACCCGCCTTCAGGACATGATCGGACTGACCCCCGGAAACCTCATCACGCACCTGCGCAAGCTCGAAGATGCCGAGTACCTCAGCACCCAGAAGACCGGGAACGGCGGTGCGTCGCGAACCGCGGTGCAGTTGACCCACCGGGGCCGCGCAGCGCTCGACGCATACACCCAGGCGCTGCGCGGCCTGCTCGACGGGGTCTAGGCCAACCCCACACCGCGCTCCACGGCGAGGAGTCCCTCCCCTCCGGCTCAACCGAGCGGTGCCGTCTCGCAAGCTGCCAACGTCATCGCGATAGTGTCCGCGCATGGACGGCCGGCCGGCTCTGAGGTCGAGCGAGCGGCGGAAGTGGCTGCAGCGGCGGCGGCGCCGGCGGCGGGTGAAGGCGAGCCTGGGCATCGTGGTCATCGTTGCGGGTGCCTGGTTCGCGGTGTCGGCGTCTGGAGTGTGGGACGGCGAGGACGAGGCGGCCGCGACGCACCCCGGCACGCTGCACGATTCGCCGGCGGCGCACCCCCCGGTGGATTCCGGCGCGGGCGCAGCGCAGACACACTCGCAGCGTCGCCCCGGGCGCGCCGATATCTATGCGGGCATCCTGCCCGGCCACATGAGCCCCGCCGTGCGCGGCGTGCCGGAGCGGGTGTACGTGCCGAACAGCGAGTCCGGGACGGTCACGGAGATCGATCCGCGGACGTTCCGCATCCTGCGCACGTTCCCGACCGGGAGCTACGACGAGCACATCACGCCGAGCTGGAACCTGCGCCGGCTGTACGTGAACAACACGAGCAGCAACACGCTGACCGTGCTCAGTCCCCGCACCGGACTTCCCATCAAGACGATCCCGGTAACCGACCCCTACAACCTGTACTTCACACCGGACGGCTCCAAGGCGATCGTCGTCGCCGAAAGCCTCGAGCGCATCGACTTCCGCGACCCGCACACCTGGCGGCTGATCAAGAGCGTCCCCATCCCGTCTCCCGGCCCCGACCATCTCGACTTCACGGCCGGCGGCGGCGCCTTCCTGATCAGCTGCGAGTTCGGCGGCGCCGTCTACCGCGTGGATACGCGCAGCATGCGCGTCACCGGCCGCGTCCGCGTCGGCGGGCTCCCGATCGACATCAAGCTCTCGCCGGACGGCAGGGTCTTCTACGTGGCGAACCAGGGCCCCCGGAGTGGCGTCACCCTGATCTCGGCGCGCACGCTACGGATCGTCGGGTTCATCCCGACGGACCACGGCGCGCACGGCCTCGCCATCAGCCGCAACACCCGCGACCTCTACGTCTCGAACCGGCTGGCGGGGACGATCTCGGTGATCAGCTTCGCCCGCCGCCGCGTCGTCGCGACATGGCAGGTCGGCGGCAGCCCGGACATGCTCCAGGTGTCCCCCAGCGGGCGCGAGCTGTGGGTGTCGAATCGCTTCAACGGCACCGTCTCGGTGATCAACACGCGCACCGGCAGCGTGATGCACACCATCACGGTCGGGAGCAGCCCGCACGGCCTGGCGTTCTTCCCGCAGCCCGGGACCCACAGCCTGGGCCACAACGGCGTCTACCGCTGATCGCCGCGCCCGTCGGGGATGACGATGCAGACGTCGGTTCCGTGTTCGGTGTTGGCCGCGCCGGCGCTTCCGCCGTGGGCGCGGGCGACCATGTCCACGATCGCAAGGCCCAGGCCGCTGCCGCTCCTCGCGCGGTCGGCTCGGCTGAACCGCTCGAACGCGTGGTCGATGAACTCGCCCGGGAAACCGGCGCCGCCGTCCTCGACGTGGATCGTGGCCGCGTCCGAGGTCACCGTCGCGGAGACGCACACATCGCCCTCGCCGTGCGTGAGCGCGTTGTCGACGAGGTTGCCCACGGCCTGCTCCAACCGCAGCCGGTCGACCTCGAGCTCGTGCTCGTCTGCGCGGACGACGATCCGGCGGCGCATGCCGGCGGCGCGTGGCCGGTAGCGCATTGCGACGCGCTCGAGCAGCTCCCGGATCGACGCAGGCTCCCGGTGGAGAGGGAGCTCGCCGTCGCGCGCCCGCGCGGTGACGAGCAGGTCGTCGGCGAGCTTCTGCATCCGGTCGGTCTCGGCCGCCGCCGAGCGCACCGACTCCTCGAGCTCCGCCACCGACCGCGGGCGCCGCAGGGCGAGCTCGAGCTCGGTTCGCAGCAGCGCGAGCGGCGTTCGCAGCTCATGGCTCGCGTCCGCTAGGAATCGCCGTTCCCGGGCCGCCGACTCGCGCAGGCTGCCGAGAAGCGTGTTCAGCGTCACTCCGAGCCGGCGCACCTCGTCGCGCGCGGCGGGCAACGGCAGGTCGCCCTGCTCGTGGCCGGTCAGGGCCTCGGCCGCTCGCCGCATCCGCTCGACCGGGCGCAGCGCCGCCCCGGCCAGCAGGTATCCGCCGGCGCCCATGAGCAGGATCAGGATCGGGCCGCCGACGACGAGCTCCGTGCGCACGGCCTGGAGCGCCTGGTTGCGGCCGATGAGGGACGCGCCGACGACCACGAAGAGCCGCTGGTCCTGCGCATGCGTCGGCGACACGAGCAGGCGCACCGGCCCGGCGGCGTCGGGAAGGGCGGCGCGCTCGAACGTCTGCGGCCCGGAGGACGTCGTACGCAGGTCATGGGCGCTGAGGAGCGGCGATCCCATGAGGCCGGAGGTCGCATCGAGCACGTTCCCGCCGGGCGTCAGCACCTGCGCGATCGCATCCGCCGCCGCCACCGCCGGGCCGCCCTGGCGCAGTCCGGAGTCCGACTGCTTGGCGAGCGCGGCCACCGCCGCGGCCTGCGCCGTCAGCGACTGGTTGATGCCCGCGTCGAGCGACCCTCGCAGCCGGGCCTCGAGGAACACACCTGCCGCGGCGAGCACGATTGCCGTGGAAAGCGCGAAGGCGACCGTCAGGCGAAGCCGGATGGGCACCCGGCCCATCACCGCGGCGCGTCCAGACGGTACCCCGCCCCGCGAACCGTCCGCAGCGAGTTGCGGCCGAAGGGGCGGTCGATCTTCTCGCGCAGGTGCCGCACGTAGACGTCGATCACGTTCGAGCGGTGATCGAGGCCGTAGTCCCATGCGTACTCGAGCAGCCGCGATCGCGAGAGCACGATCCCGGGCCGGCGCATGAACGTCTCGAGCAGCGTGAACTCCTTCGCCGTCAGCTCGATCTCGTCCTCGCCGCGCCACACGCGCCTCGTGGCAGGATCAAGGCGCAGGTCGCCCACCACGATCGTCGCCGGGCGCGGAGTCTCCCGCGCCGGACGAGCGCGCGCAGCCGGGCGAGCAGCTCGTCGAAGGAGAACGGCTTCGTGAGGTAGTCGTCGGCACCGCTGTCCAGCCCGGCCACGCGGTCGGCGACGGCGTCGCGCGCGGTCAGCAGGAGCAGCGGCGTCCACACGGCGGCATCGCGGAGGAGGCGGCAGGCGGTAAACCCGTCCATGCGGGGGAGCATCACGTCCATCACGATCGCGTCGTAGTCGCTCGCACGGGCCATGGCCACGGCGGTCTCGCCGTCGCCGACGATGTCAGCCAGGTGCGACTCCTCCGCGAGTGCCCGTCGCAGGAGCATCGCCATCTTCGTCTCGTCCTCGACGATCAGCACTCGCACGGGTGAATTTCCCGCTCCGAGATGAACCCGGGATGAAGGATCCCGCCGTCATGCACGGTTCACCGTGGGTTCAGACACAGCCCCTACGGTGGTGCATGACCAGCCAGCAGACGACCGGAAGGAGCAGACGTGCGAATGCCACTCGGAAAGACGATCGTGGTTCTCGCGGGGGCCCTCACGCTCGGAGTGGGGGGCGCCGCGTTCGCGGCATCGAGCCATCACTCCCGACCTGCGCACGCGGTGAAGTCGGCGGGGATGGCGGCCGAGCAGACATCGCCTGACACGGACAACATCCAGTCGGGCGACCAGACCACCCCCGACAGCACCGCAACCGGGATGTCCGGCGCCGGTGAGTCCAGCTCGGGCTCGGAGGTGCCCGGCAACGACGGCCCGGGTGGGCACGCGGACGAGCCCGGCAACCCCAACGCCGACCACCAGTTCCAGGGTCAGGAGTAGGTCGGCGCTCACCCGGCGGCGGGCAGCCTGACGGCGAACACGCCGCCCTCGCGGGAGGGGAGGGCCTCCACCTCCCCTCCCGCGGCGCGGGCAAGCCGGCGGGAGAGCGCGAGGCCGAGCCCGACGCCGTCGGGATTCCCATAGGCGCCGCCGCCGCGCCTGCCGGGATCGAAGATCGCCTCCCGCTCGGCGGCGCCCACTCCCGGCCCATCGTCGTGGACGAGGTAGGTGACCGATCGTGGTGTGCCGGTCACCGACACCGTGACGCGGCTGCGCCCGTACCGGCACGCGTTCTCGAGCACAGGCTGCAACACGCGCGACGCGACGTCCTCGTCGACTGCCACCGCCAGGCGGACGCCCGGGCCGGGGCGCTCGACCGTCACCTCGATGCCGCGCTCGGCTGCGATGTGCATGGAGCCCTCGAGCGAGCGCTCGACGACCGCCTGCGCCTCGGCGACCCCACGATGCGTGCCCGCCTCGGTGCGGGCGGTCTCGAGCAGCGCCTCGATGATGCGCCGCAGCTGGTCGGCGTTCCGCGCGATCGCATGCAGTGCGCGCTCGTACTCGGCGGGGGATCGCGTGCGGCGCACCGTCAGCTCGGCCTCCGCGGCGATCCGGGCCAGCGGTGTGCGCAGCTCGTGCGAGATCTCGGCCGTCAGCCGCTGTTCCCGCCGCAGCGTCTCGGCGATCCGGTCGAGCAGGCGGTCGAGGGTTGCGGCGAGCTGGGTCAGCTCGTCGTGCGGCGCGCCGAGGTCGAAACGGCGATCGACAGCATGCTCGCTCCACTCGGTGGCGGTCGACGTCATCGCCGCCACCGGCCGCAGCGCCCGGGCGAGGATCGTCCGCGTGATCAGCGTCACGGCCGCCAGCACGAGGATGGCCAGCACGAGCGAACCTGCCAGCGCCACGTCGCCCGCCTGGCGGTACGGTGCGAGCGAGACGCCCCCGACCACCGTGCCGAGGCGCCGCCCACCCGCGAC
This sequence comes from uncultured Actinomycetes bacterium, assembly GCA_963707585.1. Taxonomy (GTDB): domain Bacteria; phylum Actinomycetota; class Thermoleophilia; order Gaiellales; family JAICJC01; genus JAICJC01. The sequence goes on along the minus strand of CAVPQP010000008.1, from coordinate 212,246 downwards.
CACCGGCACCGCAACCAGCCTGATGCCGTTGACGGTCAGCGACGACCGCGTGGGCGCCGAAGCCAGCCCGCCGGCGGCGGACGCGGTGGCGGCGTCGGCCCGCGGCGCCTCGACCGCGTGTACGCCGTCGAACACCCAGATCTGGGTGCCGGCGGCCGCGGCATCCGGAGACTCCGAGATCTCGACGTGCCCTCCCCGCACGGCGACCGACGGCAGTGTCGCCGTCGCGCGCGCCCTGGCCAGGTCGGTCGCCTGTGCGTCAAGACGCCGCTCCAGCAGCAGGTTGAACCCGACCACCAGCACCGCGAGCGCCGCCCCGACGGCGAGGACGGTGGTCGCCAGCAGGCGTGCGCGGACTCCGCGCCCCACACCGAGCCTCGTCATCGAAGTGAGTAGCCGACGCCGTGCACGGTGTGGATCCCCGGCCCATCCGGCAGCTCGCGCAGCTTGCGCCGGATCCGGGCGATGTAGGCGTCCAGCGTGTTCTCGTGGACGATCGCGCCGTGCGGCCAGCCGACCGTCGCCAGCTCCCGCCTGCGGACGGCCTCACCGGGACGGGATGCGAGCAGGCCGAGCAGCCGGAACTCCGTCGGCGTCAGCCGGACGGCGCCCGCCCGTCGGACGCCGTGTGTGTGGTCGGATCGACGGTGAGGACGCCCACGCTGATGGCGGTCGTGGCCCCCGAGCGTCGGATCTGCGCGCGCAGCCGGGCGACCAGCTCGGCCAGCTCGAAGGGCTTCGTCAGGTAGTCGTCGCCGCCGGACGCAAACCCGGCCAGCCTGTCCGGGAGCGCGTCGCGGGCCGTCAGGAACAGCACCGGGACGTCGATGCCGCGCGAGCGCAGGGACTGGCAGGCATCTCGCCCGTCCGCATCGGGCAGGCCGATGTCGATCACGAGGGCGTCGGGAACGGCGGCGGCGACGCGCTCGAGCAGCTCCCGCGCCGTTGCCGACCGGCTCGGGTGCGAACCCCTCTTCGAGCAGCCCGCGGCGGAGCGAGGTCCCGCAGCTCGCCGTCGTCCTCGGCGATGATGATCCGCGCGCCGGTCACTCCTCGCGCAGTATGGCACCCACCGGCATGCGGCGAAGCGTCCGGATCGTGAGCGCCGCCGCCACCAGACCGCCGACGAGCGTGGCCGCGCCGAGCGCCGCAAGGAACCCCCAGGGGATGGCGAGGGCGTCCGGCGGCGGGTCGAAGACATGCTGGAGCATCGCCACGAGCATCTGCGAGAGCAGCCAGCCGAGGCCGGCTGCGAGGATGGCCGCGGCGCCCAGAACGATCGCCGCCTCGCTCCAGAGGAACATGCCGATCTCGCGCAGCGACGCGCCGATCGCCGCCATGGTCGCGAACTCGGCGCGCCGCTCGAGCATTGCGAGGCCGATGAAGAGCGCCATCGCCGCCGCTGCCAGCGCGACCGCGAACACCTCCTCGATCCGGCTCACGCCCGTCAGGTCGACGGTCGTGATCGAGGTGGTGGTGAGGTGGATCTGGTCGGTGATGTTCTTGACGCTGACGCCGGACGAGGCCGTTGCGGCCGCCACCGCGTGGGCCACCGAGGCGGGGTTGCCGCTGGTCTTCGCGAACACGACGTTCGGGCCGGTGCCGTGGGTGACCGACTCCAGGTACGCGAGGTTCGCCACCATGAACGAGTCCTTGGGCGCCGACGGGAACTCCTGCACGATCCCGACGACGTGGAACGGCGCCACCCTGAACTTGCCGGTGCTGTGGTCGAGCACTCGCAGCCGCAGGAGATCCCCGAGCCGCAGCTGGTAGTCGGTGATGGTCTCCTTCGACACCAGGATGCCGCTCGGCGTGGAGCGCAGCCGCGCCATCGTCGCCGACGCCCCGCTGCCCAGGAAGTACGAGTCGCGAAGCGTCGTCGCGCCGGGCAGGGTTGCGGCGTTGATCCCGTAGATGTCCTGGAGATCCGGCCCGACGTACGCGTAGGCATGATCGAGCGCGGTGGTGGCGCTGACGCCCGAGACCGAGGCAATCGTCGACTCGAGGTGCCGCGCCGACACGGCGCCGGGCGGTGCCGTGGCGGCGACGTCGGCGCCGATCGTGAGCTGCGCATCGACCCGCGCCTGCTGGTTGTACGTGGCGGTGAAGATCCCCAGGTTGACGCCGAAGGCGAGCAGGAGCCCGACGACGATCAGCCCGCGGTTGATCGCGGCCCCGCGCCGCCCCGCGCTCGCGAGGAGGAAGCGGCGCAGGCCGGTCGCCGACCCGCGCGCGCCCCGCCCGATCAGCCAGCCCAGCGCACGCCCGCGCAGGCGCACGAGCAGCAGGGTCGCGCCGATCCAGAGCAGCGCCGGCGCGAGGAACATGTAGACCGACAACGACAGGGTCGGGTTCGAGTCCGGGTTGACCACGGCCGAGAAGCCGGTGCTCGCGGTCAGCCAGTAGACGCCGCCGCTGATCACGAGCGCCAGCACGTCCAGGTAGAGGCGCTGCCACAGCGGCCGGCCCGTGCGGCGAGCCGACCGGCGGCCCTCGGTGACGGTCGCCCGGAGCGCGTCGACGCTGCCCCGATCCGCGCCGCGAGGGCGCCGGCGACGGCCAGAACCACACACACGAGCACGACGACCGCCGCACGGGTGGGCGTGGCGGACACGCCGCCGGCGACCAGGCGCGACACCGCGAGGAACGCGATTCCCGCGCCCGCCAGGCCGGCGACCCCGCCGAGGACGATGCTCTCGACGACCGCGAGCACGATCAGGTCGCGGCGGGTCGCGCCGCGTGCGCGCAGGAGCGCGAAGTCGCGCCGGTCGCGCTCGACGGTGCCGAGCGCCGCCAGGTAGGCCAGCCCGAGCGCGATCAGCGCCCCCGGCAGCGCCAGCATGATGTAGAGCGTCTCGGCGTACAGGGCGTCGCCGGCGGCGGTGGTGAGCGAGTCGGAGAGGTTGTCGACGAACTGCACTCGGCCGGGCACCGAGCGCTCGATGCGGTTTCGGATGGCTGTCGCGGTCGCCAGCGCGTGGCTTGGATCGCCGGTGAGGCTGGCCGGGTCGACCTGCGCCTGCACCTGCCACTGGACGCCGGTCTGCGCCCCCGGCACGGCCGAGGCGCCGACCGCCGACACGGATGGCAGGGTGGGCGCGTACCGGCTCGCGAAGGTCGCGATGGGCATGACCGCGATCTCGGCCGGTGGCTGGGCCGGTGCGGGTCCGAGCAGCGGGTTCAGCGGCTGGAAGAGCACGTCGGGCGCGGTCACGAGCGCGACACCGCTGACGACGTACCGCTGCGGCTTCGCGCCCTTCCGGGGCTCGAGCGAGACGGTGTCTCCGACCTTCGCCTGGAGCGTCGCAGCCAGCTGCTGGTCGAGCACGATCTTGCCGGGGGCAAGCGAGCCGGCCAGGAACCGCATCGTCTGCAGATGATTCAGATAGTTCGGCGGGACGGCCAGGAGCGATCCGGCGCCGGACCGCACGACGCCGAGCGAAGCCGCGTGGGTCGCGCCCGCGAACGGAGCGGTTGCAGTCGCCGAAGCCTGGAGCACGTCGTGCTGGCGCCCGACGGCCGCCGCCGCCGCGAGCGCCTGGGAGTACGACCCGGTAGGCGCCTGCCAGTCCAGCGGCACGGCCCTCGTGGCCCCGGCGGTCATCGTCGCAGCGAGTTCGAGACGAACAGCAGCATCGACCCGAGCAGCGAGACCGCCGCTGCGAGCACGGCGACGCGCAGCAGCGTGCGGCCCGGCGCGCGACGCAATCCCGCAAGCGCCATCCCGACGACGGTCCTCACGCGTGGACATCCTCGCGCACGACGGTCCCGTCGTCGAGCTCGACGACCCGGCCGAGCCGGGCCGCCACGTCGACGTCGTGCGTGGCGACGACCAGTGCGAACCGGAACTCCCGGCGCAGCGCGTCGATCAGGTCGAGCACGCGTTCACCGGTGTCCGAGTCGAGGTGCCCTGTCGGCTCGTCGCACAGGAGCATCCGCGGCTGCTGGGCGAGGGCGCGGGCAAGCGCCACGCGCTGGGCCTCGCCTCCCGAGAGCTCGGCCGGCAGATGGTCGGCCTTGTCGGCGAGGCCGACCAGCCGCAGGAGGTCGGTGGGAGCCGGGCCCGCCTCGGCCCCGCCGGCCACCCGTGCGGCGAACGCGACGTTCTCGAAGGCGGTGAAATACGGCAAGAGGTTCGAGCCCTGGAAGACGTAGGCGATCCCGGTGGCGCGGGCGTGGGCCGACGCATCGAGCGTCGAGAGCGGCCGGCCGAGCCACGCGACCGTGCCAGATGTCGGCCGGATCAGTCCGCCGAGGGCGTGCAGGAGCGTCGTCTTGCCGGAGCCCGAGCGGCCCCAGAGCGCGAGCGTGTCCGCGTCGCGCACGTCGAGGTCGATCTCGCAGAGCGCGCGCACTCGCGCGTCGCCGTCGCCGAATTCCACGGTCAGCTGCACGCACCGCGCGATCACGTCCGGTGCGGCGGTCACGCGACCGCCCGTCCGTCGCGGATCTCGACGACGCGGTCGGCGGCGTCGGCCACGCGTGGCGAGTGGGTCACCACGACGACGGTGCTGCGGTTCTCGTCGCGCAGCCGCAGCAGACCCTCCAGCACCAGCCGCTCGTTGGCCTGGTCGAGCTCGCCGGTCGGCTCGTCGGCGAGCACGAGGCCGGCGTTGCGTGCGGCCGCAGCGGCGATCGCGACGCGTTGCTGCTCGCCGCCCGACAGGGCGGCTGCGCGGTGGCGGCCGCGATGCTCGAGCCCGAGCCAGGCCAACGTCCTGGTGGCCGCTTCCGCGGGCGATCGGACACCGGCCATGCGCAGGGACGCCTCGACGTTCTCACGCGCCGACAGGGCCGGCCACAGGTTGTCGCTCTGGAAGACGATGGCGACGGCTCGCGCGCGGTAGGCCGCGAGGTCGTCGTCGCTCAGACGCGCGAGCGACCGGCCGCCGACGCGAACCTCCCCGCCGACGGGACATCGAGCCCGGCCGCCAGGTGCAGGAACGTGCTCTTGCCCGACCCGGAGGGGCCGAACACCGCCACCACCTCGGCCCGCTCGATGCGCATGCTGAGGCCGCGCAACGCCACCGTCTCGACCTCGCCCGAGCGGTAGATGCGGAAGACGTCGATCAGCTCGAGCGCCGGGTGGTCGACGGGGGCCGCCGTCTCGGGCTCGCGGTAGAGGCTCCTCACTTCCACTGGAAGCTCCGGATCATGAGGCAGTACGCATCCACGTTGTCGACACCCTGCGGCGTGCCCAGATCGACGGTCACCACGTGGCCGGCGTGGAAGAGGTAGTACCGGTTCACGAGCAGCTTGACGCGCTTGCCCGTCACGGGATCAGCAGAGCTCAGGGTCGAGTAGTCGACCCGCACGGAGGCCGCGGGAACCGGCCCGGTCTGGCCGCGGATGGCGCACGTCGGGCTGGTCGACGGGGTCCCCGCATGCAGTGACGGCGTCTGCGACCGCAGCGTCGCCAGATCGGAGGCGACGGTTGCGGCTGTCGGCCGCGATCCCGTGGCCGTTGCGATCCGGATCAGGTTGTTCTTGTCGCGGACGATCGTCGTCGCGCCGCTCGCCGACACCGCCCACCCCTCCGGGTACTTCATCGAGTACGGGACGGCGTGGTTGTGATACGTGAGGAACACCTGATTGTCGGGGATGTCGCCCGCGGCCTTGGCCTGCGCCTCCGCAACGAGCGCGCCTGCGCCCGTGGAGCCGGGCGCCGCGGTTGCACCTGTGGACGACGAGGGGGCGGAGGTGCCGTTGGACGAGCCGGAGCCGCACGCGCTGACCAGGACGACGACGCAGCCCGCCGCGACGAGATGGAGGCGAAGAGGGTTCATGCGCCCAGCATGCCCAAGACCACCTGAACATCGCCTGACTGCCTCCGCCGAAGGGTCAGCCGATCGCGGCCGCCAAACCGGCCCTGTGCGTCACCCCGCGCGGTTGACATTCGCCTGGCCACCTGCGAGGTTGCCTCGCATGACCGATCCCCGCAACGCGCCGTTCGGCGCCGTGCGCCTCGCCGACGTCGTCCGGGCGACGGACATCGACCCGACCTACCCGGACGCGCTGGACGGGGAGGGCGCGGGCGCGCGCGACTTCCATCTCGTCCGCCGGCACTTCGACATCCGCGCGTTCGGTGTGAACGGGATCACCGGGCACGCGGGTGACGAGATGGTGGAGCCGCACGACGAGCGCGACGACGAGGCCAACCAGACCGACGGCCACGAGGAGCTGTTCGCGGTGATGAGCGGGCACGCGGTCTTCACGGTGGACGGCGAAGAGCTCGACGCCCCCGCCGGCACGCTCGTGTTCGTGCGCGACCCGCACCTCATCCGCAGCGCGAGGGCCACCGCCGACGGCACCGCCATCCTCGCGGTCGGAGGCCGCCCGGAGGCGCCGTACCACGTGTCGCGATGGGAACGGGCCTGGTTCCCGCAGGAGGCGGACGTTTAGGCGGACGCCTGGCCGGGCGGGCTCGGATTCCGCTCGGGCCCGCCCGGCCGGTAGGCGATGGATCAGGCCGAGAGCGGGACGCGCCGGCGTCCCCGCGCGGCCAGTCCGGCTGCGCCGACGAGCGCGACGGCGAGCACCGCTCCGGCGCCGATCGCGGCGGCGTTCCAGTCGAAGCCGCCCGAATCCGTCGCAGCGGGCACCGTCTGCGTCGGCGGCGTCTCCGCCCAGAACTGCGCGCGTACGGGCTGCACCCGCACGACCGGCGCGTTGGCGGCGGCGTGGGCCGCCCCCAGGTTGGCGGCGGCGTGGGCCGCCGCGACGTTGTTGGCGGGGCTCGCCGGGACCGACGCGCTCGTGCCCACGTGGCTCGTGTGCACGCCCGCCACGATCGGCTGACCCGTCCGCTGATTCAGGCCGTTCGGCCGCGCCTGGGCGGCCTGGGACATCATCACAAGCGCCGCGGCCGTTCCGATCGCAAGGCGGATCGTCCGCGTCATGGTCGTCTTGGTCGTCATGGTTCGCGCTCCTTCCTCGATCGCGTGATTGCACTGCACCGAGGCTAGGGCGCGGCCGGTCCGCCGTCTGCTCCGCCGGTCACGGACCATGTGTGAGCAGACGCACGTACGGAACCTGCGCCCCGATGCGCTAGAGGCCGAGCTTGTCCTTGATCCGCCACACGTGGTCGAACACCGACGCGAGGTGGCGCGCGACTGACGGCAGCCCGCCGGCCTCGTCGGCGGCCATGCGGAACGCCTGGTGGATGCCGTCGGCCTCGAGGCCGTGGCCGTTGGGGGCGGCCATCTCGTCGGAGACGAACTGCTTGATCGCGTCGGTCCCCGAGATCTCGCCGTAGTAGAGCCGAAACGCCGCCAGCCAGTCCGCGTCGGGGGCGTCCGCCGCGACCGTGCGCGGGCGCGGATTTTCATGGAACCCGTCGTGCTCGTCGCGGTCGATCGCCTCGCCGATCCGGTTGAGCTCGGCGCGGAGCACCGCCGTCTGGAGCACGATCCGCCAGGCGTGCCGCCACACGAGCAGCTCCCGTGAGGGCTCGTCGGCGATCGGGGCGTCTCCGCCCGTGGACGGCCGCGCCGCTGCCCGTCCCGGCATGATCCGGGCGCCGTCGTCGACCGCCCCCGCGATCACCTGCTCGTCTGCCGTGTCGTCCCCGGACGGGTCGGGCAGGGCCTGGGCGCGGAGCGCGTCCGCCACCCGGTCCGTGAGCAGCTCGCGGTCGGCGCCGAGGCCGTCGAGCGCGGCGCGCATCTGCCCGCGCGTGGTCGCCTGCTGCCGCAGGAGACGCGGGTCGAGCAGCAGGTCGACGATGCGCGCGGCGCCGTCGAGCCGGCCGAACATCCAGTCGTTCGCGCGCCACGATCGGCGCACGAAGCCGGCGAAATGGCCGAGCTGGAGGCCGTAGAGCTTCGCCCCCGGGGTGGTCGCGCGCACGCCCGTCGGGTCGAAGTCGGCGCTGTAGGCGCCCGGATTCGTGGAGTCGGCGCAGAGCCGCATGAACGTGAACCCGAGATCGCTCTGGTCGTCGTCGCCGCCGAGCCCCGTCGCCGGATGCAGGATCCGGTCCGCGGCGACCAGCCGCTCCCACGAGGCGGATGCCCCCGGTGAGGGCGGCCTGGCCGGCCACGATCGGATCCCTGACCGCCGCGACGCCGGGGTCGGTGGCCGCGAGCGAGATCGCGCGGTGCACGTCGAGCTGGAGCGTGCGCAGCTCGGCACGCCGGGCATCGTCCGCCGGCTGCGGCGAGAGGGCGGCCCGGGCCGCGCGCAGGCGCGAGAGCACCCGCCGGCCGACCCGGCGCGCCTGCGCGGCGGTGAGCGGGCTCTCGGGCCCGGCGACCGCGGCGGCGATCGCCTCGAGGTCGGCTGCGGCCATCAGCCGGTCGTAGGTCTGCATGCGGGCGCCGTGCTCGGCGAGATAGGTCGCGACCTGGTTCAGGTTGTCGAGATCGGGCACCTCGCGCGGCAGGTTGAACGTCGTGTCTGCCACCGACCGCAGATCGAACCTGGCGGTGCCCGCGTCTCCGGTGACGCCCGGATACGGGACGACGAAGACGACCGCCCGCCGCGCGGGCAGGTCGGTCGCCGGCCGGTGCGCGATGTCGTCGAGGACGATGTCGAGCGGGGAGTTGTCGAGCACGCCTCCGTCGACGCCCCGCTGCTCGGGCAGGCCTTCCGCCGGATAGACGGGCGTGCCGCCGCGCGTGTGGAGCGCGGCGCGGACGGCGGCGTCGCCCGGATCGATCCGGCTTGGCTCGAACGCGAACGGGAACGAGCTGCTCGACCGCGCGGCGCGGGCGAGCGCCGTCACGCTCGCCGGGGCGATCGCCGCCCGGTCCGCCGGGGCCGCGCCGACCGGCGCCGGGGTCGCAAAGCGGAACCGCCAGCGATGCTCGATGCGCTCGGCGCAGCCGCCGTAGCTGTCTCGCAGCTCGTCCTCGGCCACGCCCAGGATGCCGGTCGTCGTCATGGTGAGCCGGACGTCGCCGGGCGGCTCGGGCCCTCCGGGCGCGGATGCCGCCTCGAGCGCGGTCGTCACCGCCTCGAGCAGCCCCGGACGGCCGGGTTCGCCGTCGCCCATGAGCACCGAGAGCGCGTGCGTCTTGTCGGTGCGCATGAGGCCGCCCAGGCTGCCGTAGTCCATCCACAGCTCGCGCACGCCGCGCAGGCGGTTCCCGCACGCGATCGCCGTGCCGAGCAGCGCGCCGTTCAGGCCGCCCGCGCTCGTGCCCGCGATCACGTCCACGGTGACCCGCACCTCCAGGAGGGTCGTCAGGGCGCGGTACGCGCCGGCGGTGGAGTCGAGCTCCGGATCGAGGGCGCCGGTCGCGCGCAGCGCGTCGACCTCGGTCACCACGCCGCTCATCCAGATGGCGAGGCTGACCCCGCCGTTCAGAACCAGAGCGACGCGCAGCTCGTCGCTTCCCACCGCCTGGGTGCCAGGTGCCACGAACGCCCACTATACCGGCGAGCTCAGAATGGGTGGAAACCCCCAGTGCCGTTCCCGCGTGCCGCCGCTAGGGTCGGGGGATGCGCCATTTCACGGGGAGGCCGGCGGTCCCGGTCGCACTGCTCTGTGCCGGCGTCGTCATCGTGACGGCCGGCCTCGCGACCGCGCACATCTCGCTGACGGCGGCCGGCGTCGTCGCGATCCTCGTCGGCTGGCTCACCGCCGCCGGCCTCGAGGGCGCGCCCCGGCGCGACGGCGCGCCGCACTAGCCGTCCGGTCTGGAATTTCACTACCGATCGGTCTGTTTGCACCATACCTCAGGTGTTTCCCATCCAGACCATTCAGTATGGTTTTGGTATACTGCGGCGATGGCCCGCGACCTGAACCCGTTCCAGACGTCCGGGCCGCTCAAGCCGGATGACATGATCGACCGCGAGGACGAGGCGCAGGAGCTCTTCGACCTCGCCGCCGGCGGCCACTCGTCCCGGCTCGTCGCGCCGCGCCGCTACGGCAAGAGCAGCCTGCTCGGCCGCGTCCTCGCCGTGGCGGAGGACGAGGGCATGCCGACCGCCCACATCGACCTCATGGACGTCCTCACGATGGGGGCGATCGTCACCCGCTTCGAGCGCGGCTACGCCCGGTCGCTGCGCGGCAGCATCCGCACGGCGGCGAGCGACATCCTGAAGACGTGGAAGATCGGCGTCTCGTTCGGAGGGCCGGGGTTCGCCGTCAAGATGATGTCCAACCCCACGCTCGACGCCGAGCCGGTGCTGCTGAAGCTGCTCGAGCTGCCGGCCCGGCTGGCCGAGCGCAGCGGCGTGCGCAGCGTGATCGCGCTCGACGAGATCCAGGACATCCTGAACGTGCGCGGCGCCGACGGGATCATCCGCAGCGTGATCCAGTACCAGTCGGAGTCCGCGTCCTACATCTTCGCCGGCTCCTCCCCGAGCCTGATGGAGCGGCTGTTCTCGGATCCCTCGCGGCCCTTCCTCGAGCACGCCCTGCCGAAGGAGCTGCGGCCGCTGCCCGAGGACGCGTGCGCCCGCGAGATCCTGCACCGGTTCACCGCCACCGGGCGCGACCCCGGAGAGGCGCTCGACCCCCTGGTCGCCTTCACCCGCGGCCATCCGCAGCGCACGATGCTGCTCGCCCACCACCTGTGGGCGGTCACGCCGCGCGGCTCGAAGTCCGACGAGGGCGCGTGGCTCGAGGCGCTGCGGCGGGCGTACGACGGCGCCCGGCCGCTGCTGCGGGCGCGATACGAGGCGCTGCCGACCAACGAGAAGCGGCTGGCGCTCGCGATCGCCCTCGAGAAGGGGACGATCTACGACGCGCGCGTGCTCACCTCGGTCGGGCTGAAGAAGGGCAGCGTGCGCGCATCGCTCGAGGCGCTCGAGGGCCGCGCCGAGGTGATCCGGGTGGCGGGGACGCCGCTCGTCGCCGACCCGCTCTTCGCCTACTGGCTGCAGGAGAAGGGCGAGTTCTGACGGTCAGTTGGTGCGATCCTCGCCCGTCAGGTGCTCGATCTCGGTGCGGAGCCGATCGGTGCGCGAGGCGGCTTCGGGCTCGATCTGCGCGCTCTCCGGCACGTCGTGCAGCGGCAGGTGGCGCGCCTCGGCGGCGGTGATCCGCAGGCTCACGCGGCCGCTGTCCGAGATCTCGCCCACCTGGGACGCCTCGACGTAGTGGGGACGGTCGACGTAATTGTGGAACGCGAAGCCGCCGTGGTGGGTGATGGCGAGGCCGTCGAAGATGTCCTCGTTCTCGTCACCGACGACGAGGAAGACCACGCCGATGTGCTCGCCGTCGGCCGAGCGCACCTCCCAGCCGTGCTCGATCACCTTCCACGACACCGATGTCACGAGCGGATCGTAGCCGTCAGCGGCGCCGGATCGCGTCGATGTCGCCGGCCGAGAACCGTCGCCGGCGCTCGACGTCGGCCGGGTCGACCATCTCGCCGTCGCGCTCCACGTAGCCGTCCTTGCCGCCGACCGCGAGCAGGACGAGGTCGCCCTCGCCGGCGTTCCAGAACCGGCGCGGCGTGGTCGACTCGACGTGCACCGCACCGCCCGGGCCGAGCTCGAAGCGCTCGCCGTCGACCTCGAACCCGGCCGTCCCCGCGTGCACGAAGTAGAGCTCGTCCTGCACGTGGTGGACGTGGTTGAACCACTCCGTCCCGGGCGGCAGCACGATCGCGTTCACCCCGAACGCGGTGACGGCGAGCTCGTGGCGGAGCTTGCGGAAGACGCCCGGTGCGAGCGCGTCGATGGTCGTCACGCGGTACCCCACGAACGAGAAGGCGTACCGCGGGCGCGGATCGGCCCCGGCCGGCGGCGAGGATGCCGCCGGCCGGGGCCGCGACGCCCGCTAGTGCAGCAGGTCGAGCTGGTTCGTCGCGTCGTCGACGAAGTAGACGGCGTGCCGGTCGGGCCGTGACCGCGAGCCCGAAGAGCGCACCGGCGCCGGCGGGCGAGCCCGACGTGTCGAGCCAGCGCACGGCGACCTGGTGACCCGCCGGGCGTCGTCTCGACGAGCCGGCCGTCGCCCGCGTTCACCGTGAGGATGTCGCCGCCGGGGGCGACCGTCAGCCCCAGCGGGACGTTCAGCGCGCCGTCCATCGTGACGGTGCGGCCCCTCCACGACGCGTGGTCGGCGGGTGAGCGCATTCGGCACCGCGGCGATGCGGTTTCCGGCGCTGTCGGCGACGTAGAGCGTCCCCGAGGCGCCGAGCGCGAGGCCGGTCGGCCCGACCACGAGCGCGGCCGGGTCGCTGTGCTCGCCGAAGCCGCGGGCGATCACGCGCTCGGAGGTCACCACCGGCATGCCGCCGCCGTGGGTGCGCAGGCCGATGCGAACGACGGTGCCGCGGTCACGGTCGCGCCGCCGGCGGCGACGGTGCCGTTGAGCACGTTCGCGACGAACAGCGTCGCGCGGTCACCGCGGTCGACGGTCGCCATGTCCCACGGGCCGTTGATCGAGCCGCCCGCGAGCGTCTCGACCGCATGGCCGCGGCTGTTCAGGACGATCAGGCAGCCGGCGCGGGCCGTCGCCGATGAGCCGTCGGTCGTCGGCAGGCTGCCGACGATCACCCAGCCGCTGCGCAGCACGCCGAGCGCCGTCGTCAGCCCGACGCCGCCGGGGCAGCGCCCGGGCAGCATGCCCGGATCGCAGCGCCGCGAACGTCGTGCGGTGCCCGCCGGGGCTCATCTGGACGATCGTCGTGCCGGTGCCCTGCAGGTTCGACGCCGCGTTGAAGTTCGACACGAGCACGTCGCCCCTGTGCAGCCGTCCCGTCGAGCGCGGCACGACCGCGACGCCGTACGGGTTCACGTCGCCGTTCGCCGGCACCGTCGACGCCACCACCGTGATCGAGTGCAGCGGGCCGACGAACGCCCCCATCGCCCCCTGGGCTGCCACCGCGCCCAGGCACATCACCGCCGCGGCGCAGGCCGCCGCAACACCCATGAGCCGTCTCTTGGTCATACCGCCCCCTTCCGGTGCGGCCTCGAGCGATCCCGCTCGACCCCCCGCCACGCGCGCACGCTGCGCGGCCCCAAGGCTCGGCCTCCGAAGACCACCTACCCCGGCCACGCCCCGCCGGATCAGCGCCGCCGGCGGGAGTGTGAGCCGGCTCACAACCCGCCTCGCGCCGAGCGGTATGATGGCGGCCATGGGGAGGGTGCCGATCGGGAGGCGAATCGGCGTCGCGGTCGTCGTGGCAGCGACGGCGCTCGCGGCCGCGGCGGCGACGGCGACCGGGCACGGCCGGCCGCACTGGCAGGTCGTCCATCACGGCGGCAGCGCCGATCTGCGCGCGATCAGCCCCGTGAGCGGCCGGGTCGCATGGGCGAGCGGCAGCGACGGCACCGTGCTTCGCACCACGAACGGCGGCCGCTCGTGGCAGAGCGTCGGGCCGGCGGGCACGAGCGCGCTCGAGTTCCGCGGCCTGAAGGCGTTCGACCGCGAACCACGCCGTGCTGATGTCGGTCGGAAACGCGCCCGGCGACTTCCGCACCTACCTGACCGCCGACGGCGGCCGCCACTGGCGGATCACGAACCGCAACGCGAACCCGCAGGCGTTCTACGACTGCATGGCCTTCTTCGACCGCCGCCACGGCCTGATCCTGAGCGACCCCGTGAACGGGCGCTTCCGGATCCTGATCACGGCGAACGGCGGCCGCAGCTGGCGCGTCGACCCGGCCGCGAACGTGCCCAGGGCGCATGCGCCGAACGAGTACGGCTTCGCCGCGAGCAACGAGTGCATCACGACCTCCGGCCGCCGCCACGCCTGGTTCGGCAGCGGCGGCCCGGCCGGCTCGCGCGTGTACCGCTCGGACGACGGCGGCCGCACCTGGAAGGTGTCCCAGACGCCGCTTCACCGCGGCGCGAGCGCCGGCGTGTTCGCGCGTCGCGTTCCGGTCACGGACGCAGGGACTCGCGATCGGCGGCGACTTCGCCACGCCGGCGACGGCGCCGCGGGCGCTCGCGCTGACCGGCGACGGCGGGCGCACCTGGACGCTCGTCGGCGCGGGTGCCGCCCCGCGCGGCTACCGCTCCGGGGCCACGTGGGTGCCGCACACGTCCGGCACGGCCCTCGCCGTCGGCCTGACCGGCAGCGACATCACGACCGACGGCGGCTTCGCGTGGACGCAGTTCGACACCGGCAGCTTCGACGCGGTCGCGTGCACGCCGGGCGGCGCGTGCTGGGCCTCGGGCGCGAACGAGCGCATCGGCCGCCTGCGCGGACGCTGACGGTCGGGCACATTGTGCTGAGCGGTCAGCCGGATTACCGCTCGCAGGTCGCCTAACGCGACCTTCTTGCAGGAGCGACCGGCCCGAACTAGGGTCGAGGGATCGGTGCTCCCACCCCCACCCGCCGCCGCATCGGCGCCGCCCTCACCGCCGCCCAGTGGCGCAGCGTGGCGGCCATGGCGGCGGTCGTCGGCGGCCTGCACGTCGTCGGCTTCTTCCTGCTGATCGCCGTCGTCGCGCCGCACCACTACCGCCTCGGCGACTCGGGCGCCTTCACGATCGGCATCGGCCTCACCGCCTACACGCTCGGCCTGCGCCACGCGTTCGACGCCGACCACATCGCGGCGATCGACAACACCACGCGCAAGCTGATGTCCGAGGGCAAGCGGCCGATGAGCGTCGGCTTCTTCTTCTCGCTCGGGCACTCGTCGGTCGTGTTCGCGCTGGCGTTCCTGTTCGCCATCGGCGTGCGCGCGCTCGGCGGCCCGGTGACGCATCCCGAGTCGCGGCTGCACCACATCACGAGCCTGGTCGGCACCGGCGTCTCGGGCACGTTCCTGTACGTCATCGGGATCCTGAACCTGATCATCCTGGTCGGGATCGTCGGCGTCTTCCGCGACATGCGCCGCGGCGGCTGCGACGAGGCCGACCTCGAGCACCGGCTGAACGACGCGCGGCCTCCTGAACCGCATCTACGCGCGCTTCACCCGCGCGATCACGCACCCGTGGCAGATGTTCCCGCTCGGCCTCCTCTTCGGGCATCGGCTTCGACACGGCCAGCGAGGTCGCGCTGCTCTTCCTCGCCGCCGGCGCGGCGGGCGCGGGGCTGCCGTTCTACGCGATCCTGTGCCTGCCGATCCTCTTCGCCGCCGGCATGTCGCTGCTCGACACGATCGACGGCTCGTTCATGAACTTCGCCTACGGCTGGGCGTTCTCGCAGCCCGTGCGCAAGGTCTACTACAACATCACCATCACCGGGCTCTCGGCCCTCGTCGCGCTGGGGGTCGGGACGATCGAGCTGGCCGGGATCTTCGCGGGCGGGGGGCCGGACATGGGCGCGGTCGGATTCGTGATCGTCGGCATGTTCGTCGTGACGTGGGCGGTGTCGCTGGCGGTGTGGCACTTCGGCCGCATCGAGGAGCGCTGGAGCGCGGAGGCGGACACGCCGGGATAGGCTCTCCGCGGAGATGACCGAGGCTCCGCGCGTCCCGACGCTCGCGTTCACCGGGCTCGACGAGGCCCTGGCGGCGTTGCGCGAGCGCGGCCTGCGCATCTCGACGCCGCGGCGGCTCGTGCTCGAGGCGCTGTTCGCCGCCGACGGGCCGGTGTCGGCCGAGCAGCTCGCGACCGGTCTCGGGCTCGACAGCGCGTCGGTCTACCGCAACCTGGAGACGCTCGAGGCCCACGGCGTCGTCCGCCACGTGCACCTCGGCCACGGGCCCGGGCTGCACGCCCTGGTCGTGCCCGGGCGAGCGCGAGTACGTCTACTGCGAGGGCTGCGGCGCGGTGCGCGCGGTCGCCCCGGAGGAGCTCGACCCGGTGCGCGACCTGATCCGGGAGCGGTTCGGCCTCGAGGCCCGCTTCACCCACTTCCCGATCGTCGGGCTGTGCGCCGCGTGCGTCGGACGCCGGACGGCCGCACGTGACGCTCCTCCTGATCCACGTCGACCCGGCGACGTTCCTCGCCATCGTCGCCGCCTCGGCGGTGGCCGGCAGCCTGGCGGCGATGGCGGGCGGGCGCGGCGTCCTCGTCCCGGTGGTCGTCATCGAGCTCGTGATCGGCGTGATCATCGGGCCGCACGGATTCGGCCTGAAGGTCGACCAGTTCGTCACGTTCTTCGCCGACCTCGGCCTCGGCCTGCTGTTCTTCTTCGCGGGCTACGAGATCGACCTACGCCGGATCAGGGCGCGCCGCTTCGGCTCGGCGTGCTCGGCTGGGGGCTCTCGCTCGCGATCGCCTACACGATCGGGGGCGTGCTGGCCGCGTTCGGGGTCGTGCTCTCGCTGCTCTACACCGGATCGGCGCTCGCGACCACGGCGATCGGCATGCTGATCCCGATCCTCTCCGACGCCGGCGAGCTGCGCACCCGTTTCGGCACCTACATGCTGGCCGCGGGCGCCGTCGGCGAGTTCGGGCCGATCCTGCTGCTCACACTGCTCCTGTCCAGCCAGGGCACCGAGCACAACGCCCTCATCCTGATCGCGTTCGTCGCGCTCGCCGTGAGCGTCGCCGTCTTCGCCGTGCGCTCGTCCGCACGCACGTTTCCGCTGTTCGAGCGGACGCTCGAGAGCAGCTCCCAGCTCGCCGTGCGCTGGATCGTCGCGCTCGTGTTCGCGCTCGCCTTCCTGGCGTTCAAGCTCGGTCTCGACCTCCTCCTGGGCGGATTCGCGGCCGGCATGATCACCCGCCAGATGCTGAAGACGCGCGAGCTGCCCGCCTTCGACTCCAAGCTGACGGCGGTGGCGTTCGGCGTGTTCGTGCCGTTCTTCTTCGTGGCGAGCGGCATGAGCCTCGACCTGCCCGCGCTCGTCTCCAGCCCCTCCGGCGTCGTCAAGATGGTCGTGTTCTTCTTCCTGTTCCTCGTGGTGCGCGGCACGCCGGCGCTCGTGCTCTACCGCGGCGTGCTCGATGCCCGCGAGCGGGCCGCGCTGGCGCTCATGTCATCGACGCAGCTCCCGCTCGTCCTCGCGATCACGACGCTCGCGACGAGGACCGGGCACATGCGCGCGTCGACCGCCGCCGCCCTCGTCGGCGCGGCCGTGCTCTCGACGCTCGTCTACCCGATGCTCGGGCTGCGGCTGCGCCGCGACCGGGTGACGCTGCCGACCGAGACGGACCCGCTCCTGGGCGAGATCTGAGCGCGCTAGTGGTCGTCCCCGGCGAGCTCGATCAGCTCGCGCAGCGCGTGGTAGGCGCTCGCCTGCGCCTCCTGGATGCGGGGGATGTGCTGCGACGGCGTCACGACGATGTGGTCGGCCAGGCGCTCGGCGGCGATGCGGCCGCCGTCGTAGCCGACGAACGCCACCGTCACGAGCCCGCGCCGGCGGGCCTCGGCGAGGCCGGCGATGATGTTCTCGGAGCCGCCGCTCGTCGAGAGCGCCACCACGGCGTCGCCCGGCCGGCCGTAGGCGATCACCTGGCGCGCGAACAGCACGTCGGGGCCGATGTCGTTCGCAAGCGCGGTGAGGATCGCCCGAGTCCTCGGTCAGGTCGAGCGCGCGCCGCGCGCCGCAGCCCGGCGCGCAGGTCGGCGACGAGATCCATCGCGTCGGTCGCCGAGCCGCCGTTTCCGAACGCGAGCACGGTGCCGCCGCCGTCGAGGACGGCCCGCAGCGCGGCCGCCGCCGCGGCGATCGCGTCCGCGCCCTCGCGCAGCGTGCGCTCGCGCAGGCCCGCGACCTCGTCGGCCTTCATCAGCACCGACCGGCGCACGTCGGCGAGCACCGCGTCCAGGTCGTGCTCGCCCTCCGCGAGGAACGGATACAGGAACGCCGAGGCGCCCGAGTCGTGCACCGGACCGGCGCTTCTGCCCGCGAGCAGGCCGCGGTGCTCGAAGAACACGTGCACGAGCTCCCACAGCAGGTGGTAGAGCGTCTCGGTGAGCTCCTGGTCGACCGCGGCGTCGTCGCCCGGCGGCACCGCCTCCCACTCGGCGCCGACGGCGGCGAAGGCCACCGTCAGGCAGCCGCGCTCGCGGGCAACGCCGATCGCCGCCGCCACGCCGGCGTCGGCGCCGAAGCCGATCACGATGTCGTCGGCCTCGGCCAGCAGGCCGACCTGGGCCGCGAGCGGCCCCGCGGCCGGGTCGAGGCCGACCGCCGGCAGCGCCCGCTTGCCGACGATCACGGGATGCACGAACTCGACGGCGACGTGGCGCACGTCGCTGCGATCCTGCGGCGAGGTGCCGACCGCGATCAGGCGGCCGCCGCGGGCGAAGCGCTCGGCCATCGCGTGGCACAGGGTCGCGATCGCGGCGGCGTGCTCGGCGAAGAAGGCGGCGTCGGCGCCCGCGCGGCGCTCGACGAGCCCGTCGAGCGCCCGCCGGGCGCGATCGGCCGCCCGCGTCTGGGTCACGCCGGCTGGCGCTCGAGCGCGAACTCGCGCAGCCACTCGCGCCACGCGTCCACGCCGTCGCCCGTCCGCGCGCTCATCAGCAGGCGCGGCACGCCCGGATGCACGGCGTCGAGGTGGTAGATGAACCGGTCCATGTCGAAGTCGAGGTGCGGCAGCAGGTCGATCTTGTTCACCAGCACGAGCTCGCACGTGCGGAACATGAGCGGGTACTTGAGCGGCTTGTCCTCGCCCTCGGCGACCGACGTGACCATCACGCGCACGTCCTCGCCGACCCGGAACTCGGCCGGGCAGACGAGGTTGCCGACGTTCTCGATCACGAGCAGGTCGATCTCGGACGAGCGGCAGCGACGGGATCGCCGAGCGCACCATGTTCGCGTCGAGATGGCACTCGCCGCCGAAGCCGGCCTCGGTGTTGATCTGCGTCACCGGCACGTGCATGCCCGCGATGCGGTCGGCGTCGAGCGTGCCCGGCGACGTCGCCCTCGAGCACGCCGACGCGCACGCCGGCGAGGTCGGCCAGCGTGCGCTCGAGCAGCGTCGTCTTGCCGGCGCCGGGCGAGCTCATCAGGTTGACGACGCGCACGCCGGCGCGGTCGAAGTCGTCCCGGTTCGCGCGCGCGATCGTCGCGTTCGCGTCGAGCACGTCCTCGAGCACCCTCACCTTGGTGCGATGCATGCGTCCTCCCGCTCCTCGACCTCGATCGACTCGACCTCGAGCTCGTTGCCGGCCGTGATCTGCACCCGCGCGGCGCCGCAGCGGGGGCAGCGGAACATCGCCTCGCCGATCTCCCACTCGTGCTCGCAGGCCTCGCAGCGAAGCCGCGCCGGGACGACCTCCTGCTCGAGCCGGGCGCCCTCGCAGAGCGTGCCGCGGCGACGTGGTCGAAGTAGAACGCGAGCGAGTCGGGCACGACCTGGCGCAGGTGCCCGACGCGCAGCTGCACCGCCGTCACGCGGCGGCCGTCGGCGTGGCGCTCGGCGGTGTCGACGACCGCGCTGGCGACCGACAGCTCGTGCATCAGATGGGCGATCGCACGCCGCGCAGGCCCGCGATCGTCTCGAGCGACGAGCTCGACCGCGCGGTCGACCGCGGCCTCGATCGGGCCGCTCAGGCCGATCCCGACCTCCTCGACCTCGGCGGGCTCGCAGGCGATCACGATCACCTTGCCCGGCCAGCCGCCGACGGCCTTGCACGAAGCGCAGCACGGTCTCGGGATCCATCCCGTGCGGATCGATCATGTCGCCGTCCTCGATCCCGGCGGCGACGTCGGCCTCGTCGGCCTCCATCACGTAGAGCGTGCCCGGCGGCCGCCCTGGCGGCTGACGTCGACCAGGACGAGCGCGTCGTAGCCGCGCATGACCTCGTAGGCGAGGTCGAGCCCGCCCGTGCCGAAGTCGGCGACCGTCACGCCGGCGGGCAGCTCGCGCGCCTGCGAGCCGGCGCGCGACCTCGCCGCCGAAGCCGTCGTCGCGCAGCCACGAGTTGCCGATGCCCGCGACCAGGATCTGCTTCTGGCGCTCGGTCCGTCACGTCGGGTACGCCTCCAGCTCGCCGGCGAAGAAGAACAGGAAGCGGCCGGTCTCGCGCATCAGCTCCTGCCCCGGGTCGTCGTCGATCGTCACGCCGAAGTAGAGCTTGTCGTCGTAGTCGAAGTAGATCCGCTCGAGCGTCGCCATCCGGCCGTCGAGGATGCGGTCGTACGGGTCGGAGCGCTCGGTCGAGCCGCAGGCGCACCTTGTCGCCGCGGCGGTAGGTGACGCCGTCGACCACGGCCTGCTCCTCGCCCACCGGCGGCTCGCCGCGCGCTCCGAAGCCGTCCATCACGGCCGCCCCCGCTCCGGTGCCGGGTCGGAGAGCACCTGCGGCCGTGCAGGCGCAGCAGGTCCTCGGGCGTCGCCGCCGCGGCGCGCTCGACCATCGCGCGCACCGCCGGGTCGCCGCCCGCCGATCTCCTCGCGCTCGTCGTCGGAGAGCGCCATGCACGTGCAGCAGCAGCGCCTCCTCGATCTCGGTGCCGTCGAACAGGTTGCCGCGGCTCTCGGGCGCGAGCTGCGGGTGGTCGGGCAGCACGATCGTCGCGCCGAGCGAGCGACGTCGTCGGCCGCCCCGGCGAGCACGGGATAGGTGTTGACGCTCTCGCAGCCGGAGACGGCGTGGCCGAGCACGCCCGCGCGCTCGAGCGGCGAGACGAAGCGCGCGCCGGCCACCCGCACGACCGGGTGGGTCGAGAGCAGGCTCGCACGCAGCGCCGCGGCGCGGTCGAGGCCGCGCGGCACGGACGTCGTGTTGTGGACGCAGAGCGCGATCCGCCACACGTCGGGATGCAGCGGCCGCGGCCGAGAGCCGCACCCGGCCCGACAGGCCGTCGAGGTCGAACGTCTCGACGCGGGAGCTCTCGGCGAGGCCCGCGAGCGTGCCCGCGAGCTCGGGCAGCCGCCGCTCGAGCGCGCGGTGGCCGCCCGCCGCGCGCCTGCAGGAAGCGCACCTCGGCCGCGACGGACGCGTCGCCGCGACCCTGCACGATGCCGTGCAGGCGCAGCATGTCGTACGCGGCCGGCGCGCCGTGGGCGTAGGCGGGCGGGTAGACGATCCCGAACGGCGTCGGCGTCGCGTTCTTGGCCGCCGTCCGCGCGTGTACGGGTAGAGCGCGTAGCCCTCGTAGAGCAGCGAGTCGAGCAGCGCCTCGAGCGCGGCGTCGGCGCTCATGCGCCGGCCTCCGGCGACGTCGCCGACTCGAGCAGCCGCACGATCGCGGCGTCGATCGAGAAGCAGGCCCGCGCTCGGCGGTGTAGCTTGCGCAGCGAGTCGGTCGTGTCGGGGTGCAGCCGCACCCAGCTCGAGTTGGGGTAGTGGCGGTCCATCATCCCCCGCCACGTCGTCGACCGGCATGCGCCAGCGCGCCGAGCACGACCACGGGATCGCGACCACCTGGATGTCGCCGCCGGCGCCGCGGTGAAGATCGAGCCGTTGAAGTGGAAGCGTGAGCGGGACGTCGCCGTCGGGCAGGCCGGCGAAGTACTTGGTCGCGGCCACCTCGAGGTCGTACGTGCACGCGACGGGAGCGAGAACGTCGTCGTGCCGGTGAAGCTCGGCACGAGCGTGCTCGAGTAGCGCCCAGAGGAAGCTGTGCGTCGTCGCCGCCCAGCGCTCCGGCTCGCCGAAGAGGTCGACGAGGCGCTCGCGCGTCTCGGCGTCGTAGCTGCGCCGCGCCGGGTCGATGTTGATCTGCGCCGTGAGCGCGATCGTGAACACCTCGCGGCCGGCGCTCTCGCTCACGCCGAGGTCGAAGCGCAGCGTCGGCGCGGCGGCGTCCTCGACGCACGACGCCCCGAGGACCGTGAACTCGAGCGCCGGGACCGCGCTCACGCGACGCTCCGGCGCTCGCGCAGGCGCGGCGAAGAACGCGCCGACGGCGTCCTCGACCGCGCGCCCGCCCGAGATGCCCTCCCAGCTCGCCTTGATCGCGCCGACGAGCTCGTAGCAGCGGTCGATCGGCACGATCGCGTAGTTGCGCGGCTCGCTCAGGCGGTTGACGATCAGCGCCTCGACCTCCGGCTCGAGGCCGGCGAGCGCGGGGTTCGCGGCGACGAGCTCGTCCCAGGCCTCGAGGTAGAGCTCGCGACTCGGTCGCGCCGGCCGGGCTCGGGTAGAACGCGACGACGCCGCCGGCGGCGCGCTGCGGAAGAAGAACGCGAGGCCGATCGGGATCTGGAACGCGGCCCAGAGCTCGTCGGAGAGGTCGAAGCCGTTCGAGCACGGCCACGCGCGTGCCCGTCGGGCGCAGGTCGGGATCGCCCGCCCGCATGCGCGAAGCACGGCTCGCACGCGCACAGGATGCGGTGCTCGACGAGCTGCAGCAGGTGGCGGTGCTCCTCGTCGATCGTCGTGCCGCACAGGTCGCAGCGCGGGCCGGCCGGCGCGGCCGCGGGCGGCTCGTCCGCCGTGCGCGCCCGCGCCAGCCGGCGCAGGCCGTGACCACCTCGGGGTTGGGCGCAGAGGGAGGGAGACCGGCGCTCACGTGGCGACCGCCACGGCGACCCCGACGCCGTCCGCCGCAGCAGCGGCACCGGCTCGAGCTGGACGTCGTCGGACCCGACCGCGCGGCCGGCGCGCGTGAGCTCGTAGCGCGTGCTGGCACCTGCCGCAGGTCAGGATCTCGCCCTCGAGGGCCGCGTCGGCGAGACCGCCGCCGCAGCACGGGCACTCGCTGCGGTAGGCGAGCAGCGTGCCCGCGACGTTCGCGACCACGAGCTCGGCGCCGCGCAGCGTGACCGTCGCGACCGCGCCGGGCGCGACGTCGCCCGCCGCCTCGACGCGGCAGCCAGGTCGGCGCCGCCAGGCGGCCCCGGATCGCGGTCACGCCGCCGGCCGCCGGCTGCGCCGGCTCGGCCAGGCCCTCGACCTCGACGCCCAGCAGGTCGGGCGCCGCCTCCTCGAGCGCCTCCGTGATCGCGAGCTCGAGCGTCTGCAGTCGACGCCGGGCAGCCGTGGCAGTGGCCGACCAGGCGCAGCTGCGCGACGCCCCGCGTCGATGCCCGAGCAGCTCGACGTCGCCGCCGTGCGACTCCATGTACGGCCGCACGCGAGGCGAGCGCCTGCGAGCACGCGCTCCTCGAGCGGCACCGGGTAGAGGTCGTGGATCGAGCAGCAGGCTGGCGACCACGCCGTCGGCCGCCAGCCGTCCCCGCAGCTCGCCGGCGGCCGGGAATCGTCGGCGAGCCACGTCCATGATGCGCGCGAGCCCCTCGCCGTAGAGCTCGACCATCGCCCCGACGAGCTCCTCGGCGAGCCTCGCGCGCATCGGCCGTCGTCGATCGCCTCGAGGCGCCGCGGTGAGCTCGGAGACCCGCTCCATCGGGTCGTCTCGATGCCGCTCGCTCATCAGCAGAGCCCGGTCGGGCGGTGCACCACCTTCCGCACGCGCCCGGCCCCGGTGTACATGTGCACGCCGCACGGCAGGCACGGGTCGAACGAGCGCACCGCCCGCATGATGTCGATGCCCTTGAAGTTCTCGGGGCCGTTCTCCTCGAAGATCGGCGTGTTCTGGACGGCGTCCTCGTACGGGCCCGGGCGTCCCGTAGACGTCGCGCGGGTTCGCGTTCCACGGCGTCGGCGGGTACGGCTGGTAGTTCGCGATCTTGCCGTCCCGGATCACCATGTGG
Organism: uncultured Actinomycetes bacterium; assembly: GCA_963707585.1. Classification (GTDB taxonomy): domain Bacteria; phylum Actinomycetota; class Thermoleophilia; order Gaiellales; family JAICJC01; genus JAICJC01. The sequence continues at coordinate 188,892 of CAVPQP010000008.1, read as the reverse complement.
TGCGAGAGCACGCCGCGCGCGGCCTCGTGGAAGCCGACGCTGACGGCCTCCTCCGGCACCTTGAAGTTGTTCCAGCTCTTCGTGCGCCCGGCGCGGATCTCGACCAGCGCCTTCTCGAGGCAGTGCAGCCCGACGAGCGCCGAGTAGGCCTGGTGGTAGGAGCGGGCCCGGTCGCGCTCGATCGCGTTCGACTTCTCCGGGATCTTCCACTCGAGCTCCATCTCGGGCATGCTCGCGGTCTTCGGCAGCACCATCTGGAGGCTCGTGCCCGGTCGCCTTGAGGTAGCCGATGTCGACCAGGCCGGCCTTCGCCGTCACCCACTGGCGGGCGAACGGGCCGCCGCCGGTGTCGCAGGCGACGTAGGTGTCGTTGCGCTTGTCGTACATGCGCGGCGAGACGACCCAGCTGTACTTGTCGGTCCAGTCGCGCTTCTGCGGCTTCGGCAGCGTCACCTTGTTCCACGGGTGGCGCTTGTCGACCGGGTTGCCGAGCGGGTCCGTGTGTGACGAACGTCTCCTCGCTCGACCAGTCGTCGAAGTACGAGCTGCCGAGCAGGATGCGGATCGCGAGGTTGATCTCGACGAGGTCGGTCGTGACCAGCTCGCCCTTGAAGACGAGGCCCGGCGTGATGTAGCGGTGCCGGCCCCACTCGGTCATGCTGCGGTAGCTGTAGTCGACGTAGTCGGGGTCGTCGAAGCAGCCCCAGCAGACGAGGTCGGTGTCGCGGTAGCCGACCATGTCGTACCCCGGCAGCTCCTGCAGGAAGAAGTCGTACAGGTCGTCGTGCATCGGCACGGTGCGCTTGACGTACTCGATGTAGCGCATCAGCCGCACGTAGTAGTCGGTGCACGTCTGGTGCGTGATGTCCGCGGAGACGCCGCCCGGCATGATCGTCGACGGGTGCGTGTGGCGGCCGCCGAAGAGGCAGTACATCTCGCGCGTGTAGCGGGCGACCTGCAGCGTCTCGAGGTAGAAGCTGCCGGTGAACGGGTTCAGCGCCCGCATGATGTCGGCGATCGTCTTGTAGCCGTGGATGTCGCCGTGCGGCGACGGCGTCGTACTCGGCCTTCGCGAGCAGCGTCGGGTTCGTCTCCTTGACCATCTGCTCGCAGAAGTCCACGTTCGCCATGCAGTCGTTGAAGATCGCGTGGTCGAACATGAAGTCGGCCGACTCGGCCAGGTTGTAGGCGTAGTCGCCGAGCTTGCGGCGGCTTCACGCCGTAGGCCATGTTCTGGTTCAGGCACGAGCAGGTGCAGTGGTTGTCACCGCAGATGCCGCAGATGCGGCTCGTGATGAAGTGGGCGTCGCGCGGGTCGATGCCCTTCATGAAGATGTCGAAGCCGCGGAAGACCATCGACGTCGAGTAGCACTTCAGCACCTGCTGGTTCGTGAAGTCGATCTCCGTGTGGATGCCGAGGCTGCCCGACGATGCGCGTGATCGGATCCCACGACATCTCCTTGACGACGACCTTCCGCTCCTGCGGAGTCTCGACGGTCGTCACCTCAGTGCCTCCCTGTCGTCGCGGCGTAGTTCCTGCGGCTGGTAGCCGGTCGTGAGCTCGCTGCCGCGTTGTGGCGCCACTCGGGCTCCTTGTCGCCGTTGTGGCGGATCTCCCAGCTGCGGCAGGAGCGTAGCACCGGGCCGTACGTGAACCGCGCGGGGTTCGTCGTCGACCCGTGCCCTCGGCGTCCTCCTCCATGAACGGCATGTACTTGTCGGGGAAGCCGGGCATCGTGCAGGCCATGCAGATGCCGCCGACGTTCGGGCAGCCGCCGATGCCGTTGACCCAGCCGCGCACCGGCACGTTGCACTTGACGACCGGGCCCTTGCAGCCGAGCTTGACGAGGCAGCGGTGGTCGGCGCCGTACTCGGTCGCGAAGTTGCCCTGCTCGTAGAAGCCGGCGCGGTTGCAGCTCTCGCGCACCGTGCGGCCGAAGAGCCACTTCGGGCCGCAGCTGGTCGTCGAGCTCCGGCGCCGGCGCGAGGCCGCCGAGGTGCAGCACGAGGTAGAGCAGCGTCTCGGTCATGTTGTCCGGCTGCGCCGGGCAGCCCGGGATGCAGACGACGGGCAGGCCGGCCTTCGACTTCCAGTTCCAGCCGAGGTAGTCGGGCAGGCCCATCGCGCCGGTCGGGTTGTTCTTCATCGCGGGGATGCCGCCGTAGGTCGCGCAGGTGCCGATCGCGACGACCGCGGCCGCCTTGTTGCGCGAGCCGGTCGACCCACTCGTTGGTCGTGATCGGCTGGCCCGTTCTCGGGATTGACGCCGAAGCCCGACCAGTGGCCGTCGCCGTTGATCTTCTCGTTCGCGATCGAGCCCTCGATGATCAGCACGAACGGGTCGAGCTTGCCCGCCTCGGCGTCGTACCAGGCCTGGATGAACTCCTGCGCCGACCTCGTAGGCGAGCACCTGGTTGTGGATCACGACGCGCGGCATGCCGGGGATGATCGCCCTGGATGATGTCCTCGAGGCTCGGGTTCGTGGCCGACGGTCATCGCGACCGAGTCGCCCTCGCAGCGAGAGCCCCGTCGTCATCCAGAGGACGTGGGCGGTGACTGCCTCGGTCTGCTGCTGGTTCGGGACGAACTCGACTGTGCGACATGCGCACGCTCCTTCGCTCGATCCTGGTCAACAGATCCGGGGCAGCGGGTCGCCGACGAGCTGGTCCATCACCCGCTTGCCGCCGAACGCCGTCTCCACCAGCACCATCCCCGGCGGCTCGGTCTTGACCTCGCCGATCTCGACGGCGCCCTCGCAGCCCGGGCACGGCGCGCAGCGCGGCGAGCGCGGCCGTCGCGCCGCTCGGGCGCGACGAAGGCGACGAGCTTGCCCTCGTTCGCGACGTACATCGGGTCGATCCCGAGGATCTCGGCGGCGCCGGCGACCGCGGGCTGCACCGGCACGTCGCGCCTCGCGCACGACCATCGCCACCCCCGAGGCGCGCGCGAGCTCGTTCAGCACCGAGGCGACGCCGCCGCGGGTGGCGTCGCGCAGGCAGCGCAGGTGCGGGCCGGCCGCGTCGAGCAGCGCGTCGACCGCCGGCCACAGCGAGCGCGTGTCGGACTCGACGTCGGCGTCGAGCTCGAACTCGCCGCGCGCGAGCATGATCGCCGTGCCGTGCTCGCCGATCGAGCCCGAGACGAGGATGCGGTCGCCGGGCCGCAGGCCCGCCGGCGAGAGCGGCGCGCGCGGGTCGACGCGGCCGATCCCGGTCGTGCAGAGGTACATCGAGTCGGCGTGGCCGCGCTCGACGACCTTCGTGTCGCCGGCGACGATCTCGACGCCGGCCGCCGCGGCGGCCGCGCGGCGATCGCCTCGACCTCGGCGCGCAGGTCGTCGGCCGCGAGGCCCTCCTCGAGCACCAGCGACGAGGCGTCAGCGCGAGCGGCCGCGCGCCGCGCCATCGCGAGGTCGTTGACGGTGCCGTTGACGGCGAGCTCGCCGATCGAGCCGCCGGGGAAGCGGATCGGCTTGACGACGAAGCTGTCGGTCGTGAAGCGCGAGGTCGACGCCCGCCGACCGACACGGCGCCGGCGTCGGCGAGCGCGCGCAGCGCGGCCGACGCCGAAGGCGGGCACGAGCAGGCCCTCGATCAGCGTCTGCGTCGCCTTGCCGCCCGCGCCGTGCGCCATCGTGATGCTGCGCGTCGCGGAACTTCGGCGGCTTGCGCGCGCACGCGTCTCGATGATGTCGAGCACCCGCTGCTCGCGGTCGGTCGGCGTCGGCCGCGCGCGGCACCTCACACCACCTCCCGCTCGCGGGCGAAGCGCCCGTAGTTGTAGTACGCGGCGCACGCGCCCTCGGGCGAGACCATGCAGGTGCCGATCGCGTGCTCGGGCGTGCAGGCGGTGCCGAAGACCTTGCACTCCCACGGCTTGATGACGCCCTTCAGCACCTCGCCGCACTGGCACGCCTTCGGGTCGGCGACGCGCACGCCCGGCACCTCGAAGCGCAGCTCGGCGTCGAGGTCGCGGTAGGCGTCGGACAGCGCGCAGCGCGCTCTGCGAGATGAAGCCCGAGCCCGCGCCACTCGAAGTGCGGCCGCAGCTCGAACACCTCGGCCATCACCCGCAGCGCGGCCGGTTGCCCTCGTACGGGCACGACGCGCGCGTACTGGTTCTCGACCTCGCAGCGGCCGTCGGCGAGCTGGCGCAGGATCATCTGCACCGACTGCAGCAGGTCGAGCGGCTCGAAGCCCGAGATCACGATCGGCTTGCCGTAGTCGGCCGGGATGAACTCGAACGGGCCGCGCGCCGACGACGGTCGAGACGTGGCCCGGGCCGATGAAGCCGTCGAGCCGCAGGTCGGGCGACTCGAGCAGCGCCCGCAGCGGCGGCACGATCGTCACGTGGTTGCAGATGCACGAGAAGTTGCGCGATGCCCTCGGCCTTGGCGCGCTTCAGCGTCAGCGCGGTCGACGGCGCCGTCGTCTCGAAGCCGATCGCGAAGAAGACGACCTCGCGGTCGGGGTTCTCGCGCGCGATCCGCAGCGCGTCGAGCGGCGAGTAGACCATGCGCACGTCGGCGCCCTGCGGCCTTCGCGTCGAGCAGCGTGCCGTCGCGCGCCGGGCACGCGCAGCATGTCGCCGAAGCAGGTGAAGATCACGCCGGGCTCGTGGGCGACCGCGATGCCGTCGTCGACGCGGCCCATCGGGATCACGCAGACCGGGCAGCCCGGGCCCGTGCACGAGCTCGACGTTCGTCGGGCAGCAGGTCGTCGACGCCGTACTTGTAGATCGAGTGCGTGTGCCCGCCGCAGACCTCCATCATCTTGTAGTGGCGGCCCGGCTCGACGGTCGCGAGCGATCTCGCCGGCGACGGCGCCGGCCGAGCTCGGCGTCGCGGAACTCGTCGACGAACCTCACGCGCGCGCCCCTGCCGAGCAGCGCGAGGGCCACGCCGGCGTGCGACGAGCACGAGGTCGCCGGGCGCGACGGTCGCCGACGAGCTCGACGTCGACCGTCGCGTCGGCTCGCCGCCGCGCCTCGTCGCGCAGCGCGCGAGGCCGTCGCCGCGTCGACGCGCGACGACGCGCATCGGGACGCCCTCGTCGCCGCAGGTGATGCAGTGGTCGTCGCGACGCAGGTCGGCAGCGCCTCGCTCACTCGATCACGCTCGCCTTCAGCTCCTCGAGCTCCTGCTCGTACTCGGCGCCCATCCGCTGCAGCAGCGCGAGCGTCGCGTGCGCCTCCTCCTCGTCGACCTTGGAGAGCGCGAAGCCGACGTGGATCAGCACCCAGTCGCCCGGCTGCGCCGCCGTCGCCGTCGTCGTCGAGCAGGCCGACGTTGACGGTGCGCCGCACGCCGGCGACGTCGACCTTCGCGAGCCGGTTGGCCTCGTCGACGATCTCGATCACCTGCCCCGGAATCGCCAGGCACATGCGCACCGTCTCCTTCCGTGCGAGCGCGTCGCCACGCGTGCGGATCGCCGCAAGCGGTCGTGCGCGAGTCTACCGGTCGCGAGCGGCAGACCGCCGGCGTAATCGCGGTTACCGCAGGCCCCGTGCGGTAATCCGGATTACCGCCGCTGCTCGCCGACGCGAGTCGCGCCGCGGCACGCAGCCGATCGACGCCGCGACGACGGCGCGTCAGGAGCGACGACGATGCGCGGCGCCGCAGTGGCCGTCGCAGCGAGACGACCGAGCAGTGGCCCGCGCTGCGCAGAGCTCGCGAGCATCGACGCCGCGCCGACGCGTCGTCGTACCGCTACCTGCTCGACCTCGACGACGACCTGGCCGCAGGAGTTCGACCTGCGCATGCGCGTGGTCGCCCGCCAGGTGGCGACCGTCGTCGTGTTCGACGTCGCCGCGCGGCGAGCTGCGACCGTCCGAGTGGTTCGGCCGCCGGTCGGGCGGGCTCGGCGCTGCTGCGTGGTCGACGGCGTGGTCGCGGTCGACGTGCATGTCGGCGACCGCACCGCGACCGAGCTCGTCGGCGCCGGGCGACCTGCTGCAGCCGCTGGGAGCAGGCGCGCCGACGACCTGCTCGAGCGCACGTCGGACGTGGCGCGCGCTCGTGCCGGCGCGGCTCGCGCTGCTCGACGCCGCGCTTCGCCGAGCGCGTCCGGCCGTGGCCGCAGATCTCGAACGTGCTCGCTGCGCCGGGCCGGCCGGCGCGCGCGGCGACCTCGACGTGCAGCGCGCGATCACGTCCCAGCCGCGCCTCGAGGTGCGCCTGGCGCTGCTGCTCTGGCACCTCGCCGGGCGCTTGGGGCCGCGTCGAGCCGGGCGGGATCCGCCTCCCGCTGCCCGCTCACGCACCGCCTGCTCGGCCGGCTCGTCGGCGCCGAGCGGCCGTCGGTCTCGCACGCGCTCGCGCGCCTCGTCGACGCGCGGGCCTCGTCACCGGCCGCGACGGACGAGCTGGCACCTGCACGGCACGCCGGCCGCACCATCTGGCCGCCCTCGCCGAGCGCGCCCGACGAGCGCGGCCGCCGCCGCGGCGCGCATCACGGGGCGGCCAGGCGCGTGACGCTGCGACGATCGAGTTCACCCCGCGCCAGGCCGCAGACCGAGCAGCAGCTCGTCCACGTCATCTGGATGACGAGCGGGCTCGGCTGCGACGGCGAGTCGGTCGCGCTGACGGCGGCGACGAGCCCGAGCCTCGAGGACCTCCTCCGCGGCACGATCCCGGGCATGCCCGGGCATCGTCATCTACAACCCGCTGCTCGCCTACGAGTCCGGCGACGACTTCGTGCGAGGCCTGGTACGACGCCGAGCGCGGGCAAGCTCGAGCCGTTCGTGCTCGTCGTCGAGGGCTCGATCCCGAACGAGGAGATCAACGGCGACGGCCACTGGGCCGGGTTCGGCGTCGATCCCGAGACGCGGCCAGCCGATCCCGACCTGCACCTGGATCGACCGGCTCGCGCCGAAGGCCGCGGCCGTGATGGCCGCTCGGCACCTGCGCGGCCTACGGCGGCGTCCCGGCGATGCGCAACAACCCGACCGGCGCGATGGGGCTCGCGCGACTACCTCGGCGCCGGCTGGCGCTCGCGGCTCGGGCATGCCGATCGTCAACCTGCCCGGCTGCCCGGTGCAGCCCGACAACATCACCGAGACGCTGCTGCAGCTCGTGCTGCGAGCTCGTGCGGCGTCGCGCCCGACCGATCGACCTCGACGAGCAGGGACGGCCGCGCTGGCTGTTCGAGCGCACGGCGCACGAGAGCTGCGACCGCGCCGGCTTCGCCGAGCACGGCGCGCGTTCGCCGACGACGCTCGGCGACGACGGCGCCTGCCTGGTCAAGCTCGGCTGCAGCGGCCCGGTCGTGAAGTGCAACGTGCCGGTGCGCGGCTGGGTGAACGGCGATCGGCGGCTGCCCGAACGTCGGCGGCATCTGCATCGGCCTGCACGATGCCCGGGCTTCCCGGACAAGTTCATGCCGTTCATGGACTCCGACCGGCTCGGGCGGCTCGCGGCGCACGCCGGCCCGGTTCACCTACGGCCCGGCGCTGCGCTACCTGCGCGAGCGGGCGATCCGGCGCACGTACGACGTCGAGCCCGAATGGCGCGCGCCGAAGCGACCGGCCGGAGAGCGTCCGCTGAACGCCGAGCGGGCGCAGCGGCGCCGCTTCCGTGTCACCGGCATCGTCCAGGGCGTCGGCTTCCGGCCGTTCGTCTACGGCCTGGCCGGGCGGCACGGCCTCGCGCGGCTTCGTGCTGAACGACGGCGGCGGGGTCGCGATCGAGGTCGAGGGCGACGCCGCCGCGCTCGACGCGTTCGCAGCCGCGCTCACGCGGCGAGGCGCCGGCGCTCGCGCGGATCGACGTCGGTCGCAGGCCGCGCCGCTCGCGCGCGCGCGGCGAGACGGGCTTCGCGATCGAGGCCAGCGCGCGCCGCGGCGGCACGCGCGCTCGATCCCGCCGGACGTCGCCACCTGCGACGACTGCCTGCGCGAGCTGTTCGACCCCGCGACCGCCGCTACCGCTACCCGTTCATCAACTGCACCCAGTGCGGGCCGCGCTTCACGATCGTCCGCAGCGTCCCGTACGACCGGCCGCAACACGACGATGGCCGGCTTTCCGCTCTGCGCCGACTGCCGCCGCGAGTACGAGGATCCCGCGCGACCGCCGCTTCCACGCCGAGCCGATCGCCTGCCCGGCCTGCGGGCCGCGGCTCTCGATGCCGCTCGAGCAGGCGGTCGGCGCTCCTGCGCGACGGCGCGATCGTCGCGGTCAAGGGCCTCGGCGGCTACCACCTCGCCTGCGACGCGGCCGAACGAGGCCGCGGTCGCCCGGCTGCGCGCGCGCAAGCACCGCGAGGACAAGCCGTTCGCCGTCATGACGGCGGAGCCCGAGCGCGCTGGCCGAGCTCGACGCCGGCGAGCGCGCGCTGCTCGCGCTCGCCGCGCGCGGCCGATCGTCCTCGTCCGCCGGCGCGCGGGACGCGCGCGGTCGCCGCGTCGGTCGCGCCGGGCGACGCCGTGGCTCGGGCTGCATGCTGCCCGTACACGCCGCTGCACCACCTGCTGCTCGCCGACTTCGGCGGCGCCGCTCGTGATGACGAGCGGCAACCGCTCCGACGAGCCGATCGCCGTCGACGGACGACGAGGCCCGCGAGCGGCTCGGCGGGATCGCCGACGCGTTCCTCGGCCACGACCGGCCGATCCACCGCCGCTGCGAGGACTCGGTCGTGCGCGCCGCCTTCCCGCTGCGCCGCTCGCGCGGCTACGCGCCCGGCGGCGCTGCCGCTGCCGGTCGCCGCGCGCGCGGCCGATCGTCGCCGTCGGCGCCGAGCTGAAGAGCACCTTCTGCGTCGCCCGCGGCGGCGAGGCGTTCCTCTCGCCGCACCTCGGCGACCTCGACTCCGAGCCCGCCTACCGCGCGTTCCGCGCCGACCTCGAGCTCTACCTGGCGATGCTCGACGTGCGGCCCGAGGCGATCGCGCACGACCTCCACCCCGAGTACCTCGTCGACCAAGTGGGCGCTCGAGCAGGACGCCGAGCTCGTCGGCGTGCAGCACCACCACGCCCACGCCGCCGCCTGCCTGGCCGAGCACGGCGAGCACGGGCCCGGCGCTCGCGCTCGTCTTCGACGGCACCGGCTACGGCACCGACGGGACGCTCTGGGGCGGCGAGCTCCTGCGCTGCGACCTGGCGGCGTTCGAGCGCGTCGCCCACCTCGACCCGGTGCCGCTGCCCGGGCGGCGCGGCGGCGATCCGCGAGCCGTGGCGCATCGGCGGCCGCCTACCTCGAGCGCGCCGGCCGGCCGGTGCCGTTCGGCGCGCTGGGCCGCGCGTGCGCCGAGCGCTCGAGCGTGAACGCGCCGCGCTCGTCGGGGATGGGCCGGCTCTTCGACGCCGTCGCGGCGCTGCTCGGCGTGCGCGAGCGGGTGACCTACGAGGGCCAGGCGGCGATCGAGCTCGAGCAGCTGGCCGGCGACGACGCCGGCCGAGCCGTACGCGTGGGCGCTTCGGCGACGGCGCGGCGCTCGATCGCGGCGGCGCACGACGACCTCGCGCGCCGGGCGGCCGCGCGCCGAGATCGCCGCCGCCTTCCACGAGACGGTCGCCGCCGCGGCCGCCGCGGCCTGCGCCGACGGCCGCCGAGCCGCGCACCGTCGTGCTCTCCGGCGGCAGCTTCCAGAACCTGCGCCTGCTCGCCTCGACGCGGCGGCGGCTCGAGGAGCTCGGGTTCCGCGTGCTCACGCCACCGCCTCGTGCCGCCGAACGACGGCGGCATCAGCTACGGCCAGGCGGCCGTCGCGGCCGCCCGCACGCGCTGAGCCGATGAGCCGGGAAGCGACCTACCCGGCCACGACGTTGCGGAGCAGGAAGAGCAGGTTCGCCGGCCGCTCCGCCAGGCGGCGCATCAGGTAGGGGTACCACTCGGGGCCGTACGGGGTGGCGACGAGCACCTTGAAGCCGCGCGCCGCGAGGTCGCGCTGGAGCTGCGGCCGCACGCCGTAGAGCATCTGGAACTCGTACCGCTCCTTGCCGTAGCCGTGCCGGTCGGCGAGCCGGATCGCGTCGCCGATCAGGCGCTCGTCGTGGGTCGCGACGGCGACGTACGCGCCCGCCTCGAGAGCCCGCTCGAGCAGCCGCCGGTACGCGGCGTCGACGTCGGCCTTGTCGGGAAGCGCGATCTCGGCCGGCTCCAGGTAGGCGCCCTTCACGATGCGCAGGTTCGGCCGCAGCGGGAGCAGCGCCTCGAGGTCGTCCGGCGTGCGGTGCAGATAGGCCTGCAGCACGCAGCCGACGTTCTCCCGGCCCTCCTCGCGCAGGCGGCGGTAGATGCGCAACGTCGCGTCGACGACGGCCGAGCCCTCCATGTCGATGCGGATGAAGTTCGCGCGCGCGCCCGCGTGATCCACGAGCGCGGCGACGTTCGCGAAGGCGAAGTCCTCGTCGATCAGCAGGCCGAGCTGCGTCAGCTTCACGGCGAGGTTCGCCCGCAGGCCGCGCTCGCCGATGCGGTCGAGCACTGTGCGGTAGGTCTCGACGAGCGCCTCGGCCTCGGCGCGCGACTCGACGTCCTCGCCGAGCTGCGTCGTGTTGGCGTGCAGGCCGGCGTCGTTCAGCTCGGCCAGCACATCCAGGCACTCCTCGAGCGTCTCGCCGGCGACGAAGCGCGCGGCGCCGAGCCGCATGCCGTAGCGGCTCATGAACGCGCGCACGCCGCGGTTGGTGGCGGCGGCGAGGATGGCGGTGCGAGCGACGTCGCTCAATGCGCCGGTGACGCTATCAGCCGGGGGAACTAGATTTCCGCGCATGAGCGCGGCGACGACGCCCACCGTGCTGCACCTGTCGCTCGTCGTCGGCGGCGGCCTGCGCGACCGCGGCGGGGAGCGGATCGGCAAGGTCGACGACCTGCTGGTGCGGCTGGGCGAGGACTATCCGCCCGTCACCGGCGTGCTCGCGACCGTGGCCGGTCGGCCGGTGTTCGTCGCCGCGTCCGAGGTCGCCGAGATCGGCCACGGCCGCGTCGACCTGCTGTCGGACAAGATCGACCTGCAGCGGTTCGAGCGCCGCTACGGCGAGGTGCTGCTGCGCAAGGACGTCCTCGACCGCCAGCTGATCAACGTCGACGGCGCCCGCCTGGTGCGGGCGAACGAGATCGAGATCGCCCGCATCGACGGCTGGTACCGCGTGGTCGGCGTGGACACGGGCCTGCGCGGGATCGTCCGCCGGGTGGCGCCGCGCCGCCTCGGCGCCAGCATGCCGCCGGGCCAGTTCCTCGACTGGGCGAGCGTCGAGGCGTTCACCGGGCACGTGCCGAGCGTGCGCCTGCGCGTCCCCCACCCCAAGCTCGCGCGCCTGCACCCGGCTCAGCTCGCCGACCTCGTCGAGGCCGCATCGCACAACGAGGGCGAGGAGATCATGCGCGCCGTCGGCGGCGACGAGGAGCTCGAGGCCGACGTCTTCGAGGAGCTCGACGGGCAGCATCGGCGCGAGTTCATCGAGGAGCGCTCCGACGCCGAGGTGGCGGCCGTGCTCGAGCGGATGGAGACCGACGACGCCGTCGACCTGCTCGGCGACCTGCCGGAGGAGCGCCGCGAGGGAGTCGTGCTCCTGCTCCCGGCCGTCCAGCGCCGGCGCGTGCGCGCCCTGGCCGGGTACGACCCCGCCACGGCCGGCGGCCTCATGAGCCCCGAGTTCGTGTGCCTGTACGCGCAGGCGACCAAGGCGGAGGCGATCGGACGGGTGGAGCGCAGCCGCGCCCCGGCCGACACGCTCGCGTGGGTGTACGTGATGAACCTCGACCGCCGTCTGAAGGGGGCGATCGCGCTCGCCGACCTGCTGCGGGCCGATCCGGCGCTGACGATGGGCGAGGCGGCCACGTTCCTGCCGCCGCGGGTGGCGGCCGAGGCCGACCTCGAGGAGGTGGCGCGGCTCATGACCGACTACGACCTCACCGTCGTGCCGGTGGTGGACGAGCGCGACCAGATCATGGGCGTCGTCAGCGTCGACGACGTGCTCGAGATGGTGCTGCCGCGCGGCTGGCGCCGCCGTTTCGACGTGCTCGGTAGCGAATAGCGTGTATCGTCGGCCGCATGTCGGCGGAGATCCCAGGAGCATTGGTGGATGGCGGGCCGAGTATCCGCTCTCAGAAGGCTGCGCGGCCGCCTGCTCCGCGGTGGCTCAGGCCGCCCTCGCGGCTGGTTTAACCGTCGCAGCGCGCGGCTGCTCGCGATCGTCGGGTTCCTCGGGCCCGGCCTGATCGCCGCCAACGCCGGCAACGACGCCGGCGGCATCGCCACCTACTCGTCGGTCGGCGCCAAGTACGGCTACGACCTGCTGTGGATGATGGTGGTGATCACGATCTCGCTGATCGTGGTGCAGGAGATGGCGGCGCGCATGGGCGCCGTCACCGGCAAGGGGCTCGCCGAGCTGATCCGCGAGCAGTACGGCGTGCGCTGGTCGCTGTTTGCGACCACCTCGGTGCTGATCGCGAACGTCGGCATCTGCATCTCGGAGTTCGTCGGCATCGGCGCGGCGCTGGGGCTCGCCGGCATCCCGGCCCAGATCTCGGTGCCGATCGCGGCGGTCGGGGTCTGGCTGCTCCTGATCCGCGGCTCGTACAAGGCCGCCGAGCGGATCTTCGTGCTGATGACGATCCCCTTCTTCGCCTACCCGATCGCCGCCATCCTCGCCCGCCCCGACTGGGGGGCGGTCGGGTACGGCGGTGGTCGCACCGAACATCCACACCTCGCGCGCGTACCTGTTCCTGTTCATCGCCACCGCCGGCACGACGATCACGCCGTTCATGCAGCTCTACGTGCAGTCGGCCGTGGTCGAGCGCGGCGTCGGCACCGACGAGCTGAACGCCGAGCGGGCCGAGGTGACGTCGGGCTCGATCTTCGCCGACATGGTCGCGAGCTTCATCATCATCGCCACCGGCGCCACGCTGTACCTGCACGGGGAGCACAACATCACGTCGGCGGCGCAGGCGGCCAAGGCGCTCGAGCCGTTCGCCGGCCAGTACGCCGAGGTGCTGTTCGCGGTCGGCCTGCTCGGCGCGAGCCTGCTCGCGGCCGCGATCCTGCCCGTCACCGCCGCCTATGTCGTCGCCGAGACGTTCGGCTTCGAGAAGGGCATCAGCCGCCGCATCCACGAGGCGCCGGTGTTCGTCGCCGTCATCACGGTGCTGATCGGGATCGGGACGATCGTCGCGATCATCCCCGGGATCCCGGTGATCGCCCTGCTCGTGGGCGTGCAGGTCGTGAACGGAGCGCTCCTGCCCGTGCTGCTCGTCTTCATCTGGAAGCTCGCGAGCGACCGCGAGCTGATGGGCGACTACCGCAACGGCCGGATCTTCAACGTGATCGCCGGGCTGACGGTGTTCGCCACGTCGGCGCTCTCGATCACCCTGCTCGCCGTCACCCTGGGCGGTTCGTTCCTCTAGAGTCGGGCGCGTGAGCGAGGAGCCTTTCGCGGTCCCGGTCGGGGACGGCGTGCTCGCCGGCCACCGCGGCGGCGACGGGCCGCCGGCGCTCCTGCTGCACGGCGGCCCGGCGTGGCCGGACTACACCGAGGGGTGCGCCGCCGAGCTGGCCGGCCTGCTGCAGACGCACCGCTACACGCAGCGCGGCACGGATCCCTCGACGCTCGACGGGCCCTTCACGATCGACGCCCACGTGGCCGACGCGGTGGCGGTGCTCGACCACTTCGAGATCGAGCGGGCGTGGGCGGTCGGGCACTCGTGGGGCGGCCATCTGGCGCTGCACCTGCTCGTCGCCCACCCCGAACGGCTGCTCGGGGTCGTCTGCATCGACCCGCTGGGCGCGTTCGAGCGCGTGTTCGCCGAGTTCGGCGCGAACCTCCGCAGCCAGTTGAGCGCCGCGCAGACGGCGCGCATCGACGAGATCGACGCCCGGCGCCGGCGCGGCGAGGTCACCGAGGCCGACCTGGTCGAGCGCTCGCATCTGGTCTGGCCGTGCTACTTCGCCGATCCCGCGGCGGCGCCGCCGCATCCGGCGAGCCGCATCGGCGTCGCCTGCTCGACCGAGACGAACGCCTCGATCTCGCACCACTTCGCCGTGAGCACGCTCGCGACCGGCCTGCCGTCGGCGACGGTGCCGGGGCTCTTCGTCCACGGCGAGCTCGATCCCCTGCCGGTGTCGTCGTCGCTCGAGACGGCAGCGCTCATCCGCGGCGCGGTCGTCGACATCATCCCGGGCTGCGGGCACTTCCCGTGGATGGAGCGCCCGGGCGAGATCCGCCGCACGGTCTCCGCCTTCCTGCCCGGCCCTGAATAGACGGGGTCAGACCCCGTTTATTCACCGTCCCACTTCGGGTGGTGGCGGCGGGCCCAGTCGCGCCGCACCGTCCCGAGCACCATGCCGCGCAGCGAGTGCCGCGTCGATGGGTTGATCAGCACCAGGTACAGGTGGCCCGCGATCAGCGGCACCGCCACCCAGGTGGCGATGTCGTGCACGAGGATCGCGCTCGTCTTGCCGCGCACCGCCGCGTCCGTCTCCTGCAGGTACATGAGCCCGCCGCTTGCCGTGAACACCACCATCAGTCCGAAGACGATCGCCGTGTTCAGCTTCTGCCCCGCGTTGAAGCGGCCCTGCGGCGGCTCGAGGCCGCGGCGGGCGACGGCCCAGCGCAGCCAGCGCACGTCGTCGTCGTCGAAGCGGTCGATCTCCCTCGCCGTCCGGCGCAGGCGGCCCTGGGTGTCGCTCAAGAGCAGGACGACGAGCCCCGCCCAGAACGCGATCGCCGCGCCGAGGTGGATCGACTTCCACAGCCGCCGGTTCGCGGCCAGCTGGGCGAACGCGGGCAGGTAGAGGACGAGGCCGGTTGCGAGCATGAGCAGGAACGTGATCGCAAGCAGCCAGTGCAGCGACCGCTCCTCGGCCCAGAACCGGCGCACGTAGACCGGGCGTGGCCGGTTGCGCTCAGTAGCCGTTGGAACGGCCCACCCAGGCATCGACGTCGTAGCCGTTCTGCTCCCAGAACCCGGGGTGCAGGTGCGGGACGAGCTCGATCCGGTGCAGCCACTTCACGTTCTTGTATCCGTACATCTCCGGGATGACGAGCCGGATCGGCGCCCCGTGCGCGCGCGAGAGCGGCGCACCGCTCCATCGTGTGCGCGAGCATCACCTCGGGAAGCGTCGACTGCGACATCGAGAGCGTGTCGACGTAGCCGCGCTCCATCGAGACGAAGTTGACGTAGCGGGCGCCCGGCAGCGGCTCGACCATGTCCCAGAGCGTCTGCAGGCGCACGCCGCGCCAGTGCACGTTCGACACCGTCCAGCCGGTCACGCAGTGAAACGTCGTCGTCTGCGCGACCGCCGGCAGGGCCTCGATCTCGGCCCAGGTGAGGGTCACCGGCTTGCGCACGAGGCCGGTGATCTCGAGCCGGTAGCTCGCGGGATGAAACGTGGGCCAGGGCGGGTTGATCGCGTAGATCCGCCACCCGGACGGGAACACCGCCTTGATCGCGCCCGGCACGATCGAGCCGGCGTCGGCGAGCGGGCCGCGCAGCGCCGACGTGATGCGATCGCCGAAGAGCAGGCCGACGCCGCCTGCGCCGACCACCGACAGGAACGCGCCGCGACCGAGCCGCCTCTCGTCCATCCACCAACAGTATGGGCGCCGCCGCGGCGCCGCGCCAAGGCTGCCACAGAGTTCCCGATCTTGTAAGGAACGGGCAAGGGGCCGGAAAGACCGTCTCCGTAGCGTCCCTTCGCGACGGCCGGCACTCCGCCGCCCGCATCGACAAGGGGGTATCGAGATATGAGACGACGATGGCTCATCCCGATGGCCGCGGTCGCCGCCCTGGCATTTCCGGCGACGGCGAGCGCGCACGCATCCGCGGCCGTGTTCACGCTCTCCAACTCGACCACGGGCAACCGCGTGCTCGTGTTCGCGCGGGCGGCGAACGGCAGCCTGACGCCGGCCGGCTCGGCCGCGACGGGCGGCGCCGGCACGGGCGCGAACGGGGTCTCGCAGGGCGCGCTCGCCCTGAGCCCCGACGGCCGCCGCCTCTACGCCGTGAACAGCGGCTCGAACACGATCGCCGTGTTCGCGGTGCGACGGCACGCACCTGCACCGCCTGGCGGTCGTCGGGTCCGGCGGCGCCGGCCCGGCGAGCCTCACCGCCGCGCACGGGCGCGTCTACGTCGTGAACGCCGGCGGCAACGACGTCGCGGGCTTCCGCGCGACCGGACACGGACTGGCTCCGATCTCGGGCGGATCGGCGGCGCTCGCCTCGACCGACTCCGGGCGCGGCGCAGATCTCGCTCAACCCGGCCGGTACCGCGCTGGCCGTGACCAACACGGGCTCGAACACCATCGACACGATCACGCTGCGGCGTGACGGCGCGATCCGGAACGTGCAGTCGTTCGCATCGACGGGGACGACGCCGTTCGGCTTCGGCTTCACCCGCGGCGGCGTGCTCGTCGTGACCGATGCCCACCAGACGCCGTTCAGCGCGGCGTCGTCGTACCGGATCGGCCACACCGGCGCCCTCCGCCTCCTCTCCGGCCCGGTGTCCTCGAACCGAGGCGGCGGCGTGCTGGGTCGCCATCAAGGGCCGCATCGCGTTCACGGCCGACGCCGGCAGCGGCACCATCTCGACCTTCCGGGTCGGGCGACGGCGGCCGGCTGCACCTGGCCGCGGCCGCGGCCGCGAGCCCCGGCTCGACCAGCAAGCCGCTGGACGAGTCGATCACGCCGGACGGCCGGTACCTGGACGTCCTGACGGCGGGCCTGAACAGCATCACCAGCTACCGGATCGGCGCGCGGCGGCAGCCTGGCCGCGGTCGGCTCGGTCGGCGGTCTGCCCGCCGGCGACACGAGCGTCGCCTCCTCGTAGCACGGATGCGCCCGGGCGCCGGCTGTCGGCCGGCGCCCGGGCGGGGCGGTAGCCTCAGCCGATGCCATGGCGGGATCAGGCCGGCCGCAGGGTCGGCACGGCCTTCGGCGTCCACGCGGTGCTCGTGGGCACGTGGGCGGGGCGCGTGCCGGCGATCAAGCACGCGCTGCACCTGACCGACGGCCGGCTCGGCGTCGCGCTCTTCGGCATGGCGGCGGGGACGCTCGCCGGCAGCTGGGCGGGCGGCGGCCTGGCCCGCCGGCTGGGAGCGGGCGTGATCGTCCGCGTCGGCATCCCGGCCATGGCGGCGGCGCTCGTCGCGACGGCGCTCGCCGGATCGCTGGCGCTGCTGACGGCGGCCGCCGTCTGCTTCGGGACGATCGGCGCGATGGTCGACGTGGCCATGAACGCGCTCGCAGTGGCGGTCGAGCGCGACCGGCGGCGGCCGCAGATGTCGGGATTCCACGGATTCTGGAGCGTCGGCCTGCTCATCGGCGCGCTCGGTCGCGAGCGCCGCGGCAGCGGCGGGCATCCGCCCGAGCGTGCAGTTCGCCGTGGTCGGCGCGGCCGTCGTGATCGGTTCGGCTCGGGCGCTCGCGCACGCGCCGGCCGCCGCGGCCGTGCCACCCTCCCGGCAGCACGCCGGGAGGACGCCGTGGTCGGCCGGCCTCGTCGCCCTCGGCGCTGATCGCCTTCTGCAGCTTCTTCGCCGAGGGCGCCGCCACCGACTGGAGCGCCGTCTACCTGCACGACCGTGCCGGCGCCGGTGCCGCCGTGGCCGCCGCAGGGATCGCCGGCTACTCGCTCGCGATGGCCGCCTCGCGGCTGGTCGGCGACGGGGTCGTCGCCGCGCCTCGGCCGGGCCGCCACCGCCCGCCGCGCGAGCATGGTCGCGGCGGCCGGCCTCGGGCTCGCGCTCGCCGTCCCCGTCCCGGCGGCCGGGGTGGTCGGGTTCGCGCTCATGGGCGCGGGCATGGCGCCGATCGTGCCGACGGCGCTGAGCGCGGCCGGAGCGTCGGCGCGCGGCGTCGAGTCGGCGATCTCGCGGGTGCTCCTGATCGCCTACACCGGCTCGATCGTCGGCCCGGCCGCGATCGGCGTCGTCGCCGGGGCGGCCACGCTGCGGGTGGCGCTCCTGATCCCGCTCGGCCTGATCGCCTGCATCGGCCTCGCCGCCGGCCGCCTCGACCCCGTGCCCGCCGACGAGCTTGCAAATAGCTGAACAGACAGGGCGTCGGAACGGCGCATTGGTACGCTTGAGCACATGGCGGCCACCTCCGCGCCGCGCGTGCTGGTCGTCGACGACGAGCCGGTCGTGCGCGACGTGCTCACGCGCTACCTGACCCACGAGGGCTTCGAGGTCGACGCCGCCGCCGACGGGCACGCCGCCCTGAGCGCGATCGAGGCGCGCGCGCCCAGCGTGATCGTGCTCGACCTGATGCTGCCGCGGCTGAGCGGCCTCGAGCTCCTGCGCCTCGTCCGGCTCGAGAGCACGGTGCCGGTGATCATCCTGTCGGCCCGGGTGAGCGAGCGCGAGCGGATCGCCGGCCTCGAGCTCGGCGCCGACGACTACGTGACCAAGCCCTACTCGCCGGGAGAGGTGGTCGCGCGCGTGCGCGCGGTGCTGCGGCGCACGGGCGGCGAGAGCCAGACGCCGCTCGAGTTCGGCGACCTCGTGCATCGACCCGGTGCGGCGCGAGGTGACCCGCGCCGGGCGAGGTCGTGCACACGACGCGCAAGGAGTTCGACCTGCTCCTCATGCTGGCGTCGAACCCCGGCCGCGTCTACACCCGGGCTGAGCTCGTCGAGTCGGTGTGGGGCTACGTGTGGAGCGGCGACACCGAGACGGTGACCGTGCACGTGCGCCGGCTGCGGGCGAAGATCGAGGACGACCCGTCGCAGCCGCGGCGGCTCGTGACCGTGCACGGCGTCGGCTACCGGTTCGAGGCATGAGCGAGACCGTCCGCCTGATCGCGCTGCTCGCGCCGATCGCCCTCGCGACGCTCGTCACCTCGCTGCTCGCGCGCCGGCTCGTCACCCGCGCCGGGCTCGCCTACACGCTGATCGCGATCGCGGTGATCGCCTCGCTCGTGACCGTCGTCGACCTGCTCGTGCTGAGCCACTTCATGCTGATCAACCCGGGCAACCCGGCCGAGCTCGTCTCGGTCGCGCTCTACTCGGTCACGGCGGGGGTGGCGGCGGCGCTGATCGTCGGCCGCTCGAACACCCGCGCGCTCGGCCGGCTCGTGGCGACGGCGCGTGCCCTGGGCGACAACCGGCTCGACGCCCGCGCGGGCGACCTGGGCGCCGGCCCGGAGCTGCGGCTGCTCGGCGAGACGCTCGACCGCGCGGCGGCGCGGCTCGCGGCCGGCATCGAGGCCGAGCGGGCGATCGAGGCCCAGCGGCGCGACCTGATGACGTCGCTCTCGCACGACCTGCGCACGCCGATCGCCAACCTGCGGGCGATGGTCGAGGCGATCGACGAGGGCATCGTCCGCGACGCCGAGACGCTCGCGGCGCTACACCGCCGAGATGCGCCGATCGGTGATGGCGCTCGTGACGATGGTCGACGACCTGTTCGAGCTCGCCCAGGTGGACGCGGCCGAGTTCGCCCTCGACGCGCGCTCGGTGCCGCTCGCGGAGGCCGTGCGCGGCGCGCTCGACCTGTGCCGGCCCGAGGCGGCCGAGAAGCGGATCCGGCTCGACGTCGACCTCGGCGCCGCCGCCGCGAGCCCGTGCTCGCCGAAGCTCGCGCGGGTCGTGCACTCGCTGCTCGACAACGCGGTGCGCTACACGCCGGCCGGCGGCCGGGTGACGCTGCGCGCCGGCCTGGACGCCGCCGGGATCGCCCTGAGCGTGCAGGACAGCGGCCCCGGGATCGCCGCCGACGAGCTGCCGCGGGTGTTCGAGGCGTTCTGGCGCGCCGACCCGGCCCGCTCGAGCCGCGGCTCGGGCCTCGGGCTCACGCTCGCAAAGCGGATCGTCGAGGCGCTCGGCGGGCATATCGAGGCGTCGAGCAACCCCGACCGGGGCTCGCGCTTCGACGTCTCGGTGCCCACGCGCGCCTAATCCCGAGCGGCTAGGCTCGGGCCGTGCCCGGTCGGCTGCTCATGCTGGCGATGGCCGCGGCGGGGGTGTGGGCGCTCGGCGCCGTCCCGGCCACCGCGGCCGTGAACGTGTACCGGCACACGCTGCCCGGCGAGTTCAGCCCGGCGGTGCGCGGCATCCCCGAGCGCGTGTACGTGCCGAACAGCGAGGACGGCACGGTGAGCGTGATCAACCCGGCCACCTTCCGCGTGCTGCGCACGTTTCCCACCGGCTACTACGACCAGCACGTGACGCCCGGCTGGAGCCTGCGCCGCCTCTACGTCGACGACACCGACGAGAACCGCCTCACCGAGCTCAACCCACGCACCGGCAGGCCCGTCGGCACGCTTGCGACGGCCGATCCCTACAACCTCTACTTCACCCCGGACGGGTCGAAGGCGATCGTCGTCGCCGAGCAGCTCCAGCGGCTCGACTTCCGCAACCGCCGCACGTGGCGTCTGCTGCGCAGCGTGCCGATCCCGGCCGCCGGCCCCGATCACCTCGACTTCTCGGCCGACGGTCGCTTCCTGCTGATCAGCTGCGAGTACAGCGGGATGGTCGTACAGAGTCAGCACCGTCAGCATGCGCGTGACGGGCGCCGTCCACGTCGGCGGCCTGCCCATCGACGTCAAGCTCGCGCCCGACGGCCGCCGGTTCTATGTCGCCAACCAGGGCCTCGGCGGCGTCACGGTGATCTCGGCCTCGACGCTGCGGCAGGTCGCGTTCATCCCCACCGGCACCGGAGCGCACGGGCTGGCCATCAGCCGCTCCACGCGGCGGCTCTACGTCGCCAACCGCCTGGCGGGTTCGATCTCGGTGATCGGGTTTGCGTCGGGCCGGCTCGTGAAGACGTGGCACGTCGGCGGCACCCCCGACATGCTCCAGGTGTCGCCGAACGGCGGCCGCCTGTGGGCGTCCAACCGCTACTCCGGCACCGTGTCGGTGATCGCGACCGGCACGGGCCGGCTCGTCGCCACGATCCACGTGGGCGCGAGCCCGCACGGCCTGGCGTTCTTCCCCCAGCCCGGCCGCTACAGCCTCGGCCACAACGGCGTCTACCGCTGAGGGCCCCGATAGACTGGCCGCGGTGCCCGTCGCATTCGCCGCAGACGACATCTCGAAGCGCTACGGTCGCACCACCGCCCTCGACGGCGTGAGCATCCACGTGGACGAGGGCGAGCTGGTCGGGCTGCTCGGGCCCGAACGGCGCCGGCAAGTCGACGCTCGTCAAGATCGGCTGCGGCCTCGTGCGGCCGACGAGCGGCAGCGCGAGCGTGTGCGGCGCACCGGCCGGCTCGGCGGCGGCACGGGCGAATCTCGGCTACCTGGCCGAGCTCTTCCGGTTCCCGGGCTGGATGACCGCGGACGAGCTGCTCGTGATGCACCAGGGCCTCGCCGGGTCGCAGGCCGGGGCCGGCGAGCGCGGCCGGCTGCTCGAGCTGGTGGGTCTGGCCGACGTCGCCGATCGCCGTGTCGAGTCGATGTCGAAGGGCATGCAGCAGCGGCTGGGGATCGCCCAGGCGCTCATCGGCGGGCCGCGGATGCTCGTCCTGGACGAGCCGACGAGCGCGCTTGACCCGGCCGGGCGGCGGACGGTGCGCGCGCTGCTCGAGGAGCTGCGCGCGGGCGGCACGGCGGTGCTCCTGAACTCGCACCTCCTGAGCGAGATCGAGCTCGTGTGCGATCGGGTCGTGATCATCACCCGCGGCCGCGTCGTCGCCCAGGGCACCCCCGGTGAGCTGACCTCCGCGCAGGGCGTCGAGATCGAGACCGGTTCCGGCACGCGCCGCTACCAGGCCGCCCGCGAGGACGTGCCGGCGCTCGTGGCCGAGCTGGTCGCGGCGGGCGAGCGCGTGTACGAGGTGCGCACGACCCGCTCGACGCTCGAAGAGGTGTACCTGGAGGCGGTCGAGGGGGAGATGGGCTGAGCGGCGCCCGCGTGATCGTGGGGGTGACGCTGCGCGAGTGCCTGCGCCGCCGGGTGCTGGCCGTCGTCGCCGCTGCTCACGCTCGCGTTCCTGGCGCTGTACGCGGTCGCGACGCACCTCGCCTTCGCCACCGTCGGCAGCGCCCGGGTGCGCCAGGCGGGGGTGCTCGTCGACGCGCACGCGCTGGCCGGCGCAACCCTGCTCGGCCTGGCGATGTTCGCGACGCTCTTCCTGGGAGCGGTGCTGGCGGTGTTCCTCACGTTCAACGTCATCCGCGGCGACGCCGAGCAGGGCCTGCTGCAGCCCGTGGTGGTGCGGCCGATCGGGCGGACGGTGTTCGTCGCGGCCCGCTACGGCGCGGCATGCGCGATCTGCTCGCTCTACGTGAGCATCGTCTACGGCTCCGCGGTCGTGATCACCGGCCTCGACGGCGGCTGGTGGCCCGACAGCATCGTGCTCCCGGGTCTCGCCCTTGCGGGCGGGGCGTGCATCGTCGCGGCGCTCGCGCTGCTCGGCTCGGTGTACATGTCGACGATCGCAAACGGGATCGCGGTGCTCATGATCTACGGGGCCGGCCTCGTGTCGGGGCTGCTCGGGCAGATCGGCTACGCGCTGCCGTCGCAGCGCCTGCAGGACATCGGCCGCGACGCGTCGTGGGCCCTCCCGTTCGACGCGCTGTACCAGGCCGGCCTGCACTCGCTGACGGCCAACACCAGCGGCTTCACCGGGGTGATCGTCCACCTCGGCCCGCTGGGCGGCGCACAGGGAGGCGGGCCGGCGCTGGTGGCCTGGTCGTTCCTGTACGTGGCCGTCGTGCTGGTCGCGACCGCGGCCGGCCTGCGGCGGCGCGACCTGTAGGAGCGCCCGGCGGCACGCGGTAGACTGCCCCTCCCGCGCCCGTAGCTCAGGGGATAGAGCGCTGCCCTGCGGAGGCAGAGGCCGCACGTTCGAATCGTGCCGGGCGCATGGGTAAACCAAGCGGGAAGGCAGAGCCGAGGTGTCAGCGTGCCAGGCGACTCAGTGCCTGGCGAACGGCTGCCTGTCCGCGTCATGAACGAGAGGTCGGCCGACCGAATGTGGTGGCCGCACCGGCTTGAAGTTGTCGAAGCTGGGCAGGCGTCGGACACCACCTCGACTCGAAGCTGGCCGTGTCCCAGCCAGCGACTCGGGCGCCTGCCTCGTATGCGGCCTGGCAGAAGGCGAGCAGCATCCTTCGTGGATCGTCGGAGGCGCGGACGGCGTCGTAGCGGAGGATCGCCAGCGAGCCGCTGCCCCACTCCATCCACGCGCCCACGGGCAGCGACTGGTCGCGCAGACCGTCCGGCTCGGGCGCGGTGTACGAGTAGTAGGCGGCCTCGCCGATACGGTCATCGCCGGGCCAGAAGCCGAATGAGATCACCTCGTGCGAGTAGGCCTCCTGTGTCACCGGATCCGCATTGGCCTGCCCCGCGGGCCGCCCCGAGAAGCGGGTCACAGCGAGGTCAAGGCTGTGCCAGAACAGGTGCACCGGGCTGGTCTTGCCGTTGAACCAACCACTGAACTCTTCGAACACCGAGTCCGTCCAGTCGAGCACACGACCGAAGCGCTTGATCGCCTCGGCATCCCAGGCCGCGTGCTCGACGTCCTCGGCGAACGGTGTCGTGATCGGGACGCCGAACGGGTGCTCCCGGATCTCGACGTCGACGTCGAGCTCGCGGAGCAACCCATGGATCCCGTGATCGAACTCCGCGACCGACACTCCGCCGGCGAGCGCGAGCGACCGCGTGCGACCATCTGCCGTGCGAACGACCAGCGCATGATCGATGAAGTCGATCGTGATCTCGAAGGTCGTCTCGTGGTGATGCAGGCGGCGAGTGGTGAGCCCGCGCACGTCGACGTACAGCGGAGCGTTCCACCAGTGGTTTCGCGGCGCCGTCGTGGCAAGGCGAATCTTGCCGAGGATCTGGCAGTAGAGGTGCAGGGTGTCCTTGGTCGCGCGCCAATCGTTCATATGGAGCTCAGGAAGCGTCACCGTTCGAATGCCTCCAGCAGGCTCCGCGTGTCGTAGCCACCCCGATACACGACTGCGTCGATGAAGAGTGTGGGCGTACCATGCACCTCTCCGGAGGCGAGCCCGCTATCCAAGTCGCGCCCGATCCGCTGCAGGACGCCGGCGCCGTTACGATCGGTGTCGAACCGCTCCAGGTCGAGACCGATCTGCTCGGCGCAGCGCCGCAGGTCGTCGTGCTCCAGTGCCTGTTGATTCGCAAACAGCAGCTGGAGCATCGTCTAGATCGCCCCTTGCAGCGATGCCGCCTCGGCGGCAGTAGAGGCAGCCGTCGCGTGCGGGTGGATCTCCGTGAGCGGGTAGTGCCGAAAGGCGAAGCGAAGGCAGCCGTTCAATCGCACCTCCACCCGTTCGATCTGGCGATACGCCTGACGCGCGTGCGGGCACTCGTAGTCGCCGTACTCGACAAGCAGGCGGCCCGCCCCGCCCGCAGGTGATCGACCGCCTCGTAGAGCGGCTCCATCAGACCACCGCGGGGGTATTGAGGGATCGTGTCTCGCTCCAGTCGAGGATCAGGTTCCGTTCGGCGAAGTACCAGCCGTCACCGACCTTGGTGAAGGCGTCCAGGTAGCGAAGCGACGCGATCATGATCTTCCGGACTCCGTCCTCGCTGAAGAGGTGGTGGGCGATGGTGTAGCTCTCGCCGGTGGCACGGTCGCCGTCAAGCGTGACCGTGCTCTGCCCGTTGAAATGCGTCGTCGTGTCGTACCGGTTCAGGTCGGCGAACACCGGCGTGAGCGCATCTCGCCCTTCCAGCACGTAGGTCGGCTCGGCGCCCTCGCCGTCCATGTAGACGGCGAAGCGGGTGTCGACGGTGAAGAGTGCCTTCTGTCCCTCGGCGTCTCGGCGATCGGCGCAATGCGCGTAGGCGTCGAACAGCTCGCGAATCGCGAGGCGGTCAGCCGCCTCGGAGGGTGGCAGGTCAGCGTGGGCGGCCATCGGCGACAGCTCCTGTGTCGTGGTGATGCGCCGGCGCCCTGGTGAAGGGGCCGGCGCGGGAGTCAACCGGCCGTCACCTGGCGATAGCTTCCATGGCGAAACTCCTCGACCAGCCCTGGACGGGACGGACGCCAATCGAGCTCGTCCCGAACCTTCATGGCCGGCGCGTTCTGATCGAGCAGCAGCACTTCGGCGAAATAGTCGCCCAGGCGAGCGCGAGCCTCCTCATCCGAGCCGGGGACGGCTCCCGGGGCGTCGACGGCAACGGCCGCCGCCTCGGTGATGTCGGCCACGGTCGGGTTCAGTCCGTCGGTGACGGCGTAGCGGCCCCGAGCCGAGTCGTGCTCCAGCGCTCGCCTGAAGACCTCCGCCAGGTCCGCGACGTGGACGGTGTCCCAGTGCTGCCGTCCGCTGCCCAGCATGATCAGGTTGCCGTCGTCGTCTCGCGGTGATCCGAGTAGCACTCCCGGAACGCCTCCACCGCCGTCACCGTAGGCGACCCCGGAGGTGATCACGACTCCGCGCATGCCTTCGGCAGCGAGCACGCGGCGTTCGATCGGATCCCTCCACGCCACCAGCGCGGGGGCATCAATCGGGGAATCTTCATTGATCGACATGTTGTTCCCGTAGATCCACAGACCGCTGATCTGCAGGTAGGGCTTGCCGGTGCCGTCGAATGCCTCGATCGCTGCGTCGGCAACCGCCGAGTCCAGGTCGGCGCTGGTCGCGTCCCCCGGGCTGGCCGTGTGGATGGCCGCGTCGGCGCCGCTCAGCAGGCTCACGACCGCCGGCCGGTCAGTGAGGTCGACCCGGGTCGGTGTGGCCCCGTGGCCGGCGACGCGCTCAGCCTGAGCGTCGTCGCGGATCAACGCCACCACCTCATGGCCGTGCTCGTGCAGTTCGGTCAGGACGTGGGACCCGATGAACCCCGTCGCACCTGTGAGTGCCACTCTCATTGTTTCCTCCTTGCTGAGTGCTGGAGAAGTCCGCTTGCTCGCGTGGTCGTCGATCAAGCGCTGGCGTGAGGCTAGCTCGGCACCGACCATCTTGTCAAGCATTCGATTGAATTGTTTGGGCTGGGGCAGTCGACTTGACGTGTTTTCAAGCGTCTGATTGAATAGTGGAATGGAGGCGGCCAGGTCAGACCAGCGTCGCGAAGCCGGTCTGCGGACGCAGGCGAGGCTCCTGGAAGCTGCGCTGACCCTGATCTCCGAGCGCGGCGAGGACGGCGTGACGCTGCGCGAGCTGACGGATGCCGCCGGGGCCAACGTCGCCGCGGTGAGCTACCACTTCGGGTCACTGCAATCCGTCTGTGACGCGGCGGTCGAGCACGCGCTCGAGCGCTATCTGGACGCGCAGCAAAAGGCGCTGAGCATGCTCGGCCCCGACTCGACGCTCGAAGCCCTGGCGGCAGCCTTCGCGCGGCCGATGATGCGCGCGCTGGCCGCAGGCGGCCGCGATCTCGCGGTGCTCCGCATCGTCGCTCGGGCGGCACTGGATCCGCCACAGCGCTGGGATCGGTTCGATGCGAGGTTCGCTGGGATCCGTGCCGACGCTCGTCGAGTGCTGAAGGCGAACGTTCCGGACGCCAAGGACCACGAACTTACCCTTCGCGTACGCTGCGTCGCCGGGATGTTGAACTGGCTGGCCCTCGCACCCGTAAGCGCCGAGCTCAGAAACACGTCCCAAAAGCAGCTCGAGCGAATCCTTGTCCCTACCATCGCCGGCGCCTTTCGCGGCACCAGCTCGGACTGACCCAGGCCCACCCCTCCGACGACGGTTACAAGACGCGGGAAGATCGGCCGAATGGTGGTCGGACGAGCTCAAGACACGCTTCCGTGTCATTCCGTGGTCGCATCGCTGCCGAGTCGGGTCGCTGGGCATGAACGTGACCCTGTCGCTTCGCCCGCCAGATGCGATCCACCGCGACGCCCACGTCGCGGGGGCTCAACTCTCATCTTGGCGTCTTCTCGCCCCGGTCCCGATCCTCGTCGAAGGAGCCTGGGCCATCCAGGCACACGTCGCGCCGTCCGGTCGTTCCGGCGAAGGTGCCAGGCTCGGCGCGTGCAGTCCGCTCCTGAGACGCCCGTTCGCACGACGGTGTGTGTGAGTATGGCGACGGCGGCTGTTCCGGCTGCCGTCGAGGTGACGTTCCTCGGGCGGAACGGGTGGGATCGCGACGTGTGCCGCCGAAGAGCCCGACTGGTACGGCCGGGTGCGACGGGCAATGGCCGATGCCGCGCCCCCGGATCGGGGAAACTGTGGAGGTGACGCCCTTCTCGAGAGGCCGCGAACGACCCGGATCGCGGGCGTGGGCGGATGAGGCCGTGCGCCGGATCGAGGCCGACGCCAACCGCTCGACCGACACGCATCTGCACGCGTTCCCGCTGCCCGAGGCCTGGGGCATCGATATGTACCTCAAGGACGAGTCGGTCCACCCGACCGGCTCGCTGAAGCATCGGCTTGCCCGCTCCCTCTTCCTCTACGGCCTCTGCAACGGCTGGATCCTCGAGGACACGACGATCGTCGAGGCATCGAGCGGGTCGACCGCCGTCTCGGAGGCGTACTTCGCCCGCTTCCTCGGCCTGCCGTTCATCGCCGTCATGCCCGCGTCGACGAGCCCGGAGAAGATTGCGCTGATCGAGGCCCAGGGCGGCACCTGCCGGTTGGTCGACGACCCCATGACCATCTATGACGAGGCCCAGAGAGTGGCGGCCGAGACCGATGGCCACTATCTCGACCAGTTCGCCTTCGCCGAACGCGCGACCGACTGGCGTGGCAACAACAACATCGCCGAGTCGATCTTCAGCCAGATGAGGCTCGAGCGGCACCCGGTGCCCGCGTGGATCGTGGTCGGCGCGGGGACGGGCGGGACGAGCGCGACGATCGGCCGCTACGCTCGTTTCGGCCGGTACTCGACGAAGCTCTGCGTCGTGGACCCGGAGCACTCGATCTTCTACGCCTCCTGGGCTGGTGACCCCTCAGCGTTCAGCGGGCTGCCCTCGCGGATCGAGGGCATCGGTCGCCAGCGGCTCGAGCCGTCCTTCCTGCCGACCATCGTCGACCACATGATCCGGGTGCCGGACGCCGCCTCGATCGCGACCATGCGCCTTGTCCACGAGCGGACCGGCCGGAGCGTGGGCGGCTCCACCGGGACGAACGTCTGGGGCGCGTTCCAGCTCGTCTCGGAGATGCGTTCACGGGGCGAGCACGGGAGCATCGTCACGCTGATCTGCGACGGCGGCGAGCGCTACGCAGACACGTACTACAGCGACACCTGGCTCGCTGCGCACGGCCTCGACCTCGGGCCGTACGCCGACGCACTGCGCACATTCCTCGAGTTCGGCGCTTTTCCAGGGAACGGAATCGAGATCTAGACGTCCGTGATGACGCGCTCGATCTTCTCGACGACCTCGGGCGGAACCTCGTCCATCCCGTGCACGTTGCGCGCGTGCGACTCGATCTCCTGGAAGAGCGCGTCCTGGTCGTCGTTGCGTGCGATCCACTCGCAGCCGAGCACCACGTCGCCGCACCTGAACTGCTTCATTCCGCCTCCTGAGCACCGGTTCGACGACCAATACTAGACCCTCCAAGTACGATCACCAGGTGTGTCGCATCCTGGCCTACCTGGGCGAGCCGCTACCGGTGCAGAACCTGCTGTTCGACACTGACAACAGCCTCGTCCGGCAGTCGTACCGCCCACGGATGATGAACACCTTCCTGAACCTGGCCGGGTTCGGGATGAAGGCGTGGGATCCGACTTCGCTGCAGCCTGACGAACCGTTCAGCTACCGGGCGACGACGCTGCCCTCGTTCGACCGCAACCTGCGCTTCCTCTCGGCGAAGGTCGCGCCAACCTGCCTCGTCGCCCACGTGCGTGGCGTGACCTACTCCGACGAGGCGGTCGTAGCCGAGACGAACCTGCACCCCTTCCACTTTCCGGGCGCCCGCGCCGTGCTCGCCCACAACGGGCACCTGCGCGAGTTCCGGCGTATGCGCTATGCGCTCGTTGAGCACGTGCGGCCGGAGCTCGCCCAGCGCATTGAGGGGACAACCGATTCGGAGTGGATCTACGCGCTCGTTCTGTCCCAGCTCGACGACCCCTTCGGACTGCCCGAGACAGGCGAGCTGGCGGACGCAGTCACCGCCGCGTTGCGGATCCTGCGAGCGCTCCGCGTCGAGCGCGGCATCGACACGTCCTCGCCCGCAAACCTCTGCGTGAGCACCGGCCGCAGCGTCGTCGCGACCCGGTTCTCGTTCGACTACGGCTGGTACCCGCCGGACGACGACATGCTCGAGACCGACCTGCCGTACGTCAGCCTCTGGTACGCGATCGGCGGCCGGTACGCCAGCACCGGCGAGGGCTGGGGGATGACAAACGGCGACGCGCCTCGGTCGGTGATCATCGCCTCCGAACCGCTGACCGTCGACCACTCGGGCTGGTTCGAGGTGCCGGAGTACTCGATGCTGACCGCTGAGCTGACGCCGGCCGGGCTCGAGTTCGAGACGCGCGACCTCGATGTCTGACACCGCAGCCGTCGACTTCCTGGGCACGGTCCCGCTCTTCGCCGGCCGGGACGAGGCCGGCCTGGCCGCACTGGCCCAGGTGCTGCGGCGGCGGACGCTCGAGAAGGACGAGGTCGTCTGGAACCAGGGCGACGACGGACGCGAGCTGCTGATCGTCGTCGAGGGCGCGCTCTCGATGTCGCTGCACGTGCCCGGCAACCGAGACGTCGAGATCACGACGGCGGGACCAGGTGACACCGTCGGCGAGATCGCGCTCCTCGACGGTGGCCCTCACACTGTGAGCGTCCGCGCCGTCGAGGCGACGACGGCTCTCGCGCTCGGGCGGGTCGAACTGTCTGCGTTGCTCGCCCCGCAGGATTCGGCGGCATTCGGCCTGAAGCGCCGGCTCGCGGCGCTCCTGATGGCGCACTACAGAAACCAGCTCACCCACCTGGCGGGCACGCTCGGCGACGAGCCGATCGGCCCGCCGGCGGAGGACGCCGACCGCGCCTTCGCCGAGCTCGAATACTGCGGTCCGCCCGACAGCCGCTATGTCCGCCGCATGGCGACCTTCCACGACCTCGACTCGCTCGCGCTGTGGGGTCTGCTCACGTCTGGCAGCTACGCGCGCTGTCGCCGGGGCCGAACGCTCCTCGCCGAGGGCGCTCCGTCGACAGCCTGCTACCTCACGATCAACGGCGCCGTCGAGCAGGTGGTCGCCCGCGGCAGCCGCCGCATCCGAGTGGGTCTGGCCGGGCCTGGCAAGGCGTTCGGTTACGAGAGCCTGATCGACGGCGGCCCGTCGCCCGTGATTGCAGTCACGCGCGAGCGCGCACTCCTGCTCGTCCTGCCCCGCGACCGGTTTGCCCAGCTGTTCCGGGGCGAAGACGCAGTCTCGCGCGTGTTCCTCGACGTCATCCAGCGCCAGCTCGTAACCACGCTTCGTCAGACGCTGCGGCCGCACACTCGCCTGGCGGCGAGCCTTTAGCCGGACCGCCTAGAGGCGCGGCGTCAGCGAGACCAGAGGCGGTCGGCGATCCGCCCAACGAGCTCGAGCTTGCGCCATTGCGAGTCGGCGTCGGTGTCGTTGCCGACCATCACCGAGGCGAACCCGCACTGGGTCGAGATCGCCAGCCGGTCGATGCCTCCCACGATCGCGGCCGCCCGATCCATGCGTCGCATGAGATCGTCCTCGGACTCCAGGTCGCGCACCTTGGAGCTGATCAGGCCCATCACCGCCACCGACCCCGGGCGCAGGAAGCGGAGCGGGCCGTACCCGCCGTCGCGTCCCATGTCGTCCCACTCCACCAGGAAGGCGTCGAACGGCAGACGGGTGAACACCGCCTCGGCGACCGGTTCGAGCGATCCTTCGCACATCCACGAGGAGCGGTAGTTCCCGCGACAGATGTGCAGGGCGGTGGTGACGTGTCCGGGGATGCCGTGAAGGACGGCGGTGTCGGCGGCCAGCGCGGCCTCGATCAGGAGTGCCGGATCGTGTCCTCGCTCGCGGAATCGGGCCACCCAGGCCGGATCGACCAGGTACGGGTACAGCGGGAAGTCGAACTGGATGTAGCCCGCTCCCGCCGCGATCGCGTCGGCCACGAGCGCACGCTCGATCTCGATCGCATGCGCGACAAACCCGGCCAGG
Source organism: uncultured Actinomycetes bacterium (assembly GCA_963707585.1). Lineage (GTDB taxonomy): Bacteria > Actinomycetota > Thermoleophilia > Gaiellales > JAICJC01 > JAICJC01. The sequence continues at coordinate 157,973 of CAVPQP010000008.1, read as the reverse complement.
TCGGCGTAGCCCCTGTCGGTGAGCCCCCGCTTGAACGTGAACGGATGTCCGAAGATCGAGGGGGCGGGAAAGGTGACCTTGAACGGGTGGCGCGTGATCGACGCCATGAACGCCGCCTCGCGAGCGGCCGGGCTGTCGACTGGACGCAGCCGATCGACGATCTCGTGCACGGCCAGCTCCACCTGACGACCGTCGTCGTTTCGGAAGGTGACGACGTTGTCGGTGCGGAACCCCTCCACGGCGTCGTAGAACGAATTCAGGAACATCCACCGGCGGAACTCGCCGTCGGTCACCACATCGAGCCCACACTCGATCTGGCGCTCGACCGCCTCACGGATCGCCCCGTCCTCGAGCTCGGTCAACGCCGCACGATCCTGTGACCGTTCCGCATCCAGCACCGCCGAATGCCCCGGGGCATAGAACCCCTCCACGGCTCGCCGCAACGCCGCCGGCCGCAAGAGGCTCCCCACCACCTCTGCCCGGGCCGGGCGCCGAGGGCCTCCTCCGTGCATGCCACGAGCCTACCGGCCGGCGGTCTCCAAGGCGTCGGCGAGCGCGCCGATGTCGGAGCTGTCGTTGTAGGCGTGAAGGGACACGCGGATGCCGCCCCCTCTCGAGCTGACCACGATGTGGCGCCCCTCGGCGAGGCGGGCCTGGACCGCGGCTGCGGCGAGCGTGGGATGGCGCAGCGACACGATGTGGCAGCTCGCGCCCGGCGCGTCGAGATCTCGATACGGCGTCCAGCCGAGAGGCGCCGTCGCGGCGACGAGCTCGCGCGCCAGCGCTTGCGCATGCCTGGCGAGCGCCGGGAAGCCGACTCCGGTCAACAGCTCGATCGAGGTGCGCAGGCCGGTGGCCGAGCTGTAGGCGATCGTCGAAAGCTCGAACCGGCGCGCGTCAGACGCGAGTGCCAACGTCGTGGGCTCGAACTGGAAGGGGTGCTCGAGCGCCTTTCCAGCCGACGACGGGCGGCACGCACCGAAGCAGCTCGTCGGCGACCACGAGCAGCGCGACGCCGCCGTGCGCGGACAGCCACTTGTACCCGCTGCACACGAGCGCGTCGGCAGACCACGAGCGCAGGCTCACCGGCATCGCTCCCGCCATCTGCGTGACGTCGACGATGACACGCGCCCCGACCGCGTGAGCACGCCGAACGACCTCGCCGACGTCGACCAGCGACCCGGTCGCGTACTGGACCGCGCTGAAGCACACCGCGGTGGTGCCGCTGCGAATGCCGTCGACAAGGGCACCCGTGAGATCCTCGGCGGGATCGTCCTCGACCCACCTGACCGCCGTGCCGAGCCGCTCGCGCGCAACCAGCCACGGATAGGTGACGCTGGGGAAGTCGGACGCCACGAGCACGACCTCGCCACCGGCCTTCGCCGTCAGGATCGCGAGCTGACCGAGCGCCTCACTGGCTCCTCCCACCACCGCGACCGACCGCAGCGGCGCATCGAACAGCCCGGCGGCAGCCTCGCGGAGGTCATCCAGAATCCGCTCCTCGGCGGCATCCGAGAGCCGCACGTTGCCGTGCTGCGCGACTTCGACCAGGAACTCGACCATCGCCTCCGTTGAACGGCGCGGAACCAGGCCGAGCGACGCCTGATTCAGGTACACGCAACGCTCGAGCGCCGCGTACTCCTCACGCGGGATCAGGGCCGGGATCACACCATCATCGCTTCCGCTCCCACCCGGCGATGCTAGCGGCCCACCTGCGTCGTATCGGCATCAGCCGGGTGAGGCGCCGACCACGGTGGCGCTCGTCCGGTGCTCGTGGAACAGCTTCGCGGGCCAGACGGGGCGATGGAAGCCTCCGAAGCCCCTCGACGTCCTGAGACTGTGGGTATCTACCTCGGCCACGCCGCTCTTCGTAGACTCCGAGCATGACTGCTTGCGCTGTTTGTCGCAAACCCGCCGCCGTGGAGGCGCAGTTCTGCTCGCAGTGTGGGGCGCCACTCGCGCCCGGCATGGAACAGGAGGAGCGCAAGCTCGTGAGCACGGTCTTCGCCGACCTGGTGGGGTTCACGAGCATGGGCGAGGAGCTCGACATCGAAGATCTCGGCCGGACGCTCGCCGTGTACCACGGCCTGGCGCGACGGGAGCTCGAGCGCTTCGGCGGAACGGTCGAGAAGTTCATCGGCGATGCCGTCGTGGGCATCTTCGGCGCACCGATATCCCGTGAGGACGACGCCGAGCGTGCCGTCCGGGCGGCGCTCGCGATCCAGGAGGCCGCGCGCACGCGCCGGGCCGACGACCCCGGGTTCACCGTCCACGTCCGGGTCGGGGTGAACACGGGGGAGGCGCTGGTGGCGCTTCACGCCAACGCGCACGCGGGCGAAGGGCTGGCGGCGGGGGATGCGGTCAACACCGCCGCGCGGCTGCAGGCAGCGGCGGCCGTCGACGGCGTCCTGGTGGGAGAGGTCACCTACCGGGCCACGAGCCGCGCGATCCGCTACCGCACGGCGCCACCCGTGCATCTCAAGGGAAAGCGCGAGGCGGTGCCCGTCTGGATCGCGGAGGCGGCCGAGGACATCGGCACGGAATTGCTGAAGCCAACCGTGCCGCTCGTCGGCCGCCAGACGCAGATGGACGAGCTCCGGTGGGCCCTGACGACGATGCGGGAGACACGGTCGCCCTGCCTCGTCACCGTGGTCGGCGCTCCGGGCATCGGCAAGAGCAGACTCGTGGCCGAGCTGCTCGAGCGCATCGGCGCCGACCCGGAGCCAATGACCTGCCGCAGAGGCCGCTCGCTCCCGTACGGCGAAGGCGTCACCTTCTGGTCCCTGGCCGACATCGTGAAGGCGGAGGCAGGGATCATGCACTCCGACAACGCGAACGTCGCCGGCGCAAAGCTGCGCCGCACCGTCGCCGGCCTGGCCGACGATGCCAAGACGGCCGAGTGGATGCTCGGCGAGCTCCGGCCGCTGGTCGGGCTCGAACACGTCCAGGAGCTCGGCGGCGACCGGCAGGTCGAAGCCTTCGCAGCATGGAGGCGATTCATCGAAGCGATCGGTCGTCGAGCACCGCTTGTGCTTGTGTTCGAGGATCTGCACTGGGCCGACGAAGCGCTCCTCGACTTCATCGAGCAGCTGCTGCGATGGACGACGGACACGCCGCTGCTCGTGCTCTGCACCGCTCGGCCTGAGCTCCTGGAGCGGCGGCCGGAGTGGGCCGGAACCACCACGCTGTCGCTCCCGCCGCTCTCGGAGGGCGAGACGGCGGCGCTCGTGACGGCGCTCCTGGACGAGATCCCGCTTCCCGCCGCAGCCCAGGAGGCGCTCGTGGAGCGCGCCCAGGGCAACCCGCTCTACGCCCAGGAGTACGCGCGGATGCTGATCGACCGCGGCCTGATCGTCCGGCGGGACGATCGCTGGGCGCTCACCACGGACGGTGACCTGCCCCTCCCAGAGACGGTGCACGGCATCATCGCCGCCCGCCTCGATGCGCTCACCGCCGACGAGAAGGCCGTGATCCAGGATGCGTCGGTGATCGGCAAGGTCGTGTGGCTGGGAGCGGTGGCGCACGTCGAGCGGCGCGACCCGGCGTTCGTGCGCGATCAGCTGCGGGCCCTCCGGCGGAAGCAGCTCCTGCGCCTCGACGGGGAGACGTCGGTTGCCGCCGAGCCACAGTACGCGTTCACCCACGCGATCGTGCGCGACGTGGCCTATTCACAGATCGTCAGATCCGCCCGGGCGGACAAGCACGTGCGCACCGCAGAATGGATCGAGTCGGTGGGGGGTGACCGCGGCGACCGGGCCGAGCTGCTCGCTCACCACTACGTGACGGCCCTCGAACTGGGGGCTGCCGCCGGCGTGGCCGATCGCCTCCCCAACCGGGCACGTGCGGTTCTCGTGGAGGCCGCCGACCGAGCCTTCGGGATGAGCGCGTACGCCGCGGCCGCCCGGTTCTACGGCTCGGCGTTCGCGCTCTACGACACGGAGATCCCGCCGATCCTCCAGTACCGCCACGCCAGGGCGCGCATGTACAGCGAGGAGGTGCTCCCCGACGATCTCGAACCGATCGCGCGCCATCTGGCCGAGAGCGGCGACGTCGAGACCGCGTCCGAGATCGAGAGCGAGATCGGGCTCTGGCTCGACCAGCAGGGACACAAGGACGAAGCCCTCGTCCACCTGCGTCGAGCGGTCGAACTGCTCGAAGCGGCGCCGGCCTCGGCCGCGATGGCGGTCGCCCTGGTGTCACTGGCGAGCGTGCTGGTCCTGCGTGGCCGGCTTGAGGAGGCGATCGACGCGGCGACGCAGTCCGGCGCGCTTGCGACATCGCTGGGACTGGACGACCTGGCGGCCTGGAGCCATCAGACCCTCGCCCTCGCCTTCCTGCAGCGAGGCGACGTGCGCGGCATCGCCGAGTTCCGGCGGGCGCACGAGATCGCCCGCGATCTCGAGTCGTACGACGGGGCCATGATCGAGCAGAACTTTGGCATCTCGCTGCTCGCCCTCGGCGACCTGCGGGGGGCCCGCGACGTTCAAGTGCACGTGAAGGAACGCGCCCAGCGGCTGGGCCTCGCCTACACGAGCCGCCTCGTCGACGGCGCGCTGGCGTGCCTGATGTACCACTCGGGGGAGTGGGACGAAGCGCGCGCGATCGCCGAGCGCGTGATCGCGGAGGAGGCGGGGAGCACGCGGGGAGCCGCGGTCGAGGCACACGTCGTGCGCGGCCGGATGGATCTGGCGCGCGGCGACGCGGAGCATGCATCGCACCATGCGACGGCGGCGCTCGCGCTGGCCCGAGAGATCGGCGAGCCCCAGTACCTCATCTCCCCGCTCGGCCTGCAGGCGCACCTGGATGTCGTCCACGGACGCACCGAGGAGGCCACGGGGCTCATCCGCGAGCTCCTCGACCGGTGGTGGCTGGGCGTTGCGATCTCGGCCGAGGGCCTGACGTGCGCCGCGCTGGCCGTCGGCTCCCTCGCCGGGATGGCCGAGGAGTTCGTTGCCACGACGTCCGGCTATCCGCTGCCAAGCAGGTGGGTCGCGGCCGCGCAGGCGCTCGCCACGGCCGACTATGCGACCGCGGCGTCGCTCTACGCCGAGATCGGCTCGCTGCCGGACGAGGCACTCGCCTGCTTCGAGCACGGGAAGCGTCTCCTGGATCGCGGCGACCGTCCCGCCGGCGCGGCCGCGCTCCGGCGCAGCATCATCCTCTGGCGGGCTGTCGGGGCATCGAGCTACATCGCAGCGGCAGAGGCCATCCTCTCGGCATTGCCGACCACGATGTGAGACGATCCGTTGTTGTGTCAATTACGACAAGGAGGGTGACATGGGCGCCGGATCGCGGTTTGACCAGCCGCTGACACTGATTGCAAACGGCCACCGGGTCGTTGCCTGCGGCCCACTCAACTTCTATGGCTGCGACGTCGCCGCCCATGTGACCATCGACCTCGAGCAGAGAGCCGACCGCGACAAGTACCAACCGAGCCGCGGACGGGCCACGGTCAGCGGCGACTTCCCCAATCACCACCACAACCCGAAGCGGTGCGACAAGCCGGTCGGGGACGAGGACGACGAGTGGATGCTCACGGCCACGGTGCGCCCGTATCCAGTCACCTCGTCGACGCCGGCCTCGGCGTGGGCCACCGCGGCGTTCGTGACGGCTCCGATCCCCGGACCGATGATCGTGGGTCACGGCTCGATCGTCTACACCCGCGATGACGGAACCACTCACGGCTTCACCTGGACGGGCACGGGCCCGCCGGCCAATAGCGACCTCGGGGCACGCTGACAATCGGGATCCGGAGGCTGGCTCCGGGTCCGGATTCCACGTCCTGACGGCGGCCACGCACCGGTCGACGGCGGGGTCGATGTCGCGCGCGATACGCCATCCGACGTGGCAACTTGACAGGTCGCAGCCGAGGCGATATCGTATTTATCTAGTCAACTAGGTATTTGGGATACTCGATGATCACCTTCCACCTCGACAGCCGATCCGGAGTTCCGGCATACCTGCAGCTGGTGCAACAGGCGCGCAGGGCGATCCGCCTGGGAATGCTGCGCCCGGGCGACCAGCTGCCGACGGTGAAGGAGGTGGTCGCGACCCTGACGATCAACCCGAACACCGTGCTGCATGCCTACCGGCAGATGGACATGGAGGGGTTGACCGAGGGCCGCCGCGGAGTCGGGACGTTCGTCGCGGCCAGCCCCGACCTGCCCCCGCCGGGGGAGCTGAAGGGCCTGCGCTCCTCGCTCGAGCGGTGGGTCTCGTCCGCGCGCGCGCTCGGGCTCGACGACGAATCACTGGCGGGCCTCTTCACCGAGGCGGTGCGCGGCTCCGCCGAGGCCACGACCGAGGTGGCGTGAGATGAGCGACGTCCCAGCGGTGCGCGCCCGAGAGCTGGGCAAGCGCTACGGCTCGGCCTGGGCGCTGCGTGATTGCACGCTCGAGATTCCGGCCGGCTCGGTCACCGCACTGGTCGGCCCCAACGGCGCCGGCAAGACGACGCTGCTCCACCTGGTGATCGGCCTGGGCCGGCAGACCGAGGGAACGGTCGAGGTGCTGGGCCGCTCACCCCTGGATGAGACCAGCGACCTGCTGCCGCGGCTCGGGTTCGTGGCGCAGGATCACCCGCTCTACCGCAGCCTCTCGGTCGCCGAGACACTCGAGATCGGCCGTCGCCTGAATCCCCACTGGGACGAGCGGTACGCCGCCGAGCGGATCGAGCGGCTGGGTCTCGACGGCGGACACAGCGTGGGCAAGCTCTCCGGAGGCCAGCAGGCGCAGGTGGCGCTCACACTGGCGCTGGCCAAGCGACCGGAGCTCCTGGTGCTCGACGAGCCGGTGGCCTCACTCGACCCCCTGGCACGCCGTGAGTTCCTGAACGCGGTGCTCGAGGCGGTCGCCGAGGGCGGCGTCACGGTGATCCTCTCCTCGCACATCGTTTCCGAGCTCGAGCGCGTCTGCGACCATCTGGTGACGTTGATCGACGGGCGCACGCGGCTGGCCGGGCCGATCGACGAGATCCTTGCGAGCCACCGGGTGCTGATCGGCCCGCGCACCGACGCGGCGGGCGTCGCGCGCGTGCACGACGTGATCCGCGAGAACCACTCCGAGCGCCAGACGACGCTCCTGGTGCGGGCAAACGGGCACGTGTACGACACGTGCTGGGAGCAGCACGAGGTGGATCTCGAGGAAGTCGTGCTGGCGTACATGGGCTACGTGCCCGGCACCGCAACGGTCGCGCGGCCCTCCCCCGAGGCGGTGGCGCCGTGACCTGGCTGGCCTGGCGCCTGCAGCGCACCGAGACGCTGGTTGCCGCAGGCATCCTGGCGCTGGTGGCCGCGCTGCTCGTGCCGACCGGGATCTCGATGTCGGATGCCTACCACCATGACGGGCTGGGGTCGTGCCTGGCGCCCAACCCGGGCTTCGCGTGCGTGCAGAAGATCGGCGCGTTCCAGTCGCACTACCAGGCGCTCGACTTCGTCGCGAACTGGTTCACCCTGGTGCCGGGGGTGATCGGTGTGCTGCTCGCGGCACCCTTCATCCTCGACCTCGAGCACGGCACATATCGGCTGGCGTGGACGCAGAGCATCACCCGGCGCCGCTGGGTCATGGTGAAGCTCGCGCTGGCGATCGTCGCAGCGGTCGCGGCGAGCGTGGTGCTGACCGCGCTGCTCACGTGGTGGCGCACGCCGCTCTCGGATCTCGGCGGGCGACTGGACACCGGCACGTACGACACCACCGGGACCGTCGCGATCGGCTACGCGCTCTTCGCGCTCGGCCTCGCGGTCGCGCTGGGCGCGGCGTGGCGGCGCTCGGCCGTGTCGCTGACGGTCGCGTTCGTGGGCTACTTCGCGGCGCGGATCGCGGACGACTACTGGCTGCGCAACAACCTGGCGAGCCCGCTGCACGCGGCCTGGCACGGCACGCGGCTGCCCCACTTCCTCGAGAACGCGAACATCCTCAGCCAGTCAGTCGTCGTGAACGGGCGCGTCGTTTCGAGCAGCAGCAGCACCGGCGGCGTGCTGGGATCGCACTCGCAGCTGGCGGCGCCCGGGGCGGCGCAGCGCGTGGTGTTCCACGCGACCTACCAGCCTGCGAGCTACTTCTGGACGCTGCAGATCCGGGAGACGCTCCTCTTCACCGCGATCGCGGCCGTGCTGATCGTCTTCGCGGCGTGGTGGACGCAGCGACGCGCGGTCTGACGGGGGTACGCCGATCACGCGCCGGTGAAGCGGAACTCCGCCTGCCACGCATCATCGGTGTGGACGACGTCCCAGTAGCGCTCGGCAATGCGCTCCGGGTCGAAGGCCGTGCCGGCGGCGATCTGTCCGGCGATCGTGAGCGTCGCCACGCGGATGCCGTCGGGCTCCAGGTCAGCCGCGAGCATCGTCGCCGCCGACCGCAGAGCGGCCTTGTCGAGAGAGATCGTCGCGAGGGCTGGGATCGGGTGATCGGCGAATCCTCCCCCGGTAACGCCGGCCGGCCAACCGTTATCCGATCGGCTCGGTCGAGCTGTCGGGGCTCCAGCCGACGGCGGGGGCGATGTCGCGCGCGATCGTCTCGAGCATCGCGGCGTTGTAGTCGACGCCGAGCTGGCTGGGCACGGTGAGCAGAATCGTGTCGGCGGCCTGGACCGCGGCGTCCTTCGCGAGCTCCGCGGCGATCCGGTCGGGTTCACCGGCGTAGCTACGCCCGAAGCGGCTGACGGCGCCGTCGAGCCAGCCGACCTGGTCCTGGTTCGCGTCGCCGCCGAAGAGCCGGCGGTCGAGGTCGGAGGTGATCGGCATGACGCTGCGGCTGATGGAGACGCGCGGCTCGCGGACATGGCCGGCGTTCGTCCAGGCTTCCCGGAAGAGCGCGATCTGCTCGGCCTGGAGCTCGTCGAACGGCACCTGCGTGTCCTCCAAGAGGAGCGTCGAGCTCATCAGGTTGAGGCCCTGCCCGCCCGTCCAGACGGCGCTCTCGCGGGTGCCGGACCCCCACCAGATGCGATCGGCGAGCCCGGGCGACTGCGGCTGGACGGCGAGCATCGCCTCACCCGGCCGGCCACCCGCGTCGGCGCGGACCACGCCGGCGCCGGCGATTGCGGCGCGAAACAGCGCCGTCTTCTCGCGTGCCTCTGAGAAGTCGAGCGAGTAGCCGAACGCCTCCGCGCCGTGCCAGGCCGGCTCGGGCGAACCACGGCTGACGCCCAGCTGGAGCCGGCCGCCGGCGAGCAGGTCTGCGCTCGCCGCATCCTCCGCCATGTGGAGCGGGTTCTCGTAGCGCATGTCGATGACGGCGGTGCCGATCTCGATGCGTTGCGTCTTGACGCCGATCGCCGCAAGCAGCGGGAACGGGGATGAGAGCTGCCGGGCGAAGTGGTGGACACGGACGAAAGCGCCGTCGATCCCGATCTCCTCGGCGGCGACAGCGAGCTCGACCGTCTGCCGGAGCGCGTCGCCCCCGGTGTGCGTCAGGCCTCCGGCCGGATGCCAGGCACCGAACGAGAGGAAACCGATCTTCTTCCGGTCTTCCATCCCTCACAAGAACGTCATTGATCGATCAAGTATTCCGGCCGAGGCATCGGCGTACACTTCCCCACCGTACGATCGGAGAGGGAGGGAGCCAGAGTGAGCGTCGCCCCTGACAGCCCAGCGCTGACGGCATCCCAGCTGGCCGCGCTGGCCGAGCTCGGTGAGGAGCGCACCGCCTCCACGGGCGACGTGCTGTACCGGATCGGCGACCAGCGCTACCCCTTCGTCGCCGTGCTCGAGGGAGAGGTCGCGGTGATCGACGCCGCCGGCAACGAGATCACGCGTCACGGGCCGTCGAAGTTCCTCGGCGAGGTCAACCTGCTGTCGGGCCAGGCGGCGTTCGTGACGGCCACCGCGGCGACGCCGCTGCGCTACATCGCCGTCGGCCGTGAGGCGCTGCGCTCGCTCCTGTTCGAGGACGGGGCGCTCAGCAGCCTCGTGCTGGACACGTTCATCGCGCGCCGCGAGGCGCTGCAGCAGGTCGCCGGGCTCGGCGTCGAGATCGTCGGGCCGCACTCGTCGGCGCCGACGAGGCGGCTGCTTGAGTTCGTGCGCAGTAACCGGCTGCCGTTCACGTGGCGCGATCCAGGGCTTGCGGACGACCCGGACGCGGCCGCGCTCGTGGCCGGCCTCGACCCGTCCGACGTGCCGCTCGTCCGCCTGCCGGGCGGCGTGGAGATGCGCGCGCCGTCGCCGGGTGAGCTGTCGCGTGCGCTCGGCATCGGCCGCGCAGCTCGCCTCCCGAGAGGAGGTCGACCTGCTGATCGTCGGCGCCGGCCCGGCCGGTCTCGGCGCGGCCGTGTACGGCGCCTCCGAAGGCCTCGAGACGCTGGTCGTCGAGAGCAGCGCGCTCGGTGGCCAGGCCGGCGAATCGCGCCGGATCGAGAACTACCTGGGCTTTCCGGCCGGGATCACCGGGTCGGAGCTCACGATGCGGGCCGTCGTGCAGTCGCGGAAGTTCGGCGCCAGGTCGGCCACCCCCTACCGGGCCGTGGCGCTCGAGCCCGGCGAGGTGCGGCATACCGTCCGCCTCGAAGACGGGCAGGCGATCGCCGCCCGGGCGGTGCTGCTCGCCACCGGCGCGCAGTATCGCCGCCTGCCCGTCGAGCATCTCTCGGACTACGAAGGTGTGAGCGTCTTCTACGCCGCGGGGCCACCCGAGCAGCAGCTGTGCGGCGCCTCACGCGTCGGCGTGGTCGGCGGTGGCAACTCGGCCGGTCAGGCCGCGGTCTGGCTGGCGCGCGGCGGCGCGCTCGTCACGTTGCTGCACCGGCGCGCCGACCTGCGCGAGACGATGTCGGACTACCTGGTGCGCGAGCTCGAGCGGTATCGAGTCGCGGTGCGGGACCGGAGCGAGATCGCGGCGCTCCACGGCGACGGCGGACGGCTGGAGGCGGTCACGCTCAAGACCGGTGAGCACGTCCCGCTCTCGTTCCTGTTCCTCTTCCTCGGCGCGCGGCCGTGCACGGAGTGGCTGGACGAGGCGATCGCGCGGGACGACGACGGCTTCATCCTCACGGGCCCCGCGGCGGGAAGCGAGAACCTGCTCGAGACGAGCGTGCCGGGGGTCTACGCCGCGGGCGACGCGCGGTCCGGCTCGACGAAGCGATGCGCCGCGGCCGTCGGCGAGGGAGCGATGGCCGTCCAGTTCGTGCACGGCCGCCTCGCCCAGCAAGCCGCAGCGCCCATCGGTGGCTGACTCGCTGGTCACGCTGTACCAGGCCGAGTGGTGCCCGTTCTCGTCCGCCGTCCGCGAGGTGCTGACGGAGCTCGGCATCGACGCGGTGATCCGCCAGGTCGAGCCCTGGCCGCAGCAGCGGACGCAGCTGCGCGCGCTCGCCGGCACCGACCAGATCCCCGTCCTCCAGGCCGAGGACGGCCGCATCTTCCGCGGCACCCGCGAGATCTTCGCCCACCTCGAGACGCGGGACGCGTGGCGGTACGCCGGCGCTCACCGCCGCCGGTTCGAGGATCACCGGGACGCGCGCGAGTCGGACGCCACCGGCCAGCTGCTCGGGCACTTCCACGGCTCGGGCGGCCTCGAGTCCGCCGCGCCGCGGGCGACGCCGGACGACGCCACCGTCGTCGACGTGCCGGAGGCGCACCGATACGAGCTCCTGCTCGACGGGCGCCGTATCGGCCTCCTGGCCTACCGGCAGAGGAAGGGGCGGATCGCGCTCACCCACACCGAGGTGAGCCCGAGCTGCGAGGGGCGCGGTTTCGGCAGCCTTCTGGCGGCGACCGCCCTCGACGACGCCCGCCGCAGACGGCTTACCGTCATCCCCATCTGTCCGTTCATCACCGGGTACATCGAGCGGCACCCCGAATACGGCGATCTCGTCGCTCCGGAGCACCGGCCGCATCGCGCAGACGCGTAGCGACGAGCGCCGCGCTCACCGGCCCGTGAGCGCCGTCCGCGCGGCCTCCTCGAACGGAATGAGCTCGAGTGGGACGATCTCCTGGAGGCGGGTGTCCGTGACGACCGTCGGGATCCGCAGGCCATCGATGAGCGGGCGCGCGGTCGCGGCGTTGACCGGAGTGACGAGCTCGAGCCAGTACGAGGACAGACGCGGTGTGAGCACCGGCACCTCGATGATCCGCGGGTGTCGGCCGCGGATGCGCGCGATCCCTTCGATCATCCTGCGGTACGTCAACACCTCGGGGCCGCCGGCCTGGAAGGTCCGGTCGAGGGCGCTGTCGAGCCCGCAGACCGACACCAGGTAGGTCACGACGTCGTCGAGGGCGATCGGCTGCGTGGGGGTGGACACCCACCGCGGGCACACCATGGCAGGCAGCCGGTCGACGAGCGCGACGATCGTCTCGAACGCGGCGCTCCCCCGGCCGACCACCACCGCGGCGCCGATAGACGTGACGGGGACGGCGTGCGAGCGCAGCGCGGTCTCCGTCTCGCGCCGGCTGCGCAGATGCTCGGAGAGGTCGGCGCCCTCCGAGGCGAGGCCGCCCAGATAGACGATCTGCTGCACTCCTGCGCCCTCGGCTGCGCGAGCCAGGATGGTGGCACCGCGACGGTCGCGGCGGGCGAAGTCGGCGCTTCCGAGTGAATGCACGAGGTAGTAGACGACGTCGCTGCCGTCGAGCGCCTCGCGAACGGCGGTCGGATTCCCGACGTCGGCCACCGCCCAGCGGACTCCGCCTTCGTCGGGACGGTGCCGGCGAGAGACCGCGGTCACCTCATGCTCACCGGCAAGGCGCGCCACCAGCGCGGCCCCGATCGTGCCGCTCGCACCGAACACCGCCACCTTCATCCGGCCACCCCGCGGGCGAGGCGGGCGAAGTAGCGTCGTCCCACGGCGATGTGCAGGCGCGACTGCACACGCTTGTACAGCTCGCCTGTCCAGGCCGGCGCACCGGGACGGGCGGCCAGCGCCGGGTGGAACCCGGAGATCGCCGAGACGACGAGCACGTCACCGGCCTGAGCGCGTTGCTCGAACCGGATCGACCCGCCCGGCCGGCGAGCCAGGAGGCCGCCCGCGATCGTGTGGGTGCACGTGACCGCGGGCGGCCCTGCGCACATCACCGCGGGCCCGAACCGGAGCAGCGCCGGCCCGCCGACCGCAAGCCGGAGCACGACGCCCTCCGCCGACGCGCGAGCTCGAACGAGCCCCATCGTCGTGCGCTCCACCTCCCGCCAGTACGTGCTCGAGAGCATCCGGGCCCCCTCTCCCCCCAACGGCACCACCGGCCCGGCGAACCGCGCCCGCTGAGCCGAGGAGATCGCGCCGTCGGCGGCGCGATCCTCCACGGACTCCCAACCCCAATAGCCGGCTCGGGTCATGTCGACGACTCCGACCTCAGAACTGCCTCATGCCGGGCGAGCCTGTTCGGCTAGACGCGGCGCCCGGCAACGTTGCGCCAGATGAACAGCGCGACCGCGATGATGGCGAGAACGACAAGAATCTCGATAAGCATGGACCCTCCCTTCTGAACGACGAAGGAACCACGGCGTGCGATGGGCGGATGAGCTCAAGGCGAGCCGTGAGAACGAACTACGCGGACGACAAGAGCACAATGCCCAAAGTCGGCAGCCCGCAACCATGAGCTCCGGGCTCGGGGCTCTTGGGGGGAGCCTGGCTCCCCCCTTGAGTTCGCCCCTAGCGCGGCGGCCCACTTCCCAGCGAGAGGTTCGCGGTCTGGCTCACGCCGTTCTGATCGACGATGGTCGCGGAGACGGAGGCACCCGGCTTCTGCGCCGCGACGATCGCGGTGAGCGCGTCGGGGGACGAGACCACCTGATCGCCGACTGACGTGATCAGATCGCCGGCGGTGAGGCCGGCGGCGTCTGCTGCGCTCCCGGGCACGACCGAGGTGATGACCGCACCCGAACCGCCGTAGGTGTTCGCCTCGACCTCGACGCCGAGGAAGGCGGTGCCGCCGACGTGGATCGCATCCGATGTGTCGCCGTGGATGATCTGCTGGGCGATCGTCATCGCCCTGTCGATCGGGATGGCGAACCCGTCGCTCGCTCGCCGCCTGGTCGAACCCGTTCCCGACCGAGGCGGCCGTGTCCATCCCGACCACCTGGCCGGCCGCGTTCAAGAGCGGCCCGCCGGAATCGCCGGGCTGCACGGCGGCGTTCGTCTCGATCATCCCGGTCAGGCTCTCGCTGCCGCCCTGGTCGTCGCTCGACGGTGATCCCGCGGTCGACGCCGGTCACGGTGCCGGAAGCGGCGCGGAGCGAGCCGGTCCCGCCGGCGTTCCCGAGCGCCGTGCACGGACTGCGCCGACGCTGAGGGCTGTCCGAGTCGCCCACGGGGACGGTCTTCAGATTCGAGGCGCCGCTGGCCTGGAGGACGGCGACGTCGTCGGATGCGTCATAGCCGACGACGTGGGCGGTGAAGCTGCGGCCGGTCTTCGGCACGACGACCCTGATCGCCGTCGCGCCGCGGATGACGTGGTTGTTCGTCAGCACCGTGCCCGACGACGTCAGCACCATGCCGGTGCCCGCAGCCTGCCCATCCTGGTAGGCGAGGTTGGTGTCGATGACGACGACGCCGCTGCCGATCGGCGCCGGGCGCGTCTAGGCGAGCGCGAGGCCGCGCGGCAACTGCCGCTGCGACGCAGCGTGGCGAGCGCCGCCGAGGACGATGCGGGTGCGGCGGCGCCGGAGTGGATGCATGCGCGGCGAAGGCTCCGCGACGCGCGGAGCTCCACCGGTCTTCGAGCGGCGCTCCGGGCGAGGTCGCCGCTGGGTTCGATGTCCCTCACGGCTAGGCCGCCGTCGCGTGGTCGGTGACGTCGCGAACGGCGACGATGCGATGGCCGGGATGCGACTGGTCGCACACCTGGATCGCCCGTTCCGGCGACTCCTCGACGACCTCGTGGATGAGCGGCGCGCCGTCCCGCGAGCGCGTGCGCGGCGCGAGCACGAAGAGGTAGCTCCGAAGCGGCTCCATGCTCGTGCGCGTCTGGGTGGATGTACTCATCAGAGCTGCACTCCTTGTGTCCGCACCGCCCGCCGACCGGCGGCGGGCCTGTATGCGCGAGCACAGTAGGAGGCGAATCTGAGATTCCCGTACGCGCCGGATAAGCCGTGCCTAAGACTGTTGCCGTCGACCGACCGGAGACCCACGGATGAAGGCCTAGACTCAAGCGATCGTGATCGCGCGCGCTACTCGCATCGCGCTCGGCACGGCGCTGGTTGCGGCGGCGGTGGTGCTGGTTGCGGCGTGCGGCGGGAACGGGAAGGCGAGCGCGAGCCCGGCCTGCCGCACCCTCACGACGAACGCGGCTGCGTCGACGGCGGCGAGCTCGGGATCGTGGGCGTACCCGAATGCCAACCTCGCAAACACGCGGGACGCCACCGGGTCGACGATCTCATCGGCAAACGTGTCCAGGCTCGCGCGGGCCTGGACATTCAGGCTCACGGGGAAGGCCGCGGCGGGCCTGCCCGCATATGGATCGCTGACCGCGAACCCGATCGTGCAGCGCGGCATCGTCTACGTCCAGGATCTCGACTCGAACGTGTACGCGCTCGCGCTCGCGACCGGGAAGCTCCGGTGGGAGTACCAATGCAATCAGCCCGAGAAGAGCGGACCGGGGCCGAACGGCGTCGCCGTTTCCGGCGGGAGGGTGTACGGGCTCACGCCGACGGCGGCGTTTGCGCTGGATGCCGCCACCGGCCGGAAGGCCTGGGTGAGGGGCGATCTCCTTCGCACGGGACAGGGCACCTTCGGCATCCAGCCGCAGGTGGCCGACGGGCGGGTGTATCTGGCAAGCCAGTACGGCCCGGCGCCGGGTGGCGGCGTCCTCATGGCGCTGGACGCAAGAACTGGAGCGGCGCTCTGGCGGTTCAACACGGTCACCGGACCGGAGCCCGGCGTGCACGCGCTTGGCCTTGGTGCCGGCGGCGCGTGGGAGACGCCGCTCGTCGGGAGCGACGGGTCGGTGACGTACGGGACGGGCAACCCGTATCAGACGCCCGCTGCGGCGATCGCGCATCCGGCGAGGGATCTCTACACCGATAGCGACGTGAACCTCGACGCGGCGACCGGGAAGCTGCGCTGGTTCTACCAGGCGGTGCCCGACGACTTCAAGGACTACGACATGCAGACCTCCCCAATCTCGGCGCGCACGGATGGCGAGTCCGTCGTGATCGGGAGCGGCAAGATGGGGGACGTCTACGAGATGAACGCGAACACCGGCAAACTGATCTGGAAGACGCCGGTGGGCGCGCACAACGGCCATGACAATGACTCGCTCCAGGTGCTCGAGCACCGCAGCACGCTCAAGGCACCTCTCACGATCCTGCCGGGGTCGTTCGGCGGCGTCCTGACCGACCTGGCCGTCGCGGGCAACAGTGTCTACGTGGCCACCCTGGACCTCCCGCTGACCTACCCGACCCTGAAGCTGCCGACGGCGACCAGGAGCGCCGGGTCCCCGACCGGCGAGGTGGAGGCCCTGAGCCTCGCCACGGCAAGGTCGAGTGGGACACGAAGGTGCCGCAGCTGCCGCTCGGCAGTGTGACGGTGTCGCACGATCTCGTGTTCACGACGCTGTACGACGGGGTGCTGATCGCGCTTGACCGCACGACGGGCGCGATCGTCTATCGCCGCCGGCTGCCGACATCGGCCAACGCGCCGATCGCCGTCGCCGGCAACGCCGTGATCGTCCCCGCGGGCGGCCCCGTCACGGGTAAGACCGGACATGGGGGCGGAGACGCGCAGATCGTGGCATACAGGGTGCGGTAGGGGCCGCACGGCCCAACCCGCGGCGTCCGGTACGGTGTAGCCGGTGCGCATCGCCACCTGGAACGTCAACTCCCTGAAGCAGCGCATGCCCCGGTTCCTGCCGTGGCTGGACGAGCGCGCAACCGGACGTCGTCTGCCTGCAGGAGACGAAGCTCGCCGACGATGCGCTCGCCGAGCTGCTCGGCGACGTGCTGCGCGAGCGCGGGTACCGGATCGCCGCCCACGGCGAGACGGCGTGGAACGGGGTCGCGATCCTGTCGCGGGTGGGCCTGGACGACGTGACGACCGGGCTCGCGGACGCGCCCGGGTTCCCCCACCCCGAGGCGCGCGCCGTCGCCGCCACGTGCGACGGCATCCGCGTGCACTCGGTCTACGTGCCGAACGGCCGCGCGCCCGACTCGGATCACTACGAGTACAAGCTCGCGTGGCTGTCGGCGCTCCGGGACGTCGTCGCCGCCGCGCCCCAGACGCGCGGTCGTGTGCGGCGACATGAACATCGCGCCGACGGACGCCGACGTGTTCGATCCGGACGCCTACGTCGGCCAGACCCACGTCACGCCCCGAGAGCGGGAGGCGCTTCGCGGAGCTCCATGGCGCTCGGGGCTGCACGACGTCGTCCGCGACCGGTGGCCGAACGAGCGCGTGTTCTCAGTACTGGGACTACCGCGCGGGGATGTTCCACCAGGACCTGGGGATGCGCATCGACCTGATCCTCGCCGGCGAGCCCGGTCGCCGCCCGCGTCCAGGCGGCGTGGATCGACCGTCAGGCGCGCAAGGGCCGCGGGCCGAGCGACCACGCACCGGTGATCGTCGACCTCGACCGGGCGCCGGACGGAGACATCGGACCGGTGGTGCCGCCGCCGTCGAACCCGGTCGTCAAGCGCGGCGCCAAGAAGCTCCCGCAGGGTAGCGCACGTCAGTCGAGATCTCGCTCGGCATCGGCGTACTCACTCGCGATCGTCGGCGCCCAGCTCGCCGAGCGCAGCCGAGGTTGATGTGCAGCGTGCCGCTCCGCAGTGCGGCGACGGTCGCATCTCGTCCGCAGCGGTCTCGTCCGCGCAGCGTCGCGTCCCGCGATCCCGGCAGCCGAGCTCGCCGCGCTGACCTCCGGCCTGGCCACCGCTCGCGCCTGTGGCTCGAGCTCGCGAAGTGCTGCCGGCGCCGCCGACCGCATCGACCGTGCATCGGCGCGCCCTGTCCGGGGAGGTCGGCGCGGCCGGCCTAGCTCGACCGGAGCCTCGAGCTACGCCGGATCGCGGCCGAGGAACGTCTGCTGGAGCGTCCGGCCTCGTGGACCGAGACGAGCAGCAGCGGCCGTCGCCGGTGTTCCGGAATCCGTGCGGCGTCTGCGGCGGCACGACGAGCATCTGGTTCGGCCGCAGCTCGACGACCTCGTCGCCGGCGGTGAAGCGTCCCTCTCCCTCGAGGAGGAGGAACGTCTCGCGATACGGATGGGTGTGCAGATCGACCCCCGGGCCCGGCGGGGTGCGCACGATGAACATGGACACGCCGGCACCGGCGCGCGGCCCGCCTTCGAACAGCCAGGCGGTGGGGCTGAACCGCATGTCGTCGAGATCGAAGACCCGGATCGGATCCGGCTCATCGCATTCCTCCTTGATCGCCGCCTAGAGTGATCCTATGCCCGAGAACCACTTCGGCGAGGACGTCGCCGCGCGCTACGACGATCCCTCCGACCGCATGTTCGACCCGGCCGTGATCGCGCCGGTGGTGGACGTGCTCGCCGAGCTGGCCGGTGACGGCGCCGCCCTCGAGCTCGGCATCGGCACCGGCCGCATCGCCCTGCCCCTGTCCGAGCGCGGCGTGCGCGTGCACGGCATCGACCTGTCCGAGGCCATGGTCGCCCGTCTGCGCGCAAAGCCCGGCGGAGAGTCGATCGGGGTGACGCTCGGGGACTTCGCCGCGACCCGCGTCGACGGGACGTTCACCGTTGCCTACCTCGTCTTCAACACGATCAACAACCTGACCTCGCAGGACGCACAGGTCGCCTGCTTCCAGAACGTCGCCGCGCACCTCGCGCCGGGCGGGTGCTTCGTGATCGAGGTCGGCGTCCCCGACCTGCGCCGGCTCCCGCCCGGCCAGACGGCCGTCCCGTTCACCGTCACCGCCGACCGGCTCGGCTTCGACGAGTACGACGTCGTGCGGCAGGGCATGGTCTCGCACCACTACTGGCGCACCGCCGACGGCGGCGTCGACGTCGATCTCGGTGCCGTTCCGCTACGTGTGGCCGTCCGAGCTCGACCTGATGGCGCGCCTGGCCGGGATGTCGCTGCGCGACCGCTGGAGCGACTGGACGCGCAGCCCGTTCACGGCCGAGAGCACGAGCCACGTGTCCGTCTGGCAGAAGCCCCGCTAGCACGACTGCTCCTGCGTCTTTGCCCCGCCGTCCGTCCCATGCGATCATCGGGCCGTATGCGGAGCCTCCCCACGGGCACGGTCACGCTGCTGTTCGCCGACATCGAGGGGTCGACGATCCTGCTCGAAGAGCTCGGAACGGAGGGATACGCCGCGGCGCTCGCGACGTACCGGCGGCTGATGCGCGAGGCCGTCGAGCCGCGCGGGGGCGTTCCGGTCGACACCGAGGGAGACGGGTACTTCGCCGCCTTTCCGAGCGCACGCCAGGCGGTCGCCGCCGCGGCGGACGCCCAGGAGCGCCTGGCAGCCGCTCGGTTCCATGTCCGTATCGGCCTCCATACCGGTGAGCCGGTGGTGGTCGGCGACGAGTACGCCGGGATGGATGTGCATCAGGCGGCGCGGGTCGCTGCGGCCGGGCACGGCGGACAGACGCTCCTGTCGCAGTCGACGCGGGCGCTGCTCGCCCCGGCGCCGACCGTGCGAGATCTGGGCATGCACCGGCTGAAGGATCTCGGCGACCCGGTGCGCCTGTTCCAGCTCGGCGATTCACGTTTCCCACCGCTCCGGACGCTCGATCGGACGAACCTGCCCATCCAGCCAACGCCGCTGATCGGGCGCACCGAGGAGCTGGATGCCGCCCGTCGGCTCCTCCGCGCGCACCGCATCGTGACGCTGACCGGCGCGGGCGGCTCCGGGAAGACCCGGCTCGCTCTTGCGCTGGCGGCGGAGTCGGCGGAGGACTTCCCCGACGGCGTCCACTGGGTTCCGCTGCAGGCGCTTCGCGATCCCGAGATGGTCATCCCCGCCGTCACCCAGGCGCTCGGTGCGAACGACGCGCCCATCGAGTCGGCTGCGCATCGGCGTCTGCTGCTCGTGCTCGACAACTTCGAGCAGGTGCTTGCGGCGGCACCGAGGGTTGCGGAGCTGCTGACGAGGCTCGCGGACGCGAAGGTGCTCGTCACGAGCCGCGAGCCGTTGCACGTGGCAGCCGAGCACGAATACGCGGTCGCTCCCCTGCGGGAGGCGGAGGCGGTCGCACTGTTCACCGAGCGAGCCCGGGCAAGCGCCGGCGACTTTCGCGACGACGGCGCCGTGGCGGAGATCTGCCTCCGGCTCGACTGCCTGCCGCTCGCGCTGGAGCTCGCGGCGGCGCGCACCAAGGTGCTCTCGGCAGCGCAATTGCTCGACCGGCTCGACAGGCGGCTGCCGATCCTCACGGGCGGACCGCGTGATGCGCCCGACCGCCAGAGGACGCTCCGGGCCACGATCGCATGGAGCTACGACCTCCTCACCCCGGACGAGCAACGCGCGTTCACCTGCCTGGCCGCGTTCGTCGGCGGCTGCACGCTCGAGGCGGCCGAGGCGGTGTGCAACACGGCCCTCGACACGATCGCCGCCCTTGTCGACAAGAGCCTGCTGCGCCGTGACGGCGATCGCTACTCCATGCTCGAGACCATCCGTGAGTTCGCGCTCGAGTGCCTCGAGGAAGGCGGTGAGGTCGACGACATCCGCCGCCGACACGCGGAGTACTACCTCGAGCAGGCGCGCTCCGTCGAGCGCCTCATCCGCAGCCCCCAGGCCGCTTCGCTCCTCGATCGGCTCGAGCGCGACAAGAGCAACCTCCGCGCAGCGCTCGTCTGGCTCTCACACGCCGACCAGGAGAAACCGCTGCGGCTCGCGGTGTGGGGGTTGGCGGCAAGGCTCCACGGCTTCGGCGACTCGGCGCTCGACCGCCGCGACCTGGTCGAGGCCGCGCGCCTGTATCGGGAGAGCCTCGAGATCGGGAGGCAGCTCGACGACGAGCTCCAGACCGCATACTCCCTGGCGGGTCTTGCCGCCGTGCGGGCAAGCGGCGGCAGCCGCGGGGCCGCTGCCCGCCTGTGGGGCGGCGTCACCGCCTTCGAGCAGACCTCGGGCGTCCGGCTCCACCAGAAGGAGCGGGCCCGGTACGAGCGGCTCCTGGGCGAGCTCGAATCGGCATCCGAGACGCAGCCGGAGTTCGCCGCCGGCCTGACGATGACGCTCGACGCAACCGTCGAGTACGCCCTCGAAGACGCGGGCTGAATGCGTGACAGGGCTCACACACCGTGGTTCGCTCCGCGCACAGACGCGGCCGCGCTCGCTTCCTAGCCTTCTTCCACGAGAGAGCCGGAGTCGTCCGACCCGGCGTTCGAAGGAGGAGCCAAGGATGAACACGAACAAGCAGCTCCACCGGTTGGGTCAGCGATTCATCCTCACCGGAGTGCTCGTGGGCGCGCTCACCGCCCTGAGCGTGCCGGCGGCGAACGCTGACCCATCCCAGTACGCCCGGCCCGGTCACGGATACGCGGATGTCCGCGTGCCGGTGCAGGGCGTGACCCCGACGGTGCTGACCCACGACTGGCCGCCGCCGCAGTCGTTCCGGCAGCAGCAGCAGTCCGTGCCGCCGCCGGTCATCGTGCACCACACGACCGTCGTGTCCGGCAGCGGGTTCGCGTGGCGCGCCGCCGCAGTCGGCGCGGGCATTGCGACGATCACCCTCGTCCTGATCGGCGCAGCGCTCCAGACGACCCGTGCCCGGCGCAGCCCGCCGGTACGGCCCGCCTGACCGCTCGGCCATCGCGAGGGCGGCCCACTCCCACCGGGCCGCCCTCGCGTCTGCGCGGTGAAGACACCGGTTCTGGAAGAATCTGCGCCCGCAACGCGTCCAGGCAGCATCGAACGCAATCTCGCAGGAGGTTCAGGATGACGGTCTCGACCACGCTCGACGGCGACCAGGTGCAGGCGCTCGCCGCGAACTTCGGCGGCACGCTGCTGCTGCCATCCGACGAGGGATACGACGCTGCCCGCAGGGTGCACAACGGGCTGATCGACCGCCGGCCCGCGCTCATCGCCCGCTGCAGCGGAACCGCCGACGTGGCCGCCGCCGTGCGCTTCGGGCGCGAGCACGGCCTCGAGATCGCCGTGCGCGGCGGCGGCCACAACGTCGCCGGCCGCTGTGTCTGCGACGACGGCCTCGTGGTCGACCTGTCGCTCATGAAGGGCATCCACGTCGACGCCGCGGGGGCCACCGCCCGGGCGCAGGGCGGCGTCACGTGGAGCGAGCTGAACCGCGAGGCGGCGGTGAGCGGCCTCGCCGTGACCGGCGGTGCGATCTCGAGCACGGGGATCGCCGGATACACGCTCGGCGGCGGACTGGGCTGGCTCATGTCGACCCAGGGGCTCGCGTCCGACAACCTGATCGGCGTCCAGCTCGTCACGGCCGACGGCGACGTCCTCGACGTGAGCGACGCCTCGCACCCCGACCTCATGTGGGCGCTGCGCGGCGGCGGCGGCAACTTCGGCGTCGCGGCCTCGTTCGAGTACCGCCTGCGACCGCAGCCGATGGTGGTCGGAGGCCTGATCGCGCATCCGGTCGAGGCCGGCGCCGACCTGCTGCGGTTCTACCGCGATGCGGCCGCCGCAGTGCCCGGACGAGCTGACGGTGTTCGCCGCGCTCGCCCACACCCCGGACGGCTCCGGGCAGAAGATCGCGGGGATCATCGTGTGCCACACCGACCCCAGCCGCGCGGATCAGGACCTGGCCCCGTTCCTCGGGTTCGGGTCGCCGATCGTCGTCCAGGTCGGGCCGATGCCGTACCCGGTGATGAACACGCTGCTCGACGACGCCTATCCGAAGGGCGCCCTCAACTACTGGCTCTCGAGCTTCACGACCGGGCATGCCGGACGCGCTCATCGACACGGTCGTGCAGCGGTTCGCGTCGGTGCCCTCGCCGATGACGGCCATCATCTTCGAGCACTTCCACGGCGCCGTCACCCGCGATCGAGCCGACCGCCACCGCCGTCCCTCACCGCGAGGAGGGCTTCAACCTGCTCCTCCCCACCGAGTGGATGGACCCCGCCGACACCGAGAAGAACATCGCGTGGGCGAAGGACAGCTACGCGGCCGTCTCGGAGCACCTGGTCAAGCGCCGGTGGCTCAACTACCTGAACGACGACGACGCGGGCGACGCCGTCAGGGCGGCGTACGGGCCCAACTACGACCGGCTCGTCGAGGTCAAGCGCCGCTACGACCCGGAGAACGTCTTCCGCCTGAACCACAACATCGCGCCGTAGCGGGCGACATTGGTGCATCCTTCGGAGCCAGACCACCCGGCTCCGAAGGAGGCACCATGCCCGTTCTCAACGCAAGCGCCCTCAAGGCCGGCAACCTCGAAGGCGCCGCCCATGGTGCGTCGATCTCGCTCATCCTCGACCACAGCCGGCCCGGCGAGGGCCCGCGCCTCCACCGCCACCCGTACGACGAGACCTGGGTCGTCCAGGAGGGCCACCTCACCTTCCAGCTCGGAGACGAGCGCTGCGCGGCCGGCCCGGACGACATCGTCATCGCTCCGCCCGGCGTCCCGCACAAGTTCACAAACGACGGCCCGGGGCCGTCGACCCTGATCTGCATCCACGCCAGCCCGACGATGGTCACCGAGTGGCTCGAATAGCCCCTCTGGTCCCGTGATCGGCATGGAATACGTCGTCGGCGAGGTCACGGCGCCCGAGCAGCGGACGGCGGTCATCGCAGCGACGACCACGTGGCCCGCGTTCCCGGCCCTGTGGCCGAGGCTGCTCGCCGACGTCTGGGCGGTCGTCCGCGCCCACGACGGGATCACGCCCGACCGCAACGTCATGCTCTACCGGGACGACGTCCCCAACGTCGAGATCGGCGTCGAGGTGGCCGAGGACTTCGAGGCGATCGGCCGGGTCGTGCCCGGGCGCCTGCCGGCGGGCCGCGTCGCCCGGACGACCCACCGCGGGCGCTACGAGGACATCGGCCGCGGGCACGCGGCGGTGATCGAGTGGTGCGACCGGCGCGGCCTGGAACGCGCCGGGCCGCGCTGGGAGATCTACGGGCACCACACCGAGGTCGTGGCCGAGCAGGAGGTCGAGATCGCCTACCTGCTGCGGTAGGCGCTCAGGCGAGCGACGCCAGGTCGACCGGGATGCACGTCCCGCTGATCCCGGACGCGCGGTCGCTCGCGAGGAACGCGACCACCTCGGCCACCTCGTGCGGCTCGATCATGCGCCCGGCGGGGTTGTGGACGTCCATGTCGGCGAGCACCTGCTCGCGGGTGCGGCCGTGCAGCCGCGCCTGGTCGTCGATCTGGCGCTCGGCCATCGGCGTCCACATCCACCCCGGCGCGACGGCGTTCACGTTCAGGCCGTGGCGGGCGCCCTCGAGCGCGGCCACCTTCATCAGGCCGGACACGCCGTGCTTGGACGACACGTAGGCGGCCTTGAAGGCCTCGCCGACGAGCGCGGTGGTGGACGCCGTGATGACGATGCGGCCGCCGGGCCTGCGGATCAGCTCGGGCCAGGCGTGCTTGATCGCGAGGAACGGCCCCTTCAGCATCACGTCGGTCAGCCGGTCCCACTGCAGCTCGGGGAACTCGCCGATCGGCGCCATGTGCTGGAGGCCGGCGTTCAGGACGAGCACGTCGAGGCGGCCGTGGACGGCGACCACCTGCTCGACCATCCGCCGGTTGCCGTCGTCGGTCGCGAGGTCGAGCTCGAGGCACCCGTCCCCGGCCAGGTCGACCGGCACGACCGTCGCCCCCTCCCGCTCGAACGCCGCCCGGATCGCGAGGCCGAGCCCGCCCGCGCCGCCGGTGACGGCCGCGACCCGGCCGTCAAGCAGTCCCACGCCGCCTCGCGGTCACTCGACGAGCCCGCGCTGGGCCAGGTAGCGGGTGTTGAAGCCGTCGAGCAGCGCGTCCTTCTCGGCCAGCACGCCCTGGGTGAACGCGCGCGAGCGCACGCCGCGCTGCACGCGCTCGCAGACGACGTAGTCCTGCCCCGCCACGAGCTCGGTGAACTCGACGATGTCGGCGGGATCGAAGCCGGGGGCGGCGATCACCTCGGGCCGGAACAGGTACTCGGAGATCACGGTCGTGTGTCCCGCCTCGCGCGGCAGAAGGACGGTCGAGATGGCACCCGTGCCGGTGACGTCGAGGAACATGTTCGGGTACACCGTGCAGCCGTACAGCGACCTCTCGTCGTGGTCGGTCAGGCCGGGCAGCACCGGCAGGTCGGAGCGCCCGGTGCGCGTGAAGCTGTTGCCGCCGTCGGCGAGCGTCATGCCGCCGTCGGGGCGGTCGTCGTCGTACACCTTGCCGTGGCGGAAGCCGGGCACGACCGCGATCAGCTCGGGGTGGACGGTGGGGCAGTGCAGGCACTCGTTGTAGTTCTCGATCAGCACCTTCCAGTTCGCCTGCACCTCGGTCACCGTGCGGTGGCCGATGCGGAGCTCGCCGAGCCGGTAGCGCGCGAGCTGCAAGCGGCGAGTCGTGCTGGGCCGCGAGCGCGTCCGGCGAGCGGCACCGGGTCGGGATCGAGGTGCACGAACAGGAACCCCTGCCAGGTGTCGACCGCCACCGGCCACAGGCCGAGCGACTCGCGGTCGATCTCGTCCTTGGCCACGTTCGGCGTGCCGATCAGGCGGCCCTCGAACGAGTACGCCCAGGCGTGGTAGGGGCACTTGACGGCACCCTTCATGCGCCCCGACGCGGCATCGCACAGGCGCGAGCCGCGGTGCCGGCACACGTTGTAGAAGCCGCGCAGCTCGCCCGCCTTCGTCCGCACCACGATCACGCTCTCGCCGGCGACGTCGACCGTGACGAAGTCGCCGGGCTCGTCCAGGCCCTCGGCCCGGCCGGCGTAGAACCAGCTGCGGGCGAACACCCGCTCGCGCTCGACCTCGAAGACCTCGGGCGCCCAGTAGTCGCGCCCGGGCAGCGTGTTCATCGCTCGCGACACCATACGCACCATCCTCCTCGAAACCAGCCTCGCGAGCCTGACTGAGCGCTCGATCAGGGCCCAATTGTATTGCAGCAGGCCGAATCGGGCAACCCGCCCGCCGGCCGGGCCTAGGCGGAGTAGCCGGGATTCTCGCGATCGAGGCGGCGCTTGACGGCCGCGAACAGCTTCTCGGCGCCGACGCGATCGCGCGTCGACTGCTCGGCCGTCCGGCGGACGATGTCGCTCGGCCACGGCGATCAGCGGCCGGCCGGTCGACTGGGCGAGCACCTGCACCTCGCAGGCGCGCTCGAGGAAGTAGAGCCGCGACCAGGCCTCGGCCACGTCGCCGCCGATCACCATGACGCCGTGGTTTTCGAGCATCACGACGCTCGTCTGCTCGTCCACGGCCGACGCGATCCGGTCGCCCTCGTCGGCCGCCGTCGCGAGCCCTCCGTAGGCGAGCGTGGAGACGCGCCCGTGGAAGGCCATCGCCGCCTGGCTGAGCGTCGTGTCGAACCCGCCCTCGGTGGCCGACACCGCCGTCGCGTACGGCATGTGCGTGTGGAACACGCAGCGCGCCGACGGTCGCGCGCGGTGGGCGCCGCGGTGGATCATGAACGCCGTCGTCTCCCACTCGCCCTCGCCGTCGACCACGTTGCCGTCGCCGTCGACGAGGAGGATGTCCGACGCCACGAGCTCCGACCAGTCCGGCCCGTACGGGTTGAGCAGGAACAGGTCGTCGGTGCCGGGGACGGCGTAGCTGAAGTGGTTGTCGATGCCCTCGTTGTAGCCGTAGAGCGCGGCCGCGCGCAGCGCGGCGGCCAGGTCGACCCTGGCCTTGCGCAGCACCTCGACGCGGGAGTCCTCGGCGAGCGTCATCGCCAAAACCCTAGCATCCGCGGATCGTCGCGAGCCGCGCCGCCAGGTCGTCGCCCGCCCGCCGCAGCCGCTCCGCCGGCAGGCCCAGATCCTCGCCGACGGTGGTCGAGAGGATGGCGCGCACATCGTCCTCGGGCAGGCTCGGGTTCCCCAGTATCAGCTGCCAGCTCAGGCCCTCGGAGAGGCCGATCAGCCGGTTCGTGCGCATGCGCACCTCGTCCGCCGTGAGCGCCGCGGCAATCCGGCCGTACTCGCCCGCGACGGTGGCGTGCCACTCGCCGTACTGGCGCGCCGCGACGTCCGCGATGCGGGCCGAGCGGAACGAGGCGCGCACGAACTCGAACGTGAGCAGCCACTCCCGCCGCTGCAGCGTCGACGCCGGGATGTGCCACTCGACGAGCAGCGCCGCGCGGTCGGCGGGATCCGCCAGGCCCGCCACCGCGGCCTCGAAGCGGCGCGTCTCGGCCGACACCGACGTCTCGACCGCATCGATCAGGCACTCCTCGAGCGACTCGTAGTGGTAGAAGAGCAGCGCCCGCGATACTCCGGCCGCGGCGGTGATGTCGCGGGACACCGCGAGGTCGAAGCCCTGGTCGACGATCGCCTCGCGGGCGGCCTCGCGGATGCGTGCCTTCCCCGACGCACGCTGGGCGGCGGGATGGGGCGCGTCGGTGCGGTCTGGCATGCTCGCGCGGTGTCGCTAGCGGTCGGCCGGATCGACGGCCGCGAGCTCCTGGACGAGGGCCGCGATCTGCGCCTCGGTGTACCTGAGCCGGCGCCTGCGCGTGCCGGCGGGGTCGTTGCCAAGGCCCGTGCCGTCGCGCCACGCCCGCCGCGGGCGGATCGGGCGGGGCACGAAGCCGCCGCCGCAGTTCGGGCAGACGTTCCGAAGCGCGCGCTCGGCGCACTCGACGCAGAACGTGCACTCGTAGCTGCAGATGCGCGCGGCGGCCGCCGGCGGCAGGTCGCGGTCGCAGCGCTCGCAGTTGGGTCGCAGCTCGAGCATCGCCGCAAGCCTACCGTCCGCGGGGCCGCCGGCGACGGCGCCGGTAGACTCGCCGCCATGCCCCGTGCATACCGAGTGGTGGACGTGTTCACGACAGAGCCGTACATGGGCAACCCGGTCGCGGTCGTGCTCGACGGCGACGGCCTGGAGACGGCGCAGATGCAGCATTACGCCCATTGGACGAACCTGTCGGAGACGACCTTCGTGCTGCCGCCCGAGCATGCGGGCGCCGACTATCGCGTCCGCATCTTCACGCCCGTCGCCGAGCTGCCGTTCGCAGGGCATCCCACCCTCGGCACCTGCCATGCCTGGCTCGAGGCGGGCGGAGCGCCGAAGGGCGGCGCCGACGCGATCGTGCAGGAGTGCGCCGCCGGCCTCGTCCAGATCCGCCGCAGCGACGGCCGGCTCGCGTTTGCCGCGCCGCCGCTCGTTCGGTCGGGGCCGGTGCAGGACGACGAGCTCGCGCACGTCGCCGCCACGCTGAACATCGCCCCGGACGCGATCGTTGCCGCCGAGTGGGCCGACAACGGGCCAGGCTGGATCGCCCTGCTGCTTCGGTCGGCCGCCGCCGTGCGCGCCGTGCGGCCGGGGCTCGTCGACCACGACGTCGGCCTGGTCGGTCCGCACTCGGCGGGGGCGTCCGAGGCGTTCGAGCTGCGCGCCTTCTTCCCCAAGGACGGCGCCACCATCGAGGACCCGGTCACGGGCAGCCTGAACGCCTCGGTCGCCCAGTGGCTCGTGCGCACCGGCCGGGCCACGCCCCCCTACGTCTGCACCCAGGGCGCCGTGCTCGGCCGGGCGGGACGGGTGCACATCTCGGCCGGCGCCGACGGCGGCGATCTGGGTCGGCGGCGGCACGCTCACCTGCGTGCAGGGGACGGTCGCGCTCTGAGCGAGCGGTTCGGCGGCAGGGGACGCCGCAGCGGGTCTTCGGCGTATGGCCACCGTGGAGCGCGCTCGCGGGACCGGGATCGGGGTGGGTACTGCGGTCCTGCTGCTCGGGCTCGTGCTCTGCGCGTGCAGCAAAGCTTCCGGACACGCCGCGCCCGATCCTGCGGCGCGGCAGACGGTGGATGGCATCTCCATCAACGTGCCCAGGGGGTGGACGCTGCGGCGACACCCCGTGCCGGCGCTGCTCGAGCCCTCGCTCCCGTTCGCCGTGGGGTCGTGGCCGGTCCCCGCGGGAGGGAACGGGTGCGCGCCCTCGCGGGCGATCAGCGCACAGCCTGCGACCGCGGCGCTCTTCTGGCTGTACGAGTACCCACCCGCCGGGCGGCCGACCAGCGACTTTCCGCCCCAGCCGAAGCGGTTCCACCTGGGGCGGCTGGGCGGCCCCTTCGAGTGCCTGGGCGTGCGCTCGTACCTGATCCTGTTCCGGTCGCACGGACGCGACTTCCAGGTGCACGTGATCATCGGCAGGCGCGCCGGACGCCTCCGGCAGGCCGTGATCGCCGCCCTCTCAAGCATGAGGGTTCACGCGCCCCAATCGTGAATAGCCGGTGCCTGGCACCGGCCATGCATAAACGGGGTCTGACCCCGTTTATTCAGCGGCGAGGGCGACCACCTCGCGCCGGAACGGGGGCAGCGTGTCGTCGCCGGGCGGGGCGTCGAGCTCCTCCGCGTAGCGGCGCCCCTCCCACACCGCGGCGGCGATCGTGCCCGGGCTCGCGGCGTCGCCGAGCAGGCGCACGGCGGGATCGTCGTCCGCGCCGGCGGCGAGCACGTCCAGCTCGGCCGCCAGGCCGTCGACTCGGCAGGCGGCCGGTCACGAGCACGACGGCGTCGCACGCGTGCTCGTGCTCGCGGTCGGTGAAGACGCACGACGTGACGGCGCAGCCGGCGCCCGCGCGGGCGAGCGCGCGTGACACCGAGACGACGACGCCCATCTCGAGCAGCCGCGTCTGGATGCGGTTCTGCTCCATCGTGTTCACCGTCCACGCCGACACGAGCGGCTCGGGCGTGACCAGGGTCACCTGGCACCCCTCGCGCCGCAGGAGCTCGGCGAGCACGCCGCCCATGAAGTAGTGGTCGTCGTCGTAGACGAGCACGCGCTCGCCGGCGGGGCGGGCACCCGCGAGCACGATCGTCGGGCGTCAGCACCTGCACGCCCGTCGGCGAGCGCGATCGGCCGCGTGTGCCAGCGGCCGACGCCGTCGCCGCGCCAGGTCGCGCCGGTCGCGACCGCGATGTGGTCGAAGCCGTAGGAGCGCGCCTCGGCGGCGGTCAGGCGGCTGCCGAGCCCGATCTCGACGTTCTGCAGGCGCGCGAGCTGGCTGCGGCGGTAGTCGACGACCCGGATCCAGGCCGCCAGGCCCGGCAGCCGCGCCTCGCGCAGCACCCGTCCGCCCACCTCGTCGCCCGCCTCGGCCAGCACGACGTCGTAGCCGCGGCGGCCGAGCATCATCGCGGCCTCGAGGCCGGCCGGGCCGGCGCCGACGACGAGCACGCTCGCGTCGGACGCCTTCGGCCGGATCCGCTCGGGGTGCCAGCCGCGCCGCCACTCCTCGCCCATGCTCGGGTTCTGGGTGCAGCGGATCGGCGTGGCGGTCGCGTCGCCGGTGACGCAGATGTTGCAGCCGATGCACTCGCGGATGTCGTCCCAGCGGCCCTCCTCGATCTTCCGGGGCAGGAAGGGGTCGGCGATCGAGGGCCGCGCGGCGCCGATCATGTCGAGCACGCCGTCGCGCACCATGCGCACCATCGTGTCGGCCGACGTGAACCGGCCGACGCCCACCACCGGCTTGGACGTGAGCGCCTTGAGGCCGCGCACGTACTCCTCCTGGGCGCCCTCCTCGGCGAACCGCGAGGTGACCGAGTCGAACTCCCACTCGCCGACCATGAAGTCCCACACGTCGGGCAGCTCGCCGACGAGGCCGAGCACCGCCTCGATCTCGCCGCGGTCGATGCCGCGGTCGCCGAGCTGCTCGTCGACGCAGATGCGGCAGGCGACCGCGGCGCGGCCCGCGACCTGCTCGACCGTGTCCTCGAGGATCTCGCGCAGCAGCCGCGCGCGGTTCTCGACGCTGCCGCCGTACTCGTCGGTGCGGTCGTTGTAGCGGCGCGACAGGAAGTGCTGCAGCGTCGTCAGGCCGTGCGCCGCGTACACGTAGACGAGGTCGTAGCCGGCCCGCAGCGACCGGTCGACCGCCGCGCGGTGCCAGCGGCGCAGGTCGGCGATGTCGCGCTTGCTCATCCGCCGCGCCTGCACCGGGTCGGTCGTCTGCACCGGCAGGTGCGACGGCCCCATCGGCGGCTGGCGCACGTACAGGTTCGCCGCGGTCATGCCGCTGTGGACGAGCTCGATCCCGGCGAGCGAGCCGTGCTCGTGCACCTTCTGCAACGAGCCGCTCGTGCATCGGGATGTCGGCGTCGTCCCAGAGCCGGCCCTCGACGTACCCGGCCACGTCGGTCGAGTGGTGCAGCTCGACCTCCTCGGTGCACACGACCGCCCAGCCGCCCTCGGCCTTGACGCCGCGCATCTCGGCGTGGGCGCTCGGGTGCGTGTGGCCCATGCCGTTGCAGTGCGGCACCTGGAAGAAGCGGTTGCGCGCCGTGACCGGGCCGAGCGGCACCGGCTCGAACAGCACGTCGTAGCGGGCGGCTCGCACCGCGCTCAGCCGGCCGCGCCCCGCAGCGACGCGGCGGGCCGCTCCTTGCGCGGATCGACGAACGGGATGGCGGCCGTGCGGCCGCTGACCGGGCCGTGCTCGGAGTCGACGTCGATCGCCGTCCCGGGGCCGGCCAGGTCGATCGGCACCCAGACGTAGCCGATGTTCTTGCTGAGCCCCGGCGACCACACCGCGTCGGTGACGCGCCCGACGGGCACGCCGGCGTGGCTCGCGGGCCAGCTCGCCGCGATGCCGGGGAACGGCTCGTCCCGGTCGAACTCGATGCCGACGAGCTTGCGGTCGACGCCCTCGCGGCGCACGCGCTCGAGCGCGGCCTTGCCGAGGTAGTCCTGCGGCTGCTCCTCGACCAGGCGCTCGAGCCCCATCACGTGGAACGGCGTGTCCGTGAGGGTCATGTCCGAGCCCCAGTTGAAGATGCCGGCCTCGACCCGGCGGGCCTCGTTGGGAGCGATCGGGCGGATGCCGAACTCCTCGCCGGCCGCCATGATCGCGTCCCAGAGCTCGCTGCCGCGGCTGCCGTCGAGCAGGTTCACCTCGAACCCGGGCACCGCCGACCAGCCCGTGCGGCTGATCGACGACCGGGATGTCGCCGATCTCGAAGCGCTCGCACCAGTAGTAGCGGATGTCGTAGATCGCGTCGCCGACGAGCTTTGCGAGCGTCGCGGCGGCGTGCGGCCCCTGCACCTGCACCGGGTGGACGTCCGGGTAGCTGACCTCGGCGTCGAGGTTCGAGCCCGCGAGCACCCCCATCGCGTACAGGCCGGCATCGCTGTCTGCGAGCTGCATCCACCACACGTTCTCGTCGACGTGCAGGAGCACCGGGTCGTTGACGATGCCGCCGTCGGGCGACATCACGAGCATGTACTTGCCCTGCTTGACCGCGCACTTCGTCAGGTCGCGGCAGGTGAGCATGTCGATCAGGCGGTCGGCGTCGGGGCCGCTCACCTGCACGGTGCGCTCGACGCCGACGTCCCACAGCGTGACGCCGTCGTTCAGGGCCCAGTACTCGGCCTCGGGATCGTCGTACTCGGCGGGCAGGTACATCTTGTTGTAGATGTCGTAGGCCTTGCAGCCCGCGCGCAGCGTCGCCTCGAAGTAGGGCGACCGGCGGTACCACGGGCCGAAGTAGAGCTTCGTCGTTGCGGGCACGGGAACCATCAGACCTCCAGAGGTGCGAACGCGGGACTGACTGACGAGTCAGTCAGGATCGCGAGCGTACCAGACGCCGCGCGGTACGGTTCGCAGCGAACCGGAGGTGCGGCGATGGTGACCGTGGCGGACGTGCGGGCGGTGGCGGCGGCCCTGCCGCGAACGACGGAGGTGGTCGTCCGCGGCCGGATCAAGTTCCGCGTGGGCCGGATCGTCTACGTCGCGTTCTCGCGCGACGAGACGCTGATGGGCTTCGGGTTCCCGAAGGAGGAGCGCGAGTGGCTCGTCGGCACCGAGCCCGAGAAGTTCCTCATGCCGCGCGAGTCCGACCTGCGGTGCAACTGGGTCGTCGTGCGGCTCGGGGCGATCGACGTGGCCGAGATGCGCGAGCTCGTGATCGACGCCTGGAGCATGTGCGTGCCCAAGCGCGTCTCGGCCCCGTATCGCGAGCCGGCCGGCTAGCCGGACCTCAGGCCGCCGAGCGCAGGCTGCGGCCGGCGACCGCCGCGATCCCGCCGACGCCACCACGAGGCGCCGATCGCCACCTTGCGCATGCGCGCACGCCGCCGCGCCTTGCGTGCCGCGGCCCGCTGCGCCGCGCGCGACGCCTGCAGCGTCGCGAGGACGTCGCCGACGATGCGGTGTTCGGCCGGGCTCGAGCGCGCGTACCGCATGATCATGCGCCGGCTGCGCGGGTGAAGCGCCGCGGCCGTCGTCACCTTGAGCACCGCACGCGGGTGGCGCCGGGCCTGCCGGAATCCGTACTTCACGATCGTGCGTCGCATCTGAGACCTCCGCGGATCGGTCGTTCAAAGGCCGGTGCCCGCCTGCGCATGTCCGCAAACACCGGCCTGGAGTATCGTGACCGCAGGATGTCATACACGCTCCTGCACGGCGACGATCCCTCCATCGAGGTCAACTTCGGCGTGTTCGCGAAGATCCGCCGCGCCCTCGGCACGACGGCGTTCGGCGTGAACGAGCTGCGCGTCCCGCCGGGCGCGGAGGGCAAGGCGCACGACGAGACCGAGACCGGCCACGAGGAGCTCTACTGCGCCATCGCGGGCTCGGCGACGTTCATCATCGACGGCGAGCGGGTGGCGTTCGCCGCGGGCGACTACCTGCTCGTGTCGCCGGAGTCGACCCGCCAGGTGATCGGCGGCCCCGACGGCGTGCGCTTCATCGTGATCGGGGCGAAGAGCAAGCCCGAGTACGACGGCCGCCCGATCTTCTAGCTGCGCTGGAGCCACACCGGTGAAGCGGCTGCCCCGCCCCGGCGTGCTCTCCGCCTCGATCGCGCCCCCCATGGCGTCGACGAGCCCGCGGACGATGTAGAGGCCGAGGCCCGAGTCCGTCGCGGCGGCCCGTGACGCTCGCGGCCTGCGTGAACGGCTCGAAGATGTGGGGCAGGAACTCGGGCTCGATGCCGGTGCCGGTGTCGGTCACGGTGATCCGCACCCTGGCCGTGTCGGCGGCGGCCGCGACGGCCACCGACGCGCCGGGAGGCGAGTGCTTGAACGCGTTCGTGACGAGGTTGCTCACGACCTGCTCGAGGCGCGCGCCGTCGCCGACGGCGAGCGGAAGGCCGGGCGCGGCACGGACCACCAGCGCCGCGCCGGCCGCCCGGAACGATGCCTCGACGCGGGCGAGCACCCGGGCGACGTCGACGTCGCCGATCTGCACCCGCAGGCCGCCGGACTCGACGCGGGTGGCGTCGAGCAGATCGTCGATCAGCCCACCCAGGCGCTGGCCCTGGTCGAGGATCTGGTCGAGCATCTCGCCGGTGCGCTCCGGCGTCTGCCTACCCGAACGCCGGCTCAGGAGCTCCGCCAGGCCGAGGATCGCCGCAAGCGGCGTGCGCAGCTCGTGCGAGACGGCGGCCAGGAACGTGCTCTTCATCCGGGCGAGCTCCGACAGCCGCTCGACCGTCTGGCGCTCGCGCCCGAACCGCTGCGCGTTCTCGATCGCGACCGCGGTCGACGCTGCGAGGGTCGTCAGGAACATCGGGTGGCGCCGCCCCGCCCCACCGAAGACGAGCGCGCCGACCGGGCGGCCGCCGGCGGTCAGGGACACCACGTCCTCCGCGGCGACGACGTCCTCGCCGAGTCCGGCCGCTCCCTCAGGCGAGGGCTGCGGCCAGCTGCGCAGGCGCTCGGCGAGCGGACGGTCGCCGATGCTTCCGCGCAGGCGCAGCTGTGCGTCGTCGCCGCCCTCGTCGGGCAGATAGAGGCCGGCGTACCGCGCGTCGGTCACCTCGCAGGCGGTGCGCAGGCAGGCGTCGACGACCCGGTGCAGGTCGCTCGAGCCGGCGAGCGCCTCCGCCAGCTTGACGAGGCCGGACAGCTCGCTCGTGCGATCGGCGACGCTCGCCTCGAGCAGCAGGTTCGCCTGCCGCAGCTCCTCGACCAGCGATCGGTTCCGCCGGCGCAGCCCGCTGTGCTCGAGTCCCGTGCGGACGACCCGCACGAGCTCGGCCGGAGGCACGGGCTTGGTGAGGTAGCCGTCGACCTGCCACACGGCGGCGATGGCGTTCTCGAGGCTGGCGTAGCCCGTGACGAGCAGGACGGTCATGTCGCCGTCGTGCGCCTTGAGGGCGCTCCCGAGCTCGACGCCGCTTGCGTCCGGGAGGCGCTGGTCGACGAGCGCGACCTGCGGCGCGAGCCTCGGCTGCAGGTCGCGCGCAGCGGCGGCCGACGCCGCACCCGCCGCCCGGATGCCGGTGGCGGCGAGGATCTCGACGGCGGTCTCGCGCATCGCGTCGTCGTCGTCGACGACGAGCACGGCTCCTGTGGCGACGTCCTGCGGGCGCTCGACGGCGGAAAGGACGCCGCTCATACGGCCGCCGCCGCCGTCGCCGAGGCCACCAGGCCGAGCAGCTGCGGCACCGGGAAGGGCTTCGGCAGCACGGCGAACGCGTTCGCCGACTCCGCCGCGCGCAGCTGGCTCTGGCTGGCGTAGGCCGTCATCAGGATCACGGCCGGCGGCGGGTCGCCGACCTCGCGCAGCACCGACACGCCGTCGCGCCCCGGCATGCGGACATCCATCAGCACGACGTCGTAGCGCTCGCGCCGGATCGCCGCCAGCGCGGCATCGCCGTCGGCGGCCTCCGCGACCGCGTAGCCCGACTGCGACAGGATGTCGATCAGGGTCTCGCGCATCCCGAGCTCGTCGTCGGCGACCAGCACGCCGCTCACGACGGCACCTGCTCGGCGACCGCGGCCTGGGGAATCGTGACAACGAAGGTCGTCCCCTCCCCGACCTGCGACCGCGCGGTGATCGTGCCTCCGTGCGCCTCGACGATGCGCTTCGTCACCGCCAGCCCGAGGCCGATGCCCTTGGCCTTGCGGGTGAAGAACGCATCGAACACGTGGTTCGCGGTGTCCTCGTCCATGCCGACGCCCGTGTCGGAGACGGCCAGATCGAAGCCGTCCGCGTTCCGGCGGGCCTCGATCGTGAGGACGCCGTCGCCGCCCATGGCCTGGTAGCTGTTGGTGAGCAGGTTCAGAAGCACCTGGCGCAGCTGCTGGTGGTCGGCCCGCACGGGCTCGATCGCGTCGAGCCCCACCTGCACGACGTCGATGCCGACAGGAGGCGGAGCCACCGAGAGCGACTCGTCGACGAGGTCGGCGAGGTCGACCGGCTCGTCCAGCGGCTCGCGTGCACGCGCAAACTCGAGCAGGCTCTCGACGATCACCACGGCGGCGCCGATCTCGCGGTCGGCCCGGTCGAGGTGGCGTCCCAGGCGCTCCTGCTCGTCCTCGGAGAGGCCCGAGCGCAGCAGGTAGAGGGTGTTCGTCAGCACACCCAGCGGGTTGCGCAGCTCGTGGCCGACCGCGGCCGCGACCTGGCCGATCGCCGCCAGCCGCTCCTGGAACACCAGCCGGGCCTGGGTGTCGGAGAGCTCCCGCATCGAGGTCTCGAGCTCGGCCGTGCGCACGTCGACCAGCGCGAGCGCGTAGTCGCGCCGGCGCTGGAACACGACCAGGACGCCGGTCGAGACGAGTGCGATCGCAAGCCCGGCGACGAGGATCACCCACGGCACGTCGTTCGCGAACGTGCCGACGAGCGGCCCGCGGGCGGCTGCGGCCAGGAGCCAGCGGCGGCCGCCGACCGCGATCTGCTGGCGCGCGACCTGGCCGTGCAGGGGCGTCGGCCCTGTCGCGAGCACGAGCTGGGAGACGTCCGCCCGCGGTGCGGCGTAGAGCGCAACCGCCAGGTCGTTGAACGGCCTCTGGCTGGCAACCTGCCCCCGGGCGGCAGCCGCCGGATCGATCGGCGCCTGGAGGTAGATCGCCGTTCCGGCGGCGGTGGCGGGCGGCCCGAGCGCGAACCCGATCACGTGGCCGCCCCCGAGCCCGAGCACGCGCGTCGCGACGGGCTGCCCGGTCGCGATCGCCCGCTCGACGGCGGCCGCGCGCGACCCGCTGAGGACGTCACCGGCGGCGAGCGTCGGCAATCCGGCGACCGCGACGACCGTGAGGTGGCCGCCCGAGCGGCGCACCAGGGCGATGGACTCGGTCCGTGCGAGCGCGGACTGGCGGCGGGCCTCGCTCAAGAAGGCGGCCGACGGGGAGTCGCCCAGGCGCGTCGCCACGCCGAGCCCGCTCATCGACGCCGGAATCGTGCCGACAGCGCTCTTCAGCAGGAGGCCGATCTCGCCCGTGCGCTCGTGCAGGATGCGGCCGTTCTGGTCGTCGACGGCCCGGCGTACGGTGAAGAACGCGGCGAAGGCGGCCACGACGAGCAGGGTCAGCACCGTGCCGGGAAGCCACCTGCCCACGCCGCCGCCCCGCGACCGTTGCGAAGCCCGTTCGTCTGCCACGTTGCCCACCTCCCAACCTCATGCGGTGCGCCCGTGCAGCCGCCCGCAGGGAGTCGCGTGCCGCCCGGCACGCCGTCGCGCTGCCCTTCAAGCCCAAAGCCGACTTGGGTTATACCCGATCTCGGGATCCCCAAACATGGCGGGCGCCGACTGCTACCTGCCGCGCGCCGCCTTCGACCGCTGGCTGCCCCGTTCGGACGCCGAGAGCACGGCCTTGCGCAGACGCACGTCCGCCGGCGTGACCTCGACGCACTCGCCCTCCTGGATGTACTCGATCGCCTGGTCGAGGCTCATCCGGTGCGGTGGGTTCAGCCGCACGAGCACGTCGGCGTTGGAGCGCACGTTCGTCATCTGCTTCGCCTTCGTGATGTTGACGTCGAGGTCGCCGGTGCGGCTGTTCTCGCCGACGATCATGCCCTCGTAGACCTCCTCGCCGGAGTCGACGAAGAGGATGCCGCGCGCCTGCAGGTTCTGGATCGAGTAGCCGGTCGCCTGGCCGCCGCGGTCGGCGACGAGCGACCCGTTCGGCCGTCCCTTGATCTCGCCCGCCCACCGCCCGTACTCCTCGAAGACGTGGTGGAGCTGGCCGGTGCCGCGCGTCTCGGTCTGGAACTCGGAGCGGAAGCCGAGCAGCCCGCGCGCGGGCACGAGGTGCTCGAGCCGCACCCAGCCGGTGCCGTGGTTCGTCATGCTCTCCATCCGCCCCCTGCGCAGCGCGAGCGCCTGGATGACGACGCCGGAGTACTCCTCGGGCACGTCGATCGACACCCGCTCGACCGGCTCCTCGACGTGGCCCGAGACGGTGCGCGTGACCACCCGCGGCTTGCCGATCGTGATCTCGTAGCCCTCGCGGCGCATCATCTCGGCCAGCACGGCGAACTGCATCTCGCCCCGGCCCTGCACCTCCCACGTGTCGGGCCGGTCGGTGTCGTAGACGCGCAGGCCGACGTTTCCGAGCAGCTCGCGGTCGAGCCGGTCCTTGATCATGCGCGCGGTCAGCCGCGAGCCGCTGCGGCCGGCGAGCGGGCTCGTGTTGATCGCGATCGTGACCGAGAGGCTGGGCTCGTCGACGACGATCAGCGGCAGCGGCCGGGGATCGTCGGGGTCGGCGATCGTCTCGCCGATCATCACCTCGTCGAGGCCGGCCACCGCGATGATCTCGCCCGGCCCGGCGCGCTCCGCCGGCACGCGCTCGAGCCCCTCGGCGACCAGCAGCTCGGTCAGCCGGGTGCGCGTGATCGTCCCGTCCCGGCGGCACCACGCGACGGTGGCGCCCGCGCCCGATCTCGCCGTGGCGCACGCGGCACAGCGCCAGCCGGCCGAGGTACGGCGAGGAGTCGAGGTTCGCCACCTGGGCCTGGAACGGGTGCGCGGGGTCGTGCACCGGCGCCGGCATGTGCGAGACGATCAGGTCGAGCAGCGGCCGGATCGACTCGCCGGGGACGGCCGCATCGAGCGTCGCGGTGCCGAGACGGGCGTTCGTGTAGACGATCGGGAAGTCGATCTGGGCCTCGTCGGCGTCCTCGTCGAAGAAGAGCGCGTACACCTCGTCGACGACCTCGGCGATGCGGGCATCGGGGCGGTCGATCTTGTTCACGACCAGGATCACGGGCAGCCGAGCCGCGAGCGCCTTGCGCAGCACGAAGCGCGTCTGCGGCAGCGGCCCCTCGCTCGCGTCGACGAGCAGGAGCACGCCGTCGACCATCGACAGGCCGCGCTCGACCTCGCCGCCGAAGTCGGCATGCCCGGGCGTGTCGATGATGTTGATCTTCACGTCGCCGAAGCGCACGCTCGGTGTTCTTGGCGAGGATCGTGATCCCGCGCTCGCGCTCGAGCCCGGCGTCCATCACCCGGTCGATCGCCTCCTCGTGGGCGGCGAACGTGCCCGACTGGCGCAGCAGCGCGTCCACGAGCGTCGTCTTGCCGTGGTCGACGTGGGCGATGATCGCGATGTTGCGGATGTCGGTGCGGGGCTGCATATCGCCGCAGGGTAGGCGACGGCCTCACATGCGTGAGCGCGAAGTGCCACTCCCGGCAGGGCTCGCCGCGGAACTCGGCGCTCGCCTCGGCCTCGAGCGTCATCCCCAGACGCCGCAGCAGGCGCGCGCTCGCGATGTTGCGGACGTCGGTGATCGCGATCAGGCGCCGCACCGGCGTGTGCTCGCGCAGCCCGGCGATCAGCGCCCGCGCGGCCTCCTCGGCCAGGCCGCGGCCCTGCGCGGCGCGGGCGAGGGTGATGCCGAACTCGGCCTCGCGCCCGGCCGCCATCGTGTAGACGCCGATGTCGCCGAGCAGGCGGTCGTCGGTGCCGTCTGCGATCGCGATCTGCAGCCACTCCCCCGGCCGGCCGAACGGCTCCCGCGCCATCGCGGCCAGGAACGCCCGCGCGTCGGCGTCGGCGATCGGCTCCCAGCCCTGGTAGCGGCCCACCTCCGGGATCGTGCCGGTAGGCCTGGAACGCCGTCCAGGTCGTCCGGCCGCAGCCGCCGCAGCGTCACGCGCGGGGCGGTGAAGGGCAGCGGATCATGGTCGGGAGGGCGGTCGGTCGCCATCGGTGCAGTATGCGCGCTCCCCCGGGCGGGGGCCGCGGACGGCGCGTTGCGGTACGACGGCTGCGGGCTTCTACGGCACTCGGCCCGGTTGCGCCCCGCGAGCCTGGACGGAGCCCATCCGGCGGCCGACTACTCGGAGAGCCGTTCCGCTCCACCCACCTCATCCGACTCACGCCCTGGGAGGCAACTCGATGTCCATCGTCCGGAATCTCTCGCTGCGCACGAAGCTCTTCGGCGGGTTCGGCGTCGTCGTGGCGGTCATGCTGCTCCTGGTCGGCGCCGCCC
Organism: uncultured Actinomycetes bacterium; assembly: GCA_963707585.1. Taxonomy (GTDB): domain Bacteria; phylum Actinomycetota; class Thermoleophilia; order Gaiellales; family JAICJC01; genus JAICJC01. The sequence continues at coordinate 117,838 of CAVPQP010000008.1, read as the reverse complement.
TCGTCATGCAGGGCCAGATGGCTGCGGCGACCGACCACATCACGGGGACCGCGACGCCGAAGTCGGAGGCCGGTCACGAGATCATGTACAACGCCGCCGACCTCGCCGGCTGGCAGCAGTCCTACATCCTCGACCGCGGGCAGCACCGGGCGGCGTTCCTGCGCTCGGCCGTGACGTTCAGGCACATGCTGGCGCACGTGCGCGCCGTGTCCGTCGACCCGAAGGACTTCGTCGACGCGCGCCGGATCCAGGGCGACTTCGCGGCGTTCATGCACGTGGACGCGCGCGTGTGGGCGGCGGTGCGGCGCGGAGACACGGCCGCGGCGACGAGGCTCGCCCTCGGCCCCTCGTCGGCGGCGTACCTGAAGCTTGCCGGCGCCGGCCGCGCCTACCTGCGCGGCGCGAACGCCGACGCCGCGCTCGCGGGACGTAGCTTCCACGCAACGCAGAGCCGCTCCACGATGGTGATGCTCGCGGCCGCGGCCTTCGCCCTGCTGCTCGCAGTCGCGGTCGCGCTCCTGCTCTCGCGCTACGTGCTCGGATCGGTCTCGCAACTGGTCGCACGGCTGCGCAGCCTCGAGGAGCACGACCTGACACAGCTTGCCGCCGGGCTCGAGGCCGTCGCGGCCGGCGACCTCACCCGTGAGGCCGCGAGCGACACGACGCCCGTCGAGGAGCGGTCGCGCGACGAGCTCGGCCAGCTCGCCGCGACGTTCAACCGGATGCTCGGACGCCTGCAGTCCGGCGTCGAGAGCTACACGACCATGCGCACGAACACCGCCCGCCTGGTCGAGCAGATCGCCGGCTCGGCCACCACGCTCTCGGCCGCGTCGCAGGAGATGGCGGCGACCTCCCAGGAGACGGGGCGCGCGGTGGCGGAGATCGCCCAGGCGGTGACCGACGTCGCCGGCGGCGCCGAGCGGCAGGCGACCATGAGCAGCGAGGCGCGCGCAGCCGCCGAGCAGACGCGGGCGTCGGCCGAGGAGATGGCCGAGCTGGCGACGAGCGGGATGGCTGCGATGCGTGCAAGCACCGAGGCGTTCGATCGCGTCCACGACACGGCCGCCGAGACGTCGGCCCGCATCACCGGTCTCGCCGAGCGCTCCCAGGAGATCGGCCAGATCGTCGAGACGATCTCGGGCATCGCCGCGCAGACCAACCTGTTGGCCCTGAACGCGGCCATCGAGGCCGCCCGGGCCGGCGAGCAGGGCCGCGGCTTCGCGGTCGTCGCCGAGGAGGTGCGCAAGCTGGCCGAGGACTCCCAGCAGGCCGCCGCGCAGATCTCGGAGCTGATCGGCCACGTCCAGGCCGACACGGACGGCGTGGTCAAGATCGGCGCGCTCCGAAACCAGCTCATGGACGAGGCGGCGAGCAGCACCGTCCAGTCCCAGGTGCTCTTCCAGCAGATCTCCGAGGCGATCGGCCTCGTCACCGAGCAGACGGGCCACATCTCGACGGCCGCGGCCGAGATCGCAGCCGCCGCCGAGCAGTCGTCGGCCAGCACCCAGCAGGTGACCGCGTCCACGGAGCAGACCTCCGCGGCCGCGCACGAGATCGCCTCGAGCGCCGCGGAGCTCGCAAAGACCGCCGAGGGGCTCTCGGCGCTGACGACGCACTTCCGCCTGTAGCGGCTACGAGGGCTTGCGGGCCCGGCTCGGGGCGACCCGGTCGGGCTCGTTCGGCATCTTCGGATACACGGGAGGCCACGGGGCGTCCATCAAGCCCGCGGCCATATCGCGCTCGTGCAGCTCGAGGAGCGGCTCGAGCGGCTGCGGGGCGGCCACCATCTGCTCCCACGGGTCGCCGGCGGCCTCCAGGCGGGCGGGGACCGTGGCGACGGTGAGCTCGTCCGGGACGATGCGCTCGAGCTCGTCCCATGCAAACGGCGTCGAGACCTGCGCGCCGACGCGCGGGCGCACGACCCAGGCGCCGATCACGGTCTTGTGGGGCGCGTTCTGGTTGAAGTCGCAGAACACGCGCGTTCCCCGCTCCTCCTTCCACCACGCCGCCGTGATCAGGTCGGGGCGACGCCGCTCGAGCTCGCGCGCGATCGCGACGGCCGCCGCGCGCACAGCGAACGAGTCGTGGCTCGGGACGAGCCGCACGTAGATGTGGATGCCGTTTCGGCCGGTCGTCTTCGGGCCGCCCGTCACGCCCAGCTCCTCGAGCAGCGCGCGCGTCTCGGCCGCCGCCTCGCGCACCATCGCGAAGGTGACGCCGGGTGACGGATCCAGGTCGATGCGCAGCTCGTCGGCGTGATCGGGGTCGTCGGCGCGATACGGCCAGACGTGGAAGCCGAGGCACCCGAGGTTGACCGCCCACGCCAGGTGGGCGACGTCGGCCACGACGAGCGCGCGCGAAGGCGTCCCGTTCGGCGTCTGCACCGTCGTCGTCTGCAGCCAGTCGGGCGCGTTGGCCGGCACCCGCTTCTGGAAGAACGACGTCCCGCCGGCCCCGTTGGGGTAGCGCTCCATCAGCACCGGCCGGCCGCCGAGCGCCCGCATGACCGCGGGCTCGACCGTCAGGTAGTAGCGGATCAGGTCGAGCTTGGTCTCACCGCGCTCGGAGAAGAACACCTTGTCGGGGTTCGAGACCGAGACGGTGCGCCCGGCGGCCTCGAGCGCGAGTGTCGGGGAGGAGCCCATGATCGTCACCGATCATAGGCTCCCCGGCCCGGGCGCCACCTCCGCTCAGAGGGTGAAGCGGGTGACGACCTGCTCGAGCTCGTCGGCCGTCTCGGCCAGCTTGCGCGCCGAGAGGTGGATCTGGTCGGTCGAGGCGGAGGTCTCCTGCGTCGAGGCGGACACCTGCTGCGTGGCCGCGGACGACGACTCGGCGACGGCGGCGACGGCGGAGATCTCGGCCTGGATCTGCTCCGACGACGATGCCATCGCGGCGATCGAATGCGCGATCTCCTCGACCCGGGTCGTGACGTCCCCCACCGACGCCGAGATCTGCGCGAACGCGTCCTTCGTCTCGCCGACGACCGCGACACCGTCCTCCGTGCGCCTGGCGCCGTCCTCGACGACGGCCACCGCACGCTGGGTCTCGCCCTGGATCTCGCCGATCAGCCCCGAGATCGACGCGGCCGCTGTCTGCGACTCCTCGGCCAGCTTGCGCACCTCCTCGGCGACGACGGCGAAGCCGCGGCCCTGCTCGCCGGCGCGGGCGGCCTCGATGGCCGCGTTCAGCGCCAGCAGGTTCGTCTGCTCGGCGATGCCGGTGATGGTCGCGACGATCCCGCCGATCTGCTCGGACTTGGCGCCCAGAGCCTGGATCGCGGCCGTGACGGCGTTCGACGAGTCGCGCACCGCCTCCATCGCCTGCGCCGCCTTCATGGCGGCGTGGGCGCCGGCCTCGGCCGTCTCCTGCGCCGCCCTGGCGGCCGCCGTCGTGCGCTCGGCGCCGTGCGCGCTCGCCGCCGCGGCCTGCGCCATGTCGTCGGTCATGTGGCGGGCCTGCTCGACCGCCTGCACCTGCTTCTCGGCCCCCTCCGCGACGTCGCCGACTGCGGTCGCGATCTCGTTCGCGGCCCTGCCCGCCTCCTCGGCGGTGGTGGCCATCTCCTGTGACGACACTCCCAGCTCACCGGCGGTGGCGGCGACCGCCCCGACCGTCTCGTGCAGGTGGCCGACCATCTCCTGCAGCACCCGGGCCATGTCGCCGATCTCGTCGCGGCTGGTCACGTCGCTGACGTCCACGGTCAGGTCACCGTCGCCGATCCGCTCCGCCGCTGCGACCATCTTGCGGATGCCGCACACGATGCCGCGCGAGACGAAGAACGCCAGGATGCCGCCGGCCAGGAAGCCGGCGACGAGGGCGGCGATCGAGATCGTCGTGCTCGTCGAGGCGGTCGACGCGACCGCGCGCTGATCGCTGGCGGCGAGGTTCTGCTCGATGGTGATCATGTTGTCGAAGTCGGTCCCGATCGACAGGATCAAGGGGAGATTGGTGACGCTCAGCTGCTGGGCCTGGGCGTCGTGCCCGATCCGCGTCAGGGCGATGTAGCGCGCGCGGACCGGCGCGTACCTCACCAGGTTCGCTCGCAGCCGCGCCAGCACGGCCGCGGCGTGTCCGTGCGCGTGCTGGGCCGCCGCCGCGAGCCTCTGGTCGATCAGCTTCGTGTTGGCCGCGAGCTCGTGGCGGATCTTCGCGAGGTCGGCCGGATCGGTCTTCAGGATCAGGTCGCGGAGCAGCGTCCGGTTCTTGTTGTAGGTGATCCCGGCGATGCTGACGTCGCCGAGGGGCGACACCGACTGCGTGTACATGCGATCGGCGCTCGACGACGCGCTCTGCAGTCCGATGATGCCGAGCAGGCCGACGAGGACGAGCACGCTCAGGCACACGCTGACGATCGCTGCGAGCTTCGCCGAGATCGAGACCCGCATCCCGGCGAGCCGGCCGGCCCTGGCCGCGCCGCCCGCGGGTGCGTCGGCGGCGGCGCCGCCCTCGGTCTTGATCCAGGCCAGGAGCTCGCTCGACACCGTGGCCGAGTGGCGGGCGAACGCGCCGGTCACGCCGAGCTTCGCCTCCGCCTCGGCCCGCTGTCCGGAAAGCGCCAGTCCCAGCACCTCGGCGGCGGCGGTATGGAAGCACGCGTGCGCCTCCCTGCACGCGGCGTAGTGGGTGGAGCGGCCGGCCTGGCCCGCGCCGGGGCCGTACAGCCACTTCCCGAACGCGCACTGGTCGTCACGGGCAACGACCGGAACGGCGAAGTCGCTGCTTCCGCTCTCGATCGCAGTCTTCAGGTGGGTCTTCCATTTCGCGTGTGCCGCGAGTGCATCCCTGAGTTGAGGCGTGATGTCGGTCATACCCTCCTAATCGGGCCTGTGGGTGACCCCTTTACGCCCGGCCGGGACGTGCCGTAGAAGCCCGCAGGCGGACTACCGCGGAGCGGGGAGCCGCCCTCCCCCGACGCGCCTGCGCGCGGATCTGCGAGGCTTGCCCCGTGCCCGAGCTCGAACGAGTCGTCCGCCGCAACACCGTCATCCTCGCCGCGGTGACGGCGGTCAACTCGGTCGTCCTGCAGCTCGCCGCGGCCGTCTCGACGATCACGTTCGTGCTCGTGACCGGCGAGCGGGGGCTGCTCGGGCTGGGACCGGCGATCTTCCTCACCTCGTCGGGCCTGACTGCGGGCGTCGCCGGCCGCTCGATGGACCGGTTCGGGCGCAAGCCGGTGCTCGCGGCGGGCTTCGTGGCCGCGGCCGCGGGCTGTGCGCTGAACGCGCTCGCGGCCCAGACCCTGTCGACACCGCTCCTGCTCGCGGGCTTCGTGCTGATCGGCGTCGGCATGGCGACGTCGCTGCTCATCCGTGCAGCCGCCGGCGACATGTACGTCGCCGCCCGGCGGGCGCGCGGCATCTCCTACGTCCTCTCCGGCGCCGTCGTCGGCGGCGTGCTCGGCCCGGCCGTCTTCAGCCCGATGTTCGCCCACCGCAAGCTCGACGCACAGGCGCTGGCCGTGCCCTGGCTGGTCGCGGGCGGGATCGCGCTCGTCGCGCTCGCGCTCGTGCTGCTCGTGCGGCCCGACACGCGCGCCATCGGCCAGCTCCTGAGCGACCGCGACGGCCATCCGCCCGCCGCTCCGGCGGCGCCGCTCGCGCGAGATCATCCGCCGGCCCGGGGTGATCCCGGCGATGCTGGCCGGCCTCGCGAGCTTCGGCGTGATGGTCTCGGTGATGAACCTGGCCGGCTACGTCGTCGTCGAGGAGCACCACCACGCCCAGGACTCGGTGTTTCCGATCATCGGGGCGCACGTGCTCGGCATGTACGCGCTCGTGCTGGTGGTCGGGGCGCTGATCGACCGCGTCGGGCGCACGCCGGCGCTCGCCGCCGGGCTCCTGGTGATGGGCGCGTCCACGCTCAGCCTGCAGTGGTTCGGCAGCGTGCCGATGACCGCGCTGCTCCTGTTCGGCCTCGGCATCGGCTGGAACATCTCGTTCGTCGCCGCGACGGCGCAGATGGCCGACCGCACCAGCCCCGGCGAGCGCGGCAAGCTGCTCGGGTTCAACGATCTCGTGGCGTCGCTGCTCGGCGCGTCGCTCGCGCTGATCGGGGGCTACGGCCTCGAGTCGGCCGGCGTCGGCGCGCTGGCCGTCGGCGCGACCGCGATCGTCGTCTCGCCGGTGGCGTGGATCATGTGGCGCGCCCCGCAGCCCGGGGCGGCCGAGGCCTGACGCGAAACGCGGTCACGTAGAGCACGGCGGCAGCGACGAGCAGAATCGCCCATCCCGCGCTCGCCGCCGGCGTGATCACGTCGGGAATCCCGGACGACGTCCAGCCCCGCTTGACGACCTGCTCGTTCCAGCCGTCGTTGGCCGATACGAGCACGCCGTAGGCGAGCAGCACCGCCAGGTAGCCGCCGAGCACCGGCCGCAGCCGGGTGGGCCGCATCCGGGAGAGCACCGGCCGCAGGAGGAGCGCGGTCACCGCGAGCAGCCAGCCGTCGAGGCCTTCGTGGTTCCCGAGGTGGACGGCGTGGAGGTGCGGATGGCCGGCCTCGGGCAGGATCTTCTTCGACATGAAGATCGCGCTCGCCCCGGGGACGTCGCCGGCGTAGATGCCGAGGTTTGCGAGGATCCACGGGATGGCCGCGAGGGCATAGACGATCGCGATCGCAAGCGCGATCCGGTCGCCGCGGCCCCTGGGGGCGGGCGGCCCGGCGCCGGCGCGGCGAAGCGCCGCCACCGTGAGCGCGGCGGCGAGGCCGGCGCCGATCGCCGCGAGCGCGTTCGCGGGCTTCGCGTCGAGGTTCGACTGCCGGATCACGCCGGGCCAGGCGATCGTCGCGCACAGGAGCGCCGAGAGTGCCGCGACGGCGACCACGGCCCGGCGCGAGGCGACGGCGAGCGGCTGCGCGAGCAGCCGGTCGGCGGCGACGGCGAGCAGCGCGAGGACGGCGAGCGAGATCGGCCAGCCGACGAGCACGAGCACCCGGGCCGCCCCCGAGCGCACGCCGGTGCCGGTGACGTTGTAGAAGTCGCTCGCCGGCAGCCGCGCATACGTTACGAACACCGTCGCGGCGACGACGGCCCAGATCGCCCAGACGGCGAGGGCCTCGCGCAGGCCGGGCCCGGCGTCGGCGCGCGCCGCGCTCATGCGCCGCGCCGCTGCGGCCGCATCCACAGCCCGTCGCGAGGGCGCAGCGAGACGCGCGCCTGCGGTATCACCGGCCGCGCAGGATCGGGCACGAGGCGGAAGCGCCGGCCGAGCTCGGCCAGCACGAGCACCGCCTCGAGCATCGCGAAGCCGACCCCGATGCACTTGCGCGTGCCGCCGCCGAACAGCGGATAGGCCCAGTCGGGGCGGGCGGCGGCCGCCTCGCCCAGGAACCGTTCCGGATCGAACCGCAGCGGATCGGGGTACAGGCGCGGGTCGCGGTTGATCACGAACGTCGGCATCAGCACGGCCGCGCCCGCGGGGATGACGTAGCCGCCGATCTCCTGGTCGGCCAGGGCGCGCCGCTCGATCCCCCATGCGGGCGGATAGAGGCGCATCGACTCGAGCAGGACTGCCTCCGTGTAACGCAGCGCGGTGGCGTCGTCGGCCGTCGGAGGACGCCCGCCGAGCACCTCGTCGAGCTCGGCGTGGAAGCGCGCCTCGACCTCGGGGTGCTGCCCCAGCAGATACCACGTCCAGGTGAGGCCGTTCGCGGTCGTCTCGTGGCCGGCCGTGATCAGCGTCACGGCCTCGTCGCGGATCTGCTCGTCGCTCATGCCGGTCCCGTCGCCCTCGACGTCGCGGGCGGCGAGCAGGATCGAGAGCAGGTCGCCGTTCTCGTCCCCCGGCGCGTCCCGCCGCCCCTCGATCACACGTGCGGTCTCGCGCTGCAGATGCTCGATGCCGGCCCGGAAGCGACGCACCCGCGGGAGCGGGCTGCGCATCAGGACGGGGAAGAGCGCGATCGTGAGGTAGTCGAAGAACTCGCCCACCTCGGCCACGTCGCGGCTGATGGCGAGCGCGTCCTCGTCGAGCTCGGCCCCGAACAAGGCCCGGCTGACCACCCGCAGCGCGAGGCCGCTCATGTCGGCCGCGACATCGCGCTCCTCGCCGTCGGCCCAGGCCGCGCCGAGACGGGTCGCCTCGTCGACCATGATGTCGGCGTACCCGGCCACCGTCCGCCGATGGAAGGCGGGCTGGAGCATGCGCCGCTGGCGCAGGTGGAAGTCGCCCTCGCTCGTCAAGAGGCCGTTGCCGAGCACGATCCGGGCGGCCTCGAACCCCGGACCCTTCTTGAACGCCTTCTGGTGGCTGACGAGCACGGCCCGGATCAGGTCGGCGCGCAGCACGACGTAGACGTGCTGCGGCCCGATGCGAAAGTGGACGAGGTCGCCGTGGCGCCGGTGCAGGTCCGAGAGCACCCCGGTCGGGTCGTGATGCAGGCCGACGGTGACGCGGAGCGAGCCGGCGGCGCCCGGCCCGGGCGGGAGACGGTGGATGCGATCCAGGTGCGGTATTCTCGCCAGCCGGTACCCATGTTGCAACCATCACAGACCGGCGTCCCCTGGTGGCTGCGCGCCTACCTGCTCCTCGGGGCGGTGCAGGGGCTTGCGATCGGCCTCACCGGACTCTTCCGGCCGGCCCACGTCATCGGCTTCCCGCTCGCCACGACGACCCTGAACACGCGCTTCGTCGCGTCGTTCTACCTCGCCGGCGCGACCGGCCTGATCGCCTCGGCAGCCGCCCGCCGCGCGGTCGACACGCGTATCTTTGTCGTCGGGTTCGTCGCCGTGACGGCGCTGCTCCTGACGGCGACCGTCTGGTACTGGTCGACCTACACGGCCGGCGGCATCCCGTATCCGTGGACGATCTCCTACGTGCTCGAGCCGATCGCCGGCGCCGTGATCCTGTGGCACCTCGATCTGCGCCGCCCCGCCCAGCCCGGCCGGCACCGGTTCAGCGCGGTGTTCATCGCCCAGGCCGCGGTGTTCGGCGTGCTCGGCATCGTGCTCGCCGCCGCGCCCAGCCTGGCCGTGCGGATGTGGCCGTGGGCGCTCACGGCCGTGCTTGCGCGCACCTATGCGGCCATCTTCCTCGCCTTCGCGCTCGGGGCGGCGCTGGCCGCGAACGAGCGGCGGCCCCAGGCCGTGCGCCCCTTCGCGCTCAGCTCGCTCGTGCTCGTGGCGACGACGGCGGCGGTGTCGCTGATCCACCACGCCAAGTTCGACGGCGGCCCGTCCACGTGGGTCTGGGCGGCGGGGCTCGCCGCCGGCCTGGCCGGCCTCGCCGCTGCGAGCGCCGCGTCGCTGCGGGCCGGATCGAGACCGGCGTGAGGCCGACCCTGCGGCCGTACATCGCCATCCTGGGCGCCACGCTCCTGGGCCAGGGGCTCGTGTCGTGGGCGCTCGACTGGAGCGGCCACGCGTCGAACCAGCTGCCCAACCGGTTCGCCAACTCCGACCCGCGCCACGCGGCGATCCACGTCGCCTGGGGCGCCGTGATGCTCGTGCTGGCCGTCCGTGGCATGGACGAGCGCGGCTACGCCCTCCTCGCGCTCGCCTTCGGGGTCTTCTACACCGCCCTGGCCGTGCTCGGCGTGGTCGTCCACCATCCGCTCGGCCTGCGGCTCGACCGGGGCGAGAACGTGTTCCACTTCATCGTCGGGCCGATCACGCTCGCGCTCGCCCTGGTGGCGCTGCGTGTGCAGCAGCGGCAGCCCGCATGACCGCCGCCCTCGTGGTGGCCGCCGTGCTCGCGATGCTCGCCGTGGTGAAGACGCTCGAGGGCCACCTGCCGCGCGTCGTCGTGCGAGCCGGGATCGCAGTGTTCGTCGTCGGCCCGCTGCTCGGCGCGGCCTACGCGATGTGGGCGCTCTGGCGGCGGGGCTCCCTCGCGCCGGTCGACCTCGCCCTGCTCGGGACGCTCGCGGTCATCACCGGCCTCGGCACATCGTTCGGCTACCACCGCCTGCTCACCCACCGCAGCTTCCGCACGACGCCGTGGATCACGGCCACGGCGCTCGCAGCCGGGGCGATGGCCGTCCCCAGCCGGCCGATCGACTGGGCCGCGCGCCACCTCGAGCACCACGCGCACGCCGACCGCGACGGCGATCCGCACAGCCCGGTCGACGGCCTCGTGCACGCGCACTGCGGCTGGCTCTTCGCGGTCAGTCCAGCCAAGCGGGAGCGCTACTGCCGCCGGCTGATGGACGACCCGCTCGTGATGGCCATCGAGCGCACGTCGATCGTCTGGCTCGCCCTCGGGCTGCTCGTGCCGGCGCTGATCGACGGCTGGCGCGGCCTGCTGTGGGGCGGGATCGTGCGCATCGCCATCCACAACCACACCATGTTCGCCGTCAACTCGATCTGCCACACGTTCGGGTCGCAGCCGTTCCAGACGGGCGACGAGAGCCGCAACAACCGCCTGATCGCGGTGCTCGCATTCGGCGAGGGCTGGCACAACAACCACCACGCGTTCCCCGCCGCCGCCTACCACGGCCTCGGCCGCCACCCCGACGCGACCGGCATGGTGATCCGCGCGCTCGAGGCGGCCGGGCTCGTGTGGGACGTGCGCCGGCCCAACCCGGCCGCGATCGCCCGTCACCGGCGGATGGCGAAGATCCCCCAATCTGGGTGAATGCAGGCCCCTTTGGCTGTGACACGATGATCGCGGACGCACTGGGGCACGCACGAACGACGACGACCCACACAGCTCCCCCGTAGACCGCCCGCCACCCTGGGCGGCGCTCGTCGGTGCGCTCCCGGCGGTGCTCTACATCGATCGCGTCGACGGGACGTCGGTGTGGGTCGGGCCCCCAGATCGAGTCAATCTTCGGCTGCACCGCCGAGGAGTGGTCGGGCGGATACGACGTGTGGGCCGCCCGCATCCACTCCGAGGACCGCGACCGCGTGGTGGCGTCGAACTCGGCGTTCCTGCGCGACGGCGGGACGGTGAGCGACGAGTACCGGATCGTGCTGCCGGACGGGCGGATTCGCTGGCTCCACGAGCGGGCGCTGCTCATCCCCGGCGAGCCCGGCCAGGAGTCGCTCGTGCACGGCATCATCGTGGACGTCACCGAGGAGCGCACCTCGTTCGAGATCGCCGAGCGCGCCGGTCGCCTGTTCAAGGCGCTCGTCGAGCACGCGGGCGAGGCCGTCACGATCGTGAACGAGCAGGGGATCGTCGTCTACCAGAACCCGACGATGGGCAAGGTGGTCGGCCGCCCGCCCGAGTGGTTCGAGGGCCGCACGCCGCTCGACCTGATGCCGCCCGACGATGCCGCCCGGGCGGCCGGGATCCTGGGCTCCCTGCGCGGCCGGCCCGGCGCCCAGGTCGTCGCCGAGTTCCGCCTGCGCCACCGCGACGGCTCGTGGCGGGTCGTCGCCGGCGCCGCGACGAACCTGCTCGACGATCCGGCGGTGCGCGGGATCGTCCTGAACTACCGCGACGTGACGCAGGAGCGGGACATGTCGCGCCGCCTGCGCGAGGCCGAGCACCGCCGCCAGGCGCTGCTCGAGAGCATGGTCCGGGCCGAGGACGAGGCGCGCGGCCGCATCGCCGCGGAGCTTCACGACGACACGATCCAGGCGATGACGGCGTCGCTGCTCGAGCTCGATCGCACCGAGCGCCACCTGCGCCAGGACGACATCGCGGCGGCGCGCGAGGCGATCGCCGGCGCGCGCCGCACCCTGGCCGAGGCCACCGAGCGCACGCGCCGGCTGACGTTCGAGCTGCGCCCGCAGCTGCTCGAGGCGGCCGGCCTCTCGGCCGCGATCCGCGACCTGGCCGCCGGACTCGCCCGCGACACGGGCGCCGAGGTGAGCGTGCGCACCCGGGCGCGGCGCTACCCGGGCGAGATCGAGACGCTGGTCTACCGCACCGTCCGCGAGGCGCTCATCAACGTGCGCCGGCACGCCCGCGCCAAGCACGTGGTGATCCGCATCGGCGAGCGCCGCGGCGGGCTGCACGGCCGGGTGGCCGACGACGGCCGCGGGTTCCGGACCGGCCGGCCGCCCGCGCGGCGCGAGATGCACATCGGACTCGAGACGGCGCGCGAGCGCCTGCGCGCCGCGGGCGGCAGCCTCGACGTCACCTCGGCGCCCGGCCAGGGCACGACGGTCGAGTTCGACATCCCCCTGCCTGAATAACCGGGGTCAGACCCCGTCTATTCAGGGAGCGAGCATGTGCAGGCGCAGCGTGCGGCCGGCGACGGTGCCGCGCAGCCGCGCTCGCGCCGCGCGCGTCTGCAGCGACCACGCCATCCGCAGGTGCTCCGCCGGCGCGCCCGGCGTGCGTGCGACCACCCACGCGCGCACGCGCCCGGTCGAGTAGCGCCAGCGCACCGTCCCGGTCACGCGCACTCCGGGGACGAACGCAACGTTCGTGAGCGTGAAGGTCTGCAGGTCGCCGCCGCTGTACGACCAGCGGCCGCCCCGCAGCCCGACGCCGCTGCCGCTCAGGTTCGCCCACCAGCGCTGCAGGGCATCGGCGACGGCGGCGGCGCTCGCGGCGGCCACCCGCCGGTCGCGCACGGTGGACGCATCGCCGGGCGAGGGCAGCGCCGGCGCGACACCCGCGAGCGAGAGCGGGAACGACGGCACGACCCGCACCTCGGGCGTCCGCGCCGCGCACGACGTGTCGCCCGCGGCGAGGTCCTGCACGAACTGGACGTAGATCCGCGAGGCGCAGTCGTTCTGATCCTGCAGCGCCGTCACATGGCCGCTGTTCTGCATCACGACGAGCGTGCTGCGCGGGAAGCGCGCCGCCACCACGCGCGCGTCCACGAGCGGCGTGATGTTGTCGAGGTCGCCGTTCAGGATCAGCGTCGGCACGTGCGGGTACGGTGCCGACGGCGGCACCGGCGGATCGGCGAACGCCGCCGACGGCCACCGCTCGCACGCGAGCGCGCCCTCGTAGTCGAGGCCGGTCCACTCCTTCGCGGTGAACGGCGCGAACGTCCCCGGGCGGTACGCCGCAAGGGCGGTGCGCACGAATGCCGGGCGGTCGGCGACGGGCGTTCCGGCCGGCCACAGCTCGGGGTAGTCGTGGCAGATCACCGAAAGGTAGAGCGACTCGGTGAACTGGCGCGGGATCGCCGTTCGGCCCGTCGGTGGTGACCGTCTCGGCCACGAGCCGCAGCAGCGGGGCGTCGTCGCCCGCGAACGCCGACCGTGTCGCGGCGAAGATGTCGCGCCACACGCCCTGGTAGTAGAAGCCCGACTGGACCAGCTGCGCGAGCGTGTTCGTGTCGGCGGTGACGTGGATGCGCGTCCCGTCCGCGTCGGGCGCGATCCCGCTGATCGGGTGGCTGCGCACACGCTGGATGAGCCGCCCGATCAGCCGCAGCGGCCGGCCTGCGCCCGGGCAGCCGGGCCGGCGCTCGCACGCCAGCTGGAGCGAGCTGCGCGTGCTCTGGGCGATGTCGGCGAGGGCGGGGTCGGAGCCCGGCAGCTGGTAGGTGCCGTCGAGGACGAGCGATCGCAGCCGGTGCGGATAGCGGATCGCGAACGCCTGCGCCGCGTACGAGCCGTACGAGTCGCCGTACACGTCGACCCGGCCGATCCCGATCGCGTTCAGCACGGCCGCCAGGTCCTGCACGGACTGGGACGTGTCGTAGTCGTCGCGGGCCGGGCCGAGCTGCGCGGCGCAGCGGCCGGCGCGCACGACGTAGGGCAGGATGTGGCGGCGGAAGGCGGGGCAGTTGAGCGCGCCCGAGCGGCCGGTGCCGCGCAGGTCGACCAGCACCAGGTCGCGCCGGGCAGAGACCGGCCGCCACAGCTGCAGCCGGGCCGCCCGGTCGGCGGTCGTCGAGAAGCCGGGGCCGCCCTCGATCGAGAGCACCGTCGAGGTGGCCGGGAGCGTGCGCACCGTGCGGAAGTAGTGCTCGAAGTAGATGCGGATCGTGCGCCCGTTCGGGAAGCGGCGGTCGAGCGGCACGCGCACGTACCCGCACTCGGCGAGCGGGCGCGCCCGCGGGCAGGCGACGCGCACGATCGCCGGCCTGGGCGCGGTGTGGGCGGGCGGCGCGTTGACCGGCACGCTCAGCATCACACCGAGTGTACGGGTTCGGCGGCGATCTCGCGCCCGCAGCGGTGACGGAGCGCACCGGTACGATGGCGCGGCGTGTCGGACGCGGGCATACGCATCTGCATCTCGGGAGCCCTCGGCGCCGTCGGCCGCAGGCTGGTCGCCGGGGTCGCCGCGCCGACGGCCACCGGCTGCACTCGGCCGTCGCCCGCCGCGACGCCGGCCGCGACGTCGGCGAGGTCGTGCTCGGAAGGCCGCTCGGCGTCCCGATCGAGACCGACCTCGCGGCGGCGCTCGACCGCGGCCCCGACGTCCTCATCGACTACACGCATCCGGCGGTCGTCCGCACGCCACGTCGAGCTCGCCCTCGCCCGGTCGATCCCGGTCGTGATCGGCACGACCGGGCCTCACCGACGCCGACTTCGAGCGCATCGACGCCGCCGCCCGCGCGCGCCGGCGTGGGCGTCGCGACCGGGAACTTCTCGCTGACGGCGGCGCTCATGCAGCACCTGGCCCGGTTCGCCGCCCGCCACGTGCCCGACTGGGAGATCGTCGAGCACGGCTCGGCGACGAAGCCCGACGCGCCCAGCGGCACGGCGCGCGAGCTGGCCGAGCTGCTCGCCCGCGAGCGCGCCGGCGCGCCCACCCCCGCCGTCGCCGAGCCGATCGGCCCGCCCGAAGCGCGCGGCGCGGCGATCGGCGGCGCCCGGGTGCACTCGGTGCGGCTGCACGGATCGAGCCCGGCCGTCGAGGTGGTGTTCGGCCTGCCCGGCGAGCGGCTGGTGATCCGCCACGACGAGCAGGGCGACCCCGGGATCTTCGTGCACGGCTCGCTGCTCGCGGCGCAGCGCGTGCGCGAGCGGCCGGGGCTCGTGCGCGGGCTCGACAGCCTGCTCTACGCCGGCTGAGCCTCTCGGCCGGCGGGGTGAAAGAGCTTCCAGTGCCCCTCCGAGACGACCTCGGCCGTGCCGTCGATCACCTTGATCGCGGTCTGGTCGTCGATCGCGTATCCCGGCACCGGCAGCTTGGCCGCCCACTCCTCGGCGCTCGTCATCGAGTTGTCCGGCAGGTCGGGGTGATCGACGTGCGGGAAGATCGCGAAGCCGACCACTCCGAGCGCCCGGTCGCCGCCGCCGGGCGGCCGCCAGCAGATTGGCTCCTCACCGACGTTCGGGGCCATCACCATGCTCCCGCCGCTCACCCCCACCCACACCGCGCCCAGCGACGGCAGCAGGTCGACCAGCCCGGACTGCCGCATCCAGTGCGCCAGGTACAGGGCATCGCCGCCTCCCACGAGCAGCGCGTCGGTCTCCCTGACCAACGGCACCCAGAGCTCCTCATCGATGCTGGGGAGGGCTGTCAGCTCGAGCACGGCCAGCGACTTCCACCCCAGCTCGCACATGGGGCGTGGCGGCCCGGCCGGTGATGAACCGCCACGCCGCCGGGGGACCGCCCATCGGGTGTCCGTAGCGACGCCGTGGGGATGCACAGGGCGCTGCACTCGGCGATCGGCTTGCCCAGGAGGCCGACCAGCGCGTCGTGGATGCTCGCGTTCTTGATGCCCGCGGACGTGAGGAGAAGCTTCATACGGTCTTGCGACCGGCCGGGCCGCCGTTCCTCATCGGTGAGCGGCGAACAGCGCCTCGCCCAGCGCGGCCCGGTCGACGTCGATGCCCAGGCCCGGGCCCCGTCGGCGCCGCGCCGCGACCGCCGGCCGAGCGCGGCGCGTGGCCGGCGACGTGCTCGTGCGTCCAGTCGTTCATGAACGACACGGTGAAGAGGTGCTTCGGCCGTGTCGACGCCGCCAGGTGGGCGACGGCGGCCGTGACGAGGTCGCCGCCCCACGTGTCCTCGATCGTGACCGAGAGGCCGAGGGCCTCGGCCAGGTCGCGCATCCGCCGGGCGGCTGTCAGGCCGCCCACCTTCGAGATCTTCAGGTTGAACGCCTCGAGCGCCTCCAGTCCGTGCGCGCGCACGAGCGACGGCACGTCCGAGATGCATTCGTCGAGCACGAACGGCAGGTCGGTGTGGCGGCGCACGTGGCTGCACGCCTCGAGCGTCGGGCACGGCTGCTCGACGTAGACGCGGTCGCGCCCGGCCAGGAGCCCGACGGCCACCACGCCCGCCTGGGTCGTGTAGCGGCCGTTCGCATCGGCGATCACGAGGTCGTCGGGCCCGCACACGCCGAGCACCGCCGCGACCCGATCGGCGTCCGTCTGCGGGTCGTCGCCCACCTTGAGCTGGAACCGGGTGATGCCCTCGGCCCGCAGCGCCGCCGCGTGCGCCGCCATCGCCTCGGGTGGCCCCAGCGGCACCGCCACGTAGAGCGGGAACGACGCCTTCCGCACGCCGCCGAGCAGCGTCGAGACCGAGACTCCGAGCATCTTCCCGGCCGCGTCCCAGCAGGCGACGTCGATCGCGCTCTTGGCGTACTCGTGGCCCGTCAGCGCGGCGTCCATGCGGTCGCCGAGCACGCCGGTCGCGGTCACGTCGGCCCCGATCACCGCCGGCCCGAGCTCGCGCAGCGCCGCCCGGGCGCCCTCTGCATGCGCCGCCAGATACGTGCTCCCGAGCGGGCAGGTCTCGCCGTAGCCGTCCACGCCGTCCTCGGTCACGACCCGCACGACGGTCGAATCGAGCCGCGCGATCGAGCGCCCGCCCGACATGACGTACTCGTCGCCGACGTAGGTCAGCTCGTAGCCGTACACCTCGACGCGGGCGATCGCCGTCCCGCTCACGGGTGCCAGACCTCGAAGTGGCGCCGGTGCGTGTCGAGCACCGCGCCGGGGCGGAAGAAGCGGTCGTAGAAGTCGAGGTCGATGTGCTGGGCCTGGAGCACGTTCATCACCCACACGCTCGGCACCGTGCCCGGGAACTTGCCCCACGTCTCGAGCGTGTAGTCGCACTGGAGCGTCACGCATGCCTTGAACTCGTCCGAGTACGGCTCCGCCGACGCGCGGATCGCCGACGACTCGTTCCAGGCGCCGGGCGTGTCGGGGTGGTACGGGCCGCCCGGCCCGAACTTGCGCTGCGCGAACGCCTCGACCGCGTCGGCCATCGTCGGGAAGTGCGGCGGGCAGAAGGCGTGGAAGGTGCCGTCGGTGCGCCCGGTCGGGTTGGGGACGCCCCAGCGCGGGTCGGTGTCGTAGCGGAAGCCGAGGCCGGGGACGCCCGGCTCGCCGGAGGCGCCCAGGAGCGCCATGTGCTCGATGCCGTCGTACGACCAGCCGCCGAGGCCCATCGCCTGCAGCAGCAGCGCGCCGTTGTAGCTCGACATCATCAGCTCGGCGGTCGCCTCGGTCAGCGAGTACTGCTCGACGAACGAGAGCGGCACGGGCGCGGAGGTGTCGACCAGGCCCTCGAACCGCTCGATGCCCGGGATCGGCCGCCCGTTCAGGTCGTCGGTCATGCAGAAGCCGTTCTGGGTGAAGAAGCAGATGTTCGCGATGTGATGCTGGGCGATGTCGGCGACGGGGATCGCGAGCAGCGACCCGGGCTCGTTCGCGATCCAGGTGTTGTGGCCCTCGAGGTAGGGCTCCTCGCGCGGCAGGTACAGGCGCTCGTCGGAGAGCTTCACGATCCGGTCGCGGTGGCGCTCGATCATGAGCGCGGGCGTGAGCTCCTCGTCCGCCGGATCGACCAGCGCGCCGGCGTCGCGCGTGGGGAAGTAGTAGAGGCCGCTGTCGTCGGTGTAGAAGAGCTCGCTCGTGTGGAAGCCGGCGGCCGACGGGATCGTGCGCCCGGCCGCGCCGCCGTTGTAGTTGGCGAAGTGCGGGGCGTAGCGGGCGTGGCGGGTGATGCCGTAGTGCCAGCCGGTCGTGCCGGCCATGGTGGTCAGGATCAGCAGCGTCTCGAGCTCGGACAGCGGGACGTGCTCGTGCAGCGAGCGGTACGCGAGCGGCCCGTCGGGGATCTGGCCGCCCATCGGGAAGCGGCGCGAGCGGCGGCCGTAGAGCGCGTCGAGGAGCGGGAACCGGGCGAGCTCGGCGAGGGCCGCGTCGATGGTGTGGTCGGTCATGCGAGTCCTCCTAACCCTGCTGAGAAGCGAGCTGTGCGATCAAATCGGATCACGGCGTGCCGTGGCGGAGGCGAGACCGCGCTCTCGCCGGAGCACGACAGCGATCCGCCGGCCTCGTGAAGGAGGGGGCCCGTCGGGGAACCATGGGTCCCCACGTTCAAAAGAGCGGGCGAAGCGCGGCGTAGAGCGCGCGGTGGCGCGCGTGCAGCTCGTCGTAGAGCGCACGCCGCTCCGGGTCGGGCTGGGCGGGCTCGACCCGCGGCCCGGCCATCGCGGTCGCGGCGGCGGCGGCGGTCGGGTGCAGGCCGGCGCCGGCGGCGGCCAGCATCGCGGCGCCGCGGGCGGTCGTCTCGACGTCGTCGGGCCGGGTGACCGGCAGGCCGGTGACGTCGGCCCGGATCTGGCGCAGCAGATCGCCCTGCGCGCCGCCGGCGACGCAGACGAGCTCGGTCGGCGCGAGGCCGGCGCCGCGGATCGCCTCGAGCACGTCGCGCAGCGCGAAGGCGTTGCCCTCGAGCAGCGCGCGCGCCATGTGCGCGCGGCCGTGGGCGGCGGTCAGCCCGAACCAGCCGGCGCGGGCGTCGGCGTTCCACTCCGGCGCCATCGCGCCCGCCAGCGCCGGCACCCACGAGGACGCCGTCGGCGCCGGCCGGCACCTCGCGCGGCGAGGTCGTTCAGCAGCTCGTAGACGTCGGCGCCGGTCGCCGCCGCGCGCGCGGCCTCGACCGACCCGAGCTCGTCGCGGAACCAGCGGTAGGCGCCGCCGGAGAGCCAGCCGGGGTTCTCGAGCAGCCAGCCGCCGGGATCGGCGTGCGGATGCAGCTCGGTCACCGCGCCGGGGTCGAGCGCCGGCCCGGGGGCGACGGCGCACACCGGCTCGGCGGTGCCCATCACGTCGCACACGGCGCCCGGCTCGACCACGCCGGCGCCGAGCGTCGCCGCCATCTCGTCGCCGCAGCCGAGCACGACCAGCGTCGAGCCGTCGAGGCCGGCGGCCTCGCGCAGCCACGGCGCGACCGGCCCGAGCACGTGGTCGTGCGGGGCAGCACCGGCGCGAGCGACGCCGGATCGATGCCGAACGCGGCGCAGGCCTCGCTCCGACCAGTCGCCGGTGCGCACGTCGAGCAGCATCGTCGACGAGCGCGTTGGACGGGTCGACCGCCAGCTCGCCGGACGCCCGCCAGGCGACGAACGAGCCGGGCAGCAGGAACCAGCGCGCGGCGCGAGCTGCTCGGGCTCGCGGTGCGCCGCGAGCCAGGCGATCTTCGCGCGCCACGTGGCCGGGGTCGAGGTTGCAGCCGGTGAGCTCGCGCAGGCGGGCGGGATCGATCCGCTCGGCCGCGGCGTCGCACTCGGCGCCGGCGCGCCGGTCCATCCAGATCAGCGCAGGCCCGCGCCGGCTCGCCGTCGGCGTCGGCCGCCACCAGCCCGTCGAGCTGCGAGCCGAACGAGATCGCCCGCAGCGGGCGGCCGCCGACCTCGCGGCGCACCTCGGCGCAGCGCCTGGGCGACGGCGCCGAGCCACTCGCGCGGATCCTGCTCGGCCCAGCCGGGCTGCGGATAGGAGAGCGTCGTGCGGCACGTAGCTCGTCGCGACGTAGCGTGCCGTCGGCGTCGATCGCCTGCGCGCAGGTGCCCTGCGAGCCGACGTCGACGCCGACGACGAGGTCTGCGCTCACCGCTCCTCCTCGCCACCGTCGCCCGGCCCGCGCCGGTAGACGGTGATCTCGAACGCGTCGGCCAGGTGGTGCTCGCGCGAGACGAGCGCCGACGTCGCCCGTCGGCCGTGCTGTCGACCTGGAACAGCGTCAGCAGCAGCGTGCCGCGCGGGACGTCCAGCGCTGCGGGCGATCTCGCCCATCGGCGATGTCGGGCGTGATCGTGGCGACGCCGTGGTGGACGGTCAGCCCGCGCTGCGGCGAGCGCCGCGTAGATCGAGCCGTCCGCGACCGCCGCGCATCGCCTCGGGCGCGATGCACGTCGGCGCGGCACCAGTCGGTCATGTCGACGACGCGCCGGCCGTCCGCCGTGCGCACGCGGCGCAGCGACGCTGACCGGCTCGCCCGCCGCGATGCCGAGCGCCTCGGCGATCGTCGGCCGCGGCCGGCTCGAGCGCGCACGTCTCGTCGACCGTGCCGGGCTCGAGCCCCATCGCCGCGATCATCGACGAGACGCCGAAGTTGCGGCTGAGGTCGTTGCGCAGCAGCGGCCGGTCGGTGACGTAGGTGCCCGACCCGTGCCGCCGGCGCACGAGCCCGTCCTCCTCGAGCAGCGTGATCGCCGCGCGCAGCGAGCTGCGCGAGACGCCCAGCGCTGCGCGCCAGCTCCGGCTCGCTGGGCAGCCGGTCGCCGGGCGAGACTCGCCGTCGACGACCCGGTCGCGCAGCCCGTCGGCGAGCTGGAGTGGCGGAGCGAGCGGCGGGCGAGGTGGTCATGGCGTCGCAGATCCTACGGTGCGACGACGACCTTGAGCACCTCGCCGGCGCGGATCGCGCGCGAACGCCGCCGGGCGTCTCGTCGAGGTCGACGATCGTCCGAGACGACGCCGCGGAGGCCGCCGATGTCGCCCGCGAGCATGTCGAGCGCGTGCACCTGGTCGCGGTGGCGCGAGGCGTAGGAGCCGTGCACCTGCACCTCCTGGTAGTGCAGGACGTTCGACGGGAAGCGATGTGCGTCGTGCCCTTGGGCAGGCCGCCGAAGAACAGCACGCGCGCCGCGCGGCGCCGCCATCTCCATCGCCTGCTCCTGGGCGATGTCGCTCGAGCAGGCGACGATCACGACGTCGGCGCCGATGTCCTCGGTGGCCGCGCGCACCGCGGCGATGCCGTCGACGTCTCGACGTGTCGACGTAGGCCATGCGGTCGTCGCCGAGGATCGTCGCGGGCGAGCTCGAGCCGGTTCGCGCGCCGTCTCGCAGCAGCAGCACCTGGCCGGCGCCCTCGAGCCGGGCGATCGCGGCGTGCGCCGTGCCGACCGGGCCGGCGCCGATCACGACGACGGTGTCGTCGAGGCCGATCGCGATGTCCTTGTGGCCGCAGATCGCGTCCGACAGCGGGTCGGCGAACGTGGCGTGCGCGTCGGAGAGGCCGTCGGGGATGCGGAAGAGGTTCTTGAGCGCGATCTCGGGGATCGCGACCAGCTCGGCGTAGGCGCCCTGGTAGTCGAAGCCCATCAGCTCGCCGTTGCAGGCACAGGTGCTCGTTGCCGCTGCGGCACATGCGGCAGCGGCCGCACCAGAGCGTCGAGATGCAGTGCACGAGGTCGCCGACCGAGAGGCCCATCTCGGCGATCTCGGCCGCGGCCTGCGCGCCGATCTCGATGAGCTCGCCGCTGATCTCGTGGCCGAGCACCCACGGCGGCGAGATGCGGCGGTCGCCGTTGTAGAACGATGCGCACGTCGGTGCCGCAGATGCCGCACGCGGTGCACGCGCAGCAGCACGCCGTCCTCGGGGCAGGTCGCGTCGGGCACCGTGCCCACCGACATCTCCCCGGGTCCGTCCCAGATTGCCGCGCGCATGCATCCTCCCGTCGTCGCACGATCGACGTCCTGCGGCCGGTATCATATCCGAGTTGTCCGACAACTTGGGAGAGTGCGGGTGATCGAGTTCATCTTCATGCTGACCCGGGACGACGTGCACGCTCGCCGACGCGCGGGCGGTCTACGCCTCGATCGCGGGGAGCGGCGTGCGCCACGTCGGCTGCAAGGACGTGGGGCTGCCGCGCGACGAGCTCGCGGCGCTCATGGACGACATCCGCGCGCAACGGCCACACGACGCTACCTCGAGGTCGTGTCCGAGACGCCGGAGGCGACGCTCGCAGTCGGCGCGGGTCGCGGCCGAGATCGGCCCGGACTACCTGATCGGCGGCACGCTGATCGAGCCGGTGCAGGAGATCCTCGCCGGCACCGGCATCAAGTTCTTCCCCTACGTCGGCCAGATCGTCGGCCACCCGTGCCTGCTGCGCGGGATCGATCGACGAGATCGCCGACGACGCCCGCCGGGCCGAGAGCCTGGGCGTCGACGGCATCAACCTGCTCGCCTACCGCTACGACGGGACGTCGACGCGCTGGTCGAGGCGGTCGTCGGCGCGACCTCGCTGCCGGTGATCGCGGCCGGCTCGGTCGACTCGGCGGCGCGCATCCAGGCCCTCGCCGAGCGCGGCGTGTGGGCGTTCACGATCGGCACCGCGGCGCTCGACGGCGTGCTCGTCGAGGGCGCGCCGCTCGACGACCAGCTGCGCTACGCGCTCGACGCCGCTGCGGCGGTGGTGTAGCGAGCACGCACGGCCGGGCGCCGCGACCGCGTCGCGACGCCCGGCCGCGAAGCGCTAGACCTGATCCAGCCCCTCGTTGACGAGGCGGCCGATGATCTCGTACTTGGCCCGGTCGTTCGACTTGATGTAGAACGCCTAGGCGACGCCGCCGAGGAAGACGACGAGCGTCGATGATCCAGCAGGTACCTGATCCAGTGCACGTTCGTGGCCAGGAAGTCGATGTTCTTGATCGCCAGGTAGACGACGTACAGCTGGCCGACGACCGAGATCAGCGGGGCCAGGGTGGTCGTCCACCAGTGGTGACTCGCCCGCGTGGTGCGTGCGGAAGTAGTTGATGATCGCGACCGAGACGAGCGCCTGGATCGCAGAGGATGACGACGACGCCCATGCACCGCCATCAGCCCGTACAGGCAGATGTAGGCGTTGGTGCCGGGGTCGCCGGTGCCCTCGCCGAAGCCGAAGGCGAGCACGATCGCCAGCGGCGATCACCGTCTGGGTGACCGAGGCGATGTGCGGCGAGTGGTACTTCGGATGCGTGCGGCCGAGCGGCCGCGGCAGCACGCGCTCACGTCCCAGCGAGTACATGTAGCGCGCCGTCGTCTGGTGGAACGCCATGCCGCATGCGAACGACCCGGTCAGGATCAGGTAGCTGCATCAGCGTCGGAGATGAACTGGTTCCCGAACTGCTTGGCCGGGATGAGGTAGTAGTTGTAGTAGTCGTTCTGGGCGGCGAACGCGGCGGTCGCCTGGCTGGTGTACGCCGAGAGCGACGCCCACGACGTGATCGTGTAGAAGATGCCGAGGCCGATCACCGAGATGTACATGGCCCGCGGCACGATCTTCTTCGGGTTCTTCGACTCCTCGCCGTAGTTCGGGGCCATCTCGAAGCCGACCCACGACCAGAACGCGAAGAAGATGCCGACGCCGGCCGCGCCGGCGAGCGACGGCCGCCGTGCCGTGGCCGCTCGCCGGCAGGCTGTGGAACGCGTTGAACGGGTTGATCGCCGACGCCTGGACGTGGCTGCCGCCCTGAGAAGAACACCGAGGTGTCGAAGACGAGCAGGATGAGCACCTCGCCGACCAGCGCGACGCCGAGCACGCGGGCCGAGATGTGGACGTCGAAGTACGACAGCACCGAGATCAGGAGCGACCATGAAGACCGCGCGACCAGACCCACGAGAAGTGGTAGCCGTACTGCGTTCAACTTGCCGCTCGCGAAGTAGGCGAAGCCGCCGCAGAGCGACACCTCGAACACGCGAGTAGGCGAGCGTGATCGCAGAGCCCGGTGCCCATGCCGAGCTCGCGGCCGAGGCCGTGGCTGATGAAGCTGTAGAAGCCGCCGGCGCGCGGTCACCTTGCGGGCCATCGCGATGTAGCCGACCGAGAAGATCGTCAGGACGATGGTCGCGAACGAGGAAGCCGCCGGCGTGCCGAGGCCGTTGCCGTAGCCGACCGAGATCGGGGTGTTGAAGCAGCATGGCCGAGATCGGCGCCGAGCCCGTCACGGTCAGGAACAGCACGCCCAGAGGCCGATCGCGCCGCCGTGCAGCTTGTGGACGTCGCTGCGCGCGTCGACGTCGACGCTGTCGACCACGGGGAGCATGCCCTGGTGATGCTCGTGCATGCCTCCGCCTTCACTGCTCAATTCGACCACCTCCCTCTAGGTGTCCGGGCATGGCCGCGCCGGAAAGTTGTCCGACAGCTTGCGAGCCGTTTGTACCATTTACGCCGCCGCGAGGTCAAGCCCTCCCGCGCCGGTCAGGCGACGAACGGCGGGCTGCGCGGTGGCCGAGACACGGTCGCCGCCGGCGCCGAGCACCTCGACGAGCAGCGTGGCCACCCGCTCGCGCCAGCGCTCGCGGTCGAGCACGGGCGGGCCGAAGCGGCGCCGCTCGACGGCGTACTCCGCCCGGGCGAGCCGGTCGAAGGCCGCGATCACGTCGATGACACGGCCGTATGCCTTCGGGCCGGCGACGCCGCTCACCCACGCGCGCGCCTTGCCGTCGTCGGCGAAGACGCCGTCGGCGACGCCCTGCCAGTAGGCGTGCTGGAACAGGCAGCCGGCATCGCCCTTGCGTGTCCAGCAGCCCGAAACGAGCTCGTGGTCGCCGGCCTCGATGCTGCGCAGCGAGAGCTGCAGCAGGCGGCGGCCGCCGTCGGTTTCGGCAAGCCGCTCGAGCGACTCGCGCATCTCCAGCTCCTGACCGGCCATCAGTCCTCCTCGTCCGTGAACACCGCATCGGGCATGAAGCACCCCACCATCCAGTTGGGCGCGTCGACGACCTCGGTGATCTTCAGGTCGCCCGCGAGCGCGCAGAGCATGTACGCGTCCTCGCGTGACAGGCCGCGCTCGCGCACGAGGTGGTCGATCATCGAGCGCACCGCCGAGCGCGCCGCCTCCATCAGATCGGGCTCGACGCCGGTCGTCGCGAACCAGCCGCCGGCGTCGACGCGCGGCGTCAGCGGCCCGGCCGGGCGCCGCAGGGCCGGGGCGCGCAGGTTCATGCCGCGCGCCACCGAGATCCGGATCGTCGTGCGCATCGCGCACTCGATGCCCGAGATCGCGACCTCGCCGTCACCCTGGGCCGCGTGCGCGTCGCCGAGCGAGAACAGGCCGCCCGAGACGCCCACCGGCAGGTAGAGCGTCGTGCCCTTCGTGAGGTGGCGGTAGTCGATGTTGCCGCCGCCCGCGTGCGGCGGCGGGATCGGCACGCCGTGCATCCCGGCGCCCGGCACGCCCATCGTGCCGCAGAACGGCTCGATCGGGATGCGTCACGCCGGGCGCGAAGCTCGGTCGTGCGCCGGTTCGTCAGGTCGAAGAACTTCAGGTGCGGCTCGGTCGAACTCGCCCGGCGGCAGCAGGCCGAGCCCGGGGATGATGCACGCCCAGCCCCACTCCGGCAGCTCGAAGTCGAGGATCTCGACCGCGAGCGCGTCGCCGGGCTCGGCGCCCTCGACGTGGATCGGGCCCGGCGAGCGGGTAGATGCGGTCGAAGTCGAGGCCGGGCAGGTCGGCGGCGATCGACGCGCGGGTGATCTGGCCGCCGGCGAAGTCGTCGGTCTCGGCCGTGACGACGTCGCCCGGCGCGACCCGCAGCACCGGCTCGTTGTCGACGTCCCAGCGGCGGTGCGTCGGCGCTCGCGGCCTGATCACGTGCTCGGCCATCTGCGATCGAGAGTATGGCACCTGCGATCGCCGGTGCCTGGCACCGTTCGGTGCCGGCATCTGCGACTCGTGCGTCGCGACGACCTCCACGGCGCTGCCGAGCGCCGCCGGGTCGCGCGTGCGCACGCGGGTGACGATGCGGACGCGGTCGGCGCGGAAGAGGTCGTGCGAGCGCTCGAACGGGCGCCCGTCGGCGTCGACCACGCGGTGCGCGCGATCGAGACGAGCGGCGCGCCGGCGCGCACCTCGAGCACCCGCGCCTCGGCCGCGCGTCGCGCCGACCACCTCGATGCGCTCCTCGGCCTCGCCGGGTGCAGGCCGTAGCCGGACTCGAGCAGCTCGTAGAGCGAGCCGCCGAGAGCGAGCGGTCGAGCAGGCCGGGGAAGCGGTCGGCCGGGAAGCGCGCGCGCTCGAGCGAGATCGGCTCGCCGTCGGCGAGGCGGATGCGCACGACCTCGAGCACGAGCGCGCCGCCGGGCAGGTCGAGCGCGGCGGCCGTCTCGGCGTCGGCCCCGACCGTCGCGGTCGAGAGCACGCGCGCGCCGATCTGGAAGCCCTGCCGGCGCAGGTACGACGGGCAGGCTGGTCGAGGCGCGTGAGGTCGCGCTCGACCTTGCGCTCGGCGACGAACGATGCCGCCCGAGCGCCCGCGCACGCGCCGCACGGCGCCCGCCGACTCGAGCGCGTCGAGCGCCGCGCGCAGCGTCGAGCGGCTGACCCCGTAGCGCTCGGCCAGGTCGCGCTCGGCGCCCAGGCGCTCGCCCGGCGCCGGCGCGCCGGCCGCGATCTCGGCCGCAGCCGGTCGCGCAGCGCCGCCGCCGACGGCCCCAGCGGGGCGAAGACGGCCGGCAGTCCGGGGACGAGCTCGGTCACCGCGCGCCCGCTACTGGCGCCTCGAGCGCCATCAGCGACTCGGGCAGCGATCTGGCCGCCGTCGATCGTGATCGTCTGGCCCGTGATGTAGCGCGGCCTCGTCGGTCGCGAAGAAGAGCGCCGCGTTGCCGATGTCCTCGACCGTGCCGAGCCGGCCCTGCGGGATCGAGGCCTCCATCGCCGCGCGGTACTCGGGCCCGAGCTCGTCGAGGCCCTCCGGTCTCGACGTTGCCGGGCAGCACGGCGTTCATCGTGATCTTCATCGGCGCGAGCTCGATCGCCGCGCTCGCAGGAAGCCGAGCTGCGCCGCCTTCGTGGCGCCGTAGTGCGACCAGCCGGGGAAGCCGGTGATCGGGCCGGTGATCGACGACGTCAGGATCACGCGGCCGTGGCCGGAGGCCTCCAGGGCCGGCAGGCACGCCTGCACGCTCAGCATGCAGCCCTTCACGTTGGTCGCGAAGATCTCGTCGATGTCCGCCTCGGTCATGTCGGCGAGCTTGACGTCGGGGAAGATGCCGGCGTTCGCGCAGAGGACGTCGAGGCCGCCGTTGCGCTCGACCGCCTCGGCCGCGATCCGCTCGCAGTCGTCCGCTCTGGCGACGTCGCCCTGCGCGAACGACACCTTGCCGCCGCGCGCCGGAGAGGTCGCGGACGGCCTCCTCGCCGGCCGCCGCGTCGCGGCCGTTCAGAGCGACGTTGCAGCCGGCGCCCGCGAACACGCCCGCGATGCCCTTGCCGATGCCCTTGGTGCCGCCGGTGACGAGCACCGTGCGGCCGGTGAGTGGGGTGAACATCGAAGCTCCTTTGTCCGTGGGAACCGGGCGGCCCATTCTACGGTCCAATCGGCATGATTTGGTATCGCGCAACCGCACTGCTCGTGGCGCTCCTCGTGGCCGGCTGCGGAACCGGGTCGGCGGCGCACACCGTGCGCACACACGGCACGCTCGTGCAGGTCGGCGGCCCGGCGCCCGGCGCGCCGGTGGCGATCGCCCGGCGCGCGCGTGCACGTTCGAGGGCGACGGCGCCTCGCCGACGTCCGCACCGACCGCCACGGCCGGTTCACGGTCGACGTCGCCGCGGGGACGTACACCGTGGCGGTCACCGCTCGCACGGCGCCGCACCCGTGACCGTGCCCCACGTCGTCCACATCCCGCACACCGGCTCGCCTGCGCCTCGTCGTGAACATCAGGTAGCCGACGGCTCAGGCGTGCGTCGAGAGGTACGCCTCGGCGAGCGCGCAGGTGCCGTCGGTGAAGCCGGCGCCGAGCTCGGCCGCCTCGGTCGCGAACGTGTGGTGCGAGCCGATCCAGGCGACGAGCAGCAGCCGGCGCAGCATCACGAACGTCGCGAGCTCGGCCTCGTCGGCCGGGTCGAGCGGCGGCGACCGAGCGGTAGCCGTCGACCCACGCCTGCGTGCAGCTCCGGCACGTCGCGGGTGGTCCTCGATGAACGATGACGGTGGTGGCGAAGTCGTACATGAACCACGACGAGCCGCAGTCGTCGAAGTCGATCACGCGACGTGCGTCGCCGTCGACGAGCAGGTTCGCGAGGCGGATGTCGGCGTGCACGAGGCCGAAGCGCTCGCGGCCCTGGCCGTAGGCGCTCGAGGCGCCGGCGGATCGTCGCGTCGAGCCGCCCGAGCAGGTCGAGCTCGGCCGCGCCCATGCCGAGGCCGTCCTGCCAGCGGCCCCAGTGGCCGCTGCGCCCCGAGCGTCGTCGCGTAGTCCCAGCGGAAGCGCGCGAAGCCCGCGGGCGGCGTCCACGCGCGCGCGTGCTCGTGCATGCGCGCCGAGACGGCGCCGAGGCGTGCGGAACGCCGGGCATCAGGTCGTCGGCGTCGGCGTCGGGCATCTCGCCGTCGAGCCACTCGAACAGCACGACGTTGCGCTCGCCCAGGTCGTCGGTGCGCACCTGGCATACGCGCGGCCGCCGGTGCCGGCGACCGCGATCGGCGTCTCGACCACGCCGTCCTCGCGCAGCGCGTCGATCCAGTCGAGCTCCGACTCGATCTCGCCGGCCGTGTGGTAGCCGGGCCGGTGCACGCGCAGCGCGAAGCGCGCGGCCGCCGGGCTCGTCGACCCGGTACGTCCAGTTCTCGGACACGTTGATCAGCGCGCAGCCGTCGCCGCCGGGGCGAGGTCGTAGCGAGCCGAGCGCGGCGCGCCGCGAGGCGGTCGATGCGCCGCCTGCCGTCAGTGCTCACGGCCCTCCACCGTCTCGAGCACGCGCGTGATCTCGTCGCGCGCCCGCTCGATGCTCTCGGTCGGGCCGCTGATGTAGATGCGGCCGGCGGCGCCGATCATCGAGACGTTGACGAGCGTGGCGTCGGGCGCGACGCGCTCGGCCTCGTTCGCGGCGACCGCCGCGAACAGCGCCGGCGTCACCTCGTACACGAGCAGCGTCTCGCCCGGCAGCACCATCGACGCCTCGCGGTTGCGGTTGATGATCACCGCGTGCTGGTCGGTGATGTCCTCGATCACGTCGGCGTAGAGGATACGCGGCCGCAGCGCGTCCGCGGGCGTCGCGCCGATGCCCGCGAGGATCGCCGCGCCGGCCCGCTCGACCTGCTCCTGGTCGGAGTGGTGCACCTCGAGCACGCCGAACTGGCGCTCGACGAAGAGGATGCCCGGCTCGATCTCGGGCACCGACCTGCAGCGCGAGGTCGGTCACCCGCTCGATCGCGAGCGCCGGGCGCGACCTCGACGATCAGCGCGTGGTCGCCCTCGATCGGCGGGTAGCCGCGGGCGCGCGTGGGCGTGCCCAGGTACGCGGCGAACTGCCGGCCCAGGTCGGGGATCGGCAGGTAGACCCGCAGCTGGACGGGGGTGTCGGTGGCGCCTGCGGCCACTAGCTCGAGTGGGCGAAGTGCTTGTCGAGCTCGGCGTGCGGGCGCGGGATGACGTGCACGGAGACCAGCTCGCCGACGCTCGACGCCGTCTCGGCGCCGGCCTCGGTGGCGGCCTTGACGGCGCCGACGTCGCCCTGGATGACGACCGCGACGAGGCCGTCGCCGACCTGCTCGCGAGAGACGATCGTGACGTTCGCGGCCTTGACCATCGCGTCGGCGGCCGCGAGCGCGGCGACGTAGCCCTTCGTCTCGATCATTCCGAGGGCGTGGTTGGACATGGGTTCCTCCTAGGTCGTGCTTCCGTCTGGAGGCGGAGGCGCTTGCGCCGGGGCCGGGGCGGCCGCGGCGGGCTCGTCGATCGACCCGATGATGAGCGCGTCGATCGGGGGGTGCTCGTCGCCGAACCAGCCCGAGGCGACCGAGCCGGTGGCGACCAGCACGCGCTCGCCGATCCCGCTGCCGAGGACGTCGAAGGCGACCAGCCGCCCGCCGCCGTCGACCTCGACCTCGAGGAACGCGCCGTTCGGGATCTCCTCGACCCGCCTGGTCGCCCAGACGGAGCCGGTCACGGTCGCTCTCAGCATCGCCGCTCCTTCTCGATCTCGACGCCGAGGCTGCGCGCCCGGTCGCGCGCCATCGGCGTCAGCACGGCCCGCGGGCCGAGCACGAGGCGCGCGCCGTCGCGGGCCGCGTCGCGCACGATGCGCTCGGTGACCGCGCCGCGCTCGACCCGCATCACCGGGGCGGCCGAGGCGCGGCGCGCCGCCCGCAGGCCCGTCGCGCCGAGCCGGAAGCGCAGCTTGCCCGAGCGGATCGCCATCCGGTCGCGCGGGTTCTCGAGCCGGCGCACCAGGGAGCGCACGAACGCGTCCAGGTCGGCGTCGGTGCGCAGGTCGACGCGCTCGACGGCGCCAGTTGGATCCGCGTCCGGCGCCAATTGGCGCGTAGACGACGTGCCAATTGCGGGCGTCGTCGTCGATTCGGCGGGCGGCCGCCAGCCGGACGGCCGGTGCACGGCGGCGATCGGCGGGCCCGGCACCTGGGGGACGGCGTCGGCAGAACCGGCCGGCGCGGAAGCGGGGGCAGGCCCCGGGTGGGGCCTGGCCCCATCGCCGTTGCCGTTGCCATTCGTCGCCGTCTGGGCCGTCAGCGCCTCCGACAGCAGCTCGGGCAGCAGATCGGCCAGCACCTCGCGGGTGACGCTGCGCAGCAGATCGGCGTCCTCGGGCGTGCTCACACGGCACCTCCGAGCGCGGCGACGGCCGCATCGGCGGCGGTGCGCACGTCGGCCTCCATCCCGGTCAGGTAGACGCGGCCGGTCGCGCCGATCATGCGGTAGTCGACCACCTTGATCCGCGCGGCCTTCTCGGCCTCGTTCGTCGCGAGGATCGCGTAGGACGCCGGCTGCATCTCGAGCACGAACAGCGACTCGCCCGGCAGCGCCATCGAGCCGAGCTTGTTGCGGTTGATCAGGAAGGCGTGCTGGTGGTCGAGGCGCGAGATCAGCTTCGAGGCCAGGATCTGCGGCGGGGTCGCGTCGGTCGGCGGTCGCGCCGAGCGCGTCGAGCACGGCGCTCGCGGCCGCCTGCACCGCCGCGGTCGAGCGCGAGTGGATCTCGAGGTAGCCGAACTGGCGCTCGACGACCAGGATGCCGGCCTGCACCTCGGTCGTCTTGAGCGCGACGTCGGTCAGCGGCTCGATGTCGAGGCCGGGCGCGATCTCGATGATCTGCGCGGCCATGTTCGTGCGCGGCAGCCGGCCGCGGATCCAGGTGCCGAGGTAGCACATGGTCTGCGGCTGCAGCTGGTCGATGAAGATGAACGAGCGGAGCTCGGCCATCAGCGCCTCACCAGCTCGCGCAGCTCCTCGAGGACGAGCCGGCGGATCTCGTCGCGCGGCGTCGGCGGCCTCGGCGGACATGGCCGGCGCTGCGACCGGCGCGGCGGCCGGGCTCGGCGCTCCACGGCTCGAGGCCCGCGAAGTCGCCGAACGGCTCGGCCGGATCGCTGGCGTAGGCGACCCGCGTCCAGTTCACGAGGTGCCGCGGCTCCAGGTTCTCGCCCAGCGACGAGCGGCCGAAGAAGCCGGTGCCGATCGTCATCGTCGGCGCGAGGTTCGTGTCGAAGCCGGACGAGCCGGTGCTGCCGCCGGCGTTCACCGCCACGCGCAGCACGTTGACCGCGGCGCCGTAGGCCATGATCGTGCGCGGGTCGCGCGAGTGGATCACCGCCGAGTGGCCGGCGCCGCCGATGCGCAGCATCGCGCGCGCGGCGTCGATGCCGCGGCGGGCGTCGGGCACGCGCACGAGGCCGAGCAGCGGGAACAGCTTCTCGCGCGCGAGCGGCTCCTCGGGCACGACGAGCGCGAACGGCGCGACGAGCACGCGCGTCCTCGGCGGGACGCGGATCCCCGCCTCGGCGGCGAGCGCCGGGCCGTCCTTGCCGATCAGCTCGAGCCGCAGGTGGCCGTCGGGGTAGAGCGTCTCGCGGACGCTCGCGACCTCGTCGGGCGAGAGCACGTGGCCGCCGTGGCGACCCAGCTCGCGCTCGAAGGCGTCGGCGATGCGCTCCTCGACGATCGCGCACGACTCGTTCGTGCACAGGATCGAGTTGTCGAAGCACTTCGAGTCGACCATCCGCGCGGCCGCCTTCGCCAGGTCGGCCGTCGCGTCGACGAGCGCGGGCACGTTGCCGGGCCCGACGCCGATCGCCGGGTTGCCCGAGCGGTAGGCGGCGCGCACGACCGCGATGCCGCCGGTCGCGACGATCACGTCGGTCGTCGGGTCGCTCATCAGCGCCTCGATCAGCGGGATCGTCGGCTCCTCGACCACCTGCACGCAGCCGTCCGGCGCGCCCGCGCGACCGCCGCGTCCGCCAGCAGGCGCGCGGCGTCGACGGAGACCTCGCGCGCCAGCGGATGCGGGCTCACGACGACCGCGTTGCGGGTCATCAGCGACAGCAGCACCTTGAAGTAGACGGTCGCGATCGGGTTCGTCGACGGCGTCAGCGCGAGCACGACGCCGGCCGGCCGCGGCAGCTCGACGATCTTCGCCTCGGGGTCGATGCGGGCGCTCACGTAGTCGTCGCCGCCGTACCACTCGAGCAGCCCCCGCGAGCAGGCCTCGTTCTTGCGCCGCTTGTGCTCGACGACGCCCATGCCGGTCTCCTTGACCGCCCATTCGGCATACCTTTCGGCGTTTTGGTATGCCTCCTCGGCGACCGCCTGCGACGATGCGGTGCGTCCGGGCGGCGTCGTAGGCGGCGAACGCGGTCGCCGCCCAGTGGGCGCGCTGGAGCATCATCCGCGCGCGGGGGACGCCGGCCGGCTCGGGGGCGACCGCGCTCATCGCGCCCCCACCGCCGTGCGCGCGCCGCGCGCCTCGGCGAGCGCCTGGCCGATCGAGACCTCGGTGCGGTCGAGCACCTCGTCGACGAGCTCGGGGCCGAGCAGGATGCCCGGCTTGAACTGGAGCACGCGCGGGTCGAGCGTCGAGAAGATCGCCCACACGCCGTTCTCGTAGAGGTGCTTCATCACGAGCTTGGCGCCCTGCGGGTGGTCGAACTCGAGCCCCATCACGACGCCGTCCTGGCGGATGCCGACGAACCAGTCGGGGTACAGCTCCTGGATCGCGCGCAGGCCGCGGCCGAAGCGGTCGGAGATGTAGTGCACCATCGAGCGCACCTCGGGCCGGCCGCAGATCTCGAGCACCTTGAGCGCGACGATGCAGCCGAGCTCGGCGCCGCCGCCGGTGGAGATGTGGCCGAAGCCGTCCTCCTTGAGCCAGGCCGAGCACTCCTCGGAGACGACGACGCACGCGATCGGGTACATGCCGCCCGTGATGCCCTTGCCGACCACCATGATGTCGGGCTCGATGCCGGCCTTCTGGATGCCCCACATCTCGCCGGTGCGCATCAGCCCGGTCTGCACCTCGTCGGCGATGTACAGCGCGTCGTAGCGCTCGCACAGCCGCTTGACGCCCTGCAGGTAGCCGGGCTCGGGCAGCGGGAAGCCGTACGTGGCGGGGATCGTCTCGATCAGCACCGCCGCCACGTCGCCGTCGCGCAGCGCCTCCTCCATCGCGTCGAGGTCGTTGAACGGCACCTGCACGAACTCGTCCGGGCGGTCGGAGAGGAAGAGCCGCGAGAAGCGGTCGTCGCCGGTGGCGACCGCGAGCCCGGTGTGGCCGTGGTAGCCCTTGAGGATCGAGACGATCTTGCGCCGCTGGCGCGTGTGGCGCGCGGTCTTGATCGCGATGTCGATCGCCTCGCCGCCGCCGGAGCCGTAGACCACCCGGCGCATGTTCGGCGGGCAGGTCTTCACGAGCGCCTCGGCGAGCGCGGTGCGCGCGAGCGCCGGGAAGTGGTGGTTGCCGATGTCGAAGCGCTCCATCGCCTGCTCGAGCGTCGCGATCAGCTCGGGGTTGCGATGGCCGAGGTTGTACGTGCCGCCGTTCAGGTGCAGGTCGATCAGGCGGCGCCCGGCCATGTCCCAGAAGAAGTAGCCCTCGCGGCGATCGATCACGAGGTCGACGCCGGCGTCCTGCCAGAAGTCGGTCTTGTCCGGGTTCCAGAACTCCTCGACCGGTCGAGGAAGTCGGCCTTGGAGTCGTAGGAGAAGAAGCCGTAGTCGTACATGCGCCGATTCCGCCGAGACCGTACCGAATACCAGACCAAAAAGCAAGTTCTGACCAATGGTCCGCGAAAGGCGGGGTCAGACCCCGAACGCCGGCCGTGACGCTTTCGTTGCAGTTCCGTTCGGGGTCTGACCCCGGTTTGACCGTGTACCGTTGGCGCGTGATCGACTCGGCCGAGATCGCGATCGTCGGCGCCGGCATCACCGGCCTCGCCACCGCCCACGCCCTGACGCGCGACGGCCACACCGGGGTGGCGCTCTTCGACCGCGAGGCGCCGGCGGCGGGCGATTCGGGCCGGTCGTTCTCGATGGTGCGCCGCCACTACTCAAACGCGGTCACGGCCCGCCTGGCGATGGCGGGCACGCGCACGATCGCAAACTGGGAGGACGAGGTCGGCGTCGCCGACGCCGGCTACGTGCGCTGCGGCTACCTGCTGACGGTGCCCGAGCGGCTCGAGGCGGCCTGCCGCGACAACGTCGCCCGGCTGCAGGAGCTCGGCCTGCAGACGAGCTTCCTGGAGCCGGGCGAGATCGGCGAGGTCGAGCCGGAGCTCTCGACCGACGGCGTCGCCGGCGCCGCGTACGAGCCCGAGGGCGGCTTCGCCGACGCCCAGAAGATGTGCCTGGGCTGGTTCGCCGCCGCCGCGGCGCGCGGCCTGCAGCACCGGCTCGGGTGCACCGTGCGCGGCCTGCGGGTCGAGAACGGGCGGGTGACGGGGGTCGAGACCGACCGCGGGTTCACCGCCGCCGGCACGGTCGTGCTCGCGACCGGCGCCTGGACGAACGACCTGCTGCGTCCGCTCGGCGCCGAGCAGCCGATCGAGCTGCGCCGCCTGCAGGTGGTCGTCGGCCGCCGCGAACCGGGCGAGCCGCTGCCCTCGGCAGTGTGCTCCGACGCGGTCTCGAACGTCGTCGTGCGCCCCGACCGCGGCCGCCGCTTCTGCGCGGTCGCCTACGCGGGCGAGGACCCGCTCGCCGCCGCCGACGACTGCGACCATGCCGCCTCGCCCGGGTACGCCGATGTCGTGCGCCGGTCGGTGGGCGAGCGCTATCCGCGCCTGGCCGAATTCGCCGTCGAGCGCGCCTTCGCAGGCCCGTACGACATCACGCCCGACTGGAACCCGATCATGGGCCCGTGCCCGGGCATCGACGGGCTCTACCTGGCGGTCGGCTGGAGCGGGCACGGGTTCAAGCTCTCGCCTGCGGTCGGCGAGGTCGTCGCCGCCGAGGTGACCGGGCGCACGCCGCCGATCGACGTCACTCCCCTGCGCCCGGAGCGCTTCGCGCAAGGCCGCCTGCTGCGCCTGGCCTACGGGCCAGGCGCGCGGGCGTAGAGCGCTTCACTCGTCAGACCGGCAGCCTCCCGTGCACGACCGGCGAGACGGTGATCTTGCCGCCGCACGCCATGATGGAGAGCTTCTGCGTGAAGTGCTTGAAGTCGTTCGGCGGCGTGACCTCGACGAAGGACGACGTCGGGCACGCCCCGGTGCCGTGCGGCACGTCGGAGTAGCCGGCGTAGAACGACCCGTGCTGTCCGGGGGTCATGACGACGGCGACCTCCGGCTCCGGCGGGACGTTGTTGCCCGTGCCGCGGTGCACGTGGGTCGGGATGGCGTGATGGGTCGCGTTCAGCATCTGCATGCCCGGGAAGCCGAAGAGCTGGCACGTCGAGCCGCCGATGTTCGTGAAGACGAAGCGCAGCCGGATGGTGCCGGCGGCGCCGTTCATCCGCGGCTTGGCCAGCGAGAGCTGGCTCAGGCGGCAGCGTGGCGTCGCAGCGGCGGCGCCCGCCGAGGCGTGTGCCACCGTGGCGCCCGCCGCGCCGATCCCCGCCGCCGTGACCAGCACCGCTGCGAGCCCTGTGACCCGCCGGTGTCGCATCGCCTTCATGACCGCCTCCTCGTGGGGGTACTCGTCACGCCCAGGATAGGGGGCGTCCGTAGCGATCGTGTCACGACGCGGTGTCGGGTCGGTGAAACCCGGTCACACGAACCAGGGGCCGCCCCGGCGCCGCCGGCGCACGTGCATGAGCAGCGACGCGCCGAACCACACCGAGACGAACGCGACTCCGAACCAGTTGTGCACCCCCTGCGTGAGGTTCACCATCACGATCAGGAAGCACGGCCCCGAGACCGCCAGGGGGTTGCGCTGGATGTAGCCGAAGAATCGCCTCACGCCTGCAGCACCTCCCGGTAGCGCTCGCGCGCCGTCGCATCGTCCGGCGCCGCCTCGGCGGCGGCCTCAGCATCTCGCAGGCGCACGTAGCGCGCCACCTCCTCGGCTGCGCGGGCGTCCGACCATCCCAGCACCGGCGCGACCAGCGGCGCGGCCGCCGCCGCGGCGGCGCGGCCGCGGTCGGGCACCTCGATCGCGACGCGCATCCGCCGCGACAGGATGTCGTCGAGATCGAGCGCGCCCTGGTGCGTGCACGCATGCACCGCCTCGGCGGCCAGGCGACGCCCACCGCCAGGGAGCGGCGCGGCCAGGGCCGGGTCGGCGGCAGCGAGCGCCCGCACCTCGTCCCCGCCGTCGACGAGGGGCACGGCCTGCGTGCGCGATGCGGGCAGCGCCCCGCCCAGGTCGCGCCCGGCCGCGTCGACCGCATCGCGGGCCATCACGCGGTAGGTCGTGTACTTGCCACCGGCGATCGCCGTCAGCCCGGGTGTCGGGTGGAACAGGCGGTGCTGGCGCGAGAGCGTCGTCGTCGCCGCCGTGCCCGCGGCGGCGACGAGCGGCCGCAGGCCGGCGTAGACGCCGCACACCTCGGCCGCGGCGACCGGCCGGCGCAGGACGCTCGACACCTTGGCGAGGACGTAGTCGACGTCGGCGCGGTTGGCCACCGGCGCGTCCGGCTCCCCGTCCCACTCGGTGTCGGTGTCGCCGAGCAGCCAGTGATCGGCGCCCCACGGGATGGCGTGGAAGATGCTCTTCTCGGTGCGCATGAAGAGGCCCGTGCGCATCGGGATCGACGCGCGCGGGACGAGCACGTGGACGCCCTTCGACGGGCGCAGCTCGTGGTGCTCGTGGCCGGTGGCGAGCGCGAGGATGCGGTCGGTGCCGACGCCGACGGCGGCGACCGTGTGGCGCGCGCGCACCTCGAGCTCTACCGGTGCGCCGGCGTCGTCGCGGACCTGCGCGCCCGCGACCCGGCCGCCCTCGTCACGCAGGAATCCGGTCACGGCGGCGCGGGTGGCGATGGCGGCGCCGTGCGCGGCCGCCGTCCGCGCGACGTACACGGCGAAGACGGCGTCGTCCTCCTGGGCATCGTGGAACCGCACCGCGCCCACGAGGGCGTCGGGCCGGAGCGCGGGCGCGGAGGCAAGCGCCGCCCGTTTGGACACGTGCCGGGCGCGGGGGACGTGGCGGGCGCCGCCCATGCTGTCGTAGAGGAGCAGCCCGGCGCCCATGTACGGCCGCTCCCAGATGCGGTGCCGCAGCGGGAACAGGAACGGCACCGGGCGGACGAGGTGGGGCGCGACCCGCGTCAGGAGCAGCCGGCGCTCGCGCAGCGCCTCGCGCACGAGGCCGAAGTCGAGCATCTCGAGGTAGCGCAGGCCGCCGTGGATCAGCTTGCTCGAGCGGCTCGAGGTGCCGGCGGCGAGGTCGCGCGCCTCGACGAGCGCCACCGAGAGGCCGCGCGTCGCCGCGTCGAGCGCGATGCCGGCGCCGGTGATCCCGCCGCCGACGACGAGCAGGTCGAAGCGCTCGTGCCGCATGCGCGCGAGCGCGGCCGCCCGCGCCGCCGGATCGAGCACGCCCCGGCTCAACCGGCGACCTGCGGGCGCACGTGCACCGCGAGGGCGTCGCGCCAGCGCTCGCGCTCGCGCGCTCTGCCCGCGGCGTCGAGGAGCGGGTCGACGCGATGGGCCACCGCGTGACCGGACGCGCCGGGGTCGAGCACACCCGACCGCCGCCGCGGCCAGCGCCGCGATGCCGCGGGCGGTCGCCTCGAGGTCGCGCGCGACCTCGAGGGACAGGCCGGAGAGGTCGGCGACGGCCTGCAGGAGCACGCGATCGGCCGCGAGCCCGCCGCCGACGCGCAGCACGTCGATCCCGCCCGAAGCCTGCTGCGCCTCGAGGGCGTCCGCGATCTGATGGGCGACGCCGGCCAGCCACGCCGCGGCGAGGTCGGCGGCGGTGGTGGCGCTCGACGCGCCGATCACGGTGATCCGGTCGTCGCCGTGCCAGTGCGGCGTGCCGAGGCCCGCGGGCGCGGGCACGACCACGGCGTGCGGCCGGGCCCAGTCCGGAGCCTGCGACGGCCAGTCCGGCGGCACGAGCCCGCTCGCGCGCAGGACGCCGAGCGCATTGCCCGCGTTCGCCCCGAACGCCTCGAGCGCGTAGGTGCGCCCCTCGCGGGCCGTCTGCCAGGCGACGGTGGCGAGCACGCCCTCGGGCGGATCGGGCCGCTGCGGGCCGGCGTTCAGCCACACGAACGCGCCGGTGCCGAGCGTGAGGGCGGCCATCCGCGGCGACGTGCAGCCCTGGCCGTAGAGCGCGGCCGGCTGGTCGCCGAGCATGGCGGCGATCGGAGCCTCGAACCCGGCGCCCTCGGCCGAGGCGCCGAGGCCGGGCGCGTCGGAGTCGCGCACCTCGGGCAGGAGCGCCCGCGGCACCCCGAACAGGTCGAGCAGGCCGTCGTCCCACCGCATCGTCTCGACGTCGAGCACGAGGCTGCGACACGCGTTGGACGGCTCGCTCACATGCCCGGCGCCGGCCGAGAGATGCCAGGCCAGCCAGCAGGCGACGTCGCCGAAGGCGAGCTCGCCCGACTCGGCCCGGGCGCGCAGTCCCGGGTCGCGGTCGAAGAGCCAGGCGAGCTTCGGGGCCGAGAAGGTCGGGTCGAGCGCGAGGCCGGTCACGGCCGGCACGCGCGCCGCGGCCGGGTCGGCGGCGAGCGCGCGGCACAGGTCGCCGGCGCGCTGATCCTGCCAGCTCACGACCTGCGTGCGCGCAGCGCCGGTCGCCCGCTCCCAGACGACGAAGGACTCGGTCTGGTTGGCGATGCCGATCCCGGCCACGCCGCCGCCCGCGGCGTGCGCAGCCTCCTTGATCGCGGCCCGGGCGCCCCCGAGCAGCTCGTCGGGGTCGTGCTCGACCATCCCCGGGCCGGGACGCGCCGTCGCGACGGGTCGGACGGCGGCCGCGACCGGCTCGAGCCGCGCGTCGTAGGCGATGCAGCGCGTGCTCGAGCTGCCCTGGTCGACGGCGAGGATCACGGACGCGTCCGGCACGCGCAAGACCGTAACGTTTTCGGAACGGTCGGCGCCGCGAGACTCTCCCCATTCCACCCCATCAGGAGAGGTCGACGCAGATGACCAGGAAACTCCATTCCGGGCTCGCCCACCTGTTCGCGGCCCTGCTCGTCGTGCAGCTCTTCCTCGCCGGCCTCGGCGCGTTCACGACCGTCCACGACAAGCGGTTCAAGGACTCGAACTTCGACGCCCACGCCGCCCTCGGGTCGCTGCTCGTCGTCGTTGCCCTCGTGATCGTGATCGTCGCCCTGATCGGGCGCTGGTCGCCGCGGGCGCTGCGCCTGAGCGGCGCGCTCTTCGGCCTGATGATCGTGCAGATCCTGCTGGCCGGCTTCGGCGCCGACGCCGCGCCCGTGCTCGGCGGACTGCACGTCGTGAACGCCATGGTGATCGTCGGCGTGACCTACGCGCTCGTCCGCGATTCGCGCGTCCCGGTGAGCGAGGCTGCCCCGGACGCGCCGCTATCCGCGCACGCGGGCGTGTGACGGGTCGTAGAGCACGTCGGCGGCCACGCGGGCGGCGACCGGCTCGCCGAGCACCTCGACCTCGAGCTCGGTGCCCTCGGTCGCCGCCGGCGGCAGGTAGGCGTAGGCGATGTTGCGGCGCACCGTGAACCCGTAGGCGGCGCTGCGCACGCGGCCCGCGGTGCGTCCGGCGAGCGCACCGCCTCGCCGCCGTAGACGGCAGGTAGTCCTCGCCGCCGACGACGAGCGTGCGCAGGCCGCGCTCGAGCGGCCGCGCCGCCGCCGCCGCGAGCGCGTCGCGGCCGACGAAGTCGCCCTTGTCGAGCGCGACGCAGAAGCCGAGGCCGGCCTCGTACGGCGTGTCGCCGGCGGTGATGTCGGTGCCGATGTAGCGGTAGCCCTTCTCCATCCGCAGCGAGTCGAGCACGCGGTAGCCGCCCGGCTCGATGCCGTGCGGCCGCCCGGCCGCCGCAGAGCGCATCCCACACCTGCACCGCCCACTCCGGGTCGACGTAGAGCTCGTATCCGAGCTCGCCGACGTAGGTGATGCGCTGGGCGAGCACCGGGGCGGCGCCGACGGCGATCGTGCGCGCCTGGCGGAAGGGCAGCCCCGCGGCGCTCACGTCGTCGCCGGTCACGGCCTGAAGCACGTCGCGCGCGCGCGGCCCCCACATCCCGATCACGGCCGTCTCGGCGCTCGCCTCGCGCAGCGCGACATGCTCGCCGTCGCGGCGGTGCAGGCGCAGCCAGCCGAGGTCGGAGTCGACCACGCCCGCGCCGGTCACGACCCGGAACCGGTCCTCGGCCAGGCGCGTCACGGTCACGTCGGCGACGATCCCGCCGCGGCGGTCGCACCACTGCGTGTAGACGACGCTCCCGGCGGGCCGGTCGACCCGGTTCACGCACACGCGCTCGAGCAGCGCGGCCGCATCGGGCCCCTCGACCGCGATCTTGCCGAACGAGGTCATGTCGATGATGCCGACCCGCTCGCGAAACGCGGTGTGCTCGGCTGCGAGGCGCTCGAGCTCGGGCGGCTGCGTCCAGCCATATCCGCGCTGCTCGGCGCCCGCGCGCCGCCACGGCTGCCCGGGCCGGTAGTAGTCGGGCCGCTCCCAGCCGTTCTTGGCGCCGTACACGGCGCCCAGGTCCTGCGTGCGCTCGTGCAGCGGCGAGAGCCGGCCCGGCCGGCCCCACTCGGCGGTGTCGAGCGGGTAGCGCAGCCGGTAGTAGTACCTGTACGTCTCGCGGCCGGCCGCCTCGAGCGCGTCCGGGTGGCCGTAGGCCGCGCCGAAGCGCCAGCCGCGGTAGCCGTGCACGTCCCACTCGGTCTCGCCGGCCGTGATCCACTCGGCGATCGTCTTGCCGATCCCGCCGGCGCCGCCGAATCCGTTCAGCGAGAGCCCCGCCGCCATCCAGAACCCGGGCACGCCCGGCATCGGTCCGAGCAGCGGGTTGCCGTCGGGCGTCATCGCGTCGGGATGGCAGACGAGCGTGACGACGCCCGCGTCGGCGAGGAACGGGAACCGCCGCGCGGCGCCCTCCATGAGCTGCGCGAAGCGCTCGTGGTCGGCGGGCAGCGTGCTGCCGGCGTGGTCCCAGGGCACGCCGTCGACCCAGCGGGCGACCGGGTTCGGCTCGTAGCCGCCGAACAGCACGCCGCCCGCCTCCGACCTGCCGTAGACGAGGTTGTCGGTGTCGCGGAAGCACGGCATCTCGCGCGGCAGCTCGTGGCCCGGGACGGCCGCGCAGGGCGATGTGCTGGTGGTCGACCGGGACCGACGACGCGAACGCGCCCACCATCGCCGCCACCTGCGGCGCCCACATCCCGCAGCGTTCACGACGAGCTCGGTCTCGATCCGGCCGGCGTCGGTCACGACCGCCTGCACCCGCCGATCCGGCGCCCAGCTCGATCCCGGTCACGCGCGTGTGCGTGCGGACGCCGGCGCCCAGGTCGCGTGCGGCGCCGGCGAGCGCGTAGGTGGCCGTGTGCGGGTCGACGTAGCCGTCGCCCGCGATCCAGACGGCCCCGTAGAGCGACTCGCGCGACGCCGCCGGCATCAGCGCGACCGCCTCGTCGGGCCCGATCACCTCGACGTCGAGGCCGATCCCGCGCGCGCGGCTCGCGCCCCGGCGCAGCTCGACCAGGCTCTCGGGCGAGGAGGCGACGCGCAGGCTGCCGATCGGCTCGAACACGTCGAGGCGGTTGTAGAGCTCGACGCTGTAGCGGCGGAAGCCCATCATCGTCGGCGACGGGTTGAACTGGGTCACGAGGCCGGCGGCGTGGCAGGTCGAGCCGCTCGTCAGCTCGTCCTTCTCGACCAGGACGACGTCATCGATGCCGGCGGCGGCCAGGTGGTAGGCGACGCTGCACCCCGTGATGCCGCCGCCGATCACGACCACGCTTGCCCGCTGCGGCTGCATTGGCGGTGACTATAGTGGGCGGCCCGACACGGTAACGAGAACTGAAGGAGGGATGCGTGGCAGAAGACCCGGCTCTGACCGAGCTGCTCGATCTGGTTCCGGCGCTGCGCACGCGCGCGCACGGTCGCCGAGCTCGCGGGCGGCCTCACGAACACGAACTACAAGGTCGTGACCGACGCCGGCGCGTACGTCGTGCGCGTCTCGGCGAAGGACTCGGGCCTGCTCGCGATCGACCGCGAGAACGAGTATCTGAACAGCGTCGTCGCGGCGGCCGAGGCCGGCGTGGGCGCGCGCGTGATCGACTACGTGCCCGAGCACTCGCTGCTCGTGCTCGAGTTCATCGAGGGCACGACCCAGAGCGCCGAGGACCTGCGCCGCGGCGACCAGCTCGAGATGGTCGCGCGCGCCTGCCGGCGCCTGCACGGCGCGGCGCCGTTCCGCGACGACTTCGACATGTTCGAGATCCAGCGCGCGCTACCTGCGGCTCGTGCAGGAGCGCGGCTTCCGGCTGCCCGAGCGCTACCTCGAGTTCGAGCCGCAGGTGCGCCGCGATCGAGACGGCGCATGGCCGTGCGCGACGAGGGCACCGTGCCGTGCAACAACGACCTGCTGGCCGAGAACTTCATCGACGTCGGCGGCGAGTTCCGGCTGATCGACTACGAGTACTCGGGCCAGAACGACGCCTGCTTCGAGCTCGGCAACGTCTGGAGCGAGTCGAACCTCTCGCTCGAGCAGCTCGACGAGCTCGTCACCCACTACTACGGCCAGCAGGCTGCGCAACAAGATCGCGCGGGCGCGGCTGTGGGGCCTCATGTCGAAGTACGGCTGGACGCTCTGGGCGTCGATCCAGGACGGCGTGTCCGACATCGACTTCGACTTCTGGGAGTGGGGCATGGAGAAGTACGAGCGCGCGGTCGCCGAGTTCGACGGGCCCGACTTCGAGCTGCTGCTGGACGAGGTCGTCCGGGCCGACTGACCGGTCCTAGCGCAGGAACTCGGCGTACCGGGCCTGGTGGGTGCCGTTCACGATCGTGAAGTCGCCGCCGGCCACGATGTGGGTGCGCATCGCTGCGCAGCGCCCACACGCCGTAGAGGCTGTTGCCGCCCGGGTTCCACGGCTGGATGGTGCCGTCCGCGTCGGTGGCGAAGAAGCGGTCGCGCTGGATCGGCACCGTGCACACCCACGGGGTGCCGCCGCCCGGCCGTGTCGCAGGCGTTCAGGAAGTGGCCGCCGGCGAGGATCTCGGATCCGGCGACGCTCACGGTCTGCACGTCGCCGTCGGCGAACCGCTGCC
Source organism: uncultured Actinomycetes bacterium (assembly GCA_963707585.1). GTDB lineage: Bacteria > Actinomycetota > Thermoleophilia > Gaiellales > JAICJC01 > JAICJC01. The sequence goes on along the minus strand of CAVPQP010000008.1, from coordinate 74,628 downwards.
AGCGCCTGGCCCCGGTCGCGGCGTTGTAGGCGTCGAGCTGCCCGCCCTGGTGGCCGCCGACGCCGACGTAGAGCTGCCCCGCGGGCTGAGCGCGAGCGCCCACACCTGGCCGAGCGGCGCGCTCGCCCACGCGAACGCGGCGCCCTTCTTCGCGCCGACCGCGCCCAGGAACGGCCGCGACTTGCCGTCGATCGCCGAGAAGTGGCCGCCGATGTAGACGCGGCCCGAGCCGGTGCCGACGAGCAGCGTGTGGACGGCGCCGTTGGTGCGGGCCGCCCAGCCGCCCGCGACCGCGCCGGTGCCGAGGGCGACCGCGGCGACGTTGCCGTGGGCGAAGCCGTCGACCCGCGAGAACGTGCCGCCGAGGTAGAGCTTCGTCGCCGAGGCGGCGAGCGCGTCGACCTCGCCGTTGGCCGAGCCGCGGAAGGCCGGTGATCGACGTGGCCGGTGCTGCGGCTGATCGCCGCGACGTTGTGGACGGCCGGCCGCCGATGGACGTGAAGCTGCCGCCGACGTAGACCCGCGTGCCGACCACGCGGATGCTGTGCACGGCGCCGTTCACGTTCGGGTTCCACGCGAGCGGCGCGCCGGTCGCCTCGTTGACCGCCGCGAGGTGGTTGCGCGTGACGGTCTTGCGCGGCGATCCGTGCGAGAAGAGCGAGGTGAACGAGCCGCCCAGGTAGACGACGCCGTTTGCGATCGCGAGTGCGCTCACGCGGCCCTGGGCCTGCCAGGTCGCAAGCGGCGCGCTCGAGGGGGCGGCCGCGGGCACGGCCAGCGCGCTCGCCGGGCCGCAGAGCGCCGCCGCGGCGAGCGCACACACGAACACGCACACGGACGATCTCCGCATGACCCCTCCCACAACGGTTCGACGACTCGGACGCCCTGCCTCGGGCTCCCCAAGCCTAGGGGCCTCGCGGCCCCGCCGCAAGCCCGTGCCAACGAGCTCCAACAAATCGCCAACCACGCCGGCGCCTGCTATCCGGAGCGGACGTCGCCCTGGCGGTGGATGGGGACGGTGAAGCGCACCGTGGTGCCGCCGCCCGTGCGCGGAGTCGATCGCGAAGGTGCCGCCGGCGATGCGGACGCGCTCGATGGTCGCGTCGAGGCCGAGGTGCAGCCGCATCCCGCGGCGGCCGCTCGGAGCGTCGAAGCGGTCGGCGTCGAACCCGACGCCGTCGTCGGCGAGCGACGCAGACGAGCGCGGCGGACTGCTCGTGCATGCGCAGCTCGAGCCGCGTCGCCCGCGCGTGCTTGCGCACGTTGGCGATCAGCTCGCGCACCGTGCGGTAGGTCAGGATCTCGATCTCGGGGGCGTAGCGCCGCACCGACGACGTCGACGTGCGACTCGAGCGCGCATTCGGCCGCGACCTCGTCGACCAGGTCGGTGACGGCGGAGCCGAGCCCCTGCGCGTCCAGGAGCGGCGGCCGCAGCTCGAAGCTCATGCGGCGCACGCGGTCGACGGCCTCGGCGAGCGTCGCCCGCGCCCGGGCCATGCTCTCGAGCGCGCCGCCGGGGTCGTCGCGGTCGATCGTCGCCTGGCACGCGTCCATCCCGACGAGCGCCGCCACCATCACCTGGATCGTGTCGTCGTGCAGCTCGACCGCGATCCGCTGCCGCTCGGCCTCCTCGGCCCGCAGCATCGATCCCAGCAGCGCGCGCCGGCGCTTCTCGCTCGTCTCGAGCGCGCGCTGCGTGCGCAGCGCGTTGTCGCGCGCCGCCTCGGCGTCGCGCCGGCTCTCGCGCTCGGCCACGAGCAGCCGCTCGCGCTCGATCGCGTACTGCACCGCCCGCGCCACCAGGTCGCCGCTGACGCGGCCCTTCAGCAGGTAGTCGCTCGCGCCGACGCCGAGCGCCCGCAGCGCGGTCTCCTCGTCGTCGCTGCCGGCGAGCACGAGGATCGGCAGGTCGGCGGCGCCCGCGCGCAGCGTCGCGAGCGCCTCGAGGCCGTTGCTGTCCGGCAGCGCCAGATCGACCAGGATCGCGTCGGTGGCGACGGCGGCGAGGTGGCCGAGGCCCTCGTCGAGCCGGCCGACCGTGGCGACCGCGAACCCCGAGCCGGCGTCGCGGAGCTGGCGCTGGAGCTGGTGGGCGGCGACCTGGTCGGCCTCGATCAGGAGGAGGCGGATCGGCGCGGCACCGGCGCCGGCGGCCTCGGCCGCCGGGGCCGCGAGCCGCCGCACCGAGACGACCGGGTCGGACGCCGGCAGCCGGGACGCGGCGTCGTCTGTCGTCGTGCGGCTCACGGTGACCGGATGCTAGAGCGGGCGACGGACGCGGACCCTCCCCGAATCGGCGTACGCGGCCTCCGCCTGCTGGGGGGTATTTCCAGCAATTTGCTCGAATCCGGGCGCTGATACACTCGCCGCGTCCGGTGAGTGACCGCACGGCAGCTCTGCACGCACGCAGCCTGGCGGACCCCGACTCCTTCTGGGGCGAGGCCGCCGCGGCGATCACGTGGCGCAGCCCGCCCGAGCAGGTGCTCGACCGCAGCCGCGCGCCGTTCTACCGCTGGTTCACCGGCGGCGTCCTGAACACGTGCGAGAACGCCGCTCGACCGCCACGTCGACGCCGGCCACGGCGACCGCCTGGCGCTGATCTACGACAGCCCGGTCACGGACAGCGTCCGCCGCTTCACCTACGCGGAGCTGCGCGACGAGGTCGCGCGTACGGCCGGGGATGCTCGCGAGCCTCGGCGTCGGCCGCGGCGACCGCGTCGTGATCTACATGCCGATGGTGCCCGAGGCGGTGATCGCGATGCTCGCCTGCGCCCGCATCGGCGCCGATCCACTCGGTCGTGTTCGGCGGGTTCGCGGCGCACGAGCTCGCGGTGCGCATCGACGACGCCCGGCCGGCGGTCGTGCTCTCGGCGTCGTGCGGCATCGAGGGCGCGCGCGTGATCGCCTACAAGCCGCTGCTCGACCGCGCGATCGAGCTCGCGACGCACAAGCCGCGGCACGTGCGTGATCCTGGCAGCGGCCGCAGGCCGAGGCGGCCATGACCGCCGGGCGCGACCTCGACTGGGCCGAGCAGGTCGCGGCGGCCGCGCCGGCCGATCCGCGTGCCGGTCGCGGCCACCGATCCGCTCTACATCCTGTACACGTCGGGCACGACGGGACGGCCGAAGGGCGTCGTGCGCGACAACGGCGGCCACGCCGTCGCGCTGCACTGGTCGATGGCGAACGTCTACGACGCCGCACGCGGGCGACGTGTTCTGGGCCGCCTCCGACGTCGGCTGGGTCGTCGGCCACTCCTACATCGTCTACGCGCCGCTCCTGGCCGGCTGCACGACGGTGATGTACGAGGGCAAGCCGGTCGGCACGCCCGATCCCGGCGCCTTCTGGCGCGTCGTCTCCGAGCACGGCGTGCGCACGCTCTTCACGGCGCCGACGGCGTTCCGCGCCATCCGCAAGGAGGATCCCGAGGGCGAGCACCTCGGCGCGCCACGACCTGTCCCGGTTCGAGTCGCTCTTCCTCGCCGGCGAGCGGCTCGACCCCGACACCTACCTGTGGGCCAAGCGCATGCTCGGCGAGCGGCCGGTGATCGACCACTGGTGGCAGACCGAGACCGGCTGGGCGATCGCCGCCAACTGCCTCGGCATCGAGCGCCTGCCGGTCAAGCCCGGATCGCCGACCCGGGCCGTGCCCGGCTACGACGTCCGCATCCTGCGCGGCGACGGGTCGGAGGCCGCCGCGGGCGAGGAGGGCGCGATCGCGATCCGGCTGCCGCTGCCGCCGGGCACGCTGCCGACGCTGTGGGGCGACGACGACCGCTTCCGCGCGCGCTACCTGTCGGCGTTCCCGGGCCACTACATCACCGGCGACGGCGGCTGCATGGACGACGACGGCTACCTGTTCGTGATGGGGCGGATCGACGACGTCATCAACGTCGCCGGTCACCGCCTCTCGACCGGGGCGATCGAGGAGGTCGTGGCCGGCGCACCCGGACGTGGCCGAGTGCGCGGTCATCGGCGTCCCCGACGAGCTGCGCGGGCACGTGCCGCTCGGCCTCGTCGTGCTGAAGGCGGGCGCCGAGCGCGACCCCGAGGAGCTCGCGCGCCGAGCTCGTGGCGATGGTGCGCGACCAGATCGGCGCGGTGGCGTGCTTCCGCGACTCGCGCGTCGTCGAACGGCTGCCGAAGACGCGGTCGGGCAAGATCCTGCGCGCGACGATGCGGGCGATCGCCGAGGGCCGCGAGCGTGACGGTGCCCTCGACGATCGACGACCCGGCCGTCCTGGACGAGATCGCCGCGGTGCTCGCACCGCGCGTGCACCCGCGTCCGGTTAGCCCCGCCGTTGAGATCGCCCCGCGCGACGGGCGCGTCCGTGTCGTTGTCGATCGATCCTGACCAGCGTCGCATCGGGGCCGCTTCACCCGGCTCGTCGCCGTCCGGCCACCGTAAAGTGCGATGGATGCTCCGGCAGGAACGCCGCATCGTCACCGTCATGGTGCTCGTCGAGCTGCTCTCGAGCCTCGCGCTCGGCGCGACCGCGACCGCGCTCGGCTGGCAGGCCTACGCCCGCCAGCACGATCCGCTCGTGCTCGGCCTGCTCGGGCTCGCCGAGTTCGTGCCCGCCGTGCTGCTGGCGCTCCCGGCGGGCCACGTCGACGACCGCCACGACCGGCGCGCTCGTCGCCGGCGCCGGCCTCGTCGTGGCACGCGCTGACCGCGGTCGCGCTCGCGCTCGACGCCGCGGCGGGCGACACGGCCGTGTGGCCGCTGTACGTGCTCGCGCTTCTGCTGGGGCGTCGGCAACGCGTTCGTCGGGCCGACGCTCGGGCCGCTGCTGGCCGCCGGCGTCGCCGCGCCCGACCTCGCCGCAGACGTTCGCCGCTCGTCACCTCGGCGGGCCAGGCGGCGATGGTGGCCGGCCCGGCGATCGGCGGGCTCACCCAGGCGATCGGCGCGCCCGGCCCCGTACCTGTTCGCGGCGGCGTTCGCGGCCGCCGTCGGCCGCGCTCCTGCCGCTCGTGCCGCGCCGGATCGGCGTCGCCCACGTCGGCGAGCACGAGCCGCGACCTCGCCGACGTGCTCGGCGGCGTGCGCCTGATCTTCCGCAGCCGGCCGCTGCTCGGCGCGATCTCGCTCGACCTGATCGCGGTGCTCTTCGGCGGCGCGACGGCGCTCCTGCCGGTGTTCGCGCGCGACATCCTGCACGTCGGCGCCGCCGGCAACGGCATCCTGCGCGCCGCCCCGGGCGTCGGGGCGGTGGTCGTCGGCGCGCTGATCTCGGCCCGGCCCGATCCGCCGCCGGGTCGGCGCAGACGCTGTTCCTCGTCGTCGCGCTGTTCGGCGTGTTCACGATCGTGTTCGGCCTCTCGACGCAGCTTCGTGCTCTCGCTGTTCGCGCTGGCGGCGCTGGCCGGGCGCCGACATGGTCAGCATGGTCATGCGCAGCACCCTCTCGCCGCTCCTGACGCCGCCGGCGCTGCGCGGGCGCGTCGAGCGCCGTCGAGCGGGTCTTCATCGGCGCGTCGAACGAGCTCGGGGCGTTCGAGTCGGGCGTCGCCGCGGCGCTGATCGGCGCCGTCCCGGCCGTCGTGCTGGGCGGTGCCGCGTCGATCGCGATCGCGGTCGTGTGGGCGTGGCGGTTCCCCGAGCTGCGCACCATCGACCGCTTCGAGGAGCTCAGCCCCGACCCGGCCGCTGTCGCCGAAGCTTCAACGTAGCATCCGTTTGCACAAGGCCCGTTTGCTCGTACAGTCGGAGTGGAGGCGAACGGAGGCAGACGTGCGGAGGATCAGGGCTCTCAGGGTTGCAACCGGCCTCGCGGCGGCCGGCGCGACACTTGTGACCGGCGCCCCGGCGACCGCGGCGACGCATCCGTCGCGATCGGTGATGTTCACCCCGCGGGTGCTGGCGGCGATGGCGCCCAGGGGCGGCCTGCTGCACCGCATGGCGGCCCTCCTGCCGGGCACGGCGGCGCCCAGCCTGGCGTCGCTTGCGCTCTTCTCCGACCCCGCGAACGTGACGGTGAACGGCGTCACCTACCGGATGACGCTGAGCGTCCAGAACCTGCCGGCGGCGCTCGACCAGCCGCCGGAGCTGGCGGTCGAGCTCGACCGCACGACATCGGCCGGCGGCAGGCTCGCCGGCGAGCAGGCCCACGTCTACGGCTACGCGCCGATCGGCGGTCTGCATTTCCACGCAGACGCCGGGCTGACGCGGGCGCGGGTCACGACGGGCGCGAGCATCAGCCCGAGCGCGATCGACATGCGCTTCCACGTGAGCGGCGCGGTCGAGCAGGTGCCGTGCACGCTCGTCGGCGGCGGCCACGGCACGTTCCAGGCGGCCACGGGCACGCTGTCGGCGCAGACGTTTCGGATCGCGACGGGGACGACGCCGTTCTTCGGGAACATCACGACGGTGCCGGCGACCGCGACCATCGTCCACGACCCCGGCTGCTCGGTGTTCGCCTCCGCGGCGAAGGTGCGGCCGGCGCGGCCGGTCTTCCATTTCCCGTGCGCCGGCCGGGAGACGATCCAGCACTCCTCGCTCACCTCGCTCTGGACGAGCGAGCGCGGCTTCGGCGGCGGCCGGGTCACCGAGTTCGGGCTGGTCGAATCGAACCCGTTCGGCCCCGACGGCATCGACCACCTGGCCGTCGGCATCGGCCGAGGCACCGACATGCCCGTCCCGGTGCACACCCGCGGCGGCGGCATCAGGGCGTCCGTGAGCGCCGCCGGTGTCCCATTCATGGGCGGACGGGCGGTGTTCGCGTCGACGGGGAAGGCACATGTCTCGCCCGGCCACACCTGCGTCTGGGAGCGCCACCTCTATCACTACAAGGTGACCCGGTATGCGGGCCGCCTCACGGCGGCGGGATCGCCCCTGCAGATGCTCTTCGACACCGGCGCCGAGGCGGTCACGCCGGCCCGCGCGACCCTCCTTCTGCGCACGTTCTCGCGCTAGCCGGAGATTGGAGCCGGATTCGCGCCTGGACACGGGCCGCGGGCAACGCGGGGTAGCCTGCGAACGATGGCCGCGCCGCAGACGAACGCTCCATCCCCCGCCATCGAGACGACCGGGCTGACGAAGCAGTTCGGCGAGCGGGTGGCGCTCGCGCAGGCGGATCTGCTGCGTCCCGCGCGGCGTCGCCTTCGGGTTCCTCGGGCCGAACGGCGCGGGCAAGACGACGCTCATCCGCACGCTGCTCGGCCTCACGCACGCCACCGCCGGCGAGATGCGCATGCTCGGGCTGCCGCTCCCGGCGCAGCGCGCCGCAGGCGCTCGCGCGAGTGGGCGCGATCGTCGAGGAGCCGCGCTTCCACGGCCACCTCACCGGCCGCGAGAACCTGCGCATCGCCGCGGCCTGCCGCGAGCCGGACGCCGACGCGCGCATCCCCGGCGCGCTCGAGCGGGTCGGCCTGACGCGAGCGTGCCGACGACCGCGTCAAGTCGTACTCGATGGGCATGCGCCAGCGGCTCGGCATCGCCCGCTGCCTGCTGGCCGACCCCGAGCTGCTGATCCTCGACGAGCCGACGAACGGCCTCGATCCGGCCGGCATCACCGAGTTCCGCGCCTTCGTGCGCGACATGGTCGACGAGGGGCGCACCGTATTCCTCTCGTCGCACCTGCTCGACGAGGTCGAGAAGATCTGCGACATGGTCGCCATCGTCGACCGCGGCCGCATCCTCATGTCGGGCACGGTCGCCGAGATGGCCGGCGGGGCGCGGCCGACGATCGCGATCGGGTGCGACGACCCGTTGGCGGCGGAGCGGATGCTGCACGACCACCCCGCGGTGGCCGAGGCGGCTCGTGCGAACGGCGGCGTGCGCGTCGTGCTCGGCGACGGGTCCGACGCCGCGATCGCCGACATCAACCGCCGGCTCGTCGAGGCCGGGATCGCCGTGCACCGGCTCGAGCCCGCCCGGATCTCGCTCGAGGAGCGGTTCCTCGAGGTCACCTCCCGCCTGGGCGCGCCGGCGTGAACGTCCGCATGGTCACCGCCGAGCTCCTGCGGCTGCGCAAGAACCGCGCGCTCTTCGTGTGGATGGTGCTCATGACCACGGGAGCCGTGGCGGCGCTCTACCTGATCGGCCAGGGCTTCCACCTGAACGACTCGGTCCACAACGGTCCGGCCGGCGGCGCCGACAACCTCCGCCACGGCATCGTCGTGATCAGCTTCGTCGGCTCGGTGGCCGCGGCGATCCTCGGCAGCACCGTCGGCACGAGCGACCTGAGCTCCGGCGTGCTGCGCGACCTGATCGTGACCGGCCGCTCCCGCGTGGGCCTGTTCGCCGCACGGGTGCCGGGCATGCTGCTCTTCTGGGTGCCGCTCGTCGTGATCGCCTACGTGGTCGCCGTGGGCTTCGACTTCGCCTTCGCCGGCAATCTGCCCACGCCCGGCGCGACGGCGATCGTCAAGGACGGCCTGTGGGTGCTGCTGGTGACGGCCATCGCGGCGGTCGCGTCGATGGGGATCGCGTCGCTGATCGGGTCGCGCGGCATCTCGATCGGCGTCCTGCTCGGCTGGCAGCTGGCGGTCACGCCGCTCGTCCTCAACATCTCCGCGCTCGGCGTGACCCGCGAGCTCCTGCTCTCGGCGGCGACCGCCCGCGTCCAGCCGTTCACGGGGCCGGGCGGCGCCGGCGGCGACGCCGCGTCGGCGCTGCACCTGTCGCTCGCGAGCGCGATCGCGGTGCTGGCCGGCTGGGTGATCGTGCCGCTGGTCGCGGGCGGCTGGCGCACCGCCACGCGCGACGCCTGAGCGGGCGCCCTGCCCCCGACTTCGTGCCTATGGTAACGTGGCCGCGATGGGTGCTCGGGCAAGCATCGTCCTCGGGGCGGTGGGGGTCGCGGTCGTGGCGGCGCTCTCGCCCGCGGTCGCGCACGCGTCGCCGCACCGCGCCGCGGCAGGGGGCTGCCCGTCGCGCTTCAGCCTCGTCGCCACGCCCCACCCGGCGGGCGGCACCGGCAGCATCAACGGGCTGAGCCTCGTCCCCGGCACCGCAGAGGCGTGGGCGGTCGGCGCACAGGAGCAGAACAACCACACGATCCCGATCGCCGACCGCTTCGTGAACGGCGGCTGGCACGCGGTGCCATCGCCCCAGCCCTTCCAGTTCGTGCAGCTGAATGCCGTCTCGGCGCTCTCGGCGAGGGACGCATGGGCGGTCGGCGGCGACAGCGGCACGGGCCAGACCGTCGCCGAGCACTGGGACGGACGCTCGTGGACGGTCGTCCCGACGCCGGCGATCGACGCGTACCTGGCCGGGGTCGCCGCCGTCGCGGCGAACGACGTCTGGGCGGTCGGCGAGCGCTTCTCCGACAACTCGCCGCTGATCGAGCACTGGGACGGCCACGTGTGGAGCACCGTCGCGGTCTTCGACCCGTTCCCGGCGGTCGAGATCCTGCTCACCGGCGTGCAGCGCGTGCCCGGGACGAGGCGGGTCTGGGCGATCGGCCCGTTCGTGAGCTACCAGCTCGCCGGCGGCACGTGGACGTACCACCCGCTGCCGGGATTCGGCGATGTCTCGAGCCTGACCGTGCCCGCCGCCGCCGACGTGTGGGCGGTGGGCGGATCGGGCACCGGCGGGATCACCGAGCACTTCACCGGCACCGCCTGGCACAAGTTCTTCACGAAGGGCGTCTACCTGGCGCAGGTGGCCGCGGCCGGCCCCGGCGGACGTCTGGGCGACGTGGAGCCCGCAGCTCGCCGGCACGCCCGCCTTCGCCCACCTCGTGGGCGGTCGCTGGCACCTGCTCGGCGGCGTGGCCGGGTTCGGGTTCTCGTCCGCCTTCGCGCTCGGCGCGAACGGCAGCGGCTGGGCCGCCGGCCAGTCGACCGCGAGCCAGCCGCAGCTCGTGCGCGTCTGCGGGCTCTAGCGAGGCGCGTTCCGCCTAGCCTACGAGGCGGCCCGCGGCTCGGAGGATCGCCCGGGCGTCGAACCCGCAGCCAAGGAGGGTGGATGAACGCGAGCGAGCGCGCCATCGACGGAGCGATCGGCGAGGGCTGGTCGGGCCGGGATCCGGACGGGTGCCACGTGAACGTCGTGCTCGCCCGGCGCGGCAGCGCGACGGCCGCCGCCTTGATGACGGCGTTCACGACGCCGCGGCAGGGCCACAGCCCGATCCTCGTCTGCGTCGGCGAGGACAAGGACCACTACGAGCCGATCTGGCCGCCGACGGTGATGATGAACAAGTCGACGATCGCCGGCGATCGCCACGCCAAGATCACGTATGGAGCGACGCAGCTCGGCGTCGGCCAGGGCGTGCTCGATGCGGTCGCCGACGAGCTCCTGCCGCCGACCGACGCAACGATCGTGTTCGTCGCCGTCTGGATCGACCCCGGCGCGGGCGACGAGTCCGCCGTCCGCGAGGCCGCGCGCGCGGCCACCCGCAAGGCCGTCGGCATGGCCGTCGCGGGGCGCGACCCGGCGGCTGCGCGAGCGCTCGTGGACCGCCGCGACACGGTGCGAAACCCGTACTACTCGGGGCGGTGAGACCGGCCGCGGCGGCCGCGCGACCCGTGCCCCGTGGCGAAGGTGGTGGCGCCACAGGCGCCACTTGGCGCGTGTCGCATGCGCCAATTGGCGTGCTGGGGCCGCGCCAAATGGCGCCGACCGCGACCTCACTCTGCGGCCGCGTACCCCTCGCTGCCCATGATGTGAAGCGACACGTAGGGCTCGTCGCCGACCACCCAGCTGTCGTGGCCGGGCGGGACGTAGAAGAACTCGCCTGCGCGCATGACCCGCTCGGTGCCGTCGTCCATCTTGGCCATCGCCTGGCCGCTCACGACCAGCCCGACGTGCTCCACCTGGCACGACGTCTCGCCGGTTCGGGCGCCGACGTGCACCGACCACCGCCAACCCGGCTCGTACGTCGCTCTGCCCAACGTCAGCGGGCCGACGCGGTAGACCTCGAACTTGCCCTTCTCGAACGTGCGCACCTCGGTCGGCTCGTCCAGGCTCACCAGCGCGAGGTCGGTCACGAGCCGCCCTCGGGCCAGGCGCCGATCCCCGACCAGCCGTACCAGCGGTCGACCCGCACCCATGCGCTCCAGCGGCGCTGGTTGCGGCGCGAGAAGGGCTCGCCCGTGTACCTGACCGCGAGCCGGTCGATGTCGCGCATGCCGGCGTCGGGCTCGAGCGACTCGACCTCGCCCATCACGCTCACCTGCCGGCCCCACTCGGCCTCGTCCATCGCCGTCAGCGCCACCCGCGGGTTGAGCCGCATGTACTCGAGCCGGCGGCGCGACTCGTCCATGTTCACCAGGATCCGCCCGCCCTCCCAGTCGTACCAGGTCGCGGCCGTGTGCGGGTATCCGCTCGGCATGATGGTCGCGACGACCGCGATGTTCGGCTGCGCCAGGAACTCGTGGATGGCGCGCGGGATGGGAGCCTCCGGCATGCCCCGGCAGGTTATCGCGATGCGCTCGCGCCGCCCGCAGGGGATCTGGCTGCCTCGACGCGTCGCACCCACTCCGCGACGAGCGCGGCCAACAGCTCGGGCTGTTCATGCGGCAAGGCGTGACCCGCGCGATCGAGCATCGCGAACGTGGCCCGCGGATAGGCCTCCATCAGATCCCACTGACCGGCGTATCCGACGGCCGAGTCCTGGCGGCCGACGACGACGAGGACAGGGTGCGTGTACGGCCGGCGATCCGCCTGGCCGGCGGTCAGGCGCCACCGGTCGCCGATCCGCTCGAGGGCGGACGAGTCTGCCGCGGCGGCGCCGGGTGCGACGTGCTCCAGATAGCTGCGCAGCATCACCGGCGTCTGCACGACGAAGTAGCGGCGGAACGCCTCCATGTCCGCGGGTTCTCCGGGCCCTTCGTCGAGCCCGGCGTCGAGCACGGGGGCGTGAGGCGGCACGTCTCGAAGATCCTCGAGCAGCGGGCAGATGAGCGCCAGTCCGATCACCTGCTCGCGGCGACGGTGCGCGATGGCCCGGGCGTAGTACCCGCCCGCGGAATGCCCGGCGACCAGGAGCGGCTCGTCTCCGATGACGTCGTCGATCAGCTCGAGCAGCACACCGAGCACGTCGTCGGCGGAGCGGATCGCCTCCGGGGCCGGTGTGCCTCCGTGCCCCGGGAGGTCAGGATAGACCCGCCGGTATCCGGGTATCCCGGCAAACGCGGGCTCCATCGTCCCGAGCAGCTCTCGGTGGTCGACCCCGGCGCCGTGCAGCAGCAGCACCGGCGCGCCATCTCCGCGCATCACGTGGTTGACCCGCGTGGTCCCTCCATCGGTCAGGCTCCCCCGCCGATCACCGTCAAGGTGCGCGGCCGGCGCGACAGCACCTCGATCCCGCGCTCGGTCATGAGCAGCGTCTCCATGTAGCTCGCGGTGAAGCCGGCGTCGCGATCGAAGAGCACGTTCTCGTAGTTCGTGACGTAGCCCGGCTCCCACGTGAACTGCTCGAAGGCGTCGTTTGCCAGATATGTGTGCCCGACCCAGTTGGGCGGCATCGCGATCCCGAGCGCGTAGCCGCCGACCCACCACACCTGGTCGCGCGGGAAGCGCGAGTACACGTAGTCCTCGGCGACGCGCTGGGCGACGTCCAGCGGATCGCCGGGACGCACGGCCCGGCGCACCTCCTCGACGCTCCCGGCGGTCACGTCGAGGATCGCCCGGGCGGCCGCGTGGTCGCGGCCCACCGCGAACGTCCGGCAGACGTCGGCGTGGTAGCGGTTGACGACGCCGCACGCGTCGACGTACATCACGTCTCCAGCCGCGACGGGCCGCCGCGACGGCGGCGCGTGGGTGCGGCACCACACGCCCGGCCCGGCCGAGACCATGGTTCCGATCGCCGCGCGCTCGCCGCCGTGGTCGGCCATGACCGCATCGAGGCGGGCGGCGATCTGGAGCTCGGTCTGGCCCGGCCGGACGTGCTCGACGAGGTCGGCGAACGCGGCGTCGACGATCGCCGCCGCGCGGCGCACGCACACCACCTCGGCCGGCGACTTGACGAGCCGTACGCGGTCGACGATCCAGTCGCCGTCGACGACCTGGCCGCCGAGCCCGCCCAGCCGCTCCGCGAGCGCAGCGACGAGCGGCGCGCCCGGCGCCTGCGACCAGCGCTCGAGCCCGATCGGGCCGTCGAGCCAGCCCCGGTCGCGAAACGTCGCGGCGATCGTGTCGAGGACGTCCTCGTACCGGTAGAACACCGCGTCGTCGCAGTGGGCCGTCTCGCGCACGAGCGTCTCATGGCGCTCGTAGTCGCAGAACACGAGCCGCTCGTCTCCGGCGCACACCACGACGCCCACCGGCGCCCGAGGCGGATACCACACCGACTCGAACCCGGTCAGGTAGCACAGGTTCGGCGGGCTCGTCACGAACAGCACCTCGACGCCGCGCTCGCGCATGCGCTCGCGGACGCGGCGTGCCCGGTCGCGAAACTCTCCTGGCGGGAACGGGAGCCCTTCGTGCATCGGCGCGATGGTATGCGAGCGCGCCGCCGGCGTCGTACGCTGCCATCGGAAAGGCGGATCGTGACAGCGAAGGTGCTGATCGTGGACGACGACGGGCCGGTGCGGCGCGCGCTCGCGCGCACGCTCGGCGCCGAGGGCTACGACACCGTGCTCGCGGCCGACGGCGGCGCGGCGCTCGCCGAGGTCGAGCGCGACCCACCGGACGCGATCGTGCTCGACGCGATCATGCCCGGGGTGGACGGCCTCGCCGTCGCCCGGCGGCTGCGGGCGAAGGGCCTCTCGGTGCCGATCCTGATGCTGACGGCGCGCGACGCCGTCTCCGACCGCGTGGCGGGGCTCGACGCCGGCGCCGACGACTACCTGGTGAAGCCGTTTGCGACCGAGGAGCTGCTCGCGCGCGTGCGCGCCCTTCTGCGCCGCGGGGTCGAGACCCCGATCCTCTCGTTCGCGGACATCGCGCTCGACACGGGCGCGCGCGTCGTCGTCCGCGGCGGCCGCAGCATCGACCTCACCCAGCGCGAGACGGCGCTGCTCGAGCTCCTGCTGCGGCGGCCGGGCAAGGTGCTCTCGCGCCGTACGGCGATGACGACCGTGTGGAGCGACGGCTCCGCGACCACCGAGAACGTCGTCGACCGCTACGTCGCATACCTGCGCCGGAAGCTCGGCGACCCACCCCTGATCCACACCGTCCGGGGCGCGGGCTTCGTGCTGCGGCGGTGACGCGGCGCCTCGGCACCCGCCCGCCGCGCCTGCGCACCCGCGTGGTCGCCGCCGCGGCCGTCTCGATCGTCGCCGCGGTCGTCGTGCTCGGGGCGGCGGTGCAGGTCCTGCTCGCCCGCCACCTGCACCAGGGGCTCGACACGACGCTGCGCGACCGCGCCGCCCAGGTCGCCCAGCTGGCGGCGACCGCCCCGGCGCTCCTGACGTCGCCGACCGTGCTCGGGTCGTCCGTGGAGTCGCGCCAGATCGACGTCGAGGTGGTCGACCGCCACGGCACGCGGATGGCGGGCGCGACCCTGCCGGTGGGGGCGCTCGCGGGCCGCGTGATCGCGAGCGGCCGCAGCGGCTACGCGGACGGCACGCTCGCGGGTCACCCCATCCGGATCTACGTGGCGCCGCTCGCGGCGCTCGGCGGGCCGGCGTCGGGCGGCGCCGTGATCGTCGCCTCGACCACCGACGAGATCGACTCGACGCTGCGCGAGTCGCGCACGCTGATCGTCGCCTCCGCCCTCGCGGCGGCGCTGCTCGTCGTGCCGATCGCGTTCGTGCTGACCGGACGGGCGCTGCGGCCGCTCGCAGCGCTCGCCGAGGGCGCCGAGGTGATCGAGCACCGCGGCGACCCGGCGCTGCGCCTGCCCGGGGGCGGCGGCGACGACCGCACGCCGGACGAGGTCGCGCGCCTGCGCGACACCCTGAACCGGATGCTCACGGCCCTCGAGCGCTCGCGCGAGGGCGAGCGCCGCTTCATCGCCGACGCCTCCCACGAGCTGCGAAACCCGCTCGCGGCGCTGCGCGGCAACGCCGAGTACCTCGCCCGCCACGGCGCCGACCGCGAGGCGCTCGACGACCTGCGCGAGGACGCCGAGCGGCTGAGCCGCCTGGTCGACGAGCTGCTGCGCCTCGCCCACGAGGACGCCGCCGACCTGCCGCAGGACGCGGTGCGCCTGGACGAGCTCGTGCTGCGGACGGCGGACGGCCGCGTCACGGCCCACGCGGACGACCCGGGGCTCGTGCGCGGCGACGCGGCGGCGCTCGAGCGCGCGCTCCGCAACCTGATCGAGAACGCGCTGCGCCACGGCCCCGAGGACGGGCCGGTGGATGTGACGGTGGGGCGCCGCGGCGACGAGGTGCGCCTGACCGTCTCGGACACCGGCGCCGGCATCCCTCCCGACCAGGTCGAGGCGGCGACGACCCGGTTCTGGCGCGGCGAGGACGCGCGCTCGCAGCCCGGGTCGGGCCTCGGCCTCGCCCTCGTTCGGGCCACGGCCGAGCGCCACGGCGGCCGCCTCGAGATCGACGGCGCCCGCTTCGCGCTCGTCCTTCCCGCTCTCACACGCCTTTCAGGCGACGGCGGTAGAACTCAGGCCGACGAACCTGAAGGGGCCTGAACCATGAACATCCTGCGCCGGGCATCGACCCGCCAGCTTCTCATCGCCACCGTCGCCGTGATCGTCGTCGCGGCGGGCAGCGCCGTCGCGTTCGCGGGCGGCGAGCGGCCCCAAGCCGCCGCCGCGCTCGCTGGCTGCGGCCATCCACCAAGCCGCGCTGGCCAAGCCCGTGCAGGGCGTCACCGCGCGCGTGCAGTTCACCGACCACCTGATCCCGTCGGGCTCGCTCGGGTCGGGCTCGCCGCTCATCACCGGCGCGACCGGCCGGGTCTGGGCCGGAAACGGCAAGCTGCGGCTCGAGCTGCAGTCCTCGGCCGGCGACACCGAGATCTTCTTCGACGGCTCCAAGGTCACGGTCTACGACGTCGCCAAGGGCACCGCCTACACGCTGGTCGTGCCGCAGCATCGGCATGGCGGCGCGAGCGACCACGCCCACCACGCGGTGCCGAGCGTCGCCGAGATCCGCAAGGGCCTCGCCAAGCTCTCCCAGCACGTCGACCTGAGCGGCGCGATCGCCGGCGACATCGCCGGTCAGCCGAGCTACACCGTGCGCGTCTCGCCGCGCCACAGCGGCGGCCTGCTCGGATCGGTGCAGCTGGCATGGGACGCCACCCACGGCGTGCCGCTGCGGTTTGCCGTCTACAGCCGCACCGACTCCTCGCCGGTGCTCGCGCTGACCGTCACCGACATCAGCTTCGGCGCCGTGCCCGCATCCGACCTGGCCGTGTCGCTGGCGCCGGGGACGAAGGTCGTCCCGGTGCACATGCCGTCCCACCCGGCGCATCCCGCCGGGATGAAGGCGAACGCCCACCATCCGCAGATCACCGGCGTCACCGCCGTCGCCCGCGCGCTGCCGTTCCGGCTGAGCGCGCCGGCGAGCGTCGTCGGGCTGCCGCGCCAGTCGGTGCGGCTGGTCGACTGGTCGGGCTCGCCGGGCGGCGATGGCCGTCTACGGCCGCGGCCTCGGCGCGCTCGTCGTGCTCGAGCAGCCGGCGACGCCGATCGGCCAAGCACTCGCCGCTCGGATCGCTGCCGGGCGTCTCGATCGACGGCGCCTCCGGACACGAGCTCGACACGGCCCTCGGGACGATGATCCAGTTCGACCGCGCCGGCGTGCGCTACACGGTGATCGGATCGCTGCCGCCCGCGGCGGCCGAGGCGGCGGCACGCGCGATCGGCTGACGTGACGGCGGAGTCCTCTTCGCCCGCGCGCCACGACCGCCCGGTCGAGGCGCGCGGGCTCGTGAAGCGCTACGGCGGCCTGGTGGCCGTCGACGGCGTCGACCTGACCGTCGAGCGCGGCGACGTGTACGGCTACCTCGGCCCCAACGGCGCGGGCAAGACGACGTCGCTGCGAATGCTGCTCGGGCTGATCCGCCCGACCGCGGGCACGGCGCACCTGTTCGGCCGCGATCCGGTCGTGCTCGGCCGGCGGGCGCTCCAGGGCGTCGCCGGCTTCGTCGAGGCGCCGCAGTTCTACCCGTACCTGACCGGCCGCAAGAACCTCGAGCTGTGCGCCGCCTACGACGGCGGCGACGCCCGCACGCTCGTGGACGAGATGCTCGTCACGGTCGACCTCGCCGATCGCGGCGGCGACCGTGTCGGCAACTACTCCCACGGCATGAAGCAGCGGCTCGGGATCGCCGCGGCGCTCCTGCGCCGGCCGCAGCTGCTGCTGCTCGACGAGCCGAACACCGGCCTCGACCCGGCGGGCATGCGCGACATGAAGACGCTCGTGCGCCGGCTCTCGTCGGAGGGCATCACGGTGATGCTCTCGAGCCACCAGATGGCCGACGTCGAGGAGCTGTGCAACCGGGTCGCGATCATCAACCGCGGCCGCATCCTGTACGAGGGCCCCGTCGGCGAGCTGAAGCGCTCGCTCGGCACCTGGTACCGGCTGCGCACCTCTGACCTCGCCGGCGCGCGCACGGTCGCCGAGGGTCTGGGCCTGGGCGATCTGACGGTCGACGGCGACGAGCTGCGCTTCAGCGGCGACGAGGCCGTCGTCGAGCGGTTCATGATCGCGCTCGGGCGGCAGGGCATCGGCGTGCGCGCGCTCGTCCCCGAGCAGGCGACGCTCGAGCAGGTGTTCTTCGAGCTCACCGAGTCCGACGGGCAGGCGGTGCCCGAGCCGGCGCCGAGCCTCGAGGTGGTGGGCTGATATGCCGACGTTCCTGACCGCGTACCGGTGGGAGCTGCGCAAGCTCGTCTCGCAGAAGCGCACGTACCTCGGCCTCGGCGCGGCGATGGCGGTGCCGCTGATCTTCGTGACGGCGCTCTCGCTCCAGAGCGGGTCGCCGAACGACGTCGCATTCGGCAAGTACGTGCGCGAGTCGGGCCTCGCGATCCCGCTCGTGCTGCTGCTCTTCGCGTCGGTGTGGCTCTTCCCGCTCGTGACCGCGCTCGTGGCGGGCGACATCATCGCCTCCGAGCACCACAACGGCACGCTCAAGACGATCTTCACGCGCTCGCTCGACCGCGGTCAGATCTTCGTCGGCAAGCTGCTCGCCGCCGCCACCTACGCGCTGCTCGCGCTCGTCCTCATGGGCGGCGTCGCGCTGATCGCGGGGACGCTCAAGTCGGGCTTCCACCCGTTGATCAGCCTGTCCGGCACGCATGTCTCGGCCGGCCACGGGCTGCTGCTCGTGCTGGCGAGCTTCGCCGTGTACCTGATGCCGACGATCGCCGTCGTGTGCATCGGGCTCTTCCTCTCGGCCGTCACCCGCAACAGCGCCGCGGCCGTCGTGGGGACGCTGATGGCGGCGCTGCTCATGCAGCTGATCGGCATCCTGCCGGGCCTCGGCGGGCTCGAGCCCTACCTGCTGACGACCCAGTTCCAGGCGTGGCAGGGCTTCTTCCAGGTGCCGACGGACTGGCTGCCGATCGGGCGGGCCGCGTGGGTGTGCGCGATCTACGCCGTCCCGATGGGCGTCGCCGCCTACCTGATCTTCCTGCGCCGCGACGTCGCGGGCGGGTAGGCCCGGTCAGCGGTTGACGGCTGACATGTCGGCGTAGCGGGCACCGGCCGCGCCGCCGTGCTCCTCCAGGCGGGCGATGTCGGCGGCGGTCAGGTCGACGTCGAGGGCGGCGACGTTCTGCTCGAGGTAGCGGCGGCGCTTCGTGCCGGGGATCGGCACGACGTCCTCGCCCTGGGCGTGCACCCACGCGAGCGCGACCTGGGCCGGCGTCGCCCCCTTCTCGGCGGCGACCGCCTCGATCCGCTCGACGATCGCCAGGTTGGCGTCGCAGGTTCTCGCCCTGGAAGCGCGGCTGACCGCGGCGGAAGTCGCCCGCGTCGAGCTCGTCGAGCGACCGGAACGAGCCCGTGAGGAAGCCGCGGCCGAGCGGGCTGTAGGGGACGAAGCCGATGCCGAGCTCGCGCAGCGTCGGCAGGATCTCGGCCTCGGGGGCGCGCTCGAACAGCGAGTACTCGGTCTGGAGCGCCGCGATCGGGTGCACGGCGTGCGCCCGGCGGATCGTCTCCGGCGCGGCCTCCGAGAGGCCGAGGTAGCGCACCTTGCCCGCGGCGACGAGCTCGGCCATCGCGCCGACGGTCTCCTCGATCGGCACCGTCGGGTCGACGCGGTGCTGGTAGTAGAGGTCGATGTGGTCGATGCCGAGCCGCGCCAGCGAGTCGTCGCAGCGGGCCTTCACGTAGTCGGGCCGGCCGTTCACGCCGCGCACCGACGGGTCGGCCGGATCGCGCACGATCCCGAACTTCGTCGCCAGCACCACCTGGTCGCGGCGGCCGGCGATCGCGCGCCCGACGAGCCGCTCGTTCGTGTGCGGGCCGTAGATGTCGGCCGTGTCGAGGAGCGTCACGCCCAGCTCGAGCGCGCGGTGGATCGTCGCGATCGACTCCGCGTCGTCACCCTCGCCGTAGAACTCCGACATCCCCATGCACCCCAGGCCCTGCCGCGAGACGGTCAGGCCCTTCGAGCCAAGTGCGACGTGCTGCATCGTGCGCATCCTTTCCCGGTGACGGCCGAAGGGTAACCGCGCGTTGCCGTGGCGCTCGCCGTTGCCCTCGCGACGCGGCCGCAGCACCACGTTTCGGCGCGATCTCGTGCTCGACGGCGACCTCGCCCGGAGGCGGCGGGGACGCGCCACTTGTCGTGTAGCACACGTGTCGTTTGCAGTTCCTCGACACACCCGCCACACCCCGTCACCCACGCACAACACGATGCGCCGCACACTCACATCAATGCCCTGGGCGACTCCTCCGACGCTCTACAAAGCGCGCAACGTGCCGCACAAGCAGCCGGTGTGTGCGATCTGCGTGGATCGGACGCGGGGCAGGACGCAGCGCGTGCAGCTGTCGCATCGGGTGGGTGTGTGGCTGTGCGCCGACCATGCCAGCGTGGCGTTTCAGACACGCCGCGGCGGGAGGGACTTCGTGCGAACGCTGGCGGGGGTGTGGCGGGCGAACGACTGCCTCACCCTCGCGCGCGACCGGGCGCTCACCGCCCACCTCGAGCGGCTCGCCGGGCCGCCGCCGGCCCGGCCCCGGCCGGGCAGCTACTCCTGGCCCGATCTGCGGCACGAGCTGGAAGCCCGCTACGCCCGTGGCTCGACACCTGCGCAGCTCGTCCTGGAAGTGCACGCGCACTACGCAGCCTGCCCGGCGCGCCCACCGAGCCGGCGCACGATCCAGCGCTGGCACGCCCAGCACCGCTGGCTCGCCGCCCCGCCCTAGCGAGAGCGGAGCGGCGAGCCGCGGGCGTCCGGAGTGGGCTACGCCGCCGGCCTGATGTTCTGGTTCACGCGGAACAGGTTCTCCGCGTCGTAGTCGGCCTTGATCCGGGCCAGCCGCTCGTAGTTGCCCTGGTACGTGGCGCGCACGCGCTCCTGGCCCTCGTCCATCATGAAGTTGACGTACGCGCCGCCGGCCGAGTGCGGATGGGTGGCCTCCCAGTAGTCCTTCGTCCAGGAGGTGATGACGCCGGCGTTGGCGGGGTCGGGGTCGACGCCGACGATGACCTCGGCCCACTTCACGTCGCGGTAGCTGAACGGCGTGTCGCTCTGGGCGACGTCCGACACCGCACCGTCGATCGGGTAGAGGTGCATGGTCGAGTGGCCGGTGGGGGTCTTCCCGCCCCACTCGACGTGCGCGTCGACGGCTGCATCGGACAGCTCGCGGACGAAGTCGGCCCGCCAGTACCACTGCAGGCCCGCCGGGTAGAGCCCGTCGAACGCGCCCTGGATGCCCGGGAACGGCACCGCGCCGACTCCGTGCATGAGCGGCGTGCCCACGCCGAGCATCGGCGCCATCGCCTTCGCCGCCGCCTCCTCCGACCCGAGGTGGCACCAGACGATGCCGCACACCTGGCGGCCGTGCAGCGCCTCCGGGAACGGCGGCGCGGGCGGGACAAAGCCGAACAGGAAGAACCCGTTCGGTATCGCGATCGGCCGCGGGGAGGAACTCGCGGTAGGCGCGCAGCACCTCCCCGGCCTGCTCGATCGGCCAGAACGTCGGCCCCGCGTTCACGACGCTGACCGGGTGCAGCCGGAACGTGAACGCCGTGACGACGCCGAAGTTGCCGCCGCCGCCCCGGATCGCCCAGAACAGGTCCGGGTTCTCCTTCGCGCTTGCGCGTGCTCGCGAACCGTCAGCCAGGACGAGCTCCGCCTCGAGCAGGTTGTCGATGGTGAGCCCGTGCTTGCGGGCCAGGTAGCCGATGCCGCCGCCGAGCGTGAGGCCGCCGACGCCGGTCGTGCCGATGATCCCGCTCGGCGTTGCCATCCCGACCTCGTGCGTGGCCGCGTCGACCTCGCGCCAGGTGGCGCCGCCCTCGACGCGGACCGTGCGGGCTGTCGGCGTCGACGGTGATGCCGCGCATACCACCGAGGTCGATCACGACGGCGTCGTCGACGATGCCGAGGCCGCCGCCGTTGTGGCCGCCGCCGCGGACGGCCAGCAGCGCGTCGTGCCGGGCGGCGAACGTGACGGCCGCGGCCACGTCGTCGGCGGAGGCGCTCCGCGCGATCACCGCCGGGCGCCGGTCGATCATCGCGTTGTGCACCTTGCGGGCGTCGTCGTACGCTGCGTCGCCCGGGACGATCAGGTCGCCGGCGAAGGCCGCCAGCTCGCGTTCCGCCAGGTCTGCAAGTGATCCTGTGGTTGCCATACGTGCTCCTTCGAACGTTGAGGTTTCCCCCTCGGGGGAGCACGCTACGGTGGCGTGGGCGCGCCCGCATGACCTGGATTGATCGAGTTTGCACACGGCCACCCGCGCGGTGGCATGATCAGATCTGACTATGACGACGCACGACCCTGCTGCCGAGCTGCCCGGCTCGCTGCGCCTCACCCCCTCGTTCCCGTTCGTCGGCAGGCCGCGGGAGCTGGCGCTTCTGCGATCGCTGCTGCCGCGTGCCGGCGGCGAGGGGCGGCGCGTGGCCCTGCTCGGCGGCGAGGCGGGATCGGGCAAGAGCCGGCTCGTGCGCGAGTTCGCCCACGAGGCCGCCTCCGACGGCGTGCTCGTGCTCTACGGGGCGTGCGACGCCGTCGTCCGCATTCCCTACCAGCCGATCGCCGAGGCGCTCGCCCACCTCGTCCGCATCTCCGATCCCGAGCAGCTGCGGGGCGACCTCGGCGCCGGCGGGGGCGAGCTCACGCGTCTGGTCCCGGACCTGGCGGGCCGGGCCGGCCCGCTGCCCGATCCGGTCGTCGGCGACCAGGACACCGAGCGCCACCGCCTCCACAACGCCGTCGCCGAGCTGCTCGTGAACGTCTCGCGCCGGCGGCCGCTCCTGGTCGTGCTCGAGGACGCGCACTGGTCGGACACTCCAACGCTGCTCCTGCTGCGCCACCTGTCCCGTGCGGCGGCCGACGCCCGCATGCTGCTCGTGGCCACGTTCCGCGACCTCGAGGCGGACATGCCGGCCGAGCTCTCGTCGGCGCTGATCGACCTGCGCCGCACCGAGGGCGTCGTGCCGCTGCGGCTGCAGGGGCTGACGACGCTCGAGATCAGCGAGCTCGTGGAGCGCGCGGCCGACGGCGACCTCGGCCCCGACCTGCCGGCGCTCGCCGAGTCGATCCACGACCTCACCCAGGGCAACGCCTTCCTCGTGATCGAGCTGTGGCGCGCGCTCGTCGAGACGGGCGCGCTCGTCATCGTCGACGGCCAGGCCCGGCTGACCCGGGCCCCGGACGAGCTCGGCAGCCCCGACGCCGTGCGCGAGGTCGTGAGCCAGCGTCTGGCCCGCCTCGACGCTGTCACGACGGACGTGCTCGAGCTCGCCGCGGTCGTCGGGCCCGAGTTCGACCTGACGGTGCTCGCCGGAGGCGCCGGGATCGACGAGGCGACGCTGCTCGGCGCGGTCGACCTGGCCCTGCGCAGCGGCATGGTGGTCGCCGTGCCGGAGCGGCCGCTGGGTTACCGCTTCGCGCACGAGCTGGTGCGCCGGGCGCTGTACGACCGCCTGACCGCCTCGCGCCGGGCCGAGCTGCACCTGCGCGCGGGCGAGGCGCTCGAGGCCGCCTCTCCGCAGCCGTCAGCGCGCACGCTGGCCGACCTGGCGCGCCACTTCACCGCTGCGGCGGCGCTCGGCGGCGCCGAGCGCGCGGTCGCGTACAACCTGCGCGCGGCCGACGCGGCGACGGCGGCGCTCGCGTTCGACGAGGCCGTGGCGCTGCTGCGCACGGCGCTGCGGCTGGGCGTCCCCGACCGCCGCCGCGAGGCCGAGATCGAGCTCGCGCTCGGGAACGCCTGCTACCGCGGCGGGCGCGGCAGCGAGGCGCTCACCGCCTATCGCGCGTCGACCGACATCGCCCGCGACCTCGGCGACGGCGAGCTCTTCGCCCGCGCCGCCGTCGGCTTCGAGAACGCGTGCTGGCGCATGGCGGCGGTGGATGCGGGCGCGCTGCAGCTGCTCAACCAGGCCGCCGGCATGCTGGGCGAGGAGGACTCCTCGCTGCGGGTGATGGTGCTGAGCGGGCTCGCCCGCGCCTGCGCGTTCCTCGGCGACCACGCGGGCAGCGCCGCGCTGCGGAGCGCGGCGATCGCGATGGCCCGCCGGCTCGACGACCGGCCGGCGCTCGCGACCGTCCTGATGCGCGCCTACTGGGCCCGCGGCACGACCAGCCTCGACGAGATCCTCGCGATGCTGACCGAGTCGCGCGACATCGCCGGCGCGATCGGCGACACCGAGCTCCAGGCCGAGGCGATGGAGTGGCGCATCTCGGCCCTGATCGCGCTCGGCGACCTCGAGGCCGCCCGCGCGGAGCTCGCGGAGGTGTACGAGATGGCGAGCCGGGTCGGCCAGCCGTTCATCATCCACGTGGCCGAGCACTATCACTCCGCCATCGCGCTCTGCGACGGCCGGCTTGCCGAGGCCGAGGCGACGGCCGAGCGCTCGTTCGAGTGGGGCCGGCTGCTGACAGGCCGCGACCCCTCCGGCTCCCACGGCGTGCAGATGTTCGGCATCCGCCGCGAGCAGGGCCGGCTGGCCGAGCTCGCCCCGGTGGTGCGGATCCTCGCGGGCGGCGGCCGCGGCGGCGGCGCGTGGGGCCCGGGGCTCGCCGCGACGCTCGCCGAGCTCGGGATGGACGACGAGGCCCGGCGCGAGCTCGACCGCCTGCGCCGGCGCGGGCTCTCCGAGCTGCGCGCCGGCCTGTGGCTGGCCGCGCTCACCTACCTCGCCGATGCCTGCACGCTCGTCGGCGACGCGCGCATGGCCGCGGCGCTCTACCCCGAGCTCGCGGCGCACGCGGGCGGGATCGTCACCGTCGGGCACGGCGTGGCCTGCTACGGCTCGGCCGACCGCTACCTGGGCATGGTCGCGGCGACGAGCGGCGAGCGCGATCTCGCCCGGTCGCACCTCGAGGTGGCGCTCTCGGTCGACGGCGGCATGGGCGCGTGGACGTGGCTCGCCCACACGCAGTACCACCTCGGCCGGCTCCTGCGCTCGGGCGGCGAGCGACGATCGCGAGCGGGGCGACGAGCTGCTGCGCGAGGCGGGTGCGCTCGCCGAGCGGATCGGGATGCCGATGCTGCTCGGCCGGATCCGGGCGGAGGGCGGGTTGCCGGCCCGCCGGCAGGCGCCGGACGGGCTCTCGCCGCGCGAGCTCCAGATCCTGCGGCTCGTCTCGCAGGGCATGTCGAACCGCGAGATCGGCCGCGAGCTGACCGTCAGCGAGCACACCGCGGCGAACCACGTCCGCAGCATCCTGCGCAAGACCGGCAGCGCGAACCGCACCGAGGCCGCCGCGTACGCCCACCGGCGCGGCCTCACGGGCACCCCGAGCTCGGGGTAGCATCCCGGCATGCCGCTCTATCTGATCGAACGCAGCTTCGCCGAGCAGCTCGAGCTCACCGACGACGTCGTCCGCCTGATCGAGGACGTGAACGCCGACGAGGGCGTGCGCTGGCTGTTCTCGTTCCTCTCCGCCGACCGCCGCCGCTCCTACTGCCTGTACGAGGCGCCGTCGGCCGAGGAGATCATGGTCGCCGCCAGACGCGCGAACGTCCCGGTGAACGAGATCGTCGAGGTCGACCGCTTCGTGCCGCAGCCCGCCGCGTCGTAGGTCACCACGTGAGCGCGAGGTGCCGCAGGTCGCATGTCGGCTCATACCCGATCGCGGCGTAGATGCGGCGATGATCCCGACATGACCGGATCCTGGGACGAGCGGGCCGAGGCCTACCGGACGAGCCCGACGCACCGGGAGGGCGCCGATCTCGACGCCCTCGTGGAGTGGTGCGACCCGGGTGCCGGCGTCGAGGCGCTCGACGTCGCGACCGGCGGCGGCCACGTGGCCCGCCGGCTGGCCGAGGCGGGCTGCACGGTGACGACGTGCGACGCCGCGGCCGGCATGGAGCCCGACGTCGTCTGCCCGGCCGAGGCGCTCGCGTTCGCTGACCGCAGCTTCGACGTCGTCGCGTGCCGGATCGCCGCGCACCACTTCACCGACGTGGCCGCCGCGGTGCGCGAGATGGCCCGCGTCAGCCGGCGGCTGGTCGTGATCGAGGACACGCTCTACGCGGACGAGCGGGTCGAGGAGGCCGAGCGGCTGCGCGACCCGACCCACGTGCGCTCCTACAGCGAGGCCGAGTGGCGCGGCTACCTGGCGGCCGCCGGCCTCCGGGTCGAGCGGGCCGGCCGCTTCCCGAAGCGCCACCCGGTCGAGCCGTGGCTGGCCCGGGTGGGATGCAGCGGGGCGACGGCCGAGCGGGTGCGGATGCTCCTGGCCGATCGCATGGAGGAGGCCGGCGCGGTCTGGCTCGATACGAAGATCCTGCCTGCGCGCCCGCACCGGCGGGTGAGCCCGATCGGCCGTCAGGCGGTGCGCTCGAGCAGCCGCCGGAGTCGCGCCCTTGGCGTCGTCCACGATCGGCTCGCCGTGGTCGAGGCAGAGCACCGTGAACGGCAGGTCGAGCAGCCGCTCGACGCTGCGCCGGGTCTCGTCGGGGTCCTCGTGGAACTGCGGCGGGACGAAGTCGAGCTCGCCGCCCGCCCGCCGCCCGAGCAGGTCGGAGCAGATGAGCACGCCCTCGCCCGCGTCCCGCTCGAGCAGGAAGCTGAAGTGGACGCGCTCCGGGCCGGGGGTGTGCACGGCGCGCAGGCCGCCCGGCAGGCGGTCGCCGGCGACGTAGCGGTGGTCGGGCTCGGCGTCCATCGGCGCCGTGCCGGCGGGCGCCCACACCGGGGCGCCGAACTCGGCCCGGTAGCGCCAGGCGGCGCGCTGGTGGCACTTCGCCGTGAGGCAGATCGCCGTCGGCCGCGGCAGCTCGGCCAGCGCCTCGGGCGCGAGCCGGACCGGGTCGACGAGCACCGCGCCGTCGCCGTCGGCGACCGCCTGCGAGCTCGACGTCGCCCCGCCGATCGCGCGGTTTCGGATGCGCCAGTGCCACACGCCGGCGACGACCTGCTCGCACCCCGGCGCGATCTCGGCCGGCTCGCTCATCGCTCTCCTCCCCGCCCGGGCATCATGTGACCCAGGCCACAATCCGAATCCGATCCGGGATGGTATCCCCACCCGTCCCCCGGCGCTGTCAGCGCCGGACGAACCCTAGGAGGGGGGTATCGTGATGCACCGCTCGAGATGGCTCAAAGGCCGTCGGCTCTGGGCTGCGGCGCCGCTGGCACTGGTTGCCGCACTGGCCGTCCCAACCGCCGCGCTGGCGCACAACGGATACCGGCAGACCAACCTCGTGTCCGATCAGCCCGGCGTGGCGCAGATCATGGACCCGAATCTCGTCAACGCGTGGGGCCTCGCCGCCGGGCCGACGACGCCGCTCTGGGTCGCCGACAACGGCACCGAGCGTCGCCACCATCTACCCGGGCGCGGTCGGCGGCATGCCGATCTCGATCGCGCCGCTCGTCGTGAGCGTCCCGGCCCAGGACCCGACCGGCCAGGTGTTCAACGGCACGATGGGGTTCACGCAGGACGTCGGCGGCACGCCGACGCCGTCGCTCTTCATCCTCGACACCGAGACGGGCTCGATCGCCGCCTGGGCGCCGGGGACGACGACGGCGTCGACCGAGTGGACGACGCCGGGCGCGATCTTCAAGGGGCTCGCCCTGGCGCGCGTGCACGGGCACGGCCCGCGGCTGTTCGCCGCCGACTTCGGCAACAACGCGGTGGACGTCTTCAACAACACGTTCCACCCGGTGAACACGCACGGCGGCTTCACCGACCCGAACCTGCCGCACGGCTTCGCGCCGTTCGGCATCCAGGCGATCGGCGGCAAGCTGTACGTCAGCTACGCCAAGCAGGGGCCGCCGCCGGACGAGGTCGACGCACCCCACCTGGGCTACGTCGACGTGTACTGGCCCAACGGCCACCTGATCCGCCGGCTGGTCAGCCGCGGCGCGCTGAACGCGCCGTGGGGGCTCGCCCAGGCGCCGCGGCACTTCGGCGCGCTTCAGCGGCGCGCTCCTGGTCGGCAACTTCGGTGACGGGCGCATCCACGCCTACAACATCCACACCGGCCACATGCTGGGGACGCTGCGGCGCCCGCACGGCGGTCCGGTCGTCATCGACGGCCTGTGGGGCCTGCGCTTCGGCAACGGCGTCACGGGCGCCCGCAACGCGCTGCTCTTCAGCGCGGGCCCGGACGGCGAGGCGCACGGCCTGCTCGGCGAGCTGCGGCACGCTCGCTAGCGGCTCTCGTTCGAGCTCGAATGGGGCGGATCGCCTGCGCACGGCGCGGGCGATCCGCCCCTCGCGCATCCGTCTGCGCCGTCAGTGTCGCGTGCGCTCGAGCAGCGGGCCGGCGGCCCGGTGAAACGCGTTCAGCGCGGCGGGGATGTCGGCGGCCGCGCCGGTGAGGTGATAGACGGCGACGTCGATCACCAGGGCGGCGTCGTCGTTGTGGGCGCCGATCTCGGTGGCGGCGTCGAAGCCGAAGACGCGCGCGCCGACATCGAGGGCGGCGATGCACTCCGCGTAGGCCTCGGGCGCGACGGCGCCGGCCGGATCGGCCTGATCGACGGCCGCGCAGAGCGACCCGGCGCACGGGACGTGCCTGCGTGCGGCGCGCAGCGGCGCGCACCGCCGCGGCCGGTGTGCGCGGTGGGAGCGACGGAGAGCTGCAGCGAGGAGTTCACCCGTCAAGCGTACGGGCGCACGCGGCCGCCCTCAAGCCTCGCACCGGCCGTCTGCTGGAAGTTGCTGTCAATCCGCCGGCGCCGCGCGCATCCCCGCCGACACCGCCGCGACCATCCACCCGTAGCTGCGGTCGAGGTCGAGATCGATGCCGAACCCGCCGAGGCGCTCGAGCTCGACGAACCCGTGCAGGGCGCTTCGCAGCGTGCGGGCGGCGTGGATCGCGGCATCGCCCTGCAGGCCGTAGCCGGCGAGCACGGCGAGCACGGGCTGCAGCAGCCGCGCGGCGGCGTCGGCGAGCTCGGCGTCGCCCGGGTCGGGTGCGCGCTGGAAGCGCGCGGTAGAGGCCGGGCCGCTCGCGCGCGTACGCCCGGTAGGCGGCCGCGACGCGCGGCCAGCGCATCGTCGCCGGACCGCCCGACGGCCGCGTCGCGCAGCCGCTCGCCCATCTCCTCGACGCCGCGCAGCGCGAGGTCGCGCCGCAGCCCGGGCAGGCCGTCGACGTGGTTGTAGAGCGACGGCGGCCGCACGCCGAGCTCCGCCGCGACGGCGCCGAGCGTGAGCGCGTCGTACCCGTGCTCGTCGGCCAGCCGGGCGGCGGTCTCGCACGACCGCCGCCCGGCGAGAGCCCGCGCCGGGCCACCTACGCGCACCCCGGCGGGCCCGGCGGCGCCGACCGTGGCGAGCGCACGGTCGATCGCGGCCGCGGGGTCGGAGACGACCGGCCCGTGCCCGGCGGCGAGTGCGGCCGGATCGAGCGTGCGCAGCGTCGCGGCGGTGCGGTTGGCCGTCGGCGCGATCCCACGTCGACATGCCGACGAGCGGGAACCGCGGGTTGATCCGGCCGGTCGTCGAGACGCCGCCGAGCGTCGAGAAGGCGTCGCCGGCGATCAGCGTGCCGTCGCGCTCGTCGACGCAGGGCGATGTGGCCCGGCGTGTGGCCCGGCGCGGCGACGACGCGCAGCGAGCCGACGCGGTCGCCGTCGTCGAGGAGCCGGGTCGGGCGGGTCGCGACGTGCGGCCAGCCGCCGCGCAGCTTGGAGTCGGGCTCGTCCGCGTCGAGGCGCGCGGTCGCCGGCCAGCAGCCGCGCCTCGCGGGCGGAGATCGCGATCTCGACGCCCGGCAGCCGCTGCGCGAGCGGCGTCGAGCGAGCCGGCGTGGTCGCCGTGGGCGTGGGTGAGGACGATGCGCGCGATCGGGCGTGCCGAGCTCCTGCGCCGCGGCCAGGATGCCCTCGGCGCTGCCGGAGAGCATCGTGTCGACCAGCGTCAGGCCGTCGTCCTCGCGGACGAGGTAGGCGTTGACGAAGCCGAGCCGGGTCAGCCGGGTCAGGTTGGGGCGCTCGTTTCGGACCTTCATGGGATGCTTCCTCTCGGTTGACTATCTGTGATTAGTCCATATACTAACAGTCGTTAGTTTGACCGCAAGTCACGCGATCCCCATTTCGGGGGAGGGCGAATACGTCGAATACGTGGGCGGATCCGGGCCGGTGCGCCGTCGATAGAGGCTCAAGCATGGCGGCCCCCCTCGAAGTAGCCCTCGCCCTGATCGCGGTCGGAGTGATGTACGCGCTCCTGCTGTGGGCACGGCGCGTGCACGCGGTGCACCGCGAGCGCACCTACGCCGAGGCGCGCGAGCGGCTCGAGCCGCTCGCACACGCGCTGCTCGACGGCGAGCCGTCGGGCACGACCGCGCGCCGCGACGAGCACGCGCTGACCCAGATCCTGGCCGAGCTCGCGCCCGCGCTGACCGGCGAGTCGCGCGACGCCATCGCCGACCACTTCGAGGCCAGCGGCGCGATCGCCCGCACCAGCCGCCGCCTGGCCGACCCCCGCGCCCACCGCCGCGCCGAGCACGCCGCCCTGCTCGGCGACATGTGCAGCTCGCTCGCCGAGGTGCCGCTCCTGCAGGCCCTGAACGACCGCGACCCGGACGTGCGCCTCGCCGCCGCGCGCAGCCTGGGCCGGCTGCGCCCGCGCACCGCCGCCGGCCCGCTCCTCTTCGCGCTCGTGCAGGGGCTCGTGCCGCGCGCCGTCGCCGCAAACGCGCTGCTCTCGATCGGCGCCGCCGCGCTGCCGGGCATCCGCAGCCTGCTCCACGACGACCAGCCCGCCGCCCGCGCGAACGCGGTCGAGCTGCTCGGCCGGCTGGGCAACCCGCGCGACAGCGTCTCGCTGCGCGAGCGGCTCGCGCGACGACGCCCCGCTCGTGCGCCGCCGCGCCTGCGAGGCGCTCGCCCGCCTGGGCGCCGACGACGCCGGCGACGCGCTCGAGGAGCTGCTCTCCGACGACGTCGCCGACGTGCGCATCTCGGCCGCCGCGGCGCTGGGCGCCGTCGGCGACGAGCGCAGCGCGCCGACGCTCCTGCGGCTCGTCCAGCACGACTGCGTCGAGGTGGCCGAGGTGGCCGCGCGCGCGCTCTCGGCCGTCGCGCCGGCGCTCGTCGAGCACCTCGGCGGCGACCCGGAGGCCCACCCGCAGCTGCGTCACGCCGCGAGCCTGCTCCAGGCCGGAGTCGCGTGAGGACCGCCGTCGAGATCGTCGGGCTCAGCTCGACGATCTACGCCCTCGCGCTCAACCTGTCCTACCTGCTCCTGTGGCCGCTCGCGCGGCGGGGGATGACCGCGCACGGTGCGGCGCCGCAGCTGGGCCTGGCACGAGGAGGCGTTCGCCTCGCCGCTCACGCCCGGCATCTCGATCGTCGTGCCCGCCTACAACGAGGAGACCGTGATCCTCGAGTCGGTGCGCTCGCTGCTCGCCCAGCGCTACTCGCTGTTCGAGGTCGTGATCGTCGACGACGGCTCGACCGACGAGACCGCGCAGACGCTGATCGACGCGTACGACCTGCGCCAGGTGTCGCCCGCGCCGCGCAACAAGCTCCGAGTACGAGCCGGTCACCGAGATGTACCGCGGCGCCGCCCCGCACGACATCACGCTCATCCGCAAGGCGAACGGCGGCCGGGCCGACGCGCTCAACGCCGGCCTCGACGTGGCCCGGCACCCGTACGTGGTGCATCACCGACGCCGACTCGATCATCGACCCCGACGGCGCTGTCGGTGATGGTGCGGCCGGTGCTCGAGGATCCCGAGCGCGTGATCGCCGTCGGCGGCACCGATCCGCGTCGGCAACTCCTGCCGGATCGAGTCCGGCCGCGTGATGGAGGCGCGGCTGCCCGAGCGGGCGCCTGGCCGCCTACCAGGTGATCGAGTACCTGCGCGCGTTCCTGTTCGGCCGCGTGGCCTGGGACGCGATCGGCGCGCTCGTGATCGTCTCGGGCGCGTTCGGCCTCTTCCGGCGCGACGTCGTCGACGAGGTCGGCGGCTACTGGACGGACACGGTCGGCGAGGACCTGGAGCTGACGGTGCGCCTGCACCGGCACATGCGCGACCAGAACCGGCCCTACCGCATCACGTACGCCCCCGACCCGGTGTGCTGGACCGAGGTGCCGTCGGACATGGGCACGCTGGGCCGCCAGCGCCGCCGCTGGCACCGCGGCCTGTGGGAGTGCCTGTGGCGGCACCAGGGCGATGATGCTGCGCCGCCGCTACGGCGCGCCCGGGATGATCGCGCTGCCCTACTTCCTCACGTTCGAGTTCTGCGGCCCGCTGATGGAGGCTCGCCGCCTGGATCGCCTTCCCGATCGGGCTCGCGCTCGGGATCGTCAGCTGGCACCTCGTGGCCGCGTTCATCCTCTGCTCGTGGGTGCTCGGATCGCTGGTCACGCTGGTCGCGTGCGGGCTCGAGGAGAACGGCTACCGCAACTACCGCCGCGGCCGCGACCTCGGCCGGATGATGTGCCTGGCCGTCTTCGAGAACATGTGGTTCCGGCAGCTGATCGACTTCTACCGGCTGGCCGGCGTCTACGACATCGCCCGCCGCAAGCAGGGCTGGGGCGCGATGCGCCGCACCGGCTTCAACGAGGCCTGAGCGCGGGCCCGCCCGGCGCTCAGCAGCACCCTTCCTTGTAGCGGCAGGCGAGGCAGTGCCACGACGCCTTCGTCCAGATCATCGTCGCGGCGCAGCGCGGGCACGGCTCGCCGCCCGCTCCGGCGCCGTGGCCGCGCAGGCGGGCCGCTCGGGAGGGCGGGCGCACGGGGGAGTCGGAGGTCGGCATCGGCTCACCAAACCTAGCCGGACGGGTGGACGGCGCCCGTCAAACACTTCGCTAACCGGTTGCCCACACCCCCTTCACGGCTCGATCTGTAGCGTCTGCCCCGTGAGTCACGCCGGGGGGACGATGACGAGCGCTCCATCACGCGACCTCGCCTCCGAGGACCTGTGGCGCTATTCGCAGGAGCGGGCGCAGCGACGGCGGGCGGCGGCCCGGCATCGGCGCACCGTCAAGCGCATCAGCGTCCCCCTGGCCGTGGCCGCCACCGCGGTCGGCGCCAACGCGACCAGCCTCGCCGCCCCGGCGTTCGCCGCGGGCGGCAAGACGCGCACGCGCGTGCACGAGCGCCGCATCCTGCGCGCTGGGCGCGTCCGGCGCCGAGGTGACGCCACCTGCAGCGCCTGCTCGGCGTGCGCGCCGACGGCCACTTCGGCGAGGCGACGCTGCGCGCGGTGCGCCGGTTCCAGGCCGAGCACGGCCTGCTCGTCGACGGGCAGGTCGGCCCGCACACCTGGGCGGCGCTCGAGGCCGAGTGGCGCGGCGCGCCGGGCGAGGCGGTGCTGCGCGAGGGCTCGACCGGCCCGGCCGTCGCGGCGGTGCAGCGGCTGCTCGGGGTCACGGCCGACGGCGACTTCGGCCCGATCACGCTCGCGGCCGTGCGCGACTTCCAGGCCCGCCACGGCCTGGTCGTCGACGGGCAGGTGGGCGACCACACGCTGGCGGCCCTGCGCCGCCGCCCCGCGGCGGTGCGCCACCACACGCCGGCGCCGCGGGCCGGCGAGCCGTCGGCGCCCGCGCCGTCGCGATCGCCGAGCGCTACCTGGGCGTGCCGTACGTGTGGGGCGGCGCGAGCCCGAGCGGCTTTGACTGCTCCGGGCTCGTCATGTACGTGTACGCCCAGCTCGGCGTGCACCTGCCGCACTTCGCCGCCGCCCAGTACCGCGACGGCCGCCACATCCGCATGGATCACCTGCGCCGCGGCGACCTGGTCTTCTTCGACAGCCTCGACCACGTCGGCATCTACATCGGCGGCGGCCGGTTCATCCACGCCCCGCACACCGGCGACCACGTCCGCATCTCGAGCCTGTCCGGCTGGTACGCCGAGCACTACGTCGGCGCGACGCGGGTGGGCTGACCGGGTTCCGCCGCCGAGCGGCGGCGCTCGGGTGGCGGGCCGCCGGGTTGGGCGGCGCGAACACGCCAATTGGCGTCCACCGCGCACGCCAAGTGGCGCGTGTCGCCGCCAAGAACGCCAAGTGGCACATGCCGCTCACGACAATGGCGCGTCCCGCGGCCGCCAGGCTCTCCGCCCTACGCTGTCTCCATGCAGATCGCCGAAGTCAGCCTGGCGTCAGCGAACCCGGCCGCCCTGCGACGGCTCTACGCCGAAGGACTCGGCCTCGAGCAACGCGACGCGCCGGCCGGCAGCCTCGCCCTCGGCGTCGGCCAGAGCACGCTCGTGTTCGAGCCCGGCGCCCCCTCGCCGCAGCACGTCGCGTTCCGCATCCCGTCGGCCGCCTACGCCGACGCCCTGGCGTGGCTCGGCGAGCGCGTCGAGCTGCTCGCGAACACCGACGGCACCCACGCGTTCCCGTTCCCCGACTGGAACGCCGACGCGATGTACTTCCGCGACCCCGACGGCAACGTGCTCGAGCTGATCGCCCACCACGACCTGGCCGACGCCCTACGCCGCGCCGTTCGGCCCGGCGACCTGCTCGGCGATCGGCGAGGTCGGCGTGCCCGTCGACGACATGCCCGGCTTCCTCGCCGACGTCGAGCGCAGGCACGGCATCCGCCGCTGGAGCGGCGACGGCGTCGGCTTCGCGGCCGCCGGCGACAAGCACGGCTCGCTGATCGTCGTGCCCCGCGGGCGGCCGTGGCACCCGGTGCCCGGCGCGGACGCGACCGCCGCACCGGTCGCGATCGAGATCGCCGGGGTCGGCCCGCTCTACTGAGCGACGGTCGGCTCGAGCGGGCGGCGGCGCAGGCGCACGCCCATCCCGGCACACACGAGCACGACCGCGCCGGCGGCGATCAGCACGTCGCCCACCGAGTAGACGTTGCCCATCGGGATCCACGCCGGCACCGGCCAGCGGTCGATCAGCCACGGCAGGTTCGGATGGGCGAGCGACGGCGCTGTTGTTGTGCACGCCGCGGTAGAGCACGCCGGCCGCCCGCAGCGCCGATGCGCGCGCGGGCATGTGCCCGCCGTTCGTGACGACGGCGGCGAGGTTGCAGAGCATCCCCAGGCCGACGACCGCGGCCCCGGGCAGGCGCACGTTGACGGCGACGGCCGCGATCAGCACGGCGTAGGAGACGAGCCAGAGCGCCGGTCGCGAGCGAGTCGCCGATGCTCCACGGCAGGACGCCGGACGGATACCCGGCCACCTGCAGCCCGATCGCCACGTAGAAGAGCCACACGGCGCGGATGCGCAGAGCGGCGAGCGCCGCGACGCGGCCGCCGAGCAGGCGGCCGAGCACGAGCCCGGCGGCGACCGCCAGGACGAGCACCATCAGCCGGCCGCCCGGATGTCGCCGAGCTCGGGCTCCTCGGCCTGCAGCCGCTCGAGCGCGGCGACGACGCGGGCGTCGAACTGCGTCCAGCAGCGCTTGCGCAGCTCGGCGATCGCGGCCGCCGGAGTCCCGGCCGCGCGGTAGCAGCGATCCGAGGTCATGGCGTCGAACGCGTCGGCGACCAGGATGATGCGCGAGCCGAGCGGGATCTCCTCGCCGGACAGGCCGAGCGGGTAGCCGGAGCCGTCCCACCACTCGTGGTGGTGCAGGATCCAGCGGTCGACGGGCGAGACGCCCAGGCCCTCGAGCAGGCGCGCGCCGAGCACCGGGTGCTCGCGCATCACGCGCAGCTCGTCGGGATCGAGCTTGCCCGGCTTCTGCAGGATGCGGTCGGGGATCGCGATCTTGCCCAGGTCGTGCAGCAGGCCGGCCAGCCGCACCTGCTCGACCACCTCGACGTCGAGGCCCATCGAGCGGGCGATCGCCTCGGCCAGGCGCGACACCGTCTGCGAGTGCGCGCCGGCGTAGGTGTCCTTCGCGTCCACGACCCGGATCAGGCCCTCGGCGGCGCGCAGCCGGGCGTGGCGCTCGGCCGCCTCGGCGAGCTCGGTCGGGGTGTATGACCGCACCACCGACGGGCTGTAGACGCACGATGCGGTTCTTGCCGTGGTTCTTGGCCCAGTACAGGGCGGCGTCGGCGACGTCGTAGAGCTTCTCGCGGTCGCGCGCGTGCTCGGGGAACACGGCCAGGCCGACGCTGACCGTGACCGGCTCGCCGTGGGGGAACTCGGTGCTCGCGAGCCGCCGGTGCACGCGGTCGAACGTGCTGTCGGCGGCCCAGGCCGAGTGCCCGGGCAGCAGCACCGCGAACTCCTCGCCGCCGATCCGGTAGGCGCGGCCCGCGCCGCACTGCTCGCGGATGACGTCGGCGACGAGCCGCAGCACGGCGTCGCCGACCGGGTGGCCGAAGCGGTCGTTGATGTCCTTGAACGCGTCGAGGTCGATCAGCCCGAGCGACATCAGCTCCTGCTCCTCGGCGGCGTCGGAGAGCACGCGGCGCAGCTCGAGCTGGAACGAGCGGTGGTTGCCGAGGCCGGTGAGCGCGTCCGTCTCGGCGTCGCGCACGGCGAGCACGGTGCGGTAGGACGAGCGCAGGTAGAGGGCGAGGGCGAACACGGGCCCGGCGAGCAGGAGCTCGAGCGGCGGGTCGACCTTCCACAGCGACACCGAGAGCGCCGAGATGAACGCCATGATCGCGAAGGCGGGGCCGGGGTGGCGCAGGTAGCCGCGCGGCGCCTCGCGCAGCGGGATCCCGTGCGCGAGGGCGACGGCGACCGCGACCAGCGCGACGTTCGTGATCGACGTAGGCGGCGCCGCCGGCGAAGGCGAGCACCGTCAGCTTGGCCGCGTCGCCGGGGCCGATCGCGCCGCCGTTCCAGCCGAGCAGGAACGCCGGCAGGGCCGACGCGAACGCCGAGAGCGCATACGCGCTCGCGTTGAACGAGCCGCGCAGCGAGAGCCCGCGCTCGACGCACTCGACGATCGCGGTCGCGACCAGCGCGGCGATCACGGCGTACTGCCAGCCGAACAGGATCTGGGCGGCCATCAGGAACACGAAGGCCAGCGACACCTTGCGGGCGCCCTGCTCGTCGAGCGGCACCGGCTTGAACTCGGCCGCGAGCGCCGCGAGCGCAAACACGAGCACGCCCACCAGGGTCGACCGGGAGGGCGGAGAGGCGACCGCTTTGAGCACCGCCCCGACCGCCACCGGGACGGTCAGCGCAATCACTGCGATGACGTACCGGAGCAGTCGGGGCGGGAGAGCAGCGGGCGGAGAAGGGGCGGCGGCTGACGTCACGGGCTCGATCCTTTATCGGCCAGGACCGGCACGCGTCGTGAGCGACCGACACCCGGGCGCCGGCTACTGCCAGCGGATGCCGGCGCCGGAGGCGACGACGAACGACGCGATCGCGCCCAGGGCAAGAACGACGCGCAGCGGCGGGATAGTTCCACTTGATCATGGCGGGGCCTCCCTCGAGGAGCAGTGGGGGTCGGGGTGAGGTGACGTCCACGGCCGGGGGATGGGGGTGCAGAAGGCCGGATGTCCGGGGCTCGGGGGGCCGCGGAGGCGTCTCTCTCGTTATGGCGGACGCCGGTGGGAGAGCGGAATCCCCCACAGGAGGGATCGCAGGCAGATCCTTACAGGGGTACTGCCTCTACCGGGCCGTGATGCGGCCCGCCGCGCGATCGCGACGGCGCCGCGAGCCGAGGTCGTCGCCGCGAGAGCTCGGCGATCAGGCGGGCGCCTGCGTCGTCCGGATCCGGCACGGGCATCCCGGCGTCCTCGAGCCGCACCGAGCTCACCCGGCCCGAGAGGAACGCGCCGCTCGGCCGCGAGGCGCACGTGCAGGATCGGCCGAGTCGGCGAGGACGCCGTCGAGGCCGAAGTTGTGGTACCCGGCGAAGTTGCCGAGGCTGTAGGCGATCAGGCGGTGCGCGGTAGAGCTCCATCCCGCGCAGGACGTGCGGCCCGGAGCCGAGCACGAGGTCGGCGCCGGCGTCGACCGCCATGTGCGCGAACGCCTCGGGGTTGCCGCGGTCCTCGCCGACGTAGGACTCCTCGGCCCCGGTCACGTGCATCGCGCCGGTGCCCTCGGCACCCGCGTGGATCGCGACGACGACCATGTCGGCGAGCGCGTCGGCGCGCTCGATCAGCGCCCGCGCCGCGGGCAGGTCGAGCAGCGACGCGGTGTCCGAGTACGGGGCGAAGCCGAGGAACGCGACGCGCAGGCCGTCCGGCGCGGACGACCGTGATCTCGCCGGGCAGGCCGGTCTGGGCGATGCCGGCGGCGTGCAGCGCGCGCACGGTGTCGGCCTGGCCCTGCGGCGCCGAAGTCGTAGGAGTGGTTGTTGGCGTCGTTCATGATCGTGAAGCCGGACCGGCGCAGGTCGTGGGCGAACGCGGGCGGCGCGCGGAACGCGAAGCAGTTGCGCTCGCCGTGGCGCTGCACTTGCCCGACGTCGACGTCGGTGAGCGTGCCCTCGAGGTTGCCGAAGACGATGTCGCCGCGAAGCTCGCCGCGCACCGCCGCCAGATACGTCGCCGGCGACGGCGGCAGCAGCGGCGTCGATGCCGAGCATCGTGTCGCCGACCGCCGCGATCGAGACGATGCGGTGATCGGCCGGCGGGCGTGCGACGAGGCGGCCGGCGTGAGCGCGCGGCGGTCGTCGTGCCCGCCCCGGTGCCGTCGGCGGCGGCGGCGCGGCGCGTGACCGCCCGCTCCGAGCCGCCGACCACCTTGTGGGCGACGTACCCCGCGGCGAACGAGAGCGCGCGCCAGGACGAGCAGCGCGGCCGATCCGGCCGACGCCGCTTCCTGCGCCGGCGCCGGCGAGCGTATGCGTCGGTCCGTCCCACCCTTCACTATCATCGCCGACCGTGACGTTGGAGGCACGCATCCTGGATGCGGTCGCCGCCGGTAGGGATGAGTTGGTCGAGCTGACGGCGCGGCTGGTCGGGTTCGACACGACCGCCCGCACCCCGACCGACCCGCCCCGCCAGGAGGCCGACCTGCAGGCCTACCTCGGGCAGCGCCTGCGCGGCGGCCGGCGCCGCCGTCGACATCTGGGAGCCGACGCCGGCGGACATCGCCGGCTCGCGGCAGATGCCGCCCGGCCTCGGCTTCGACGGCCGCCCGCAGCTGGCGGCCCGCTTCGCCGGCGCGGGCGGCGGGCGCAGCCTGCTCCTGAACGGCCACATCGACGTCGTCCCGCTCGGAGCCGCGCGACCGCTGGACGAGCGACCCCAACGCAGGCCGAGGTGCGCGACGGCAACCTGTACGGGCGCGGCTCGTGCGACATGAAGGGCGGCGTCGCCTGCATGGTCTTCGCGGCCGAGGTGCTCGCGCGGCTGGGCGTGCGGCTGCGCGGCGACCTGATCGTGAACACGATCACCGACGAGGAGTCGTCCGGCGCGGGCGGCCTCGCCGCGGTGCGCCACGGCGTCCGCGCCGACGCCGGGATCGTGCCCGAGCCGACCGCGTTCGAGGTGTGGGTGGCGTGCCGCGGCTCGCTGACGCCGACCTTCACGGTCACCGGCCGCCCCGGCCACGCCGAGATGGCGCAGCCGCACTGGCGCGACGGCGGCGCCGTGAACGCGATCGAGAAGATGGGCGTCGTCATGGACGCCGTGCGCCGGCTGCGCGAGGAGTGGCGCGGCAGCCCGCACCAGCGCCACCAGTACCTGCCGCCCGGCGACATCGTCCCGGTCAAGATCGGCGGCGGCGAGTGGACGGTCACCTACCCGGCCGCCTGCCGGATGACCTGCGAGGTCACCTACCTGCCGGGCCGACGCCGACGCCGAGGGCTGGGGCCGCGACGTCGAGGCCGAGATCGAGGCCTGGATCGCCGCGGCCGCCGCCGCCGACCCGTGGCTGGCCGAGCACCCGCCGCTGGTCGAGTGGGACCTCGACATCCCGCCGGCCGAGGTCGACCCGTCCCTGCCGATCGTCGCGACGATGCTCGCCGCCACCGCCGCGGCCGGGCGGCCGGGCGACGCTGGGCGGCCTCGACTCGTGGTTCGACGCCGCCACGTTCACGCGCTTCGGCGACACGCCGTCGATCGGCTACGGCCCGCGCAGCATCGCCTGGGCGCACACGGTCGACGAGTACGTGCCGGTCGACGACCTGGTGGCGTGCGCGCAGGCGATCGCGCTGGCCGCCGTCGAGCACTGCGGGGTGGCCGGAGTGAGCACACCGCGGATCGCGAACCCCGACGACGCCGCCGTCGTCACCCGGCTGCTGAAGGCGTTCTTCAGCCACGAGGGCCGCGAGGTGCGCCACCTGCGCCAGAACGTCGAGGCGATCCTGTACGACCCCGGCCGCGGCTTCTTCACCGCTGGCCGGCGACGCCGCCGTGGCGACGACCACGATCCGCATCTCGGCCGCGCGGCGGCGCGAGCGCCGAGATCGAGGAGATCTGGGTGCAGCCGTCGGCGCGCGGTCGCGGCCTGGGCGCGAGCCTGCTGCGAAACGCCGTCGACGAGTGCCGCCGGCGCGGGATCGAGTCGATCGAGCTGCGGGTGACCCCGGACGACCGCGAGCTCGGGATCCCCGACTTCTACACCAAGCAGGGCTTCCGCCACCGCGGCCTCCAGATCATGGAGTTCTCCGGGGAGTAGGATCGAGCGACCCGCACGAGAGGAGTCGCATGAGCGTCGAGGCGAAGGGCGCCGGCTGGCAGGTCGCCGAGGTGGACGACGATCCCGCCGGTGAAGCCGGACTGGCCGGCGACGTGGAAGTCGGTGCGCCACCACTTCGGCATCACCGCCTTCGGCATCAACGCGGTCACGAAGGACGCGGGCAACGTGCTGATCCCCGAGCACGACGAGGCCGCGTCCGGCCAGGAGGAGATCTACTTCGTCCACGCGGGCGCGGTCGTGGCGACGCTCGACGGCGAGCGCGTCGACGTGCCGGCGGGCGGGATGATCGCGGTCGGGCCGGCGGTCAGGCGCAAGATCGAGTCGGCCGCCGCGCCGACGACGCTGATCTGCGTCGGCGGCACCCCGGGCGCCGCCTACGAGGTCGGCGACTGGGAGCAGTAGCGGCCGGCTAGCCGAACGGCAGGGCGGCCACGGTGAGCGGCGACGCCGCCCGCGTCGCCCGTCGCGCCCTCGGCCACCTCGCGGCGCAGGATGGCGAGGCCGATCGGGCCGAAGCGGGGCGAGGCGACCGCCGACGTGACCCGGCCGACCTGGGCGCCGTCCACGGTCACCGGTGCGCCGCGCTCGCGCGAGGCCGGCGGCGAAGCGGACGCCGCGCACGCCGCGGTTGGCGTGGCCGCGGTAGTGCAGCCGGGCGACCGGCTCCTGGCCCGGGTAGCACCCCTTCGTGAAGCTGATCGCGCGCTCCTCGAGGCCGGCCTCGGCGGGCATCGAGTCGGCGTCGAACTCGTGGCCGAACCGGGGCAGGCCGGCCTCGATCCGGGCGAGCTCCCACGCATCCGGCGACGCCGCCCCGTTGGCCGGGGCCGTCGCGAGCAGGCGCTCGACGCCGACGGGCGTCGCGAGCTCGGCGAGGGCGCCGTCGGCGTCGCCCCACACGAGCGCGTAGTCGGCCGGCTCGAGCGCGACCTTCTTGCGGAAGCGCGCCCGCAGGAGCGTCCCGAGCACGTCGTCGACGGTCTGCGGCGGGCAGGCGAGCACCAGGTCGTCGCCGGTGCGGAACACCTCGAGGTCGGCGATCACGCGCGCCTTCGGGGTGAGCAGGAGCGCGTACGTCCCGCCGCCGGGCGCGACCGCCTCGACGTCGTTCGTGACCATGCTCTGCAGATAGGCCACGGCGTCCGGGCCGCTCGCCCGCACGAACCCCCGCTCAAGCACCGCTGCCATGCCGGACAGCGTACGCCGATCGCCGACCACGGTAGAGTCACGCGCGCCTTGGCCGCCTCGCCCACCGACGTCTTCTGCGCCCGGCTGCAGGCGCTGGTCGACACCGACTCGCCGTCGTGCGGCACCGAGCAGGAGGGCGTGGCCGAGCAGGTCGCCGCCTGGCTCACGCCGGCGGGCGCCACGCGGACGTGGGTGGACGAGCCCGACAACCCCGCCCGCAGCCTCGTCGTGACGCCTGCCCGGCGACGGCGGCCCGGCGGTCGCCCTGCTCGGCCACCCCGACACGGTCTTCGCCGCCGGGACGACCGCGCGGTGGCGGTTCGCGCGCGACGGCGACCGCTGCACCGGCCCCGGCGTCGCCGACATGAAGGGCGGCCTCGTGCTCGCGGCGATGGCGATCGAGCGGCTGGCAGCGCTGCCGGAGCGGCCGTTCTCGGAGCTGCGCCTGCTGGTGTGCGCCGACGAGGAGGTGCGCCTGCGCGCGCCGGCGGCCGCCGATCACGCCCGCGGCGCCGCCGCCGCGCTCGTGTTCGAGTGCGGCCGCCGCAACGGCGATCTGGTCTCGGCCCGCAAGGGCGCGCTCTGGCGCACGCTGCACCTGCACGGCCGCGCCGCCCACGCCGGCGCCGACACCGCCCGCGGCCGCAGCGCCGTCTCGGCGCTCGCGCGCGAGGTGCTGCGGATCGAGGGCCTCACCGACGGCCGCCCCGAGATGACCTCGGTGATCACGACGGTCGCGGGCGGCGACTCCGCCAACACGCTCCCCGGCACCGCCCGCGCGACGATCGACATCCGCTCGAGCGTCGCCGCCGACCTCGAGCTGGCGGCGGCCGAGCTCGAGCGGCCGAGCCCCTACGACGGCGTCTCGATGGAGCTCTCCGACCGCGGCACGTGGCCGCCGATGCCCGTCGCGCCCGGATCTGCTCGCGGCCGCGCTCGGCCACGCCCGCGACCTCGGCCTCGACATCGGCGCGGAGCTCTCCGGCGGCGTCTCGGACGGCTGCTGGACGGGCGCCTGGGGCATCCCCACGCTCGACGGCCTCGGCCCGGTCGGCGGCGACGACCACACCGAGGCCGAGTGGATCGAGGTGGCGACGCTCGAGCAGCGGCTCGAGCTCGTCGTGCGCCTGATCCAGACCGTCTGCGCGACCTAGCGCCGCGCGCGGCCTTGAGCTCGCCGACCCGCACCTGCTCCGAGAGCAGGCGGCGGTAGCGGGCCGGGTCGCCGCCGACGTAGGCCGCGCACAGCTCCCGGCCGGCCGGGTAGCTGACGACGTAGCGCGCGCGACCTGCGCCCGCGCAGGAACCGGATCGCGTGCGCCGAGAGCTCGGCGTCGAGGACGCGCCCAGTGCTCGAGGTAGGCGCGCACCTCGTCCTCGCCCGTTCCGTCCGCGTAGAGCATGAGCGCGGCGTTCACCTCGGCCCAGCGGCAGGTCTCGAGCGCCGCCTCGACGGCGATCGCGCGGGGGAAGTCGATGTCGATCCCGCGCCGCCTCGGCGACGCTCGGCGAGCACCTCCGGCGCGTGGTCGAGCAGCACCGACGGCGCGATCGAGGCGATGCCCTCGGCGATCACCGACTGGGGCGTCGGCAGGAGCACGATCGTCTCCTCGAGCAGGCCGCGCTCGCGCACGAGCAGCTCGTCCTTCAGGCAGCGCTCGACGTGGTGGCCGGGGTAGGTCTCGTGGATGACGAGCCGGATCAGGTCGATCACCGAGAGCGGCAGGTCGCCGTTGATCGAGATCAGGCTGCGCAGGTCGCCGACGTAGCGGCAGTACCCCATCCACGGCACGTCGTGGACGATCTCGAGGTCGACCGCCTCGCCGGCGGGCAGATCGACCAGGTCGCGCGTGCAGGCGCGGGCGGCCGCGATCGCCTCGCCCGCCACCTGCTCGACCCGCTCGGCCGGCACGAACGCCGATCGCCGGAAGGCGTCGTAGCGCTCGTGGAGCGTGCCCGCCCCCGGGAGCAGATCCTCCAGCCGCTCGTGCACCTCGGCGAAGACGGCCTCGTCGGTGCGCGTCGGGCGCAGCTGGTAGCAGGCCTCGACCTCGTCCGCGTACGGCCGCGACTCGCCGGCGAGCACGCCGGCGTAGGCCGCGAGCGCGGCCACCTGGTCGCGCAGCCAGCCGTCGTCCAGCTCGCCGGCGAGCGCCCGCGCCGAGGCGGCCAGCTCGGCCGGGTCGACCGGCGCGGCGGCGTCCACGGCGGCCGCCAGCTCGGGCGGGCCGAAGTAGGTGTCGACGATGTCGTCGGCGTGGCGGCCGAGCTGCGAGGCCGAGCCGCACGTACCGCTCCGCATGGGCGTCCGCGGGCACGGCGACCAGCCTATCCCGCCCGCGGCGCGTAGATCGGCACGCCTGCCACGGTGGCGACCCGCCGGTAGCGGCG
The DNA here is from genome assembly GCA_963707585.1 of uncultured Actinomycetes bacterium. Lineage (GTDB taxonomy): Bacteria > Actinomycetota > Thermoleophilia > Gaiellales > JAICJC01 > JAICJC01. The sequence goes on along the minus strand of CAVPQP010000008.1, from coordinate 31,189 downwards.
CTGCAGGATGCGGGCGGTGGCGCCGGAGGGATCCATGGATCCGGGCGAGTTGATCCCGATCACGAGCGCGGGCGGGCGCGGCCCGGCCAGCATCCGCCGCGCCTGGCCGAGCGCGCCCGGGATCGCCTGGATGTTGCGGAACCACATGTAGCGGAACGACGGGTCGCGGTCGGCCAGGTAGTAGAGGTCGGCGGCCGCCCACATGACGAAGATGCGCTGCCCCGGCGCGGTGTGCGCGCGGATGTAGCGCACCACGGCGGCGTCGGTGCGCAGGTGCGGGTCGCGACGGGAAGACGTTGCGCGCCTGGGCGGCGGGCGAGTCGAACCACAGCGGCACGGTCACCGCCACGGTGACGGCGAGCGCCGCGGCGCAGACCGCGATCGCCGGCGAGGCTGCGCCGGCGCCAGATCTCGGCGCCGCCGATCCCGGCCAGGAGCGCGAGCGGCGGCACCATCTGCTGGTAGTAGTGGTTGTGGAAGTTGCCGCCGCCGATCACGGCGAGCGTCGCGAACCCGAGCCAGAGCACGGCCAGGCGCGGCCAGCGCCGCCATCCCCAGACGGCGAGCAGCGCGAGCACGCCCAGGCCGCGCGCCGCCGGCCCGAGCGACGCCCGGGCCTGGTCGAGCCGCGTGTGCACCGAGCCGGTCAGGATCGAGTCGGCCTGGTCGCGGTAGGTGACCATCGCGTACCACCAGTCGTGGAAGCTCGGCGCGCTGGCCGCGGCGACGGCAACGGGCACGAAGGCCGCCGCCACGAGCGCCGCCGCGGGCGCGATGCCGGCCCGCCGGCGCGTCCAGACGAGGTAGACGGCCGCGGCCGCCCCGGCGTCGAACGCCGACTGCTTCACGAGCACCGCGCAGCCCGGTCAGGAGCCCCGCCAGGAGCAGCCAGCGCAGCGCGCCGCGCTCGAGGTAGACCACGAACGCGAGCATCGACGCGACGGCGGCCACCGACGCGAGCAGCTCGCCCGACAATGTGAACGATTCAATGAACGGGCTCGCACCGACGGTTGCCATCGCCAGTCCGGCGATGGTTGCGGGTATCCTCCCCGCCAGCCTGGCGGTGACGACCATGGTCACGGCCACCACCAGCGCCGCCGCGACCGCCGCCAGCGCTCGCAACGCCTCCGCGGAGCCGCCATCGACATGGAGCATCGCCCGAAAGACGAGCAGCAGGCCCTGCGGGCGATCGACCCAGGCGCCCTGGTAGAGCCCGGCGCCGCGGCTCCAGAGCCGGGCGACCTCGCCGTATCCACCCTCGTCGGCCGTGAGCGGCGTGTGCAGGAAGGGCAGGCGGACGCAGACGGCCAGGAGCATGGCCGCGGCGACCGCGAGCGCTGGGGGCCACCGCGGCGCCACATCGACCGGCCCACCGCCGATCCTCGCCGCGGTCGCGTTCGCGATCGCCCTGCTCGCCCAGGTGCTCACGTTCGGGCTCTCGCTCACGCCCGACCGCTATGCGCTGGTGCTGCTCGCCCCCGCGCTCGTCATCGGGCGGGGCCGCCGGTTCCTGCTCGATTTCGTCCCCTTCGTGGCGCTGATCGTGTTGTACGAGGAGTCTCGCGGAATCGCGCACAGCCTGCACCCCAGTCCCTACTACCTGCCGCAGCTCGACGCCGAGAAGTTCCTGTTCTTCGGGCACGTGCCGACCGTCGTGCTGCAGAACTGGCTCTGGACCGGCCACCTGCAGTGGTACGACGAGTTCCTCTCGTCGATGACGCGGGTGCACTTCATCGTCCCGCCCACGCTCGCGTTCTGCCTGTGGCTGAAGCGGCGGGCGCTCTACTACCGCTTCGCCGCGACGCTGCTCGCGCTGTCGTTCGCGGGCGCGTTCACGTTCTGGCTCTACCCGGCGGCGCCGCCGTGGGCCGCCGCGGCCAAGGGCCTGATCCCGCCGCTCGCGAACCCGGCCGGCGTGCAGGCGGCCGACTCGCCGCTGCCGACCGACTCCGGGCCGCTCTACCACCTCGTGTCCGGCAACCCGTACGCGGCCGTCCCCTCGCTGCACGAGGGCTACTCGATGCTCTTCTTCCTCTTCGTCGTGCTGCTGGCCTGGAACACCCGCTGGCGCTGGTGGGTGACGGGCGTCGCCTTCCTCTACCCGGTGATCCAGTCGATCGCGGTCGTCTACACCGCCAACCACTACGTGGTCGACCTGCTGATCGGGGCGGTGTACGCGTTCGCGGCCGTCTTCGGCGTGCGGTACCTGTGGCGGCGGCTGGGATGGCCGGAGTGAGCGACACGCTCATCGCGCCCGCCGCGGCGCCGGAGCCGGAGCCCGGCGGTGCGCCCCCGCGTGCGCGCGCTGCTGGCCTCGCTGCGCTACCCGCTGACGGTCTTCGCCGTGAGCCGCCTCGCGGTCTACGGCCTGATCGCCGCGGCCGGCTGGACGGCGCGCGTGCCGCGCCAGTCGGGCCTCTCCTACCACGCCCTCTTCGGGCCGCTCGGCCAGTGGGACGCCGTCTGGTACCGCTGGATCGCCGACCACGGCTACGACCCGGCCATCGGCCACGGGAACGCCGCCGCCTTCTATCCGCTCTACCCGCTCACGCTGGCGGGTCGTCGGCGTGCTGCCCGGGCCGATGACGCTCTGGGGCAGCCTGCTCTCCTCGCTGCTCTTCGCGGCGGCGCTCTGCATGCTCTACGTCGTCACCCAGGGCCGCTACGACGAGCGCATGGCCCGGCGCACCGTGCTCTACCTGGCGATCTTCCCGCTCAGCTTCGTCTTCTCGCTGCCCTACGCCGAGAGCCTCTTCCTGCTGCTCGCGCTCACGGCCTTCGTGCTCACCTGGCACGGGCGCTGGTGGTGGGGCTGCCTGGCGGCGGCGCTCTCGATCCTCGCCCGCCCGGTCGGGATCGCCCTCCTGCCGGCGCTCGCCTGGCGCCGCTACCGCAGCGAGGGCGGACGGCTGCGCGCCTACCTGCCGCTGCTGCTGCTGCCCGCCGCCGAGCTCGCGTTCTTCCTCTACCTGGGCTGGCGCACCGGCAACTTCATGGCCAGCCCCGATGCGCAGGAGCGCGGCTGGGGGCGCGGCGTCTCGGTGCTGCCGTGGGTGCTCGTCTACACGCTCTGGCACGACGTGATCGAGGGCGGCCACCTGCGCTTCCTGATCCACATCGGCTTCACGCTGCTCTGGTGCGGGCTCTTCTACCGGGCCTGGCGCATGCGGATCTCCGGCGAGTACCTGATCTACGCCGGGCTGCTCGTGCTGCTGCCGACGAGCGGCGGCCTGCTCGTCTCGATGGGCCGCTTCGGCATGGTCGCGTTCCCGCTCTTCTGGGCGCTCGCCGACCTGGGCGAGGACGAGCGCGTCGACACGCTCGTGAAGACGTCGTTCCCGCTGCTCATGGGGGCGCTCGTCCTGATCACCTACACCGCGCGCACGTTCACGCCCGTACGACGGCGGCCGGCACGAGCAGGTAGTGCACCGCCAGGTTGGCGTGCTCCCCGAAGCCGCTGCAGGCCTCGCGCACGCGCGCCTCCGGCCAGATGTCGTCCTCCGAGAACCAGCGGGCGACCGCCTTGCGCACGCCCAGGTCGCCGGGCGCGAACGCGTCGGGCCGGCCGAGGCAGCGGGCCAGGAACCAGTCGACCGTCCAGTCGCCGATGCCGGGCAGGGCGACCAGCCGCTCGCGCACGGCGGCGTCGTCGAGCCCGGTCACGTCGAGGTCGGCCTCGGCCAGGGCGGCGATCGCGCGGATCTTCGCCCGCGACAGGCCGACGCCCTCGAGGTCGGCGCCCGCCACGTCCGCCTGCCGCGGGAACGCCCACACACTCGACCCCGTCGAGCTCGTGCCGGCGGCCGAGCCGGCGCACGAACCGGCTGCGCATCGCGCACGCCGACTGCAGCGACACCTGCTGGGCGGTCACCGACGTCACCAGCGACTCGAACGGGCGCGGCGACGAGCGGCGGCCGGAAGCCGGGCGCGCGCGCGGCGATCTGCGGCTGCGCGCGGGCGAACGCGTCGAGGTCGAAGCCGGCGCCGAGCATGTGCAGCACCTCGTCGCGGTCGGCCGCGTCGGTCTCGCCGTCGGCGCGCACGCCCTCGGCCGAGATCCGCACGACGCGCCCCGAGCCCAGCACGCGGTACCAGCCGCCGTCGTGCCAGACGCTCGCGGCGTCGCGGCCGAACGTGCGGAACCGGAAGGTCGAGCGGTGGAAGTCATACGGCTGCGGGAGGTCGATCCGCACGCACCGCACCGTAGAGCACGCGCCCGGTAGGGTAGGCGCCATGCCTGACCGAACGCTTTCCCTGCTCGGCCGCCTCGACGCGGCCACCGGCGTCTCCGGCGACGAGTCGGCCGTCGCCGACGTGATCGCCGACGAGCTCTCCGGCCACCACGACCGCCACGAGTCCGACCCGCTCGGCAACCACTTCTTCATCCGCACCGGCACCGAGGGCGCGCCGACGGTGATGCTGTGCGCGCACATGGACGAGCTCGGCTTCGTCGTCCAGCACGTCGAGGACGAGGGCTTCGTCCGCATCGCGCCCGGTCGGCTACCACGACGACCGCATGGTGATCGACCAGGACCTGCGCATCCACGGCCGCAAGGGGCCGGTGGACGGCGTCACCGGCGCGAAGCCCGCGCACGTCCTGCCGCCCGAGGAGGCCAAGAAGGCGATCCCGCTCGAGGAGATGTTCGTCGACGTCGGCACGTCCAGCCGCGAGGCGACCGAGGAGCTCGGCGTGCGCGTCGGCGACCTGGTCACGTTCGCGCGCGCCGGCGGGCCTCCTGAACGGCACCCGCGTCTTCACCGGCAAGGCGGTCGACGACCGCTCCGGCTGCGCCGTGATGGTCGAGGTCATGCGCCGGCTGCCCGCCGACGGCGCCGCGACCGTGGTCGCGACCGCAGCCGTGCAGGAGGAGCTCGGCATCCGCGGCGCGGGCCCGGCGGCGACCCGGATCGCGCCCGACGTGGCGCTCGCGATCGACGTCACCCTGTGCGGCGACACGCCCGGCGTCGAGTTCTCGCGGCTGCCGATCACGCTCGGCGGCGGCCCGGCGATCAAGTACTTCGACTGGGCGCCCGCGATGGGCTTCGGCACCGCGGTGCCGCGGCGGCTGACGAACCAGCTCGAGCGGGTCGCCGAGACGGCGGGCATCGCCTACCAGCGCGAGGTGCTGCTCGGCGGCGCGACCGACGCCTACGGCATCCAGCTCTCCGGCACCGGCATCCTGACGGGCTGCATCTCGGTGCCGTCGCGCTACATCCACTCCGCGGTCGGCTGCGTGCACCTGGACGACATCGAGGGCGCGGTCGAGCTGATCCTCGCCTTCATCGCCGACATCGGCGCGAACGGCCTGCCTGAATAACACGGGCCTGGCCCGACGTATGCATAAGCGGTGCCTGGCACCCGTTTGCCGCTTAAACGGCTGAGGCCCGGGGCTGTGCCCCGGGCCTCTCACCGAACGTATCGAGTGCCCCCGGTGGGGGGCTCGTGGGGGGAGCCTGCTCCCCCCACGGTGCTTACATCATGTCCGGCATCCCGCCGCCGCCCATCGGAGCCTTGTCCTTCTCCGGGGCCTCGGCGACCACAGCCTCGGTCGTGAGGATGTTCTTGGCGATGGATGCAGCGTTCTGCAGCGCCGAGCGCGTGACCATGGCGGGATCGATGATGCCCGCCTTGACCATGTCGACGACCTCGCCCGAGTCGACGTTGAGGCCGAACCCGCTCTTCGCGGAGCGAACCTCGTTGACGACGACCGAGCCCTCCAGGCCGGCGTTCTCGGCCAGCTGGCGGAGCGGCTCCTCGAGCGCGCGGATGACGATCTTCGAGCCCGTCTTCTCGTCGCCCTCGAGCTTCTCGGCCTGGACGGCCTTGACGGCGTGCAGCAGCGCCACGCCACCGCCCGGGACGATGCCCTCCTCGAGGGCGGCCCGGGTGGCCTGCAGCGCGTCCTCGACGCGGTGCTTCTTCTCCTTCATCTCGGTCTCGGTGGCAGCGCCGACCTTGACCACCGCGACGCCGCCGGCCAGCTTGGCCAGCCGCTCCTGCAGCTTCTCGCGGTCGAAGTCGGAGTCCGTCGTCTCGATCTCGGACTTGATCTGCTTGATCCGGCCCTTGATCGCGTCGCTGTCACCGGCACCGTCGATGATGGTGGTCGCGTCCTTGTCGACGACGACCTTGCGGGCCTTGCCGAGCTGCGAGAGCGTGGTGTTCTCGAGCTTGAGGCCCATCTCCTCGGTGATGACCTCGCCGCCGGTGAGGATGCCGATGTCCTCGAGCATCCGCTTGCGGCGGTCACCGAAGCCCGGCGCCTTGACGGCGACGGCGGTGAAGGTGCCGCGCAGCTTGTTGACGACGATCGTCGCGAGCGACTCGCCCTCGACGTCCTCGGCCACGACCAGCAGCGGGCGGCCGTTCTGGATGACCTGCTCGAGCACGGGCAGGAGATCCTTGACGGCGCCGATCTTCTGGTTGGCGATCAGGATGTACGGGTCGTCCAGCACCGCTTCCATGCGCTCGGAGTCGGTGATCATGTACGGGGACAGGTAGCCCTTGTCGAACTGCATGCCCTCGGTGAACTCGAGCTCGAGGCCGAAGGTCTGGCCCTCCTCGACGTTCACGACGCCGTCCTTGCCGACCTTCTCGATGGCGTCGGCGATGACGTCGCCGATCTCGCGGTCGCGCGCCGAGATGGTGGCGACCCGGGCGATGTCCTCCTTGCCCGAGATCTCCTTGGACTGCGACTTGATGTCGTCGACGACGGCCTGCACGGCGGACTCGATGCCGCGCTTGAGCGCCATCGGGTTGGCGCCGGCGGAGACGTTCTTCAGGCCCTCGCGGACGATGGCCTGGGCGAGCACGGTCGCGGTGGTCGTGCCGTCGCCGGCGACGTCGTTGGTCGCCGTGGCGACCTCGCGCACGAGCTGTGCGCCCTGGTTCTCGAAGACGTCCTCGACCTCGATCTCACGCGCGATCGTGACGCCGTCGTTCGTGATGGTGGGCGCGCCGAACTTCTTGTCGAGCACCACGTAGCGGCCCTTGGGGCCGAGCGTCACCTTGACCGCATCGGCGAGGGTGTCGACCCCTCGCTGAAGCGACCGGCGCGCTTCCTCGCTGAACTTCAGTTCCTTGTGTGCCATTCGGGTGTTCCTCCTACGCCTTTGCGGCGACCTTGCTGGTGACGACCTTGGCCAGGATGTCGGACTCGCGCAGGATCAGGTACTCGTCCCCCGACAGCTTGACCTCGGTGCCGCCATATTTCGAAAAGATGATCTCGTCGTTCTTCTTGACGTCCAGCGGAACGAGCTTGCCGTCCTCGTAGCGGCCGGGGCCAACGGCCAGCACCTTGCCGCGCTGCGGCTTCTCCTTGGCCGTGTCGGGGAGGACGATCCCGCTGTAGGTGACCTCCTCCTCGTCCAGGACCTCGACGATCACACGATCGCCCAGAGGCTTCAGATCCATGCATTCCTCCTCAGAATGAGCCGACTCTTTGCGCTGGCACTCTCATAGCAGGGAGTGCCAGGAGGCAGCCTAGCAGGTGGTCAGCCGGCGTTCAAACGAGAAGGTTGGCACTCCTTGTATGAGAGTGCCAACGGACGCAGGGCGAGCGCGGCCAGCGAGCGACAGGATGGCGAGCACGACATACGTGACCCGGTCGGAGGTCGCCTGGGCCAGCGCGGCGCCCGCCGCGGGCCCGACGAGGAACCCCGCTCCCCAGGCCAGGTTGAGCAGCCCGAACACGTTCGCGTGCGCGAGCCCGGCGGCGTCGGCGCCCTCCGCGCACAGCGGGAACGCGACCGCGTACTGGCCGGTGATCGCCGGTGTCGCGGCGACGAAGATGACCGCCAGGGCGAGGCCGGTCGGCGCCGCGGCGAGCGCCGCCACGAAGGCCGCCATGGCCACGATCGCGACCAGGGCGATCGGGATGCCGCCGAAGCGGTCGAAGATCCGCCCGACGCCGTAGTTCGACGCGCTCGCGAGGACGCCCGACGCGGTCAGGACGACCGTGATCGCGACCGCGGAGTAGCCGTCGATGCCCAGGCGCAGAGGCACGAGCGTCTCGATCGTGCCCGGACACGGTGGCGACGAGCAGCATCATCCCGAGCGCCGCGACCACGGCGCGGCTGCCGCCCACCGCGCGCACGAGCGCCCCCACGCCGACCGGCGGCGGCGCGGCCACGCCCGCCGGGCGCGCGCCAGCACGAGCACGCGTCAGCACGACCGTGATGCATCCCGAGCAGCACGAACGGCGTGCGCAGGCTGTACGCGCCGCCGAGCAGGCCGCCGGCGACCGGGCCGAGCAGACCGCCGACGGTGGCGAACGACATCGCCGTCCCGAGCACGCGCCCGCGGTGTGCCGGGCTCGCTCGCCTCCGACAGCCACGCCATGCCCGCCGTCCAGGAGATCGCCGACGACAGCCCCTGGCCGGTACGGGCGGCCAGGAGCGCCCAGAACCCGCCGGCGAACGCGCAGCCGAAGGTGGCGGCGGCGAGCAGCGCGACGCCGAAGATGGTGAGGCGGCGGGCGCCGACCCGCGCGGCCAGGTAGCCCACCGGCACGGAGCCGACGAGCACCGCGCCGCTGTAGATCCCGACCACGAGGCCGGCCTGGGTCTTGGACAGGTGCAGGTCGTGCACGTACCCCGGCAGGAGCGGCACGATCGCGAACATGAGCAGCGCGTCGAGGAAGACCACCCAGTAGACCACTCGCGGCTGCCGTCGCATCACGCGACAGTAGCGCGCCGGAAGCGGTCGATATGATGCACGCGCCCGTGAACGCCCTCAACTTCTACTCGCCGGTGGTCGCCGACCAGCTCCGCCACCACCGCAAGACCGCGACGATCCGCCTCGGCGACAAGAGCGGCAAGTACAAGAAGGGGCAGGTCGTGTACGTGCTCGTCGGGCAGCGCTTCGGGGTGCGCGAGAAGGTGTTCGACGCGGTCATCGACAAGGTCGAGGTGAAGCCGCTGCGGGAGGTCTCGCCGCGCGAGATCCAGCACGACAACCCCGAGATCCGCCACATCGACGAGTTCACGCACTTCATGGGCCAGCTCTACAACCGCGAGGTGACCGAGGACGACACGGTCACCGTGATCCACTTCTCCGAGATCCGCGGCTAGCCGCGGCTATCCGCGGTGGTACCAGGGTGGGCCGTGCACGGCCGCCGCGAGCGCGTCCGCGCCCGCCGCCGACCGCCGGCGGGCCGTGCGTGACCAGCACGTGGTCGAACGGCTCGGCCAGCACCGGCTCGAGCGTCGGGGCGAACCGCTCGGCGTAGAACCGCAGCCGGCGCTCGTCCAGCGGCTCGTTGCACCACATGCGCAGGCCCGCGTCGGTGCCGACGACGGCGTCGCCGAAGGCAAGCGCCCGGTGTGACTCGACGAGCACGGGCAGCTCCGCCCGGCGCGGCTTCCCGATGGCGTAGGCGCGCACGCCGGCCGGGGTGCTGCCCGGCGCGAGCTCGCGGAACGGCGTCGAGTCGGCCATCCGGCGGCCGACGTTGCGATGCCCCCACACGGTCGCGCCCGGGTAGCGGGCGCAGACCGCCTCGGCGCTGCGCAGGTGGTAGCCGATGGTGATCAGGCTGACGACAGTCGCCGGTGACGACGCCGTCGAGACGCTCCCAGAAGCCCGGGTCGCCCTCGGGCGCGAGCGGGTCGATGAGCACGGTGCGGCCGGCGCCGACCAGGGCGTAGCAGCCGACCTCGGCGCCCCAACGCGCCGGGGTGCCACTCCGGGTGCCGCGCCGTCCACCGCCAGATGCCGTCGGCGAGCCGCTCCACTCGTCAGCCGGATGCTACCGAGGAGTATCCGGTGCCTGGCACCGGATACTCACGAGCTACTCCTCGTCGTCCCAGACGGCCATCGCGACCGGCACGGTGCCGGGCTTCACGGGCTCGTCGCGCACGGCGCGGCGCGCGCTTCGCAGCGCGTGGCCCGCCCGCTCGACCAGCTCCTCGAACGACTCGGCGTGCGCCGGGCACGCGGCGATGCCGACCGCGGCCTGCGGCGTCGAGCCGCCCTCGGTGCGCGCGCGGGCGATCGCGCGCAGGACGCGCTCGGACGCCACCGACGCCGAGCGCGAGTCGGTCTCGGGCATGATCACGCCGAACTCCGTCGTGCCGACGCGGCAGGCGACGTCGAGCGCGCGCACGCTCCCGCCGATGGCCGCGCCGAGCGTCTTCATCGAGACCTCGACCTCGTCGGCGGCGATGTCGTCGACGCTCGCCAGGGCGAGCGCCACCGGCCGGTCGTAGGTGCGCGCCCGCTCGATCTCGCGCGTCAGCGCCTCGACGAAGAAGCGGCTGTTCCAGAGGCCCGTGTCGTCGTCGCGCCGCTCGAGCAGCGTCGCCTCGGTGCGCGCGGTCGCAAGCTCGTCGGCGATCGCGCGGGCACGACGGTGCTCACGCACCGCGAGCAGGGTGGTCGCAACCAGGGCTCCCACCGCGAGGACCAGTATGGGGAGGGTGATCGCGAGGCTCACAACGGTGTTCTCTCGTTATCGGGGGCGGAGCGGCGCGCGTCAAGGCGCCGGTGCCGCTCCGGCTTGCGGCGGATGTCGGTGCCGAAGAGCTGGGCGGGCCGCAGCTCGCCGCCGCACTCGGCGCACGTGAGCGCCATCAGCGACCGGATGCCGGCGCCGCAGCCGGGGCAGGCCGTGATCACCTCGCCGCCGCAGTCGGGGCACTCCGTCGGCAGCGTGTCGGCGTTCGGCGCCATGAACCGCCGCCCCCAGCCGCAGCGCAGGCAGAACCCGCACCGGTCTCCGAGCTCACGGCTGCGGTCGTATCCCATCCCTCGATTCTTGCACACCTCCCCGGGCCTGCCGTCTGTAGCATCGCCGCGATGGCTGCCGCACCCGTACGGCTGGCGGAGCTCCTCGCAGCGCTCTCTGCGGTCAGCGACGCCGCCCGCGGACGGCCGGTCGACGACGCGACGCGATCGTGCCTGGTCGCCACCGGGCTCGCCCGCCGCCTCGGCCTCGCTCCGCCGGCGGTCTCCGACGTCTACTACACGACGCTCCTGCGCTCCGTCGGCTGCACCGCGACCTCGCACGAGCTCGCCGGCCTTGCCGGCGGCGACGACGTCTCCGTCCGCGGTCGCGGCGACATGACCGACATGGCCCAGCCGCGCGAGGCCGCCGCGTTCATCGGCGGATTCGGCCGCGGCCTGCCGGCGGCCCGGCGGGTGCGCACGCTCGCCGGGGCGGCGGCGCACGGGAAGCAGGCCGCCGTCGAGGGCGCCCGGGCCGACTGCGAGGTGGCGACCGCGATCGCGCGCAGGCTGCGGCTGCCGGCGGCGGTCGAGCGGGCGCTGCTCGACGTCTTCGAGCGCTGGGACGGGAAGGGCGGCTACCGTGGCGCGTCCGGCGAGGAGATCGCCGTCCCGGCGCGCTTCGCGGCGGTGGCGCTCTGCGCCGCCATGTTCGCCCAGGAGCGCGAGGGTGCGGCGGCGGCCGTGCGCAGGTGGCGCGGGCGGGCGCTCGATCCGGCAATCGCCGACGCGTTCCTCGAGTCCGCGGACGAGCTGCTCGCCGATGCCGCGGTCGACGACCCCTGGATCGCCGTGATCGACGCGGAGCCCGAGCCACGGCGAACCGCGACACCGGACGGGATCGACGCCCTCGCCCGCGCGTTCGCCGACGCCGTCGACCTGAAGGCGCCGTTCCTGCAGGGCCACTCCGCCGGCGTCGCCGGCCTCGCAACGCGCGCGGCGGAGCTCGCGGGCTGGCCTGAGCCGGACGTCACCGACCTGCGCCGAGCCGCGCTCCTGCACGACATCGGCCGGGCCGGGATCGCGACGGGCGTCTGGGAGAAACCCGGCCCGCTCTCGACCGCGGAGTGGGAGCAGGTGCGCCTGCACGCCTACCACAGCGAGCGCATCCTCGCCCGGGCGCCCACGCTCGCCGGGCTCGCGCGCACCGCCGGCATGCACCACGAGCGCACCGACGGCAGCGGCTACCACCGCGGCGTCGCCGGGGCGACGGTCGCGCCCGCAGCGCGGTTTCTGGCGGCCGCCGACGCCTACCACGCGATGACCGAGCCGCGGCCGCACCGGCCGGCGCTGACCGCGGCCGCCGCAGCGGCGACGCTCGAGCGCATGCCCCTCGACCCCGATGCGGTCGGGGCGGTGCTCGAGGCGGCCGGCCACCCGCCGCCGGCGCGGCGGCAATGGCCGGCCGCGCTGACCGACCGCGAGGTCGAGGTGCTGCGGCTGCTCGCCGCCGGGCGCTCCAAGCGCGAGATCGCGGCGCGGCTCGTGCTGTCCCCCTCGACCGTGCACACGCACACCGTGCACATCTACGCAAAGGCGGCGGTCTCGACGCGCGCGGCGCTCGCGATGTGGGCGATGGAGCACGACCTGGTCGCGCCGGGCGAGAAGATCGACTGAACGGTCGATGCGAGGGCGGCGGCGGCCCCCGTACGGTGGCCGCATCAGCCACCCTCCGAAGGAGAGCCCGCCATGACCGAGTCCACCACCACGATCACCCCCGCCGAGGCCACCGTGCTGCGCGGCTTCGCCGCCTTCGCCACGCTCGACACCGACACGCTGGGCATCGTCTTCCACCCCGACGTCGTGTGGACGCACCGAAACGACGACCGCTTCGCGGGCGACAAGGCGGGCTGGCCCGCCGTCGCCGCGTTCTTCGGCGAGTCCGCCGAGCTCACCGCCGGGACGCTGCGCGTCGAGCCGCAGGCGACGATGTCCCGCGACGACCTCGTCACCGTCGTCGCGCGCGTGTCGGCCACGCGTCCCGACGGCCGCAGCTTCGACGACCGCCAGGTGCTCCTGTTCCAGCTCGAGGACGACCGCGTCGTCGCGGTCGACCAGTACGTCGGCGATCCGGCCGCCGTGAGGGCGTTCTGGGACTAGACGTGTGCGATCGGGTGGGCGTGCCGCGTTCGGGTGATGTGGCGCGGCCCGCCCACCCGATAGACTGCGCAGAAGCATGGCGGTAGCCCGTGAAGCCACGCCGGTCTCCTCGGCGGCGGACATCAAACAGGCGGATCTCGACCGCGAGGACCTCCTCACCATCTACCGCAACATGCTGATCACGCGGGGTGTCGAGGAGCGCGGCCACATCCTCTACCGCCAGGGCAAGATCCCGGGCAGCTTCTACACCGGCCGCGGCAACGAGGGCGCGTCGGTCGGCGTCGCCACCGCGATGCGGGCCGACGACGTCGGCACACCGATCCAGCGCGACATGGGCGTCCACGTCACGCGCGGCACCGAGCCGTGGCGCATCTTCGCCCAGTACATGGGGCGCAGCGACGGGCTCGCCGCCGGCAAGGACGGCAACGTCCACATGGCCGACATCCGCCTCGGGCTGATCGCCATGGTCAGCCACCTGCCGGCGCTGATGCCCGTGGCGGTCGGATGCGCGCTCGCCTTCAAGATCCGGCGCGAGCCGCGCGTCGCGGTCGCCTGGAGCGGCGACGGCGCGATGGCGCGCGGAGACGCGCACGAGGCGATGAACCTGGCCGGCGTGCACAAGCTGCCGGTGGTGTTCATCTGCGACAACAACCAGTACGCCTACTCGACCCCCAACCGGGCCGAGTTCGGCGTCGACCACCTGGCCGACCGCGCCGCCGCCTACGGCTTCGAGGGCGTCGTGGTCGACGGCACCGACGTCCTCACGGTCTACCGCGAGGCCCACGCGGCGATCGAGCGCGCCCGCCAGGGCGGCGGCCCGACGCTGCTCGAGCTCGTCACGCTGCGGATGGAGGGCCACGCCGTGCACGACGACGCCTTCTACGTCCCGCGCGAGCTGCTCGAGGCGTACGCGAAGAAGGACCCGATCGAGCGCTACCGGCGCTGGCTGAAGGAGCAGGCCGTCCTCGACGAGGTGCGCGACGACGAGATCGGGGTCGAGGTCAAGCGGCTGCTGAACGACGCGATGAAGCGGGCCGAGGACAGCCCCGTGCCGGAGCAGTCCGAGCTCCTGACCGGCGTGTACGCCGAGCCCGACGAGCTCGACACCCCCCACCACCGATAGCGAGGTTTCGTGGCCACGAAGACGTACCTGCAGGCGATCTCGGACGGGCTCCGCGAGGAGATGCGGCGCGACTCGCGCGTGTTCCTGATCGGTGAGGACATCGGCACCTACGGCGGGGCGTTCAAGGTCACGCAGGGGTTCCTGCAGGAGTTCGGCGAGGATCGGGTGATCGACTCGCCCCTGTCCGAGACGGCCATCGTCGGCTCGTGCACCGGCGCCGCGCTGATGGGGATGCGGCCCGTGTGCGAGATGCAGTTCTCCGACTTCGTCTCGTGCGCGTTCGACCAGCTCGTGACCGTGGCCGCCAAGCAGCACTACCGGGTCGGCACGCCGGTGCCGATGGTGGTGCGGCTCCCGTCCGGCGGCGGGTTCTCGGGCGGCCCGTTCCACTCGCAGAACCCCGAGGGCTTCTTCGCCCACTGCCCGGGCCTCAAGATCGCCTGCCCGGCCACGCCGGCCGACGCCAAGGGCCTCCTGATCCAGGCCATCCGCGACCCCAACCCGGTGCTCTACTTCGAGCACAAGCACCTGTACCGGCGGATCAAGGGCGAGGTGCCCGACGGCGAGCACACCGTCGAGTTCGGCAAGGCGCGCGTGCACCGCGAGGGCACCGACCTGACCATCGTCACCTACGGGGCGATGGTGTTCACCGCCGAGGAGGCCGCCGACGCGGTCGCCGAGAAGGACGGCACGTCGGTCGAGATCGTCGACCTGCGCACGCTGACGCCGTGGGACCGGCAGGCGGTGCTCGACTCCGTGGCGAAGACCAGCAAGGTGATCGTGCTGCACGAGGACACGCACACCTCCGGCTTCGGCGCCGAGATCGCGGCGACCATCGCCGAGGAGGCCTTCGAGCTGCTCGACGGCCCGGTCGTGCGCGTCACCGCGCCGGACTCCCCGGTACCGTTCTCACCACCGCTGGAGAAGGCGTTCCTGCCTCAGGTGGCCGACGTGGTCGCCGCGATCGAGAAGCTGTCCTCCTACTGATGACCCCGAGGAGCTGACCCCCATGGCAACAGGAACACTCGTCGACGTCGTCATGCCGCAGATGGGCGTGAGCGTGTCCGAGGGAACGATCACGCGCTGGGCGAAGGCCGTGGGCGAGACGATCGAGGCCGACGAGACCATCGTCGAGATCTCGACCGACAAGGTCGACACCGAGATCCCCTCGCCGGCCACGGGCGTGGTGCGCGAGCTCCTCGCGGGCGAGGGCGACACCGTCCCCGTGAACACCCGCATCGCCGTGATCGACACCGGCGGCGACGGCGGCGAGCGAGGCCGAGGCACCCGTGCCGACGAGCGGTGGAGATGCAGCAGTGTCGGAGCCGGGCGCCGGCGAGCCGCGACCGCCTGACGGCGGCTGCCAGCTCCGGCCGAGCCGAGGCACCCGGTCTGCACGAGGGCAACGGGCAGAACGGCGACGGGCGCACGTTCGTGAGCCCGGTGGTGGCGCGCATGGTGGCCGAGCACGGCCTCGACGTGAGCGCGATCCCCGGCACCGGCCGCGGCGGCCGCGTGACCAAGAAGGACGTGCAGCAGTTCATCGAGTCCGGCGGGACGGCCGCTCCGGCGCAGGCCGCGCCCGAGGTGCACGACGTGCCGCACTTCGCGCCGCCGCCGGAGGCTCCCGAGACGGCCGCCCCCGCCGCGCCCGCTCCGGCGCCGCCGGCACCCGCCGTCGTCGAGGCGGCCGTGCCCGGCGAGGCCGGCCCCGGCGAGGAGCTCTACCGCTTCAACACGATCCGCAAGGTGATCGCGCGGCACATGCGCCACTCGCTCGAGACGGCGGCCCAGGTGACCACGGTCATCGAGGTCGACATGACCGGCGTCGTCGACCTGCGCAAGCAGTGGAAGCCGGAGTACCAGAAGCCGCTACGGCGTCAACCTCACGTACATCCCGTTCGTCGCCCGCGCCACGATCGACGCGATCGGCCGCTGGCCGTGGGTGAACGCCGAGGTGAACGGCGAGACCGCGCTGATCAAGAAGTACGTGAACCTGGGCATGGCCGTCGCGGTCGACGACGCCAAGGGCCTGATGGTGCCGGTGATCCACCACGCCGAGGAGAAGAACCTCGTCGGCCTGTCGCGGTCGGTGATCGAGCTGGCCGACAAGGCGCGCACCAAGACGCTCTCGCCCGACGAGATGAGCGGCGGCACGTTCACGATCACGAACCCCGGCGTCTTCGGCGCGCTGATCGGCACGCCGATCATCCCCGAGGGCCAGGTCGCGATCCTCGACGTCGAGGCGATCGTGAAGCGGCCGATGGTGGTCACCGACGAGCACGGCAACGACGCCATCGCGATCCGCCACATGATGTTCCTGTGCCTCTCCTACGACCACCGGCTGGTGGACGGGGCCTACGCCGCCCAGTTCATGGCCCAGGTCAAGCAGAACCTGGAGAGCTGGGACGAGCACGCGTTCGGGCTCTAGCGGCCGATGGCCGAGGGCGCCTACCTGTACGACCTGCGCGGGCTGACCCCCTACGGCGAGGCGCTGCGCCTGCAGCAGGAGCTCGCGGCGGCGCGGTCGCAGCAGGCGATCCCCGACACGGTCGTGCTGCTCGAGCACGAGCCGGTGATCACGCTCGGCTCGCGGGCGGTGCGCGCCGAGGAGCTCCCGCTCCCCGACGACGAGTACGCCGAGCGCGGCATCGAGGTCGTGGCCGTGCCCCGGGGCGGCCGCTCGACCTACCACGGCCCGGGCCAGCTCGTGTGCTACCCGATCCTCGACCTGAACGCGCGCGGCCGCGACCTGCGCCGGCACGTGCGCGGCCTGGAGCGGACGATCACCGACACCCTGGCCGGGTTCGGCATCGAGGGCCGCTGCGCTCGAGGAGCCGCACCAGAGCGGGGTGTGGGTCGGCGACCGCAAGATCGCCTCGATCGGCGTGCGCTGCGCCCGCTGGGTGACGAGCCACGGCCTCGCGCTCAACGTCGACCTCGATCTCGGCGTGTACGACCTCTTCGACGCCTGCGGCCTGCGTGGAGCGCGGTTCACGTCGATCGCGGCCGAGACCGGCCGCCCGGTCACCACCGACGACGTCCGCGAGCCGCTCCTGGCCGCGCTCGCCGCCGCGTTCGACCTCGAGCTCGAGCGCCTGCCCGCGGAGAGCCATGCCCTGGTCTGAGCTCCAGAAGGACCGGCCGCAGTGGATGACGGTGCGCGCGCCGTCGCCGAGCGGCCGCTTCGCGGAGCTGCGCGGGCTGATGCGCGAGAGCGGCCTGCACACCGTGTGCGAGGAGGCCCGCTGCCCGAACATCGGCGAGTGCTGGGGCCGCGGCACGGCCACGTTCCAGATCATGGGCGACGTCTGCACGCGCGCCTGCCGCTACTGCGCGGTCACGTCCGGCCGGCCCGAGACGGCGCCCGAGCCGCTCGAGCCGCTGCGCGTCGCCCGGGCCGTCGAGCGCATGGGCCTGCGCCACGTCGTCGTCACGTCCGTCGACCGCGACGACCTGCCCGACCGCGGCGCCGGCCACTTCGCGGCCACCATCCGCTCGATCCGGCGCGCGAACCCCGGGCTGCGGCGTCGAGGTGCTCGTGCCCGACTTCCTCGGCTTCCGCGAGGAGGCGCTGCGCACCGTGCTCGAGGCGGCGCCCGACGTGTTCAACCACAACATCGAGACGGCCGAGCACCTGTACCGGCGCGTGCGGCCCAAGGGCGACTACCGCAAGGCGCTCGACCTGCTCGACCGGGCGAAGGACGTCTGGGCCGAGCTGCACCCGGCGCGGCCGCCGCTCATGACCAAGTCCGGCATCATCGTCGGCATGGGCGAGAGCGACGACGACGTGCTCGGCGTGATGCGCGACCTGCGCGCCCACCGCGTCGACGTGGTCACGATCGGCCAGTACCTGCAGCCGACCGAGCGCCACCTGCCGCTCGACCGCTGGGTGACGCCGGAGCAGTTCCGCAGCTATCGCGAGGCGGGCGAGGCGATGGGCTTCGGCTCCGTGTTCGCCGGCCCGCTCGTGCGCTCGAGCTACCGGGCCGAGGAGCAGCGGCTCGCGGCCGAGGGCGGCTCGCGCGCGGTCGCGCACTAGGTCGGGGCCAGGGCCCCGCTCCTCGGGGTCACCCCGACACGTGCACCGTTCGCAGCCCCGCGTCTCCGAGCCGCTGCGCGATCTCGGGGAGCGCGGCCACGGTGCGCTCCCACGACCCCCGCGCCGAGTACGCGTCGGAGTCGTGCAGCAGCAGGATGTCGCCGGCCGTCGCAGCCCGGCGGCGACCCGGCGCGCGATCGCATCGGGTGTCGCCCGCGGCTCCCAGTCGCGCCCCCAGCGCGACCAGCTGACCAGCGGCAGCCCTGCTCCGGCCGCGAAGCGCAGCGTCGCCAGGCTGGCGGCGCCGAAGGGCGCCCGCACGCTGCGGACGCCGGCGCCGGCGAGCTCCTCGATCTCGGCCCGGGCACGGGCGAGCATCGCGCTCGAGCACGATCGGCGGGACGAGGGCGTGCGGGAGGTGCCGGCCGCCGTGCAGGCCGAGCTCGTGGCCGGCCGCGACGACGTCGGCGCGCACCGGTTCCGGATGGCGCCGGGCCTGCGAGGCGACCACGTAGAACGTCGCCGGTCAGCCCGAGCCGGTCGAGCACCTCCAGCACCGCCGGCGTGCCCTCGGGATGCGGACCGTCGTCGAAGGTGAGCGCGACCGCATCCGGCCGTCCGTCCAGCCGGCGGATCACGCCCGGGTAGCGCAGCCGCCCGACGGCGCCGAGACCCGGCGACGCGTAGGCCGCGAGCGCGGCCGTCGCGGCGGCTAGTGCCCTTCCCACGACTGCACGACGACGGCGCCGTGATCGTGGACCGGCGCCGTCGCGAAGGCGTCCGCGGCCCGGTCCGCCATCCCGAGCGCCATCACGGTGGCCGTCAGCGCCGCGACGCGGCGGGCGCGGACGAGCGCCCGGGTCGGACCCGCCCCACCCCGCAGCTCGTCCAGGCACTCAGCGGTGCAGGGGCGGCGGAAGAGCTCGGCTGCGGCGGCGGCGGTCGCGGGGCGCCGGTCGACCAGAACCCGGCGTCGGCGAGCAGGCCGCAGAGCTCGCGCGGCGTCGCCGTGCCGGTCACCATGCCCGCGCGCTCCATGTGCCGGCTGTTGTCCTCGCCGTGGCCCGGCAGCGGCTCGAACATCACCACCGGCAGCCCGGCGGCGAACGCCTCGAGGCAGGTGAGCCCGCCGGCGTTCGCGATCAGGGCGTCGCAGGCGGCCATCAGGCCCGGCATGAGGTCGGTGAACCCGAACACGACGGCGCGGCCGAGCTGCTCGTCGGTCTCCAGCCGTCGCTTCAGCCCGGCGTTGTGGCCGGTGACGACGACCGGCCGCAGGCCCGGCACCGACGCCACCGCGCGCGCCGCCCCCTGCAGGTTTCCGACCCCCCAGGCGCCGCCGACGATCAGCACGGCCCGCTCCCCGGCGTCGATCCCGAGGCGGTGCTGCATCTGGGATCGCAGCCCGGGTCGGGCGGGCAGCGATCGGCACGGGCGGGCGCACGGCGCGCATCCCCGTGACGCACGCGCGACCGACGCCGAGGTTGTCGTCGAGCTCGGGGTGCACCCAGGCGGGATGCGGGTCGAAGTCGGTGATCAGCGCGCAGCACGGCACCCGCAGGCGGCCGGTGCGGCGCAGCCGCGCGAGCACCATCGAGACGACGGGATAGGCCGACACGACGCGGTCGTACCCGCCCGACTCGATCCGGTCGAGCAGCGGCCCTCCGCCGCGCACCGCGAGCCCGGTCCCGAACAGCTTGATCAGCCGGCGCGAGCGGGTCGCCCGATACAGCACGCGCCACGACCACGGTGCATACTCGATCTGGCAGTGATAGCCGTCGACCACCAGCTTGTGCACGCCGCGCCCGATCAGGGCGAGGCCGTCGTCGATCTCGACCTCGTCGCCGCGGGCGCGCAGCTCTGCGGCGACGCCGCGGGCAGCCGCATCGTGGCCGGCGCCCACCGGCGCGCTGAGGATCAGCACCCGCATATCGGAGTTAGCGCAGCTCTGACCGAGAGAGCACCGGCATGAGTGGAGAGCTTAGACGGTCGGCCGGGCGGTTGCCTGCAACGTGCGGCCAACGTCAACACAGCCCTAAAGTGCTGTCGTGAGCAGGTTCCACATCCTGGAGTGGGGATCCGGGGACCTGCCGCCCGTGGTCTGCGTGCATCGCGCCCGCGCCCACGCGCGCCGCTTCGAGCGCCTCGCCCGCATGCTGCGCGGCCACCGGCGCGTGATCGCCTACGACCTGCGCGGGCACGGCCGCTCGCCCTGGTCGGGGCCGCACACGCTGCACCAGCACGTGCTCGACCTCGACGAGGTGCTGGAGGAGGCGGGCGTCGATCAGACCGCGCTTGTCGGCGACGGGTTCGGCGGCCGCGTCGCGGCGGAGTACGCCGCCGCCCACGGCGAGCGTGTGACGGCGCTTTCGCTCCTCGACCCGCCGCTTTCCCCCGATCCCCGGCGGATGCTCGCGCTCGCCGACTCCGAGCGGCACGGACAGGTGTTCACGAGCGCCGATGCGGCGATCGCGACCTTCACGGGCTACGCCGGCCTCGAGCACACGCCGCGCGTGCTGATCGAAGAGGACGTGGCCGAGCACCTCGTGGTCGACCAGGACGGCCGCCTGCGGTTCCGCTACTCCCACGACGCGGCCTCCGCCGCGCTTGCGGCGCTGGCCGCGCCCGCCGAGTGCCTCAAGGAGGTGGTCTGCCCGGTGCTGCTCGTCCGCGGCGAGCGCTCCGACCTCCTCACCGCCGCCGACGCGGAGCGCGCCGCCGCCGAGCTGCGCCGGTGCCGGGTCGAGGTCGTGCCGGGCGGCCACGTGCCGCTCTGGGACGCCCTCGCCGAGACGGGTGCGCTGGTGCGCAGCTTCGTCGCGGCTCAGCGCACGAGGGCGTAGACGATCACGCCCACGAGCACGATCGCGAGCACGCCGATCGGCACCCACGACGACCCGCTGCGGGCGTCGATCACCCGGTCGCCCGGATCCGGGGCGGGGTACATCGGCTCGTCACCGGCGGCGATCCGGTGGGCGAGCGCCTGGGCGCTGTCCGCCTTGACGAGCGCGGCGACCACCTCGGGATCGACCTCCAGCCGCTCGGCGATCTCCGCCTCGCCCGCGCCGCCGTCGTGCAGGGCGATGTAGTGGCGCACCTGGTCGTCGCTCATTCCGAAGTCGGTCGCGTCCTGCGCCGCGAACCGCAGCGCGAGGAAGCGGCTATCGGGCGACGGGGACGGCAAGCTCGGCCCAGCGGGCGAAGACGCTGCGGCCGGTCGCCCGCATGCCCGCCTCGGCGGCGTCGAACTCTCCCAGGAGCCGGCCCATCCCGCCCGCGCCGAGCACGCGGTCGGCGTAGCCGACGTAGGCCGGCACCTGCGCCCACTCCCGGGCCATGTCCGGCAGCACCTCGACGTGAAACTGGATCCCGTAGGCGAGCTGGCCGTACCGGAACGCCTGGTTCGGGTAGGCCGGGGAGGATGCGAGCAGCGTCGCCCCGTCGGGCAGGTCGAACGTGTCGCCGTGCCACTGCAGCGTGGGGAACGTCCGTGGCAGGTCCGCGAACAGCGGGTCCAACGCGCCTTCGGCGGTGAGCGTCACCGGCAGCACGCCGACCTCGGGCTCCGGGCCCGCGTACACGCGAGCGCCCAGGCTGGCCGCGAGCAGCTGCACTCCGAGGCACGCGCCGAAATACGGGACGCCGGCGCGTACGGACTCGGCGATCAGGCGCTTCTCGTCGGTCAGCCACGGCAGCTCGGCATCGTCGTTCACGCTCATCGGGCCGCCCATCGCGACGATCGCGTCGAAGCTGCCGATCGCCGGGAGCGGCTCGCCCTCGTCGAGCTCGACCCGGTGCAGCGTCGCGCCCATCTCGCGCAGCACGGTCTCGTACTCGCCCGGCGGCTCGCAGGCGATGTGCTGGAGCACGAGGACGTCCATGCTCACGCCTCGCCCGTGTTGCTGCCGTGCGCCATCGCATGCAGGTCGAGCGCCTTGTCCAGGATCTCCTCCGAGACGCCATGCTCGCGGGCGACCTCGCGCAGCGAACGGCCCGAGCCGGCGGCGTCCTTCACGATCGCGGTTGCCGCGTCATAGCCGATGTACGGATTGAGCGCGGTCGCCACCGCGAGCGACGCCTCGGCGTGCCGCTCGTTCTGTTCGAGGTTTGCCTGGATGCCGCGGACGCAGCGCTCGGCGAGCAGCCGGCAGGCCGAGGCGAGCAGGCCGATCGACTGCAGCAGATTCCGGGCCATGAGCGGGATCTGCACGTTCAGCTCGAAGTTCCCCTGCAGGCCGCCGACGGCGATCGCCGCGTCGTTCCCGATCACCTGCGCCGACACCTGGCAGGCCACCTCGGGGATGACCGGGTTGACCTTGCCGGGCATGATCGAGCTGCCCTTCTGCAGCTCGGGCAGGAAGATCTCGGCCAGGCCCGCGCGCGGGCCGGAGCCCATCCAGCGCAGGTCGTTCGCGATCTTCGTCAGCGAGACGGCCACCGAGCGCAGCGCGCCCGAGGCCTCGACCAGGCCGTCGCGGTTGGCCTGCGCCTCGAACGGGTCGGCGGGCGGATGGATGGCGAGGCCGGTCGCCTCGGTGAGGCGGGCGCGCACGCGCGCCGCGAACTCCGGATGCGTGTTCAGGCCGGTCCCGGTCGCGGTGCCGCCGAGCGGGATCTTGCCCAGGCGCTCGAGCGTTGCGTCCACCCGCGCGCGGCCTTCGCGGATCTGCGCCGCGTAGCCGCCGAACTCCTGGCCCAGGGTCACCGGGACGGCGTCCATCAGGTGCGTGCGGCCGGACTTGACGACGTCGCGGAACTCCGTGGCCTTTGCGGCGAGCGCGTCGGCGAGCCCGTCGAGCGCCGGGTCGAGGTCGTTGACGATGCGGTCGAGCGCCGCGAGGTGGACGGCCGACGGGAAGACGTCGTTCGACGACTGGCCCATGTTCACGTGGTCGTTCGGGTGCACGCCGTCGCCGGCAAGCGCGGCGATCACCTCGTTCGCGTTCATGTTCGACGAGGTGCCCGACCCGGTCTGGAAGACGTCGATCGGGAACTGGTCGTCGTAGGCGCCCTCGGCGACGCGGTCGGCGGCGTCGGCGATGCGGGCCGCCACGTCCGCGTCGAGCAGCCCCAGGTCGGCGTTCACCCGTGCGGCCGCGGCCTTGATCCGTCCGAGCCAGTGGACGACGGCCGCCGGGATCGGCTCGCCCGAGACGGGGAAGTTCTCGACCGCCTTGCGCGTCTCGGCGCCCCAGAGCTCTCGTGATGCGGCGACGTTGGCCATGGCATGGACATTACTCCGCAGGGGGCTCTACGGGGGCCGGGTGAGCCAGCGGCGTTGAGCGTGCCAGCGTTGGAGGGTGCGGCGGCTGGGGGTGTGCGCGGTGCAGTGGGTGCAGGCGGGGTGGGTGTGGACCTGGTGTGGGTGGAGGGGCGGGGTGCCGGTGGCGTAGCGGGATTCGAGTGCGCGGCGCAGCTCGGGCCAGGCGTAGCTGCCGGGGCGCTTGCGCGCGGCGGGGGCACGTTGGCTCGCCAGGTGCGCGTCGAGGGCGCGGTGGCGGGCCATGGTCATGCACCCATTGGCTTGCCACACGCCCCAGAGAGTGCGGACGAAGTCTCTGCCACCTCGCCTGGTCTGGAAGGCGTGTGCGGCGTGGCCGGGGCACAGCCATACGGTGACGCGGTAGCCGAGCCGGACCTCCTCGGTGCGTCCCCGGGTGCGTTCCACACAGATCGCGCAGACCGGCCGCTTCAACGACATGTTGCGAGCCTTGTACAGAGTGGGGAGCGCGTCGGACATCGCCGTTCCAGTCTGGCAGTGCGGGTGTCACGGGTGGGTGACGGGGTGTGGCGAGAGTGGCGGGGAACAGCAACTGGCACATGCTGATACGGCCAAGTGGCACATCACCCACCTCCGATCAGGGTTCCGAGGCCGGCCGCGGCGCCCCAGTAGCGCAGCCCCGCCAGGCCTCGGGGCGACCCGCAGGAGCCACATCGCGGCGGCCACCCCTTCGAGCGGCCCTCACGGGCCGCCCGCCGCAGCTCCGCCAGCTTCAGGAGGAGCGCTGCGCTGCAGCGGAAACCTGTAACTGTCACATGCCGACGGCGCCGACTGGCGTGCCCCGAGCCGCGCCCACTCCGCCGGCGGCCAGCGGGGTCGAGCGTCACACACGGCCGACCACGAGCGACGCCAGCGCGCACGACCGCGAGCACCAAGAGAGCGGTCGTCCGCCGGGTGTGTCCCGCCGGGTGTGTCTCGCCGAGCTACTCGGTCGAGTACTTGGGCTGGGCCTTCTCGCCGCGGATGCGGGCGACTGCATGGTTCGCGGCCAATGCCGCCTCGGCGAAGCCGACGGTGATCAGGGTGATCTTGCCGTCGAAGCCGGCCACGTCGCCTGCCGCGTACACGCCGGGCAGGTTGGTCTCGCAGGTCTGGTTCACCCGGATCTGGCGCTTGTTCGCGAACTCGAGCCCCCAGTCGGCGATCGGCCCCAGGTGGGAGACGAAGCCGAGCAGGGTCACGAGCTCGTCGCAGGCGACCTCGCGCAGCTCGCCGGTCTCGGTGTTCTCGACCGTGATCTGCTCGAGCCGGCCGTTGCCGGCCGCTCCGCGCACCTCGCACGGCACCAGGATCTCGACGCGGCCCTCGGTCGCCAGGCGGCGCACCTCGTTCACCGACGACTCGAGGCCGCGGAAGCGGTCGCGGCGGTGGATCAGCGTGATCGGCGCCTGGGCCGTGTCCTGCAGGCCGAGCGCCCAGTCGAGCGCCGAGTCGCCGCCGCCGACGAGCACGACCCGCCGCCCGGCGAACGCCTCCTTGCGCTTGACGAAGTAGTGCAGCCCGTTGCCCTCCCAGCGCTCGAGGTCGGGCAGGTCGAGCTTGCGCGGGTTGAAGGCGCCGTGGCCGGCGGTGATGATCATCGTGCGCGTGAGCAGCGTCTCGCCCGCCGCCGTGTGCAGCTCGATCACCTCGTCGGGCCGGTGGGAGACCGTCTCGATCACCTCGCCCAGGCGCACCTCGGGCGCGTACTGGAGCGCCTGCTCGGTGAGCCGGTCGATCAGCTCCTGGCCGTTGATCTTGGGGTAGCCGGCGACGTCGAAGATGTGCTTCTCGGGGTACACCGCCGAGACCTGGCCGCCCAGCTGCTCGAGGCTCTCGACGATGCGCACGCTGGCGTCACGATGGCCGCCGTAGTACGCGGCCGCGAGGCCGGTCGGCCCACCGCCGATGATCGTGATGTCGACGATCTGCTCGGAAGTCACCCTCGCAGTCTAGAAGACGGAGTTTGTGACAGCGGACACCCCACGGGTTTCGGCCAGAATACGCCAATCGCGAAAGCCCGGAAGCCGGGCTTGTGAGCGGTGCTATAGTCGCCAGCGGTGCTCGGCGACTGGGCAGCTCTGCTGGTGTTCGCGGCGATCGCATTCGTGATCCCGTTCAGCTTGCTGGTGGCGACCTTCACCCTCTCGACGCGCACCTCCCGCCACGCGGGCGACAAGAGCATCCCGTTCGAGTCCGGCGTCTCGTCGCACACGTTCATCCCGGGCCGCTTCACGATCAGCTACTACATGACCGCGATGCTCTTCATCGTGTTCGACATCGAGATCGTCTTCCTCTACCCGCTCGCCCTCGAGCTGCACGCGCTCAAGTGGTTCGGGCTGGCCGAGATGGTCACGTTCGTCGTGCTCCTCGTGGTCGCATACGTGTACGTCTGGCGCAGGGGGGCCCTGGAATGGCGGTGACGCCGGTCCACATCGACCGCGCGGTCCGCTCCGAGGATCTGGAGCAGTACGTCATGCTGACGACGGTCGAGAAGGCGCTCGCGTGGGCGCAGTCGAACTCGATCTGGCCGGCCGGCTTCGGCCTCGCCTGCTGCGCCATCGAGATGATGTCGCTGCCGTCGCCGCGCTACGACATCGCCCGCTTCGGCGCCGAGGTGTTCCGCAGCATCGCCGCGCCAGGCCGACCTCCTGATCGTGTCGGGCCGCGTGTCGCACAAGATGTCCGCCGCCGCTGCGGCAGGTGTACGACCAGATGCTCGTGCCGAAGTGGGTCATGGCCATGGGGGCGTGCTCGAGCTCGGGCGGCATGTTCGCGAACTACGCGATCCTGCAGGGCGTCGACAAGATCGTGCCCGTGGACGTGCACGTGCCCGGCTGCCCGCCCCGGCCCGAGGCCGTCCTCGACGGCCTGCGCCTGATCCAGCGCAAGATCCGCGCCGGCATCCCGCCGGCCTACGAGCAGGAGAAGTCGAAAGCGTGACCGCCGCGCAGCTTGCGGCGGCGGTGCGGAAGGCCGTGCCCGGATCCGTGGTCTCGCACGAGAAGGGCCTCGACATGCCGACGCTCACCGTCAAGCCCGAGAAGCTGGTCGCGGTGTGCACGTACCTGCGCGACGAGCAGGGCAAGAACTTCCTCTCGGCCGTCTCGGCCGTCGACCATCTCGGCTACGGCGACGCGGTCGCCGGCTACTTCGGCAGCGAGCGCGGCCGCGACATGAACGCGACCGGCAGCTGGGGCGCGGCGACGACGCCCGAGCCGCCGCCCAAGCGCTTCGCGGTGCGCTACCACCTCGCCCACGTCGGCGACGGGCCGCCGGAGCGCGTGCGCGTGCAGGTGTGGCTCGACGACGGCCAGGAGGTCGCGACCGTCGTTCCGGTGTGGCCGACCGCCGACTGGCACGAGCGCGAGCAGTACGACCTCATGGGCATCGTGTTCACGGGCCATCCCAACCTGCGCCGGCTGATCCTGCCCACCGACTGGGCCGGCCACCCGCTGCGCAAGGACTATCCCATCGGCGGCGAGCCGGTGCAGTTCACGGACGCCGTATGAGCACCGTCGAGCGCCCACCCGCTCCGGTCGAGCCGCTGTACGCGCCGGCGCAGATCCCGCCGGGCGCGCCGTCCAAGGTCGATCCGCCGGCCGGCGAAGACCTGATCACGGTCAACTTCGGGCCGAACCATCCGTCCACCCACGGCGTGCTGCGCCTGATCGTGACGCTCGACGGCGAGGTCGTCGTCGGCCTCGACGCCGACATCGGCTACGTCCACACCGGGTTCGAGAAGAACTTCGAGCAGAAGACCTACTGGAAGGCGATCCCCTACGCGCCGCGGATGGACTACGTGGCCTTCTTCGCGAACGAGCTCGCCTACGTCGGCGCGGTCGAGAAGCTGATCGGCATCGAGGTGCCGGAGCGGGCGCAGTGGATCCGCACCCTGTTCGCCGAGCTGAACCGGATCCACAGCCACCTGATCTACCTGGGCACGTCCGGGGTCGAGATGGGCGCGATGTCGGTCTTCTTCTACTGCCTGCGCGAGCGCGACGCCGTGCTCGACCTGTTCGAGATGGCGACCGGCGTGCGCATGCACGACCGCTACCCGCAGGTCGGCGGCGTGGCCGAGGACCTGCCCAAGGGCTTCTACGCCGAGTGCCGCAAGTTCTGCGAGATGATGCCCAAGCGGATCGACGAGTACCTCGACCTGCTGGCCGGCAACCCGGTCTGGAAGTCGCGCTACCAGGGCATCGGCACGATCTCGGCCGAGACCGCCATCGCGATGGGCCTCTCGGGCCCCAACCTGCGCGCGTCCGGGCCGGCGTACGACCTGCGCCGCGTCGAGCCGTACCTGGCCTACGACAAGGTCGACTTCGAGGTCATCACCGCCGAGCAGGGCGACGCCTACGCCCGCTTCCTGTGCCGGGCGAAGGAGATGTACGAGTCGGTGCGGATCATCGAGCAGTGCCTCGACAAGATGCCGTCCGGGCCCGTGATGGCGACCGACCGCAAGTACGTGCTGCCGCCCCGGGCCGAGCTGCACACCTCGATGGAGTCGCTCATCCACCACTTCAAGCTCGTCACCGAGGGCTTCCGCGTGCCGCCCGGGCAGGTCTACTACCCGGTCGAGTCGCCGCGCGGCGAGTTCGGCTGCTACCTCGTCTCCGACGGCGGCCCGAAGCCGTGGCGGGCGCACTTCCGCGCGCCGAGCTTCGTCAGCCTGCAGGTGACGGCGATGATGTCGGTGAACCGCTACGTCGGCGACATGATCGTCGTCGTCGGCTCGCTCGACGGCGTGATGGGCGAGGCGGACCGGTAGTGGACCCGGCCACCGCCGAGACGCCTCGCGGGCGCCCTCGAGACGCGGCCGCAGATGCCGCCGCCGCTGCGGCCCGACGACACGAGCGCGCCGCTGCGCGACCGCATCCTCGCGGTCGTCGCGCTCTACCCCGAGCCGCGCTCGGCGCTGATCCCGGCGCTGCGGCTGGCCCAGGAGGAGTACGGCTGGCTCTCGACCGAGGCGTTCGAGCAGGTCGCCGACGCGACCGGCTTCACCCCGGCGCTGTGCAAGTCGGTCGCGTCGTTCTACGACATGTTCCGGCTGCACCCGGCCGGCCGGCACGAGATCTGCGTGTGCACGAACATCGCCTGCGCGCTGGTCGGCGCGGGCGACACGCTGCGCGAGTTCGAGCGCGCGCTCGGCATCCAGCTCCGGCGAGACGACCGCCGACGGCGAGTTCACGCTGCGCACCGTCGAGTGCTACGGCGGCTGCGGCTGGGGGCCGGTCGTGTCGGTCGACGAGCGCTACCACGAGCCGTTCCCGCCCGACCGCGTGCGCCCGCTCCTGGACGAGCTGCGAGGGGCGGACGCGTGAGCACCGAGACGCGCATCCTGCTCGACTTCGAGGGCGACCGCCGCGACGCGCACTGCCTACGAGCAGGCGGGCGGGTACCGGTCGCTGCGGAAGGCGCTCGGGATGGAGCCGGCCGACGTCGTCGCGGCGGTCGACGCGTCCGGCCTGCGCGGCCGCGGCGGCGCCGGCTTCCCCACCGGGCGCAAGGCGTCGTTCCTGCCCAAGGGACGCACGCCGGCCTACCTGTGCGTGAACGCCGACGAGTCCGAGCCGGGCACGTTCAAGGACCGCGAGATCATGCTGCGCAACCCGCACGCGCTGATCGAGGGCATCCTGATCATGAGCTACGGCATCTCGGCGACGTCGGCGTTCATCTACATCCGCGGCGAGTACCGCACCGAGTTCGAGGTGCTCAAGCGCGCGCTCGAGGAGGCGCACAGCCGCGGCTACGTGGGCCGCAACGTGCTCGGATCGGGCTACGACGCGACGGTCGTGCTGCACCGCGGCGCCGGCGCCTACATCTGCGGCGAGGAGACCGCGCCTGCTGACGTCGCTCGAGGGCGAGCGCGGCCAGCCGCGCTCGAAGCCGCCGTTCCCGGCCGTCGCCGGCCTCTACGCCGCCGCCCACCCTCGTGAACAACGTCGAGACGCTCGCCTCGGTGCCCTACATCCTGCAGATGGGCGGCGAGGCCTACGCCGCGATCGGCACCGAGCGCTCGAAGGGCACGCGCGTCTTCTCGCTCTCGGGCAACGTGCGCCGGCCGGGCAACTACGAGCTGCCGCTGACGGCGACGCTGCGCGACCTGATCGAGGGCCACGGCGGCGGGGCGACCGAGGGGCGCTCGATCAAGGCGATCATCCCCGGCGGCTCCTCGACGCCGCTGCTCATGCCCGACCAGCTCGACACCGGCATCGACTACGAGTCGATCGCCGCGGCCGGGTCGATGGCCGGCTCGGGCGCCGTGGTCGTGATCGACGACCGCGCCTGCATGGTGCAGCTGGCCCTGCGCGTGGCCCAGTTCTACCGCCACGAGAGCTGCGGCAAGTGCACGCCGTGCCGCGAGGGCACCAAGTGGGGCGTCGACATCATCCAGCGCATCGAGGAGGGCACCGCCTCGCAGGGCGACCTCGACCTGCTGCTGAACGTGTGCGACCGCATCCTCGGCAAGTGCCTGTGCCCGCTCGGCGACGCGATGGCGATGCCGATCGCAAGCTACGTCACCCACTTCCGGGAGGAGTTCCAGCGCCACATCGACGAGGGCGGCTGCCCGTTCGTCGAGCAGAGCCCGATCGCGAGCCTCTACCACGACACGGGCGGGGTGCCGGCGTGAACACGTTCCACGACGCGTTCCTCGACGTGCGCCGCCGCATCGAGGAGGGCGAGGATCCCGAGCTGATCGTGCCCGAGCTGATGCGGCTGGCCGAGGCCCAGGACGAGATCGACATGGCCGAGGCGCTCTACGAGGACGAGGCCGACGATGAATAAACGGGGTCTGACCCCGCTTATGCACGGGGGGCGCGGCTAATGGCGACCGTCGACACCACCACCGTCACGCTGCAGATCAACGGCCGCGAGGTGACCGTGCCCAAGGGGCTCTCGGTGGTCGAGGCGGCCGCCGAGGCCGGGATCGAGATCCCCGTGTTCTGCTACGAGCCGCGCCTCGGCGCCGGCGTCGGCGCGTGCCGCATGTGCCTGTGCGAGATCGAGGGCATGCCCAAGCTGCAGACGGCGTGCACGACGCCGGTCGCCGACGGCATGGTGATCGACTCGCACGGCGCGCGGGCCAGCGAGGGCCAGGACGCCGTGCTCGAGTTCCTGCTCCTGAACCACCCGCTCGACTGCCCGGTGTGCGACAAGGGCGGCGAGTGCCCGCTCCAGGACCTGACCTTCCGCTACGGCCCCGGCGTCACCCGCATGACGCTGCCCAAGCGCACGCAGGAGAAGCCGGTCCCGATCTCGCCGCTGATCAAGCTCGACCGCGAGCGCTGCATCCTCTGCTACCGCTGCACGCGCTTCTCGGAGGGCGTCTCCGGCGACATGCAGCTCGTGCCCGAGAACCGCGGCGCGAACTCGGTCATCACCACCTTCGAGGGCCGCCCGTACACGAACGAGTTCTCGGGCAACGTCACCGAGCTCTGCCCGGTCGGCGCGCTCACGTCGACCACGTACCGCTTCCTGGCCCGGCCGTGGGAGATCCAGAACGTGCCGACGACCTGCGGCCAGTGCGCCGTCGGCTGCAACACCTACGCGACGATCCGCGAGGGCCGGGTCGCGCGCGTGCTCTCGCGCAACCACCCCGACGTCGACGAGGGCTGGCTGTGCGACAAGGGCCGCTACGGTCTCGGCCACCTGCACGCGCCCGAGCGCGTGACCGAGAACCTGATCCGCGGCGGGCGCGGGCTCGAGGCCGTCTCGACCGCCGACGTGCTCGACCACGTGGCCGACCGGCTGCGGGCGACGGTCGAGCGCTTCGGCCCGGGCTCGGTCGCCGTGCTGGCCTCGGGCGAGCAGACCAACGAGGAGGCCCACGCCTGGGCGCGGCTGCTCCACGAGGCGCTCGGCGACGGCGGCAGCGTCGTCGGCCCCGAGGGCGGCCCGTGGTGGCCCGATCTCGAGCCGTACGCCGCGTCG
>CAVPQP010000007.1:0-67418 GCA_963707585.1 uncultured Actinomycetes bacterium | reverse complement strand
CTCGCCGGCGACGCCGACCTGGGCCAGCGCGCGCCGGTGCTCGAGCTGTGGATCCGCAAGGCCGTGCGCAACGGGGCGCAGGTCGTCACCGTGGGCCCGGGCGCCACCCGCCTCGACACCGTGCGGGGCGCGGCGCACATCTCGGCGGCGCCGGGGACGGCGCACGCCGCGCTGCTCGAGGCCGCCGGCGCCGAGGGAGCCCTGGCCGGCCGCCTCGGCGAGGACGGCGCCGTGCTGATCTGGGCCGGGCCGATGCGGGCCGAGGTGGCGTCGGTGCTCGCCCACGTCGCCCACACGACCGGCTGCTCGGTGCTGCGCACGCCCCGCGCCGCCAACGAGATCGGCTGCAGCGCCGCCGGCCTGGGCACGATGACTCCCGAGCAGGCGCTCGAGCAGGCCGAGGCCGGCACGATCCGCGCGCTCGTCCTCCTCGGCGCCGACCCGGTCGGCGACTGGCACGCCGGGGAGCGCTGGCGGGCCGCGCTCGCACGCTGCTTCTTCGCACTCCAGGTGACGTCGTTCCAGAACGACTCGTCGGGCTGGGTGACGACGATGGTGCCCGAGTCGGCGCTGCTCGAGAAGGACGGCACGCTCACGAATCTCGAGGGCCGCGTCCAGCGCGTGCGCGGGGCGGCCAAGACGCCGCCGGGCGTCGGCGACGGCTACGCCTGGGCGGCCGAGCTCGCCGCCCGGCTCGGCGTCGAGCTGCCGCATGATCCGCCGGCCGCGTTCACCGACATGGCCGCGCACCGGCCCGCCTTCGCGGGCATGTCCTGGTCGGGGATCGGCGAGCGCGCGCCGCTCGGCGAGCGCGCGGCCAAAGCGGCGGCGCCGGCCGTGCCGCAGATGGCAGCCGCGGCGATCCCGCAGACCGTCGTCGTCGGCTACCGCCAGCTGATGTCCGGACCGGCCGTCGACCACACCGAGGCGCTGCAGTTCCAGCGCCGGCAGGGCATCGAGATCGCCCACGCGGACGCCGAGGCGATCGGCGTCGCCACGGGCGACCGCGTCCAGGTCACCGTGGACGGCCACGCCCAGACGGGCCCGGCGCTCGTGCAGCGCGGGCTGCGGCCGGGCGTCGTGCGCATCCCCGCCCGCGTCCCCCACGTCGGGCCGGGCACGGTCGCCGCCGCGCCCGCGGAGGCCGACGGTGCCTGACGGCTTCATCGTCACGCTGATCAAGTCGCTCATCCTCGCCAACCTCGTGATGGGCGTCTTCGCGATGCTGACCTGGACCGAGCGGCGGCTGCTCGGCCGCTTCCAGGTGCGCCTCGGCCCCAACCGGGTGGGCCCGTTCGGGCTCCTGCAGCCGATCGCCGACCTCGTCAAGCTGATCCGCAAGGAGAGCCTGATGCCGATCGGCGTGAACCCGGTGCTCTACGTGGCGGCGCCGGTCGTGTCGCTGTTCGCGTCGCTCGCCGTGTTCGCCGTGATCCCGTTCGGGAACGAGGCGACGATCCCCGGCACCTCGTTCCACTTCTTCCTGTGGATCTCCGACCCGAGCGTCGCCCTGCTGGTCGTCTTCGCGCTCGGCTCGCTCAGCTTCTACGGCTTCCTGGTCGGCGGCTGGTCGTCGAGCTCCAAGTACAGCCTGCTCGGGTCGATGCGCGCCGTGAGCCAGCTGATCTCCTACGAGGTCAGCCTCGCGCTGGCCGTGATCGGCGTCGTCATGATGAGCCACTCGCTCTCGCTCACGGAGATCGTGGCGGCGCAGCATCGCGACGGCCTGCCCTACATCGTGCCCCAGTTCCTCGGGTTCGTCGTCTACGTGGTCGCATCGACCGCCGAGACGAGCCGCATCCCGTTCGACCTGCCCGAGGCCGAGGGCGAGCTCGTCGCCGGCTACCACACCGAGTACGGCGGCATGCGGTTCGCGATGTTCCAGAACGCCGAGTACGTCGCCCTGATCGCCTTCTCGGCGATCGCATCCGTGCTCTTCCTGGGTGGCTACGGCTGGCCGTGGCTGCCCGGCCCGCTGTGGATGGCGCTCGAGATGGCCATCTTCATCTTCGTCGCGATGTGGCTGCGGGCGACCCTGCCGCGCGTGCGCTACGACAAGCTCATGGCGATCGGCTGGAAGGTGCTCCTGCCGCTCGCCACACTCAACCTGCTGGTCACGTCGGTCATCGTGGCCTGGCGCGCGTAAGGAGGCGGACGACATGCCGGTAACCGATTCGGTCAAGGGCTTCGGCGTCACGTTCCGCCACCTGTTCCGCAAGCCCGTCACCCAGCAGTACCCGGAGTACAAGCGCCCGGTCTATCCGCGCTTCCGCGGCCGCCACCGCCTGCACCGGCACGAGAACGGCCTGGAGAAGTGCGTCGGCTGCTCGCTGTGCGCGGCCGCCTGCCCCGCGGACTGCATCCGCGTCGTCGCGGCCGAGAACACCGAAGACGAGCGCTACTCGGCGGGCGAGCGCTACGCCCGCATCTACGAGATCAACATGAGCCGCTGCATCTTCTGCGGCTACTGCGAGCTCGCCTGCCCGTTCGACGCCATCACCCTCGGCCACGACTACGAGCTGGCCGAGATGTCGCGCGAGGCGATGGTGTACACGAAGGACATGCTGCTCGAGCCGATGCACCCGAGCCGCACCACGCCGGTCGCGCCTGTCGACCCGTTCGACGTGGTCGAGCCGGCCGGCGGCGACGGGAGGAGCCGGCGCGTGACCTACGACATCGTCTTCATCGTGGCGTCGGTGGTGGCGATCGCGGCGGCGCTCTCGGTGGTGCTCTCGTCGAACCCGTTCATCTCGGCGCTCTCGCTGATCGCGAACCTGATCGCCCTGGCCACGTTCTACCTGCTGCTGCAGTCCGACTTCCTGGCCGCCGCGCAGGTGATCGTCTACGCCGGCGCGGTGATGATCATGTTCCTGTTCGTGACCGCGTACCTGGGCGGGAGGGCCGACGAGCCCACCCGCGGCGAGCGGCCGGTGTGGCAGACGCTCGCGGCGCTCGTCGCCGCCGCCGGGATCACGGCCGAGATCGTGTTCGGCGTCGACCGCCAGAGCTTCCTGCACGGGCCCGTCGTCAGCGACGCCTTCGGCGCGCCGCAGGCGATCGCCGCCGTCTTCCTGGGCCGCTACCTGCTCGCGTTCGAGGCCACCTCGGTGCTGCTCCTGATCGCCGCCGTCGGCGGCGTCACGCTGGCCACCCGGCGGGCGGCGCCGCGCGGCGCCGACGAGCCCGGCGCGTTCGAGGTCGAGCGGCCCGAGCGCGTGCCCAGCCTGCAGTCCTCGGTCATGGCGGCCGAGACGCAGTTCGAGATCGTGCACACCGGCGCCGCGGCGGACACGGACGCCGGGAAGGCGGACGGCTGATGCACGTCGGCGTCGCCTGGTTCATCTCGGTCTCGGCGATCCTCTTCGGGATCGGCCTCTACGGCGTCTTCACCCGCCGCAGCCCGCTGATCCTGCTGCTCTCGGTCGAGATCATGCTGAACGCCTGCAACCTCTCGCTGATCTCGTTCTCGCGCTACCTGGGCGAGCAGTCGGGGCAGGTGTTCGCCCTCGTCGTGATGGCCGTCGCCGCCTCCGAGGTCGTCGTCGGCCTCGGCCTGGTCGTCGCCGTCGCGCGCCGCAAGGCCGATCTCGACGTCGACCGGATGACGGGCCTGCGCCACTGATGAGCACGCTCGCCTGGGGCTGCCTGTTCATCCCGCTCGCCGGCGTCGTCCTCCTGACACTCGCGGGGTCGCGCATCTCCCGCACGACTGCAGCGTGGGCCGGCACCGTCTTCGCGTTCGCGTCGTTTGCCTGCGCGGTGGGCGCGCTGGTGCAGATGCTCGGCGAGGGCGCCTCCCACCGGGAGCACGTCTACACGCTCTACACCTGGGCCGGCTCGGCGACGTTCAAGGTGCCGCTCGCGGTGCTCGTCGACCCGCTGTCGGTCACCGAGATGCTGATCGTGGCCGGCGTCGGCGCCGTGATCGTCATGTACGCGATCGGGTACGTGCACGGCGATCCCAAGGAGCGGCGCTTCTTCGTCTACCTCGACCTGTTCCTGTTCTCGATGCTGCTCCTGGTCATGGCCGCGAACTTCGTGCTGCTGCTGGCCGGTTGGGGACTCGTCGGCCTCTCGTCCTACCTCCTGATCGGGTTCTGGCACGAGCGTCCCGAGCCGGTCGCGGCGGCCAAGAAGGCGTTCGTGATGAACGCCGTCGGCGACGTCGGCATCGCGATCGCGATCTTCTTCATGGTGCGCGACCTCGGCACGACCGACTTCGCAACCGTCTTCCACACCGCCTCGCAGCACTGGGCAAAGGGCTCGCCCGACGCCAACTGGGTCGCCGCTGCGCTGCTCCTCGGCGCCGTCGCCAAGTCGGCTCAGATCCCGCTGCACACCTGGCTCCCGGACGCGATGGAGGGCCCGACGCCGGTCTCGGCGCTGATCCACGCCGCCACGATGGTCACCGCCGGCGTCTACCTGGTCGCGCGCACCCACGTGCTGTTCGAGAACGCGCCGGACATCCAGGCGGTCGTGGCGCTGCTCGGGCTCGCGACCCTGCTGATGGCGGGCGTGATCGCGCTCGTCCAGACCGACATCAAGCGCATCATCGCCTACTCGACGATGAGCCAGATCGGCTACATGTTCACGGCCGTCGGCGTGGGCGCGTACTCGGCCGGCATGTTCCTGCTGCTCGCGCACGCCTTCTTCAAGGCCCTGCTCTTCCTCGGCGCCGGCATCGTGATCCACGCGCTCGACGGCGAGCAGGACGTGCGCCGCATGGGCGGCCTCGGCGCGGCGCTTCCGAAGACGAAGTGGATGATGTGGATCGGCACCGTGGCCCTGATCGGGTTCTGGCCGTTCAGCAAGGACGACGTGCTCGCCGCGGCCCTGCAGAAGGGCGGCGCGACCGCCGACATCGTCTGGGTGGGCGGCCTGATCGGCGCGTTCTTCACCGGCATCTACGCCACCCGGCTGATGCGGCTCACGTTCTACGGCGAGCGGTCGCAGTTCGCCACCGAGCACCTCCACTCGGGCCACGGCGAGGCCCCCTGGGTCATGTTCTGGGCGGTCGCGGTGCTGGCCGTCGGCACGGTGGTCGTCGGCTTCCTCGAGATCGGATACGGCGTCAGCAACACCTTCTTCGATTGGCTGGCGAGCACCGCGCCGACGATCGAGCCCACGGACGCGCGCGACCTCGACGACGACCGCGCTCGCATGGATCGCCGGCGGCGGCGCGGCCCTGCTCACGTGGCGCGCGTACTCCGACCCGGCGCTGCTCGACCGGCTCAAGCGTCCCTGGGGGGCGATGGCGACCGTCGCCGAGCACAAGTTCTACTGGGACGAGGCCTACGACCGCATCGCGTACCTGCCCGCGGCGGCGCTCGCGACCGGCCTGTACCGGTTCTTCGAGCGCTGGGTGATCTGGGGCACCATGGACCTCGTCGCCTACACCGTGCGCGTGTTCGCGCGCGGCACGGCCGACGCGCAGACCGGCATCGTCCGCCAGTACGCGACCGTGCTCGTCGCCGGGGCGGCCGTGCTCGGCGTCTACTTCCTGTCGAAGGCGACGCTGTGACGACCGCGCTCATCTTCCTGCCCCTCGCCGGCGCCGCCCTGGTCGGCTTCCTGCCGCTCTCGCGCCGCCTGACGGAGGAGCTCGCGCTCCTCGTCGCGCTCGCCGAGGCCGTGCTCGGGGCGGTCGCGCTCGTCGGGTTCAACGCCGGCGGCGGACTCCAGTACGTCCAGAACACGGTCTGGATCTCGGACTTCGGCGCCGCCGCGCCCATCCGCTACCACGTCGGCATGGACGGCCTGTCCCTCTTCATGATGCTCCTGACCGCGGTCGGCATCGCGGCGGCGATCGGCGCGGCGATGGTTGCCGGCCGCGAGCGGCCGCGCGTCTACTTCGGCCTGCTGCTCCTGCTCGAGTCCGCCCTCGTCCTGCTCTTCACCGCGCAGGATCTGGTGCTCTTCTACGTCGGCTGGGAAGCGATGATGATCCCGCTCTACATCCTCATGGGCGTGTGGGGCGGGGAGCGGCGGCGCCGGGCGACCATCCAGTTCGTCGTCTACACGCTCGTCGGCGGCCTCCTGATGCTGGTCGCGATCGCCGTGCTCGGCGTCTCGGCGCATACGTTCGAGCTGCAGGCGCTGATCGCCCAGCCGCACGAGTCGACGTGGCTCTTCCTCGCGTTCGCGGCCGCGTTCTGCATCAAGGCGCCGCTCTTCCCGCTGCACGGCTGGCTGCCGGCGGCCTACCGCGAGTCGACGCCCGAGGTGACGGCCCTGCTCTCGGGCGTGATCTCGAAGGCGGGCGCCTACGGCCTGCTGCGCTTCGCCGTGCCGCTCTTCCCGAGCGTCGCCCACGACTGGCGCTGGGTCTTCCTCGGCCTCGGCCTCGCGGGGCTGCTCTACGGCGCCGTGGTCGCCTTCCGCCAGCCGGACGCGCGCGGCGTCGTCGCCTACTCGAGCATGAGCCAGATGAACCTGATCGTGATCGGGATCTTCGTCTTCAACGTGAACGGGGTCACCGGCGCCATCCTGCAGATGGTGAACCACGGCGTCGTCTCGCTGGCGGCGTTCCTGCTGATCGGCCTGATCGAGCTGCGGGCCGGCAGCGACGGCTTCCGCGTCCTCGGCGGCCTCTCCAACCGGCGCCCGGTGATGTCCACGGTGCTCCTGATCGCCGCCCTGTTCGCGCTGGCCGTGCCGGGCTCGAGCATCTTCGTCTCGGAGCTCTACATCCTGATCGGCGCGTTCCAGCAGCAGGCCGTCCTCGGCGGCGTCGCCGCCTGCGGGATCGTGCTCGCGGCGATGTACATGCTGCGCTGGTACTCGGCGCTCGCCCACGGGTCGAACGGCGAGCGGGTGTCCGACGACACGCCCGACCTGCGCGTCGGAGAGCTCGCGATCGCGGTGCCGCTGATCCTGATCCTGCTCGCGATCACCGTGTATCCGTACGGCGTCATGCACCGGATCACGAGCTCGCAGGTGGCGTTCCAGGTGGCGGCCAAGGTGGAGCACCTGTGATCCACACGATCCCCGTCTCGTTCACGGCCATCGAGCCCGAGCTCATCCTGCTCGGCACGGCCGCGGTGCTGCTGGTCGTCGGCGTCTTCCTGCCCGACGAGGCCGCCCGGCGGCTGTCGGTGGCGGCGACCGTGGTCGCGCTCGTCGGCGCCACCCTGTACACCGCCACGGCCTTCAACGACGCCGCCCGCGCGCCGTTCGACCACACGCTGCGGATCGACTCGTTCGGGCAGGGGGCGCGCATGCTGATCTTCGTCGCGGCGCTCGCGGCGGTCGCCTACTCGTGGGGGATGGGGCACCTGCGCGAGCGCAGCGTCGAGTACCACGTGCTCCTGCTCAGCGCGACCGCCGGCATGTCGCTCCTGTGCGTGGCCAACAGCTTCGTGACGGCGTTCGTCGCGCTCGAGCTCTTCTCGCTCGCGCTCTACGTGCTCGTCGCGATCGAGACCGACGACCTGCTCTCGCTCGAGGGCGGCCTGAAGTACCTGATCGTCGGGTCGGTCGGAGCGGCGTTCCTGCTCTACGGCGCGGCGCTCACCTACGGCGCGAGCGGCCAGCTCGAGTTCGACCGCATCCGCGCCGGGCTCGCCCACGGCGACGCGCACGACGTGCTCGCGCTGATGGGCCTCGCGATGGTCATCGTCGGCCTCGGCTTCAAGGCCAACGCGGCTCCGTTCCACATGTGGACGCCCGACGCGTACGAGGGCGCGCCGACGCCCGTGACCGCCTTCATGTCGGCCGCGACCAAGGTGGTGGCGCTCGTGTTCGCGCTGCGCGTGCTCGTGACCGCGTTCCCGCGCCAGTCCGACGTGTGGCAGATCGGCCTCGCCGCGATCGTGATCGCGTCGTTCGCCGTCGGCAACCTCGGCGCGCTGCGCCAGGCGAACGTGAAGCGCATGCTGGCCTACTCGACCGTCGGGCACTCCGGCTTCCTGCTGACGGCGGTGGCGGCGCACAGCGCCCTGGGCACGCGCGCGCTGCTCTACTACCTGACCGTCTACGGCGGCGATGAACCTGGGCGCGTTCGGCATCGTCGCGGTGCGCGAGCGCGAGCTCGGCCGGCCCGTGCTCGTCGCCGACTTCGCCGGCTGGGGCTACCGGCGGCCGCTGCTCGGGATCTCGATGCTGATCTGCATGCTGTCGCTGGCCGGGTTCCCGCCCACCGGCGGCTTCCTGGGCAAGCTGTACGTCTTCTCGGCCGCCGTCCAGAACGGCCAGACCTACCTGGCGGTGGCCGGCGTGATCGCGACGATGGTCGGCCTCGTCTACTACCTGCGGGTGCCGTTCGCGCTGTACGACCGCGACGCGGCCGTGCCGCAGGCGACGCCCGGGCCGGGCTTCGGCCTGGCCGCGAGCGCCGCGATGGCGGCGTCGCTCGCCGCGCTCGTGCTCGGCATCGTGCCGACGCCGCTGATCGACCTGGCGCGCACGGCCTCGAGCTCGCTCTTCTAGCGCCGGGGAACCCGCCACACCGCGCCTGTTCATTCATGTCCGAACATATGTTCGCTATCTCTCGGTATGGACGAGGCGCAGCTCCCGCTCTTCCCCGAGCTCGACGGCATGGGCGACGGCCGCACGCTGCGCGAGGTCGAGTACCTGCACGTGCGCGCGCGCCGATCATCAGCGAGGTCCCGCGAGGCGTCGCGCATGCCGTTCCGCTGCACGATCAACGCCTACCGCGGCTGCTGCCACGCCTGCACCTACTGCTTCGCCCGGCCGACGCACGAGTACCTCGGGCTGGACACGGCGCGACGACTTCGAGCGCCGCATCGTCGTCAAGGTCAACGCCGTCGAGCGGCTCGCGGCCGAGCTGCGCGACCCGAGCTGGGGCGGCGAGCACATCGCCATGGGCACGAACACCGACCCCTACCAGCAGGGCGAGGGCCGCTACCGGCTCACGCGCGGCATCATCGCAGACGCTGGGCGCGGCGCGCAATCCGTTCTCGATCCTCACGAAGTCGACCGATGATCCTGCGCGACCTCGACGTGCTCGCCGGCGGCCGCCCGCGCACGGACCGTGCGCGTGCAACCTCTCGATCGGCACGCTCGACGAGGACGTCTGGCGCAGCGAGCGAGCCCGGCACGCCGCCGCCGCTGCGCCGCGTCGAGGCGCGTCGCGCGGCTGAACGAGGCCGGCGTCCCCTGCGGCGTGCTGATCGCGCCGGTGCTGCCGGGCATGTCCGACGCGCGACGAGCAGCTGGCCGCGGTCGTCGATGCGTGCGTCGACGGCCGGCGCGGTCTCGATGAGCCCGATCCGGCTGCACCTGCGGCCGGGCGTGCGCGAGCTCTTCATGCCCTGGCTCGCGCGCTACCGGCCCGACCTCGTCGCGCGCTACCGCGCCCTGTACGCGGCGTCATATGCCGGCGCCGGCCCGCGCGCCCGCCTGACGCAGATGGTCGACGATCTCGTCGAGAGCCGCGGCGGCACCGCGGTCTCGCCGGCCCGCAGCCGCGACGCGGCGTGAATGGCCGGTGCCGGGCACCCGGTATTCAGGAGACGTGGCGGCGCAGCGTGCCCAGCCGGTCCCACATCGTCCGCGGCCGGTGGCGCCGGCCGGACGGCTCGAGCAGGAACCGGGCCAGCCGGTCGGCCTCGAGCTCGTCGAGCGAGATGACCGCCTCGGCCACCCCGTCCTCGTCCCACACGCTGAAGCGCACATGGCGCTCGTCGGGGCGGTTGCCCAGGTAGCGCGACACCCGCAGCGCCCGGCCCTGCTCGGGCTCGATGTCGGGGTGCGGCCGGAAGAACTCGACGAGCTTCGACCGGAGCGGCGCGGCACACCACGGACAGAACCGATAGCGACCATCCATGCGATTCCCGCACCGGGCGCACGCCTGCACGCTGACACTCCTCGTCGACGCTTGCGAGCATAGAACGCCGGGGGCGCGGGTGCCAGTGCCGGCTAGGTGCGGCGCGTGAGGCGGTCGATGCCCGCGTCGCGCAAGCCCGCCAGGTCGCGCAGGTGCTCGCGGGCGAGCGAGGCGGCGGCGCCCGTGCCGGCGACGGCCAGCGCGAGCCACGCCAGCTTGACGGCCGCCGACGGCGTCGTCGCGGAGATGACGTCGGGGAAGCGCAGGGTCGTGCCCGCCAGCGTGAGCAGTGCGGCCACACCGCAGGTGCCGAGCTCGAACACCGCCCACTCTCCCGGCTCGTCGACGACGGCGAGGTAGGCCGCGAACGCGGCGCCCAGCATCGTCGCCACCGCGATCGTGGTCACGTAGAAGCCGACGAGCGGCGACGCGAAGGCGGCCGCCACGACAACGGCGGCAGCGATGGCGGCGATGCGGGCGGGGGTCAGATGCGCGGGCAGGGAGGGCATGTCGACCGGATTTCTGCGTCCGCCCGGCGAGTCCTGCTCGGCTATGTTGCGCTCCGTCCCACGACCCTCAAGGAGCGCCTCCATGCCACTCGGAAACGGCGTCAAGCTCACCTGGCTCGGCCACGCAACGTTCCTCCTCGAGACCCCCGGCGGCAAGCGGGTGATGATCGATCCCTGGGTCACCGGGAACCCCAAGTGCCCGGAGGCGCTGCGGGATCCCGGCGCCCTCGACCTGATCCTCCTGAGCCACGGTCACAGCGACCACACCGCCGACGCTGCGCGGCTGTCGAAGGAGAAGGGCGCGACCGTCCTCGCGATGATCGAGCTGGCCGACTGGATCGGCACACAGGGCGTCGAGGGCGCCGTCGGCTTCAACAAGGGCGGCTCGCACACGGCCGAGGGGATCAAGGTCACGCTGGTCGACGCCCACCACTCCTCGAGCGTCGAGGGCGACAACGGCCCGATCTACACCGGTGAGCCGGCCGGCCTCGTCATCACGCTCGAGAACGGCTACAGGATCTACTTCGCCGGCGACACGTGCGTGTTCGGCGACATGGCCCTGATCGGCGAGCTGTACGCGCCCGACCTGGCCATGCTGCCGATCGGCGACTTCTTCACCATGGGGCCGTTCGAGGCGGCCAAGGCCGTCGAGCTGCTCGGCGTCAAGCGCGTGCTCGGGATGCACTACGCCACGTTCCCGATCTTCACGGGCACGCCGCAGGCGCTACGCGAGGAGCTCGGCAAGCGCGGACTCGCCGATGTCGTCGTCGAGGAGATCGCGCCCGGGGAAACGCTCGCGTGACCTTCTCCCTGGTCGCGTGCGACCGCGAGGCGGGTCAGTGGGGCATCGTGGTCGCGTCCAAGTTCCTCGCCGTCGGCGCGGTCGTGCCATGGGCGAAGGCAGACGTCGGCGCGGTCGCCACCCAGGCGTTCGCGAACCTCACGTACGGGCCCGGCGGCCTCGACCTGCTCGCGGCGGGGGCGACCGCCCAGGAGACGATCGAGCGGCTCACGGCCGCGGACGCCGACTTCGAGCAGCGCCAGATCGGCGTGGTCGACGCGAAGGGGGGCAGCGCGAGCTTCTCGGGCTCGGGCTGCTTCACCTGGGCCGGCGGGCGCACGGGCGACGGCTATGCCGCCCAGGGCAACCTGCTGGCGGGCCCACAGGTCGTCGCCGCGCTCGCCGACACGTTCGAGGCGACCGACGGGCCGCTCGTCGAGCGCATGCTCGCCGCGCTCCAGGCGGGGGACGAGGCGGGCGGCGACCGCCGCGGCCGCCAGTCCGCCGCGGTGATCGTGCGCCAGACCGGCGGCGGCTACGGCGGGAACAACGACATCCTGATCGACCTGCGGGTCGACGACCACCCGGATCCCGTGATCGAGCTGCAGCGCCTCTACGCCATCCAGGATCTGCTCTTCGGGCGCACGCCCGAGGCGAACCTGATCCCGCTCGAGCAGGTGCAGGCCGAGGTGTCCGAGCTGCTCGGCAGGGTCGGATACGACGGCGAGCTCGAGGCCGGCCTGCGCGAGTGGGCGGGCATGGAGAACCTGGAGGAGCGGCTCTACGACGGCCGCATCGACCCCGTGGTGCTGCGGGCGCTGCGCGACCGCGCCGAGGGGCGCTAGCGGAAGGTCACGTGCGCCGAGGCGTGCGAGCGGCCGCGGCTGTCGGACGCGTCGGCCTCGATGGTGAACGTGCCCTTCGCGGTCTTCGCGGTGATCCTCTGCCGCAGCGTCTCGCTCCCCAGGCGCCCGGGTCGCAGCGTGCCCGCGATCGCGGAGCCGATCCCGCTCTGCGGCGTCGACCACGTGAAGCCCCACTGCCCCTTCAGGTTGTGGGTGGTCATGTTGCGGACGCTGAAGTGGGCGACGACGGTCTGGCCGATCACGGGATGTGCGGGCGTGATGCTCACCGTGACCCGGAACTGCGGGTTCTGGGTACCGGTGACGGTGGTCGCGTACGCGCCGGCAACGCTCACCGCTGCCAACAGGACCACGCACACGGCCGTGGGAAGTGCTCGCCCTAGCACGCGGCGGAGTGTAGCCGGAGGCGCGGCGGGTGCCAAGAAGCTGTCAACCGAGCGGCCCTCCGGCTAGCGGACGCTGAGGCGGCGATCGATGCGCTCGGCGCCGCTGCGCGGGCGCAGCGCACCAGGGAGGGCGGCGGCCACGTCGGCGATGGCACGCGCCGACGCCGCGTCGGGCTGGTCGAGCACGAGCGGATGGCCCGCGTCGGAGGCGATGCGCAGCGGCTCGTCGAGCGGGACCTCGCCGAGGAGCGGCACGCCGAGGCGATCGGCCAGCGCCCGCCCGCCGCCCTCGCCGAACGGATGCGACCGCTCGCCGCAGCACGGGCACACGATGGAGCTCATGTTCTCGATCACGCCGGCGACGTGCATCCCGGTCTTGCCGGCCACCTCGGCCGAGCGCTCCGCCACCTGCTGCGCGGCCGCCTGCGGCGTCGTCACGATGACGACGTCGGGCGAGGGCAGGAGCTGGCCGAGCGAGATCGAGACGTCGCCGGTGCCGGGCGGCATGTCGACGATCAGGTAGTCGAGGTCACCCCAGTGGACGTCGGTCAGGAACTGCTCGAGCGCCTTGTGCAGCATCGGCCCGCGCCAGACGACCGCCTGGTCGGGCTCGAGGAAGAACCCGATCGACATGATCCGCAGGCCGTGGTTCACCGGCGGGACGATCATGCTGTCGACGACCACCGGCCGCCGGGTGATGCCGAGCATGCGCGGGATCGAGTAGCCGTAGATGTCGGCGTCGACGACCCCCACCTCGGCGCCGCCCGCCGCAAGCGCCGCGGCCAGGTTCGCCGTGAGCGGTCGACTTGCCGACGCCGCCCTTGCCCGACGCGACCGCGACGACCCGCGTGCGGGCCGAGATCGTGACCGCCTTCTGCTGCTGCGCGCCGCCCGCGCCGCCCTGCAGCCGCTGGCGCAGCGCCGTGCGCTGCTCCGGCGTCATCACGTCGAAGCGCACGCCGACCGCCTCGACGCCCTCGACCGCGCCCACGTGCTGCCGCACCTGCGACTCGAGCTCGGCCTTCATCGGGCAGCCGGCGACCGTGAGCGCGATCGTCACGTCGACGTTGGCGCCGTCGACGTCGACCGCCCGCACCATGTCGAGCTCGACCACGCTCTTTCGCAGCTCCGGGTCGATGACGGCGACGAGCGCCTCGCGGATCGCGGATTCGGAGACCATGCCCCGCAGTCTAGACAGCCGCGCGTCAGGCCGGATCGCCGGCGTACACGAGGCCGGCGAGCCGCGTGC
Organism: uncultured Actinomycetes bacterium; assembly: GCA_963707585.1. Classification (GTDB taxonomy): domain Bacteria; phylum Actinomycetota; class Thermoleophilia; order Gaiellales; family JAICJC01; genus JAICJC01. Next base: position 53,843 of record CAVPQP010000007.1, on the reverse strand, counting down.
TCATCGCCCGGTCGCGGGCGGCGACGGCGCGGGTGCGCGCATGCAGGTCGAGCGGGAGCGCCGGGTCGTCGACCAGCAGCACGTCGGCGCCGGCCTCGCGCACGATCAGCCAGGCCGCGGCCAGGTCGACCGACCGCGACGGCTTCAGCGTGGCGACCCCGTCGACGCGCCCGTCGGCGAGCTGGCACATCGCCAGGGCGAGCGCGCCGAGCATGCGGATGCGGCCGACGCTTCCGTCCAGGCGGGCGGCCGCGGTGGCGACGAGGCCGGCGTTCGTGGCCTCGAAGTCGACGATGCCGAGCCGGTCCTTCGGCCGCACCCCGCCGAGCGGCCGTCCGTTCACGGTCGCGCCCTCGCCCGCCTGCGCGACCCACTCCTCGCCGCTGCCGAAGTCGCGCACGTAGCCGAAGCGGACGTCGGCGATCGTGGGGCCGTCGGCGAACGCGATCGAGAGGCAGTAGAACGGCAGCCGCCGCTTCGCGTTCAGCGAGCCGTCGATCGGGTCGACGACGACGACCCAGGGCCCGCCCGCCCCGAACGTGCGCTCCCCCAGCTCCTCGGACACGAGCCGGAAGTCGATCCCGCGGGCGTGCAGCGCCTCGAGCTGGGCGACGGCCGCGCGCTCGGCGCGCTCGTCCATCACCGTCGTCTCGTCGCCGCCGCTGCCGCGGCCGACCACCGGCTCGCGATCGTCCCGGGTCGGCATGTCGGCGAGCGCGACCTCGACGTCCGCCGACACGCGGCGGCAGAAGTCGAGCCAGGCCGCGCGCATCATGCGTCGAGCGGATTGATCAGGAAGCCGCAGTAGAGCTTGGGGAAGAAGTAGGTCGACTTCTGCGGCATGACGGCGCCCGCCGTCGGCGACGGCGCGCACCTGGTCGACCGTCGGCGCGCGCAGCAGGAACGCGGCCGACGCGTCGCCCTGGTCGACCGGCGCCGTGGCCGCGCCCAGCTCGCGCACGTAGCGGACGGAGTCGGTGGTCGCGAACTGGGCCGGGTCGAGCAGCCCGAGCAGCGGCGCGAGCACGACGGCCTCGAGCACGGCCGAGTCGATCGACCGCACCGCCGCGGGTGCGCCCATCATGGCCATGCTCACGGCGGCGCGGTCGCGCAGCTTGCACAGGAGCGCCGGGCGCCCGGCGCCCCGCCACACCGCGAACGCGACCGTCTCGGCGGGCACGAGCCCGAGCGCTGCCTCGACCTGGGCCGGCGGGGCATCGATCTCGCTCACGTCGAACGCGTGCAGCACCTCGTCGGTGACCTCGCGGCGGCCGAGGACGACGCGGTGGGTGGGATAGATCGACGAGGCCCTCGCCCTGCAGGTTGACGAGGTGCATCAGGACGAAGTCGTAGGGCCGGTCATCGCCGGGATCGCCGTCGCGGACGCGGCGCTCGTCGCGGTAGGCGAGGGCCGTCTCGTAGCGGTGGTGGCCGTCGGCGATGACGATGCCGCGGCCGGCCATCGCCTCCTGGACGGCGGCGATCGCGTCCGCGTCGGTCACGGGCCAGAAGCGGTGGGTCGTGCCGTCGGAGTCCCTCGCCTGCATCGCCGGCGCGCCGGTCGCGTGCGGGCGCAGCGCATCGCGCGGGGTGCTCGACGGGTCGTCGTAGAGGCCGAACACGGGCGAGAGGTTCGCCGCAACGGCCCGGGTGAGCTCGAGCTGCCCGGCCTTGGCCGAGGCGTGGGTCTGCTCGTGCGGGCGCACGCGCCCCTCCGAGTAGTCCGAGAGCCGCACCGCCGAGAGGAAGCCCGACCGGCTGCCCTCGGCCCCGTCGGGGCCGACGTAGTCCTGCACGTGCCACCAGAGCGCCGGCTCGGCGTCCTGGCACGAGGATGCCCGCCTGGCGCCAGTCGTAGAAGAGCCGGCCGGCGCGGCTGGGCGAGTCCGGCAGCACCAGGTGCACCGCGGAGTACTCGCTGATCGCCGCGTAGCGCTCGCGATCGGCCGGCGAGATGACGTCGTACGGCGGGACGAAGACGTCGGCGAGGCGCACCCGCGACTGGTCGTAGCGCAGCGCCCGCAACGGGCGCAGGGCGGGCTCGCTGGCCGGGGAGGATCCCATCCGGCGGGAGTCTAGTGTCGGCCGTCGCGGGCACCGGCCCCAACCGATTTGAGGTGGCGAGCGAGGCCGTGGTCATCCTGCTCCTGGCCGCCCTGCTTCGTGCTCCCTTTCGTCACGGCCGTGTACCTCGCCCGGCGCGCGCAGTCGCGCCCCGCCGCCCGACCCGGCCCGGATAAAGTCTGCGCTGATGGCGGGGGACACCTACGTGGCGGATCTGAGCGAGGGGACGCTCGTCGACGCCACGTTCGCGGTGCAGCGCAAGCAGCGGCGGCACACCCGAAACGGCGATCCGTTCCTGTCGATGGAGCTCGCCGACCGCACGGGGCGCGTGCCGGGCGTCGTCTGGAACGACGTCAACCTGCTCGGCGCGCGGTTCGACCAGGGCGACACCGTGCGCGTGCTGGGACGGGTCGAGAGCTACGGCGGCAGGCTCCAGATCGCCGTGCGCGACCTGGAGAAGGTCGACGCCGGCGACCCGCTCGACCTCGTGCCCGGCGCGCGCCGCGACGCGGAGACGCTCGACGGGTTCGTCGAGTTCCTGGCCGGCGAGATCACCCACCCCGGCCTGCGCGCGCTGCTCGACCGGTTCCTGGCCGACGCGCGCTTCCGCGAGCGGCTGCGCTCGGCGCCGGCGGCCGAGACGCACCACGACTATGCCGGTGGCCTGCTCGAGCACACCGTCGCGGTGGCGACGCTCTGCCGCGAGGCGGCGCAGCTGCATCCGCGCCTGAACTCCGACCTCCTGATCACCGCCGCGCTGCTGCACGACGTCGGCCGCACCGAGACGTTCCGGCCCGGCGTCACGATCGCCGTCTCCGAGCAGGGCCGCCTGCTCGGCCACGTGCTGGCGGGCGTGCGCATGATCGACGCCGCCGCCGCACGCGGTCGGCCTGGCCGACGACGTGCTGCTGCCGCTCCTGAACGCCGTCGCCGGCCACCACGGCCCGATCGAGGGCCGGCGCCTGGAGACGCCCGAGGCGGTCGCCCTGCATCACGCGAACTCGCTCGACGCCCGCGTCGGCGAGGCGCTCTCGGCTCCTGCTGCGAAGGGGCGTGAATAACGGTGCCTGGCACGGGTCGATTCACGCGTAATCCTCATCACCGGGGCCTCGAGCGGGATCGGGGCGGCAACGGCACGGCTGGCCGTGGAGGCGGGCGACCGGGTCGTGCTCGCGGCGCGGCGCAAGGAGGCGCTCGACGCGCTCGTCGGCGAGCTCGGCGCCGAGCGGGCGCACGCCGTCGCCTGCGACGTCACCGAGTGGGATCAGGTCGAGGCGGCCGTCGCCGCAGCGCTCGACCGGTTCGGGCGCATCGACGTCGTGTTCGCGAACGCCGGCTTCGGCGCCACCCGCGGCTTCACCGAGGAGTCGGTCGAGCACTGGCGGTCGATGATCCTCACGAACGTGCTCGGCGTCGCGCTCACGATCCGCGCCACCCTGCCGCACCTGCTCGAGCGCGGCGACGGCCACTACGTGCTCACGAGCTCGATCGCGGGCCGGCGGTCGCTGCCCGGATCGCTCTACTCCGCCACCAAGTTCGCGGTGACCGGGATCGGGCAGAGCCTGCGCGGCGAGCTGCGCCAGATGCACGAGAACAGCGCGATCCGGGTGACGCTGATCGAGCCCGGCGGCGTCGAGACGCCGTTCTTCGAGCAGCCGGGCGAGGGCCGGCTCGAGGCCGAGGACGTTGCCGGCGCGGTGATGTGGGCGCTCGACCAGCCGCCGCACGTCGACGTGAGCGAGGTGCTGATCCTGCCGACCGCGCAGGGCGGCTAGAACCCGGCAAGCGGGCTCGCGTGGGTCGGCTGGTACAGGCCGATCTCGCCCGCGCCGGGCACGCGCAGGCTCGTGACGAGGCCCCACCGCTCCGTGCTCACATCGGCCGTGAACTCGACCCCCCTGCCCTCGAGCTCGGCCATCGTCGCGCGCAGGTCGTCGCACATCAGGTACAGGCGGCAGTCACCGACCGGCCCGGGGTGGACGGCGAGCTCACCCGGCGGCAGCGCGAAGATCAGCCAGCCGCCGCCGGCGTCCGACGGCCGGGAACCGGAGCACGTCGCGGAAGAACGCGCGCGCCGCCTCGGCATCCTCGGCGAAGAGGATCGTATGGGCGCCCCGGATCACGAGTGCATCATCGCTCAGACGTTGAAGCGGATGTTCAGCGTGTCGCCGTCGGCGACGACGTAGTCGCGGCCCTCGACCCGCACCCACCCGTGCCGCTTGGCCTCGGCCTCTGAGCCCGCCTCGACGAGCTTCTCCCACTCGATCACCTCGGCGCGGATGAAGCCGCGCTCGAGATCGGAGTGGATGCGCCCGGCGGCCTGCTGGGCGTTCATGCCGCGCCGGATCGTCCACGCCCGCGTCTCCTTGGGCCCGGTCGTGAAGAACGGGATCAGGTCGAGCAGGCGGTAGGCGGCGAGCGTCACCAGGTCGAGCGCGGGCCGCTCGATGCCGAGGTCGTGCAGGAACGCCTCCGCGTCGGCGTCGGGCAGCTCGCGCAGCTCCGCCTCGATCTTCGCGTTCAGCGGGATGCACTCGGTGCCGCGCTCCTGCGCGAAGCCGCGCAGCGCCTCGACCTGCTCCGCCTCGCCGTCGTCGTCGACGTTGGCGACGTAGAGGCTCGGCTTGGCGGTCAGCAGGTCGACCGTCGCCGGGATCTCGACCGGGCACGTGCGCGCCGGCCTGCCGTCCTCGAGCCACGCGCGCAGGCGCTCGAGGGCCTCGTGCTCTGCGGTCGCGGCCTTCTCGCCGCCCTTCGCGGCCTTGGCGACGCGCTCCGCCCTGCGCTCGATCGCCGCGAGGTCGGCGAACACGAGCTCGAGCTCGACCGTGTCGGCGTCGTCGAGCGGGTCGATGCGGCCGGCCGGATGGGCGATCGAGTCGTCATGGAAAACGCGCAGCACGTGGACGACCGCGTCGGCGTTTCGGATCGTGCCGAGGAACTGGTTGCCCAGCCCCTCGCCGTGCGACGCGCCGCGCACGAGGCCGGCGATGTCGACCACCTCGAGCGTCGCCGGGACGATCTTGCCCGAGCGCGAGCTCGCGACCGCGTCCAGCGCGTCGAGCCGCGGGTCGCGCACGTCGGCGACGCCGTGCACGGTCTCGGTGGTCGAGAACATGTGCGGGGCGACGGCCGCGCCGCCGCCCGCGAGGGCGTTGAAGAGCGTCGACTTGCCGCTGTTCGGCAGTCCGACGAGGGCGACCTCGACACCCGCCATCAGATCACCGCTGCCACGGTGCCGGTGACCGCGCCGAGCGCGACGCCGGCGACGACGTCGCCCGCGTGGTGCACGCCCGCGTACACCCGGCTCCACGCCATCGCCGCGGCCATGCCGGCGTAGAGCGGTGCCCGCCGCGGCGCGGCGGCGCAGAGCACGATCGCCGCCGCGGTCGACATGGCGGCGTGGCTCGAAGGGAACGACGACGACGCCGGGGCGCGCACGAGCGGCACTGTGTCCGTGCCGAGCGGCCGCTCGCGGCGAACGACGCTCTTGACCGCGTAGTTCACCGCCAGCGTGCCCCACACGGTCGCGGCCACGCGCACCGGGCGTCTCGTCCCGACGCCGATCGCCACCCACAGAAGGCCGTGGTCGCCGGCCCGGGTGTACGGCCGGACGACCCGGTCGAGGCATGGATGCCGCCGACCCGCATGGCCGGTCAGAAGCCCACCCGGCCGACATGGGTCTCGTGCTTCACATAGCTGACCTTGGAGACGTCGATCAGATAGGTCGAGTCGTCGTCGCCGCTGAACTGAGCCACACCCTTGCCCGCCTTGAGGGTGCCCTCGAGGGCGTCCCACTCCTTCGCGGCGATCTTCGTGATCACGATCAGCCCGCCGTCGAACCCGATCTCCACCCGTGTCACGTCAGAAGCCATGGCCGTCTCCTCCATATTGGACGTACTCGACGAGCACCCCGGCGACGCTGCCGGGATGGATGAACGCCACCTCGAGCCCGAACAGGCCGACCCGCGGCTCCGTGTCGATCAGCTCGGCCCCGGCCGCGGCGGCCTCGCGCAGCGAGGTGCGGATGTCGTCGACGAGGTAGGCGATGTGGTGCATCCCGGGGCCGCGGCTCTCGATGAACCGCCCCACCGGCGTGTCGGCCGTGAGCGGCCACAGGAGCTCGATCCGGTCGGCGCCGATCGTGAGCGTCACCGCCTCGACGCCCTGCGCGGGCACCACCTCGCGATGCTCCACCTCGGCGCCGAACAGGCGGATATACGTCTCCACGGCGCCCGGCAGGTCGTCCACGGCATGGCCGATATGATGGATTCCTCGCGGGTGCACTGGACGGCATCCTACGAGAACACTGATCGAGGGGGATGGCAATGGGATTCCTGGACAAGCTCAAGCAGGAGGCGAGCGGCGTCGCCTCGACCGTCGCCGAGAAGACCCAGGAGGTGGCGAAGTCCGGTCAGCTGCAGGTGCAGCTGCGCAACCTGAACGGCGACGAGCGCGACGCGGTCGCCGAGTTCGGCCGCGAGGCGTACAACCTGTACGAGGCGGGCGCCCTCGCCGAGCGGTCCGGCGAGCTCGCGGGCGCCGCCGCCAAGATCGCCGACCTGCGCACGCAGATCGCGGCGAAGGAGCACGAGATCGCCGCGGTCAAGCACGACGGTGGAGCCGACGCGACCTCGTCCGACACGGTCGAGAGCTCGGCCGAAGAGGTGTCCGAGCCGGCCGCCGCGGCCGAGCCGGCAGCCGCGGAGCCCGCCGCGGACACGCCGCCCGCCGACAACGGCGCAACCGCCTAGCCGCCCTCAGGCCGGAGGCTGCGGCGGGCGCACGGCGAGCACGGCCTCGACGCCGATGTCGAGCGACGAGTTGGACTCGGGCTCGAGTCCCTCGAGGAGCTGGTCGATCTCGGGCCGCTCGAGCGTCTCGGTCGCAAGCAGCGCGTGCGCGAGCCGGTCGAGGTACTCGCGGTGCTGCTCGACGAGCCGCAGCGCGTCGCGGTAGGCCGCGTCGGTGATCCCGCGCTGCTCGGCGTCGCGGGTGCGTTTGGTCTCCTCGGAGAGCGCGTAGTTGTCGGCCCGCACCTGCTGGTGGGGCATCGACTCGCCCATGCCCCACTCGAACACCATGGCGCGGGCGATCGCCGTCGCGCGCTCGAGATCGTTGGCGGCGCCGTTGGTGATGCGCCCGAACACGACCTGCTCGGCGGCGCGGCCGGCGAGGATCACCTTCAGCCAGTCGCGCAGCTCCTCGGTCGACTGCAGGTAGCGGTCCTCCTCGGGCAGGTTCATCGTGTAGCCCAGGGCCTGGCCGCGGGGCACGATCGTCACCTTGTGCAGCTGCATCGCGTCGCCCATCAGGCGCGCGACAAGCGCGTGCCCGGCCTCGTGGTAGGCGATCACCCGCTTCTCCTTGTCGGTGATCAGCTTGCGCTGCTGCAGGCCGGCAACGACGCGCTCGAGAGCGAAGTCGAAGTCGCCCTGGACGATGTGGTCGCGTCCCGACCGGCCGGCCGAGATGGCGGCCTCGTTGCAGATGTTCGCGAGGTCGGCGCCGGTCAGGCCGGAGGTCTGCCGGGCGACGTCGGCCAGGCGAACGCCGTCGGCGAGCGGCTTGCCGCGGGTGTGGACCTCCATGATCTGCTCGCGGCCCTGGAGGTCGGGCGGCGACACGCCGATGTGGCGGTCGAACCGCCCCGGCCGCAGGAGCGCGGAGTCGAGCTGGCTGAACTGGTTCGAGGCGCCGATGATCACGAGCCGGTCGCTCTCGTCGAACCCGTCCATCTCGACCAGGAGCTGGTTCAGCGTCTGGTCGTGCTCCTGGCTGCCGCCGCCCGGGCCGCCGCTGCCGCGGTGGCGGCCGACGGCGTCGAGCTCGTCGATGAAGATGATGGCAGGCTGGTTCTTGCGGGCCGTCTGGAACAGGCGGCGGATGCGCGCGGCGCCGAGGCCGCTCCACATCTCGACGAACGACGACGCGCTCTGGAAGTAGAAGCTCGCGTCGGACTCGTGCGCGACCGCCTTGGCGAGCAGCGTCTTGCCCGTCCCCGGGGGTCCGTACAGCAGCACGCCCTTGGGCACGCGCGCACCGAGCTTGGCGAAGCGGTCCGGGTCCTTGAGGAACTCGACCACCTCCTCGAGCTCGGCCCGCACCTCCTCGACGCCGGCGACGTCGTCCCAGCGCACGGTCGAGTCCTCACGCGCGTCGGCCTGCTTCGGCTTGACGTTCGGCATCATCGTGATGAACTTCCACGTGAGCCAGCAGAACAGGCCGAGCAGGATCAGCAGGCCCCAGTCGATCAGGAAGCCGTGCAGCCAGCCGATGACCGCATGCAGGAAGCCGACCGCAGCGTGCAGCCAGTCGTGCAGGTTGCGCTCGTTGATCCAGTCCACCGCATCCAGCGTACAGGCCATCCTTGTGGTCGCAAACCTTGCACGCCGGCCGCCAGAGTCATAGTGTCAACCCCCGGCAGGGACACGAGGGGAAGGGGAGTGGCGGTGGTCCTTCGGCATACACTCTGGGCACGGGGTCGCGTAGCGGTCGGAGTCGGGGTGATCGCCGCGGTGGTGGCCCTCGGCGGCGGCACGGGCGCGGCCGGCGCGAGCGGTCAGGCGCACGTGCGGCCGAACCGTGTGGGCATGCTCGACTGCAACGGATTCAGCCCGATCCAGCGCTCGGCGAAGCTCACGATGGTCTGTGCCGATCCCGCCATCCGGCACCAGCGGTTCGAGGACCACGGCCACTACATCGGCCACGACGAGCCGTCGCTTCGGTTCATCTCGTCGCGGCCGGGCTCGGGCAGCAACGTCACCTGGACGGAGCGCCTGCCGGTCGAGCCCAGGGCGCTGCCGACGACCGGGCATCCCGGAAGCGACGTCACCCACACGTTCGAGCTCTCGCTGGCGCCGTGGTTCTCGATGAACCTCTGCGACCCGAAGTCCGACCCGCAGGTTCCGTGCACGCCGCGCTCGGATGCGAACGCGCCGCACGGGAGCTTCCCCGGTGGCGGAAACGCGTTCATGGAGCTCCAGTTCTATCCACCCGGATTCGCGCCGTTCGACGACTCGATCAGCTGCGACAACACGCACTGGTGCTCGGCGCTCACCATCGACAGCGTCGAGTGCGACGCCGCGGGGAACTGCAACAACAACTGCATCGAGCCGGTGAACTTCGCCTTCATCCAGCGTGACGGCGTCCCCGTGGGGCCGCCCAGCCCGCAGCAGTCCGACCTGCGCACGTTCACGCCCAACGCCCAGACGCTCATGATGAACCAGGGCGACCGTCTCGTGATCCACATGTTCGACGCGAAGGTGCCGGGAGGGCACGCGTTCACCGTTCAGGGAGCACGACCTCACGACCGGTCAGACGCGGCACGATGACGGCCTCCGCCGCGAACGGGTTCATGAACACGAGCATCGCCGACTGCACCGGCACGCCGTTCAACTTCCAGCCCGAGTACTCGAGCGCCAAGGCCGGGAACATCGTGCCCTGGGGCTTCGGGCCCTACAACATCAACACCCAGTTCGAGATCGGCCACTTCGAGCCGTGCACGACGCTGACGAAGCGCAGCACGTTCACCGACGGCTCGTTCACCGACCACTACTTCAACGTCTGCCACGGGGCGTACGAGGCCGACGCGCCGCCCGATCAGGGCAGCCAGGCGGAGCCGAACGACTCGCCCTGCTACTTCCGCGGGGACACCCACGGCGGGACGGCGCCGCCGAACCAGGTGACCGGCTGCGACGTGTTCTTCGGAGCCGTCGGCGACCTGGACTTCGACGGCACCTCCTACCGGGCCGACTGGCCGACGTCCGTGCACCCGAACCGGCACCCGACGCCGTTCGAGCAGCTCACGCCGGCAAGCCGCGGTCACGACTTCGGCAAGATGCAGTTCGTGACCGACCTCAGCCCGAGCGAGAGCAGCTGCAACCTGACGACCGGAAGCGGCTGCGTCGTGCCTCCGGACGGGCCGGGGCACTTCTACCCGTTCTGGACGCGCGCCCGCGTGGACGGCGCGTGCGTGTGGGAGTTCGGCAACATGCGCAACGGCAACACGTTCGGCGGGAATCGCCAGTGGGGCCGGGTCGGCCCGCGCACGCTCGGCGCGTTCACGAGCCGGATCCGCTCGACGCCGACCTGCGGATGAGCGTCTGAGAGGCGGGGACTGTCCCCGGGCAACCGGGGACAGTCCCCAGCGTTCGTCAGGCCTCGGCGCCCTCGAGGCGCAGCACCTCGTGCAGGGCCGCCTCGGCCACCTCGAGCTCCTCGGCGCTCGGCTCGCGGGTGGCGGCGACGCGCTGCAGCTCGTAGCCCGGGCGCTGCATCGCCTTCGCCAGCGGATGCTCGCGGTGCCGCGTCATCCAGGCGAAGGCCTCGGTCGCGGCGCCCATCGCGGCGACGCTTGCCACCAGCCGGGCCGGGCCGCGGCGCGATGCGGGCAGGCGCGAGACGAGGATGTTCCCGACGGCCGTGGCGGCGATCAGCGGGCCGACCATGTGCGAGCCGCAGCGCTCGTGCTCCTTGGCGATGTCGACGGGCGCGCCGTCGTGCTCGTAGCCGCCGATCGCCTTGTGCTCGGCGCCGTGGTAGCCGGCGATACGCGAGCCGCGCAGCGCCATCATCGCCGGCACGAGCGCCGCGCCGGCGGTGACCACCTCGACCGCCGCCGGATGCAGACGCGTGCGGCGGATCACCTGGGCGAGCACCGCCGAGCCGGCGAGCGCCGCGCCCATCCCGGGCGACTCCATCGGCAGCCGCGCCTCGGGCAGGCGGCGGCGGATCAGCGGCAGCAGGTAGACGACCTCGAACATGCGCGCGACGCCGCGCAGGAGCGGGGTGCCGACGACCGCCGCCGGGAGCTCCGGCTTCCGCCCCGACGCGAGCTGCACCGTTGCCGTCGCTGCCGCGCACCGCCGCCGCCCAGTGGTCGAAGCTGTGCACCAGGATGCCGTTCTGGAGCGCCATCCCGCCCAGCCGCACCTTCTCCTCGCGCCCGCTCACGATCCGGCTCCGATCGACCGCGCGACGTGGCCGAAGAAGCGCACGGCCAGATCGAGGTCGGCGAGCGGGATGCGCTCGTCGGCCGAGTGGATCAGCGAGCCGGCCAGCATCGGGTCCATCACCGACGGCATGAAGCCGTAGGCGACCGAGCCGAATGCGCCCCGCATCCAGTGGCTGTCGGTGAACCCCGAGCAGATCACCGGCGCGGCCGTCGCGCCCGGCTCGATCTGGGGCAGGAACTCCTCGATCGCGGCGTAGAGCGGCGTGTCGGGCGACGACATCGTGCCGCCGTCGCGCTCGATGAACTCGAACTCGTACTCGAGTCCGGCGAGCGCCTCGCGCACCGCGCCCTCGACATCGGCCTGGGTCATGCCCGGCAGGATGCGGCAGTCGCAGCGCAGCTGGGCGCGGCCGGGGATGACGTTGATCTTCGCGCTCGCCGACATGCCGGTGGGCGCGACCGTCGCGCCGAGCATCGGCTCGATCATCTCCGCCAGCAGCGGGTTCGCGCCGCGGACGCTCTCCATCAGCCGGCGGGGATCGGAGTCGTCGGCGCCGATCGAGCGCAGGAACGTGTGCAGCTCGGGCAGGTCGCGCGTCGGCGGCGCCATGCGGTCGATGCGCTCGAGCACCGGGATCAGCTTGAGCAGCGCGTTGTCGGACGCGCCGGGCACCGAGGCGTGCCCGCTCTTGCCGCGCGTCGTGACGGCGAAGGCGGAGCACTGCTTCTCGCCGATGCCGACCGTGTAGGCGACACTGCGCGCCGTGCGTCACCCGTTCGCCGCCGCCCTCGTTCACGACGTAGTCGGCGCGCACGAGGTCGGGATGGTGCTCGATCAGCCACGGCAGCCCCCAGCCGTCACCGACCTCCTCGTCGGCGACCGCGCAGTAGACCAGATCGCCGCCGCCGCTCCAGCCCTCGCGCGCGAGCGCCGCCACCGCCACCGCCTCGGCCGCGACCTGGCCCTTCATGTCGAGCGCCCCCCGGCCCCAGATGTGGCCGTCGCGCTCGAGGCCCGCGAACGGCGGCACCGACCACTCGCCGGGATCGGCGAGCACGACGTCGGTGTGGCCGAGCAGCATCAGCGACGGGCCGTCGCCCGTCCCGGGCAGCCGCGCCACCAGGTTCTGGCGCTCCGGCGAGCGGCCGCGCAGCTCGGCGTGGACGCCCGCCTCGGCGAGGTACGCCGCCAGGTGCTCGGCCGCGGCGGTCTCGTTGCCCGGGCGGATTGGTCGTGTCGATGCGGATCAGGTCGGCCAGGAGACGCGCCGTCTCGGCCCGGAGGTCGGTTTCGATCATCCCCGCACGCTACACGACCCGGTGCATCCCGCCGCCGGCGCCGCCGCCCGGGAGAGTAGATTTGGAGGGGATGACCCGCGACCTCTTCTCCGACTCGGCCGACACGCAGCTCGAGTCGGTCGCGCCGCTGGCGCAGAGGCTGCGGCCGCACACGCTCGACGAGTTCGTCGGCCAGGCCGACGTGGTCGGCCCGGACAGCGCCCTGCGGCGGGCGATCGCCTCCGACCGCGTCCCGTCGATGATCTTCTACGGGCCGCCCGGAAGCGGCAAGACGACGCTCGCGCGCATCGTCGCGGCCACCACGCAGGCGTACTTCGAGGAGCTCTCGGCCGTCCAGGTCGGCGTCGGCGACGTGCGCCGCGTGCTCGGCGAGGCGCACGACCGCCTGGGCGGCAACGGCCGGCGGACGATCCTCTTCCTCGACGAGATCCACCGCTTCAACAAGAGCCAGCAGGACGCGCTCCTGCCCGCGGTCGAGTCGGGCCTCGTGACGCTGATCGGCGCCACCACCGAGAACCCCTACTTCGAGGTCAACTCGGCCCTGCTCAGCCGCTGCCAGCTGTTCGAGCTCCTGCCGCTCGCCGCCGCCGACATCGAGGCGATCGTGCGCCGCGGCGAGGCGGCGCTCGGCGTCGAGCTCACCGCCGAGCTGCGCGAGCAGGTCGTGCACGCGGCCGGGGGCGACGCGCGCAACGCCCTGAACGTGCTCGACGCGGCCGCGGCGTCGGCCGGCAGCGGCCCGATCACCGCCGACCACGTCCGCGACGCCGCCCGCAAGCACCCGCTCGTCTACGACAAGGGCGGCGACCGCCACTACGACACGACCTCCGCCTTCATCAAGAGCATGCGCGGCTCCGACGCCGACGCGGCCCTGTACTACATGGCGGTGATGATCACGGCCGGCGAGGATCCCAAGTTCATCGCCCGGCGCATGATCGTCTTCGCCTCCGAGGACGTCGGCAACGCCGACCCGCAGGCGCTGCAGGTGGCGGTCGCAGCCGCGCGGGCGGTCGAGTTCGTGGGCCTGCCGGAGTGCCGCATCAACCTCGCCCAGGCGGCGGTGTACCTGGCCCGCGCCCCGAAGTCGAACGCCGCGTACGTCGGCATCGACGCGGCGATGGCCGAGGTGCGCGACCACGGCAGCCAGCCCCCGCCCGCGCACCTGCGCGACGCGAGCTACCGGGGCGCGCAGAAGCTCGGCCGCGGCGTGGGCTACAAGTACCCGCACGACTTCCCCGGCGGCGTCACAGACCAGCAGCACCTGCCCGACACGCTCGTCGGCCGCCGCTTCGTCCCCGAGAAGGAGTAGCGCCGGCCGACCGGTGCCAGGCACCGGGACTGCTCCATCTGCAGCCGCGTCGACTACAGGATGCGCGCGCCCAGGGCGGAGCAGACGAGCTCGACCGCGAGGCTCGCCGTGGCGTTGTGCTCGTCGAGCACCGGGTTCACCTCGACCACCTCGAGCGACGAGACGACGCCGTGCTTGGCCAGGATCTCCATGCCCAGGTGCGCCTCGCGGTAGGTGATCCCGCCGCGCACGGGCGTGCCGACGCCGGGCGCCTGCTCGGGATCGACCACGTCCATGTCGAGCGAGACGTGCAGGAACGCGCCGCCCGAGGCGAGCCCGATCGCCTCCTCGACGATGGTGTCGATCCCGCGCCGGTCGACGTCGTACATCGTGAACACGTGCACGCCGACCTCGCGCAGCCGCCGCTTCTCGCCCTCGTCCACGCTGCGAACGCCGATCAGCACGGTGCGCGTGTCGGTCAGCATCGGCACGGGCCAGGCGTCGCTGCGGAAGCGCTCGTCGTCGCTCAGGCCGAGCGCGATCGCGAGCGGCATGCCGTGCACGTTGCCGCTCGGCGAGGTCTCGGGCGTGTTCATGTCGGTGTGCGCGTCGAACCAGATGACGCCGCCCGGGCCGCCGTGCGCGGCGGCGAGCCCGCCCAGCGAGCCGACGGCGATCGAGTGGTCGCCGCCGAGGACGAGCGGCAGCGCCCCGGCCTCGACGACGCGCTCGACCTCGCGGGCGAGCTGCTCGCAGGTCGTCTTGATCGAGTCCCAGTAGCGGCTGGTCGGATCGCCCTCGTCGAGCGCCTCGGCGAGCCGGGTGTCGACGTTGCCGCGGTCGGCCAGGGTGTAGCCGAGCGCGGTCACCTGCTCGCTCAGCTGCGCGTAGCGGATGGCCGACGGGCCCATGTCGACGCCGCGGCGGCCCGACCCGAGGTCGAGCGCGGCGCCGATGACGGCGATGCGGCGGGCGGGATCCGAAGCGGAGCTCACGGCGCGCAAGCCTATCGCGGCGCGGGACCCTAAAGCCGGAGGGGTGAAGCCCCGATAACCCAGAAGGACGACCCCCTTTTCGTCCCACCCGCCCGACCGCGCCCGAGGAGTCCCATCCGAATGATCGATCTCGCGAGCATCCGCAACGCGTCGTTCACGCTCACCCCCACCGGGTACAACCCGGAGGAGGTCGACCGCTTCCTCGCCGACCTCGCCGACCAGCTGGCCGAGAGCCTGTCCGCTCCCGCCGCCCCCGAGCTACGAGCAGGCCGCCGAGTACGAGCCGAACCCGCACTTCGACGTCGCGCCGGAGCCGGAGCCGCAGCCGCAGCCGGCGTACGAGATCTCCCTCCCGGCCGAGCGCGAGCCGGCCGACGTCGACGGACTGCGCTCGGTGATCGAGCGCACGATCGGCGCGATGGACTCGTTCGTCGCCAACGAGCTCGAGACGCTCAAGTCCGCCACCGAGCTCGAGACCGAGGAGCTCCTGCGTGAGCGCGAGCGCATGCTCGACGAGGCCGGCGAGGCCGCCAAGGCCCACCTCGAGGAGACCCGCACGCGCGCCGAGAGCATCCTGGCCGAGGCCCGCCGCGACGGCGAGGCCATGCGCGCCCGCTTCGAGAGCGAGCTGCAGGCCGATCGCGAGCGGTTCGAGCAGGCGCTCGCCGACCGCGACGCCCAGGCCCAGGCGCAGGTCGCCGAGGTCCTGGCCGACGCCGAGCGGCGCCGCCGCGAGGCCGACGAGCTCGTCTCGAGCGCGACCCGCGTCCAGACCGAGGTGCTCGCATCGCTCGAGCACGCCCGCGCGAGCCTCGCTCCGGTGGCGCCCGCCGCCCCGGTGGTCGTCGAGCAGCCGGCCTACGACGAGGACATCTACCCGGTCGAGCCCACGGGCCCGTTCGGGGACGCCTTCTCGCCGGATGCTCCCGAGGAGCACCGGTACGACAGCACGAACGATGCCGCAGCTTGATGAGAAGCTGCCCGCATTCCAGCTGACGTCGGCTGACGGCGAGCGGATCGCGGTGGACGACCTGGTCGTCCGCGGCCCCGTCGTGCTCGCCGCGGTCGAAGCTGACGGCGACGGCGATCCTCGCGCGGAGATGCTGGCCGATCTGGCCGAGCGGCTCGGCGAGGGCCGCCGGCTCGTCGTCATGTCGCCGGGGAAGTCGGCGCTCGGGAGCGGCCTTGCCGCCGCCGGCGGCGCTACCTGGCTGCAGGATCCCACCGGCGAGGCGTTCGCCGCGCTCGGCCTCACCTACCGGCGCATCGGACGCTCCCGCAGGCTCGGCGGCCTGTTCGTGATCGACGCCGAGCGGTGCCTGCGGTTCGCGTTCACCACCGCCGCCCGCGACGCCTGGATCCCCGGCTCGTTCGTGCTCTCACGCCTCGACCGGCTGGGCGCCGCGCCCACCGCACCCGCGGCCGGGCACGTCGACCTGTACGAGGACAGCGCCGAGCCCGACCTCGAGCGTCTGGTCGCTGCGGTCGGACGGCGCCTGGGCATGGACTCCGCGCAGCTCGCCGACCTGACGACCGCAGTCCGCGTGCGCGACATCGGCATGACCACCGTGCCCGACGAGATCATCACCAAGGACGGCCCGCTGGACGACGACGAGTGGGCCGTCATCCGCATGCACCCCGAGCGCTCCGCCGACATGCTCGATCCCGATCCCGCCTTCGCGGGCGTGCGCGCGATCGTCCGCGCGAGCCACGAGCACATCGACGGCTCGGGCTATCCGCACCGCCTCGCCGGCGAGGAGATCCCGCTCGGCGCGCGGATCCTGCTCGCGGTGGAGTCCTACCTGGCGATGACCGCCGAATATCCGTACGGCGGCATGCTGAGCCCCGAAGACGGCCTCGAGCGGATCGAGCTCGGCGCCGGCGGCATCTACGACCCCCGGGTCGTGGCCGCGCTGCGGGCCGAGCTCGTCCCGCAGCGGGCCGCCGTCTAGGCCGGTCGCCGCGCCCCGCGGCGCGGCATGCGAGCATCAGCGGATGCTCGCGGTCGCACTCGCGCTCGGCTCAAGCGTCGTCTGGGGGACGGCCGACTTCCTCGGCGGAGTCTTCACCCGCCGGCTCACGCTCGCGCCCGTGGTCGTCGTCTCGCAGCTCGCCGCCCTCGCCGTGCTCCTGGCCGCGACCGTCGTCACCGGCGCGTTCGACGCCCGCGCGTTCGCCCTGGGCATGGCCGCCGGCGTCTGCGGCGCCGTCGGGATCGCGGCCTTCTACCGCGCCCTCGCGACCGGCACGATCAGCATCGTGTCGCCGGTGAGCGCGTGCGGGGCGCTCGTCCCGGTCGCGCTGTCGCTGGCGGCCGGCGAGCGACCCGGCCGGCTCGCCCTCGCGGGCTCGGCGATCGCGCTCGCCGGGGCCGTGCTCGCGTCGGTGCACGAGTACGCGGGCGACCATCCTGCCGCGCGCAGCTCGGTCCTGCTCGCGGCGACCGCCGCGCTCGGCATCGGCGGCTTCCTCTTCTTCCTCGGCCACGCCGCCCGCGGCGGCCACTCGCTGCCGGCGCTCCTCGGCGGGCGCAGCGCGTCGGTGCCGCTGCTCGTGGCCGGGGCGCTCATCACCCGCAGCTCGATGCGCCTCGCCGCGGGCCGAGATCCCGGCGGTCGCCGGGATCGGGCTGCTCGACGTCGGCGCGAACGCGCTCTTCGCCGCCGCCGCCCAGCGCGGCTACCTCTCGATCGTCTCCGTGCTCGGCTCGGAGTACCCGGTTGTCACCGTCATCCTCGCCCAGACGATCCTGCACGAGCGCATCTCGCGGCCGCAGAAGGCGGGCATCGCGCTCGCGCTCGTGGGCGTCGGCATCGTCAGCGTGAACTGACGCCGATGCAGGCAAAAAGATCCCCAAAACGGGTGACGCGGCCGGCGGGGCGGGGCTAGGCTCCTGTCTGTTGGGAGCACTTCCGGTGGGCCGCCGGGCGGCGTGTCCAAAAGGACACGCCGGGCTCGGCTCCGGACTCGGGCCGATGAGTGGCGAGGGCCAGGATCGAACTGGCGACACCGCGATTTTCAGTCGCGTGCTCTACCAACTGAGCTACCTCGCCGAGGCGGCGGCCATTCTACCGCGCCCGTGCGTCCCGCCCCTCAAGTGCAACGGCCTCCGGGACGGTGCTACCGCTCCTCGAAGGCCGTTGCGATCACCTGCATCACAGCACGTTTTCGGCCCGCGGTCAAGTCGATTCGCGCGACAGGCTCGGGGCCAGGTCGACGGCGATCTCGTCGCCGACCTCGGTGGCGGTCAGCTCGGCCGCATTCCCCTGGTTGAGCGCGAACGAGAGCAGCCCGACCGAGTCCTCGTAGAGCACGAACTCGCCCGCGCCGACGTCGGCGAACGTGTCCGCGCAGCGGGCGTAGTAGCGGTCGTCGCCGGTGTCGATCTCGGCCATCCGGCCGACCTGGAAGAGCCCGTCGAGCTCGCCCGCCGACACCGCCAGCTGGATGTTGCCGAAGCGGTCGATGTACTGCACCGCAGCGTGCACCATCGAGCCGTCGACCCGGTGGTCGGGCGTCGAGCGGCGCACGAGCCGCGCCGGCTCGATGGCCGGTCCGAGCTCGGCGAGCGGCATCCCGGCCGCCAGCCGGGCGGCGGCGGGCGAGAAGACGTCGCGGCCGTGGAAGGTGCGCGAGACGGGCTGCAGCATGACGTCGGGGTTCGTGATCGCGACCGCCTCGACGACGCCGCCGCACGCCTCGGCGGCGGGGATCAGGAGGCCGTTGTCGGGGCCGACGAAGTGGCGGCCGTCGGCGGCCCGAAGCGCGATCGCCCGCCGCTCGGAGCCGACGCCGGGGTCGACCACCGCCAGGTGGACGCCGGCGGGCAGGTAGGGGATCGCCCCCGCGAGCACGCGCGCGCCCTGTCCGATCGCCTGCGGCTGGATGCCGTGGGTGATGTGGATCACGCGCGCCTCGGGGCAGATCAGGTTGATCACGCCGTGGCAGATGCCGGCGAAGTCGTCCGACGTCCCGAAGTCGGACAGGAACGTCACGAACGGCGCGTGCTCTGGCTGCCGTCATGGCCGGACTCTAGTCAGCGCGCGGCGAGGAGGCGCTCGACCGCCGCGACCAGCCCGTCCACGGAGTGCGGGTCGGCCTCGGCCAGCGGCTCGACGCCGTGCTCGCGCAGCGTCGCCGAGGTCACCGGGCCGATCGACGCCGCCGCGAGCCCGTCGAGGCCGCCGTCGCCGAGCGCCGCCGCGAGGCTCGTGACGGTCGACGACGACGTGAAGGTGACCAGGTCGGCCGACCGCACCGCCGCGGCGTCGACGGGCTCGGGCACCGTGCGGTAGAGGTGGACGACGTCGACGGCGGCGCCCGCCGCGCGCAGGCCGTCGGGCAGCACGTCGCGCGCGCCCTGGGCGGTCGCCACCAGCACGCGCTGCCCGGCGACGTCGCCGAGCGCCTCGAGCAGCGACTCGGAGACGGCCTCGGCCGGCACCACGTCGGGCACGATCCCGCGCGCGCGCAGCGCCTGCGCCGTCGCCGGGCCGATCGCGGCCACCCGCACGCCGTGCAGGTGGCGCACGTCGCCGGGCAGGAGCAGGTCGACGCCGTTTGCGCTCGTCACCACGACCACGTCGTAGCCGCCCAGGTCGGGCGCGGTCGAACGGCAGCGGCTCGATCCGGATCGCCGGCGCCTGGACGACCTCGGCCCCGAGCGCCTCGAGCCGGGCGGCCAGCCCGCTCGCCTGCGCCCGGGCGCGCGTGACGACGACCCGGCGCCCGTGCAGCGGGCGGCGCTCGAACCAGGCCAGCTGCTCGTGCAGGCCGGCCACGCCGCCCACGAGCATGATCGCCGGCGGGCGCATGCCCGGCCGCGGCGGCCGCGATGCCGCGCAGCGGCGCGACCACGGTGCGCTGCGCCGGCCGCGTCCCGTCGGAGATCACCGCGGCCGGCGTGTCCGGCCGCCATCCCGTGCTCGATCAGGCGCGCGGCGTTCGCGGCCATGGCGCCGACGCCCATCAGGAACACGAGCGTCCCGGGCGTCGCGGCGAGCGACCCCCAGTCGAGGTCGGTGCCCGGCTTGGCCGGATCCTCGTGGCCGGTCACGAACGTGACCTGGGCGGCGACGCCCCGCTGCGTCACCGGGATGCCGGCGTAGGCGGGGACGGCGTAGGCGGACGAGATCCCGGGCACGACCTCGAACGCGATCCCGGCCGCGGTCAGCGCGAGCGCCTCCTCGCCGCCGCGGCCGAAGATGAACGGGTCGCCGCCCTTCAGCCGCACCACCGTTCCGTGCGCGCGGCCGAGCTCGACGAGCCGGGCGTTGATCGCGTCCTGGGTCATCGCGTGCTCGCCCGGCCGCTTGCCGGCGTAGATGCGCAGCGTGCGCTCGGGCGCGAGCGCGACGATGCGCGGATCGGCCAGGCGGTCGTAGACGAGCACGTCGGCAGCCTCGAGCAGCTCGCGGCCGCGCACGGTGAGCAGGCCGGGATCGCCCGGGCCGGCGCCGACCAGGTACACCGTCACGGCGCGATCCACCCGCGCAGGCGCAGCTCGGAGCCCTCGTGCCAGGCGTAGGCCGCGACCGGGCACGCTGCAGCCGCCGCCGACGCTCTCGGCGAAGCCGCGCTCGGCCTCGACGGCCGCCCTGGTCGGCGCGTGGTCGAGCGCCGCCACGAGCGCCTCGTCGCCGCGCCGCACCTGCACCGCGATCGCGCCCTGGCCGGCCTCGGGCACGAACACGAGCGGGTCGAGCAGGAACCCGATCCGCGCCTGCTGGCCGAGCCGCACGAGGCCGGCGGCGGCGAGCACGATCGCGTCGGCCTCGCCGGCGTCGAGCTTGGCGAGGCGCGTGTCGACGTTCCCGCGCAGCGGCACCACCTCGAGCCCGGGCCGCAGCTCGTGCAGAAGCGCCGTGCGGCGCGCCGACGACGTGCCGATGCGGGTGCCGTCGGGGATCTCCTCCAGCGACGTGAACGGGCCGCACATCGCGTCGCGCGGATCGTCGCGCTCGAGCATCGCGCCGATCACGAGGCCGGCGGGCATGTCGCCGGTGAGGTCCTTGGCGCTGTGCACCGCGGCGTCGATCACGCCGTCGGCGAGCGCCCGCTCGATGTCGCCCGTGAACACGCCGCGGCCGTCGCCGATCTCGTCGAAGCGGCGCGTGCGGTCGCGGTCGCCGGCGGTCGACATCGGCACGATCTCGGCCTCGCGCAGCCCGTCGGCGACCAGCCGCGCCTGCGCCACCGCGAGCGGGCTGCGCCGCGTCCCCAGGCGGATCATTCCGGCGTGGCCGGGTGTGCCTGGAGGCCGAAGAGCTCGGTCACGGCGTCGGCGTACGGGGCCGACTGGTCGGCGGCGGCGAGCTGCTTCAGCCGCACCGTCGGCTCGTGCAGGAGCTTGTTCAGCATCCCGCGCGTGACGGCGTCGAGCCGCTCGCGGTCGGCGGGCGTGAGCGCGTCCCAGCGCGGCTCCATCCGCCGCAGCTCGGCGGCGCGGATGCGCTCGGCGTGGTCGCGCAGCGACGTGATCGCGGGCACGACCCGAAGCGCCGCCATCCAGTCGCGGAACTCCGCCGCCTGCTCGGCCACGATCGCCCGCGCGCGGCCGCTCTCGCCTCGGCGCAGCGCGAGCGTGCGCTGCACCGCCGCCTCGAGCCCGTCGAGGTCGACGACGGACGTGCCCTCGACCGCGGCCGCAGCCGGGTCGACGTCGCGCGGCACGGCCAGGTCGATCAGCAGCCGCGCGCCGGCCCGGCCGCAGGTCGGCGGCGTGGATGACGTGGCCGGGCGCGGCCGTCGAGCTGACGACGACGTCGGCCGCGTCGACCGCCGCCGCCAGGTCGTCCCAGGGGATCGCGGTGCCGCCGAACCGGGCGGCGAGCGCCGCGGCGCGGTCGGAGTCGCGGTTTGCGACCGAGAGCGGCGCGCGCCCCGCGCGCGGTCAGGTTGGCCGCGACGAGCTCGGCCACCCGGCCGGCGCCGACGACGAGCACGGAGGCGCCCTCGAGGCCGCCCAGCCGCTCGGCGGCGACCTCGGCGGCGACGGACGCCACCGACGCGCCGCCGGAGCCGATCGCCGTCTCGTGGCGGACGCGCTTGCCCGCCTCGAGCGCGACGTGGAAGAGCCGGTTCGAGACCGGGCCGGTCGACCCCCACTCGAACGCGCTGGCGTAGGCGTCGCGGATCTGGGCCAGGATCTGGGCCTCGCCGGGGACGAGCGAGTCGAGCCCCGCGGCCACCGAGAACAGGTGCTCGGCCGCCTCGGCGCCCGTGCGCACGTAGAGCATCGGCTCGAGCTGCGCGCGGTCGCGGCCGGAGAGCTCGACCAGCCGCTCGACCGCCGCCTCGCGCAGCGCCTCGGGCCGGCTGCCGACCAGGTAGAGCTCGCACCGGTTGCACGTGGCGAGGCCGACGGCCTCGGCCACCGGCTCGGCGGCGAGCACGTGGTCGACCAGGTCGTGGCCGTGGTCGTGCGCCGCCAGCCGCTCGCGCACCGGCAGCGGCGCGCTGCGGTGGTTCGTGCCGACCAGGACGAGGTTCAGCGCCACGGCCGCGTCAGCCATCGGCCTTCGCCTCCAGGATGCCGGCGATCTCGTCGAGCTCGCGCTCGAGCCGGCCGAGCTTCGAGTTCAGGATGACGACGTAGGCGAGCGTCACGATCCACGCCAGGGCGTACACCGCCGCCACGTACTGGACGTAGGTCTCGCGGATCACGGCGTCCCCTGCGCCAGCCGCCGCAGCCGCGACACCTGGTCGTCCAGGCGCTTGCCGCGCAGCTCGACCAGGTACATCGCCACCGCCAGGCTGAGCATCGCGGCGAGCGCCACCAGGAACGTGAGCAGCATGCTGCCGTCCATGTTCGCGCCGTGATCGGTGAACGTGATCGGGTGGATCACGTCCTGGCCCAGGTGCACCGCGAGCACCGAGATCGGGATCAGGCCGACGCCGAGCAGCGCGTAGACGGCGGAGTAGCGGGCGCGCCGCTCGCCCGGCTCGACCGAGAAGCGCAGCATGAAGTAGGCGCAGTAGAACAGGAAGATGATCAGGAACGTGTTCAGCTCGGTGCTGCCCCAGTACCACCACGTGCCCCACGACACCTTGGCCCAGATCGAGCCGGTCACGAGCGTGAGCGTGCCGAAGATGACGCCGAGGTGCATGGGCACGTAGCTGCGCAGGTCGAGCGCCAGGTCGCCGCTCCACAGGTACCGGGCCGCGTTCAGCGCGCCCCACGCGAACAGCGTGTACGTCGTCAGCGCGATCGGGACGTGGAAGTAGAAGATGCGCTGCGAGAAGCCCTGATCGGCGTCGTTCGGCACGTAGAAGAAGATCAGGCCGAGCGCCAGGGGCATCAGAACTGCCGCCACCAGGGCCGCGACGGTCGCGCGGTCGAGGCGGGCGGCGGCGGTCGTTTTCACTGGTTAATCCTCCACCACGAACTCGAAGAGTCCCCACCCGAAGAGCACGAACACCGTATCATAGAGAGCCAGATATCCCAGCCGTTCAAGGGTGTGGAAACCGCTTGTTTGCGGGGAAATCGTGCCGGTGGTCGCGCTCACCGCACCCAGCACGAGCGGGATCGCGAAGGGCAGGAAGAGCACCGGCAGGAGCACCTCGCGCGCCCGCCCGGCCGACGCCAGCCCGGCGACCAGCGAGCCGAGCGCCGCGATGCCGATGTCGGCCAGGACGACCGCGGCCACGAGCACGCCGTAGTCGGGCGCGGGCCCGGTCTGGAGGAAGAAGAGCCAGAACGCCGGCAGCGCCACGACCTGCACGGCGATCAGGAACAGGCACGTCGAGCACGCCCGCGCGAGCCAGATCAGCGCGCGGTCGATCGGCGCCGCGAGCAGGCCGTCCCAGATGCCGTGCTCGCGCTCCTGCGCGAACGTGCGCAGGAGGCCGAGCATGGCCGTGAAGACGATCGCCACCCACAGCATCCCGGTCGCCGCGCGCGTCCCGCCGGCCGGGCGGCCGCCGCCGAGGCCGAACCGGAAGAGCACGAAGGCGCGCCAGCACGAACGCGACCATCGCCGAGCACCACCTCGCTGCCGCGCAGCTCGAGCAGCAGGTCCTTGCGCACCAGCGCGGCGAACGCGCGCCGGTTCATGCCGCCACCCGCCCGTCGGCGAGACGCACCTCGGCGGTCGCCAGGCCGTCGAACCAGCCCGGCTCGTGGGTCGAGACGAGCACCGTGCGCCCGGGCTCCGAGAGCACCTCGCGCAGGACGTCGCGGCCCTCGCTGTCGAGCCCGGCGGTCGGCTCGTCGAGCAGCAGCAGCGACGGCCGGTGCAGGACGGCCCGCGCGAGCGCGATCCGCTGCGTCATGCCGCGCGAGAACTCCGCCACCGGGTCGCGCCCGCGCGCCTGCAGGCCGACCCGCTCGAGCGCCGGGCCGATCCACGCGTCCGGCACGCCGTAGAGCGCCGCGTAGAGCGCGAGGTTCTCGTGCGCCGTCAGGCCCGGGTAGGTGAGCGGCCCGTGGGCGACGTAGCCGATCAGCGGCCGCGCGGCCGGCGCCGCCCGCGGCAGGGCGTGGCCGGCCACCGCCACGCGTGCCCTCGCTCGGCCGCAGCACGGTCGCGAGCACCCGCAGGAGCGTGGTCTTCCCGGCGCCGTTCGGCCCCGTGACGACGCACGAACTCGCCCGCGCGCCAGACGCAGGTCGACGCCGGCGAGGGCGGCGCGCTCGCCGAAGCGGCGCACGAGGCCGTCGCAGACGACGGCCTCGGCCTCGGCCTCTGCGTCAGGCGATGGCATCGGCCAGCACCCCGGCCAGGAAGACGATCGCGATCACGCCGTTCATGGTCAGGAACGCCATGTCGACCCGCGACAGGTCGTCGGCGCTCACGATCGAGTTCTCGTAGGCGAGCAGGGCGGCGACCACCGCCACGCCCAGGTAGTAGAGCGGCCCGAGGCCGAGCGAGAGTCCCGAGCCAGACGAGCAGGACGACCGAGGCGAAGTGGGCGACGCGCGTGATCCGCAGGGCGGTCGCGATCCCGAAGCGGCGCGGGATCGAGTGCAGGCCCTGGGCGCGGTCGATCTCGATGTCCATCGTGGCGTAGATGATGTCGAAGCCGCCGATCCAGAGCGCGACCGCGCCGCCGAGCAGGAACGGCGTGCCCGTGACGTGGTTCGTCACCGCCACCCAGCCGCCGACCGGGGCGAGGCCGTCGACGATGCCGAGGAACGGGTGACAGAGCCAGGTGACGCGCTTCAGGTACGGGTAGATGACGAAGCCGGCGACGGGGATCGGCCACAGCCACCGCGTGATCGGCGCGAGCTGCCACACGGCCACGAGGAAGACGATCAGCGACCCGGCCGCGAACGCGGCCACGTTCGTGCGCGACAGCAGGCCGGCGGGGATCTCGCGCCGGGCGGTGCGCGGGTTGCGCGCGTCGATCGCGGCGTCGATCAGGCGGTTGAGCGCCATCGCCAGGCTGCGCGCCCCCACCATCGCGACCGTGATCCAGAAGAGCTGGCTCGCCGAGGGCACCTGGCCGAGCGCGAGGATCGCCCCCGTGTAGGCGTACGGGAGCGCGAACACGGTGTGCTCGAGCTTCACGAGGCTGACGAACCGGCGCGCGTAGACGGCGGTGGCGCTCAATGCGACGTCGGCAGGTCGAGCAGCAGCCGCAGCCCGTGCTCGAGCGCGGGCGCGATGGCGTCGTAGAGCTCGGCGCAGGCCTTCGGGCTGCCGGGCAGGTTCACGATCAGCGCCGAGCCGGCGATCCCGCTGCGGCCGCGCGAGAGCATGCCGTGCGGCGAGACGGCGATCGACACCGCGCGCATGTGCTCGTCGAGGCCCGGCGTCGGCCGCTCGATCACCTCGGCGGTCGCCTCGGGGGTGACGTCGCGCGGCGCGAAGCCGGTGCCGCCGGTGGAGAGGACGAGATCGGCGGCCGCCGCCAGGTCGCGCAGCGCCGCGGCGATCTCGGCGCGCTCGTCGGCCACCGCGCGCCGGCCGGCGACCTCGAACCCGGCGGCGTGCAGGCGGGCCTCGAGCACGTCGCCGCTCGCATCCTGCCGCGTGCCCGCGACGACGCCGTCGGAGACCGTCAGCACCGCCGCCCTCACGCCTGCTCGCGCCTCCAGTGCCCGCTCTTGCCGCCGCTCTTCTCGACGAGCTCGGCGGCGCGGATCGAGATGGCCGGGTCGAGGCCCTTCGTCATGTCGTACACGGTCAGCGCGGCCACGACGGCGGCCGTGAGCGCCTCCATCTCGACCCCGGTCTGCGCCGTCGTCTCGGCGGTGGTGACGATCTCGACCCCGTCGCCCGTGAGCGCCGGCTCGACCTCGACCATCGAGAGCGGCAGCGGGATGGCACAGCGGCACGATGTCGGGCGTGCGCTTCGCCGCCATGATCCCGGCGACGCGGGCCACCGCCAGCACGTCGCCCTTCGGCAGCGTGCCGTCGGCGACTCGCGCACGGACGTGCTCGGGCAGCACGACGTGCGCCCGGGCGACGGCCCGGCGGCGCGTGACCGGCTTTTCGCCGACGTCGATCATGCGGATCTCACCCATGCGGGCGGAAGTCTACGGCCCGAGCCTGCATGGAGGTGCCTGGCCCCGGTGGTCACGACGCGCGCGGGCGAGACGTGCACATCCGGGCCAGGCCCTCAGGCGTCAAGCAGCGGCTGCAGGGCGCGCGCGTACGCCTGCGCGGAGCGGCCGTCCGGGTCGCGCCGCGGGTTGCCGCAGCACACGCTCACGCCCACCACGCGCCCGCTCGCGGCGAGCGCCGCCACCTCGGCGTTCGAGCCGCGCGCCGCTCCAGCCGCCCGGAGCCGGGAAGTCGACGCCGGGGGCGTCGGCCGGGTCGAGCACGTCGCCGTCGAGGTGCAGGTGCACCGGCGCGCCGGCCGGGAGCGCGGCGAGCGCCGCCGCGACGTCGTCGGCGACGACGAGCTGCGAGCGGTCGATCGCGGCCCGCTCGCCCGGGTCGAGGTCGCGGCTGCCCACGAGCGCCGCCCGCGCCTCGGGCAGGGCCGGGCTCGAGCCCGGCCGCCCGGCGCAGCTCGTCGTGGCACCAGCCGAGCAGGATCGCAAACGGCATCCCGCCGAGGAAGCCGCTCGGACTCGTCTGCGGCGTGTTCAGGTCGCCGTGCGCGTCGATCCACACGAGCACCAGGTCGGGATGCGCCGCGCGCAGCCGGCGATCACCGCCGGCGCGAGCGTGCACTCGCCGAGCAGCGCGAGCGGCCTGCCCGGCGGCGCGCGGCGACGGCGTCGTGCAGGCCGGGCAGGCCGGCGACGAGCGCGTCGACCGGCAGGCGCGGCGAGGTCGATCTCGACCAGCTGCGCGCATCGGCGGCCCGAGCGCCGCCGCGACCGCGGCCGGCCCCTCCTCCATCCCGGGGCCGTGGAACCGGCTCGACCACCCCGCCTGGATCACCGCGGTCACCGCTGCACCGCCTCGGGGCGGGCGATCGGCCAGGTCGTCCATGAGCGTCTCCACCCAGTGGGCGATGTCGTGCTCGCGCACCTGCGCGCGCAGGCCCTCGATGCGGCGGCGGCGCTCGGCGCGGCCATCGTGAGCGCCGTGTGGATCGCGTCGGCCTGCTCCTGGATGTCGAACGGGTTCACGGTGAGCGCGAACTCGCCGAGCTCGGGATCGGCGCCGGCGTTCTCGGACAGGATCAGCACGCCGTCGCGGTCGTTCACGAGCGGCGCCTCCTTCGCGATCAGGTTCATGCCGTCGAAGATCGCGTTCACGAGCAGCACGTCGTACTCGGCGTAGGCGGCGACCGCCTCGGGGAAGTTGTCGGAGATGCGCAGGTCGACGGCCTGCCAGTCGCCGCGTCGCGTAGAAGCGGTCGTTGACCGTCGCGGGCGGCGCGCTGGATCGCCCCCAGGTACTCGGCGTACTCGGGGATGTCCTGGCGCGACGGATCGAGCTTCGCGAGCATCGTCACCCGCCCCTCCCACTCGGGGTGGTCGGCCAGGAAGAGCTCGAACGCCTGGAGCCCGCGGACGACGTTCTTGGACGGGTCGGTGCGGTCGACGCGCAGCACCACCTTCTCGGGCCGCCACTCCTGCAGCGCCTCGCGCTCCGCCAGGACCGCGCTCGTCGTCGGCGCAGCCGGTCGAACTCGGCCGGATCGACCGAGATCGGATGCTCGCGCACGCGCACGACGCGGCCGTCGTGGTGGACGGTGCGCGCCTTGAAGTCGACGTCGGCGTCGGTGAACTGGGCGACGCAGTTCAGGAAGTTCGCGGACGTAGCGGGCCGTGTGCAGGCCGATCGACGTCGCACGCGAGCAGCGACGTCGTGGATCGTCGTGCGGATGTCCGGCGGCAGCACCCGCCAGTAGTCCGGCATCGGCCAGGGGATGTGGGTGAAGTGCTGCATCACGGCGTCGGGCGCCGCGCTCGCGGATCGATCGCCGGCGCCACGAACAGCTGGTAGTCCTGCAGCATCACCAGCGGCTGTCGGCCGCTCGGCGGCCTCGAGCTCGGCGACGACGGCGTCGGCGAAGCGCGGTTGACCGGGACGTAGCCCGGCGTCCCAGGCGAGGCGCACGTTGCGATCGACCGACGGCTCCGTACGCGAGGCCCCACAGGTAGTGGTGGATGAACCACAGCGTCGGGTTCGCGAAGACGTTGTAGTAGCGGTCGAACTCCTCGCGGTCGTGCACGACCAGGCGCACGGTGAGATCGCCGTCGCGGTAGGGCCCCGCTCGGCGACCTCGGCGTCCTCGTCGGTGAGCGCGCTCGCGATCCACGTGACGGGGCGCACCGCGGCGAGCCCGCTCAGCGCCGTCACGAGGCCGCCGCCGCCCCGGCTCGCCACGATCTCGCCGTCCGGGCCGCGTGAGAATCGCAGCGGCCCGCGGTTGGAGACGATCAGCAACGGCGGCTGCTCGGCCATCACCGCACCCTACCGAAGATGAAATGCCCCCGCCGTCACGGAGGACCGGCATACCCGGCGTCCGCCGGGCGTAGCATGCCAGCTCCTACGCGGAGATGATCTCGAGCTCGGCCTGCTCGTCGCTCCCGGCCATGCCGGTGCATCAGCGCCAGCCAGTCGCGCAGCAGCCGCGGCGTCAGGAAGCGGCGGCGCACGTGCTCCTTCGCCCGCCGGGTCATCTCGCGCGTGGACGACGGATCGGCGAGCACGTCCAGCACGCGCTCGGCGCACTCCTCCGCCGACGACACCAGGTAGCCGGTCTCGCCGTCGGTGATCTGGGCGACGATCCCGCCGACGTTGCCGGCGATCGTCGGCCGGGCCTTCCAGAGCGCCTCGGACACGGTCAGGCCGAAGCCCTCGCGGATCGACTTCTGGATGCACACCTCGGCCTGCACCTGGAACGCGTTCACCTCGACCGCGCCGACGTTGTTCAGGTTCGAGAACATGAAGATGTCGGGGTCCTCTTCGCAGTAGTCGCGGGTGGTGTTCCAGAACTCCCACCCCTCGGGGTCGTCGTGCGCCATCGACCCGACGAGCGCAAGCTGCACGTCGCGGTGGCGCTCCTTGACCATCCGGTAGGCGTCGATGACCCCCATCGGGTCCTTCCACGGGTCGAAGCGCGACACCTGCAGGAGCAGCGGCCGGCCGACGTCGATGCCGAACTGGTCGACGATGTAGGCGGCGTCGTCGGGCGAGAGCGCCATGTTCTTGGGCGCGAGCGGGTCGATCGCCGGCGGCCAGATGACCGCCTCGCCGAGCCCGGCGCCGCGCGGCACGTACGCGGGCATGTGGAAGATCGCGGCGTCGTAGTCCTTCAGGCGCGGCGCGAGGAAGTCGAGCACCTCGGGGTTCGGCGTCGACAGGTCGATGTGGCAGCGCCACACCCACTTCGGCCGGCTGGTCTGGACGAACTCGCGCATCGCCATCGGCTGGGGGTCGTGGACGACGATCACGTCCCACTCGTCGGCGTCCGTGAGGGCGTCGGCGTTCATCTTGTTGTAGCCCTCGAAGATCGCCTTCTGGTGGTCGGTGATGCCCTTCGCGTCGCCCTGGAGGGCGTTGTGGATCGTCTTCGTGACGTCGTAGAACTCCTCGCGGCCGTCGATCACGCGCCACTCGGCGTCGAGGCCGGCGTCGATCATGAGCGGGATCAGCGTGTACTGGATCTCGGCCACGCCGCCGCCGAACGCGGTCGCGGACAGGTGCAGGATGCGCTTGCCCTGCAGCGGCTCGGCCAGCCGGCGGATCTCCTCGGCCAGCGTCCGCCCGATCAGCGAGTTGTAGTCGGCGAGCGACTTGTGACCGACGTTGACCTTCTGCACGGGCGAGAACCTAGCACCATCAGCGGTCGCGCCCGCGCCGTCGGACGGCAGGCGCAGCGCGAAGGTCGTGTCGCCCTCCCCGGACGAGACGGCGATCTCTCCGCCCATGCGCTGGGCGAGCTCGCCGGCGATCGCCAGGCCGAGGCCGCTGCCCGACGAGCTGCTCTGCGGGCCGCGCCAGAAGCGCTCGAACAGGTGCCGCTGCGAATCGGCGTCGATCCCGGGGCCGTCGTCCGACACGCTCAGCGTCACGTGGCCGTCGTCGGCGCCCACGCAGACCCGCACCTCGGTGCCCTCGGGGTTGTGGCGCACGGCGTTGTCGACGAGCACCCGGCCGATCTGCTGCACGCGCTGCTCGTCGCCGATGCCGTGCGGCAGGCCGCGCGGCGGGCGCGCCAGCACCACCCGGCTGCCGTGGCGCGCCGCCAGGCCGCGGAACTCGCGCACGAGCCCGCGCGCGGCCGCCGCCAGGTCGACCGGCTCGGAGCCCACCTCGACGGCGCCCGAGTCGAGCCGGGACAGGTCGAGCAGGTCGGTGGCGAGCTTCGTCAGCCGCGACACCTGCTCGCGCATCGTCAGCACGAACTCCTCGCGCGTGGCCGGGTCGAGGTCCTCCTCGGCGAGCAGCTCGAGGAAGCCCGCCGAGCGAGAAGAGCGGCGTGCGCAGCTCGTGCGAGGCGTTGGCGATGAAGTCCTTGCGGGCGCGGTCGACCTGGGCCAGCCGGTCCTGCATCAGGTCGAACGACCGCGCGAGCCGGCCGAGCTCGTCGGGGCTCTCGTCGCCGATCGGCTGGTCGAAGTGCCCGGCGGCGATCCGGCTCGACGCCGACTCGAGCTTGCCGACGCGGCGCGAGACGGCGACCGCGAGGCCCCAGCCGACGACGGTCGCGACCGCGAGGGCGAGGCCGGTCGCGATCAGGATCCGGCGCTCGACGAGCGCCGCGGTCTGTTCACGTCGCGACGCTCTGCGACAGCATGACGATGCCGCCGTTCGGCGCCGGGAACGCCACGACCGCGGCTCCGCCCCGGCGTGCGGCCGTGGCCGATCCCGCCGCGCCGTGCCGCCTTGACGATCGGGCTCGACAGCGGGAGCACCGGCGTCGTGGCCCGCGAACGGCACCAGCCGGTTGCCCTCGAGACACGTATGCGGTCGCCTGCCCGTTCGCGATCCGCGCGGCGTGCTGGCAGGGCCTTGCGGATGTGCACGCCGGACGTGAACGCGCGTCTGCAGTCCCGGGCGCCTGCTGCTGCGACCGCGCGATCGCCTCGAGCCGTGTCTGCCGCTCGGAGATCAGGTTCTGGCGCAGGCTGGGGACGACGTACAGGAAGACGACGCCCATCGCGCATGCGACCACCCCGGTGAGCACCGCCACCAGC
The DNA here is from genome assembly GCA_963707585.1 of uncultured Actinomycetes bacterium. GTDB lineage: Bacteria > Actinomycetota > Thermoleophilia > Gaiellales > JAICJC01 > JAICJC01. The sequence goes on along the minus strand of CAVPQP010000007.1, from coordinate 22,686 downwards.
CGCAGGCGCAGCGAGCGCAGGGCACCCATGCGCTCAGCTGCTGTCGCGGAAGCGGTAGCCGACGCCGCGCACGGTGAAGATGAAGGCCGGCTCGCGCGGATCGGCCTCGATCTTCTCGCGCAGGTGGCGGATGTGGACGTCGATCGTGCGCGGCTCGCGGTAGGCCGAGTCGCCCCACACCGCCTCGAGCAGCGCCTGGCGCGTGTAGACGCGCCCGGGGTGGAGCGCGAGCGTGTGCAGCACCTCGAACTCGACGTACGTGAGCTGCACCGGCGCGCCGGCCACCGTCACCGTCCGCTTGGCCGGGTCGATCGCGAGGCCGTCGGCGACGATCGCGCCGTCGGGCTGCTCGCGCTGCTCGGCGACGAGGGTCGCCCGCCGCAGCACGGCGCGGATGCGGCTGCGGAACTCGCGGATCGAGAAGGGCTTGGTGATGTAGTCGTCGGCGCCGAGCTCGAGGCCGAGCACCTTGTCGACCTCGTCGTCGCGGGCGGTCAGCATGATGATCGGCACGGCGGAGTCGGTGCGCAGCCGCCGGCACACCTCGAGCCCGTCGAGGCGCGGGCAGCATCACGTCGAGCACGACGAGGTCGACCGGCTGCTCCGAGAACCGGCGCAGCGCCTCCTCGCCGTCGCGCGCCTGGACGACGCGGTAGCCCTCCCGCTGGAGCGGATAGGTGAGCAGCTTCTGGATCGACTCCTCGTCGTCGACGAGCATGATCGTGGCTTCGACGGGCATCCCGTCGGAATGGTACGCGACCGGCCGTCGTGGAACCGCTTTCCGCGCTACTGCGTCCTGTCGCGTGTGCTATAAACGCCGCTTCGGTGGCTGCTCCCGCACGCAGAAGGCCCGTCCGGCGCGGGTCGCACCGACCGCTCGTGTCGTGGCCGCTCCACGCCCTGCTGCTCGGGGTGTCGCTGCTCGTACCGCTGATCGCCCTGCTCACGCTGTACCAGCCCGCGGCGCCGCTTCCGCCGACCCCGTCGCTCCAGTTCAGCGGCGCGGCGGCGGCCAACCTGACCGGCCGCCTGGCGACGGCCGAACGCGACGCCACGGGCGGCTGCTGCGCGGCCGGCAGCGCCGGCGAGCTGGCCGCCGCCGACTGGGTGTCCGAGAACCTGAAGCCCTTCGACCCCAGCCCGCGCCGCCTCCTCTTCGCCACCAACCTGCCCTGGCAGGCCCAGCCGGTGCCGATGACCAACGTGATCGCCTACCGCCCCGGGCGGTCGCGCCAGATCGTCGCCGTGATCGTGCACCGCGACGGCGGGACGCCTGCCGACCTCGCCGGCACGGGGATCCTCGTCGAGCTCTCGAAGGTGCTCACGAGCCTGCCGCGGGAGCGCGGGCTGGCCCTGGTGTCGACCGACGGCGGCACCACCGGCGGCCAGGGGGCGACGGCGCTCGCCGTGCACTGGCCGCCCGCGTCGCGGATCGTCGCGGCCGTCGTGATCGACGCGGCCGCGGCCCGGTCGGGCACGCCGCTTCGCATCCTCACGCGCCCGAGCACCCCCCGCGGCGTCTCGCCCACGCTGTACGCGGCGGCGCGGCAGGCCGTGTCGACGTGGTACGGCAGCGCGGCCCGCATCCCCGGCCCGTACGACCAGCTGTCGGGCTACGGCGTGCCCTACGCGCGCAACGAGCAGGGCACGCTGCTCGCCCACGGCATCTCCGCGCTCACGCTCACCGCCGGACGCAACCACACCGTCCAGGGGCCGCTCTCGGCCCTCGATTCCGGCCAGCTGGGGCGGGTCGGCACGACCGTCGCAAACCTGGTGGCCGAGCTCTCCGCCGCACCGACGATCGAGCGCGACGGCTCGCCGGTGCTGCTGCTCTCGGGCAAGGTCATGCGCGGCTGGCTGGCCGAGGCGTCGATGGCGATCCTGCTCGCCCCGTTCATCGCCTGCGTGCTCGACATGGTCGCGCGCCTGCGCCGGCGGCGGGTGGCGATCGCGCCGGGCGTGGTCGCGCTTCGCCTGGCGAGCCGGCGCCTGGCTCGTCACCCTGGCGGCGATGTGGGTGCTCGCGGCCGCGCCGGGACGGCTGCTCCCCGGCATCGCCATCGCTCCGCTTCCGGGCAAGACCGGGGTGACCACCGCCGGCCTCCTGATCGCCGCGGGCGCGGGGCTCCTGTTCTGGCGGTTCGTGAGCCGCCCGCGGCTCGTGCGCCTGCACGCGTCCACCCCCGAGGAGCGCACGGCCGGCCTCGCGGGCGGCCTGCTCGGGCTGGCGCTCGCCGGGCTGGTGCTCACCGCGGTGAACCCGTTCGCGCTGATCGTCGTGCTCCCGGCCGCCCACATCTGGCTCTACCTGCCGGCCGCGGCCCGCGCCGGCCGGCGCTGGCTCCTCGCCGTCTACGCCGCCGGGTTCATCGGGCCGGCGGCGCTCCTCTTCGAGCTGTGGACGGCCCAGGGCCTGGGCACCAGCACGCCGCGGGCCCTCGTCGCGATGACCGCGAGCGGATACCTGGCGCCGGCCGAGTCGGTGTGCTTTGCGCTCGCGGCGGCGGCGGCGGCTCAGCTCGGGGCGCTCGTCGCCGGCCGCTACGCCAATCCGCACCCAAGGATTCGGTGATCGCGGCAACAGCCGGGGGCGCGTGCCGCTATAACAAGGGGGTGGCAACCGGCACGGCCACCACCGCGGAGCAGACCTCGAAGCGGGTTGGGCGCAGACGTCTGGCGGTACGCAGGCTCGGCACCACCCTGATGGTCGTCGGCGTGCTCGTGATCGTCTACGCCGGTGTGATCCTGTTCTGGGGCGATCCGATCACGGCCCTCTACGCCGACTGGCGCCAGCAGGGCCTGTCGAGCACGCTGAACCAGGAGATCCGCAACTGGCCGGCGCCCGCGGCGGCCGCCGAGCCGCCGGGCGGCGGCGCCCAGGCGACCGCCCGCGCGCACGCCACCGACCTGCGGCTGCTGCGGCGGGACGCGGCCATCTTCGCGCACCGCGACCACGGCGGCCAGCCGTTCGGCCGTCTGACGATCGGCCGCATCGGCCTGAGCGTCGTCGTCGTCCAGGGGACGGACTGGCTGCACGACCTGAGCCAGGGGCCGGGCCACTACGCCAACACCCACTTCCCGGGCCAGGGCACGACCGTCGCGATCGCCGGGCACCGCACGACGTTCGGGGCGTGGTTCCGGCACATCGACGACATCCGCAACGGTGACTTCATCACCCTCCAGATGCCCTACGCCACCTTCTACTACCGCGTGCAGTACCACCAGGTGGTGCCGAACAACGACTGGAAGATCATCCGCCCGCAGGGCTACGAGCGGCTCGTGCTCTCGGCGTGCCACCCGCTCTACTCCTCGTCGCACCGCTGGATCGTCTACGCCAAAGGCGTCTACGCCAAGCTCAACGGCGGCGTCCGCGTCCCGCTCACCGGAAGCTAGGCGCTACCGGATCGGCAGGTACTCGACGATCGTGCCGGCCGGCGCCTCGCCGGAGCCGGCGTCGATCAGCGCGACGGCGTCCGCGCCGGCCGCGTGCACGATCATGTGCGAGTCCTGCGGCCCGGCCGGATGCAGCACCATGCCCTCGGCGGTCGCCTCGAGGCGGCAGCGCACGGCGTGATCGCGCACTTGCAGCCGCGGCACCGGCTCGGCGAGGCGCGCGACCGGCCGCTCCTCGACGCGGCCATGCTGCATCGCCGCGAGCGCGGGGCGCAGGAAGAGCTGGAAGCACACCAGGCTCGACACGGGATTCCCGGGGAGGCCGAAGACGAGCGCGCCGCCGGGCGCGACGCCGAACCAGAGCGGCTTGCCCGGCTTGTGCGCCAGGCGCCAGAACACCTCGCGGACGCCGAGTGCGGCCAGGGCGGGCTTGACATGGTCGTGCGGCCCCACCGAGACACCCCCCGACGAGACGACGATGTCGGCGCCGGCGAGCGCGCGCCCGAACGCCTCCTCGGTGGCGGCGCGATCGTCGTGCACCGTCCGAGCGGCGGTCACCTCGGCACCCGCCTCGCGGGCCTGGGCGACGATCGCGGTCAGGTTCGACTCGTAGATCTGGCCCGGCGCGAGCGGCGTGCCGACCGGCACGAGCTCGCTGCCGGTCGCAAGCGCGGCCAGCCGCGGGCGCCGCGCCACCGTGACCTGGGCCACGCCCGTGGCCTGGATCGCAGCCAGGAGCGCCGGGTTCAGGCGCGCGCCGGCCCGCCCGACCAGGTCGCCGGCGCGGACGTCGCCGCCCTCGTCGCGGATGTGGGCGCCGGCCCTCGGCGGATCGGCGAGGAGCGCGCCGTCCTGCTCGCGCGCGTCCTCGATCGGCACCACGGCGTCGGCGCCGTCGGGAAGGGGCGCCCCGGTGGCGATCCCGGCGGCCGTGCCGGGCGGAAGCGCCTGCGGCGGGTCGCCCGCGCCGAGCCGGAAGGCGATCTCGACGCCGCCTGCGCCCAGGTCGGCAGCGCGCACGGCATAGCCGTCCATGGCCGATGTGGCGAACGGTGGCAGGCTGACGGCCGCCGTGACGTCGGCGGCGAGCACGCGCCCGGCCAGGTCGGCCGAGACCGCGAGCCGCTCGGTGTCGAGCGCCGGAGTGTGCTCGAGGATCAGGCGCAGCGCCTCGCCGGGCCGGAGCATGGGCGCGCCGTCGACGGGTGCGGGGGCGATCTCGCGGGCCATGCCGGGCATGCTACCCGGCGACCTCAGGCGGTCAGGATCAGCGGCCGGCCGCGCGTCACGATGATCGTGTGCTCGACGTGCGCCGAGCGGCCGCCGTCGGCCGTTGCGACCGTCCAGCCGTCTCCGAGCGGCCGGGTGGCGCGGGTGGCGGCGGCGATGATCGGCTCGATCGTGATCACGAGGCCCTCGGTCAGCGGCGCCCCCAGCCCGGCCGCGCCGAAGTTGGGCACGCTCGGCGGCTCGTGGATCGTGCGGCCGATGCCGTGACCCGCCAGCTCGCGCAGGACGCGGAAGCCGCGCCGCTGCACCTCCGCCTCGACGGCCGCTCCGACCGCGCCGGTCGTCGCCCCGCTGCGGGCGACGGCGAGAGCGGCCCGCAGGCCCGCGGCAGCCGCATGCGCAGAGCTGCCGCGTCGGCGGCGGCGACCGGCGCGCACGGGCACCGTGATCGCGGCGTCGGCCATGTAGCCGTCGAGCTCGGCCGTGACGTCGAGCTTGACCAGGTCGCCGGGCCGGATCCGGCGCCGGCCGGGGATGCCGTGCACCGCCTCGTCGTTCACGCTGATGCACGTCACGCCCGGGAACCCGTAGGCGAGCTGGGGCGCCGAGCGGGCGCCGTGGCGCTCGAAGACGTCCGCCGCCGCGCGGTCGAGCTCGGCGGTCGTCGCGCCCGGGCCGCACGAGCGCGCGCATCCGCGCGAGCGTCTCGGCCACCACGCGGCCGGCGGCCACGAGCGCGAGCACGTCCCTGCGCGACCCGACCGACACGCTACGTGGTGGGCGGGTTGGTGGTCGTCGGCGGCGGGTTCGTCGACGTGGGCGGCGGCGGCGGGGGCGTGCTCGTGCCGCCGCCGCCCGTGCCGGTCCCGCCGCCCTGCGTCGAGCTCGACCCGCCGTTCTTCTTCTTCTTGGTCGCCGGCGGGGCGACCTTGAACTTCGACGTCCACGGCAGGAACTGGATCGGCTGCTGCGGCGCGATCGGCCACGGCGTCGGCGGGAACTTGCTCGGCTCGTCCTGGAACGCCGCTGCGGCGAAGAGGCCCCAGATGGTGGCCGGGTAGCCGCCGCCGAAGGCCGGGCCCGGGATCGACCCGCCCAGGTCGACATCGAGATCTCGCCCTGGGGGTAGCCGACCCACACGCACGCGGCCAGGTTCGGCGTGTAGCCGCAGAACCAGGCGTCGGTGTGGTTGTCGGTCGTGCCGGTCTTGCCGGCCTGGGCGCGGTAGGCCGCGCCGTAGTTGGCAACGTTCGCGTTCATGCCCGTGCAGCAGGAGTGCACGTTCGTGTCCAGGTACTGCGTGACCTGCCAGGTGGCGCCGTCGGGGACGACCCGGTGGCCCGTGTTCTTCGACGCCGGCGTCAGGATCGGCTTGTCGCCGTACGGCACGACCTTGGTGAACGCGAGCAGCGGTCTTCGGACGCCCTGCGCGGCGATCGTCGCGTAGGCGTGGGTCATGTCGAGCGGCGAGACGCCGCCTGCGCCCAGGATCACCGAGGGCGTCGTCGGCAGATGGTCGGACTTGGGGATGCCGAGCTTGTACGCCATGTTGGCCACGTTGTCTGCGCCGATGTCGATCGAAAGGCGCGCGTAGACCGCGTTCACCGACTGCTCGAGCGCCGTCGACAGCGGCAGCGACGGCCGCGCTGCGCCGACTCGGCGTTCTGCACCGTCCAGAAGTCGTTCGGGGCGCTCGCGCCGGGGAACGAGCGGGTAGTTCACGAGCGGCGCCGTCGAGTAGATCGTGTTGTTCGGGTCGATGTGGTCGTCGACCATGGCGGCGATCAGGCCGTAGGACTTGAACGTCGAGCCGGCCTGGCGGCGTGACTGCACGGCCAGGTTGTACTTGCTCTTGCTGTAGTCGGTCGACGACTGCATGGCCAGGATCTCGCCGTTTCGGGGGTCGATCGCGACGAGCGCGGCCGCCGGCGCGTTCGTGAAGTTGAGCTCCTTCGCCATCGCCGCATGGGCGGCGCTCTGCAGCACCGGGTCGATGGTCGTCTTCACCTGCAGGCCGCCGCTGCGCAGCGCCTTGGAGCCGTACTTCTGGAGCAGCTCGTCGCGCACGTACTGGACGAAGTAGGGCTGGCGCACCCGGGTGAGGTGCTTCGGCGCCCTGAGGCCGAGCCCGAGCGAGTAGGCGTGCTGGTACTGGGCGAGCGTGATGTGGCCCTGGTCGAGCATCGCCGCCAGCACCTCGTTGCGGCGCTGCTTGGCCGCCGCCGGATGCAGGCGCGGGTTGTAGAGCGTCGGCGACTGCGGCAGGCCGGCGATCAGCGCGGCCTGGCGGATGTCGAGCTGCGAGCAGTGCTCGTTGAAGTACGTCTCGGCCGCCGCCTCGCAGCCGTAGGTGACGCCGCCGTAGGAGATCACGTTCAGGTAGGTGCCGAGGATCTTGTCCTTCGACCAGTGCTCGGCCATCTGGATCGCCAGCCACGCCTCCTTGATCTTGCGCTGGATCGTCTGCGAGTCGGTCAGGTACAGGTTCCTGACGAGCTGCTGCTCGATCGTCGATGCGCCCTGGACGACGTGGCCGGCCTGGAGGTCGTCCAGGAAGGCGCGCACGATGCCCTGGTAGTCGACGCCGCCGTGCTCGTAGAAGCGCTTGTCCTCGACGTCCACCGTCGCGATCTTGAGCCACTTCGAGATCTGCGCGAACGGCACCGGGGTGCGGTTCTGGAGCGACGGGATCTGGGCGAGCACCTTGCCGTGCCGGTCGTAGATCTTCGTCGTCACGCCCGGGTAGTGCGGCTTCATCGTCGTTCAGGTCGACGCCCTTCAGCACGCTCGAGACGGCCACCGTCGCACCGACGCCGGCGGCGACGATCACCCCGATGCCTCCGACCGCGAAGATCGACGAGCGCCGTGGCCACGAGCGAGCGGCGGCCGCGCCGGCGCTCGTCGGCGCGGCGCTTGCGGCGGCGGGCGGCGACGTGCCCGAGCACGTCCTCGTACTGGTTGCGCGGCGGCTGGCCGGGGCCGTTCACGGCGTCGTCACCCCGGCCTCGGCGTCGGCGACGATGCCCTCCTCGTGCAGGCGGGTGATGCAGCGCTCGCGCAGCGCCGCGGCGGCGGCCGCGGCCTGGGCGGCATCGGGCATCCACACGCCGACCGAGTACGTGGTGCCGTCGGCCGTCACCTCGGCGACGGCGGTGCCGGGCGCCGGGCGCTCGTGCACGCGGCCGTCGACCGCGTCGGCCTGCTCGTCGAGGATGGCGCGCACCCGCACCGGGTCGGCCGACAGCGGGAGCGTCAGGCGCACCTGGGCGAGCGACACCGGGTCGACGATGGTCATGTTGGTCACGCGCGAGTTGGCGAGCTCCTCGTTGGGGATGAGCACGCGCCGGTTGTCGGCCGTGCGCAGCCGCGTGTAGGCAAGGCCGATGTCCTCGACCGTGCCCTCGGCGTCGCCCACGCTCACGCGGTCGCCGAGCCGTACCGGTTGGTTGATCGCGATCATCACCCCGGCCACGAAGTTTGCCAGGGTTGAGCGCGCGGCGAAACCAACCACCAATCCGAGCACGGCCGACGAGGCCAGCACCGTCTGCGCAACCGACCGCGTTCCGTCGAACGACCACAGCACGATGATGACCGCGATCAGGACGATGACGGCCTCCGACGTGCGCCGCAGGAGCCGGTAGCGGGTGTTGAACACGGCCTGGTCGGCGACGGGCAGGTGCGCCACGACGCGCGAGCCGATCGCGCTGCATCACCTGGTCGAAGACGATGATCACGACGAGCGCCCGACGGCGAGGACGGCGAGCGCGATCTTCTGGTGCTCGCTCATGCGGCCGCCCCGACCCGGTAGGTGAGCCGCCCGGTCGTGAAGTCGAGCAGGCCGACCGTCAGCACGGGGCCGCCCGGACGCGTCTGCCCCGAGACTCTCCACACGAGCTTCGCCTTCGCCACCAGCGGCGGCCTCCCTGCCCCGACCGGCACGCGCAGGTCGGGCACGTACAGCAGGTCGACCCGCTCGGGCAGCACCGCCGTGCCGGCGAATGCCCGCACCGCGAGCGCGCGGGCGCGTGGCCGGCGAGCCCGCCCGGGCCGAGCCGATCGCATCCAGCGTGTCGAGCATGAAGTGCCAGCCCTGCTGCGGCTGGGTGAGGAAGCTGACCGGCTCGCCCGGCCCGGTGGCCCGGCGGGCGAGCTCGGCCGGACCGTACACGAGCACGGCCGCCGCGAGCACCGCGACGATCCCCCAGAGCAGGCTGAGCCGTGCAGACATCATCTGAGTCTAGTGCTCCGCTCCTGCGGGTCCGTGAGCGTCCCGGGACGGAGCACTACAATCTCGCGGCCGTGCACCGACTCCGCCTGCTGGTCGTGCTGATCCCGTTGCTCGTGGCCACCGGGTGCGGGTTCAAGCCGGAGCCGATCGGGACGCTGCCGTCGTTCCCGCAGCGGGTCACCGACGGTGCCGGCCGCCGGGTGACGGTCGCAGTCCCAGCCGCGCCGGGTGGTGTCGCTCGATCCCGGGCTGACCGAGGCCGCGTTCGCCGTCGGCGCCGGGCCGGCGGTCGTCGGCGTCAGCGGCCGCGAGCAGTACCCGGCGGCCGCGCTGCGGCTCCCGCGCGCCGAGACCGCGACGGGCCAGCCCGATCGTCGCCCGCCTGCGCAAGCTCCATCCCGACCTCGTCCTCGCCCCCAACAGCACCTCGCCCGCGGCGGCGGCGCGGCTCTCGCAAGGCGCTCGCCGCGCCGGTGTACGTCGCCGGCAACGGCGACATCCCCGGCATCGAGCACGACGTCGACCAGGTCGGGCGTGATCACGGGGGAGGCCACCGCCGGGCAGGCCGAGGTGCGGCGGATGCAGGCCGACGTCAAGCGGCTCAAGGGCGCGCTCCACGGCTCGGCGCCCGTGCCGGTGTTCGTCGACGAGGGCTTCTTCTACACGATCGATCCGACGGGCACCGCCGCACGGCTGCTCGCGCTCGCCGGCGGCAGCGAACGTGGCCGCGGACGCCGCGCCGGGGCAGCCGTTCCCGGTCGCCCGGCTGCGGGCGGCGGCGCCGCAGGCGTACCTGGCGGTGGCCGGGCGCGGCGTGACCCTCGCCGGGCTGCGGCGCAGCAAGGCGACCCGGCAGCTGCCGGCCGTGCGCGATCGCCGGTTCGCCCTCGTCGACGGCGCCGCGCTCTCGGACACCGGCCCGCGGGCGGTGTCCGAGGCGCTGCTTCTGGCCCACCTGCTGCACCCCACGCTGCACGTCCCGTGAGCCGCTACGACGCGGTGCTCCTGGACGCGTTCGGCACGCTGATCGACATCGACCAGCCGTTCCTGCGCCTGCGCCGATCGGTGCGCCGCCACCTGGGCGCCGAGGTGTCGGCCGAGGCCGCCGAGCGCGCGTTCCGCGCCGAGATGCGCTACTACGCCGACCACTGTCACGAAGGGGCGGACGCGGAGAGCCTCGCCGAGCTGCGCACGCGCTGCGCCGCGATCGTCCTCACCGAGCTCGGCATCGACGCCGACCCGGCCGTCGCGGCGGGGCTCCTGATCGATGCGATCGCGTTTCGCGTGTTCGCCGACGTCGCCCCGCTGCTCGAGGGGCTCGAACGCGCCGGCGTCGGCGTCGCGGTCGTGTCGAACTGGGACTGCTCGCTGCAGCAGACGCTCGCGGCGACCGGCATCGAGATCGGGCTCGTCTTCGACTCGGCCACGGCCGGCTCGTCGAAGCCCGACACCGGCATCTTCGGGCGCGCCCTGCGCACCCTCGGCGTCGAGCCCGGACGGGCGCTGCACGTCGGCGACACCGAGGAGACCGACGGCGTCGGCGCGCGGGCCGCCGGCGTCGACGTGCGCATCGTCGACCGGGGCGCGGGCGCCGGAGGGCCCGGATACGATCACCGCGCTGACCGACGTGCTCGCCCTGCTGTGACCGACTCCCCCCGTCGCGCGGCCGCCACCACGGCCATCCACGCCGGCCGGCCTCCGGCGCTCCCCGGCGTGCCCGTGATCGCTCCGGTGCACCGATCGGTGATCCACGAGTTCGCCGACGCACAGGAGTTCGCCGACGTGATGGAGGACGCGAGCCGCGGCTACCTCTACACCCGCATCCGCAACCCGTCGACCGACGAGCTCGCCGCCGTCGTCGCCGAGCTCGAGGGCGCCGAGGCGGGGCTGTGCTTCGCCTCCGGGATGGGGGCGCTGTCGGCCGCCGTCGCCGAGCTCGCGCCGCCCGGAGCCGGCCTCGTCGTTGCGACGAAGATCTACGGCCAGACGCACCACATGGCGAGCGCGCGCCCGGACGGCCGCCTGGTCGACCAGGACGACCCGGAGGCGCTGCGCGCGGCCGTCGCAGGCGCCGCCCTGGTCGTGGTCGAGACCGTCTCCAACCCGCACCTGGCCGTCGCCGACATCCCTGCGGTGGCCGCGGTCGCGCACGCCGCCGGGGCGAAGCTCGTGGTCGACAACACGATCGCGACGCCGATCGGGTGCCGGCCCCTGGAGCACGGCGCCGACCTCGTCTTCCACTCGGCCACCAAGTACCTGAACGGCCACTCCGACGTGCTCGCCGGCGTGGCCGCGGGCCCGGCCGAGCTGATCGCCCGGCTGGCCGAGCGCTCGCTCGACCTCGGCGCGACGCTCGCGCCCGACTCGGCGTGGCTCGTGCGGCGCGGCATCCGCACGCTGCACCTGCGGCTCGAGCGGGCCTCGGCGAACGCCGCCGCGATCGCCGCGTTCCTGGACGGGCATCCGCGCGTCGCGCCGCGTGCTCTACCCCGGCCTTCCGTCGCACCCGTCCCACGCCGTCGCCTGCCGCATCCTGCGACGGCTTCGGCGGCCTCCTGACCTTCGAGGTCGAGGGCGGCCGCCCGGCGGGCGAGGCGGTCATGGACCGCGTGGCCCTGTGCCTGCGCGCGACCAGCCTGGGCGGCGTCGAGACCTGCATCTCCCATCCCGCCTCGACCAGCCACCGCCAGCTCTCGCCGGCGCAGCTCGACGCAGGCCGGCATCGCCGCGGGCGACCTGCGCCTGACCGTCGGCTGCGAGGACGTCTCCGACCTGATCGCCGACCTGGAGCAGGCGCTTCGTTGACCGACGCGCCGGCCCCCCGCCTCTCGCCGTGGTGGATGCTCGCGCCGGCAACGCTCTTCATCGCCAACTTCATCGGCGGCCTCGTCACGAACGGCCCGTCGGCGAAGAACACCGTCTACAACGCGACGGCGATCCTCGGCACGGTCGCGGTCGACGTGCTCCTGATCGTCTACGTCGTCTTCGCGGCGTGGGCATCGCGGCGGCCGATCGCCCCGACGCTCGCGCTGCGGCGCACGCCGCTTCGCCCCGCGCTCAAGCTGGGCGCGCTCGCGGCCGTCGTCGTCATCGTCTCGAACGTCCTGCTCGACCCCCTGCTGCACGCGAGCGAGCGCCAGGGGATCACGCCCACCCACGACCCGCGCACCACCCACCAGTGGGTCGTGCTCGCGATCGCGGTCGTCGGGCTCGTGCTCGTGGCGCCGGCCGCCGAGGAGCTCGTCTTCCGCGGGCTCGGGTTCGCGACGCTCGGGCGCTTCGCGCTGCCGCTGACGACGGCGCTCTTCGCGGTCGCCCACGGGCTCGCGGTGCTGCTGATCCCGGTCGCGATCGCCGGGCTCGTGCTCGGCCTGCTGCGCGCGCGCACGGCGTCGGTGTATCCCGGCATGGGCGTGCACATGAGCCTGAACGCGCTCGCGCTCGGCCTGGCGCTGCTCGTGTCGTAGCCCGCGGGGTCTTCGACGATCCCGGCGCGCCCTGCGTAGACTGCGACCATGGACGATCCGGTCGTCGCTTCCTACCGTGAGCAGATCACGGCCGCCGACGACGAGGTGCTCGCGGCCGTGAACCGGCGCCTGCAGCTGGTGTCGGAGCTGCACGCGCACAAGCGCCGCGAGGGCTACCCGCTGTTCGACGGCGCCCGCGAGCAGGACGTCGTCGCGCGCGCGATCGCGCGCAACCCCGGCCCGCTCTCCGACGACGGGGTGGGCGAGCTGTACGCGCTCCTGCTCCCGCTCTGCACCGCCGAGGCCCGCCGCCTGGGCGAGGAGGCCGCGCCCGCCTGATGGGTGTGATCGCGGCGAACGACGTCACTCGCCGGTACGGCGAGGGGGATGCGGCGGTCGACGCCCTGCGCGGCGTCAGCCTGGACATCCCGGCCGGCCAGTTCGCGGCCGTCATGGGGCCGTCCGGCTCGGGCAAGTCGACGCTGATGCACATCCTGGCCGGGCTCGACCGGCCGACGACGCGGGACGGTCACGATCGACGGCACCGAGATCACCGACCTCTCCGACAAGCGCCTCACCCTGCTGCGCCGCCACAACATCGGCTTCATCTTCCAGTTCTTCAACCTGCTGCCGACGCTGACCGCCGAGGAGAACATCCTCCTGCCGCTCCAGATCGCGGGCACGAAGCCCGACGAGGCGTGGGTCGAGGCGGTGATCGAGCGCGTCGGCCTGGGCGAGCGCCGCCACCACCGCCCGGCCGAGCTCTCGGGCGGGCAGCAGCAGCGGGTCGCGATCGCCCGCGCGCTCGTCTCACGGCCGACCGTGATCTTCGCCGACGAGCCGACCGGCAACCTCGACTCGGCCACGAGCGGCGAGATCCTGACCGTGCTCCGCGAGGCGGTCGACACCTACCAGCAGACGACCGTGATGGTCACCCACGACGCGAACGCCGCCGCGACCGCCGACCGGGCGCTCTTCCTCGCCGACGGCCTGATCGTGCGCGACGCGCCGTGCAACGCCGCCTCCGACATCATGGCCATCATGGCCGAGCTCGCGGCGCGATGACCCGCTACGCGCTTCGCAGCATGCTGAGCCACAAGCTGCGCACGGTCCTGACCATGATCGCGATCGTGCTCGGCACCGCGATGATGGCGGGCACGTTCGTCATCACCGACCAGATCCGAAACGCCTTCTCGGAGATCTTCGGCACGAGCTTCGCCGGCACCGACGTCTACCTCAGCCGCCGGCCCGCCTTCGGCAGCGGCACCGGCCAGGACCAGGTCGGCCCGCTGCCGGCGTCGCTGATCGCGCAGGTGCGCAAGGTGCCCGGACGTCGCCAAGGCCGAGGGCCAGATCCAGGCGGCGGGCTCGCTCGTCATCAACGGCAAGTACCTGACCTCGCAGGGCGGCGCCCCGAACCTGGTCGTCTCGACGCTGCCCAAGCCGTTCAACCAGAACACGCTCGTCGCCGGCCACTACCCCGAGGCGCACGGCCAGGTGGCGCTGATCGAGCAGACCGCGACCGACCATCACCTGCACGTGGGCCAGCGCGTCCACCTGACGACGCTGCATCGGCGAGCAGCCGGTGACGATCGTCGGCATCTTCAAGTTCGGCAACGTGTCGTCGATCGGCGGCGCGACCGTCGTCGCGACCACGTTCTCCGACGCCCAGCACTGGTACGACCGCGTCGGCAAGACGTCCACGATCTCGGTCGACGGCGACTCCGGCGTCTCGCCGGCGCAGCTGCGCACGCGCATCGCCGCCGCCCTGCCGCACTTCGTGAAGGTGCAGACCGGCACCCAGGCGGCCAAGCAGCAGACCGACCAGGTCTCGAACTCGATCAACTCGTTCTTCACGCCCGCCCTGCTGGCCTTCGCCGGGGCGGCGGTGCTCGTGGGCGCGTTCGTCATCTTCAACACCTTCTCGATCACGGTCGCCCAGCGCATGCGCGAGTTCGCCATGCTGCGCACGGTCGGCGCGATGCGCCGGCAGGTGCTCACGACCGTCCTCGGCGAGGCGCTCACGGTGGGGGTGATCGCGTCGGTGATCGGCCTCCTGGCCGGGGTCGGGTTCGCGAAGCTGCTCGGGGCGCTCTTCAAAGCCGTCGGCTTCGGCCTGCCGCTGGCCGGCATCCAGGTGCACCTGTGGCCCGGCGTCGTGCTGCCGCTCGCGGTCGGCATCGGCGTCACGCTGGCGGCGTCGTTCGCGCCCGCGCGCCGGGCGACCCGGGTGCCGCCGATCGCGGCGCTGCGCGAGGGCGCCGAGCTGCCGCCGACGCGCTTTGCCCGCTTCATGCCGTACGTCGCCGGCATCCTGCTCGTGCTCGGCATCCTGGCCGTCTTCCTGGGCGTCACCGGGTCGGGGGCGACGACGCAGCGCCTGTTCACCATCGCGATCGGCGCGATCGTGTCGTTCATCGGCCTCGCGATGGTGTCGCGCTACCTGATCCGGCCGCTCGCCGGCCTGATCGGCTGGCCGATCGGCGTCGTCAGCCGCGCGTCGGGCCGGATCGCCCGCGAGAACACCACCCGCAACACCGGCCGCACCGCCGTCACGGCGGCCGCGCTCATGATCGGCATCGGCCTGGTCGTGTTCTTCTCGGTGCTGATCAACGGCTTCAAGCAGTCGTTCCTGGGCTCGATCGACAAGAGCGTCACCTCGGCCCTGATCATCCAGAACCACAGCCAGGGGGCCGCCGTCCCGGCGACCGCGGTCGCGACGACATCCGCCGTCCCCGGCGTCGAGTCGGCGACCGGCATCGCCTTCACCAACGTGCGCATCAACCACGGCGGCACCGACGTCGCCAACGGCGTCGACCCGCTGGCGCTGCCCGACCTCTACAAGTTCCAGTGGCAGCGCGGCGGCTCCGACGCGCTGCTCCGGCAGCTCGACGGGCACGAACACGCTCGTCGAGGAGCAGTTCGCGAAGTCGCACCACCTCACGCCCGGGTCGACGTTCCAGGTCACGAGCGTCGACGGCCGCCGCCTCACCCTGCACGAGATCGGCCAGTACAAGGATCCCGTGCTCTTCGGCGGGTTCATGGTGTCGCTGCCGACGTACGCCAAGGTCTCGACCGACTCCAACCCGCAGGTGCTGCTCGTGCGCTACGCCCGGGGGCGAACGCCGACGCGACCACGCGCGCCGTCAAGAACGCGCTCAAGCCCTACCCGGACGTGAACGTGCAGACGAACGCCGAGTTCAAGGCCTCGTTCTCGAAGCAGATCAACCAGCTCCTCTACCTGCTCTACGTCCTACTGGCGATGAGCGTGGTGATCAGCCTCTTCGGGATCGTGAACACGCTGGCGCTCTCGGTGTTCGAGCGCACCCGCGAGATCGGCATGCTGCGCGCGATCGGGACGCACGCGCCTGCAGCTGCGCGAGACGATCCTCTACGAGAGCGTGATCACGGCGGTCATCGGCGGTCTGCTCGGCATCGTGATCGGGATCGTGCTCGCGTGGGTGGTCGCGCTCGGGTTCCGGTCGTCGGGGATCGTCTTCGCAATCCCGTACGGCCAGGTCGTGCTGTCGCTCGTGGTCGCCGTCATCGCCGGCATCGTGGCCGCGGCGTTCCCCGCCCGCAGGGCGGCGCGCCTGAACGTGCTCGAGGCGCTGCAGTACGAGTAGACGCGCCCGCGCCGCGGTCACGGCGCCGGTGATGCGCCGCGCCCGCGCGAACTGAGCGCCGCCGCCTGCTCCACGAGCCGGGCGGGCGCGACCGGCATAGGCGTCCTCGATCGCCCCGGCGACCTCGTCCCAGTCGAGGCCGCGGTCGAGCCGCACCCCGATCCAGCCGCGATGGCCGACGTACGGCGGGACGAAGTAGCGCTCCGGATCGGCGTCGACGAGCCGCCGCCTGCACGCCCGCGGCCGCCGCGCACCACAGCGCGAGCCGGCCGTCGTGGTGGTGGTTGTCCATGAAGCTGACGAACGAGCGCTTGCCGCCGACGAAGAACGCCGGGCCGGCCGTGGCTCGGCCGCTCGCTCACCTGCGGGAAGCGCCAGGCACAGCGCCCGCACGCGCTCGAGCGCCGTGCCGTCGTCGAGGGCTGCGGCGGCGGCTCGTACAGAGCGCATTCGTCGCGCAGACGAGCGCCGGCACCGCGGCGGGCGCCAGGGACGGCGGGAGCCTCAGGCGGCCTCGACGAGCTCGGCCTCGATCGCGCGTCGCCGGCCTCGGCCTCGCGGCCGCGGCGCGGCGTCGGCCGGGCTCGGGCAGGCCGCGCACCGCCGACGCTCACAAGCAGGGCGCCGACGGTCTGGACGCGCCAGGACGAGCACGAACGAGTCGCGCATCCCCAGCGAGCCGGCCGCGTCGTAGGAGAGGAACACGCTGCCGAGGGTGGCGACGCCGAGCGCGAGCGCGGACTGCATCGTCGTCGTCAGGATGCCGGCGCCGACGCCCGCGCGGTCCGCCGGCACGCCCGCCAGCACGAACCCGAAGAGCGGCGGCACGAGCAGCCCCTGGCCGATGCCGGCCACGATCATCGCCGGCGCCAGCGTCAGCGCGTCGACGTTCGGCCAGTTGTCGTGCAGCGTGAGCGCCGAGCCGACCAGGCCGACCGCCTGCACGAGCGCGCCCGCCGCGATCACGTAGCGTCCGAAGCCGCTCCGTGAGCTGCGGCGTCACGAGCGTCGTCGCGAAGAACGCGAGCGCGAGCGGCGCGACGGCGAGGCCCGAGCCGATCGGGGTCAGGCGCGGCCCCCGTCTGGAACGCGATCGCCGACACGAACATGAACGCGGCGAACCCGGAGAAGAAGAGCGCGGCGATCGCGAGACCGGCCCGCATGCCGGGGTCGCGCAGCATCGACGGCGGCACCAGCGGATGCCGGCCCGTGCGCTCGAGCCGCCGCTCGACGACGGTGAACGCGGCCGCTGCCGGGAGCACCAGGGCGAGCAGCGCCGAGCTCCAGGCCGGCCAGCCGAGGGCTGCGGCCCTCGGTCAGCGGCACGAGCAGCGCGAGCACCGCCACCGCCAGCAGGGCGGTGCCGGGCGACGTCCATCCGCGGCGGCTCGGTCGAGCGCGACGAGGGCACGGGCCGCTGCGCCAGCAAGAGCGCCACGATGCCGACGGGGACGTTCACGAGGAAGATCAGCCGCCAGTCGGTGCCGGCGACGTTCGCGTCGACGATCAGACCGCCGGCGATCTGGCCGACGACCGCCGCGATGCCCGCCGTCGCGCCGTAGAGCCCGATGGCGCGGGCGCGCGCCTGGCCGTGCGACGTCGACTGGATGGTCGCGAGCACCTGCGGCACCATGAGCGCCGCCGACGACGCCCTGCGCCGCGCGGAAGGCGATCAGGACCGGCGCCGTCGGCGCGATCCCGCACAGGAGCGAGAACACGGTGAACGAGACGACCCCGGCCATGAACAGCGCGCCGGCGGCCGTACAGGTCGCCGAGGCGGCCGCCGAGCACGAGGCGTGAGCGCGTAGGGGACGCCGTAGCCGGCGACGACCAGCTGCAGCGTCGCCGTCGACGGATGCAGGTCGGCGTCGATCGTGGGCAGCGCGACGTTGACGATGAAGAAGTCGGCGATGGCGAGGAAGGCGCCGAGGAGCACCGTCGCCAGGCCGATCGGTGAGAGTCGGTTCTGGGTATCCATGGCTGGCATAGTCGCTCGACCAGCTCGACCCTGGTACCAGAGTGTGTTTATCCTGGTACTGACGGTGCCTGGATAGCGCGGCCGCGCGCGGGGTATCCTGCGCGTCATGGCCCTTGCAGAGGCCCGGTCTTCACGGCGACCGCGACGAGATCCGCCGCACCGAGCTCGGCGCCGTTCCTGCGCTCGCGGCCGCGAGCGGATCACGCCCGAGTGCGTCGGCCTGATCTCGTCCGCGCGCAGGCGCACGCCGGGCCTGCGCCGCGAGGAGGTGGCCCAGCTGGCCGGCGTCGGGCGTCACCTGGTACACGTGGCTCGAGCAGGGCCGCGACATCAACGCCTCGGCGCAGGTGCTCGACGCGATCGCGCGCACGCTCGCGCTTCGACGCGCAGGAGCGCTCGCACCTCTTCACCCTCGCCGGCACGGCCGACGGCAACGCCGAGACGCGGTGCGCCCGGCTGAGCCCCGCCGTCGAGCTCGTGCTCGACCGCTTCGAGCCGTATCCGGCGCTGGCGGTGAACGCGCGCTTCGACATCCTCGCCTACAACCGCGCCTGGGCGTCGGCGTTTCCGTCGGTCGAGGCCCTGCGGCCGGAGGAGCAGAACTGCCTGTGGCTGCTGTTCACGAGCCCGCAGTGGCGCAGGACGGCCGTCGACTGGGACGAGACCGCCGCGCGCATGGTCGCGCAGTACCGGGCGGCGATGGCCGAGCACGTCGCCGAGCCCGCGTGGAAGAACCTGATCGCGCGCCTGCAACTCGCCTCGCCGAAGTTCGCCGAGATGTGGGCCCGCCACGACGTGCGCGGCCCCGAGACCGCGTCAAGCGCATCCAGCACCCGCTGGTCGGCCTGCTGCGGCTCGAGTACACCTACCTGTGGCTCGACCCGGGCCTGGGGACGCGCATCGTCGCCTACACCCCGGCCGACGCGCGCACCGCGCAGCGGCTCGAGGCGCTCCAGCGCGAGCTCGACGCCGTGCCGGTCGCCTGAGCTCGCCCGTGCCGGACGCCGCGTCCCCGCTCTCGTTCGACGACGCTGTCCGCTCCCGCCGCACCCACAAGGTGTTCGGGCGCGAGCCGGTGCCGGCCGCCACGCTGGACGAGCTGTTCGACCTGGCCCGGTGGGCGCCCAACCACCACCTCACCCAGCCGTGGCGGTTTCGCGTGGTCGGCCCCCGGGCGCTGCGGGCGCTGAAGGCGGCCACCGACGACGGCGGCCGCAAGCTCGACCGCGCCCCGACGCTGATCGTGGCCTCGGCGGTGCGCGCCCCCGACCCGATCGCCGACGAGGAGGACATGTGCGCCGCGGCCTGCGCCTGCTTCATCGTGCTCGCCGCCGCCCACGCCCGCGGACTGGCCGGGTACTGGCGCACGCCGGCGGTGCTGCGCACCGCGGCCGGCCTCGACGCGGTCGGCGTGCCTGCCGGCGAACGCGTGCTCGGGCTGCTGCACCTGGTACCGCCGGCGCGCGAGGCGGAGCCGCCCGAGCGACTGCCGCCGGGCGACTTCGTGCGCTACCTGGACTGACCCGCTACGAGGCCGGCGGCCCCTCGCCCGTATGCTCGCGGGCGCCGATCCCCGGAGTCTCCTCGGCCTCGCCGGCCGCGGTCGCGTCACCGCGCTCGAACTGCTCCTTGTCCGCGGTCGTCGTGCGCCGCAGCTCCTCGGGCGGTGGCGCCTCGGCCTTCAACATCGCGACCAGAATCTCGTAGATCACCACTCGCACGCCGAGCGGCAGCCGGTTCTTGCGCACGACGTTACCGCGTTGCATATAGCGATTCTTCGGAACGATGAAGACACGCTCGACCGGCATTCCGTAATGCTCGGCGTAGCGTTTCCGCATGTTCGATCGCGCGCCGAGGACGACGACGATCCCACGCTTCACCTTCTCCGGCATGCCGAGGCCGGCATACGCCTCCATCGTGTTCTTCAGGTCGTCACCCTCGTCGGTCGGGTCCTCACGACCGGAAGTCGACCATCGAATCGGCGCTGTTGACGTTACCCATGAAGACGAGCGTGTCCGCCACCTCGACGGCACCGAGGTTGCCCGAGCTCTTGATGCCGTTGCCGAGGTCGCAGAAGACGCTATGGAACCCCTCGGCGAGCTTCTCCAGGCCGAGCTTGGCCTGGTACTTCGGCACCGTGGTCTTTGCGACGGCCTCCGACGAGATCACGAAGAGGCCCGACTCGCGCGGCCACTCCAGGTTGTCGGCGATGCTCTGCGCGCTCGGGAACTCGCCCGCCGCGGTACCTGCGCAGGTACTCCTGCAGCTGGAGCGTGTCGCGCCGCTTGATGCCGAGCCGCCGCGCCGTCCCGCCCGGTGAGTCGTTCATGTCGACGACGACGCAGTCCCGCTTGATCGCCTCGGCGAACAGGAGGCCCGTCGTCGTCGAGCCCGCGGTCTTGCCGCTCGCGCCCTTGCTGTTCAGGAACGCGTAGATCTTCTTCGTCCGCCGCTGGCTCCAGAGCGCGTCGAGCGCGGCCCGGTTGCGGCGGCGCAGCCTCGGCCACAGGAGCCACTCCACGGCGTAGCGGATGTACGAGCCGATCACCATCACCGTATCGACGCCGCGTCGCGGCGTCGGCGCGTCCGGCTCGTCCTTCCACGCCGGCCGGCGCGGATCGACCGAGACGACGTCCTGGTCCTTCGCCATGGCCACGTCGGCGGCCTCCACCGGCGCCGACTCCGCGGCGCGCTCGAACATTGCACTAAGGCGTTCGCTTTGTGACGCTTCGGGGTTGCTCATGTCGTCGCGTTGGAACCCTTTCCCGAACATGTGACCTAACCCGGACCCTGAGCGCGGCGGCGAGCCCATCGCGCGACCTCCTCGTAGGTTGCGGCGACGATAGCACCGGTCACCACACGTACACAACCGCACGACCCGACGTCGGGTACGATCGAGCCCCGACAAGGAGGGCACACCATGGCCACCGGAGATCCGATTCTCATTGGCAATGCGAACTACGGCAGCGTGGGGTTCGGCGACTCCACGATCCTCTCCGCCGACGCCGCCGGAGCCCTCGAGAGCGTCCTTCTCGTCGAGCCGATCAACCAGGGGTCGGGCAACGCCATCGTCGGCCGCAGCGCAGCGCCGGCCCCGCCGGCGGGTGGGCGGTGGCGGCGCTGGGCGACCAGGTGTGGTCGGACGGCCTGTGGACGATGGGGCGCACGGCGATTCTCGCCCAGGGCAACGAGTTCGGCGCCGTCGTCTCGGGCGATGACGCGGTCACCGCCAGCGGACGCCTCTCCGGCGTGCGCGCGAGCGCCTCGGGCCCGGACGACTTCGGCCAGACGGCCGGCGTCGGCGTGGTCAGCTCCGGCGCCCTGACGGGCGTCGACGCGACCGGCGGCACGACCGGTGTGGCCGGCCGCGGCCCGGCGGTCGGCGTGCAGGGCTCCTCGGAGGGCGGGATCGCCGTCCAGGGCGTCTCGCAGACGGGGACCGGCGTCGCGGTCGCGCAGGGTGCGGTCGGCGTGGCCGCGGAGGCGAGCGGCATCGCCGTTCAGGCCACCGCCACCGGCGCGGGGGCGCAACCGCCGTCTCGGCGGCCGCGGGGCAGGGCACCGCGATCCGGGCCTGGTCGGAATCGGCGCGCGTGCTCGACGCCCGTCCGAGACCGGTGACGCGCTGTACGTCACCGCCGGCCGCGTCGGCGTGGCGGCCTGGTCGGAGCAGGCGAGCGGCGTGATGGGGAGCTGCAGCGGGCCGAACCCGCTCGGCATCTTCCGCGCGGGCGTGATGGGACAGAGCGACACCTACCCGGGCGTGATGGGCCGGTCCGATTCCGGCGACGGCGTCGAGGCGGTGACCACCACCGGGGTCGCCCTGCGCGCCCACGCCGACGGCGGCGGCACCGGCGCGTACGTGACGGCGGCCGCGAACCCGGCCACGGGCACGCCCGGCCTGCCGCTGCTCGTCGCGGCGACCCCGACGACGGGCGTCACCCCGCACCCGCAGGCCGCGCTGTTCGTCGGGTCTGTCGGGATCATCGGCGACCTGGTCGTCGTCGGTGGCGCGAAGTCAGCCGCCGTCGTCGCGCCGGACGGCGAGCATCGCCGCATCTACTGCACGGAGATGCCGGAGGCGTGGATCGAGGACGGTCCGGCGAGGTCGAGCTCGTCGACGGGAAGGCCGAGGTGGCCATCGACCCCCTGCTGGCCGCGATCGCCGACGTCGAGAGCTACCAGGTGTTCCTGTCGCCGTACGCGCCGGTGCACGCCTACGTCAACCGCCGCGACGCCGGATCGTTCCAGATCCGGGTGGCGGGCGCCAAGAAGGGGGCCAAGCCGGTTGCGTGCGGATGGCGCCTGGGCGAGCCCGCCGCAGCGATGTCACCGCCGAGCGCTTCGCGCCCTACGTCGCCGCCACCACCGGCCCGGTGCCGGAAGCCGACCGGCCGCCGCTGCGCCGGATCGATCTCGGCCTATCCCAGGTGGCGCCGCACCCGCGGCTCGACGCTCCGCCGCCGGGGTGGCGGCCCCGGCCGAGCGCGCGCAATCTTCGAACCACTGACCGAACATACCGAGATGGGCGCAACAGGGCTCGAACCTGTGACCTTCCGCGCGTGAAGCGGACGCTCTCCCAGTGAGCTATGCGCCCCGGGACGCGAAGGATACCGCGCCCCGGGGCGCCTCGGCGCGCGCAAGTGTGAGCGGGATCGCCTGCGGTGGAACCGCCGCGTCGCCAGGGCGTAGTCGCCGGACACCACCGACGTGCCCGCGGCCCCGCGGGCGCAACTCACCGTCCAAGGAGACCCACACATGCAG
>CAVPQP010000006.1:0-464743 GCA_963707585.1 uncultured Actinomycetes bacterium | reverse complement strand
ATACCATCCAGAGGCGATGAGCGTCTTCCAGAAGATCCTGCGTGCCGGCGAGGGCCGGACACTCAAGCGCATGCAGGAGCGTGTGCGCGAGATCAACGCGTTCGAGCCCGAGATCGAGCGCCTCTCCGACGACGAGCTGCGGGCGAAGGCCGACGAGTTCCGCGCGCGGTTCGACGCGGGCGAGGAGCTCGACGACCTGCTGCCCGAGGCGTTTGCCTGCGTCCGCGAGGCCGCAAAGCGCACCGTCGGCATGCGCCACTTCGACGTCCAGCTGATCGGCGGCATGGTGCTGCACGAGGGCCGCATCGCCGAGATGAAGACCGGCGAGGGCAAGACGCTCGTGGCGACGCTGCCGCTGTACCTGAACGCGCTCAGCGGGGTCAACGTCAACCTCGTGACCGTCAACGACTACCTCGCCAAGCGCGACGCCGAGTGGATGCGGCCCGTGTACGAGGCTCTGGGCGTCACGGTCGGCGTGATCCAGTCGAACATGCCGGACGACTGGGAGCAGACCAACCGCCGCGCCGCCTACGCCTGCGACATCACCTACGGCACCAACTCCGAGTTCGGCTTCGACTACCTGCGCGACAACATGGCCGCCGAGCTCTCCCAGACCGTCCAGCGCGGGCACCACTTCGCGATCGTCGACGAGGTCGACTCGATCCTGATCGACGAGGCGCGCACGCCGCTGATCATCTCGGGACAGCCGGAGCAGGCCGCCGAGACCTACTACTCGTTCGCGAAGGTCGTGCGCGACCTGCGCCTCGGCGACGACTACGAGGTCGACGAGAAGTTCCAGACCGCCTCGCCGACCGAGGAGGGCGTCACCAAGGTCGAGCAGGCGCTCAAGATCGAGAACCTGTACGCGCCCGAGAACGGCCAGCTCGTGAACCACCTGATCCAGGCGATCAAGGCGAAGGAGCTCTACCGGCTCGACGACGAGTACGTGATCGTCGACGGCGAGGTCAAGATCGTCGACGAGTTCACCGGCCGCATCATGGAGGGCCGGCGCTGGTCGGAGGGCCTGCACCAGGCCGTCGAGGCCAAGGAGAACGTGAAGATCCAGGAAGAGAACGTGACCGTCGCCACGGTCACGATCCAGAACTACTTCCGCATGTACACGAAGCTCTCGGGCATGACCGGCACGGCTCTGACCGAGGCCAACGAGTTCCACGACATCTACGCGCTCGAGGTGGTGCCGATCCCCACCCATCGGCCGATGGTGCGGCGCGACCAGAACGACCAGATCTACCGCACGAAGGACGAGAAGTTCGCGGCCGTGGTCGAGGACATCGTGGAGCGGCACGGGATGGGCCAGCCCGTCCTGGTGGGCACGATCTCGGTCGAGGTGTCCGAGCACCTCTCGACGCTGCTCGGCCGCCGCGGCGTGCCGCACGAGGTGCTGAACGCCAAGAACCACGAGCGCGAGGCGCTGATCATCGAGGCCGCCGGCCAGGCCGGCGCCGTCACGATCGCCACGAACATGGCCGGCCGCGGCGTCGACATCAAGCTCGGCGAGGGGGTGGCCGACCTCGGCGGCCTGTACGTGCTCGGCACCGAGCGGCACGAGTCGCGCCGGATCGACAACCAGCTGCGCGGCCGCTCCGGCCGCCAGGGCGATCCCGGCGAGTCGCGCTTCTTCCTCTCGGCGCAGGACGAGGTCATCCGACTGTTCGCCGGCGAGCGCATCTACAAGATCCTCGACTCGCGCTTCGGCCCGCCCGACGGCGAGCCGATCGAGGCCAAGATGCTGACGAGCCGCATCGAGGGCGCGCAGAAGAAGGTCGAGGAGTTCCACTTCGTCAACCGCAAGAACGTCGTGAAGTACGACGACGTCCTGAACGAGCAGCGCGAGCAGGTGTACGCGACCCGCCGCGAGATCCTCGAGGGCGAGGACCTGCACGAGATGGTCGCGGGCTGGTTCGAGGACGTGATCGAGGCCGCCGTCGACTCCCACACGGGCGGCGTCGGCTTCGCCGACGACTGGGACTGGGAGGGCATGTGGGTCGCGCTCCAGTCGATCTATCCGATCCGGCTCGGCCTCGATCAATTCGACCGCCACAGCATCACCCGCGAGGAGTTGCTCGACCGCGTCTTCGACGACGCCATCTCGGCGTACGAGGCGCGCGAGGCGGAGTGGGGCGAGGAGCTGACGCGCAACCTGGAGCGGTGGGTGGTGCTGCAGGTGCTCGACGTGCGCTGGCGCGAGCACCTCGACAACATGGACTACATGCGCCAGGGCATCGGCCTGCGCGGGTACGCCCAGAAGGATCCGCTGGTCGAGTACCGCGCCGAGGGCGCCGCGATGTTCAACGAGATGGACTTCCTGGTGAAGCAGGAGACGGTGCGCGCGCTGATGCACGTCGAGGTCGCGGTCGAGGACGAGGCCCAGTACGACCACTCGCCGCAGCGGCACGAGCAGCTCTCCTACGAGCACGACTCGGGCGCCACGCTCGAGGCGCTCGCCGCGGCCGGGCTGCCCAACGGCGACGCCCCCGAGGAAGACCTGATGCCCGTCGTCGAGCAGCGCCAGCTCGACCCGGAGCGCGACGTCGGCCGCAACGACCCGTGCTGGTGCGGATCGGGCAAGAAGTACAAGAAGTGCCATGGCGCATAACGGGGGCACGCCGGAGCCGCGGTCGCTGGACGAGCTGCGCCAGGCGGTCGAGGAGATCAGAGCCCAGTTGCACTGGGTTCGTGATTACCTTTGACCCGGATGCACTGAGCGCGCGCAAGGCCGAGCTCGAGGCCGAGACCGTCCTGCCCGGGTTCTGGGACGACCAGCGGCGGGCGGCGCGGACGTCGTCCGAGCTCGCGCGGACGCAGCGCAACCTGGAGATGTTCGAGCGCCTGCAGGCTGACACCGGCGAGCTCGACGGCATGCTCGAGATGGCGGCTGACGATCCCGAGTGGAAGACCGAGCTCGAGCGGTCGCTGCGGTCGCTCGAGCGCGATCTCGGCCGCCTGCAGGAGGAGGCGCTCTTCACCGGCGAGTACGACACCGGCCCGGCGGTCGTCGGCGTGCACGCGGGTGCCGGCGGCACCGACAGCCAGGACTGGGCCGAGATGCTGCTGCGCATGTACCTGCGCTGGGCGGAGTCGCGCGGCTTCAAGGCCGATCTGCTCGAGGCGACCCCGGGCGAGGAGGCGGGCCTGAAGAGCGCGACCTTCACGCTGGTCGGCGACAACGCCTACGGCATCATGCAGGCGGAGAAGGGCGTCCACCGGCTGGTGCGGCTCTCGCCGTTCGACTCCGCCCACCGCCGCCACACGAGCTTCGCCCAGGTCGAGGTGTCGCCGCTCGTCGACGACGACGTGGACGTCGAGATCGACGAGACCGACCTGCGCATCGACACCTACCGCTCCCAGGGCGCCGGCGGCCAGCACGTCAACAAGACCGACTCGGCCGTGCGCCTGACCCACCTGCCGACCGGGATCGTGGTGCAGTGCCAGAACGAGCGCTCGCAGCTGCAGAACAAGGCCCAGGCCATGCGCATCCTGAAGTCGCGCCTGCTCGAGCGCGAGCGGGAGGAGCGCGAGGCGGCGATGGCGAAAGAACGCGGCGAGGCCCAGGACATCTCGTTCGGCAGCCAGATCCGCTCCTACGTCCTGCACCCCTACACGATGGTGAACGACCACCGCACGAATCTGAAGATCGGCAACGCCCAGGGCGTGCTCGACGGCGACCTGGACGAGCTGATCCGGGCGGAGCTGCTGCGCCGCGCAACCGCGAAGTCGTCGGCATGATCGCCCGCCGCTGCATGAATAACCGGTGCCAGGCACCATTTATGCACGGTTATCAGGATGCGCCTCGGATTGGCAGATACTGGGAATGCGCGGGGTCGCGTTTGCACCCATCCGGCCACACCGGTACCCTGAACTGGCACTCATCGCCCGTCGCGGCGATCCGAAGCCGCCCATGAGCAACGAGATCAGGATCCATCAGGCCGTCTCCGACGTGCCACCGCCGGCGTTTGAGCCCGGCGCCACCCCGCTCAGGGCGGCGGTCGCACCGCCACCGCCGGATGCGCCGCGGGCCGCGGCGCAGGCGATGATCCTCTTCGACGGCGTCAGCAAGGAGTACCAGGGCGGCGTCACCGGCCTGCGCGACGTCTCGGTGCAGATCGACAAGGGCGAGTTCGTGTTCCTGGTCGGCCCGTCGGGCTCGGGCAAGTCGACGTTCATCAAGCTGCTCCTGAAGGAGCTCGACGTCACCTCCGGCAACTTGATCGTCGGCGGGCGGTCGCTGCCCAAGCTGAAGCGCTCGCGGGTGCCGACGCTGCGCCGCAACATCGGCTGCGTCTTCCAGGACTTCAAGCTGCTGCCCAACCGCAGCGTCTACCAGAACGTCGCCTACGCCCTGCAGGTGCAGGGCAAGTCGCGGGCCGAGATCCGCAAGAAGGTGCCCGACATCATCGGCCTCGTCGGCCTCGCCGACAAGGGCGACCGCTTCCCCCACGAGCTCTCCGGCGGCGAGCAGCAGCGCGTCTCGGTGGCGCGCGCGTTCGTCAACCACCCGCCCCTCCTGATCGCAGACGAGCCCACCGGCAACCTCGACCCGGATACGTCGGTCGGGATCATGCAGCTGCTCTACCGGATCAACCGCGCCGGCACCACCGTCGTCATGGCCACGCACGACCGCGAGATGGTCGACAAGATGCGCAGGCGGGTGATTCAGCTCGAAGACGGGCGCGTCGTCCGCGACGATCGCCGCGGGGGCTACGAGGGTTGAAGTGGCGGTTCTTCTTCTGGGAGGCGCTCGCCTCGATCCGCTCGAACGCGGCGACGACGATGGCGGCCACGGTCACGGTGCTCATCGTCACCTTCCTGCTCGGGATCTTCGTCAGCACGGCGTGGTGGGTGTACCACTACGCGGTCGGCGTCCGGAACGAGGTCACCGTCAAGCTGTATCTGCCGGGTGACTACTCGACAGATGTGGCCAAGCGCGGCCTGGTGGCCGATCAGGTGGCGAAGCTGCCGAACGTGAAGTCGTACCGGTACGTCTCGCCCGACCAGGCCGTGAAGATGCTGTCGAAGTCGGCCCAGGCCGCGATCAAGGCGCTGCCGTCCAATCCGCTGCCGCCGGCGTTCTACGTGAAGCTGCGGGACGCGAACCAGGCGAGCGTGACCGCGGCCGCGGCGCAGAAGATCTCGGCGGTGCACAACTGTGCGGCGGCGCCGTGCGTGACCTACGGCAAGAAGATCACCGATCGGGTGCTGAACACGCTCAAGTACGTGCTGTATTTCGTGTTCGGGTTAATGATCCTGTTGGGTGTGGCGGCGATCGTGCTGATCCAGAACACGATCCGGCTTTCGATCTTCTCGCGGCGGCGGGAGATCGAGGTGATGAAGCTCGTGGGGGCGACGAACGCGTTCGTGCGGTTCCCGTTCATGCTGGAGGGGATGCTGACGGGGCTTCTGGGGGCGGTCGGTGCGCTCGGATTGCTGACAGTGGTGTATTTCGCGCTGAACGGGTATGACCGCGGGTTGACGGATCCGGCGCGGCTGGTGGGCGTGCCGCTTCTGATCGCCATGCTGGCCGGGTTCGGCCTGCTGCTGGGCGCGTTCGGCTCGGGGCTCACTCTGCGCCGCTTCCTGCGCGTCTGACGTTGGCGAGATTGCAGACGGCGGCCGTCGCAAGCGTTACAATCGTCAGTTGGTGAAGGGGCACCGTCTACTCGTGCTGGCCGCGGTGACCGCCGCGCTCTTCGGGGCGTTTGCGGTCGGGTTCGAGATCCGCTCACACTCGCTGGCGGAGCCGTCGCCGGCTCGGCACCCGGCTCCGCTGCGGTCGCAGGTGCTGGCCGACCTCGAGTCGTACTACTACCGCGCCCTGCCGCCCGCGGCCTACCACGCCCACACCGTCGCGGAGATGCTGCGGACGCTCGGCGACCCGTACACCCGCTACCTGCCGCCGAAGTCGTACAGCCAGCTGCGCGCCGCCGAATCGGGCACCTACCCGGGAGTCGGGCTCGGGCTCCTGCGTGAGCGCCGCGGGCTGCGCGTGACCGCATCGATCCCGGGGCTGCCCGCCCGTCAGGCCGGCATCCGGCCGGGCGACGTCATCACCACGATCGACGGCACGTCGCTTGCGAGCCTCTCCTACCGGCACGCGCTCGACCTGATCGGCGGCCGCGCCGGGTCGGCCGTGCACCTGCAGATCCTGCGCCCGGGGCACGCGCCGATGGACCTCACGCTCGTCCGCCAGCCGATCGTGCTGCCGTACGTGTCGAGCCACGTGGTGCGGTTCCGCAAGATGCGCGTGTGCGTGATCCGCCTGCTCAGCTTCCCGGCCACGGCCGCGGCGCAGGTGCGGGCCATCGCCGAGCGGGCGAGCCACCTGCACGAGCCGGTGATCCTCGACCTGCGCGGAAATCCGGGCGGCCTGCTGTCGCAGGCGGTGGCCGTGGTGCGCGTGTTCGCCCGCAGCGGCGTGGTCGTGACCACCCGCGGCCTGCACGAGCCGGCCCGCCAGTTCGTCGCCGACGACACGGCGGTCGGGAAGCTGCGGCTGGCCGTCCTGATCAACCGCGGCACGGCCAGCGCGGCCGAGGTCGTGACCGGCGCCCTGCGGGCCGACGCGGGGGCGATCGTCGTCGGCCGGCCGAGCTACGGCAAGGGTACGGTGCAGGCGATCGAGCCGCTCGCCGCCGGCGGCGCGCTCAAGCTGACGGTGGCCAGGTTCACGCTGCCCGGCGGCCTCGTCGTCGAGGGCCGGGGCATCGATCCCGACGTCCTCATCGAGGCGCGCGCCGGCCCGACCGACCGCGTCATGCGCGCCGCCCTGATCGCGCTGCGCAGCCGTTGACGGCTCCGCCGGCGCCGGCGCCGGTCGTCTGTGAGGTGTCGCTGCGGGCTCGGCTCATGGTCGGTGAGCCGTTCTTCGATCACGGCCGGCCGCTCACGCTCGGCCGCATGGGGACGGTGGACGCCGCCGCCGGTGATCTCGTGGCCGTCACGGTCACCGGTCCCGGCCGGGGCACCGTCACCGAGCGGCTGGGCCGGGCCGCAGACGTGTCCGCCGTCCTGCACGGCCTGGCGGTCGAGGCGGGCGCGGCCGCTCCGTGGCCGGATGCCGTCGCCGCCGAGGTGGCCGGTCTGCCGGCCGAGCCGGCGGGCGCTGGGGATCGCGCCGACCTGCGGGGCGTGCTCACGTTCACGATCGACCCGGCCGACGCCCGCGACCACGACGATGCCCTGTCGGTCGACGGCGACCGCGTGCTCGTGCACATCGCCGATGTGGCCGCGTTCGTGCCCGAGGGCGGCGCGATCGACCGTGAGGCCGCCCGCCGGGCGACCTCGGTGTACCTGCCGGGCCGCGTGGACCCGATGCTGCCCGAACGGCTCTCGGCAGACCTCTGCAGCCTCGCCCCGGGCCGCGACCGCTGGGCGGTGACGGTGCAGGTCGGCGGCGACGGGGCGTTCCGCGCGGTTCGCAGCATCGTGCGCAGCGACCATCGCCTCAGCTACGACGAGGCGGAGGCGATGCTTGAGACCGGAGAGGGCCCGCCCGTGCTCGTGGCGGCGTTGCGCCGCCTGGACGGCCTCGCCCGCGACCGGGCCGCCGCTCGCCTCGCCCGCGGCGGTGTCGCGCTCGACGCACCCGAGCGGACATTCCGGATCGAGGCGGGGGCCGTCGTCGAGGGCCACAGCCGCCGCTCCGGGCCCGCCCACGCGCTGGTCGAGGAGCTGATGCTCGCGGCCAACGAGGCCGTCGCCGCCGAGCTGGCCGGCGCGGGCGTGGCGGCGCCGTTCCGGGTGCATGCGCCCCCCGAGCCGGACGCGCTGTTCGCCCTCGCCGACCGGCTCGAGGCCCTGGCGGTGCCCACCCCGCCCCGTCCGGAGGTGCTCGCCCCGGCCGAGGCGGCCAGGTTCGCCGGCCGGGTCAGCCAGGCGGTGGCCGGATACGTGGACACGTCGGGCCGCGGCCGGGTCGCGTTCCCCGGCCTGGTGCTGCGGGCGCTCAGCAAGGCCCGCTACGACCCCCGCAACCTCGGCCATTCGGGGCTCGCGAGCCCGGCGTACTGCCACTTCACCTCGCCGATCCGGCGCCATCCGGACGTGATGGTGCACAGGGCGCTCCTGCGCCACCTGGGGCTGGTCGCCGGTCCCCAGCCCGCCCCGGAGGAGGTGGCCGCCGCAGCCGAGCACGACTCCGCCGCCGAGCGCGCGGCCGCGGCGCTCGAGCGCACGGGCGACGACGTCTGTGCCGCGTTCCTGCTCGAGGGCGTGCTGTACGAGCGCGGGTGGGACGAGACCTTCTCCGGCGAGGTCGTCGGCCTGATCGAGGCAGGCGCGTTCGTGCGCTTCGGCGAGCTGTACGAGGGCTATCTGCCCGGGCGGTCGTGGGCGGGCGAGTACGTGGAGCTCGATCCGCTCGGGGTCGCCCTCGTCGCCGCTCGCAGCGGCCGCCGGCTGCGGCTGGGCGACCCCGTGAGGGTGGCGGTGCGCTCGGTCGACCGGGCCGCTGGGCGGGTGCGGATTCGCGCTCAGCATGAGTCGTAGGCACAATCCACCGTGATGGGAACGGGGCGGGGGAAGCGAAAATGGGCCACGCGCCTTGTCGTGGTGGGCGCAATCGCGGCCGCCGGAGCCGGCGTGGCGGTCGTCCTGACGATGAACGGCGCCAGCGGGAGCACGGCCAAGCGCCCGCCGACGCCGGATCCGACCACGCCCGTTCCCGCGTTCGTGGCCGACTGGCACGCCGGCGACTACGCCGGCATGTACGCCCTGATCAGCCCGCCGGCGAAGGCGCGGGTCTCGTACACGCGGTTCGTCTCGCTGTACAAGCGGGCGGCGGCGATCGCGACGATGCGCGGGCTGCGGGCCACCGGCCGCCCGAGCCGCGAGGGCGCCGCGGTGACCGTGCCGATGTCGGTCGCAACCCGGCTCTTCGGGCGGGTGGCCGCGACGATGTCGGTGCCCGTGGTGGGCCAGGGGCAGCGGCGGCGGGTGGGGTGGACGCGCGCGCTCACGTTCCCGGGGCTCCAGTCCGGCGAGCACCTCTCGATGCACGCACGGGCGCCCGAGGGGCGCGGGCGCATCCTCGACCGCAGCGGCGCCGTGCTCGCGGAGGGGCCGGCGACGGCCCGCACCTATCCGCAGGGATCGGCCTTTGCGATCGTCACCGGCGACCTGAAGCCGCCGGCCCCTGCGGCCGTGGCCGGGCGCGTGCGCGCAGGCTGGCCGGCGACGGCGCCCTACGGCCAGAGCGGCCTCGAGGAGTCGCTCGACTCGCTCCTGGCCGGGACGCCGCGGTTCGTGCTGCGCGCGATCTCGAAGGCCACCGGCCTCGGCCGCGTGCTGGCGGTGCAGCCGGGCACGAACCCGCAGAACGTCACCACCACCCTGCGGGTGCCGATCCAGCAGGCGGCCGCCACGGCGCTCGGCGCACGGTACGGCGGCGTGGTCGTCCTGAGCGCCCGCACGGGCGCCGTCGAGGCGGACGTCGGGCTCGGCATGGACGCCCTGCAGCCGCCGGGCTCCTCGTTCAAGACCATCACCTCGGCGGCGGCGCTCACGGCCGGCAAGACGACGCTCACGACCGTCTACCCGTATGCCCGCTTCGCGCTCCTGAACGGCTGGAAGCTGCACAACTTCCACCATGAGGACTGCGGCGGGTCGCTCGTGCTGGCCTTCGCCGTCAGCTGCAACTCGGTGTTCGGGCCGCTCGCCGTGACGGTGGGCGCGCCCAGCCTGGTGGCGATGGCCAACGCGTTCGGGTTCAACGAGGCGCCGTCGATCGCCTACCCGGTGCCCGAGAGCGTCACCCGGCCGGCGGCGGACATGACCGCGCCGCTCGACCTGGGCGTGGCCGGCATCGGCCAGGGCGGCGTCGATGCGACACCCTTGCAGATGGCCTCGGTGGCCCAGACGATCGGCTCGGGGTGCACCCGCAAGCCGCCGTTTCTGATCCGGCGGCCGCTCACGGCCCGCGAGCCGCACGACCCTGTGCACGCGTGCTCGCGCAAGGTGGCGGGAGAGCTGACGACCATGATGGAGGCCGTGGTCAGCGAGGGCACCGGCCGCAGCGCCGCCATCCCGGGCGTGACGGTCGCAGGCAAGACGGGGACGTCGGAGGTGGGGCCGGCGAACGTCCCCACGGATGCCTGGTTCATCGCCTTTGCCCCGGTCGGAGCGCCGAAGGTGGCGGTCGCCGTGCTCGTGGTCAAGGGCGGCGTCGGCGGGGACGTCGCCGCCCCCATCGCCCGGCAGGTGCTCGAGGCAGCCCTGCAGCAGTAGCGTGCTCTGCTAGCATCTCCGCCGCTATGCGGTCGCGCAGCCAGAACCCCGATTCACTGCCTCAGGCGATCAGGCTCCTGCGCCACTGCATCTCCCGCGTTCAGGGCTGACACGGCCCCCGTGACGGGAGAGGTGCGCCCACAGGGCGGCCCTCCTCACACTCCGGCCCCGTCGTCCGATGTTTCTCGAGGAACCCATGAACGCCCGCACGCTCGCAGTCTTCCGCCTCTA
The DNA here is from genome assembly GCA_963707585.1 of uncultured Actinomycetes bacterium. GTDB lineage: Bacteria > Actinomycetota > Thermoleophilia > Gaiellales > JAICJC01 > JAICJC01. The sequence goes on along the minus strand of CAVPQP010000006.1, from coordinate 454,270 downwards.
CCAGCTCTTCAACGGCATCCTCTTCTCCGGCCCGATCTGGGCGGTCTTCCTGCTCTCGCGCGGTCTCAGCCTGACCCAGTTCGGGATCGTCGAGGCCGTGCTGCACGTCGGCATGCTGATCGCCCAGGTGCCGACCGGGGCGCTGGCAGACGCGCTGGGCCGGCGGCGGCTCCTGATCGCGGCCGGGTTCTTCACCGCCGCCGCCGAGCTCGGGTACGTGTACGCGCCAGGGTTCGCGCTGATCTGCCTGGCCGGCGGCATCCACGGGGTCGCGTTCGCGCTTCGCACCGGTGCCGACGAGGCCTACCTGTTCGACTCGCTGGCCCACGACGACGCCCAGGCCCAGTTCCCGCGCATGCTGGGCGGGCTGTGGGCCGTGTTCCAGTTCGCCGGCGCGATCTCGTTCATGATCGGCGGCCTGATCGCGACCTACTCGCCGCCGCTCGCGTTCTGGCTGACGGCGTCGTGCGCGCTCACCGCGAGCGCGATCGCCACCCGTCTCCCCGACGACGCGCGCGGTGAGGCCCGGCACGGGGTGCGCACGGCGGTGCGCGGGATCGCGGCCCTGCGGCGCTCGCCCCGGCTGGGGACGCTGACGCTCGCCTGGAGCCTCTACTGGGCGGCCGTCACGAGCTGGTGGTTCTACGCGGCGCCGCTGTTCCAGGAGCGCGGCGCCTCGGACGCCCTGCTCGGCGTCGTCCTGGGCGGCGCGCTGCTGGCCGGGGCCGGCTTCTCGTGGCTGGGAGGACGGATCGGCGAGCGGGTGCCGCTGACCGTGTCCGTGGCGGTGGCGTCCCTGGCCGCCGCCGCGGGGCTCGCCGTCGGCGCCGTCCTGCCCGGCCTGGCGGCGCCGGTGGTCGTGCTCGTCGTGATCGCCGGGGCGCCCGAGCTCGTGTACGTGACCCTGTCGACGTACCTGCAGCACAACACGCGCTCGGAGTACCGGGCGACGTCGATGTCGATCGCCGAGGGCTGCTTCTCGATCCAGATGCTCTGGCTCTTCCCGCTCACCGGGTTCATCATCCAGCACCACGGCTACGCGCTCGGGTTCGGCCTGTGCGCGGCGCTCATCCTGGTCGGGGCGGGGCTCTTCATCGCCTCGCAGCATCTGCCGGGGCTCGAGCGCGGCGACGTGGTACGGTCGCCGGCATGACGTACTCGATCGTCGCGCGCGACGGTGAGTCCGGCGAGCTCGGCGCCGCCATCCAGTCGGCGGCCTTCGCCGCCGGGGCGGGGACGCTGTGGGTCGAGGCCGGCGTCGGCGCGGTCGCCACGCAGTCGTTCACCGACCCGGCGTACGGCCCGCTGTGCCTGCTCGCCCTGCGGACGGGCGCGACGGCGGCAGAGGCGCTGCGAGGGGCGACCCGGCGCGACCGCATGGCCCCGTATCGCCAGGTCGGCGTGGTCGCCGCGACGGGCACGGCCGCCGCCCACACGGGCGCCGCGTGCGTCGCCGAGGCCGGCCACGTCCATCGCACCGGCGTCTCCTGCCAGGCGAACATGATGGGACGCGCGGAGGTGTGGCCGGCGATGCTCGCCGCGTTCCGGGGCGCCACCGGCACGCTGGCCGACCGGCTCGTGACGGCGCTCGAGGCGGCGCAGGCCGAGGGCGGCGACTGGCGCGGCCAGGAGGCCGGGCGGGTGCTCGTGGTCACGGGCGAGCCGACGGGGATGGCGTGGCGCGACGTGGTCTGCGACGTGCGCGTCGACAACCACCCCGAGCCGGTGGCCGAGCTGCGCCGGCTGGTCGGGCGCAGCCAGGCCCTGCGCGCCGCCTGGTCGCCGGCCGAGGGGGTGTCCGTGGCGGAGGCCGCCGCCGCCGCGCGGGCGGCGGGCCTGGAAGAGGGCCACGCCGTGGTCGCGGCGCTCAGCGCGGCGGCGCGCAGCGGCGAGGTCGACGCGGCCCGGGCGCTGCTCGAGCGCGTCCTCGCCGAGGAGCCGCGCTACCTCGATCTCGTCCGGCGGCTGCCGGGCATTCCCGAGATGCTCGGGCTCGAGCCGGTGCTGCCGCGGCTCGAGGGCTGGTCGCGCACGGCGCCCGTCAGCCGGCGCGGCGCAGGTCGCGCAGGATCTCGCGGGCCGCGTTCCGGCCCGGGCCGCCGGTGATGCCGCCGCCGGGATGGGCTCCGGCGCCGCACAGGTAGAGCCCGCGCACGCCCAGCCTGTGGCGGGCGAGCCCGACCACCGGCCGCCAGGCGAAGAACTGGTCGAGCGCCGGCTCGGCGTGGTACAGGTGGCCGCCGGCGAGGCCGTACTCGCGCTCGATCGCCGCGGGTGTGAGCACGGCGGTCGCCGTGGCCAGCCCGCCGATGCCGGGCGCGTGCCGCTCGAGCACGGCCAGCACCCGCTCGGCCACCTCGTCCGGCTCGGCGGCGTATGGCACCCACTGGGCGAGCACCGTCATCCGGTGGCCGGCGTCGGGGCCGGGCTCGAGCAGGGTGGGGATGGTGGCCTCGAGGGCGGGCCGGTCGCTCACGCGGTCGTACTTCCAGGCATCGAACGCCTGCTCGACGGCGTCGATCCCGGGCGCGAACACGAGCCGGCCGTGCAGCGCCTCCTCGCTCTCGACGCCGGTGAACGCCGGCAACGCGCTCAGTGTCAGGTCGAGCCGGGCGGTGGCCCCGGGCGTGCGGATGTTGCCCGCCCGCCAGCGCATGCGCGGGCCGGCGACCACGGGGTCGAGCCAGCCGGTGAGCACGGTCTTCGGGTCGACGGCGCAGGCGACCGCGGGGGCGGTGATCTGCTCGCCGCCGGCGAGCGCGACCCCCTCGATGCGGCCGTCGCGGGCCAGCAGCTGCGCCACCTCGGCGTCGGTGCGCACCTCCACACCGGCCGCGCGGGCGGCGCGGGACAGGGTCAGCGCGAGCGCCGCCGGCCCGCCGCGGACGAACGCCGTCTGGCCGGCGGCGCCGCCGTCGTTCCCGGCCGAGTCGGACAGGAGCACGAGCGCGGTGCCGGCCGACCACGGCCCCATCGCCGTGAACTGGGTTCCGCGCAGGGCCAGCGCCGCCCGCAGGGAGTCGTCGCCGAACCATTCGCCGACCAGGTCGGCCACCGCCATCGGCAGCACCCGCGTGAGCTCGCGGGCGGCCCGCGTGCCCAGACGGCGGTACGCGCGGGCGAGCCGCAGCCCGGCGGCGGCGTCGCCCAGAGCGGCGCGGTCGAGCCGGGGCGGGGTGGAGGCCGCCACCTCGGCCACGAACCCGGCCAGCTCGCGCACGTGCGCGTCGAACCGGGGGTAGGCGTCGGCATCGGCCGGGCTGGTCGCCTGCAGGCCGGCGGCCGTGCGCGCCGGATCGGTGAAGAACGTGAGCGCCGGGGCGTCCTCGCGCAGCGCCGTCATGCGTACGTCGGGCCGCAGCAGCTCCAGGCCGTGGCCGGTCAGGTCGAGGTCTGCGATCACCCCCGCCTGCAGCCGGCCGGCCGTGTGCAGCACCTCGGCGATGCCGCCGAGCTCCGCCCGGCGCTCGAGCACCGCCACGCGGTGGCCGCCGCGGGCGAGGTAGGTGGCGCAGACGAGCCCGTTCACGCCGCCGCCGGCCACGATCACGTCATAGTCGGACACGCACGCCCTTCCTGCGGCCGCGCTCCTTGAGGAGCTCGAGCGCCGCGATCCGCCCCGGCGCGCCCATGAGGCCGCCGCCGGGATGCGCGCCCGAGCCGCACATCCACAGCCCCTCCACGGGGGTGCGGTAGCGCGCCCAGCCGGGCACCGGCCGGTTGAAGAAGAGCTGCTCCAGCGAGAGCTCGCCCTGGAAGATGTTGCCCTCGGTGAGGCCGATCCGCTGCTCGATGTCGAGCGGCGAGAGCACCTGCCGGCCGACGATCAGGCTGCGGATGTTCGGAGCCCGCTCGGCGAGGGTGTCGATCACGGTGTCGCCGAACGCGTCGCGCGCGGCGTCGTCCCATTGCGCCCCGTCGGCCAGGTGGTAGGGGGCGTACTGCACGAAGCAGCTCACGACGTGCTTGCCCGGCGGCGCCATCGCCGGGTCGACCAGCGTCGGGATGATCATGTCGACGTAGGGCCGCGCCGAGAAGCGGCCGTACTTGGCGTCGTCGTACGCGCGCTCCATGTAGTCGACCGACGGCGAGAAGCTGATCGCGCCGCGCAGATGCTCGCCGCGGCCGGGCAGGCAGGTGAAGTCGGGCAGGCCGTCGAGGGCGAGGTTGACCTTGCCCGACGAGCCGCGGAACTTGTACCGGCGCAGATCGGCCTCGAACTCCGGATCGAGCGTGCCCGGCTCGAGCAGGCCCTGGAAGGTGACCCTGGGGTCGGCGCTCGAGAGCACCGCCCCCGCCTCGAGCTCCTCGCCGGAGACGAGCGTGACCCCGGTGGCACGGCCGTCGCGGACGTCGATGCGGGCCACCTCGGCGTCGGTGCGCACCTCGGCGCCCAGCTCGCGGGCGGCCGATGCGATCGCCAGGCTGACGCCGCCCGTGCCGCCGCGGGGGATGCCCCAGGCGCGGAAGGCGCCGTCGATCTCGCCCATGTAGTGGTGCAGCAGCACGTAGGCCGTGCCGGGCGAGCGCACGCCCTGGAAGGTGCCGATGATGCCCGAGGCCGACATGGTCGCCTTCAGCGGGTCGGTCTCGAACCACTGGTCGAGGAAGTCGGCCGCGCTCATCGTCATCAGCTGGATGAAGGCGTCCTTCAGCCGTCGCGGCAGCTCGGCGAAGCTGCGGCCGAGGCCCGCCAGCGGCAGCCACTGGCGCGGGTCGATGCGGCCCTGGTCGGGCGGGATGGCGGACAGGATCGGCTTCACGAAGCGGGCCATCTGCGCCATCGCGATCCCGTACTCGTCGTAGGCCTCGGCGTCGGAGAGCGACCAGCGGCGCAGCTCGCGCAGCGTGCGGGCGTGGTCGTTCGTGCGCCACAGATAGTCGTTCTCGAGCGGCGTCAGCGTCCCGTCGAGCGGCAGGATCTCGAGGCCGTGCCGGGGCAGCTCGAGCTCGCGCACGATCTCGGGCCGCAGCAGCGACACCACGTAGGAGGCGACGCTGAAGCGGTACCCGGGCACGATCTCCTCGGTGACCGCCGCGCCGCCGAGCACGTCGCGCCGCTCGAGCACCACCGTGCGCAGGCCGGCGCGGGCGAGGTACGCGGCCGTGACCAGGCCGTTGTGCCCCCCGCCGACCACGATCGCGTCGTAGCGCTCTGCCATCCGGGCGATGCTAGTGGACAGTCGCGGTGCCAGGCCCCGTAAACTGGCCCCGTGAGCGTCGGCACCCCCTTCCACGAGCGCACCGCGCCGCTCAACCGCAAGCTCGCCTGGGGCGACTGGGCCGGCTACGCGGCCGCGGCCGTCTACGCCGACCACCACGACATCGAGTACAACGCGATCCGGCAGGCGGCCGCGCTGATCGACGTCTCGCCGCTCTACAAGTACCTCGTCTCCGGCCCGGACGCGCTGCGGCTCGTCGACCGCGTCATCACCCGCGACGCCACCCGGCTGGCCGTCGGCCAGGTCTTCTACACGCCCTGGTGCGACGAGCGCGGCAAGGTGATCGACGACGGCACCATCTCGCGGCTCGACGAGTCGAGCTTCCGCTGGACGGCCGCCGACCCCTGCTACCGCTGGCTGGGCATGAACTCCACCGGCCTCGACGTCGAGGTGCGCGACGTCACCGATTCGCTCGGCGCGCTCGCGCTGCAGGGCCCGCGCGCCCGGGCCGTGCTCGAGGCGGCGACCGGCGCCGACTGGTCGGACGTGGGCTACTTCCGCCGCCGGGAGGGGACGGTGGCGGGGATCGCGATCGACGTCACCCGCACCGGCTACACGGGCGATCTCGGCTACGAGCTGTGGGTCGACGCGGGCAGCGCCCCCGCGCTCTGGGACGCGCTGATCGCGGCCGGGGCCGACCACGGCCTGCGCCCCGTCGGCATCCGGGCGATGGACGTCGCCCGGGTGGAGGCGGGGCTCGTGCTGATCGAGGTCGACTACACCAGTGCCCGCCTCGCGCTCACGCCCGAGCACGAGTACACGCCGTTCGAGATCGGCCTCGGCCGGCTGGTGAACTTCGAGAAGGCGGATTTCGTCGGCCGGCGCGCGCTCGAGGCCGAGCGTGACGGCGCCGTCCCGCGCCGGCGGCTGGTCGGGATCGAGCTCGACTGGATCGGGATCGAGGCGGCGTTCGGCCGCCACGGCCTGGCCCCGGCAGTCCAGCCGACCGTGAACCGCGACCCGATCCCGATCTTCTACGCCGGCGGCCAGGTCGGCCGGGCCACCAGCACGTGCTGGTCGCCGACGCTCAAGAAGATGATCGCGCTCGCGTCGATCGGGACCGGCGTGCGGCCGGACGCGCCGCTCGAGATCGAGTGGTCGGTCGAGGGCGAGCGCGGCCGCGTCGGCGCGAAGATCGTCGACCTGCCGTTCCTCGACCTCGAGCGCAAGCGGGCTTCGTAGACTTCAGGGATGCCCGCCGCCCGCAAGCTGATCGTCGACAACCGCAAGGCCCGCCACGACTACCACATCCTCGAGCGGATCGAGGCCGGGATCGCGCTCACCGGCACCGAGGTGAAGTCGCTGCGCGAGGGCGGCGGCAACCTGCGCGAGGCCTACGCCCAGCTGCACGACGGCGAGGTGTTCCTGGTCGGCGCGAACATCGCCCCCTACCGGCAGGGCAACCTCCAAAACCACGAGCCCGTGCGCGAGCGCAAGCTCCTGCTGCACCGGCACGAGATCGAGCAGCTGGGGCGCAAGGTGGCCGAGCGGGGGATGACGCTCGTGCCGCTGCAGCTCTACTTCGTCGACGGCAAGGTGAAGCTCGAGCTCGGCCTCGCCCGCGGCAAGGAGGGCGTCGACAAGCGCCACGCGATCGCCGAGCGCGACGCCAAGCGGCAGATGGACCGGGCGATGCGGGGGCTCGAGCGGCAGCGCCGGTGAGCGTCCGGCAGGCGCGTGCCGGCGATGCCGCGGGCATCGCGGCGCTGCTCGCCCAGCTCGGGTACGTGCTCGCGGCCGAGCTGGTCGCGGCCCGGCTGGCGGAGATCGACGCCGACGCGCGCTCGGCGGCGCTCGTGGCCGAGCGCGACGGCCGGGTCGCGGGCCTGCTCACCCTGCACATCGTCCCGGTCCTGCACGAGCCGGGCGGCTGGTGCCGGATCACGGCCCTCGTCGTGGACGAGTCCGCGCGCCGCGCCGGAGCGGGGACGGCGCTCGTCACGGCGGCCGAGGCGCGCGCCCGCGCGGCCGGCTGTGCGCGGATCGAGGTGACGAGTGCGCTTCACCGCGCGGGCGCGCACGAGTTCTACCGGGGGCTGGGGTTCGAGCAGGTGTCGCAGCACTTCCTGAAGCGGCTGGCGGATGCGCGTGGCTGACGTCGCGGCCTTCTGGAGCCGGTTCGTGGCCGCGACCGGGATCGACGGGCCTCACACCGCCTGGGGGTTCGGCAACAGCGAGGCGATGGCGACCGAGCTCGGCCTGCTCGTGCGCGACGGGCCCAAGCGGGCCACGGCCAGCCTGCGCTCCGGCTACGACGACGCCGAGCCGATGCCGCAGGTCGGCGACCTCGGCGTGATCCTGGACGGGCGCGGCTGGCCGCTCTGCGTCGTGCGCACGACCGGCGTCGAGGTGCGCCGGTTCGGCGACGTCGATGCGGAGTTCGCGTGGACCGAGGGGGAGGGCGACCGCAGCCTCGCGTTCTGGCGCGCGGCGCACATCCGCTTCTTCGCCGAGGGGGGCGAGCCCGTCTCGGAGGACACCGAGGTCGTCCTCGAGCGATTCGAGCTGCTGTGGGCGGGCGGCGAATGAAGCTCGAGGTGCGCTTCCAGGCCGTCCCGGTCGAGGGCATGCGGGCGTTCCTCGAGCCGCTCGGCTACCGCTTCGACTGGGGGCCGGAGCTGGAGGGGATCGGCTTCCACTGGCGCAAGCTGCCGCTCTCGGGCACGGGCGTGCGGGCGACGTACTTCCCCGACGGGGGCGAGGGCCTGCTCACGCTCGAGACCGACGGCCGCGCGTCGGCGGCCGACGCCGCCATGCAGGACGTGACCGCCCGCCTGCTGGCGGAGCGGTTCGACGGCGTGTCGGTGTGGTGCGCGACCACCGACCGGCCCGAGTACGGGGGCGGGCAGCCGGCCGAGCCGCCCGCGCCGGGCGCCGATCCGCCGGCCTGGTACTCGTAGGATCAGGACGGAGCGGGCCGGTCGAGGGCGTAGAGCACGCATGGGTGTCCCGCGTGCGTCATCGGGCCCACCTGCGTGAACGCGCACTTCTCCAGCACTCGCGCGGAGGCGACGTTGCCCGCGAAGACGAAGGCGTGGATCCGGTCGAGCCCGAGCTGGGTGAAGCCGAACGCGAGGCTCGCCCGGGCGATCTCGGTGGCAAGGCCGCTGCCCCAGCGCTCGAAGACGACCGAGTACCCGAGCTCGACGACCTCGTCACCGGCCTCGATCCGGTACCGGCGCAGGCCGCCCCGCGCGGCGAAGGCGCCTTCGGGCATCCGCCACGTCCACTGGCCGAAGCCGTGGTCGCGCCAGTGGCGCAGATCGGCGTCGAAGCGGGCCCGGACCTCGCTCTGCGGACGGACGCCGCCGATCGTCGCGGCGACGCGTGGGTCGAGCAGGAGCGCTCGCCACTGCGGCCAGTCGGCCTCCGTCGGCGGCGAGCCGACGAGGCGCTCGCTGCGCACCGGCGCGGGGATCACGCCGCCGGCAGCAGCACCGGGGCGAGCGCGCGCAGCTCGGCCATCGCCCGGTCGAGGTCGCGGATGACCGGCTGGATGCACACGTGGTCGGCGCCCGCCTCGTGGTGGGCGCGGACGCGCGCGGCGATCGCCTCGGCGCCGCCCCAGGCGATCAGCGCGTCGACCAGCCGATCGCTGCCGCCGTCGGCGAAATCGGCGTCGCCGAAGCCGTCCTCGCGCCAGCTGTTCGTGTAGTTCGGGAGCGTCAGGTAGCCGGTCAGATGCTCCCGGGCGACGGCCCGCGCGCGGGCCGGGTCGGTCTCGAGGACGACGCCCTGCTCGGGCGCGAGCACGGGCCCGGCCCCGAGCACCGCCCGGGCGCGGGCGGTGTGTGCCGGCGTCACCAGATAGGGGTGAGCGCCGTGGGTGCGGTCGCGGGCGAGCGCGAGCATCCGCCGGCGCAGCGCGGCGAGCACGATCGGCGCCGGGTGCTGCGGGGCGGGCGCCTTGTAGTCGCTGCGCTCGAGCGCGTCCAGGTAGTCGCGCATCGCCTGCACCGGGCGGCCGTAGTCGTGCCCGCGCTGCTGCACGCTCGGCGCGTGGCTCACGCCCAGGCCGAGCACGAAGCGGCCGTCGTAGGCCTCCGCCAGCGCGTTTCGGGCGGAGTTCGTGGCCGCCGGGTCGCGGGCGTAGATGCTGGCGATGCCCGTCGCGAGGGTGATCCCGCTCGTCGCGGCGAGCAGGATGCCGGCGTGGACGAACGCCTCCTTGTTCACGGGCGTCTCGCCGATCCAGAGCGCGGGATAGCCGAGCGCCTCGATCTCGGCGGCCGCGGCCCGCTCCTGCGCTGCCGAGCGCATGCCGAGCAGGGTCAGCCACACGCCCACGGGGCCCAGCCGCCGGCGCAGCGCGTCTCGATCCGCCGCCTCGATCGTCATCGCGAGCGCAGGGTAGGTCAGATCCGCACGCGGCCGTTGCCGTTTGCGAGCAACTCGGCCCGCGCGGCCTCGCCGAAGTGCGAGCGCCAGGCCGAGAGCTCGCGCTCCTCAGCCTCGAGCGCGTCCCACTCGTCGTCGACGTCCTCGCCCCGCTGCATGGCGTCGTAGACGCCGTACAGGTGGCGCAGGCACGCCTCGAGCTCCTCGTTCACGCGCACCGCGGCCGAGGTCGTCTCGGAGCTCGAGCCGAACGCGGAGTGGATCTTCGGCAGCCGCGCCGACATCTCGTCGTGGCGCTGCATCATCCGCGAGAAGAGGTCGTCGCGGTCCTTGCGCAGCCCCTCCCACTTGGCCGCCGTCAGCAGGCTCTGCGCAGCGGCGGCGGCGCCGGCGAACGTGTTCGCCTCGGCCGCCATCTGGTCGGTGGCGCGCTCCTCGAGGTCGAGCTCGCGCTCACGGTGGCGGGCCCACATGAGGATGCCCGCACCGCACGCGCTCCCGGTCAGGCCGCCGACCACGGCGACCGCGAATGTCTCAACCATGCTCATCCAGACCCAAACCCCGTGATCTCCAGCCGCTTTGCCCCGGCCGGCTCCCATCAGATCCGGTACCATCTTATCGAACTCCCACGGGGGCGACCTGGTTTCGACACGGTTGGCTTTCGGGGAGAGTTGCAAGCCGAGGTTCCAGGTGGCCTCGTAAATCCCCTGGAAACCGCAAGTGCGGAATCTGATCTCGCACTCGCTGCCTAATTAGGTAGCGCGCCGGCCCCTCCAGCCCGCGGGAGGGACCGCCGGTGTCATCCAGCGGGCTTGCCGGAAGGGGGAACGCCTCCGCCGCCGACCGGGACTGCAAAGAGGGGCTAGTCCGATCAGTGGCCCGTCCGGGGGCAGCCGATCAGGCGAATGCCAATCCCGGAATACGCTTGTAGACGCTCTCTTCGTACGATCGTGGACGCGGGTTCGATTCCCGCCGCCTCCATCGGCTTGGTCAAGCCAAATCCAGTTTGTGCCTGATGTCACACCGCACGAGGAATCGAATCCGGTTCGCTCCTCGTGCCGTGTCTCCACACCGTCGGCCGGTCGACCATACACGCCAGCCGGCGGGGCGTGAAGTGGGCGCCTTCGTCACCTGTACGGGGTGAGAGTGAGCAGGCAGGGGGCGCCGGTGATCGTAAGCGGAGCAAGAACGACGCCGGGGTGCGAGTAGGCGCGGATCGACGGGTCCGTGCCGGCCGCCCTAGCGGCCCGAATCCAAAGAAATGCCGAGAGCGAGCCGGTGACGGTGAGGTTCGGTGCCAGATCCGGGCCGAGCAACGCGCGTCGCTACATGTCAGCGAAGTCGATCTCGTCGCCCGGGTTGCCCGTCGTCGCGTAGAGCGATGCGACTGCCGCCCCGAGCGACTGCACGCTGCCACCGGCGACGGCATCGCGGTCCTTGCCGAGGCCGGTTTGCCGGCCGTGGTCTGCGGTGACGGGCGAGAAGGGGTACAGCCGCGCCCAGGTGTATCCGGCCCGGTGGATCAGAGGGCGGCTTGCTGCCACATGGCAGCAGTTGAACGGCGCTCCTACTTTCGGATGAGGCCGAGGTTCATCCGCTCGACCGAGGCGGTGGCGGGGCGCGGCTCGTAGCGTTCCGGGTATGCACACCACACACGCAGCTCAGCGCTCGACCGATCCCGTCATCCGCACGTTCGGGTTGACGAAGCGGTTCGGCGGCAGGGTCGCGGTCGACGCCGCCACACTCGAGGTGCCGCGCGGTTGCGCGTTCGGCTTCCTGGGGCCGAACGGCGCCGGGAAGACCACCCTCATCCGCACGCTGCTCGGCTTGACACCGGCCAGCAGCGGGACGATGGAGCTGCTCGGGCTCCCCGTTCCGGAGCGCCGGGCGGAGGCGCTCGCGCGGGTCGGAGCGATCGTCGAGGAGCCCAGCTTCCACGGTCACCTGACGGGACGCGAGAATCTCTGGGTCGCTGCGGCCGTCCGCGATCGGGCTGCCGTGGCACGGATCGTTCCTTCGCTGGAGCGGATGGGCCTGCTCGATCGCGCCGATGACCGGGTGTCCACCTACTCGATGGGGATGCGTCAGCGGCTGGGGATCGCCCGCTGTCTGCTGGCCGACCCGGAGCTGCTGATCCTGGACGAGCCGACGAACGGCCTCGACCCGGGCGGCATCCTCGAGTTTCGCCGCTTTGTGCGCGAGTTGGTCGATGAGGGCCGCGCAGTGTTCCTCTCGTCGCACCTGCTGGACGAGGTCGAGAAGATCTGCGACGCGGCGGCGATCGTCGACGGTGGCCGCATCCTCATGCAGGGCACGATCAGCGAGATCGCCGCTGACGGCAACCTCGTCGTCGACGTCGAGTGCGGCGACCCGCAGGCGGCCGAGCGAGCGCTCGGCGCGCTGCCGGCGCTCGCGGCGATTGCCCGCAGCGACGGCGGGCTGCGTCTGACGATCACCGGGAACGACCGGCGAGCGATCCCGGTCGTCACCCGCACCCTGGTCGCGGCAGGGATCGATGTCTACCGGATCAGTCCGGCCAGGCGGACGCTCGAGGAGCGCTTCCTCGAGCTGACCACGACTCTGGGAGAGGTGGCATGAGCAGGCGGATGATTGCGGCGGAGGTGCTGAAGCTGGTGCGCAGGCGCGGGCTTATGGCGTGGGGGCTGATCCTCACGGTCGGCGCCGTGGCCGCGGGGTATGCGTTCACATGGGGCTACCACCTGAACAACGCTGCGAAGTACGGCCCAGCCGGCGGCAGCCACAATCTCGAGGGCGCGATGTGGGTGATTGCGACGGTGGGTGGGGTCGCCGCCGTGCTGATCGGCACCACCGCCGGTGTCGGCGATCAGTCGTCCGGCGTCCTTCGAGAGCTGGTGGTGACCGGCCGGTCGCGGCTCGTCCTGTTTGCCTCCCGGATCCCCGGCGCCGCAGTCGTGTTCCTGCCGATGGTCCTGCTGGCGTTCGCCGTGGCGATCGCTTGCACGTTCGCGCTGGCGGGCGGACTGGCCACACCGAGCGTGTCGTTGATCGCGAAGGACGCAGTCTGGCTGGTCGCCGTCGCCACGGTGCAGCTGTTGCTCGCGCTCGGGTTTGCCGCCGTGGTCGGATCACGTGCCACAGCCGTCGGAGTGCTCCTGGGCTGGCAGCTGGCGGTGTCGCCGCTGCTGCTCAGCATCGATCAGCTCGGCGTGCTCCGCCAGCTCGTCCCACGCGCAGCTGAACTCCGCCTCCAGCCCTTCGGCACCGACCCGCTCGGATTCGCGATGACGGCCGGCGTCGCGGTGATCGTGCTGGTCGCCTGGACAGCGGTGCTGCTGGCGGCCGGGGCGCGTCGCACAGTGCGACTGGAGGCGTAGCCTTCGTTCTGATGCCCAGCGATCTCCCGAGCCCTCCGCGGGTTGTGCTCCCCGAGCGCCTGGTCGACATCGGCCTCGCGGTGGGGCTGGCGCTCGTCGTCGTGGCAGCCGAGGCGTTCGGCAATCGCGGATTCCCGGAGAGCTTGGGTGAGGTCGTGCTCGGCGTTACCGGCGCCCTCGCCCTGCTCCGCCGTCGGCGTTGGCCGATGGGCGTGCTGGCGGTGAACGCGGCTGTCGTTGCTGCCGAGGGCCTGCTCGGGCTGCGCGTGGTCAGCGCTCCAACGCTCCTGATCGCGTTGTACACCGTCTCTTCCCGGCGCTCCCGCGACGAGGGCTTGCGGGCGGCGGGCATCGCGCTGGTCGCTCTGCTGGCCCAGATCGTCAGCCAGACCGGGTCGCCGGTCCGACGACAGACGTGAGCGCTGGGAGGCGCTGGATGGGTTGCTCGAGATCCCGTCACGACGCACGTGGAGCTTCGCCGAGCCGTAGACGTCGCACGTGCGGTGGATCGCTCCCAGCCCGCACGACCCCGGCGTGATCCTGGTCGGGATCGAGCTCGGCGGGCTCATGCGCTCCGGCGACCGCGGCGCGACCTGCAGGAGGAGCTACCAACGTCCTCAAGCACGCCGGCGCGGCCCGGGCCGAGGTGCTGGTGCGCTACCTGCCTGACGCGCTCGAGCTGCGGGTCAGCAACGACGGCCCCGAGACCGCGACCGCACCCACCGACCGGCGGGCCATGGCCTGATCGGGCATGCGGGAGCGGACGGCGCTGTTCGGGGGCTCCCTGCGGGTCGGAGCAGTGCCCGGTGGCTATCTGCTGCGGGCCGTGCTGCCGACTAGGCGGGACGCCGGATGAGCAGCATCCGGGTCGTCGTCGTCGACGATCAGCCGCTGATGCGGGCCGGCTTCCGCATGATTCTCGAGGCCCAGCCGGACATCCATGTCGTTGGCGAGGCGGCGGACGGCGCCGAGGCGGTCGACGTGGCCCAGCGCGCACACCTGACGTGGTGCTCATGGACATCCGGATGCCCGAGATGGACGGCGTTGAGGCGACGCGTCGCCTGCCCGGCAGCGGGTGCTGATCCTGACCGACGTTCGATCTGCCCCCGAGGCCGGCGGCGGGGGCGCCGCGTCGAGCGGGACGCGAGCGCGACGCCTGGCATCCCGCCGACGCAAGGGCCGCGGCGCGCCACTACCCGCGTGCGGCGGTCGCCGGCGACGCCCGACGATCCGGAGCGCTGGTATGTCTCCGCCCGCGCGACCGGACGTTCGCAGGCATCTGCCACGTGGACGGGTAGACGCAGCCGTTGCGGGTGGGTTGCCCGACCCGCGGTATGCATGGCGGAGAAATCCGGAGAAGTGGGCGAGCGCCGCGCCGGCGGGGGGTGGCATCCGGGTCGGCTCGTCGATCACGCCGTCGAGGCTCATGAACTCGTGCACCATGATCGCCGCCATGTCAGACCCGTCTCCGGAATATCGGTCACGGGCGTCGACCGCCGGCCGAAGCGAACATCATCGCGAATGAGCGCCCGCGGAACCCGGCTCTGGGTTTTTTGGCACATTGCAGGGGGTATTGCCAGCGCATGGGACAGACGGGCTACTACGGCGTCGTCATCGTACTGAGCGCACTGAACGTCGTTTTCGGCCGTCATCGCCTACGTCCAGCGTTCGAAGCAGATCCGCGGCAACCGTCTGCGCGAGGAGCAGGTGCGACTCGCGGAGGCCCGGAACGAGATGGCGCAGTGCCGGCTGCACCGCCTGGACGACCTGATCGCGCTCATGACGGACATCCGGGACGCCCTGCTCGCCGGCCGGATGCATCCCCAGGTGCAACCGCGACGGCGCCCGGCCGGTCGTAGGGGTGGTCGACGTGGGGTCGGCGACGATGCGGCTGATGGTTGGTCGCTACACCGCCGAGGGCTGGCACACCCTGAGTGGCGAGCGGGCCTTCCTGCGGCTGGGCGCCGAGGTCGAGCGAAACGGCGGCTACTCCGACTCCGCGCTCGAGAGCGTGGCGAAGGCCGCCCGCAAATTCATGGCAGCGGCCGACCAGGCCGGCTGCGAGCGGCTGGCGGTCGTCGCACCGCCCCGGGGCGATGGGCTCAAACCCCCGGGAGCTGCTCGAAGTCCTGACCAGCCGCCGCCGCTGGCCTGTGCTGTTGACGCCGGAGCAGGAGGCCCGGCTGACGTTTCTCGGCGCCGCCAACGGTGCGCTGGGCCGCGGCGAGACGGCCGTCGTCTGCGACATCGGCGGCGGCTCGACGGAGATCTCGGCCGGCAGTCTGGGCGGCGCGGTGGAGATCGTCGAGTCGTTCGACGTCGGGTCTGTCCGCCTGGCGGAGAAGCACTTCATGCACGATCCGCCGACGGCCGCCGAGTTGGAGGCGGCCCGAGCCGATGCCGCCCGGAGCGTGCGCGTCAGGCCCCAGCCGACAGCCCGCGTCGCGCTGGCCACCGGCGGCTGCGCGCACACCCTCGCGAAGCTTGGCGAGCCGCTGCTCGATGCCGCCGCGCTGGAACGGGCGATGACGCTCGCCACGACGCCGCGGAAGCAGCCGAAGCGCCTGCACGGGCATCGCCGGCAGGTGCTCCCCGGCGGGATCGTCCTGCTCGAGTGCATCCATCGCTGCCTGGGCATGCCGCTGACCGTGGCCGCGGGCGGCCTCCGCGAGGGCGTCTTGCGCGAGCTCGACGCCGACTGCTTCCACCAGACGTATGAGATGAATCACAGACGCCTGCCGTTCGTCGGCCACGACACGACGGAACTCTCGGCCTGAGCCCGTCCCCGGGCGACGCGACAGTCATCATTCACTGCGCGAGAACCGCCAGATCGCAGCGCCCAGCATCGCCAGGCCGAGCACCAGCACCATGCCGACCTCGACGAGCGAGGGGACGTGCCAGCCGCACCAGGTGACGCCGGGATCGAGCGTCTGCCGCGCCGCCGCCGGAGACGTCGAGGTGGTCGAAGACCAGCCGCCGCATCGGGTCGACGGCGTAGGTCAGCGGGTCGAGCCGGTTCGAGCACGCCGAGCCAGGTCGGCAGCCCCGCGACGGGGTAGAGCGCGCCGCGACAGGAAGAACATCGGCATCACGAACATCTGCATCACGGCCGTGAAGGTCTGGGCCTGCTTGATGCGTGACGGCGACCAGCACGCCGAAGGCGGTGACCGTGAAGGCGAGCAGCAGCTGCAGGCCGAGCACGCCGAGGATCAGCAGCGGGTCGTACGGCACGTCGCACGAGGCCGGCGAGCGCCAGCACGATGACGCCCTGGGAGGTGGCGACGGTCGTGCCGCCGAGGCACTTGCCGACGACGATCGACGACCGGCTGACCGGCGCGACCATCATCTCCCGCAGGAACGCCGAGCTCGCGGTCCCACACCAGCGAGGCGGCGGTGAACATCGCGCTGAAGACGAGCGCGATCGCAGAGGACCCCGGGGAAGATGAACGTCTTCAGGTCGACGCCGTGCGGTGGAGGCGGCCGAGAGCGTCTGCAGCCCGGCCCCGAGCACGAACAGGAACAGCAGCGGCTGGAACAGCCACGTCACGATCCGCATGCGGTCGTCGGCGAAGCGGATCAGGTCGCGCCGCCAGACGACCTTCACGGCCCGCAGCTCCGAGCGCCAGGAGCGCTCGGGCACCCGGACGGCGACGACGCTCGTGGCCATGGCGCTCATCGGCCCGTCCTCGCCAGTACGCGCGCATCATCGCTCGGTTGCGGTCGGTCCGCGCCCGCGTGTCTCGGCGTCGCGGATCGTCGAGCCCGTGTAGCGCATGAAGACGTCGTCGAGCGTCGGCCGCGAGACAGCGACCGACGTGATGCGCGACGTCGAGCTCGGCGAACAGCCGCGGCACGAACGCCTCGCCGGACTCGACGTGGAACGTCACCGCGCCCTCGGCGATCGCGGCCTCGATGCCGAAGCGGTCGCGCAGCGCGGCGATCGCGGCGTCGTCGTCGGCGGTGCCGAGCACCACGCGGTCGGCGCCGACGCTCGCCTTCAGCGCCCCGGGCGTGTCGAGGACGACGATCTCGCCGCGGTCCATGATCGCGATGCGGTCGCAGAACTCCGCCTCGTCCATGTAGTGCGTGGTCATGAAGATGGTCGTGCCCTCGGTCTCCTGCAGCGCGCGGATGTAGCGCCAGATCGAGCTGCGCGTCTGCGGGTCGAGGCCGATCGTCGGCTCGTCGAGGAACAGCACGCGCGGCGAGTGCATGAGGCCGCGGGCGATCTCCAGGCGCCGGCGCATGCCGCCGGAGAACGTCATCACCGGTTGCCGTCGCGCCGGTCGGCCAGGTCGACCATCTCGAGCATCTGGTCCATCCGCGCCGCGATGACGCCCGCGGTCGACGCCGTACAGCTCGGCGTGCAGCCGCAGGTTCTGCGCGGCGGTCAGGTAGCCGTCCAGCGTCGGGTCCTGGAAGACGAGGCCGATGTGGCGGCGCACGTCGTCGCGCGCGGCGACGACGTCGAAGCCGGCGACCGCGGCGCGGCCCGAGGTGGGCCTGGCCAGCGTGCAGAGCATGTTGATCGTCGTGCTCTTGCCGGCGCCGTTGGGGCCGAGGAAGCCGAAGACCTCGCCGCGGGGGACGGTGAACGAGACGCCGCGGACGGCCTCGACGTCGCCGTAGGACTTCGACGAGGTCGTCGACCTCGATGGCGGGTGGAGGAGTGGGAGTCATGGCGCGGCATGGTAACGCTACAGTCACTGTAATTCTAGTGTCGCTGTAGTGCTATACTTCGATGCAGGAGCACGCGACCGAGGGCCTGCGCGAGCGCAAGAAGCGCGCCACGCGCGACGCGATCGCCGCCACCGCGCGCCGCCTGTTCGCCGAGCGCGGCTTCGACGGCGGTCACGGTCGCCGAGATCGCCGGCGGCGGCCGACGTCGCCGAGAAGACGGTCTTCAACCACTTCGCCACCAAGGAGGACCTCGTGTTCGCCGGGCGGCGAGCAGCGCCTCGACGTGCTGCTGGCGCGGATCGCGGAGCGCCCAGCCGGCACGCCGGTGCTCGACGTCTTCCGCGCGCACGACCGCGGCGATGATCGACGACCTCGTGAGCGGCGGCGACGACGAGGCCCTGGTCGTGCGCCGGATCATCCGCGCCAGCCAGGCGCTGCAGGAGCGCCTGACGACGGGCTGGGAGGAGGAGGCGACGGCACTCGCGGCGGTCATCGGCGGCACGGCCGGCGCCGACGCCGGCGACCTCGATCCCCGCGGTGGTCGCCCGCACGCTCGTCTGGACGCACCGCACGATCCTCCGCATGGCGCTGACCGGCCTTGCTGAACGACGAGGACCGCGAGGCGCTGGCCGCCCGGCTGCGCGTCGCCGCCGACCTCGCCTACGACCAGCTCGCCGCCGGGCTGGGGGAGTACGGCGCCGGGCTGCCCGGCGGCTGAGCGCGGCTATCTGGCCTCGGTGACGGAGATGTCGTCGCTGAGCTCGCGGCGGCCGGACCCGTCGATGTTCACTGCCCACAGGTGGGGGTCGAGGTTCACCTGCCCACTGGCGTAGATGAGCGACCGGCTGTTCGCCGACCATTGGGCGCAGCACGATCCGTCGCCGCCCGTCGCCGTGGGAATCCGGTGCAGCCCGCTGCCGTCGGGGTGGACGAGGAAGAGGTCGTGGGCGCCGTCCGGCCGGTCGACCTGGTCGAAGGCGATCCAGCGTCCGTCGGGTGACCAGCGGGCGGTGGTGGCCCAGGTCGTCGCGGGCGTGATCCGGCGCAGGCCGGAGCCGTCGGCGTGGACGACGTAGACGGCGCCCTGGCCGGCCCGGCCCGCCGCGCCGGGCGCGAAGGCCGCGAACGCGATCTGGCCTCCGGGACCCCAGCCGGCGGGAGCGCCGAGGTAGCAGCACCAGCTCGTCGCGCCCGGCGGCGTCACGCGGATGCCGCCGGCGCCGTTTGCCTGCACCACGTAGAGGCTGCCGGCCGTCGCGGTCCGGCCGGCCTGGAAGTAGAGCAGGCGGGCGCCGTCGGGCGAGTACCCGAGCGGCTGCTGCAGGCGTCCCGCCGGCGTCGTCGTGATCCGGCCGAGCGCGCCCCCCTGGGCCGCCCGGGAGTAGATGCCGTCCATGCCGGGCCGGGAGGCGCTCGATGCCCACACCGCGATCCGCTCCCCGCTCGGAGTGCCGACGCCGGGCCCCAGGCGCAGCCGCTCGGCGGTGACCCGGATCGTGCCTCCCGGCCGGGAGGGCCGCAGGCCGACGTCCACCACGACCGGAGGCCGCGGCTCGCGCGGGATGACGACGAGCGCTCCGGGCGCGACGGCGCCGGTCTCGACATGCCCCGCGAACACGATCGTGCCGCCCGCCTGGGGTGGTCCGGACAGGCGCGGGCCGGTCGTTGGCCGCGGATGCACGGCGGCGCCCGTGTGGGCGCGAGGCGCCTTGGAGTGGCCGGTCAGCGAGTCGACCGCTGCCGCGACGACGACCCCGCCCACGACTGCGATCAGCGCCACCGTGCTCAGCTTCGCCCCCATCGACCCACCAGCCTATCCGGAGCGTCGCGGCGGTTCCTCAGGAGAGTCCGCGAGCCATCGCCGCAGCGCGTCGGTGAACACGACGTCGTACGGCAGCTCGCGCAGGTCGGCTGCCGTCGTAGCGAGACCGCGCGCCCGTGCGAGGTCAGACAGCCATGACCAGGGATGGGGCTCGGTGTCGTCGTCGTCGTCGGGCAGCACGACGAGCAGCACGTCACCGGTCAAGCGCTCGAGCGTGAGCTGCCGGCGGGCGTCAGCAGGCTTCGGCTCACCCGTCGACCGGACACCGATCGTGAAGCCGCGGCCCCCGTCGTGCAGGAGCACCCGACGGCCGTCTGCCAGCGTGGCGAACTCGCTCACGCTGAAGCTCTGGTCGCGCCGGTCGGCGTGCGCTGGGCCGAGATCGCAGATGGCGCCAAGCCCGACGACGCGGCCCGGCTCCACGGGCGGGAGCTCGAATGCCGCCTCTCCCGACGGGGCTCCCGGATACGGCTGCCAGCCACCCTCCACGCCGCGCACGTTAGCCGCCCGGCGGCGCGAGCGGCGGCTCGCAGTTGGGGGTTTTCGCCCATAGACAGCAGCGCCCGCGTGGGCATAGCGTCGTCACACCACCCAACGGCCGTCGGACGCCGGTGGTGGTCCAGACCGAAGGCCCGCCGGCAAGACCGAGGGTTTCCACCGCCGGCGGGCCTTCTCGATCCTGCGGACGCGGGCCCCTCGACGCCTACCGGGTCGTGAACGTCGTCGTTGCGATCGGCGTGCCGCGTGGGTGGGCGGCCGTGAAGACGAAGATCGTGAGCCTGTAGGTGCGCCCGCCGTGCAGGCGGCCCTCCGCGACCTGGAGGTGGCGCGCGCGCGTCTCCTGCTTGATCAGCGTGTCGCCGCCCTGCTGCAGGAGCACACCGTAGGCCTTCGCGCGCGGGACCGGCAGCCAGCGGATGTCAGGCGCCCGGCCGGCTCCGCGGCTGCCCTGCTCGGGTCGGCACACCTCGCCGGTGCGCACCTGCAGCGCCACGCCGTCGGAGTAGTTCACGCCGCTGGGGCGGGTGAGCGAGTGGTACTTCGCAAACACGCGGAAGTGGAACGTGGTGAAGTGGCGCAGGTTCACGCTCGTGGCGACCCGGGCGGAGTGGGCGACGACGGTGCCGTCCGCCGGGCTCCGCGGCGTGTGGGCATGGTTGCGGACGACGACGACCCCGGCGAACCGGGTCGCGGTCGGCGCCGTGAAGCGCACGTGGGCCGTGGTGCAGCCGGCCGAAGCGAACACGTGCTTGGGGTCGTTCGGCGCCGCCGAGCTTCCGGACAGGGACACGCTGTGCCGGTGCGGTGTGTGCAGCCCGGAGTCGGTGACCGCGAGCAGCGCCGTG
This sequence comes from uncultured Actinomycetes bacterium, assembly GCA_963707585.1. GTDB lineage: Bacteria > Actinomycetota > Thermoleophilia > Gaiellales > JAICJC01 > JAICJC01. The sequence goes on along the minus strand of CAVPQP010000006.1, from coordinate 433,506 downwards.
CGCCGTCCCGCCGCGGGCGGCGTGAACGTGACGGCGACGGTGCAGCCCGCCCCGGCGGCGAGCGTGGTGCCGGTGCAGGTGTCGGCGCTCTTGGTGAAGCTCAGCGGGTTCGCGCCCGCGATCGCCGTCGCGGTGATCGGCAGCGGGTCGCTGCTCGTGTTCGTGATGGTCACGGTCTGGGGCGCCGATGCAAGGCCCGCCGTGATGACCGCCGGGAAGCTGACCGGCGACGGCGAGATGCCCATCGCCGACGGGGTGCCCGTGCCGGTGATCGCGATCGACTGTGTCTGACCCGGCGCATCGTCGTGGACGGTGATCGTCGCCCTGCGCGTGCCGACCGCCGTCGGGGTGAACGTGACCGTGATCGGGCAGCTGCCGGCCGGCGGGAGCGATCCCGCGGCGGTGCAGGCGGCGTCGCTCACGCCGAAGTCCGGGGCGTTTGCGCCGGTGACGGTCACTCCGCCGTAGGCGAGGGCGTCGGTGCCCGTGCTCTGGAGCGTGAGCGTCTGGGCGGCGGAGGCCGTGTTCACCGGCTGGCTGCCGAAGCTCAGCTGCGCAGGGGCGAGGGCGGCGTCGGGGGCGATCCCGGTGCCGGAGAGTGCGACCAGGTCGGCCCCGCCCGCGCGGATCGTCCCGGTCTGCGGCCCGGGCAAGCCGGGCAGAAAGGTCACCTCGGCCAGGCAGTCGCCCGACCCCGCGATGGTGCCGCCGCAGCCGGAGACGGAGAAGTCGCCCGCCCCACCGACGCTTGCGGCCGCCGTGAACGGGTAGTCGGTCACATTCGTGATCGACACCGGCGCCTGGGCCGACGCGGTGCCGACCCGCTGGGAGCCGAAGGCGACCGTCGCCGGGGCCGCGGTGAAGGCATCGGCCGCGCCCGCGCCCGTGAGGTCGACGTGCTGCTCCTGGACGCCGTCCGTCGAGTCGTCGTCCTTGACGGTCAGCGTGCCCGGATCGGAGCCGGCGCCGGAGGGCTGGAAGCCGACGGTGACGGTGCACGATTCGCCGACGCCGAGCACGGTGCCCGTGCAGGCGTCTCCGCCTGCGGGAGCGGTGTAGTCGCCACCGGCGGCGACGGACGTGATCGTGAGAGGGACGCTGCCCGCGCTGTTCGTGAGCGTGACCGTCTGCGTGGGCGTGGCCGTGCCGACGAGCTCGGTGCCGAATGCGACCGGGTCGGGGCCTGCCGTCAGCGGGCCGGTGTCGATGGCCTGCGCACCCGTACCGGTGGAGGCGGCGAGGATCGCGACCGCCACCACCTCGATGAGGACGATGTACGTGCGGCGCATGACGCTCCTCCGGGTCAGGGGTTGAGCAGGAAGACGGTGACGACGACGAGCGCAACCGCCACCAATGCGGGGATCACGAGGGCCGCGGGCGAGTAGCCGGCCGGCGCCTGGCGCGCGCCGCCCGTGCGAGCGGGCGCGTAGGCCGAGGCCGGGCGGCGCCGCACCAGGAGCGCGGCGGCGCTCGCGAGCAGCAGCATGACCAGGCCCGCGGCCGCGACCGCACGCACCAGCACCGACGCCAGCCATCCGCCGCTCGAGCGGGACGGTGGGTCGGCGGCGCCGGTTCCCGCGGCCACGGCGGCCGGGACCGCGATCGTCACGCTCGCGGCGACCGAGACGTTGCCGGCGGCGTCGATCGCGTAGACGCGGTAGCAGGCTGTGCTCCCCGGTTTCGCGGCGAGGTCGACCTGGCTCCGGCGGGGCAATCGGTCGCCGACCCCCGTGCCCGACTTGCGACCGGCGGGGCAGGCGCTGCCCACGCCGCGGCGGACCACGACGGCTCTGATGCCCGCACGCACCGGCGTTACCCAGCGCAGGTCAACATGGTGCGCGGCGGTCAGCCCGGCCGTCAGGTGCGCCACGGGCGGCGGCGGGGTGACGTCGCCGGGGTCGCGCACGGCGGGGGCGACGGCCGCGGCCGAGGTGTTCCCCGAGCTGTCGTACGCGAAAACGGCATAGCAGTAGGTGCGCGTGTCGACCTCGCTCGTGTCCTTCTGCTCGGCTCGCGGCGCCGTCCCCCCGACCGGCACGCCGGCTGCGGAGCTCTCCGGACAGGCCCGGCCGCGGCCGCGGCGAACGACGATGCCCGCCAGGTCGGGCGCGTGCGGGAGCGCCCACCGAAGCGTGATCACGCCCGGCACATTTGTGGCGGCATGCAGGTGTATCGGCGGGCTGGGCGGCTGCGTGTCGGGGGGCGGGGCAGACTGCGTCGGCGGTGGCGCCGTGGACGTCGGCACGAACGTCGGCGGCGGAGGCGGCGCGGTGCAGACCGTGCAGGAGCCGAATGTCGTGTCGGCGGTCGCGGCCTGGCCGCCGAGCCCTTGCAGCGAGGTGGCGCCGATGAAGCCCGCGGTGGCGAGCACAGCCGCCGCGGCAGCTGCGCCCAGCGAGCGAACCGCCCCGCGGCGCTGGGAAGCCCACCTACGTCGTGCTCCGGGGATCTCAAGCCTCCAGGCGGACTGGAAGGACGATCCAGTCTAAACACTTGCGGCCAGGCGCGTGCGGGTTTCTCGCACGTCGGCCTAGGCGTTCTCCCCGATGCGGCCGCCGCTGGCTTCGGTCAGGGTTCGGGCAAAGGGCCAGGCGAAGCCCGCGTCACCGACAGAAGGGTCAACCGATGAAGGCGCTCGTGTACCACGGACCGGGCCAGAAGGCCTGGGAGACCGTTCCCGACCCGAAGCTCAAGAACGCGACAGATGTCATTGTGAAGGTCGACACCACCACGATCTGCGGCACCGATCTCCACATCCTCAAGGGTGACGTCCCAGCGGTGACGGACGGCCGCGTGCTCGGTCACGAGGGCGTCGGCACCGTGATCGAGGCCGGGGCCGCGGTGAGCAGCATCGCGGTCGGCGATCGCGTGATCATCTCGTGCATCAGCTCGTGCGGCTCCTGCGCCTACTGCCACCAGCAGCTGCCGGCCCACTGCCTCGACGGCGAGGGCACCACGGGCATTGGCTGGATCTTCGGCCACCTCATCGACGGCACCCAGGCGGAGTACGTGCGCGTGCCCTTCGCCGACGGCTCCCTGCACAAGCTGCCGGAGGGCGTGAGCGACGAGGCGGCGGTCATGCTCTCGGACATCCTGCCGACGGGCTTTGAGATCGGCGTGCGCAACGGCCGCACGAAGCCCGGCGACGTGGTTGCCGTCGTCGGCGCCGGCCCTGTCGGTCTGTCGGCGATCATGACCGCGGGGCTCTACGGGGCGTCGCGCATCATCGCCATCGATCTCGACCAGAACCGGCTCGAGCAGGCCAAGACGTTCGGCGCGAGCGACGGCGTGAACAGCGGCGAGGCGGGCTGGAAGGACGCTGTCTACGCCATGACCGACGGCTTCGGCGTCGACGTCGCCATCGAGGCGGTGGGCGTTCCGCAGACGTTCGAGATGTGCGCCGAGCTCGTCCGTCCCGGCGGGACGGTCGCGAACGTCGGCGTGCACGGCAAGTCGGCGGAGCTGCGCCTTCAGGACCTCTGGATCAAGGACGTCGCGATCACGACCGGCCTCGTCAGCGCCACGACGACGCCGATGCTGCTCAAGCTCGTGGCCCAGGGCAAGCTCCATCCGGAGCGGTTCGTGACCCATCGCTTCGGGCTCGCAGACATCGTCGACGCCTATGACACGTTCGGGCGCGCCGCTGAGACGAAGGCGCTCAAGGTGGCGCTCGCCGGCTGACCGCCCACCGATCCATCATCGCGTTCGCGGCGAACTGCATCCGCCTGACGAGGGCTGGGTAACTCGGCCAGGTGGGTGCCGCCGCCGCGGACGTCGTCGACGTCGATGGAGCCGTTACGGGGAGGCGCGCTGGGTCGTGTTCAGTAACGCCACCGGTACGCCTCGACGGCCTGCTCCTCCGAGAGCGCACCGTGGGTCTCCCACTCGCGCCGGCGAACGGCGGCGAACGCGTCGTGCAACACCTCGCCGAGCGCGGCGCGGGCGACTATGCTCGCCGCGAAGAGCGCGGTGGCGCTGCCCAGCGTGGCCGGCAGCCGGGCGATGCCGCGGTCGGCGAGCGCCGCGGCCGAGAGCGCCGCTGGGTCGTCCTGCACGGGATCCGGCAGAGGCGCGGCGCGGGCGATGCCGTCGACGGCGGCCGCGGCCAGGAGCGTCATCACCACATACGGGTTGGCGCCGCCGTCGCCGACCTTGACCTCGAAATTCGCTGACCGCTCGCGGCTCGTGATCGTGCCGGGGATGAACCGCACCGCAGCCTCGCGATTCTCGACGCCCCAGCACGAGTACGCGCCGGCCCAGTGGTGCGGCTGAAGCCGCAGATACGACAGGGGGCTCGGGGCCAGCGCGGCCAGGAGCTCCGGCAGGGCTGCGACGACACCGCCCAGAGCCGCCGCGCCGGTGTCGGTCAGCCCGCCCGGCCGGCCGCCGCCCTGCATCAGGTTGCGCCCGTCGCGCCACACGCTCAGGTGAGCGTGGCAGCCGTTTCCGACCTCGCCCGGGAAGACGATGGGGGCGAAGCTCACGGCCAGGCCGTGGCGGCGGGCCGCGAACCGCATCTGCGTGCGCACGAAGACGAGGTCGTCGGCGGCGGCGAGCGGGTCGCGCGCGGCGATCGACACCTCGAACTGGCCGGGCGCGTACTCGGGATGGAACTGCTCGACCTCGATCCCGGCCACTTCGAGAGCCGAGACGAGATCGAGCAGGAACCCGTCCAGAAGCGCGAGAGCCGTTGTGCTGTAGCCCGGGCCGGTGTGCGCGGGGCTGCCGTCGGCGGCGAGCAGGGTCGCCTCGATCTCGAAGGTGGCGCGCAGCTCGACGCCGGCCGACTGCGCGGCCGCGACGACGCGTTTCAGCGCGCTGCGCTGGCAGGCCGGCACCGGCCCGAGCTCCTGGCTCATCTGGTCGACCGGCGCCCATGCCCAGCCCGGCGCCGCCGTCAGCACCCGGGCGGCGGCGAGGTCGGGGATCAGGCGCATGTCGCCGCTCGGGTTGTCGAACGGCGGCACGTCGGCGAACAGGTCGTCGGTGCCGGCGGCGGCCCAGATGTAGGCCATGCCGACGCCGTTTGCCGCAACCCGCTCGAGCCGGGCGAGCGGCACGGCCTTCACCCTCGTGATGCCGCCGTTGTCGACCATCGTCAGCGCGAGCGCGCGCACGCCCGCCGCCTCGAAGCGCTCGCGGAGCGAGCCCTCGCCGCTCATCCGCCCGCGTCCAGCCCGTGCAGCCGGCGGGCGTTTCCGCCCAGGACGCCGGCGCCGATGCGCCGGGCCGCGGCGCGGTTCAGCTGCCGCCGCTCGACGCCGGTCTCGAGCACCCGCCCGAGGGCCTCGCGGGCGAGCAGGGCCGACAGCCAGACCACCTCCGGCTCGCTGGCCTCGTCGGAGCCGTACATCACCTTCGCAGGCGGGGCGATGCCGAGCAGGATCTCGAGCCGGCTGTCGATGGCGAGGCTTGCCCACGGCGTCGACAGGGACGTGTCCAGGTAGACGTGGGGGAGGATCGACGCGACGAAGGCGCCCTCGTCCACCCACGGCCAGCCCGAGTGGATCAGGACGATCGGCTGGTCCATGTGGGCGGACAGGAGCGGAAAGAGATCGGACGGGCGGGCGTGGGCGAACACGATCGAGGGATCGCCGCCTCCGCAGTGGATGTGCACCGGGATGCCGGCGGTGCGGGCGACGGCGAGCGCGCGCCGAAGCAGCGCGTCGCGGACCGGCTTGGCCTGCTCCCGCGTCTCGCGCCAGCCGTCGGCGCGCCACGCCGAGAAGGCCGCCTCGCGCTCGGACCGGCTCCACTCGCACACGTCGAGCCCCGTGCGGTAGGCGATCACCGACTTGAACGCGATCGACCCGTCCGCCACCGCCGCCTCGAGCTGCGCCGTGAAGGCATCCTCGAGCTCGGCGTAGCTGCCCGCGGCGGCGCGCACGCCGGTGATCACCGGCTCGATCCGGCACACGCGGTGCACCGTGAGGCCGACCTCGGCGCCCAGCGCCCGCCCGTCGATCTCTGGCAGCGGGTATCCGTCGTCCATGATCAGGTCGGTGACGCCGGCGTCGGCCCACAGCCGGCGCAGGTAGGCGCGGTGGTCGGACAGGGCGTGGGTGCGGGCGTCCGCCAGGCCCTCGCGGGTGGGCTCGCAGCCGAGCACCGCCGCCAGCCGGTCGGCCATCGCGACGGCGATCGGCGAGCTGTCGGTGGTGAGCTCGAGGATGTCGCGGTGGCGCTCGTCCTCGAGGCCCGAGCTCATCAGGCACATCCCGAGCATCGTGATCCGGTCGAGAAACCCGCGCTGCGGCGCGGCGGCGACCTCGTCGCTGCGCCAGCCGTGGCAGTGGACGTCGGTGACCGGCGTCCCTTCGAGCAGGTCAGTCACAAGCTGCCTCCGTGGTCAGAGTGGCGTCGCGGCGATCCTCTCACGCCCGCCGGTAGGATCTGCGCCTTGCCCGACTGCACCTTCGAGGAGCTCTCCCCGCACGTCGACCGGTTCACGCCGGACGACCGCACCGACCGGCCGGCGCTCGGAGCGGTGCACGGCGAGCGCGGCACGCTTCTGGTCGAGGGCGGGGCCTCGGTCGCGCACCTCGGCGCGTTCGCCGCCGAGCTCGCGGCGCGGGGCCGGCCCCCGGTCGTCGGGATCGCGCTCACCCACTGGCACTGGGACCACAGCTTCGGCTCGGCGGCGATCGCCGCGCCGGTGATCGCCCACATCGACACGGCGGCCGGGCTCGCCGTCCAGGCCGGCTACGACTGGTCCGATGCGGCCCTCGCCGAGCGCGTCCGCGACGGCCGCGAGATCGCGTTCTGCGCGGACTGCCTGCGCCTGGAGCTGCCCGACCGCTCCGACCTCGAGATCGTCCTCCCGACCGAGACGTTCGCCGAGCGCCGGGACGTCGAGCTCGGCGGCGTGGAGGTCGCGCTCGTGCACGTCGGCGGCGACCACGCCGCCGACTCGGTGCGTCGTCCACGTGCCGGCCGACCGTGTGCTCTTCCTCGGCGACTGCCTGTACCAGCGCCTGTACGCGCCGGAGCCGCTGCTGACCGTCGCCGGCGTGCGGGCGCTGCTCGCACGGCTGGACGGGTTCGACGTCGCGCTGGCGGTCGAGGGCCACGACGACGACGTGGCCGACGCCGCCGGCTTCGCCGATCGGCTGGCCGGTCTGCGACATGCGGCCGACCTGGTGGAGCAGCGCGGCGCTCGCGCCGCCGCCGCGGCGGCGGCCGACGAGGACCTGGCCGAGCTCGTCGGCTTCCTGCTCGTGGGCGAGGGTCTGGCCTAGCCGCGATCTCCAATCCGGCTCTCATGCTCACTGCCAACTCTCAGGAACTGCCCGCATGATGAGGGTATGGCACGGTTGCGACGGTTCACGAAGACGGAGCGGGCGGCACACTGGCTCGTCGCCTGTGCGTTCGGGGTGATGCTCTTCTCGGGCGGCCAGGTGCCGCACCGGTGGACATGGACCACGCCGGCCCTCGACGTCCACGTCGGCGCCGCCGTGGTGCTCGTCTGCGGCCTGGCCGGCCTGCTGCTCTTCGGCAACGGCCGCGCGCTCAGCCGCACCGCGCGCGAGCTGCGCCGTCTCGATGCCGACGACCGCGCCTGGCTGGCGCCGCTACGGATCCTGCGCGGCCGGCCGGCGCCGCCCGTCGGGCGCTTCAACGCAGGCCAGAAGATGAACGCCCGCCTTGCCCTGGTAGGCCTGACGGGCCTCTATGCCACCGGTGTCTACCTCGTGCTCGTCGGGCGCTCCGCGTTCGGCCATCTGCACGGCCCGTTCGCGTTCCTGACGACCGCCCTGATCGCCGGGCACATCTTCATGGCCGTCGTGAACCCGTCGACGCGGCATGCCCTGCGCGGGATGACGCTCGGGAGCGTCGACCGCGACTGGGCCGCGCACCACTTCCCGCGCTGGGTGGAGGAGATGGACGAGCGCGAGCCCGCATCTGCGCCGAAGGCGTAGAGTTGGGGCGGAGGTGGTGCGCATTCGCAGCAGTGCCCGGCACGTGGCTCTCGCCGCCGCGATCGCGGTCGCCGGCGTGTGCACGCTGGGGGCTGCCGGCAGCGGGGCGGCGGCGCCCCGCGCCGACGGCCTTCGTGCGTGTGAACCAGGCCGGCTACCCGACCGGCGCACCCAAGCGGGCCTACCTGCTCGCGAGCGTCGCCGAGCCGCGGGCGACCTACCGGGTCACGAACGCGCGGGGACGCACGGTGCTCGCGGGCGCGGTCGGGCCGGCGCTCGGCCGATGGAGCGCGCGCTACCCCCACGTGTATGCCCTCGACTTCACACGTCTGCGGACGGCCGGCCGCTATCGGATCTCCGTCGCAGGTGCCGCTGCGGCGGCCTCGCCGCCCTTCCGGGTCGCGAGCGGCGCCCGCCTGTCGCGGCAGCCGCTGCGAAACGCGCTCGCCTTCTACCAGGACGAGCGCGACGGCCCGGACTTCATCCGCACGCCGCTTCGCACCGCACCCGGCCACCTGAACGACGCGCACGCCATGACGTACGCGACGCCGCAGGTGGACGGCGACGGCAACTTCGCCGGGGACCTGCACCCGCTCGGCGTGCGCATCGACGCCGCCGGCGGCTGGTGGGACGCCGGCGACTACCTGAAGTTCGTCGAGACGACCGGCTACACCGACGCCGTGCTGCTCGCGGCCGTGCGCGACTTCCCCCGCCAGACGCACGTGCGCGTGCACGGCCACACCTTCGCCGCCGAGGCGGCGCTTCGGCGCCCGCTGGCTGCTGCGGATGTGGGACGACCGCACGCGCACGCTGTACTACCAGGTCGGCATCGGCGAGGGCAACGATCAGACCCTCGGCGACCACGACATCTGGCGCCTGCCGCAGGCCGACGACACGCTACGGCGGCACGGCCCGGGCATCCCGCTACATCCGCCACCGGCCGGTCTTCCGCGCCGGCCCGCCCGGCGCGCCCGTGAGCCCGAACCTGGCCGGCCGTGACGCCGCCGCCTTCGGCCTCTGCTTCCAGGTGTACCGACGCACGCATCCGGCTCTGGCCGCGCGCTGCCTGCGCTCTGGCGAGCACATCTTCGCGCTCGCGGACACGACGCCGGGGCGGCTGCTGACGGTGATCCCGTTCGACTTCTATCCCGAGACCGAGTGGCGCGACGACCTCGAGCTCGGCGCCACCGAGCTCGCCATCGCGACGGCCCACGGCGGCCTGCCGGCCGGGCTGCCGCACCGGCGCTCGGCCTACTATCTGCGCCTCGCCGCCCACTGGGCGCACGCCTACATCACCGGCCCGAACGACGCCGCCGACACGCTCAACCTGTACGACACGAGCGGCCTTGCCCACTACGACCTGTACCGGGCGATCCGCGCCGCGCACGACCCGTCCGGCCTGCAGGTGACGCCGGCGGCGCTGCTCGCCGACCTGCGCAGGCAGCTCGGCCGGGCCGAGGCCCAGGGCGCCCGCGACCCGTTCGGGTTCGGCTTCCCGTGGGCGCAGTACGACACGGCCTCGCACGGCGTTCGGGCTGGCGGTCGAGGCGGGCGAGTACGACCAGCTCACCCACAGCCGCCGATATGCGGCCGCCGCCTCGCGCTGGCTCGCAAACGTGCTCGGAGCGAACGCCTGGGGCGTCGCGCTCGCGGTCGGCGACGGCACCACCTACCCGCACTGCATGCAGCACCAGGTCGCGAACCTCGTCGGCTCGCTCGACGGGTCGGCCCCGATCCTGGCCGGAGCGGTGGTGGAGGGGCCGAACAGCGAGGCGACGACGGGTGTCGTGCCGCCGATGCGGCTGTGTCCCGGAGACGGCACCGACCGCTTCGCGCGGTTCAACTCGACCGCCGTGTTCCGTGACAACGTGCAGTCGTACTCGACGGTCGAGCCGGCCATCGACCTGACCGCCACGAGCCCGCTCGCGTTCGCCCGCCAGGCGGCGCGCAACCGGGCCGCCGGACTCGGGATCGGGTAGGCCGGCCGCTACTGCTGGTAGTGCTCGACGGTGTCGGCGCTGCGGGCCCGGGCGTCGTCCGGGTCGAGGCCGAACTCGCGGTGGGCGCGGCGCTGCCGCAGCAGGTCCCAGCAGCGGTCGAGCGCGACCTTGATCTCCTGCAGCCGCTCGTGGTCGCCCGCCTCGAGCCGGCCGTGGCTCTCGCGCTCGTAGAGCTTCTGCTCCTCGGCCACCAGCTCGTCGATCCGTCCCATCACCTGGCTGTCATCCATGCCTGCTCCTCGTGTCGCCTGTGAGGCCCGGAGTGTACGAGCGTCTCACCCGCCGCGGCGGCGGTGCTCCGCCTCCTCCTCGACCGTCCGCTCGGCGGTCGGGCTGACCTCGAGGCGCTCGTCGGGGATCGGCCGGCCGCTCTCGATCGAGCGCCCGTAGGTGCCCGTGCGCAGGCGCTCCTCGGCCCGGGCGACCGCCGCCAGCCGGTCGCGCAGGTCGTCGATCCGGCCCTGGTCGTACTCGTTCTGGTAGGTGTCGCTCGCGTCGTCGGCCATCTCGGTGGTCGAGAGCTCGTCGTTGGGCTCGATCGCCGCCTCTCGCAGCGCCGCCTCGATCCGCGCTCGCTCCGCGGCCAGAAGCTCGTGCGCGCGGTTGTCGTCCACAGCGCCTCCTCGGTCGGGTGTTGGGAGCCCGGCAGCCGCAACGGCACGCCGGTGCCGCACGGAGCGCGGCCCGGGTCAGCCTATCGGCTGCGAGCTCTGCCGGGAAGCGGGCTGCTGCTAGCGGCGCGGCTGTGGCCGGGGCGGCTGGTGATCGTAGAAGAGCGTGGTGCTGGTCGCCCCGGCGGAATGCGATTCCGCCTTGCGCGCCGCGGCGCGCCGAGTCGCGTAGGGCCCGAAGCGGTGCTCCTGGCCGTTCATGACGACGATCGCAAACCAGCGGCGAAATGGCACCGGTCGTGTTCCCTTCGACGTTGCCCCGAGGCATCCTAACAGCGCAACAGTGCGCCGGCGGGTTCGCCCCGGTGGCCCCGCGATCGGCGAGCCGGACGGTGTCCGCCCGGCTCGGGATCAGCGGTAGCGGTAGACGATCCGCCCGCGGTTCAGATCGTAGGCCGACAACTCGACCTTGACCCGGTCGCCGGGCAGGATGCGGATCCGGTAGCGCCGCATCCTGCCCGCGATGTAACCGGTGGTCTGATGGCCGTTGTCGAGCTCGATCCGGAAGAGGCCGTTGCGGAGCGACTCGGTGACCTCGCCCTCGACTTCGACCTTCTCTTCCTTGACGCTCATAAGGCTCCTCTCAGCCCGCCTGGGTAACGCCGGTCGCCTCAGGTCCCTTCTGACCCTGGCGAGCCTCAAATGTGACCTTTGCACCCTCGGGCAGGCTCTTGTAGCCGCTGCCAGAGATCTCGCTGTGATGGACGAACAGATCCTTCCCGCCATCGTCAGGCTGGATGAACCCGTAGCCCTTCTGGTCGTTGAACCACTTCACAGTTCCGGTTGCCATGAAACACCTCCCTTCCACACTCACGAACGAGTCAGGAAGGCGAAGCGCGCAACCGTCGAACGTCCTACAACGGACGGAAGCGTATCAGGCCGCGTCCCGTGGGGCGGCCGTGCGGCCCGGGGAGCGGCCTCGCGGGCCTTGCCGATGCCCCGGAAATACGCCATCGGGGGGAGGCGGAACCACGACGCCGGCGCCGATGGAGCCGCACGATGGCCGTGCACCACGACCACACCGGACCCACCGGCCAGAGCGCGCAGGGCGCGCCGGCCCCCGCGTCCCCGCTGCCCGTTGCGGGCGGCGCCCGGCTGGAGCTGCTCGGGTTCGACCTCGCGGCGGCGTTCCACGAGTCGCCGCTCGGCATCGTCATGCTCGATCGCGAGGGCCGCTGGCAGGAGGTCAACCCGGCCTGGTGCACCATCCTCGGCCGGCCCCGACCGGAGCTCCTGGGGCGGCATTGCAACGATCTCACCCATCCCGACGACCTCGCCATCGGCTTGGAGATGCTGGCGACGCTCGAGGGCGGCGCGCGCTCGGTGCAGGCCGAGAAGCGCTACCTGGGCGCCGACGGGGGCGTCGTCCACGTGGCCGAGTCGATCACCGCCAGCCGCGACGAGCACGGCCACATCGTCCGCTACATCGCCCACATCCGCGACGAGACCGCCCGCATCCGCGCCGAGCAGGAGCTGGCCGAGTCGGCCCGCCTGTTCCGCGACGTGCTCGAGAACGTCGACCTCGCCGCCCTCAACATGGACGCGAACGGCACGATCACCTACTGCAACCCGGAGCTCTGCCGCCTGGTCGGCTGGCCGGCCGAGGAGCTGCTCGGCCGCGACTGGTTCGAGATCTGCGTGCCGCCCGACGAGGGCGAGGCGCGCGCCCTGCACGGCGAGGGCATCGCCACCGGCCGCATCGAGCGCCACCACGAGGGCCACATCCGCACCCGCAGCGGCGAGCGCCGCACGATGCGCTGGTCGCACACGCTCGTCACCAACCCGGCGGGCCGGCCGGTGGGGACGACGTCGCTCGGCGAGGACATCACCGAGAAGATGGCCGCACAGCGCGCGCTCGCGCACAGGGCCACGCACGACCCGCTGACGGGGCTCGCCAACCGCACGCTCCTCGACGAGCGGCTCGAACAGGCGCTCGCCGACGCGACCCGGCCCGTGGCCGTGATCGTGTGCGACCTGGACGGCTTCAAGCGGGTCAACGACCGTCTCGGCCACGCGGCGGGCGACGAGGTGCTGCGGGCGGTCTCGGGCCGCCTGCGCGGCGTCTGCCGGGCCGAGGATCTGGTCTGCCGGCCGGCGGGGGACGAGTTCGTGATCGTGATCACCGGTGAGCCGGGCGAGACGGCCCGGCACCTGCGCCGCACCTGCACCCAGGTTGCCGAGCGCATCGGCCGGGCCGTGCGCCAGCCGGTGGGCGTGGACGGCGGCCGTGCCCAGGTCGGCGTCTCGGTGGGGGTGGCGGCCACGGCCGGCCCGGGCGGAGGTGCGGAGCACCTCCTGCGCACGGCCGACCGGGCCATGTACCGCGAGAAGAGCGCCCGCTCCCACCAGCGCTGAGAGGGCTATGCGGCCTGCGCCGCCGGCGGCCGCACCAGCCCGAGCTGCCTGAGCACGCCCAGCCGGTCGGGCACGCCCCAGTGGGCGACCATGCGGCCGTCGACGACGCGGACGACGTCGAACACGTCGGCCCGGAACCGCCGTCCCGTGGGCGCGTGGCCCATGAAGGGGCCGTCGTGCGTACCCGTCGCGATGAGCCGCGCCCACACCGTGTCGCCGGCCACCACGAGATCCTGGATCTCGAGGCGGAAGTCGGGGAACGCCCGCCGCAGTGACGCGATCACGGCGCGCACGCCCTCGGCGCCCGCGGCGTGGTTCGGGCCGAAGTCCTGATGCTCGGTGAACCCGGCGCCGGTGACCGCGTCGGCGACGGCCAGGTCGCCCCGGTTGAACCCCTCGTCGATCAGCCTGCGAAACACGCTCTCCGGATCGGTCATGCGAAACTCCCTCGTCTCGATCAATATTGAATACAGTGTTACTGTATCAGAATGTCGGCCGGCGATCACCCGAAGCGGCGCGCGTACCGGTCTCCCCGCCGCCGCGAGCAGGCGCAGGAGACGCGGCGGCGCATGCTCGCAGCCGCCGGCCGGCTGCTGGCAGACCGCGGCTACGCCGGGATGACCATCGCCGCTGTCGCCCGGGAAGCGGGCGTGGCGCCCGAGACGGTCTACGCCGCGTTCGGGAACAAGCGCACGCTCGTCGGCGCGCTCGTACAGACGGCGGTCAGGGGCGGCGATCCCGCCCCGGCGGCGGCGCAGGCGGGCGCGGCGGCGGTCGCGGCCGCCACCGACCAGCGTGAGCAGGTGGGTCTGTTCGCGGCCGACGTCGTCGAGCGGCTGGAGCGGGTCGGGCCGGTGCTCCACGCGCTCGCCGCTTCCGGCGAGCCAGAGCTGGCCGAGCTGCTCGCGCGCGTCGATCGGGACCGGCTGGAGGGGCTGCGGCGGTTCGTCGCCGTGCTGGAGCGGGGCGGGCCGCTGCGCACGGACGCCGCGGCGGCGACCGAGACGGTGTGGGCGCTCGCGAGCCCGGAGCTCTACGGGATGCTCACGGCCAGGCGCGGCTGGTCGCGCGAGCGCTACCGCGACTGGCTCGCGGACACGCTCGCGTCTGCCCTGCTGCCGTAGCCGATCGGGGCGGCGCTAGCCGCCGTCTGTGCGCAGCCGGTAGCCGACGCCCGTCAACGTCTCGATGGCGCCGCGCTCGACACCCTCGGCCTGGAGCTTGTCGCGCAGCCGGCCCATGTTCACGCGCAGGAGGTGCATCTCGTCCGCGTAGCCGGGGCCCCACACCGTGCGCAGCAGCATCTGGTGCGTGAGCGGCCGGCCGCCGGCGACCGCGAGCGCCTTCAGGAGGTCGAACTCGGTCGGCGTCAGGCGCACCTCGTCGCCGGCCACCGAGACGAGCCGGCGGGGCAGGTCGATCGTGAGCCGACCGACCTCGATCACGGCCTCGCCGCTGCGCTGACCGGCCGCGCGCCGCAGGAGCGCGCGGCAGCGGGCCAGGAGCTCCCCGGGCGAGAACGGCTTGGTGACGTAGTCGTCGGCGCCGGCGTCCAGCGCGCGGATCTTGTCGGACTCGTCGCCCACCGCCGAGATCAGGAGGATGGGCGCGGCCAGCCAGTCGCGCAGCTGCCGGCAGACGTCGGCGCCGTCGGCGTCGGGCAGCATCAGGTCGAGGATGACCAGGTCGGGCGGCTCGAGGGCCGCCGCCGTCAGGGCCTCGTCCCCGGTCGTCGCCGTCTGGACGTGGTAGCCGGCCTTCGACAGCGTGACCTCGAGCGCGCGCCGGATCGGCCGCTCGTCGTCGACGACGAGGATGCGCTGGCTCGCCGCTCACCGCGGCCGCCGCTCGGGGGTGGGGGCGGCGGGGATCGACACGGTGAGGGTGGCCCCGACCCCGTTGGCCGGCTCGAGGTTGATGGTCGCCCCGTTTGCGACCGCGAGCCCCTGGGCGATGGCCAGGCCGAGCCCCGAGCCGGGCTGGTGGCCGGCGCGGCCGCGGTAGAACGGCCGGAAGATGTGCGCCCGCTCGGATTCCGGGACGCCGGGGCCGTGATCGGACACCGAGACGACGACGCGGCCGCCCCGGGTCGTCGCCGCCACGGCCACATGCTCGTCGGGCGGTGAGAACTTGACCGCGTTCTCCACCAGGTTCACGATCACCCGCTGCAGCTGGGCGGCGTCCACCCGCACCAGGGGCAGGTCGCCCGCGTGGTCGACGTCGATCGCAAAGGGGGCTGCGGCGGTCACGTCGGCCACCGCCGCATCGATCACGTCGCGCACATCGACCCACTCGGCCGCCGGGGTGGCCGCGCCGGCCTCGAGCCGGGACAGGTCGAGCAGATTCGTGACGAGGCGGCCGAGCCGGCCGCTCTGATCGGCGATCGTGTCGAGGAGCTCGCGCTCGTCGCCGTCGAGGTCGGCGAAGCGCAGCCCCTCGGCGGCCGTCGCGATGGCGGTGAGCGGCGAGCGGAAGTCGTGCGAGACCGTCCGCAGGAGCGCGGTCGTGAGCTCGTTCGAGCGCCGCAGGGCCTCGGCCTCGACCTCGTTCGCCAGCCGCTGCTCGCGCTCCTGGCCGAGCGCGATCAGGCCGGCCAGGACGCGGCCGATGCGGGCGGCGTCGGGCGAGTCGGCCGCCCCCTCGGGCGCGTCGATCAGGCGCAGCTCGCCCAGCCGGCGGCCGTCGAGCTCGATCGGCACCACGCGGTCGGCCTTCGCGGCCGGCGCCGGCGCGCCCAGGTGGATGCCGCCGTCGCGGGCCCCGAGCGCCCGCGCGGCCTGGCGGCCGAGCAGCGGCAGCGCGGCGTGCAGCTGCGACCCGTTTGCGATCAGCGTCGCCAGCCGCTCGCCCAGCTCCGCCTCGGCGGCCCGCCGGGTGGCCTGCTCGGCCTCGGCCCGCTCCCGCGAGGCCAGGTGGCTCGTGACGACGGCCGTGACGACGAACGCGGCGAGCGCGAGCCAGTCGCCGGAGGAGCTGATCGTGAGCGTGTGCCGCGGCGGCAGGAAGAAGAAGTTGTAGGCGACCGCCGACGCGATGCCGGTCGCGATGCCGAGCCACAGGCCGTAGATCGACGAGATCGCGAGCACCGCCACGAGGTAGAACACGCCGGCCGACTGGACGGGCACGCTCGGCGTCAGCAGGGCGACCACGCCCGTCGAGGCGGCGACGCTCGCCGCGGCGATCAGGCCGGCCGCGGGCCGCGATCGGTACCACTCGCGGTGGCCGACGGCCGACGGCCACGGGATCCGCGCGAGCCAGGCCCGCCGCGAAGGCTCCTCGACGCTCATGCGCGGATTCTCGCAGGCGCCGCAGCCGTTGCCGCGGGCTATGCCTGGCCGACGGCGGCGCCGACCAGGACGACGATCGCGCCGCCCAGGGTCACCTGGATCAGCGAGCGGCTCAGGGTGACGTCGAGGAAGCGGCGGCGCAGGAGCGCGATCACGACGAGCTCGACGCTGACGACGGCCGCCGCGACCGGCAGCGCGACGCTGAGCCGGTCGATGATGAACGGCAGCGAGTGGAACGTGCCGCCCAGGAACGTGGCTGCGCCGGTGATCGCCCCGCGCGCCGTGGCGTCGCCGCGGCCGCTGATGCTGCCGTCGTCCGACAGCGCCTCGGAGAGGCCCATGCTGATGCCGGCGCCGAGCGATGCGGCCAGGCCGACGAGCAGGGCGGCGTGGGGGCCGGCCAGGAACGCGGTCGCGAAGATGGGCGCCAGCGTCGACACCGTGCCGTCGATCAGCCCGATCAGGGCCGGCTGCACGATCTGGAGCAGTCGCTCGTGGTCGTCGCGCGACGTCCATGCCTGGATCGGGTCTCGCCGTCATGCCACACATTCTAGCAAGTGAGTTGCAATAAGGGTTCCCTTAGTTCTGCTAGCATTGTCGAGAGATGAGCGCACAGGCATTCGACGGGGAGCTGACCGCTGTCCTGCACGGGCGGGGCCAGCGGGTGACGCCCCAGCGGCTGATCCTGCACCGCCTGCTGCGGGCGAGCCCGCAGCACCTGACCGCCGAGGAGCTCCTGGAGCGCTCGCGCGACGCCCTGCCCAACGTCTCGCTGCCGACGGTCTACGCCACGCTCGAGCTGTTCGAGCAGCTGGGTGTGATCCGGCGCGTGCCCGGCACCGGCCCGGCCCAGGTGTACGACTCGCGCGTCGACCTGCACCATCACGCTGCGCTGCCTGCGCTGCGGCCGGGTGAGCGACCTCGATGCCGACCTGGACGTGGCCGCCGCCGCAGCCGCGGCGCGAGCGCAGGGGTTCGCTCCCGAGCGCGTCGAGGTGGTCGTGACCGGGCTCTGCGGCGACTGCGCCGCCGCGCCGTCAGCGGCCTGACCGGCGGCCGCCGCGGGAGTACGCTGCCTGGATGCCCCGCCGCCCCGCCACCCAGCGCGACTGCGCCCGGGCGCTGTGGCTGCTCGGCCTGCAGACGCCCGTCACGGCCGACGATCTGACCGTCGCCTACCGCGCCCGCATCTCGCAGGCGCATCCCGATCGCCACGTCGGATCGGCCGCGCGCGAGGAGGCGGCCAACACGCTCACCCGGGCGCTCAACGACGCCCGCGCCGTCGTCTCGGAGTGGATCGGCTCGGGCCGGGAGTGGCCGCGTGCGCCCTCCGCCGCGGCAACGGCACGCGGCCGCCCGTGCCGGCGCAGCCGGCGCCCGCGCCGGCGCGACCCGCTCCCGTGTGCCTGCGCACCGGCCTGCGCGCCGGCGATCTCGTGCGCGTGTGGCCCTACGACGGCGATGCCCGGGCGGTGGCCGGGACGATCGTCGGCTCCCGCTATGCGCCCGGCGTGGGTGGTGCTCGACGACGGATCCGAGGTGCCGGCCGACCGCGTCCGCCTGGCCGCCTTCGCCTGCCCGGTGTGCGGGATCTGCGCAGGGCCGGCCGTCGAGCACCCGGTGCTGCGGCCGTGTCCCGACTGCCTGGTCGACCTGCGCCGGCTCGAGCGCCACGCCGCCGAGGCGGCCCGCGTGCGCAGCGCCATCGAGGCCCGGGCCCAGGCCGGGATGGCGGCGGCCGACGGCCTGGGCGACGAGCGTCTGGCCGAGCGCGCCCGCGACCGGCGCGGCTGGGCGCGGCGGCTGCGCTCGGCGCCGGCCGAGGACCTGCACGCGGCGCTCGTCTCGGCGTTCACGAACGCCTTCGACCGCTGGGCGGCCTGAGCGCGCCGGGAGCCGGTGCTAAACTCCGGGTTCCAGGGTTGTAGCAGGAGGCACGATGAACGTTGCCGAGATCATGCAGACCAGCCTGGTGACGAGCCCGCCGGAGGCCAGCGTGCTCGCGGTTGCCCAGCTGCTCACGCAGCGCGGCGTGGGGGCGTGCCTCGTCGTCGAGGACGGCCGCCTGGCCGGGATCTTCACCGAGCGCGACCTGCTGCACCTGGTGGCGACGGGAGCCGACGTGCGCGACCAGCCCGTCGCCGGTGTGATGACCCGGGACGTGACGATGGCCCCGCCCGACTCCGAGGTGCTGTGGGCGGCCGACACGATGCGCCGCCTCGGCGTGCGCCACCTCCCGGTCGGCGAGGGCGGCCATGTCGTCGGCATCGTCTCGATCCGCGACCTGTACGCCGCCGCCGAGGCGGTGCTGCGGCTCGATCCGCGCGGCGCCGACGCAGCCCGTGACGTGCTCTCGGCAGCAGGGGGCTGACCGAGCAGAGCTTCGACGAGAGGAGCAGCACCATGCAGCAGCCACACGACGACCCCGGCTTCGCCATTCGGATCGGCCTCCTGTCGGTGATCGCGTTCATGTCCTGGCCCGTTTGGCTCGCGGTCGTCGCGGGTGAGCGCACGTTCACCGCGGCGGTGCTCTGGTCGGCCGCCGTGCCGCTCCTGCTGACGCTGATGGTGCCCGCGATGGCGTTCCACGTCGGCGCGCGCATCCATCACGGCCTCGCGCGGGCCGAGCACGCGCTGCACATCGACTCGTTCCTGCACGACCATCTGCACCGGCACGCCTGAGCGGCGCTGCGGCACCCGCGCTACACGGCGGTAGCCGAGCCCAGCCGTCCTGCCAGCGTGCGGCCCAGCGAGCTCGATCGGCTCCAGGTCGTGCGCGTCCGGCAGGCTGATCAGCATGCCGTCGAGCCCCGCCTCGAGGAACGCGTCGACCTGCTCGAGCACCGAGTCGGGGTCGCCTGTGATGAACGACCGCGGATGCGTGTCGGGATCGAGGTTGCGCACCTCGGCCACCCGCCTGGCCTTGCGCTCGGCCTCGGCCTGCGTCGCGGCGATGTTGAGCGGGCCGAGCCGCGTCTTCGTGATCTCGCCGGGGTCGCGGCCGATCCGCTCGCAGCGCGTCCTCGAGCACGGCCACCTTGTGCCGGATCGTCTCGACGTCGCCGAAGAAGTTGCACGCGTCGGCGTAGCGCGCGACCAGCGGGATGGTGCGGCGCTCGCCGCTGCCGCCGATCAGGATCGGCGGCCCGCCGGGCCGCACCGGCCGGGGGAAGTTGAGCACGGCGTCGACGCGATGGTGCGTGCCGGTGAAGGTCGGCGCCTCCTGCGTGAACATCGCCCGGCAGATCTGCACGGCGTCCTCGAGCCGGTCGAACCGCTCGCGCAGCGGCGGGAACTCGAAGCCGTAGCCGTTGTGCTCGTCGTCGTTCCAGGCGGCGCCGATGCCGAGGATCGCGCGGCCCGCCGAGATCACGTCGAGCGTCGTCACCATCTTCGCGAGCAGCGCCGGGTTGCGGTAGGTGACGCCCGTGACCATCGTGCCGAGCTGCGCGCGCGACGTGCGGGCGGCGAGCGCCGAGAGCAGCGAGTAGGCCTCGAGCATCGGCTCCGTGCGCTTGCCCACGACCGCGATCTGGTAGAGGTGATCCATCACCCAGACCGAGTCGAACCCCGACCGCTCGGCCGTGCCGGCGATCTGGGCGATCCGCTCGAACAGCTCGGCGTCGGCGACGCCGGGGTACGTGAAGCTGTTGATCTGCAGTCCGAACCGGGTCACCGGCCGGTGGGCGCTCGTCGGCATCTGTCCCTCCTCGTCTACTGACCGGGAGTATGCCGCCGCGCGCGATACGCGCGCACCTTGTGGCGGCTCCCGCAGGCCGCCATGTCGCACCAGTGGCTCGAGCGGTTGCGGGAGCGGTCGTAGAAGGCCCACTCGCACTCGGGGTCGAGGCAGGCCTTGAACCGCGCCCAGGTGCCGTCGGCGGTCGCGGTATAGACGGCCGCCAGGATGCGGGCAAGCGCCGCGTCGACGCCCTCATGACCGGCCTCGTGCAGCGAGGCTGTACCCGCGGCGTCGAGCTCGCATTCGCAGGGGCGCGCGGGCCGCGAGGTCGTTCACGAGCGCCGTCGCGGCGGGGTCGGGTGCGCCGCCGGCGTTGGCGCGCAGGAGCGCGCGCAGCGCCTCGCGCAGCGCTCTGGCGGATGCGGCGTCGGAGTCGTCGATGACCCCGTCGCCGCCGGGCAGCCCCTGCTCACGCAGCCAGGCGGCCAGGTCTTCGCCGCCCGAGAGAAGATCCTGGCCGGCTTCGACGTCCAGGGTATTGACGAACTCCTGCACCAGTTTCAGCGACCCGGGAGCGGGGGCACGGGCGGAGTCGGTGGTCACGACGACATGATACCACCGTAGACATTTGACAGGTAACAGTAACCGGCGTAGAATGATCACCGGTAACCAGGAGAGGAGGGATCACGTGCAGAACGCTCAGTCATGGCTCACCCTGCGGGGACTGGATCTCGGCGCGCACACCGAGCGCGGACGACGCGAGGCCGACCGCGCGGTCATGCGCCGTGTGATCGACCCCGACGCTCCCCTCGACAAGCGCGCGGCGAGAAGGCTCCAGAAGCTCACGTCACAGCGGTACCGGGCGATGCTCGCGCGCGTGCTGCGACGCGATCTCGAGCTCGGCGTCGCCGGCGTGCCCCAGGCGCCGCCTGTCGCCCGTCTGCTCGCCCGCAATGCCGATCAGGCGGCGATGATCGCCGCCGGCCTCGAGCACGGCGATCCCGATCCGCGCGCGGTCATCGAGACCGAGCGGCTGCTCGAGGCGGCCGTGCCCTCGCCCGAGCGGCTGGCCTGGATCGGGCGACTGCTCGCGGCATAGGCGGTCTCAGACGGCTGCGGCCGCGGGCGACGCGGCGGCCACTGCTGTGATCGCTGCGGCCATCCCGGCGGCCATCGCCTGCAGCTGCGCTTCGGTGATGACGTAGGGCGGGGAGATCTGCAGCGCCCGCCCCGCCAGGCCGCGCGTGAGGACGCCGTGCTCGCGGCAGGCGTGCACGACCCGCTCGACGAGCCCGGGATCGGCCGCGCGCACATCGGGATCGAACTCGACCGCGGCCAGCAGGCCGAGTCCGGCGCGGACCTCGGTCACGAGCGGCACCGTGCGCAGCGGCTCGACCGTCGCGGCGAGCACCGGCTCGAGATCGGCGACACGCTCCACCAGCCGCTCGCGCGCCATCAGGTCGAGGTTCGCCAGGCCGGCTGCGCAGGCGGTGGGGTGGCCCGAGTATGTGAAGCCGTGCCGGAAGAGGGTGCCCGGCTGCGACCAGAACGGCTCCTGGACGCGCTCGCCGGCGATCACCGCGCCGAGCGGCAGATACCCCGAGGTGATCGCCTTCGCGCAGGTGATGAGATCCGGCTCGATCCCGAGCCGCTCGCTGCCGAACCAGCGGCCGAGCCGGCCGAAGCCGGTGATGACCTCGTCGGCGATCAGGAGCACGTCGTGGCGGCGGCACAGCTCCTGCACGGCCGCCCAGTAGCCGGCGGGTGGGTGCAGGATGCCGCCTGCGCCGATCACGGGCTCGCCGATGACGGCTGCGACCTCGTCTGCGCGGGCCTCGAGGAGCTCGGCCAGCTCGGCCGGGTCGTCGTGCGAAACCGAGGCGACGCCCGGGATCAGCGTGCCGAAGCCCTCGCGGTTGGAGGGGATGCCGGCCAGGCTCGTGCCGTAGGCGTTCATGCCGTGGTAGGCGTGGCGGCGGTGCACGATCACCTGCTTCTCGGGGCGTCCGAGCGCGTGCCAGTAGCGGCGGGCGAGCTTGGCGGCCGTGTCGACCGCCTCCGAGCCGCCGCTCGTGAAGAAGACGGCGCCGTTTGCAAGCGGCGAGAGCTCCGAGACGCGCTCGGCCAGGTCGAGCGCCGGCCGGTTGGCGAGCCGCTCGAACGTGTCGTAGGCGGCCAGCCGCCGCATCTGCCCGGCCGCGGCGTCCGCGATCTCGCTCCGGCCGTGGCCGGCCGCGCAGTACCACAGGCCGCCGCGGGCGTCGATGTAGGAGCGGCCCTGCTCGTCCCAGACGACGGCGCCCTCGCCGCGCTCGATGACGACCTCGGCGTCCTTCACCACCGCCATGTCGGCGAACGGGTGCCAGAGCCGCGTCATCGCGTGGACGATACCAGCGCGTCGAAGAGCGGCTGGCCGGAGCCGGGAACGTCGGCCTCGGGGTGCCACAGGACGCCCACGCCGAACCGGGCGCCGGCCACCTCGAGCCCCTCGACCGTGCCGTCGTGGGCGTGCGCCGACACCGTCAGGCCCTCGCCGACGCGGCCGATGCCCTGGTGGTGGTGCGAGCGCACGAGCGGCCGGGCGCCGACGATCGACCGGGTGCGGCTGCCGGCCACGGTGACGATCTCGTGCTGCCCCCAGTTGGCGTCGTCCAGGCGGTGCGGCGTCTGGTCGACCACGTCCTCCAGATGCTGCACGAGCGTGCCGCCGCGGGCGACGTTCAGGAGCTGGATGCCGCGGCAGATGGCGAGCATGGGCAGGTCGCGCTCGAGCGCACCGCGCACGAGTCCCAGCTCGGCCGAGTCGCGGCGGTGGTGCTTGGGCCCCGTGCGCGGGTGCGGGTCGTGGCCGTAGAGGTCGGGGCCGACGTCCTCGCCCCCGGCGACGACGAGCCCGTCGAGCAGGTCGAGCACGTCGCCCGGCTCGTGCTCCCACAGCGGGTCGGGCGGCAAGACGACGGCCCGGCCGCCGCCGAGCCGCACTCCCTCCACATAGCCCTGGGCGATGAACGCCGCCTCGAGCGCCCACACGCCCATGACCGTGTCGCGCCAGTAGCTCGTGATGCCGATGCTGGGCCTGGTCATCGCACGCGTGGCTCAGACGGAGGCCGGGCCCCGATCGCTCCCACACGATCGAGGCCCGGCTCCAGCTGGGTTCGGCTCAGTCGCCCGACGCCGGCTCGAGACCGGTGTCGAGCGGGATGGTCACGGCCTTCGCCCGCACGTCAGCGGCGAGCGCGTAGCCGATCAGGCCGAACACGAGGATCACGGCCAGGGTGCCGAGGGTGAACACCTCGAACCGCAGCCGCGACACGCCGTAGACGTCCACGATGTTGTAGGAGTGCCCGGTGATGCGTTCGAGCGTCCCGGGGAAGATCGCCACCCACGAGCCGAGCAGCATCCAGCCCGTGCACAGCACGGTGCACAGCCACATCAGGCCGTCGCCGCTCTTGCCCAGCCGGTACGGCCGTGGCACATGGGGGTAGCTCTTGCGCAGCTTGATCGCCGCAGGGAAGATCAGCAGATAGCTGAGCAGGGTGGTGGAGGTGGCCAGGTACAGCACCACCGTGAACGAGTTCGCCGCGCTGGCCGAGCCGCTCAGGAGCTGCACGGCGGCGAGCATGAAGACCGTCGAGGCGATGCCCGACATCACGTTCACCCGCACCGGCGTCCCCAGCCGGGCGTGGAACCGGCCGAAGTAGCCCGGGAAGGCGCCGTCGTAGGCCGCCACCGCCAGGATCCGGTCGGAGCCCATCATCCATACCGCGCCCGAGGTGACCAGGGCGAAGATGAACCCGAGCACCATCACGTCGGTGAGGAAGTTCTGCGCACCGCCGTAGACGCCGAACGTCGTGTGCACGGCGTCGAGGAACCCGCCGATGCCGGTGATCTGGCTCGACGGCAGCACCGCCAGGATCCCGAACACCGGGATCGAGTAGGCGAGCACGGTGATGACGCCGCTCTGCAGCACCGTGACCGGGACGTCGCGCTGCGGGTTCTGCATCTCCTCGGCGGCGCCGTTTTGGAGCTCGAAGCCGACGTAGTTGAAGAGCAGGAGCGGCACGAGGCCCAGGAAGACCACGAGCGAGTTCGGGTTGAAGTTGCCGGCCGCGTAGCCGTGCAGGCCGTGCTCGATGCCGTAGATCACCACGGTCAGCGAGAAGAATGCGAGCACCCCGATGCGGATGATCGCGCCGACGTTGGGGATCCACTTGCCGTGGCGCAGCGATGCGATCGCGACGCCGATCGAGATCCAGATGAAGACCGTCTTGAACACGATGTTGCCGACGGTGAACCCCGAGCCGATCGGGTGCAGGTTGTCACTCCAGGCGGCGGTGGCGATGAAGGCCAGCGAGCCGCCCACCCACAGCGGGTTCGTGACCCAGTAGAGCACCGAACCGAGCCCGGCCGCCATCCGGCCCCAGCTCATCTTCATCCACTCGTACGGCCCGCCCTCCTGGGTAAAGGCCGCTCCCAGCTCGGCCATCACGAGCGCATACGGGAACACGAACAGGATGGCGAGGATGACGAGCCACGTGAACGTCTGCGCGCCGAACCCCGACACCTGACCGAGCGTGTCGAGCCCGACCAGGGCGCAGACGGTGAAGAAGAGCATGTCGAATCTGCGCAGGCTCTTGTGCAGATGGCCCTTCTCCTCGAGCGCCAGCGCGGTCGTCGTTTCGACCGCACCTCCCTCGGATGCACTCATGGGACCCCTTCCCGAAGAACACGGATAGACGACAGATAAGACGTCGCCGCAACGATGAACGTTGCAAGTATGGACGAAAACCGCGGATTCGCCTAGTCCTTCGCCGTTCGCGGGCACGGTCCTACGGGGCGGCGGCCCAGGCCGCCCCTAGGCCGGGACGCTACGCCGAGGTGGGCAGGGTGAGATCCGCCAGCGTGGCGGTGCCGAGAACGCGCAGGGCCGGGTCGATCGCGGCCATGCGTCCCGCCACCGCCTGCTCGAGATCGTTCGCGGCGGCGTCGGCCAGCTCGCGCCCGGCCACGGTCAGCTCGGTGCGGCCGTAGGCGCCGTGGCGTGTTGCCAGCCCGCGCGCGCACAGGCGCAGAGCGATCTGCTTGGCCTGGCTCTGGCTGGCGGCCAGCTGCGCCGCCAGGCGGGTGGTCTCGAGTGGCTCCTCGGAGCGGAGCAACAGCAGCGCATACAGCTCCATCGGCCGTAGCGCGCACCGGCGGGCCGCCTCGAGGACCGCCCGGTCCAACGCTCTGACCATCCGCAGCCCCGCCGGCACGTCGTGGGAGGAGAGGGAGGGGGATCTTCCATCCACGACAGTAAGGCCGGCGCGGCTGCGGAGGTCAGGTGATGGTGTTGCCACGGGCGGCATTCTCCGCTGATTGGGTAGGGGTGCCGTCCCCCTTTTGGGGTAACTTTGCGGCCGAATTCCCGAATTTGACGCAGGGGTTAACCGGTTATGTCCCGGCGCACGAAGTGGGCCCATGCCACGACCAGTGCCGAGAGGGCATAGACCGTTGACACATAGGCGGCGTGGACGATGGGCGCCCAGTCAAGCGGCGTGCGAAAAAGCGTCTCCCACACGTCGAGCTGCGTCGTCAGCATCCACCGCTGCGCCGCCGCGTCGTCGAGCACCGGCACGATCTGCGTGAGCTGCTCGAGCAGGGCCACCATCAGCGTCCCCACGACGGCGGCCGCGCTGTTGCGCGACACCGTCGAGAGCAGGATGCCGATGGCCGCCAGCGCGAGCACCGGCATGGCGTAGAGGGCGAAGCTGCCGACGACCAGCGCGAGCGCCCGCGACGGCGAGATCACCGTCGAGAACGTCGGCAGCGGGTGAAAGCCGCTCGCCAGGCCGCCGGCGATCGTGCCGGCGACGCCCATCGTCACCACCGCGACGAGCACGTAGGCGAAGGCGGCCACGACCTTGGCCGCGAAGATGCTGCTGCGGCTCGTCGACCGGGTGAGGATCGTCTTCAGCGTGCGGTTGTGGTCCTCGGCCGCGACGATGTCGCCGGCGACGAGCGCCGTCACGAGCGGGAACAGGAAGAGGGCCGCGAAGAGCAGCGACAGGAGCGGCAGGGCGAACCCCGACTCGACCGCGAAGCGCAGGAAGAACGGCAGGCCGGAGTCGGTCGGCTCGGGTGGGTGCACCACGATGGCCACGGCGAGGAGCACGGGCGCGGCCGCGGCCGCACCGATGCCGATCCAGGTGCGGCGCTGGGCCGCGAGCTTGCGCAGCTCCCACCGCAGCGCCCGCCCGGTCATGCCGCCCCCGGGTCGGTGAGGTCGAAGAAGAGCTCCTCGAGCCCGCCGGCGGGGACGAGGGCGTGGATGCCGAGGCCCGCCGCGGCCAGCTCCAGCGAGAGCGCCGCCACGGCGTCGCGGTCGGCCCGGAACACGATGCCGGCGCCGTCGGGCTGGGCAGCGTGGATGCCGTTCGCCGCCCGGCACACCGCGAGCGCGGCCGCCGGGTCGGTCGCATCGAGGCGGTAGCGGCCCTCGCTGCGCTCGAGCAGATCGGCGAGCGCGCCCTCGAAGCGGACGCGGCCGCCGCTCAGGATCGCCACGCGGTTGCACAGCGCCTCGACCTCGCCCATCAGGTGGCTCGAGAGCAGCACGGTGATGCCCTCGCCGGCGAGGCGGCGCACGAGCGTGCGCATGTCGCGCATCCCGCCGGGGTCGAGGCCGGTGGTGGGCTCGTCCAGCACGAGCAGCCGCGGCCGCCGCAGCAGGGCGGCCGCGAGGCCGAGCCGCTGGCGCATGCCGTGCGAGTAGCCGCGCACGCGGTCGTGGGCGCGGCCCGCGAGCTCGACGATCGCGAGCACCTCGTCGATCGCCGCGCCGTCGCCGCCGTCGAGCGCGGCCAGCAGCTCCAGGTTCGCGCGCCCGCTCAGGTACGGGTAGAAGGCGGGGTCCTCCACGAACCCGGCCACGCCGTCGAGGGCCGCGACCGGATCGAGCACGGGATCGCGGCCGAAGATGCGCACCTCGCCCGACGTCGGCCGGATCAGGCCGAGCATCATCCGCAGCGACGTCGTCTTGCCCGCGCCGTTGGGGCCGAGGTAGCCGTAGACATCGCCCGCCTGCACGGTCACGTCGACCCCCGCCACCGCCTCGATCGCGCCGTAGGTCTTGCGCAGCGCGGTGGTCGAGACGGCCGGCGCAGCTGCGGCGGGCGTGCTCACAGGCCCCGCGCCACTGCTTCGATGACCTGCCGGGGCAGGCTGCCGAGCACGGTGTAGGTGATCCCGCCGCGGGCGAACCGCACCACGGCCCCGAGCGGCGTCACGAGCTCGCGCCCGTCGGCCCCCGAGACCGAGACCGACGGCAGGAGGCCCCACAGGCCGCCGCCGGGGTCGCCGCCGCCGGGCTGCTCGAGGACGACGGCCGAGCCGAACGAGCTCCCGTAGATGAGCAGCCGGCCCGGGAGCTCGTCCGATCGGCTGGCCTCGCGGCAGCTCTGCAGCGGCAGGCCGCCGAGCTGGGCCGGGGCGGCGCACGACACGGTCGCGCCGAGCGACGGCGGGCCGCCGAAGCGCACCGGCACCGGGCGCATGCCGAAGGGCAGGCGCAGCCGGAACACCGCCGGATCGACGGCCCCGTAGTGGACGTTCGAGAGGGCGAACTCGACGAGCGGCTTGGCCTGCCCGCGGCCGTACACCTCGAGCCGAAGCGGCGTGCCGGTGTCGGCGTCGACCGCGAGCGCCACCTGGCTCAGCAGGCCGCTGCTCTCGAGCGGCCGCATCCGCACCGTGTAGGACGGCCGGCCGGCCGTGACGCCGGGCACGGGCGCCGAGATGCGCAGCGTCGAGCGCAGGCGACCGAGCAGCTGCGTGGCGCCGGCCAGGCCCGAGCGCAGCCGCCCGAGCGTCGCGATCGACGGCAACGTGGCGGCGAAGGCGGTGCCGTCGGACGCGTCGTACATGAGCGCGCGCGTGCCGTGCACCACGAGCTGCGTGTCGCCCTGGTCGGTCTGGAACTCCATCCGCAGGCGGCCGTGGGCGTACCAGAGCCGGCCGTTCGCGCCGGTGACGAGGGGCAGGGAGCTGCCGCCGGCGCTGGCCTGGGGGATCAGCGACGTGGTCGGCACGAGCGAGTTTCGGTAGCGGAAGTTCGCGGTGATCCCCTCGGCCCCGGTGTTGCCGAGCTCGCGCAGCGTGAGCTCCGACAAGGTGGCCGGCTGCGGCGGGCGGGCGCTCCCGGTGTCGTATCCGGCGAGCACGTTTGCGCCCACGAAGACGACGCCCACCGCGACGCCGACCGCGACCAGCTGTGCGGTGGACGCCCGACGCACCCAGAGGGTCAGCGTCCTCATCGGATGGCCACGATCCTCACGTGCAGAGTATGGGGACTGTCCCCGCGTGGCGGGGACAGTCCCCGGTTCTCGGTCGTGCGCTCAGCGCGAGGCGCGCACCAGCGCGCGGACCGCGGTCGCGATGTGCGCGCGGTCGATGCCGGCCTGGTCGAGCAGCTCGGCCGGCGTGCCCGACGTCGGCATGCCGGTCGGCGCAAGCCCGGTGACAGGCACGTTCACGCCCTCGCCCGAGAGCGCCTCGAGCACGGCCTCGTGCAGCCCGCCCTCGGGCCAGTGGTCCTCGACGACCACGATGCCGCCGGTCGCCTCGGCGGCCTCGGCCAGCGTCGCGGCGTCGATCGGCTTCACCGAGTAGAGGTCGATCACCCGGGTCGAGATGCCCTCGCCCGCGAGCGTCTCGGCGGCCGCGAGCGCTTCGTGCAACGTGATCCCGGCGCCGACGACGGTCACGTCGTCGGAGTCGGACGAGCGCGCCAGGCGCGAGCCCCCGATCGGGAACGGCTCGTCCGCCGGGTAGAGCACCGGCAGGCTCTCGCGCGTTGTGCGCAGGTAGACGATGCCGTCGCGGTCGGCCATCTGCTCGACGAGCCGGGCGGTCTGGTTCGCGCAGCTCGGGTAGAGGACGGTCGAGCCGTGCACGGCCCGGAACGACGCCAGGTCCTCGAGCGCCATCTGCGATGGGCCGTCCTCGCCGATCGAGACGCCCGCGTGCGAGCCGGCCAGGCACATGTTGGCCTGGCTGATCGCCGCCATGCGGGTGAAGTCATAGGCGCGGGCGAAGAACGCCGCGAACGTCGAGGCGAAGGGGCGCCAGCCGCGCACCTGCATGCCGACCGCCGCCGCCACCATCTGCTGCTCGGCGATGTACATCTCGAAGTAGCGGTCGGGGTGGGCATCCTGGAAGAGCTCCGAGAAGGTCGAGTTGCCCACCTCGCCGTCGAGCGCGACCACGCGGCCGTCGCCCGAGCCGACGGCGACCAGCGCGTCGCCGTACGCGCGCCTCGTGGCCACCTTCTCACCGACGCCCCAGGCTGCCGGGGCGGTCTTCGCGGTCTCGAAGCGGTGCGGCCGCCCGTTCGTGGGCGGCGCCTGCGGTCGCACCTGCAGGTCGCGGCGGCCGCCCAGCTCCGCGATGGCCGCATCGGGGTCGGCGAGCGGCTTCCCGTGCCAGCCGTTCTTGTTCTCGACCGCGGCGACGCCCTTGCCCTTCATGGTGCGGGCGATGATGGCGACCGGCTGGCCGTCGGCTGCGGCCGCCGCGGTGAAGGCGGCGTCGATCTCGGCCACGTCGTGGCCGTCGATCTCGATCGCGCGCCACCCGAACGCCTCGGCCCGGCGGGCGTAGGTCGCCGTGTTCCACCCGAGCATCGTCTCGCCGCGCTGGCCCAGGCGGTTCACGTCGATGATCGCGGTGAGGTTGTCGAGGTTCTCGTGCGACGCGGCCGCGAACGCCTCCCACATCGAGCCCTCCGCCATCTCGCTGTCGCCACACACGACCCAGACCCGGAACGGCAGCTGGTCGAGGCGCTTGCCGGCGAGGGCGATGCCGACCGCGATCGGCAGGCCCTGGCCGAGCGATCCGGTGGCGACGTCCACCCAGGGCAGGACCGGCGTGGGGTGGCCCTGGAAGCGCGACCCCATCTTGCGGAAGCTGAGCAGGTCGGCGTCGCTGATCGCGCCCGCCGCCCTGAAGATGGAGTACACGAGCGGTGACGCGTGTCCCTTCGAGAACACCAGGTGGTCGTTCAGCGGGTTCTCAGGCTGGTCGAAGTCGTAGCGGAGGTGTTTCGCGAGCAGCACGGCCATGAGGTCGGCCGCGGACATCGATGAGGTGGGATGACCGGAGCCGGCGGCCGCGGCCGCGCGAATCGAGTCGACCCGCAGCTGCTGGCCAAGCTCGCGCCACTGTTCCTGCTCGTTCATCGGGGCTCCTCGTCCGGGGGATGGTTTGCCGCGGCCGTGTGCGCCGTGGCCGCACTGCCACTCTAGCCCGGAGCTGCCCCGGTGCTCGCCGTCGCAAACGCCCCCGAGAACGGAAGCGGGCCCGGATGGGGAAATCCCGTCCGGGCCCGGATCAGAGCGGTCCTACAGCGAGGAGATGACGTTGTTGAGCGTGTTCTTGATCGCCGCGCTCAGAAGACCGAGGGTGACGACGACGGCGATGGTGATCACGCCGAGGACGACGGCGTACTCGGCCATGGTCTGGCCGGCCTCGTCACGCACGTCCGTGGACAGCGTGGTGAAAAACTCGTTGATGGGACTCACCTCCCCAGGCGGGATCGATGGGTTACCAGGTTGTCCCATCGTTTTCGGCGTTTTCGCAAACCGCCGGGATCGCCCTTCTGAGGGAAGTTTTATTGGACGCCGAGCAAGTGCAGCGCGGGCTCGAGCGCCCTCACGGAACCCTCGGTGATCGGATCGAGCACGAGGATCGCCTCGTCGGCCCCGGCCTCGGCCAGGCCATGCAGGTGGCGGGCGAGCGTCTCGGGCCGGCCGCTGACCGGCTCGAGATCCGGGTTCGGCGGGCGCTCGCCCGGGCGGCCGTCGACCGAGACGAGCACGCAGGCGCTGCGCTCGATCTCGCCCTCGGGCCGGGCCGCCTTGCGGGCGGCCGCGTCGATCTCGGCGTTCAGCTTGGCGAAGCCCTCGACCGTGTTGCCGTAGCCGTCCCACCAGGTGTTCCAGGCGTCGACATGGGGCAGGGCGATCCCGAGCATGCGCGGCCCGTTGGAGCCGATCACGAGCGGCGGGCGCCGCGCCGGCGGGGGCAGGAGCACGGCCCCGCCGGCCTGCCAGTAGCGGCCGGCGAGCGTGGCCGGGGTTCCGTCCAGCATGGTGCGGATGATCGTGAACGCCTCCTCGAACCGGGCCACGCGGTGGTCGTACGGGATCCCGAACGCCTCGAACTCGGGCTGGTTCCAGCCGCAGCCGAGCCCGAGCACGAACCGGCCGCCGGAGATCTCGTCGATCGCAGCGGTCATGCGGGCGATCAGCCCCGGCGGGTGGAATCCCGTGCAGGCCACGAGCGGCCCGAGGTGCACCCGCTGCGTGGACGCCGCGAGCGCCGCCAGGGTCGCCCAGGCGTCCCACGGCCCTCGCTCTGGCCGGCCGTCCTCGCGGTAGAGCAGGTGGTCGCCGACCCAGATCGAGTCGAACCCGACCTCCTCGGCCGCGGCGGCGATGGCGGCGTACTCGGGCCAGCGCACCTCGCGCTCGACCTCGGGCAGCTGGACGCCGATACGGAGGGGACGGGGCACGGCGGCACTCTAAAGGCTTGCGCCCGTGCGCGTGCGCGCTCACGCCTCTGCGGCGAGCTCCAGGAGCGCGTCGATGCCGGCGGCGCCGGCGGGCCGGCTCGCGCGTTCCAGCGCGGTCATGGCCGCGAACGCGGCACACCACTCGAGCAGCCGCTCCGCGTCGAGACCGGTCGCCGCGGCCAGCCCGGCGGCGCGCGTTGCGAACGTCGGGCGATCGTCCGCCCGCCACAGGAGCAGGTCGACCGCGTCGAAGGCCGGGTCGCCCAGGCAGGGTGCCGGGTCGATCGCGACGAGGCCGCGCTCGGGGCCTCCGTCGAGGATGTTCGCCGGAGTGAGATCGCCGTGGAGGAGCACGCATGGCCCCGCGTCCCCGGCGAGCCGCAGCGCCTGTGTGCGGCCACGCTCGTAGAGGGCCGGCGGGATCAGCGTCACCAGCTCGGGATGGCGCTCGTAGAGCTTCACGGAGGAGTCGTACAGAGCGCCGACGCGCTGCTCGAGCGGCGGGTACGCCCTGTCGCGGGCAGCGCCCTCGTGCAGCGCCCGCAGGAGCTCCGCGACGAGCGCCGGGGCCGGCTGGGTCGACGACAGGTCGAGGGGCGTGCCGGGCTCGATCGCCTCGATCAGGAGCGCCCCCAACCCCTCGTCGTGGGCGAGCACGGCGGGGGTGTGGACGCCGTGCCACCCCCGCAGCGCCGCCGCCTCGCCGGTCATGCGCGCGCGGTCGGGACTGGCCTTGAGCACAGCGGCCGCCCCGGTGTCCGTCCGGCAGTAGAACACGAGCGACACGCTCCCGCGCGGGATCGCGGCGCCGAGCTCGAGCCGCCATCGCTCGGCGAGCGTCGTCAGGAGATCCGGCGCCGCGTCGAGCCACCCTTCGGCCGCGCTGCCGAAGCGGGCGGTGAGACGGCCGCGGGCTGCGGTGTCGATCCTGGGAAGGGCCGGGCCCACGCACCGACGGTAGCGCCGACCCTATGCGGATGAGAGGACTTGAACCTCCACGACCTTGCGGTCACACGGACCTGAACCGTGCGCGTCTACCAATTCCGCCACATCCGCGGGGAGCGCGAAGTTTACCCGGGGGCGCAGGCGCCCGTCAGCAGATCGGCCACCTCCGCCGAGGAGTAGCCGGCCTCGGCCAGCACCTCGCGCGTGTGCTCGCCCAGCCGCGGCGGCGGCCGGCGCGCGTGCAGGCGCTCGCCGTCGACCTGCATCGGCGAGCCGATCATGCGCAGCGGCCCGGCCGTCGGGTGCGCGACGGTCTCGACGGTGTGGGCGGCCGGCCCGGCGAGCGCGTCCGGCACCGAAAGCACCGGGCCGCCGGGCACGCCGGCGCGGTCGAGCACGCCCAGCCAGTGCGCCACCGGCCGGGTCGCGAAGGCGCGCCGCAGGTCGGCCACCAGCCGCTCGCGGTGCACGACGCGCAGGCGGTTCGTCGTGAACTCGGGATCGGCGGCCGTGTCGTCCAGGCCGGCCTCGTGGCAGAAGCGGGCGAACTGCTCGTCGGTGCCGACCGCCAGGTTCACGTAGCCGTCCGCCGCCCGGAACGTCTCGTAGGGCACGATCGAGGGGTGCGCGTTCCCGAGCCGCACGGGCTCGATCTCGCCGATCAGCCAGTCGCCGCCGCGGTTGGCGAGCCAGGCCACCTGGGCGTCGAGCAGCGACACCTCGAGCGTGGCCCCCTCGCCCGTGCGCCCGCGCCGCAGGAGCGCCGCCAGGATGGCGGAGCTCGCGAACTGGCCGGCGACGATGTCCGAGATCGCAACGGCGACCTTCATCGGCTCGCCGCCGGGCTCACCCTGCATGCTCATGATCCCGCCGACGCCCTGCATGACGAAGTCGTAGCCCGGCTTGGCCGCCTCGGGGTGGCCGGTCGGGTAGCCGCGGATCGCGCAGTGGACGATCGCCGGCGTGCGCGTCCGCACCGTCGCGGCGTCGAGCCCGAAGCGCTCGCCGGCGTGGGGCAGGAAGTTCTCGATGACCACGTCGGCCGCGGCCGCCAGCCGCTGCGCCACCGCCGCGCCGTCCGGATGCTTGAGGTCGACGGCGATCGAGCGCTTGTTGCGGTTGACCTGCAGGAAGTAGGCGCTCTCGCCCGCGACGAACGGCGGCCCCCACTGGCGGCTGCCGTCGCCGCCGCCCGGCCGCTCCACCTTGACCACGTCGGCGCCGAGGTCGGCGAGCATCATGGTGCAGTACGGCCCGGCCAGGATCTGGGTCAGGTCGAGCACCCGCACGTCGGCGAGGGGCAGGTCGGGCACGGCCGTCGATGTTAGAGGACGGGGCTCAGCTGCCGAGCTTGGCGAGCTCGGCCAGGGCCCACTCGCGGTGCTTGTCGGCCCTCACGTTCACCTTGGCCGCCGCCACGTTGCCCTCGGCGTCGATCACGAAGCCCGACCGGATCAGGCCGACCGACGCGCTTGCCGTAGCGCACCTTCTCGCCCCACGCGCCGTAGGCGTCGGCGACGGCGTGATCCTCGTCGGCGAGCAGCGGGAACGGCAGCGAGAACTTCTCGCGGAACTTGACGTGCGACTCCGGAGAGTCGGGGCTGACGCCGAGGACGGTCGCCCCGGCCCGCTCGAACTGGCCCCAGCTGTCGCGGATCGCGCAGGCCTGGGTCGTACAGCCGGGCGTGTCGTCCTTCGGGTAGAAGTAGACGACCACCGGATGGCCGCGCAGGTCGCTCAGCCGCACCGTGTCGCCGGAGTCGGAGCGGAGGGCGAAATCCGGGGCAGGCTGTCCGGGCGTGACCACGGCCGTAGGCTAGCCGCCCGGCTCGCGCGGGCCGTCCACCACCCGGGCTGATAGCCTGCCCGGCCATGCCTGTGGTGCACGCGATCGTGGGGTCGCTCCTGATCGTGGTGAACGCGCTCGTGGCCCTGTGGGGCGCCGTCGCCTACCGCCGCAACGCCCCTCCCGGCGAGCTCTTCCGCCAGGCGCTCGCGCTGGCGCAGACGCTCGTGATCGCGCAGGCCACGCTCGGTCTCATCCTGATCTCCCAGGGCCTGCGCCCGGCCGACCAGCTGCACTTCGTGTACGGCCTGCTACCCCTGCTGGCTGTTGCGTACCCCTATGCTTTGCGGGGTGAGGACGGGCGGCGCAACCTGTTGCTGTTCACGATCGGGTCGGGCCTCGTGGCCGCCCTGGGCGTGCGCGCGTTCATGACCGGGCCGCACTGATGAGCCGCGAGACGCTCAGAGGCCTCCTGATCGTCGTCGGCCTGGCGATCATCTCGACGGTCTTCTTCCACGTGTCGTCGAGCATCTTCGCGATCCTGCTGGGGACGATCGGGCTGATCTTCATCGTCCTCATGTGGTACTTCGGCTACTCCTGGTACCGCTCGAACCGGATGACGATCTCGCTCATGCCCGACCGCCAGCGCCAGGCGCTCTACGCGGGCATGGGCGCGGTCACGGTGGCGGCCGGCGCGTACTCGCTGTCGCAGTTCGGGCTGCTGACGCTGGGCGGGTTCACGCTGCCGCTCGTGATCATCGCCCTGGCGGGCGGGTTCGCCATGCTCTGGGCCTGGGAGGAATCCAAGCGCTACCACCTGTGAGGCGTACTCCGAGGGGCTAGAAGCCGGCGATGCCCCTCGGCGTGCCGAGCCCGGTGGGCAGGTCGTAGCCGGCGCCGGCGTTGCACTGGATCGTGGCGGTGCAGGGGAGGCCGGCGTTGCCGGGCAGGTCGTTCCCGCTCGTCACGTCGTGCAGCGACGCGGTGTGCGCATACGGGATCGAGGCCGGGTAGTTGGCGATGTTGGCGTTCGCGGCCAGGCCGTACACGCCCGCGATCAGCGGCGCGGCGAGGCTCGTGCCGCCGACCTGCATCCACCCGTGCGCGGAGTCGTAGATCGCCGCGCCCGTATTCGGGTCGGCGTCTGCAGAGACGTCGTTCATCGCCCGGAAGCTGCCGCAGCCGGTCGCCGCCCAGTTGGTGAGCGCGGTCTGCCACGAGCGCGCCACCGAGGCGTTGTCGCACCCGCTGCCGGTGGCGTCCTGGCCGGGGCCGTTGTTCCAGACGCTCTCGCCGGCGTAGGTGTTGCCCGGGCCGACCTGGAGGTTCGTGCCGCCAACCGCGACGACCGTGTTCAGGTCGGCGGGGAAGGCCGGGCCGAAGCCGCTGTCGCCGGCCGACACCACGATCGCGTGGCCCGGGTGGTTGTAGTACGCCGCGGCGCCTCCTGCCGACGCCGACTGCGTCGTGTAGGAGCCGTAGCTGTTGGAGACGACGTTTGCGCCCTTTGCGATGGCCGTGTTCACGGCGGTGCCGAGGTCGGACATGCTCGGCGAGCTCGCCTCGACGAGGAGCAGCTTGCAGTTCTGGCAGATCTCGTGCGCCGCCTGCACGTCGAGCGAGATCTCGACGTCCCAGCCGG
This sequence comes from uncultured Actinomycetes bacterium, assembly GCA_963707585.1. Taxonomy (GTDB): domain Bacteria; phylum Actinomycetota; class Thermoleophilia; order Gaiellales; family JAICJC01; genus JAICJC01. Next base: position 397,668 of record CAVPQP010000006.1, on the reverse strand, counting down.
ACGGCACGCCGGACGCCGGCAGCGTGGCGCCGCCGGTCTGGTTCATCACCTGGAAGCAGGCCGCGGTCACCTTCGTCGTGCACTTCGGGAAGGCGGCCAGGCCGAAGGTCGTGTCGAACCTGGTCAGGTCGGCGAAGGCCGTCGGCGCGTTGTAGGCGTCGACGATCGCGATCGTCTGCTTCTTGCGCGTCTTCGTGGAGCCGGCGACGAACGGCGTCAGCTTCGGCAGCGCGTATGCGCCGTGGAACTGGGCCGGGCCGTAGCCGGACGGGACGACGAACGGGCTGAGCGCGAGTGCGGGCTGCATGCGCGGGCCGGCCTCGATCTGGGCGAAGCACCGCATCATCCCCGGCGCCGGCGCGGCGCATGCGGCGCGGCTCTGGGCCTGGGCGGCGGTGGGGAAGGCGGCGGTCGCGAGGGCAGCGACCAGCGGCAGCAGGGTGACTCGGCGCATGCATCCATCCTTGGACAGGGGGCTCCTCCAGCCCACGGTAGGGCTGATGCATGAGGCCTCCCATCCCCCGATGGAGGGGGGTCAGTCGCCGGCGATGAGGGCGGAGGCGGCGCCTCCGAGCGAGCGCAGCGCCTCTGGCACCGAGCAGGAGATGCAGGTGAAGATGGGCGTGTCGCGCTCGGTGTAGCGGCTGGCCTCGGTCTCGCGCAGCGTCATCATCAGATCGAGGAAGTCGCCCACGAAGTCGGTCTCGAAGGCGACCACGAACTCCTGGTCGTCGATGCCGAACGAGTAGGTCGTGTTGATCTTCACCGTCGGGAACTGATGGCCGGCGGCGATGTGCTCGTTCATGATCCCCTGCCGCGCGGGCTTGGAGAGCTGGTACCAGGCCCGGGTCTTCACCATCGGGTAGATCAGCAGGTACTTCGAGTCCGGGTTCCACATGACCCGGCCGCGCTTGTGCATCGAGCGGCCCTCGCCCTTGACGTACTGGGAGCGGCGGGTCATCGACAGGTACGCGTAGGGCGTCGTCAGGTACCCGCCCATGGCCGTCGACATGACGGCGGTGCCGAGCTCCTGGAAGTCCTCCAGCCGCTCGGACACCTTCCACAGCATGAAGTCCGCGTCGGGGCGCAGGCCGGCGACGGTGTACGACCGCAGCGCGAAGCGGTCGCCGAACGACTCGATGACGGTGGCAAGCTCCGCCCGGGATGCCTCCTGCTCGGCCTCCGGCAACCGCCGCCAGGCGGGGTCGAGCTGGTAGAACGAGAAGTGGACGAACTGGCGATCCTCGCCCGCCGAGTTGTTGGGGCTGGTGCCGTTCTCGGTCATCCGCATCGATCGTAGCAGGCGATTCCTGACACTTCCGCCACGCTGCGGGCGTTGTTCCGTGACGGCCGCCGGCCCTACGTTGGGCCGGTGGCACGAGGCGCACACCGAGAGCGCGCGCAGGCGAGCGTCGAGACCGTCGCGCTCATCCCCGTGCTCCTGATCCTGACCTTCGCGGTGTGGCAGGCGGTGCTGGCGGGCTGGGCGCTCGTCTCGGCCGAGTCCGCCGCCCGTGCCGCCGCCCGTGCGGCCCTGGCGGGGTCGCCGCCCCGTCCGGCCGCGCTCGCGGCGCTGCCCGCCGGCATGCGTTCGGGCGCCCGAGTGCGGCTGGCCGGCCGCACCGTGACCGTGCGCGTTCGCATTCCCGCCGTCCTGCCCGGCTTTGCCGTGGCCGTCTCGGCGTCGGCCCCGGCGGCGCGGCAGTGAGCGGCGAGCGCGGGCAGGCGACGGTGGAGCTCGTCGCCCTCGCCGCCGCCTTCGCCGTCGCGGCGGTGTGCGTGCACGGCCTGCTCGTCCTGTGGGCGGCCCAGAGCCGCGCCCAGGGCATCGCCGACCAGGCGGCGGTGCTCGTCGCCGAGGGGCGGCCGCTGCCCGCGGCGCTGCGCCGTCAAGCCCGCATCCAGCGCTCCCGGCATTCCCTCGTGGTGCGCCTCCCGGTCATGCTCGCGGGCGGGATCGGCCGCACCGACGCGGTCGCGCGGGCGGCCCTGCCGTGAGCGAGCGGGGCCAGATCTCGGTGGCGGCGATCGCCGCCCTCACGGTGGTGCTCCTGGGCGGCGTGCTCATGGGGTATCTGAGCATGGTCGCCGTCGGCGGCGGGCACGCGCAGCGCGCCGCCGATCTGGCGGCGATCGCCGCGGCCGGCCACCTCGGTGCGGACCCCGAGGCGACCCCGGCCGGGCTGCGACGGGTGGCCGCCGGGGTCGCGCGCCGAAACGGCGCGCGGCTGGTGTCACTGCGGGTCGTCCGTACGGGCGGCGTGCCGCGGGCGATCGATGTCGCGGTCTCCGTCGCGGTGCGCGGCTCGGTGCCGGTGGCCGGGCAGCAGCGCCGGCGGGTGGTGGCCCGTGCCCGTGCGGGGGTCGCGTTCGCGGCCGCGCCTGCGGCCGCCGCGTTTCGGCCGATCGCCCTGCACGGCGCCCGCGGGCCGCTCGCCGCCGTGGCTGCGGCCGAGGCCCAGGTGGGGTGGCCCTACCTGTGGGGCGGCGAGAGCCGGGCCGAAGGCGGGTTCGACTGCTCGGGGCTCGTCGACTTCGCCTACGCGGCGGCCGGCGATCCCCTGCCGGGCCGCCCCACCGCGGCCGACCTGTGGCGGCTCGCGGCGCCCGGAGCCGGCCGGCGCGCTCGCGCCAGCCGATCTCGTCTTCGTCGGCGCCCCGTCCGGCGCGCCCCATCATGTGGGCATGTACGTCGGCGACGGGATGGTGGTCGTCGCACCACACACCGGCGCGCGCGTGCGCTTCGAGCCGCTCGCCTCCGGCGGCTGGGACGGGTTCGCCAGGCTGATGCCGGCCGCGACCGCGGCACCTGCCGCAGATCCCGCGGTCGAGGCGGCGGCGCGCGCCCATCAGGTGCCGCCGTATGCGCTCGCGGCCGAGCTGCGGCTGGGGCTCGCGACCGACCCCGACGCCGCGGCCGCCGCGCTCGCACGCGCCCTGCGCCGGCATCGGGGCGACCTGGCGGCGGCGCTCGGCGAGGCTCTCGGCGATCCCTCGGCGGGCGCGTTCGTGCTGCGCTCGGCCTCCGGGAGCGCGCTCCCGGGCTTCTCGGCCGGCGTGCGCCTGCTGCCGCTGCCCGCGGACGAGCCGTCGCCGCCGGCGGCGCCGTTGCCGCCGGCCGGCGGGTCAGGCGTCGACGTGCCCGGCGTTGCCGGGACGGTCGGCAAGGGCCTCGAGCGCGGGGCCGAGCAGATCGACCACATCGGTGCGAAGCTCGCCGTCCAGGCCGTCGCCGGCTTCCGCAACCTGTTGCGGTTCGGGCTCACCGGGGCGGCGGTGTTCCTGCCCGACCCGCACCTGCGCAACCTCGCCACGATCGCGGGCGCGGCCTGGGACGGCGTCGAGAGCATGATCGGGATCGTGCGCGGGGGCGTCGAGCTGCACGGCTACGCGCTGTGGGCGGGGCGGGTGACGGTCCCGCTCGGGCTCACGTTCGCGGGCATCTACGCATGGCAGGCCTGGACGGCCCGGCGGCGGGAGGATCAGATCTGGCTCGGCGCCCAGGCGGCGAGCGGGTTCCTCACGTCCGTGGGCGCGATGAGCGCCGGCACCGGCCTGATCATGGCGGGTGCCGGCACGGCCGAGGTACCGCCGCTCGGTGCATTCCTGATGGTGCTCGGGGTGGCGGTGCTCGCCGGCGGGTGCATCTACCACGACCGCCGGTGGCTCGGCAGCCATGTGCGCAGCGGAGCCGGGTGGGCGCGCAAGACGGCAGGACGAGCGGCCGGCGCCGTCCTCGACGCCGGCCGCTCGGTGGCAAGCGCGCTGAACCCCTTCTAGGCCTTGGCCGCGGCGGCAGCGGTCGTCGGCGCGACGACCTGGTCGAGGCCGCCGGTGCGGACGCTGTAGATGTAGCCCGACACCGTGATCGAATCGTCGATCAACGGCGAGCCGAGGATCGCGGCGACGTCGTCGCGCACGCTCTGCTCGAGGTCGGGAAAGGGCAGGAAGTCGATGTGCGACGCGTCCTCGCCGGTCTCGTCGCGCAGCTTCGAGTGCAGGTCGGCGTTCGAGAACGTCAGCATGCCGCAGTCGGTGTGGTGGATGACCACGAACTCGTTCGTGCCCAGCAGGCGCGACGAGATCACGAGCGAGCGCAGCGCGTCGTCGGAGACGCGGCCGCCGGCGTTGCGGATCATGTGGGCGTCGCCGATCTCGAGCCCGAGCGCGGCCTCGGGGTGGATGCGGGCGTCCATGCAGGTGACGACGGCCACCTTGCGGGCGGGTGGCATCTCCTTCGAGCCGGCGGTGAAGCTGTTCTGGAAGTCGCGGTTGGCGGCGAGCATTCCGTCGAGTTCTGACACGTCACTTCCCCCTTGTTCGGTGGATGCGATGCTAGCACCTTTGGATCCAAACACGGGGGCCGGGATCACGGGCCTCAAGGCTACGATGAACGGCATGTCAGCCGTCGCCCGCAGCGAGCGCAGCCGGCGCCTCGACGCCCAGCTCCGCGCCCTTCCCGACCAGCCCGGCGTGTACCTGTTCCGGGGCGGCGAGGGCGAGGTGCTGTACGTCGGCAAGGCCAAGTCGCTGCGCAAGCGGGTGGGGTCGTACTTCCGCCGCGACCTGCACGCGACGGTGAAGACGGCCGGGCTCGTCGAGCGGATCGAGGAGATCGAGTTCGTCGCCGCCGACTCCGAGACCGAGGCGCTCCTGCTCGAGCAGAACCTGATCAAGCGCCACCGGCCCGCCTTCAACATCCGCCTGCGCGACGACAAGTCCTACCCCTATATCGCGGTCACGGTCGGCGACGAGTATCCGCGCGTGATGTTCACGCGCGAGCGGCACCGCAAGGGCGTGCTCTACTTCGGCCCGTACGCGAGCGCGAAGAAGGTGCGCGAGACGCTCGACGTCCTGAACCGGGTGTTCCCGTACCGCCCGTGCGAGGGCCCGCAGCCCGGCCGCCGCTCGGGCGTCCCCTGCCTCGACTACCACATCGGCCGGTGCGCGGCCCCCTGCGTCGGCTACATCAGCCGCGACGACTACGCCACCGTGATCGATAGCGTCGTCGAGTTCCTCTCGGGCCGCGTGCGCCCGCTCGAGAAGCGGCTCGAGGGTGAGATGAAGCGGGCCGCGAAGGAGCACGAGTTCGAGGATGCCGCCCGCTACCGCAACCGGCTGATGGCGGTGCGGCACCTGTCCGAGCGCCAGGTCGCCGACCGCCGCAGCATGGGCTCGGCCGACGTGCTCGGCATCGCGTGCAGCGGCGACACCGCCAATGTCCAGCTCTTCCACCTGCGCGACGGCCGCCTGTCCGACCGGCACGGCTTCTACCTCGAGAACGCTGCCGACAGCACCCCTTCCGACGTGCTCTGGGGATTCGCCCTCGAGTACTACGGCGGCCAGGTGGCGATCCCCGGTCAGGTGGTCGTGCCGGCCGCGTTCGAGGACGCCGATCTGCTGGAGGCATTCCTCGGCGAGCGCCGCGGGGCGAGCGTCGAGGTGCGCAGCGCCCGCCGCGGCGAGAAGCGCCGCCTGGCCGACCTGGCGGCCCGCAACGCCGAGCTCGCGCTCGAGCACGACTCGCTGATGCGCGAGCGCACCCGGGCGCGCCGGATCGAGGCCCTCGAGGAGCTGCGCGAGGCCCTGAACCTCGAGGTGCTGCCGCTGCGGATCGAGTGCTTCGACATCTCCAACCTGGGCGAGTCCAACCCGGTCGCGTCGATGTCGGTGTTCGAGGACGCCGTGGCCAAGAAGTCCGACTACCGCAAGTTCACGATCCGCCACAGCGCCGGCCAGGACGACTTCGCCATGATCGCCGAGGCGGTCGGCCGCCGGTTCGCGCGGATGACGTCGGTCGATGCCGACGACTACGACCGCAGCTTTGCGACCGTGCCGAACCTGGTGGTGATCGACGGCGGCAAGGGCCAGCTGGGCGCGGCGGTCGAGGCGATGGCCGGGTTCGAGCTGCCGCGGGTGGCGGTGATCTCGCTGGCCAAGCGGGCCGAGGAGGTGTTCGTGCCGGGGCGCTCGGCGCCGATTCTGCTCGACCGGACGTCGGCCGGGCTGCAGCTCCTGCAGCGGGTGCGCGATGAGGCCCACCGCTTCGCCGTGGGGTTCCATCGCCAGCGCCGCGCGAAGGCGAGCGTGGACTCGATCTTCGACAGCCTGCCCGGGGTCGGCCCGGCCCGGCGACGGCTGCTGATGCAGAAGTTCCGGACCGCCGACGAGCTCGTGAACGCGAGCCGCGACGACCTCGAGTCGGTGCCGGGCCTGCCGGCCAAGGTCGGCCGGGGCGTGTACGCGGCGCTGCATCGCACCGACTGAGCGAACCGGCGCGGGGGTTTCGGCGTCCAACGCACATGCGCCGCGCTCTGCTCGTGCTCACGCTCGCCCTGGTGGCCGCCGCCGTGGCGGCGGTGCGGCCCGCGCCCGCGCGGGCGTCGTGCGCTGCCGTGATCGTCTGGCACGACACGGCCTACTTCGGGTACCCGACGCCGGGCAGGCGGCCGCCCCCGGGGCCGCGCGTGCACGGCGTCGTCGAGCCGGGATGCAACGACACCGGCGGGAGCGTGCCGTCGCCGACGCCGGTCGGCGCACATGCGATCGCGGGCGTCCCGCCGCAGGTGGCGCTGCTCTCGACCGGCGGTGTCTACGTGCCCGCGGGCGTGTTCCCGCAGCTGCCCGGGTTCCCGATCCGCCCGGCGCGCGTCGACGACGAGTTGCGCACGTGCCATGTGACGGCCCACGTCACGGCGTCCGGCCACGTGCTGCCGGGGCCCGGCGAGGTGAGCCTCGCCGACGTGCGGTCGAGCCGGCCGCTACGGCTCTTCGATCACCGCCTGTCCGTCGTCGTCGACGTCCACACGCGGATCGTCGGCCTCGACAGGTACGGCGTGCCGTACATCGGCCGGCGGCAGGCCGTGCGCATCGACGCCGTCCGCTGCGGCCACATGATCATCGCCACCCGGATCGTCCCGGGCGGGCCGATCGCGCCGGCCGCCACCGCCGAGGACGTGCTGGGCGCGGACTGGCGCGGGGCCGGCGGCGTGATCCACCAGCTGGGCGGCGCCGCCCGGATCGTCGGCGCTCTCACCGTGCTGGTCATCCTCGGGTTGATCGTGCTCGGCCTGCGGGCCGGGCGGCGCGAATCGTCGGCACCGCGCGCGGAGTAACCTCACCGGGTGTCGCTGACCACCGAGCAGGCCGCCGACTGGCCGGTCGCGAGTTACCGCAGGCGCGGCGTCCGCGTCGTCTGCCTGGGGGGCGGCACCGGTCTCAGCATGATCCTGCGCGGCCTGAAGCGCGTCGCCGACGTGACGGCGGTCGTCACGACGACCGACGACGGCGGGTCGAGCGGCAGGCTGCGGCGCGACTTCTCGATGCCGGCCCCGGGCGACGTGCGCAACTGCCTGGCGGCGCTCGCCGAGGACGAGTCGCTGGTCGGCCAGCTGTTCCAGCACCGGTTCAGGACCGGCGAGCTGGCCGGCCACAGTTTCGGGAACCTGTTCCTGGCCGGCCTCACCGACCTGCTGGGGAGCTTCGACCGGGCGGTGTCGGAGTCGGCCCGCGTGCTCGCGGTCGCCGGCCGGGTGGTGCCGAGCACGGTGGACATGGTCGAGCTGGTGGCCCGGTTCGCCGACGGCCGCGAGGTGCACGGCGAGACGGCGCTCGCCGCCGACGGGGCGCAGTGCCAGCGGGTGCGGCTCGACCCTCCCGACCCATCGGCGCATCCCCGGGCGCTCCAGGCCATCGCCCGGGCCGAGGCGATCGTGATGGGCCCCGGGAGCCTGTTCACCAGCACGCTGCCGCCGCTGCTCGTCCCCGGGATCGCCGACGCCGTGCGCGCGGCCGACGTGCCCCGCATCTACGTGTGCAACCTGCTCCAGCAGCCGGGTGAGACCGAGGGCTACCGCGCCTCCGACCATGTCGCCCGCATCGTCGACCATGTCGGGCTCGGCCTCGTCGACACGGTCGTCGTCAGCCGCAACCGGGCCCAGTTCGGCACGCCGGTGCCGGTCGACCGCGGCGGGCTGCGGCGGCTGGGGATGCAGGTCGTGGGCGGCCGCCTCGCCGGCGAATGGCAGCACGATCCCGACCGGCTGGCCCGGCTGCTGGTGCGGCTCGCTCGGCGGGGGCGGCCGGTACCGGCGTGAGCGCCCGGTCGGCGTTCGGCGAGGTCGTGCGCGGTGAGCTGACCGAGCGGCCGCCCCGGCGCCGCTGCTGCTGCGGGGCGCTGCTGTGCGGGATCTTCCGCCACGCCGGCACGTTCGAGCTCTCCGGCGAGGGGGTGGCGGTGCGGGCCGAGCTGGGCGACGCCGCCGCGGCCCGGCTGGCGTACCGGCTCGTCCGCGACCTGGGCGGCGACGGCCAGCTGGTGTCGTTCCGGGAGCCCCGCTTCGCCCGCGGGACGCGCGTGCTGCTGCGCCTGCACGGCGACCGCAGCCTGCAGCTCCTGCACGAGGTCGGCGTCCTCTCGACCGCTCTCGGTCCGCTCGCCGAGCCGCCCGGGCGGATGCTGCAGCGGCGCTGCTGCCGGGCGGCGTACCTGCGCGGCGCGTTCGTGGCGGCGGGGTCCGTGTCGGCCCCGCGCGCCGCCGGGCACCTCGAGATCCGCGCCCCCGAGCCGGAGGGGGCCGAGCTCGTGCGCCGCGTGGCCCGGGCCGACGGGCTCGCGCTGCATGTGGGCGTCCGCAGGGGCCACGCCGTCGCCTACGCCAAGAGCAAGCAGACCATCCGCGAGCTGCTGGCCCACATGGGCGCCCACGACGCGGTGCTGAGCGTCGACGAGGCCGAGGTGATCAGCCGCACCCGCGAGCGGGCCAACCGCGCCACCAACTGCGACGAGGCCAACCTGGCCCGGCAGGGCAGCGCCGCCCGCGCGCAGACCGAGGCAATCGCGGCGCTCGACATCGACACCCTGGGGGCAGGCCTGCGCCAGGTTGCCGAGCTGCGCGTCGCTCACCCCGACCTGTCGCTGGCCGAGCTCGGCCGGCTCGCCCGGCCGCAGCTCTCCAAGTCGACGGTCGCGGGCCGGATGCGCCTGCTGGTCAGCGCCGCCGAGACCGCGGCTATGCCGGCCGGCGGCCGGCGATCAGGTGGTTCCAGCTGAACTTGGGCTGGTTGTCGACGCGCTCCCAGCGCTGCGCCAGCCACTGCACCGAGCGGCAGGTCGCGTCGACCGCGGGCGCCGACCACGGCCGCCGGTAGCGCTGCAGGCCGTAGCTGACCTCGATGGCGACGGTCGACCAGAGGCCGCCCAGCGGCCGCAGCTCGACGACCTCGAAGCCCGCGCCCTCGAACAGGTACCGCAGCCCCTGGGGCGTGTAGCGGTAGAAGTCGCGGGCGTCGTGGACGGGCCAGAAGAGCGGGGTGGTGGCGATGATGTGCCCGCCCGGCTCGAGCAGGCGGAAGCACTCGGCCAGGGCGTCCGCCGGCCGCTCCAGGTGCTCCAGCACCTCGGTCAGGAGCACCGTCTGGGCGGCGGCGTCCGGAAGCGGGATGTCGTAGGCCGTCGCGACCACGTCGACCGCCGGTCCGCGAGGACTGTCCTTGTCGACATGGTCGACGCACACGTGCTCGCTCACGTGCGCGGCGAAGATCGGCTGCCACGGCTTGCGCCCACCGCCGACGTCGACCAGGCGGCCGCGGGCATACCGGCCCGCGGCGTCGCGCAGCGCGGCCTCGAATGTCCGGTACACCAGCCGGTTCTTGGCGCTCTCGTTGGGGTGCCGGAACATCGGGCGGGCACCCTACCACCCGGCGGCGGCGGCCCATGTCGAGGACCCCATGAGGATTCGCTAACAGTTTCCTCATAAATTCACCCGTACGGGGGTCGCTCGAATTCGAGCCTGACCCGAGAATGGAGAAGGTGTTCGCGGGTGACCGGCATCCCCCGCGCGACGGATCCAGACCCCATCTGACGCTGCCCGATTCTGCCGGTCACCCGCGATAACTCCCCTCTCTCGCAGGCGCCTCGGCGCCGACCGGACGGGCGCTGCACCGGGGCTAGTATGTCCTCGTTTGGGCCAAAACCAACGAGGGAGTCAGATGAGCGTACGCGTGGCCATCAACGGGTTCGGGCGCATCGGGCGAAACGTGCTTCGGGCAGCTCGTGAGCGCGGGGCCGGGTTCGAGGTCGTGGCTGTCAACGACATCACGGATGCGGCCACGCTGGCGCATTTGTTCCAATACGACTCCGTGCAGGGCCGCTTCGACGGCACCGTCGAGTCGGACGCCGATGGGCTGATCGTTGACGGCAAGCCGGTGCGTGTCCTGGCCGAGCGCGACCCCGCGGCGCTGCCGTGGAAGGAGATGGGTGTCGAGGTCGTGGTCGAGTCGACCGGCCTCTTCAGCAGCCGCGCCAAGGCGTCCGCCCACATCGATGCCGGCGCCCGCAAGGTGATCATCAGCGCTCCCGCCACCGAGCCCGACCTGACGGTCTGCCTGGGCGTCAACGGCGACGACTACGACCCCGCCAAGCACCACGTGATCTCGAATGCCTCGTGCACGACGAACTGCCTGGCGCCGGTGGTCAAGGTGCTGCTGGACACGTTCGGCATCGAGCGCGGCTTCATGACCACGATCCACGCGTACACGAGCGACCAGAGGCTCCTCGACGCACCGCACAAGGACCTCCGCCGCGCCCGCGCGGCCGCCGTCAACGTCATCCCCACGTCGACCGGCGCCGCGAAGGCGATCGGCCTCGTGATCCCGGAGATGAAGGGCAAGCTGGACGGCATCGCGATGCGCGTGCCGGTCACCGACGGCTCCGCCACCGACCTCTTCGTGCAGCTCAGCCGCGAGACGAGCAAGGACGAGGTGAACGAGGCGATGAAGGCGGCGGCCGACACCGGTGCGCTCAAGGGCATCCTCCGCTACAGCACCGATCCGCTCGTCTCGAGCGACATCGTCGGCGACTCCTACAGCTCCATCTTCGACTCCCCGCTCACGATGGCGAACGGGAACCTGGTCAAGGTCGTCGCGTGGTACGACAACGAGTGGGGCTACTCGTGCCGGCTCGTCGACCTGGTCTCGAAGGTGGCGTGAAGACCGTCCGCGACCTGCCCGTCGAGGGCAAGCGCGTGCTGGTCCGGGCCGACCTGAACGTGCCCCTCGACGGGACGCGGATCACCGACGACTCCCGCATCCGCGCGGCGCTGCCGACGATCAGATACCTGCGCGAGCGCTCGGCCGACGTGGTCGCCTGCTCGCATCTGGGCAGGCCGAAGGGGGAGGTGCGGCCCGAGCTCTCGCTGCGCCCCGTCGCCGGCCGGATGGCCGAGCTCCTCGGCGAGCCGGTCGCCTTCGACCAGGAGCAGGGGCCGCTGCGCCTGCTCGAGAACCTCCGCTTCGACCCGCGCGAGACGAAGAACGACCCGGCGATGGCGGCCGAGCTGGCCGCTCTCGCCGACTTCTACGTGAACGACGCCTTCGGCTCCGCCCACCGCGCCCACGCGTCGACAGAGGCCGTGGCGCACCTGCTGCCGTGCGCCGCCGGCCTCCTGCTCGAGGCCGAGCTGAACGCCTTCCACCGCCTGCTCGACTCCCCGGCGCACCCGTTCGTCGTCGTGCTCGGCGGCGTCAAGGTGGCCGACAAGATCGGCGTGATCGACCGCTTCACACAGCTCGCCGACGCGATTCTGATCGGCGGGGCGATGGCGTTCACGTTCCTGGCCGCGCGCGGCCTCGACGTGGGCGAGTCCCGCCACGAGGACGAGGCGGGGCAGGAGACGGCCCGGCGTGCGATGGCCGACGCGGCGTCGCGCGGATGCGAGCTCGTGCTGCCGGCCGACGTCGTCGTCGCCGACCGCTTCGCCGCCGACGCGGACGTGCGCACCGTGGCGGTCGACGCCATCCCGGCGGGCTGGATGGGGCTCGACATCGGCCCCGAGACAGTCGCGGGCTACGCCGCCCGGCTCGCGGGCGCGCGCACGATCTTCTGGAACGGGCCGATGGGGGTGTTCGAGCTCGCGCCGTTCGCGCGCGGGACCGTGGCTGTGGCCGAGGCGGTCGCGGCGTCGGAGGGCGTGTCGGTGGTCGGCGGCGGCGACTCCGTTGCGGCGGTGAACGTCGCCGGGGTGGCCGACCGGATCACGCACGTCTCGACCGGCGGCGGGGCAGCGCTCGAGCTGGTCGAGGGGCGCACGCTGCCGGGCGTCGCGGCCCTCGAGGGAGCGACCGCATGAGCCGGCGTCCGTTCGTCGCCGGGAACTGGAAGATGTACAAGACCGCCGCCGAGGCGGTCGCCTTCCTCGAGGCGCTCGCGGGCAGGGTGCCCGACGGCGTCGACGTGGCGGTGTGCCCGCCGTTCACGGCGCTCCCCGATGCCGTCCGCGCGGCCGCCGGCACCGGCGTTGCGATCTTCGCCCAGAACATGCACGAGGCCGAGGCCGGGGCGTTCACCGGCGAGGTGTCGGCCGGGATGCTGCTCGCCGCCGGCGTCGACGGCGCCCTCGTGGGCCACTCCGAGCGGCGTCAGCTGTTCGGCGAGACGGATGCGGGCGTGAACGCGAAGGCCGCCCGGGCGCACGCGGCCGGGCTGCGGGTCATCCTCGCGGTCGGCGAGACGGCCGAGGAGCGCGAGGCGGCGCTGACCGAGCTCGTGCTCGAGCGGCAGGTGCGCGCCGGGCTCGACGGCCTCACTCCCGAGCAGGTCGCCGCGACCACGATCGCGTACGAGCCGGTGTGGGCGATCGGCACCGGGCTCACAGCGACGCCCGAGACGGCCCAGGCCGCCCATGCGTTCATCCGCGGCCTGGTGGACGGGCTGCACGGCGTCGGCGAGCGCGTGCGGATCCAGTACGGCGGCAGCGTCAAGCCGGGGAACGCCGCCGAGCTCTTCGCCCAGCCCGACATCGACGGCGGGCTGATCGGCGGGGCGAGCCTCGAGCCGGACGACTTCGTCGCCGTCATCGCCGCGGCGCTGGGATGACCGAGCCGCTGGTGTGCCTCGTCATCCTGGACGGGTGGGGGATCGCGCCACCCGGGCCCGGAAACGCGGTCGACCTGGCCGCGACGCCGGTCTTCGACGCCCTCGAGGCCGCCTTCCCGCACACCCGCCTGGACGCGTCCGGCCGGGCCGTCGGCCTGCCCGAGGGGCAGATGGGCAACTCGGAGGTCGGCCACACCAACCTCGGCGCCGGGCGGGTCGTGCGCCAGGACCTGGTGCGCATCGACGACGATCTCGAGTCGGGCGCGTTCTTCGCAAACCCGGTGCTCGTCGACGCGTGCCGGCGTGCCCGCGGCGCGGCCCTGCACCTGATGGGACTGGTCTCCGACGGCGGCGTGCACAGCCACGTCCACCACCTGCGGGGCCTGCTCGAGCTGGCCTCCCGCGAGCAGGTGGAGCACGTGCACGTGCACGCGTTCACCGACGGCCGCGACACCTCGCCCACCGGCGGTGCGGGCTACCTCGAGGGCATCCCCGGCGTGGCGACCGTGGCCGGCCGCTACTACGCGATGGACCGCGATCGCCGCTTCGATCGCGTCAAGCGGGCCTACGACGCCATGGTGCACGGGATCGGCGCACGCGCGGACGACCCGGTGGCGGCGCTGCGCGAGCGCTACGCCGCCGGCGAGACCGACGAGTTCATCCAGCCGATCGTGATCGGCGACCCGGCGCACGGCCGCATCCGTGCCGGCGACGTGGCGATCTTCTTCAACTTCCGGCCCGACCGGGCCCGCGAGCTCTCGCGGGCGCTGATCGACCCGGCGTTCGCCGAGTTCGACCGCGGGCCGGAGCCGCCGCTGCCGTTCCTGGTGCAGATGACGGAGTACGCCGACGACATCCACGCGCCCGTGGCGTTCCCCGGCGAGTCGCTCACCGACGTCCTGGCCTCGACCCTGGCCGCGGCCGGGATGGCCCAGGTGCACGGCGCGGAGACCGAGAAGTACGCCCACGTGACCTACTTCTTCGACGGCGGCTCGGAGCACCGCCAGCCGGGCGAGGAGTGGGTGCTCGTGGACTCGAGGCGCGACGTGGCGACGTATGACCTCGCCCCGCAGATGAGCGCCGAGGGCGTGGCCGAGCGCTTCTGTGCCGGGCTCGCGGCGGCCGAGGTGCGCTTCGGCCTCGTGAACTTCGCCAACCCGGACATGGTCGGCCACACCGGCGTCATCCCCGCGGCGGTGGAAGCGGTGCAGACCGCCGATCGCTGCCTGGCCCGGGTCGTCGAGACCGTGGAGGGCCGCGGCGGCGTGTGCCTCGTGACCGCCGACCACGGCAACGCCGAGGTCATGCTGAACGCCGACGGCAGCCCCAACACGGCCCACACCACGAACCAGGTGCCGCTGATCGTGACCCGGCCCGGCCTCCGCCTGCGCGAAGGTGGCCGGCTCGCCGACGTCGCGCCGACGGTGCTCGCCCTGCTCGGCGTGGATCAGCCGCAGGTGATGACGGGCACCTCGCTCGTCGTCTAGCGGCGGCCGGTTGTGGAGGACGGTACGGGTGGACACCGGGTCCCTGTGGGCGAATGTCTATACTCGCCGTGGTTCGCGTAACCAACGCTTCACCTCTTGGCCCTTCCGCAGCCCGATCCCAATGTGCTCCGACTCGCCCGCCGCGGCGATGAGCGCGCGTTCGCGCTCATCATGCGTCAGTACGAGACGCCGCTCTTCAACTACATCGCGCGCATCCTGGGCGGCGACCGGGCATTGGCGGAGGACGTGTGCCAGGAGGTCTTCCTGCGCGTCTACCAGGCGCTGCCGGGCTTCGACGCCCGGTGCCAGTTCACAACATGGTTGTTCCAGGTCGCCAAGCACCGCGTCGTCGACGAGCTGCGGGCGCGCGAGCGCCGCGGCCGGCCGACCGTCGAGCTGAGCTCGGCGCCCCAGCTGCACCTGTCGGTCGCGCCCGTGGAGCCGATCGAGAGCATGGAGGCCGTGTGGGAGGCGATCGCCCGCCTCAGCCTCGACCTGAAGATGGCGCTCCTGCTCCGCGACGTCGTGGGCCTCTCCTATGCCGAGATCGCCGAGGCGCTCGAGACCACCCTGGCCACGGTCAAGTGGCGCATCTACAAGGCCCGTGAGACCGTCGTCGCCGAGCTCGTCCGCGACGGCTACCACGTCGGCAGCGGCCGCCACGCGACCGTCGCCGGCGCGGGCCGCTAGCGCCCTTCGGCCAGGCGGGCGCCGAGGCGCAACGGCAGCCCGGCGTCGCGGATGGCCTGCTGGGCGGCGCGCACGTCGTAGTCGACCCGGCGCCAGTCGGCCGCACCGGTCTCGAGCTCGACCGTGAGATAGGCCGCCCGGGGGTCGCCGTCGCGGGGCTGGCCGACGGAGCCGGGGTTGAGCAGGAACGGGCCCGGGGCGGTCTCGAGGCGCGTGTCCGCCGGGGCCAGTCCGCCCAGGAACGTGTCGTTCGCGTAGCCGTAGGCCAGCGGCACGTGGCTGTGGCCGACCAGGCTCAGGGCCGAGCTCTGGTGCTCGAGGCAGATCGCGGCCGTGCGGTCGTCGATGACGTACTCCCACACCGGGTCGCGGATGCTGCCGTGGTAGAGCTCGACGCCGTGGCGCTCGCCCTTCGGCTGCAGCTCCCGCAGCCGGCCCAGCTCGTCTGAGTCGAGCACGCCCATCGTCCACTCGACGGCCGTGCGGGCGTCCGACGAGAACGCGGCGATGTTGATCTCGCCGGTCACGACCATGTCATGGTTCCCGGCCAGGCAGACGTCGGCGCGCCCGAGCACGACCTCCAGACACCGGGCGGGCTCGGCGCCGTAGCCGGTCAGGTCGCCGAGGCACCACAGCTCGTCGGCGCCCTCGGCGTCGATGGCCGCCAGCACCGCCTCGAGCGCCGGCAGGTTGGCGTGCACGTCGGAGATGACCGCGACCTTCACCGGCGCAATCTACCGACCGCCGCCGAACGGTGGACGGCGACCTGCTACGTGCTGTCGGGGCCGTCGAACTCGGGCAGGTCGCGGATGCCCTCCTTGGTCTGCCACTTCGAGTAGTTGTCGCCCATCGCGTCGATCAGCTCCTTCATGAAGCGGGGCGAGAGGTTCACCCGGGCGACGACGACGCCGGGCACCTCCTCGTCCTCGACCTCGTGGTCGACGCGGGCGAACGTGACGGTGAACTCGTAGTCCGAGTGGCTGACGTTCGCGAAGTTCGCGTAGACGCCGGCCATGATCTCCGGCGAGAAGTGGATGTTCAGGTGGCGCTCGGAAGGCCCGTCGTCGTCCATGTCCGCACCCTACCAAGGTTACGATGGAGCCATGAGTGCGAGCGTCGTCGACGAGTTGGCCGCCGCGGTCGGGCGGGCGGTCGCCGCCGTGGGCGGCGACGGGGTGCCCATCCGGCTCGACCGCCCGGCCGATCCCGAGCACGGCGACTACGCGACGGCCGTCGCCCTCCAGCTGGCGAAGCCGCTGCGGGCGGCGCCGCGCGAGATCGCGGCCCGCATCGCCGCCGAGCTCGACTCCGACCACCTGGCGTCGGTCGAGGTCGCCGGCCCCGGCTTCCTCAACCTGCGCGTGTCGGCGGCCTGGTATCGCCAGGCCGTCGGGCGCATCCTGACCGAGGGCCCGCGGTACGGATCCGGCGCCGCCGCCAGGCCGCAGCGGATCCAGGTCGAGTACGTCTCGGGCAACCCGACCGGCCCGGTCACGGTCGCGACCGCCCGAAACGCCGCCTACGGCGACAGCCTGGCGCGGCTCTTCGAGTTCGCCGGCCACGACGTTGGCCGCGAGTACTACTTCAACGACGCCGGCCGCCAGGTCGACCTGTTCGGCGAGTCGCTGCGGGCGCGGGCGCGGGGAGCCGAGCCCCCCGCCGACGGCTACCAGGGCGAGTACGTGACGGCGATCGCGGCGGAGGTCGGGCTCGATCCCGACGCCGAGGTGCGGGAGTGGGCGCGGGCCGGCACCGACGTGATGATGGCCCGCATCCGGGCGACGCTGGCGCGCTTCCGCTGCTCGTTCGACAACTGGTTCCTCGAGCGGTCGCTGTACGAGAGCGGAGCGGTGCAGCGCGCGCTCGACCGCGCGCGGGCCGCCGGTCACGTCGAGGAGCGGGACGGGGCCGTGTGGCTGCGCTCCTCGGCCCTCGGCGACGACAAGGACCGGGTGCTCGTGCGCTCGGACGGCACCTTCACCTACGTCGCCGGCGACCTGGCCTACATCGTCGACAAGCTCGAGCGCGGGTTCGACACGGCCATGTACGTGCTCGGCCCCGACCACCACGGCTACGTCGGCCGGCTCAAGGCGGCCGCCCAGGCCCTCGGCTACGACCCCGACCGGGTCGACGTCCAGATCTACCAGCTCGTGCGGCTGCGCGAGGGCAAGATGTCGAAGCGGGCCGGGCGGATCGTCACCCTCGACGATCTGCTCGACGCCATCGGGGTCGACGCCGCCCGCTACGCCCTCGTGCAGCGCGGGCACGATCAGCCGATCGACCTGGACATCGAGCTCCTGACCGCCCAGAACGCCGAGAACCCGGTGTACTACTGCCAGTACGCGCATGCGCGGATCGCGGCCATCCTGCGCAAGGCCGGCGGCGGCGAGGCGCTGCCGGACCCGGCCTGGACGCCCGAGCCGGCCGAGACCCAGCTGATCAAGGCGCTCGTCGAGTTCCCCGATCTCGTCGCCGAGGCCGCCGAGCGGCGCGGCCCGCACCGGATCGCCGGATACGCCCAGGAGACCGCAAAGGCCTTCCACCAGTTCTACAAGCAGTGCCATGTGATCGGCGCGGAGCCGCCCGTCGAGCGCAGCCGCCTGGCGCTCTGCCGGGCGACGGCGCAGGTGATGGCGACGTCGCTCGACCTGGTCGGCGTGGAGGCCCCGGACTCGATGTGACGGGCGTGGGCGCTGCTACCCTGACCGGGTGGCGAATCTGCCCACGGCACCGACGGTTTACGAGGTCGAGGAACTCGAGGAGATCCTCGCAGGCGACGACGCCGGCACGGACGAAGGTGACTGGTATGCGATCCACACCGACCCGTGGCCGTGTCCGGCCTGCGGCGAGGAGTTCTCCTATGTGACCGCGTGCCACCACGTCATCGTGACGCCGGATCGCGACGACCTGATCGACCACGCCGCGCGGGCCGCGCAGGTGGGGCGCAACCCCCGGATCGTGCTCTACGACGACACGCTGCCCACCATGACCCTGTTCCAGTGGCGGGCGCTCGGCCGGCCCGTGCACGGCGTCAAGAAGGTGAGCTGAGCCGCTCCTCGACCTCGGCCCGCCGCGGCATGGCGGGCTGACACCCGCGCCGCTCGACGCACAGCGAGGCCGCGGCCATGCCGAGACGGACGGCCGCGTCGAGCGGTTGCCCCTCGGCCAGGGCGGCGGCCACCGCCCCGGTCAGGCAGTCGCCCGCTCCGGTCGTATCCACCACGTGGGCCGGGAGCGCCGGCAACGCCGGCCCGTCGGGGAGGATGCGGGCGCCGCGGGCGCCCAGGGTGAGCACGATCTCCGCCGGCCGGTGGCCGCCGAGGGCGGCGAGCTCGGTCTCGTTCACGATCGCCACGTCGAAGCGGGCCACCAGCTCGCCCGGGAGCAGCCCGGCCGGCGCGGGCACGCAGAGCGTCGTCGCACCGGTCGCTCGGGCGACGTCGAGCACCCCGGCGGCGACCGCGGGCGGCACCTGGCCGTCGGTGATCCAGACGTCCACCGCCGGCTGCGGCGCCGGGACGCTGACGTGATCGTTTGCCCCCGGCAGCGCCACGATCTGGTTCTCGCCGTCGTCGTCGACCACGATCAGGGCGACGCCGGTCTCGACCTCCATGCGCTCGAGCCCTGACACGTCGACGCCGTCTGCGACGAGCGCCGCAACCACCTGGTCGCCGAACGCATCCCGGCCGCAGGCGCCGGCGAAGCGCACCTCCGCGCCCATCCGCCGCGCGGCCACCGCCTGATTCCCGCCCTTGCCGCCGGGCGCGTAGGCGAGCCGGTGGCCGAGCACGGTCTCGCCGGGCGTGGGCAGCCTGGGGGCGTACCCGAAGACGTCCATGTTGACCGAGCCGCAGACGCCGACCCGACCCGCGGTCGTCACGGCCCTGCGCTCGGTCGGGGCATCACGCGCTGCACGGGCAGGGAGGGTAGCGCCCGTGCAGCGCGGATCGCCCGCGCGCTAGTAGCCGGCGCCTCCGCCGCCCCCGCCGCCGCCACCCGTCAGGTAGACGAGTGCGATGACGGCCACAAGGGCGATTGCGCCGACGATGATCCAGAGGCCGCGATGGCCGGTTTCGGATGTGGTGTTGTGTTCCATATCGACAAGTACGGCAACGCCGGCCGGGCGGATGCCGGAAATGTGACCGAGTCCACGTCGGGCGGTATGCTTTTTCGTCATCCGGCCGCCCATCTTGGCGCCGGCTTTGCGGACGTAGCTCAGTTGGTAGAGCGTTGGCTTCCCAAGCCAAAGGTCGCGGGTTCGAGACCCGTCGTCCGCTCTTTCACCCTCGATTTGAAGACCCCTGCCTGGCCTAGCTGTGTCAGAATCGGAGGGTGACCTCCGAGGAGCTGCTCTCCGTCCTGCATCCGGGACAACCCGCGTTCTCGCCTGACGGCGCCCGCGTCGCCTTCGCGGCGGAGGAGGCCTTCAGCCGTCCCGGCGAGGGGGTTGCGAGCCGGATCTGGATCGCGGGTGCCGACGGGTCGGGTGCGCGCCAGGTCACGCGCGGCCCGCGCGCGGACACGACGCCGCGGTGGTCGCCCGACGGCCGCACACTGGCCTTCCTGTCCGACCGGGCCGAGTCCGGCCGGGCGGCGGTGCAGCTGCTCGAGGACGGACAGGGCGAGGCCCGGCCGCTCGCCGATCTGGCCGGGTCGGTCGAGGACATGCGCTTCTCCGCCGACGGGGCGAGCCTGCTGGCGCTCGTCGCCGACCCCGGCTCCGACCGCGCCGGGGCCGACTCGGCCACGCGCATCGGCGCGGGGGAGACCGATCCGCAGGTCACCCGCCCCGCCGAGCACTGGCGGCGCCTGTACACGATCGATGTGGCCACCGGTGAGACCCGTGCGGTCGGGCCCGCCGGGCTGAATGTGTGGGAGCTCGACTGGGACGGCGGCGACCGCGTGGCCGCCGTCGTCAGCGACGACCCCTCCGAGAGCGGGTGGTACCGGGCCCGGCTGGTGCTGATCGATCTGCCGTCCGCAGCGGCGACGACGCTGCACGAGCCCGCGATGCAGATCGCCTACCCGGCCCTCTCGCCGGACGGCGGGCGGGTCGCGTTCGTCGAGGGCTTCTGCTCGGATCGCGGCATCCTGGCTGGTGAGACGACGGTGGTCGCGACGAGCGGCGGCGACGCGGCCGTGCTCGCACCGCAGATCGACGTCAGCTGTCTCGTCTGGCGCGACGAGCGCTCGCTGTGGTTTGCCGGCCTGAGCGGCCTGTGCCACGCCTGCGGCACGATCGCGCTCGACGGCAGCGCAGACGTGCTCTGGAGCGGTGAGGCGTCGATCGCGTCCGGATGGATGCCGACGATCGCCGTCGCGCCCGACGGCGGCCGCCTCGCCGCCGCCCACAGCGCCTGGGACACGGCCCCCGAGGTGCGCGCTCTCGATCCCGCAGCGGCCGCCGCCGGCTGGTCGCCGCTCTCGGCGCTCAACCCCGTGGCGCCGGCAGTCGCCGCCCGCTGCGAGCGCCTGCAGTGGACGTCGGACGATCTGGAGATCGACGGCCTCGTGCTCACGCCGCCGGGCCCCCGGACGGAGCCGCTGCCGCTGATCGTCTGGGTGCACGGCGGCCCGACCGCCGCGTACGGCTTCGAGCATCCCGATCTCAGGCAGGTGGCGATGGTCGAGGCCGGCTACGCGGTGCTCCTGCCCAATCCGCGCGGCAGCGCCGGCTACGGCCAGGCCTTCGCCCGCGCCAACATCGGGGACATGGGCGGTGGCGACCTGCGCGACATTCTGGCGGGTGTCGATGCCCTGGTGGCCGCCGGGGTCGCCGATGACGACCGGGTCGCGATCGTCGGCACGAGCTACGGGGGCTTCATGTCGGCCTGGGCGATCGGCCAGACCGACCGCTTCCGGGCGTCGGTGCCGATGGCTGCGGTCACGAACTGGCTGTCGTTCCACAACACGACCAACATCGGCCGCTTCGACGAGCTCTTTCTCGCCGCCGATCCCTACGACCGCACGGGCGACTATTTCACCCGCTCCCCGGTCGTCTACGCGCGGCGCATCACCACCCCGACGCTCGTGATGCACGGCGAGCTCGACCTGTGCGTGCCCCTGCCACAGGGCCGCGAGCTGTATCAGGCGCTCGCCGAGGCCGGCGTTGCGACCGAGCTTGTGGTCTACCCCCGTGAGGGCCACGGCTGGCGCGAGCGCGCCCACATCCTGGACGGGACCGAGCGGATGCGAGCCTGGCTCGACCGTCACCTCGAAGCGCGCGCGCCGGCGGCCGCAGCAGCGGCGGTCACGGCCACCGCGCCCTGATCTGCGGTCGGGGCGATGGCCGCACTGCCAGAGGGATTCTCGCTGCGTCCGGCCGCGGACACCGACGCCGAGCCGCTGGTCGAGATGCTGAACGCCGAGACGCTGGCCCTGATCGGCGTCTCGCTGGCGACGGTCGAGTGGGTCGTCACGCCGTGGCACGCCCCCGGCGCCGACCGGGAACGCGACTTCGCGGTCGTCGTCGACCCGGCCGGCGCTGTGGCCGGGTACGTGTCGGTGGCCGCCGATCCACCCTATACCGAGGTGCTCGGGATCGGCGTCGTGGCGCTGCGCCATCACGGCCGTGGCATCGGGGCCGCGCTCGTGGCCGAGGCCGAGCGTCGCGCCGGCCGGTTCGCCGATCTGGCCGCGCCCGATCGCCGCGTCGTGATGCAGATCGGCGCCCTGGCGGAGGAGCCGCAGGTGGCACGGCTCCTGACCGAGCACGGCTACGCCGAGGTGCGGCGCTTCTTCGCGATGCGCATCGACTTCGACGGGCCGCCCGCGCCCGCTGCGCCGATCGCCGGGATCGCCATCCGCGCACTGGCTGCGGGTGAAGAGCGGGCGGTGTACGAGTGCCTGACTGACGCGTTCGCCGACCACTGGGGCGACACCTGGCAGA
Organism: uncultured Actinomycetes bacterium; assembly: GCA_963707585.1. GTDB lineage: Bacteria > Actinomycetota > Thermoleophilia > Gaiellales > JAICJC01 > JAICJC01. Next base: position 375,728 of record CAVPQP010000006.1, on the reverse strand, counting down.
CGGAGGAGACGTGGGTGCACGGCCACGTCGCGACGGACAGGTTCGATCCCGGCCTGTGGCTCCTGGCCTGGGACGGCGATGCGCTGGCCGGGGCGCTCGTCGGCCAGCCGCACTCCGGGGAGGATCCGGCACTCGGCTATGTGGCCGAGCTCGGCGTCCGCCGCGCCCACCGCCGCCGCGGCATCGCCGAGGCGCTGCTGCGGACCGCCTTCGGCCGGTTTCACGCCCGTGGATCACTCGGTGTCAGCCTGCACGTCGACACCGAATCGATCACCGGGGCCACGCGCGTCTACGAGCGAGCGGGCATGACGGCGCAGCCGCGCTTCGGCCGTTGGGAGAAGGAGCTGCGGCCGGCTCATCGATTCGACATCTAATCATTAGACATCTAATGCTCTGCTAGGCTCCGGCGATGCGCCGTGCTCCTGCCGTACCGCCGCTCGGCCTGCGATTGACCCGCACCGCCCGCGTTTCGAGCCAGGCGTTCGAGCGGGCCATGGCCGACGCGGGCGGATCGGCGTCGACGTGGCAGGTGCTCCTGCTTGTGCGCGCTCAGGAGTGGGGGACGCAGTCGCGCATGGCCGCGGCCATGGGCATCACAGGCGCCACCCTGACCCACCATCTGAACGCCCTCGAGGCCCAGGGACTCGTACGCCGCACGCGCGAGGAGGGGAACCGGCGTGTCCAGCACGCCGAGTTGACGGCCGCCGGTGTCGCGCTGCACGATCGGCTGCGAACGGTGGCCGCGCGCCATGACAGGCGGCTGCGCTCCGTGCTCACGGACGCCGAGGCCGAGCGCCTGGGCGAGTTGCTCGACAAGCTGCGAGCGGGGCTCGAGGCCTCACGGGAGGGGTGAGGTCGTGCTGACCAGCCTGAGCATCACGCAGTTTGGGTGGCCGGGCGGGGCGGCCCGTCTGCGCTCGCATCTGAGCCGGATCGCGTGCGCCGCAGACGCGGCCGGCCTCGACACGGTCTGGCTGCCCGATCACCTGATCCAGGCCGATCCGAGCAGCAGTCCCGAAGCGGCGATGCTCGAGGCCTCGACCGCGCTCGGCTTCCTGGCGGCGCAGACCGAGCGCGTGCGGCTCGGGACGATGGTCGCCGGCGTCACCTACCGGTCGCCGGCGCTGCTCATCAAGGCCGTGACAACGCTCGACGTGCTCTCGGGCGGCCGGGCCTGGCTCGGCATCGGCGCCGGCTACCACGAGGGCGAGGCGCGGGCGATGGGGCTTGACCTGCCCCCGGCCGGAGAGCGGTTCGAGCGGCTCGAGGAGACCCTGCGGCTCGCGCTCCAGATGTGGTCGGGATCCGATGCCGCGTTCAGTGGGCATCACTACCGGCTCGAGCGCCCGCTCTCCAGCCCCGGCCCGATCAGCCGGCCGCACCCGCCAATCCTGATCGGCGGCATGGGCGAGCGAAAGACGCTGCGTCTCGTCGCCCGCTACGGCGATGCCTGCAACCTGTTCGACATCCCCGACGGCGGCCGGACGGTGGCGCACAAGCTGGCCGTGCTCGCCCGGCACTGCGAGGCGGCCGGCCGCCCGTACGGCGAGATCGCAAAGACGGTGAGCACGCGCCTCGAGCCGGGCGAGTCGGCGCAGAGCTTCGCCGTCCGATGCGGCAAGCTCGCGGCGCTCGGGATCGAGCACGCTGTGGTGATCACGCCCCGAGCCGTGGACCGAGGCCGCGGTCGCCACCCTCGCCGATGCCGCCCGGTTGATGTAACGATTTGGATGCCGTCCCCGGTGTTTGCCTTTACAGGTGCACCGAAGGACGGAGGAGGCAGAGGGATGGCAGGGTTCTGGAAACGCGGAGACGAGTTCTCCGCGCTCGAGGAGCGGCTCAGGGCAGGCCGACCCCGACCCAGCGTCGAGCTGGAGCGGGCTATCGGCGATCGGGTCGGGCGGCGCTCCCCCTCCGGGGGGCGGGCGCTGCTCGCGGTCGTGCTGACCGCGGGCGTGTTCGGGGCAATGGCGAGCTTCGGCGGAGTGGGCTACGCCGTGAGCTCGGTGACGAGCGCCGTCGGTCCGGCGAATGCGTCCACGCCGTCCGGAGATCAGTACGGCTCCGGGCCGTGCACGGAGTACGTCAACCCACACGGGAAGACCATCCCTCCGGCCGGGCTGACGCCGCCCGGGACGAACCCCAAGGGCGGCGAGAACCCGGACGGGTTCTACCAGGTCGGCTCGAGCACGAGCGGCCAGGTGTACGTCGTCGATCTGGGATCGAACACCACGTTCGGGCCGTTCGCCGGCGGAACCGTGATCAAGTACACCCAGGCGACCGGCGCGACTCCCGGCTCCAAGTCGATCGGGAGCGACAAGGGTCAGGCCGGAGCGGTGTACGTTCACATCACAGGGCAGGGCGATTTCGAGATCGTCCCGCTCGACGGCGGTCCCACGCAGACGTGCCTGGTGCCGCGGCCGCCGAAGTAAGTTCGGCGGGTACCCCGTCATCCCGGACCCGAAGGGCCGCCCTCGTGGCGGCCCTTCGTCGTTCCGCCGAGCGGCGGGCGGCGACCGACCGCAGGAATCCCGCGCCCGGCGGGTCATGTCATCGATGGCGGCATTCGGCGGCTCGAGCTTCGCAGACATGGTGCGGTTCGCATAGGCGGACGCGACGACATCCCCTGGGGCGCCCGCAGCGACGCTCCGGCGGTCGGCGCACGCGTTGCGAGCGCATATGCCTCCGTCCACGCCGACCTGGTGCGCTACCTGCGTGTGGTCGTCGGCAGGGAGGTCGCGGAGGACGTCGCCTCGCAGGTCTGGGTCGAGGTCGTGGCCGGAGCGGCGGCGTTCCGCGGTGACGAGGACGCCTTCCGGCGCTGGGTGTTCGCCACCGCCCGCCGCCGCGGCCTGGATCACCGCCGCCGCTGGTGGCAGCGGTCGGTGGTGCTGCGGCCCCCCGGCGCGTACGACCTCGACCGGCCGGTGTTCGATCCACCCGTGGACGACACCGAGGCGGCGGCGCTGGCGCGGGTCAGGCGGCTTCCGGCCTCCCAGGCCGAGGTGGTGCTGCTCCGCGTCCTGGGCGGGTTCAGCGCGGACGAGGTGGCCGAGATCACCGGCCGCTCGGCGGGCTCCGTGCGCGTCATCCAGCATCGCGCGCTGAAGCGGCTGGCGCGAGACCTGGGCCGGGGTCCCGGCGGCCGCCCGCCCGTGTAACGACCGCGGCAGCGTCTGCGGTGTTCTTTCGCATGGGCAAGGTGCCACTCGATCTGGGGACGGCCGATCGGATGCTCGCCGGCGAGGTTGATCCCGCCGACGTTCCGCCGGGCTTCGAGGCCGTGGCCGAGCTCCTGGTGGCGGTGCGCGCCACGGCGCGCCGGCCCGTGTTCGCAACCGTCGCCGGCCCGGCCGTCGTCGATGCGCGGCGGGCGGCGAGCCAACCCCGAGGGAGGCGCTCCGTGCTCGCACCGACACCGTTCAAGCCCCGGCTCACCATCCTCGCCACAGCGGTCGCGCTCAGCGCGATGACAGGGGCCGCCTGCGCAGCCGGGCTGCCCGGCGCCGCGTCGGCGAAGGCCGTCGCGGTGCTGCACGACCTCGGGATCGCCACGCCTGCATCACCGGATCACGCCCCGGCCGCTCGCCCGCAGACCCACGGGAGCACCGTGTCGCAGACGGCGACGACGACCACGCTCACCGGCGCACGCAAGGGCGCGCTGATCGCGGGCGTCGCCGGCGGCGGCCGCAGCCACGCCGGCGGAGACGCCGCCGCTGCAGGGGCGAAGACCGGCTCCAGGTCGTCCGGCCACGGCAAGGGCGCCGAGATCTCGACGCTCGCCCACACGACGACCGCGACGGGCGCGGCCAAGGGGGCGACGATCTCTGCGGCGGCAAGCGGCGGTAAGAGCCACGCCGGCCAGCACGGCCATCGCGGCCACGCGCCCGCCGGGGCGGGTCACGGACAGGGCGGCAGCCACCACCACCACAGCTGATCCGGCGGCGGCCGACAGGTCACCGCTTCTCAGCTCTTCGGGGTCTTCTTCCCGCTCCCGTGGCCGCCGGGGTTGGGCGCCGACCCGCCGCTCGCTCCGGCGGCGGTCGGCGCCTTGCCCGTCGTCTTGCCCGCAGCCTTGCCCTTGCTTGCGGTCTTGCCCTGGCCCTTGCCCTGGGATCCCGGCGTCGAGGGCTTGCCCGTGGCCTTGCCGTTGGCGCCTGCGGTCGCCGATTTCCCGTGGCCCTGGCCGCTCGCTCCCGGAGTCGCCGGCTTGCCCTTCGCCTTGCCCCTGCCGGGGGCGGCGGTCTTCCCCTTGCCGGCGCCCTTCCCTGGGCGCCCTTCCCCTGGGTCTTGCCCTTCCCCTGGGCCTTGCCCTTCCCTTGCGCGTTGCCCTTTCCGGTGCCGCCGTGTGCCGGATGCGTCCGCGGGCCGCCCTGGGCCGGCTGCCCGGTCGCCGCGGTGCCCTGGGAGGGCACGCCACCGGCGGCACCGCCCCCGCCTGACGCCGTGGCCGGGCCGTGCGTGGCTCGCGCCGAGGCCGTCGCCGGGCTTCCGAGCACCACGTGCTCCACGGCTCGGCGGACCGGATGCGCGGCACTCAGCGCGACCACCGCGGTGGTCGTCGCGAGCGCGATCTTGGCCGCCAGCGCGGCCTTCGTTGCCGCCGATGCCGTCGCCACTCCGGCGCCGCCCCCGGCGCCCGCACCGGCTGCGCCGGTCGCTGTCGCGGTCGCGGCGGCGGCCGGAGCCCCGAAGCCCGGCACCAGCGAGGCCAGCGCGTGGGCGACGTGCGGCCGTGGCACGAGGCTGAACGCGGTCGCGAACTCGGCCGCTCGCAGCAGCCGGGTCTGGGCGGTGCGGCACCGCCGGCAGGCATCGATGTGCACCTGCTGCCCGCCGGTGGGAGCAAGCGCCTGGACAAGGCGCTTGCGGACGCCCGCGCACTCGGCACCGGCCTCCCGATCCTCCACGAGGCTCGTCCTCGCCCGGACGAGCAGTGATTCGACGGCGCCGGTCGTGGTGCCGAGGACGTCGGCGATCTCGTCCTGGGCGAGCCCGCTCCAGTGCCGCAGGACGAACGCGTGATGCTGGCTCTCCGGAAGCGCCCACAAGGTTGACCGCACGTCGGCGAGCGCCTCCGCCTCGGCCGGATCGGGGTCGTACTGCGGGCCGACCGGCAGGTCGGTGTCGGCCATCGGCGCCTCGCGGCGGGCGCGCAGCATGTTCAGCGACCGGTGTTTGGTCGCCTTCAGAAGCCAGGCGCGCGGATTCACGAGCTCGGTGCCCGCGTCGAGCATGCCGTACGCCCGCAGGAAGACGAACTGGACCACGTCCTCGGCGTCCTCCCGGCGGCCGGTGATGTGCAGTGCATACCGGAACGCGTCCGTGGCGTACGTCTCGTAGAGCGCCGTGAGTCGCGCGGCGGCGCCGGGATGCCCTTCGTGCAACTGGTCACACCTCTCAGACACGGACCGCGGCGAATTCCTGCGGTCTTCTCACAGTATCGACGTGCAGCGACCCGCCTTCAAGCCGAGCCGTACCTCGATCGGGGGATTCTCGGGGAATTGGCGTAGGAAACCGGCTGCCATCGGGTCTGGTCGACAGTGAGGACACTGCGGACAACGGCGAGGAGACTGATCCGGGCACGGGCCGAGCTGGCGCGGGAGGACGGTCAGGCACTCGTGCTCATGATGGTGTTCCTGGTGTCGCTGCTGGGCGTTGCAGGTCTCGTGATCGACTACGGCGTCTGGTCGGTCAACAAGGCGCAGGTGCAGAGCGCGGCGGACGCGGCGGCGCTGGCGGGAGCGTCCGAGATCCCCGGAGGGGCGGGGCCCGCGCTCGCGACGGCACAGTCCCAGTATGGCAAGAACGGCCTGCCGGCCGACACCGTCGCCGCGACTCCGAGCACCGATCTGACTGCGAACGACTCGGTCAACGTCGATGCCTCCCGGACGGTGGGAACGTGGTTCACCGGGATCTTCGGCATCCACTCGGTGAAGGTCTCGGGAACCGCCCGGGCGACCATCGAGTCGTTCTCGACGATCAACGGTCTCAACGTCATGCCGTGGGGCGTCCTGCAGGGCAGCTATGTGCCCGGCCAGGCGTACCCGATTTACACCAAGACCACTGGGAACGCCAACAACGGCGCCCTCAGCCTGCCCTACGTCCAGAGCGCAAGCTGCCCGGTGCCGAACGGCGCGAACGTGTACTCCGACGAGATCGCCGGCACCACGCCGGTATGCCCGGTGTCCGTGGGCGAGTCATTGGACACCAAGCCCGGCGACAACAGCGGCAAGACGGCTCAGGGCCTGAACCAGCGCATCACCAACTGGCAGCCGCTCGATCAGATCGTCCAGTACCAGAGCGACGGCACGGCGACCCTGCTCGAGCCGCAGAGCCCCCAGCTGGTCGTCATCCCGGTGCTCACCAACCCCAGTGGCCAGAGTCAGTGGCCGTCCGGGACGAGCAGCCCGATGACCGTGGTCGGCTTCGCCTGGTTCGTGATCACGAGCTGCGGCGACCCCGCCCACCCGAGCTACTGCTCCACCAACGACGGTAAAGAGGTGAACGGGGTGTTCGTCACCCTCGACGCCTCCGCAAGCATCGGAACGCCGGGCCCCTACAACCCGAGCACGAACACGATCTACACCGTCGAGCTCACCCGCTGAGACGCCTCGGATCTCGGTAACCTGGCCTGCGTGGATCCCGGGCCCGACCGCCAGCCGTACGGCTATCACCTGAGCCTGTGCCCGTCGCAGCCCGAGCCGGCGTTCGCCGATCCGGCCGAGCTCGAGCGGGTCTGGGGCCGCCGGTGGGGCGCGAGCGACGAGGTTGGCAGGCTGCGGGTCGTGCTCATGCGCGCCCCGCGCCGGGAGTGGGACGTCGTGCGCGCCGATGCCTGGAACGAGGCGGCCGGGGCGCTGGTCGACCCCGGGGGGATGTGGTACTGGGAGTCGCGGGAGCCGCCCGACCGCGCCCGCGTGGCCGGTCAGCATCGGGCGCTCGTCTCCGCCCTGCGGGCCGAGGGCGTCGAGGTCGTCTTCGTCGAGGGCGACGGCCCGGCCCACCTCACCCGCCCCATCTACACCCGCGATCCGCTGCTCACCGTACCGGGCGGGGCGATCATCGGCCGGATGGCGCCGGCGATGCGCCGCGGCGAGGAGCCGCTCGCGAGCCGCGCGGTCGCCCGCGCCGGCATGCCGATCCTGCGCACGATCACCGGCACCGGGCTCGTCGAGGGCGGGAGCTTCGTGAAGCTGCGGCCGACCGTGGCCGCCTACGGCACCTCCTTCCGGTGCAACACCGAGGGCGCGCGCCAGCTGCGAGACGCGCTCGCCGACCTGGGCATCGAGCTGATCGTCGTGCCGATGGTGGGGTGGTCGATCCACCTCGACGGCCACCTGGGGATGCTCTCGCCCGACGCCGCGCTCGTCGAGGTCAACGGCCTGCCGTACTGGTTCCTCGACCGCCTGCGTGCGCTCGGGATCGAGCCCGTGCCGTGCCCCGAGGGCGAGGAGTGGGCGATCAACTCGCTCGCCGTCGCGCCCGGGCGCATCCTCATGTGCGACGGCTACCCGCGCACCCGGGAGCTGCTCGAGCGGCGCGGGATCGAGGTCGTCGCCGTCCCGTACGACGAGATCCAGAAGGGCGGCGGCGGCATCCACTGCTCGACGATGGAATTGGTGCGCGATCCGGCCTGACCGAGCCCGCGTCAATGCCGAAACTGCCCCGTCAATGTCGAACCAGGGCCGACCAGAGTGAGGACGCTCACCGGGGCACTCTCCGCCGAACACGGCCGATATACGCATGGTTGAGCCAAAATCGGCCGATCGCCAGGGTTCTGCATAGGCACTTCTTGACCAGGCAATATCCAGGCGTCAGACGGCACGAATGTGGTAGCCTCGGCGTGCTCGTCGCGACGCAGGCGACGGCTCGAGAACTCGGCTTTCAGGCCCGCGCTCCCTGGGGAGGGACACCGTGAAGAAGTTCGTGAACGACCCGCAGCAGTTCGTGCCGGAGATGCTGAAGGGCATCGCCGCGGCCAACCCGGGCAAGCTCAAGTACGTGCCCGCGTACAACCTGATCATGCGCGCGGACATGCCGAGCGACGACAAGGTCTCGATCATCCAGGGCTCGGGGTCGGGGCACGAGCCGGCGCACGTGATGGCGGTCGGCCCCGGCATGCTCGACGCGGCCTGCCCGGGCGACGTGTTCGCCGCGCCGCCGTCGGACTACGTGTACGAGACGAGCAAGCTCATGAACAGCAAGAAGGGCGTGCTCCACATCATCAACAACTACACCGGCGACCGCATGGCGTTCGACATGGGCAGGGAGCTGGCCGAGGCCGAGGACATCACGATCGGCACGGTGATCGTCGACGACGACGTCGCCGTCAAGGACTCGACCTACACGGTCGGGCGCCGCGGCGTGGCCGGCAACTTCTTCGTCATCAAGGCGCTCGGCGCGGCCTCGGCGAAGGGCGCCTCGCTGGAGGATCTGGTGGCCCTGGGCGAGCGGGTCAACTCGGTCACGCGCTCGATGGGCGTCGCCCTGACGTCGTGCACGCCGCCGGCGAAGGGCTCGCCGCTGTTCGAGATCGGCGACGACGAGATCGAGATGGGGGTCGGCATCCACGGCGAGCCGGGCCGCAAGCGCGAGAAGCTGCGCAGCTCGAACGAGATCATCGACTCGATGCTCGACGCGGTCGTCACCGACCTGCCGTTCACGTCGGGCGACGAGGTGGCCGTGATGGTGAACGGCCTCGGCGGCACGCCGATCTCGGAGCTCTACCTGATCTACGGGCACGTCCACGAGCAGCTCGAGGGCAAGGGCATCAAGCCGGTGCGCTCCTACGTCGGCGAGTACTGCACGTCGCTCGACATGGCCGGCTGCTCGCTCACGCTGGTGCGGCTCGACGACGAGCTGAAGGAGCTCCTGGCGGCGCCCGCAGAGATCGCCATGCGCATCTTCTAGGATCAGGTCGAACGCACGTGCCCGTCGTTTCCTTCAAGGAGATCCTCGACCCGGCTTTCGAGCATCGCTACGGCGTCGCCGCGTTCAACGTGTTCAACGACCTCACGTTGGATGCGGTGCTCGCGGCGGCCGCCGAGCTGGAATCGCCGGTGATCATCCAGACGTCGCTCAAGACCGTGAAGTCGGTGGGCGCCCCGGTGCTCTACAAGATGTTCCGGGCGATGGCCGACGACCTGCCGGTGCCGGTGACGCTCCACCTCGACCACTGCCCCGACCGGGAGTGGATCACGACCTGCCTCCGGACCGGGTGGAACTCGGTGCTGTTCGACGGCTCGCACCTGGACGTGGCCGAGAACACGCGCCAGACAGCCGAGGTGGTGGCGGAGGCCGAGCGCTACGGCGCCCAGGTCGAGGGCGAGATCGAGACCGTGCGCGGCGTCGAGGACGACGTCGGCTCCGAGGAGGGGGGAGGCGTGCACCCGGTCGCGGTCTCGGCCCAGTTCATCGAGCGCACCGGCGTGTACGCGTTCGCGCCGGCGATCGGGACCGCGCACGGCCTCTACGCCGACAAGCCGGATCTGATGCCCGAGCGGGTCACCGAGCTCGTCGACCTGCACCCGATCCCGATGGTGCTGCACGGCGGCACCGGTCTCCAGGCCGGCCAGTTCCAGGATCTGATCGGTCGTGGGTGCGCCAAGGTCAACATCTCCACGGCGCTCAAGATCACGTTCATCGACTCGTCCCGCAACTACCTCGAGGCGAACCGCACCAAGCACGACCCGCCGTCGCTGTTCGCACCCGTGCACGAGGCCGTGCAGGCGACGGCGGCGCAGCACATCCGCATGTTCGGCTCGGCCGGCCAGGCGGCGGCAAACCGGGTCGCCGCCCCGTGACGGCCCTGATCTTCGACTGCGACGGCGTCCTGGCAGACACCGAGCGCTACGGCCACCTGCCGGCGTTCAATCAGACGTTCGCCGAGGTGGGCCTGCCGGTGCGGTGGAGCGATGAGGAGTACGCCGAGAAGCTCAAGATCGGCGGAGGCAAGGAGCGGATGGCGAGCCTCCTGACCCCCGACTTCGTTCGCGCGAACGGCCTGCCCGCCGATCCCGACGGCCAGCGGGAGCTGCTCGCCGGCTGGCACAAACGCAAGACCGCCGCCTACACGGCGATCGTGGCCGAGGGCCGGCTGCCGGCCCGGCCGGGGATCGTGCGCATCGTCGAGGCGGCCATCGCGGCGGGCTGGACGCTGGCGGTCGCCTCGACGTCGGCGCTCGAGTCGGTCGAGGCCGTGCTCGAGCACGCCGTCGGACGCGAGCGCGCCGCCCGGTTCGCCGTGCTCGCCGGCGACATCGTGCCGAAGAAGAAGCCCGACCCTGCCATCTACACCCTGGCGCTCGAGCGCACGGGCGCGCGGCCGGACGAGACGATCGTCGTCGAGGACTCTCGCAACGGCCTGCTCGCCGCCGTCCGCGCAGGCCTGCGCTGCGTCGTCACGATTTCGAGCTACACCGGCGGGGAGGACATGCGCGAGGCAACGCTCGTCGTGTCCGACCTCGGCGACCCCGGCCGGCCGATGCGGGTGCTGCAGAGCCGCGGCACGGCACCGCTCGGCGACATGGTCACGTTGGACGACCTCCAGGCGTGCCTGGCGGTCCCGGCCGCACAGGAGGTGCGATGAGCGAGGTGGCGTTGAGCACTGCCCAGGGCGTCGTTCGGACGATCGCCGAGACCGCGATGGAGAACGAGAAGCAGTTCTCCGACCTCGATGCCGTCGTCGGCGACGGTGACTTCGGCTACTCCCTCGCCCGCGGCTTCGGCAAGCTGCTCGAGGACTGGGATGCACTCGAGTACGACGACGTCGCCGGGCTCCTGAAGAAGACCGCGATCGTGCTCTCGAGCCGCATCGGCGGCACGTCCGGGCCGATCTGGGGCACGGCGTTCCTGCGGGCCGGCGGGGCGCTCAACGGCAAGCCCGACCCGGCCGCCGCCGACGTGATCGCCGCGCTGCGGGCCTCGATCGAGGGCATCAAGCAGCGCGGCAACGCGGACGTCGGCGACAAGACCCTGCTCGATGCGCTCGTCCCCGCCGTCGATCGGCTCGAGTCCGAGCTCGCCGGCGGCGCGACCTCCGGCGCCGCGCTGGCGGCGGCGGCGGTGACCGCCCGTGAGAGCGCGGAGGCGACGAAGGGCATGCTCGCCCAGCGCGGCCGGGCGGCCTACACCGGGGATCGCAGCCGCGAGTCGGTCGACGCCGGGGCGATCGGCGTGGCCGTGATGTTCGAGGCCGTCAGCACGTCGTGGAGCGGCGCGAGCGCCTGAGCCTCACGCCAGCTTCTTGCCGGGGTTGAGCAGGCCCTGCGGGTCGAAGAGCCGCTTCACGGCCGTGTGCAGCTCGACGGCGCGCGGCTCCCACTGGGTGCGCAGCTGGCCGTTCTTGAGCGCGCCCACGCCGTGCTCGCCGGAGACGGTGCCGCCGAGTGCGATCGCGAGCGCGAACAGCTCGTCCGAGGCCCGCTCGGCCCGGGCGAGCGTCGGCTCGTCGCCGGCGTCCACGAGGAACGAGGAGTGCAGGTTACCGTCGCCCGCGTGCCCCCAGCTCATCGCCTCGAGGCCGTGGCGGGCGCCGATGGCGAGCGTGCCCGAGACGGCCTCCGCGAGCCGGTCGACGGGCACCGCGATGTCCTCGCTCACGCGGCTGCCGCGGACGGCGTTGATCGCGATCGAGACGCCCGAGCGCCACCGCCAGAGCGCGGCGATCTCGGCATCCGCGTCCGGCGCGTGGACGGCAACCGCGCCGTCGCCGAGCGCGTCGACGAGCGCGGCCCGCCCGGCCGCCGCCTCGGTCACGGTGCCGTCGGCCTCGGTCAGCACCGCGAACGCGCCGTCGGGCACGGGCAGCGGGAACGTCGCCGCGGCGTGGCGCATCGTGCCCGCGTCCAGGTACTCGATCGCCGCCGGCACGACCCCGCTCGCCATCGCCGCCTCGATCGCGGCACAGCCGGCCGCGACGGTGGGGTAGAGGCCGATCACCGGCAGCGAGCGCTCGACGGCCGGGATCAGCCGCAGCCATGCGGCCGTGATGATCGCGAGCGTGCCCTCGGACCCGACCACGAGGTGGCGCAGGTCGTAGCCGGCGACGTCCTTGCGGGCCGGCCCGCCCACGTGGACGATGTCGCCCGGCGGCACGACCAGCTCGAGGCCGGTCACCCACGCGCCGGTGACGCCGTACTTGAACGCGTGCGGCCCGCCCGCGTTGGTGGCGATGTTGCCGCCGATCTGTGACGACTCGGCCGCTCCGGGGTCGGGCGGGAACCAGACGCCGCTCTCGCGCACGATCCGGCGCAGCTCCGCGGTGCGCACGCCCGCCTCGACGTGGATGCGCCAGAGCAGCGGTGAGAACGCGCGCACCGCCGTCATACGCGCGAGCGAGACGATCACGCCGCCCTGCGTCGGCACGGCGCCGCCGGCGTAGCCGGTGCCGCCGCCGCGGGGGACCACGGGCAGGCCGCGCTCGTAGCACCACCGCATGACCGCCGCGACGCCGGCGGCGGTGCTGGGCTCGGCGACGGCCTCGGCATGTCCGCGCAGGCCGCGCGGCTCCGTCGCGTCCGTCAGATCCGCTGCGGTCGGAGCGCGGACGACGACGTCGGCGCCGGCGTCCCGGCGCAGCGCATCGATCGTCGCGGTCACGCGGCGGTGAGCAGGCCGTCCGCCATCTGGCGCAAACGTTATCGCACCCGCTGCCCCTGGCTAGGATGTGTAGCCATGAGTCAACGACGCCCGCCGCCGGTGCGCCTGCAGGACGTGGCGCGGGAGTCGGGGGTGCACGTCTCGACCGTCTCGCGGGTGCTGAACGAGGCGGAATCGCTGACCGTGCGGCCCGAGACGCGCGAGCGCATCGTCCAAAACGCGCGCCGGCTGGGCTACCGGCCCAACGCGATCGCGCGCGGGCTCAAGCTCGCGTCGACGGGGGCGCTCGGCCTGCTCGTCCCATCGCTGCGAAACCCCGTCTACGCGGCCGTCATCCGCGGCGCCTTCGACCGGGCCTGGGACCAGGGCTTCGTCGTCCTGCTGGCCGAGGACAGCGGCGGCGGACGGGCGCAGCGGGCGTACGAGTCGCTCGTCGGCGAGGGCCGCATCGACGGCCTGCTGATCGCGAGCGCCCGCCCCGGGAATCCCATCCTGGAGCGGTTCGCGGAGGGGATCGTGCCCTGCGTGTTCGTCAACCGCCGCCACATCGGCAGCGACTGCAACGCCTCGATGCGCGAGGAGGACGCGGGCGCCGTCGCGGCAGAGCACCTGATCGGCCTCGGCCACACCCGCCTCGGGCAGGTCGCCGGCCCGCTCGTGCTCGACACCGCACACCGGCGCATGCAGGGCTTCGCGGCCGCGGTCGCCGCGGCCGGGCTCGATCCGCCGCTGGTCGAGGCGGCGGCATTCGACGAGCCCGGGGGCAGCCGGGCGATGACCCAGCTCCTGCGCGGCCGCGACCGTCCCACCGGCGTGTTCGTCTCGAACATCAGCCAGGCCGTCGGCGCGTTCGCCGGCGCCCGCCGGCTCGGGCTGGCGATCCCGGCGGACGTCTCGGTGGTCGGCTGCGACGACGATCCGCTGGCCGACTACCTGGATGCGCCGCTGACCACCATCCGCATGCCGCTCGCAGAGCTCGGGGCGGCCGCGGTCGACGCGCTGATCGCCCAGCTGCGGGGCGAGCCGGCGCGAGACGTCGTCGTCGACACGCCTCCGCAGCTCGTGATGCGCGCCTCGACCGGCGCGCCGATCTAACGTCCCGCACATGCTCGGCAAACGGTTCGAGGACGCGGTGTCCTACGCGGCGGTGCTGCACGGCGATCACGTGCGCAAGGGCAGCGGCGGGGTGCCGTACATGGCGCACCTGCTCGGTGTCGCGGCCCTCGTCCTCGAGGACGGCGGGGACGAGGACGAGGCCATCGCGGCCATGTTGCACGACGCCGTCGAGGACCGGGGCGGGGCGGCCCGGCTGCAGGACATCCGCCGCCGGTTCGGCGAGCGGGTTGCCGAGATCGTGCGCGGCTGCAGCGACGCCATCCGCGAGCCGGGCGCCGCGAAGGCCGACTGGTGGCTGCGCAAGTGCACCCACCTCGACCATCTCGCCCATGCCGACGGCGATCTGGCGGCGCCGCTGCTGCGGGTGTCGATGGCGGACAAGCTCTCCAACCTGCGCGCGACCGTGCGCGACGCCGGGCTGCGCGGCCCCGGGTTCTGGGTGGTCTTCAGCCAGGGCGCCGCGAGCCAGCTCTGGTACTACGGCCGCATGATCGAGATCTTCCGGGCGCGCTGCCCAGAGAGCGTGATGCTGCCCGAGCTCGAGCTCCTGCTCGTCCAGCTGGGCGGCCTTCTGCCCGAGGAGGAGCGCAGCCGGGCCGAGCGCTACCGCGCCGAGCGCTGCCCTCCGGCCGGCTAGCGCCGGGCCGGCCGGTATTCTCCGCGCTGGCCGTGCCAGACCAGCCCGAGGAGCCCCGAAGCGGCGCTCACCACGTCCCTGCAGACGCGGTCCGGCACGGCGTCGAGGCGGCCCGGCACGAGGCCGATGTGCTGGCCCGCCGCGGCGAGGACGCCGCCGAGCACGCCGCCCGGGCGACTGCGCACGCGCTCGCCGAGCCGCGCTGGCCGGCGTCGATCGCCGTCGTCATCGCGATCCTGTTCTCGGCCCTCCTGCCCGACAAGCTGACGCTCGGCCCGCCGTACGCCCTCCCGGTGTTCGAGGGCCTGCTGCTGGTGGTGCTCACGATCGTCGCGCCCCAGCGGCGGCCGGACGAGCCCACCTGGCACCGGACGCTCGCGATCGGCATGATCGCCCTCGTCAACGCCGCCAACCTGGCATCGCTCGGGTTCCTGATCGACCTCCTCTTCACGACCCACTTCTCGAGCGGCACCCGGCTCATGCTCTCGGCCGCCCTGATCTGGGTCACGAACGTGATCGTCTTCAGCCTGTGGTACTGGGAGCTCGACGGCGGCGGCCCGCACCGGCGCATGGTCACCCGTGCCGAGGGCGGCCGCGCCTCGGACTTCCTGTTCCCGCAGATGACGACCGGCGACCCGGCCGACGCCGCCTGGCGGCCCGAGTTCGTCGACTACGTGTTCGTGTCGTTCACCACCGCCACGGCCTTCAGCCCGACCGACACGATGCCGCTGTCGCGGTGGGCGAAGTCGCTCATGATGGTGGAGGCGCTGGCGTCGCTGACGACGATCGGCCTGCTGGCCGCCCGCGCGGTCAACCTGATCCAGTAGCAGCGCCCGGCTACTTGAGCGCCTTCGTCGCACCCGACGAGGATGTCGTCCGGCGTTGCGCGACAGCCGTAGTCGGGGCCTGCTCCGGCGTTCAGGGAGGCCCCTGGCTGGCCGGAGGGGACGATGCTCGAATGTGATGGGGTAGTCCGAGCCCGGCCCCCCGAACGGCGGTCGTCACCGGAGAAGTCGATCAGGATGTCTTCGCCCGGCCGTCCTCTCGCCGGCGAGCCGGTCCCTCCGTGATCTCGTCGTCTGCCGCTTGGCCGTAGCGAGGATCAGACCCCGGGCCCGCATTTGAGAGCGCGCTGCGACCCGCCCGTAGAGCTGGCCGGAGCGCCTCTGACGAGAAGTGCCGTCCGCATGCGCCCCAGCCGCACGTCGAGCGGACCCTCAGAGCAGGATCCCCGCCCGGTCCGCCGCGACCCGAAGCGCGATCGCCGAGTACGCCGTCGGGACCTCGCCCACCCGTACGGTGATGATCCGGGCCCCCGAGCGCGCGACGATCGCCGCCACACGGCGGCGGAAGCCGGACAGGCCCGCCGCGCGGCGGCCGGCGGGGTGGGGGCCGCCGGTCGCGCGCTGGGCGCCCGCGTCATCGCCGACGACGAGCACTCGCGGGAGGCCGAGCGCCGCCGACCGCGTCGCGCGGAACGCGCCGCCGACGATCCACGTCTCCCATGCACCCAGAGTGTTGTCGCGGGCGTGCCTGCCCGTGCCGGCGAGCGTCGCGGTCAGCTGCACGTCTCCGGGCCGTACCGGGTGCCAGGTGGCATTCGCAGGCGCGATCTCCAGGCCGACGATCTGGGTGGTCGCCTGCGCGCGCACGATCTGGCGCAGCAGCGCGCGCTGCGCCGGTGTCCCGCCCGTGATCCGCGGCGACCGCTGCGCCGCCAGGCTGACGGCCTGCATCGCACGCGGGCCGCCGTCGGGTGGGTGGTGGGCCGCCATCTGGCCGCAGGCTGCGCACAGTGCGGCGCAGACGGCGGTGACGGCGACCCGGCTGGGGCGAGCGCGCATGCCGATCAGACCGCGGTCACGGGCGGACGGTTCCCGTCTCGGCGAGCAGCGCCTCGCGGCGGATCCCGATCGCCTGCGCACCCAGGTTCAGGATCGACACGTACACGACGATCTTCTGGGCGGCGACCTGGAACTCGAGCCCCGCCTTCGTGCCGAGGCCCGGGCCGGCGAAGAGCACGAGCACGTACAGGGCGAGCACGATCAGGTGGAGGGCGTTTGCGCCGACGAATGCCGGCGGCCAGGCGTTGCGCGCCTGCAGGGCGAGCAGGCACAGCACGAACACGAGCAGGACGCTGAACGCGACCTGGACGAAGACGTTGTGGGCGTCGAGCACCCGGTCCCACGGCGTCAGGCCGACCCCGATGAAGCCGACACCGCTCACGATGCAGGCGACCTGGGCGATCCAGCCGAAGGGCCGGCCCTCGCCGCGGCGGGCGGCGATCACCCGCCACGTCGTGCTGAAGCCGATCATGGCGAGCCCGACGCACACGGCGGCGATGCTGAAGAGCACGTGCGCGGTCGTGTTGCTGCGGCCGGAGTACGTCTTCGTCGCGCCCAGGTCGCTGAAGAAGTTCTGGAAGAACAGGTAGCCGCCGCTTTGGTGGTCGTACTTGGCGCCGCCCGGATAGGCCAGCATCGCCGCCACCGTCAGCACGCAGAACAGAGCCGCCGCGACGATCAGCAGCTCGGCGCGCCGCGCCGGCCCGAGCCTGCCCACCCGTGTCTGCGCGCGCACGCCCGAGACGATATCGCCTACTTGACGATCATCACGGGACAGGGGGCGTGGTGGGCGACGCGGTCGGCGGTCGAGCCCAGCACGTAGTCCTCGAGGAAGTGGCCCCGGTGCCCGACGACGACGAGATCGGACGCATGGTCGCGCGCGTAGGCCGTGATCAGCGCGGCCGCGTGGCCCGCCCGCACCTCGACCTCGACCGTGACGCCCGCGCGCTCGGCCTGCTCGCGGGCCTCGTCGGCCACCGTCGCGAAGAAGGCGTCCTTCTGGCGCTTGACCTCGTCGACCTCGCCGATGGTCGCGGCGTAGGCCGGCAGCGGCCCCTCGATGGTGAGTGCGGTGACGGTCGCGCCCGTGAGGCGAGCGAGCTCGAGCGCCTTCGTGAGCGCCCGCCCGCCACCCTGCGATCCGTCGATGGCGACCAGGATGCGCGCGAACGGCATGCCTCCGATCATGCCACTCGTGAGGCACGATCGCGAGCCGGATTTCGGGCCGCGGCAGGAGGGCGTCCGCCTCGGACGCGCCCGGCACCGCCGGGCGCGTGACGCCGCATCGGCCGGGCCGGCGCCTGGGCTAGCCCGCCACCCTGGCCGGGGGTATCGCGGCCTCGCGCCGCTGTCCGCGCTCCGCCAGCGCGACCAGCACCGCGACGACTGCGATGTTCGTCCCCAGCCAGACTCCAGCGATCCACATCAGGAACATCATCCCCCTTCCGTGTGTCACCTGGAAGGATCGCGGTGCCACGGCGGCCGGGGGGTGAAGATGCGGTGTCGGCGTGGTGAAAATGTGGCCGCTATCGTCAGCCGGCGCGCATGCCACACCCGCTGCAGCCGGATCAGCCGACCGGCGCCCCCGAGCGCGGCTTCGGCGTGGCCGAGATCGTCGAGGCGGCCGGCGCCCCGGCCACGGCGCTCGACATCGGCTGCGGCAGCGGCCGGGTGACGATCGCGCTCGCGCTCGCCGGCGCCGCCGCGACCGGCGTCGACACCCACGCGGGGCGCCTGGCCGACGCCCGCGACCGGGCGGCGCGGGCCGGGGTGGAGGCCACATTCGTCGCCGCGGACATGGATGCGACCCTGCCGTTCGCAGACGCCGCGTTCGCCGCCGTCACGAGCCGGCTCGCGGTCATGATCGCGCGCGACCCGGTGGCGACCCTGCGCGAGGCGGCCAGGGTGGTGCGCCCGGGCGGCGTCGTCGTGACTGCGGTGTGGGCGCGGATCGAGCAGAACCCGTGGTTCGGCGAGCCGCGGGCCGCGGTGGCGGCGGTGCTCGGCCCCGAGCGAGCGGCGTTCGCCGGCGCATTCGACAGGCTGGGCGACGCCGAGGAGCTGGTCGATCTGCACCGTCGCGCCGGTCTCGCCGACGTGCAGGGCGGGGTGCTGCGGGATGAGCTGCACGCACCTGACGCGGCCGCCCACTGGGCGCACCTGACGGCGACGATCGGCCACTTCTCCCGGCTGGCCGCCGCGCTCACACCGGAGCAGCAGCGAGCGCTGCACGCGGCGCTGGCCGAACGGCTCGCGCCGCTTCACCGCGACGGCGAGCTGCGTCTCGGCAGGGCGATGGTGCTCGTCAGCGGCAGGCGCTGATCACAGGATCATGCGGCGCGCACGGCGCGCGCGGTGCAGGAGGAAGCGCGACAGGCGCTCCCGCCGGGTGCGCTTGCGCCGCGGCCACACGACCACGTCGATCGCGGCGAGCTCGCTCACGACGCGCTGCCGGAGCGCCGTCAGATCCTCTTTCATTTGCAACTGCTCCACCGCACCTCCATTGCGCCGGAAGTATCGCACTCGGGCCGGTCGGCGTGCATCTCCGGCCTTTCCATTGTGCCAGAACCTGGTCATATTCCCGTTAGGGGCACGTAACGATCTGGAGACATCTGGATGCCCTTGCCCAGTACGACGGGTTCGCCCGGGGCGCGGGATCGGTTCACCGAACATGCGCGGGCTTGCCCGGCGGCGGCGCCGGTGCGACGATACCTCGTGATGGGAGTGACGTACGAGCTGATCGACGCCCCGTACCCGTATCTGTGCGCCGTGTACCGGTGCGCCTGCGGAGCGGTCGCCGTGCAGCACGCGAGCGACGCGGCGGCACCGCCCGAGCGCTGGGCCCGGCAGGCCGTCGACGGCGAAGACGAGGAGTACCTGTGCCCCGGCTGCGCCGAGCGCCGCCGTGCCGCCGTGTCCGATCAACCGGTCTGAGCCGCGCCGTGGGCGGCTACGCCCACCATCACGAGCGCCACGCCGGCGGCATCCCGCGGTGACGGCACCTGACCGAGCACGACGAGCCCGACCGCGACCGCGGTGGCGGGCAGGAGCGAGACCATGAGCGCGTAGGTCGATCGCTCGAGCCGGGCCATCGCCAGCTGGTCGCACACGTAGGGGATCACCGATGACGTGATGCCGACGCCGATGCCGGCCGCGATCGTAGCGGGGACGGCCAGGGCCGGGAGGGCTGCGAGGCCCCCGATCGGGGAGACCACGACGGCCGCGACGAGCATGGCCGCCGCGAGCGCGTCGATGCCCGCTCCGGCGCGGGCGACCCGGTGGCCGAGCACGACGTAGGCCGCGAACAGGGCGGCGTTCGCGAAGGCGAACGCGAACCCGATCGGCTGGCCGTGCAGGCGCACCCCGGTGACCAGATAGACGCCGAGGACGACGAGGAGGAGTGCGAGCTGGTTGCGGCGGGTGCGCATCCCTGCGGCGGCGACGAGGGTCGGCCCGAGGAACTCGATCGCCGCCACGGTGCCCAGGGCCAGGCGGTCGATGGCCAGGTAGAAGCACACGTTCATGACGGCCAGGGTCACCCCCAGCGCGATCACCGTGCGCCGCTGCGGCCGGGGCAGGCCGGCATACCAGCGCCAGGGCCGCCGCCACGCCGCGAACACCACCGCGGCGGTGGCGATTCGCAGCCAGGCCACTCCGAGCACGCCCACGTGGGCGAAGAGGAGCACGGCGAACGCCGGCCCGAGATAGTGGAAGACCGCGCTGCCGACGAAATACCCCTGCGGGGGAAGCGACCGGGAGCCGACCATCCTGATGTGAAGTATCGATGGTTGGGTCCGCGTTCGCCAGGTACATTCGATGGTATGATCGCCGCTCAATTCACGTATTCAGAGGTAATTCATGGACGGAGATTACGAATCGCTTCTCGACCAGACGAACCGGCGGCTGCTGGCCGAGCTCGAGGCCGACGCCCGCATCTCGGTCGCCGAGCTCGGCCGCCGCGTCGCGCTCTCGGCCCCCGCGGTGGGCGAGCGCATCGGCCGGCTGGAGCGCGCCGGCGTGATCACCGGCTACCACGCGGCCATCGAGCCGCGGGCGCTCGGCTTCGGCCTGGCCGCGATCGTGCGCATCCGCCCCAACAGCCGCGAGCTGCACCGGATCCCGCAGATCGCAGCGGCCACGCCCGAGGTGGTGGAGTGCTACCGCATCACGGGCGAGGATTGTTTCTTCGTGAAGCTGCACCTGCGCTCGATCGACGATCTCGAGCCGCTGCTCGACCGCTTCACCCCGTACGGCCAGACGACGACGTCGATCATCCACTCGGCCCCGGTGCCCCGCCGCTCCCTGCCGCTCTGAACCGGGGTCAGGCCCCGAACGGAAGCGTCACAGGAGTGCAACGGGGAACGTTCGGGGTCTGACCCCGGTTGGACTAGGCGCTGTAGGCGAAGACGACGGTCACCTGGGCGCTCACCTTCTGCGTGCCGTGCTTGACGGGCACGACGGCCGCGCGCATGGCGCCCGGCGCCGCGAAGGCCTCGCCGTAGACCGGGTAGGTCTGCTGCTGGGACTCGTTCACCGAGACGACGCCGGTCACGTGCATCCCGGCGGCGGCGGCGACGGCGTCGGCCTTCCCCCGGGCGTCGCGCACGGCCGCGCGCAGCGCCGCGTCGTAGGCCGCATGCTGGTTGGCGATCGAGAAGTCGACGCCGTACACCGAGTGCGCCCCGGCGGCCGTCCCGTCGGCGAGCAGCGTGCCCGTGTGCCTGAGGTCGCGCACGGTCACCTGCAGGCTCTGGTCGGCGGCGAACCCGCCCACGCTCGGACGCGAGAAGCCGCTCACGCCGTCGGTGCGCATGTCGCTGCGGGCGACGCCGTCGGCGCGCAGGGTGCGGATCAGCGTGCGCATCGCCCGGCTCGCCTCGTTCTGGGCGTCCACGAGCGTCGCGCCGGTGCCGTGGGTCGCGAACGAGATCGTGCCCTGGTCGGGCCGCATGGTGATCTGGCCGCTCCCGGTGAAGCGCATGAACGGCTGCAGCATGCCGCCCGGCTGGTGCTGCGACGCCGCGGCCGGCGCCTGGGACGTGTCGTGGACGGCCTGGTAGGCGGCGATCGCGAGCACCGCGACTGCGGCGGTCGTGACGAGTTGGCGGATGTCGGGCATGCTGGTTCCTCCGTGGCTTTGGGTGACGTCGCACCCGCTTTGACCACGTCCGCGCCCGCCCGGTTCCCGGTGTCCGTCCGACCCGGGTCCTACCATTTGCTTAGATGGACGAGCGTAAGCATGAGCTGGCTATGGCGATTGACCTGCGCCTGGCCGATCTGTGGGCCGAGATCTTCGAGGTCGAGCCGTCCCGGCTCGATCAGGAGCTCCTGGGCTGGTTCCTGCGGGCGGCCTACGGACAGGGCTATACCGACGCGTTGCGCGAGACCAGGCGCGGGCAGCTGTGCCTCGATCTCGGCTACCGCGTGCCCGACCCCGCGGCCTAGCAGCCACGGCGGGCGCCGGGTGCCTCACCTGTCCGGACAGGGCGCGGTGGTAATCTGAGCGCCATGTCCCCGCGTCCGCGCCTGGTCGTCGCACTCGTGGTGGGGTCGCTTCTGGCCGTGTTCCTGGCCTATCAGGCGCTGTTCAACTCGGGGACGCTGCTCGTGTCGGTGGCGCAGCTGCGCTCCGACGCCGACGGCGCCGCCACGAAGCAGGTGACGCTCACGGGCACGGTCGTGCGCACCACGCGGAACGGCAGCCCGATGCGGTTCGTGCTGCGCGACGAGGCCTCGGCGCAGACCGTGCCCGTGTCCTACAGGGGTTCGGTACCGGACGCGTTCAAGACCTCGCGGCGGGTGATCGTGACCGGCCGCCTCGAGCACGGCGTGTTCGTGGCGCAGCCCGACTCGCTGCTCACGAAGTGCCCCAGCAAGTACTCCTCCGGCGGATCGTAGAGGCCCGGTCTGACCACCCTCGGTCGCGTCGCTCTCTATCTCGTCTTTGCGCTCGCCGTGTACGCGACCGTGGCCGCGTGCGTGGCCGGCCGGCGGCGCGACCGGCGCACGATGCGCAGCGTCCAGAACGCGTTCGCCGCCGCCCTCGCGGCCGCCCTGGTCGCGATCGTCGCGCTCGAGTACGGGCTCGTCACGCATGACTTCTCGCTCCAGGTGGTGGCCGAGCACACCAGCCGCAAGCTGCCGCTGATCTACCGGATCACGTCCCTGTGGGCGAGCCAGGAGGGATCGCTGCTCCTGTGGCTGACAGTCCTCACGGGCGCCGCCACGATCGTGATGCGGCAGAACCGGCACCGCAACCGCGAGCTGATGCCGTGGGTGGCCGCTGTGCTCGGCGGGATCGCGGTGTTCTTCGCGGGGATGGCGACGTTCGTCTCCTCGCCGTTCGCCCACGTCGCGGGCGCGGTGCAGGCCGACGGAGCCGGCCTCGACCCGTCGCTTCAGAACGTCTACATGGCGGCGCACCCGCCGATGCTGTACCTGGGCTACGTCTCGATGTCGGTGCCGTTCGCGTTCGCGATGGCGTCGCTGATCACGGCCCGGTCGGATGCGCGCTGGCTGGTCTCGGTGCGGCGCTGGACGCTCGTCTCGTGGACCGCGCTCGGGATCGGCATGCTGCTCGGCGCCCACTGGGCGTACGTCGAGATCGGCTGGGGCGGGTACTGGGCCTGGGATCCGGTCGAGAGCGCCGCCCTGATGCCGTGGCTCGCGGCGACCGCGTTCCTGCACTCGGTGATGGTGCAGGAGAAGAAGGGCATGCTCAAGGTCTGGAACATGGTGCTCGTGATCGCGGCCTTCTCGCTGTGCCTGTTCGGCGACTTCCTCACGCGCAGCGGCGTGGTGCAGTCGGTGCACTCCTTCGTGCAGTCCGCCGTCGGGCCGTACCTGCTGGCCTTCCTCGCGGCCGTCCTCGCAGCGTCGGTGGCGCTCCTGATCGTGCGCCTGCCGACGCTGCGCGCCGACCACAAGCTCGAGTCGGTGATCTCGCGAGAGGCCACCTTCCTCTTCAACAACCTGCTGCTGCTCGCGCTCGCCTTTGCGGTGCTCTGGGGAGTCGTCTTCCCGATCCTGAGCGAGGCGGTGCGGGGCGTGCGCGCCACCGTCGCCGCCCCCTACTACGACTTCTTCCTGGTCATCTTCGGGCTGCCGCTGCTCGCCCTGACCGGCATCGGCCCGCTGATCGCATGGCGGCGGGCGTCGGCCGGGAGCCTCGTGCGCACGTTCCGCTGGCCCGTGGTCTCGGGCATCACGGGCGCCGTGCTCCTGTGGCTCGCCGGCCTGGGGTCGAGCCCGGCCGGGCTGACGGCGCTCTCGCTGTGCGTGTTCGTCACCGCCACCGTGGTCATGGAGTTCGCCCGGGGGACGGCGGCCCGGCGGGCGATCGCCGGCGGGACGTGGCCGCGGGCGCTGCGCGACCTCGTGAACCGCAACCGGCGCCGTTACGGCGGCTACGTCGTGCATCTCTCGATCGTCCTGCTCGTGGTGGGCGTGACCGCGTCGAGCGCGTACTCGACGGTGCGCGAGGCGCACCTGGCGCCGGGCGCGTCGATGCGGATCGACGGCTACACGCTCCGAAACACCGGCGTCTTCCAGCGCAAGGGGCCGAACTACACCTTCGACTTCGTCCGCCTCGCCGTCTCGCACAACGGCCAGGCGGCCGGCGTGCTCAGCCCGGGCCAGCGTCAGTACGACACGGGCCAGGTCGGCAACGAGGTCGACATCCGCTCGAGCATGACCACCGGCACCGACCTGTACTCGATCCTGCAGGGGGTCGACGCGAGCGGGGCGGGAGGCGTGTCGGTGAAGGTGCTCATCAACCCGGCGGTCGGGCTCGTATGGCTCGCGGGCGTCGTGTTCGCACTGGGCGCCCTCATCACGATCTGGCCCGACCCGCGCGAGGCGCGTCAGCTCGCGCGCCGCTACGGGGAGTTGCTCGCCCGCAGCGAGGCATGAGCACGGTCGGCATGGTGGTGGCGGTGGCCGTCCTGGTCACCGGCGCGGTGCTGTTCGTGGCCTGGCCGTTCGCATCGCCCGAGCGGGAGCCGCCCGAGCAGGCCCTGAGCGCCTCCGACCGCCGCCTGCTCGAGCTGCGGGAGCGGCGCGACGAGGCCTACCAGGCCCTGCGCGACCTCGATCAGGAGCTGCGGACGGGCAAGATCACCCAGGCCGACTACGACCTCGAGCGCGGCCGCCTGCGCGCCGAGGCGGCGGCGGCGCTGGCTGAGCTGGACCAGCTGGATGAGCTACGCTAGGCAAACTGTTCGAGGAGGATAAATGGCCGGTTTGATGTCCCGATTTACCACGCTCTTCAAGGTCAAGGCCAACAAGGCCCTCGACCGCGCCGAGGACCCGGGGGAGACGCTCGACTACAGCTACCAGAAGCAGCTCGAGATGCTGCAGAAGGTCAAGCGCGGCGTCGCCGACGTGGTCACGTCGAAGAAGCGGCTGCAGCTGCAGACGGCGAAGCTCGAGGAGAGCATCGTCAAGCTCGACGGCCAGGCCCGCCAGGCGCTGGCGGCCAACCGCGAGGATCTGGCCCGCACGGCGCTCGAGCGCAAGACGCTGATCCAGGGTCAGCTGCAGGGCCTGGACGCGCAGATCGCCCAGCTCGAGCAGCAGCAGCAGACGCTGATCGACCAGGAGCGGCGGCTGTCGGCCAAGGTCGAGTCGTTCCGCACCCAGAAAGAGGTCGTCAAGGCGCAGTACTCGGCCGCCGAGGCGCAGGTGCGCATCGGCGAGGCCACGACCGGCCTCGGCGAGGAGATGTCCGACGTCGGCATGGCGCTCTCGCGCGCACAGGACAAGACCGAGCAGATGCAGGCCCGCGCGTCGGCCGTGAACGAGCTGGTCGAGACCGGCGCGATCGACGACCTGACCGCACCGGCGGGATCGGACCTCGATCAGCAGATCGCGGCGCTCACCGCCGGCAGCCAGGTCGACAGCGAGCTGGCGAAGATGAAGGCGGAGCTGGGCGCCGGTGCTCCGGCGGGCGAGCTCGGCGCGGGTGCGGCTGCGGCGGAGGCGGCCCCCACCGAGGAGAAGGCACCGTGATCGTGCGCATCCTGGGCAAGGGGCAGTTCCGGCTGGACGACAGCCTGCTGGGACGCCTGAACGAGCTCGACAACGCGGTGGCCGCTGCGGTGGCTGCGGGCGATGCGGGCGGGTTCGCGCGTGCGTTCTCGGATCTGATCGACATGGTCGAGACGTCCGGGACGCCCGTCGCCGATTCCGATCTCGTCACCTCCGACCACGTCCTGCCGCACGTCGACACCACGCTCGAGGAGGCCCGCGAGGCCTTCGCCGGCGAGGGCGCGATCCCGGGCTGAGACCCCCGCCGGCGTCCGGGCTACCGGCGGGTCGAGGTGCGCGCGTGCTCGGCGATGACGTCGGCGCGGCGCCGCATCAGGAACTTGGCGAGCGTGCAGCGCTCCTTGACCGGGACGGACACGAACTCGCAGCCCACGAGCCATTCGCCGGCCACCGGGTCGGTGGTGTCGGCGAGCCGTACGACGCGGGCGACGACGGAGAGCTCGTCACCGCGATCGAGCGGGAAGCGCATTGCGAGCTCCTCGCCGGGCGTGCACGCGAACGGGACGGCGACGAGCACGCCGGTCAGCGAGACGTTGACCGTGCGGGCCTGGCCGCGGGGCACCCCGCGGCGGCCGACGGAGACGCGGCGGAGCAGCTCGGCCGTGACCGGCCAGTCGATCCGGGGCGCGGCGCGCCGTTCGGGGCCAGATGTGCCATCAGGCCGCGCGGTGGCAGCGTCGAGTTCGTGCAGCATCGGATCATCCTCCATGATGGTCGTCTCGCCGCCCGGACACTCCGGTCATCGACTCATGCCGCGCGGACTTGACGAAAGGCAGCGTCCTCCCGGGCCGACTGCAGTGCGTCGGCCCGGGGAGACGGCCGGTGCGCGGGCGGCGGACGATGCCTGGGCGTGGCGCGTCCCTTGCCGCGTGTTGAGCGCGACCGATTGGCGTGTGCTGCCGCTCGCAAGGCTAACGCCGAGGCGTTAAGGCGTGGATATGATCAAGTAAGGGATCCGCGACGCCTGACCGGCCCCGCGCGGCGGGTCAGACCGGGGCGTCCCAGAGCGGATACCAGCGCTCGAGCTCCGCCTCGATCGGCAGCTCCTGCTCGAGCTTGGCCTGCAGCTGCAGCTCGGTCTCGGAATCGCGCTTCTTGTTCGCCAGCGGGACGAACGGGTAGAACGTGCCGCGCTTGAAGTTGTAGATGAACCGGACATGGCCGGGCTCGAACCCGAACACGGCGCACAGCAGCTGCTCGCCGAAACCGTCGTCGGTCATCGACTGGGCGGCCACGTGGATCGTCGTGACCAGATCCTCGAAGTCGTCGTCGGTCAGCTTGAGCCACTCGTAGCCGTACTCGTCGACCGTGCGGTCCATCTTCGTGCCCTCGTCGGCAAACGCCAGCTTGACCATGTCCTCGATATCGGTGCCGCTCTCGCGGAACCGGGCAGAAGCCATCGGCTTGAAGCAGATCGCGGCCGTCTTCGACGGGGCCAGGCCGAGGCTCGTGTCGAGCGTGATCTGCGCGGTCGAGATCGCGAACAGGCGCTCGAGGGTCGGCTTTGCGACCTTCGTCCGCCCGAGCAGTCCGTCCAGGAAGCCCACCGGGGGTTAGAGCGTCTCCAGCTGGCGCTCGAGCTTGCGCAGCTGCTCGAGCCGGGCCTCGAGCGGCGGGTGGTCGGCGACGAGGGTCGAGATCCCGCTCTTCAGGCCGGCGGGGATGATGAAGAACTGGTTCAGGCCCTCGGCCATGCGCATGTCGCGCTGGGGGATGCGGCCCATCGCGCCGGTGATCTTGACGAGCGCCGAGGCCAGGCTCGACGGGGACTTGGTCAGGATGGCCGCCCCGCGGTCGGCCGCGAACTCGCGGTAGCGCGACAGCGTCCGGATGAGCACGAACGAGATGGCGTACACGACCACCGACACGAGCAGGATGACCATGAACGACGGGCCGGAGTTGTTGTTGTCGTCGCGGCCGCCGCCGAAGCCGCCGCCGAACGCGCCGCCGAAGTAGAAGCCCCAGCGGGTGATGAACCCGGCGACCATCGCGAAGAAGCTCGCCATGGTCATGATGGCGACATCCCGGTGGGCGACGTGCGACAGCTCGTGTGCGAGCACGCCCTCGAGCTCGCGCGGCTCGAGCCGGTCGAGCAGCCCCTGCGTGACGGCGACGACGGCGTGCTTGGGGCTGCGGCCGGTGGCGAACGCGTTCGGCATGTCGGTCGGCACGATCGCGATCCGCGGCATCGGCAGGCCGGCGGTCATGCACAGCCGCTGCACGATCGCGTACAGCTCCGGAGCCTGGTTGGGCTCGACGATGCGGGCGCCGGCGGAGGCCAGGGCGATCTTGTCGGAGGTCCAGTACTGCACGGCGAGCAGCCCGCCGGCGATCAGGATCACGAACGGCAGGGCGAGCCCGACGCCGCGCAGCAGCACGACGAAGAAGATCACGTAGACCAGGCCGAGCAGGAAGACGGTGCCCGTCATCCGTGCTGCCAGACCGGGATCCCTGTCGAGCGTTCGCCGCTTGCGCGCCATGCCGGAAGTGTATCCGGCCAACCTGAACGCTCATTGAGCAGCGGGCCATGCGGAGGTCGCCGCGGCGCGCTCCTCGAGGCGTCCAGCGCGGATCTCGACGTGGCGGCGGCAGCCGATGCTGCGCACGAACTCGCGGTCGTGCGAGACGGCCACGATCGTGCCGCGGAACTGGCGCAGCGCCTCCTCGACCACGTCCAGCGAGTCGAAGTCGAGGTGGTTCGTGGGCTCGTCCAGCAGCAGCAGCTCGGCTCCCGAGGACACGAGCACGGCGATCAGCAGCCGCGATCGCTCGCCGGGGGAGAGGGTGCGCAGCGGCCGGTGCAGCTGCTCCTGGTCGAACAGGAAGTGCCCGAGGAACGCCCGCGCCTCGTCCTCGTAGCCGATCACCCGGGAGCGGTAGAACTCGAGCAGCGGTCGCTCGAGCGGCAGCCCGTGGTGATCCTGGGGCAGGATGCCTGCCGCCGGAGCGGGCTCGACCCGGCCGGCCGCGGGCGCAAGGTCGCCGGCGATCAGCCGCAGGAGCGTGGTCTTGCCCGCGCCGTTGTCGCCGGTGACGGCGAGGCGGTCGCGCCCGCGCACGACCAGATCGACGCCGTCCAGCACCCGCCGGTCGCCGTGGCGAACGCTCACGCCCTCGAGCGCCGCCAGGCGCCGGCCGGCGGCCGACACGCCGTCGAGCGAGAGCGTGAAGCTGGGCGCCTTGGTGGGATCGCCGATCCATTCCGCCGCATCCATCTGCCGGCGCAGCCTGCGCTCGCGGGCCTTTGCCTTCGCGGCCACCTTCTTCGCATAGCGCTTCGTGCGGTCAGAGCCCAGCCCCGACGCGGTGCGCTCCACGCCGAGCGCCTGCTGACGGGTGCGGGCGATGTCGCTCTCGAGCCGTTTGCGGTAGCGCTCCTGCGCGCGATGCTCCTCGAGCAGCCGCTGCCACCGCCGCAGCTTCTCGGACCGGTAGGCCGTGTAGCCGCCGTCGTAGGTCTGCAACCGGTCGCTGATGCCGTCGAGCTCGAAGATCCGGCCGACGGTGTTGTCGAGGAAGCGGCGGTCGTGGCTCACGACCAGCACCGCTCCGGAGAAGCCGCTCAGGTAGGTCTCGAGCCAGCGCAGGCCGGCCAGGTCGAGATGGTTGGTGGGCTCGTCCAGGAGCAGCACGGTGGGCCGGGCGAGCAGCACCCCCGCGAGCATGACCCGGGCCTGCTCGCCTCCCGAGAGGCGCCGCAGCGGGGCCGCGTCGTCGATGTGGGCGATGTCCAGGTGCCGCCGCACCTCGTCGACGAGGGCGGTGAACCCCCACCCGTCCAGCGCCGCATACCGCTCCTGCGCGTCGCCGTAGCGGTGCAGGACGCCGGTGCGCGGGCGGGGCGCGGCCAGCTCGCGCTCGAGCCGGCGCAGCTCCCGGTGCAGGGAGTAGACCTCGCCCGCGGCGCCCCGCAGGTGCTCCGCCAGCGTCAGGTCGGGCTGCGGCGCCTGCTGGGCGAGGTAGCCGGCCGTGTCCCGGTCGCCCAGGACGACGCGGCCCTCGTCCGGCCGGTCGAGCCCTGCCAGGATGCGCAGGAGCGTCGACTTGCCGGCCCCGTTGGGGCCGACCAGACCCACCCGCTCGCCGTCAGCGAGGACGAACGAGACGTCCGCGAAGAGAGGGAGCGCATCGTGCGCTCGGGCCACACCGTCGGATTTCAACACGGGCCGTCATACCTCTCGGCCCCGATGATAGCCGGTGTCCCGCCGCACGGTGCTGTCTATGCCAGGAAGCGGATGTCGGGCAGGTGGCGGAAGCGCTGGTGGTGCCCCAGGCCGTACCCGACCACGAACCGCTCCGCCGCGGTGAAACCGACGTAGGCGACGTCGAGCTCGACCAGGCGCCGGTGCGGCCGGTCGAGCAGCGTGCAGATGCGCACCGACGCCGGCGAGCGGGCGCGCAGCGAGCGGATCAGGTTGTGCATCGTGAGCCCCGTGTCGATCACGTCCTCGACGACGACGACGTGCTGGCCGCGCACGGGCTCGTCCAGATCCTTGAGCAGGCGGATGCGCCCGCTGCGGCGATCCGCGCCCGAATAGGCCGAAAGCGCCATCGTGTCGAGCCGGTGGGGCGTGGTGAGGGCGCGCGACAGGTCGGCCGCGAACACCGCTGCGCCCTTGAGCACGGCCACCAGCACGAGCGGCCGGCCGCGGTGGTCGCGGTCGACGGCGGCGGCGATCTCGGCCACGCGCGCAGCCAGGAGCTCGGCCGGCAGGTACACCTCGCCGGGCGCCGGGCTGGCCGCGCGCTCGACGAGCGCGGTCACGCCGGCTTCGCCAGTTCGTAGCGGTCGGCCAGGGCCTCGATGTCGCGCCGGTAGAGCATCTTGATGCGGATGTCCGGATACAGCTCGCGCAGGCGCCGCATCTTGCGGTTCTTCTTGGTCACGAGCGATTGCTTCATGGTGGTGACCTCGATGTAGAGATCCTGCTCCGGCAGGTAGAAGTCGGGTGTGAACGCGACGCGCACCTCGCCATCGGGCCCCGCCTCGAGCACGAACGTGTGCGGCTCGTACTGCCAGGCGATGCCGTGGTAGTCGAGCATGCGACTGAGGTCGCGCTCGGTGTCGTTGGCGAAGCGTGGTGGCATCCGGCCGCTCCAGCGTACCGATCGGGTCGGATGGCGCCGGGGCGGCCGAGATCTCGAACGGGGCCGTGTCGGGTCGGTACGATGGTCCCGCCGTGGCCGAGTTCAAGCCCTTCGTCATCGCGCATCTGTCCGACCTGCACTGCGGGTCGCCGTACTTCGTCGAGAACCTGCTGCAGCGCGCGATCATGGAGATCAACGCACTCGAGCCCGACGTCGTCGTCTGCTCCGGCGACCTGACCACGTTCGGCTACAAGCAGGAGTACCGCCAGGCGCGCGAGTACCTGAGCCGGCTGGAGTGCCCCGACGTGATCACCGTCCCGGGTAACCACGACTCCCGCAACGTGGGCCACGTCCACTTCGAGGAGCTGATCGGGCCGCGCGCGACCGTCCTGCACAAGTCCGGGCTGACCTTCGTCGCCGTCGACTCGTCCGAGCCCGACCTCGACAACGGCACCGTCGGCCGCGGCCGCTACCCGTGGATCGAGGAGCAGTTCTCGCCGCCCGCCGACTTCCGCGTCTTCATCCTGCACCACCACCTGCTGCCGATCCCGGGCACGGGCCGTGAGCGCAACGTCGTCCACGACGCGGGGGACATCCTCGAGGTGCTGCAGCGCTCGAACGTGAACCTCGTGCTCTCCGGCCACAAGCACGTGCCCTACGCCTGGCGGCTGGAGGACCTCTTCGTCGTGAACGCCGGCACCGTCTCGTCGCTGCGCCTGCGCGGCCACACCCGGCCCTGCTACAACATCGTCGAGGTCGGGGCGGCCGAGGTGGGGGTGTACCGCAAGTACCCGTTCCACGGCCGCGAGCGCCTGATCCGGTTCTCGCCCCAGACGTTCGAGTACGAGAAGCACACGCCGCCGCCGCAGGACACCGCCGCGGGGGGCCAATGACCCAGCGCGCGATCGTGCTGGTCGACGGCGAGCACTATCCGCCGGTCGTGCGCGCGGCGATCGCCGCGGCGAGCCGCGACGACCAGGTCGTCGCCGCCCTGCTCCTTGGCGGCACCGAGAAGCTGCGCCGGGAGCCCGACTACGGCGTGCCGCTCGAGCACGCGGGCGCGGACGCCGCCGCCGGCATGGTCGCGGCCGCGGCCAAGCACGCGGCCGAGCGGGTGATCGATCTGTCCGACGAGCCGGTGCTGAGCGAGCGCGGCCGCTTCCGCCTGATCAGCCACGCGCTCGCGGCCGGGCTCTCCTACGGCGGGGCCGACTTCGAGTTCCGGCCGCCGCCGCAGACCCCCGCGGGCGTCCCGGCGATCGCTGTCATCGGCACCGGCAAGCGGATCGGCAAGACCGCGGTGTGCGGGCATCTGGCGCGGCTTCTGGGCGAGCGCCACCGGCTGGTGCTCGTGGCGATGGGCCGCGGCGGCCCCGAGCAGCCCGAGCTGGTCGACGGCGCCGTCGCGCCGCCGTCGCTCGACGATCTGCTCGAGCGCTCGCGGGCCGGGGAGCACGCGGCGTCGGACTTCCTCGAGGACGCCGCCCTGGCCCGGGTTGCGACCGTCGGCGCCCGCCGCTGCGGCAGCGGCCTCGCCGGCGCGCCGTTTCACTCCAACGTCGAGCAGGCGGTCGCCCTCGCCCGCGAGCACGGGCCCGACCTGATCCTGCTCGAGGGCTCCGGTGCGGCGCTGCCTCCGGTCGCCGCCGACCGCACGATCCTGGTCACGTCGGCCGCGCGCCCGGCCGAGGATCTGATCGCCGGCCTCGGCCCGTACCGGGTGCTGATCTCCGACGTCGTCGTGATCACGATGAGCGAGCCGCCGCTCGCCGATGCCGCCCAGGTCGGGGCGGTGCGCTCGGCGGTGCAGGCGATCCAGCCCGCCGCCACCGTCATCGCCGCCGTCCTGCGGCCGCACCCCGCCGAGCCGATCGCCGGCGAGCGGGTTGCCCTCTTCACCACCGCGGCCGAGCCGATCCACAGCCGCCTCGAGGCCTTCCTGGCCGACGAGCACGGCGCCGACGTCGCGGCCGTGGTCGGCTCGCTCGGCGACCGCGCTGCGCTTGCGGCCCACCTCGACTCGCCCGGCGTGCTGGCGGCCACGACCTATCTCGTCGAGATCAAGGCCGCCGCGATCGACGTCGTCGCCGAGGCCGCCCGTGACCGCGGCGCGCGGGTCGTCTTCTGCGACAACCGGCCCCGGTCGCTCCCGGGCGAGCCCGATCTCGACGAGGTCGCGCTCGGCCTCGCCTCCGAGGTGGTGGCGGTCAGTGCCTAGCCTGCCCCGGCCGAGCCGCCCCGCCTGGCTGCGCCGCCGGCCGCCGGAGCCCGAGCTGCCGCCTCCGCTGCCGGGGCGCGAGCCCCGCATCCTGGCCACCCGCGGCGCGCCGATGCCCTTCTCGAAGGGGCGCATGGCCCAGGCGCTCGTGCTCGCGGGAGCCGACCCGGAGCGCGCCTACCAGCTCGCCCTGCGGATCGAGCGGGCGGTGGCCGCGACGGCGGCCGACGAGATCCCGATCGACGAGCTCCACGGGATGGTCGAGGATGTGCTCGCGCGGGAGGCGGGCCAGGACCTGGTCTCGCGCTATCACGGCTGGCGCGAGGTGCTGCGGCTCGACCGGCCGCTGATGCTCCTGATCGGCGGCGCGACGGGCACCGGCAAGAGCACGCTCGCCACCGAGATCGCCTACCGGCTCGGCATCAGCCGGATCACGTCGACCGACGTCATCCGCCAGGCGATGCGGGCGTTCTTCGCCCAGGAGCTGATGCCCGAGCTGCACTACTCCTCGTTCGACGCCGCCGAGGGGCTGAAGATCCCGCTGCCCGACCCCGACGACGAGGACCGGGCGCTGTACGGCTTCATCCAGCAGGCGGGCCAGGTGGCGGTGGGGGCGAACGCCGTGGTCGAGCGCGCGGTGCTCGAGGGCCTCTCCACCGTCGTCGAGGGCGTCCATGTGGTGCCCGGCCTGGTGACCGCCGAGCAGCACGCGGGAGCGGTGGTGGTGCAGCTGATGCTCACGATCTCGGACGAGGAGAGCCACCAGGCGCACTTCTTCGCCCGGGGCGCCGACTCGGGCGGGCTGCGCGCGATGGAGCGCTATCTGAAGCGGTTCGGCGAGATCCGCCGGATCCAGGAGTACCTGGTGGCGCGCGCCGAGAAGCAGGGCTGGCCGCTGATCGAGGCGGCCGATCCCGATCAGGCCCTGCTCGCGGTGATGGATCTGATCCTCGAGCGCGCCACCGCGCGGGCCGCGGTTGTACCCTGACGGCATGGCGTCGGCAGAGCCGCATACCGGGCTTGTGGGGGAGGAGGGACGCGCCGAGGGCGCGGAGCGGTGCCCCTGCACCGATCTTGCGTCGGTGACCGAGCGCAGCGCGCTCGCCGCCGGCCGCTTCCTGGGCCGTGGCGATGCCGACGCGGCCGATCAGGCGGCGTCCGAGGCGATGCGGGTCGCCCTCGCCGGGGTGCCGGTGTCGGGGACGCTCGTGATCGGGCGCGAGGGCGACAACCACGCGCTGCGCGAGGGATCCGAGCTGGGGGCGGGCGGGCGCGCGCTCGACCTGGCCTGCGACCCGGTCGGCAACGGCTCTGCCGTGGCGGGCGGGCGGCCCGGCGCGCTGTCGATCCTCGCCGCCAGCGATCCCGGCGGCCTGATGCAGGTGCCGCGCATGTACATGCGCAAGATGGCGGTCGGCCCGGTCGCGAAGGGCCGCATCGACCTGCGCCGCCCGGTGGGGGAGAACCTCGAGGCGATCGCGGACGCCTTCGGCCGCCGCGTCGCCGACGTGACGGCGATCGTGCTCGACCGGCCCCGGCACGACGACCTCGTGGCCGAGATCCGCGAGTCGGGCGCGCGCATCAAGCTGATCTCCGACGGCGACATCATGGCCTCGATCAGCGCGGCCATCCGGGGCACGAACGACCACCTCGCCATCGGCATCGGCGGCGCCCACGAGGGCATCATCGCCGCGGCCGCTCTGCGCTGCCTGGGCGGCGAGATCCAGGGGCAGCTGTGGCCGATGAGCCGCACCGAGATCAACCGCGCGGCGGAGGACGGCATCGAGGACGTGAGCCGCATCTTCGGCATCGACGACGTCGTCCGCGGGCATCAGACGGTGGTCGCCACCGGGATCTCCGGCGGCGATCTTCTGCGCGGCGTGCGCTACATGGCCGACGGCGCCCGCACCCAGTCGCTCGTCCTGTGCTCGCGCTGCAACCGCGTCCGCTTCATCGACTCCATCCACCTGTTCTCGGCCGACAGGCACGAGGAGATCCGGCTCTGACGGATCTCCTCGTCCGGTGCCGGGGCTTCAGCCCTGTGGGCGCGGCCGGTGCAGCGGCGATAGGCTCACGGCGATGAGCGCCGCCGAGCCCCTTCTGTACGAGCTGCACGACCGTGCGCGCGACGCCGGGGTCGAGGGCTACCGGCGCATGACCAAGGCGGCGCTGCTCGAGGCCCTGGACGGCGTCGAGGCCGGGCCGACCACCGTCGACTCCTCCGCGCGCGCCGGCCTCGGCCTGATCACGCTGCGCGGCGGCGGTCAGAACGCGCTCGCGCTGGAGACGCTGGAGGGACTCGCCGACGCCGCCGAGGCGCTGGCAGCCGACGAGTCGGTGCGGCTGGTCGCGATCACCGGCGCCGGCACGCGCATCTTCTCGTCGGGAGCCGACCTGAAGGCGCTCGAGGGGCTGACCGGCGCGGAGATCGCCGACCGCGGCGGCGCCGCCCTGCAGCGCGTCGGTGCGCTGGCCGTGCCCACCCTGGCGCTTGTGAACGGGCACGCGGTCGGCGGGGGCATCGATCTCGCCCTGGCCTGCGACTGGCGCATCGCCGTCGAGGGGGCGAAGCTGCGCTTCATCCACAACGAGCTCGGGTTCTCGCCTCCGTGGGGCGCGGCCGCGCGCCTCGCCGCGCTCACGCCGCCGGGCGTCGCGCTGCGGCTCTTCGCGACGTGCGAGCTCGTGTCCTCGCAGGAGGCCCGTCAGCTCGGGATCGTCGACGAGGTGGTCGCGCCGCACAAGCTGCTCTCCCGGGCCGAGTCGCTGGCCGTGCGCATCGCCCGCTCCGACCGGCGTGCGCTGGCCGAGACCAAGCGGCTGCTGCAGCCCGGCGTCGAGCCGGCCGAGCACGCGCGCACCTTCGCAGCGCTGTGGGACGCGCGGCCCGCTACCCTGCAGGCATGAGTCTGACCAACGAAGACGTGTTCGAGGCGCTGCGGGTGGTCGAGGATCCCGAGCTCGGGATGGACGTCGTCGACCTGGGCCTGGTGTACGACGTGAAGGTCGACGGCGACACCGTCGCCGTCACCTACTCGCTCACCTCGATGGGCTGTCCCGCCGGTGCGCAGATCGAGCAGGACATCAAGGATGCGGTGGGGAGCATGGCGGGCGTGGCCACGGTCACGACCGAGCTCGTCTTCACGCCGCCCTGGTCGCCGGAGCGCATGTCCGACGACGCCAAGTTCGTCCTCGGCTTCTAGCTCGCCGCCTGGCCGCGGCGCTCGCGCAGCCAGCGGTTCCACGGCGCCGACGGGTCGATGATCGCCGCAGCGGCGAAGATCTTGGCCAGGTCGCCGAGCACGAACGGCCACAGGCCGTAGTGCAGCGTGCTCGGGCCCGTTCCCGTCCACGGCGTCGGCAGGGCCTGGTGCAGCCAGACGAGGCCGACCGCGTACAGGCCGATGCTGCCGATCAGCATCGCCGGCACGGTGACGTAGAAGCTGCGGCCGAAGCGGTCGCAGAAGAGCCCGGCGGCCAGCGCGGCGAGCGGCAGGCCCCACAGGTAGCCGCCGCTCACGTGCAGCGGGTCGGCCCGGGTCAGCCAGTCGATCCCGGCGTGGCCGCTTGCGAACACCGGCATCCCGGCCGCTCCGGCGCCCAGGTAGAGCAGCTGCGAGGCGACACCGCGGCGCGCTCCGAGCAGTGCTCCGGCGCCGAGCGCCGCGAACGTCTGCAGCGTCGTCGGCACCGGGTAGCCGAACGACACCTGCGCGCACACGGCGGTGATCGCGGCGGCTCCGACGACGAGCCCCACCTGCGTCCACACCCGCTCGAGCCCCGCGCTCTGTGTTCGACCGTACATGCTGCCTCCCGGCTTGGATCCGAAGTACCGCCGTTGGACGCGCAGGCGGGTGGGTTGGTTGCGCCGACTACAGTGGCCTCTAGTGGACGCTGGCGAGCTTACCCGAGCGCTGCTGCGGGAGGCGGCCGACCTGCACATCGACGCCTGCGGGGTGTGCGCGGCCGAGCCCTACACGGGTACCGAGCGGCTGATCCGGGAGCGCCGCGCCGCCGGCCTCTTCGCCGACATGGGGTTCACGATTCGCCGGCCGGAGCGCTCGTGCCATCCCGAGACGCTGCTGCGCGACGCGCGCTCGGTCGTGGTCGCGGCCCGCAGCTATGCCCGGCCACAGCCGCCAAAGCCGGCCGATGAGCCGCGCGGGCGCATGCCCCGCTACACGCGGCAGGACGAGTACGCCGCGCTGCGGGCGGCGCTGGCCGACCTGGGCGCGCGTCTGCGCCGGCTGGCTCCGCGGGCCCGCTTCGCCGTCTACGTCGACTCCAACCACCACGTCGATCGCGAGGCGGCGGCCCGGGCCGGGATCGCGGTGTACGGCAAGAACACGCTTGCGATCACCCGCCGGCACGGGTCGTGGGTGGTGCTCGGGGTGCTCGTCACCGACGCCGACCTCGAGCCCACCCACGCCGCCCCGGAGCGGCCGGCCTGGGACGCATGCGGATCGTGCCGTGCCTGCATCGACGCCTGCCCGACGGACGCGATCGTCGCCGACGGCGTCCTGGACGCCCGCCGCTGCCTCTCCTGGCTCTCGCAGTCGCGCCTGGCCGAGCTGCCCCACGCCGACGCGTTCGGCGACCGCGTGTACGGCTGCGACATCTGCCAGGACGTGTGCCCGTGGAACACGGGCGCCGATCGCCGCGCAGCCGCCGCCGAGCCCGACGCCGTGGATGCCGCCTATCCGCGGCTGCGCGAGTGGCTCGAGGCCGATCCCGACACGCTCGCCGAGCGCTACCGGCGGCTGTACATCCCCGACCGCGACGGCCGCCACCTGCAGCGCAACGCCCGCGTCGCGCTCGCGAACCTCAACCGGTCGCGACCGCCGTGAACTCGCGCAGGAGGGCGGAGGCGGCCTCGGCCACCTGATGGCGGACGACGGCCGGCTCGAGCACCTCGGCGTGGCCGCGGTAGCGCAGGATCTCCGAGATCAGCCAGGCGCGTGAGCCGTAGGTCACGTCGGCCACAGCGGAGCCGTCTTCGAGCGCCCGCGTGCCCGGCCGGCCCTCGAGCTCCCACCGCGCCCGCTCGGCCGAGAACCACACCCGGGCCACGCCCACGTCGCCGCCCAGCGAGTGGTCGAGGTCGCCCATCTCGGTGCGGGGCTCGTAGCTGCCGTCGGCGAGCTGCGCCTCCTTGATGTAGGAGACCTTGAACGTGCGCCGGCCGCCGCGGCTGCGATCGTAGGCCTCGACGTACCAGCCGCGGTCGTCGCGGCGCAGCAGGTAGGGCTCGATGGTGCGCGTGGAGAGCTCGTCCGACGACCGTGACAGATAGGTGATCTCGACCAGCCGGCGGCTGCGAACGCCCTCGTTCAGGATGGTCACGGCCTGCTCCTCGGCGCCCTCCTCCTGCGGCATCGGCGTGTCGGCGAGCGGGAAGCGGCCGAACGCCGCCTCGACCTTCTCGCGCACGGTCTGCAGCGACGTGTCCGCCTCGGCGGCGACCAGCGGCGCCACCACGTCGAGCGCCCGCAGCAGGGCCTTCGCCTCGAGCGGCGAGAGCCGGGCCGGGCGGCGGAAGGCGTCGCCGTAGAGCTCCTTGTCGACGACGATGTCGCCGTTGTCGGTCGAGCAGTAGACCGCATAGCAGCCGCCGCCGAAGTTGACCAGGTTCAGGAGCTCGAGGCTCTCCTTCAGCTCCTGGGGGCTCAGCTGGAAGCGCTCCTCGAGCTCGGCCGTCTCGACGCGGGCCGTGGAGCCCTCGCCGCAGGCGGCCAGCAGGAACGCGAGCAGCGCCTGCAGGAGCGCGAAGCGCTCGGGTGCGACCGCGCTCGGGCCGCGGGGCTGCAGGGCGGGCTCGGCCGGCCGGGCCGGCTCGGCAGTGCGCGACAGCGTGCGCGCCGGAGCGGCGTGTGCGTCGGCGACCGCCTGCAGGTCGGCCACGACGGCGTCGACCAGCTCGGCGGGCTCGACGGGCACGACCCGGCCGCCCAGCGACAGGATCCACGCGGACAGGGGCCAGATCTCCGAGTAGGCGGTCGTGAACCGGCCCGACCCGTCGGCCAGCTCCTCGAACTCGCCGTAGGCGCCGAAGCGGCGCTCGACCAGCCAGCTGGCGTCGGCGGCCACCGCCAGCGTGGCCGTGCCGGCCTCCTCGGGCACGAGCCGCCACGGCGCGCGGTCGCGGTAGGCGGTGACGTTGAAGTCGGCGGGCATGCGGAAGTCGCGCTCGCGGCGGGTGGCGAACTTGATCTCGCCGCGGATCCGCGACACCCGGAAGGTGCGCCTGCGGTCGGGCCCCTCGGCACGGTCGAGGTCGTCGCCGACCACGTACCAGACCCCGTTCAGCTCGAACAGGCCGTAGGGGTTCACGGTGCGCTCGGCCTCGGAGTCGCTCGCGATCGTCCAGTACCGGAAGCGCACGGTGCGCTGGCGCGAGATGGCCTGCTCGAGCTTGGCCAGCCGCTGGGCCACCTCGCCCGTGTACGACGGGCCGAGCAGCTCGACCGTGGCCGTCTTCGGCCCCGGGTCGGCGGACGGCCAGGCCCGGCCGAGCGCCAGGTTCTGGAGCGCGAGGCGCAGCGGCTCGGCGTAGGCGAACTGGCCCTCGAGCAGGTAGAAGCTCGTCTGCAGGGCCGCGAGCTCGGAGTCGGTGAGCTCGACGGAGGGCAGGAAGTAGTGCTCCTCGCGCAGGCTGTAGAGCTCCTCCGACGTGAACTCGTCGCGGACGGACGCGATCGGGACGCCCAGGCCCTGAAGCTCCGAGCGGTCGGCGTAGAAGCGGCGGGCGAAGGCCTCGTCGCCCATGTTGGCGTAGCCCTCGACCCGCAGCTTCACGTCGCGTGCGGTCACGGGACGCTGTTCTGCCATCAGGTACGCCACGAGCGAGAGCTGGCGAATGAGCTTGTCGGCGTCGTGGGTCAAGGCAGGTACGTAGTGTACCGGCCGCCGCCGGGCCACGGCCGGGCTTCGGAGTGCCGGCGGCGCGCCGAATTCGTCACCCCGGACAACTATCCTCGCCGGTGTGATCGCGCATCTCGACCTCGACGCCTTCTTCGCCGCGGTCGAGCTGCACCGCCACCCCGAGCTGCGCGGCCGGCCGGTGGTCGTCGGCGGCGACCCGGCCGGGCGCGGAGTCGTGGCCACGGCGAGCTACGAGGCCCGCAAGCACGGCATCCGCTCGGCCATGTCGAGTGCCGAGGCCCGCCGCCGCTGCCCCGACGTGGTGTTCCTGCGGCCCGACCACGGCACCTACCGCGACTGGTCGCGGCGGGTGTGGTCGCTCGTCGCGAGCCTCGCCCCGGTGGTGGAGCAGGTCGGGATCGACGAGGGCTACGTGGTCCTCCCGGAGGGCCATCCCGGCGAGCAGGCGGCCCTGATCCAGCTGGCGGTGCGCGAGCGCATGCGGCTCTCGTGCTCGCTCGGGGTCGCCACCTGCAAGGTCGTGGCGAAGATCGGCTCCGACGCGCGCAAGCCGGGCGGGATCACCGTCGTGCCGCCGGGTGGCGAGGCGGCCTTCCTGGCGCCGCTGCCCGTGCGCGCCCTGCCCGGCGTCGGCCCGAAGGCGCAGGAACGGCTCGCCGAGGCCGGGGTGACGACGATCGGCGCGCTGGCGGAGCTCGACGACCGCCGGCTCGCGACGCTCCTGCCGGGGCGGGTGGGGGAGGAGCTGCGCCGGCGGGCGCGCGGCATCGACCCGCGGCCGGTCGCGGCGGAGCCGGCCGCGGCCGTGTCGATCTCCAACGAGGAGACGTTCCCGACCGACATCGGCGACCGAGAGGTGCTGCACGGCCACCTGCGGGCGATGGCCGACGCGCTGGCCGCGGCGCTGGCGCGGAGGGGCATGACCGCCCGTACGGTGACGACGAAGCTGCGCTACCCCGACTTCGCCATCGTCACCCGGTCACAGAGCCTGGAGGTCGGCATCGACGACGCCGAGACGATCGCGACCCTGGCCTGCGAACTGCTCGACCGGGCGCTGCGCAAGCGCCCCGGGCCGATCCGGCTCGTGGGCGTGGGCGTGGCCGGGTTCGACCGCCACAAGCAGCTCGTGCTGCCGGTGGGCGGCGATCCCGCGTGACCTACGCTGCGGCCGCGCTGCGCTCTTCGAGGTGCTGGTGCGAGGGGCAGTACTCGCGGTCGGGCAGCGGCGTGCGCTGGCACGGCTTGCCCTTGCGCGTGGTCGCGCGGCACTGCTGCGCGGTGCCCTCGCCGGCCCGCTCGAGCTCCTCCATGATGTACTCGATCGCCTTCGAGATGTGCCGCTCGATCGAGCGGTAGACGCGAGCCTGGTCGGAGATCGAGAACAGGTGCCGCACCTCGGAGAAGAGGCTCTGGCTGGGCTTCGCGAAATAGCGGGGGTCGCGTGCGAGCCGCTCGATGGTGGCCTCGCAGCAGTGCAGGACGTAGCGCTTGGCCTCCGGCGCGGTGATGGTCTCCGGATGCGGGTCGACGAGGTCCTTGATCTCGACGAAGATTGCCCTGCTAAATCGATACATGCGAACTCCTCGCGCTGTTACAAGTCCTGGGATCGGCTGGTGCCTAGTATGCCCTATCACGTGTTCACGTAACCAGGCGTCAGTGTTAAGCGCAGGTTAACCTGCCCGGTTCGTTCGGCCGAAACCGCAAAATTCCATCGATTCTCTCCCGGGACAACTTGTCACAATCTCCCGCACTCCGCTGTTACATGGACGACCTGTTCCGGCGTCACGATCCCGGCCCGCACCCCGAGCGTCCCGCCCGCTACGACGCCGTCTCCGAGGCGGTCGCAGGCTCCGCCGCAGAGGTGGCCGCGGCGCCGCCGGCGGAGCTCGAGGCGCTGCTGCGGATCCACGACGAGGGCTATCTCGAGGCGATCGAGCGCATCTGCGCCGCCGGTGGCGGAGCGCTCGATCCCGACACGGCGGTGAACGATGCGAGCTATGCGGCCGCCGTGCACGCCTCGGGCGCGGCCGTGGCTGCGGTCGACGCCGTGCTCGCCGGCGAGATCAGGGCGGCGCTCACCTGCGGGCGGCCGCCGGGCCACCATGCCGAGCGGGCGACGCCGATGGGCTTCTGCATCGTGAACCACGTCGCCGTGGCCGCTGCCCACGCGCGCGCCCGCGGGGTCGAGCGGGTGGCGGTGCTCGACTGGGACGCGCACCACGGCAACGGCACCCAGGCGTCGTTCTGGACCGATCCCACGGTCCTGTACGCGTCGCTGCACCAGTACCCGTTCTATCCGGGCTCGGGCGCGGCATCGGAGCGCGGCGCGGGGGAGGGCGAGGGGGCGACCGTGAACGTCCCGCTGCCCGCAGGCACGGGCAAGGACGAGTTCCTTGCGGCCTTCCGGGGCCAGGTGCTGCCGGCACTGCATGGCTTCGATCCTGGCCTCCTGCTGATCTCGGCCGGGTTCGATGCGCATGCTGCCGACCCGCTGTGCGACCTCGGCCTCGACGCCGAGGCCTTCGCCACGATGACGCGCGAGCTGCGCGGCATCGGCCCCGGGCCGGTGCTGGTGCTCGAGGGCGGCTACGACCTGATCGCGCTGCGCGACAGTGTCGCCGCCGTCCTGGCCGCGCTCGCTGAGTGAGAGAGGTGCCGGCCACCCGCCAAACGGGGTCAGACCCCTATTGGCGGGCTTCACCCTTGGCGCCCGCTGGTGGCCATCCCCGCCAATAGGGGTCTGACCCCGTTTGGCGCTCAGTAGGCGATGACCACCAGGCGGGGCTCGGTCATCTCGTGCACCGCGTACCGCGGCCCCTCACGCGTGTTGCCCGAGTCCTTGACGCCGCCGTAGGGCATCTGGTCGGCCCGGTAGGTGGGGGCCTCGTTCACGGTCACGCCGCCGAACTCGAGCAGCCGCGTCGCCTGCATCGCCGTCGAGATGTTCGACGTGAAGATGCCGGCCTGCAGGCCGTAGCCGGTGCCGTTTGCCTTCTCGACCGCCTCGGCCAGGTCGTGCACCCGCGCGAGCGTGACGACCGGCCCGAACACCTCGTCGCACGCCACCTTCATGTCGAGGTCCACGTCGCCAAGCAGCGTCGGGCGCAGCAGGCCGGCCGCGTCGGTCTCGCCGCCCGCGAGCAGCGTCGCCCCGCCGCCGACCGCCTCCTTGACCCAGTCGAGGATGCGGTCGCGGTTGCCCTGGTCGATCACCGGCCCCACCTGGGTGCCGGGATCCATCGGATCGCCGGTGACGAGCGCCTCGACCTTGGGCCGCAGCCGGGCGACGAAGTCGTCGTAGGCCGCGTCCTGCACGTACACGCGCTGCACCGAGATGCAGCTCTGGCCGGCGAAGGAGTAGCCGTTGGCGGCCACGGCGGTCGCGGCCTTGTCCAGGTCGGCGTCGGCGAGCACGATCAGCGGCGTCGAGTTGCCGAGCTCGAGCGACACCTTCTTGCGCGAGGCGCGCTCGCGCAGCTTCCAGCCGACCACGGACGAGCCCGTGAAGGTGATCAGCTTGACGCGATCGTCGGCGACGATGACGTCGCCGATGTCGCTCGACCGGCCGACGACGACGTTCAGCCA
This sequence comes from uncultured Actinomycetes bacterium, assembly GCA_963707585.1. Lineage (GTDB taxonomy): Bacteria > Actinomycetota > Thermoleophilia > Gaiellales > JAICJC01 > JAICJC01. Next base: position 332,707 of record CAVPQP010000006.1, on the reverse strand, counting down.
CCCGGCGGGCTGGCCCGCGTCCGCGAATGCCTGCGCGAGCAGGAGCGCCGAGAGCGGCGTCGACCCGGCCGGCTTGAGCACGACCGCGCAGCCCGCGGCGAAGGCCGGCGCCACCTTGTGCGCCACCAGGTTGAGCGGGAAGTTGAACGGCGAGATGGCGCCGACGATCCCGATCGGCAGGCGCATCACGAGGCCGGCGTGGCCGGCGCCCGCGGGATGGGCATCCATGCCGATCACCTCGCCGCCCAGCGAGCGGGCCTCGACGGCCGAGAAGAGGATGGTCTGCACCGCCCGGTCGGCCTCGGCCTGGGCGGTCGCGATCGGCTTGCCCGCCTCGCGGGCGATCGTCTCGGCGAACTCGTCGCGGCGGTCGCGCACGATGGCCGCCAGCCGGTCGAGGACGGCGGCGCGCTCGTGCGCCGGCACCGGGTTTCGCATCGCTTCAGCGGCCGCGTCGATCGCCCGGCGGGCGTCGTCCGCCCCGCCGTAGGCGACCTGCGCCACCAGGCTGCCGTCGTAGGGGGAGGTCACGTCGAGCGTCTCGCCCGTCTCGTACCACGCGCCGCCCACGTAGAGCTTCCGCACCGGCTCGGTCGTCGTTGCCATCTAGACCACTCCTTCCTCGACCTTGCCGAAGTCGGCAAGGCGCTGCGAGAACCGCACGTTCTCGCGGTAATCGATCGGAATCTCAACCACCGACGGCCCCTCCAGGGCGAGCGCCTTGCGCAGCGTCGGCGTCACCTGGTCGGCCGCCTCGACCCGCAGGCCCGCGAGCCCGAACGACTCGGCCAGCGCGACCCAGTCCGGGTTCTCGAACTTGGTGCCGGCCAGCCGCCCGAACTTGCGGTTCTGGTGCATCTCGATGACGCCGTAGGCGCTGTCGGTCCAGACGATGTTCACGATTGCGAGCCCGAGCCGCTTCGCCGTCTCGAGCTCCTGGAAGTTCATCAGGAAGCCGCCGTCGCCGGAGATCGTGACCACACGCCGGTCGCGCGGCAGCACCATGCGCGCGGCGACCGCCGCCGGGACGGCGAAGCCCATCGCGGCCGCGCCGTTTGAGATCAGCACCGTGTTGGGCTTGTGGGTGGGCCACAGGCGGGCGATCCAGAGCTTGTGGGCGCCGACGTCGGAGATCAGCACGTCGTCTGGCCCCATCAGGTCGCGCAGGTCGCGCAGCACCCGCTGCGGCTTCACCGGGAAGCCGTCGTCGGAGCCCTGGTCGAGCGCGGCGCGCAGGAGCTCCTGGTAGTGGGGGGCGGCCAGCCGGGCCGGCGGCTTCTCGGAGACGAGGTTGCCCAGGTGGGTGAGGATATGGGCGATGTCGCCGGTCAGCTCCACATCGGGGACGTAGTGCTGGTCGACCTCGGCCGCGACAGTATCGACGCAGATGATGCGCCGGTCGCGGGTCGGATTCCAGGCCTCGGGCGACCACTCGACCAGGTCGTAGCCGACGCAGACGACGAGGTCGACCTGGCCCATGAACCCGGCCGGATAGTCCTGCGCCCGCAGGCCGGCGGTGAAGAGCGAGTGCGGGTCGTCGGCGTCGACGACACCCTTGCCCATGAATGTCGTGATCACGTTCAGGCCGGTCTGCTGGCAGAAGCGGCGCAGCGCCACCGAGGCACTCTGGCGGGCGACGCCGTTGCCGGCCAGGATCACCGGGCGCTCCGCGGCCTGCAGCAGCGCGGCGGCGCGGTGCAGCTCGCCCGCCACCGGCTCGACCAGCGGCCGGGCGCGGCGCGGCACGGGCACGCCGACGGCCTCGGACTCGAGCACGTCGTCGGGCAGCTCGAGGTGGGTCGCCCCGGGCTTCTCGCGCTCGGCCACCGCGAAGGCCTTGCGCACGGCCTCGGGGATGATCGCGGCGTCGTGGATGCGGGCGTTCCACTTCGTCACCGGCTTCATCATGCGCACGATGTCGATGTACTGGTGGCTCTCCTTGTGCATCTCCGCGAGGCCGGTCTGGCCGGTCAGCGCCACAACCGGGCGCCCGGTCGAGGAAGGCGTCGGCGAGGCCGGTGACGAGGTTGGTGGCACCGGGGCCGAGCGTGCCGAGGCAGACGCCGGCCTGGCCGGTCAGGCGGCCGTAGGCATCCGCCATGAAGGCGGCGCCCTGCTCGTGGCGCACCGGGACGAAGCTGATCTGGGACGACGCGTCGAGCGCATCGTTCAGGTCGAGCGTCTCCTCGCCGGGGATGCCGAACACGTAGCGCACGCCCTCGTTCTCGAGGCACTGGACGAAGAGGTCGGCCGCGCGAGGCATGGCGGGCAGTGTAGTTGGGAACACCGAATTCGATGGACGGCATCGTGGTCGTGTCCGGCGGTGGCACCGGGATCGGGCGGGCGATCGCCGCGGCCGGGGCCGGTAGCATCCGCGCCTGTGACGGGTGCGATCGTGATCACGGGCGGGGCGCGCGGGATCGGGGCGGCGACCGCTCGCCTGGCGGCCGCCCGCGGCCATGCCGTGGCCGTCAGCTACCGCACGCAGCGGGCCGCCGCCGACGCGCTGGTGGCCGAGATCGCCGCGGCCGGAGGCATGGCGACCGCGGTGGAGGCGGACGTGGCGTCCGAGGCCGGTGTGACCGGCCTCTTCGCGGCGGTCGACGCGTGGCGCGGGCATCTGCCGCTGGTCGGGCTCGTCAACTGCGCAGGCGTCGACGGCGGCCGCGATCCGATCGAGCGGGTGACCGCCGCCGACCTCGCCCCGCTCTTCACCGTCAACGTGATCGGCACGATGCTCGCGTGCCGCGAGGCCGTGCGCCGGATGGCCCGTCGAAACGGCGGCGGCGGGGGCGCGATCGTCAACGTGTCGTCCATGTCGGCCACGATCGGCGGCCGGTCGGGCGGCGCCTACTACGCGGCGTCGAAGGCGGCCGTCGACACCTTCACCGTCGGCCTCGCGAAGGAGGTCGCGGCTGAAGGCGTGCGAGTGAACGCCGTGCGGCCGGGGATGACGCTGACCGACATGACGGCGGAGCGGCTGGCGGATCCGGCCACGCTCGAGCGGGTCACGGCCACCATCCCCATGCACCGCGTGGCCAGTGCTGACGAGATCGCCCAGCCGATCGTGTGGCTGCTCTCGCAGGAGCAGGCATCGTTCGTCTCCGGCTGCATCGCCGACGTCTCCGGCGGCGGCTTCCTGGTCGGCGAGTCAGCCCCGGGCGGCGGCGACGATCAGCGGCCCGCGTTGGCGTAGCAGGAGTCGCCGCGGCCGGAGATGGCCTGCTCCTCGGGCTCGTACGCCTTGTCGTGCGCCTTCGTGTAGCTCCAGTTCACCACGGGCGGGTTGGGCAGCACGTTGTAATTCGGCAGCCCGTCGGGGCGCTGAGGGAAGCCGCCCGGCCCGACGGTGCCCGGCGGGTCGCCCTGCCAGAAGACGACCGGGGTGACGCCGGGGCCCATCGCGGTTGCCCGGTAGGCCTGTCCCGCTCCGGCCGGGCTCGGCCCGAACAGGTTCTTGAACACGCCGGCGCAGAAGTTCCCGCGCGGGTTGTGGGCGAGAAAGGCGTTGAAGCGGCGCCAGCCACCCGCCTGCACGTAGCCGGTCGGCCACGGCGGGTTGAGCGTGTCGACGTAGATGTTGCGGCCGTAGCTGTCGGTCGGGTTGCCGGTGCTGCTCGCGCCGAAGCCGTGCACGGCGACGCCGCGATACGAGTACTTGCCGTACAGATGGTCGTAGCGGCCGCTGTAGATCCAGTCCGCCTTCAGCCACAGCACGGGCAGCGCGCCCGTCCAGTGCGATGCGTGCAGCTCCCACGCGCGCTCGGACGGGGTCGTCCGCTTGTAGCCGATCGGAAGCAGCTTCTGCCAGGCCTGCAGCGCCCAGTTCTGGCCTCGGGGCGTGGTGCACGCGACGACCAGCCAGTGCAGCTTCGGGCCGGTGTACGGGCCGCAGACGTTGTTCTTCACGATCGTCTTCCAGGCGCCGGGGCCGAAGCTCGCAGACCCGCCGGAGTAGTCGAGGTGGAACTTGACCTGCTTGTGGCGCTTCGACGGCTGGAACGCGTTGATCGCGCCCCACATGATGACGTGAAATCCCCTGCCGCCGGCCACGTACGAGACGACCGCACGGTGGTTGCTGTCGACCGCGATCGACACGTGGGACGTGTTCTTGTCGATCAGCTGGCTGGCGAAGGCGCCGGCCGGGGCCGCGAGCAGCAGGGCAGCGGAGGCGGTGAGGAAGCAGACGAGCCGGCGCACGCGCCATGCATCGGCGCGGGCGGCTGATCGCACATCCCCGAGACGGGGGAGGTGTCGGCCGGTGTGCGCGGATCGGCACGCCGGTGTGGCCGCGTGCGCCTTGTTCCGTGACGGCCCCCGGGGCGACGCTTGGTTGGTCATCCGAACCCGAAGGAGGAACCCATGGAAGGTGCACTTGCCCGAGCCCACGCCCGCATGGTAGCCATGTCGACCCGCATCCGTCGTGACGAGCGCGGCCAGGGCACCGTCGAGTACGTCGGCCTGGCGATGGCCGTCGGCGTGCTGCTGCTGGCAGTGAGCTCGTTCCTGGGCGGCCAGGATCACGGCCTCGGCAGCATCATCACGGGGGCGATCAAGTCGGCGGTGCAGCGGGCCGCGGGGGGTGGGAAGTAGTCCCGGCCGTGGGCCGGGTGCGGGTGGCGGCAGCCGTGGGGCTGCCGCCACGCCCTCAGGGCAGCGACGCCGCGGCGTCCTGCCCAGCCGGTGTGAGCCGGGCCGTACGCGGGGTGTCGCCGGTGTACTCGGCCATGCCGAGGTTGACGAGGTGGTCGATGTTCTCGGCCACGTCGCGGTGGAGCTCGGACGAGTTCTCGCCGTGCCCCGGCGCGCGCCCCTCGCTCGCGATCGTGTTCGAGACCGCCGCCGCTGTTGCAGCCCCCTTGGCCAGCTGCCGGAGGATGTCGTCCTGGAACGGGAACCGATTGATGCTCATCAGTCCTCCTCGGTGTGTTCGGCAGACCCTACTCCCAGACCAGCCCGTCGTGTTGGCGAGCATCCATGAAAGGTGAACATCGCATGCTGATACCCGTCTTCCGCACCGTGCTGCGCCGCGCGCTCGCGTGGGACCCGAGCCGGTCGGCGCACCCGTACCGGTTCCTGCTGTGGGCCGCGATCGCAGTATTCGTGATCTTTGCCTCCATCGTCCTGCTGGCCTAAGCTTCGCCGGGTCGTGGCCGACTCCCCTCTTGCCTCCCTGCGCCGTGCTCTGCGCGCCGTCGGCCGGCGGCTGACGCCGCCGGGGAACCGCGCGCCGATCGAGGAGAGCCTCGAGCAGCGCCCCGGTCCCGGAAGCGCCGAGTCGCCGTCGCCCGGGGGTGGGACCGAGCACATCCGCGACGGCTGGTCGGGCGGCGTCTGACACCGGCTCCCGCCGGGTCGCACGGCCGCCATGCAGATCCTCGAGACCGACCGGCTCGTCCTGCGGCACCTCGAGCGCGCTGACCTCGACGACCTGCACGCGCTCTACGCCGATCCCGAGATCCGGCGGTACTTCCCCGACGGCACGCTAACCCGTGAGGAGACGCTCGAGGAGCTCGAGTGGTTCCTCGATGGGCACCCGGAGCATCGGCAGCTGGGTCTGTGGGCGACGATCCACAAGCCAACCGGCGGGTTCATCGGCCGGTGCGGGCTTCTGCCCTGGACGATCGAGGGCCGGCCGGAGGTCGAGGTTGCCTACCTGCTTGCGAAGCGCTACTGGGGTCAGGGTCTCGCGACCGAGGCGGCCCGGGCGATCGTCCATCACGCGTGCGCACACCTGGGGTATGAGCGCTTGATCTGCCTGATCGATCCCGCCAATGCCGCGTCGATCAGGGTCGCCGAGCGGATCGGGATGCGCCTCGAGCGGGCGCTGGAGGACGATGCCGGCCCCTATCTGCTCTACGCGCGAACGTGTGCCGGCGAGCTGCCCTGATCGACGCGGAGGCCGACCGGACTAGTCTGAGGCCATGCCCGCCTACGCCGAGCTCGCGCCGCCATCCGGTCTCGAGGCGCAGCTCGCCTGCGTGTGGATCGGAGACGGCGGTGCGGTACGCGTGCTGCCCGACGCATGCGCCGACATCGTCCACACAGGCGGCCGGCTGGTCGTCGCCGGCCCCGCCACGTTGCCGGATCTGGCCCCCGCGACGCCGGGCCAGGCGCGCTGCGGCGTGCGCTTCCGTGTGGGGCTTGCGGGCAGCGCGCTCGGCCTGCCCGCATCGGAGCTGCTCGACCAGGTCGTCCCGCTCGCCGAGATCTGGGGCGGCGAGGGCCGCCGGCTCGAGGATCGGGTGGCCGGCTCGGCGCGGCCGCTCGAGACGCTGATCGCCGGGGTCGCCACGCGCATCGCCGATGCCCGCGACGATGTCGTCCGCGACGCGGTGGGCAGGGTGCGGCGGGGCGAGACGAGCGTCGAGGGCCTGGCCCGGGCGAGCGCGCTCAGCGAGCGGCAGCTGCGGCGCCGGTTCGAGCGCGCCGTCGGCTACGGCCCGCGCACGCTGCGGCGGGTGCTGCGCTTCCAGCGCTTCCTGGCCGCCGCCCGCACCGCGGAGCCCGGCACGCTGGCCCGGCTCGCGGCCGACGCGGGCTACGCCGACCAGGCCCATCTCGCGCGCGACTGCGCCCGCCTGGCCGGCATCGCTCCGAGCGCGCTGCTCGCCGAGGGTGCCCGGCCGGCCGGCGAGCGGCCGGCGCGAGATGTCCGATTCGTACAAGACGCGCGCGCTCGGCTCGGCGACGCTGCCGGCATGACCGACATCACCGCAGCACACCGCTTCGTCACGCTCCACGCGCGCCTGATCGACCGCCGCCGGATCACCGGCGACGCCGCTCTCATCAGAGCCGCGCTCGCCGCGTACCGAAACCCCGACGGCGGCATCGCCTATCTCGAACCGGATCTGCCCGATCCGGCCAGCCAGCCGATTGCCGCACTCGCCGCGCTCGAGATCCTGCACGAGATCGCCGCCCCGGCCGACGACCCGCTCCTGACGGGCATCGCCGCCTGGCTCGCCGGTGTGACCGGTGCCGACGGCGGCCTCCCGTGGCTGCTCCCGTACGACCCCGACGCGATCCCGCACGCGCCGTGGATGGCGCCCGTCGCCGACGCGTCGTCGTCGCTGCTCATGACCGCCGCCGTCGCGGCCGCGGCCCAGCGGGCCGGGGTGGGGGACGGGCCCGGACGGGCGTGGCTCGACCTCGCCTCGGGCTTCGTGTGGGAGCGCATCGGCCGGCGCGACCCCACCTCGGGCTACGAGACGAAGTACGTCATCGACTTCCTGGACGCCACCCCCGATCGCGCCCGCGCCGAGGCCGCCCTCGACGAGCTCGCCGCGGCGCTGGGCCGGCCGGCGGCGCTCAGCGTGGGCGGCGGCACCGAGGGCGAGGAGCTGACGGCGCTCAGCGTGACGCCGCGACCCGACCACGCCGGCAGGCGCGTGTTCGACCCGGCCGCGATCGAGCGCCAGCTGGACGAGCTCGCCGCCGGCCAGCGCGACGACGGCGGCTGGATGTTCGACTGGCTGGCCTGGAACGACGCGGTCGCCTGGGCCTGGCGGGGGCGCATCACCGTGGATGCGATCGCGACCCTGCGGGCCAACGGCCGCCTCGGGTAGGTTCCCGGGTGTGGTGCCCGAGGCCGACCTGACAGCGACCCCCGCGGGACTCGTCCCGAGCGGCGAGGGCTGGTTCGTCGTGAACGCGCGCGAGGCCGCCTGGCACGACGGCGACTTCGGTGCCTACACCCGGTTCGAGGGCGACCCCCGGTTCCCGCAGATCGGGATCAACATCGGCGTGCTCCAGCCGGGACAGCCGGCATGCATGTACCACGGGGAGGACGAGCAGGAGGACTTCCTCGTGCTCTCGGGCGAGTGCCTGCTGCTCGTCGAGGGGCAGGAGCGGCGGCTGAAGGCGTGGGACTTCGTGCACTGCCCGGCCTGGACCGAGCACGTCTTCGTCGGCGCGGGCGACGGGCCGTGCGCGGTGCTCGCCATCGGCGCACGCACGGACGGCGACGTGATCTACCCGGAGTCCGAGCTCGCGCAGCGCCACGGCGCGGGGGTCGAGCAGGAGACGACGGTGCCCGAGCAGGCCTATGCCCGCTACCGCAAGGACGACGACGTGCCCTATCGCGAGGGCTGGCTGCCGGAACGGCACTAGATGGACGGCTCCCACCGGGTCGTCCGTCTCGACGACGTCGACGCGGGCGACGATTGCGGCGGTCTGGGCTTCGAGCCGGTGCGCACCCTGCTCGGCTCGAGGCCTTCGGGGTGGCCGCCTGGGTGGCCGCCGCCGGCGAGCCCGTGATCAGCGAGCACACCGAGCGGCCGACGCCGCGCTCGCCCATCTCGGCGCGACCCTCGCGATCCTCCCGCGCCTGCGCGCGCACGCACAGGCCGACTCCGACGTCGACTCGATCCGGGACGATCCGCGCTTCCCGGCCGCGGAGGCGTAGGGCGGGGCTACCGCGGCTCGACCGGGAACGACAGCTTCACGAGCGCGTTCCAGCGGGCGATGTTGCCGTCCTCGACGTCGCAGGTGACAGACGTCACCTCGACGAGCGTGATACCGCGGATCGAGCGTCCGGCCGCGGTCACCGCCTCGCGCACCGCGGCATCGGAGCCCTGATCCGAGGAGCCGATCACCTCGATCACCTTCGTCACCGGCATGCGCGGAGTCTAGTTGCGCGCGTCAGCCGCGCGGGGCGGACGGGTTTGACTGCTCGTGCTGCTCGGTCGGGCGGAAGAGGTCGCGCACGCCCGACTGGCGGGGGCGCTCGACGGTCACCTGCAACGGCTGGTCGAGCCGGGCGGCGACGCCGTTCACCGACGAGGTCATGCGCGCGATGGTGCCGCTGACGTCGGCGACGTCCTGGCGCAGCGAGGCCATGCCGGTCGAGATCAGGTCGACCAGGAGCTCGAGATCCTCGATCCGCCCCAGCCGCTCGGCCAGGAGGTCGCGGTTCACCTGCTCCATCTGGCCGGCCAGCGACCGCACGAGCTCGCGCAGCTCGACCAGCCGGCGCGGCGTCGAGCGCTCGTCCATCGCCCGCTCGATCGCCCGCTCCACCGTCTCGGGCAGCGACTGCTCGAGGGCGGCCGCGGTCTGGCGCAGCTCGCCGACGTTGGCCTCGGCCCGGGCGAGGATCGTGCGCAGGTCGGGCATCGCGGCGGGGGTGTCCCCGGCCGCGCCGGGAGCGCGCTCGGAGCGGGCCCGTGCGCGCAGCTCCTGGATGCGGCGGTAGAGCTGTGCCTCGGCCTCGGCCATCGGGTTTTCCTCTTCCGCCATGTCGCCCATCAGTCTATCGGCCGTCCGCCCCCGCTGCTAGGCTCGTGAGGCGTATTTTCCCCGCTATTCCGGAGTAGCTATGGAAGACGATCAGCCCAGTTTCACGCGCATCATCGAGCCGGCCGCGCGGGTCGATGCCCCGCAGGCCGTCGCCGCAGGCGCACACCCGGCGCTGGTGTGGCGGCCCAAGCTCGGCGCCGAGCAGACCTTCCCGCTCGAGCACCGCACGGCCACCATCGGCCGGCACACCGACAACGACATCGTCCTCGCCGGCCCCACGGTGTCGGCGCGCCACGCCACCCTGCGGCGCGAGCCGGTCGGGGTGGTGCTCGAAGACGAGGGCAGCCTCAACGGCACGTTCGTGAACGGGCAGCTGATCCAGCAGCACCTGCTGGAGGAGGGCGACCAGATCCAGGTCGGCCCGCACCTGCTGGTGTTCGTCCCGCCGGCCGGTGGCAGCTCACCCACTCCCTGAGCCGCGCCGCGCACCGCAAGCGCGGCCGTCAGTCCGTGAACCGCAGCGGCGCCCAGCTCGGCACCGGCGCGACGTCCAGCACGGGCGTCTGGTCGGTCGGCATCCGGTAGGCGAAGCGGCCGGCGTCCTCGTCGAACGTGATGTCCAGCATGCCGCTCTTCAGCCGGTGATCGAGCCACGCACCCCGGAACACCAGCTTGCGCAGCCAGTACGCCAGCGGCTCGGAGTGAAGGGTGTCGAGCAGCCCGGCGTGGGCGGCCAGATGGCGGCCGAGGCGGCTGCGGGGGTGGTCGATGCGGCCGGCGCTCGCGAGCTCGACCAGGTCGGCGGCCTCGTTCGCGCTCAGGTCGCGCACCGGGACGAGCTCGAGCCGGACGGCCGCGGCGGTGACCCGCTGCTCGAAGTCGGTGCGCGAGAAGGCGTAGCGGTAGTCGAGGAACTCGACCACGAAGTCGTCCCCGGACACGTACTCGAACTCGGAGTGCTCCATCGGTGGTTCGGTATGCCCCATCGGAGGACATGGTAGTGGCGCGGATCCGATTGGAACGCGGGCCGGTGGTCTGTGAGCGGGGCGAGCTGGCAACGACGCTGTGGAAGCGCACGAAGGGCCTCCTCGGCCGCGCCGGCATGGCGGACGACGAGGGCCTGTGGATCCCGACGAGCTCGATCCACATGTTCGGGATGCGCTTTGCGATCGACGTGATCTACGCCGACCGCGAGGGCCGGGTGCTGAAGCTCGTGCGCGGCATCAAGCCGTGGCGCGCGTCGGTCTGCATGGGCGCGAAGGTGGCGCTCGAGCTGCCGGTCGGAGCGATCGACCGCTGTGGCGTCGGGGTGGGCGACCACCTCGTCATCGAGCACACCTAGGAGCCGCTCCAGGAGCCGCTGCAGACGCCCCTATCGGCCGCAGCGGCCGCAAATTTACCCGTTCAAGTGATAGGAATGACCTGCCGAACTAGTAAAATAGATGTTCGGCAAGTACGTCCTAGCGCTCGCTGTAACAGTCACCGTCGCCGCCGTCGGCGGACACGGAGCCGCGGCCGCGGCGGCGCCCGCGCGGCCGGCGCCGGCGACGCCGCCCCAGCTGGGCGCCGCCGTCAACACGGTGATGCTCGCGGGCGGCGACGGCCGCTACGTGCGGACGCTCCTCGGCCACTACGGCTCGGTCACGCCCGAGTACGAGATGGAGATGAGCCAGCTCGAGCCGGCCCGGGACCGCTTCGACTTCGCCCGCGCCGATCGCATCGTCCGGTTCGGCGCCCGTCACGGCCTGCCGGTGCGGGGGCACACGCTCGTGTGGGACGAGATGGTGCCGGCCTGGGTCGGCGCGGGGCACCCGACGCGGCCGCAGCTCCTGCAGATCCTGCGCCACTACATCCAGACCGTCGTCGCCCACTATCGCGGCCGGGTCGAGGAGTGGGACGTGGTGAACGAGCCGCTGCTCACGGACGGCTCGCTGCGCCCGAGCATCTGGGAGCGGGTGATCGGCCCCGGCTACATCGCCCTGGCGTTCCGATGGGCGCACCAGGCCGATCCCGGCGCGGCCCTCTTCGTGAACGAGTACGGCGCCGAGTGGCGCGACGCGAAAGAGCAGGCCCTGCACCGGCTGGTCGCCGGCCTGCGCCGCGCGCACGTGCCGGTCTCGGGCGTCGGCTTCCAGGCGCACCTGCGCCTCGACGCGCATCCCCCGCAGGCCGAGTTCGCCGGCGTCCTCGCGAGCTTCGCCCGGCTGGGCATGCGCCTCGAGGTGACCGAGCTCGACGTCCGCGCCGGGGGCCGCGCTCCGCTCGCCCAGCGGCTGACCGAGGAGGCCGCGATCTACCGCAGCGTCGCCGCCGCCTGCCGGGCGGTGCCGGCCTGTGGCCGCATCACCACGTGGGGCGTGACCGACGCCGCGAGCTGGCTGGGTGAGTCGCAGCGAGGGCTGCCGTTCGACGCGAGCTACCGGCCCAAGCCCGCGTGGCGGGCGCTTGCGGCCGCCCTCAGTCGTCGCGGCTGACCACGTCGCGCACGAGCTCGTGGATGGCGTCCACCTTCTCGGTGCGCTCCCACACCCGGCCGCCGTCGCGCAGGTACATGCCGAGCCCGACCGCGATCGGCACCGACCACCACAGCCAGTAGAACCACAGGAACACCGGGTTCACGCGCAGCATGTAGCGCACCCGGTCGCGGCGGCGGTCGAGCACGAGCGCCGTGCGCCGCCAGGTGACCGCGTAGGTGATGCTCATGCTGACGCAGTAGAGGACGATCGTCGCGAGCGCGAGCAGGATCAGGCCGACCGGGAGCGGGCTCGTGCCGCGCACCCAGACGACGAGCGCCCACACGCCGACCGGGATGCCGATGGGGTTCACGCCGAGCGAGAGGCAGGGCAGGAAGTTGGTCCATGCCCGGAAGCGGTCGCGGCGGCGCATGCCCATCAGCCGCAGCGGCCGGCCCAGCGACTGGAAGAACCCGCAGATCCAGCGCTTGCGCTGCGTGAAGCCACGGTGCAGCGTCAGCGGCACCTCCTCGATCAGCGGGTTTGCGATCACCCCGAGGCGGCGGCCGTTCACCCACAGGCGCATGCCCACCTCGGGGTCCTCGATCGTCACCCAGGGGTTGAAGCTGCCGAGCTCGATCAGGTCGGGCGCGTGGTAGAAGAGGCCCTTGCCGAGCACCCAGTAGGGGTGGCGGCCGCCCGCGCTCATGTGGGCGTAGCGCATCCCGTCCCAGGCCATGTGGTCCATCGCGTGCCACGACGCCGCCCAGGTGTCGAGCAGGTTGCCGGCGACGTTCGTGCTCTGGACGACGTCGTAGCGGGCCGCGCCCGCCGCTCCCGCCCGCAGGTGGTCACGCGGCGGCACGCTGTCGGCGTCGATGTAGTTCAGGAGCCAGTCGGCCTCGGTCTCCTCGGCATGGATGGTGTAGAGCGCATAGACGAGCTGGCGCGTCTTCTTGGGCGGCAGGTCACGGCTGCGGGCGGTCGCGCCGGTGTGCCACCAGTAGGCCTTCTCGGTCTCCTCCCAGCTCTGCCACACCGGCTCCCAGCTGGGGTCGGAGGTGGGCGGCACCTCGAGCACCTCGAGCCAGGGGAAGTCGAGCTGGAGCCGTTCGAGCGCGGCGATCGTGGGGACGTCGTCGGCGTTCGGCACCGCCACGATCCGGTAGCGGTCGGGCGGGTAGTCGAGCGTCGCCAGGCCGACGAAGGTCGTGCGCATCGTGGCCTCGGGCTCGCGCAGCACCGGATACAGCAGCACGATCCGGGGCGGCGGCGCGTGCGGCGCGGAGGCGTCCTCGTCCTCGTCGAGCTCGACCCAGTCGACCGGTCGGGCGAGCATGTACAGGTCGTGGATCAGCGCGAACAGGTAGAGCAGCTGTGTGACCACGAACGCCGCCGCGAGCACGGCGACCGTGAACGACACAGAGAGGAGGGTCACCGCGGCGGCGTCACCGAGCCAGGCCGCGCTGGCGCAGCTCGGCGTGCGCGGCTTCGGAGTGATCGTCGGCGGCCTGCTCGCGCACCCAGGCCACCAGCTCGCGCATGCCCTCGTCGAAGCTCACGGCCGGCTCGAAGCCGAGCAGCGCCCGGGCCTTCGACGTCTCGGCCCAGCAGTGGCGGATGTCGCCCGACCGTGACGTGGCGCTCAGGCGTGCCGGCAGCTCGACGCCGATGTGCCGGGCCAGCACCTCCGCCACCCCGAGCACCGAGACGGGCCGGCCGGTGCCGATGTTGATCGCCTCGCCCACCGCGCCCCGCGACTCGAGCGCGAGCACGGTCGCGCGGGCGACGTCGTGCACGTGGATGAAGTCGCGCAGCTGGGCGCCGTCCTCGAACACGAGCGGCGGCTGGCCATTGATCAGCCGCGAGCTGAAGATCGCGGCGACGCCGGTATAGGGATTCGAGAGCGCCTGCCGCGGCCCGTACGTGTTGAAGTAGCGCAGCGCGACCACTCCGATGTCGTACGCCCGCCCGACCGACAGGCACATGAGCTCCTGGTCGAGCTTGGAGATCGCGTAGATCGACGCGGGGTGAAGTGGCTTGGACTCGGGCGTCGGCACCGGGGCGGCCGGCCGGCTGCACTGGGGGCAGCGCATCTCCCACTCGCGCGCCGCCAGCTGCTCGTCGCCGCGCACGTGCGGGTGCACGACCCCGTGCTGCTCGCAGCGGTACGCGCCCTCGCCGTAGACGGACATCGACGAGGCGACCACGATCCGCTCGACCATGTGACGCTCGTTGGCGAGCAGCTCGAGCAGCACGCCGGTGCCGCCCGTGTTGCCGTCGACGTAGCGGGAGATCTGGTACATCGACTGGCCGACCCCGACCTCGGCGGCGTGGTGGACGATCGCATCGACGTCGCGCAGGGCGCGCCGCAGCGCGTCGGCGTCACGCATGTCGCCGAGCACGAACTCGGCCTCGTCCGGAACGTGGCGAGGACCGCGGCCGCCGTGCACCTGCTCGACCAGCCGGTCGAACACGCGCACCTCGTGCCCTGCCGCGAGCAGCGACTCGGCGACGTGCGAGCCGATGAATCCGGCACCGCCGGTGATGAGCACACGCGCCAAGCTCTCCGTCCTTTCGAAGACATCAGTGCACTGCCCGTGCGTCGTCACGCACGGTGATTGGGCCCTACCGGAGGTCACCCTGGCCACGCGGACGACCCGGCCCGCGCACCTCCAGCCGCAACCATCGTGACCGCGCAAACGTTTCCTGTCAAGCGCGATGCTACGCGCCGGGTCGGATGCGACAATGCGCGGCGTGGCCGCACCCTCCGCGCCGGACGTGATCGAGACCGTGCTGCGGCCGCGGCGCCCGTACTCGCTGGCCGGCTCTGCGGGCCGGCCCGACCCGACCCGGCGCTTCCACGGCGGCGTGCTCGACATGGCGCTCGCGACGCCGCAGGGGCCGGCTCAAATTCGGGTCTGGCAGCGGCGTGACGGCGATCTGGTGGCCAGGATCGGGGCGCCCGATCCCGGCGCTGCGCTCGACGCCCTGCGCTTCGTGCTCGCCACCGGCGACGATCACACCCCGTTCCTGCGCCTGGCCGCCGGCGACCCGCTGCTCGCGGCAGTCGTGCGGCGGCGGACCGGTGTGCGCCCGGCGCGCCTCGGGACGGTCGCCCACGCGCTCATCCGGGCGCTCTGCGGCCAGCTGATCACGGCCCGCGAGGCGATGCGGATCGAGTGGCGGCTGCTGGCCGCGATCTGCCCACCAGCCGGGGAGCTGCGCCGGCCTCCTGAGGCGTCCGATATCGCCCGCCTGAGCGCGGCCCGGGCCGAGCGGGCGGGGCTCTCGCCGCGGCGGGCGGCGGCGCTCGTGCGGGTCGGGCGGACGCTCGACCTCGAGCGCCTGCGCACCGTCCCCGCCCAGGCGGCCGTCGACCGTCTGTGCGCCGAGCCGGGGCTGGGGCTGTGGTCAGCCGGCGTGATCGCCGCGGCCGGCCTCGGCTCCTACGCCCACGGCCCGGTGGGCGATCTCGGCCTGATCAAGCTCTGCTCGGCCCTGCTCGGCCGCCGCGCCGAGCCGGCCGACACGGCCGAGCTGCTCGGCCGCTACGGCGAGTGGGCCGGCCTGGCCGGCGCCCATCTGCTGTCGCATCCGCTCGCCCACGCCCGCTGGGCCGTGGCCCGCGCGAGCTGATCAGTCCCAGATCGCCTCGGCCGCTCCCGCCGCCCGCAGGGCATCCGCGCGCGAGGGGTAGTCCTGGATGGCCGTGATCAGGCCGTCCTGCAGCGTGAAGACGAGCGACGCCAGGCCGCGGCGGGCATCAGGGTCGGCGTCCTCCTCGAGCGGCAGGCCGACGGTCGCCGCTCGCACCGACAGCACCACCCGGTCGCCGGCCGCCACGAGCTCGATCGCCTCCACGTCGGGGAGCTGCTGCGAGCGGCCGCGGGCGGTCTCGATCACCGACTCGCGGTCGGGGCAGTAGAGGTCGGGGCGCACGCCCCGGTGGGTCACCCCGGGGGCGAGGCGGGCGGCGAGGGTGTCGATGTCGCCGCGTCGGAGCGCGTCGAGCCAGTCGCTGAACACGATCTCGATGTTCGACTGGGGGGTTCGTGTCGCCGCCATCGCGCGCTCCTCTCCGTGGATCCTGCCACCCACAGGGTAGGTCACGAAACGCAGCGGCGGCGGTGGGGTGCAGAGGGTGGGTTCTGCACGTCCACCGCCGCCCGGTTCGGCCAGGCGAGGCACCGCCCGGCCGAGGCTTCTACCGATCAGTCGTCGCCGCCGCCGTCGCCGCCGCCGGAGCCGCCGTGACCGCCGTCGTCGGAGCCGCCGCCCGTCGCCGCCGTGGTGGCCGGAGCCGTCGTCACCCGAGCCGGAGTTGTCGCCGGAGCCGGAGCTGCCGGGGCCGGAGCTCTGGCTGCCGGAACCGGAGTTGTCGCCGCTCTGACCGGAGTTGTCGTCGCCCTGCTCGGTGCCCGCGCCCTGGTCGTCGCCGGGCTCGTTCTCGACCTCGTTCTCGTTGTCGTGGCCGCGCACGTCCTCGCCGGGCTCGTTGGCGCGGCCCTGGGCGTCCTCGCCGGGCTCGTTGGCGCGACCGCGGGCGTCGCCGGGCTCCGCCTCGCCGCCGCGGACGTGCCGGGGGGCCTGGGTCGCGAAGCTCGTGACCGACCCGGCGGCTGCGGGGCGGACGGCGTGATGATGCACGGCCGGGCCGGAGGACGCCGCGCTTGCGGCCGTTGCCAGCAGGGCTGCCGCCGCGGCGGCAACCGGGATGCCGGTCGCGATGGCGATCCGGCTGATGAGGGTGTTTCGGGACATCTGTGCTCCTTCGATTCGGTGGTGCGGGTTTCGTGCACTCACCGTAGGAGACGCCGGGTTAGGGCCGGGCTATGGCGGGGAACGGGATGGTTAAGCGCTTGGCAATGGCGGCGATCAGCTGTCGCCGCCACCGTCCGACCCGCCGCCGGAGCCGTGCCCGCCGCCGTCTGACCCGCCGCCCGAGCCGCTGCCGGAACCGCCGTCCGACCCGCTGCCCGAGCCGCCCGAGCTGCCGGATCCGCCGTCCCCCCCCCGACCCGCCGGACGTGGTGCTGCCGCCGTGGTCGTCCGCCCCGGTCGTCGTGCCCGTGGTGGCACCGGTCGTCGCGCCGCCGCTCGAGTCGTGGTGCCGGCGGCGGTGGGGCTTGTGGGGCCTGGGCGCAGTGGTGGCCGGCTGCGGCACGACCTGCTGGGTGGTGCCGCCGAACTGGGGCGTGAGCACGCCGGGCGAGTCGCCGATCGCCTCGTCGGAGGCGTAGAACACCGCCGCGGCCATCGCGGCCGGGAGGGCCAGGGCCGCGATCACGAGCAGGAACGGTGTCAGGCGCGCGCGCATGCCCTCACGGTAGGCCCTTTTCGGCCATGCGCGGGTTCGCGCAAGGTTAGGAGTTGGCAATGTCGGCGGCCTGCGGGGCGGGTGCGAAGCGCACGGCGATGCACGTTCCGGGGCCGGCCGGCTCGAGCTCGGCGCCGCCGCCCCAGCGGGCGGCGAGGTCGCGGACGATGGCGAGGCCAAGCCCCGTGCCGCCCGGCGTGGTCGCTCCGGCGCTGCCGCGGTAGAAGCGATCGAACACGCGCGCCGCCTCGGCGGGGTCGATGCCAGGCCCCTCGTCTCGCACCCGCACGATGCCGGCGGCCGAGACCGCGACCGTGACGGCGCCGCCGGCGGGGCTGTAGACGATGGCGTTCTCGATCAGGTTGTCGAGCACGATCGCCGCGTCCGAACCGTCGGCGACGACCGCGACCGCCTCCGGGGGCTCGTCGAGCGCGAGCGTCTGGCCGTGCTCGGCGGCGACGGGCCGCCAGCGGTCGGCCGCCGCCCGGGCCTGCTGGCGCAGGTCGCAGAACGCCTCGGCCTGGGGCGGCACGCCGGCCCGGGCGAGCACGAGCAGGTCGGCCACGAGCCCGGCGAGCCGATCGACCTCCTGCAGGCCGGCGCGGGCATCGGCGTTCTCGGGCGGTCCGGCCGCGATCGCCTCCAGCCGCAGCCGCAGGCCCGTGAGCGGCGTGCGCAGCTGGTGCGAGGCGTTGCCGACGAACTCGCGCTGGGCCTCGATGAGGCCCACCAGCTCGTCGGCCATCCGGTTCATGGCGCGGGCGACGTCGGCGACGTCGCGCGGCCCGGCCTCGGGCGCACGCGCCTCCAGGTCGCCCTTGCCGAGCCGGCCGGCGGTCGCGCCGAGCGCATGGATCGGCTGGGCCAGCGAGCTTGCGAGCAGCCACGCGACGCCCATCCCGACGAGCGCGACCGCCGCGGCCACGGCGCCGATGGCCAGCCAGCTGCGGCGCACCCGCGAGTCGACGGCGGCGATCGGCTGCGACAGCCTCACGGCACCGACGACGCGTCCGCGATCGAGCACGGGGTAGGCCACCACCAGCAGGCTCCCGCCCAGGTCGGCGCTGTGGCGGATCAGGCGCACGCTGCGGCCCGCCAGGGCGGCGCCGATCTCGGGCCGGCCGGCCGTCGAGAAGCCGATCCGGGCCGGGTGCGGCCGCTGCGAGTCGGCGAGCAGCAGGCCGGTGCCGTCGGTGACGACGACGCGGGCGTCGGTCTCGCGGCCGTAGGTGGCCACGGCCCGGCGCACGCCTGCAACGGTGCCGCCGGGCTGCGCGGAGCCGCCGAGCGACGCCGCGATCACCTGCGTCTGCGAGTCGATCGCCGAGTAGAACGTGTCCTTCGCCCGCCGGTCGACGGTCACGGCCAGAGGCACCGCCAGCGCGACCACGGTGAGCACGAGCAGGTATGCGAACGCCGCCAGCAGGCGCCCGCGCAGCGTCACCCGGCGAGCTCCGCGGCCGACGCGAACCGGAAGCCGACGCCGCGCACGGTGTGGATGTAGCGCGGCTCCTGGGCGTCGTCGCCCAGGCGGCGGCGAAGCGCCGCGACGTGCACGTCGAGCGTCTTCGTCGAGCCGAACCAGTCGACGCCCCACACCTCGTCCATCAGCTTCGAGCGGGCGAGCACGGTGCCCGCGTTCGCCATGAGCGTGTGCAGGAGGTCGAACTCGCGCCGCGGCAGGTCGAGCGGCTCGCCGGCGTGGGCCGCCGTGTGCCGGGCGGGGTCGAGCTGGACGTCACCGACCTCGATCGCCGCTTCTGCGGGCGGGGCGGGCGCGGCCCGTTCGCCGGTGCGGCGCAGCACGGCGCGGATGCGGGCGACGAGCTCGGCCATGCTGAACGGCTTCACCAGGTAGTCGTCGGCGCCGAGCTCGAGGCCGACGACGCGGTCGGTCTCGAGGCCCCGGGCGGTGAGCATGATGATCGGCACCTGCGAGGTCGTGCGGATGACGCGGCAGACGTCGCGGCCGTCGACGTCGGGCAGCCCCAGGTCGAGCAGGACGATGTCGGGCTCGGCCCGGCGCACCGCCTCGACCCCGGCCGCGCCGGTGGTCGCGAGCTCGACCCGGAAGCCCTCGCGCTCGAGCGCCGAGCGCAGAGGGTCCGAGATCGACGCCTCGTCCTCGATCACGATCACCTGCCGGCCCCGCATCGGGGCCGTCCACTGCCCTGCCGGGTCCATTGGCGCCGGAGTCTAGGGTGGGGCGGGGACGGGACGCTGTGTCCCGCGTCTCGCCGCGGCGCGGCTCAGGTGGTCTGGGCGCCGCTCTCGACAGCGGCGATCCGCTGTGCCTGAGCTCGGGCCGCCTTCGCCAGGAGGGCGCCGATGCGGCGCTGCCCGAGCGGCGAGAACGTGGCCTTGGGCGAGACGAAGAGGATGGTGAAGCCGATCACCGGGCCCTGCCTCCAGCCGAACTGGAAGCCGGCGTGGGTGCCCTGGCGCTCGTAGGCGAAGACGGCGCCTGCAGGCGACCCGGCCGGGACCTTCAGGAACCGGGTGACGGTGCCGGGCACCTTGTGCAGCTCGATGTCCCAGATTCTCTGGGCCGCCGACGGCGAGCGGAACAGGTTCGCGTCGCTGAAGATGAGGACGCGGGCGCTGTTGGCGGCGAGCACGGAATGCTCGCTCGCGATCCAGTTCGCGCGCACGAGCTTGCGGGCGAGGGCGGCCTGCGGCAGGTTCGCGGGCGGCAGCTGATCCTTGATCGTCTCGCCGCCGGTGCTCTGCAGGCGGTATCCGGGCACATCGCCGTCGGCGAGCACCATGCGTGTGACCTGATCCTGGCCGATCGCGACGGGGGAGAGGTGGGGCTGGCCGGAGCTCGCGGCCGGGGCGGAGGACGATCCGCAGGCGGCGGCGAGGAGCGCGAGGGCGCAGAGCGGGACGAGCGGGAGGGTTCGCTTCACCCGTGTGATCTCGGCATGAGCGGCGCGAACCTTGAGCAGGTAGGCGGGGGTCCCCGGGGCGGTGAGCGTTCTGACCCCGCGGCGGTACCGCAAGGCGATGATTCGCCTCACGGATTTGCAACAGTTGTTGTTGCATCCCTTCCAGTTGCATCTCGCGTCGGATACGGTGAGATCGAGCTCCGGGGCGGCCGGAGCGGTTCAGGCAAAACCCAGTGCCGACTCGGCCGTCGGTGACCCCCCGCCCGGCCCGGCCGCGACCCAAGCAAGGAGCCACTCCCCATGGCTGGATCCACCGTGCTCGTCGTCGACGACGAGCCCCGCATCGTGGAGTTTCTGACCGAGAACCTGCGCGATGACGACTTCAGCGTCCTCACGGCCGCCACCGGCGCCGAGGCGATCGACCTGCTCGGCCGTTCCCGTCCCGACGTGATCCTGCTGGACGTCGTCCTGCCCGACATGAGCGGGTATGACATCTGCCGCACGGTCCGCGGCGGCGACGGCATCAACGACCCCTGGGACCCCGATCTGGCGATCATCATGCTGAGCGCGAAGGCCGAGCACACGGACCGGGTCCGCGGCCTCGTCCGCGGCGCCGACGACTACGTCACCAAGCCGTTCCACTACCCCGAGCTGCTCGCGCGCATCGGCGCCGTGCTCGCACGCGTCTCGCGTGGGCGCGACCGCCAGGTGATCCGCCACGGCGAGCTCGCGGTCAACCTGCTCTCGCGCGAGGTCACCGTCGGCGGCATCAGGCTCGACCTCTCGGCGAAGGAGTTCCAGCTCCTGACCACGCTCGCCACAGAGCCCGAGCGCGTGTTCACGAAGAAGGAGCTGCTCGAGACGGTGTGGGGATTCCGCTCGCAGGGACGCACGCGCACCCTCGATTCGCACGCGAGCCGGCTGCGCCAGAAGCTGCGGGCGCAGTCGGACGCCGCCTGGATCGCCAACGAGTGGGGCGTCGGCTACCGGCTGTGCAGGCCGGAATGATCCGCGACGCGCTGCGACGGCGACGGGGCGACGTGGACGAGCGCCTGCAGGCCTCCGTGGAGGAGCTCTCGACGCTGCTCGCCCGCGAGGAGCGGGCCCGGGCCGAGTTCATCGGCAAGGTCTCGCATGAGCTGCGCACCCCGCTCACCGTCATCAAGGGGTACGTGTACACGCTGCACCGGTCCGAGTCGGACCCGGCCAAGGCGGCCAAGCTCGACGTGATCAACGGTGAGTGCGAACGGCTCGGCTACCTGATCGAGGATCTGCTCGAGCTCTCCCGGGCGCGGGCCGGCGAGCTGCGCGTCCACGCCGAGGTGTTCGCCCTCGAGCGGTGCGTGAGCGAGGTGGCGGAGCGGTTGCAGACGGTGGCGGAACGCGGCGGTGTGCGGGTGCGGCTCGACTGGAGCTGCAACGGCGCCCTCGTCCGCGGCGACCAGAACCGCGTCCGCCAGATCTTCGCGAACCTGATCACGAACGGGATCAAGTACGCCCCGCCGGGCACCGACGTGACGGTGCGCGCGACGCAGGCCGGCGACGCGTTGCAGGTGGAGGTCGCGGACGCCGGGCGCGGCATCGCCGAGGCCGATCTGCCGTTCATCTTCGACGAGTTCTTCCAGGCCGACCGGCCCGAGCCAGGCGCCGGTCTGGGGCTCGCCATCGCCCGCGAGCTGACCGAGGCCCACGGCGGCTCGATCGCCGTGACGAGCGCGGTCGGAAGCGGGACGCGGTTCACCGTGACGCTGCCAATCTGGAGGTCGGAGTGAGCGCCGGGCAGGCCCGGCGATTGCGTGTCGCGGCGGCCGCGGAGAGCGAGCTTGCGGACCCGGGTGGACCGCCGCTCGAGCTTGTCTCGGCGCTGTTCGCGCCCGGCCGCAGCGCGGATGAGGTCGGCCTCGCCGGCGGCGACGTCCCCGTCTACCGGCTGCGGCTGCCGGGCATCGGCGGCCGCTACGCCGCCGGGATCGCGGCGCACGCCCACCGGCGCGGCTTCACCCCGCCCGAGACCGCGGCGCTGCTCGGCGCTCTCGAGGAGCGGTCGGCGATGTGGGTCGTCTGCCCCTCGGCAGCCGCGCTGCGCCGGGCGGGGCTGATCGAGGCCGGCCGCAGTCGCGGTCGTGCGTGCGGGCGCTGGTCGGCGGGCCGCTGGGCGCGGATCCCCCTCGACATCCCCGCCCTGACCGTGGTCGCCGCGGCCGGTGGCGCGCGCGCGGTATGCGCCGCCGCGGTGTCCGGCGCCGGAGCGCCGGAGCGCCTGGCCGCCGCAGTGCGCGGCGACGGCGTCCGCCTGGGCACGTTCGCCGGTGGGCTGGCGGCGTCCCTGGGAGTCGCGTGGACGGTGGAGCTGCTGGTCGCGCCCGCACTCCCGGCGGGCTCGCTCATGGCACTGCGCGAGCGTATCGCGGCCGCCCCCCGCTGCGGGTGGTGCGGCGTGCCGATGCTCGGGAGCGATTGTCGCCGCTGTCTTCCGGGGGGACGGGCGTGAGCCGCCACCGCCGCCGGAGCATCGCATTCGCGCTCCTCGGCGCGGTGCTGGCGGTGCTCGGGCTGACGCGCATGGCGGCCGGCGGTGCCATCCGCGCCCCGGCGGCGCGGGTGACACGACTCGTCGCCGTGCGGACGATCCCGGCCGGCGGCGCGATCACGGCCGCTGACCTCGGCACCGTCCACCTTCCAGCGGCCTATGCCTCGCCCCACCAGCTTTCGGCACCGGTGCAGGCGGTCGGCCGCAGGGCCGCCGTCACGATCGCGGCCGGCGCCCCGGTGATGGACGCCGAGCTGCGGGAGACGCCGGTGCCGACCGACGCCCGCCAGGTGGCCGTGCGGCTGGACGACGCCGCCGGGATCCCGGCGGGCGACCTCGCCGGCGCGCGGGCCGACGTCTACCTCACGCCGCCGGGGCGGGACGCCCGCTCCCGGCTCGTCCTGGCGGACGTCGTCGTGGTCTCGGCGACCCACTCCGACGGCGGATCGGTCGCGACGCTGCTGCTGCCGCGCCCGGCGGTCGCGGTGGCGATCGCCGCCGAGGCGCAAGGAGCGCTGCGGCTGGTGGTGCACGCGCAGGACGGCCCGGGGTGATCGCGCCCGTCGTCCGCTGCCTGGTCGTGGCGGCCGATCCGCTGCTGGGAGCCGAGATGACGGCGCTCGCGGACGATCTGCCGGGCGTCCAGCTCGTGGGTGTGGTCGCCCCGCTGCGGGCGGTCGCGGGCCGGCTGCCGCCGTGCGACGTCGCCCTGGTCGCCGACCCCGGAGCGGGGGGCGCCCCCGGCCTGCGCCAGCTCGTCGCCGGGTGTGGGCGCCCGGCCGTGGTGCTGGCCCGCTCGGTGGAGGTCGACACGTATCGGCGGGCGCTCGGGGCCGGGGCGCGCGCGGTGCTGGCCCTGCCTGCGGTGCCGGCGGCCCTCGGCGACGTTCTGGCCGAGGCGACGGCGACGGCCGGGGATCCGGCGAGCCCGCCGGTGGGTCGGGTCGTCGCCGTCGTTGCCGCGAAGGGCGGCGCCGGCGCCACCTCGATCGCCCTTGCCCTCGCACGGCTCGGCGACGGGCTGCTCGTGGATCTGTCCGGGGCGTGGACGAGCCTGGCGGCGCTCCTGGGCTGCCGGGCCGAGCGGTCGCTCGCCGACCTGGTGCACGTCGGCGACGGCCTGGCCGCGGCCGTCGAGACGGTGGCCGTCGTCCATCCCGGTGGCCTGCGGCTCGTCCCGGGCCCGGCCGGACCAGAGATCGCGTCCGCTCTGCCGAGCGGGTTCGCGGCCGGGCTCGTGCGCGAGCTGCGCACCGCGGCGCCGGCCGTCGTCGACGCGGGCACCGCGGCGTTCACAGCCTCGCGCGAGGCCGCGGTCGCGGCCGACCGCACGCTCGTCGTGGTGACGCCGGACGCATATGCGGCGGCGGCCGGACGCGAGCTCGTAACCGCCCTCGCGCGGGCGGGCGCGAGCACGGATGCGTTCGCGGTCGTCGTCAACCGCTGGAGCCGGCGCTCCGAGCTCTCGCTGCGCAGCATCGCGCGCACCGTCGGCGCGCCGGTGGCCGCCGCCCTCGGCAGCGACGATGCCGGGATGGCCGCCCTCGCGAACGGCCGTGTCCGGCTCGAGCGCTGGCCGGCGCGGTCACACGCGGCCGCCCTGCGCGACCTGGCCGCGGACCTCGGCGGATGAGCGACGCCGTCGCCGATCTGGCCGAGGGCTACCGCGATCGGCTCCGGCGCGAGCTGCTCGACCGCCCGCCCGCGGGCGACCTGCGGGCCGCTGCCGAGCGGGCGGCGTGGGAGCTCGTGCGCGCCGACGGGCTGCTGCTCGATCCGGCCGACGCCCGCCGGCTGATCGCCGGGGTGGTCGACGACACGGTCGGGATCGGCCCGCTCGACCCGCTTCTGCGCGACCGGGGCGTGACGGAGGTGATCGCGAACGGCCACTCGCAGGTCTACGCCGAGCGCGGCGGCAGGCTCGTGCGCGAGCCGGTCGCGTTCCGCGACGAGGAGCATCTGCGGCAGGTGATCGACCGCGTCGTGAGCTCGGTCGGGCGGCGGGTCGACGAGTCGAGTCCGATGGTCGATGCCCGCCTGCCCGACGGCAGTCGCGTGAACGCGGTCCTGCCGCCCGTGGCGGTCGACGGGCCGCTGCTGACGATCCGCAAGTTCTCCCGCTCGCCTCTCGAGGTCGCCGATCTGCTCGCCTCCGGGAGCCTCTCACCGACGCAGGCCGAGCTGCTCGAGCGGTGCGTGCGCGGCCGCCTGAACGTGGTCGTCTCGGGCGGGACGGGGACGGGCAAGACGACGCTTCTGAACGCCCTGGCCGGCTTCATCGATCCGTCTGAGCGGATCGTGACCGTCGAGGACGCCGCCGAGCTGCGCCTGCCGCAGCCGCACGTCGCCAGGCTCGAGAGCCGGCCGCCCAACGTCGAGGGCAGGGGCGAGGTGACGCTGCGCGCGCTCGTGCGAAACGCCCTGCGGATGCGACCGGACCGGATCGTGGTGGGGGAGGTGCGGGGCGGCGAGGCCCTCGACATGCTCCAGGCGATGAACACCGGCCATGACGGATCGCTCACGACCGTCCATGCCAGCTCTCCTGCGGACGCCGTCCGCCGGATCGAGACGATGGCGCTGATGGCCGGGCTCGACCTGCCGCACGTCGCCGTGCGCGAGCAGGTCGCGGCGGCCGTCGACGTGATCGTGCACCTGGTGCGCGAGGGCGACGGGTCGCGGCGGGTGCGGTTCGTGGACGGGCGCGGCCGCGGCGGTCGCCTGGAGATGCTCGATGCCCGCCTGCTGGCGGAGCTCGCGGAGGGCAGATGCCGTACCGCCGGCTCCTGACCATCGCCGCCGGCCGGCTCGCCCGGCGACAGGCCGAGCGGGCGAGCGCGACCCAGCTCGCGGCGGTGGTGGAGATCCTGGCCGCGCACGTCCGGGCGGGCAGGTCGCTGCGCCAGGCGCTTGCCGATGCAGCCCAGGATCTGCCCGAGCCCGCGGCCGGCCGGGTCGCCGCTGCGGCAGCGGACGCGGCTCTCGGCACGCCGGCGGCGGACGCGCTGGCCGCGCTCGGTGCGAGCAGCGACGTTGCCTACCTGGCTGCCGCGGTGCGGCTGCACACCCGGGCGGGCGGCGACCTGGCGCTGCTGCTCGAGCGCACGGCCGAGCTGTTGCACGAGCGCGCCGCCCAGCGACGCGCGGCCGAGGTGGCCACAGCCCAGGCGCGCGCCACCGGGCGGATCGTCACCGCGATGCCGGCCCTCGGCGTCGCCGCCCTCTATGTCGCGGATCGCTCCGGATTCGACCTGCTGGTGCACTCGCCGCTCGGGTGGCTCGCGCTGCTCGTCTCGGCCGGGATGGCGGCGCTCGGCCACGTGCTCATCATGCGGATCTCCGGGGTCGACCCGTGATCGCCCTGCTCCTGCTGGCCGCTGCCGGGATGGCGTTCTCTGCTGCCAGAAGCGCCGCCGCCCGCGACCGGATCCTGAATCCGCGGGGGCCGGTCGCCGGGCCGAGCCCCTCGGTGCGGCTGCTCTGCGCGATCGGGCGGCGCCCGGCGGCGATGGTGGAGGGTCGCGTCGCGTGGCTCACGCTGGGCTGGACGCCCGCCACTGCGGCCGCCGTGCCGACCGGGGTCGACCCGGCCGCGCTGCGTGCCGGGGCGGTGATCGCCTTCACGTGCCTCGCCGCGGCGGTGCTCATGCTGCTCGGCGGCGGCACCGGAGCCGTCGCGGCGCTCGCGGTGGTGGCGTTCGGCTGCGCCGCTCCCGATCTGTGGCTGCGGGCGACGGCGGCGCGACGGGCCGATCGGATCGAGCGGCGCGTGCCCGAGCTGGTTGAGCTCCTGGCGAGCATGGTGGCGGCCGGGGTGGGGGTCGACCAGTCGCTCTGGGGCGCCGGCGAGGCCGTGGGCGGCGAGCTCGGGGCCGAGGTGGAGCGGGTGCACGCGAACCTGGCGCTCGGCCGGGCGCGAGCCGACGAGCTCCGCGATCTGGCGGTGCGCACGGGGTCGCCGTCGCTCGCGCAGCTCGCGCTGACGCTACGGCTGAGCGACCGGCTGGGTGTGCCGCTCGCAGAGGCGCTGCGCAGGCAGGCGGACCGGGCCCGAGTGCAGCGGGCGCGGATGGTGCAGGAGCGGGCGGCGAAGGCCGGGCCGCGGGTGCTCGTCGTGGTCGTCTTCGTCCTCGTCCCGGCGGCGCTCCTGCCGCTGGCCGCGGCCGTGACGCTGACCGTGTCGGGCTCGTTCACAGGTTTGTGACGTCGCCTCACCGTGTCGGCGCACACCCGTGACGCGGGTGTCCGTAGCGTCCCTGCGGTGCAGCGCGGCCAGGCCACCATCGAGTACGTGCTTCTGATCACGGCGCTCATGCTCGGCATGTGCGTGCTGGTGCAGTACCCGACGCCCGTGCAGTGGATGGCGCGCGCCATCGTGCACGCGGTGTCCCATCGGCCCGCCGCGCCCCGGCACCACGGCGGCGGGCATCACCACGGCCACCCGCACCGGCACCCGCATCGGTGCGTCTGTCCCGCCGGTGGAGGTGGTTGACAGGTTCCCGGCTCCGGTCCGACCGCTTGACTTCCCTGCATCCTGGGAAATACCCTGGTATCCGCATCGACCCTGGTGTGGGGGAGGTCGTGCATGAGGCGGTACGTGTGAGCAAGGGGCGCGTAGAGGACGGCGTCACGCCGTCGGCGTCGCCCGTGGGCGAACTCGACACCGATGTCGTGGTGACGCCGGTTGAACCCGACGAGCCCAGGCGCAGGCTGCCGAGCAAGCGGCGCAGGCGCCGCCTCCTGGCCGTGTTCCTGGCGATCTGGGCGGTCGTCGTGGTCGCCGCAGGGGCGGCGTGGTGGGAGTACGGGCGGCTCTCGCACGAGCTGCAGGTGTCGAACGGACGCGTGGCCGCGCCCGTGCAGCGGGCGCTCACGCCGGTTCCGGTCGGCGCGGCCCGCCAGACCACGCTGGTGGCCGGCATCGACTCGCACAAGAACGTGGCCGGCACGATGATCCTCGCGCGCGTCGACGGGACGCGCCACGCCGTCGAGATCCTCACCGTGCCCTCGACCGTGTCGGTGTCGAGCACACAGCAGCTGCGTGACGTGCTGCGCTTCGACGGCGTCTCCCGTGCGATCAGCGTGCTCGCGCGCGACCTGCACGTCCCGGTGAACCACGTGCTCCTGATCCAGCTCGCCCAGGTCGGCTCGATCGTGCGGTCGCTGGGCGGGATCACGATCTCGAACCCGAGGCGCGTGCCCTACAACGTCCCGTCTGGGCACGGCGTGTTCCCGGTCGGCCGGGTGGCGCTCACCGGCCGCACGGTGCAGTGGTACCTCGACCCCACCCACCGCCCGCTCACGGCGGGCATCGTCGCCGCCGGCGACTTCCGCCAGGCGATCGTCGTGCGCGGCGTCACCGACAAGCTCGTGCACCTGGCGACGCCCTCGGCGATCACCGCCGTGGGGCACACGATCTCGCACAACTTCAACACCGACCTCTCGCCCGACCCGGTGCTCGGGATCGTCGCGGCGCGGCTGCGCGCCCACACCCTGGTCGACTGCCGCCTGGGCGCCGGCGCCGATCTGGGCCGGTCGGCGGCGATCCCGACCGTTACCGGCTTCCAGACGGCGGCGCGGCTCGGCGCGTGCACCACGGTGCCGCTGAAGACGAAGCTGCCCGCTGCGGCGGTGGCGGCCACGATCATCGCCACGATCGTCACCCACGGCGGATCGCAGGCGCTCTACTGGCTCGTGGTCGCCACGATCGCGATCTGGGGCTTCGGGGCGTGCGCGTGGATCCTGATGCTGCCGGCCGTGCGCGGCGTGCGCAGGCTGCCGCGGGCCGGCGCGCTGCCGCCCCCGATCCGCCGCCGGCCGGCGCGGGCGCGCGCCATCCGGCCGCGGCTGCCGCACCTCTCGCGGCCGGAGCTGCCGCACCTCTCGCGGCCGGGGCTGCCGCGCCTGCCGCGAGTCAGGCTGCCCCGCCCAGGCCGCATCGCGATGCCGCAGATCGGCCGGCCGGGACGGGATCACAGCCGCTACGGGCGCATCTACCGGCGCCGGCGCAGCGGCTCCCACCTGTTCGTACGGATCATCTCGGTGCCCGTGTCGATCGCCCTCGGCATGCTGATCGCCCACGTGCTCTACTAGTCGCCGCGCTCGGGCCGCGCGCGGTCGGAGTCACCAGGGGGCGGGCCGTTGCCGAAGTACTCTTCAGCAGCACCCGACGAAAGGGAGCGACGTGGCCAACCAGAAGACCCGCCAGCAGCGCCGGGCAGAGGAGCGCGAGCGGGCACAGCGGCTCCAGTCCCGCCAGGCGTCGTCGCGGCGACCCCTGCTGATGGCGGTGGGCGGCGTTCTGGGGATCCTGGCCGTCATCGCCGCGCTCGTGATCGCAAAGCTCGCGCAGAGCGATTCGGCGCCCACGCCGGCCGGTCGCAGCGGCCTCGCGCCCGCCGCCGTCCTCAAGAACATCGCGACCATCCCGGCCACCGCCTTCGACCAGGTCGGGTACGTCAGCGCGAACAACGGCGTCGCCCCCCCGAGCCGGCTCACGGGGGCCCCGAAGACCCTCGACGGCAAGCCGCTCGTGGTCTACGTCGGCGCCGACTACTGCCCGTTCTGCGCCGCCGAGCGCTGGCCGCTCGTGGCGGCACTCGAGCGGTTCGGCAGCTTCAAGACCATCGGGGCGACCCACTCCGCTACGAACGACGTCTTCCCCAACACGGCCACGTTCTCGTTCCATCCCAGCTCGTACTCGAGCCCGTACATCAACCTGCGCACGGTCGAGCTCTACGGCAACCGGCCGGTGAATGGGCAGTACCCGCCGATCGAATCGCCGACGCCGCTCGAGCGCGACCTGCTCAAGGCGAACGACCCGAAGGGGACGATCCCCTTCATCTACTTCGGCCGCTACGGGATCAACGGCGCGACGTACGACGCCCAGCTGCTGGCCGGACTGACGATGAGCCAGGTCGCGGCCGCGGCGCGTGACCCATCGAGCGAGATCGGCCACTCGGTGCTCGGCGCCTCGAACCTGATCACCGCGGCGATCTGCAAGCAGACCGGCGGCCAGCCCGCCAATGTGTGCTCGTCGTCCGGCGTCGTCGCGGCCGCGAAGCACCTGCCGTCGTGACCGCGGCGCCCGCGGAGCGCGTGCGGCCGCCGGAGCGGTTCGTGCCCGCATGGGTCGCGCCCGTCTCGCTGGCCCTGGTCGCCGGCGGCCTCGCGGTGTCGATCTACCTGACGATCACGCACTACACGACCAGCGTGCGGCTGGCGTGCTCGGCCTCCGGGGTGATCGACTGCCAGAAGGTGACGACGAGCCCGCAGTCGTTCATCGCCGGCGTCCCGGTGGCGGTGCTCGGGGTCGCGTTCTTCGTCGTCTTCGCGGTGCTGTGCCTGCCCGCGGCCTGGCGGTCGGGGGAGCCGGCCGTGCGCTACGCCCGCATCGGCTGGGCGGTGGCCGGCGTCGTGATGGTGGTGCGGCTCGTGTAC
This sequence comes from uncultured Actinomycetes bacterium, assembly GCA_963707585.1. Taxonomy (GTDB): domain Bacteria; phylum Actinomycetota; class Thermoleophilia; order Gaiellales; family JAICJC01; genus JAICJC01. Next base: position 302,842 of record CAVPQP010000006.1, on the reverse strand, counting down.
GCCGAGCTCTTCCAGATCGATGCCATCTGCCTGTGGTGCACCGTGGTGCACGCGATCAGCGTCGTGCTCTTCGCCGTCGTGCTCGTGGGGGAGGCGCTCGCGGTGCAGGCGGACTCCGGCTCCCCGGCGCGGTAATATCCGCGCCCATGACGAGCCCTCCGACTTCGACATCGCGCTGGTGGGTGCTCGTGATGACCGTCATGCTCCTGGCGGCGCTCGCGCTCGTCGTCTACGTGAGCAAGTAGCCCGGCCGATGGCTGCCGCAGCCTCGGCCGAGATCGTCAGCCGCAACCCCGCGGATCCGGCCGACCAGGTTGGGGTGTTCTCGCCCGGCGGAGGCATCGACGTCGACCGCGCGGTGAGCGCGGCCGGATCCGCCCGGGCCGGCTTTGCCGCGCTGCCGGGGCAGGCGCGGGCGGACGCCCTGAACCGCGCGGCGGCGCGGGTCGAGGCCGCTGCCGGCGCGCTCGCCGACCTGGTCCGCAGGGAGGTCGGAAAGCCGATCTTCGAGGCCCGCGGCGAGGTCGCCCGCACGGCTGCGATCCTGCGCTACCAGGCCCAGGCGGCGCTCGATCCCGACGGCGACACCTACCCGGCGGCCGACGGCCGCTCGCTGCTCTTCTCGCGGCGGCGGCCGCGCGGCGTGGTCGCGCTGATCACGCCCTGGAACTTCCCCGTCGCCATCCCGGCCTGGAAGCTCGCGCCGGCGCTCGCCTACGGCAACGCGTGCGTCTGGAAGCCGTCGTCGTACGCGCCCGCCTGCGCCGAGGCCCTGTACGACTGCCTGGCGCCGGAGCTGCCGGACGGGGCGCTGCAGCTCGTGCAGGGGCGCGGCGACGCCGGGGCGGCCCTCGTCGGCCATCCGGGGGTGGCGGCCGTGTCGTTCACGGGGTCGGTCGACACCGGCCGGGCGGTTGCGCGGATGGCCGCCGACCGGGGCGCGTCCGCGCAGTGCGAGATGGGCGGTCAGAACGCCTCGATCGTGCTCGCCGACGCCGACATCGAGTTCGCCGCCGCCACGATCGCCGGCGCGGCGATGGGCTACGCCGGCCAGAAGTGCACCGCCACGAGCCGCATCATCTGCGCCGCGCCCGTCCTCGACCCGATGCGCGAGGCGCTGGCGGCGGCCGTCGCCGGGCTGCGTGTCGAGGATCCGGCCGACGACGCCTGCCGGGTGGGCCCGCTGATCTCGGCCGAGGCCCGCGACGCCGCTGCTGCGGCCGTCACGCGCGGCGTGCAGGCGGGCGGGCGGCTGCTCGCCGGCGGTTCCGCCCTGGATGCGCCCGGGCACTACCTGGCCCCCGCGCTCGTCGAGGTCACGGACGCGGCCGCCGAGCTCGCCCAGGAGGAGGTGTTCGCGCCCGTCTGCGCCGTGATGGGCGCCGACGATGCCGACGCCGCCGTCGCGCTCGCAAACGGCGTCCGCCACGGCCTCGTCACCGCCGTCTTCACGCGCGACCTGGATCGCGTGATCGACCTCGCCGGCCGGCTCGACACCGGCCTCGTGCGGATCAACCAGCCGACGTCGGGGGTCGATCTGCACACCCCGTTCGGCGGCGAGAAGGAGTCCGGCCTGGGCCCGCGCGAGCAGGGCAAGGCGGCGCGCGAGTTCTACACCAGCCTGCGCACGGTGCTGATCTCGCCCTCGTGCTAAAGTAGTCACGAGGTCTATAAGTGCCAGCTGCGAAACACCCGCGCGTCGCGGCCGACGTGGCCGTGTTCGCCTTCAGGGACGGCGCCATGAACGTGCTCCTCGTCCGCCGGCGCTACGAGCCCTACCAGAGCTACTGGGCGCTGCCGGGCGGGCTGATGGACGCCGGGGAGACGCTCGAGGAGGCGGCCGAGCGCGAGCTGCGCGAGGAGACCGGCGTGACCGACACGTTCATGGAGCAGCTCGGCACCTTCTCGGACGTCGACCGCGACCCGCGCGGCCGGGTGATCTCGTGCTGCTACCTGGCGCTGGTCGACGGCGGCAAGGTGCGGCTGCGGCCGGGCTCGGATGCGCGCGAGGCGGTGTGGCGGCCGCTCGAGCCGCTGCTGCAGGAGACCGAGGCCGGGCGCGTGCTCGCGTTCGACCACGACCGCATCCTCGCCTACGCCCGCCAGCGGCTGGCCTACAAGCTCGAGTACCAGAACGTGGCCTGGAGCCTGCTGCCCGACGCGTTCACGCTCTCGGAGCTGCGGCGCGTGTACGAGGCGGCCATCGGCCGGGCCTTCGAGCCGAACAACTTCCGCCGCATCGCCCTCGGCTGGGGCGTGCTCGCCGAGGCCGGCGAGCGGCCCACCGGCGGGCGGCCGGCGGCGCTCTACCGGTTCGCCGACCGGCGGCCGCTGATCCTGGCCCAGAGCGCGCGCTACCGGCGGTCGACATGATCGCCTGGCCGCCGGTCGAGCTGCTCACCGACGAGTATCAGCTGGCGATGGCCGACTCCTACCTCGCCCAGGGCGTCGCCGACGAGCCGGTGGCGTTCGAGCTCTTCGTGCGCACGCTGCCGGCGCAGCGCGGGTTCCTGGTGGCGGCCGGCCTCGAGCGCGCCTGCGAGTACCTGACCGGCCTGCGGTTCGGCGAGGCCGCGCTCGGGTACCTGCGCCGGTCGCACACGTGCAGCGAGCCGCTGCTTCGGCATCTCGCGACCGTGCGCTTCGAGGGCGACGTCGACGCCGTCGCCGAGGGCACGGTCGTGCACGCCGGCGAGCCGATGGTGCGCGTCGAGGGCGGGCGGATGGCCTGCCAGCTGGCCGAGACGTTCCTGCTGAACCAGGTGAACTTCCAGACGATGATCGCGACCAAGGCGGCCCGGATCGTGGCCGCCGCCGGCGGCCGGCCGGTGGTCGACTTCGGGTTCCGCCGCGCCCACGGCGCCGACGCCGGCCTGCTCGCCGCCCGCTCGGCGTACATCGGCGGCTGCACATCCACGGCGACCGTCGCCGCCGGCTACCAGTGGGGCATCCCGACGTCGGGCACGATGGCGCACAGCTACGTGCTCGCGTTCCCCACCGACGTCGACGCCTTCTGCGCCTTCCTGCGCGACCACCCCGACCGCTCGACGCTCCTGATCGACACCCACGACGCGCTGCAGGGCGCGCGCGCGGCGTGCACGGCCGCCAGGCTGACGGGCGTCGTGCCGCAGGCGGTGCGGCTCGACTCGGGCGATCTCGGCGCGGTCACCGCGGCCGTGCGCGCGATCCTCGACGAGGGCGGCTGCGCGGCCACCCGGATCGTGTGCTCGGGCGACCTGGACGAGTACCGGATCGCCGACCTGCTGGCCGCTGGGGCGCCCATCGACGGCTTCGGCGTGGGCACGGCGCTCACGACCTCGAGCGACGCGCCCACGCTCGGCGGCGTGTACAAGCTCGTCTGGAGCGCGGGCCACCCGGTGATGAAGGCGGCCGGGACGAAGTCGAACCTGCCCGGCCGCCATCAGGTGTTCCGCACCGAGGCGGGCGACACGATCGGGCTCGCCGACGACGATCTGCCCGGCGAGCGCCTGCTTCAGCCCGTGATCCGGGCCGGCCGTCTGGTGGCGCCCCTGCCACCGCTCGAGGACGTGCGCCGGCACGCCGCGGCGCAGCTGCGCGCCCTGCCCGAGCGCCTGCGGGCGCTGCGTGATCCGAAACCGACTCCGCCGCGGCTCTCGCCGCGGCTCTCCGCGCTCGAGGAGGCGATGTCATGACCCGCTCCGACCCGGCCACCGCCCTGCTCGTGGTCGACATGCAGAACGACTTCTGCCCGGGGGGTGCGCTCGGCGTCGCCGGTGCGGACACGCTCGCCCCCGCGATCGCCGAGGCCGCGCGCGCGGCCGGCACCGTCGTCGCCACGCGCGACTGGCACCCGCCCGATCACTGCTCGTTCGCGGTCCGGGGCGGGCCGTGGCCGGCGCACTGCGTGGCGGGCACGCCGGGCGCCGAGCTGCACGCGTCGGTGGCAGGCATGCGCTTCGACCGCGTCCAGGACAAGGGCGCCGACCGCGACCGCGAGGCCTACTCCGGCTTCGACGGCACCGACCTCGCCGCCTACCTGCGCGACCGCGGGGTGGAGCGTGTGCTCGTGACCGGCGTGGCGTCGGACTACTGCGTGCGGGCGACGGCGCTCGACGCCGTCCGTGAGGGCTTCGAGGCCACCGTGCTCACCGACGCCGTCGCCGCCGTCGACGTGCAGCCCGGCGACGGCGCCCGGGCGCTCGCCGAGGTGGCGGCCGCCGGCGGCCGGCTCGACCGGCTGGCGCTCCTGCGCGACGAGACCGCCCTCGCGCCCGTCCTCGAGCGCAAGGCGAAGAGCCTGCGCGAGGTGATGCACGCCGCCGGACGGGGCAAGGCCGTGCTCGGCCTCTCGGGCGGGATCGACTCGGCGGTGGCGATGGCCCTCGCCGCGAGCGCGATCGGCCCGGAGCACGTCGTGGCCGTGCGCCTGCCCTCGCGGCACACCGAGCAGGTGCACATCGACGACGCCGGCGCCTCGGCGCGGGCCGCGGGGCTGCCCGACGAGAACGTGCTCACCGTGGCGATCGATCCGCTGGTCGAGGCGCTCGGGGCGATGCGGCCGACGCTCTCGCAGTCGGACATCCGCGAGGGCAACGCCAGCGCCCGCGCGCGCATGATCGTGATCTACGACCTCGCCCAGGAGCTGCACGCGCTCGTCCTCGGCACCGAGAACCGCACCGAGAACCTGCTCGGCTACTTCACCCGGTTCGGCGACGCGGCATCCGACATCGAGCCGATCACCGACCTCTACAAGACCGAGGTGCGGGCGGCGGCGCGGGTGCTGGGGCAGCCGCAGGCGGTGCTCGACAAGCACCCCACGGCCGGCCTCTGGGGCGGGCAGACCGACGAGGACGAGCTCGGCTTCACCTACCACGACGCCGACCAGGCGCTCGTGGCCATGTTCGACCTGGGCATGACGCCCGAGCAGGCGGCGGAGCGCACCGGCGTCGAGCTCGAGGTCGTGCTGCGGGTGCGCGCGCGGGCAGACGGCGTGGCGTGGAAGCACGCCGTGCCGCACGTCCTGGGATGAAAAGCGGGGTCAGACCCCGAACGATCGTCGTTGCAACTTCGTGACGGTGGCGTTCGGGGTCTGACCCCCAGAGCTCTACGCCGCGCGCAGCGGCTGCATGTCGGCCGATGCCGCGAGCTCGCGCAGCGCCTCGGCCTCGAGCTGGCGGACGCGCTCGCGGGTGAGCCCCACGATGCGGCCGATCTCTTCGAGGTTGCGCGGGTCCTGGCCGTCGAGGCCGAAGCGCAGCTCCAGGATCAGGCGCTTGCGCTCGCCCAGCCGGGCCAGTCCCTCGCGGAGCCGCTCGTGGCGCAGATGCGTCTCGGCCAGCTCCTCGGGGTTGCCCGCATCGGGATCGGCGATCATGTCGCCGAGCTCGGAGTCGCCGTCCTCGCCGACCGGCTCGTGCAGCGAGACGGTCTTGCGGGCGAGGCCGAGCGTCTCGGACACCGCGTCCGAGGTCAGCTCGGCGGCACGTGCGATCTCGTCCTCGGAGGGCTCCCGGCCCAGGCTCGCCTCGAGCGACCGGCGCGCCCGCTCGATCGCCCGCAGGCGGTCGGAGACGTGCACGGGCAGGCGGATGGTGCGGCCGCTGTTTGCGATCGAGCGCTGCACGGCCTGGCGGATCCACCAGGTGGCGTACGTCGAGAACTTGAGGTCGCGCCGCCAGTCGAACTTCTCGACCGCGCGGTTCAGCCCCAGCACGCCCTCCTGGATCAGATCGAGGAAGGGCACGCCCTGCCCGCGGTACTGCTTGGCGATCGACACCACCAGGCGCAGGTTGGACTCGATCATGCGACGCTTCGCGACAGGGTCGCCGGCCTCGATCCGCTTGGCCAGCATGACCTCTTCGTCCTTCGTGAGCAGCGGGTAGCGGCCCGCCTGACGCAGGAACAGGTCGAGGCTGTTGGTGGTCGCGATCTCGACCTCGACCACCTCGATGCGCTCTTCCGGCGCGGGCGGATCGACGATGTCGACCCCGAGCTGTGCCAGCTCGTCGCGGAGCGCCTGCACATCGTCGGCCTCGAGATCAAGCTCGAGCGCGAGACCGGCCAGCTCGTCTTCGTAGACAAGCCCCCGTTCCTGTCCAAGCTCCACCAAGAGCCGAGCTTCCGGCTCGATGACGAGCTGGTCAGTCATTCCTCATCAACTCCTCAAGACTCCCGAGTTCCCTTTGGATTCGTGTCTGCCTAACGTTCGCCGCACACACGATATTCCCCGCCTGACGTCTTCTTTACGCCATCGGTCTTGGTTGCGGATTGGCACCGCACTCGTTTTCGCCGGCCGGTGACCCCAACCGCCGGCGACTGTCTGCCGCCATCACACCACGCCTCCAACCGGAGGGCACACGCTCGTAGTGGCAATGACCGCATCCAAATACTACCCCCGTGTCGCCCGGGTGAATACCCCCAACCGTCGCGGCCCGCGGGGCGTCCGGATTCAGCCGGTGACGCGGACGGCGCCCTGGTACTCGGCCGCGTACCACGGGTTCGACAGGCTCGAGATCTGGACGAAGGCGCCGGTGTGGGGGGCCTCGATGAACTCGTTGTTGCCGATGTAGAGGCCGACGTGCCCGATGCCGGGCTCGAAGAAGACGAGGTCGCCGGGGGCGAGCTGGTCGCGGCTGACGTGCGGCCCGGCGTTCCACTGCGATCCGGTGAAGTGGTCGAGGTGGATGCCGAGCTGGGCGTAGACCCACATCGTCAGACCGGAGCAGTCGAATCCAGCCGGGCTCGCCCCGCCCCACACGTACGGGACGCCGAGCTCGCCCATCGCGATCTGCACCGCCTGCGCGCCGACCGAGCTCGCCGGCGGCACCGGGCCGGTGGGAGGCGCGATGGGAGCGGGGCCTGTGCTCGTCGTCGTCGGCTGGGCGGCCTGCTGCGCCGCGGCCGCCGCCGCCGCCGCGGCAGCCGCCCGGGCGCGCGCCTCGCGGGCGAGCCGGGCCTTGCGCTGCTGGACGAGATCGCGGATCTGCGCGTTCAGGCCGGCGATCAGCGACTGCTGGCTCGAGATCAGGCCCTGCACCTTCGCCTTCGCCGCCCGGGTGCGGCCGACCAGCTTCCGGGCCTGCGCCGCCTCGGCGCGCAGCATGTCCTGCCGGCGCTTGACCTGGCGCTCGGCGACCGTGACGCTGTGCAGCACCGAGGCCTGGCTGCGCGACGTGCGGTTCATCACGTCGATCCGGTTCACCAGGTCCGAGAACGACTGGGCGCCGAGGACGTACATCGCGGCATTAGGGTCGTCGCCCTTGTATGCCGCGACCACGATCAGGGCCAGCTGCGCGCGGGCCGCCCGCAGGTTGGCGCGTGCGACCTTCAGCATGATCCGGTTCGCGGCGATGCGGTGCTTGACGCCCGAGAGCTTGGACTGCGCGCGGTCGTAGGCGTTCACGGCCGCGTCCTCCTGCGCGTACAGGCCGTTCAGCTGCTGCTCGGCCGCGCGGGCCTGCGCGCGCTTGGAGGCGATCGAGTCTGCGCCGGCGGCCGCGGGAGTGGTGAGGGCGACCAGGAGTGCGAGCAGCGAGACCGCGGCCACGACCGGGGCGAGCCGGCGCCGGGGCCGCTGCGTGGGCAGGCTCGACATGGCGCGGGACTTTACCACCTGCGATCTGCCGCAAGAGCAGGCGTTTTTGTAAGGATTTTCCGCCAGCGGCGGAAGAGCACCCGCGGCGGCAGGCATCCGCGGCGGGTCGTGTTCTCCCCGAAAGTGGTCCACCTGCGTTGCAAAGTGGTGGGAAGTGGGGTATTGTGGGGCGGAATGGGAGGCCTTACCCGTGCTGCTCGGCGAATCTGTCCAAAAGCTCGATGCGAAGAACCGCGTAACGCTCCCGGCCAAGCTGCGGCCGCACTTCGCCGACGGCGTGATCGTGGCGAAGGGCGTCGACAGGTGCCTCTCGGTGTACACGCTGGACGGCTTCGAGAAGTTCGTGGACGGGCAGCTCGGCTCGCTCTCGCCGCTCAGCCGCCAGGCCAGGGCGATGGGCCGGCATCTGTACGCTGGAGCGTGGGAGACCGAGCTCGACCGTCAGGGACGGGTGATGCTGCCGCCCGCGCAGCTGGCGCACGCCGGCCTCGAGCGAGACATCGTCGTGGCGGGGCTGCGCGACATGCTGGAGATCTGGGACCTGGCCACCTGGCGCAGGATGCAGGCCGAATCCGAGGGGAGCATTGAGGATGTTGCCGAATCTCTCTCACAGCAGTAGCGCGGTGATGGAGCACGTCCCGGTCATGGCGGCGGAGGTGGCCGACCTGCTCGAGCCGCGTCCCGGGGACACGGTCGTCGACTGCACCTTCGGCGCGGGCGGTCACGCGGCCGTGCTCGAGCCCTACCTGCGCGGCGGCGGCACCTACGTCGCCGTCGACCGCGACCGCGAGGCCGAGCCGTTCTACGACCGGTTCGCCGCCGCCGCCACGAGCGAGACCCGCTTCGTGCACGGCGACTTCGCCCTCGTGCTGCGCAACATGGCCGCGAGCGGCGCCCGCGTGCAGGCGATCCTGATGGACCTGGGCGTCTCGTCGATGCAGATCGACCGCCCCCACCGCGGCTTCAGCTACGCCAGCGACGCGCCGCTCGACATGCGCATGGACGCCGGCGCCGAGCTGACGGCAGCCGACATCGTGAACACGTGGGACGAGCGCGACCTGGCCGGCGTCCTGCGCACGTTCGGCGAGGAGCGCTACGCCTTCCAGATCGCCCGCGCGATCGGCCGCCGCCGCGCGGTCACGCCGTTCACGCGCAGCGGCGACCTGGTCGAGGTGATCAAGGCCGCGATCCCGACCCCCGCCCGCTTCGGCCAGGGCCATCCCGCCCGGCGCGTGTTCCAGGCGCTGCGGATCGCCACCAACGGCGAGCTCGAGTCGCTGCGCGAGGGGCTCGAGTCGGCCGTCGAGCTGCTCGCCCCGGGCGGCCGGCTCGCGGTCATCAGCTTCCACTCGCTGGAGGACCGGATCGCGAAGCAGTTCATCCGCGACGAGGCCCGCGGCTGCACGTGCCCGCCCGACTTCCCGGTGTGCGTGTGCGGGCATCAGCCGCGCCTGCGCTCGCTGACCCGGCGAGCTGTCGTCGCCACGGTCGACGAGCGCTGCACGAACCCGCGCTCGTCGTCGGCCCGGCTACGCGCGGCCGAGAGGACGCCGGCGCCGTGAGCGTCGCCCTGCCGGCCCGCGCCCCCGCGCGCCCGCGCCGCGCCCAGGAGCCGCCCGCTCCGAAGGCCGTCCCGCGGCGCGCACGGCGCGTCCGCCCCCGCCGGCTGAGCGCCGGCGGCGCCGTGTGGGTGGTCGTGCTCGCCATGCTCTTCGGCGGCATCGTGGCGCTGAACGTGGCCGCCCTGCGCGACAGCATCGACGTCAGCCGCCTGCAGGCGCACGCGCGCCAGCTGAGCGACCAGAACCGGCTGCTGCGAAACCGGGTCACAAGCCTGTCCTCGCCCGTCGCGATCGGGGCCGCTGCCGCCAAGCTCGGCATGCACCCGGCCGACCCGAACACGACCCGGTACGTCGGCCTGCACCCCGCCCAGCGGACGGTCAGCCGCCCGTGAAGCGGCAGCCGCCCGCGCGGCGTCGACCGCCGGCGCAGCCGAAGCGCCCGGCGCCCGCGAAGCGGATGGCCGATCACCGCCTGCGCCTGATGCTGGCGGTGTCGCTCGCGGCGTTCGTCGTGGTCGTCGGCCGCGCCGTCCAGATCCAGGGCGTCGACGCCGCCTCGCTCGCGAGCAAGGCCGTGCGGCAGCAGCGCGGTGAGACGACGCTGATCGGCCTGCGCGGCTCCATCATGAGCTCTGACGGCCAGACGCTCGCCCAGACGCAGCCGTCGCGCACGATCGTGTCGAACCCGAAGCAGATCAAGAACGTGAAGCTGACCGCGGTCACCATCGCGCGGGCGATCGGCCTTCGCCCCAACCGCCGCGTGCACCGCCATCAGCAGCCGAAGCATCACAAGCACCACCACGGCATCAAGCTGCGGCCCAACCCGGCCTGGAAGCCTGCGGTGGCATCGCTCGAGCAGGCGCTGCGCCGGGGCGGCTACGTGATCCGCCAGCTCCCGACCGAGGTGGCCCAGCGGGTCATGCGCCATCACCTGCCCGGGATCTCGACCGTCCCCGAGCTGCAGCGCTGGTACCCCGACGGCCCCGTGGCCTCGCAGGTGCTCGGCTTCACCGGCATCGAGGGCAACGCCGGCGCGGGCGCAGGCAGCGGGCTCGAGCACCAGCTGAACGCGGTGCTGGCCGGGCGGCCGGGCAAGCAGATCACCGTCACCGACCCGAGCGGCACTGTGCTCGACACCGTCAACGTGCGCAAGCCCCAGGACGGACGCAACGTCACCTTGACACTCAGCGCCGCCGTGCAGAGCAAGGTGCAGGCCGTGCTCGCGCAGACCGTGAAGAACACGAGCGCCGCCTGGGCCACCGGGATCGTGATGGATCCACGCACGGGCGCGGTGATCGCGATGGCGACCGCCCCCGGGTACGACAACAACAAGGCGCACCTGGCCAAGAACTCGCACCTCTGGCGAAACCAGGCCGTGCAGACCGTGTACGAGCCCGGCTCGACGTTCAAGGTCGTGACCTTCTCGGCCGCGCTCACCTCCGGCGTCGTCTGGCCCGGTGAGGTGCTGCACAACGTCCCCGACCACCTCGCGTTCGGCAACAAGGTGATCCACGACGACATCCCCCACAAGCCGTGGGACATCACCGTCCGCCACATCCTCAAGATCTCGTCCAACATCGGCACCGACGAGATCGCCCAGATGGTGGGCAAGCCCGACCTGATGCGGTGGATTCGCCGCTACGGGTTCGGCAGGCAGACGGCGCTGCACTTCCCCGGCGAGGCGAGCGGGATCGTGCTGCCCGGCCGCGACTGGACGACGTCGTCGATCGGCACCATCCCGATCGGGCAGGGAATCGGCGTGAGCGCCATGCAGATGGCGTCGATGTACCAGGCGATCGCCAACGGCGGCGTCATGACGCAGCCGCACATCGTGGCCCGGATCCAGGGCGAGCGGCCCAAGCGGATGTGGCACCGGCGCGTGCTCGATCCCGGCGTCGACAGCGAGCTCGTGTCGATGCTCGAAGGCGTGGTCGACGGCGGCACCGGCGTCCACGCCACCATCCCCGGCTACACCGTCGCCGGCAAGACCGGCACCGCCCAGAAGCCGAACGGCCACGGCGGCTACTCGAACCAGTACGACGCCTCGTTCATCGGGTTCCTGCCGGCCGAGAACCCGCAGGTCGAGATCATGATCGTGGTCGACTCGCCCAAGACGAGCCACTTCGGCGGCGACGTGGCAGCGCCCGCGTTCGAGCAGATCGGCTCGTGGTACGCCAACCACGCGGGCATCAAGCCCGACCGTCCGGTCAGCTAGCTCACTACGCTCCCGGGATGCAGCTCTCGAGGCTGATCGAGGCCGTAGGGCCGCGCGCCGTGCACGGGCGCGCGGAGGTCGACATCACCGCCGTCACCTATCGCGCGGAAGCCGCCCGGCCCGGCGCGCTGCACGTGTGCGTGCCGGGGTTCACGGCCGACGGGCACGACTTCGCCGACGTCGCCGTTGCCAACGGCGCGGCTGCGCTCGTCGTCGAGCGGCGGCTGGACGTCGCCGTGCCCCAGCTCGAGGTCGGCTCGGCCCGCAGGGCGATGGCGGCGGCCGCCGACGCCTTCTACGAGCATCCCAGCGGCGAGCTGACCGTCGTCGGCATCACGGGCACGAACGGCAAGACCACCACGGTCTTCCTCATGCACGCCGTGCTCGAGGCGGCGCTGGGATCGGCCGGACTGCTGGGCACCGTCGAGTCGCGGGTCGGAGGCGTGGTGGAGACCGTCGCACGCACGACGCCGGAGAGCGTCGACCTGCAGGCGATCCTGCGGCGAATGGTCGCCGCCGGCGACCGCGCCTGCGCGATGGAGGTCTCGTCGCACGCGCTCGAGCTCGACCGTGTCGGCGGCGTCAGCTTCGCCGCCGCCGGGTTCACCAACCTCACGCAGGACCACCTCGACTTCCACCCCGACATGGAGCACTACTTCGCCGCCAAGTCGCGCCTGTTCGAGGCCGCCCCGGGGGCGATCAACGTCGGCGACCCCTACGGCCGCCGGCTGGCGGGAACGGCCGCCGGGCCGGTGCTTACCTACGCGCGCGCGCCCGAGGCCGCCGCCGACGTCCGCCCGTACGCGGTCGAGATCGGCGCCGGCGGGGCGATCGGCCTGATCGTCTCGACGCCGCGCGGCCCGCTGCCGCTGGACGTGCGGCTGCGGGGCGGCTTCAACGTCGAGAACGTGCTCTGCGCCGTGGCGCTGGCGGAGCTGCTGGAGCTGCCGCACGAGGCCGTCCGGGCCGGGATCGCGTCGGTGCAGGGGGTGCCCGGGCGGTTCGAGGCGGTCGAGGCGGGCCAGCCCTTCACCGTGCTCGTCGACTACGCGCACACCCCGGATGGGCTCGAGAACGTGCTCTCGTCGGCACGCGAGATCACCGCGGGGCGCCTGATCTGCGTGTTCGGCTGCGGCGGCGACCGCGACCGCGGCAAGCGCCCGCTGATGGGCCGGGTCGCGCGGCGCCTGGCCGACATCGCGATCGTGACGTCGGACAACCCGCGCAGCGAGGACCCGGAGGCGATCATCGCCGCGATCATGGACGGCGTCCCGATGGAGGCCGAGCCCGACCGGCGGGCCGCGATCGAGCGCGCCGTCGGTATGGCCCGCGAGGGCGACGTGATCGTGATTGCCGGCAAGGGGCACGAGCAGGGCCAGCAGTTCGCCGACCGCACGCTGCCCTTCGACGACCGCACGGTCGCGCGGGAAGCGCTCGCCGGGCTGCCGGCCGCATGATCGCGCTCACCGCGCGCGAGGTCGCCGCCGTGTGCGGCGGGCGCACATCGGCTGACGCACGCATCACGGGCGTCACGATCGACTCGCGCACCGTCCTGGCCGGCGACCTGTTCGTCGCGCTGCCCGGCTCGCGCACCGACGGCGCGCGCTTCGCGGCCGACGCGCTGCGGGCGGGGGCGGCCGCCGTGCTCGTCGCCGGCACCCCGGGAGAGCCCGCCCCCGGCGCGCACTCGATCGTCGTGGCCGATCCGCTGATCGCCCTGGGCCAGATCGCGGCCGAGGTGCGCCGCCGCTCGGGCGCGCGCGTGGTCGGCGTCACCGGCTCGACGGGGAAGACGTCGACGAAGGACATCCTCCGGGCGATCCTGCAGCGGCGCCTGCGCACGGTCGCAAGCCACGCGAACTTCAACACCGAGATCGGGCTGCCGCTGACCCTGTGCCGGGTGGCCGCCGACACCGAGGCCGTGGTGTGCGAGCTCGGCATGCGCGGCCTGGGCCAGGTGGCGTACCTGGCCGAGATCGCCCGCCCCGACGTGGCGGTGATCACGTCGGTGGGGCCCGTGCACCTCGAGCTCGTCGGCACCATCGAGGCGGTGGCCGAGGCGAAGGCCGAGATCCTGCAGCCGCTCGGTCCGAACGAGACGGCAGTGGTGCCGTACGCCGAGCCGCTGCTCGCGCCCTATCTCGACCTGTGCCGCGCGCGCGTGATCACGTTCGGCGAGGCGGAGGGCGCCGACGTGCGCCTGGCCGGCTTCGCCCCCGGCAGGGCGGAGATCGCGCTCGGCGGTCGAACCATCACGGTGCCGGTGAACTTCGACCAGCACCACAACGGCCTGAACCTCACGGCCGCCGTCGCGGCCTGCGTCGGCCTGGGCCTCGACCCCGGCGCCGCCGATCTGGTCGCCGGTGCGGGGGAGGTCGAGTTCTCGCGCTGGCGCGGGGAGCGCATCGACGTCGCCGGCGGCGGCTTCGTGATCGCCGACTGCTACAACGCGAACCCGGTGTCGATGCAGGCGGCGCTGCGCCACCTGATCGCCGCCGCGGACGGCCGCCGCACCGTCGCCGTGCTGGGCGAGATGGCGGAGCTCGGGCCGGCCGCGCCGGGCCTGCACGCCGACGTCGGGCGCGAGGCGCAGCGGCTCGGCGTCGACCTCGTCGTGGCGGTCGGCCCGCTCAGCCGCGGCTACGGCGGCACCTGGTACGCCGATGCCGGCGCGGCCCTGGACGGGCTGGCCGGCCTGCTGCAGCCCGGCGACGCCGTGCTCGTGAAGGCCAGCCGGGCGGCGGGGCTCGAGACGGTCGTGGAGGCGCTCACGTGAAGCTCGTGCTGGCCGCCGGCGTGGTCGCGATGCTGCTCGGGATCGTGTCCGGGCCGGCCTTCATCGCCTTTCTGCGCCGCAACGAGTTCGGCCAGAACATCCGCGAGGACGGCCCGGCGGGGCACCAGTCCAAGCAGGGCACGCCCACGATGGGCGGGGTCGGCCTGCTCGGCTGTGCGCTGCTCGCGTTCGTCATCTTCACCGAGCACACCGGGCCGGGCCTGGCCGTGGCCGGCACGGCGCTCGCGTGCGCGGCGATCGGCTTCCTCGACGACTACCTCAAGCTGAAGCGGCGGCGCTCGCTCGGCCTCTCCGGTCGCTGGAAGCTCCTGCTGCTTGCGCTCGTGGTCGCCGGGGTGGGCCTCGTCGCCCACCGCGAGCACCTCTCGACCGACATCTACATCCCCGTCCTGAACACGCACCTCGGGCTGGGCCCGGCGTACTACGTGTTCATCTTCCTGGTCGTCGCCGGGGCGGCCAACGCCGTCAACCTGACGGACGGCCTCGACGGCCTGGCCGCGGGCACCGTCACGATCGCCGCGCTCACCTACGCGGCGATGATGGTGGTCGCGTTCCTGGCCCACAACGGCGTCTATCCCGGGCACACGGTGCACGGCGTCTACTTCGGCAACCCGCGCGCGCTCGACCTCGCGATCATCGCCGCGGCGCTCGTCGGGGGGTGCGTCGGCTTCCTCTGGTACAACGCCTATCCGGCCGACGTGTTCATGGGGGACACGGGCTCGTTCGGGCTCGGCGGCGGCCTCGCGGCGCTCGCGATCTTCACGAAGACCGAGGCGCTGCTCGTGGTCGTCGGCGGCGTCTTCGTGATCGAGGCGCTCTCGGTCGCGATCCAGGTGATCTCGTTCCGGGCGTTCGGCAAACGGGTGCTCCTGATGGCCCCGCTGCACCATCACTTCGAGATGATGGAGTGGACCGAGAACAAGATCATCGTCCGCTTCTGGATCACGGCGGCGATCTTCGGCGCGAGCGGCTTCGTCCTCTACTACCTCTTCTTCAGCAAGTACCGGTGAGCGGCCGCTACCTGGTCGTCGGCCTGCGCCGCTCCGGCCTCGCGGCGTGCGAGGCGATCGCCCGCGTGTGGCCCGACGCCGAGGTGATCGCGACCGACTCCAGCCCGGATGTCGACACGAGCCGGCTGGAGGCGCTCGGGATCGAACCTCGGTTGGGTGGCGAGGTCGTCCCCGCGGCAGGATTCACGGCGCTCGTGAAGAGCCCGGGAGTGCCGGGAGAGGTGCCGCAGGTGGCCGCGGCGCGGGCCGCCGGTGTCCCGGTCTGGAGCGAGGTCGAGCTGGCGGCGCGGATGCTCCCGGAAAACCCGATCGCCGGGGTCACGGGCACGAACGGCAAGACGACGACCACCCACCTGCTCGGCGCGATGCTCATCGCGGGCGGCCGCGAGTGCGAGGTGGCGGGCAACGTCGGCCGGCCGCTGTCCGACCTCGCCGGCCGCGTGGATCCGCAGACGTGGATCGCCTGCGAGCTCTCGAGCTTCCAGCTCGAGGACATCGACCGGCTGCGCTGCCGCGTCGCCGTGATCCTGAACGTGACTCCCGACCATCTCGACCGGCACGGGAGCCTCGCGGAGTACACGCGCTGCAAGCTGCGCATCCTCGAGAACCAGCGCGAGGGCGACACCGCCGTCCTGAACGGCGACGACGAGGTGCTGCGCGCCGCGGCGCTGCCCGGTGCGGGCGCGCGGGTGTGGTTCACCGCCGCCGAGCGGACCACGATCGACTGGGAGCACGCCCGCCTGCGGGGCGAGCACAACCTCGAGAACGCGCTCGCCGCGGCGGCCGCGGCCCGCGCGGCCGGCGTCCCCGACGCGGCGATCGACACGGCGCTGCGCGCGTTTCGGCCGCCGCCGCACCGGCTCGAGCCGGTGGCCGCCGCCGGCGGCGTCGAGTGGGTGAACGACTCGAAGGCCACCAACCCCGACGCCACCATCAAGGCTCTGACCGCCTTCGATCGAGGGCGTGCACCTGATCCTGGGCGGCTCGCTCAAGGGCGGGTCGTTCGCCGCCCTGGCCGCCGCCGTGGCCGCCGGGCCGGTCGAGTGCGCCTACCTGATCGGCGCGGCGGCGGACGCCCTGGCGGCCGCGCTGACCGCCGCCGGCGCCCCGTTTCGCCGCTGCCAGACGCTCGAGGCCGCCGTCGCCGCGGCCGGTGCCGCCGCGCGGCCGGGCGACACCGTCCTGCTGTCACCCGCGTGCGCGAGCTTCGACCAGTTCCGCGACTACGAGCACCGCGGCGCCCGTTTCGCCGAGCTGGCCCGCGCCGCCGCGTCACAGGACTAGGTGCCTGCCGCCCGTGCGGGTGCCCGGCACCTGCAGCGGGGAGGGATCCGGCGGGCGGGGGCGAACCAAGACTGCGGGGTGAGTCGCGTGTCTTTGGCCGAAGTACGAGCAAGCGCCGAGCGTCCGAAGGTGCGGCGGCGCTCCGGCGCGCCCACGCACCAGATCGAGTACCACCTCCTGCTGCTCCTGACGCTCGGCCTGGTCGCGTTCGGGCTGATCATGGTGTACAGCGCCTCGAGCGGGATCGCCGTCGTGAACGGCTCGAACCCGCTCTCGCCGCTCGTGCGCCAGGGCACGTACGCCGTGCTCGGGATCGCCTGCATGGTCGGCGCCGCCCGGTTCCGGTACCGGCGGTGGCGGCTGCTCTCGCCGATCCTCATGCTGATCGCCCTCGCCGGCCTCGTGATGGTGAAGGTGCCGGGCATCGGCGTGCGCATCAACGGCGCCGAGCGCTGGGTCGTCGCCGGCCCGCTCACGCTGCAGCCGTCGGAGTTCGCCAAGCTCGCGATGGTCGTCTTCTGCGCGGCGGTGCTGACGGCGCGCAAACGCCCGCCGCGGTCGATCAAGGAGCTCGTGAACCCCGTCGGCGCGGTCGCGCTCGTCGTGTGCGGCCTGGTGGCGCTCGAGCCCGACCTGGGCACGACCATCGCCATCGCGGTGATGGTGACGGGCGTCCTGATCGTGGCCGGCACGCCGTTTCGGCTGCTCGTGGGCACCGCCGGGATCGTGTCCGCCGGCGCCGCCCTGGTGATCTCCCAGAACGCCTACATGCACGCGCGCCTGCTGGCGTTCATGCACCCGTGGCAGGACGCGGGCGGCAGCGGCTACCAGAACGTGCAGGCCCTGCTCTCGCTCGGCTCGGGCGGCATCTGGGGCAAGGGCCTCGGCCAGGGCACCGTCAAGAACGGCTACCTGCCCGAGGCGCCGAGCGACATGATCGCCGCCGTGATCGGCGAGGAGCTCGGGCTGATCGGGATCGTCGTGACCGTGCTCGCGTTCGCCGCGTTCGCGGTGCTCGGCTTCCGCGTGGCCATGCGCACGCGCGACCCGTTCGGCAAGTTCCTCGCCACGGGCATCACCTGCCTCGTCACCGGCCAGGCGGTCGTGAACCTCGGCGCCGTGCTCGGGTTCCTGCCCCTGACGGGCGTCCCCCTGCCGCTGATAAGCTCAGGCGGATCGAGCCTGATCGTGTTCCTCACCCTGATCGGGACGCTTCTGAACGTCGCCGACGGCGAGCGGGCGAGCGCCCGCACGAAGGCCGTGCCCGCCGATGACACCGCCGCCAGCAGCAAACGACCCCGGCCGCAGCCCGCGAGTGCTGATCGCAGCGGGGGGAACCGCCGGGCACGTCGTGCCGTCGCTGGCGGTCGCCGCCGAGCTCACGGCTAGGGGCGCCGAGGTGGTCTTCGCCGGGACGGCCGAGCGGATCGAGGCGCGGCTCGTGCCGGCGGCCGGGTATCCGCTGCACACCTACCACGTGAGCGGCCTGCCGCGGAAGCCGTCGCTCGGGCTCGTGCGCGGGCTCGGCCTGGCCGCGTTCGCGCCGGCGGCCTGCACCCGCATCCTGCGCAGCGTGCGCCCCGACGTCGTCTTCGGCGGAGGCGGATACGTGGCGGGCCCGATGCTGGCCGCGGCCGCCCTGCAGCGCATCCCGGCCGCGCTGCTCGAGATCGACGCCCACCTGGGGCTGGCCAACCGGATGGCGGCGCCGTTCGCGCGGCGGGTGTTCCTGTCGTTCCCCATCGACGGCCTGACCCCGCCGCGCTACCAGCTGACTGGGCGGCCGGTGCCGCGGGCGGTGCTCGACGCGACCGCCCAGGAGGGCCGGCGCGAGTTCGACCTGCCCGCCGACCGGCGGATCGTGCTCGTGTTCGGCGGCAGCCTCGGCGCGACCACCCTCAACCGGGCCGCGACCGCGGCCTGGGCGGCCGACGACCCCGGCTTCACGGTGGTGCACATCACGGGCGAGCGGGAGTTCGCGCTCTCGTCCGGCCGGGCGGCGCCGCACTACCGGGTGCTGCCCTACACGGCCGGCCTCGGGCCGCTCCTGGCCGCGGCCGACCTCGTGGTGGCCCGCGCGGGCGGGTCGGTGTTCGAGATCGCCGCGGCCGGCAAGCCGGCCATCCTGGTGCCGTCGCCGAACGTCACCGCCGACCACCAGTCGCGCAACGCCGAGCACATCGCCGGGGGCGGTGCGGCCATCGTCATCGCCGACTCCGAGCTCACAGCGGTGCGGCTCGCCGCGGAGGTCGACACGCTGATGGCCGATCCCACCCGGCTGCAGGGGATGGGGGAGGCGGCCCGGCGGCTGGCGCGGCCCGACGCGGGCGAGCGCATCGCGACCGAGCTCCTGGCGCTGGCGCGATGACGCTCGGCGATCGCAGGCTGCACATGGTCGGGATCGGCGGCGCGGGCATGTCGGCGCTTGCGATCGTCGCCTACGCCTGGGGGGCCGACGTGTCCGGCTGCGACCGGGACGGGTCGGAGTACTCGCGCCGGCTCGAGCGCTTCGGCATCGACGTCCGCGCCGGCCACGACCGCGCCCATCTCGAGCCGGGCATGGAGGTGGTCGTGTCCTCGGCGGTGCCCGATGAGCTGGACGAGCTGGCCGCGGCGGCCGAGCTCGGACTGCGGGTGCTGCACCGCGGCGAGCTCCTGGCCGAGCTCGTGGCGCAGCGGCGCTCGATCTGCGTGGGCGGCGCCCACGGCAAGACGACGACGACGGCGATGATCGCCTACGCCGCCGAGCGCATCGGCCTCGAGCCGACCTGGCTCGTGGGCGGCGACGTGCCCCAGCTGGGCGGGAACGCCGGCCCGGGCGGCGGTGACCTGCTCGTGGCCGAGGCCGACGAGTCGGACGGAAGCGCCGCGCTCCTGCGGCCGCAGGTCGCCGTGGTCACGAACATCGACCTCGATCACCACGCCCGCTACGCGTCCGTCGCCGAGGTGGAGCGGCTGTTCGCGGAGTGGGTCGCGCACGTGCCGGCCGACGGCGCGGTCGTCGTCGGCGACGGCGTGTCGCTGCCCGCCGCCGCGCCGGTCGCGCGGTTCGGGTTCGACGCCGGCGCCGACTGGCACATCACCGGGTTCCGCGGCCACCCGCAGGGGTCGCAGTTCTGGCTGTCGGTGCCCGACGAGCCGCCCATCGACGTCCACCTCATGGTGCCGGGAGCCCACAACGCCCGCAACGCCGCGGGCGCGCTGGCGGCGCTCGCCGCCGCCGGGGCGAACACGGCGGATGCGGCCGCCGCTCTGGCCGAGTTCACGGGGGTGGGGCGCCGGTTCGAGCTGCGGGGCGCGGTCGCCGGGGCGACCATCGTCGACGACTACGCCCACAACCCGGCCAAGCTGGCCGCCGTGATCGACGCCGCCCGCACGTACGCGCCGGCCCGGGTGGTGGTGTGCTTCCAGCCGCACCTGTACTCGCGCACCGCCGCGTCGGCGCACGCCTTCGGCGGCGCGCTGGCCGCCGCCGACGAGGTGGTGGTGACCGAGATCTACGCCGCCCGCGAGCGGCCGGTCGCCGGGGTGACGGCGAAGCTGGTCGTGGACGCCGTCTCCGAGCGCCGGCCGGGCATGCCGCTCGCCTACATGCCGGATCTGGCCGCCGCGGCCGGATACCTGCGCGCGCGGATGCGCGCGGGCGACCTGGTGCTGACGGTGGGTGCAGGCGACGTGCGCCGGGTCGGAGACGCGCTGCTGCGATGATCGCCGCGCCGGCCTGTGTCGAGGCGGGCTACCCCGCCTCCCGGCTGACCACGGTCGGCACCGGCGGCCCGGCCCGCTTCCTGGCCCGGCCCGGGGACGCGGCCGAGCTTGCCGACGTGCTGCGCTGGGCGCAGGCCGAGGGCCTCGAGATCGCCGTCATCGGGCTCGGTTCGAACCTGCTCGTGGCCGACGAGGGCTACGACGGCCTGGTGCTGCGCCTCGTCGGCGCGCTCGCCCGGATCGAGCGCGACGGCGACCTGGTCGCCTGCGGCGGCGGGGCGACGCTTGCCGCGATCGTCAAGCGGGCGACCGGCTGGGGCCTCTCGGGCATCGAGTTCGGCTGTGCCATCCCCGGCACCGCCGGCGGAGCGGTGCGCATGAACGCGGGCGCCTACGGCGGCGAGATGCGCGACGTCCTCGAAGCCGCTCTCGTCGTCGGCGCCGGAGGTGAGCGGCAGGGCGGACCGGCAGCGCTCGAGATGACCTACCGGCACTCCAACGTCGGCGCGGGCGAGGTGGTCGCGCAGGCGGTGCTGCGGCTGCGCCCGGACGACCCCGAGCGCATCCGCGCGACGGTCGCCGACATGCAGCGCCGCCGCCGCGAGGCCCAGCCGGCGAAGGTGCGCACATTCGGATCGGTGTGGAAGAACCCGGACGGCGCCCTCGGGGCCGGGCAGATGCTCGAGGCCTGCGGTCTGAAGGGGTTCACGCTCGGCGGCGCCCGCATCTCGCCCGTGCACGCGAACTTCATCGAGAACGTGGGCGGCGCCCGGTCTGCGGATGTCGTCGGCCTCATGCGCGAGGCCCGCCGGCGCGCCCGCGAGCGCTACGGAGTGGAGCTCGAGCACGAGGTGCAGATGCTCGGCCCCATCGGCCTCGAGCCCGACGGCTGACCGGGCAGGATCCGCCCGGCCTCCGGCGAACTGGAGGGACATGTCAGCGGCCAACGTCGACCCTGCGCTCGTGCTGCGCCGGCGCGCTCTGCGCCGCTCCGAGGGCAAGCGCCGGCTGGCCGTGCTCGTGGGGGCGGTCGCGATCCTGCTCCTGCCGGCCGGCTACTGGGCGCTCGAGCATTCGTCGGTGTTCTCGGCATCGCAGGTGGCGGTCACGGGCGCGACCCCGCGGGTCGACGCGCTCGTCCGCGCGGCGGTCGCCCGGGACGTCGCCGGCCACAGCCTGCTGCAGGTGAGCGCGTCGTCGCTGGCAGCGCGCCTGGAGCAACTGCCCGACGTGCGCGTGGCGCGCGTCGACCGGGCGTTTCCGCACACCGTCGCGGTCACGATCGTCCAGGAGCGCGCCGCGGCGTTCGTCCGCGACGGCAAGGCGCGCTACGTCGTCTCGGCCGACGGCCGTGTCCTGCGCTCGCTCACCCACGCCCCGGCGAACCTGCCGCGGTTCGTCCTGCCGGTCGGGCCGGTGCCGGTCGCCGGCCGCACGATCGACACCGACCAGATGCGCGCGGCGCTCCAGGTGCTCGCGACGGTGCCGCCCGGATTCGAGCGCGACATCGCCCGCCTGAGAGGCGTCGTGTCGAACCCGGCGGGGGTGGTGGCGATCTTCGGCCACGGGCTGCACATCCGCCTCGGCGACACCACCGGGCTGCCCCTCAAGCTGCGGGTCGCCGCCCGGGTGCTGGGCAAGATGGGCACCTCGATCCGGAGCTCCGTGGCCTATGTCGACGTGTCCGCGCCCGCGCGGCCGGCCATCGGCTACAAGAAATAAGGCTAAAGTTGAGGTACAGACTTAGCCCTCCTAACCTTCTGCTTGACAGCGAGAGTCGCAGGGGCTAGGCTGCCGTCTGCGCCCTACCGGCAGCTTGGCTACGCTGTGCCCGCGGGACGGGCGTTTGGCCGAGTCACAGTCGAACCCTCAAGTAGAGGGTCAGGTTAGGGGTAGGAGACGATGAGAGATCCAAGCGGCAACTATCTGGCCGTCATCAAGGTGGTCGGCGTCGGCGGCGGCGGCACCAACGCGGTCAACCGCATGGTCGATGCGGGGCTGCGCGGGGTCGAGTTCATCGCCGTCAACACGGACGCCCAGGCGCTTCTGATGTGCGACGCCGATGTGAAGATCCACATCGGCTCCAAGATCACCCGCGGATTGGGGGCGGGGGCCGATCCGGCCATCGGCCTCGAGGCCGCCACCGAGAGCCGCGACGAGCTCAAGGAGGCCCTCAAGGGGGCCGACATGGTGTTCGTCACCGCCGGCAAGGGCGGCGGCACCGGCACCGGCGCGGCGCCCGTCATCGCCGAGATCGCCCGCGAGCTGGGCGCCCTCACCGTCGGCGTCGTCACCCGCCCGTTCGGGTTCGAGGGGCGCAAGCGGGCCGACCAGGCCGAGGGCGGGATCCGCCAGCTGCGCGACAAGGTCGACACGCTGATCATCATCCCGAACGACCGCCTGCTGCAGGTGGTCGAGAAGCGGACGTCGATCGTCGACGCGTTCCGGATCGCCGACGACGTGCTCCGCCAGGGCGTCCAGGGCATCACCGACCTGATCACGGTGCCCGGCCTGATCAACCTCGACTTCGCCGACGTGCGCACGATCATGCGCCAGGCGGGGTCGGCGCTCATGGGCATCGGTGTGGCGGGCGGCGAGAACCGCGCGGCCGAGGCCGCGAAGGCCGCCATCTCCTCGCCGCTCCTGGAGGCATCCGTCGAGGGCGCCACCGGCATCCTGCTGAACATCACCGGCGGCTCCGACATGGGCCTCTTCGAGGTGAACGAGGCGGCCGAGATCATCGGCAGCGCCGCCGACGGCGACGCCAACATCATCTTCGGCGCGGTCATCGACGAGGCGCTCGGCGACCAGGTGCGGGTGACGGTCATCGCGACCGGCTTCGACCGGCACAGCCCCGACCGGCCTGCCGCGGCGTTCGCCGCGGGCGGACGGCGTGAGCCGCCGCCGCCGCGCCGGCCCGCCGAGCCTGCCGACACGGGCCAGTTCACGATGCCGCCCGACGCGCTCGAGATCCCGTCGTTCCTGCGCGACGAGTGAAGGTCTACGCCGGCGGGGGCTCGGCCGTGGTGCGGCCGGCCACGTGGGCGGCGACGATGCCCGCCCCGAGGGCGCCGGCGACGAGGAGCACGAGGGCGAGGATCACCGTCGCCGCGATGCTGCGTCGGCCGTTCACGCGCCGATCGTAGCTCAGGAGCTGGCCGTGGCGAGCTTCTGCAGCTGCCACAGGTGCACGAGCTGCGACGGCGCCCGCAGCGTGATCCGCTGGTTCCAGTGGTCGAACCTGACCACCGCCGGGTGGGTGCCTCCGGTCACGACCTCGACCGGATAGGGCGCCCCCTTGGCCGCGACGTAGAGCGTGCCCCGGTTCGTGGTGTCGCGCAGGGCGATCACCCGCACGCCGTCGAGCGTCCGCGTCCCGGCCTTCATGACGGTTCCGGTGGGCTGCAGCACCTGCCCCAGGAGCCCGGTCATATCCGTCAGCCGGCTGAATGCGGCGAAGCGGCTGTCCGTGAACGGCACCTTCAGCCACTTGCCGTTCAGAAGTGCGATGCCCGCGGCGTTCGTGAAGTGACGGTAGAAGGCCTGGGTGCCGGTGAAGTAGGCCGCGTTGCCGATCCGCGTCACCCGGAAGCTGATGCCCTTGCTCGAGACGGCGCCGCTGCCGCCGGTGCGGTCGAGGTGCAGGTCGAGCATGACCGCGGTCGTGCTCGTGACGTGGCCGCTGAGGTGCACCGACGTCGCGGCGGCGACGGCCGAGTGGACGTCGCGCAGGATCTGGGCGGCGGGGCGCGCGGTCTCGGGCTTCGCGGCCGCCCCGCTCGAGCCGCCGCAGCCGGCGAGCGCGAGCACGCAGATGGTCACGATGACGGCGATCGGAAGCCCGCGGGCGCACAGGCGGCGACGGTTCATCTGTCCACTATCGGCATGCGCTCGCACATCCTGAGCGTACGCGGGGCCCGCGGCCCGGTGAACCCTTACCCCAGAAAGACGTAGATCAGGCGGGGACGGACTCGACGACTTCGGGCGCGACCATCGGCCGGCGCACCATCGGGGTGGCGTGCGGCAGGAGCGCGCGGCCGAGGTCGCGGATGACCGGCAGCCGGATCGACGCGTCGGCGTAGGCCTCGCGCAGGATGCGGCCCGCCCGGGGCGTGCCCGGCGGTGTGTACAGACTGGCGTCGATCAGCTCGATCCAGACGGCGACCCATTCCCGCTCGGCGATCACGCTCGGCAGCGCGCGCACCTGCTGGCGTGCGCGTTTGGCGCGGTTCGTGTCCTGGCGGCGGCGCGTGTAGCGGTGCCCCGCGATGATCACGTGCCGCGCATCGGCGACCGTGTCCTCGCGCTCGTGCTCGCGGACGTCGTCCTCCTCCGCGAAGATGTCCGTGAACGACGGAGATTCCATGTGTGCGCTCATTGTTCTGCCGTTCCTTCTGTCGACCAACGCCCGCGGTCATCCAGCTCCGCAGCACCGACTCGACGTCGGCGGACTCCCTGCGCAACTTGACCTTCTCCAAAGTATTACACGCCTTCCCAAAAGGGCCTCCGGAATGAGGATCTTCTTCACCAGATCCGAACAGTTGGCACACACCGCAACGGCGTCCGGG
The DNA here is from genome assembly GCA_963707585.1 of uncultured Actinomycetes bacterium. GTDB lineage: Bacteria > Actinomycetota > Thermoleophilia > Gaiellales > JAICJC01 > JAICJC01. The sequence goes on along the minus strand of CAVPQP010000006.1, from coordinate 278,122 downwards.
CAATCCGCGGCCCGTCACCCGAGAGGCCGATGCGATAGCGTTTCCGCCGTGACCGTGAACCGGGACGCGATCCGCCGCGAGCGGCTGCTGAAGAACGAGCAGACGTTCCGTGACCACAACAACAGGCGGGTGGTCTTCGAGGAGGGCGCGGTGGGCGTCGACGAGCCGGTGCCGTTCGTGTGCGAGTGCGGCGATCCGGATTGCATCGAAGGGGTCGAGCTGACCGTCGACGAGTACACCACTGCCCACTCGGCTGCCAACCGCTTCACCGTCAAGCCGGGCCACGTCTTCCCCGAGGTCGAGGGCGTCGCCGCCGGCGGGGAGCGGTTCTGGGTGGTCGAGAAGTTCATCGTCGAGGCGGGCGCCCAATCGTGAACGTCTCCGAGCCCGTCGCGATCGAGCCGAGCGTCGAGCAGATCCGCGGCGGCAGCGCGCGCATCTCGGGCACGCTCGTGCCGAAGCTCATGTTCGAGCTCGACGGCACGGGCGGTGTCTTCTTCGAGCACCACACATTGCTCTGGAAGGACGCGTCGCTGAACGTCGAGCTGAAGAAGCTGCCGGGCGGCCTCAAGCGCAAGATCGCCGGCCTCGACTTCTTCCTCACCCAGACCCGCGGCCCGGGCCGGATCGCCTTCAGCCACGACGCGCCGGGCAAGATCGTCGACCACCACCTGCAGCCGGGGCAGGCGCTGCTCGTGCGCGAGCACCACTTCGTCGCCGCCACCGAGAATCTGGATTACACGTTCGAGCGGGTCAAGGGCGTGCGCAGCATGCTCTTCGGCGGCAGCGGCTTCTTCGTCGACCGCTTCGCCGCGACGAACGGCGTGGCGTCGGTGTGGGTGATGGGGTCGGGGGACGTGTTCCACGCCGACCTCGAGGCCGGCGAGCAGATCGACATCGAGGCCGGCAGCTGGCTCTACCGCGACCCGTCCGTGCGCATGGAGGCCGTCACGATGGGCCTGAAGACCGGCATGTTCGGCGGCGGCGGCAAGCTGACCTGGAACCGCTTCACCGGCCCCGGCCGCGTCGGCATCCAGACGATGTTCTGGAACCCGGCGGGCCTGGTCGAGGGCGGCGCCGGAACGACCGCGGAGGCGGCCGGGATCGGCGCCATCATCGGCGGCCTGGCCAAGGGCGGCTGACCCCACCGCCGCGCGCCTGACGCGGTAGTAGACTGCCGCTCCGGATGCACGCGTCCGAGGCCCTCCGGCACACGCCGCTCCACGACCGCCACGTGGCTGCGGGAGCACGGATGGTCCCCTTCGCCGGGTGGGACATGCCGGTGCAGTACCAGGGCGTCATCCCGGAGCACCTGGCGGTGCGCGGGCACGCGGGCATCTTCGACGTCTCGCACATGGGCCAGCTCGAGATCCGCGGCGCCGGCACGATCCCGTTCGTTCAGCGCATGCTCTCGAACGACATCGACCGCATCGCCGCCGGCCAGGCCCAGTACACGCTGCTCCTGAACGAGCGCGGCTGTCCGATCGACGACCTGATCGCGTACCGGTTCGCGGACGACCACGTTCTGCTGGTCGTGAACGCGTCCCGGGTCGTCCCCGACCGCGAATGGCTCGCGCGGCACGTCCCCGCAGACTGCGAGCTGGAAGACCTCTCCGACGGGATCGCGATGCTGGCGCTGCAGGGGCCCGACGCCCCCGGCCTGGTCGACCTGCCCGCGCTCGAGCCGTTCGGCTTCACCGACGCCGAGGTCTGCGGCGTGCGCGCGATCGTCGCCCGCACCGGCTACACCGGCGAGCCCGGCGTCGAGCTGCTGGTCGCGGCCGAGCGGGTGGGGCCGCTGTGGGACGCCCTCGTCGCCGCGGGCGCGACGCCGGCCGGGCTGGGTGCGCGCGACACGCTGCGGCTGGAGGTGTGCTACCCGCTCTACGGCAACGACCTCGACGAGAGCCACACCGCCCTCGAGTCGGGCCTCGGCTGGGTGTGCGCGCTCGCCGGCAAGGACTTCGTCGGCGCAGACGCGCTGCGTGCCCAGCGCGAGACGGGCGGGCACGACCGGCTCGTCGCCTTCCGCGTCGAGGGCCGCGGCATCCCCCGTCCCGGCATGGCCGTGCGCCCCGAGGGCGCGGTCACGAGCGGCACGATGTCGCCGTCGCTGGGTGTGGGGATCGGCATGGGCTACGTGCCCTCGCACCTGGCCGCGGAGGGCACGGCCCTCGAGATCGACGCCCGCGGCCGGCCGGTGGCCGCGCGGGTTGCCACGAAGCCCCTGTATGTCAAGGAGAAGGCCACATGAGCGACGAGAGCTACCCCGAAGAGCTGCGCTACCACGAGGCCCACGACTGGGTGCGGGTCGACGGCGACGCCGCGACGTTCGGCATCACCTGGTACGCCCAGGACACGCTCGGCGAGGTCGTGTTCTACAGCCCGCCGGAGGTGGGGGAGCAGGTGGCGAAGGACGCCGACTACGGCGAGCTCGAGTCGACGAAGGCGGTGTCCGCCCTCGTGGCGCCGCTGTCCGGCGAGGTGACCGCGGTGAACGAGGCGCTCGACGGGAACGAGCGCACCGTGAACGACGATCCCTACGGCGAGGGCTGGCTGATCAAGGTGAAGATGAGCGATCCCGGGGAGGTCGACGGGCTCATGTCCGCCGCCGCGTATCGCGAGCTGCTCGAGTCGCTGTGAGCTTCACCTCCCTGACCGATGCCGATCTGGCCGCCATGCTGGCGGCGATCGGCGTCGACTCCATCGACGCCCTCTTCACCGACATCCCGGCCGATGTGCGCCTCGACCGGCCGCTCGCGGTCGAGCCCGCCCTGACCGAGGCCGAGCTGTGGGCGCACCTGTCCGAGCTCGCGGCGCGCAACTCCGGCACGGGCAGCGAGCTCAGCTTCCTCGGCGCCGGGGTGTACGACCACTACGTGCCGGCGGTGGTGGACGCGGTGCTCGGGCGGGGCGAGCTCCTGACCGCATACACGCCGTACCAGCCGGAGATGAGCCAGGGCACGCTGCAGGCCATCTTCGAGTACCAGACCGCCATCTGCGAGCTGACCGGGATGGACGTCTCCAACGCCTCCGGGTACGACGGCGCCACGGTGGCCGCCGACGCCTGCTACGTCTCCAAGCAGACGACCGGGCGCTCGCGGGTGGTCGTGACCGAGACGCTCAATCCCCAGGTGCGCCAGGTGGTGCGCACGTTCGCGCCGGGGTTCGGCATGGAGGTCGTCGAGGTGCCGCACACCGGCGGCACGACCGACCCCGACCGCTTCGGGGCGGCCTGCGCGGGCGCCGCCTGCGCGATCTTCCCCCAGCCCAACTACTTCGGCTGCCTCGAGCCGGCCCCCGAGCTGGCGGCGGCGGCGGCGGCCGCCGGGGCGCTGCCGATCGCCCACGTCGACCTGATGACGCTCGGGGTGCTCGAGGCGCCGGGGGCGTACGGGTGCGCCCTCGCGATCGGCGAGGGCCAGTCCGCCGGAAACCACATCTCCTACGGCGGCCCCCACTACGGCTTCCTGGCGGCCCGCTCCGACTACATCCGCAAGCTGCCCGGGCGGATCGTCGGCGAGACGCACGACCGCGACGGCCGCCGCGGCTTCGTGCTCACGCTGCAGACGCGCGAGCAGCACATCCGCCGCGAGAAGGCGACCTCGAACATCACGACGAACCAGACGCTCCTCGCCGTGGCCGGCCTCGTGTACCTGAGCTGGCTCGGGCCGGATGGGCTGCGCGACATCGGCCGCGCCTGCCTGTCGCTCGCGGAGCACGCCAAGCGCCGGCTCGACCTGCCGCCGGCCTTCGACCGGCCGACGTTCCAGGAGTTCGCCGTGCGGCTCGGCCGGCCGGCGACCGAGGTGATCCGCGATGCCCGCAAGCTGGGAGTCCACCCCGGCCACGCGCTCGGCCGCGAGTATCCGGGCATGGACGACGTGCTGCTCGTGTGCCTGACCGAGAAGCGCTCGGCGGCCGACATCGACCGGCTGGCCGAGGTGCTGCACGAGGTGCGGGCGGTGGCGGCATGAAGCTGATCTACGAGAAGTCGCGGCCCGGGCGGCGGGCGTCGCGCATCGCCGATCCCGGCGTGCCTCAGGCCGACGTCCCCGCCGAGCTCGCCCGCCGCACCCCGCCCCGGCTGCCGGAGCTGGCGGAGCCGGAGCTCGTGCGCCACTTCACCGAGCTCTCGACACGCACCTTCGGCATCGACACCGGCTTCTACCCGCTCGGCTCCTGCACCATGAAGTACAACCCGCGCATCAACGAGCGCGCGGTGGGCCTGCCGGGATTCGCCGACCTGCACCCGCACCAGGAGGACGACGGCGCCCAGGGCGCGCTCGAGCTGATGTGGCGGCTGCAGGAGATGCTGGCCGAGGTGGTCGGCCTGCACGCGGTCACGCTGCAGCCGGCGGCGGGATCGCAGGGCGAGCTGACCGGCCTCACGCTCATGCGCGCCTACTTCGCCGACCGCGGCGAGGAGCGCACCGAGGTGATCATCCCCGACACGGCCCACGGCACCAACCCGGCCAGCGTGGCGATGGCCGGCTACACGCTCGTGCGCGTGCAGACCGACCCGCGCGGCAACGTCGACATCGACGACCTGCGCGGCAAGGTGGGCGCGCACACCGCCGGCCTCATGCTCACCAACCCGTCGACGCTCGGGCTGTTCGAGGAGGGCATCGCCGAGATCGCCGACATCTTCCACTCGGCCGGCGCGCTGCTCTATTACGACGGGGCCAACCTGAACGCCGTCTGCGGCATCTCCCGGCCGGGCGACATGGGCTTCGACATCGTCCACTACAACCTGCACAAGACCTTCTCCCAGCCGCACGGCGGCGGCGGGCCCGGCGGCGGCCCGGTGGCGGTGCGGCGCGACCTCGAGCAGTTCCTGCCGGTGCCGGTGGTCGTCCGCGAGGGCGACCGCTACCGGCTCGAGTACGACCGGCCGAAGACGATCGGCAAGGTGCGCGGCTTCGGCGGCCCGTTCGGCGTGTTCGTACGGGCGTACGCATTCATGCGCATGTGGGGACCGGGCCTGCGCGACATGTCCGAGATCGCGGTGCTGAACGCCAACTACGTGCTCGCCCGCCTGCGCGAGGCCTACGACGTGCCGGTCGACCGCCACTGCATGCACGAGTTCGTCGTCTCGGCGCGGTCGCTCAAGCGCGAGCACGGGGTCACCGCGCTCGACGTCGCCAAGCGGCTGATGGACTACGGCTTCCACCCGCCCACGATCTACTTCCCCCTGATCGTGGCCGAGGCGCTGATGATCGAGCCGACCGAGACCGAGACGCGCGAGACGCTCGATGCCTTCTGCGACGCGATGATCGCGATCGCGCGTGAGGCGGCCGACGATCCGCGGATGCTGAAGGACGCCCCGCATACACGGCCGGTGTCGCGCCTCGACGAGGCCGAGGCGGCCAAGCGCCTGCTGGTGCGCTACGGCTACGACGAGCATCCCACCTCGGGGTAGCCGGCCTGTGCGCGCGGTGGCCTTCGACTACCGCGACACGCTGGCGGAGTTCCGCTGGGACGACGATCTGTGGCGCGCCGGCGTGCGCGCCATGCTGGCGCAGGCCGGCGTCGGCGCCGGCGCGACCGAGCGGGCGGCCGCGCTCCTGCGGCGGCGGTTCGCCGACCGCGACCCGGGCGACCTGCACGAGCTCGACTACGCCGCGGCGGTGGCGGACATGCTGGCGGCGCTCGGGGTGGCGGCGTCGGCCGGCCTCGTCCGCCGCTGCATCGCGGCCGAGTACCGGGCGTGGGCGCCCGCGCGGCACGTGCATCCGGACGCGCTCGCGCTGCTCGACGGCGTGCGCGGCCGCGGCCTTGCCTGCGCCCTTGCCGCCAACACGTTCGACCCTCCGGAGCTCTTCCGCGCCGACCTGCGCGCGCAGGGGATCGCGGAGCGGGTCGACGCGATCGTGCTCTCATGCGAGCTCGGCGTGCGCAAGCCCCACCCGGCGTTCTACGCGGCCGTTGCGGCGAGCCTCGGCGCCGATCCGGCCGACATGTTCTTCGTCGGCGATCGCGTCTGCGACGACGTCCTCGGGCCGGCCGCCGCGGGGATGCGCGCGTGCCTCGCCGGCTGGTACCGGCTCGATCCGGAAAACCGTGGCGATTCTGTGCCGATCTGCACAGAACCCCTGCAGGTGCTGGACATTCTCGAAGCTCTTGTCGGATCCGGATCGCCCGGTAAGATCTGACGATGGGCCGAATTCGTCAGTCCCTGCCCGTCGCTCCGCGATCGTCAGATGTGGAGTGCCGGCGGTGCGGGGTGGTGTGTCAGAAGGTCGTGCACCCGTCCCGCTGCCTCGACCAGCAGTGCCCCTTCCTGTACGCCTATGACGCCTTCGGGCGCACCTACGTGGGCTGCACCCAGGAGATCTTCGCCGCCGACATCGACCTCGAGGTGCTCGAGCGCGCCCGCCGCCGCCGCAACGGGTTCGGCTCGGTGCGGGCGGTGCGTGAGCCGCTCCCGATCTGCCCCGCCGACGTCGAGCGGGCCTACGAGAACCGCGAAGACCCGATGGGCTGCATCAACCCCGAGTTCCACGAGCTGCCCGACCGGCCGAGCTTCCGCGTCATCCGCGGCGACGACTGACATCCGCCGCGCTCGCGGCCGATGACAGGGGTATGAGCGTGCTCGTCTGGCTGATGATCCTGCTGCCGTTCGTGCTCGCGCTGCTCGAGGCGCTCAGCGCGCGCGTCGACCGGGCGGCCGAACGCGAGCTGCATCGGCGCGCCGCCGCCGCCACGGCCAAGAGCGCCGCCCGCCTGCTCACCCACGCCGCGATCAGACGGCGGATGGCGTGGCGGGTCGCGATCGCCGACATGGCCGCCGAGCTCGGCTTCGTCACGTTCTGGGCGGTGCGGCAGGTCACCGGCCCGGACGTCATCGCCTTCGCCGGCGCCGCCATCGTCTGCGTCGCGATCGTTTTCTCCGTCCTCTTCCGCGGCGCCGCCAGGCAGCTCTCGCTGGAGCAGATCGACAGCCTGATCGCCCGCTACGAGCCGAACCACTGGGACGTCAGCCGCCGACCCCGCACCCAGTACCGGCTCGGGCCCGGCGACCTCGCCCGGCTGGTCTGGCGGCAGTGGCAGGTGGCGCTCATGCGCCGCAACGCCAGGCGCCGCCGCGCGGGCCGCACCGGCCGGCGCGTGTCGGTGCAGATGCGCGTCCGCGACGAGTGAATACCGGTGCCAGGCACCGGTATTCACGGCGCCGCTATTCCGCGAAGGCCACAGTGCCCACGTCGACGGCGGTCATGCCGCCGTCCACGGTGAGCACGGCGCCCGAGATGTAGGAGGCCTCGTCGGAGGCCAGGAAGAGCGCGGCGGCGGCGACCTCGTCGGGCAATGCGGGGCGGCCGAGCGGGACGTGGCGGGTGACCCGCCGGTAGGCCGCCTCGGTGTCGGCGTCGAGCGCCGTCATCTCGGCGTCGGCCATCGGTGTTCGCACCCACCCCGGGCAGATCGCGTTCGCGCGCACGCCGCGCGGGCCGAGCGTGACCGCGAGCGACTTGGTCAGCATCACCAGGGCCGCCTTCGAGACGGCGTACTGCGGCTCGCCCGGGCCGGCGACGAGCGCCGCCACCGACGCGACGTTCACGATCGCGCCGCGCCGCTCGGAGAGGCCGTCGGCGTAGAGCGCCGAGAGGCCGTGCGCGGCGGTCAGGTTGACGGCCAGCATGTCGTCCCAGTCCGCGTCGCCGAGGCCGGCGTTGTTCACGAGCACGTCCAGCGGGCCGGTGGCGGCGAGCGCCCGGCCGCGGTCGCCGGCATCGCCGACGTCGCCGGCGACGACGCGCTCCGAGACGCGCTCGAGCTGCTCGCGGCGGCGGCCCATTGCCCACACCGTGGCGCCCTCGGCGCTGAAGCGGCGCACGATCGCAGCGCCGATACCCGACCCGCCGCCGGTCACGAGCACCGTCTTGCCGTCAAGCCGCATGCTGCTCCCGGGCGCGATCGTCGGCATCGGCCGGCGGCCGGCGCATGCGCTTGCGCACCGCGTCGCGGCGCTTGGTGTCGAGCCGCTCCTGGGTCGCGGCCCGGGTGGGGCGGCTGGGCCGGCGCGGCGGCGGGGGCGGCGCCAGCGCCGATCGCATCAGCTCGCAGAACCGCTCCGTGGCGAGGCGGCGGTTGCGGTACTGGCTGCGCTCGTCCTGGGCGACGACCCGCAGCCGCCCCTCGGCATCCAGGCGCGAGCGCAGCCTGCGCCGGGCGCGCTCGCGCTCGGCCTCGGTGAGCGTCGGGCTGGCCGCGAGGTCGAAGACGAGCTCCACCCGGGTCGACGAGGTGTTCACGTGCTGGCCGCCGGGGCCGCCGCTGCGCGTCGCCCGGAACTCGAGCTCGCCGGGCGGGAGCGGCCGCGACGCGCCGATGTCAAGCACCGGTCCGCTCGGTCGCCCGGCGCCTCACGCCGGCGCGGTGGTAGCGGCGCAGCGCCTTGATGCCGCGTGCATACGGCACCTCCTCGTCGTCCCCCGGGGTCTCCATGATCGCCGCCAGCTCCTGCACCGCCGGGTGGCCGAGCATCACCGCGAGCTCCTTCCCGATCACGCCCTTGCCGACCTCGGCGTGGCGGTCGCGGTTGGAGCCGAGGGCGACGGCGGCGTCGTTCACGTGCAGGCAGCTGAGCCGGCGCATGCCGAAGCGCTCGTCCACCTCGGCCACGAGATCGTCCACCCGCCCCGGGTCGGTGATGTCGACGCCCGACGCCCACAGGTGGCAGGTGTCGAGGCACACGCCGACCCGCTCGGGCCGCCCGAGCGCGTCGATCACCTGCTCGATCTCGTCCAGGCCGACACCCATCGTGCCGCCCGCGCCGGCCGAGTTCTCGATCACGAGCCGGGTGGGCGACTGCGGGTCGGCGGCGGCGAGCACGCTGGTCATCGCCTCGGTGACCTGCGGCAGCACGGCGTCGAGGCCGCGGCCGAGGTGGCTGCCGAGGTGGAAGACGACGCCGTCGGCCGCGATCGCCTCGGCGGCGGCCATCGTGTTTTGGAGCGCGCCGACCGACTTGGCGTACAGCTCCGGATCCGAGGCGCCCAGGTTGATGAGATAGGTGGCGTGGCAGACGACGAGGGTGACGCGGGCGGGCTTGCGCGCGTCGCGGAAGCGCGCCGCCGCGTCGGGGTCGACCTCGGGATGCCGCCACATGCGCGGGCTCTGGGTGAAGATCTGCACCGACGTCGCGCCGATCGCACGCGCTCGCTCGAGCGCCTTGTGCGCTCCCCCCGTGACGCCGAGATGGGCTCCGTACTGCATCCGCCGATCGTACTCGCACGGGACTACACTGACCCGCCGTGTCCCGCCCGATCTGCGTCCGCATGCCGCCCAGCCCGACCGGGCTCTTCCACGTCGGCACGGTGCGGACGATGCTGTTCAACTGGCTCTTCGCCCGCCGCAACGGCGGCCGGGTCGTGCTGCGCTTCGAGGACACCGACGTCGCCCGGTCGACGGAGGAGGCGGTCACGCACGCCGAGGCGCGTCCTGCGCTGGCTCGGCATCGACTGGGACGACGGCCCCTACCGCCAGACCGAGCGCTACCACCTGTACGCGGCGGCGGCCGAGGAGCTGATCGCCCAGGGTGCCGCCTACCGCTGCTACTGCACCGAGGACGAGCTCAAGGCCGACCGCGCCCAGCGCCAGGCGGAGGGCCGGCCGCTGGTCTACAGCGGCCGCTGCCGCGCCCGCTCCGCCGCGGAGCGGGAGGCGCTGGCCGCGCAGGGCCTTCCGTCCGTCGTGCGCCTGGCGCTGCCGCAGACGGGCACGACCGTGATCGAGGACGTCGTCCACGGCACCGTCGAGTGGGAGAACGCCCTGCAGGGCGACCACGTCATCCTGCGCTCCGACGGCTCGCCCACGTACCAGTTCGCGAACCCGTTTGACGACATCCAGATGGGCGTCACGCACGTGATCCGCGGCGAGGACCTGATGCCCTCGACGCCCCGCCAGCTCGCGCTCTACCGCGCTCTCGGCGCCCCGGAGCCGACGTTCGCGCACCTGCCGATGGTGCTCGGCCCCGACAAGCGCAAGCTCTCGAAGCGCCACGGCGCGATCTCGGTGGAGGAGTTCGTGGACGCCGGGGTGATCGCCGACGCGCTCGTCAACTACCTGGCGCTCGTCGGGTGGAGCTACGACGACCACACGACCTTCATGACCCGGGCCGAGCTCGTCGAGCGGTTCACGCTCGAGCGGGTGACGAAGAGCCCGGGCGTGTTCGATCCCGAGAAGCTCGAGTGGCTGAACGGCGAGCACCTGCGGGCGCTTCCCGCTGCCGAGTTCGCCGCCGCGCTGCAGGCGTACCTGGAGCACGTGGGCTCGGCCCTCGCCGGCCGGCCCGACCGGGTGGCCGAGGCGGCGCCGCTCGTGCACGAGAAGATGCGCGTGCTCGGGCAGTTCGAGCGGCTGGCCGCCTTCCTGTTCGGGCCGCCCGAGCCCGACCCGGCCGCGTGGGAGCGGGTGCGGGCCGACGAGCGTGCGCCGGCGTCGCTGCGCGCTGCCCGCGACGAGCTCGCCGCCGTCACGGACTGGCGCGCCGAGGCGATCGAGGCGGCGCTCCATGCCGCCTGCGAGCGCGAGGGCACGAAGCCGCGCGTGCTCTTCATGCCCATCCGGGTCGCCCTGACCGGCAGCACCGTCTCGCCGGGGCTGTACGAGAGCCTGGAGCTGGTCGGCCGCGACGAGTCGTTGCGCCGGATCGACGCCGCGCTGGCCGCGCTCTCCACCGGAAGCTGACCGGCGAATTTGCAGGAATCGGCCCGCGGGCGGGCAAGGAGTCCGCGGGTATGTACGGGTCACTGCACATCTCGGAGTCGGTCGCGCGCCTGTCGGTCGCGGGCGTCGTGCTCTGGTGCAGCCTCTCCGCCGGGCTCGCGACGGCGGTCGGCGTGGGCGCCTGGACGCTGGGACACCAGGCCGGATCGGGCTACTCGCCGGCGGCGGTCGCACAGATGCAGGCCCGCGCGTATGCGGACGGCGCGGCCGCTGCGGGCGAGCGGCGCGCGGGAGCCGCCGCGGCCCGGGCACGGCTCGCCGCCGCCCGCCGCAGGAGCTACGAGCGCGGGTACGCGGCCGGCTATCGGGCCGGCCGGTCGGCCACTCCGTGACCCACCCGTATGGGTGGGTTCGGCCCGGCGGCCGAGGGGGTTTTCGCCGGGCCGGGCGACACGGGGGGCGGGCCGCGGTAGAGTGGCGCGCATGGGGGTCTACCTGCTTCAGGATGTGGCGCAGTGGGCCGGCGCGACGGCGGTGCTGGCCGGGATGGGCTGCCTGATCGCGGCGCTCCTCGGCGTGCAGATGTCGGCGTCCGTGCTGCTGCCCGGTGAGGCGGCCTTCGGCCTCGCCCGGATGATGGCGGTCATGGGCGGGGCGGCGGTGTTCGTGGCCGGCGCGACATGCACGCTCTACTACTGGCTGATCGGCGTCGCCTCCGAGCGCGCAGCCGTGATGGTCGAGGCCGGCCTGCTGGCCGGTGCGCTCATCTTCGTCGGCATGCTCGGCATGCTGCACGACCGCCAGCGCGCCCGCGCGCACCGCTGAGAGCCGATCCTCACCGGTAGGCTTCGAGCATGCGAGAGCGGCTGCGCAACCGTGCCGTGCTGCTGGCCGCCCTGGCCGCCGTCGGCCTGGCGCTGCTCGGCACGTACACCTGGAGCCAGACGGCGCCCACCCGGTGCCCGGATGTCGGCGTCTGCCTCGTCGGGCAGACGCATCGCATCCACCCGCTGCGTGCCCGGATCGAGTGGGCCGGCGCGGTCGTGATGGTCGTCGGCGCCGCCAGCATCGCCGTCACAGGCCGCAAGCGCCGCCCGTAGCCGCCGCCTCCGTGAGGCCTACGCGGCGAGCCGCTCGGCGGGGTTCGCCCAGGCTGCCAGGACGGCGGCATCGGGCGCGAGGACGGGCCGGCCGGCGGCCGCGGCCAGGCGCTCGTGGCCGGAGCAGGCGGCGTGCAGCGGCACGTAGCCGTCGACGGCGGCGTGCAGCCGGGCCGCGTCGGCGCCTGCGAGCGAGTGGGTGAGGATGACGATGTCGGCGGCGCTCTCCAGGCTCACGCCGGCGCGCGCGGCCGCCGCGAGCACGAGCTCGGTGCAGGCGTCCTCGCCTGGCGCGGTGCGCGGGTCGGCGAGCAGGAAGAGGCAGGCGCCCGTGCCCCGGGCGACGCCGCCCACCCACGCGGCGAGCAGCGCGTCGAGGCGATCGTCGCCGCGCCAGGCCGGCGTGGCCAGCAGACGGATGCGCGCGGCCTCGAGCTCGAGCGGCTCCGGGTCGGGTGCAGCGTGCAGAGGCGGGCGGGCCGCAAGGGCGGCGATGCGCTCGCGGTAGAGGGCGGCCACGGCGTCCCACGAGTACGCCTGGGCGGCCGCGTGCGCGGCGGCCCCGCGGGCGGAACGGGCCTCGGCGTCGGCCACGGCCGCGACGAGCAGCTCGCGCAGGTGCCCGGGATCCGGCTCGAGCATCCACGGGCGGCCGGCCGTGACGTACTTGCCGGCCCGGTCCTCGTCGTAGTCGCGCCGCTCGGCGCGCAGGCGCCAGCACGCGTCGTCAGGACAGAAGTCATCGGTCGGCCCGCCGGCGGTGACGATCACGGGCAGCCCGCACGCCATCGCCTCGAGCACCGGCATGCCGAACCCCTCGCCGCGGTAGGGGTGCACGAGCACGTCGCAGGCCCGGTAGAGCGAGGCGATCTCGGCGGTGGTCATGTCGCGGTGCAGGTAGACGATGCGGGGGTGCTGGCCGGACTCGGCGTACTCGCGCAGGCGGCTGCGGTCGGACATGGGGTAGATGCCGTCCGCGCCGAAGTCCTTGATGACGAGCGACACGTCGTCGCGGCCGTGGAAGGCGTCGAGGAACGCGGCGATCAGGAGATCGGGGCCCTTGCGGTCGATCAGGCCGCCGACGAAGAGCACCCGCACACCGGGCGCGTCGAGCTCCATGCGCGGCCCGGCGGGCGCGAACAGCTCGAGATCGACCCCGTTCGGGATCACCGCCACGCGCTCGGGGTCGACGCCGGAGCCGACGTAGGTGTCGCGCACGTGCGCGCTCGGCACCCACAGCTCGTCGACGTTGCGGTTGATGCCCTCGACCCAGTCGACCGGGGCTGCGCCGAACTCCCAGGGCTGGATCACGGCCAGGCGGCCGGACGCCGGCGGGCGCAGGTCGGGCGGAAACTGGTGGCGCACCTCGACGTGGGCGGGCAGCGGCAGCGCCGGCCCTCCGCCGGCACCCGTGCGCGAGACGCGCTCGAGGGCGATGCCGTCCATCTCGGCCAGGCGGTCGCACACGCCCCGGTTGACCCCGGCCAAGCTCTCGGTCGAGCCGTGGTCGCCCTGCCAGCGCAGGCTCACCGGCGCGACCCCCGTGTGGTCGCGGCGCGGCCGCTCGCCGCGGTAGTAGGCCTCGAGCTCGTCGACGTGGTCGGCGAACCGGCGCGGCGCCGTGATGCCCGCCTGCAGCCGCTCGAGCAGACCCGGCTCCTGCGCCAGGCGGTCGAGCTGGCGGGCCAGGTCGGCGCCGTCGCGGCCGTCGAAGAGCAGGCCGTTGCAGCCGTCCGACACGAAATCGGGGATGCCGCCCATGCGCGCGGCGAGCACCGGGACACGCCCGGCCAGGCACTCGGACACCATCAGCGGGGCGCAGTCCCACCACACCGACGGGATCACCGCGACGTCGACGCCGGCGAGCAGCTCGGGCAGGTCGGCGTGGCCGAACCCGCCGCAGATCTCGACGACGCCGCGGGTGTCGCGGGCGGCCAGCTCGGCGGCGAATGCCTCGGGCACCTCGCCGTGGATGCGCACGCGGATGGTCGCCTCGGTGCGCTGCGCCGCGTCGATGAGCAGGCTCGGGCCCTTCTGGGGGAGCGCCGATCCGAAGAAGCCGACCACGAGCTCGGGGCCCACGCGGCCGGGCCGGCGGTCGCGGCCGAGGGCCTCCCAGACGGCATCGTCCTCGGGCATGGCCTGGGGGACGACGTCGATCGCCTCGGCGGGGTAGCCGGCGCCGACGAGCGTCGCCCGCATCGCCTCCGACACCGCCAGACAGACGTCCACGCCGCGGGTGAAGCGGCCGCGGACCTCGCTCAGACGGCGGCGGTAGCCGTCGGCGTCCAGGCTGCCGACGCAGGCGGCGCAGTCGCCGCCGCGGTCGCCGGGCCCCTGGCACAGCTCGAGCCGGTCGGTGAAGAGGTAGGCGCGCGGGCAGGCGAGCCAGTAGTTGTGCGTGGTGAAGAGGGAGCGGATCCCGCGCACGGCCGCCTCGTCGATCAGCGCGGCACCGAGGTTGTGCAGGTTGTTGAAGTGGACGACGTCGGGCCGCACGCGGTCGAGCAGCTCGGCGAAGGCGCGGGTGATCGGCGGGTCGTCCACCTCGCGGTCGGGATGGCCCAGATCGAGCAGGCCGTGCGGCCGGTTGAAGACGCCCACGAGGCGGACACCGTCCTGCCACCATTCCCGCACCTGGTAGGGCTCGGCGGGCTCGACGCGGCCGACGGCGGCGTGGAAGACCGTGACGTCGTAGCCGCGCCGGGCCAGCTCCTGCGACACCTGCCGCGGGACGATCGTGCCGCCGCCCGAGTCGTTGTAGCCGAACGAGGTCATAACGATGCGGCGGCGGCCGCGCAGGCCCTGCTCGCGCAGCCGGGCGGCCAGCTCGGGCAGCGGCAGCGCGCGCCGCTCGAGCGCGTCGGCGAGCAGCACGAGCGCGCCCTCGCGGGTCACGGCCTCGGGCGCCAGCACGGCCCAGTCCTCGCGCTCGATCGCGGCCGCGAGCGCCCGCGACACCTCGTCGACCTCGCGCGCCCGGGCCGACTCGTCGGAGAAGTTCCCGCCGTGGCGGCGGTAGCGGATGAGCGGCGCCGGCCCGCAGTGGCGGAACCGGAACCGGGGCGCCGCGCGCAGCCACAGGTCGAAGTCGTTGCACATCGGATAGGCGGCGTCGTAGCCGCCCACCTGCTCGTACACGCGCCGGTGGATCATGGTGGTCGGGTCGACCAGGTAGTTGTGGCGGCGCACGAGCATCTGCACGAGCCCGGCCTCGTCGAACTCGCCGGAGCGCCATGCGCCGACCACGCGCCCATCGGCGTCGATGGTGAGGGCGTCGCCGTGCACGACGCCCGTGTCGGGATGGGCAGCAAAGATCGCGGCCTGGCGGCTGAGGCGGTCGGGAAGGGCGATGTCGTCGTGGCCGAGCCGCGCGATCAGCTCTCCGCGGGCGTGCTCGACGATCGAGTTGTAGGCGGCGGCGATGCCCCGGTTCTGGGCGTGGGTGACGACGCGGACGCGCGGGTCGGACGCGTAGGCGGCGATCACCGCGGGGGTGGAGTCGGTCGAGGCGTCGTCCACGATCAGGAGCTCGAAGTCGGGATGGTCCTGCGCGAGGCAGCTCTCGATGGCCTCGGCCAGGTAGCGCTCGCCGTTGTATGCGGCGATCGCGAGCGTGACCGCGGGGCTGCTCACGCCGCCCTCCGCGCGTGAAGGGCCGCCAGGATCCGCTCGAGGGCGGCCTCGCAGGTGGCCGTGCCGAGCGTCTCTGCGACCAGCTCGCGGCCGCCTGCCGACAGGCGCGCCCACAGCTCGTCGTCACTGCAGAGGCGCTCGATCGCGGCGGCGAACCCGGCGGCGGAGTCGGCGATCAGCATGCCCCGCTCCGGGCGGTCGAAGCCCTCGGCGGCGATGGTGGTCGCGACCACGGGCACGCCGGCGGCAAGCGACTCGCCGACCTTGCCCTTGAGCCCCGCCCCGAAGCGCAGCGGAGCGATCGAGATCCGGCGCATGGCCAGCTCGGCCTCGACGGAGGGCAGGAACCCGCGCGGCTGCGCCCCGGCCGCGGAGGCGAGCATGGCCAGATCGTCCGGCATGCCCGCGCCGGCGATGACGACCGGTGCGGACGGGCCGCCGGGCTGGAGCAGGGGCATCACCTCGGCGCAGAAGAAGCGCACGGCGTCGGCGTTTGGCGCGTGCCCGTAGCTGCCGACGAACAGCGCTCCCCGCCTGCCTGCGAGCGGTGCGACGTGATCGGCGAGGCGGTGGACGTTGCCGAGCACCTGCACGTCTGTGCCGGCCAGAAGGCCCGCGAGCAGCGCGCGCTCGTCCTCGGTCACGGCCAGGACGACATCGGCGGCGGCGTAGACCGCGAGCTCCTGCGCGCGCTCGCGCTCGGCCCGGGCGAGGGCGAGCGCATCGCCGGCGAGCTCGGCGGCCCGGCGCATGCGCAGGAAGTGCACGTCGACCGAGTCGACGGCGATGCGTGTGCGCGGCGACAGCGCCCGCAGCGCCGGCACGGCCCGCCCGGCGAGGGTGTGGAACGACACGATGGCGGCGTCGAACCCGCGCCGCAGCAGCGCGTCCAGATCGTCGCCGCGGTCGGCGGCGGCCACCTCGATGCCGTCGGCCGCGAAGCGCTCGGCCGCGGTCTCGTATCCCGCGGAGGTCTCGCAGGCGAGGGTCGTGCGGAAGCCCAGCCGGCGCAGAGCGTGGGCGATCGCCGCCGCCCGCGTGTGCCCGGCGCTGCGGCTCGGCTCGGGCATGTCGGGGTAGAAGAAGAGCACCGATTCGCGCGTGCCGGCCGGGCCACTCGGGTGCGGGCGGGAGCTCGGCGGGCGGGCGACGATCCCGTGGGCGGCGTCCGATCCGGGCGCCTCGTGGGCGATGCGGATGCCGAGGTCGACGGCCTTGCGGACGCGCCGCGAGAGCGGCACGGCGGTGTCGGCGACGAGGGCGGCGAGGGTGGGGGCGGGGTCGGGGGCGGCGGTCGCGGCCAATTGGCGGTTCGCGTGGATGTCAATTGGATCCTGGCCGGCCCGCTCGTAGCCGACCGTCTCGAGGCCGTTGTGGAACGCCCGCAGGATGATGTAGCTCTCGTCGATGCGGCGCGGCTCGATGCGGTGGCCCACGCCGGCCGCGGCGACGTAGCGGCCGACGCCGAGGCCGAGCCGGTGCACGTGGGTCGCGGTCATGAACTCGTCGCCGCCGAGCGCGCCCCCCTCGCCGGTGCCGAAGCCCGCGTCGAAGCCGCCGCACGGCGTCGAACGCCTCGCGCCGGATCGCCCAGTTGGCGCCGTACACCTCGGCCCGTCCGGGGAAGTCCTGGTCGCAGTCCCCCAGGCAGAGGACGCTGAAGAACGACTCCATCCCCACGGGCGGCCAGCCGGCGGGGCGCTCGGCGGGCCACAGCGCCTGGATCGGGCCGCCGGCGATGGCCACCCGCGGGTCGCAGAACGCGTCGCGCAGGCTCTCGATCCAGCCGGGGGCCGGACGGGCGTCGTCGTCCAGATAGAACAGCAGGCCGTTGCGGGCCGCCGCGGCGCCCGTGTTGCGGGCGCGGGCGAGGCCGGCGATCGGCTCGCGCACGACAGTCACGCCGGCGGGCAGGCCGGCGGCGAGCGGCTCGACGCCGTTGTCGACCACCACGATCTCGCCTCCGGCCGCGAGCACGCCGTGGGCGATGCAGGCATCGACGCACGCGCGCACCTCGTCGGCGCGGTCGCGCGTGCACACGATCACGCTTGCCGGCGGGCCCTCGCTCGAGCGGCCGACGCGGGCATCGGCGACGACGGCGAGGCCCTCGGCTGCGGCCGCGATCAGCGCTTCCTGATGGCCCTCGCGCGCGCTTGCAAGCGGCTGGCGCTGCATCCACCAGTCCCGTCGCGCGGCCAGGCAGTCGAGCGCGAGCGCGTCCGGCTCGGCCTCACCCGCGGCCAGCGGCCACAGGCTGCCGTCGGCGCCGAGCCGGTAGCCGTGGACGTCGCCGGCGCCGGTCTCGAGCACCGGCGCGGCCAGGCCGGCGCCGGCCGCGACGGCCGCGACGAGCGGCGCGACGAACCCGGGCCGCGGCCGAGCGACCGTGGCAAGCGCGATGCACACCTCGGCAGACGCCGCCTGGGCGGCGGCAGCGAGGGCCGCCCGGCGCCCGATCGGGCGGTCGGTGCGATGGATCGTGACGTCGCCCTCGAGGCGCGCGAGCAGCGCCCGCGTCTCCGGGCCGGAGGCATCGTCGACGACGACGACCTCGACGTCCTCGGGCAGGTCGCAGGCGACCAGCGCCTCGATCTGGGCCCAGAGCGCGGCCGGGTTGTCGCGGGCGACGATCAGGATGGCTGCCTGGTTGGCGCTCATCTCATCGCCCTCCGGCGGGTACGGCGAGCGGCAGCTCCCAGCGGTCGAGCCGGCGCGGGCGGGCGAGCGGGTCGGGCGCGCCGAGCGTGATGGCCGGCACTCCGTGGGCCTCGGCCACGCCGACGGCCGGCGATCCGTGCGGGGCGAGGAACACCATGCCGGGCGCGAGCACGTGGTCGAGGTCGGGGCCGACGAGCAGGGTGAGGTCGAGATCGCCGTCCTCGCGCAGCGAGTCCTCGATGAGCGGCACGAGCCGGTCCGACTCCCCCTCGGCACAGATGAGCACGAGCGAGCGGGTGAGGCCGTGCTCGTGCAGGCGGCGCATCTCGGCGACCGTCGCGAACACCTCCTCGCGCGTGGCCTGCGGCGCCGCGACGAAGTCGGCCGGGCCGCTCGGCGCATGCAGGCCGGCCATGCGGGCCTCGGCGCAGTACACCGTCCAGGCCTCGGCGAGCGCCGGAGACCGCCGCACCGCATCGCCGATCACGGTCACGGACGAGTAGGCGGTGTCGCCGACGCGGGTGCAGCCGCGCTCGCGCATCTGCCGGGCGAGGTCGGCGCACAGGAGCAGATAGGCGTGGTCGCCGTGGCGGGCCAGCTCGGGCGGCACGTCCGGGGCGGCGAACACGTGCCGCAGCGTCGGCGGCATGTCCCGCGCGAAGCCGCCGCTGGCCCAGGCGCCGGTGGTGCCGCTGGCGTCGTGCCAGCGGTAGGCGAAGAGCGGCTCGGCCACCCAGGCGGCGTCGTAGCGCAGGCCCAGCTCGAGCCACAGCTTCCAGTCGGGGCACTTGGGCACCCGGGTGTCGAAGCCGCCGGCCGCACGCAGCACGTCCGTGCGCAGCACCGGTCCCGACGCGGGCAGCTTGTTCTCGGGGATGAAGCGCTGGAAGATGGTCGGGACGGGGATGCGGCAGGTCTCGGCGCCCAGGTAGGCGTCCTGCGTGAAGAGCAGGGCGCCGTCGGGGCCGATGACGTGCATCGGGCCGAAGGCCCAGGCGGCGTCGAAGCGCCGGGCCGCTGCGGCCTTCTGCGCCAGGTTGCCGGGCAGCATGACGTCGTCGCACGACCAGGGGGCGAAGAACTCGGCACCGGTGTCGGAGATCGCCCGGTTCATGCTGCCGCAGAAGTCGTAGTCGTCGGGCCCGCGCACGACGGTCACGCGGTCGTCGCCGGTGAAGCTCCGGGCGATCGCGTGCGACCCGTCGGTCGAGAGGTTGTCGTAGATGCGCAGCTCCAGGCGAACGCCCTCCTGGGCGAGGATGCTCTGGATCGCCTCGGCGAGGTACTGCTCGCCGTTCTTGACGGACAGGGCGACGGCGACCGTCGGCTGCCCGCTCACGCAGCCACCGCGCACAGGTCCCAGAGGTGGCCCCGATACCAGGCCACGGTGCGGCGCAGGCCCTCCTCCAGGCCGTAGGCCGGCCCCCAGCCGAGGCGCTCGCGGGCCTTCGCAGCCGACAGGTACTGATGCGCGATCTCGTGCACGGCCTCGCCGCGGATGTCGGGCTCGAGGTCTGTGCGGCCGCACGCCTCGAGCACGCGCCGGGTCATGTCGGTCGCGGTCAGCTGGAGCTCGTTCGAGTAGTTCCAGGCCTCGCCGGCGATGCCGGGCTCGTGCGCCCGCTCGGCCAGGGCGACGTAGGCCTCGGCCGCGTCCTCGACGTACAGGTAGTCGCGGATGAGGGTGCCGTCGCTGCGCAGCACCGGTCGCTGCCCCTGCAGCGCGGAGCGGATGGTGCCCGGCACGAGCCGGCTGTAGTTCAGGTCGCCGCCGCCGTAGAGGTTGCCGCAGCGGGTGATCACGACCGGCAGGTCGTACGTGGCGGCGTAGCTCTGGGCAATCAGGTCGGCGCAGCTCTTGGAGACGTCGTAGGGGTGGCGGCCGGCGAGGGGATGGTGCTCCTGGTAGGGCAGCTCGGGCTGGGTGCCGTAGGCCTTGTCGGACGAGGCCACCACGATCCGGGTGGGCCGGCGGCTGCGGCGGCAGGCGTCGAGCACCTCCCAGGTGCCCTCGACGTTCGAGCGCATCGTGTTGGCCGGGTCGCGCAGCGCGTGCTCCACGATCGTCTGCGCGCCCAGGTGGAACACGGCGTCGATCTCGTACTCGGCCAGCACCCGCTCGATCAGGCGGCCGTCGCGCAGGTCGCCGAAGACGGTCGTGCAGCGGCGCCCGCCGGCGCCGGTGAAGAAGAGGCTCTGGGGCACGAGGTCGCGGACGAGCGCGACGACGTCGGCTCCGCGCACGGCCAGGGCCTCGCACAGCCACGAGCCGAGCAGGCCGGTGGCGCCGGTGACGAGGACGGGGCGATCGGTCCAGAAGCTCATGTGACCTCGCGAGGATCGGGTGCTGCGGGGGCTGTGGGCATGCGCGCGGGGGGAGCGCTCATGCGAGCCTGATCGGCGGCCCGGCGCGGGAACTTGAGCGGCCGTCGCGGCGCGTCCGCGCGAGGCTAAAGCTTCGCGCCCAGGGCGTCGATTGAGGTGGCGAGAATGCCCCCCTTCTCCAACGTCAAAGTGGTCATCCTGTGCGGTGGCCAGGGTACGCGCATGCGCGAGGAGACCGAGTACCGGCCCAAGCCGATGGTCGAGGTCGGCGGCCGTCCGCTGCTGTGGCACATCATGAAGATCTACGCCGCGGCCGGGCTCACCGACTTCGTCTGCTGCCTCGGCTACCGCGGCTCGATGATCAAGCAGTACTTCCTCGAGTACCGCAGCCTGGCCGCTGACGTGAGCGTGAACCTGAAGAGCGGCGACGTGCGCTACCACTCGTCGGAGAGCGAGGACTGGAACGTCACGCTCGTCGACACCGGCGACGACGCCATGACCGGCGCCCGCGTGAAGCGCGTCGCCCACCATCTCCCGGGCGACGTCTTCCTGTGCACCTACGGCGACGGCCTGGCCGACATCGACGTCGCCGCCGTGCTCGCCTTCCACCGCTCGCACGGCAAGCTGGCCACGCTGACCGGGGTGCACCCGCCGTCGCGGTTCGGCGAGCTCGTCCACACGCGCTCCCAGGTGGCCCGCTTCGCCGAGAAGCCGGCCGGCGCCGGGCTCGTCTCGGGCGGCTTCTTCGTCTTCGACCGGCGGGTGCTCGATCGGCTGTCGATCGATCCCTCGTGCGTGCTCGAGCGCGGGCCGCTCGAAGGCCTGGCCGCCGCCGGCGAGCTGATGGTGTACGAGCACGGCGGGTTCTGGCAGTGCGCCGACACCGTGCGCGACGTCGAGCTCCTGCGCGGCCTGTGGGACAGCGGCAAGGCGCCCTGGCGGATCTGGGACGACCGCCAGGCGGGCACATCGCCGTCGCCGCGACGGCGCCGGGCCGATCTCGAGGCCGCGGCGTGAGCCCCGGGCTCCGGGCCGAGGCCGACGCCGTGCGCCGGCTCGTGCTCGAGCAGGCGCTCGCATCCGGCAGCTGCCACATCGGCAGCTCGCTCTCGCTCGTCGACATCCTCACCGTGCTCTACTTCCGCACGCTCCGGGCCGGGGAGGGCGACCGCTTCCTGCTCAGCAAGGGCCATGCCGCCGCCGCGCTCTACGCCGTGCTCGCCCGCACCGGCACCCTGGACGAGCGCGCCGTGGTCGCCGGCTACTGCCGCGACGGCGGCTCGCTGACCGGCCATCCCGAGCGCCACATCCCCGGCGTCGAGGTGACGGCCGGCTCGCTCGGCCACGGCGTCGCCGTCGCCCTGGGGTATGCGCTGGCCGATCGCGGCGACGGCCGCGACCGCCGCACCTACTGCCTGGTCGGCGACGGCGAGCTGAACGAGGGCTCGATCTGGGAGGCCGTCGCGCTCGCCGGGCACCTGGCGCCCCCGGGCCTCTGCCTGATCGTCGACGCAAACGGCTTCCAGGGCCTCGGCCCGGTCGCAGACGTGCTCTCGCTGGAGCCGCTCGCGGGCAAGTTCCGGGCCTTCGGCTGGGCCGTTGACGAGGTCGACGGGCACGACCATGCCGCGCTCGAGCGCCGCCTCGGCGGCCCGCGCATGCGGCCGACGGCGATCGTCGCCCGCACCGTCAAGGGCTACGGCGTGCCTGCGCTCGAGGGCCAGTTCCTGTCGCATTACCGGTCGTTTCGGCCGCACGAGCGCGATCTGCTGTTCGCCGGCCTCGACGGGGAGCGCCGGGCGGCATGAGGGACGCCTTCTTCAGAGCCCTCGCCGCGCTCGGCGCTGCCGACGACCGGGTGTGGGCGCTGACCGGCGACCTCGGCGTGGGCCTCTTCGAGCCGTTCGAGGCGGCGGCGCCCGGGCGCTACCTGAACGTCGGCATCGCCGAGCAGACCCTCGTCGGCGTCGCCGCGGGCCTCGCGTATGCCGGCAAGGTGCCGTTCGCGTACTCGATCGCCCCGTTCGTCACGTCGCGGCCGCACGACCAGGTGCGCGTCGACGTCGCCTGCGCCGAGGCGAACGTCAAGCTGATCGGCGTCGGCAGCGGCGTCTCCTACGGCCCGCTCGGCCCGACCCACCACGCCATCGACGACCTCGCCCTGATGCGCGTCCTGCCCGGCATGACCGTGCTCGCCCCCGGCGATCCGGCCGAGGTCGAGCGGGCCACCCGCGCCGCGGGCGCCCATGAGGGGCCGGTGTACCTGCGGCTCGGCAAGAACGGCGAACCGGCCCTGCTGCCCGCAGACGCCGGGTTCGCGATCGGCCGCGCGATCGAGCTGCGCCGCGGCGGCGACGTCACCATCGCCTGCACGGGCACCGCGCTGCGCGAGGCGACCGGGGCCGCCGATCTGCTGGCGCAGGCCGGCGTCGAGGCGACCCTGCTGCACTTCGGCACGGTGAAGCCGTTCGACGCGGAGGCGCTCGTCGTCGCCGCCGCCCGCACCGGGGCGGTCGTCACCATCGAGGAGCACTCGATCGTGGCCGGCTTCGGCTCGGCCGCCGCCGAGGCGCTCGCCGAGGCGGGTGTCGGCGCGATCCTGCGCCGCGTCGGCTTCCCCGACACGTTCGCCCACGCGGTCGGCTCACGCGACTATCTCGTCGAGCACTACGGCCTTTCCGCCGCGGCCGTCGCCGCGACCGCCCGCGACCTGCTGGAAGGGAGGCCGACGTGCGCGACGACGTGAGCCGCCGCCTGCAGACGTACCGCGCGGCCCTGGCGGCCGAGCTCGCGTTCATGAAGGCGGCAACGACGCTCGAGGAGCTGGTCGCCCGCTCGGTGCCGCTGGCCGCCGGCGCCGGGATGCTCGTGCCGGTGTGCGAGCTGCACACGGCCGACGAGCGGCTGATCGGGCAGCTCGGCCGCTGGCACGGCGAGAGCGTCACCCATGTGGCGACCTGGCTGCGCGAGCTGCTGGACGCCGGCGACCGCATCGTGTTCCTGGTGCATGACCGGTTCGGCCACACGGTCGGCCACGCCGGCCTGACCGGCGCGGGCCGCCTCGACCGCTCGCTCGAGCTCTGCGATGTCGTCTTCGGAGCCGACGCCGCCGACCCCGGCTTCCAGACCGCCGCACGCGAGGGGTTGCGGGACTGGGCCGAGGACTGCTTCCGGCCCGCGCGCATCCTCGGCCTGCGGCCGCGGCCGGCGGCCGCCGCGAGCGCCGAGGCGATCCTCACCGCCGGCCCATCGATCTCGCCGCGTGAGGTGGCCTACGCCACCGACGCCGCCCGGCACGGCTGGAACCGGCGTTGGAGCGGCTACATCACCCGGCTCGAGCACGAGTTCGCCGAGTACGTCGGCGCCGAGCACGCGATCGCCACCTCGAGCTGCACCGGGGCGCTGCACCTGGCGATGGTCGCGCTCGGCCTCGGCCCGGGCGACGAGGCGATCGTGCCCGAGCAGACCTGGGTCGCGACCGCAAAGGCGGTCGCCTACACGGGCGCGACGCCGGTCTTCGCCGACGTCGAGCCGGTCAGCTGGTGCCTCGACCCGGCCTCCGTGGAGGCGGCGATCACCGAGCGCACGAAGGCGATCGTCCCCGTCCACCTGTACGGCCACCCGGCCGACATGGACGCCCTGCGGGCCGTCGCCGACCGCCACGGCCTGCCCCTGATCGAGGATGCCGCACCCGCCATCGGCGCGGAGTTGCGCGGCCGCCGCGTCGGCGCGCTCGGCACCGTCGGCGCCTTCAGCTTCCAGGGCGCCAAGCTGCTCGTCACCGGCGAGGGCGGCATGCTCGTGACCAACGACCCCGACGTGTACGCCCGCGCCTACAAGGCCTGGGATCTCGGCGTCGAGCGCTCGAAGGGGTTCTGGATCGACGCTCACGGGCTCAAGTACAAGCTCCCGAACGTCGCCGCCGCGATCGGCCTCGGCCAGCTGCAGCGGGTCGACCACCTGATCGAGGCCAAGCGCGAGATCTTCGCCTGGTACGCCGAGGAGCTCGCGGCCGTCCCCGGCATCACGCTGAACCACGAGGCCGAATGGGCGCGCAGCATCTACTGGATGACGAGCATGCTCGTCGACCCGGCCTGCGGCATCGACCGCGACGGCATGCGCGCCGCCCTATCGGCGGAGGGCATCGACACCCGGCCGACCTTCCCGCTCATCAGCACCTACCCGATCTGGGACGAGCGCCGCGCGGTGCCGGCGCCGGTGGCGGCGATGATCGGCGACCGTGGCATCAACCTGCCGAGCGGCGTGCGGCTGCGGCGCGATGAGGTCGCCCGTGTCGGCGAGGCGATCCGCCGCATCGTCGCGGGCTGCGCGCTGCAGCGGGCGGCGTAGCGCCTACTCCATCGAGGGCGAGCGGCCGAGGCGCAGGTTCGCGTAGACGCGCTCCCCGTCGGCCTCGTACCAGGCGAACCCGCGCGAGCCGAAGCTGCGCGCGCGCAGCCGGTCGATCACGTCGCCCACGCGCATCACGTCGTCCAGCCGCAGCTCGTCGAGGGCGTCGACCTCCGACTTCGCGTGGTAGACGGCCCGTGCATCGTCCTGCGGCACGGGCACGAGGTCGCCGGCGACGATCGCCGGCCACACCTCGCGGAAGAGGGCGACGATCTCGTCCTGCAGCCGCGCGTAGATCGTCCCGGCGGTGTCGTACGGTGTGAGCGCGACCGCGCGCTGCGCCCAGATCGGCCCGGTGTCCGCCGTTGCGTCGACGGCGTGGAGCGTGACCCCGGTCGGCGTCCCGTCGACGATGCTGTGCACGTGCGGATACCAGCCCCGGTTGTACGGCAGTAGCGCGGGGTGGAAGTTGACGGTGCCCCGGCCCGCGGCCGCGATCACCTCGGGCGAGATCAGGTGCGCCCAGTAGACGGTGACGACGAAGTCGGGCGCACGGGCTGCGAGCGCGGCCACGTGCTCACCGTCGCGCAGCGCGGACGCCTCGTGCACCGCGCTCGGCGGACAGCCGGTCGCCGCGACGATCTCGGCGCCGAGCTTGCGCCCCTCCGGGGCGTGCAGGTAGAGGGCCACGATCTCGTCCCCGCGTCCGCGCAGGTACTCGGCGACGCGCAACCCGGGCAGGTCGTTGGCGAGGAGGGCGACGGTGGCGATGCCGCATTATGGCGGAGCGGCGGTCAGGCAGCCCGCGCGGCGGCGCCCGGCCCGGAAGCCGGCGAAGGTGTCGGCCACGTAGTCGAGCGCGGCCTCGGTCGAGGCCGGGGTAGCAGCCGATCCAGAACGAGCGCTCGGCGATCAGGTCGGTCGTCTGCGAGGCCGCCGACGACGCGGTGGGGCACGTCGGCGTAGGCCGGCTGGCGCAGCAGGTTGCCGCCGAACAGCTGCCGCGAGTCGATGCCCGCGCTCGTGCAGGTGGGTGACCAGGTCGCGGCGGGTGAAGCCGGCGTCGGGGCGGATCGTGATCGCGAACCCGAACCAGCACGTCTCGGCGCCGGGCGTCTCCTCGCGGCAGGATCAGCACGTCGGCGTGGGCGGCGCAGCGCCTCGCGCAGGAAGGCGTGGTTGCGCGCGCCGCGCCGCCGACGAAGTCGACTCCAGCCGGTCGAGCTGGGCGAGGCCGATGGCGGCCTGCATGTCGGTCGCCTTCAGGTTGTAGCCGAGGTGCGAGTAGACGTACTTGTGGTCGTAGCCGTACGGCAGCGTCGCCGTGCTGGCAGGCGAAGCGCTTGCCGCAGGTGTTCTCGGCGCCGGGCTCGCACCAGCAGTCGCGGCCCCAGTCGCGGAACGACTCGACGAGCTTCTTCAGCATCGGCCGGTTGGTCAGCACCGCGCCGCCCTCGCCCATCGTGATCTGGTGGGCGGGGTAGAACGAGAGCGTCGCCAGGTCGCCGAACGTGCCGACCGGGCGGCCGTTCCAGGTCGAGCCCAGAGCGTCGCAGCAGTCCTCGACGAGCCACAGGCCGTGGCGCTCGCAGAACGCCGTGACCGCGTCGAGGTCGAACGGGTTGCCGAGCGTGTGGGCGACCATGACGGCCCGGGTGCGGTCGCCGACCGCGGCCTCGAGCCGGCTCGACGTCGATGTTGTACGTCGGGCAGCGTGACGTCGACGAACACGGGCACGAGCCCGTTCTGCAGGATCGGGTTCACCGTGGTCGGGAAGCCGGCCGCGACCGTGATCACCTCGTCGCCGGGCCGCAGCCGCCGGTCGCGCAGGCGCGGCGAGGTCAGCGCCGTCAGCGCGAGCAGGTTGGCGGACGAGCCGGAGTTGACCAGCAGCGCGTGGCGATGGCCGGTGACGGCGCGCAGCTTGCGCTCGAACGCGGCCGCCTCGGGGCCGGCGGTGAGCCAGAAGTCGAGGCTCGAGCGGACGAGCTCCACGACCTCCTCCTCGCCGAAGACGCGGCCCGAGCAGGGGACGTGCGGCGCGGACGGATCAAAGGCGGGGGGTGTGTGGCGATCGCGGGCGTACTCGGCGACCAGCTCGAGGATCCGAGTCGTACGGGGGTCCGGGGTCATCTGGTCGGCCTATCGGCACGTCGAACGGGTGACTTGAGCAGGCACTCTGACGGGTGATATCCCCGGTGCCCGTGAGTCCCGATACACACCTCACAGGCGGTATCTCACCAAGAGAAGGGGGTCGACCACCATGATTGAGCGCGTCCTGCACCTCGCAGCTTCCGACGAGTCCGGCCAGACGATGGCCGAGTACGCCGTCGTCCTCGGCGTCATCACCATCGCGGTCGTGGTCACCCTCGGTCTGCTGTCGTCGGCGATCTCGAACCTGCTCAACAACGTCATCAGCTCGCTGTAGGCCCTTCGGGCCGCGCTTGACTGGTGTCGATGCGGGTCGTATCGTCGCCGCGCGGGTGATGCGGGTTGGCGAGCGGCGAGCAGACGGCACCAGGCGGCGATGATTCCGGTGACGCCGGGCTGGTGATCCGCGCCTTCGTGGAGGGCGACCTCGCCAGGCTCGGCGGCGTGCTGCACCCCGACGTCGAGGTGCGCATGTCCGCGTTCGTCGACGCCGCCCTGCGCCTGCGCGGGCCCGAGTCGGTGCTGCGGTGGTACCGGCGCACGGCGGGGTCGCACCGGGCCTACCTGCACCGCGTGCAGCCGGCGGCGCCCGGAGTGTGGCTGGCATTCGGGCGGATGCAGCTGTCCGAGCCGGCGCGCGGCATGCGCGACTACCAGGTGGTGTGGATGCTCGCGCTGCGCGACGGGATGCTGTGGCGGGCGAGCTCACACGAGACCGAGGCGCAGGCCCGCACCGCGGCCGCTGCTCCGCGCCCCTGAGCGGCCGGTCAGGTCAGACGCGGCGGCGGGTGCGCTCGACCTCGGCGTCGACCTCGGCGCCGACGAGCAGCGCCAGGCTCGAGAGCCACAGCCAGGTCAGCATCACGATGACCGTGGCCAGCGAGCCCCAGGTCTTGTTGTACGTGCCGAAGTTCGAGACGTACCAGGCAAACCCGCCGGACGCGG
Organism: uncultured Actinomycetes bacterium; assembly: GCA_963707585.1. GTDB lineage: Bacteria > Actinomycetota > Thermoleophilia > Gaiellales > JAICJC01 > JAICJC01. The sequence continues at coordinate 250,286 of CAVPQP010000006.1, read as the reverse complement.
CCAGCCACACCACGAGCGCGGTGACCGCGCCGGCGCTCGCCAGCCGCCAGCTGGCGTCGTCCAGATCCGGCCCGAACCGGTAGATGCCGCCGAACGCGATCAGAAGCAGCGCCACGAGCACCGGCCACTCCGCCGTCCACCACACCCATGAGACGACCGTGCGCTGGTCGATCGCCGATCCCACCCACACGCTCGCCTGCGGCCCTAGCACCAGGAGCCCGAATGCGAGCAGGAACGCCAGGCCGGCGCACAGGAGGATCGCGGTGGCCGCGAGCCGGGCGCGGAAGAACCCGCGCCGGTCTTCGCGCTCGTAGGCGATGTTCAGAGCCCACATGAGCGTCTTCATCGCGCTCGTCAGCGACCACACGGCCAGGAGCGCGCCGGTGATGATCAGGGCGGTGCCGCCGCCGTGGTGGTGCGTGACCTGCGTGAGGCTGTGGTCGAGGAGGGTGATGACGCTGGCCGGCAGGATCGTGTTCAGGTGCTTGAGGAGCCGGGCGGCCGTGCCCGCGTCGGCCACGTTCGCAAACACGCCGACGGCGATGAGCGCCGCGGCGGGGATGCTCATGAACAGGTTGAACGCGACCGCCTGGGCCAGGTTCGTCGCGTGGTTCGCGCGTGTACGCTTCAGCGCTCGCAGGAGCACGCCGCCGGAGTCGCGTGCCCGCAGGCGGCGTTCGGGCTCGGGCGGAGCGACGATCGTCGGTGCATCCAGCTCCGCGTCCGTGAGAGCCCCGCTCGAGTCCTGCGGGTGGCTACGGATCGGCATACCTCAGGCACCTTAGCCGCGTCTACGCCGGATCGGGGACTGCGGGTCCCCCAACACGTAAGCGTTTTGTTGGAATGGGTTGCTCATGCAGGTCGTCACCGCTAGGTTGGCCCCCAATGAGACGATCACTTGCCATCGCTGTCACCATGCTCATGCTCATCCCGGCGACCGCGCGGGCCAATGCCATCGACGTTGCGCCGCACGTCGGTCATGCCCCGCTCGCCGCCAACACAATCGCTGCCACCGCCGTCCGTGACGCCATGCATCTGCGCGGCGTGCCGTACGTCTGGAGCGGCAGCACGCCTGCCGGGTTCGACTGCTCCGGGTTCACGAGCTACGTCTACGGCAAGCTCGGGATCACCCTCGCCCACTCGAGCTACGCGCAGTGGGATTCCGGGCGGCACGTCGCCCGCGCCGACCTGCGTCCGGGCGACCTGGTGTTCTTCGCCGGGCTCGGCCACGTGGGCATCTACATCGGCGGCGGCCGCTTCATCCACGCCCCGCACACCGGCACGGTCGTGTCGGTCGATCGGCTGTCCGGCTCCTGGTACGGCGCCGACTACGACGGCGCGGTACGGCCGCGGGGCTCGAGCGCCGTCGTGGCTACGATGCGGGGGTGGCACTCCCGGTCGATGCATCGTCGGCGTTCGGAGCGCGCGCTGCACGCCGTCTCGGCGATGACCTCATCGCCTGGCTGGTGACCGTGAGCGGGCGCGGGGCGCCGCAGCCCGTCCCGGTCTGGTTCCTGCACGACGGCGACTCGTTTCTCGTCTACAGCCGCCCGGACACGCCGAAGCTGCGCAACATCGCTGCAAACCCGCGCGTGGCGCTGCACCTGAACGACAACGGCCGGGGCGGGGACGTCGTCACCGTCGCCGGCCGGGCCCGGCAGACCGCGGATCCGCCGGCCCATCGCGTGCCCGCATACGTCGCCAAGTACGGCGAGCTGATCGCGGGCAACGGGTGGACGCCGGAGTCGTTCGCGGCCGACTACTCCGTGCCGATCAGGATCACGCCCACGGCGGTGCGCGGGCACTGACGCCGCGCCCGGGCGTGGTAGGGTCAACGGGCGCGAACGTCCGCTGGGTCGCCAACCGCCTCTCCTACCTCCCGGGCGCAGGACCTTCAGAGGCGGGGGACGAGCGACGAATGAACCGCAGGAATCTGCGCGACGCCTTCCTCACGCTGTTCGGCGTGATCTCGGTCGTGAACGGTGCGTTCGGAAACGGGCATCTGCTGATCGCCCTGCTCGGAGCGATCGCGCTCGCGATCGTCGTCTGGCAGCGCATCCAGTCCCACCGGGCCGCGGCCGTCTAGCGCAGGCCGAAGACCCCCGGTGAACGAGGGTCTTCGGGAGGTACCGCATACCGGATTCGAACCGGTGTTACCGCCGTGAGAGGGCGGCGTCCTGGGCCCCTAGACGAATGCGGCAGGGACCGGCGGCAAGTGTAGCAAGGCGGTCACGAATCGCCCGATGCGACGATCGCCTCGACCTCGATCTCGACCAGGAACTCGGGGCCGACGAGCCCGGCGATGCCGACCATCGTCGAGACGGGGCGCACGTCGGCGAAGAACTCGCCGTGCGCCCGGCCGACGTCGAACTGGTGGCGCTCGATGTCGACCACGTACATGCGCGTGCGCACGACGTCGGCAAGCGTCGCGTCCAGCGCCTCGAGCGCCGCCTGGATCCGCTCGAGCGCCGCCACCGACTGGGCGTAGGCGCCCTCGGGCGGGCGGCCGTCCGGCCCGATGCCGAGCGTGCCGGACACGTGCACGACGTCGCCGACCCGCAGCGCCCGGTCATACCCGATGCGGGCCTCGAACTCGGTGTTGCTCGAGTGGTGGCGGCGAGTCGCTCATGCCTGCGCGGCCACCCGGGCGACGAGCGCGGCCTTCACGGCCGGCCAGTCGTCGTCGATCACGCTGTACCAGGCCGAGTCGCGCCGCTCGCCGCCCCTGCACCAGCATGTGCTTGCGGAAGACGCCCTCGAAGGTCGCGGGGATCGCGGCCAGGGCCGCCCGCGAGCGCTCGTTGCGGGCGTCGGTCTTGAACTCGACCCGCAGGCAACCGAGGCCCTCGAACGCATGGGTCAGCAGCAGCAGCTTCGCCTCGGTGTTCGCTCCGCTGCCCCACGCCGCCGGAGTGATCCAGCTATGGCCGATCTCGAGCACGCGGTCGTCCGGGCGCAGGGCCAGGTACCGGCTGCTGCCGACGGCGGCGGCGTCACCCCGGTGGACGATGCAGAACGGCGCCTCGGTGCCGGCGGCCGCCGCCGTGAGCGCCTCACAGAACCAGTCGTGGAAGGCCGCCGGCTCGGACGCCACCGTGCGCATGAAGCGCCACACGCGCTCGTCGGCGGCGGCCGCTTGCAGGCCGGGTTCGTGGTCCTGGCGCAGCGGCTCGAGTGCGACGAGGCGGCCGTTCAGGGTGGGGTGGAGGTCTGCGAACGCCGGCACGGGCGGTGATGGTAGCGAAGGCCCTCCGGGGACGTTCCGTAGTTATCCCTCATCCGGATCCGCGGCCACACGGATGGCGGCGGCGGCGCATTGGCCGATCCTCCTAGGCATGCGCGTATCGACCACCGATCAGCGGGGCCGGTCGTGCCTCCGGTGAGCTACGCAGTCGCGTGGCAGCGCGAGGCCGGCCCCCGCCTCGTCGGGTCGGCGACGGTCGACGGCCACGGCCTGCTCCTCGTCGGCCGCACGCCCGGCGCCCGCAACGGCGAGGATCGACTCGCCCTGATCGGCGCCGACGTCGACCATGTCGAGCTGCGCCGGTCGTCGGCCGTCCCGTCACTGCTCGCCCACTACGGTGGGCAGCCGCTGGTGATCGAGCTGCTGCTCGGCGGCTGGGGCGCGGCCCACCACCTGGCCGACGCGCTCGCGGCCGGGCCGCTGCGCTAGGCATCGCTGCGAGCGGACTTGGCGTGCGCCGTGGGGTTCCGCTCCTGCGGGTATCGCTGTAGGATTCGCCCGGGCAGCGAGCTCTCCATGGACGGGTGGCTCGGGTCGCCTGTGGGCGCCGCGCCAAGGGAGACATGAAGCACCGCAGGTACCGGACATGAGTCGGTTCAGGATCCCGGACGGATTGCGTCCGCGCGTGCCCGACGCCCTGCGCGACCGCGAGTGGTCCGGGGTGCGGCCGCGGCGGCCACGCTGGCTGCACGGGCCGGACATGGATCGCCTGCGCGACCGCGAGTGGAGGCGGCCGCGCTGGCTGATCGTGCCGGGCCTGCGCATCCCGGAGTTCGACGTGCCTGCGCACATGCTCGTGCCGGGCATCGCCGTCATCCTGCTGCTCTTTGGCGGCGGGCTCTACTTCGGCAACATGCTCGGGTCGGACCCGAGCGCGGCGAGCCTGATCACGACCGTCACGCTCAAGGGCAAGGTCACCGTCGAGACGGTGAAGGGCAAGCGCGGTGAAGGTGACGCTCAAGGCCCGGACGATCACGCGTCACAAGACCGTGCGGCGCAACGGCAAGACCGTGGACCTCACCCAGACCGTTCTGCGCACGCACACGCAGATCGTGCCGGTGCCGACCACCATCACGCGTACGAGCACGCTCATCCGCACCCAGACGGTCACGACGACCGTCCTCAGCACCATCATCTCGACGGTCACGACCCCCTAGGGGCTCGCCGGCCCCGGCGCGCGCAGGCCCGGGAAGCGCCTCCGCAGCGTCTGGTCGATCATCTCCGCCTCGCGTTCCTGGCGGGCCTTCTCGGCGGCCGCCTCGGCCAGCGCGGCCCGGTGGGCGGGCAGGACGCGCTCGAGGTAGTCCTTGCTCGCGGCGGCGATGGCCGCGTCGAGCTCGTCGACCGACGTGCCGTAGGCCGACGGATGCACGGTGAGGGTGATCTGATGCATCGTGCCGTCGCCGAAGCACTCCGCGTTCGAGAGCCCCCGGCGCTCGATCTCGGTCTGGATGCAGCCCCAAAACCGGGCGTCGTCGTCCTGGGGAACGACGGTGAACACGAGGTCGAGGCCGTTCGTGGATTGGCGCTGTCCGAGATACTCGAGGACGTGCCGGCGATCGTCACCATCTGGGAGCATGTGCTGCGGCCTCCTGGCGTCGGGGCGCCCGCAGACTACCTGCTCCGGCCGGTCTGCTCGGCGCGCGCTCGCTCGCCCGGCCCGAGGCGGGCGAACTCGTGGGCGCCGTCAGGTCGGCTGCAACGCGACCGGGGCGGGGGCGGCGCGCCCCGTCAGCCGATCCGGGAGCCTGATCGTGACGACCGTACCGTCGCCGGGTGCGGATGTGACGTCGACGCGGCCGCCCGCGAGACGAACGAGCTCGAGGATGGTGGAGAGGCCGAAGGAGAGCTGGCGGCGGGCGCGGATGAGCGCGTCGTCGACGCGGAAGCCGACGCCGTCGTCTGCGACCTCGCCGACGACGCCCCCGATGACCGGGTGCACCGAGCAGCGCAGGCGGCCGGCGCGGCTGTGCTTGCGCGCGTTCATGACCGCCTCCTGCATCCCGCGGTAGAGGAGCGCCTCGACGGCGGGGTCATAGCGGGCGTTGCCGCCGTCGATGTCGACGGCAAAGCCGGCCTCCCGGCCGGCGTGGGAGGCGATCTCGGCGATCGCGGGGACGACGCCCTCGGCCTCCAGCAGCTGTGGCCGCAGCTCGAAGATGAGTTGGCGGGTGCGTTCGGTCGCGGTGGCGAGGGTCTCGCGGACCGAGGCGATGCGCTCGTGGGCACGGTCGTTGCGGGGGTCGATCGTCTTGTCCAGCCGGTCGATCGAGAGCAGGCTCGCCACCAGCACCTGGACGGTGTCGTCGTGGAGGTCGGATGCGATCCGGCGGCGTTCGTCCTCGACGCTGCGGACGATCTGGCCGAGCACGCGCTGGCGCTCGGCCTCGCTTCGGCGCAGGGCGAGGTACTGGGCGAGCTGCCCCGCCGAGCCCTCCAGGATGGCCAGCATCCCGGGGTCGGGATCGCGGACGACGCCGAACAGCAGCTCCAGCACGCCGAGCACGCGGCCGTGCTCGTCGCTGAAGGGCACCCACACCCCGGCGTGCACGCCGAGCCGCCGGGCGAGGTCCTTGCGGTGGAAGCCGGCTTCGGAGAGCACATCGCTCGACCAGTGCACGTGCGGCTCGGTGACGGCGGCTCCGACCGCTCCGATACCAGGCGGAAAGACGAAATCGACCGACTCGTCGTGGAACACCCGGTGCTCCGGTGCGGCGCACCAGGAGTCGATGAAGCGGATGGCGCCGAAGCCGTCGACGACCCACAGCGCCGCGATGTTCGCGCCCGACGCGGGGCCGACCGCCGCCAGGACCGCGGCCGCGGCGCCCTCGAGCGTCTCGCTGTCTGCGAGCGCCTGCGTGACCAGGTACTGGGCCGCGACCATCCGCTCGCGGCGATGCTCCGAGACGTCGCGAACCATGACGAGCGCGAGCGGCCCATGCGACGGCGAGTCGATCGGCGCGAGGCTGATGTCGACGAAGAACACGTCCCCGTTCTGACGCCGGGCGGCCAGCGGCAGCCCGCTGCCCATCCGCCGTGATACCGGCCGCTTGAAGAACTCCGCCATCAGCGGCCGATGGCGGCCCCGCGAGCTCGGAGGCAGCAGGCGGTCGATCGAGCCGCCCACCAGCCTGCCGAGGGGGTAGCCGAAGAGTGTTGCCGCGGCGCGGTTTGCGATCCGGATCGTCGCGCTGGTGTCGACCGCGAGCACCGCGTCGGGGTTGGCCGCCAGCATGTCCTCGATCGAGACGGCGGCGGCGACGAGCGCCCCGGCGCCGATCGGGCCCGCGGCTGCGACGACGGGGGCGGCTGCATCGCTCCGCACGGTCCGCACCTTCTTTGCAGAAACCCGGTCAGTCATGCTGCCCAACCCCATGCGCGCGGCGAGATCGTCCCAGCGCTTCGCCGGCCAGCATGAGCCGCGGCACACACGCACGCGGAGCCCTCGCACCCCGGATCACGCCGTGGGTTCCCGCCGCTCCCACAGCCGATGGAACTCGGCCGGGTCGTAGAAGAGCTGGGCGTCGTGCTCGAGGCACAGCGAGAGGCAGTCGTCGCCGCGACAGGCGGCCAGCAGCGGCGTCGGCTTCGCGCAGCCCGGGAAGTCGCAGACACCTGTGTGGACGTACCCGGCGATCACCGGAATCGCTCCGTTGCCCCGCCGCAAACGCCCGCCGTCATCTGACCACAGCCCATCGCCACAGGGTATGACCACGGCATGCGCGGAACATCAGAGGATCCCACGCTTCTGCCCGCGGACAACTACCTACCCACACCGAGTGGACGGCCGGGTCGAGCCCGGAGCGTGCGCGAAGTCCGCGGACCTGTCGCTACGGCCGAGGCGTGCTCCCGTCGCCGGGGAGGCGCCCGAGTCTCAGGCGGCGGAGGCGCGCCCGCTCGCAAACGGCTAGGCGGGCTCTCGGCGTGCCCGCCCGCCGGTCCGCCGTGACCCGGCGGCCGCGGCTGCCAGCGAACCGGCCGCGGCGACCAGCAGGCACGTCCCCGCCCCCAGGCCGGCCACGATGACCGGCGCGAGCGTCGTCTCGGCCGCGACGATCACGGCGAGGAGGGCGGAGGCGGTGACGGCCACCCCGATCGCGGTCAAGAAGGGCGTCTCGACCACGCCCGCCGAGGCCAGGATGAAGAGGCCCATCCCCGCGCAGACCCATACCGGTACCCACTGCTCGGCACCGACGGCGGCGAGCACGCCCACCCCGGCGATCACCGGCACCGCGACGGAGACACCGATCCGGATCGCACGACGCCGGGGCGCTGCGGCCGCTGCGGCGTGAGGCGCGGCGTACCGGGCGGCGGCGAACGTCAGGCCGACGAGGGCAATCACGACCCCTGCCACGGCCCCGACCTCGCTGATCAGGTTGGCAGAGTCCGACTCCCCGCTCCTGGCCCACGCGAACCAGCCCGCGGCGCATGCGCCGGTGACGGCCGCGGAAAGCCCCCGCGTCCTGGGGTCGATCGTCATGCCCATCACACAGACTTCACCGGCCGCGGGACGGTTCCTCCCACATCGCCGCGGGCACCGCCTCGGCCCACCACATCACGCCGGGTGTGACCCCGGCCGATCAGGCTCTCTCGGTCGCGTCCATCTCTCGGTCGGGCGTCGCCGTCCAGCTCGCGAGGAGGTTGAGCGCCTGCTCGGATCTGGAGCCGGGCTCGGCGGTGTTGATGAAGAGGGTGAGGCCGGCGTCGGCGGGGATGTCCAGCCGCTCGAAGTCGAGGCGGAGGTCGCCGACGACGGGGTGGTGGAGGTGCTTGACGCCGGTGAGGTGGAAGCGGACGTTGTGGCAGCCCAGCGGGTGCGGAACTCGCTCGCTTCGGGTCGAGAGCTCGCCGACCAGGTCGGAGAGGTCGCGGTCGTAGGGGTCGCGGCCGGCCTCGGAGCGCAGGACGGCGACGATCTCGGTGGCGGCGCCGTCCCAGTCGGGGTAGAAGCTGGCGGCCCTCGGGTCGAGGAAGACGAATCGGGCGCTGTTGACCGGCCGGGTCGGGTCGGCGTACAGCTCGGAGTAGAGCGCGCGCCCGAGCGCGTTGGCGGCGAGAATGTCCAGCGGTCGTTCCCGCACGTAGTGCGGCGCCGGTGATCGCGTCGAGGATCCGCTGCACGCTCGGGTCGGACGCCGTGCTTGGCGGCGCGCCGCCGCGGAGGTGCGGCCGTCGTCTGCGCCGCGCGGGCGAGATCGAAGAGGTGCGCGCGCTCGGCGTCGTCGAGCCGGAGTGCGCGCGCCAGCGCGTCCAGCACGCCCTCTGAGACGCCGCTGAGGTCGCCGCGTTCCAGGCGGGTGTAGTAGTCGACGCTCACGCCGGCGAGCGTCGCGACCTCTTCGCGGCGCAGTCCTGGGACGCGGCGGTTGTCGCCGTAGACCGGCAGGCCGGCCTGCTGCGGGCGTGATCCTGGCGCGCCGGGAGGTGAGGAACTCCTGGATCTCGGTCTTGGCGTCCACGACAGCCAGCGTAGATCCGGCGCCACGGGCCTGGGAGATCCTGCCGGTACCTCGGTCAACAGGGACTCTCACCGCCTCGCGTTCGAGTGCGGTCGCTTCCCTGAGACGCCATGACGTGACCGACATGACGAAGACCTGGTTCATCACCGGCGCCGGCCGCGGCATGGGCGTCGACATCGCCAAGGCCGCGCTGGCCGCCGGCCACGACGTCGTCGCCACCGGCCGCAACCCCGACGCCGTCGCCGAGGCGCTCGGCGACGCGGACAACCTGCTGGTCGTCAAGCTCGACGTCACCAGCCGCGAGGACGCCGAGGCGGCGGTCGAGGCGGCCGTCGAGCGCTTCGGCCGCATCGACGTGCTGGTCAACAACGCCGCCAGCTTCTACGCCGGCTACTTCGAGGAGCTCACGCCCGAGCAGATGGAGCGGCAGCTCACGACGAGCCTCATCGGGCCGATGAACGTCACCCGCGCCGTCCTGCCGGTCATGCGCAAGCAGCGCTCCGGGCACGTCATCTCGATCTCCTCGTCGGCGGGCTTCGGCCGGCTTCGAGTTCGGCACCGCCTACGCCGCGTCGAAGTTCGGCGTCGAGGGCTGGATGGAGTCGCTCGCCCCCGAGATCGAGCCGTTCGGCATCCACACCACCATCGTCAACCCGGGGTTCTTCCGCACCGAGCTGCTCACCGAGGAGTCGACGAACTACGCCGACGCCGTCCATCGCCGACTACGCCGAGCGCAACGCCGCCCAGCGCGAGTTCTGGGAGAGCCAGAACGGCCAGCAGTGCGGCGACCCGGCCAAGCTCGCCCAGGCGCTGCTGACGATCGCCGGCCAGGAGCAGCCGCCGCGCCGCTTCATCGCCGGCGCCGACGCGATCGCCACGGCCGAGCAGAAGATCGCCGACGCTCAGGCAGCAGATCGACGCCTACCGCGAGCTGTCCTCGTCGCTGGCCCTCGACAGGCCGTGGCTCCGCGTGAGCCCTGAAGCGGCAAGCCTGGCGGCTGGCTCTCACGCGTTTTCACGTAGCTGCGGGGCAGGGACTCGAACCCCGACTACCTGATCCAGAGTCAGGCGTCCTACCATTAGACGACCCCGCAAAGGCCGCACCAGGATATCAGAGGGGTATTCGGCCGCCCGGCGCCCGAACTGAAGCGCCGTCTCGCCGCTACAGCCGGAACGACGGCAGCAGGCGCTTCTCGGACGTCGCCCTCGAGCGTGGCGCTCGACGTCCATGTAGTCCTCGAGGCCCGAGCCGCGCAGCTTCGACTTCAGCAGGTTGTCGACCTGGAAGAGGCCGGCCGAGTTGTTCATCTCGATCTCGATCAGCACCTTGCCGCTCGTCGCCGCGGATGTGGACGCCCTCGATCGCGGCCGCCGACAGCGAGTGGATCGACACGCGGCCCGACTCGAACGGGATCCGCGAGCGGCCCTTGGCCATGTCGAGCGCATCGGCGACGCGCACGACGCCGGCCTCGACCGAGAGCGGCTGGCCGTCGGAGCGGTGCGAGATGATCGCCTGCAGCACCTCGGCCTGGACGATCGTCGTCTCGGGCTCCTCGTAGAGGCCCTCGAGCAGCCGCGGCAGCCGGTCGGCGGCGAGGAAGAGGCTCATCTCCTCGTGGCCGTTGCGGTGGATCGCCATGCCGAGGCAGTGCGTCAGGCAGCCGAGCACGACGACCACCTCGGCGTCCTCCTGGCGCATGCCGTAGTCGCTCACCATGCCCGGCTCGACCCCGGCCCGGCGCAGCTCGCGCAGCAGCTTCAGGCCGATGTTCGTGACGATCTGGATGTGCACCCACGAGTGGTCGTTGATCTGCAGCCGGGTGACGGCGTTCACGTTCGCGGCGTGCCACAGCGCCTTCAGCGACGTGTCGTGGTTGACGCGGTCGACGACGTCGCGCAGGTGCGGTTGCCGCGCGCCGGGAGGGTGACGCGCATGTCGCGCACGGCCTCGGCCGGCGTCATGCGGGCGCCGCGCTCGGCGCGGACGCTGATCGGCTTGCCCGGCTCCGGGTCGGCGCCTGCGGGGACCTCCTCGGTCTCCGGTGCGGTGTCGTCCTCGGCGGTCATGCCCACAACCTACCGGAAGGCTGCGCGGCAAGCGCCGCGGCCGCGCGGGCGGTCTACTTGTGCATCGGCATGATGCGCCAGCCGAAGGCGAACGCATCGTGATACCAGCCGGCGCCGGCGCCCATGTAGTCGACGGTGACGCCGTCGCCCGAGCCGTGGCTGTTGATCGTCCAGCCGTTGCCCAGGTAGATGCCGGTGTGGTAGATCGTCTGCCAGGCCGTGTGCACGCCGTTGGGGGCCGAGCTCCAGAACAGGATGTCGCCCGGGTGCAGGCCGGCGCGGGTGACGCGGTTTGCGACCTTCACCGCCTTCGACATGTCGTAGGTCGTGCGCAGCAGGCCGATGGCCTTCGCGCCGCTCCAGGTGTTGCCGCCGGCGGTATAGGTCTGCAGCTTCATGCACCCACCACACGAACCCCGAGCAGTCAAAGCCGCCCGCGACGTTCTGGCCGAACTCGACCTGCGGATTCGGGGATGTGCCGCCCCACACGTAGGGCGCGCCGGCGTAGCGCAGCGCGAATCCGAGCACGGCCCGCTTGAGCGGCGTCCACGTGGGCATCGCGCTCGCGACGGCCGTCTTGGCCTCGGCCGCCTGGACGGCCCAGGACGACAGGTGCCCGAGCTGGTAGGCCTCGGACGGCGAGGTTGGCGCGCCGCAGCGTGTCGTTCGGCCACAGCTCCCACCGGTCGGAGCCCTCGGGGACGTTCGCCCGCGCTCCGACCGCCCGCACCATCTGCTCGATGCCGAAGCCGACGGGCAGCGGCGGGCGCCAGTCGGTCGACGTGTGCAGCGTGCTCATGCGTGTGTGCGGCGGCCGAGAGGCCCAGCACGCGCACGACGCCGTGGTCGAACTGCAGCTGCGTGATCGGCTGGTCGGCGCCGGTGCCGGCGCCGATCCAGCCGGCGGCGACCGCCTGGGTGTAGGGGTCGGCGGCGACGGGGGTGCCGGTCTGCTTGAAGTTGACGTCGGCGAGCACGCGGGCGGCCGTCAGCCGGCTGACCGTGTGGCCGACGCCGAAGCTCGTGGCGGTGCGCGGGTGCATCCAGCCCTGCTTCACCGTCCAGCGGATCTGGGCATTGGCCCAGAAGCTCGCGGGGACGTCGGTGAAGGGGGTGTGCGTCGCGGCGCCTGCGACGCCTGGAAACGCGAGCACGGCCGCAGCGGACGCCGCGCCGAGGACAGAGAGGACCCCCTTCATCAAGAGGGGTTATCGGTCGCGCGTCGAAGACCTTGAATCCGATTCGGTCAGGCGACCGCTTCGACCCAGTCGTCGTAGAGCGCGTAGTAGCGGCCGCGCCGCTCGATCAGCTGGCGGTGGGTGCCGGCCTCGATCACCTGGCCGTGCTCGAGCACGACGATCACGTCGGCCCGCCGGATCGTGCTCAGCCGGTGGGCGACGACGAAGGCGGTGCGCCCCTCGAGCAGCGTCTCGAGCGCCTCCTCGATGCGGGCCTCGGTGGGGATGTCGACGCTCGAGGTGGCCTCGTCGAGGATGAGGATGCGCGGGTCGGCGAGCAGCGCCCGGGCGAAGGCCACGAGCTGGCGCTCGCCGATCGAGAGCCGGGCGCCGCGCTCCTGGATCTCGGTGTCGTAGCCGTCCGGGAGCGCGCGGATGAACGCGTCCGCGCCCACGGCCTCGGCTGCGGCGACGACGTCGGCGAGCGAGGCTTCGGGCCGCCCGAACGCGATGTTGGCGCGCACGGTGCCCGAGAAGAGGAAGGCCTCCTGCGGCACGATCCCGAGCTGCGAGCGCAGCGACCACGACGTCACGTCGCGCAGGTCGTGGCCGTCGATCAGCACCCGGCCCGACGTGGGATCGTAGAAGCGGGCGAGCAGCTTGACGACCGTCGACTTGCCCGCGCCCGTGTGCCCGACGAGCGCGACCGTCTGACCGGGCTCGGCCGTGAACGACACGCCGTGCAGCACCTCGGTGGCGGTCGTGGAGTAGGCGAAGCGGACGTCGTCGAGCTCGACCCGGCCGACGATCTCCGCCAGCGGCTCCGCGGTGGGGGAGTCCGACATGGCGGGCTCCGTGCGCAGCACCTCGACCACCTTGTCGAGCGCCGCCGTGGCCGCGAGCAGCGTCTGGTAGAACTGCGACAGCTGCTGCACCGGGTCGAAGAAGTTCGACAAGAGGCCGATGAACGCGAACAGGGCGCCAGGGCTGAGCTCGTTGTGGAACACGAGCAGGCCGCCGTAGCCGAGCACGACGGCGGTCGCCGTCGCCGAGAGCAGCGAGACGAACGGGAAGTAGATCGAGGCGGCGTTCACCGTCTGCACGTTGGCGGCCCGGTAGCCGTCGTTCACCTCGAGGAAGCGGCGGTAGTTCGCATCCTCGCGCCGGAACGCCTGCACGACCCGCACGCCGGAGATGTCCTCCTGGAGGCTCGCGGTGACCTCACCCATGCGCTCCCGCGTGCGCCGGTAGGCGCGGGCCGAGTAGCGCCGGAAGATCGCGGTGCCGATCGCCATCGCCGGGAACACGGTCAGGGTCGCCAGCGCGAGCCGCCAGTCGAGCAGGAGCAGCACGATGGCGGAGCCGATCAGCGTGAGCGTGTTCTGGACGAGCGTCGTCGGCCCGTCGGTGACCATGCTGTTCATCGCCTCGATGTCGTTCGTGAGCCGCGAGATGACGACGCCGGCCGGTGTGCGCTCGAAGAAGCCCAGGTCGAGGCGCTGGACGTGCCCGAACACGGCCACGCGCAGGTCGGCCAGGACCCGCTCGCCCACCCAGCTCGTGAGGTAGCTCTGCGCCGCCGTCGCGATCCAGCCGACGACGACCACGGCCAGGAACACGCACACCCACAGCGACGACGATGTCGTAGTTCCCCGAGCGGATGCCCGAGTCGATGACCTCCTTCGCCACCACCGGGCCGGCGACGCTCGTCGCGGTGGCGACGATCAGCGTGACCAGCGGCCACGAGCGCGCGGCCGCGGTACGGGCGGGCGAACCGGCCGATCGTGCGCACGCGGCCCGGGCCTCGGCGCGCCTGTGCCGCCGCGCTCACGGCAGCCGCCTCGCCGCCGCCGCCGCGGCCCGGCGTTCCTCGACCGGGTGCGTCGCCGTCCAGGTCGACGAACGTGCGGTCGACCAGGCCGTGGCTGTGGATCTGGCGGTAGACGGCGCTCGTCTCGATCAGATCGGCGTGGGTGCCCTGCGCGACGATCCGGCCGCCGTCGAGGACGACCACCCGCTCGGCCAGCGAGATCGTGCTCAGGCGGTGGGCGATGATCAGCGTCGTGCGCCCCTTCATGACCTCGCGCAGCGCCAGCTTGATGCGGGCCTCGGTGGTGGCGTCGACCGACGCGGTGGCGTCGTCGAGGATGAGGATGCGCGGGTTCATGAGCAGCGCGCGGGCGATCGCGATCCGCTGCCGCTGGCCGCCGGAGAGCGTCAGGCCGCGCTCGCCGACGCGGGTCTCGTAGCCGTCCGGCAGGTCGCAGATGAAGTCGTGCGCCTGGGCCTGGCGGGCCGCCGTGACGATCTCCTCCGGCGTCGCCTCCGGCGTGCCGTAGGCGATGTTCTCGGCCACGGTCGTCGAGAACAGGAACGTGTCCTGGCTGACGATGCCGACGTCGCCCCGCAGCGAGTCGAGGGTGACGTCGCGGACGTCGGTGCCGTCGACGGTGATCCGGCCCGCGGACACGTCGTAGAAGCGGGGGATGAGCGCCGTCAGGGTCGTCTTGCCGCATCCGGTCGGCCCGATCAGGGCCACGGTCGTGCCGGCGGCGATGTCGACGTCGATGCCGCGCAGCACCGGCCGCCCGGTCTCGTAGCCGAACTCGACGCCCTCGAAGCGGATGTGGCCCGGCCCGTGCGCGAGCACCGCGGCGTCCGGGCGCTCGAGGATGTCGCGATCGACGTCGAGCACCTCGAAGATGCGCTCGCCCGAGGCGATCGCGCGCTGATACTGGCCGACCCACATGCCGGCGCTTCGCAGCGGCACGACGAGCAGCAGGATGTAGCCGTTGACGGCGAAGAACGACCCCAGCGAGAGCGAGCCGTGGATGACGCTGTAGCCGCCGACCAGGAGCACGGCCGCCATCGCCAGGCTCGGCAGCGTCTGCAGCAGGGGCACGTAGCGGGCCTGGATGCGGGCGGCGGTGATCGCCTGGTCGAAGACGCGCCGGGCGAGCGCGGCGAAGCGGCCGATCTCGCGGTCCTCCTGCGCGAACGCCTTCACCACGCGCACGCCGACGATGTTCTCCTCGGCGTGGGTGGTGACGTCGGCGACGCGCTGCTGCACGTCCTTCAGGATGGGATGGCTGAGGCGGGAGTAGCGGTAGGCCGCGCGCATCATGAGCGGCGAGACGGCCAGGGCGATCAGCGCGAGCTGCCAGTCGATCGCAAGCAGGGCGCCCACCACGATCACGACCGTGACGACGTTCTGCGAGAAGAACACGAGGCCGTAGCCGAGGAAGATCCGCACCGACTGCAGGTCGACCGTTGCGCGTGACATCAGCTGGCCGGTCTGGTGGCGGTCGTAGAACCCGAACGAGAGCCGCTGCAGGTGCCGGTACATCGCGTTTCGCAGGTCGTACTCGACCGCGAGCGAGAGCCGCCCGGCCAGGAACCGGCGCCAGAACATGAGCACGCCCTGGAGGGCGCCCGCGACCACGATCAGCCCCGCGTTCAGCATCAGGGCACGGCGGTCGTGGTGGCCGGGCTGGGTGGCGTCGATCGCCCGCCCGGTCAGATACGGGATCGTCAGCACCGCGGCCTGTGAGCCGATCGCCAGCACCGTCGAGACGATCACCTGGCCGCGGTACGGGCGCAGGAATCCGAGCAGGCGGCGAAACGTCATCGCTCGCAGGTTATCCCGAGCGCCTGGGTGCTTCGGGCCGAACGCGGCGCGCCGGCACCGGCGCCCGGCCCCCTGGAAGCTCAGCCGTGCCGCAGCTGGTGAAGCAGCACCGCGAAGGAGACACCCTCGAGCTGGGCCAGCATGTACAGCCCTCCGAGCACGAGCATTCCCACGACCATGACGCCGAAGCTGAGCTCGGACGCCACGGTTCCACGCTGATTGGCGAAGACCCTCACCACGACCCCTTTCATGGCCACCTCATGCACGTGTTGGCGTGCACACACCACCCAAGTATCGGATCGTCCCGGCGGTCTGGCGATCCCCCGTCGGTGTGATCACGCGGGGCGCCGCTCAGTTCCGCTGGATGCGGCCGAGCAGGCCGGAGTCGCTGCTGCGCGCCGGGCGCGATCGGCTCGGCGGTGCGCGACCGGCGCTGATCCTCGGAGCCGCCGGCCGGCGCCGACTCCGCCATGGCGGCGATGTTCTCGCGGGCGTCGGCGGCGTACTCGATGATCTCGCAGCCGGTGCGGAAGCGGCCGTACGGCGCCGGGTCGGAGCGCACCACCCGGGCCTCGAAGTGCACCGCCATCCCGCCGATGCGCGTCGAGACGAGCAGCAGGTCGCCGGGATCGAGCGAGCTCATCCCGATGAAGGCCACTCCGGTGGCGCTGATGTCGGCCAGGCGCAGGTCGAGCCGCGTGTCGCGGGGCAGCGTCCGGCAGAAGAGCACCCGGGCGTGCGCGCGCTCGCTGACGCTCACCCGCGGGGCCGCCCGGCGCATCTTGCGGTGGTGGACGCCCGTGACGGTCAGGTGGACGAGGGCGTCGGCGGAGGAGTGGTAGAAGACCTCGGCGACCTCGAACTCGACCTCGTAGCGGCCGCGGTTGGGGTCGGTGACGCGGGCGAGCAGCCGCAGCTCCTTGCGCACCTGCGTCCGCGGGCAGTAGGCGTGCAGAAGCTCGTCCTCGCGGTCGGCCAGGCGCAGCGCGAAGCCGCCGCCGTCCTCCGACAGCACCTCGACGATCGCCGGCAGGGGCGGGAACACTCCCAGCGCAAGCTGGAGCAGGTCTGCTGGAGTGGGGGTCGACATCAGACGCTTAGATGATCGGCGCGCCCGCCGGATCACTGTAGCGGTCACGTCGGTGGGATATCCTTGGTCGGGCGGTGGTGCTCTCGATGTTCTCCGGTGATGTCTGGGCGGTGATCTTCCTGGCCCTCGTGCTGAAGCTGCCGCTGATCTGGGTCGGCGTGGGGCTGTGGCTCGGGTTCAAGCGCCAGGACGAGGTGCGGCCCGAGGTGACGCCGGTGCAGTCGCAGATGGCGCTCTGCGGGTACTGCGGCACGCGCATCACGCTTGGCTACGACGCCAACGTCCTGCACGAGCAGGCCCATCGCATCGGCAGCCGCACCGGCGAGGCCGTGTTCGACGTCGAGTCGCGGCTGGTGCGGGAGTCGCTGCGCCAGCCCAACCACTTCGCGTCGGCGCCGCGTTACTGCCCCGGCTGCGGCGACGAGGCCGTGTGGACGCCGATCGAGCCGATCGACCTCTCGGCCGCCGGACGCGCGCGCCTCGGCCACACCGGCTGACCACGGTTTCAGTTCGCGGTCGGGGACTGTCGCCGCATGGGGACAGTCCCCGGTTTACGCGCTGCCGCTACGCCGTCGTCCAGTTGGCGCGCGGGTCGGGCAGCGGCGTCAGCCGGGCCTCGAGCGCCTCGCGCTCGGGCTCGAGCCACGGCGGCAGGATCACCTTCGACCCGAGCTCCTCGAGCGGCAGGTCGACGGTGAACCCGGGGCCGTCGTCGGCGATCTCGTACAGCACTCCGCCCGGCTCGCGGAAGTAGATCGAGTGGAAGTAGTGGCGGTCGATCACCGGCGTCGAGCGCACGCCCTTCTCGGCGAGCCGCTCGAGCCAGCGCGGATGCTCGGCCACCGTCGTCCCCCAGGCGACGTGGTGGACGGTGCCCGCGCCGGGGACGCCCGCGACGGGCGCCTTCTCGAACGTGATGGTCGCCGCCCGCTTGTCGCCGCGCAGCTCGTAGGCGTTCGGGCCGGTGGCGGTCGCCTCCAGCGCGTCCTCGAGCAGCCGGCCGCTGCGCTCGGCGTCGAGGCTGTAGGCGCGCACGCCGATCAGCCCGCCGATGGCGTGCTCGGGCGGGATCTGCGGGTGCTCGGCCGCGAGCAGCTCGGCGCCCGGGTCGACGGCGAGCTCGTGGCCGAGGCCCTCGGGATCGGCGAAGCGCAGGCGATCGCCGTCGCGGTCCGATGCGATCCCCTCCGCGGCCAGCCGGTCGGCCCAGAAGTCGAGCGCCTGGGGCGAGGAGACGCGCGACACGAGCGTGTGCACCATGCCCGCCGCCGGCGCGTCCGCGGCGGGCGCCGGGATACTCGAAGAAGGTCATCTCGGTGCCGGGCGAGCCGTGCTCGTCGGCGTAGAAGAGGTGGTACACGGTGGGGTCGTCCTGGTTCACGGTCTTCGCGACCAGGCGCAGGCCGAGCACGCGCGTGTAGAAGTCGACGTTGCCGGGCGCGTCCCCGGTGATCATGGTGATGTGATGGATGCCCTCGAGGCGCATTGGCAGGCTCCTTGGGTTTCGGGAGAGATTGTTGCTCAGTCAATCATATCACGGGCGGCGCACCTGGATAGACTGGGCCGGCGATGGGCGAGGAGGCTGCGATCCCGACGGCTGCCGCGCTCGGAGCACTCGAGCGGCGCGCCCGCGAGATCCTCCCGACAGGCGTGTACGACTTCTTCGCGGGCGGCGCCGGCAGCGAGGCGACGGTCGTGGCGAACGCCGCCGCGTGGGCAGAGCTCGAGCTGCGCCCCCGCGTGCTGCGCAACGTGAGCGCGGTCGACCTCTCGGTGGATCTGCTCGGGTCGCGGCTCGCGGCTCCAATCGTGGTCGCGCCGATGGCAGCCCACCGGCTTGCGCATCCCGACGGCGAGCTCGCAACGGCGCGGGCGGTGGCCGCCGCCGGCGGGCTCCTGGTGATCTCGACGCGAGCAGGCGCGACGCTCGCCGACATCGCCGCCGCGGCACCGAGCGCACACCGCTGGTTTCAGGTCTACCTGATGCGTGACCGCGGGTGGACGGCTGAGCTGGCTGCGGAGGCGAGGGCCACCGGCTGCTCGGCGTTGGTGCTGACGGTCGACACGCCCGTCGTGGGGACGAAGCTGCGCGCCTCGCAGGCGGCCTTCGAGATCCCCGCCGAGGTCTGGATGGTGAACAGGTCGGGGCGGACGTCTGGCGCCGCCGATGCCGAGGAGCAGGACGCGTCGATCGGCCTCGACGCCATCGAGTGGCTGCACGACGTCTCCGGGGGCCTTCCGGTGGTCGTCAAGGGGGTGGTGCGAGCCGACGATGCGCGCGCCTGCATCGAGGCGGGCGCGGCGGCGATCGTGGTCTCCAACCACGGTGGGCGGCAGCTGGACGGCGCCGTTGCGACGGCGCGGGCGCTGCCTGAGGTCGTGGAAGCGGCGGCGGGCCGGGTCGACGTCTACGTCGACGGCGGGCTACGCAGTGGAGCCGACATCCTGCGGGCGCTCGCGCTCGGCGCCCGCGCGGTGATGATCGGCCGGCCGATCCTGTGGGGCCTTGCCTGCGGAGGGAGGCAGGGCGTGGAGTCGGTGCTGGCGAGTCTCGACGCGCAGCTGCGCGAGGCGGCCGCCCTGGCGGGCGCCGCCACGCTCGATCAGATCACGCCCGACCTGATCTTCGGCTCACGCGCTCACTGAGGGGCGGCCGGCTCGGCGATGCCCATCCCGGCCAGCGTGCCCTCGCGGATCGCCTCCTCGAACGAGCGCGGGCTCTGCACGTCGCCGGCGCGCTCGACGGCCGCTCCAGCCTCGAGCAGCGCGTCGTGCAGATCGTTTCGGGCCGTCCGCCCCGCGCTCACGACCAGGGTGTCGACGCCGTCGACCCGCACCGGCCGGTGCGAGAACACGTTCACGCACTCGACCGCGCCCGGGCCCAGCCCGACGGGCCGCAGGTGGTGAACCAGCTCGACGCCGGCCTCGTCCAGCCGGGCCAGGTAGAGGTTGCGCTGGTACTGGTGCACGGCCAGCCCGAACGCCACCGCCGACGTCATCAGCCGCACCTGGCAGCCGCGAGCGGCGAGGGCCTCGGCGACGTCGAGGCCGGTCCAGTCGCCGCCCCAGTCGCTCACGAGCACCCGGCCGCCGACCTCGGCGCCGGCGAGCACGTCCCAGGCGTGCATGACCGCCACGCCCCCGCCCGTGAGCGCCGGCAGGTGGGGCTCGGCGCCCGATGCGAGCACGACCCGGTCGGGCGCGAGCGCGAGCACCTCGGCGGCGCCGGCCGTGACGCCGTAGCGGACGTCCGCCCCGCCGAGCCAGGTCGTCAGCACCTCGATCAGGCCGCGGGCGATCTCGCCGTGCCCCGGCGCTTCCAGGGCCAGGCGCATCTGCCCGCCCGGCTCAGTGCCGCGCTCGAGCACGACCACGCGGTGGCCGCACGCCGCCGCGGCCGCGGCGGCGGCGCAGCCGGCGGGGCCGGCGCCGACGACCACGACCGTCTCGGGTCGCGCCGCGGGTCGCGGCCGGGGCAGCGTGGCCTCATAGCCCGTCCACGGGTTCACGGTGCAGGCGATCGGGATGCCGGCGTGGTAGTGGCCGATGCAGCCCTGGTTGCACCCGATGCAGACCGTCACGGGCTCGCCCGCCAGCGTCTTACGGGCCAGGTTGGGCTCGGCGATCATCGCCCGCGTCATGCCGACGGCATCGCAGACGCCCTCGCCGATCATGCGGTCGGCGTCGGCCGGGTCGAGGATGCGGCCGGTGGCGATCACCGGCACGCCGACACGCGGCTTGAAGCGGCGGGCGAAGCCGGCGATCGCGTTTCGGGCGGCGGGCGGCGGCGGCACGATCCAGGTCGAGCCGCGGTAGGTCGAGGAGCCACCCAGCGCGACGGAGATGTAGTCGGCCAGGCCGTCGTCTGCGACGACCCCCGCCGCCTCGATGACGTCGTCCCAGTCGGTGCCGTCGAATGAGCCGCTCTCGTCGGTGAGGCGGCAGCCGACGGCGCCGCCGGGGCCGATCCCCTGCCGCATCGCCTCGAGCACCTCGCGCAGGAATCGCAGCCGGTTTGCGAACGAGCCGCCGTAGCCGTCCGTGCGGCTGTTGGCGTGCCTGGAGAGGAACTGGGTGGGCAGGTAGCCGAAGCCGGCGCACACCTCGACCCCGTCGAGGCCGCCCTCGCGCGCATGCACGGCGGCCTGGCGGTACCCGGCCACCATCTCGGCGATCTCCGCCACGCTGAGCGCGCGCGGCTCGGTCAGAAACCGGGCCGACGGGATCGACGACGCCGCCACCGCGGGCGGCCGCGGGCCGGACGTGATCATCTCGCGCCCGCCGTGGAAGAGCTGGCACACGATCCGCGTACCGTGCTCGTGCACCGCGTCGGCCAGCCGCCGGTACGAGGGCACGATCTGGGGCAGGTAGCCGCCGAGGGTGTGCGCGGTGAGCAGGCCGGTGGAGTGGATCGCGGTCGCCTCGATCACGATCAGCCCGGCTCCGCCGGCGGCCCGCGCCCGGTGATAGGCGATCAGGTCGTCGGTGGGCAGGTGGTCGTGCACGAGCGTCGTCTGGTGCGACGTCGAGACGATCCGGTTGGGAATCGTCACCGGCCCCAGGGCGAGGGGCGAGAACAGCCGGTCGAGCACGGCGATGACGATACCGTGCGACAGATGCGGATCGCGGCGCTGTACGACATCCACGGCAACCTGCCCGCGCTCGAGGCCGTCCTGGCCGAGCCGGACGTTGCCGCGGCGGATGTCGTGGTCGTCGGCGGCGACGCGATCGCCGGGCCGATGCCGGCGGGGACGCTGCGGCTGCTCGCCGCGCAGGGCGAGCGCATCGTGTGGCTGGCCGGCAACAACGAGCGCGAGATGTTCGAGCGCCGGGAGGCCGATCCGGATTCGGGCGGCCTCTGGGACCGCCGGGCCGTCTGGGTGGGCGGGCGGCTCACCGCGTCCGAGCGTGCGTCCGTCGCCGACTGGCCCGGCACGGTCGTGATCGATGTCGATGGGCTCGGGCCGGTGCTGTTCTGTCACGCGACGCCGCGCAGCGACTCCGAGATCTTCACGGCGATCACGCCGCCCGCCGTGGTCGAGCCGATGCTCGCGGGCGTTGCCGAGGCGACCGTCGTCTGCGGCCACACCCACGTGCAGTTCGACCGCCGCATCGGCAACCGCCGGATCGTGAACGCCGGCAGCGTCGGCATGCCCTACGAGGATCTGCCCGGGGCGCGCTGGTGCCTGCTCGGGCCGGATGTCCAGCTGCGCACCACGCCCTACGACCGCGCGGCCGCGGCGGAGCGGATCCGGGCGACCGAGCTGCCGGATCCGGAGGAGTTCGCGGAGGTCGTCACGCGGCCGCCCACGGCGCAGGAGGCGACCCGGGAGTTCGAGGCGCTCGCCGGGGCAGGGGAGTGACGGGAGCGGACGGCAGACCTCACTGCCATTTTGTGGCACTGCCCCCCGCAGCGTCCACCGTCCGCATCCCGTGTCGATTCGGATCGAGGTGTGCGCGTCCTCGGTGCCTACCCTCGGAGGCGCGTTGCGCAATGGTGTCCATTGCTGGGGGATCCACTCGCGGGATCCACACTCGGAGCTCTTACCCCGGTGTGGACGCCGCATCTTGAGCGGAGCCCGGTTTCGGCAGCCGAGCCGTCTCTATGAGACCTCTGGCTTTGCGTGCTCACCTCGCGGTGAGTTTGCCTTTATCGATCCGTTGACCACATCATCGACCACGCCGCGGCCGCCGGCGTCGCTCGTACGGGGCGACTTCGCTCACCCCTTTGCGGTACACGCGTTTGGCTGGAACGTCCTTCCATCGGGGATGGGTCGAATTCCCTCTCTGTGAATCCCCCGAAAGGGGGAAGCCGCCCTCGCCAACC
Source organism: uncultured Actinomycetes bacterium (assembly GCA_963707585.1). GTDB lineage: Bacteria > Actinomycetota > Thermoleophilia > Gaiellales > JAICJC01 > JAICJC01. Next base: position 227,793 of record CAVPQP010000006.1, on the reverse strand, counting down.
TGGAGGAAACTGCACGGGCCTGGCACCCGTCCTCTTTACTGGGCACGTTCGAGCGCGAGCCAGGATGCGGTCGGCCTGTTCACCCCCCCAGAACGGCCACCTCGGGTCCCGCGGGCGGGCCTCATAGCGAGGCCCGCCGGCGAGGACGCCGGCAAGCGGCCGGGGTGACACGCAATTGACATCCGCCACGGATGCCAATTGGGACCGATAATGCCGCCCATGCCCGCGCTCCTCGAATCGGTGCCGAACTTCTCGGCCGGGCGCGATCCCGCCACGGTGGCAGCGATCAGGGCCGCGGTCGAGGCGCACGCGGCCGTGCTCGACGTGCACTCCGACCCCGACCACAACCGCTGCGTGCTCACCTGCGTGGGCACGGCCGCCGGCCTGGTCGAGGGCCTCACGGCCGCCGTCTCCGTCGCGATCGAGCGCATCGACCTGACCAGGCACGAGGGCATCCACCCGCGGGTCGGCGCCGCCGACGTCGTGCCGCTCGTGCGCTTCCGGCCGGGCGACCCGGAGCCGGAGCGGGTCGCGCGCGCCCTGGGCGAGCGGATCGGCCGGCTGGGCATCCCCGTGATCGGCTACGGCGAGCTCGGGGGCGGGCGGCGGCCGGCGTTCTTCCGCGCCGCCGGGCCGGCCGGGCTGCAGGCGCTGCTCGACGCCCGCGACGTCGTGCCTCTGCACGGGCCGCCCGTGCTGCATCCGACCGCGGGTGCGGTGCTCCTGGGCGTGCGCCCGCCGCTCGTGGCCTTCAACGTCGACCTGCGCACCGCCGACGTCGGCGTCGCCCGGGCCGTCGCGGCGGCCGTGCGCGAGCGCGACGGCGGCCTGCGCGGCGTCCAGGCCCTGGGGCTGCTGCTCGCCCGCACAGGCCGGGCGCAGGTGTCGATGAACCTGATCGACCCCGCCGGGGCGCCGCTGCACGAGGTCGTGGCCGAGGTGGCCCGGCTCGCGGGCACGCACGGCGTCGAGGTGGAGCGGGGGGAGCTCGTCGGGCTCATGCCGGCCGCCGCCGCGGCGGCCGCCGCCGGAGGCGCGCTCCGCATCGACGGCCTGCCGGCCGACCGCCTGCTCGAGATCGCGGCCGGCGGCGAGTTCGGCGACCCCGGGCCTGCGGCGGCCGATAGGCTTCGCGGCCGGTGACGGCGACGATCGAGCTCAGCGGACACGACCTCACCGTCGACGATGTCGAGCGGGTCGCGATCGACGGTGCCCGGGCCGAGCTGGGCGCACGCGCCCTCGAGCAGATCGCCGCATCCCGCGCCCTGATCGACCGCGTCGTCGCGGAGGGGACGCCGACGTACGGCGTGAACACCGGCTTCGGCCGCTTCGTCGACGTCCACATCGCCCCCGCGCAGGCCGCCCAGCTGCAGCTGAACCTGCTGCGCAGCCATGCCTGCGGCGTCGGCCAGCCGTTCCCCGACGAGGTGGTGCGGGCGGCCACGCTGCTGCGGGCGAACGCGCTCGCGAAGGGGACGTCGGGCGTGCGCGTCGAGCCCGTCCGGCTGCTCCTCGACATGCTCGCCGCCGGCGTGCACCCGGTCGTGCCCTCGCGGGGCTCACTCGGGGCGAGCGGCGACCTGGCGCCGCTGGCGCATCTCGGCCTGGTGCTCGTGGGCGAGGGCTTCGCCCGGGTCGGCGACGAGACGATGCCCGGCGCCGACGCGCTGGCGCAGGCCGGCCTCGAGCCGATCGTGCTCGCGGCGAAGGAGGGGCTCGCGCTCATCAACGGCACCCAGTTCATGGCGGCGATCGGGGCGCTCGTGCTCGCCCGGGCGCGGCGGCTGGTCAAGCTCGCCGACGTCGCCGCCGCCCAGACGATCGAGGCGGTGCGGGGATCGCGGACGCCGTTTGCGCCCGAGCTGCAGGCCCTGCGGCCGCATCCCGGCCAGGTGGCCTCGGCGGCCAACCTGTACCGGCTCCTGGACGACTCCGAGATCGTGGCCTCGCACCGCTGGTGCGGGCGGGTGCAGGACGCCTACTCGCTGCGGTGCGCGCCGCAGGTGCACGGCGCCGTGCGCGACGCGGTGGCCTACGCCGAGGGCGTGGTGGGGATCGAGCTGAACGCGGCCACCGACAACCCGATCGTGCTCGCCGAGCGGGGTGAGGTGCTCTCGAACGGCAACTTCCACGGCCAGCCCGTGGCCTTTGCGCTGGACATGCTCAAGCTGGCGCTGCACGAGCTCGCCTCGATCAGCGAGCGCCGCATCGAGCGGCTGCTGAACCCGGCCCTGTCGAACGGCCTGCCGCCGTTTCTGACCGCAGACGGCGGCCTCAACTCCGGCTTCATGATCGCCCAGTACGTCGCCGCGAGCCTGGTCAGCGAGGGCAAGGTGCTCGTGCACCCCGCGAGCGCCGACTCGATCCCGACGAGCGCCGGCCAGGAGGATCACGTCTCGATGGGCGCCACGGCGGCCGTGCACCTCTGGCACGAGTGCGCGAACGTCGAGCGCGTGCTCGGGATCGAGCTCCTCTGCGGCGCCCAGGGGCTCGACTTCCTCGCTCCCAAGCGGCCCGGACGCGCGGTGGGGGCGGCCCACGCCGCGGTGCGCGAGATCTCGCCCCACCTCGCCGCCGACCGCTCGCTCACCGCCGAGATCGAGGCGCTCGCCGGGCGCATCCGCGACGGCTCGCTGCTGGCTGTGGTCGAGCGCGGCTCCGCGCCGCTGCACTAGAGCGGCGCCACCCCCCGCGCGTGGCTACGGCTGCAGCTTGTAGATCGAGCCGTCGAGCGAGATCACGTAGAGGCCGCCCGCCGTGCCCTCGCCGAACGCGTCGATGTTCGGCACCTGGAAGCTGATGTGCATGAGCACCGGCCGGCCGCCGGCCGCGCGCCGCTTCCAGATCCGGCCCGAGCAGTTGTCGGCGTAGATGTACTGGCCGCGCAGCTGCGTGATGATCGTGCCGCGGTAGACGTAGCCGCCCATGACCGCACAGTTGCCCGGCCCCGACGACGTGGAGTGGGGGTACACCACGGCCGGGAACTTGAGGTGCGAGCGGTTGATCGCCTGCGCCTTGAACACCGAGTTGCCCTCGTAGTAGCTCCAGCCGAAATTCGTGCCCGCGGGCGTGCCGGCCTTGAGGTGGTCGATCTCCTCCCAGCTGTCCTGGCCGACGTCGCCGATCCACATGTCGCCCGTCGCCCGGTCGAACGAGAACCGCCACGGGTTGCGCAGCCCGTAGGCGTACACGCGCGGCCTGGCGCCGGGCAGGCGCACGTTCAGGCGCATGATGGTCGAGAGCGGCCCGCCGCTCTGGCCCTCGAGGTTGGGATCGTCCTCGCTGCCGCCGTCGCCGAGCGAGATGTAGAGCTTGCCGTCGGGCCCGAACTGCAGCTGGCCGCCCTTGTGGTTGTCGAACGGCTGGTGCACCTTGACCAGGATCACCTTCGAGCTCGGGTTGGCGATGTTGGGGTGCAGCCGCTCGGTGGTGTAGCGGGCGACGCGGGTGTTGCCGTCGGCGTTGCTGAAGTCGACGTAGAAGAAGCGGTTGTGCTTGTAGTCGGGGTCGAACGCCATCGAGAGCAGGCCCTCTTCGCTGACGCAGCTCACGTTGCGGGTGATGTTCAGGAACGACCGCCGCAGGAGCCGGCCGCCGCGGTCGATCCGGATCACGCCGCACTTCTCGACCACGAACAGGCGCGTGTCGCCCGGAGGCGAGGTCAGGTAGACGGGACTGGAGAGGCCGTGCAGGACGCGCTGCAGACGTACCGCCGCCGACGCCGTCGGCGTGGCCGCGAGGACGAGCAGCGAGGCCGCTGCCAGCAGAACGACGAGGATCCCCAGTCGGCGTCGCACCGGGCCATGCTAGACCAGATCGACCCTGATAGCGTGTCGGCATGGCCACCGCAGCCGACACCCTGGTCGAGTCGCTCGTCGGCGACCTGAGCGCCGTCCGCGCGCCGCGCGGAACCGAGCTGCACTGCAAGGGCTGGCACCAGGAGGCGGCCCTGCGCATGCTCTGCAACAACCTCGACCCCGAGGTGGCCGAGGACCCGACGCGGCTGGTCGTCTACGGCGGCTCGGGCCGCGCCGCCCGCAGCCACGCGGCCCTCAAGGCGATCGTGGCCGCGCTGCTCGAGCTCGAGGGCGACGAGACGCTGCTCGTGCAGAGCGGCAAGCCGGTCGGCATCTTCCGCACCCATCCGGGCGCGCCCCGCGTCCTCATCGCCAACTCGCTGCTCGTGCCCCGGTTCGCCAACTGGGACGAGTTCCGCCGGCTCGAGGCCGAGGGGCTGACGATGTTCGGCCAGATGACCGCCGGCTCGTGGATCTACATCGGCACCCAGGGCATCCTGCAGGGCACCTTCCAGACGTTCGCCGCCGCGGGCGAGCTGCACTGGGGCTCGCCCGACCTGGCCGGTCGCACCGTGCTCACCGCCGGCCTCGGCGGGATGGGCGGCGCCCAGCCGCTGGCCGCCTCGCTCGCCGGCGCCGCCAGCCTGAACGTGGAGGTGGACCCGCACCGGATCGAGCGCCGCATCGAGACGCGCTACCTGGACGAGGTGGCCTCCGATCTCGACGACGCCGTCGAGCGGGTCGCCCGCCACGCCGCCGCCGGCCGCGGTGTCTCGGTCGGGCTGCTCGGAAACGCCGGCGACGTCTTCCCGGAGCTCGCCCGGCGGGGCGTGCGCTTCGACCTCGTCACCGACCAGACGTCGGCCCACGACATGCTGAACGGCTACGTGCCGGCCGGGATGCCGCTCGAGGCGGCGATCGCGCTGCGGGCGAGCGACCCCGACGAGTACGTGCGCCGGGCGCGGGAGACGGCGGTGCGCCACGTCCAGGCCATGCTCGACATGCAGGACGGCGGCAGCCACGTGTTCGACTACGGCAACAACCTGCGCACCGAGGCCCGCGACGCCGGGCTCGAGGGCGCGTTCGGCTTCCCCGGCTTCGTGCCGGCCTACGTGCGTCCGCTCTTCTGCGTCGGCGCCGGGCCGTTCCGCTGGGCGGCGCTCTCGGGTGACCCGGCCGACATCGCCCGCATCGACCAGGCCCTGCTCGAGGCGTTCCCCGACGACGCGCTGCTGCAGCGGTGGCTGCACCTCGCTCCCGACCGGGTCGCGTTCCAGGGGCTGCCCGCGCGGATCTGCTGGCTCGGCTACGGGGATCGCGCGAAGGCCGGCCTGATCTTCAACGACCTCGTCCGCCGGGGCGAGGTGTCGGCTCCGATCGTGATCGGCCGCGACCACCTCGACACGGGCTCGGTCGCCTCGCCGTTCCGCGAGACCGAGGCGATGCGCGACGGCTCCGACGCCATCGCCGACTGGCCGATCCTGAACGCGCTCCTCTCGACCTCGTCGGGGGCCTCGTGGGTGTCGGTGCACCACGGCGGCGGCGTCGGCATCGGCAACTCGATCCACGCCGGCCTGGTCATCGTCGCCGACGGCACGCCCGAGATGGACGAGCGGCTCGCCCGCGTGCTCACCAACGACCCCGGCATCGGCGTCGCCCGCCACGCTGACGCGGGCTACGAGGAGGCGCTCACGACCGCCCGTGAGCGCGGGGTGCGCCTGCCGATGGCCGAGTACCCGTGAGCGGCCGCACGGCGGTGCTCACTGGTGTGACCGGCGGGTGGGGGAGCGCCGTCCTTGACCGCTTCGTCGAGCGCGGCTGGAACGTCGCCGTCACCCATCGCGGCGATGCCCCGGCAGGGCTGCCGGCGCAGGTGCTGGCGGTGGAGGCCGATCTGACCGACCCGGCCTCGGCCGAGGCCGTGGTCGCCGCCGCGATCGAACGGTTCGGGGGCGTCGAGGCGCTCGCGAACGTGGCCGGGGGCTTCGCCGCCGCCGGCATGCTCGACGAGGCGCCGGTCGACGTGTGGCGCTCGCAGATGGCGGTGAACCTGGACACGGCCTACCACATGACGCGGGCCGCGCTCGCGCCGATGCGCGCCGCCGGCCGGGGCGCGATCGTCTACATCGGCTCCTCGGCGACCGAGCGGCCGTTCCCGGGCGCGGCCGGCTACATCGTCTCCAAGTCGGCGCTCGCAGGGCTCATGCGCGCGGTCGATGCCGAGGTGCGCACCGAGGGCATCCGCGCGAACACCGTGGTCGTGAAGATCGTCGACACCCCTCGCAACCGGGCCGACAATCCCGACGCCGACTTCTCTCGCTGGACGACCGGCGCCGAGCTCGCGCGCGTCATCGAATGGCTCTGCGCCGACGACTCCGCGCCGCTCTCGGGCGGGATGATCCCCGCCTATGGCCGCGCCAGGTAGCGCGCGGCGCGGCGGGCCGAGCTTCCTGCTCGGCAACCTGGCGGCGGTGGTCTCACCCGCCGGGGACGGGGCACCCCTGCGGGGCGGCGACCTCGGCCGGGTCGACGTGCTCGCGCCGGCGGCGATCGCAATCGTCGACGGCGCCATCTCCGCCGTCGGCAGCGCGGCCGACCTCCGCGCCGAGCACGACGGCCTCGACCAGGTGGACGGCCACCGCTGCATCGCGATCCCGGGTCTCGTCGACTGCCACACCCACCCGGCCTTCGGCGGCGACCGGGCCGGCGAGTTCGACCTGCGGGCGCAGGGGGCCGACTACGAGCGCATCCACGCCGCCGGCGGCGGCATCGCCGCGACGGTCGCGGCGACCCGTCTGCTCGGGCGCGCCGGCCTGCAGGCCGCGGTCGGCCGCCACCTGGGCTGGATGGCTGCGCACGGCACCACGACGGCGGAGGGCAAGTCCGGCTACGGCCTCGACCGCGACACCGAGCTTGCGAGCCTCGCCGCGATCGCGGGCTCGCATCCGATCGAGGCCGTGCCCACCTACCTGGGCGCGCACTCCGTGCCGCCCGAGTTCGGAGACGGCGACGAGTACCTCGACTTCGTGCTCGCGCAGGTACTGCCCGCGGCCGCCGCCGTCGCCGAGGCGGCCGACGTGTTCCTCGAGCGGGGGGCGTTCAGCGCCGAGCAGGCCGAGCGCTACCTGCGGGCGGCGGCCGGCCACGGCCTTGCGCTGCGCATCCACGGCGACCAGTTCACCGAGGCGGGGGCGATCGAGCTTGCGATCGCGCTCGGTGCGCGGTCGGTCGACCACCTCGAGGCGACGGGGCCGCCCGGGGTGCAGCGGCTGGCGGCAAGCGACGTCGCCGGGGTGCTGCTGCCGGTCGCGGCGCTCTCCCTGCGCCGCAGCATGCCGCCGGCGCGGGCGCTGATCGATCGCGGGGCGATCGTCGCGCTCGCGACCGACTTCAACCCGGGGAGCGCCTACTGCGAGTCGCTGCCGACGGTCATGAACCTCGCCTGCACCCAGCTCGGCATGTCCGTGGGCGAGGCGCTGGCGGCGACCACCGTGAACGCGGCCTGGGTGCTCGGGCGGGCCGACCGGATCGGCCGCCTCGCGCCCGGCTACGACGCCGATTTCGTGCTGCTGGACGCGCCCGACTGGCGCCACATCGCCTACCACCTGGGCGGGCGTGACATCGCCGCCGTCTACAAGCGCGGCCGCCTGATCAGCCCGCCGCGTGAATAACCGGTGCCTGGCACCGGCTCTGCATCAGCCCGGGCAGGAAGGGGCCTGCGGCAGCCGGCCCAGCAGGTCCGTCAGCGCGGCCAGCTCGTCGTCGCTGTAGCGCTCGGCGAAGAGCGCGCGCACGCCCTCGATGTGCGACACCCGCGCGCAGGCCAGGCGGGCGCGGCCGGCGTCGGTGATCTCGGCGTAGGTGACCCGCGCATCCGCGGCGCACGAGGCCTTGCAGACGAGCTCCGACCGCTCGAGCCCATCGAGCAGCCGGGTGATCCCCGACGCCGTCAGAAGGACGCGCTCGGCCAGGTCGACTCGGCGCAGCCGGCCGCCCTCGGCGTGCTCGAGGTGCATGAGCACCTCGAAGTCGTTGATCGTCAGGCCGTGGCTGGCGATCAGCTCACGGTTGAACTGCCGGGTGACCGCTGCATGCGCGCGCAGGAGCCCGACCCAGGCGTCGAGCTCCGCGATCTGCTCGGTGCCGGGTGCTCGCTCGATGTTGGTGGGAGTGCTCATGCTGACGACTCTGGTTGCTTACTCAAGCTTCCCTCAGTGTAGAGGGTGACCGGTATTGTGGCAATCGTGACGGTCGGACAGCGGCCCCCGGCCGGTCGCTCAGTCGACGTCGAGGGCGACCGGAGCGGGCGCCCGCCGCGTCCACGCCCGCAGCCGGCCGCGCGTGCGCTCGGCAAAGCGCAGCTCGCTCTGGACGGCGATGTCGCGGTAGAGCAGGGCGGCGAAGGCGAGCATCAGCGGCATCCGCTCGGTGAGCTCGTAGTACGGCGCCTGCACGCACGCCACGATGAGCGCGACGTGGATCCAGAACAGCGCTGGTGAGCTGCGCGAGCGCTGCTTGGCCGTGCGCACGATCGTGTACGCCATGAACGCGCCGAACAGGAACAGCGCCGCCACCCCGTGGGAGTAGAGCAGCAGGAAGATCTCGCTCTCGGTGCCGACCGACTTCGACGTGTGCGTGACCCCGACCGCCTGTTGCGGGGCGCCGTAGCCGAGCAGCGGGCTTGCGACGATCTGCGCCTGCGCGGCCTGGTCGCGGGCGAGCCGGCTCGTGTCGCCGGTCTGATGGCTGAAGCGGGCGGTGACGAGCCCGCCCAGCGGCGAGACGGCGACCAGCACCCCCACCACGACGACCGCGCCCAGCACGCGCATCACCCGGCGGGTGTCGCGTAGAGCGCCGAAGCGCACCGCCGCGTACGCCAGCCCGATGCCCAGGCTGAGCCACAGGCCGCGGTTCAGCGAGAACACGATCGGGATGATCGAGAGCCCAAGCGTGATCTTGAGCACGCGCGCCCACACCCGGCCGGGGTTCGCCGCGAGCGCGGCCAGGCACACCGGCGTCAGCATGGCGCACGTCGATCCCCAGGCGTTCGTATAGGCGAAGAAGGTCTGCGGCCGGCCCTCCTGGAAGCCCAGGAAGCGCTGCACCTCGGCGAACTGCAGGTGCACGTGGGCGTAGAAGTACGTGTTGTTCAGGAGCGAGTGCGGGAAGACCGCCTCGGCGGGGCTCGCGAAGGCGACGGTCGGGAAGAGCACCCCGATCCAGCCGCCGGCGATCACGATGATCCAGTACGCCGCGAGCGCGTTGATGACCGACCGGGTCGGCAGGCGCTCGCGGGAGGTGTTGTAGATGTAGAGGAAGAGGATCGTGGCCGACAGGTAGAACGACAGCCGCCACGACCACGCGATCGCCCGGGTCGCGCTCTGCAGCTCGACGCTCGACGCGATCATCCAGGCCAGGAACACGAACCAGATCCCGAACCGGCGGGGGACGCGCAGCTCGCCGCGGCGGAACATCGGGTACACGAGCGGCAGCGTGATCAGCGGCCACATGAAGAACGAGAGGCCGAGCAGCCACCACACGGGCTGGCCGACGAAGATGGCGTATGCCTGCCAGCCGGTCGGCAGGTTCGTCCAGCTCGGGCGGGCGCCCGCCAGCGACCTGGCGCGCGACGGTGCGATTGTGGTGGTCGTCATCAGTGCGCGCTACGGATCGAAGCGCTCCTCGGCGCGGTTGTCGGCCCGCGCGAGCAGGATCCCCATGACCACACCCGTGATGATGACGCTCGCCGCCGGGAGCAGCGAGACGAGCGATGAGAGGGATGTGCTCATTCTCTCCAGGTTAGCGCCATCGGGTAGACCTGCAACCCCGCGTCGAACAGTTCGCCAATGCGCGCCGCCTAACCTGCCGCCGCTCGGGTTTCGACGGGCAGGTGGAAAGGACACGAGGCGTGGTGTTGGAGCGTGTGCTGCGGCGGGGTGTCTCGGCGTGGGCGCACGCGGCGGCCGGGCTCGCGATCTCGGTCATCTTCGGCTGGCTCGCGATCAGGGACGTGTCCTGGGGCTCGGTGCGCGCGTCGCTCGAGCACATCGACGCCGCCTGGCTGATCGCGGCGCTCGCCCTGCTGGCCGTGGCGGTGGTGATGCGCTCGGAGCGCTGGCGCCGGCTGTTCCCGGCTGACGTGCGGCCCCCGCGCCGGGCGGTGTTCTGGTCGCTCGGCATCGGCTACCTGTTCAACAACCTCCTGCCCGCCCGCGCGGGTGAGGCGGCCCGGGTCGTCGCCCTGCGCCGCGAGGCGGGCGTGCCCGCGGCGCGCGGGGCCGCGACGGTGGCAGCCGAGCGCGTGTTCGACCTGGCCTCGCTCGCGATCGTCATGCTCGTGGCGACGCCGGTGCTCGGCTCGGGGCCGGTCGTGCGCGTGACGGCCTGGACGAGCGCTGCGGTGCTCGTGGCGGCGGGCGTGCTGGCCGGCGCGTGCCGGAGCGATCGCCTGCGCCGCCGGCTCACGGCGCTCGTGGTGCGCATCCCGCTCATCCGCGGGCCGCGGGCGCGTTCCATCGCCGCCGAGCTCGGGCAGGGATTCACGGCCCTGGGCGACGCGCGCATGGCGATCGTCGTCGCCGCCTGGTCGCTGGGCTCGTGGCTGGTGCTGGCCGGTTCCTACTACACGGTGCTGCGCAGCCTGGGAATCCCCTCGCCGGCGCGCGCGGCCGTCCTCTCGCTCGTGGTCACGAACCTCGTGCAGGTGATCCCCGCGTCGGCGGCGTCCCTGGGCGTGTTCGAGGCGGCCGGCAGAGCGGCCGTGGCGGCCTACGGCGCCGGCCCGGCGGCGGCGGTCTCGGCGGCGGTGGCCCTGCACGCCGTGAACACCGTGCCGCTGGTGGTGCTCGGCGCGATCGGCATGGTTCGCGCGGCCCGCCTGCGGCCGTCGCGGCCGCGGGAGGAGCGCCGGCCCGTCCGTGATCGTGCCGCGGGCGTCGTCTCGGTCGTCATCCCGTGCCTCGACGAGGAGGCCACGATCGGCGGCTGCGTGCGCTCCGCCTGGGACGGCATCCGCGCGGCCGGGGTGGACGGCGAGGTGATCGTCGTCGACAACGGCTCGTCCGATGCGAGCGCGGAGCTGGCGCAGGCGGCCGGAGCCACCGTTGTGCACGAGACCCGGCGCGGGTACGGCAGCGCCTATCTGGCGGGGATGCGGCGGGCGCGCGGCGACTGGATCCTGATGGGCGACGGCGACGGCACGTACGACTTCGGCGAGCTGCCGCGGTTCCTGGCCGCGGGGCGCGACGCCGACATGGTGGTCGGGTCGCGCCTGCTCGGCCGGATCATGCCCGGGGCGATGCCGTGGCATCACCGCTTCATCGGCAATCCTGCACTCACGGGCATGCTGAACCTGCTCTTCGGCGCCGGCGTCTCGGACGCGCACTGCGGCCTGCGGATGGTTCGGCGCGAGGCGGCCGACCGCATCGGCCTGCGCACGACGGGCATGGAGTTCGCGTCCGAGATGATCATCCAGGCGGCGGGCGCGGGGCTCGTGATCGCCGAGACGCCGATCACCTACGGCGCGCGGCCCGAGGGCAGCCGCTCGAAGCTGCGGTCGGTGCCGGACGGCCTGCGCCACGTCCGCTTCATGCTGGCCTGCTCGAGCGGCGCGCTGCTCTGGGTGCCCGCGGCCGTCCTCGTCGCCGCCGGCGCGGGCCTGATGCTCGAGCCGGCGAGCGATCCGGCCACGGTCGCCGGCGCCGTGCTCGTGTGGATCGGCGGCATGGTCGCGCAGGCCGGGCTGATGGTGCGGGCCTACCGGCTGCTCGCGCTCGAGCGCCGCCGCCGCTCGGCCCTGCGCGCGTGGCGCCAGCCGCGCGTCGCCCTGGCCGTGGCGGTGCTCGTGGCGGTGAGCCTGAGCGTGGCGGCCGAGGTGCGGCTCGACGTGCACCGGCATCCGGTGACGACGTCCCAGACCCACCACCGCCGCCTGTGAGCACGGGCCGGATAGGCGCGCTCCCGGCCGCCGCGGTGCGGGTCGTCGCCGGGCACCGGCTCTTCGCCGCGCTGCTCGTGACCGCCACGGCGCTGCGCGTTGTCGTGCAGATCGCCTACCGGCCGGCGCTCTTCTTCTACGGCGACTCGTTCGCCTACCTCGAGAACACCGCCAGGCTGCGGCCGGAGCCGATCCGGCCGTTTGGATACCCGCTGCTGCTGCGGGCCGTGCTCGTGATCCACGACCTGGCCGCCGTCCCGGCGGTGCAGCACGTGCTGGGCCTCGCCACCGGCGTGGTCGTGTACGGCCTGGTGCGCCGGCTCGGCGTCGGCGCGATCGGGGGCTCCGTCGCGGCTGCGCCCGTCCTGTTCGACGCCTACCAGCTGAACATCGAGCAGCACATCCTCTCCGAAGCGCTCTTCTCGCTGCTGGTCGCCGCCGGCCTGTGCGTGCTCCTGTGGCGGGCCCGGCCGAGCGTCGCCGCGTGCGCCGCGGCCGGCGTGCTGCTCGCCGCGGCAGCGCTGACGCGGTCGGTGGGGCTGCCGTTGATCGCGCCCGCGCTCGTGTTTGCGATCGTCCGCGGCGGGGCCGTGCGGACGCTCGCCCTGGCGGCGGCGTTCGCGCTGCCGCTCGTCGGCTACGCCGCCTGGTACAGCACCGCGCCCGAGGGATCGTTCACGCTCACCAACCACGACGGCTACTTCCTGTACGGGCGGGTGGCGGACTTCGCCAGCTGCCGGGGCATGCCGCTCGGCGCGGCCGAGCGCCGCGTCCTGTGCGATCCGCGCCCGCCCGCGGACCGCCCGAGCCCCAACTACTACGTGTGGCATCAGTGGTCGGGGCGCAGCTACCCGGGCTTCCCGGGGAAGGCGTCACGGCGAAACGCCCTGCTGCAGTCCTTCGCGATCGGCGTGATCCACCGCCAGCCGCTCGCCTACGCCCGCACGGTGCTCGGCGACATGGAGCACTACGCGGCGTTCGGGCGCTCGACCGGCCCGCTCGACGAGCCGGTCAAGCAGTGGCAGTTCCGCGTCCCCCGCGGGCAGACGCGGCGGGCGCTCGCCCGCATCGAGTTCGAGGTGCGCACCTGGGGCGGCGCGGTGGGCGGGTGGCGGCCGGGTCAGCGCGCTGCTGGCCGCCTACCAGCGCGTCGCCTACACGCCCGGCCCACTGCTCCTGGCCGCGCTCGTGCTGGCGCTCGCCGGGGCGGCCGCGGGGACGGCTCCGGGGCTCGCGCGGCGGCTGCGGGCCGAGACCCTCACCCTGGCCGCCGCCGGCGCTGCTACTGCCCCTGGTCGCAGCCATGACCAGCATGTTCGACTACCGCTACCTGCTGCCCGCGCTGCCGCTCCTGCCCGCGGCGGGGGTGCTCGGCGCGACGGTGCTGACCGCCCGCCTGCGGGCGCTGCGCCCGGCCGGCGCCGACCCGGTCGGCATCCCTAGCCGGGGACGATGACCGTCGTCACGCTGCGACCCGGGAGGGTGGTCGTGACCGTGCTCGTCGCCGGGTCGAGCACCGGCGCGGCCGCCGCGGCCAGGTCGGACGTGGCGGAGGTCGTGTAGGCCGACGGCTGTCCGTAGGCCCGGCCGGCCCGCCGGCGGCAGCAGCCGCACCGCGACCGGCCGCGCGCCCGCGGCGTCGTTGATGAGCACGAACCGCCAGGTGTTGCGGTGGAAGGCGAGCACGTGCACGCCGGAGGGGACGTTCGCCACCCGGTAGCGCACCGCGCCTGGGCGGATGTAGCGGCTGAAGTTGGCGAGCACCCAGTAGCGGCGGGTGAAGTAGATCGACTGGTTGCCGTCGGAGCGGAAGTCGGGGTCGTAGTAGAGCAGGCCGTCGTTCCAGCCGGCCGGGTTCGCGCCGGCCGGGCAGGCGGGATCGGTCGCCGGCGGGCAGCCGAGCTCGGGCGAGAGCGCCGTCCACCAGCTGAAGCTGCTCGCCCCGCCGGCCGACAGGTTGCGCCAGATCGTGTCGGCGAGCCAGATCCCGCCGATCATGCCCGGGTTGTAGCCACGGGCGAACCCCGATCCGGTCGAGCAGCACACCTCGGTCATCTCCAGGCGGGCGCGGGTGCGCGCGGCGACCATGCCGCGGAGCGAGCGCAGCGCCGCCGCCGTCGGATAGTCGTAGCCGTGGAACGAGACGGTGTCGACGTCGGGGTCGATCCAGCGGTCGATGCCGGCGCGCAGAGCGGCTGCTCGTCGTCGACTCGTCGGCGCTCACCGTGGTCCCCGGCGCCCGCGCCGCGAGCGCCGCGGCGAGCGTCGCGGATCACCGTCGCCCGCTCCGCGGCCCCGACATGCATGCCCTCCTGGTCGCAGTCGCCGAAGCTGTTCGTGGGCTCGTTCATCGGGCTCACGGCCGTCAGGCGGACGGCGTAGGCGGCGCGCAGGTGGGCGGCGACCCGCGCCAGGTACGCCGCGTACGCGCGCGCCCGGGCCGGGCGCAGGCTCCCGCCGCAGTCGGCGTCATTGGTCGTGAAGAACCGCGGGGCGCTGTTCGCGAACCCGATCAGGCGGCGCACCCCGTAGCGGTGGGCCTGGCGCAGGAAGGCCGTCCCGCCGGGATCGGCGTCCCAGTCGTAGCTGCCCGGCGCCTTCAGGAACGACCGCGGCGCCCTCGCGCCGGGCTGCACGCCGACCCCACCGCCGCCGATGTTGTAGCGGTAGATCGAGAGCCCGAGGCCGGCCCGGCGATCGAAGAGGAGCCTGCGCGATGCGGGCACGGTTCGCCGCCGAGAAGTGGTCGGCGTCGTTCGGCCACCACGCGCCCGACGCGCCGAAGCCGGTGATGGTCTGGGCGGGTGTGGGCCGCACCCGGACGGCGGCCATCGCGGGTGCCTCGGCCCCGGCCGGCGCCGCCATCCCGGCCGCCGTGACGAGCGCGGCCAGGCCGGCTGCCACGAGCGGAGATCTCCGACGGGTCGGAGCGAGTCTGGAGAGAAGAGGATGCAGCGTGAGTCTGGGGGCCGGGTGCCGTCGGCCCTCCCATCGTACCCGCGCCTCGGGCCGCCGCCCGAACCCCCACGCGGGTAGACTTGCGGCATGGCCAACCGCAAGCAGCAGAAGCGCAAGTATCTGCGGGCGGTCGGGCGCGGGCGCGTGCCCGCAGGCACCGAGCCGCGCGAGCCGTCGGCCAAGTCCAGCCGTGCGAGCGCCCCGGCGCGCGGGCGGCGCGAGCCGCTCCAGCCGTCGGCGGCCAGGGCGGCGAAGCGGGCGGCGATCTTCGCCGTCCTCTTCTACCTCGTCATCACCTACACGTCGCTCGGCGGCCACATGACCACCGGCGTCAAGCTGTTCAACGGCATCGTGATGTTCGTCCTCTTCTGGTCGATCGGCACGATCACCGAGACGTTCGCCTGGCGCCGGTGGCAGAAGAAGCACGGCGGCCCGAGCAGCTGACGGCGTTCCGGGCGGTGGCCGTGAGCGCTGCGGGTAGTCTGCGGCGTTCATGCTCGACATCGTCCAGCTGCCGCTCGGCGCGTACCAGACGAACTGCTATCTCGTCGCCCGCGAAGGCGCCTCCGACGCCGTCGTCGTCGATCCGGGCGACGCGCCCGATGTCGGTGCTCGCCGCGCTCGCGCGAGCGCGGCTGGACGGCCGCCGCGGTGCTCGTGACGCACGGCCACTTCGACCACCTGGGCGCGGTGCACGGCGTGGCCGACGCCGCCGGCGTCGAGGTGTGGATGCCGCGAGGCGAGGCCGGCGACCTGCGCACGCTCCCGGCCGCTCCGCACGAGCCCGACCACCTGCTCGACGGCGGCGAGACGGTCTCGGTCGCCGGCATCGACTTCGAGACGACGGCGGTGCCCGGCCACTCGCCGGCGTCGATCGCCTACCACGCCGACGGCCACCTGTTCTCCGGCGACGTGCTCTTCTCCGGATCGGTCGGCCGCACCGACTTCGCCGGCGGCGACATGGCCGACGCTGGTCGCGAGCATCGGCCGGCTGATGGCCGCCTACCCGCCCGACACGGTGGTGCTGCCCGGCCACGGGCCGGCGACGACGCTCGGCCGCGAGCGGGCGCAGAACCCGTTCCTGGGAGTCCTGCGCGCGTGAGCCGCGAGTTTCAGGCCCCGCGCGGCACGCTCGACTGGTTCGGCCCGCGGGCCGCGCTGCGCCGCTCCGTGCTCGACGCGGCGCGGGCGCGTCTTCGAGACGGCCGGCTACGGCCAGGTCGTGACGCCGACGTTCGAGGACACCGGCATCTACCAGCGCACCTCCGGCGAAGGCTCGGACGTCGTGCGCAAGGAGATGTACAGCTTCGAGGACCGCAGCGACCGCGCGCTGACCCTGCGCCCCGAGGGCACCGCCGGCGTCATGCGCGCGTACCTCGAGCACGGGCTGCACCGCCAGCCCCAGCCGGTCAAGGTCTGGTACGAGCTGCCCATGTTCCGCTACAACGCGGTGCAGAAGGGCCGCTACCGCGAGCACTACCAGTTCGGCGCCGAGGCGATCGGATCCGACGATCCGGCGCTCGACGCCGAGCTGATCGCGCTCCAGGCCCGCTGGTACCGTAACGTCGACGTGACGGGCCTCTCGCTGCTCCTGAACTCGATCGGCGACCAGGCCTGCCGGCCGGCGTATCTCGAGCTCCTGACGGCGTTCCTGGACGAGCACCTGGACGAGCTCGACGCCGACTGCCGCGAGCGCCGCGAGACGAACCCGCTGCGCGTCTTCGACTGCAAGAACGCGGCCTGCCAGGCGGTGCTCGCAGACGCGCCGACGATCACCGACCACCTGTGCGACGCCTGCCGCGAGCACTTCGCGGCGGTGCGGGCGCAGCTCGACGCGCGCGGCGTCGCCTACGAGATCTCGCCACGCCTCGTGCGCGGCCTCGACTACTACACGCGCACGGCGTGGGAGTGGCAGTGGCCGGCGCTCGGCGCGCAGACGGCGATCTCCGGCGGCGGCCGCTACGACGGCCTGGCCGAGCAGCTCGGCGGCCCGCACACGCCCGGGGTGGGGTTCGGCGCCGGCGTCGAGCGGCTGGTGCTGACGCTCGAGGAGACCGGCGCCGCCGAGGCGGCCGAGCCGGCCCTGGACGTGCTGTTCGCCGTCCTCGACGACGCGGCCCGGCCGCGGCTGCACGCGCTCATGGACGACTGCCCGGGCGGCCGGCCTGCGCAGCGACGCCGCCTACGGCGGGCGGCGGCTCAAGCGCGCGCTCGAGCTCGCCTCGCGGCGGCGCGCGGCCACGGTCGTGATCGTCGGCGAGGACGAGTGGGCGGCCGGCGAGGCGACGGTGCGCGACATGGCCTCGGGCGAGCAGCGCCGGGTGGCGCTGGACGACCTCGTCGCGGAGCTCGGCCGATGAGCTGGCGCGACCAGCTCGGCGGCGACCTGCGCGCGGGCGACGAGGGCCGGCGGGTGACGCTGGCCGGATGGGTGGCGTCGCCGCCGCGACCACGGCGGGCTCGTCTTCGTCGACCTGCGCGACCAGGCCGGGCTCGTCCAGCTCGTCTTCAACCCCGACGAGCAGTCCGCCGCCCACGCGGTCGCCCACACCCTGCGGGCCGAGTTCGTCGTCCAGGCCGAGGGCGTCGTCGCGCGCGCGCTCGCCGGAGACGGTGAACCCGCGCCTCGACACGGGCCGGATCGAGGTGCACGTCGAGCGGCTGGAGGTGCTCGTCGACCGCGCCCGGCGCTGCCGTTCCAGCTCGACGACGAGGGCGTCGACGAGACGCTGCGGCTGCGCCACCGCTACCTCGACCTGCGCCGCGACGAGATGCGGCACAACCTGTGGGTGCGCTTCAAGCTCACCCAGACGATCCGCCGCTACCTCGAGGACCGCGGCTTCTGGGAGCTCGAGACGCCGATCCTGTACAAGTCGACGCCGGAGGGCGCGCGCGAGTTCCTGGTGCCGACCAGCTCGCACCCGGGCAAGTTCTACGCGCTGCCGCAGTCGCCGCAGACCTACAAGCAGCTCTACGTCATCTCCGGCTTCGAGCGCTACTACCAGATCGCCCGCTGCTTCCGGGACGAGGCCACGCGGGCCGACCGCACCGCCGAGTTCACCCAGCTCGACATGGAGCTCGCCTTCATCGAGCCCGGACGAGCTGTTCGAGCTGATCGAGGGCCTGTTCGCGATCGTCTGGCGCGAGGTGCTCGGGGTCGAGCTCGAGCTGCCGTTCCCGCGCCTGACCCAGGACGAGGCGATGCTGCGCTACGCCTCCGACAAGCCGGACACGCGCTTCGGCTGCGAGATCGCCGACGTCACCGACGCCCTGCGGGAGACCGAGTTCAACGCGTTCCGGGGCGTGATCGACGCCGGCGGGGTGGTGCGCGGGTTCGCCGTCCCCGGCGCGATGGAGTTCTCGCGCAAGGACTTCGACGGCCTGGTCGAGTTCGCCCGCGGCTGGGGCGGCAAGGGCGTCGCCTGGCTGCAGGTGACCGCGCCCGGCGAGGTGCGCTCGCCGATCGCGAAGTTCCTGTCCGAGGCCGAGGTGGCGGCGATCGTGGCCGGCATCGGCGCCGAGCGCCGGCGACACGATCCTGCTCGTGGCCGACGCGCTCGACGCCGCCGTGCGCGTGCTCGGGCCGCTGCGCCTGCACCTGGGCGAGCGGCTCGGCCTGATCGAGGAGGGCTGGAACCTGCTCTGGGTGACCGGCTTCCCGATGTTCGAGTGGATCGCCCGACGAGAAGCGCTGGAAGGCGGCGCACAACCCGCTTCAGCGCCCCGAGCCCGAGGACGAGGCCGAGCTTCGAGTCCGACCCGCCCGCCGCCCGGGCGCACCAGTACGACCTCGTGCTGAACGGCAACGAGGTCGGCGGCGGCTCGATCCGAAACCACCAGCCCGAGGTGCAGAAGCGCGTCTTCCGGATGCTCGGCATCTCCGAGGAGGAGGCCGAGGAGAAGTTCTCGTTCCTGCTGCGGGCGCTCGAGATGGGCGCGCCGCCGCACGGCGGGATCGCCTTCGGGCTCGACCGCCTGGCGATGCTGCTGGCCGGCGCGGCGTCGCTGCGCGACGTGACCGCATTCCCCAAGGGCCAGGGCGGCGTCGACCCGCTCACCGGGGCGCCGACACCGGCCACCCCGGCCGAGCTGCGCCAGTACGGAATCAGGGTGGTGACGGATCCGCCGGGACCGGCTACGCTGTGAGAGCCGACGCCATTTCCGTTACGCGCACCACACTTTCGTCGTGCGAACACCTCAAGCGCCGGGGCGAGGTCGGAGCGGTCGAAGCATCCAGAAAGTGGCCGTCCGCCGAGCTCCAGGCACCGGCATCATCGGTCGGGGACTGTCCCCGCAACGCGGGGGCAGTCCCCGCTGTCGTATGAGCGTGTACCTCGACCACGCGGCGACGACGCCGCTCGGCGCCGAGGCCCGCGCGGCGATGGAGCCGTACCTGTCGGAGCGGTTCGGCAACGCGTCGGAGCCGCACGCCTACGGCCGCGCGGCGCGGGCGGCGCTCGAGGAGGCCCGCGGCCGCGCTCGCCGGCCTGCTGGACGCCGAGCCGGGCCAGGTCGTCTTCACCTCCGGCGGCTCCGAGGCCGACAACCAGGCGGTGTTCGGCCTCGCCGGCGCGCCGCCCGGGCGGCTGGTCGTGAGCGCGATCGAGCACCCGGCGGTGCGCGAGCCGCGCCGCGAGCTCGAGCGGCGCGGCTTCGAGGTCGCGTGGGCGCCGGTCGACGGCGACGGCGTCGTCGATCGCGGGCGAGTTCGCGCGGCTGGTGCGCCCGGGCGACCGGCTGGCCGCCGTGATGTGGGCGAACAACGTCACCGGCGCGGTGCAGCCGATCGAGCGAGCTGGCCGCCGTCGGCCGCGGAGCGGGGCGTGCCGCTGCACTGCGACGCGGTGCAGGCCGCGGCGGCGCTTCCCGGTCGGCCTGCGGCCGCGGCGTCGAGTCGCTGGCGCTCTCGGCGCACAAGCTGGGCGGCCCCAAGGGCGTCGGCTGCCTGGTCGCGCGCGACGCCCGGCGCGCATGCCGCCGCTCGTCTGGGGCGGCGGCCAGGAGCACGGCCTGCGCTCGGGCACCGAGAACGTGCCCGGCGTGGTCGGATTCGCGGCGGCGCTCGCGGCGCTCCCGGGCGGCCGCCGACGATCGTGCGCGCGCTGCGCGCCCGGCTGGAGACGGCGCTTCGCGGCCACATGACGGTCGTCTCGGCCGGCGCGCCGCGGCTGCCGGGCACATCCTGCTCGCCCTGGTGCCGGGCGTCCGCGCCGAGCTGCTCGTGCTCGCGCTCGACCGCGCGGGCTACGCCGTCGCCGCCGGTTCGGCGTGCGCCGCCGGCGACGCCGAGCCGAGCCACGTCCTGGTCGCGCAGGGCCTGTCGGCGGCCGAGGCCGCTGCGTCGTGCGCGTCTCGCTCGGGCCGAGCACGACCGCGGCCGAGGTGGACGGCTTCGCCGCGGCCTTCAGGGAGTGCGTCGAGCGGCTGCGCGCTGGGCGGGCTCGAGGGATCGCCGCGACAGGCTGAGGCCCGTCTAGGCTGCGCGCGTGTACTCCGCCGCCACGATCGAGCACGCGCTCGCGCTGCGTCACGCCGGTTCGCGCCGAGCCGGGCGCCGTGCCGGGCGAGGCGGGTAACACGACCTGCGGCGACCACGTCCGGATCGAGCTCGCCGTCGCCGACGGCCGCATCGCCGCCGCCCGGCACCGCAGCTTCGCCTGCCCGCACGCCACGGCCGCGGCCGAGCTCGCTGCTGCGGCTGGTCGAGGGCCGCGATCTGCTCGACGCCGCCGCGGATCGGCGTGCCCGACGTCGAGGCGGTGCTCGGCGCCGGGCCGAGCGCAACCGCGACTGCGTCGCCGCTCGCCGTCGATGCGCTGCACCGTGCGCTTGCCGACCGCCCTGGACTCGGCCCAGCTGCCGCCGTCGTCGCCGGCCGGGTCGCCGTGGCCATGTCGGGCGGCGTCGACTCGCGCCGTCGCGCTCCTGAAGGCCGTCGAGGCCGGCCTCGAGCCGGTCGGCGTCACGCTGCGGCTGTGGATCGACCCCGGCGCGCCCGACGGCGAGCGTGCCTGCTGCTCGCCGCAGTCGGTGCGGGCCGCCCGTTCGGCCTGCCACGCGCTGGGCGTCCCGCACGTCGGCCTCGACCTGCGCGAGGAGTTCCACCGCGAGGTGGTCGAGGAGTTCGTGGCCGGGTTCCGCGCGGGGCGCACGCCCAACCCGTGCATGCGCTGCAACGGGTCGTTCCGGTTCGCCGCCCTGGCGGCGTTCGCCGACCGGATCGGCGCGGCGCGGATCGCCACGGGCCACTACGCGCGCGTCCGCCGCCGCGGCGGCGATCAGCCTGGTCGCCCGCGGCGCCGACCCGGCGAAGGACCAGTCCTACATGCTCGCAGCGGTGCCCGCGGCGATCCTCGATCGGTGCTGGTTCCCGCTGGGCGAGCAGACGAAGGCCGAGACGCGCGCGCAGGCCGGGCGGGCCGGCCTCGCGGCGGCGCGGCGGCCCGAGAGCCAGGACGTCTGCTTCGTCGGCGGCGGCGACCACCGCGCGTTCCTGGAGCGGCACGGCGGCGCCGGCCGGCCGGGCGACATCGTCGACCGCCGACGGGCGGCGTGCTGGGCCGCCACGCCGGCGTGCACCGCTTCACGCCCGGGCAGCGGCGCGGCATCGGCGTGGCCGCGGACGGAGCCGCTCTACGTCGTCTCGGTGCAGGCCGAGCGCGGCCGTGTGGTCGTCGGCCCGCGGGAGGCGCTCGAGCGGCGGTCGGTGCACGTGAACCCCGGGCGGCTGCTCGCGCCCTCGAGCCGCGTGCAGGCCAAGCTGCGCTACCGCACCGATCCGGTGTGGGCGACCGTGCGGCCCGAGCCCGGCGGCTTCACGCTCGACCTGGACGAGCCCGTGGCCGGGATCGCGCCGGGGCAGACGGCCGTGCTCTACGACGACGACGCCGTCGTCGGTGCCGGCGTGATCGCGTCGTAAGAGCCGGATAGGATAGATTCGTCCCCGACCCGGGAGCGCCATGCATCTCGCACTTCTCGCAACTTCAACCGACATCTGGCACTACGCCCTGGCCGTGTTCCTCCTCCTGACCGGGATCGGCGCGTGCTTCGCGCTCCTGCGGGTCGGATCGACGCTCGGGCATGTGAACACCGCCCTGGACGGCGTCATGGGCGAGCTCGTGCCGATGCTCGCCAAGACATCGACGTCGCTCGACCATGTGAACGAGGAGCTCGACAAGGTCGGCCGCATCACCGACTCGGCCACCGACGCCACCGCCAAGGTGGACGCCACGATCCGCTCGGTGTCGGAGGCGATCTCGAAGCCGTTCCAGGCCATTGCCGGGTTCACGAGCGGGATCACCCACGGATTCGGCGTGTTCAAGAACAAACGCGACCAGCGCGGCGGTGTCGTGTGAAGCGGGGGTTGGCGATCTCGGTGGCGCTCTCGGCCGCCGGCACAGCCCTCTACAAGCGCGCGCAGCACCTGGCCGAGACCGAGCAGCGGCCCGTGGGCGAGGTGCTGCGGGACATGCCGGGCCGGATCTCGGCCGACCTGCGCACGCTGCCCGACGACCTGCGCGCCGCCGCGAAGGAGGGCCGCGACGCGGCCGCGCGCAAGTCGGCGGAGGTCGAGCAGGACTACCGCCAGGCCGCCAACCCCGAACACCGCCATCCGGGGTCAGACCCCTTTTGGCGGGCCTGCAGCCGGACGTCCGATGCAGGCCCGCCAAAAGGGGTCTGACCCCGGATGGCGGGTCAGTCGGTGATGCGGGCGATCAGCTCGCGGCGGTCGACGAGCCGCTTGGGCTCGCCGCCGGGCGTGAGCTCGTAGCCGGCGCCGCGGGGGTAGAGCACCTTGTCGCCCGGGGCGATGCCGTGCACCTCGTCGCCGATCGCGACCACGACGCCTGACAGGCAGGCCGCCTCGGCGCTCGCGGGGATGATCAGGCCCGCGTTCGTCTCGGTCTCGTCGTCGACGGGCTCGATGAGCACGAAGTGGTCGAGCGGCTCGATGCCGCCATGGCCGCCGCGAGGGGCGTGCTCGAACCGCTCCAGGGTGTCGTCGCCGTGCATGGCTCCAGGATACCCGTCGGTAGAATGGCGCGGGATATGCTCTCGCACGAGATCCGACGTCGTTTCGTCGACCACTTCACCGCCACCGGGCATGTGCAGCTCCCGAGCGGGTCGCTGGTCCCGCCGGCATGGGATCAGAGCGTCCTCATCACCACCGCCGGGATGCAGCCGCTCAAGCGCTACTTCCTCGGCCAGGAGGAGCCACCGAACAAGCGGCTCGTGACGGTGCAGAAGTGCTTCCGCACGGTCGACATCGACGAGGTCGGGCGCACGGCCCACCACCTCACCTTCTTCGAGATGCTCGGCAACTTCTCGATCGGCGACTACTTCAAGGAGTTCGCCGTCGAGCAGGCTTGGCAGCTCGTCACCTCGCCGGACGGCTTCGGCTTCGACCCCGACCGGCTGTGGGCGACCGTGTACCGGGGTGACGAGAAGGTGCCGGC
This sequence comes from uncultured Actinomycetes bacterium, assembly GCA_963707585.1. Taxonomy (GTDB): domain Bacteria; phylum Actinomycetota; class Thermoleophilia; order Gaiellales; family JAICJC01; genus JAICJC01. Next base: position 204,646 of record CAVPQP010000006.1, on the reverse strand, counting down.
CGACGAGGAGGCCGTCGAGCTGTGGCTGCGCGTCGGCGTGCCGCCGGAGCGGATCCTGCGGCTCGGCAGCGACAACTTCTGGCAGGCGGGCCCGGTCGGCCCGTGTGGCCCCTGCTCGGAGCTCCACTACGACCGCGGCCCCGAGTTCGCGTGCGGCCGGCCCGACTGCGGCCCCGACTGCGACTGCGACCGCTTCATCGAGTTCTGGAACCTCGTGTTCATGCAGTACAACATGCTCGACGACGGGTCGCTCGAGCCGCTGCCCACGCCCAGCATCGACACCGGCGCGGGGCTCGAGCGGGTGACGATGCTCGCCCAGGGGGTCGAGAGCGTCTACCAGACCGACGCCTTCGGCGACCTGATCGAGGTGATCGAGGGCTGGAGCGGCGCCCGCTACGGGCACACGCCGGAGGAGACGAAGGCGCTCAAGGTGCTCGCCGACCACGGCCGGGCGATGAGCTTCCTCGCCACCGACGGCATCGAGCCCTCGAACGAGGGCCGCGGCTACGTGCTGCGCCGCGTCATCCGCCGCGCCGTCCAGCACGGCCGCCGCATCGGCCTCGAGGACGCGATCGTGAGCCGGCTGCACGCCCGCGTCGTCGAGCTCCTGGGCGAGGCCCACCCGGAGCTCGTCGAGCAGCGCGACCGCGTGTCGGCCGAGCTCGCCGCCGAGGAGGAGCGCTTCTCGCGCACGCTCGAGACGGGCGGCAAGCTGCTCGACGAGGTGCTCGCAGGCGCGGCTGCCCAGATCGGCGCCGAGGATGCGTTTCGGCTGCACGACACCTACGGGTTCCCGATCGAGCTCACGGTCGAGATCGCCGCCGAGCATGCGAAGACCGTCGACGAGGCCGGGTTCGCCGCGCTCATGGACGAGCAGCGCGACCGCGCCCGGGCCGCGACGGGCGGCCGCGTGGACACGTCGGAGCTGCGCACTGATTTCAGCGCCGAGTTCGTCGGGTACGAGCGTCTCGACGTCACCACGCAGGTGGGGGCGGTGCATGACCGCGGCGACGGCTCGGCGCTGGTCAAGCTGCGCGAATCGCCGTTCTACGCCCGCGGCGGCGGCCAGGTCGCCGACCGCGGCTGGGTCGAGACCGACGCCGCCCGCGCCGTCGTCGAGGACGTCGTCCGCGTCGACTCCGACCAGGTCGTGATCGCGCGGCTCGAGCACGGCGAGCTGCATGCCGGCGAGCGCGTGCGCGCCCACGTCGACGCCGAGGCGCGGCGGCCGACGATGGCCAACCACACCGCCACCCACCTGCTGCACGCCGCCCTGCGCGAGGTGCTCGGCGACCATGTCGCCCAGGCCGGGTCGTACGTCGGCCCCGACAAGCTGCGCTTCGACTTCCGCCACGGCGGCCCGATGAGCCCCGCCGAGGTCGCCCGCGTCGAGGCGATCGTGAACGAGCACGTCGTCGCCAACCACCCGCTGCACATCTTCGTGACGACCCAGGCCCATGCCCGCGAGCTCGGGGCAATGATGCTCTTCGGCGAGAAGTACGGCGAGCACGTGCGCGTGGTGGAGATCCCGGGGGTCTCGCGCGAGCTGTGCGGCGGCACGCACGTGCGCTCGACCGCCGAGATCGGCGCATTCGTGATCACGCGCGAGACGAGCTCGTCGCAGGGCGTGCGCAGGATCGAGGCGCTCACGGCCGCCTCGGCGCTCGACCACCTGCGCAGCGAGGCTGCCCAGGCCGCCGAGCTGCGCCGGCGTGTCGCCGAGCTCGAGGCCGAGGTGAAGCGCGCCGCCCGCGCCGCCCCGCCGGCATCGGCCAACGGCGCCGACGCCGGGCTGATCGAGCACGCCTCCGAGGAGTCCGGCGTGTGGATCGTCGCCGGCGTCGTGGACGGCGCCGACGCCGACGCGCTGCTGCACCTCTCCGACCGCGTCCGCGCCAAGCTCTCGCCGGCCGCGGCCGTGCTGGGCGGAAACGCCGGCGGCAAGGCCCACCTGCTCGCGAGCTTCGACCCCGGCGCCCAGGAGCGGGGGCTGTCGGCCGTCGACGTGATCCGTGAGGTCGCGCCGATCGTCTCGGGCGGCGGCGGCGGCAGGCCGGCGCTGGCCCGCGCGGGCGGATCGGACCCCTCGCAGCTGCAGGCGGCCGTCAGCGCCGCCGCCGGCCGGATCCGCGCTCAGCTGCAGGGATCGCCCGGATGAGAGTGCTCGCCGTCGACTACGGCCGTGCCCGCACGGGGCTGGCCGTGAGCGACGAGACAGGGGTGCTGGCCCGGCCCGTTGCGATCGTGGAGCGGGTAAGGTCAGAGGCAGGGATGGGCAGAATGCTCGAGCGGATCGCGGAGCTCGGCCCGGACCGGATCGTGGTCGGGATGCCGCTCACCCTCAGGGGAGAGCACGGCCCGCAGGCCGCGGAGACGCTCGACTTCATCCACGAGCTGGAGGCTCGATGCCCGATACCGATCGAGACGTACGACGAGCGGTTTACGACGGCGATGGCCGTGCGCAGCCGCCCGGGCCGGGGCCAGGCGGACGACGCGGTGGCCGCCGCCCACCTCCTCGAGGGGTATCTGCGCAGGCTCGCCGGCTAGTCGTCGTCTGCGTGCTCATCGCCGCCGTGGCGGGCCTCGTCAAGGCCGGCGGCTGGGTGCTGAACCACTCGTCGAGCCCGTCCACGGCGCCGGCGGCCGATCCTCACGGACCCGCGCTCACCGTCGTGATCCCGCCCGGCGACGACGCCTCGGCGATCGCCGACGTGCTCGCCCAGCGCGGGGTGATCGCCGACTCCGGCCGGTTCGGGCGCTATATCAAGGCGCAGGCCGAGGGCTCCGACTTCAAGGCCGGCATCTACACGTTCCGGGCCGGGACGGGCTACGCGGCGATCGTCTCGAGCCTCGACGCCGGCCCCGGGGCGGGCTACGCCAAGCTCGTGATCCCCGAGGGGTTCCGCATCACCGACATCGAGCCGCTGGTGGCGCATCTGGGCATCAACCGCGAGCGCTACGCCGCCGCCGTCCGCGCGGCCGTGCCGCCGCCGGGGTTCGGCCATCACGTGAACATGGAGGGCTTCATGTTCCCGGCCACCTACGAGGTGCGACCGGGCGAGCCCGCGACGACGCTCGTCTCGCAGCAGCTCACGGCCTTCAAGGACGCGTTCAGCCATGTGAACATGAGCTATGCCCGCTCGAAGAACCTGACCCCGTACGACGTGCTCACGATCGCGTCGATGATCGAGCGCGAGGCGAAGGTCCCGGGCGACCGCGGCAAGGTCGCCGCGGTGATCTACAACCGCCTGCGGCTCGGCATGCCGCTCGGGATCGACGCGACGATCCTCTACCACCTGGGGTCGTGGTCGGCGACCATCCATCAATCCGACCTGGACGACCCGGAGCCCTACAACACCCGCATCCACAAGGGCCTGCCGCCGACGCCGATCTCCAACCCCGGCCTGGCCTCGCTGCAGGCGGCCGCCAACCCCGACCGCGTCAACTACCTCTACTACGTGGCCATCCCGGGTAAGTCGGCTCAGTACTTCACGTCGAGCTACCAGGACTTCCTGGCGCATGGGGGGTAGGGCGGCCGTGATCGGCCACCCGGTGGCGCACTCGCGCTCGCCGGCGATGCACACCGCCGCCTACCGGGCGCTCGGGCTCGACTGGGAGTACACGGCCATCGACGTGCCGCCAGAGGAGCTGGCGGCGTTCGTGGCCGGCCTCGGGGCGGGCGGGTTCGCCGGCGTGAACGTCACGATCCCGCACAAGCAGGCGGTGCTCGGCCTGTGCGACGAGCTCTCGGCCGAGGCCCGCGGGGCCGGATCGGTCAACACCGTACTCGTACGCGACGGCCGCCTGCGGGGCGAGACGACCGACGGCGCCGGCCTCCTGTGGGCGCTCGGAGCCGTCGCGCCGGCCGACGCGCTCGTGCTGGGGGCGGGCGGGGCCGCCCGCGCCGCCGTGGCGACGCTCGTCGCCGCCGGCTGGCGGGTTGCGGTCAGCGCCCGCCGCCCCGAGGCGGCCGCCGAGCTCGGCGTCGCCGTGCGCCCATGGCCCCCCGCCGAGGGCGCCGCGCTGGTGGTGAACGCGACTCCGCTCGGGCAGCGCGAAGCGGGGCCAGGCCCCATCGCGGCCGAGCTGATCGGGCCGGGGATGATCGTCTGCGATCTGGCCTACCGCGGCGACGGCATCGAGACGGCCCTGATCGCCGCTGCGCGGGAGCGGGGCGCCCGCGCCGTCGACGGGATCGACGTCCTGGTCGGGCAGGGGATCTACGCGTTCGCGCTTCTCACCGGCGTCGCAGCGCCGGTTGCGGTCATGCGTGCCGCCGCTCGGGGCGAAACGGCGCCGGGTCGGTGAACGGCGCCCGGCCGAGCACGAGCTCTGCCGCGAGCCGGCCGGAGCCCGCGCCCGTGAGGATGCCCTCGCTGCCGTGCCCGGCGCAGACGACCGTGCGCTCGTCCACGCGGCCGATGTAGGGCAGGCCGTCCTCCGAGAAGGGCCGCTGCCCGGTCCAGGCCGCCGTCACCTCGCGGCCGCCGAGGCCGGGGATCAGCCGGCAGGCGCGGACGGCGTTCTCGCGCAGCGCCGCCGTGCTCTCAGGGCCCTCGTGCAGAGCGGCCGAGCGGGACGCGCCCACGAGCACCGAGCCGTCGCCGTTCTGGTGGATGCCCAGGGCGTGGGCGGCGGCGGCGCCGGCGATCGCCAGCTCACCGGCTGACAGCCGCGCGAGGCTGACCGCCCGGCCCGGCGCCGGATCGCGCGCAGGCTCGTAGCCGGCCTCGTGGATCGCGTGGCGCAGGATCGGCGGCCCCGGCTCGAGCAGCGCCAGCCAGCCACGCACCGGCCGCACGGGCACATCGATGCCGAGCGCGTGCACGAGCCGGCGCGACCACGCTCCAGCGGCCACGAGGATCGCTCCCGCCGCGATCTGGCCGGCATCGGTGACCACAGCGCGCGCGCCGATCCGCTTCACCTCGACGTGCGTCCTGATGTCGGCGCCCGCTGCGGCGGCGGCAGCGGCGGCGCAGGCGGTGAGCGCACCCGGGTCGGTGCGGCGGCCCTCGTCGATCAGAAGCCCGCCCGCCATCCCGGGCGCGAGGCCCGGCTCGGCCGCCGCGACGCCGGCGCCGTCGAGCAGCGTGCCCGCCACGGGTACGTGCTCGAGCGCGGGCAGCTGGCCCGCGTGCGTGGCCAGGATCAGCGTCCCGATGGGCGCGTGGTCGAAGCAGAAGTCGCCGCCGTGCTCGCCGGCGAGGCGCGTGTAGGCGGCGATGCTCTCCTGCCACAGCGGCACGAGCTCGGCATGGTCGGGCGGCAGCACGAGGCCCTGGCTGCGGCCGGTGGCTCCGGAGGCGAGCGCACCGCGCTCGAGCAGGGTCACCTCGGCGCCCGCCTCGGCCAGGTACCAGGCCGCGGTCGTCCCGACCACTCCGCCCCCGATCACGATCACGTCAGGCACGCGCAGAGCCTACAGTCAGGCCGCCCTGCGGCCGATAAGGGCCACATGGAGATCGTCCTTCCCCTGGCCGGCGCCGGCTTCGCGCTCGGCTGGCCGATCGAGTGGCTGATCCAGCGCTTCCCGCGCGGGGAGGGCACCCTGCCCTCGTCCCGGCGCCGCTGGATCGTGGCCGCGGTCACCGCGGCGCTGTTCGCCGCCGTGACGGTCAAGATCGGCTTCCACGCCCGGCTGGCCCCGGCGTTGCTCCTGACCGCGCTGATCGTGCCGGCCTCCGTCATCGATCTGCGCCACCGCATCATCCCGAACGCGATCAACTTCCCGGGAGCGGTCGCGGTGTATCTGACCGCGGTCATCGCCCAGCCCGACCGGTGGGCCGAGCTTCTGATCGGCGGAGTCGCCGCGGCGCTCTTCCTCGGCGTGGCCTGGATGATCTATCCGGCGGGGATGGGCCTCGGCGACGTGAAGATGACCCTGATGATCGGCCTGGGGCTCGGCCTCTACGCCGGCGTCGCCCTCTTCGCCGCCTTTGCGATCTCGCTCCTGCCGTCGCTCGCCGTGCTCCTGCTGAAGGGGCCGCGCGGCCGCAAGGTGTCGTTCCCGTTCGGCCCGTTCCTCGCCCTCGGGGCGATGGTCGCGATCCTGTGGGGCCCGCAGCTCTGGGCTGCGTGGTACGTCGGCTGATGCGCACGCGCCGCACCGGCATCGTGCTCTTCCTCGGCCTGCTCGGGTCGATCGTGGTCTACTCGCTGATGATGGCCTTCGGCGATCCCGCGCTCGAGCTCGTCGTCTGCGCCGCCTGGATGCCGCTCTACCTGATCGCCTACGCGGCCGGCCTCTCCAGCACAGAGCGCACCGCCACTGCGTAGCCAGTTGCGCCGGGTAGGCTGCGTGGCCTCATGGAGCTCACGTATGTCACCGCGGGCGAGTCGCACGGCCCCGGGCTCACGGTCGTGGTCTCGGGGCTTCCGGCCGGCCTCGAGCTCGACCACGAGCTGATCCGCACCGACCTCGCCCGCCGCCAGGCCGGCTACGGCCGCAGCCCGCGCCAGAAGCTCGAGCAGGACGACGTCGAGCCGCGCGGCGGCCTGCGCCACGGGCGCACGCTGGGGAGCCCGCTGGCCTTCTTCATCGAGAACCGCGACCACAAGAACTGGCTCGGGCCGATGAGCGCCTGGCCGGTGGAAGCGCATGAGCTCGAAGGCTACGGCTGGCGCGGCCAGCCGGTGACGCTGCCCCGCCCCGGGCACGCCGACCTCGCCGGGGTGCTGAAGTACGGCCACGCCGACGTGCGCAACGTGCTCGAGCGGGCGAGCGCACGGGAGACCGCCGGGCGGGTGGCGGCCGGGGCGGTCGCGAAGGCGCTGATCGCCGCGATCGGCATCCGGGTGCGCTCGCACGTGCTCCAGATCGGCACGGTCCGGGCGACGCCGCCGGCGTGGCTGCAGGAGCGCGACTTCGAGCGGGCCGAGGCCTCCGAGGTGCGCTGCCTGGACCCGGACGCCGAGGCGGCCATGGTCGCCGAGATCGAGCAGGCCAAGCGCGAGCGCGACACGCTGGGCGGGGTCACCGAGGTGCGCGCCTTCGGGGTGCCGCCGGGCCTGGGCTCGCACGTGTCGGCGGGCGCGCGCCTGGACGGGCGGCTGGCGGCGGCCATGCTGTCGATCCAGTCGGCGAAGGGGGTCGAGATCGGCGATGCGATCGTGAGCTCGCAGCGGCGCGGATCGCGCGTGCACGACGAGATCTTCCACTCCGGGGAGCACGGGTACCACCGCCGCACGGACGCCGCCGGCGGCCTCGAGGGCGGCATGACCAACGGCGCCGACGTCGTCGTGCGCACGATCTGGAAGCCGCTGCCGACGCTGATGCGGCCGCTTCAGAGCGTCGAGCTGGGGACGCACGAGCCGCAGCAGGCCCATGTCGAGCGCAGCGACGTGACCGTGCTGCCGGCGGCCGCGGTCGTGGCCGAGGCGGCCGTCGCTTGGGAGCTGGCGCGGGCGGCGGTGGAGAAGTTCGGCGGCGACGCGGTGGGCGACTTCGTGGCCGCCCACGCCGCCTACCTCGAGCGCGTCGCCCGGGCATGATCGCCGGCCCCTACCGCAACCTGGCGCTGATCGGCTTCATGGGCGCGGGCAAGTCGGCGACGGCCTCAGTGCTCGCCGACCGGCTGCACTGGCGGGCCGTCGACGCCGACACCGAGATCGAGCGCGAGGCCGCGAAGCCGATCCGCGACATCTTCACCGACGACGGCGAGCCGGCGTTCCGGGCGCTCGAGGAGCGGGTGGTCATGCGGCTCCTGCACGAGACCGGCGTCGTGGTCGCGCTCGGCGGCGGGGCGATCACCTCGCCGCTGATCCGCGAGCGCCTGCGCGACGGGTCGTTCACCGTGCTGCTCGACGTCTCCCCGCAGACCGCCTGGCGGCGGATCGAGGCCCAGGCCGGCGATCGCCCCCTGGCCGCCGAGGCGCGCGGCTTCGCGGAGCTCTACGACAACCGCCGCGGCCTCTACCACGCCACCGCCGACGCCCTGGTCGACGCCGAGGAGGTGCACGGCGAGGAGGCCCTGCTGGCGCCGCTCGCGCGGCCGAACGCGCTCGCCGAGCTGGGCCGCCTGATCGGCGCGCGGCGGGCGGCGCTCGTGGCCGACCGCTCGGTGCTGCGCATGGTCGGCCCCCCGTGCGAGCCGTTCGTCACGGTGCGCCTGCCGGGCGGGGAGGCGGCGAAGACCGTCGCCGTCGCCCGCCAGGCCTGGACGCGCCTGGCCGAGTTCGGGCTCGAGCGCGGCGACGTGATCGTCGGCATGGGCGGCGGCGCCGCCACCGACCTGGCCGGCTTCGTGGCCGCGACCTACCACCGCGGCGTCCCCTGGATCGCCGTGCCGACCTCGCTCGTGGGCATGGTCGACGCCGCCATCGGCGGCAAGACGGGCATCGACCTGGCGTCGGCCAAGAACGCGGTCGGATCGTTCCACCAGCCCGAGTGGGTGGTGTCCGACCCGGGCGTGCTCGAGACCTTGCCGGTGCGCGAGTGGGCGTGCGGCTTCGCCGAGGTCATCAAGACCGCGCTCCTGGCCGGCGGCCGGCTGTGGGAGATGGTGCGCGACTGGGAGCCGGGCCGGGGGACGCCGGAGCAGCGGCTCGAGCTGATCCGCCGCTGCGCGGCCTACAAGGTGCGGATCGTCGCCTCGGACCCGACCGAGCGCGGCCGCCGCGCGGTGCTGAACCTGGGCCACTCGATCGGCCACGCCATCGAGGTCGCCACGGACTACAAGGCCTTCGCCCACGGCGAGGCGGTCGGGATCGGGCTGCTCTCGGCGCTGTGGCTCTCGGCCCGGACGCAGGGCCTCGACCCGGCCGTCGAGGACGAGGTGCGCGACCTGCTGCGCCTGCACGAGCTGCCGGTGGCCGCGCGCAACGTCAGCCCGGCGGCCATCATCGAGGCGATGTCGCGCGACAAGAAGGCCCGCGGCGGCCGCGTCCGGTTCGCGCTCCTGGCCGGGATCGGGGATCCGGTGTGGGACTGCGACCCGGGCGACGACCTCATCGAGACGGCCGTCGCCCGGGCCGTTGCGCACCGCGGCTAGCTCAGCCTGACCGGCACGCGGACGACGTGCGGGTGGGCCGTCGTGCCGCCGCCGTCGAAGATCACCACGGTCCCCGGCTGGGAGCGCACGACCTGGTAGTGGAGCGTGGCCGTGTACGTGCCCCGACAGCCGGTGCCGCACGTGGCCGTGATGTGCTGCAGGGCGAGGAGCCGGCCCTTCGCATTCACGATCCGCACGGTCAGGGCGGCCTCGAACACGTCGGCGCTGCCGGCGATCGTGGCCGTCGCCGGGATGCGCTCGCCGATCGCCGGCTGGGCGACGAGGATCGCCGGCAGGAGCCGGTAGAAGCTCGGCCGGGCCGCCGGCTGGGGCACCGGGGTGCCCGCAATCGAGTGCACCACCGTGCCCGCGACCTCCAGGCGCACATGGTCGATCGCCGGGAACTGGGTGGCGGTGTAGACGACCTGCGCCACGCGCATGCGCACGGACGCGCGGTCGCCGGCCGCGGCGAATGCCCGGCTGACGTCGACCGTGGCCGTTCCGCCCGAGACCGAGATGCCCCGCAGCCGGCTCCCGGCGGGGACGGCCGAGCCCACGCCGGCGGCAGCCTCGGGCGGATTCGGGCCCGCGAAGACTGCGCGAATCGCGGCAGCGGCGACGCCCGGCGTCTGTGCCACCGTACGGCTGCTCTGCCACAGGGCACCGCCGCGCTCGAAGAAGACGTCCAGCCTGACCTTCGGCGGTGCCTGCGGGGCGGCCGTGGCCGGGCTCGGGCCGGCGAGGGCCGCGATCGCGACCGCGGCAACCAGGATGGGGCGTGCGTGCATCGGTGCTCCTTTCAGAGGCGGCGGCCGTCAGCCGCCGTTGAGCGTAACGGGGATCTCGACCACCTGGCCGCCCGTGGCCGGGTTCACATGCACCGGCGAGATGACCACGTAGCCCGGCTGGAGGCCGGCGACGGAGAAGTGGACATGATTGGCGAACTCGACGCCGGCAGGGCAGGCCCCGATGCAGTCGGCGCTGACCACGCGCCGCGCCAGCACGTGGAGATGCGCGTCGACGATGCGCAGGAGCACCCGGGGCGTGCTGGGGTAGCGGAAGGCGATCACGGCCGGGCTGGTCAGGGTCGCGCCGGGCCTGGGGCTGGTCACGTCGTAGGGCGGCAGGAGCCGCAGCGGCAGCCGCACGCTCTGGCCGCCGCCCGGCTTCCCCGAGGCGGTGGCGCTCGAGATCACGAGCGTGCCGTCCTGGACGCTCGAGACGCCCAGCTCGTCGATCTGGAACGAGAAGGTGCCCGGGCAGCCCGTGCCGCAGGATGCCGAGGTCGCCCCGCTGCTCAGCTCGTGGCCCGCGGCGTCCAGCAGCCGGAACGTGAGGCCCGCCTCGAAGACGTCGGCGACGCCCCTCACCGTGAACGGCGCCTGCACGCTCGCCCCCGGCGCGGGCGATACCACCGTGATCGCCGGCGCGAGATCCGGGAAGCCCATCGCCGAGCGCGTCAGCGGGTCGGCGAGCACGAGCCCGTCCGCGAGCGTGGTCACCGGCGTGCCGTCGAGGCGCAGCGTCACGCCGTGCACGCCCGGAAACTGCGTCACCGTGTAGACGAGCTGCGCGAGCCGCAGCCGTTCGGTCGCCCCCGTGCCGCCCGCCTCGAAGTCCGACGTGACGTCGACCGTGGCGACGCCTCCGTGCAGCGAGATCCCGAGCAGCTGCGTCGACGCGGGCACCGCGCTCGAGACGCCGGTGCGGGTGTCGGCCGCGTTGGGGCCGGCGAGGAGCTGTTTCACCGCAGCGCCGATCACCGCCCGCGTGGCCGCGACGGCCCGCATGGTGGGCCACAGCTTGCCGTGTCGCACGAGCCAGACCTCCACGCCCATCGTCGCGGGCGCATGGCCGGTGACGGGCGCGGGAGCGCTGCCCGAGCCGCTCACGACGGTAACGACCGAGTCGATCGGGGGAACCGGTGGCTTCTGGCCTGAGCCGACGACGACCGCGCCCGTGCCGCCGCACGCGGCGGCGAGCGCACAGAGGCAGGCGATGGCGATGGTGGGGCGGACGGTCATGCTGGCTCCTCTGGCGGGGTGGTCAGTGCGGGCAGGTGGACGGTGAATGTGGCGCCGCCGCCGGAGGGGGTCTCGTACGCGATCGATCCCCCGAGCAGGACGGCGTTCTCGCGGGCGATGGCGAGGCCGAGGCCGCTGCCGGCGCCGGTGCGGGCGGCGTCGGCCTTCGAGAAGCGCTCGAACAGGCGCGGGGCGAACTCCGGGGGGATCCCGGGGCCGGCGTCTGCGACATCGATCACCGCGGCGCCGGCATCGACGCCGATACGCACGTGGGCATGGCCGCCACCGTGCTCGACGGCGTTTCCGATCAGGTTTGCGACGATCCGCTCGATCCGGCGCCGGTCGGTGCCGACGGTCCCGCCGGCGCCGGCGATCGCGACGCTCCCGTCCCAGCCGCGGCTGTGCACGATGCTCTCGATCAGCGGCCGCAGGTCGACCGGCTCGATCCGGACGGCCTCGGCGCCGGCGTCCAGGCGCGAGATCTCCATCAGATCCTCGGTCAGGTGCCGCAGCCGGGAGACGTCGCGGACGAGCAGGCGCGTCAGGCGGGCGTCCTCGGCGGGCAGGCGGTCGGCGTGGCTCTCGAGCAGGGCGGCCTCGTTCACGAGCGCCGTCAGCGGCGTGCGCAGCTCGTGGGCGACGTCGGCGGTGAACCGGCGCTCGCGCGCCTGCGCCTCGGTGAGGGCCGTGATCTTGCCTTCCAGCGCGTCGGCCATGTGGTTGAACGACGCCGCCCACTCACCGAACTCGTCGCTCCCACTGGCGGTCAGGCGGGTGTCCAGCAGGCCCTCCGCGAGCGACCGCGCGGCCGCGCTCGCGCCCGCCACCGGCTGCAGGATGCGCCGCGCCAGGAACGCCCCGACGAGCCAGGAGAGCAGCACCAGCACGAGCCAGCCGCCGACGAGGATGTCGCGCAGCTGGTCGAGGTCGGCCCAGACCTGGCTCTCGTCGTAGAAGAAGTAGAGCTGGGTGTGGGCGGACGGAAGCGGCTCGGCCACCGTCAGATAGGGCACGCCGGCGATCGTCTGGCGCTCGTAGGCGACGTCACCGGCCGTGGCCAGCCGGCGCAGGTCGGCGGGCACCGGCAGCCGGCCGGCCGGGATCCGGCCGCGCTGCCCGATCACGGTCGTGAACGTGCCGCGGGTGGCAAAGCGCGACTCGAGCCGCGACAGATCCCGGGGCCGCCCGCGCAGCGTCACCGCCGCCACGAGCGCGTTCAGCTTGCTCTGCTCGAGCGCGCGGCTGCGCGAGTCGTCCAGGCGGGCGTGGCGGACGACGACGTAGGAGCCGAGCGCAAGCGCGCCCGCCGAGAGCCCGCCGACGAGCACGAACGCGATGGTGAGGCGGCGGCGCAGGCGGCCCGGTCGGATCGGCGCGGGAGCGGTCGGCATGTGCCCATGGTCGGAGCCGCCCGAAACGCGGCCGCCACCGCGATGTAACCGCTACGTAACAGCGCAGCGGTAGCCGACGCCGCGCACGGTCTCGATCAGCTGCGGCCCCGCCGGGCCGGCGTCGACCTTCGCCCGCAGGCGCTGCACGGCGACGTCGACCAGGCGCGAGTCGCCCAGGTAGTCGTAGCCCCACACCTGGTCGAGCAGCTGCTCGCGGGAGAGCACCTGGCCGCGGTGCGTCCCGAGCGCCAGGAGCAGCTTGAACTCTGTCGTCGTCAGGCCCAGGTCGGCGCCGTCGCGGCGGGCCTGGAAGGCGGCCGGGTCGACCTCGATGGCCCCGAGGGTGAAGGCTGCCGTCTCCCGCGGAGAGGCCGTCCGCCGCAGCACGGCGCGCACCCGCGCCGCCAGCACGGGCATCTCGAACGGCTTGGTGACGTAGTCGTCGGCGCCGAGCTCGAGGCCGACGACGACGTCGACCGTCTCGGTGCGGGCGGTCAGCATCACCACCGGCACGCGGCTCGTGCGACGCAGCTCGCGCAGCACCTCGAACCCGTCGAGCGACGGCAGCATCACGTCGAGCAGGACGACGTCGTAGGCCGCGCGCCGGAACTGGGCGAGCGCCTCGCGCCCGTCGCCGACGCCGGTGACCTGCATGCCGGCCTGGCGCAGGCCGATGCCGACCACCTCGCGGATGGAGGCGTCGTCCTCGACCAGCAGCACCCGCTCGTCCATGCCAGGAGAGCGTAGTCACGGCGGCGGCGTGCCCGGCCGCCGCCCGTCAAGTACCCTTGCGCACTGATGCAGGTCGCGGTGCTGAACGGGGTCAACCTCAACATGCTCGGAAAGCGGGATCCGGCCGTGTACGGCACGGTCACCCTCGCCCAGCTCGAGACGCAGGTCTACCACTGGGCGCAGCAGCTCCACGCGAGCGCGCGCTGCTGGCAGACGAACAGCGAGGGCGAGTACGTCTCGATGATCCACGAAGCGGTGGGCGGCACCGACGCGCTGATCGTGAACCCCGGGCGCGTGGACGCACTACAGCTACGCCATCCGCGACGCGCTCGAGATCTTCCCCAAGCCGGTGGTCGAGGTGCACCTCTCCGACATCGAGGGCCGCGAGGAGTGGCGGCGCGTGTCGGTGATCGCCGACGTCGTCTCGCTGCGAATCGTGGGCAAGGGCGCCGAGGGCTACCGCGAGGCGCTCGAGCACGTGACGGGGCGAAGCGCATGAACCACGCCGCCAGACTGGCCGCGGCCCGGGCCGCGATGGAGGCCGCCGGCGTCGAGGCGATGGTCATCTCCGGCCTCGTGAACATCCGCTACCTGACCGGCTTCACGGGGTCGAACGCCCTGGTCGTCCTGGGGGCGGACACCGCCACCCTGCTGACCGACTTCCGATACCAGACGGCGTCGGAGCCGCTGCGCGAATGGGTGGACGTCGAGCTCGCCGAGCGCGACGTCATCCGCACGGCCGCCGACCGGCTGGGAGATCTCACAGGCGGCGCGGGCCGCATCGGCTTCGAGCCGGCGCAGCTCACCGTGGAGCGCCACGCGATCCTGGCCGAGGCGTACGCCGGGCTCGTGCCGGCGCCGGGGCTGGTCGAGAAGCTGCGGATCGTGAAGGACGCGGACGAGCTCGCCGCAGTGCGCGCGTCGGCGGCCCTGATCGAGCCGGTGTACCAGCTGCTCGCGGGCGAGGGCCTGATGGGCCGCACCGAGAGCGAGGTCGCCTGGCACGTGCGCGAGCTCTTCCACGAGGGCGGCGCCGACGGGCTCTCGTTCGAGACGATCGTCGCCTCGCACGAGCGCGGCGCCCAGCCGCACGCGCACCCGGGCGACGACGTGATCGGCCCGGACACGCTGATCACGATCGACCTCGGCTGCATGCTCGCCGGGTACGCGTCGGACTGCACGCGCACGTTCGCGACCGGGACGCCCCCGGCCGTCCTCACCGACCTCTACGCGATCTGCCTCGAGGCCCAGCTGGCGGCGATGGCCGCCGTGCGCCCCGGCATCCCGGCGGCCGACGTCGACGCCGCCGCCCGCTCCATCATCGAGGCCGCCGGCCACGGCGGCCGCTTCGGCCATCCCACCGGCCACGGCGTCGGCCTGGAGATTCACGAGGCGCCGCGGGTCGGCGCGACGACGACTGCAACCCTGGAACCGGGGATGGTCGTCACAGTGGAGCCGGGGATCTATCTACCCGGCGTAGGCGGCGTGCGGATCGAGGATCTGGTCGTCGTGACGGCGACCGGAGGCGAGCGGCTCACCATGTTCCCCAAAGACGTTCTCGTGGTCGGGTAGGGTCGCGCCCAGATGATCTCCACCAACCAGTTCAAGAACGGCATGCACATCGAGGTCGACGGCACCGTGTACCGCATCGTCGAGTTCCAGCATGTGAAGCCCGGCAAGGGCGGGGCCTTCGTGCGCACGAAGCTGAAGGCGCTCGAGTCGGGCGGGGTGGTCGACAAGACCTTCCGCGCCGGCGAGAAGATGCCCCGGGTCCACACCGAGGTCGCGAACGTGACGTACCTCTACAACGACGGCTCCGACGTCGTGCTGATGGACTCCGCGAGCTTCGAGCAGATCATGCTCCCGGCCGACTCGGTCGCCGAGGAGCTGCGGTTCATGAAGGAGAACGACACCGTCCAGCTGCTCCTGGTCGACGGCAAGCCGTCGAGCCTGCAGCTGCCGGCCTCGGTCGAGCTCGAGGTGGTGGAGACGGAGCCGGGCGTGCGCGGCGACACCGTCTCGAACGTGACCAAGCCGGCGACGCTCGAGACGGGCGCGGTCGTCTCGGTGCCGATGTTCGTGAACGTCGGCGAGCGGATCAAGGTGGACACCCGCGAGGCGCGCTACATCTCACGGGCGTGACCCGGATCGTCGACACCACCGTCCGGCTCCTGTCCCAGCAGCCGCTGGCCGGCAACGCGTCCACGGCAACGGTGCTCGAGGTCGCGGAGATCCTGGACGGCGCCGGGTTCGCCGGCCTCGAGGTGTCGGGGGGCGGCTGCTTTGACGCCGCGGTGCGGCGCGGGGTGGAGAGCCCCTGGGACCGGATCCGCGCGCTCAAGGCGCGCTGCACACAGACGCCGCTGCAGATCGCGGTGCGCGGCCGCTTCCTGGTCGGGTCGCGGCCGGTCTCCGACGATCTCGTGCGCCGCTTCATCCTGTCGGCGGCCGAGAGCGGGATCGATGTCTTCCGGCTGCACGACCCGCTGAACGATGTCGAGAACCTGGCTGCGGCCGCCGCCGCGGTGCGCGAGGCGGGCGGCCGCCTGTACGGCGGCCTGGCCTTCTCGGGCCAGATGGGCAACCTCGAGCGCGTGATCGAGAAGGCCCGCCGCCTGGCCGAGCTGGGCGCCGAGCGGGTGCTCCTGCACGATTCCGCCGGTGCGCTCGATCCCGGCACGGCCGGCAGCGTCGTCGAGCGGCTGGCGGCCGCGTCCGGCGTGCCCGCCGGCCTGTACTGCCAGGGCACCGGCGGCAAGGCGCTCGCGATGGCTGTCGAGTCGGCCCGCCACGGGGCCGAGCCGATCGCGGTCGCGGCCTACCCGGTGGCGTCGCTCCTGAACCGGGTGTCGGCCGAGGTGCTGTCCGAGGCGCTCACGAGCCTCGAGATCGAGCACGGCGTGGACGTCGACCGTGTCTGGGAGGCGTCGCGGTTCATCGACGCGCACGTCACGTCGCGCATGCCGGCGCTGCCGGTGCCGCCGCGGATCATCCTGCGCACCGCCATCACGCACCTGCCCGTCGGCCTCGTCGCCGACATCGACGCCCGCCTGCGCTCGGCCGATGCGCTCGACCGCCTCGACGAGGTGCTGGCCGAGCTGAACCGGGTCCGGGCCGACTGCGGCACGGCCCCGCTGGCCCAGCCGATCGGCGGCATCCTGGCCGGGCAGGCGGTCAAGCACGTGCTGACCGCGCGGCGCTGGGCCGAGGTCTCCGACGAGATGCGCGACCTGCTCTCCGGCGCATACGGCACGCCGCCGCTGCCCTTCGCGCCCGAGGCCGCCCGCCACGCCGTGCCGCTGCCGTCGGAGCCGGAGCCGGACATGGACGACCTGCGCTCGCAGGCCGGCGGGGTCGGAAGCGAGGAGGACCTGCTGCTGCTCGCGCTCTTCGGCGACGACGCGGCCCGCCTGCTCGAGGGCCTGCGCGGGCGCGGCGGCGGCGAGGACGCGGGCGATGCCGTCGACCACTCCCAATCCGAGCGCGTGCGCGAGCTGATCCGGCTGCTGGAGTCGTCCGACGACGTCTCCGAGCTCACCGTCGAGGACGGTGCCGTGCGGATCACGGTGCGCAAGCAGGACGAGCGCCCGTTCCCGGCCCCCGCTGCCGCAGCGCAGCCCGGCCCCGCACCGGCGGCGGAGCCCGAGGTGTCATCTTCGATCCGGCTCGAGTCGCCGATGGTGGGCACGTTCTACCGCTCGCCGTCGCCCGCCCAGCCGGCGTTCGTCGACGAGGGCGACCGCGTCGAGGTGGGGCAGACGCTGTGCATCCTCGAGGCCATGAAGCTGTTCAACGAGTACAAGTCCGACCACGCCGGCGTGATCCGGCGGATCCTGGTCGACAACGCCCAGCCGGTCGAGTACGGGCAGCCGCTCTTCGAGCTCGAGCCGGTGTAGACGACGTGCTCAAGCGCGTCCTGATCGCGAACCGGGGCGAGGCGGCGGTGCGGATCGTACGCGCCTGCCACGACCTGGGCATCGAGGCTGTCGCCGTGTACTCGACCGCCGACCGCGACGGTCTGTGGGTCAAGCTGGCCGACCGGGCGGTGTGCGTCGGCCCGCACCAGCCGGCCCAGAGCTACCTGCACGTCTCCAACCTGGTCGCGGCGGCCGAGACGACCGGGTGCGACTCGGTGCACCCGGGCTGGGGCTTCCTGGCCGAAAGTGCCGCGTTCGTGCGCGCTTGCACCGACAATGACCTGGTGTTCGTGGGGCCGACGTCAGAGTCGATGGAGGTGATGGGCGACAAGAGCCGCGCCCGCACATCGATGCAGGCCGCCGGCGTCCCGCTCGTGCCGGGCTCGACCGACCGCCTGACCGATGCCGGGCATGCCCGCAGCATCGCGTCGGAGCTGGGCTACCCCGTGCTCCTGAAGGCGGTCGCGGGCGGCGGCGGCCGGGGCATGCGGCTGGTGGCAGACCCGGCCGACATCGAGGACGCCTACGGCATGGCCTCGTCCGAGGCGCTGGCCTCCTTCGGCGACGGCGGCATGTACCTCGAGAAGGCCGTCCTGAACCCCCGCCACGTCGAGATGCAGGTGCTGGCCGACGGCGCGGGCGGCGTGCTCGTCCTGGGCGAGCGCGACTGCTCCGTGCAGCGCCGCCACCAGAAGCTGATCGAAGAGGGGCCGTCGCCCGCGCTCGACGAGGCGACCCGCGCGCAGATGGCCGAGGCGGCGACGCTCGCGTGCACCGGGTGCGGCTACCGCAACGCCGGCACGGTCGAGTTCCTGCTCGACACCGACGGCCGCTTCTACTTCATCGAGATGAATACCCGCCTGCAGGTGGAGCACCCCGTCTCGGAGCTCCTGACCGGGGTCGACCTGGCCTGCCAGCAGCTGCTCCTGGCCGGCGGCGCGCCGCTGCCCGCCACCGGCCTGCAGCCGCTGCGCGGCCACGCGATCGAGTTCCGCATCAACTGCGAGGACCCCGCCCACGACTTCCGCCCGGCCGCGGGCACGGTGTCGGCGCTCGAGCCGCCCCTGGGGCCGGGCGTGCGGTTCGATACCCACGCCTATCCCGGCTACCGGGTGCCGCCGTTCTACGACTCGCTGCTCGCGAAGCTGATCGTGTATGGGGCCGACCGCCCCCAGGCGATCGCGCGTGCCCGGCGGGCGCTGCACGAGCTCGCGATCGAGGGCGTCACCACCACGCGCGAGCTCTTCCTCGACATCGTCCACGAGCCGGTGTTCGTCTCGGGCCGCTACACGACCGCGTATCTCGACGACGTCCGCGCGGCCCTGCCGTCGCTCGGCCAGGAGATGGCGGCATGAGCCTGCGGCTGGGCAGCACCACCGTCGCCGACGAGGCGATCGTCTCGATCGTGCGCGGCGCCGTCTCCGGCGTCCCCGGCGCCCGGCTCGACCTGCCGGGGCGCGTCTCGCGCGTGCTGCCGGGGCGACGCGGACCGGTGGAGTGGGTGGTGAAGGGCGGCACGATCGCGTTCGACGTCGACGTCTGCGCGGGCTACGGCCGGGTGCTCCCGAAGCTGGCCGCATCGGTGCGCGACGCCGTCGCCGAGCACGTGGCCGGCATGACGGGCCTCGAGGTGCGGGTCGTCGACGTCACGGTCACCGGCATCGACCGCGTGGGGGCCGAGCGGTGAGCGAGAGCCGGCGCACCCAGCGGCGCGCGGCCGCCTTCCTGCTCTACCAGCGCGATCTGACGGGGGCCGAGTTCGGGCCGCTGTATGCCGCATACGAGCGCGACAACGGCACCCCGCCGGGGCAGTTCGCCCAGACGGCGGCCGAGGGCGTGTGGGCCGACCGCGAGCAGCTGGACGCGGTCATCGACGCCGCCGCCAACGAGTGGAGCGCCGAGCGCATGGCGGTGCTCGAGCGCAGCATCCTGCGGCTCGCGGTCTGGGAGCTCAAGGCCGGCGAGGTGCCGGCGGGCGTCGCGATCGACGAGGCGGTGACGCTCACGAAGCGCTACGCCTCGCCCGAGGCGGGCGCGCTCGTGAACGGGATCCTGGGCCGGGTCGCCCGCGAGCAGGGGGTGGGGAGATAGACGAGCCCCGCCTGGAGCAGCTGGCCGCCGACCTCGAGGCCCTGGGCGCCCGCCTGGAGGCCGGCGAGCTCGACGCCGACCAGGCCACGGCCCTGCTCGAGCAGATCACGGCGCTCGTGCACGAGGCGGTCGACGTGCTGGAGCGCGCCGGCGAGTCGCTCGAGGCGGGCGAGGGCGAACAGCCGAGCGCCTGAACCGGGGTCAGACCCCGAACGGTCCGTGGTGCCGTTTCGTGACGCTTTCGAAGCGGGGACTGTCCCCGATACGCTGACGGGATGACCGGCCCCGACATCGCCCAGATCAGCGTCGATCAGCTGGCCGAGCTCGAGCCGCTGTGGCGCTCGCTGCACCGCCACCACCGGGCCACGGCCGCCGTGCCTGTGCTGGCCGACGACGACCTCTCGTGGCAGCGGCGCAGCGACTGGTACCGATCGATGCTCGCGACCGGGCAGGCGTTCGTGCTCGTCGCCCGTGCCGGCGGCGCCGCCGTCGGCTACGCCTACGTTCACATCCGCCCCGGCGACGACGACACGTGGCCGGTCGGCGCCCACATGGCCGAGCTCGTCTCGCTCGCCGTGGCGCCCGATCAGCGCAGCCGCGGCATCGGCACGGCGCTCATGGACGCGGTCGACGCCGAGCTCGAGCGGCGCGGGATCCACGACCTCGAGGTCGCGGTGATGGCGGGGAACGACCGCGCCGTCGCCTTCTACCAGCGCCGCGGCCTCGTCGTCGGCGAGCTGCTCCTGTTCCGGTTCGGGAGCCCGCGGTGAGCGGCTCCACCCGCCTCGACGTGCTCATGGCCGAGCGCGGGATCGCCGAGTCGCGCAGCCGGGCGCAGGCCCTGATCATGGCCGGGCGCGTGCTGGTCGAGGGCGCGGTTGTCACGAAGGCCGGGTCGGCCGTGCCCGAGACGGCCCGGGTCGAGCTCGTGGCGCCGCCGCGCTACGTCTCGCGCGGCGGCGACAAGCTCGCGACGGCCATTGAGGCGTTCGGCGTCGACGTGACCGGAGAGCGCTGCCTGGACGTCGGCGCGTCCACCGGCGGGTTCACCGACTGTCTGCTCCAGCACGGCGCCGCGGCCGTCGTCGCCGTGGACGTCGGCCGAAACCAGCTGCACGAGCGGCTGCGCGCCGACGGCCGGGTGACCGTGCTCGAGGGGGTGAACGCCCGCCGCCTGGAGTGTGCGTCCCTGCCGTACGCGCCCGGCCTGATCACGGCCGACGTCTCGTTCATCTCGCTGCGGCTGGTGCTCCCGGCCGCGGTGGCGTGCGCCGAGCCACGCTGGCGTGCGCTGCTGCTGGTCAAGCCCCAGTTCGAGGCGGGGCGGGGGGACGTGCGCAAGGGCGTCGTGCGCGATCCGGAGGTGCGCCGGCGGGTGTTGCGCGACTTTTGCGCATTCGTCACAAGCGCGGGAGCGGTGGTCGCCGGTGTGTGCGATTCTTGTGTCCCCGGGCCTGCCGGGAACCGCGAGTACGTCGTGTACGCAGCCGCGGCCGGGCACGCGGCGGCGAAGGAAGGTGGAGTCGATGTCGAACGAGCGATCGCGGGCGCTGTCCCCGATGCCTGAGCTGACCGGCGTCGGGCGCATCGCCGTGATCGTGCACGGCAAGCCCGAGGTGATCGGCGACGCGCCCACACGGCTGCGCGCCGTCGCGGCGGCGAGCGGCGTCGAGATCACGGACGAGGGCGACGCCGACCTGGCGGTCGTGCTCGGCGGCGACGGCACGATGCTGCGGGCGCTGCAGCGCTACCTCGGCACCGGCGTGCCCGCGCTCGGCGTCAACTTCGGCCGGGTCGGGTTCCTCACGAGCATCGAGGCGCGCGACCTCGAGACCGGCCTGGAGCATTCGTTCGCGGGCGGCTTCGAGGTGGTCGAGCTGCCGACGATCACCGCGACGACCGCCGGCGAGAGCGTCACGGGCATCAACGACGTCGTGCTCACGAGCGCCGTGCTCGGGCGGATGGCGGTGCTCGAGTGGAGCGTCGACGGCCAGTCGCTCGGCGAGCTCGGCTGCGACGGCGTAATCGTCGCGTCGCCGACCGGCTCGACGGCGTACAACCTGTCGGCGGGCGGCCCCGTGCTGGCGTGGGGGACCGACGGCTACGTGGTCACCTTCGTCTCGCCGCACTCGCTGCACGCCCGCTCGATGGTGCTCGGCCGGTCGCATCACGTGCATCTGCGCAACCGCTCCGCCGACGTGCCGGTGCAGGTGATCGTCGACGGGCACACGGCCGGGCGGGTCGACCCCGGCGGCGTCCTCGAGGTGCGCCAGGCGGACGCCTGCGCGACGCTCGCCCGGGTCGCCGGGGCGTCGTTCTTCCGCCGCTACCTCGAGATCTTCAGCCACTAGAGGATGGAGGAGCCGTCCGTGCCGGAGCCCATACTGTGAGGGCGATGCTGCTCCGCCTCCACATCTCCAACCTGGCCCTGATCGAGGAGGCCGACCTCGAGCCGGCGCCCGGCCTGAACGTCCTCACCGGCGAGACCGGGGCTGGCAAGACGATGCTGGCCGAGGCGATTGGCCTCCTGGCCGGGGCGCAGCCGGCGGCCGGACTGATCGGGCCGCACTCCGCCGAGGCCTATGTCGAGGCCGAGTTCGAGCTGCCCGGGGCGTTCTTCGACACCCCCGGGCTCGAGGCCGTTGCGGGCCTGCGCCCCGACGGCGAGGACACCCTCGTCGTCGCGCGGCGGCTGCTGCCGAGCGGCCGCAGCCGGGCGCTCGTGTGGGGCCGGACGTGCGCGCGGGCCGATCTCGAGGCGCTCGGCGAGCGGCTGCTCGAGGTGTCGTCGCAGCACGAGGCCAGGCGCCTGGCCCAGCCGTCCCGCCAGCTCGAGCTGCTCGACGGCTACGCCGGCTGCGAGGCGCAGACCGCGGCGATGGCCGAGGCGTGGCGTGCGCGCCGCTCTGCCGCGGCCGCCCTCGACTCGGCCCGCTCGCAGGCCGCCGACGCCGCCCGCCGCCGGCTCGATCTGGAAGACCTGGTCGCCCGGGCCGACGCCCTGGCGATGGAGCCCGGCGAGCCCGAGGCCCTGCGCGCCGAGAGCGTGCGGCTGCGCCACCTGGACGAGCTGACCGCCGCCGCTGCCGACGCCGCCGAGCTCCTCAGCCCCGCCGACGGCGACGGCGCCCAGGCGCTGGCGGCGCGGGCCGGAGAGGCGGTCGGGCTGGCTGCCGAGTACGAGCCGCGCATGGCCGCGGTGGCCGCCGAGCTGCGCGACGCCGCGGCGCGGCTGCAGGAAGCGGCGATGGAGCTGCGCGGCTTCGTCGACGGGCTCGAGGCCGACCCTGGCCGGCTCGAGCACGTCGAGACGCGGCTCGAGGCGTTCACCCAGCTCGAGCGCCGCTACGCCGCTCCGCTCGACCGGGTGCTGGAGATGGCCGCCGAGGCGCGCTCGGCGCTCGAGCGCCTGGACGGCTCCGAGGCCGAGCTCGAGCGGCTCGCAGCCGCCGCCGCGGCGGCCGAGGAGCACGCGCGCGTGTGCGCCGCCGAGCTCCATGCTGCCCGCGCCGCGGCGGCGCCCGCGTTCGCCGGGGCCGTCGAGGCCGAGCTGGCCGACCTGGGCATGGCGGAGGCCCGCTTCGGCGTCGCGATCGAGCCGGCCGAGCTCGGCCCGCGCGGGGCCGACCGCGTCGTGCTCGAGCTGGCCGCGAACCCGGGGCTGCCCGCCGGGCCGGTGGCGGATACGGCCTCGGGCGGCGAGCTCTCGCGCATCGCCCTGGCCATCCGGGTGGCGGCCAGGACCCGTTCGGGCCCGGGCGTGCTCCTGCTCGACGAGGTCGACGCCGGCATCGGCGGGCGCACCGCCCGGGCCGTTGCGGGCAAGCTGCAGCAGGTCGCCGAGGGCGCGCAGGTGCTCGTCATCACCCACCTGCCCCAGATCGCGGGCGTCGCCGACGCGCACTTCCGCGTCGAGAAGCTGCACGGCGACCCGACCGCCACGGCGATCGTGCGCCTGGACGGCGGCGAGGTCGTCGACGAGCTGGCCCGGATGCTCGGCGGCGAGGAGGGCGACGAGGCGGCTCGCAAGCACGCCGAGGCGCTGCGAGGCTGAGATGGTGCCCGAGGCGGATCTCGAGCAGACCGGGCACGGGCTCGTCCCGGCCGCTGCGGGCTGGTTCGTGCTGAACGCACGCGACGCGGCCTGGACCGATCGCCACGGCCGTGGTTTCATCTGCATGTTCGAGGGCGAGCAGGAGTTCCCCCAGATCGGGATCAACCTGCAGGTGCTCGGCCCGGGCGAGCCCATGGCGATGTACCACTGGGAGGCCGACCAAGAGGACTTCCTCGTGCTCGCCGGAGAGGCCGTGCTCGTGGTCGAGGGCGTCGAGCGGCGGCTGCGCGCCTGGGACTTCGTGCACTGCCCTGCCGGCACGGAGCACGTGGTCGTGGGCGCGGGGGATCCGCACTGCGTGATCCTTGCCGTCGGCGCGCGCGACCTCTCGACGGGCGAGGACTGGGGCGGCTACACCGTCGATGCGGCTGCGCTGCGGCTCGGCGCGGGCGTCGAGCATGCGACGACCGACCCGCGGGCCGCCTACGCCAGCTACCCGGAGCGTGAGCCGACCCGTTACCGCGAGGGCTGGCTGCCGGAGAGCGCCTCGTAGCAGACGAGGTCGTGGCCGTGGGCCTGGAGCGTGCCCGCCGGCCGCATGCCGCACTTGTGCATGACCCGGATCGACGCCGCGTTCATCGGATAGGCCAG
The DNA here is from genome assembly GCA_963707585.1 of uncultured Actinomycetes bacterium. Lineage (GTDB taxonomy): Bacteria > Actinomycetota > Thermoleophilia > Gaiellales > JAICJC01 > JAICJC01. Next base: position 180,796 of record CAVPQP010000006.1, on the reverse strand, counting down.
GGCGATGATGCGCTCCAGGCCGAACGGGCCGAATCCGGCGGCCAGGCAGGCGGCCGCCATCTCGGTGGCGTACCCGAGCCCCCAGGCGGGCCGCTCGAGCACGTAGACGACCTCGACGTCGGGGCCCTCGCCCTCGACCAGCGTCAGTCCGCAGAGGCCGATCATGCGGCCGTCCTCGCGCCGCGTCGCCGCCCACAGGCCGAAGCCGTGTGCGCGCTCCGCTGCCATGTACTGGGCGACGCTCTCGGCCGTCTGCGCCCGGGTGCGCGCGCTGCCGCTGCGGCCGACGTAGCGCATCGCCTCGGGGTCGCCGAAGACGCGGTGCAGGCCGTCGGCGTCGTCGGCGCGGAGGCTGCGGATCTCGAGCCGGTCGGTCGTGAGGGGGAGCGGGGGCATGGCGAGTGCCGAATATGATGCCTAACGCCGGCACCACGCGAGCACGGAGGAGCGCCATGAGCGAGCATCTGACGGCGACACGGGCGGGGGAGCGGTTCGCCACGGCCATCGCGGCGGCCACCGATTGCCACCAGGCGTGCGTCGAGGCGCTGTCCTACGGACTGCAGCGGCGGGGCGAGTCGGCCCACCTGCTGCACGCCCGGCTGATGCTCGACTGCGCGCAGGTGTGCGACGCGACCCGCGACATGATGCTGCGCAGCTCCGACTTCGCCCATCAGATGGCGGCGCTCTGCGCCGAGGTGTGCGATCGCAACGCCGCGTCCTGCGATCGGCTGGGCGAGGGCATGGAGGCCTGCGCCGAGGCCTGCCGGCGCTGCGCCGCGGCCTGCCGCGGGGTGGGATGAGCCGGGCGGCCGGCGGTGGCGGCGGCCGGGGTCCGTCGCCTCGCTCGCGTATGATCCAGTTCCCGGTACGGTCACTGCGGCGAAAGGCGGCGAGGGCGTGAGCAGGCAGGTCAAGTACGTGTTCGTAACGGGGGGCGTCGTCTCGTCGCTCGGCAAGGGCATCACCGCCGCGTCGCTCGGGCGGCTCCTGAAGTCGCGCGGCCTGCGGGTCTCGCTGCAGAAGTTCGATCCCTACATCAACGTGGATCCGGGCACCATGAGCCCGTTCCAGCACGGCGAGGTGTTCGTGACCGAAGACGGGGCCGAGACCGACCTCGACCTGGGCCACTACGAGCGGTTCGTCGACGAGTTCCTGTCGCGCAACTCGAACCACACCACCGGCTCGGTCTACGAGCGCATCATCCGCCGCGAGCGCAAGGGCGAGTACCTGGGCTCGACCGTGCAGGTGATCCCGCACGTCACCGACGAGATCAAGCGCCGCGTGCAGCTGGCCGGCCAGTCGCACGACGTCGACGTGATCATCACCGAGATCGGCGGCACGGTCGGCGACATCGAGAGCCTGCCGTTCCTCGAGGCGATCCGCCAGTTCCGAAACCAGGCGGGCCGCGACAACGTCATGTACATCCATTGCACGCTGGTGCCGTTCATCGACGTGGCCGGCGAGCTCAAGACCAAGCCCACCCAGCATTCGGTGCAGGAGCTGCGCCGCATCGGTATCGCGCCCGACGTGGTCGTGTGCCGGTCGCGCCAGCCGCTGTCACGCGACATGCGCGAGAAGATCGCGCTCTTCGCGGACGTCGAGGTCGAGGCGGTCGTGTCGGCCCCCGACGCCGACGACATCTACGCGATCCCGCTCATGATGCAGGCCGAGGGCCTCGACCGGCTCGCCTGCGAGCGGCTCGGGCTCGTGACCGGGCCGGCCGACATGCGCGAGTGGGAGGCGATGGTCGAGCGCATCCACGCCGCCGAGGGCACCGTGCGCATCGCGCTCGTGGGCAAGTACGTCCAGCTGCAGGATGCCTACCTGTCAGTGGTCGAGGCGCTGCGGCACGCCGCCATCCACCACGGCACGAAGCTCGAGATCGTCTGGGTCGACGCCGAGACGCTGTCGTGGGAGGAGGCCGAGCGGCGGCTGTCGCAGGTCGACGGCATCCTCATCCCCGGCGGGTTCGGCATCCGCGGCATCGAGGGCAAGATCGCCGCCGCCCGCTTCGCCCGCGAGCAGTCCGTGCCCTACCTCGGCGTCTGCCTGGGCATGCAGGTCGCGGTCGTCGAGTTCGCCCGCGACGTGGTCGGCCTCGACGGGGCGAACTCGAGCGAGTTCGACTCCGAGACGCCGTACCCGGTGATCGACCTCCTGCCGGAGCAGAAGCAGGTCGAGGACATGGGCGGGACGATGCGGCTGGGATCCGATCCGGTCAAGATCATGGAGGGCACCCTCGCCCACCGCGCCTACGGCGAGTCCGTGGTGTACGAGCGCCACCGGCACCGGTACGAGGTCAACAACAGCCTGCGCGCACAGCTCGTCGCGCACGGCCTCGTCGTCTCGGGCACGTCACCGGACGAGCGGCTGGTGGAGATCATCGAGCTGCAGGACCACCCGTGGTTCTGCGCGAGCCAGTTCCATCCCGAGTTCAAGTCCCGGCCGAACCGCCCGCAGCCGCTCTTCCGCGACTTCGTTGGGGCCGCGGTCACCCGCAGCGGCCGCCGCCCGGCCGAGCCGGTCGCCGTGGCCGAGAACCTGACCGCGTAGGCCGCAGGCGCGCCCGAGCCGTATGGACGCCTGGCCCGAGCTCGATCGGCACATGCACCAGCTCGCGGACGTGGGCCGCATGGGCGCGCTCCTGTCCTGGGATCAGCAGACCCTGATGCCGCGCCGTGGCGCCGAGGGCCGGGCGCGGGCCGTCGCGACGCTGCGGGTGATCCGCCATCGCATGCTCACCGACTCGCGCCTGGGCGAGCTGCTCGACGAGGCCCGCGCGGCCGGCCTCGATCAGCACCGGGCGGCGATGGTGCGGGTGCTCTCGCATACCCGCGACCGGGCGGTGCGGCTGCCCGACGACCTCGTCCGCCGCCTCGCTCTCGCGGGGTCGCGCGGGCAGGCGGTATGGGAGGTGGCCCGCGAGCGGCGCGACTGGGAGCAGTTCCGGCCCTGCCTGGAGGAGATGGTGGCGCTCAAGCGTGAGCAGGCCGACCTGCTCGGTCACGACGGGGAGGCCTACGACGCGCTCATGGACGCGTTCGAGCCGGGCATGCGCACGACCCGGGTGGAGCCGCTCTTCGCCGACCTCGCGGACGGGCTGCAGACCCTGCTTCGGGCCATCGCCGACGCGGGGCCGGCGCCGGCCCCGCGCTTTGAGGGCAATCGCTTCCCGGACGCGGTGCAGTGGGACTTCACCATGCGGCTCCTGCGCGACATCGGCTTCGACCTCGACGCGGGCCGCCAAGACCGGTCGGCGCACCCGTTCACGACCACGATCGCCCTGCGCGACGTCCGCCTGACCACGCGGATCGACGAGCTCGACCCGTTCTCCGGCTTCTCCTCGACGATGCACGAGGCGGGCCACGGCCTCTACGACCAGGGGTTCGACCCCGACTACGAGGACACGCCGATCGCCGATGCGCCCTCGCTCGGCCTGCACGAGTCGCAGTCGCGCCTGTGGGAGAACCTGGTCGGCCGCAGCCTGCCGTTCTGGGAGCACTACACGCCGGTGATGCGGGAGATGTTCGGGGCGGCGATGGCCGGCGCGACGCCGCAGGACGTCTACCGCGAGGTGAACCGCGTGCAGCCGTCGCTGATCCGGGTCGAGTCCGACGAGGTCACCTACAACCTGCACATCATGATCCGCTTCGAGCTCGAGCTGGCGCTCCTGCGGGGCGACCTCGAGGTGGCCGACCTCTCCGGCGAGTGGGACGCGGCGTACGAGCGCCGCCTCGGGGTGCGGCCGCCGCATCCGGGCGTGGGGGTGCTACAGGACGTGCACTGGTCGAGCGGCGCGTTCGGCTACTTCCCGACCTACACGCTCGGGAACCTGTACTCGGCCATCCTGTGGGAGCAGATTGCAGCCGACCTGCCCGACATCGACGCGCAGCTCGGCCGGGGCGAGTTCGCACAGCTGCTCGGGTGGTTGCGCACGCACATCCACCACGCGGGCTATCTCTACGAGGGCGACGACCTGATCCACAACGTCACCGGCTCGCGGCTCGGGCACGCGCCGTTCATGCGCTACCTGTGGGGGAAGTTCGGCCCGCTCTACGGCGTCACACCGCCCGCGGAGATGCAGGCGTGAGCACCGCGGCGGCGGGCGATGTGCTCGCGCTCTTCTGCGACCTCGCGGCCATCTCCAGCCCCTCCCGGCAGGAGCGGGCGGTGGCCGACCGCGTGCTCGAGTTCCTGCGCGGGCTGGGCCTCGACCCGGTCGAAGACGATGCCGGCGGCCGGATCGGGTCGGACATCGGCAACATCTACTGCCGCCTCCCGCCGAGCAACGGCGGTGGCACCCCGATCTTCCTGAACGCCCACCTCGACACCGTCCCGCCGGACGGGCCGGTCGAGCCCGAGGTGCGAAACGGCATCGTCGTGAACCGGCGCGAGACGATCCTCGGGGCCGACAACAAGGCGGCGGTCGCCGTGATGCTGGCTGCGTTCGAGCGGCTCGTCGCGGGCGTGCCGCACGCGGGCGTCGAGCTCGTGCTGACGCCGATGGAGGAGGTCGGGCTGCAGGGCGCAAAGGCGTTCGACCTCGCCCGCCTGCACGCCCGGCTCGGGTACTGCTACGACCACGCCGCGCCGATCGGCAACGTCGTGGTCGCGGCACCGACCCAGAAGTCGCTCGAGCTGCGCTTCCTCGGCCGCGCGGCCCACTCGGGGATCGCGCCGGAGGAGGGGCGAAGCGCGATCGCCGCGGCGGCGCGGGCGATCGCCGATATGCCGCTCGGCCGCATCGACCCCGCCACGACGGCGAACGTCGGCCTGATCCGCGGCGGCGTCGCGGGCAACATCGTCGCGCCCGAGTGCCGGGTCTGGGCCGAGGCCCGCAGCCGCGATCCCGACCGCCTGCGCGAGCAGGTGCAGGCGATGCTCGATGCCGCCACCTACGCCGCGAACCTGGCCGAGTGCGAGCTCGAGACGCGCATCGTCTCCGAGTACGAGGGCTATCGCTTCTCGCAGTCGCACGAGGGCGTGCGCCTGGCTGCCGCCGCCCTCGGCCAGAGCGGCTACCCGGTGACGTACATCGAGTCCGGCGGCGGCGCCGACGCGAACGTGTTCAACGCCGCCGGCGTCCCCTGCGTCAACGTCTGCAACGGCATGGCCGAGATCCACACCGCCTCGGAGCACATCGCCGTCGCCGACCTGGAGGGGATGCTCGCGGTGACGCTCGCCCTGATCGAAGCCGCCCGCGGGTCTAGAATCGCCCAGCCAGACGAGGACGGAGGGACGGCATGAAGGTCGGCGTCGTCAAGGAGATCAAGCAGGACGAGTCGCGGGTCGCGCTGACGACGGCCGGCGTCGTCGAGCTGCGGCGGCGCGGGCACGACGTCCTGGTGGAGCTGGGCGCCGGCGAGGGCAGCGCCATGCCGGACGCCGAGTACGAGGCGGCGGGCGCGACCATCATGGATGTCGACGCCGTCTGGGCAGAGGCCGAGATGGTGCTGAAGGTGAAGGAGCCGCTCGACGGCGAGTACCAGCGCCTGCAGCCGGGCCAGATCCTGTTCACGTACCTGCACCTGGCGGCGGCGCCCGAGCTGACCCAGGGCCTGCGCGAGACCGGCGCCGTGTGCATCGCCTACGAGACGGTCGAGACGCGCGACGGCCGCCTCCCGCTGCTCGCGCCGATGAGCGAGGTCGCCGGCCGGCTGTCGGCCCAGGTGGGCGCCTACTACCTGATGAAGCCGCTGCGGGGGCGCGGCCGGTTGATGGGCGGCGTGCCCGGCGTGCTCCCCGCGAAGGTGCTCGTGCTCGGCGGGGGCATCGTCGGCTACAACGCCGCGCTGATCGCACAGGGGATGCAGGCCGACGTGACGGTGTTCGAGCGCAGCGTCGACCGCATGCGCGAGCTCGACGTGAGCCTGGGCCGCACCGTGCTCATGCAGATGTCGGGCCGCCACGCGATCGCCGAGGCCCTGCCGCAGGCCGATCTGGTCATCGGCGGCGTCCTCGTGCACGGGGCGAAGGCGCCGCACCTGGTCACCCGCGACATGCTGGGGTCGATGCAGCCGGGGTCGGTGCTGGTCGACGTCGCCATCGACCAGGGCGGCTGCTTCGAGACCTCGAAGCCCACGACCCACTCCGACCCGACCTACATGGTCGACGGGATCGTCCACTACTGCGTCGCGAACATGCCGGGGGCGGTGCCGATCACGTCCACCTGGGCGCTCACGAACGTCACGCTGCCGTATGTCGAGGCGATCGCCGACAAGGGCCTGCACCGGGCGCTCGCCGAGGATCCGGCGCTCGCGCTGGGCGTCAACGTCGCCGCGGGCGAGGTCACCTGCGAGCCGGTCGCAGACGCCGTCGGCATCGGCTACACCCCGCTCGAGAGCGTGCTGCCGCTGCGCGCGGCCTGACCCGCTCGCACCGGCTCAGCGCACGAGCGCGGCCGCGGTCGAGACGACCAGCGCGGCCGCGAGCAGCGCGTTGGCCCGGCGCGCCCGCGCGGGGTCGCGCAGCATCGGGGCGAGCGACGCGCCGGCCGCGAGCCACGCCGTGTTGATCACGACGATCAGCACGGTCAGCGCGGCCGTCTTGATGCCGGCATCGAGCACCGCGCCCGCTGCCACCCGGACGCTGACGAAGACGGCGCCGATCGCGACCCACGCCTTCGGGTTCGCGACCCCGAGCAGGAGGCCGCCGGCCGCAGACGGGGCGGCCGCCGCGGCGGAGCCCGCCCCGAGCGGCGGCGCCGTGGCGATGTGGTAGGCGAGGTAGAGGATGTACCCGACGGCGGCCGCGATCAGCACCGGCCGCACGGCCGGCGTCGCGAGCAGCACGCCGGTGACGCCCACTGCGACGGCGAGCAGCACGATCGTCGTGCCCGCCACGATCCCGGCCAGATAGGCGCCTGACCGGCGCACGCCGAACGCCGCACCGGCGGCGGTCAGGCTGATCGTCGCGGGGCCTGGACTGCCCATGATCGCGAGGGCGGTCACGAGCAACGGGGCGAACGCTGACCAGTGAACCGACGAGGTGAGAAGAGGGCCGACCGCGCATACACTGAGTCCGTGCCGGAGACGCTATCGGCCATCCAGGCAGGCCGTCTTGAACGATCGTGCGGCCCCCGCGGCGATTCGATCCGCGTCGGCGCCGGCGCGGAGGGCATCGAGCGGGTCGAGGCGTTCTTCGGCGGCCGCGCCTTCGAGCCGCACCGGCACGACACCTACGCGATCGGGATCACGATGGCGGGGGTGCAGCGGTTCCGCTACCGCGGCGCCGATCGCTGCTGCCTGCCGGGCCAGCTGCACTTCCTGCATCCGGACGAGACCCACGACGGCAGAGCGGGTACCGATGCCGGCTTCGGGTACCGCATCCTGTACGTCGCGCCGGCCCTCGTCCAGGAGGCGCTGGCCGGACGGTCGCTGCCGTTCGTCGCCGACCCCGTGCAGCGCCCGGCCCCGCAGACGGCCGGGCTGGCCGAGCTGCTGCGCGACATCGACGAGCCGATGGACGAGCTCGCGCGCACCGCCGCCGCCGCGATCGTGGCCGACGCCCTGGCGGGCGCCGGCGGCGCGGATGAGCCGGCGGGGGCGATCGACCTGGCCGCCGTCAGCGCCGTGCGCGAGTACCTCGATGCGCATCCCACCGCCGGGACGCGGGCGCACCTGCTCGAGCGCGTCGGCGGCAGCGACCGGTGGACGATCGCCCGCCACTTCCGCGCGGCATTCGGGACGAGTCCCGACCGCTACCGCACCATGCGGCGGCTGGCGGTCGCCCGCCGGGCGATCGCCGCGGGCACGCCGCTCGCCGAAGCGGCGGCGGCCGCCGGGTTCGCCGACCAGAGCCACATGACCCGTCAGTTCACGCGCGCATACGGGATGACCCCGGGGCGCTGGGCCAGGGCGACGCGATCCGCCGGCCTCACCGCGTCCACTGGATCCAGCTCGTCGCGATAGGCAGCGCGAAGGCCGGCCGGCCGTTCATCGCGGCGAAGACCACCCGCCGCCCGTCGGCGAGCGCGAGCACGTCACCGCGTGGCGAGACGGCCGCGGACACGATCGGGCGGCCGGCGGCACTCGCCGTCACGGCGCCGGTGAGGCGGTCGTCGAGCTCGAGGCCGGCGCGGCGCGAGATGGCGATCACCCGGCCCCGGTCGAGCAGCGTGACGCTGTCAGCGATCGCGCCCGTGTCCCAGCGGCCGATCACGCGCCCGGCGGCGTCGAAGAGCACGACCGTCGTGATCGGGGGCGGCCCGCCGGCCGGGGTGACGGTGGTCGCCGACACTGCGAGCACGGCGCCGGCAGCCGCGGGCGCGGGCTCCTGGGAGACGCCGCGGCGCAGCAGGCCGGCCAGCGTGCCCGAGTCGGCGATCTTGCGCCCGGCGAGGCGGGTGACCGAGTCGAGGTCACGGTAGGCCAGGCGCGTGCCCACGTACCCCGGGAAGCACGCGAACGTGGCCGGAGTCGTCACGGTGCCCGACGCGACGTGGTAGGCCCGCAGGTCGGGTGGGCCGCGATCGCCGTCGCAGGCGACGAGCGTCCGCGAGTCAGGGCTCCAGACCGGAGGGGCGAACGCCAGGTCGGGCCGCCGGAACGGCACCGTGATCCGTCCGGTGGCGACGTTCAGGAGCTCGATCGCCTCGGGCGGGATGAACGGACGGCCCGTGTGCATCGCGACGAGCCGCCGGTCGGGCGAGACCCAGAAGTGGCAGTGGCCCGGCGTCTGCGTGAGCGTGCTGTCGTGGCGGGTCACGAGGTCGAGCCGGTGCAGCCGGCAGTCCGCGTCGGCGTACCAGAGCGAGCCGGTGAGGACGCCCCGCGGCGGCTGCGGAAGGGCCGTCGCACCGATGGTGTGGCGGTGTGGTGGGGGCGGTGGCGGGTGGGGCTGCGCTGGCCCTCCCCGGAAGGCGTCGGCTGCGGCGGCGACCGCCACGACGGCCGCGATCAGGAGCACGGAAGCGTTGCGGATCCCCTCGCGCAGCGCCGACGTTTGCGCACCGGATGAGACCCGTATGAACATCGCTAACACCTAGCGCCTATCCTTCCACTGAGGGCCGGAGGCACGGCCCGGCAGGAACGCCTCGGTTTGTGGCGAAAACCGGAGACTGCCAATGGGTGTTTATGACGACAAGCTACGCGACTTCCTAACCCACCTCCAGCTGGAGCGTGGGGCGTCGCCGCACACCGTCGAGGCCTACCGGCGCGATCTGATCGACCTCGGCGACTTCGTCGAGCACTCCGACCCCGACACGATCCCCGTGAGCGTGCTCGACGACTACGCCGTCGCCCTGCGCGACCGCGGGCTGTCCGCGGCCACGGTACGCCGGCGCATGGCGGCGGTGCGTGCCTTCTTCAAGCACCGCGCCCGCGAGGGCGGAAGAGCCGATGCGGGCCGCACGGTGCCGCTGCCCCGGCTCGGGCGCAGCCTGCCCGATCCGCTGACGAAGGCCGAGGCCGAGGCGATCGTGACCCGGCCCGACACGTCGCCGCGCGGACTGCGCGACCGGGCCATGCTCGAGCTCCTCTACGGAGCCGGGCTGCGCGTCTCGGAGCTCGTGTCGCTGCGCGTGTCCGACATCGACCTGGCCGAGGGCGTCGTGCGCTGCACCGGCAAGGGCGCCAAGCAGCGCATGGTGCCGATGGGCAAGAGCTCGACCGAGGCCGCCCGCATCTACCTGCAGCGCGGCCGGCCGTACCTGGGCCGGCTCCAGCGCGGCGACATCCTCTTCCTGAACCACCGCGGCCAGGGCATCACCCGCCAGGCCGTCTTCCAGCTCGTCCGCGACCATGCCCGCAACGCCGGCATCGACAAGGACGTCACTCCGCACACCCTGCGCCACTCCTTCGCCACGCACCTGCTCGAGGGCGGGTGCGACCTGCGCAGCGTGCAGGAGATGCTCGGCCACGCCAGCATCGAGACCACCCAGGTGTACACGCATGTGTCCGCCGACCACGTGCGCAAGGCCTACTTCAAGGCCCACCCCCGCGCGTAGCCGCACGGGCCGGCGATAGGGTACGCCGGTGCCACGGGCATGCGTGATCGTGCTGGACGCGGTCGGGGCGGGCGACCTGCCCGACGCGGCCGACTTCGGCACGGCGGGATCGTCGACGCTGGCCCACGTCGCCGAAGCTGTGGGCGGCCTCGAGGTGCCGGCCATGCAGGCCCTCGGGCTCGGCAACATCATGCCGCTGCGCGGCTGCCCGCCCCGCAGCGACGCCCCGTCCGTCCACGGCCGGCTGGCCGAGCGCAGCCTGGGGATGGACACGACCACGGGCCACTGGGAGATGATGGGCATCATCACCGAGCGGGCGTTTCCGACGTACCCCGACGGCTTCCCGGCGGATCTTCTGGAGGCGTTCTCGGCGGCCACCGGCCGGGGGGTGATCGGAAACGTCGCCGCCTCGGGCACCGAGATCATCCAGCGCCTGGGCGAGGAGCACCAGCGCACCGGGGCCTGGATCGTGTACACGTCGGCCGATAGCGTGTTCCAGATCGCGGCCCACGAGCAGACGGTGCCGCTCGAGGAGCTGTACGCGGCCTGCCGGGCGGCGCGGCGGCTGCTCGTGGGCGAGCATGCCGTCGGGCGGGTGATCGCGCGGCCGTTCGTCGGTGAGCCGGGCGCGTACGTGCGCACGCCGAACCGCCACGACTTCTCGCTTCTGCCGCCGCGCCCGAACCACCTCGAGCGCCTGCGCGAGCGCGGGAATCGGCGTCCACGGCGTGGGCAAGATCGGCGACATCTTCGCGGGGCAGGACGTCTCGAGCTCCCGGCCGACGACCTCGAACGGGCACGGGATCGCCGTGACGACCGAGCTCCTGCGCACGGTGCCCGACCAGAGCTTCGTGTTCGTGAACCTGGTCGAGACCGACATGCTGTGGGGCCACCGCAACGATCCGCGCGGGTTCGCCGATGCGCTCGAGGAGTTCGACGCCGGCCTGCCCGGCATCCTCGCCGCGCTGCGCCACGGCGACCTCCTGATCCTGACGTCCGACCACGGCTGCGACCCGACCACGCCCTCGACCGACCACTCCCGTGAGCACGCGCTTCTGCTCGCGCACGTTCCGGGCGCGCCGATGATCTCTCGGCGCCACGACGGCGACACCTTCGCCGACGTCGGGGCGACCGTCATGCGCGTGCTGACGCGCGTGCACGACGCCGACCTGCCCGGCACCCCGGTGCTGTGAGCGCCCGCATCGTCGATCTGATCGCGCGCAAGCGCGACGGCGGGGAGCTGGCCGCCGCCGAGCTCGCCGCGATGATCGCGGCCGACACGCCTGACTACCAGCTGGCCGCGTTCCTGATGGCCGTCGTCCTGCGCGGCATGAGCGGGCGCGAGACGGCCGATCTGATGCGGGCGATGGTGGGCTCGGGCGCGCGGCTCGACCTGACATCGGTGGGCCGCCCGGTCGCCGACAAGCACTCGACGGGAGGCGTGGGCGACAAGACGACGCTCGTCGTGGCCCCGCTCGTGGCCGCCTGCGGGGTGCCGGTGGCCAAGCTCTCCGGCCGCGGCCTCGGCCACACCGGAGGCACGCTGGACAAGCTCGAGTCGATCACCGGCTTCGAGGTCGACCTGGAGCCGCAGCGCCTGATCGACCAGGTGCGGCGGGTGGGCATCGCCGTCGCCGGGCAGACCGCAGACCTCGTGCCGGCCGACCGGCGCATGTATGCGCTGCGCGACGTCACCGCCACCGTGCAGAGCATCCCGCTGATCGCGACGAGCATCATGTCGAAGAAGGTCGCCTCCGGAGCGTCGCGGCTCGTGCTCGACGTCAAGGTGGGGGAGGGCGCGTTCATGCCCGACCTGGAGAGTGCGCGCGAGCTGGCCGGGGCGATGATCGAGCTCGGCGGCGCGGCCGGGCTGCCGACGACGTGCATGCTCACCCGGATGGACGAGCCGCTCGGGCGGGCGGTCGGAAACGCGCTCGAGGTGGCCGAGGCGGTGGAGGCCCTGCGCGGCCGCGGCCCCGCCGACCTGATGGCGCTGTGCGTCGACGCGGCGGCCATCATGACGGGCGACCGCGGCGCGGTCGAGCAGGCGCTCGCGTCGGGGGCCGCGTACGAGACCTACCGGCGCTGGATCGCGGCCCAGGGCGGCGATCCCGATGGGCCGCTGCCGCAGGCGCCGGCGGTCGTGGCGGTGCCGGCTCCGCGCGCAGGTGTCGTGCGCTCGTGCCACGCGCTTCGCCTCGGCGAGGCGGCGATGCGGCTCGGCGCCGGCCGTGCCCGCAAGGAGGACTCGGTCGACCACGCCGTCGGCATCGTGGTCGCCGCGAAGGCGGGCGAGCCGGTGGAGCGCGGCGAGCCGCTGGCGACGGTGCACGCGCGCTCGCCGGGCGAGGTGGATGCTGCGGCTGTGGCGGCCTGCTTCGAGATCGGCGACGGCCCATATGAGCCGCCGCCGGTCGTCATCGAGGTCATGGGCTGAGCCGCGAGTGCGCGACGCCGGAGGGGGTCGCGTCACGCACCCGCGTGCCCAGTTCAGCCTCGATCAGCCTCCGAAGCCGAAGAACGCGCCCAACGGATTGGGCAGGTGCGGCGTGAAGGGGTGGAAGTGGAACGCGTCGTCCGTGTCGAACCCGGCCTTCGCGGCCGCGGCCTTGTCGACGAACGGCGTCAGGGCGGTGACCGCCTGGCCGATGTTCGTCCACTTGAGCGTGCGCTCGTAGCCGTTGTTGTTCGGCGGGTCGACCGACTCGGCGACGCCCTGCGCTCCGGTGATGTGCTCGATCGGGCCGCCGTCGCGCTTGGCGACGCCCGGGCCCACGACCCGCGCGAGGGTGCGGTGGTCGCTCTCGATGCCCATGATCCGGGCGGCGGTCACGCGCAGGTCGGAGTTCGAGAAGTTGCGCACGCCGACGAGGTAGGCGGCGATGAACGCGTCCTCGAGGGTGACGAGCGTGTTCAGCGTCGTCTGCGCGTGCTTGAACATGCCGCGCGGGTAGTAGAAGGTCGTGAACGGGCTCGGCTTGCCGGTGACCGACATCTCGAGCGCGTAGTGCGACATCTCCTCCTGGCGGGCGGCCTTCAGGTAGCCCTGGTCGTCGAGCGCGAGATGCTTGAAGAACGGCGCCCGGTTGATGATGTTCGTGTAGGTCGTGACCGCCAGCGCCTCGGCGATCTCGGCCGCGATCAGGATGTCGATGTCACCCTTCGTGACACCGCCGGCCGCCCGCGCGGTGGCCGCCCCGAGCAGCCCTCCGCCCAGCATCACTCCCGCGCCCGCCGCGCCCGCGTTCCGGAGCAGCGAGCCGCGGCTCACCGGTCGTGCTGCGATATCCGTCATTCGGTTTCTCCTTTTCCCATCCCTGGCGGCGGCGTCCCGTGCGCGCCGCGTCGTCACCCATTCGCGGCGATCCCGTAATCGGTTCGGTGCAGTTCGCGCGGACGTGGCGTGGCGTACATCTCTAAGCTGAAACGATGCCGGAGCTGCCCGAGGTCGAGACCGTCCGCCGCGGCCTCGTGCCGCGCCTGACCGGGCGCACGCTGGTGCGCGCGGACATCCGCGACGGCCGGCTGACCGCCCCGCTCGATCCGCTCGAGGTGAGTCTCGAGCTTGGCGGCGAGCGCTTCACCGGCGTCGGGCGGCGGGGCAAGTATCTGCTGTTCGAGTTCGCGACCGGGCGCACGCTTGTCGCGCATCTGCGCATGACGGGCTGGTTCCACCACCGGCCACCTGACTCCACGGAGCCGGCGCCGGCACATGTCCGGGCCGTGTTCGACCTCGACGACGGCTCGACGCTCGTGTACCGCGACCAGCGCCGGTTCGGCACGATGCGCCTGATCGAGCCGGGCGAGCTCGAGGCCTACCTGCGTCCGCGGGCAGGCCCCGAGCCGCTCTCGGCCGACTGGTCGCCGCGGCGGCTGCGGGCCGACCTAGCCGGGCGCAAGGCGCCGGTGAAGGCGCTCCTGCTGCACCAGGGCATCGTCGCCGGCGTGGGCAACATCTACGCCGACGAGGCGCTGTGGCAGGCCCGCATCCATCCACTGCGGCCGGGCGGCGGGCTGACGGCGGCCGAGGTGAAGCGCCTGCACGCCGCGGTCGTCGAGGCTCTGGAACGCGGGATCGACTCCCGCGGCGCCAGCATCCGCGACTATCGTGACGTCGACGGCGAGCGCGGCGGGATGCAGGAGCGCTTCGCCGTCTACGCCCGCACCGGCGAGCCGTGCTTTCGCTGCGGGACGCCCATCGAGAAGATCCGCGTCGCCCAGAGGGGGACCCACCTATGTCCACGCTGCACCCGACTGCGGTCCGCGTAGCCGACCGTCTTTCCGCCGCCGGCCTCGACGTCACCGTCGTCGAGCATGCGCAGTCGAGCCGCACGGCCGAGGAAGCGGCCGCGACGGCCGGCTGCGAGCTCGGTCAGATCGTCAAATCGCTCGTGTTCGTCGACGACGCCGGCCCGGTGCTCGTGCTGTGCGCGGGCGATCGCCGGGTCGACGCGGCCGGACTCGGCGTGCGCCGTGCCAAGCCCGATCAGGTGCGCGAAGCGACCGGGTTCGCGATCGGCGGCGTCCCGCCGCTGGGGCATCCGGCACCCGTGCGCACGCTGGTGGACGCCTCCCTGCGCAGGTTCGAGACGGTGTGGTGCGCGGCGGGCACGCCGAACGCGGTGTTCGAGGTGGGCACCGAGGATCTGATCGCCGCGCTGCCCGACGGCGAGGTGCGGGAGCTCACCGAGCCGGTCTAGGAACGTCCGGGGTCGAGCTCGAGCACGTACGCGATCAGGTGGGTGCGGGGCGACGGCCACGCATCGCGCCCCGGGGTACGGACGAAGCCGAGCGCGTCGTAGAGCGACTGCGCGGCGGTCATCGCGGCGGTGGTGTGCAGCACGATCCGCGCCCGGCCGGCCGCCTGGGCGCGCGCAATGCACTCGAGCACCAGCCGCCGGCCGATGCCGAGCCGCTGCGCGGCCGGCGACACGGCCAGCATGCGGATGCCGGCCTCGTCGGGGCCGCTGAACTCGGCGTATGGACCTGGGCCGGGCACGAATGTGATGCCGCCGAGCAACGTGCCGTCCTCGCCGACCGCCACCAGCACCTCCGCCTCGCGGGCGCGTGTGGCGACGTCGCGCAGCGTCTCCTCATAGCCGGCCGACGTCGAGCCGCCGGGCACGGCGCGGTAGGCGGCGACGGTGAGATCGGCGAGGGCGGCGAACTCGGCGGCGACCGACCGGGCGGATGCTGATCTCCGGCACGTCGGCGACGATAGCGGGCCGGGACATGGGCGGCCGCCAGCGCCAATTGGCATCCGCTGTGTGCGCCAAGTGGCAGAAACCGCGCCGCGTCCCAGCCGCCCCACGCTGTCGGCTCCCGGCGGTGGAGTCGAGCCGACGGCCGCAGCGTGTGGTGATCCTGAACCGCCCGGCGGGCGGCGGTAAGCCTGCCATACGCCACTTGGCACCCACATTGCGTGCCAGTTGACCGGCGCGCCTCCTACACTGGCCGCATGGGACGCACCTACCGTGCCGACGCGATCGTGCTGCGCTCGATGCGCTTCGGCGAGGCCGACCGCATCCTGCACCTGTACACGGCCGAGCGCGGCCGGGTGAACGCCATCGCCAAGGGCGTGCGCAAGACCACGTCGCGGTTCGGCGGCCGCCTGGAGCCGCTCACGCGCGCCGCGCTCATGCTGCACGAGGGCCGGGGCGAGCTGCACACGGTCTCGGGCGCCGACATCGTCTCGGCCCACGCCGCGGTGCGCGAGCGGCCCTACCCGCTGAGCGTCGCCCTGATCGGGGCCGAGGCGGTGCTCAAGCTGCACCCGGAGCCCGACCCGCAGCCGCGCGTCTTCGACGGTCTCGTGCGCTTCCTGGAGCTCCTCGACGGCCCGGTGCCCGACTCCGGCAACCCCGCGGCCGACTCGCTCGCGGTCGGGTTCCAGCTGAAGCTCCTGCTGCTGGCCGGCTATCTGCCGCACCTGACCTCCTGCGCCGCCTGCGGCACCGACGGGCCGCTGGTCGGCTATTCGCCGACGGCCGGGGGCGCGGTGTGCGAGACGTGCTCGGGCGGGCCGGAGTGGTTTCGCCTGCGGCCGGGCAGCCTGGGGACGATCGAGACGCTGATCGAGCGGCCGCTGCGGCCCGGCCGGCTCGACCCGGCGGCGGCGGACGACGCGGTGCGCGTGGTCGAGGCGACCTACGCCCACCACGGCGGCTTTCGCATGCGCACCCTGCACGCCTGACGGGCCCGGACGGCGGTGCCGGCCTGATAGCTTGCGGCCGCGATGGCGCACACCTTCCAGGGCATGATCTCGGCGCTCCAGGCCTACTGGGAGGGGCAGGGCTGCACGATCATGCAGCCGTACCACACCGAGGTCGGCGCGGGCACGTCCAACCCCGCCACGTTCCTGCGCGTGCTCGGCCCCAAGCCGTGGCGCACCGGCTACGTGGAGCCCTCGATCCGGCCCGACGACGGCCGCTACGGCGAGAACCCGTTCCGGTTCCAGCAGTTCTACCAGTACCAGGTGATCCTGAAGCCGGCCCCGGCCGACGTCCAGGATCTGTACCTGGCCTCGCTGCAGGCGATCGGGATCGACGTCCCCCGCCACGACGTCCGCTTCGTCGAGGACAACTGGGAGAACCCGTCGCTGGGCGCGTCCGGCCTGGGCTGGGAGGTGTGGATGGACGGGATGGAGATCACCCAGTTCACCTACTTCCAGCAGGCGGGCGGGTTCGACCTCGACCCGATCTCGGTCGAGCTGGCCTACGGCCTCGAGCGCATCGGCATGTACCTGCAGGGCGTGCGCCGCGCCCACGACATGCTGTGGTCGCCGCACGTGCGCTGGGGCGAGGTCTTCTTCCAGAACGAGCGCCAGATGTCCACCTACAACTACGAGGTGGCCGACACGGCCGTGCACGCGCGCCACTTCGACGACTTCGAGGCCGAGGCGATGCGCTGCATCGACGCCCGGCTGCCGCTGCCGGCCTACGACCACGTGCTCAAGTGCTCGCACGCGTTCAACCTGCTCGACGCCCGCCGCGCGATTGCGGTCACCGACCGGGCCGGCTACATCCTGCGCATGCGCCGGCTGGCCCAGGCGGTCGCCCGCACCTATCTGGAGGTGGAGGAAACGGGTGCCTGACCTGCTGGTCGAGATCGGGTGCGAGGAGCTGCCGGCGGCCGCCTGCGGGCAGGCCCAGGCGCAGCTTCCCGGCTTGCTCGACGCCGAGCTCGCCCGGGCGGGCATCACCGCCGCCGAGCGCCGCGTCCATGTCGCTCCCAGGCGGCTGGCGGTGATCGCCCTCGAACTCCCCGGGGAGCGTCCGGCGGAGCGCTCCGAGGTGCGCGGCCCGCGCGAGGACGCGCCCGACCAGGCCCTGGCCGGGTTCGCCCGCAAGCACGGCCTCGACCCGGCGCGGCTCGAGCGCCGCGACGGCTTCGTCTGGGCGGTGTCGGAGGGCTCGCCGACCCAGCTCGCCGATCTCGTGCCCGACGTCGTACGCGGCGTCGTCGAGGGGATCCAGTTCTCGAAGTCGATGCGCTACGAGGGCGGCCGCTTCTCGCGCCCGATCCGGTGGCTGGTCGTGAAGCTCGACGACGCGGTCGTGCCGATGCGCCTCGCGGGCCTGCAGAGCGGCGACACGACCTATGGGCACCGCTACGAGGGCGGCCACACCGCCGTCGGCACCGCCGCCACCTATCTCGCCGATCTGCGCGCCGTCCGGGCGATGGCGGAGGCGTCGGAGCGGCGCGCGGCGATCGTGGCCGGGCTCGACGCGGCGGGGCCGTGGAAGGACCCCGGCCGCAAGCTCGACGAGGTCGTCCATCTGGTCGAGTGGCCGGTCGTGCTCGAGGGCCGCTTCGACGCCGGCTACCTGGAGCTGCCGGAGCGGGTCGTCGTCACCGCGATGCAGTCGCACCAGCGCTACTTCCCGGTGCGCCGGGTGGGGGCGCCGCTCGAGCCCCGGTTCCTGTTTGTCGCAAACGGCGGCGACCCGGACATCGTGCGGGCCGGGAACGAGGAGGTGCTGGTCGGCCGGCTCGACGACGCCGCCTTCGCCCACCGCCGCGACCTGGAGCGCGGCCTCGAGGCGATGGCCGCCGAGCTCGGCCGTGTCAGCTTCCTCGAGGGCTCGGGATCGCTGGCCGACAAGGCCGCGCGGCTCGGCCCCATCGCCGAGCGGCTGTGCGACCGCAACGGGCTGCCGCAGGCGGTGCGTGCGGCCGCGGTGCGCGCGGCGGCGCTGTGCAAGGCCGATCTCGTGTCGGGGCTCGTGAGCGAGTTCGCCGACCTCGAGGGATATGCCGGGTCGATCTATGCCCGCGCCGCGGGCGAGGACGAGGCCGTGTGCGCCGCCATCGAGGAGCACCACCGCCCGCGCGAGGCGGGCGGCGAGCTGCCCGCGAGCGAGGCCGGCGCCGTGCTGGCGCTGGCCGACAAGGCCGACACGCTGGCCGTGGCGTTCGGGCTCGGCCTCGAGCCGACGGGCAGCCGCGACCCGTTCGGCCTGCGCCGCGCCGCCGCCGGCGTGGCGGCCATCGCGCTTGCCCGCGGCTACCGGCTCGACCCGAACGAGCTCCTGGGCGAGCGCGCGGCCGGGTTCGTGCTCGACCGGCTGGAGCCGTCGCTCCTGGAGGAGGGGCTGACGGTCGAGGAGGTGCGCGCGGCACGCGGGTCGGAGGCCGTCGAGCCCGTCGACGTGGCCGCGGTCGCCCGGGCGCTGCACGCGTTTGCCGGCCCGCGGCGCGACGCCGTGCGCGACGCCTACGGCCGTTGCGTACGCATCGCCGCCGGCGCGGCGGCCGGGCCGGTCGCCGACGCGCTGCTGACCGAGCCCGCCGAGCAGGAGCTCGCGCGGGCGCTGGCCTCTGCGCCGGAGACGCTCGACGCGGCGGCCGACCTCGTGCCGGTCGTCAACCGCTTCTTCGAGGACGTGCTCGTGATGGCCCCCGACGAGGCCGTGCGCGCGAACCGGCTGACCCTCGTCGCCAATGTGGCCGCGGCCCTGCGCCGCCTCGGTGACTTCGGGCAGCTGCCGGGCTGAGCGGGGCTTGACCGGCCCGGGCCGGCGGGGGAAGATCGCCGGCATGGACCGGAGCGACGTCAGCCGTCTTGTCGACGAGTACCGCCGCGGGTGGTTCGGCCACGACGTCGACGCCATCATGGCGGTCGTCACGGCGGACATCGTGTTCGACAACCTCACCGCCGGCGATCGGGTCGAAGGCGCCGAGGCCTTCCGGGCCCACGTCGCCGGCATCCACGAGCGCTGGCCGGACATCCGCTTCGAGGAGCGCGGGGTCTACATCGGCGACGACACCGGCGTCGTCGAGTGGATCGCCCGCGCGACGGCCCCGGACGGCCGCCTGCTCGAGTGGGACGGGATCGACGTCATCAACTGCCGGGACGGGCTGATCGCCCGCAACGCCGTGTACTCGTCGGGACACGCGGCGCGCGTGCTGTGACACGTCGCCGCCGCCACGCCCTCCGGCGAGCCGCAGCCCTCGGCTACCGCAGGGCGGCCACGGCCTCGACCTCGACCAGCTGGTCGGGGTAGCCGAGCACGCTGACGCCGACCAGCGTGCTGGGCGCCTCGTGGCCGCCGAAATGGCGGTGCACGACGTCCCACGCGGCGACGAGGTCGTCGCGATCGCGAGTCGCGACGTAGACGGTCGTCTTGAGCACGTCGGCGAGGTCGGCCCCGGCCGCGCGCAGCGCCGTGCGGAGGTTCGCCATCACCTGCTCCGCCTGCGCGGCGACGTCGCCGGGCGCCACCGTTGCCCCGGACGCGTCGAGTGGACAGGCTCCCGCGGTGAAGACCAGACGCGCCCCGGCAGGCGGCAGCGCGGCGTAGGCATAGGGCGCGGCCTCCGTGAGCTCGTCCGGGCGCACCAACGCGATCCTCGGCTCCGGTTCCATCGCCGCAGTATCTCAGCCGACGGCGGCGACCCGGATGGGGTTCCGGGATAGGATCTGGCCCAGTGTCCGACCGGCTCGAGATCCACATCGTGTCCGACTCCACCGGGGACACCGCCGCACGGGTCGGCCGGGCCGCGCAGAGCCAGTTCGCCGACACCGAGATCGAGATGATCCGCCACGCCCGCGTGCAGACGCGCGAGGGGCTCGCGCGGGCGCTCGAGTCGGCCACCGGCAGGCGGGCAGCGGTCTTCTACACGCTCGTCGACCCGGCGCTGCGTGAGGCGATGGTCGAGATCGCCCACGCCAGCCGCCTCGTGGTGCACGACGTCCTCGGGCCTGCGCTGAACGCGATCACCACGGCCTCCGGCCGCGAGGCCACCCTCGTCCCCGGTCGCAGCGCCCCGCTCGACGCCCAGTACTTCCGCCGCATCGCGGCCATCGAGTTCGCGGTCAAGCACGACGACGGCCGCGGCGCCGACGACCTGCACCAGGCCGACATCGTGCTGCTCGGCGTGTCACGCACGTCGAAGACGCCGACATCGATGCATCTGGGCTATCTCGGCTACATGGCCGCGAACGTGCCGATCGTGCGCGGCGTCGACCCGCCGCCCGTGCTGTTCACGGTCGAGCCGTGGAAGCTGGTCGGGCTGACGATCGACGCCGAGCAGCTGGCCGGGATCCGCCGCCGGCGCGTGCGCACGCTGGCCGGCGCCGGCGCCCGCTATGCCGACCTGGCGGAGATCTACGAGGAGCTCGAGTTCACCCGCGCGCTGCACCGGCGGCTGGGCTGCCCCGTGATCGACGTCACCGGCCTTGCGATCGAGGAGACCGCGGCCCGGGTCGCCGAGCTTGTCGACGAGCGCCGGCGAGCGTCGCTCGAAGGCCTGCGGCCGGCGTAGCGATGCCGGACCGCTACGACATCCACCTCGACGACAAGTACGGCCAGCTGGCGCTGATCGACGTCGCCGCCGAGGCGGCCCGGCACGAGCCGTGGTTCAACCAGACGCTCACGAGCGTGAACGATGCGGTCGTGCGCCTCGGCGTGCTCGAGGGCGACTTCCACTGGCACTCCCACGACGCCGAGGACGAGTTCTTCCTCGTCCTCGAGGGCGAGCTCGTGATCGAGGTCGAGGGCTCAGGGACGGTGCGCCTGCGACCACACCAGGGCTACACCGTCCCGAAGGGCGTCGCGCACAAGACCAGCGCACCCACGCGCACGGTCGTCGTGATGGTCGAGCCGGCCGGCGTCTCACCCACCGGCGACTAGCGCGGCTCGATCAGCTCCATCAGCAGGCCGTCGTGCCAGCCCCCGCCGCCGACGTCGCGCTCGTAGCTGCGCATGATCCCGACCGGCGCGAAGCCGGCCTTCTCGTAGGCGCGGATCGCCGCGGTGTTCGCGGCCGCCGGGTCGATCGTGATGCGGTGATGCCCGCGCTCGTCGATCAGGTGGCGGACGACACGCCTGACCGCCTCGGTGCCGAGGCCGCGGCCGTGCAGGGCCGGGTCGAGGAAGAGGTCGATCGACGCGTGGCGGTACTTCGGCTCGAGCTCCTCGGCGAACTGGATCAGGCCCGCCACGGCGCCGTCGACCTCGATCACGAGCCGGGTGGCCTCCGGGTCGTCGCTGAACGGGAACCCCTCGTCCGGCTCGTCCCACCACCGCGCCACCTCGGGCGTCTCGAGGATGCGCAGGAGCTCGGGAGCGTCGGCGGCCGTCAGGGGGCGCAGGTGCATGCCCGAAACGCTACTGCCGGAAGTACCTGCGCAGGCCCCAGGCCCGGAACGCCGCCAGCGTCTGCCGGTCGGACGCGACCTCGAAGTTGTAGCCCTTCGGGCTCATGGAGTCGAAGTAGGACACGGCGTGCACGAGCGTGTGATGGCGGATCCACTTCGCCGCCCCGGCCATCCACCCGGGTGTGCGCGGGTCGGCGGCGGGGGAGGCGGTCTCGGCGATCATCATGCGCTTGCCGTGGACGCCGGCGAAATGGTAGGCGTCCTGGAAGATGTCGCGGAACGAGTGCCACGGCTGGCCGGGGAAGTTGTAGCCGTCGGCCGCGACCCAGTTCACGTAGCCGTTCCCGGGCCAGAACGAGTGCGCGATGCCGCCGTGGAAGTCGAACGCCATCGGGCACCACACGAGCCGCACGTTGGTCGCGCCGGCCGCCCGGAAGATGTCGTGGAGCCGCCGCCAGGCGGCGATGACCTCGCTCGGGGTGCCGATGTAGCGCGGGTGGCCCACGGGCTGGTCGAACTCGTAGAACGGGCGCAGGAACACCCGTCCACCGGCGTGCCGCAGCGCCACCGCCGCGGCGTGGATGACGCTGTCCTCGGAGCCGCTCGCGATCGCCGCGGCCGTCGTGTCCGGCGCCGCCGACCACGAGATCAGGGGCAGGTGCCCGCCGCGCAGGTAGGTCGAGACGTCCGTCCATCCGGTGAACGTCCACGGCACGTACCGGTTGACGATCGCCAGGCGCCGGCCGACCCGCCGCTGCAGCGCCGCGATCCCGCCCGGCTCGTTCGGGAACGCCCCCCAGAGCGAGCCGTGCTGCGGCACGACGGGCGGTGTCGCCGCCTGCGCAGGGGTCGCGGCGAGCAGGCTCGCGGCGGCTGCGGCGACCAGGCACGCACGGGCGAGCGCGGGCGCGCTCCTGGCGGCGGCGGTCAGTCCGGCCACGCCGGCGCGTCGCTGGCGGGGAACGATTCCATCGATGCCTCGTCGACCGGGTCGACATCACGCACCGTCCAGTGCGCCTCCTTCCGCGCCACCACGACCTCCTCCGGCCGCCCGCTGACATGCCCCGGCGCGACCACGCGCACGCCCTCGGCGTGGAGGCGCCGCACCTCGTCAGGAGAGACGTCGAGCGATGCGTGGCAGTCGGGCCGGCCGCACTCGCAGGTGGCGCTCTGCTGCGGCATCGGCCCACCCTACCGCACTCGCCGGATCCGCACAGTCGGCGCCGATTGGCTATGCGTGACGGGGCCACGTACACTCCGCCACGTGTCCGGGTCCGGGTATGTGTACGACTTCTCCCAGGGGTCGAAAGAGATGCGTGCCCTGCTCGGGGGCAAGGGCGCAGGGCTCGCCGAGATGACCACGATCGGGCTGCCGGTGCCCGACGGATTCATCATCACGACGCAGGCGTGCAACGACTACCTGGCGGCGGGAGGAACATGGCCGGACGGTCTGCGTGAGCAGATCGCCGAGCACCTCGCCGACCTGGAGCGCCGCCTGGGCAAGCGTCTGGGCGATCCGGCCGACCCCCTGCTCGTCTCGGTGCGGTCGGGGTCGCCGGTGTCGATGCCCGGAATGATGGACACGATCCTGAACCTGGGCCTGAACGATCGCTCGGTGCAGGGCCTGGCGGCGCGCAGCGGCGACGAGCGCTTCGCGCTTGACTCCTACCGCCGGTTCGTGCAGATGTTCGGAGACGTCGTCATGGGCGTCGACGGCCACCTGTTCGAGGATGCGCTCGATCGCCTCAAGCTCGATCGCGGCGTGCGTGCCGACGTCGATCTCGACGCCGCCGACCTGCGCAACCTCCTCGACACCTTCCGCGGCATCTACCGGTCGGGTACGGGCGACGACTTCCCGCAGGAGCCCGCCGAGCAGCTGGAGCGCTCGGTCTCGGCGGTGTTCAACTCGTGGAACACGCCGAGGGCGATCACCTACCGGCGTCACGACAACATCCCCGACGATCTCGGCACGGCGGTCAATGTGGGCCAGATGGTGTTCGGGAACCTCGGCCCGACGAGCGCGACGGGGGTGGCGTTCACGCGCAACCCCTCGACGGGCGAGCGCGAGCTCTACGGCGAGTTCCTGGTGAACGCCCAGGGCGAGGACGTCGTCGCGGGCATCCGCACGCCGCGACCGCTCGAGGAGCTCGAGGAGGTCAGCCCGCAGGCGTTCGGCCAGCTGCGCGACGCGATGCAGCTGCTCGAGTCGCACTACAAGGAGATGCAGGACGTCGAGTTCACGATCGAACAGGGGACGCTCTACATCCTGCAGACGCGGACCGGCAAGCGCACCGCCCAGGCGGCGGTACGCGTGGCCCGCGACCTGGTCGAGGAGAAGGTGCTCGACCGCCGCACCGCGATCGGCCGGATCGACCCGGCCCAGCTCGACCAGCTGCTGCACCCCGGCATCGATCCCGCCGCCTCCTACGACGTGCTGGCGCGCGGGCTGAACGCCTCGCCGGGCGCGGCGGTCGGCAAGGCGGTGTTCGACGCCGACACCGCCGAGACCCGCGGGCGCGCCGGCGAGTCGGTGATCCTCGTGCGCTGGGAGACGACGCCGGACGACATCCACGGCGTCATCCAGGCCCAGGCGGTCGTGACCGCCCACGGCGGCATGACGTCGCACGCGGCCGTCGTGGCGCGGGGGATGGGCAAGCCGTGCGTGTGCGGCGTCGAGGCGCTCCAGATCGATCCGGCGGCCCGGCTCTTCACCGTGAACGGCACGACGATCAACGAGGGCGACGAGATCTCCGTCGACGGCGGCCGCGGGCTCGTGATCCGGGGAGCCGTGACGCTCGTGCCGCCGCAGATCAACGAGGATTTCCGCGCGATCACCGGATGGGCGGACGACATCCGCCGGCTCGGCGTGGAGGCGAACGCCGACACGCCCGAGGACGCGATCCGGGCGCGCGAGTTCGGGGCCGAGGGGATCGGCCTCTGCCGCACGGAGCACATGTTCTTCGGCGACGAGCGCCTGCCGGTCATGCGCCAGATGATCCTGGCCTCCGACGAGACCGGCCGCCGGGCCGCGCTCGACCGGCTGCTGCCGTTCCAGCAGGCCGACTTCGACGGCATCCTGCGGGCGATGGCGGGCTACCCGGTGACGATCCGGCTGCTCGACCCGCCGCTGCACGAGTTCCTGCCGTCCCTGGACGAGATCGGGCCGGGCCAGGAGCGCCTGGCCGCCCGCGTCAAGGCGCTGCACGAGGTCAACCCGATGCTCGGCACCCGCGGCTGCCGGCTCGGCATCCTCTATCCGGAGATCTACGAGATGCAGGTGCGCGCGATCGTGCGCGCCGCCCGCGACGTGAGTGCCAAAGAGGTCGAGATCATGCATCCCGCTGGTCGCGTTCACGGAGGAGCTGCGCCGGCTGCGCGCCCTGACCGAGCGCGTGATCGAGGAGGAGGGCGGCACCGGCCTCGACATCCGCATCGGCAGCATGATCGAGATCCCGCGCGCGGCCCTCCTGGCCGACCGGATCGCGAAGTACGCCGACTTCTTCTCGTTCGGCACCAACGACCTCACCCAGACGGCCCTCGCGTTCTCGCGCGACGACGCCGAGGGCAAGTTCCTGACGCAGTACCTCGAGGACGGCGTGCTTTCGCGCAACCCGTTCGAGACGATGGACGACGCCGTGCGCGCGCTCGTCGCGATGGCGGTCGAGAAGGCGCGGGCGGTCAAGCCGGACATCCGGATGGGCATCTGCGGCGAGCACGGAGGCGATCCCGACTCCATCGCCTTCTGCCACAAGGCCGGCCTGGACTATGTCTCCTGCTCGCCGTTCCGCGTGCCGATCGCCCGGCTTGCGGCCGCCCAGGCGGTACTCGGAGATTGAAGATCGATGTGGCGTTCACGCCCGGCGAGCCGCCCGAGGCGGCGGTCGCCATCGTCATCGACGTTCTGCGTGCGACCACGACGATCGCCCATGCGCTCGCCCAGGGCTACTCACGTGTGCTCGCCTGCGCCGGGCTCGACCGCGCGCGTGAGCTCGCCGGCCGGCTCGGGGAGGGCACGGTCCTCGCCGGCGAGCGGGCCTGCGTCCGCCCGGAGGGCTTCGACCTCGGCAACTCGCCGCGCGAGTTCGCCGACGGCGAGGCCCGCGGCGAGACCCTCGTCCTGACGACCACCAACGGCACGCGCGCCATCGTCGCTGCCGCAAACCGGGCGGACATGGTCCTGGTCGGGAGCCTTGCCAACCTGACGGCATGCGCGGCGGCGGCCGCCCGGCGCGCCCGCCAGGCCAAGGGCGACGTGCTCGTGCAGTGCGCGGGGGTGGGCGGCGAGTTCGCGATCGACGACGCCTACACGGCGGGCCGGTACGTGTCGGAGCTGCGGGTGTGGCTGGCGGAATGGGAGGCGAGCGACGCCGCCCAGGCCGCCGAGGCGATCGCGGCGTCGTTCACATCGGCCGTGGATGGCCTGGGGGCGTCCCGCAGCGCCCGCAACCTGCGTGCCGCAGACCTCGCCGACGACGTGCGCTACTGCGCCCGGGAGAGCGTCCTCGACGTCATCCCGACGGTCGGCGACGTCGACGACGACGTCGCGCTGATCACGGCGTAGCGCCCCCCGTTTTGGGGGGTCGTCGCCCGGTGTGCATGGAGTCAGGCCCTGACAGCGCGTAAAGTTCCCATGTGTCACGAGACCAGCTGCTGGGTCGGGCCCGTCGGGCCGTCCTGGCCGTAGCCGGTACGGCAGGTGCCCTCGGAGGCCGACCACGGCGCAGGCAGGCGGAGGATGAGCACACGGGGCGGCAGGCGTCCAGCCCCCGGCCTGCGCCGACGCCGGGGCTGCCGCCGCGCATCGAGCACGAGCGGGCGCCGGGCCTGCCGCCGCGGATCCAGCGCGAGCCGACGCCGGGGCTGCCGCCGCGGATCGAGCGCGAGCCGACGCCGGGGCTGCCGCCGCGGATCGAGCGCGAGCCCGACTCCGTGCCGCCGGTGCGGCCGCCCCTGCCGCAGCGGCCGGTGCCCATCGAGCCGGTCGCCGCCGCGTCTGACCCTGCGGTCGGTCGCCCCGCCGGCCGCACCCGAGCCCGAAGCTGCACCCGAGCCCGAAGCTGCACCCGAGCCCGAACCTGAACCCCAGCCCGAACCGGCCGCCTACCAGCCCCAGCACGCCGCCCCCGACCCGCCGGCTCCTGCCCCCGTGCGTTACGGGCCGGGTGCGGCCCGCGCGCCGGAGCCCGTGCGCTCGCCTCAGAGCGCTGCCATGCGATCGCACCTCTGGCTCGCCGGCATCATCCTCGCGGTGCTGGCCGTCGGCGCGACCGGGTACTGGGTGCTGCGCATCCACCAGCGCATCGCCGAGACGTCGCTGGAGCATCAGATCGCCACGCGCGAGCACGCCCCCACCGTGCGCTGCTCGGCACTGCAGTCCAACGGCTCCGCGTGGGCGTGCGCGGTCGTCTACCGGGTCGAGTCCGTCTGCCTGATCGCCAAGGTGAGCACGTTCGGCAGCTGGAGCACGGTCGTCGGCCAGCACCGGTGCGAGCGCGTGCCCGAGCTGGAAGCGCTGCTGCCGCGGACGCTCACCGCGGCCGGGGTGGCGGCGGACGTCGGCCGCCAGGCGGGGCATTCCGGCTTCACCTGCATGAAATTGCCCTCGCACAAGGTGCGCTGGGCGTGCGGGCGGCCGCCCGCGCCAGGCGGCCAGTGCCTGATCGTGCGGGTCGTGGTGTGGACGCCGTGGAACACGCTCGACGGCGGCCGGGCTTGCGATCACTTCCCCGCGCTCGAGGCCGCGCTGCGCCACTCTGCGGCCGCGAACGCCTGAGAAGCATTTTGGGGGAGGCCGTAGGCGAACGGCCTCCCCCAACCGACCCCATCTCACCGCTCGTCAGGGTGGGCTCCTACGACCCTCAGCGGCGAGACCACATCGGCTCACTCAGCCTACGGAGAATCCGCCGCAAACGGCAGCCCTCTTTACGGAATTCTTCGGAAAAACACACCAATGGCGGCCGGGTTGTGAAGACGGCTGTCAGCGCCGGCCGCGCCCGAAGCTGTTCGCGCGCGGAGCGGCGGCCCGCAGCCGGCGCAGATCGGCGACGTGGCCGCCCTGGCCGGCGCCGGTTCCGGCGGCGCGCGCGGCGGCCCGCTCCGCGGCCCGGCCCAGGTCCGGCCGGCCGGTGTACGTCAGCCCGGCGACCCGGTCGGCGATCACGTTGACGGCGCCGTCGCGGCGCTCGAGCCGTCCCCACACCTGCACGAGCGGCTCGGCGCGGACGGCGATGCGGTCGCGCTCGTAGACCGCCGGCGGGCAGATCACGTTGGTCATGCCGCGCTCGTCCTCGACCAGCAGGAACACGATCCCCTTGGCGGTGCCCGGGCGCTGGCGGGCGATGGTGATGCCGGCGATGGTGACCGGCCCGAGCGGCGCGTGCAGGAGCCGGTCGGCGGTGAGGATGGCGGTGTCGAGGCTCGGCCGCAGGAGCGCCATCGGATGCGGGCCGGTGGTCAGGCTCATGGCCTCATGGTCGGCCACCATCCGCTCCCAGTCCGACATCCGTGGCAGCGCGGGGGTGGGGGAGGCGTCCAGCGCGAGCGCCAGCTGTGCGGCGCCCTCCGTCGCCACGGGGGCGCGGTGCAGGGGCAGCTCCCACAGCAGCCGGCGGCGGTTGCGGTCGAAGCCGTCACAGGCGCCGGCGCGGATCAGCGCCTCGAGCTGGTCGGTGTGAAGCGGCGCCCGCCGCACCAGCTCGCCGAGGTCCGAGAACGCTCCCTCGGCCGCACGCTCGGCGATCACGCCCTCGGCCCGGGTGCCGACCCCCTTGATGTAGCCGAGGCCGATCCGCACCGACCGGCCGCCGGCCTCGACGGTGCAGGCTGCATCGCTTCGGTTCACGTCCGGCGGGCGGATCTCGACGCCTCGCCGCTCGCCGTCGCGCAGCAGCGTCGCCGGCGGGTAGAAGCCCATCGGCTGGGCGTTCAGGAGCGCGCACAGGAACTCGGCCGGGATAGCTGCGGTGCAGCCACGCCGACTGGTAGGCCAGGATCGCGAAGGCGGCGGCGTGGCTCTTGGGGAAGCCGAACTCCGAGAAGGCCACCACCTTCTCGAAGACCTTGAGCGCGGTCGCCTCGGGCACCCCCCGCTCGGCCGCGCCGGTGCAGAACCGCTGCCGGTGCCGCTCGAGGGCGTCGCGGCTGCGCTTGCGGCTCATGGCCCGGCGCAGGCTCTCGGCCTCGCCGGTCGAGAACCCGGCGAGCGCGATCGCCACCTCGAGCACCTGATCCTGGAACACGACCACCCCCAGGGTGTCGTGCAGCACCGGCTCGAGCAGCGGGTGATCGTAGGGGGGCTCGAAGTCCGGATCGGCGCGGCGGGCGCGGCGATGCTTGACGTAGGGATTGACGGCGTCGCCGACGATCGGCCCCGGCCGCACCAGCGCCACCTGCACCGTGAGATCGTCCAGGTTCTCGGGCAGCGTCTGGTGCAGCGACTGCATCTGCGCCCGGCTCTCGATCTGGAACACGCCCACCGTGTCGGCCTGCTGGATCTCGGCGTACACCTCGGGGTCGTCGAACCCGACCCGGGAGAGGTCGATCGGCGCCCCGCGCACCTCGGCGATCAGATCGACGCACTCCTCCACCGCGGAGAGCATGCCCAGGCCGAGCAGGTCGATCTTGAGGAAGCCGGCGTCGGCGCACGAGTCCTTGTCCCACTGGCAGATCTGGCGCCCCTCCATCGCTGCCGGGATCACGGGCACGAGCTCCACCAGCGGCCGGGTCGAGATCACCATCCCGCCCGAGTGCTGGCTGATGTGGCGGGGGATGCCCATGATCTCCTCCATCAGGAACGCGAACGCGCGCCAGCGCGACGAGCCGGCCCGCTCGCGCATCTGCTCCACCTGCTCCTGGCCGATCGCGCCCCACTCGTCGGCCAGCCGGGCCATGCGCTCGACCTCGCCCATGGGCAGCGCGAGCGCCTTGCCCAGGTCGCGGATCGCACCGCGGACGCGATAGGTGGGGAAGGCGGCCACGAGCGCCGCGTGCTCCGGCCCGTACCGCTCGACCACCGCGAGCATCAGCCCCTCGCGCACGTCGCGGGGGAAGTCGAGGTCGATGTCGGGCACGCTCGAGAGCTCCTCCGACAGGAACCGGCCCAGGAACAGCCGGGCGGCGATCGGATCGACGTGGGAGAGGCCGATCAGGTAGCACACGATCGAGCCGACGCTCGAGCCGCGGCCGCGTCCGGGCGGCAGCAGATGCCGGCCGGCGCTGCGGCCCCTGCACCGCACCGCCACGTCACGGGCCATCTCGAGGATGTCGCGATGCAGCAGGAAGAACCCGGCCAGGCCGTGGCGCTCGATCAGCCGCAGCTCCTCGGCGAGGCGCGCGCGGGCCTCGTGCAGGCTGGCCGAGCCGGCGTAGCGGCGCTCGAGCTCGTCGCGGCAGATGCGCGCGAGCGCCTCCCCCGCAGGCTCGCCGCCCTCGGCGAAGTCGGGATAGCTGTAGCCCAGGTCGTGGGTGAGGTCGAAGCGGCACCGGTCGGCCACCTCGACAGCGCCGCGGACGGCGGCGGGTGGGAAGCGGGCGGCTGTCTCGGCGGGCGAGCGCAGCACCGCCTCGTGGTTTCCGCGCCGCGCCGCCTCGCTGGCCTCGAGGGTGGTGTTGCACCTGATCGCCACGAGCGCGTCCTGCAGGAGCGCGCGGCGGCGGGAGTGGGCGTGGGGATCGCCGGTCGCGACGGTCCGCACGCGCAGCCGCTCGGCCAGCTCGGCCAGCAGCCGGTTGCGGCGGGTGTCGCCGCGTGCGTATGGGCGCTGCAGCTCGACGGCGAAGCGGTCGCGGCCGAAGGCCGCCCGCAGCCGCAGGGCCAGCTCCTCGGCCTCGCGCAGCCGGCCCTCGGCCACCGGCCGGGCGAGGATGCCGTGGCGGGCGCAGCCCGACAGGCAGTGCAGGCCGTCAGCGTGCCGGGCGACCAGGTCGAGCGTCGCCGCCGGCGCGCGGCGGTCGCCGGCGTGGGCGGCGGTGATCAGCCGGCACAGGTTGCGATAGCCCGCCGCGTCCTCGACGAGCAGGGTGAGGTGGGCGCCGTCGTCCAGGGTGATCTCGGCGCCGGTGATGGCCCGCAGGCCGGCCTCGCGGGCGGCGTGGGCGAAGGCCAGCGACCCGCACAGGCCGTCGTGGTCGGTCAGCGCGACCGCCTCGTAGCCGAGCGCCGCGGCGCGCTCGGCGAGCTCCTCCGGCTGTGAGGCGCCGTCGAGGAACGAGAAGCAGGAGTGGGCGTGGAGCTCGGGATAGATCACGGCGGCCGATCGAACAGGTGTTCGGGCCGACCAGCATAGACCATCGCCCGGGGTTGTGGCACGCTTCCGCACATGCCGAGCGATCCGAGCGACGTCGTCCGGCCCGAGACGCCGCTCGAGGAGGCAATCTGCGCCGACCCCGCCTGGCGGGCGGGCGTGGAGTGGGGGGAGCCCCGGTCAGGGCATCCGGAGGGGACGGTGATCGCGCACGTGGCGGATGTGCTCGCAAACGTCGACCGCGTCGCAGAGGGGCCTGCCGACCGCGAACGGCTGCGGATCGCGACGCTCGTCCACGATGCGTTCAAGTCCGAGGTCGATCGCTCGCTGCCGAAGACCGGCGAGAACCACCACGGCATGCGGGCGCGGCGGTTCGCCGAGCGGTACATCACCGACGCCGAGCTGCTCGACGTGATCGAGCTGCACGACGAGGCGTACCTGGCGTGGCGGCACGGCCGCCGCACGGGCGACTGGGTGGAGGCCGAAGCGCGCGCACGGGTGCTGCTCGACCGGCTCGGCGAGAGCTTCGCCTTCTTCATGCGCTTCTACCGCGCCGACAACGAGACCGGTGGCAAGACCGACGAGCACCGGCACTGGATCGCCGGGTTGCGCGACGGTCTGCGCCTCGAGACCGCCCGCCTCACGGTGGTCGCCGCCTCGGCCGAGGTCGTTCGTGCTGTCCGCGACGGCGACGCGGGCCGCACCGAAGGGCTGCTCGGCGCCGAGATCCCGGCGGGCTGGCCGGACTACGACCTCGTCGGCATCCTCCCGGTCGTGCTCGAGCGGCTTCTGGCCGATCCGGCCACGCTGGGCTACGGCGTATGGGTGGTCGTGCTCCGCGATCCGCGCATCGTCGTGGGGTCGGCAGGCTTCATTGCGCCGCCGGACGACGGCACGATCGAGCTCGGGTACGGCATCCACGCCGACCACCGCGGCGCCGGCTACGCCACCGAGGCGGCGACGGCGCTCGTGCGCTTCGGCCTGGCCCGCCCCGGCGTGCGCCGCGTGATCGCCGAATGCGACGAGTCGAACCCGGGGTCGATCCGGGTGCTCGAGAAGACCGGCATGCGCCGGGTGCACACGCGCGCGGGCACCATCCGCTGGTCGTCGCCTTGAGCCGGGCTCAGCCTGGCTTGAACTGCACCTCGAGCAGCTGCACGGCGGCGCCGCCGCGGCGCCAGGCGATGTCGCGGTGGACGTCGGCCCAGAGCTGCTCCACCAGGTGCTCGCGGCCGCGCGCCGATTGCCACGCCCAGATGTCGTGGACGCCGTCCTCGTCGCGCGTGATCACGCGCCCGCGCCAGCGCCTCCACCAGCCCGGGTAGGGGCTGAGGTAGACCTGGTACGTGAAGACGCCTGGGGCCGGGTCGACAGGCACCGGGATGGCAGCGGAGTCCCCCACGAACTACCTCCTTGCATCCACACCCCGTACGGAGCGTGGTCGTGAGTATGTCAGCCGCGTCGTAAGCGGTCAAGCTGGAAGCATCAGGAAGCTCCCAAAGGCAGGACCTAGGCCCCGCGCTGCGCCCACCACTCCCCGGAGCGGCGGTCGGCGAACACGACCACATCGGCGCCGCCGCGCAGCACCAGCTCGAAATAGCGGCGGTGGATGGGGCGGCCCGTCCACCAGCCCTCGTCGACCCGCCACTCGTCGCGGATGCACTCCACCGGCCGGTCCGAGACCGCGACGGGGATCCCGTCGCCGTCGCAGCGGACGGCCGCTCGCCGCGGGCCTCCGATGGTGCGGGTGGTGGGCGATCGCATGGCGGCAGTCTAGCGAACACGCGTTCGCCTGGTAAGGTCTGGTGGCCCCACGGGTTGACAGTGCCCGCGGGTCAAGCTAGAACGGTGGCAGGTGGCATCGCGCGGCGAGTCGTGCGGTGGGTGGCGGACCGCCGTGGGAGGCACGGGCCGTCGCGGGCTCCGACCGATGCCGGAGGGTGAGGATGTCGTTCGTCATGTCGTATCGTGGGCCGGTCCCGTTCGGAGGCGAGCGGTGCTGACCGACGCGCAGGATCGCCTCCAGCGCCACGCGCGCGAGCTTTCCTACCGGGCGCGCTACCTCGTGAATGCCCACCCTTCGGTCTACATGCCGGTCGCCAGGGTGCGCCATCGCGGCCGCCCCGAATATCTGGTCACTCGTGACACCGAGCTTGTGATCGAGGGCTGCGGCCGCGCCGGGAGCACGTTCGCCCTGTTCGCGTTCCGCTCGGCCCAGGAGCGGCCCGTGCGCCTCGCGCACCACACCCACGCGGCGGCGCAGGTGCTCACAGCCGCGCGCTGGCACATCCCCACCTTCGTGATCGTGCGCGAGCCGCTCGACTCGGCCCTCTCGCACA
The DNA here is from genome assembly GCA_963707585.1 of uncultured Actinomycetes bacterium. Taxonomy (GTDB): domain Bacteria; phylum Actinomycetota; class Thermoleophilia; order Gaiellales; family JAICJC01; genus JAICJC01. The sequence goes on along the minus strand of CAVPQP010000006.1, from coordinate 147,667 downwards.
TGGCCCGCCGCAACATCTCGGCGCGGCCGGCGCTGCGGGCGTGGGTGCGCTACCACACCCGCATCCTGCCCGTCCACGACCGGATCGTCGCGGTCAGGTTCGAGCAGGTGACGAGCGACTTCGGGGCCGTGGTCGAGCGCGTGAACGCCGCGTTCGGCACCGACTTCGGCGTGTTCGCCCACACGCCCGAGAACGAGGCCGCGGTGCTGGAGGCGATCGAGCGCCGGAACCGGGAGCGCTGGGGCGAGGAGATGACCCCCGAGCGCGCCCGCTCGCTGGCCCGGCCCACCGCAGAGCGGGCGGCCAAGAAGGAGCGCCTGCGAGCGCAGCTCCAGGCTCCCGAGCTGGCCACCCTGCGCGCCCAGGCGGTGGACCTGCACCGCACGCTCGTGGGCAGCCCCGCCGCCATCTCCGCCTAACCCGGCCGGCCGCGGCTCAAACCCGCGTGTGCCCGGTCGATGAATGGGTGGACTCGATCCGCGCCCGGCGGCCGGCGTGCTCCCATGACATTCGAGAAGGGCAGAAACCATGCGTAGCAGTGACACCGCCAAGCCCGGGGCATCGCGCTCGGGCCGCCGCCTCGGCATCGCCGGCGTGTTCGGGCACCTCTCGGTCCGGCGCAAGCTCTATCTCAGCTTCGGATGCGTCGTCGCGCTGCTCGTGTCGGTCGTCGGCGTCGCGTTCTTCGCGATGATGAGCCTCGACACCGCCCACAAGCGCGTGACCAATCAGGTGCTGCCGCAGGTGCTCACTGCGGACGCCGCCCGGTCGGCTGCCGGCGACATGCACTTCTCGCAGACGCGGTACGTGCTCGTGCCCGCCGAGTACAAGGACTACCTGGGCGACCGGGCCGTCTTCGTCCAGGACCTCGCCGCCGTCCGCAAGTCGGCAACGGCCGACGGCCGCGCCGGCGTCAACCAGATCTCCACCGCCTTCGCGCACGTGAACGCCCTCGACGCCAAGCTGCACGCCGATGTGCTCGCGGGTGACACCGCTGCGGCAAAGGCGATCGTGACCGGGCCCGGCAACGACGCCTCAGACGCGCTCGTGGCGGCGCTCACGGCCTATCAGACGCATGTGGCCAAGCTCAGCGCTCAGGCGACGGCGACCTTCAACTCGACGCGCTCGTCCTCGAACTGGCTCATGGGCGGGCTCGGCGCTGCCGCGGTGCTGGTCGCCCTGGCGCTGGCCTACCTGATCAGCCGTTCCCTGGTGGGCGGCATCCGCCAGATGCTGACGGCGGCCGAGGGCATCGCCGAGGGCGATGTCGACCAGAGCGTCGACCTGCACTCGAAGGACGAGCTCGGCGAGACGGCATCGGCCTTCCGGCGGATGATCGAGTACCTGCGCGGGATGGCAAGTGCCGCCGAGCGGATCGCCGACGGTGACCTGACCGTGGCCGTCACGCCCACCTCCGAGCGCGACGCGCTCGGGCATGCCTTCGCCGTCATGACCACGAACCTGCGCGAGATCGTGGGCCAGGTGGACGCGGCCGCGACGGCGCTTGCGAGCTCATCGCAGCAGGTCGCGGCCACCTCGGAGGAGGCCGGACGCGCAGTGACCGAGGTCGCCTCCGCCATCAACGAGATCGCCGACGGCGCGGGCCGCCAGGTGCAGATGGTCGACGAGGCCCGCCGGTCCGCCGAGGACACCGGCACCGCCGCCGCCCAGACCGAGAGCATCGCCCAGGAGGGCGTCCAGGCGGCCGAGCAGGCCAGCGCCGCCATGGAGGCGCTGCAGGCCTCGACCGGCGAGGTCACCCGGTCGATCCGCGAGCTGGCGGGGAAGTCGGAGCAGATCGGCGGCATCGTCGAGACGATCACCGGCATCGCCGGGCAGACCAACCTGCTGGCGCTGAACGCGGCCATCGAGGCCGCCCGCGCCGGCGAGCAGGGCCGCGGCTTCGCGGTCGTCGCCGAGGAGGTGCGCAAGCTGGCCGAGGAGTCGCAGCGCGCCGCCGAGCAGATCTCGACGCTCGTGGGTGAGATCCAGGCTCAGACGGAAGGCGCGGTCGCAGTGGTCGAGGACGGCTCGAAGCGCAGCCTCGAGTCGGGTGTCACCGTGCAGACCGCGCGTGAGGCGTTCGAGCAGATCGCGGTCTCGGTCGCCGACATGCGGACGCGCATCGGCCAGATCGCGCACGCGACCGGCGAGGTTGCGGCCGTCGCCGAGGAGTCCTCGGCCGCGACCGAGGAGGTGTCGGCTTCGACCGCCGAGACGTCCGCCTCGACCCAGCAGATCGCGGCCTCGGCCCAGCAGCTGGCCCAGACGGCCGAGCAGCTGCAGGCGTCGGTGCGGCGGTTCACGCTCCCCGCTTGAAACGGTGAAGTCCCCCAACCGGGTGATGCCGCGAGCCCTGCGTTCGGCGAAGGTGTAGCCCGGAGGTAGGGGCGGCGGCACCCGGGGGCGGTGGCCGGCGTCGAGAAGCACGGGTTGGGGGGTGCGGGATGGGCGTCTTCTACGCGCAGATCCGGTTCCGCGAGAGCCGGGAGTGGCTGACGGTCGCAAAGGCGGAGAGCCGCCGCAGCGCGCTCGAGTATGCGACCGCGGCGTTTCGGCAGTCGCGTGACGATGCCGGCCGTGCCCCGATCGAGGTGCGCGTGCTCGCGCCCCAGCCGCTGGCCCAGCAGGCCGGCGCGCCGACGGGCTGACCGCCGGCGGCGCTTGGGCCGGCCACTAGGGCGGTTTGCGATACTCACGGGTGGTTATGACCGGTTCACCCGCCCGCGTGCTCTATCTCGCCGGCGCCGATCGGAGCGGGAGCACGGTGCTCGCGATGCTCCTCGGCGACATCCCGGGCTGCGTCGGTGTGGGCGAGCTGCGCGAGGTCTGGCAGCGCGGGGTGCGCGAGAACCGCCTCTGCGGGTGCGGCGCACCCTTCGCCGACTGTCCGTTCTGGACCGAGGTGGGCGAACGCGCCTTCGGCGGGTGGCGGCCCGCGGATGCAGAGCGGCAGGTGCTGCTCCGTCGCGCGGTCGACCGCCAGCGCCAGCTGCCGATGCTTCTGTCCGGCCGCGGCCGTGGCTCCTTCCGGGCCGAGCTGCGCGAGTACGGCGACAGGCAGCGGCGGGTGTACGACGCCGTCGCGGCGGTGTCTGGCGGCCGGCTGATCGTCGACTCGTCCAAGCGCGCCACATACGCCCTCGCACTGCATGCCGCCGGCGTCTCGTTGCGGGTGGTCCATCTCGTCCGCGACCCACGGGCGGTCGCCCACTCGTGGACGCGGACGCGCGTGATGCCCGACGCGCACCACGCCAAGGTGCAGATGCCGACGTTCCGGCCGGGGCGGGCCTCGGCCATGTGGATGAGCGACAACCTCGCCATCGAGGCCATGCGGCGGGTGAGCCGCGGCCGGGTGACCATGCGCTACGAGTCGCTCGTGCGCGCGCCCCGCGAAGAGCTGGCCCGGGCGATCGCCGGCGAGACCGGGGAGGTGGCCGCGGCCGACCTCGAGCGCTTCGGCGCCGCGAGCATCGCGATCGGCGTCCAGCACAGCGTCGCCGGCAATCCGGTGCGGATGCGCGACGGCGGCGTCACCCTGCGGGCCGACGAGGAATGGCGCTCGGCGATGACGCTTGGCGATCGGCGCACCGTCGCCGCGGTGACCTGGCCGCTCCTGCTGCGATACGGCTATCCGCTGGCGGCCGGGAATGCCCACCCCGCTGCTTGACAAGTCAGGACGTTCCAGGCATTCTCAATGGGTACGAGCCCGGCGCAACCTGCCGGGAGGGAGCTCCGAGGCACGCCGAGCACCCGCCGGTGCCGCGAGTGTGGGCGCGGCGGCGTGAGCGTTCCCGAGCACTGGAACGAGCACAAATCCGCTGGGAGAATCGATGGCGCAGACACGCATTCTTGTCACAGGGGCCGGGGGCTTCATCGGCCACCATCTTGTGACCTCTCTGAAGTCGCGCGGCCACTGGGTGCGCGGCGTCGACCTGAAGGCGCCGGAGTACTCGCGCACCGACGCGGACGAGTTCGTGATCGGGGACCTGCGCGAGATGGGCGCGTGCATGGAGACGACCGCGGGTATCGATCAGGTGTACGCACTGGCGGCGGACATGGGCGGAATGGGCTACATCTCCTCTCACAACGCCGAGATCCTGCACTCGAACGCCCTCATCAACCTGAACACCGTCGAGGCCGCCAGGCGCAACCGCGTGAGCCGCTACCTGTACACGTCGTCCGCATGCATCTACCCGGAGTTCCTCCAGGAGGAGACCGACGTGCGGCCGCTGCGCGAGGAGGATGCCTATCCCGCTCAGCCGCAGGACGGCTACGGGTGGGAGAAGCTCGTCGCCGAGCTCCTGTGCCGGTACTACCGCGAGGATCATGGCCTGGAGACGCGCATCGTCCGCTTCCACAACATCTTCGGCCCGCTCGGCACGTGGGAGGGCGGTCGCGAGAAGGCGCCCGCCGCGATGTGCCGCAAGGTGGCCGTGGCCAAGCACTCCGGCGACCGCCGCGTCGAGATCTGGGGCGACGGGCTGCAGACGCGCTCGTTCTGCCACATCGACGACTGCGTCGAGGGCCTCTACCGGCTGATGGCGTCCGACTACGCCGAGCCGCTGAACCTGGGCCAGGACCGGCTGATCTCGATCTCCGACCTGGCCGACCTGGTCGCGCGGATCGCAGGCGTCGAGATCGAGAAGGTCTTCGTCGACGGGCCGCAGGGAGTGCGGGGCCGCAACTCCGACAACACCCGGCTGCGGGACGTGCTCGGCTGGGAGCCGGAGATCTCTCTCGAGGACGGCCTGGAGCGCACGTACGCGTGGATCGAGCAGCAGGTCGCTGCCCGGCTCGCGTCCGGGGGCGACGACGAGGTGGTGCGTGAGGAGCTCATCCGCGCTGACTGATCAGGCCGCCACCTCCCCGGGGACCTGCACCGTCCTCGGTGTCGAGTACTTCATCGGCGATCTGCGGACCGCGACGGCCGTGGTGATCGAACGGGCGCGCGGCGGTGGGGGCGGCTACTCCTGCCTGTGCGGCGTCCACGGCATCGTGACCGCCCAGCACAGCGACGCGATGATGCGCGCGCTCGACGGGGCGTGGCTGAACTTCCCCGACGGCGCGCCCGGTGGCGTGGCTCATGCGCAGGTTCGGCGCCCGCGGCGCGCGGCGGGTCGCGGGCCCCGACCTGATGCCGCTCGTCATCGACGCGGGCCAGGACGTCGGCCTGCGCCATTTCCTGTTCGGCTCGACGCCCGATGTGCTGGAGCGGCTGCAGGCGCGGCTGCTCGAGCGCTACCCGCGGGCCGTCATCGTCGGCACCTTCTCGCCGCCGTTCCGCCCGCTCACCGACGACGAGAACGCCGCGATCGCGCGGCAGATCATCGACTCGGGCGCCGACGTCGTCTGGGCGGGCCTCGGCCTGCCCAAGCAGGATCAGTGGCTCGAGCGCAGCGCTGAGCTCTTCCGGCCGGCGATCGGGCTCGGCGTCGGCGCGGCGTTCGACTTCCTTGCCGGCACGAAGCCGCGGGCGCCCAAGTGGATGCAGGACATGGGCCTCGAATGGGTGCACCGGCTGATGTCGGAGCCGCGCCGCCTGGCGCGCAGGTATGCGGCGACGAACACCGAGTTCGTCCTGCGGGCCGGGATCGCCGTAGGGCGCGAGTACGGCCGGGTCGCGCTGCGCCGCTCGGGCGTGGCAGGACGCATCCCCGCCGCGCGGCGGTAGTCGCCGTGACCGCCGATCTTCGCTACCGTAAGCCTGTGATCCGCGGCGCGACACGCCCAGTGGTTGGGGCGCCGTGGCTGATGCCGTTGGCGGTGGCGGTGGTGGCCGCGGCTGCTGCCGGCGCGCTCGTGGTCAAGGAGGTGCCGCTCGCAGGGGTGGTCGTGCTGGCGGTGGTCATCTTCGCCTACCTCGCCCAGATGGCCGGGCGGCCGATCGGCGAGGTGCTGCTGGTCGCGATGGTCGGGCCTCGCCGGGATCGTCGACATCCTGCAGAAGGTGGACGCGGGCGCCGCCTCCGGGCAGGCCGTCGAGACCGTGGCGATGGTGCTGCTGGCCGCGATGGTGTGCCTGGCGGGCCTCTCGATCCCGGATGGTGCGGCGGGCCGCGCCCTCGGGCTGCTCGCGATCTTCGTCGCCTTCACGATCGTGTCGTACTCATGGGGGACGATCTCGACGCAGAGCATCCAGAACGTGCTCGTGTACATCTCCTGCCTGCTCTTCACAGCGATCGCCGCGACGGTCATCCGGTATCGGCCGCGCCAGCTGTACGACGTGATCTCGAAGGCGTGGTGGGTGGCCGGCTCGCTCGGCCTCGGCATGTACGCCGTCGGCACGCTGCTCGCCGGCCCGGGCAACCACAAGATCATCTCGCCGCGGCCGCTCGGCCTGCTCGGCGTGCTGGTCGTGGCGTGGTTCATGGCAGGCGGCCGCGTCGGCCGCAAGTGGGCCTACTACATGGTGGGCGCCTCCCTCCTGCTGACCCTGCTCTCGCTCTCGCGCTCGGCGCTCGCGGCGCAGTTTGCGATGGTCGCCCTTGCCCGGTTTGACCTGCGCACGTTCCGCAGCTGGATGATCGCGATCGGTGCGATCGTCGTCACGCTCTCGATCGCCATCGCGACCGTGTTCCTGTACGCGCCGCTGCATCACCGGTTCTTCCACGGCGACACCACCACCGTCGGCGGGTTCACGATCAACGTCACCGGACGCGATGCGCTCTGGGCCGCCAACTGGGACTACTTCCTGAAGGCGCCCATCATCGGGCACGGGGCCGGGGCGGCCGACCGGCTGGTGTCGTCCCTGCCCAAGCACTGCGGCGCTGCGCACCCGCACAACGACTACCTGCGCATCCTGGTCGACTACGGGATCGTCGGCCTCGTGCTGTGGTTCTTCGCCTACATCGCCCTGCTGCGCCTGACATGGCGCCGCTGGCGGGCCGTGCGCGGGACGCGGACGATGGCCGAGCACATCCACGGCGCCGCCGCGCTCGTGCTCGTCGGCATCGGTCTCACGATGATCGTCGACAACCCGTTCATCGAGCTGGCGCGGATGGCGCCCATGGGCATCATGCTCGGCATGTCGCTCGGGCTGCCGTCGGCGAAGGAGGCGCAGGCCTCCGAGACCGCGCCCGCGCTGGTCGCGGTACCGGCGGCGGGCGCGGGCTCGCCGGCCGCGTGAACGTCCTCGTCCTGCACTCCCGCTACTCCACCGGGCCCTCGTCGGGGGAGAACCGCGTCGTAGCCGACGAGGTGGCGCTCCTGCGCGCCCACGGCCACGAGGTGGCGGTGTGGTCGCCCGACCCGCCGGCGGGCACCGCGCGCGAGCGGGCGGCGCTCGGCGCACGGGCCGTCTGGTCGCGGGCTGCCGTCGCCCGGGTGCGGACGCTCGCCGCCGAGCTGCGGCCGGACGTGATCCACGTCCACAACCTCTACCCGATGCTCTCGCCCGCGGTGCTGCGCACGATCGGCCGCCCCGGTGGTCGTGACGCTGCACAACTACCGCCTGATGTGCCTTCCGGCGACGTTCCTGCGCGACGGCCGCACCTGCGAGGACTGCCTGGGACACGGGCCGTGGCGCGGAGTCGTGCACCGCTGCTACCGCGGCTCGGCCGCCGGCAGCGCGTCGCTTGCGGCCGCGATCGCCCTGCACCGCCGGCTCGGTTCGTTCCGGCGCGTCGCCCGCTTCCTGGCCGTCAGCGAGTTCGTCCGCGACAAGCACGTCGAGGCGGGGATCGATCCCGCGCCGGATCGCCGTCAAGCCCAACTTCGTCGATCCGCTGCCGCGCCGCGAGGGGCCGGGAGAGTACTTCCTGTTCCTCGGCCGGCTCTCGCCCGAGAAGGGCGTGGCGACGCTGGTCGAGGCGTGGCGCGACATCCCCGCGCGCCTGGTGGTCGTGGGCGACGGCGAGGAGCGCGCCCGGCTGGCCGCGCTCGCGCCGCCGACGGTCGAGTTCCACGACGCGGTGCCGGCCGACCGCGTGGGGGAGTACCTCGCCCGGGCGCGCGCGCTCGTCGTGCCCTCGATCTGGTACGAGGGCTCGCCCCGCACGATCACCGAGGCCTATGCCGCCGGCGTGCCGGTGATCGCCTCGCGCTGCGGGGCGCTGCCCGGCGTCGTCGCAGACGGCGTCACCGGAGCGCTCGCCGAACCGGGCGACGCGGCGTCGTGGCGGGCGGCCGTGACACGGCTCCTGGACGACGCGACTTCGGCCCAGATTGGAGAGCGTGCGTTCGCGGTCTGGCGTTCCGAGCTACAGTCCGGAGCGCGGGATCGTCGATCTGGAGGACGCGTACGGCGCGGTGATCGGGCGTGGGACGGCTGGGAACACGCCCAACGGACGTGGGCAACTGGAAGGAACCGGAGGACGGCGCGCTTGACTCGGATGCCACAATGCCAGTATCTCAGTAGAGGACGTACCGAGCGGGAGCGGCAGGGCAGCCGCGCTGCCCGGTGACAACGCGTGAAAGGCTCCCTTAGTGGCTGAACAACGGCTCACCACTCTCTCCGACTACGTTGGTGTTCTGCGCCGGCGGATCTGGATTCCGATCGTCGCCATCGTCGTCGCGGTGGGAGCCGCGTACTTCGTCTCGAGCCGCGAGACGCCCGCCTATCAGGCGACCGCACAGGTGAAGATCGGCGCGAACACGCTGTCGCAGATCCTGAACCCGAGCGCGCACGTGAGCAGCCAGGTCACGACGCAGAACGTCGCGTCGGCGGCAGCCACCGCCCACACCACGCCGGTCGCGAAGCTGGCGCTCGCCGCTGCCCATGTGAACAGCCTGACGCCCGATCAGCTGCTGAAGGAGTCGACGATCACACCGAGCACGACGAACGTGTTCGTGACGTTCTCGGTGACCGACCGCTTCCCGGCCCGTGCCGAGCTCCTGGCCACGAGGTACGCCGAGCAGTTCGTCCGGTACAGCAACCGTCAGGCGGTCGCCGGGCATCCCCGGCGAAGATCAGGGCGCTGAACGCCCAGATCGTTCCGTTGAAGGCGCAGATCAAGACCGAGAGCGCCCAGCATGGGTCGGGCTACGCCGCCGGCGACATCCAGACGCTCTCGGCGCTGCAGAAGCAGCTTGGTCTGCTGCAGGGCGCCCAGACACAGCCTGGCCAACAACAACGTCGTCGCGCAGACCGCCACCAGCGCCACCAAGGTGCGCCCGGCGACGACGCGCAACGTCGCGATGGGCTTCGGGCTCGGCCTGGTGATCGGCCTCGTGCTCGTCTCGCTCGCCGAGGCGCTCGACACGCGCATCCGCCACTCGGACGAGGTCGTCGCAGTGGCTCGGGCTGCCGCTCCTCACCCGCATCCCGATCCCGCCGCGCCAGCTGCGCAAGGCCGGGAGCCTGGGCATGCTCGACGACGAGGGCGGCCTGCAGACCGAGGCCTACCGCAAGCTGCGCATCAACCTCGACTTCGCCAACCTGCAGATCAAGGCGCGCACGATCATGGTGACGAGCGCGAGCGAGCAGGAGGGCAAGTCCACCACCGTCGGCAACCTCGCCGTCGCTCTGGCCCGCGCGGGCCGGCGGGTGGTGCTCGTCGACCTCGACCTGCGCAAGCCCTACCTCGACCACTTCTTCGATCTCACCGGCCGCCCTGGGCTGACCGACGTCGCCCTCGGCAACGTCACGCTCGACCAGGCGCTGTGGTCGATCCCCGTGCCGGGCTCCGACGGCGGCCCGCAGGCGGGCTCGCTGCACGTGCTCCCGTCCGGGCCGATGCCGCCCAACCCCGCCGACCTCATCGAGAGCTCGGTCGTGTCCGAGGTGCTGCTCGACCTGGCCGAGCGGGCCGACGTGGTGCTGCTCGACTCGGCGCCGCTGCTGCCCGTGTCCGACGGCATCGTGCTGTCGAACAAGGTCGACGCGATGCTCATCGTCGTGCGGGCGACGACCGTCAAGCGGCCGGTGCTCGCCGAGCTCCAGCGCGTCCTCTCGTCGTGCCCGGCCGCGAAGCTCGGCTTCGTCCTGACCGGCTCCGACGAGGGCGAGGGCTACGGCTACGGGTACGGATACGCCGGCTACGGCTCCTCGACGCCCGCGCAGGCGCGGCCCGTCGAGCAGGACGCCCCGGCGACCGACCCCTCCGCCAACGGCGCCGAGAACGCGCCGGGGCGGCGGCAGTCGCCCACGCAGTCGCGCTAGCACGCCTCCGCGACGACTCCGGCGGTGCGGCAGCGGTCACAGCGTGTCGTCGCCCCTGAACGCCGATGGCCCCCCGCTCTCGCAGGGGGCCATCAGGAAGTTCAGTTGCCGGCCTGCCCGGTGGGACCCGGGACTAGGACGAACGCCGGCCGGCGCGCCGCAAGAGCAGGCCTGCACCGATCATGCCGATGCCGGCCGAGGCATACAGCCCCAGATCGGCTCCGGTGAACGGCAGGGTGTTCCCGCCGCCCGTGACATCGCCGGCGACGCCGGCGCTCGGGCCTCCGCCGCCCGTAACGACGCCCTCGACGGCTCCGTACTGATCATTCGCCGGGGTGGCCGCGTATGCCGTGCCCGCACCAATCGCGCCCACTAGTGTGACCGCCACAAGGGCGGCAGTGATCGATCGGCGCCTCAAACGCTTTGCCATGTCCGCTCCGTTCCTACGCAATCCGTGGACCGCCGTACCATAGCAGCAGCCTAACGTCCCTGGTGGACGGACACACCGGGAGATGGAGTGTTGAAGTGACGGGTTCTGGGACGATCGAGGGCCACGACCGCGCCAGAGCCGCCTGGTGGCGGCCGAACGCGGGCACGTCCGCGGAGTTCTCCGACCGATTCGCGGCGCCCGCCGCGTTCGTGATCACCGGCGTCTCGATCGGCCTTCTGGCCGCTGATCAGGGCGGCTACTTCCCCGGTTCCTGGCGCCTGGCGACGCCGTTCTACGCGGCCGTCGTCGTGGCGATCCTGGCCGGGGCGCGCGAGCTGCGCGTACCGCGGGCGGCCCTCGTCACCGTCTCCGGCCTCGCCGGCCTGTGCGCGTGGACGGCGGCCTCGTGGCTGTGGTCGGACGACCCCACCGCGACGGTGCACGACGCACATCTCGTCCTGGTCTACGTCGCGGGCGGCGCGGCGCTCGTGCTGCTCGCAAACGGCGGGCGCGGGGTGGCGGTGGCGGGAGGGGTCGTCGCCGCCGCGGCAGCGGTCGACTGCTTCAGCATGGCGTCGCGGCTGTATCCGCGCATCTTCGGCATGTACAACACCGGCGGGGGCTATGGCCGCCTGTACCAGCCGATCGGGTACTGGAACGGCCTCGGCGCCTTCAGCGTGATCGCCATCATCCTCGCCCTCGGGTTCGCCGCTCGCGGCGGCATGCTGACGCGGATGCTGGCGGCGGCCGCCCTGATCCCGCTCGCGACGACGCTCTACCTGACCTTCAGCCGCGGCGCCCTGGTGGGGCTGGCCGCCGGGCTGGTGGCCCTGGTGGCGCTCGACCGCAACCGCGTGCAGCTGATCGTCGCGGCCGTGGCGGGGTCGATCGGCGCGGCCGGGGCGCTGCTTGCCGTGCACGCCCATGGGGCGCTCACCAAGTACAACCGCGAGCTCGGCGAGCAGGCCGTCCAGGGCGCGCAGACCGCGGCCCGGATGATCTCGCTCGTCCCGCTCGGAATGGGCGCGGCGGCGCTGCTCGCGGGTCTCGAGGCCCGGTTCACGGTGTCGCGCTCTGCCCGCACGCTGGCCGGCGCGAGCATGGTGCTCGCCGCCTGCGCAGCCGTCGCGGTGGGCGTGAACCGGTTCGGCAACCCGGTCAGCCTCGTGCACGACGCGATCCACACGTTCGAGAAGCCGGCGCCGACCTTCCCCAAGGGCGACCTCAACCTGCGCCTCCTGAGCCTCTCGCCGAACGGGCGGGTCGTCTTCTGGAAGACGGCGTGGCACGACTTCACCGCGCACCCGGCGGTCGGGTCGGGCGGCGGCACGTTCGCGCGCTACTGGGCCGTCCACCGGCCGGTCAAGATCAGCGTCCGCAACGCCCACAGCCTGTACCTCGAGACGCTGGCCGAGCTGGGGGTGGTGGGGCTCGCCATCGTGCTCGTCGCCCTGCTCCCGCCGCTCTACGCCGGTCTGCGCAGGCGCTCGCACCCCTTCGCGGCGCCGGTGATGGCGGCGTACATCGCGTTCCTGGTGCACACCGGCGGGGACTGGACGTGGCAGCTCCCCGGTGTCGCCCTCGCGGCGATCGCGTGCGCCGCCGCCTGCATCGGCCTCGACGCGGATTCCGGAGGCGTGCGCCTGGGGAGGGCCGCCCGCGCGGCCGGGATCGCGGTGGCGCTCGCGGTGGCTGCCGTGGGTGCCTGGAGCGCGTGAAATTCTCGTCACGAACGGCCCTTCCCTCCGGCCGAATGACAGGTTACGATCTGCGCACCTTGACGAACCCGCCCCCCTCGTCGGACACTGGGAGCATGCAGGTGGACAGCGGCACGCCCGAGCCCAGCCTCGTGCGCACGGTCAGCATCGTCGGCCGGCGCACGCGCGGGTACACGATCAACGTGTATCGCGAGGAGGCCGGCGTCCGGCTCGTGCGGCGGGGCCGCTATCGCCGCCTCACCGTCGGGCCGCTCTCCGTCGAGTGGTACCCCTCCTAGCGCCCGCGTGGGCATCGACGAGCTCCTCGAGCGCTCCCGCGAGGGCCTGCGCCGGCTGACCCCGGAGCAGGCGCACATCGCGGTACGGGCGGGTGCGGTCATCGTCGACACCCGGCCGATCGAGCAGCGCCGCCGCCAGGGGGTCGTCCCGGGGGCGGTCGTGATCGGGCGAAACGTGCTCGAGTGGCGCTGCGATCCGGCCTCGGCATCCGCGGATGCGGCCGTCACCGGTCGCCGCGGCGAGCTGATCGTCATGTGCGCCGAGGGCTACTCCTCGAGCCTGGCCGCAGCCACGCTGCAGGCGATGGGCGTCGCGGGCGCGACCGACATGGTGGGCGGTTTCCTGGCCTGGCAGGCCGCCGGGCTGCCGGTCGAGCCCGCGCCCGGCTGATCGGCTAGTCGTCGGCGGCCAGGCCGACGACGCAGAAGCGGCCGACGTCGATCAGGCCGTGGTCGGTGATCTTGAGCGCCGGGATCACCGAGAGCGCCAGGAACCCCAGCGAGTGAAACGGCGCGTCCAGCGTGCACCCGAGCGCGCGGGCGGCCTCGCCCAGGGCGCGGCTGCGCGCGACGACATCCTCCGCGGGCGCCGCCGACATGAGGCCGGCGACGGGCAGTGCCAGCTCGGCGCGGACGCCGCGGTCGTGCACCGCCACCATGCCGCCCCCGAGCTCTCCGAGCCGGCGCGCGGCCCGCACCATGTCGGCGTCGTCGACGCCCGCGACGACGATGTTGTGCGCGTCGTGGGCGACGGTCGAGGCGATCGCGCCGCGGCGCAGGCCGAGGCCGCGGACGAACCCGATGCCGATCCGGCCGGTGCCGAGGTGGCGCTCGATGACGGCGATCTTGACCAGGTCGCGGTCGGGGTCGGCCACCGCGGCACCCTCGACCACGTGTGGCCGGTCGACCAGCGCCTCGGTGACGATCTGGCCGGGAAGCACGCCGATCACGCGCAGGTCACCGCCGCCCTCCCAGGCGACGCGCAGGTCGCCGCTCGTGAGCTGGGCGACGTGCACCGTGTTGCGCACCCAGTCGGGCACGGTCGCGGCCGGGAACTCGGCGACCGGGCGGCCGCCCTTCAGCACCGCGGCGGGCCGGAACTCGCGCAGGTCGGGGAGCAGCAGCAGGTCGGCCCGGTGGCCCGGCGCGACGGCGCCGCGATCGGTGAGGCCGTGCCACGTGGCCGGGCCGTGGGTCGCCATCACGAGCGCGGCAGCCGGATCGACTCCGGCCGCGACCGCCGCGCGCACCATCGCGTTCAGGTGGCCCTCCGAGACGATGTGGTCGGGATCGCGGTCGTCGGTGCAGAACGCCAGCCGGTGCGGTCCGAACTCGGCCACGAGGGGCAGGAGGGCGGCCAGGTTGCGCGCGCCCGACGCCTCGCGGATCAGCACCCACATCCCGGCGCGCAGCCGCTCCCGGCCCTCCTCGAGGGTCGTCGCCTCGTGATCGGAGCGGATGCCGGCCGCGGCGTAGGCCTGCAGCGCGGGGCCGAGCACGCCCGGGGCATGGCCGTCGACGTGACCGGCGCCGGCGAGGCCGAGCTTCTCGAGCTCCGCGTCCGTGCCTGCGATCACGCCGGGGAAGTTCATCATCTCGGCCAGCCCGAGCACGCGCCTGCGGCGCAGGAGGCCCTCGAGGTCGCCCGGAGTGAGCGCGCGCCGCGGCGACTCGAAGATCGAGGCCGGGACGCACGACGACGCCATGAAGAAGACGTCGAGCGGCAGCCCCTCGGTGGCATCGAGCAGCCAGTGCACGCCGTCGGTGCCGAGCACGTTTGCGATCTCGTGCGGATCGGCCACGACCGTCGTCGTCCCGTGCGGCAGGAGCAGACGGGCGAACTCGTCCGGCAGGAGCCGCGACGACTCGATGTGCACATGCGCGTCGATCAGGCCGGGGGTGACCCACATGCCGGTCGCGTCGATCGTCTCGCGGCCCGTGTAGGCGCCGACGCCCGCGATCCAGCCGTCGGCGATGGCCACGTCGGCGCGCAGCCACTCGCGCGTGAACACCGAGAGCACCTGCCCGCCGGTGATGACGACGTCGGCGGGCTCGTCCCCGCGGGCCACCGCCAGTCGTCGGGCCAGGTCGCTCATCCTGCGGCCATGCTAGCCACCGCGCAGACACGGGCGGGCCGTCCGGTGCGGGCGATGATCTCGTCGCGCCGTGACGCGGCGTCGCCGATGTTCGGGGTCAGAGCTCGGTTCAGCCGTCGAACGGCACCAGCAGGTCGCGGCCCTCGGGCACCCGCGACCACGGCGCCACCTCGACCACCCGCCACAGATGGCCCTCGCCCAGACCGGCGCGCACCTGGCGGGCGGCCTCGGAGGCCCGCTCGCGCAGCAGCTCTGCCGGCGGCCGGTAGAGCGAGAGCTGGCGGTCTGCCGAGCTCGAGAGGGCGGTGATCTCGAGGCCGATCTGCTCAACTGCGCCCGGCAGCTCGACCAGGCGGGGGGCGAGCGCATCGCGCAGCCGCCGAGGGTCGGCGGTGGGCTCGCGCAGCGTCACCGGCCGCCGCCACGACCCGCCCGCCGCGAGCCGCGCCGACACCGCCAGCGTCCGCGGCGGCCGGCCCGTCCGGCGGGGATCGCCCACGAGCCGCTCGATCAGCACCGTGAGCGCTCCGCGCAGGGTGAACTCGTCGCCCACGGGCTCGGGGAACTCGATCGCCTCGCGCAGCGGCTCCGGCGGGGTGCGGGGGGCGACGTAGGCCTCGTCCTCGCCCCGGGCGAGCCGCCAGGCGCCGATCCCCGGTCGGCCGAACCGGTCGGCGACCGCGGGCAGCGGCAGCGCCGCCAGCTCGCCCGCCGTGCGGATGCCGAGCGCGTGCAGAGCGTCGGCGGTGGCGGGGTCGAGCGGCAGCCGCGCCACCGGCATGGGGGCGAGGAAGCTCGCCGCCGCGCCCGTCTCGACCTGGTGCGGATGCCCCGGCCGGGCGCGCAGGGCAGCGGCCTGGGCGATGAAGCGGCCCGGCCCGGCGCCCGTGCGCGCCGCCCGCGCCCAGTCCGGCGCCGGTGGCCGCGAGCAGCCGGTGCAGACCGCCGTGCAGGCGCACCAGGCCGTCGGCGCAGAAGAGCGCCCGCCCGGGAGCGAGCGACTCCACCGCGGCGCCCATGTCCTCCAGCCGCTGGAGCAGCGCCTCGGCCGCATCGGCCACGGCGCCGGGATCGGCGGTCACGAGCTGCAGCCGCGGGCAGCGGGCGAGCGCCTCGCCGACCCGCATGCCGGCCGTCACCCCGAAGGTGGCGGCGGCGGCGTTGGCCTCACCGACCGCCGGCGGCCCGCCCGGCTCGGGGCCGAGCGCAGCCGGCTCGGAGGGCAGCGCGCCTCCCATCCCCGCTGCCACCCGCAGCGCGAAGCGGGGGACGAGCACGCAGACGATGACGGAGCGCTCGCGGGGCATCGCGCTCACGATAGACGAACACCTGTTCGGTGACAAGCTCGCCGGTGCGAGCGGTTCAGGTGGTCGAGTCGGGATCGATCGCGCGCAGGTAGTGGCGGCGCGACTGCAGCGTCGGCAGCATCCGCTCGGCGGCGCGGAAGAACTCGCGCTCGTAGCGGCGCCGCTCACGGGCGGCCATCGTCTCGGCGTAACGGTCACGCAGCTCGAGCAGGGCGTCCTCGGCCTCCTCGACCGCGTCCATGTAGGCGCCGTAGGCCTCCTCGGCAGACGCCCGGTCGGCGCGGTCGTAGGTCTGCTTGGCCGCCACCACCCGCCGCAGCAGATCGGCATTCTGCTCGACGTAGAGGTCGAGCTGGGCGTTGATCACATCGGCGAACCGTGCGCGGCCGGGGAGCCTCATCGGGCCGATGGTAGTGGACCGGGTGGAGCCCGGCTACGATCGCTCCTCGTGGCCGCGTCGCTTCTGATCCGCACCTGGAACATCGCCCACGGCCGCGACGTCCCGCCGGGCGCCGAGCACGGTCACAGGCGCCGCAAGCTCCTGCGCGAGATGGCCGAGGTGATGACGCAGGACGACCCCGACCTCGTGCTGCTGCAGGAGGTGCCCGTGTGGGCGGCCGAGCTGCTGCGCGAGCACACCGGCATGGGCGTGACGCTCGCGCCGACCTACGGCGCGCACATCCCGTTCGTCCACGTGCCGCTGCCGCTCGCGCTCGGCGCCGCCGTCGGCCGGGCGCTGCCGGACCTGGTGCGCACGCAGGTCGAGGGCCAGGCCCAGGCGGTCCTGTACGGCCCCGCCCTGCTCCTGGTCTCGGCCCGCAGGGTGCAGCTGAACGAGCGCACCCGCCTGCGCGGTGAGCCGCGCATCGCCCAGCTCGCCCGGCTGCGGCATCGCCGGGCCGGGCGCGAGCTCGCGGTCGCCAACGTCCACGCCGACAGGGGCGGCGACGAGCAGCTCGAGAAGGCGGGGTTCGTGCTCGAGCGGTTCGCCCGCGGCGCGCCGATGGTGCTCGGCGGCGATCTGAACGCCGGACTGCAGTCCGCAGGCGTCCACGCGCTGCGCGCCCGCGGATGGGTGGAGGAGTCGGGCGACGTGGGCATCGACCACCTGCTCGTGCGCGGCTTCGACGTGGAGTGGACGGCGACCCGGTGGCTGCCGGAGCGGCGCGACCTGCGCAACAACGGCTCCCGCCCGGTGCGGCTCTCGGATCACGATCCGGTGGACGCGGTGGTGGCCTTTGCCTGACCGCCGCGACCTGCCCTGCCTCGCCGGATGCGCGTACCTGAACGCCGGCACGAACGGCCCGATGCCGGAGGCGGCGATCGCGGCGATGGCCGCCGAGGTCGAGGCCGTCCGCGGGCCCCGGATCGGGAAGGCCGCGATGGAGCGCCTGCTCGGCCTGCGGGCACGGGCGCGCGCGGCCGCCGCGCGAGCGCTCGGCGCACCCGAGGAGGAGGTTGCGCTGACGTCGTCGACGTCGCACGGCATCGGCCTCGTCTGCGCCGGCCTCGACTGGTCGGAAGGCGGGGAGGTGGTGACGACCACCGAGGAGCACCCGGGGCTGCTCGGGCCGCTGGACGAGCTCGCCCAGCGCCACGGCGTCGTCGTGCGGGCGGTGCCTGCCCACGACGTCGTCGCCGCGATCGGGCCGGCGACCCGGATGGTGGCGATCTCGCACGTGCTCTGGACGACCGGCCTCATCCTGCCGCTGCCCGAGATCGCGGCCGCCGCGCACGCCGCCGGCGCGACGCTGCTCATCGACGGCGCCCAGTCCGGCGGGGCGATCCCGCTCGACATGGCCGCAACGCAGGCCGACTTCTATGCAGCCTCCGGGCAGAAATGGCTGCTCGGCCCGCAGGGCACGGGCGCGCTCTGGGTGCATCCGCGCCAGCACGAGCGGCTGGCGCCGGCGACCCCGAGCTACTTCACCTATGCCGACGGCCACGTCGGGCCGCTGCGGGCCGGGGCGGCGCGCTTCGATGCCGGCAGCATGGACACGACGGTGCTCGCGGGCTTTGCCGCGGCGATGGAGTGGGTCGAGGGGCTGCCGGGCGGGCGGACGGCCTGGTACGAGCGGGCGGAGGCGCAGGCAGCGGAGGCCCGGCGGCGGCTCGCGGAAGTCCCCGGCGTCGAGGTGCACGATCCCGGCGGCCCGTGCAGCGGCCTGATCGCCCTGCGCCTCGACGGGCACGAGTCCGCCGATGCGGTCGCCCACCTGGCCGAGCGCGACGTGCTCGTGCGGCCGATCCCGGACACGCCCTTCGTGCGCGTCTCGATCGGCGCGTGGACGGACGCCGCCGACATCGAGGCCCTGGCCGCGGGCCTCGCCTCCCTGGCCGAGCAACCGCCAAGAGGGGTCTGACCCCGATTGGCGGGGCTGGTATCGTCCGCCGCCGTGACCGAGGACGAGCTGGTACACGACCGCGACGCCGCCTGGGCGCTTCTGACCGAGTGGACGAAGAGCGAGGCGCTCCTGCGCCACTGCCTGGCCGTCGAGGCCTCGGTGCGGGCATACGCGCGCGCGTTCGGCGAGGACGAGGGCGCGTGGGGCAACGTCGCCCTGCTGCACGACTTCGACTACGAGCGCCATCCCACCCTCGACCAGCATCCCCAGGACGGCGCCCCGGTGCTGCGCGACCACGGCTATCCCGAGTGGTTCGTGCGCGCGATCCAGTCGCACGGCGACCACACCGGCTTCGCGCGCGAGACACGGCTCGAGCACACGCTCTACGCCTGCGACGAGGTGTCGGGGTTCGTCCACGCCTGCGGGCTCGTGCGGCCCGAGGGCCTGGCCACGCTCGAGGCCCGCTCTGTCCGCAAGAAGCTGAAGCAGCCGAGCTTTGCCCGCGGCGTGAACCGCGACGACGTGATCGAGGGCGCCCGGGAGCTCGGAGTCGACCTGGACGAGCACATCACGTTCGTGATCGCCGCGTTGCGGCCGATCGCCGCCGAGCTCGGCCTGCCCGGCTGATCCAGCCGGGAATCCAGGTACCCTGGTCACATGGCAATCGCAGCGCGAGAGGGGATCGTGGAGTCGTTCGTGATCGAAGGCGGGGTGCCGCTGCGGGGCAGCGTGCGGCCGGCGGGCAACAAGAACGCCGCCCTCCCGATCCTGGCGGCCTGCCTGCTCACCGCCGATCCGGTGACGCTCGACAACGTCCCCCGGATCCGCGACGTCGAGGCCATGATCGAGCTCCTGTGCGACATCGGCGCCGAGGTCGAGTGGCTGGGGCCGAACCGGCTGCGCGTGTGGGCCGCCGACATCTCGAAGACGGTGCTCGACGCCGAGCTGTGCACGCGCATCCGCGCGTCGATCCTGTTCGCCGGGCCGCTGCTCGCCCGCTGCCGGACGGCCGACATCCCGCCTCCGGGCGGCGACGTCATCGGCCGCCGCCGCGTCGACACCCATCTGATGGCGTTCGCGGCGCTCGGCGCCGACGTCCAGGCCAACCGCAGCTACCGGCTGCGCGCCCCGTCGGGGCTGCGCGGGGCCGACCTCTATCTGGACGAGGCGTCCGTCACCGGCACCGAGAACGCCGTGATGGCGGCCGTGCTCGCGCGCGGCAAGACGACGATCGCGAACGCCGCCTGCGAGCCGCACGTGCAGGATCTGTGCCACCTGCTCGAGGCGATGGGCGCGCGCATCGACGGCATCGGCTCGAACGTGCTCACCATCCACGGCGTCGCGTCGCTGGGCGGCTGCGCCCACCGGATCGGCGCCGACCACATCGAGGTCGCCTCGTTCATCGGCCTGGCCGCGGTCACGGGCGGAGAGGTCACGATCGAGGACGCCGCGGTCGAGCACCTGCGCTCGATCCGGCACACGTTCTCGCGGCTCGGGGTCACGGTCGAGGTGCACGGCACCTCGGTGCGCGTGCCGCCCGGGCAGACGCTGCGCATCGTCGACGACGTGCATGCCCAGATCCCGAAGATCGAGGACGGGCCGTGGCCGATGTTCCCGGCCGACCTGACGTCGATCGCGGTCGCCGTCGCGACCCAGGCCACGGGCACGGTGCTGGTCTTCGAGAAGATGTTCGAGAACCGGCTGATCTTCACCGACAAGCTGGTGTCGATGGGGGCGCGCATCATCCTGTGTGACCCGCACCGCGTGGTGGTCACCGGGCCGGCGCGGCTCTACGGCGAGCGCATGGCGAGCCCCGACATCCGCGCCGGCATGGCGATGCTGATCGCGAGCCTGTGCGCCGAGGGCGAGAGCCGGATCGGCAACGTCGGCGAGATCGACCGCGGGTACGAGCGCATCGACGAGCGGCTGCGGGCGCTCGGCGCGCGCATCGAGCGCGTCTCCGGCTGACCGCCGCGGCCACAGCGGCCGATGTGTGGCGGCTACCATCCCGCGCACGGTGGAGCGGTTGCGACTGACACATGCTGACGTCGCGGGCGCGGTGCGCACGCTGCGGCCTTCGTCGGCCCGCCGCGAGGACGTGGCCGCGTCTGTCGCCGACATCGTCGAGATGGTGCGCCACGGCGGCGACGAGGCCGTGCGCCGGCTCACCCTGCGCCTCGACGGCGTGGACGTCGCCGAGCCGCGCGTCCCGGCCGCGGCGATCAAGGCGGCCGTGGCCGGCCTCGCGCCGCCGGTGCGAGACGCGCTCGAGCTGCTCGCCGCGAACGTCCGCACCGTCGCGACCGAGCTGATGCCGCGCCCCACCCAGGTGACGCTGCCGCAGGGGCAGGTTGTCTCGAGCCGGCCGGTGCCCGTGCGCCGCGCGGGCCTGTACGTGCCCGGCGGCCTGGCCACCTACCCGTCGAGCGCGGTGATGGCGATCGTGCCCGCACAGGTGGCCCGGGTGCCCGGGATCGCCGTGTGCTCGCCGCCCGGCCCCGACGGGCTGCCCCACCCGACCGCCCTGGCGGCGTGCGGCCTGCTCGGCGTCGAGGAGGTGTACGCCGTGGGCGGCGCCCAGGCGGTGGCGGCACTCGCGCTCGGGACCGAGCTGATGCCGCGCGTCGACCTCGTGGCCGGGCCGGGGAACGCCTACGTCGAGGAGGCCAAGCGGCGCCTGTTCGGCGAGGTCGGGATCGAGTCGCTGGCCGGGCCGAGCGAGCTCGTCGTCGTCGCCGACTCCACGGCGCCGGCCGAGCCGCTGGCATGGGATCTGGTGGCACAGCTCGAGCACGGCCCGGGCGCGCAGTCGGTGCTGATCTCGACCGACGCGGGGCTGCTCGACGCCGTGGCGGGCCTGCTGCCCGCCGAGAGCCGGGCGGTGCTGATCGAGGCCGACTCGATGGACACCGCCTTCGCCTTCGTGAACGCGCACGCGCCCGAGCACGTCCAGCTCATGCTGGCGGGCGCCGACGAGGCGGTCGAGCGGGTGCACCACGCGGGCGCGATCTTCGTCGGCCCCTACGCCGGCGCGGCCTTCGGCGACTACATCGCGGGCTCGAACCACATCCTGCCGACCGGCGGTCACAGCCGCTTCTCGTCGGGGCTCGGGCCGGCGGCGTTCGTGCGGACGCAGGAGGTGGTGGAGGTGAGCGCGGAGGCGTGCGAGCGCCTGGCCGATGCGGTGGTCGTGCTGGCCGACGCCGAGGGCTTCCCCGCACATGGACGGTCGGCCCGGGTGCGGGCCGAGGCTCTGTTACGCGAGACCGGGAGGGTGGGATGAGCGAACGCACGGTGATCGTCACCGAGGGGGCGCCGCGGCCGTTTGCGGGCGCGCCCTACAACCAGGCCGTGAAGGGGGCCGGGCTCGTCTTCTGCGCGGGCCAGGTCGGGATCGACCCGGCCGCGGGCGCGCTGGTCGCGGGCGGCGTCGAGGCCCAGGCCCGGCGGGCGATGCAGAACCTGGCGGCGGTGCTCGAGGCGGCCGGCTCGGGGCTCGACCGCGTTGTGAAGACGACGATCTTCGTCGCCGACCTGGGCGACTTCGCGACGGTCAACGAGGTGTACGGCTCGTTCTTCGCCGAGGCGCCTCCCGCCCGCTCGACCGTGCAGGTGGCAGGCCTGCCCGCCGGCGCCGCGGTCGAGATCGAGGCCATCGCCCTGGCATAGCCCGTCCGGGCCGCCCGTAGAATCCGGGCGTGCCCGCACCGCTCCAGATGGGCGGCCCCGGCGATCCGCTGGCCGCCGTGTGGCAGGCCGCCGCAGAGGCTGCGGCCGGCGACCGCGTGTTCGCGGTCGGCGGGCCCGTGCGCGACCTGCTGCGGGGCGCTCCCAGCCGTGACGCCGACATCGCGGTCGAGGGCGACGCGATCGCGCTTGCCGGGCGCCTCGCGGCTGCGCTCGGCGGCGCCCGCGTGACCGTGCACCGCGCCTTCGGCACGGCGGTCGTGCGCGGCCCGGGAGTGCGCGTCGACGTCGCCGCCACCCGGCGCGAGCGCTACCCCCGCCCGGCTGCGCTTCCGGTCGTCGCGCCGGCGGCTATCGAGGCCGACCTGGGCCGCCGCGACTTCACCGTGAATGCCCTCGCGGCGGCGCTCACCGGCCCGCAGTTCGGCGAGGTGCTCGACCCGTTCGGCGGGCGCGCGGATATCGCCTCGGGGCTGATCCGGGTGCTGCATCCGGCGTCGTTCCAGGACGATCCCACCCGCCTCTTCCGGGCGGCGCGCTACGCCGCCCGGCTGGGGTATGCGCTTGACCCCGCGACCGAGGCGCTGGCCCGCGAGGCGATCGCGGCGGGTCTCGTCGCCGCGCTCTCGGGCGCGCGCGTGCGGGCGGAGCTCGTGGCGCTCCTCGGCGAATCGGCGGCGACGATCGCGGCGGCGCTCGAGCTGGCCGCCGGGTTGCACCTGCTCGCGGCCGTGGCCGCGGCCCTCGCCGACGCCACGGCGCAGGCTGGGCGCATCGAGCGCTTGGATACCCTCGTGGCCCGGTTCGGCCTGAGGCTCGCGCCCTGGAGGCCGCGCCTGGCCCTGATCGCATCCGGCCAGGACGACGCCCCCGTGGCCGCCATGACCGACCGCCTGCGGCTGCGGCGCGAGGATGCTGCCGCGGTGCGGGCGGCGGCCACCGCATCCCGCCGGCTCGGCCCGCGCCTGCACGCCGCCACGTCGCCCGCCGACGTCGCCGAACTGCTCGACCGGCTGCCGGTCGACGCCGCGCTCGTCGTCGCGGCCGAGCGCGGTCCCGGCGCCCGCGCGGCGGAGCTCTACCTCGAGCGCCTGCGCGGCATCCGCCTGGAGATCGACGGGACGGTGCTGCAAGACGAGCTTGGGCTCGCGCAGTCGCCGCAGGTGGGCGAGGTGCTCGCCGAGCTCCTGCGGCGCAAGCGCAACGGCCAGCTCGCCGACCGCCGCTCGGAGCTTGCGGCCGCGCGCGAGCTCGTCGCCCGGGCGGCGTCGTGACGGATCTGCGCTGGGACGACGGGCCGGTGCCCGTCCTGCGGTGGGAGTCGGCGCCTGTCGGTGTGGCCGTCGCGTTCACGTCGCGCCGAGGCGGGACGTCGAGCGGGCCGTTCGCGTCGCTCAACCTGGGCGCGCTCACGGCCGACGAGGCCGTGAGCGTCGCCGAGAACCGGCGCCGCGCGGTCGCGGCCGCCGGAGGCGATCCGGCCGAGGCGACCATGGCGTGGCAGGAGCACGGTCGGGTCGTGCGCGAGGTGACCGGCGAGCCGGCCGGCGGCCGCTTCCTCGAGCCCGGCGCCGAGCCGTTCCCGCGCTCGGACGGCCTCGTCACGGGCGACCGCAACCGGCCGATGATGCTGCTCACCGCCGACTGCATCCCGGTCGCGATCGCGAGCGCCGACGGCCGCCGCCTGGCCGTCCTGCACGCCGGGTGGCGCGGCCTGGAGGGCGGGATCGTCGAGGCCGGGGCCGCGGCGGTCGGTGGCGACCTGGTCGCGGCGGTCGGCCCGGGCGCCGGGCCGTGCTGCTACGAGGTGGGGGACGATGTCGCCGCGCGGCTGCAGAAGCGCTTCGGGGCGGATGTCGTGCGCGAAGGCCGCGCCGACCTGTGGCTGTGCGCCCGGCGCGCGCTCGAGGCGGCCGGCGCGGGCCGGGTGGCCGTCGCCGGCGAGTGCAGCATCTGCAACCCGGATCGGTACTTCTCGCACCGGCGCGACCGCGGCGTCACCGGCCGCCAGGGCGTCGTGGGGGTGCTGCATGCTTGATCCGGTCGCCGTCGCGGAGAACCTCGCCCGCATCCGCGCGCTCGTCGGGCCGCAGGTCGAGGTCCTGGCCGCGACCAAGTACGTGGAGGCCGCTGA
This sequence comes from uncultured Actinomycetes bacterium, assembly GCA_963707585.1. Classification (GTDB taxonomy): domain Bacteria; phylum Actinomycetota; class Thermoleophilia; order Gaiellales; family JAICJC01; genus JAICJC01. The sequence continues at coordinate 123,570 of CAVPQP010000006.1, read as the reverse complement.
CCTGCCGGCGCTGCACGAGGCCGGGGTCGCGCTGATCGGCGAGAATCGCACCGATGCCCTGATCCCCAAGCAGGAGCAGTACGGCGACCTCTTCACCTGGGACTTCATCGGCCACGTGCAGAGCCGCAAGGTGCGCGACCTGGTCGGGCGCGTCCGCCTGATCCACGCCGTCGACTCGCAGTCTGCGTGCGAGCAGCTCGACCGCCGCCGCGAGCCGGAGACGATGGTCGACTGCCTGCTCCAGGTGAACGTCGCCGGCGAGGACACGAAGTCCGGCGTCATGCCTGCCGACGTGGACGCGTTCCTGGGGGCGGTCGAGCCGCTCGCCGGGGTGCGTTTCCGCGGCCTCATGACCATGCCGCCCGCCGTCACCGACCCCGAGCTCGCCCGGCCGTGGTTCGCGGCGTTGCGCGAGCTGCGCGACCGGCTCGACCCGGAGTGGAGCGGACGGCACGATTTTGCCCATCTCAGCATGGGCACGAGCCAGGACTTCGCCGTCGCCGCGCAGGAGGGAGCGACGATCGTGCGGGTGGGTGGCGTCCTCTACGGGCGGTAGAGTTCTCGGTCACATGGCCCTGAGCGATCTGTGGAACTCGACCCTGGTCTACTTCGGAGTTCGCGAGGAGGACTGGGAGGACGAGTACGACGACGACGGATCCGCTGCCCACGAGGATCTGGAGCAGGTCTACAGCGAACGGCCGAACGTGCGCCGGCTCTCGCCGCGGCGCCGGCCCGGATCCGACTTCGACGACATCTTCTCCGAGGAGGAGCCGCGGGCGGTGCCGATCCGCGGCGGTCGCAACGGGCCGCCGGCGGCCCAGAACGGCCATCGCACGGCCGGCCAGGTGTCGCTCGTCGTCCCGAAGAGCTTCAACGACGCCCAGAAGGTGGCCGACAAGCTCAAGGCCGACGTCCCGGTGATCATCAACTTCCAGAGCGCCGACCCCGAGCTGGCCAAGCGGCTGGTGGACTTCGCCAGCGGGCTCACCTACGCCCTGGACGGGTCGATGCAGCGCGTCGCCGACCGCGTCTTCCTGCTCACGCCGAGCACGATCTCGGTCTCCGCCGAGGACAAGGCGCTCCTGATGGAGCGCGGCTTCTTCAACCAGTACTAGCGGGTCGGCGGCCGGGGCTGGGGCGACGCGAGCGAGGCAGCGAGATACTTGGCTCGCTGATGCGTTCCTTCCGGCGTGTGAGCGAGGTGGCGGTGAGCCTCGGCGTCGCGGTGTGCGTCGGCGGCTGCGGGGGCGGGTCGGGCACCGCCACGGTGGCCGGGTTCGTGCAGGCGCAGCAGCGTCGCGCCGCAGCTGGTGGCCGCGCGGGCGGGACGTGGGCTTGTGCTGATGACCGGGGCCGGCCGGACGACCGGAGCCGTGAGGCTGCGGGTCGATCTGGATCGTCCACCCGGACGGCTCTGACGCCCACGCTCTCACCGCCGAGGGTGCGGGCGTCTTCGACCTGGCCGGGCTGGATCCACCAGCTGTACGTGATGGATGCCGACGGCTCCTACCAGCACCGCATTCTCACGTCGCGCACGAGTGACACTGCACCCAGCTGGGCGCCGGGCGGCCGCGTGATCGCCTACCAGACGACGACCGGCGCCAGGTTCCAGACGAGCGTCGCCCTCACGAACGCGGACGGGTCGTGCGGGCGCACCATCCCACCGCCCGCGACGCCCGAGCTCAACGAGGGCTACCTCGCCCCGACCTGGCGACCCGGCGGCGACGCGCTGGCGCTCCCGTGCCCGTAGGCATCGAGCGGCGGCCCCCCTTTCCGAGCGCGGCCCGGCCACTTGGCGGTTCGAGCGGATGCCAATTGGGCGGGACCGCCGATTGGGCGTGGAACCGCCGCCCCCGAGCACGCCGCCCTCCGCCCGGCGGTACGCTACCGGGCCGATGAGCGCCACACCCCCTGTGCTCGGCCTGCTCGGCGCCGGCAACATGGCCTCGGCCATGGTGACCGGCTGGGTGAAGGCCGATCCTGCGATGGCCGACCGCATCCTCGTGACCGACCACGGCTCCGGCCGGGCGGCTGCCCTGGCGGAGCGCTACGGCCTCCGCCACACGGCCTCGAACGCCGAGCTCGTCAACGCGGCCGACATCGTCGTCCTGTGCGTCAAGCCGATCGATGTCGAGCGCGTGCTGCGGGAGGTGTCCGACCTGGTCACGCCGCGCAAGGCGATCGCATCGGTCGCCGCCGGCGTCGGCACCGCCACCCTCGAGACGATCCTCGACGTGGACGCCCCGGTCTTCCGGTTCATGCCGAACGTCGGCGTCAGCGTCGGCGCGGGCACGCTCGCCTTCTCGCCGGGGCGGTTCACCGACACGGCCGCCGAGCAGGCGGTGCTCGAGGTCTTCTCGCTGCTCGGTGAGGTCGTGCCCCTGGAGGAGCGCCTCTTCGACGCCGCCACCGCGCTCTCGGGCTCGGGGCCGGCGTTCCTCGGCCTGATCCTGGAGGCCTTCGAGGACGCCGGCATCGTCGCCGGGCTGACGCACCGCGATGCGCGCAGGCTGTTCCTCTCGACCGTCGCGGGCACCGCCGCGCTGCTGCAGGCCGACGACCTCGGCTGCGCCGACCTGCGGCGGATGGTCACGAGCCCCGGCGGCACCGCCGCGGCCGGGCTCGCGGCGATGGAGCGGGGCGGTGTGCGGGGGTCGATCATCGACGGGGTGTCGGCGGCGGTGCGTCGGGCCGGCGAGCTAGGCTGACGCCGACGATGGGGATCACGACAGCCGAGCAGTTCATCTTCTCGCTGTACCTGGTGTATTCGCTGCTCATCGTCCTGTACGTGCTGATGGGCTGGCTGCAGCTTCCATACAGCATCTGGATCGGCCGGGTGCGAGGGTTCCTGCACGACACCGTCGAGCCGGTGCTGCGCCCGATCCGCGCGGTGCTGCCGACGCTCGGCGGGTTCGATCTGTCGCCCCTGGTCGCCCTCTTCGGTCTGTCGGTGATCGAGCGCCTCCTGATCGCGATCCTGGACGGCTTCCGCTAGCCGCCCCGCGGACGCAGGAGTGCGGACGGGGGCGGCGAACGGTGAGCCATGACCCTGTCACCAGCAGAGCTGCGACATGAGCGCCCCGGGCGCGGGCTGATCGGCTATCGCCGTGCCGACGTCGACCGGCTCCTGGTCGAGGCGACGGTGGCCTACGAGAACGTCTGGCGCGAGCGCGCGGAGCTGCACGACCACGTGCACGAGCTGGAAGTGGAGCTCCAGAGCCACCGCGAAGGCGAGCAGGCGATGCGAAACGCGCTCGTCACCGCCGAGCGGGCCGCCGACGAGATGCGCGCGAGCGCATCGCGCCAGGCCGAGCTGATCGTGCGCGAGGCCGAGGCCAAGAGCCGTGACCTCGTCCACGAGGCCTACGCCGAGCGCGAGCGGGTGCGGCGCGAGATGGCCCGGCTGCAGGCCGAGGAGGCGGAGTTCCGGCTGCGGCTGCGCTCGCTGCTCGGTGCGATCCTCGAGGCCGTGCGCGACCACGAGGAGCGGCTCGCAGGCTCCGCCGACAGGCCGGGTGCGGCCGCCGCCGACACCCAGGTCGCGATCGGGCCGCCGGACGACGTCGTCCGCGCCGGCGGCTGACCCACCCCGATCTGCCCGCCCGAAAGGCGTGGGTATACTCATCGGCGGGGGGTGTGCTGTGGCCGTGACCGTCGACATCGAAGCCGTCAAGCGCCGCTTGACCGAGGAACGCGCCATCGTGCTCGAGGAGCGCCGGCGCCTTGCCGAGGACACGCCGCAGGCGCACGACGTCGTCGCTGCCGACGGCTCCGAGAGCCGGGGAGCCGCGGACGCGGCCGAGACCCTCGACCGCGGCATCGAGCTCTCGCTCGAGGACAACGCCGAGCATCTGCTCGGGGCGATCGAGTCCGCCCTGGCCCGCGTCGAGGCGGGCACGTACGGCATGTGCGAGCGCTGCGGGCAGGCGATCGCGAACGAGCGCCTGGAGGCCCTGCCATGGGCGACGAAGTGCATCGAGTGCAAGCGCCTGGAGGAGCGGGGCTGATCCACGTGGAGGCAGAGCCCCAGCCTGCACACCGGGCGGGGTCGTTGCAGTGGGCGGGGCTCTGGGCCGTCGCAACCGCTGCTGTCGTCGCCGATCAGGTCACCAAGCACGCGATCGAGCAGCGGCTGGCGCTCGAGGAGACCCACCGCGTGCTGCCGTTCCTCTCGATCACGCACGTGCGCAACAGCGGCATCGCCTTCGGGATCTTCCCCGGCCGCCTCGGCATCGTGTCGATCCTGACGGCGGCCGCCGTCGTATGGATGCTCGTGCACTTCGCCCGCTCCGGCTCGCGCCACGTGCTCTTCCCGGTCGCGCTGGGGCTGCTCGTCGGCGGCAGCGTGTCGAACCTGGCCGACCGTGTCCGCGACGGCCACGTCACCGACTTCATCCACATCAGCCACTGGCCGACGTTCAACCTGGCCGACAGCTTCATCGTGATCGGCGTGGCGCTGCTGGCCCTCGGCTTGATCCGGGTGGAGCACCGGCAGCCGCCCGAGCCTCCCGCGGCCGAACCGGCCGCCGAGCTCGAACGGCCGTGATCGAGCTCGAGGTGCCGCCCGGATCGGGCGGGATGCGCCTCGACCGGTTCGTCGCCGGCCACGAGGAGGTCGGCTCGCGGGCCGGCGCCGAGCGGCTGATCGAGGCCGGCCTCGTGCTCGTCGACGGCGCGGCACGGCCGAAATCGCACCGGCTCGGCGCCGGCTCGGTGGTGAGCCTGCCGGAGCCGGCCCCCCCTCCGGCAGCGCCGATCCCGGCCGACCTGGGAGTGCCGCTGGCCTACGCCGATCCCCACCTGGTGGTGGCCGACAAGCCCGCCGGCCTGCTCGTGCACCCGGTGCCGCGCTACACCGGCCCGACGCTCGTCGATGCGCTCGCGGGCATCGCCGCGGGCGGGGACGAGGCCCGTCCCGGCATCGTCCACCGGCTCGACCGCGACACCTCGGGCCTGCTCCTGGTCGCCCGCGACGGGCTCACCCACGCCCGCCTGCAGGCGCAGCTGCGCCGGCGCCGGATCGGCCGCACCTACCTCGCGCTCGTGCGCGGCCGCCCGCGCTCGCGCCGCGGCCGCATCGAGGCCCCGATCGGGCGCGACCGCCGCGACCCGACGCGCATGTCGCTCGAGAGCGACCGGCCCCGCGACGCTGTCACCGACTTCGAGCTCGTCGAGGCCCTGCCCGGACGCTCGCTCCTGCGCGTCACGCTGCAGACCGGCCGCACCCACCAGATCCGCGTTCACCTGGCGGCGATCGGCAACCCCGTGGTCGGCGACCCCGTCTACGGCCACGGTCCGGAGCTCGGGCTCGAGCGGCAGTTCCTGCACGCGGCCGAGCTGCGGCTCGTGCATCCGCACACGGGCGACCCGCTCGAGGTGCATTCGGAGCTGCCACCCGACCTTGCCGCGGCGCTTCACGCCGCCCGCGAGGCCTAGCCGGTCAGAGCGCGGCGGGCGAGTGCGGCGAAGGCGCACGCGGCCACCAGGCACGGCACCGCCGCGAGCAGGGCCAGCGGGATGAACGGGATCGCGACGACCGCCGTCGATGACGTGCTGTCGAACACCGATTTCAGGCCGCTGTCGGTCAGCGCGCCGAAGGCCGTCGCCGCGCCCAGGCCCAGCCACCAGGGCATGCTCGTGGCCGCTGCCGCCAGGGCGAGGAACGGAACGGCCTCGAGCGCGAGCACGAAGACGCTGCCCCCGAGGCCGGATCCATCGCCGATCCAGTACGGCCCCGCGAGGGCGAAGACGACGCCGATCACGAGGATGGCGGCGCGCCGATGCCGATCGATCCTTCTCATAGCTCCCATGCTATCTTTGTCAGGCTCACATGGCAAGCGGGCCTCGCCCGGCCGCCGTTCGCTAGAATCTCGGCCGCTTCCGTCCGTATCTCCCTACCCGGCGGATCTGGTGCGCGCCGGCGGTGTCCCGCGGCAGCCGTGGGACTCCGGAGCGCCCCGCCGGAATCTGACCCAACCGATCAGGAGGAGTGCACGTGCCCCAGGTCACGATGCGCGAGCTGCTCGAGGCCGGAGTTCACTTCGGCCACCAGACCAGACGCTGGAACCCCAAGATGCGCCGGTTCATCTTCGGCGAGCGCGGCGGCATCTACATCATCGATCTCCAGCAGACGATGGTGCTGCTGCACGAGGCGTTCAGCTACGTCTCGAACATCGGGGAGCGCAACGGCACCGTGCTCTTCGTCGGCACGAAGAAGCAGGCCCAGGACGCGGTCGCCGAGCACGCGGGCCGCGTCGGCATGCCCTACGTGAACCACCGCTGGCTGGGCGGCCTCCTGACCAACTACCGCACGATCCAGGAGCGGATCACGGCCCTGCACGAGCTGCGCCGCCAGCAGAGCGACGGCCAGCTCGACCTGCTCCCGTCGAAGGAGCGGGCATCGACGCTGTCGCGAGCTCGAGAAGCTCGAGGCGAACCTCGGCGGCGTGGCCGACACGCGCAAGCTGCCGGACGCGATCGTCGTGATCGACATGAAGAAGGAGGCGCTCGCCGTGCGCGAGGCGCGGCGCCTGAACATCCCGGTGATCGGCCTCGTCGACACGAACTGCGATCCCGACGACGCCGACTTCGTGATCCCCGGAAACGACGACGCCATCCGCTCGTCGGCGCTGATCGTGCGGCTGCTGGCCGACGCGATCGCCGAGGGCCGGAACCGCGGCGTCAAGGTCTCCGACTTCGTCTCGGAGAACGGCGACGAGGCCGAGCCGGCGCGCCGCGGACGGCGAGCCGCCGCCGAGCCGGCGCGCCGAGGCGGCGCCGGAGCCGGCCGAGGCGCAGGCCGCGCCCGAGGCCGCCCGGCGGCAGAGGCCGAGCCGGCCGCCGCCGAGGCCGCGGACGAGCCCGCGCCAGCGAGGGCCCGACGTGAACGACTACAAGCCCACCGCCGCCGAGGTCAAGCAGCTGCGCGAGGCGACCCAGGCGCGGGATGATGGACTGCCGCAACGCGCTCGTCGAGTCCGGCGGCGACATGGACGCGGCCGTGAAGCGGCTGCGCGAGAAGGGCATCGCGTCGGCCGGCAAGCGGGCCGGGCGCGGTACCGGCGAGGGCACCGTCGCCACCTACCTGCACTCCGGCGGGCGCATCGGTGCGATGGTCGAGATCGGCAGCGAGACCGACTTCGTCGCGCGCAACGACCAGTTCCAGGCCTTCGCCCGCAAGGTGGCCCTGCAGATCGCGAGCGGCCGCGACCTGCGCTTCGTCTCCGAGGCCGACGTGTCCGACGAGTTCCGCACGGCCGAGATCGACATCTACCGGGCGAAGGCCGCCGCCGAGGGCCGGCCCGAGGCGATGCTCGACAAGATCGCCGACGGCATGTTCAAGAAGGCGCTGGTCGACATCGTGCTGCTGAACCAGCCGTCGATCCACCCCGACGACGACGGCAAGACGATCGAGACGCTGCGGGCGGAGCTCTCGGGCACCCTCGGCGAGAACATCGAGGTCAAGCGCTTCGCCCGCTTCGAGGTGGGCGGCGCGTGACGAGCGACGGCGACGCCGTGTTCGGGCGCGTCCTCCTGAAGCTCTCCGGCGAGGCGCTCATGGGGGAGCGCGAGTACGGCCAGGACCCCGGCCGCATCACCGCCATCGCCCGCGCGCTGCATGCGGTGCACGAGCAGGGCGTGCAGGTCGCGATCGTGGTCGGCGGCGGCAACATCCTGCGCGGCACGCAGGAGGCCGCCCGCGGCATGGACCGCGCGACCGCCGACTACGCCGGCATGCTGGCGACGCTTCTGAACGCGCTCACGGTCTCGGACGCGCTGGAGCAGCTGGGCGTGAACACCCGGGTGCTCTCGGCGATCAACGTCTCGCAGGTGGCCGAGCCGTACATCCGCCGGCGGGCCATCCGCCACCTCGAGAAGGGCCGGGTGGTGATCTTCGCCGCCGGCACCGGCAACCCGTTCTTCACGACCGACACGGCCGCGGCGCTGCGGGCGCTCGAGATCGGCGCGCAGGCCATCCTGATGGGCAAGAACGGCGTCCCGGGCGTGATGGACGCCGACCCGCGCGAGCACCCCGACGCGCGCCTGATCCCCGAGCTGACCCACCTCGAGGCGATCGAGCGCGGCCTCAAGGTGATGGACACGACCGCGCTCTCGCTGTGCATGGACAACCGTGTTCCGCTGTACGTTTTCAACCTGGACGACGAGTCGAATATCGAGCGGGTCGTGCGCGGGGAGCGGATCGGGACGATCATCGCGGCACGAATCCCGGCGGAGGTCGCGAGATGATCGAAGACGTGCTCAAGGATGCAGTCCGCAGGATGGACAAGAGCGTCGAGAACGCCCGCCACGAGTTCACCACCGTGCGCACGGGCCGGGCCTCGGCCAGCCTGCTCGACCGCGTCCAGGTGAACGCCTACGGCACCAAGATGCCGGTCAACCAGCTCGCCACGATCGGTGTGCCCGAGCCGCGCACTGCTCACGATCGCGCCGTTCGACAAGAGCACGATCAAGGAGATCGAGCGGGGCATCCTCGAGTCCGACCTCGGGCTCACGCCGGCCAATGACGGCCAGCTGATCCGGCTGCCGATCCCGCAGCTGACCGAGGAGCGGCGCAAGGACCTCGTGAAGCAGGTGCGCCACATGGCGGAGGAGGGGCGCGTCGCGACGCGCAACGTCCGCAGGGACGCGATCCATCGCCTCAAGGAGCTCGAGAAGAACGGGGAGACGGGCTCTGATGACGTGCACCGTGCCGAGGACCGGCTGCAGAAGCTGACAGACGAACGCGTCACCCAGATCGACGCGGCGCTCAAGGCCAAAGAGGCCGAGATCATGGAAGTCTGACGGGCCAACGCCCGGGCGGATGACCGTCGTGCGCAAGCAGATACGCCTGCTGCGGAGCATGGGCCGGCTGCGCCGCGCGGGTGCGCCGCCCGAGCGGCCCGCTGCCGCCGCGGCGCGCAACGTCGCCATCATCATGGACGGCAACGGCCGCTGGGCGGCCCGGCGCGGCCTGCCCCCGCTGGCCGGCCACCGGGCGGGCACGAAGGCGCTTCGGCGCACGGTCGAGGCGGCGCCCGACCTGGGCGTCCGCAGCCTCGCCGTCTACGCCTTCTCGACCGAGAACTGGGGCCGGCCCGAGCGCGAGGTGGACGATCTGATGACGCTCTTCGCCGAGACGATCGAGCGCGAGTTCCCCGACCTGCACCGCCAGGGCGTGCGGGTGCGCTTCGTCGGCCGCCGCGATCGCTGCCCGGAGTCGCTGCGCCGGCTGATGGACGACATGGAGACGCGCACCGAGGCGAACACGCGCCTCGACCTGTGGGTGGCGTTCGACTACGGCTCGCGGGCCGAGATCCTGCACGCCGTGCGCGAGCTGATCGCCGCTGGCGTCGCGCCGGCCGACGTCGACGAGGAGGCGCTGCGCCGGCACCTGTACGAGCCGGACATGCCCGATCCCGACCTGGTCATCCGCACGAGCGGGGAGATGCGCATGTCGAACTTCCTGCTGTGGCAGTCGGCCTACGCGGAGTTCGAATTCGCGACCACGCTCTGGCCCGACTTCGGCGGCCCCGAGCTCGAGGCGGCGCTGCGCGCGTACGCCGGCCGCCAGCGCAGGTTCGGGCGCCGGTGAGCCAGCTCGTCTCCCGCATCGTGCTCGCGGTGCCGCTGGCGGCGCTCGTGGTCTACGCGACCCTGCGCGGCGGCTGGATCGTGGCGATCCCGGCTGCCATCGCCGCGGTGATCGCCTCCCACGAGTTCTCCGGCCTCACCCGCAACCTGCGGCCGCTCACGCCGGTCGGGCTCGCCGGCGCCGCCGGAGTGGTCGTGGCCATACACGAGGGCGGGATCGCCTGGGCGACCGCGCCGCTCGCGCTCACGCTCGTGGCCGCGTTCTGGCTCTCGGCCGTCGCCGAGGTGCGCCAGAGCGCCGCCGTGCAGCTCGCCGTGACGACGTTCGGCGTCGTCTGGATCGGGCTCGGATTCGGGTTCCTGGTCGCGATCCGCGACATCCCCGCGCCGTCGGGCTGGGGCCGCGAGCTGCTGCTGGCGGTGCTGCTCGGCGTGTGGGGCTCCGACATCGCGGCCTATGCCGCCGGGCGCCTGTTCGGCCGGCGCAAGCTGGCCGAGCAGATCTCGCCGAACAAGACGGTCGAGGGGCTGATCGCAGGGCTCATCGCCGGCACCGCGATCGTGTTCTTCACCCTCTATCACCAGCCGCACTCCGACCCGCTCTCACCGCTGCACGCGCTCGAGCTCGGCCTGGCCGTGGCGGCGGCGGCTCCGGCCGGCGACCTGTTCGAGTCCTACCTCAAGCGCGACGCCGGGGTGAAGGACACGGGCAGCCTGCTCGGCGCCCACGGCGGCATGCTGGATCGCGTCGATGCGCTGCTCTGGGCCGCGCCCGCGACCTACTTCGTCGCGCTCGCCATCGGCCGGGCGTAGAGTTCAGGCATGACGGCGCGGCGGCGACGGCCGGCAAAGTTGCTGAACCCCTTCGGGCGCGTCCAGCGGCAGCTGGACGACGATCGGCTGGCCGCAGCGATCGCCGTTGTGGAGGGCCTGGATCCCGCGCTCGCGGAGCTCGCGCCGACGTGGTTCGGCGGTGGCCTGGAGGGCGACGTGCGCCTGCGGTATATGGCCGTCGGGTTCACGGCTGCGCCCGATTCGGGCATCGCCGAGGGGCGCGCGTTCATCGTCGACGTCCGCAGCGGGCACGTGATCTGGCAGCGGGTGATCGAGCACCGGTCCGAGCTGCCGCGCAGCGTGACGGCGCTCGGCACTTAGCGACTGCTTAGGCACCCCGCCTACACTGAGGCGATGAGATCAGTGGCCGTCCTGGGCGCGACCGGATCGATCGGCACGCAGGCGCTCGAGATCGTGGGCTCGCACCCCGAGCTCACCGCGTGCGCGCTCGCGGCCCACTCGGATCACGCCGGCCTGGTCGCCGCCGCCCGCCGCCACGGGGTGCGGCGGATCGCGCTCGTCGACCCGGCCGCCGCCGCGGCCGCCCGCCGTGAGTTCGACGGCGAGGTGGTCGAGGGCGCCGCCGGCGTCGAACGGCTGGTCGGGGAGTGCGGCGCAGACGTCGTCCTGAACGCGATCGTCGGCGCCGCGGGCCTGCGCGCCACGCTGGCGACGTTCGCCGCGGGCGCCGACCTGGCGCTCGCGAACAAGGAGAGCCTGGTCGCGGGCGGCGCGCTCGTGATGGACGGGTTGCGCGCCGGCGGGGGGCGGATGCTCCCGGTCGACAGCGAGCACTCCGCGCTCGCCCAGTGCCTGGCGGGCGCCGCCGAGGGCGCCGTCACCGGCCTCGTGATCACCGCCTCGGGCGGGCCCTTCCGCGGCCGCTCGGCGGAGGCGCTCGCCGACGTGACCGTCGCCGACGCGCTGGCGCATCCGACCTGGAGCATGGGGGCGAAGATCACCGTCGACTCGGCCACGCTCATGAACAAGGGGCTCGAGGTGATCGAGGCCCACCACCTGTTCGGGATCGCCTACGCCGACATCGAGGTGGTCGTGCACCCGCAGTCGATCGTCCACGGCATGGTGCGCTTCCGCGACGGCGCCCTGCTCGCACACGTCGGCCATCCCGACATGCGGGTGCCGATCTCGTGGGCGCTGACCTATCCGCAGCGTTCGGCGACGGCCGTCCCGAGCCTCGATCTCACCCGGCCGCTCCAGCTCGAGTTCGAGCCGCCCGACACCGACACGTTCCGCTGCCTCGCGCTGGCGCGCCAGGCGGGGATCGCGGGCGGCACCGCGCCGTGCGTCCTGAACGCCGCGAATGAGGCCGCCGTGGGCGCGTTCCTGGCCGGGGCGGTCGGCTTCACCGACATCGCCGACCTGGTCGAGCGCGCGCTCGAGCGCGTCCCCGCCGAGCCGCTCGACATCGCTCGAGCAGCTGCTCGAGGCCGACGGACCGCGCGCGGGCCGCCGTCACCGACGCCGTCAGGACGGCCGCATGAGCTTTGCCGTCGCCGTCTTCGGCCTCCTGTTCCTGATCGCCATCCACGAGCTCGGCCACTTCACGGCCGCAAAGGCCACGGGGATGCGCGCACTGCGGTTCTACCTCGGCTTCCCGCCCGCGATCGTCAAGCGCACCTGGCGCGGAACCGAGTACGGCATCGGCGCGATCCCGCTCGGCGGGTTCGTGAAGATCCCGGGCATGCTGCGGCCCGAGACGGGCGACCTCTACGACGTCGAGGACATCCTCGGAAACGCCAAGGAGATCGACGAGGGCGCGGCCCTGCGGCTGGCGGCGGAGCTGGCCGACGTGCAGCGCTGCCTCGACCAGGGCCGCTACGACGACGCCCGCGAGGCGGGCCGGCGGCTCGCAGCCGAGATCGAGGCGGCGGCGCCGACGCTCACGCCGGTGCAGCTGCGCCGGGCGCAGCGCAGCCTGGAGCGGCTCGACCAGAACCTCGACCCGCGCGCGTACTGGCGCTGCTCGCGCCCCCGCCGGCTGCTCGTGATCACCGCGGGGCCGATCGCCAATGTGATCGCCTGCTTCGTGATCCTCTCGGGGGTCGCCCTGTACGGGCTGCCCGTGGCGGTGCCCGTCGTCCAGAGCGTGATCGCGAAGTCGCCGGCCGCCGCCACCGGTCTCAAGCCGGGCGACCGCGTCGTCGCCGTGAACGGCCACCACGCGAGCGTGAACGGCATCCGCTCGGCGATCGCAAGCGGCAAGGGCGGGCCGGTGTCGCTCGTCGTCGTCCGCGACGGGCGGCGGCTGCAGCTGCGCACCGAGCACAGCGAGGTGATCGACGGCGCCTACCGGCTCGGCTTCCAGTTCGGCACGACCAACCGGCCGTACTCGACCGTGCACGCGCCGACCTTCGCCGCGCAGGAGATGTGGGCGCTCACGACCGGCACCGTGCGCGCGCTGGGCGACGTGGTCACCCCGAGCGGGCGCTCGCAGCTGCACTCGACCGTCGGCATCGTGCGCGTCTCCGCCCAGGCCGAGCAGGCCGGCGCGACCGACTACCTGGTGCTGCTCGCGTTCATCTCGCTCTCGCTTGCGATCTTCAACCTGCTGCCGTTCCTGCCGCTCGACGGCGGGCACGTGCTGATGATCGCGCTCGAGCGGATCCGCGGCAAGATGGTGTCGCGGGCGGTCTTCGAGCGGGTATCGGTGCTCGGCATCATGCTCATGGCCCTGCTCTTCGTGGTCGGGCTCCAGAACGACCTCTCGAGCATCCTCAACTCCCAGCCGCACTGAACCACACAACCGGGGACTGTCCCCGAACGCCGCCGGTGACAGGTCCGTGACGCCTCCGTAACCGGGGACTGTCCCCGATTCTGCGCGGTCGCACCGGCCCGGCGGGCTATCCTCACCGGCGATGGCGTCGAAGGTTCGGATCAGGGTCGGCGGAGTGCCGATCGGCGGCGGCTCGCCGGTCGTCGTGCAGTCGATGACGCTGACCGAGACGAGCGACGTGCCCGCCACGCTCGGGCAGATCCAGCGGCTGGCGGATGCGGGCTGCGAGCTCGCCCGGGTCGCGGTGCCGGGACGGGCCGACGCCGACGCGCTGCCGGCCATCGTCGCCGGCTCGCCGCTGCCGGTGATCGCCGACATCCACTTCAACGCGTCGCTGGCCCTGCGGGCGATCGACGCGGGGGTGGCGGCCGTGCGCATCAACCCGGGCAACATCGGCGGCCCCGACAAGGTCGAGCAGGTCGTCTCGCGGGCGAAGGCGGCCGGGATCCCGATGCGCATCGGCGCCAACTCCGGCTCGCTCCCCGACCACCTGCGCCAGTACGCCACCAACGACCCGCCCGGGGCGCTGGTCGAGGCCGCGCTCGAGGAGGTGCGCCTGCTCGAGAAGCTCGACTACCGCGACTTCAAGATCTCGGTCAAGAGCTCGTCCGTGCCGGTGATGATCCAGGCGTACCGGCGGCTCTCCGAGGTGGTGCCGTACCCGCTGCACCTGGGCGTGACCGAGGCGGGGCCCGCGTTCACGGGCACGGTCAAGAGCGCGATCGGGATGGGGTCGCTGCTCGTCGACGGGATCGGCGACACGATGCGGGTCTCGCTCACCGCCGACCCGGTCGAGGAGGTCAAGGTCGCGTGGGAGATCCTGCGCGTCCTGGGCCTGCGGCACAAGGGCCCCGTCATGATCGCCTGCCCCTCGTGCGGGCGCACGAACGTGGATGTGCTCGACCTGGCCGAGCGGGTGGAGGAGCGGTTGAGCGGATATGACGAGGTGTTCGAGGTGGCCGTCATGGGCTGCGCCGTGAACGGCCCGGGCGAGGCGGGCGACGCCGACTTCGGCATCGCCGGCGGCCGCGATGCCGGGTTCATCTACGCGCACGGCGAGGTGCTGCGCAAGGTGACGCAGACGGCCCTCGTCGACGAGCTCTTCGGCGAGATCGACGCCTGGATCGCCGGCGGCATGGTGCGGCCGCAGCGCAAGACGCGCAAGCTCTCACTGCCGGTGGTGCAGGCGGCGGGCTAGCTCGTCGGGCCGGCGTCGCGGCGGCTGCAGTACGCGTCGAAGCGCGCATGCTTGCCGAGATACGACTCGAGCTCCGAGAGCCCGAACCGGATCCAGTCATCGACGAAGCGCTCGTCGACCTGCGGCTGGGCGCTGATGGCGGTGTCGTTCGGGTTCATGGGCGCATAATCGGCAGCGCGCCCGCCCGGCTCGACTCACCGGATCGTGGTATTGGCAATAGCGCGATCGAGTACGGCGCGCGGCGCCGGACCCCCGCCTGGTAGATGCGCACGGACCCGGCTCCGTCGCCCCCGCTCGGTAGACTGGCTACCCCGTGCCCGAGTCCCCGCCGTACGTCCACCTCCACGTCCACAGCGAGTACTCGATCCTCGACGGAGCGTGCCGGATCGGCCCGCTCGTGGCCCGGGCGGCGGAGATGGGAATGCCCGCCGTCGGCCTCACCGACCACGGCTCGATGGCCGGTGTGGTCGAGCTGTCGCGCGCTGCGGCCAAGGCCGGGGTCAAGCCGATCCTCGGCTGCGAGATGTACGTGGTCGACGACCACGCGAGCCGGGTGCAGAAGGAGCGCCGCTCCCACCTGACGCTGCTCGCCGAGACGACCGCGGGCTACCACAACCTCGTGCGCCTGGTCTCGGCCGCCTACCTCGACGGCTACTGGTACCGGCCCCGCGTCGACCTGGCCCAGCTCGCCGAGCACGCCGACGGCATCATCGCCCTCTCCGGCTGCCTGTCCGGGCGCGTGTGCAAGGCGCTCGTGGAGGGTGACGAGGGGCTCGCGCGGAGCGAGCTCGACACGCTCACGAACATCTTCGGCAAGGACCAGGTCTACGTCGAGCTGCAGGACGGCGGCATCGACATCCAGACGCGCATCAACCCGCGCCTCGCCGCCCTGGCGGGCGATGCCGGCCTGCCGCTGGTCGGCACGGGCGACGTCCACTACCTCACCGCGGCCGACGCGATCCCGCACGAGGCGCTCCTGTGCATCCAGACGAACGACACGCTCGACAACCCCAACCGGTTCCGGTTCTCGAACCACGGCTTCTACCTGAAGAGCCAGCAGGAGATGTACGACCTGATGGCGCGGGAGTGGGGCGAGGACATGCTGCGGCGCACGACCGAGATCGCCGAGCGCTGCAATGCCCACATCGACCTCGACGCGCTGCACCTGCCCAGGTTCGACGTGCCCGACGGGAAGACCGCCGTGGCGTATCTGCGCGAGCTGGCCGAGGCAGGGCTGCGCGAGCGCTACGGCTCCGAGACGCCCGAGCTGCGCCGCCGGCTCGAGTTCGAGCTGAAGACGATCGAGGAGATGGGCTTCCCCGACTACTTCCTGATCGTGTGGGACTTCATCCGCTTCGCCCGCTCCGACGGCGTCTCCGTCGGCCCGGGCCGCGGCTCGGCGGCCGGGTCGCTCGTCGCCTACTGCCTGCATATCACCGACCTCGACCCGATCCGCTACTCGCTGCTGTTCGAGCGCTTCCTGAACCCGGGCAGAAAGACGATGCCGGATGTCGACGTCGACTTCGCCGTGGCCGGCCGCGAGCGCGTGATCAACTACGTCGCCGAGAAGTACGGCCGCCGCAACGTGGCCCAGATCATCACGTTCGGCAAGATGCAGCCGAAGGCGGCGATCAAGGACGCGGGCCGGGTGATGGGCATCCCCTACGGCGTGGTCGACCGCATCGCCAAGCTCGTTCCGGAGGTGCCGAAGATCACCTTCGCGGAGTGCATGAAGCCCGGCGCCGAGCTGCGCCGCTCCTACGAGACCGACGAGATCACGAAGAAGATCGTCGACATGGCGACGCCGCTCGAAGGCGTGGTGCGCAACGACTCCATCCACGCCGCCGCCGTCGTCATCGGCGACCGGCCGCTGACCGAGTACCTGCCGTTGCAGCAGAAGGGCATCGACTCCGAGGTGGTCACCCAGTTCTCGATGGGTGACGTCGATGCCCTCGGGCTGCTCAAGATGGACTTCCTCGGCCTGCGCAACCTCGACGTGATCGACCGCGCCGTCGAGGTGATCGAGCAGTCCCGCGGCGTGCGGCTCGACATGGACGCCCTGCCGCTCGACGACCGCCCCACCTACGCGATGATGGCCCGGGGCGACTCCACGGGCGTCTTCCAGTTCGAGTCGTCCGGCATGCGCGACGCCCTGCGCCTGGTGAAGCCGACCGAGTTCGAGGACCTGATCGCCCTGAACGCGCTCTACCGGCCGGGGCCGATGCAGTTCATCCCCGACTACGCGCGCAACAAGGCCGACCCGGGCCGGGTCACCTACGAGGACGAGCGCCTGCGCGCGCTGCTCGAGAGCACCCACGGCATCTGCATCTACCAGGAGCAGTTCATGGAGATCGCAAAGGCCGTGGCCGGGTTCACGCCCGCCGAGGCCGACGATCTGCGCAAGGCGATCGGCAAGAAGGTCGCGAGCCTCATGGCCTCGCTCAAGCAGAAGTTCATCGACGGATGCGCCCGCAACGGATCGTCCGAGGCCGTGGGGCGGTCGCTGTGGGCCAAGATCGAGGTGGCCGCCGACTACGCCTTCAACAAGGCCCACGCCGCCTGCTACGCGCTGATCGCCTACCGCACCGCCTACCTGCGCGCCAACTATCCCGCCGAGTACATGGCCGCGCTGATCTCGTCTGTGATGTCCACGAAGGACCGGGTGCCCTTCTACGTCACGGAGTGCGCGGACATGGGGCTCGAGGTGCTGCCCCCGGACGTGAACACGAGCCGCTCCGACTTCACGGTCGTCGACGGCAAGATCCGCTTCGGCCTCTCCGCGGTCAAGCGGGTCGGCGACGGGGCGGTGCGGGCGATCATCGCGGCCCGCGACGAGCGCCCGATCGAGTCGATCTGGGACTTCTGCGAGCGGGTCGACACGTCGGTCGTCAACCGCGGGATGCTCGAGAGCCTGATCGCCTGCGGCGCGCTCGACTCGACCGGGGCGACGCGCTGCGCGATGACCGAGGTGCTCGAGCGAGCTCTCTCGAACGGCCAGAAGACCCAGGCCGACGCGATGGTCGGGCAGGGTTCGATCTTCGACCTCGAGGGCAACGGCGCAAACGGCTCCGGCCCGACGGCGCGCAGCCATCCCCCGGTGACGGGTGATGAATGGCCGCGCGACGAGCTCCTGCGCCGCGAGAAGGAGGTGCTCGGCCTGTACGTCTCGAGCCATCCGCTGGCGCCGCTGCGCGACCAGCTCGCCCGCAAGGTGGACGTGCCGCTGCGCGCGCTCGCCGAGCTTCCCGACGGCAAGATCGTGACGGTGGGCGGGATCGTGTCCGGCATCCGCCAGCTGCTGACGAAGAAGGGCGACCAGATGGCGGTCGCCGAGCTCGACGACGTCACCTCGACCGCCGAGGTGGTCGTCTTCGCGAGCACCTGGGAGCTGTGCCGCACAACGCTGCGCGCCGACGCGATCGTGCTCGTGAAGGGCCGCGTCGATCGCCGCTCCGAGGGCAAGGTGCAGCTGCTCGCCGTCGAGGTGACGCCGTTCGACGCCGTCCCCGACCAGGAGGTCGTGCGCCTGCGCGTCGATGCCCGGGTTGTGCCCGCGGGTGTGATGGACGAGCTGAAGACGCTGATCGGCGAGTACCCCGGCCAGGCGCCGGTCGAGCTCGAGGTGCACACGTCCGCCGGCCCCAAGATGCTGCGGCTCGGCCCGGGGTTCCGCGTCCGCCCCGACGGCGACTTCCTGGCCGAGGCCAGGGCGCTCCTCGGCGCGGCCGCCCTCGTCTGACCCATGCCGGGCGAGGTCTACGCCGTGATGGCCGGCGACATCGCCGTGCGGGCCTCCGCGGACATCGCCGACGTGTACCGCCAGGCGTTCGCCGGGCCGCCCCACAACGAGCCGCCCGAGGCCGCCGACCGGTTCCGCGACGGGCTTCATCGCCACGCCGAGCTGGCGGGGTTCCGGGCGGTGGCGGCGTGGGCGCCGGGCGCCGATCTGGTCGGATTTGCCTACGGCCACACGAGCCTGCCCGGCCAGCGGTGGCACGACCTCGTCGCGGCGGCGCTCGCGCCGGATGTCGCCGCGCGCTGGCTCGAGGCGCCGTTCGTGATGGTCGAGCTGGCCGTGCGGCCGCGCCGGCAGCGTGAGGGGATCGGCGGCCGTCTGCACGACCTCCTCCTCGAGAGCACTCCGCATGCCACGGCGGTGCTCTCGGCCCGCCAGGACGATGCGGACGTTCAGCGGCTGTACCATGGCCGTGGCTGGCAGGAGATCGGGCGCGACGTCGTTCCCGTCCCCGGCGGCGATCCCTTCGTGATCCTGGCCCGCCGGCTGGGCCCGCATCCGGGCGTCTCCCTAGAATGAGCCGTTCATGATCGTCTCCGACCTGATGCTCGACCTGGACGTGTTCCAGGGCCCGTTCGACCTGCTGCTCGCGCTCGTCATGCGTGAGGAGATCGAGCTGGCCGAGCTGCCGATCGCCGAGGTGGTCGTCGCCTACATCGAGCACGCCTACGACGACGGCGTGCTCGACCTCGAGTCGGCGAGCGAGTTCCTCGTGCTGATCGCGGCCCTGCTCGAGATCAAGGTGCGTCTGCTCTTCCCCGGCGAGGAGGACGACGAGGAGCCGTTCACCGCCGAGGAGGCCGAGGCGGAGCTCTTGGCCCGGCTCATGCAGTACCGCCGGTTCGCCGCCGCCGCGCGCTGGCTGACGGCACGGGCCGGCGAGGAGGCGCGTGTCTTCCGGGCCGGGCCGGCTCCGCTCGCGCCACGGCCGCAGCCCGAGGTGGTGCCGTTCTCCGAAGATCCGTGGGCGCTGCACGCCGCCATCGGCCGGCTGCTGACCCCGCCGCCCGAGATCGACCTGACCGTCGTGCGGCGCCGGCTCGTCCCGGTCAGCCACTTCCTGGACGAGTTCCGGCGTCTGCTCACCGAGCGGCGCGCGTTCGGCTTCGACGAGGCGGTGGCCGGGCTCGACCGGCTCGCCCAGGCGGCCGCGTTCCTGGCCGTCCTCGAGATGTACAAGAGCGGCGAGGTCGTTCCCGAGCAGCCGGCCGTCTTCGCGCCCATCGTCGTCACCCGCCGGGGAGCGCCCTCCGGCGCGCGGGCGATCGCCTGATGGCCGAGCTGACCCATACGGTCGAGGCCCTCCTGTTCGTCGCCTCCGAGCCGCTCTCGGTGCGTGAGCTCGCCGCCCTCACCGAGGCGGCGCCCGCCCGGGTCGAGCGGGCGCTCGATGCGCTCGGCGACCGCTACGGCGAGGGCCGGTCTGGCGTGGTGCTCGAGCGCGTCGCCGGCGGCTACGGCTTCCGCGCCTCGCAGGCGACCGCGGCGGCGTGCGCGCGCCTGGTCAACCGGGCGCAGTCGCGCTCGCTCAGCCAGGCCGCCACCGAGACGCTGGCCGTGGTCGCCTACCTGGGGCCGGTGTCGCGGCCGGAGATCGCCCGCATCCGCGGCGTCGCCGCCGACTCGGCCGTGGCCGGCCTGCTCGAGCGCGGCCTGATCGAGGAGTCCGGCCGCGGCGAGACGCCCGGCCAGCCCGTGCTCTACAGCACCACCAACCTGTTCGAGCGCACGTTCGGCCTCGAGGAGGGGCTCGAGAGCCTGCCCGGCCTGGGCGACTTCGACCTGCCGGATGCCGATCACGAGGCGTTGCGGGCACGGCTGCACGTGGTTGCCGACCAGCGTGCCGGTCAGGCTTAACCGCTACCTCGCCTCTGCGGGAGTGGCCTCGCGCCGGGCGGCCGACGAGTACATCCGCGCGGGCCGCGTGACCGTGAACGGCGCTCGCGCGGAGCTCGGGACGGTGATCGCCGCCGGCGACGACGTGCGGGTGGACGGCGAGCGCGTGAGCGCACAGGCCGAGATGGTGGTGCTGCTGCACAAGCCGGCCGGGGTGGTGACGACGGCGAGCGACCCGCACGGGCGGCCGACCGTGATCGACCTCGTGCCCGCGCCGGTGCGCCTGTTCCCCGTGGGCCGGCTCGACCGCGAGACAACCGGAGCGCTGCTCCTGACCAACGACGGCGACCTGGCCGACCGGCTGATGCACCCGCGCCACGGCGTGCCGAAGACCTACGTCGCCACGGTGGCCGCCGACCCGCCGCCGGCGGTGCTGCGGCGGCTGCGCGAGGGCGTGCAGCTCGACGACGGCCCGACCGCCCCCGCGACGGTGCGGATGGCGGGGAAGGGCCGGGTGCAGATCACGATCCACGAGGGCCGCAACCGCCAGGTGCGGCGGATGCTGGCCGCGGTCGGCCACCCGGCGCGGGCGCTGCACCGCTCCCGCTACGCCGGGATCGGGCTCGGCGACCTCGGACCCGGCGAGTGGCGGGCGCTCTCGGACGGCGAGGTGGAGGCGCTGCGGCGTGCATGACGCCGTGGTCGTCGGCGCCGGCCTCTCGGGGCTCACGGCGGCCCACCGCCTGACAGCCGCCGGTGCGGACGTGGTCGTGCTGGAGGCGTCCGACCGGGTCGGCGGGCGGGTGTGGACGCCTGCGCCGGCCGGCGTCCGCTTCGAGGCCGGGGGCGAGGCCGTCGATCTGGCCAACACCGCCCTGCGCCGCGTCGCCGCAGAGGTGGGCGCGGCCCTGCGGCTCTCCGCCGTCGGCTGGGGCGACCACGGCCCGGTGCCGGTCGCGTGGCACGTGGCCGGCCGGCGCTTCGCGCGGGCGACGGGCGCGTACCTGCGCCTCGGGGCCGAGCTCGAGCGCCTGGGCGCCGCCCCCGAACCGGCCGCGGACGCGCTGACGGTCGACGACTGGCTGCGCGCCCAGGGGGCCGATGCGTACGAGCGCGCCGTCTGCGAGACGGCCGTGTCGGTGACCGCCTCGACGGTGCCGCTGCGGGCGATGTCGCTGCTCGCGCTCGCGGTCAAGAGCGCAGCCCGGGGAGGGTCCGGCGACGGCTCCGAGCTGCGCTTCCGCGAGGGCGCCGGCGGATTCGCCGAGCGGATCGGCGCCCGTCTGGGCGCGCGGGTGCGCCTGGGCCGCAGGGTGGCGGCGGTGCAGGTGCGCCCCGGCGGCGTGACGGTCGATGCGCCGGGAGCCGCACCGCTTGCCGCCCGCAGTGTGGTGATCGCCGTGCCGCTGCACGCCCGCGCCCGTATCGCGGGCCTGCGCCGCTCGCCGGTGGGCCGCTACGGGATCGCCGTCAAGTCCCTGCTGGTGCTCGCGGCCGACCTGCCGCCGCAGGCCCCGGCGGCGGTGGTCACCGACACGGCGATCGGCTATGCCTACCGGCACGGGCCGCGCACCCTGGGGAGCTTCGTCGGCGCGGCGCCGGCGGCGTGGCTGCTGCGCCAGCCGCGGGCGCTGGCCGATCGCGCCGTCGCCGAGGCGGTGCGCGACTGCTTCGGCGTCGGCCTGGAGCGGGTGGTGCGCGTGCCCTACCCGCGCAGCTACCTGATCTTCGCGCCGGGCGAGCTGAACGGCTGGGGCGCGCGGCTGGGCGAGCCCGACGGCCCGGTGCACTACGCGGGCGCCGAGACGTCGCAGCTGCCGAGCTTCATGGAGGGCGCCGTGCGCGCCGGTGAGCGGGCGGCGGCCGAGGTGCTGGCGGCGGCTTGACCCCGTTGCACGGTCGCGGCGCAGGCCGGCTGAGGCTCAGACGCACGGCCGCCCGTGCCGATACTCGTCCGATGGACTCCCCGGCGAGGATCGGCGTCATCGGCGACGTGCACGCATGCGACGAGAGCCTCGCACGGCTGCTGGAACACCTGCAGGACGTCGAGCGGGTGGACATGCTCTGCTGCGTCGGCGACATCGTGAACGGCCCGGGCGATCCCGACCGCTGCGCGGCCATGCTGGCCGCAGCCGATGTCCTGACGGTGCGCGGAAACCACGACCGCTGGCTCATCGACGGCCCCACGGTGATCGACATGACGCACCGCCTCGAGGATCTCGCCCCGGCGACGGTGAGCTATCTGCGAGGCCTGCCGGCCAGCGTCGCGTTCGCAGCCGCGGGCGACATCCCGGTGCTGCTCTGTCACGGCCTCGGCGAGAACGACATGAACGCCATCACGGCCGCTGACTACGGCTACGCGCTCGAGGCGAACGACGACCTGCAGGCGCTGCTCGGAGCGGGCCGTGCCGGGCTCGTCCTGAAGGGCCACCGCCATCGCCACGCGATCTGGCGGATCGGGGAGATGACGCTCGTCGATGCGGGGTCGCTCACCGAGCCCGCGGCGCCGTGTGCCGTGGTCGTCGGCGTGGGCGCTCGCACGATCACGCCCCTGCGCGTCTCGGCCGCGGGTGTCTCAGCCGATCCGGCGCTCCCGCTCTAGCCCCGGGGCACGAACCCCATCCGCTCCTTGATGAGGCCGATCGTCTCGGAGGCGACGGCCTCGGCCGCCTCCGCGCCGGCGGCGAGCACCGCGCGCAGGTGGGCCGGGTCGGCCCGCAGCTCCAGGTAGCGCTCCCGCACCGGCCGCAGGTACTCGACGACGGCCTCGGCGACATCCGTCTTGAACTGCCCGTAGCCGGAGCCGTCGTAGGCCGCCTCGACCTGCTCGGGCGTGCGCCCGCTGGCGATGCCGAGGATCTCGATCAGGTTCGCGATCCCCTCCTTGCCCTCGCCGCGGCGCACCTCGCGGCCGGAGTCGGTCACCGCCGAGCGCACCTTCTTCGCCACCACGTCGGGCGGATCCATCACGAGCACCGTGCCCTGAGGCGTCCCGCCCGTCGTCGACATCTTGCGCGTCGGCTCCTGCAGGTCCATCACCCGCCCGCCCGTGCTGGGGATGGCGGCCTCCGGCAGCCGCAGGGTCTCGCCGTAGCGGGAGTTGAAGCGCTGGGCGATGTTGCGGGCGAGCTCGAGGTGCTGGCGCTGGTCGTCGCCGACGGGCACCCGGTCGGTCAGGTAGAGCAGGATGTCGGCGGCCTGCAGCACCGGGTAGGTGAAGAGGTCGACCGACACCGACTCCCGGCCCTCGCTCTTGTCCTTGAACTGGGTCATCCGCTGCAGCTCGCCGAACGTCCCCACAGACCCCAGGAGCCACGCCCCCTCGGAGTGCTGCGGCACATGGCTCTGGACGAAGAGCGTGCACCGGCCGGGCTCGAGGCCGGCCCCGAGCAGGGTCGCGGCGGTGTCGAGGGTGTTCTCGGCCAGGGTGGCCGCGTCGTAGGGCACCGAGATCGAGTGCAGATCGACGATGCAGTAGAAGGCCTCGCCCAGGCTCTGGTCGGTGACGTAGTGGCGGATCGCGCCGATGTAGTTGCCGAGATGCTTCTGGCCCGTGGGCTGGATGCCGGAGAAGACGCGGGTCATGGCTGCGCCACTGTACCCAACGCCGGCCGGGACTTCGCCGGCAGGCGCATCGGTAGGATGCGGCTCAAATGGCAGCCCCACCGTCCACCTGGTCGCCGTCGTCGTGGCGGTCGATCCCGGCCGAGCAGCAGCCGGAGTGGCCCGACGCCGAGCACGCCCGCGAGGTGCGTGAGCGGCTGCTGGGGATGCCGCCGCTGGTGTTCGCCGGCGAGGCCCGCAACCTGCAGGCCACCCTGGCCGAGGTCGCCGCGGGGCGCGGGTTCCTGCTCCAAGCGGGCGACTGCGCCGAGTCGTTCGGCGACTTCTCGGCGGTCACGATCCGCGAGAAGCTGAAGATCATGCTGCAGATGGCGGCGGTGCTGACCTACGGGGCGATGCTGCCCGTGGCCAAGGTGGGCCGCATCGCCGGCCAGTTCACGAAGCCGCGCTCTTCGCCAGTCGAGGTGGTCGACGGGGTCGAGATCCCCAGCTTCCGCGGCCACATGGTGCACGACGAGGCGCCCACGCCGGCCGCCCGCACCCCCGACCCGGAGCGGATGGTGCAGGGCTACCACCAGTCGGCGGCGACGCTCAACCTGCTGCGCGCGTTCACGAAGGGCGGGTTCGCCGACCTGACCAAGGTGCACCTGTGGAACCAGGAGTTCGTCGCCAGCTCCCCGGAGGGCCGCCGCTACGAGCGCATCGCCTCCGAGATCGAGCGGGCGCTCGCGTTCATGGCGGCCTGCGGCATCGACCTCGAGCGCGAGCGGCGGCTGCACGAGGTGGACGTGTGGACGAGCCACGAGGGCATCCTGCTCGACTACGAGGAGGCGCTCACGCGGCGCGACTCGCTCACCGGGCAGTGGTACGACTGCTCCGCGCACATGCTGTGGGTGGGCGAGCGCACGCGCACGCCGGACGGCGCCCACGCCGAGTTCTTCGCCGGCGTCGGCAATCCGCTCGGCTGCAAGATCGGCCCCACCGCGACCCCGGCCGACGTGCTCGAGCTGTGCGAGCGGCTCGACCCCGACCGCACGCCCGGCCGGCTGACCCTGATCTGCCGGATGGGCGCCGGCCGCGTCGCCGACGCACTGCCGCCGATCGTGCAGGCCGTGACCGAGGCCGGCCACCCGGTGGTATGGGCGTGCGACCCGATGCACGCGAACGTCTTCCGCACCGCGGCCGGCTACAAGACGCGCCGTTTCGAGGACATCATGGCCGAGATCGGCGGGTTCTTCTCCGTGTGCCGGGAGAGCGGCGTGTGGCCGGGCGGGGTGCATCTCGAGTTCACCGGCGAGGACGTGACCGAGTGCCTGGGTGGTGCGGAGGAGGTGCTCGAGGATCAGCTGAGCGTCCGCTACCACACCCTGTGCGACCCCCGTCTGAACGCGCGCCAGTCGCTCGACCTGGCCTTCCGCCTGGCCGAGCTGATGCGATCGCAGAAGTCGGCGGGAGGAGTGACCTGATGCGAGTCGCCGTCGTCGGCCTCGGCCTGATCGGCGGCTCGGTCGGCCTGGCCGCCGCGGCGCGCGGCGACGAGGTGGTCGCGTTCGACCCGGATCCGGATGCCGCCGAGGCCGGGCTCGAGCGGGGCGCCGCCGGCCGCGTCGAGGGCTCGCTGGAGGCGGCCGTCGCGGACGCCGAGATCGCCGTCGTCTGCGGCCCGGTCGCCCGCCTGCCCGAGCTGGTGGCGCGCACGCTCGATGCCACCGGCGACGGCTGCGCGGTGTCCGACGTCGGCTCGACCAAGGCGCGCCTGATGGCGGCGGCCGGAGCGAATGCGCGCTTCGTCGGCGGCCACCCGGTGTGCGGTTCGGAGGCGCGGGGCGTCCGCAACGCCCGCGCGGATCTGTTCGCGGGCGCGACCTGGTTCCTGACGCCGGTCGCCGCCACCGACGCCGCCTGCCACCGCCGCCTGCACGCCTTCGTCACCGGGCTGGGAGCGCGGCCGGTCGCGATCGACCCGGACGCCCACGACCGGCTGGTGGCGCTCACGAGCCACCTGCCGCACGCGATCGCAAACGTGCTCATGAACCAGGCCGGCGCCGGCCGCGTTGACGGCCACGACCCGCTCGCGGCGGTGGGCGGCTCGTTCCGCGACATGACCCGCGTCGCGGGCGCGAACGCCCGGATCTGGGTCGACATCTTCCTGGACAACCGCGACGCCCTGCTCGACGGGCTGCGCGAGCACACCCGCCGCATCGACGAGCTCACGCGGGCGCTCGAGCGCGACGACGCAGGCTTCGTCGCCCGCTGGGTGGCCGAGGCCGCCGGCAACCGCCGCCGGCTGCTGCAGGCGGCCTACCCGGCCGTGCCCGAGGAGCTCTTCCGGGTGCGCGTGCACGTGCCCGACCGGCCGGGTGTGCTCTCCGGCATCACCCAGGCGCTCGGAGCCGAGGGCATCAACATCGAGGACTTCGAGCTGCACCACATGTCCGCCGACGTCGGCGGCACGGTCGTGGTGCTCGTGGCGGGCGAGGAGCAGGCGCAGCGCGCGGTCGAGCTGCTCGACGCGCAGGGCTACGGCGCGGTGGCGACGGCGGCGGTCGAGGGATGAGCGCCGCCGCCGAGGGCCGCTTCTCGCCGGCCGGGGCGATCTCCGGCGAGCTGGCCGTGCCGGGCGACAAGTCGATCAGCCACCGCGCGGTCATGATCGCCTCGCTCTGCGACGGCCCCGTGGCGGTCGAGGGCTTCGGCGCCTCGGCGGACACGATGGCGACCGTGGGGGCGATGCGCGCCCTCGGCGTCGAGATCGAGGGGCCGCACGAGGGCGCGCTGCGGATCACCGGCGTCGGCCTGCGCGGCCTGCGGGCACCCGCCGAGCGGATCGACGTCGAGAACGCGGGCACGCTCATGCGGCTCTTGCCGGGGGTGCTGGCCGGCCAGATCGGCGAGTTCGTCCTGGACGGCGACGCGAGCATCCGCCGCCGGCCGATGGGCCGGATCGCCGACCCGCTGGGCCAGATGGGCGTCGCGCTCGAGACGACCGACGGCTGCCCGCCGGTGCGCATGCACGTGTCGGGGGCGGTGACACCGATCACCTACCGGCTGCCGGTGGCCTCCGCCCAGGTCAAGTCCTGCGTCCTCCTGGCCGGCCTGTTCGCCGACCGCGGGGTGACGATCGTCGAGGAGCCGGTGGCGACGCGCGACCACACCGAGCGGATGCTGCGCCAGGCGGGCGCCCCGGTCGACCGCCGGCCGGGCCGGGTGGCGGTGTCGCCGGTCGCGAGCCTGCACCTGGACGAGGTGCAGGTGCCCGGCGACTTCTCGTCGGCCGCGCCGTTCGTCGTCGCCGCGACGATCGTGAACGGCTCGGGGCTGACGCTGCGCGGCGTCGGCATCAACCCGACCCGCACGGGCCTGTTGACGGTGATGGAGCGGATGGGCGCGCGCGTCGGCATCTTCAACCGCCGCCTGGCCGGCGCCGAGCCGGTGGCCGACATCGAGGTGCGGCCGGCCGAGCTGATCGCAACCGAGGTCGAGCCCGAGCTCGTGCCGGCGCTGATCGACGAGCTGCCGCTGGTCGCCCTGCTCGCCTGCTTCGCCCACGGCGTCACCGTGATCCGCGGTGCGGGCGAGCTGCGGGTGAAGGAGTCCGACCGCATCGCCACGGTCGCCGAGGCGCTGAACGCCGTCGGCGGCCACGTGGAGGCGCTCGAGGACGGCTTCCGCGTCCGCGGCGTGCCGACCCGCCTGCGGGGCGGCAGCGTCGACGCCGCCGGCGACCACAGGGTGGCGATGCTCGGCGCCGTCGCCGGGGTGTGCTCGCAGCACGGCGTCGACGTGCGCGGCTGCGACGCGCTCGGCGTGAGCTTCCCGGACTTCTCCGAGCGCCTGGCCGGGGTGACGGCATGAGCGCCGTGGGGACGCTGTGGTGATCACGATCGACGGGCCCGCCGGCGCGGGCAAGAGCACGGTCGCGCGCGCGGTGGCCGATCGGCTCGGATACCGCTACGTCGACACCGGGTTGATGTACCGCGAGCTGACGGCGGCGGCGATGGAGCACGGGGTCGACCCGGACGACGGCGACGCCCTCGCCGACCTCGTGGGCACCGCGCCGACGGCGCCTGTGGATCTGCGCGGCGAGGCCGTGTCGGCGAGGGTGAGCGCCGTCTCGCGCCACCCCCAGGTGCGCGAGCGCATGCGCGCGCGGCAGCGCTCGCTCGCCGCGGACGCGGTGCTCGAGGGCCGCGACACCGGCACGCGCGTCTGTCCCGACGCCGCCGTCAAGGTGTACCTGACCGCGTCGCTCGAGACGCGCGCGCTGCGCCGGGCGGCCGACCTCGGGCTCGGCGCCGCCGTGGTGGGCGAGACGATCGCCGCCCGCGACCGGGGCGACGCCGAGCAGCTCGCCCCGGCGCCCGACGCCCACGTGATCGACACGTCGGCGCTCTCGGTCTCCGAGGCCGTCGAGCGCGTCCTCCGGCTCGTCGAGGCGGCGTCGTGACCGCTGCCGATCTGGTCCGGTACGACCGCTCGTGGCGGTGGCTGCGGCTCGTGCTCGGCACGCTCGTGCGCGTCCTGCTGCGCCCCGTGGTGCAGGGGGCGGAGCACGTTCCTCGCACCGGGCCCGTACTGCTCGTCTCCAACCATGCCTCGTGGTGGGACGTCCCCGCGGTCGGCCAGGTGCAGCCGCGCACGATCCGCTACATGGCGAAGGCCGAGCTCTTCCGCGTCCCCGTGCTGGGGCCGATCATCGCCTGGGGCGGCGGCTTCCCCGTGCGCCGGGGCGAGGCCGACCGCGATGCGCTGCGCATCGTGCACGACACGCTCGATGCCGGCGGCGCCGTCGGCATCTTCATCCAGGGCCACCGCCAGGCCGAGCTCGAAGGGGCGAAGGCCGGCGCGGGCCGCTGCGCCGTGGTCGAGGACGTGCCGGTCGTGCCGGTGGCGATCCGGGGCACGCGCGACTGGCGCCCGGGTCGGCGCGTGCACATCCGCTTCGGCCCGCAGCGCCGGTACGAGCGCGGGGAGCGGCGGGCGGCGCAGGCCTACCGCGAGACGGCCGACGAGCTCATGGCCGAGATCCGCGGCATGTACGAGCAGGCGGTATGAGCATGTCCGCGCAGCGCGTGGGGGTCGTCGCCGTGGTCGGGTTCCCGAACGCGGGCAAGTCGACCCTCGTGAACCGGCTCACCTCGACGCGCCACGCCGTCGTCGACGAGCGGCCCGGGGTCACCCGCGACCGCAACGAGCTCCTGTGCGACTGGCGCGGGCACGACTTCGTCCTGATCGACACCGGCGGCCTGGACGTGGGCGACGACTCGCCGATGCAGGCCCAGGTCGCCGACCAGGCCCGGCGGGCGGTCGAGGAGGCCGACGTGGTGGCGGTCGTGATCGACGCCCGTGCCGGGATCACGGCGGGCGACGAGGAGATCGCCCAGATCCTGCGCCGCTCGCACCGGCCGATCGTCGTCGTGGCGAACAAGGTCGACGACGCCGCCCACGAGGCGGCGGCGCTCGACCTGCACCGCCTCGGCCTGGGCGATCCCATCCCGGTCTCGGCCCTGCACGGCCGGGGCACGGGGGAGCTGCTCGACGCGATCGTCGAGCGGCTGGACGCCGTCGAGGGCGGCGGCCGCCCCGTCGACGACCGCACCGACGAGATCGCCGTCGCCATCCTCGGCCGCCCGAACGTGGGCAAGTCGTCGCTCCTGAACGCGATCCTGGGCCGGCCCCGGGTGATCGTGTCGGAGGTGCCCGGCACGACCCGCGACGCGATCGATACGCCCTTCCAGCGCGGCGAGCGGCGCTTCCGGCTGATCGATACCGCCGGCCTGCGGCGCAAGCGCCGCCATCGCCAGGGGGTGGAGTACTACAGCGAGGTGCGGGCGCTGGCCGCGGCCGAGCGCGCGGACGTGGCGCTGGTGCTGATCGACTCCTCCGAGGGCCTGGTCGAGGGCGATCTGGCGGTGGCCGACGAGGCCCGCAAGGCCGGCTGCGCGACGATCGTCGTGCTCAGCAAGTGGGACATCGCCGAGACCACGGTCGAGGACGTGGCCGAGCGGCTCGGCGGGAAGCTGCGCCAGCGCCCGGCGATCGTCACCTCCTCGGCGGTCACGGGCCGCAACGTCGAGCGGCTGCTGGACGCCGTCGAGGAGCTGTTCGACCGCTACGCCTCGCGCGTCTCGACCGGGCAGCTCAACCGGGCGATGGCCGAGATCACCGCGATGCGCGAGCCGCCGCGCGACGGCCGCCGCCGACTGAACATGCTGTATGCGACCCAGTACCGCACGCGGCCGCCGCGGTTTCGCATCGTCACGAACGACCGCAGCCTGGTCACCCGCGACTACGGCTACTTCGTCGAGAACCAGATCCGCCGCCGCCTGGGCCTCGAGGGCGTCCCGGTCGTGATCGATTTCACGACCCGGGCGTGATCGCGCGGGTGCACCCGATGGTCACCGCCCGGGCGGTCGACCAGGCGTTCGACTATCGAGCGGAGGCCGGAGTGGAGCGGGGCGCGCTCGTCGAGGTCGAGCTGGGCACGCGCACGGTGCGGGGCGTGGTCACGGCGGTCACCGAGGGAGACGGCGAAGGGCTGAAGCCGGTGCTCGCGGTGACCGGTGCGGTGCCCGAGGGGCTGCTCGCCCTGGCCGAGTGGATCGCGGCGACGTACGCCTCGACGCTCGCGCGCGCCGTCGGCCTCGTGATCCCGCCGCCTGCCGGCGTGCGCGCGCCCGATCCGTGGGTGCGGCTCGTCACGATGGAGGGGGCGACTCGCCGTCAGGCCGAGGTGCTCGCCCATGTCGGGCTCGCGCCTCTGCCGCTCTCCGACCTGGTCGCGGCGGCCGGGACCACGCGCGACACGGTGCGCAGGATGGCGCAGCGCGGCCTCGTCGCGCTCGATCCGGCGCCGCGTGCGCCCGCCGACGACGTCCGGGTGACGCTCACGCCCGAGCAGGAGCTGGCCGTGGCCGCCTGCGCCGAGGCGCTCGCGGCCGGGGGCGGCGACGTGCTCGTGCACGGCGTGACCGGGTCGGGCAAGACCGAGGTGTACCTGCGGGCGATCGACGCCGCGCTCGCGAAGGGGCGGGGAGCCATCGTGCTCGTGCCCGAGATCGCGCTCACCCCGCAGACGGCCGCCCGCTTCATCGCCCGGTTCGGGCCCACGGTGGCCGTTCTGCACAGCGGCATCTCGCCCGCGCGCCGCGGCTCCGAGCACGCCCGCATCGCGGCGGCCGAGGCGCGCGTGGTCGTCGGCGCGCGCTCGGCCATCTTCGCGGCGGTGCCCGACCTGGGCGTGATCGTGGTCGACGAGGAGCACGACGCCTCCTACAAGCACGAGGCCGACCCGCGCTACGACGCCCGCCGGGTCGCGGCCAAGCGCGCGCGCCTGCAGGGCGCGGTCTGCATCTTCGGAAGCGCCACGCCGCGCCCGGAGTCCTGGTACGGGATCCCCCGGCGGGTCAGCCTCCCGACCAGGGTGGGAGGGCCGCTGCCCCTCGTCGACATCGTCGACCTGCGCGCCGACGGCGGCTACCCGCTCACCCGGCCGCTGATCGACGCGCTGGCCCGCATCGACGACGACGGCGGCCGCGCGATCCTGCTCCAGAACCGGCGCGGGGCGGCCTCGGCGATCCACTGCCGCACGTGCGGGCGCACGTGGCGCTGCCCCCGCTGCGACGTCTCGCTCGTGCTCCACGGCCGCCGTCTCGTCTGCCACCACTGCGGCGCCGGCGAGCCGCTGCCGCGGGCGTGCTCGACCTGCGGCTCGGTCGACCTCGCCCACCTGGGCGCGGGCACGACCCGCGTCGAGGACGAGCTGCGAGAGCCGCTTCCCCCGGGTGGAGGTGATGCGGCTGGACGCCGACGTCGCCGCCCGGCCGGGCGAGCCGGAGGCGACGCTGCGCGCGTTCCGGCGGGCGACCGCCGCCGTGCTCGTGGGGACGCAGCTCGTCGCCAAGGGCCACGACATGCCCGGCGTCTCCCTCGCGGCCGTGCTCGACGCCGACCTCGCGCTGGCCATCCCCGACTTCCGCGCCGAGGAGCGCACGTTCGGCCTGCTCACGCAGCTGGCGGGCCGTCCCGGCCGGCCCGGCGATCCCCGTGGCCGCGTCCTCATCCAGACCTGGAGCCCCGAGCTGCGGCCGGTGGTGCTCGCGGCGCGGCACGCCGTGGCCGAGTTCATCGAGGGCGAGCTCGAGCGCCGGCGCGAGCTCAGTTACCCACCGTTTCGGCGGCTCGTGCGCGTGCTCGCGTCCGCGGACTCCGCGGGCGTCGCGACCGATGTCGCCGCCGCCATCGCCGCGGCCGCGGGGCCCGCGCTCACGGGTGACCTCGTGCTCGGCCCGGCCCCGCTGCAGCGCCTGCGCGACCGCAGCCGCAGCCACGTGCTCATCAAGACGACCGCGGCCCCGCGCGCCGCCGCCGTCCTGCGCGGCCTGCTGCGGGATCTCGCCCCCGACCTGCGCCAGGCGCGGCGCGACGGCGGTCGTCGACGTCGACCCGCAGTCGTTCGGCTGAGCGCTGGTGCCTGGCACGTCCCGCCTGCACGCGTCCGGTAGGGTGCGGGCATGACCAGAGCCCTTGTGATCGTCGACATCCAGAACGACTACTTCCCGGGCGGGCGCAACCCGCTCGAGGGCCCCGAGCAGGCCGCCGGCCACGCGCGCGAGCTGCTCGACGCATTCCGCGCCTCGGGCGAGCCGGTGGTGCACATCCAGCACGTGTGGGACGCCCCCGATGCCGCCTTCATGGCGCCCGGCACCCCCGGCGTCGAGATCCACGAGACGGTGCGGCCCGCAGACGGCGAGACGGTGTTCCAGAAGGCCAACCCGAACAGCTTCCTCGACACGCCGCTCGAGGGCCATCTGCGCGACGCCGGCGTCTCCAGCCTCGTCGTCTGCGGGATGATGACCTCGATGTGCGTCGACGCCACCGTGCGCGCGGCGGTCGATCTCGGCTTCGAGACCACGCTCGCCCACGACGCCTGCGCGACCATGCCGCTCGAGTTCGGCGGCCGTTCGATCCCCGCCGCCGACGTCCACACCGCCTTCGTCGCCGCCCTCGCGGACGGGTACGCCGAGGTGCTGCCGACGGCGGACATCGCCTCCGCGAAGGCCGGCCGGTAGCATTCCCGGCGGTATGGAAGAGACCGAGACCGACGTCGTCGCAGAGCCGGATCCGGAGCCGGATCCCGAGCTCGCCGCGGCCCGCGAGCGCGAGCGGGA
This sequence comes from uncultured Actinomycetes bacterium, assembly GCA_963707585.1. Taxonomy (GTDB): domain Bacteria; phylum Actinomycetota; class Thermoleophilia; order Gaiellales; family JAICJC01; genus JAICJC01. The sequence continues at coordinate 90,787 of CAVPQP010000006.1, read as the reverse complement.
ACGCGAGCGGCGGGCCCACCACGCGATGGCGATGCAGCTCGTGCGCCAGTACCCCGATCCGGCCCTGCGGGTGCCGGCGCGGGCGATCCCCGACGTCGACGACGACGTCCGCAGCCTGGTCGAGCGCATGGCGGACGTGATGCGCCGCTCGCACGGCGTCGGCCTCGCCGCGCCCCAGATCGGCGTGCTCCAGCGCGTGTTCGTCTACCGCTCGGGCGCCGACGAGCCCGTGCATGTCCTGATCAACCCGGAGCTGGGGGAGACGTCCGCGGAGACGGACGTCGACACCGAGGGCTGCCTGTCGCTCCTGGGCGGCGAGGTGACCGTCCCGGTCGAGCGGCACGTGCGCGTCGTCGCCCGCGGCCTCGACGAGTCCGGCCAGCCGGTCGAGGTCGAGGCCGAGGGGCTCGAGGCGCGCGTGATCCAGCACGAGCTCGACCATCTGGACGGCGTGCTCATCATCGACCGGGCGCCGAAGGAGGATCGCCGCGCGGCTCTGAAGGAGCTGCGCCTGAAGGCGTGAGGGTCGCGTTCTTCGGCACGTCGGCCTTCGGCGCCGGCGCACTCGAGCGCCTCGTCCGCGACCACGGCACCGAGATCGAGGTGGTGGTCTCGCAGCCCGACCGCCCTGCCGGCCGCGGCCGGCGCACGCAGACCCCGCCCGTCGCTGCCGCCGCGAGGCGCCCTCGGCCTGCCGCTGATCCAGGCCGAGCGGGTCAGTGCCGATCCACCGGCCGCCGACGTCGGCGCCGTCGTCGCCTTCGGCCAGATCCTGAAGCCGCCGCTCCTGGGCGCCTACCCGCTCTTCAACCTGCACCCGTCGCTCCTGCCGCGCTGGCGCGGCGCGGCCCCCGTCGAGCGGGCGGTGATGGCGGGTGACACCGAGACCGGCGTGGCCGTGATCGAGCTCGTGGCGGCGCTCGACGCCGGCCCGATCCACGGGCTGGAGCGGTTTGCGATCGGACCCGAGGACGACGCGGGCACGGTCGCCGAGCGCGCCCTCGACCTCGGCGTGCCGCTGCTGGCGGAGGCGCTGCGCGGCGCGACGACCGGCCGCGAGCAGGTGGGCGAGGCGACCTACGCCGCCCGCATCGGCCCCGACGACCGGCGCATCGACTGGGGCCGCCCTGCCGGCGCGATCGTCGACCAGGTGCGCGGCCTCTCGCCGCACATCGGCGCCCGCATGGACCTCGACGGCCGGCCGGTCACGGTGTGGCGGGCGCGCGCGACCGCCGCGGCGCGGCGCTCCCGGCGCGGCATCGGTGGACGCCGGCGCGCTTCGGATCGCCTGCGGCGACGGCGCCGTGGAGGTGCTCGAGCTGCAGCCGGCCGGGAAGCGCAGGATGGCGGCGGGCGAGTACCTGCGCGGGCTGCGGTCGCCGCCGGCGCGGGCATCGTGAGCGCGCGCCGGGCCGCCTACGAGGTCGTGCGGCGGACGTTCGAGGAGGGCGCCTACGCCGATCGCGCCTTCCCGCCCGAGGCCGACCGGGCCGGCCTCGACGACCGCGACCGGCGCCTGGCGATGCGCCTCGCCTACGGCACCGTGCAGCGCGTGCGCACGCTCGACCACGCCATGCAGGTGCTCGCCGCGCGCCCGCCCGACGCGCTGCAGCCCACCCTGCGCGCCGCCCTGCGCCTGGGCGCCTATCAGCTCCTGTTCGCCTCCGCGATCCCCGCCCGCGCCGCCGTCAACGAGACGGTCGAGCTGGCAAAGGCGGTGGCGGGCCGGCATACCGCCGGCCTGGCGAACGCCGTGCTGCGGCGCATCGCCGAGGCGGGGCCGGCGTGGGTCGAGACGCTGCCGCCGCCGCTGCGCCACTCCTACCCGGACTGGATCGCGGCCGAGTGGACGGCCATGCTGGGCGACACCGAGGCCCAGGCGCTGATGGCGGCGCAGAACGAGCCTCCCGAGCTGGCCGTCCGCGTGAACACGCTGCGGACGGCGCCGCTCGATCTCGGCGTCCCCGCCCACGGCGATCCGGAGCTGCCGGAGGCCCTCGTCCTCGACGCCCCGTTCGACGTGGCGGCGAGCCGGGAGCTGCGCGCCGGCGCGATCTGGCCGCAGTCGCGCGGCTCGATGCTGGCGGCCCGGCTGCTCGCGCCCGAGCCGGGCATGCGTGTGCTCGACCTGTGCTCGGCCCCGGGCGGCAAGGCGGGCCAGCTCGCGGCGCTCATGGCCGATCGCGGCCGCCTGGTATGCGTCGAGCGCCACCCCGGCCGGGCGGCGGCGCTCGAGCGCACCCTGCGGTCCCAGGGCGTCACCTGCGCCGAGGTCGTGGTCGCCGATGCGCTCGAGTTCGGCGAAGGCGGGTTTCACCGCATCCTGCTCGACCCGCCGTGCTCCGGCCTCGGCGTCCTGGCCGGACGACCCGACGCCCGCTGGCGGCGGACGCTCGCCGACGCCCGCGAGGTCGCGGTCCTGCAGCGGCGCATGCTCGATCACGCCCGCGGCCTGCTCGCGGCCGACGGCCGGCTCGTGTACTCCGTGTGCACGATCCGGCGCGACGAGTGCGACGGCGTCGTGGCGGGCGGCCGCCAGACGCTGCCCCAGCGGGACGGCACGGACGGCTTCTACGTCGCCGAGGCATCGTGAGCGATCCCGCGGTGCGATCCACTACAGTGGCGCCGATGCGCTCCTGGCCGCAAGACGTGCGGATTGCGCCCTCGATCCTCTCCTCCGACTTCGGGCGCGTCCGCGAACAGGTGACCGAGGTCATGGAGGCGGGAGCGCGGGTGATCCACGTCGACGTGATGGACGGTCACTTCGTCCCGGTGATCACGTTCGGCCCGAAGATGCTCGCAGACGTGGCAGACGTGATCCACGCCTACGACGGCTTCGCCGACGTGCACCTGATGATCGAGGCGCCGGAGCGGCACCTGGCCCAGTTCGCCGAGGCGGGCGCGGACAGCATCACCGTCCACGTCGAGACGTGCCCGCACCTGCACTACACCCTGCAGATGATCCACGAGCTCGGCTGCCGGGCCGGTGTCACCCTGAACCCCGCCACGCCGGTCGAGGCGATCGCCGAGGCGGCGCGGTACGCGGACGTGCTCCTGTGCATGAGCGTGAACCCGGGCTGGGGCGGCCAGAAGTTCATCCCGGCGACGCTCGATCGGCTGCCGCGGATGCGCGCGCTCGCGGCGCAGCGCGAAGGCGTCGCCGTCGAGGTCGACGGCGGCGTGCACGAGGCCACGATCGCCGACGCCCACCGGGCCGGCGCGAACATCCTCGTCGCCGGGTCGGCGATCTTCGGGGCGGCGAGCCCTGCGGACGCCTATCGTGACCTGGCCGACCGGGTGGCGGTGGCCGGCGCGCGCACGGCCTCGTGATCGACGCGGGCGACCGCGCCCACCTCGAGCGCTGCGCCGAGCTGGCCGAGCGGGGCCGGCGCACCGCGGCGCCGAACCCGGTCGTCGGGGCGGTGGTCGTCCGCGCCGGCCGCGTCGTCGGCGAGGGCTGGCACGAGCGCCCCGGCGGCGACCACGCCGAGGTGGCGGCGCTGCGCGCGGCCGGCGATGCCCGCGGCGCGACGGTGTACGTGAACCTGGAGCCGTGCAGCCACCACGGCCGCACGCCCCCGTGCGCCGACGCGCTGATCGCGGCCGGGGTCGCCCGGGTCGTCACCGCCATGCTCGACCCCAGCGACAAGGTGGACGGGGCCGGAGCGGCCCGGCTGCGCGCCGCCGGGGTCACGGTCGACGTGGCCGGTGGCGACATCGAGGCGGCCGCCCGCCGCCAGAACGCGTGGTGGCTCACGCTCGCGCTGCGCGGCCGCCCGCACGTCACCTACAAGGCGGCCGTGAGCGCCGACGGGCACACGGCCGCGCCGGCCGGCCCGCGCTGGATCTCCTCGCCCGAGAGCCGCGCCCAGGTGCATGAGCTGCGTGCGGCGATGGGGGCGGTGGCCGTCGGCATCGGCACCGCGCTCGCCGACGACCCGCTCCTCACGGCCCGTGCTGTCGAGCCTCCCGCGGAGCGCCAGCCGCTGCGGATCGTGTTCGACCGGTCGGCGCGCCTGCCGCTCGGCTCCCGGCTGGTCGCGACCGCCGGGCCGGCGCAGCCGGTGCTCGTCGTGTGCGCGCCCGGTGCGGCTGCGATCGCCGCCCCGGGAGTCGAGACGCTGTGCTGCGAGAGCCTCGCCGAGGCGCTTGCCGAGCTCGGGCGGCGGCGGATCTCGGCGCTCCTGCTCGAGGGCGGCGCGACGCTCGCGACGGCCTTCCTGGACGCCGGGCTGATCGACCGGCTGATGCTCTACACGGCCCCGATCGAGCTTGGCCGCGGGCCGGGTCTGTTCACCCGGGCGATCGCGCTGCCCGAGCCGGTGAGCGAGACCTCATCCGGCCCCGATATCCTGACCGTGACCGAGCTACACGAACCCTGAGGGAGCCCGTGTTCACCGGCATCGTCAGCGAGATCGGCACGATCGATGCGATCGCGGCCACCGCCGCGGGTGCGCGCCTGCGGCTGGCCGCGGCCGAGACCGCCGCCCAGTGCCGGATCGGCGACTCGGTGTCGATCGAGGGCTGCTGCCTCACCGTCGTCGCGATCGGCGACGGCGTCCTCGAGTTCGATGCCGTGGCCGAGACGCTGCGGCGAACGACGCTCGGCGACCTCGCCCCGGGCGACCGCGTGAACGTCGAGCCCGCCATGCGCATGGGCGACCGGCTGGGCGGCCACTGGGTGCAGGGGCACGTCGACGGCGTGGGGGCCGTGACCGCCGTCGAGCCCGACGGAGACGGCACGCTCGTGACCTTCGCAGCGCCGGAGGCCGTGCTCCGCTACACGATCGAGAAGGGGTCGATCTGCGTCTCCGGCGTCAGCCTGACGGTGACCGGCTTCGACGAGGAGACGTTCTCCGTCGCGCTCATCCCGCACACGCGCGCCGTCACCACCCTGGGGCGGCTCGAGCCGGGTGCGCGGGTGAACCTCGAGGCCGACCTGGTGGGCAAGTACGTCGAGAAGCTGGTCGGAGCGGCGGCGCTGATACCATCGAAGCAGCCGTCATGACGATCAGAGCCGAATATCTGGAGGCATATCCCGAGATCGACGCCTCGACGTTCGCCACGGTCGAAGAGGCGATCGAGGAGGTGCGGGCCGGCCGCATGGTGGTCGTCGTGGACTCGCCCGACCGCGAGAACGAGGGCGACCTCGTCGTCGCCGCCCAGCACGTGACGGCAGACGCGATCAACTTCATGGCGACGCACGCCCGCGGGCTGATCTGCCTCGCGCTCGAGGAGAGCCGCTGCGACGAGCTCGGCCTGTACCCCATGACGACGCACAACGAGACGCCGCTCGGCACCGCCTTCACGGTGTCGGTCGAGGCGCGCACCGGCGTGTCGACGGGCATCTCGGCCGCCGATCGCGCCCACACCATCCGCGTCGCGATCGACCCGGCGACGAAGGCCGGCGACCTCGTCCAGCCGGGGCACGTGTTCCCGCTGCGGGCGCGCGGCTACGGCGTGCTCGAGCGGATGGGGCAGACCGAGGCGTCGGTCGATCTGGCCCGGCTGGCCGGGCTCACCCCCGCAGGCGTGATCTGCGAGATCATGAACGACGACGGCACGATGGCGCGGGTGCCCGACCTGGCCGCCTACTGCGTCCGCCACGGCCTGAAGATGATCACCGTCTCCGACCTGGTCGCGTACCGGCGGCGGACGGAGCGGCTGGTCGAGCGGATCGCGATCGCCGACATGCCCACGAAGTACGGCCCGTTCGCGGCCTACGGCTACCGCTCGGTGACCGACGGCCAGCAGCACGTCGCGCTCGTGTGCGGCGAGGTCGCGGGCAAGCCCGACGTGCTCGTCCGCGTGCACTCGGAGTGCCTCACCGGCGACGTCTTCGGCTCGTTCCGATGCGACTGCGGCGAGCAGCTCGAGCGGGCGCTGTCCCAGATCGCCCAGGCCGGCTCGGGGGTGCTGCTGTACCTGGCCCAGGAGGGCCGCGGCATCGGCCTCCTGAACAAGCTGCGCGCCTACGAGCTGCAGGAGCGCGGCTACGACACCGTCGACGCCAACCTGCACCTGGGCTTCCCGGTCGACTCCCGCGACTACAGCGTCGGCTATCAGATCCTGGCCGACCTCGGCCTGACGTCGATCCGCGTCCTCACGAACAACCCGCGCAAGCTCGAGGGCCTGGACGGGTACGGGCTCACGATCACGGAGCACCTGCCCATCGAGGCCGAGCCGAACACCTTCAACGCCGAGTACCTGCGCACGAAGAAGCAGCGGATGGGCCACATCCTGCACCACCAGGGGCTGCGGCTCGAGTCCGACGACACGCCGGAGCGGCCGCGGTGAGCGAGGAGGGCGCGGGGACGCTCACGGTGCCCGAGGGGTGCCACACGATCGACGCGCCGCCGATGGCCGAGTCGGCCGTGGCGGTGGTCGCGTCCCGCTACAACGCCGTCGTCGTCCAGAAGCTGCTCGACGGCGCCGTCGAGCGCCTCGTCGAGCACGGCATCGCCCGCGACCGGATCACGGTGGTGCTGGTGCCCGGCGCGTGGGAGCTGCCGCTCGCGTGCAGGCGCCTTGCCGAGGCGGGCGGCCACCAGGCAGTCGTCGCGCTCGGCTGCGTCGTCCGCGGCGACACCCCGCACTTCGAGTACGTCTGCAGCGAGGCCTCGCGCGGCGTCATCCAGGCATCGCTCGACACCGGCCTGCCCGTGAGCTTCGGCCTGCTCACCACCGATACGCTCGAGCAGGCGGCCGAGCGCGCCGGCGGGCGCGCGGGCAACAAGGGCGCCGAGGCGGCCGATGCCGCCGTCGAGATGGCCCAGCTCATGCGGGCGCTGCCGCGCGGCCGTCGTATGTGAGCGCTCGGCGGCTGCTCGTCACCGGCGGGTCGGGATACCTCGGCGGCGAGGTGGTCCGCCTGGCCGCGGCAGCCGGCTGGGCCGCCTTGGGCACCAGCCATCGCACGCCCGGGCCGGTGCCGCTCGACGTGCGCGACCCGGCCGCCGTGACGGCGCTCGTCGCGGAGGTTCGGCCCGCCTGCCTCATCCACACCGCCTACGTGCAGGACGGGCCGGACGCCTGGGCGACGAACGTGGAGGGCTCTGCGCACGTGGCGACCGCGGCGGCCGCGACCGGGGCGCGGCTGATCCACGTCTCGACCGACCTCGTGTTCGCCGGGACCGCGGGCAGGCCCTACCGCGAGGACGACCCCGCCGAGCCCGTGATCGAGTACGGCCGCTCGAAGGCCGCGGCCGAGCGGGCGGTGCTCGCGGCGCATCCGGCGGCGACGGTCGTGCGGACGTCGCTGATCTACGGCGGCGAGGCGCTCTCGGGCCACGAGCGGCGCATCCTGGACGTGGTCGACGGCCGGGCGGACCTGGCCTTCTTCACCGACGAGCTGCGCTGCCCGGTGCGCGTCGGCGACCTGGCGCAGGCCCTGCTCGCGCTCGCGCAGACGCCGGCGCCTGGGCCGCTGCACGTGGCCGGAGCAGACGGCGTGAGCCGGTACGAGTTCGCCTGCCTGGTGGCCGCGGCCAACGGCCGGCCGAGCGATCACCTGCGCACGACGACGAGCGCCGAGGTGGCCCCGCACCGGCCGCGCGACTGCCGCCTGGACAGCTCACGAGCCGCCCGGCTCCTCGGCGGCCCCCTCCGGGGCGTGCGGGCCGTGCTCGGCCCGTAGTGGGATGGGGACTGTCCCCGCCTCGCCGGGACAGTCCCCGCTTCTCCGCCCTACGGCCCCAGTCGCTCGACCGTCCACGCCTCGCCGTCGCGCCGGTAGCGGAAGCGGTCGTGCAGGCGGTCGTCGCCGTGCTGCCAGAACTCGTACTGCGCCGCCACGAGCCGCAGGCCGCCCCACTCGTCGGGCCGGGGGACGTCGCCCTCGGGATACCGCGCCACCAGCGCACCGACCGCGTCCTCGAGCACCGAGCGGCTCTCGACGGGCCGGCTCTGGGGCGAGGCCGCCGCCGAGAAGCGGCTGCCGGGAGGGCGCGTCTTGAAGTAGGCATCCGACTCGGCCGCGTCGATGCGGTGCACGGCGCCCTCGATCCGCACCTGGCGCCCGAGCGGCGCCCAGTGGAACAGCATCGCGGCGCGCGGGTTCTGGGCGATCTCCTGGCCCTTGCGGCTGAAGTAGTTGGTGTAGAAGACGAACCCGCGCTGGTCGAAGCCCTTCAGGAGCACCATCCGCGCGGCCGGCGCTCCCCCCGATGTCGCGGTGGCGAGGACGACCACCTCGGGCGCCGGCACCGCATCGGCCGCCTGGCTGTACCAGGCCGCGAATTGGCGCATCGGATCGGGGTCGAGGTCGGCTCGCCGCAGCGGTTCGCTGCTCACACGGCCTTCTGCACCTTGCCGCCCTTCAGGCAGCGGGTGCAGACGTAGGCCCGGGTCGGCGAGCCGTCGAGCACGATCCGGATGTGCTGGAGGTTGGGGTTGAAGCGGCGCTTCGTCGCGACCATCGAATGGCTGCGGTTATGGCCGAACCCCGGCTTCTTGGCACAGATCACGCATACTCTGGACACGGCGGCGGAGTATAGATGATGAATTCATCCCGCGGACGCAACCAGACGTGCCAAACGAGCGTCTGATCCCGTGATGGTGCGCACGTCGGTCAGTGTCGTCGGATCGGCGTCCAGAGCGGGCACGTCCGGCTCCGTCTCGTTCGCCGATGAGGTGATCGCCCAGATCGTCGGTCTGACGGTCCTGGAGTGCTACGGCGTGGTCGGGATGGCCGCCACGAGCCTGCGCGGCGGCGTGGCCCGCCTTCTCAGCCGCGACCGGCTCACGCAGGGGGTGAGCGTGCGCCGCGAGGCCGATGGGCTCGCAATCGACCTCTACGTTGTGGTTGAGTTCGGGCTGAACCTGGCCGAGGTCGCGGCCAACCTCCGCTCCCGCGTGAAGTACCAGGTCGAGAAGCTGACCGAGCTCGAGGTGTCCTCGCTGCAGATCCACATCCAGGGTGTGAAGCGCACCGCATGAGCGATGCCCATCGGATCGCGCTCGCCGCAGCCCGCGGGGCGGCAGCGGCCGTCGAGGCCAGCCGTGGCCACCTGAACGACCTGAACGTCTATCCGGTGCCGGACGGCGACACGGGCTCGAACCTGGCCGAGACTGCGCGCGAGCTCGCGACCGGCCTCGAGGACGTGAGCTCCGACGGGCTCGCCGCGGTCGCCGCGGCCGCCAAGCGCGCCGTGCTGATGGGAGCGAGCGGCAACAGCGGTGCGATCCTGTCGCAGATCGTGGGCGGCTTCGTCGACGTCGTCGGGCCGGCGCCGGAACTCGATTCGCACACGCTCGCCCGGGCGCTGCGGTCTGCCTCCGATGCCGCCTACCGGCCCGTGCAGGTGCCGATCGAGGGCACGATGCTGACCGTGATCCGCGAGATGGCGGAGGCCGCCGAGGAGCGCGCCGGCGGCGATCTCGACGCGGTGATCGACGCGGTGCTCGCCGTGGCGGCCGAGAGCGTCGTGCGCACCCAGGCGATGCTCGCCGTCCTGCGCGAGGCGGGGGTCGTCGACGCGGGCGCCGCCGGGCTCGTGGAGTTCTGCCGGGGAGCGGTGGCCGGCGCGCGGGGCGAGCACATCCACGCGCCGCTCGCCTCGATCGAGCGGCCGCTGAGCCTCGAGGCGGTACACCAGGAGGAGTCGCAGTACCGCTACTGCACGTCGTTCCTGCTCGAGGGCGACGGCATCGACCGCGACCGGCTCGAGACCGAGCTCGTCGCGATGGGGGATTGCCTGCTCGTCGTCGGCGAGGCGCCCATGTGCCGAGTGCACCTGCACACCGATGACCCCGGCGCCGCCCTCACGCAGGCCGTCGCGATGGGCAGCATCGACCGCGTCGCCATCGCCAACATGCACGAGCAGACCCGCCGCCGCGAGGAGCGGCTGCGATCGGCGCCCGCGCTGGTCGCCCTCCCCGGCGGCCGGCCGGCGGACGACCGCCTGACGGCCGCAAACACCGCGATCGTGCTCGACTCCACCTCCGATCTGCCCCATCCCGAGCGGGAGCACGCCAACTGGCGGATGGTGCCGCTGACCGTGCGCTTCGGCGAGGAGCAGTTCGAGGACTGGGTCGGGATCGAGCCGGCCGAGTTCTACCGGCGGCTGCGAAACGGCGGCCCGCACCCGCAGACCGCGGCGCCGTCGCCAGGCGCCTATTTGCGCATGTTCGAGCAGCTCGGCGACTACGCCCACGTGATCGTCCTGCCGGTCTCGTCGCGCGTCTCGGCCAGCGTGCAGGCCGCCCGGATCGCCGCCGACGACCCGGCCGCGGGCGGACGGGTGACGGTGCTCGACGGGCACTCGGTGAGCGTGGGCACGGGGATGCTGGCAGACGGCGTGCAGCGCCTGCTCGAGGCGGGCACGACGGTCGCCGACGTCACGGCATGGGTGGAGGACGCGCGGGAGCGCCTGCACCTCGTGATCTACGTCGACACGCTCGAATACCTGCGCCGCGGCGGCCGCATCAGCCGCACGCGCGAGCTGGCCGGCAACATGGTCGGCCTGCGTCCGCTGCTCACGCTGCGCGACGGCGACCTGGCCCTCTACCGGCGTGTCGTCGGCGGCCGCAGCCGGGCGCTGCGCGAGTTCGACCGCTTCCTGTGCGCCCACGCGCCGGCGGACGAGGACGTGCGGGTCGCGCTCGCCCACGCCGCCGATCCGCAGGGCGCGGAGCGCCTGGCGGCGGCCGTGCGCAGGCTGCGGCCGCGGGCCCGGATCGAGCGGGTGTGCGAGCTCGGTGCCGTGGTCGGGACGCACGGAGGGCCGGGCACGCTCGGGCTGCTGGTGCTGGCGGAGCGGTGATCAGGGCATTCGCGGGTGAGGCCGTGCCCGCCGCGGGCTTCCCACGGCCGCGCTCGGCCCCCGAACCGGCGCACCTGCGCGAGCCGGCGACGACGCGAAAGCCGCTCGCGACGGCGCTCGCCGGCCTGCGGCCGCGGCCGGTCGTGACCGTGGACGACCTGCTGGAGCACACGCCGTTCCGGCACGAGGACTACCGCTCGACCAGGACGCTCGCCGAGATCGCCCCCGGCGAGGAGGCGACGGTGATCTGCACGGTCGAGCGGGTGCGGATGCGGCCGACGCGGCGGCGCAACCTCGTCATCGTCGAGGCGGCGGTGCGCGACGAGTCCGGCCCGGGCGTCGTCATCTGGTTCAACCAGCGCTACCTGGCCAAGCAGCTGCGGCCCGGCATGCGGCTCTCGATCCGGGGCGAGCGCCGCCCGACCATCGACGCCGAGATCGTCGCCAAGTCCTACGAGCGGGCCGACGACGACTCCGGCGGCGGGCTGCACACCGCGGGCCTCGTGCCCGTGTACCCCGCGTCGGAGAAGGTCTCGAGCCGCCAGCTGCGCGCGCTCGCAGACGAGGTGCTCGGACACGCCGGCGATCAGGTCGACCCGCTGCCCGACCGGGCCAAGCAGCGCCGCGCCCTTCCGCTGCGCCGCGACGCCCTCACCGCCGCCCACCGCCCCGACACGCAGGATCAGGCTCATGCCGGCCGCAACCGGCTCGCCTACGACGAGCTCTTCCTGCTCCAGCTCGGCATGCTCGAGCGCCGGGCCAGGTTCGACGCGATCGCCAGGGCGCTGCCGCTGCCGCCGCCCGGCGAGCTCTGCACCCGCTACCGGGCGGCCCTGCCCTTCGACCTGACCGGCGCCCAGGACCGGGCGATCGCGGCGATCGATCACGACGTGGGCCGCGACCGGCCGATGCGGCGGCTGCTGCAGGGCGACGTCGGCTCGGGCAAGACCGCGGTGGCCGCGCACGCGCTCGTTCGGGCGGTCGAGAGCGGGGGCCAGGGAGCGCTGATGGCGCCGACCGAGACGCTCGCGACGCAGCACCTGATCGGGCTCTCCGACCTCCTGATCCCGCTCGGCATCCGCGTGGTGGCGCTCATGCAGGGCACGCCGGCGGCCGAGCGCCGCGCAGCGGTTGCCGAGGTGGGCGGCGGCGGCCCGCTCGTCGTCGTCGGCACCCACGCGCTGATCCAGAACCAGGTCGCGTTCGGCACGCTGCGGGTGGCGGTCGTCGACGAGCAGCACCGGTTCGGCGTCGAGCAGCGGCGGGCGCTCGAGGAAAAGTCGCTGGCGGAGACGTCACCGCACGTCCTGCACATGACCGCGACGCCGATCCCGCGCACGCTCGCCCTCACGGTCTACGGCGACCTGGACGTCTCGGTGCTCGACGAGATGCCGCCGGGGCGCACGCCCGTCGTCACGCGCGTCCTGCCCCTGAGCCGCCGCGACGAGGTGTTCGCGCGCATGCGCCGGCTGCTCGACGAGGGCCGCCAGGCCTACGTCGTCTGCCCGCTCGTGTCCGAGTCGGAGTCAGACCGGGACGCGGCGGCGGCCGAGTCCGAGGCCGACCGCCTGCGGGGAGGCGAGCTGCACGGCTACACCGTCGCCCACATGCACGGGCAGATGCCGATCGCCGATCGCAGGGCGACGATGGATGCCTTCCGCCGCGGCGGTGTGCAGGTGCTGGTCGCGACCACCGTGATCGAGGTGGGCGTGGACGTGCCGAACGCCACCCTCATGGTGATCGAGGGCGCCGACCTGTTCGGTCTCGCCCAGCTGCACCAGCTGCGCGGACGGGTCGGGCGCGGGGCGCATGAGAGCTTCTGCGTGCTGCTCGCCGATCCGGCCACCGACGAGGCCCGCCGGCGGCTCGACGCGATGGCGCGGACGTCCGACGGCTTCGAGCTCGCCGAGGTCGATCTCGACCTGCGCGGAGAGGGCACCGTGCTCGCGGCGAAGCAGAGCGGGATCCCCGACCTGCGCCACGCCCGCCTGACCCGCCACCGCGAGCTCGCGGCCCACGCGCGCGAGGATGCGGCGGCGCAGCTCGCGGCCGACCCGGGCCAGGCCGGCGCCACCGCCGCGGTGATCGCCGCCGCCACCCGGCGCACGTTCGGGGCCGACGTGGACTGGCTCGCCCAGGCCTGAATACCGGGTGCCAGGCACCGTTCTGCAGCCACTCGGTAGGTTGCACCCATGCGGATCGTGGCGGGAGAGCGCAAGGGCACGCGGCTGCTGGCGCCGCCGGGCCGCGGCACCCGGCCGACGCCGGATCGGGTGCGCGAGGCGCTCTTCGCCATCCTCGCCGATGTCGGGGACGCACGCGTGCTCGAGCCGTTCGCCGGCACCGGCGCCCTCGGCTTCGAGGCGCTCTCCCGCGGCGCGGCCGAGGCCGTCTTCTGCGAGCTCGACGCGGCCGCGCTCGGGGTGCTGCGGGAGAACGCGGCCCGCCTCCGGTACGCTGACCGTTGCACCATCAAGCGCCAGGACGGCCGCCGCAGGCTCGCGGCCGACTCTGCCGCCGGTGTCACCTACGACCTGATCTTCCTCGACCCGCCCTACCGCATGCTGCCAGCCCTCACCGACCATCTCGCCAGTCACCTGCCGGCGCTGCTCGCGCCCGCGGGGCGGGCGGTGCTGGAGTCGGACGCAGGCGGGCAGGCTCCCGCGCTGCCGCTGCCGGTGCTGGCGGAGCGCGCGTACGGCGGCACGCGCATCACCGTCGTGGGGCATGGCTGAGTCGGTCGCCGTCTGCCCGGGGACGTACGACCCGGTCACGTCGGGCCACCTCGACGTGATCCGGCGCGCGTCGGGGCTGTTCGACCGCGTCATCGTGGCCGTGGTGCGGCATCCGCGCCACAAGCAGACGATGTTCACGCTCGACGATCGCATCCGATTCATCGAGGACTCCCTGGAACCGGCGTCGAATGTAACGGTGGAAGGATTCGCGACGCTGGTCGTCGACTTCGCCCGGGCTCGTGGCGCCTATGCGATCGTCAAGGGGCTGCGGGCGGTATCGGACTTCGAGTGGGAATTTCAGATGAACAACCTGAACCGGGGCATGGCACCCGACATCGAGACCATTTACCTGATGGCGTCGCCGGAGTACAGTTTCCTCTCGTCTCGCGGCGTGCGCGAGATCGCGTCCTTCGGCGGGTCGGTGTCAGACTACGTGCCGGAGCCCGTCGCCCAGCGACTCCGCGAGATGCACGCGGCGGGCGAGATCTGAAGATGGGAGATTGAGCGTTGGACGTCTTGGTGCTGATCGACAAGCTGGACGAACTGGTACAGAACGCCAAGGGCGTGCCGCTCTCCCAGGACCAGGTCCGGGTCGACCGGGAGGAGATCTGGGAGATCATCGACCAGATGCGCTCCACGATCCCGGAGGAGATCAAGCAGGCCCGCTGGATCGTGAAGGAGCGTCAGGAGATGCTCGCCGAGGCGAAGCGCGAGGCCGAGCGGCTGATCTCCGAGGCCCGCGAGCAGGCCGCCCGCGAGGCGTCCCAGGAGGAGGTCGTGAAGCTGGCCGAGCGCCAGGCGCAGGAGATCCTCGCGGAGGCCCGCAGGCACGAGCGCACCGTCCGGCTCGGCGCGGAGGACTACGCCGACAGCATCCTCGAGAACCTGCACACGAACCTGGGCAAGATCATGGTGGCGCTGGAGCGCGGCCGCGAGCAGCTCGCCGCTCGGTCGGACGAGCGCACGAGCCCCGCGACCGCCGAGCAGCAGGACGGCGCCTCGCTGTAGACGGGGTTCGGGAGGTACCGTGCTCGACGTAGGAATCCTCGGGCTTGCACCCGGCGACGTCCGCCGCGTGCGGGTGCCGGTCACGATCGATCCGCTGCGCTTCGGCGGCGAGGCGTACGACGTCGAGCCCGATCCGGCGGGCGCCGAAGTCGAGCTGCAGGCGACCGCGGGCGGCCTCTACCTCAAGCTCAAGCTCGCGGCGACGGTGCTCGGGCCGTGCTACCGCTGCCTGGAGCCGGCCCGCACCCGGGTGACGGTGAACGCCAGCGAGTATCACGAGCACGGCGCCGACCCGCAGAGCGACGAGCTCACGTGCGAGTACCTCTCCGGCGACGAGCTCGACGTCGACGCGTGGGCGCGCGACGCGCTCGTGCTGGCGCTGCCGGGCAAGATCCTGTGCCGGCCCGACTGCGCCGGCCTGTGCCCGCGCTGCGGGGTGCGGCTGGAGCCCGGCGAGGAGCACGACTGCGCCCCGGCCGAGACCGACTCGCGCTGGGACGCCCTCCGCCAGCTGCTGGAGTAGGCCCGCGGCGCGGGTATACTGCGCCGCCGTGGCCGTCCCCAAGAAGAAGACCTCGAAGTCCCGCCGTGACCGCCGGCGCGCCAACACGCGCATCGCGGCGCCGGTGCTGACCGTGTGCCCGCAGTGCCACGAGCCGGTGCGGCCGCACCACGTCTGCGGCAACTGCGGCCACTACCGTGGTCGCGAGGTCGAGCCGCTCACCACCGAAGCGCCCTAGCGCTCGGCGCCCGACCATGGTGACGGTCGCAGTTGACGGCATGGGGCACGACGACGGCCCTGCCGGGATCGTCGCCGGGGCCAAGGACGCGGCCGCCGAGGGCGTGCGCGTGCTGCTCTGCGGCATCCGCGAGCAGCTCGAGGCCGAGCTGGGGGGCAGCGTGGACGGCATCGAGATCGTCGATGCGGCCGAGGTGATCGACCCGAGCGACGAGCCCGCCACCGCCGTCCGCGCCAAGCCGGGCTCCTCGATGGTGACGGCGTGCCGCCTCGTGCGCGACGGATCGGCCGAGGCGGTGGTCTCCGGCGGCCCGACGGGCGCGATGCTGGCCGCGTCCCTGCTGCACGTCGGCCGCATCCGCGGCATCTCCCGCCCCGGCATCGGCGTGCCGCTGCCGGCCCAGGGCGCCCCGTGCCTTCTGATCGACTCCGGCGCGAACTCCGATGCCCGGGCCGAGAACCTGCTCCAGTTCGGGATCATGGGGTCGCAGTTCATGCGCGACGTGATGGGCATCGAGACGCCGAGCGTCGGCCTGCTCTCGATCGGCGAGGAGCCGAGCAAGGGCAACGCGGTCACGGTCGAGGCCCACCCGCTGCTGGCCGCCGCCGACATCGACTTCGCCGGCAACTGCGAGGGCCGCGACGTGCTGAGCGGGCGGTTCCAGGTCGTGGTGGCCGACGGCTTTGCGGGCAACGTGCTGCTGAAGGGGCTCGAGGGCGCCGCTGCGGCCCTCCTCGGCGAGGTGCGCCGGGCGGCCGAGTCGAGCACGCGGGCGAAGATCGGCGGGCTGCTCCTGCGCCCGGCGCTGCGGGCGATGCGCGACCGCACCGAGCCCGACAACTACGGCGGCGCCTACCTGCTCGGCCTGCGCGGCGTCGTCGTGATCGCCCACGGCAACTCCGGCCGCAAGGGCATCCGGAACGCGATCCGGATCGCCGCCAGGGGCGCCGAGGTGGGCGTCGTCGGCCGGATGGCGGAGCGGCTCGCGCCCGACCGTCCCACTTCTGACTTGCAGGCGCCTGCGGCGATCAATACAGTCCCGCAGGTTACGGCCCCGGAGATTGGAGACCAGTGACGATCAACCGTGAGGAAGCGCTCGAGCGCGTCCGCGGCATTCTTGTGGAGCAGCTTGGCGTGGACGAGGAGCAGGTCACAGACGACGCGTCGTTCCAGGGCGACCTGGACGCCGACTCGCTGGACCTGGTCGAGTTGATCATGGAGCTCGAAGACCAGTTCGGCCTCAAGATCTCCGACGAGGATGCGCAGAAGATCGCGACCGTCGGTGAGGCGGTCGACTACGTCGTCACCCACAGCTGATCATCCCGACGCGCCCGAGTCGCTCCGGGCGCTGATCGACCGGCTCTCCGAACCGCTCCGCCTGCTCGCCTTCACCCACACCTCGTGGGTGCAGCGGCGTGAGGACTCCTACGAACGGCTCGAGTTCCTGGGCGACGGGGTGCTCGGGCTCGTGATCGCCCACCACCTGTACACCCGCTTCCCGCTGAGCGCGGAGGGCGACCTGGCGAAGGTGCGGGCGCACGTCGTCTCGCGCGACAGCTGCGCGGCGGTCGCCGCCGACGCCGGCCTCGCGGCCGACGTCCGCTCCCGGGGCGAGGCGCTGGGGGCGGCGGCGGTCGAGATCGACGGCCTCTCGCGATCGCCCGGCGTGCTCGCGGCGATCGTCGAGGCGGCGGTGGGCGCCGGCTACCTCGAATTCGGCCTGGATGCGGTCGCCGGCCCCATCGTCGCGGCCTTCTCGAGCCGGATCGACTACGCCCTCGCAGAGCACGTCGACGCCAAGACGGTGCTCCAGGAGGAGCTTGCACGTCGGGGGGCCTCGGTAACGTATGCGGTAGCCGATGTGTCCGGTCCACCGCACCAGCGCTGGTTCACATCCCTGGCTCTGGTCGAAGGACACGAGCTTGGGCGTGGCTCCGCGCGCAGCAAGAAGGGCTCCGAGCAGCTGGCGGCCCGCGAGGCGCTCGAGAACATCGATCGCATCTCCATGCCGGCCTAGCGCCGCGCGCCGGGGAGGCGGGGCATGCATCTGAAGGCGCTGCGCATGCGCGGGTTCAAGTCGTTCCCCGGCACCGTCGAGCTGCGCTTCGAGCGCGGCATCGCGGTCGTCGTCGGCCCGAACGGCAGCGGCAAGTCCAACATCGCCGACGCGCTGCAGTGGGCGATGGCGGTGCAGTCGCCGGCCCAGCTGCGCGCGCCGACCGGCCTGGACGTGCTCTTCGGCGGCTCCGACAGCCGCCCGCCGGCCGGCGTGTGCGAGGTCGAGCTCGTGCTCGACAACGAGTGCGCGACGCTGCCGCTCGAGTTCGGCGAGGTGTCGGTGATGCGCCGGCTCGACCGCGGCGGCGAGAGCGAGTACCTCATCAACCGCGCCCGCGTGCGCCGCCTCGACGTGCTCGAGCTCCTGGCCGACACCGGCCTCGGGCGCGAGATGCACTCGGTCATCGGCCAGGGCCGGGTCGACGAGATCCTCACGTCCAAGCCGCACGAGCGCCGCCGGTTCGTCGAAGAGGCGGCC
This sequence comes from uncultured Actinomycetes bacterium, assembly GCA_963707585.1. Classification (GTDB taxonomy): domain Bacteria; phylum Actinomycetota; class Thermoleophilia; order Gaiellales; family JAICJC01; genus JAICJC01. The sequence goes on along the minus strand of CAVPQP010000006.1, from coordinate 73,005 downwards.
GGCCTCGGCAAGTACCAGCGCCGGCGTGCCCGGGCCGAGGCCAAGCTGGCCCGCGTGAGCACCGAGCTCGAGCGCGCCCGCGACCTCGAGCGCGAGGTGCGCGCCCGGCTGCGGCCGCTGCAGATGCAGGCGACGGCCGCCGAGCGCGCCGCCCGGCTGGGCGACGAGATCGCCGCCGGCCGTGTCCGCCTGCTCGCCTCGGACATGATCGGCGAGGAGCGCCGCGCCGAGGCCGCCCGGGCGCGGCTGGGCGAGGCGCATGCCGCCCGCTCCGAGGTCGAGGCCACGCTCGCGGCCATCGGCGAGCGCCGCTCCCGCGCCGAGACCGAGCTGACCGGCCTGGCCGCCGAGCAGGAGCGGGCCAGCCGCGCCTTCTACGACTTCGAGACCGCCCGCGAGCGGCTGGCCGCGGGCGGCCGCCGGCTGGAGCAGGCGGCGGCGACGCTCGGCCGCACCCACGGGCGCAGGGCGGCGCTGGCCGACCGGCTCGAGGTGGACGCCGAGCGGTTCCTGGCCGAGGCGCAGGAGGCGGCCGCGCAGGCCGCGGCGGGCCTCGCCGAGGCCGACCGGCTGGCGGCGACCGACGCCGGCGAGGCGCGCGAGGCCGCGGCGGCGGCCGAGACGGCCATGTCGGCGTCGCTCGACGCGCGCCGGGCGCTGGCCGAGGCGCAGGGCCACGCGGGCACGGCCCGGCTCGAGGCCGACCGCAGCGCCGCCCGGGCCGAGGAGCTGCGCACGCGGGCGGCCGCCCTCGTCGCGGCGGCGGCCGAGGCCGCGAGCGCCTCGGTCGATGCAGCGCGGGAGGCCGAGAGCCTGCAGGCGGCCGCTGCCGCCCTGCACGACCGGCTGGCGGCGGGGCTCGCCGCAGCCGAGGCGGCGCGCGCCGAGGCCGATCGTGCCGCCGACGCGAGCCGGGCGGCCCGTGCGGCCGCCGACGAGCTCGTCCATCGCCATCAGCTCATGCGCGCCCGCCTGGACACCCTGGAGCAGGCGCTCGACCGCGGCGAGGGCCTGACCCCTGCGGTGCGGGCGCTCAAGGCCGCGGGGGCGAAGCTGGTCGTGGCCGGCGTCGAGGCCCAGCCCGGGTACGAGCGCGCGGTGGCGGCGGGCCTCGGCTGGCGGGCCGGTGCCGTGGTCGCCGAGCGCCTGTCCGACGCGCTCGCCGTGCTGGCCGAGGCCGGGGGAGAGGTGGCGGTGATCCTGGCCGACACCCGCCCGCCGGCCGCCTCGCTCCCGCCGGCCGCCGGCGCCCGGCCGCTGATCGAGCTCGTCACCGTCCGCGATCCGATTGCAGGCCGACTGCTCGAGGGGGTCTGGCTGGTCGACGACCTGGCCGATGTCGATCACGGCGTCGCGGTGACCCGGGCAGGCGAGGGCATCGACGCCGACCGCGGCGAGCTGTGGCGCACCGGCGACGCCGGCGAGGCCGCCTGGATGGCGGCCCGGGCCGAGCGCGACCGGCTCGCGGCCGAGGATGCCGCCACCGGCGCCGAGCGCGAGCGCGCGGCCACGGCCGCAGATGCCGCCGCGGCTGCCGCCACCGTGGCCGAGCGCGCCGACACCGACGCCCAGTCGGCGCTGGCGGCGCTGCGAGCACAGGAGGCCGGCGCCGCCGAGGCGGCCAGGACCGCGGCCGCCAGGCGCGATCGCATGGCCGACGAGGTCGCCCGGGTCGAGGGCGCCCGCGAGGCGGCCGAGCGCGACCTCGCGGCCGAGACCGAGCGCGGTGCCGAGCTCGAGCGCGAGGCCGTACGGCTCGAGACGGCGGCCGAGGCCCGCGTCGCCGCCGCCCAGGCAGCCGACCACCGCCACGCGGCGCTCGAGATGCGCCGGCGCGAGCTGGCCGAGGCGGCCGCGCGCCTGGCCGCCCAGGAGGCGGGGCTGCGCGAGCGGGCCGAGCGCTTCCGCTCCGACGCCGCCCGGCTGCAGTCGGCCGGGGAGCGCGCGGGCGCCACCGCCCGCGACTCGGGGCGGATGGCGGCCACGGCCCGGGCGCTCGAGGCCCGCGGCCGCGACATCGGCGGGATGCTGGTGCGCCTGTCGGCCGCCGCCGAGCTCCTGCGCACGCCGGCCCGGGCCGGGGTGGCGGTGATCGAGCAGCGGTCAGGCGAGCTCGCCGCCGAGCTGCAGGCCTGCGCCCACGACGAGGCCGCCGTGCAGGTGAAGGCGCGTGCCGTGGCCGCCACCGCCACCGAGATCGAGGTCGAGCTCACCCGCTGCACCGACCACATCGCCGAGCTCGGCCGCAGGCGGGCCGAGATCGCCGCCGCCGTCGCCGCGCCGGAGCCCGATCCCGAGGAGCCGCTGCCCGTCGACGAGCGCGCGGCCATCGCCGCCCGCCTCGAGCGGCTCGAGCGCCGCCGCGAGAGCCTGGGTGCCGTGAACCCGCTGGCCGCCGAGGAGTACGAGGCCGAGAAGCAGCGCACGGGCGAGCTGACCGAGCAGTGCGCCGACCTGGAGCGGTCGCTGCGCGAGCTGCGGGGGCTGATCCGCGACCTCACGCAGACGATCGACCACCGCTTCGCCGAGACGTTCGACCAGGTGGCGAACAACTTCACCGAGGTGATCCGCACGCTCTTCCCTGGCGGCTCCGGCCGGCTGCGGCTGACGGCGGACGACGTCGTCTCGGCCGCCCCCGAGGACGCCGCCGACGAGCCGGCGGTGCGCTCCGACGAGCCGGGCATCGAGCTCGAGGTGAAGCCCGCCGGCAAGCGCATCGAGGCGCTCTCGCTCCTGTCCGGCGGCGAGAAGGCGCTCACGGCCATCGCCTTCCTGTTCGCACTGCTCCTGACGAAGCCGTCGCCGTTCTACGTCCTGGACGAGGTCGAGGCCGCGCTCGACGACGCCAACATCGAGCGGTTCCTCGACCTGCTGCGCGCCTACCAGGAGCGGGCCCAGTTCATCGTCATCACCCACCAGCGGCGGACGATGGAGGTGGCCGACCTGCTCTACGGGGTGACGATGGCCGCAGACGGCGAGTCGAAGGTGCTCTCGCGCCGGGTCGCCCCCGACGTCGAGCTGCGCCCGGCAGCGGGTGCCTAGACCGGATCGCGCTGCATCAGCCGTTCGTGGTGGCGGAAGCCGAGCCGGGCGTACAGCGACCCAGCGTCGCGCGTGTGCAGGATCCAGCGGCGATCGGCGAACGGGCCGTGCTCGACGATCTCGCGGACGAGCGCCAGGCCGAGACCGGCCCCGCGATGCTCGGCGAGCACGTAGACGTCGGCCAGGTACACGAAGTGGGCCGCCGTCGCAGTCGACCGCGCGGGCGAACCCGACCTGCCGGCCCTCGTGGTAGAGGCCGACGACGTGCTCGCTGGCGTCGATCAGCTCGTCCTGGCGCTCGCGGGTGCGCCCGAGCGCCCAGTAGGTCGTCGTCAGGTAGGCGTGCACCGCAGCGCGGTCGAGCCGGTCACGGTCGGCGGAGAGCTCGTAGCCGTTGCCGAGGTCGCGGCTCACCCGCCGGCCGCCGAGAGCCATGTCCACAGGTCGTCGGAGATCGTGACGGAGCCCCGCTGCAGCGCCTCGTCGAGCCGCCTGCGGCTGTGGTCGCCGGGGACGCGCCGGTCCTCGACGACGCGGCGCAGCCACGCCACCGGGTCGGCCTGCGGCTGCGCCAGCAGGGCGACCGCGGCGTAGTCGTCGGTGCCCGCGAGCGCGCCGCAGAGCAGCTCGACCGCGACGGCGATCGCGAATCCCTTGTAGGCCTGGTCGGCCCCGAACGGGACGATGCCCGCCCGATCGGCGATCACCTGGGCGGGGTCGGTCTCGGCCGACCGGTCGGGCCGGCGGGCGGCGCCATCCGGCAGCAGCGCGCCTCTGGCGGCCGCGTGCAGGACGGTGCCATAGGTGACCCGGCCCATCGAGACGTCGACGACGGTCGGCCCGTCGTCGCCCGGCAGCGCCAGGCAGATCGGGTTCGTGCCGAGCAGCGGCGGCCCGCCGTCGGGATGCACGATCCGGGGCGTCGAGGTCGCCACCAGCAGGCACATGAGGCCACGGCGGGCGACCCGCTCGGCGAACCAGCCGAGCCGGCCGGTGGGGAAGCAGCGCCCGACAACGACCAGCCGCGCGCCCTCGAGATCCGGGTCGGCCTCGTGGTCGAGTGCCTCGGCGAGGGCGACGTAGCCGACCGCGCCGCCGCCATCCCAGCGGGCCAGGCCCTCGCTGCGCTCCACGAGCTGCGGGTGGGCCTCGGGCTCGAGGTCGCGGAAGCCCGAGAGCCAGCGCATGCGCTCGGCCCCGTGCGTCGGCGCGCCGCGCAGCTCGGCGTCCAGGAAGTGGTCGGTGATGAGCGCCGCAGCACTCTCGGGAAACCCGAGCGCGAGCGCGCGCGCATGCAGCGCCAGCTGCAACCGGTCGATGGACACGTCCGCCACGCCCGCGACGCTACTACGATCCCGGCCCGTGGCGCGCACATGGCAAGCGATGTTCCGAACCGGCGAGGGCGACGCACCCGAGCCCGAGGCCCCCGAAAGCGGACGTGGGCTGTTCTCACGCCTGCGCGAGAACCTCTCCCGCAGCCGCCGGGCGATGACCCAGCAGCTCGCCGGGGTCATGTTCAACCCGGCCGACGACGCGGTCTGGGAACGGCTGGAGGAGGCCCTGCTCCTCTCCGACTGCGGCGTGCCCGCGACGGTGGCGGTGATCGAGCGGCTCGAGGCCGAGGCGGACGCCGGCCGGCTGACGACCGCGGATGAGCTCAGCACGCGGCTGCAGGAGATCATCGCGGAGCTGATGACACCGGCCGCCGACCCGCGCATCGACATCACCGCCCACCCGGCCGTGCTGCTCGTGAGCGGCGTCAACGGCACCGGCAAGACGACGTCGATCGGCAAGATCGCCTGGCACCTGCGCGAGGCCGGCCGCACCTGCGTGATCGGCGCCGCCGACACGTTCCGGGCGGCGGCGGGCGAGCAGCTCGAGACGTGGGCGACGCGGGCCGAGGCCGACTTCGTCTCGTCGCAGTCGGGCGCCGATCCGGCGGCGGTGGCGTTCGATGCGGTCTCGGCGGCCGAGGCGCGCGGCCGTGACGTCGTCATCGTCGATACGGCGGGGCGCCTGCACACGCAGGGCCACCTGATGGACGAGCTGCGCAAGATCCACCGCGTCATCGCCCAGCGCATCCCGGGAGCGCCCCACGAGGTGCTGCTCACGATCGACGCCACGACCGGCCAGAACGGCCTCCAGCAGGCCCGGCTCTTCACCGAGGCGGTCGCGGTCACCGGAATCGTCCTGACGAAGCTCGACGGCACGGCGAAGGGCGGCATCGCGCTCGCGATCGCGCACGAGCTCGGCATCCCGGTGAAGCTGATCGGGATCGGCGAGGGCATCGAGGACCTGCGCCCGTTCGACCCTGCCGAGTTCGCCCGGGCGCTGTTCGGCGCTGAATAATCGGTGCCCGGCACCGGCTATTCACTCATCTAGGCTTCCCCGATGTTCGAATCCCTCTCCGACCGACTCGGCGCCACGCTCGACGGCCTGCGCAGCCAGGGCCGGCTGAGCGAGGAGGACATTCAGAAGGCGATGCGCGAGATCCGGCTCGCGCTGCTCGAGGCCGACGTGAACTTCGGCGTCGTGCGCGACTTCGTGGCGAAGGTGCGCGAGCGGGCGATGGGCGCAGAGGTGATGCAGAGCCTCACACCCGGCCAGCAGGTCGTGAAGATCGTGCACGAGGAGCTGACCGCGCTCATGGGCAGCGCCGGCTCGGGCCTCTCGTTCGCCAACCGGCCCCCGACCGTGATCCTGATGGCGGGCCTGCAGGGCTCGGGCAAGACCACCGCCTGCGGCAAGCTGGCCCGGCTTCTGGCGAAGCAGAAGCGCTCGCCGGCGATGGTGGCCTGCGACCTGCAGCGGCCGGCCGCCGTGCAGCAGCTGCAGACGCTCGGCAAGTCGCTGCAGGTGCCGGTGTTCGACCGCGGCACCGACGCCGACCCGGTCGAGGTGGCGGCGTGGGGGGTGGAGCAGGCCCGGGCGCAGGGCCGCGACGTGGTCATCGTCGACACGGCCGGCCGCCTGCACGTCGACGAGGAGCTGATGGACCAGCTCGTGCGCATCAAGAAGGCCGTGAAGCCGCACAACGTCCTGCTCGTGCTCGACTCGATGACCGGCCAGGACGCCGTCAACGTCGCCCAGGCGTTCGCCGACGCGGTCGACTACGACGGCGTCATCCTGACCAAGCTCGACGGCGATGCCCGCGGCGGCGCGGCGCTGGCCGTGCGGGCGGTCACCGGCAAGCCGATCAAGTACGTGTCGGTGGGCGAGAAGCTCGACCAGCTCGAGCCGTTCCACCCCGACCGGCTGGCCTCGCGCATCCTCGGCATGGGCGACGTCATGTCGCTGATCGAGCGGGCGCAGGAGCACGTCACCGAGCAGGACGCGAAGGCGATGGAGGCCAAGCTCCGCAAGGCCGAGTTCACGCTCGAGGACTTCCTCGGCCAGCTGCGCCAGGTGCGCAAGATGACCGCCGGGCAGGGCATGGCCGGCCTGCTGGGGATGATCCCCGGCGTCGGCCGCCAGGTGAAGAACCTGAAGGTGGACGAGCGCCAGATCGACCGGGTCGAGGCGATCATCCTGTCGATGACGCCTGCCGAGCGGCGCAACCCGCGCTCGATCGACGGCAGCCGCCGCCGCCGGATCGCGGCCGGCAGCGGCACGAACGTCCAGCAGGTCAACCAGCTGCTCGGGCAGTTCAAGCAGATGCAGAAGATGATGAAGCAGATCGGAAAAGGCAAAATGCCCCAGTTTCCGGGGCTTACGCGCTGAGCCGCAGGCCCGCGGGAGCGCCGACTTTACGGTTACTCCCGCGTCCCGTACGCTTGTGAGGTGAGGCACGGTCGCGACCCCCTGGCCAATCCTGAGCCCCTGATCCGAAGCGTGTACTCCTTCGTCGCGTACCGCATCGGCGCCGGGCACGACGCCGAGGACGTCACCGGCGAGGTGTTCGAGCGCGCGCTGCGCTACCGCGCGGGCTACGACCCGGCCAAGGGGGTGCCGCTCGGATGGCTGATCGGGATCGCCCGAAACGTGCTCGCCGACCGCGCCCTCTCGGGCACCGAGACGGTCACGGAGGTGCCCGACACCGCGGCGCCGGGGGAGCTCGAGCACGACTCGGTCGAGCGGCTGACCCTCTCGGCCGCCCTCGAGCACCTGTCGGAGCGCGACCGCGAGCTCCTGGCCATGCGCTACGGCGCCGACATGAAGGCTGCGCAGATCGCCCAGGTGCTGCAGACGAGCACGAACAGCGTCGAGGTGGCGCTGCACCGCGCCCTGCGCCGGCTGCGCGACGTGCTCGAGCAGAAGCAGCCGGATGGGCACTCACCGTCGGGGGAGGCGAGCGCTGTCTACTGACCTGACCGCCGACGGGATGCTCCAGCTGCGACGGCTGTCGTTCGGCCGCATCGCGCCCGGGCTGCTCGCCGCCGCCGTGCTGACGCCGCTTGCGGCCGGAAACGGCGGCTACTTCCCGCCGGCCTGGGGCTGGAGCGCGGCCGCGCTGCTCTGGGCGGCCGCGATCGCCGTGCTCGCGCGCCAGGACGTCGAGTTCACGACCGCCGAGGCCGTGACCGTGTCGGCGTTCGGGCTCCTGACCGTGTGGATGCTGATCTCGTCGGCGTGGTCGGGCGACACGACCGCGGCGGTGCTCGAAGCGGAGCGGACGCTCGTCTACGTGGCCGGGCTCGCCGCCCTGCTGCTCGTCTCGCGCAGGGGCGCGATCGGGAGCCTGCTGGCCGGCGCGCTCGCGGCCGTCACCATCGCGTCCGCGTACGGCCTGATCGGCCGCCTGTTCCCGAGCGTGCACGCCGTCGGCGGGATCGCCGACACCGGGCGGCTCGCGGAGCCGGTCGGGTACTGGAACGGGCTCGGCATCCTGGCCGCCATGGGCGCGATCATCGCCCTCGGCCTGGCCGCCCACGCGCGCACCGTGCCGGGGCGGATCCTGGCCGCGGCGACGCTGCCCGTCGTGATCACCGCGCTCTACTTCACCTTCAGCCGCGGCGCCTGGATCGCGTTCGGCTTCGGCCTGATCGCCGCCGTGGCGCTCGACCGCAAGCGCTGGTTCCTGCTCGTGACGCTGCTCGCGGCGGCGCCGTGGCTCGTGCTCGACGTCGCCCTGGCCGCCACATCCTCGGCGCTGACGCACGCCGCGTCGAAGGTGGGGCCGACCGCCACCGAGGGCCATCGCCTGACGGCGGTGCTCGTCCTGAGCGGGGTCGGGCTGGCGGGCACCGTGTGGGCGCTGCGCCTGCTCGAGCGCCGCTTCCAGCCGTCGGCCGCGATGACGCGGATGGGCCACCTGGCCACCGGGGCCGGGGTGGTGCTCCTGATCATCCTCGCGATCGTGCGGTTCGGATCGCCGATCACGATCGCCGGCGACATGTACGACCGCTTCAACGCGCCGCCGCCCGGCGGCTTCAAGGGCACCGCGGCTCATGCCGGCCGCGACCTCAACCTGCGCCTGTTCAGCCTCTCGGGCAACGCCCGCGCCGACCTGTGGCGGATCGCCTGGCACGACTATCAGCGCCACGAGGTGCTCGGAGCGGGGGCGGGGACGTACGAGTCCTATTACCTCCAGCACCGCACGAACGGGCTCAAGGTGAAGAACGCGCACAACCTGTACCTGGAGACGCTCACCGACCTCGGGCCGATCGGCCTGCTCCTGCTCGTCGTCGGTCTGGCCACGCCGCTCGTCGCCGGCGTGCGCGCCCGCGAGGAGGCGCTCGTCCCGGTGGCATTCGGCGGCTTCACCGCCTACCTGCTGCACGCGGGCGCCGACTGGGACTGGCAGATGACCGCGGTCACCCTGACCGCCCTCACGTGCGCCGTCGGCATGCTCACGAGCGCGCCGGCGCCGCGGTGGTCGGGGTCGCTCTCGGGCCGCGGGGTGCGCGCGGGCATCCTGGTCGCGATCGCCCTCGTGGCCGTGGCCGCGCTCATCGGGCTGCGGGGCAACGTCGCGGCGGCGGCCAGCCAGCGCGCCGCGTCCACCCACCACTGGGTCACGGCCGAGAGCGAGGCGCGCACCGCCGTCAAATGGGAGCCGTGGTCGGCCGACGCTCGGGTCGAGCTCGGCCTCGCCCTGCTCGGCGAGGGCCGCACGGCCGCGGCCAGGGCGGCGTTCCAGGCCGCCATCGGGCGTGACTCCCGCAGCTGGCAGGCGTGGCTCGATCTCGCCCGGGCGAGCAGCGGCGAGGCCCGGCAGCGGGCGCTCGTCCACGCCAGGCAGCTCGACCCGCGCGAGCCTCAGGTGCTCGCGCTGCACTGACCTGCACGAATTCTGACGCCGCCTGTAAGGAAACGGGCGCGGCGCCGGTAGTTCTAGTAGCAAGACAGTGTGTCGAGATGCGGAGGAGGCATCGGAGTGAAGTTCTCGAGGCAGGACCGTGGGCTAACAGATCTGGAGCGGGCGCTCAGAAGCGAGCGGCCCGAGCTGGATCGGAGCGTCCAGCGGGACATCGTCAGCCGCATCAGCGCGCATCCTGTGCGCCGCGGCGGCGGGCTCCGCATCGCTCTGGCCGGCGTGATGACGGCGGGTGTGTTCGGCGCGATGGCCGCGTTCGGCGGCGTCAGCTACGCCACCAACTCGGTGCAGCACAGCGTCGGCTACAGCAACAGCAACAAGGGCTGGAACTACACCCCGTCGTGTGACCAGTACGGTCAGAAGGGCGACAAGGGCGACAAGGGCGACAAGGGGGGCAAGGGCGGGAACAACTACTTCCCACCCCCGTTCAACAACAAGGGCAAGAACGGGTTCTTCGGCATCGGCTTCGGATTCGGGGGATTCGGCTGGTAGCCAGGACCATTGTCCTTGCGTCAACGCTGACGGCCGCCCTCCGGGGCGGCCGTCGCGCGTTCCGGGCGGTGATCACCGGGCGCGCCCGTCGCGGTGGTCGCTACACTCCGCTCGTTCAGCATCCGCCATTCAACGGAGGGCCTTCGTGGCAGTAAAGATCCGCCTCGCGCGGCATGGATCCAACAAGAACCCGATCTACCGCGTCGTGGTGGCGGATTCGCGCGTCCCCCGGGACGGGCGCACGCTGGAGGAGATCGGCCGGTACAACCCCCAGATGGAGCCGTCGCTGGTCGAGATCGACACCGACCGCGCCCGCGCCTGGCTCGCCAACGGGGCCCAGCCGACCGAGACCGTGCGGAAGCTGCTCCAGATCGCCGGCGTGTAGGCAGCGTGGAGGACCTGCTCGCCTACCTCGCGCGGCAGCTCGTCGACAGTCCCGGCGACGTGCGCGTCGAGCGGCACGAGGGGGCTTCGGGCGAGCTCGTGCTCGAGCTGCACGTCGCCCCCGACGACATCGGCAAGGTGATCGGCAAGCAGGGGCGCATCGCCCGGGCGATGCGCACCGTGGTGAAGGCGTCGGCGGTGCAGAGCGGCCGGCGCGTGCATGTCGAAGTCGCCGACTGACACTCCCTGGCGGCCCCCCACGATCGTGGTCGGCCGGGTCGGGCGTGCGCACGGGCTCGACGGGGCGGTGTATCTGGACGGTCACGGCGGAGCGGTGCCCGTCGGGCGCGGCCTCGCGGTGACCGTGGGCGGGCGGGCCGCGGTGATCACCGACCGGCGCGGCGGCGACTCGCACCCGATCGTCCGCTTCGACCTCGCCGGCGACCGCACCGCCGCCGAGCAGCTGCGCGGCCTGGACGTCCGTGTGCCCGCCTCCGCGCTGCCGCCGCCGCAGCCCGACGCCGACGACTACCTGCACGTCGACCTGATCGGATGCCGTGTCACCGCCGGCGAGCGCGAGCTCGGCACCGTGGCCGACGTGCTCACCTATCCGGCGAACGACGTCCTCGAGGTGCGCGCGGATGGCGACCCCGAGCCGATCCTCGTCCCGTTTGCCGCAGACGTCATCGAGGCGGTCGACCTGACGGCCCGGCTGATCACGATCCGGGCCGACTTCCTGTGACGCTCGAGCTCGACGTCTTCACGCTCTTCCCGGGCTACTTCGACTGGATCGCAGAGACGCGGCCCGTGCGCAACGCCACCGCCGCCGGCTCGCTGCGCCTGCGCACGGTCGACCTGCGCGAGCACGCCCTGGGCGACTACCGCCAGGTCGACGACGCACCCTACGGCGGCGGTGCGGGCATGGTCATCCGCGTCGACGTCGTCTGCGCGGCGCTCGAGGTGACGTACGCCGAGAGCATCGAGGCCGTGCTGCGAGCAACGACGGGTGGCGGTGCTGACGCCGGTGGGCCGGCAGCTGTCCGAGGCCGTGGTCACCGAGCTGGCCGCCCTGGAGCGGCTGACGCTGCTCTGTGGCCGCTACGAGGGCTTTGACCAGCGTGTCCACGACCACCTGGCCAACGACGAGATCTCACTCGGCCGCTACGTGCTCTCCGGCGGCGAGGTGGCGGCGATGACGGTGATCGACGCCGTCACGCGCAAGCTCGCCGGCGCCCTGGGCAAGCGCGAGAGCCACGAGCACGACAGCTACTCCGAGGCGCTCGCCGGGCTGCCCGAGTACCCCCATTACACGCGGCCCGAGCGGTTCCGTGACTGGGCCGTGCCGGAGGTGCTGCTGTCGGGGCACCACGCCGAGGTGGCGCGCTGGCGCAGCGAGTCGTCGCAGCGCCGGGGCGCCGCTCAGAACGGGTGCGACTTGTGAGCCTCGCCCCGGGTGGCTAGCATTATCCGGCCGCCCGCCCTTTCTTCACCATGAGCGTCATCTCCGACATCGAGCGCCGCCAGGCGCGTGAAGTTCCCCGCTTCAAGGCAGGGGACACGGTGCGCGTGCACTTCAAGGTGATCGAGGGCCAGCGCCAGCGCATCCAGGTGTTCGAGGGCGTGTGCATCAAGCGCCAGGGCGCGGGCGTGCGTGAGACGTTCACCGTCCGCAAGCAGTCGTTCGGGATCGGCGTCGAGCGCACGTTTCCCCTGCATTCACCCAAGATCGACCGTCTCCAGGTGATGAGCATCGGAGACGTCCACCGAGCGAAGCTGTACTACCTGCGCGGCAAGGTCGGCAAGGCCGCGCGCGTGCGCGAGAAGTCGCGCTAGCCTCGCACATGGCGGACGTCGAGCCTCGCCCGTCGCAGCCGCCTGCACCCGGCGCCGGCGAGCCGGCCGCACCCGTTCCCGAGACCGAGGCGACGCCGCCCCCGCCCGCGGCCCCCAAGCGCTCGGGCGCAAACCCCTTCATCGAGCTGATCGTCATCCTGGCGGTGGCGTTCGGGCTCGCCTACGTCGTCCAGGCCTGGGTGGTCAAGCCCTACCGGATCCCGACCGGGTCGATGGAGCCGACCCTGGACGTCGGCGACCGGGTGCTGGTGAACCGGCTCGTCTACCGCTTCCACGGCCCGCACCGCGGCGACATCATCGTCTTCCACCCGCCGGGCCACGGCAACGCCGCCGTCCGCGGCGCCCGCACCGAGGCGAGCGTCACCTACATCAAGCGGGTGATCGGGCTGCCCGGCGAGACGATCCAGCTCACACGCGGCATCGTCACCGTCTGCAAGCCGGTGAACCAGAACTGCCATGCGCTGCGCGAGCCCTACACGGAGGGGTCGACCACCGCCCCCACCTACGGCCCCTACACGGTGCCGAAGGGCGACTACTTCGTGATGGGCGACAACCGCGGCGACTCGCTCGACAGCCGCTACTGGGGCCCGCTGCCGCGCAAGAACATCATCGGCGAGGCGTTCCTGATCTACTGGCCGCCCGACCGGCTCGGCCTGCTGTAGGCGGGGTCAGACCCCGAACGCCGGCCGTGCCGGTTTCGTGACGCGAATGTTGCGGTCAGACCCCACCACCTGTCCGCCGCGCCCCCTACCATAGGCCGATGGCAGTCACCGCCCCACGTCGTCGCCGCCCCCGTCCCGGACGCCGGCTGCTGGCTCACGACCGCGATCTCGGCGTGCGGTTCGTGGCCGGCGCCGACGAGGCCGGCCGGGGGTCGCTCGCAGGGCCGCTCGTCGCGGCCGCCGTGTGCCTCGACATGGACCTGCTGCGTGGCCGCCGCTGCGCGGCGCTCGGCCTGCTGAACGACTCCAAGCGGCACACGCCCGCCCGCCGCGAGGAGCTCTTCCAGGCGGTGATCGAGTCGGCCGCGCAGGTGTCGGTGTGCGTCATCCCGGCTGCCCAGATCGACCGCCGCGGGCTGCATCGCTCCAACCTCTCGGCCCTCGGCCGGGTGCTGTGCGCGCTCGACCCCGAGCCCGACGTGTGCATGACCGACGGCTTCAGAGTCCCCGGCTGCGCCCGGGCGCACCGCGCCGTGGTGGGCGGCGACGGCCGCAGCGCCGCCATCGCGGCGGCGTCGATCGTCGCGAAGGTCACGCGCGACCGCTTCATGCACCGGATCGCGCCGGAGTACCCGGAGTTCTCGTTCGACCGCCACGTCGGGTACATCACGGCCGAGCACACGCGAGCGGTGCGCGAACACGGGCCGACGCCGCTTCACCGCCGCTCGTTCGAGGCGATCGCCTATGCGCAGCTGGACCTCGATCTCGGACTCTGAGTACGGCCGTCTGGCCGAGACCGTCGCGTGCTGGTCGCTGCGGCTGCGCGGCTACGCGATCGTGGCGCGGAACGTCCGCGTCCTCGGCCGCGAGGTCGACGTGGTCGCCCGCCGCGGCCGCACGCTCGTGGTGGTCGAGGTGAAGGCCCGTCGCGGCTCCCATCGCGGCAGCGCCGAAGAGATGGTGGGCGAGCGTCAGCGGCAGCGGCTGCTGCAGGCCGCCGAGGTGCTGCTCGCGGCCGATCCGCGGGCGCGCACCGCCCGGGTCGACGTCATCGCCGTGCACGGCCTGCGGCCGCGGCACATCCGGGCCGCGCTCGACGAGATCGGCGCACCGTCGTCACATCTCGTCACCCACGTGTGACGGCTCGCTCCATAGGCTCGCTGCATGGTTGCGCGAGCGCTCACGCTGTGGCTGACCGGGATCACCGCCCGCCGGGTTGACGTCGAGGCGCACGTCGCCGACGGCGTGCCGTCGTTCGTGGTCGTCGGCCTCGCCGACCGGGCGGTGCAGGAGGCGCGCCAGCGCGTGCGCAGCGGCATCGCCTCGGCCGAGTTCCACTTCCCCGTGCGCAGGCTGACGGTCAACCTGGCGCCCGCCCAGGAGCGCAAGGAGGGCTCCGGGTTCGATCTCGCGATCGCTCTGGCGCTGCTCGCCGCATCGGGCCAGGCCCCGCGCGACCGGGTGGCCCGCATCGCTGCCGCGGCCGAGCTCGGGCTCGACGGCGCCCTGCGCCCCGTACGCGGCGCCCTGGCGATGGCCGAGGCGGCGGGCATGCTGGGCGTCGACGCGCTCGTCGTCGCCCCGCAGAGCGCGGCCGAGGCCGCCCTGGCGGGCACGGTGCCCGTGATCGCGGCCCGCAGCCTGCGCCACGTCGTCGACATCCTGAACGAGCGCGACCAGTCCGACCCGATCCCGCCGTCGCCTCCGCCCGTGCCGGTCGCGATCGCCGACCTCGCCGACGTACGCGGCCAGCCGCGGGCGCGGCGGGCGCTCGAGATCGCCGCCGCGGGTGCGCACAACCTGCTCATGACGGGGCCGCCCGGGTCGGGCAAGACGATGCTCGCCCGGCGCCTGACCGGGATCCTGCCGCCGCCGACCCGGGACGAGGTGCTCGAGATCACCCGGATCCACTCCGCCGCCGGCCTGCTCGCGCCGGGGGCACGGCTCGACCAGAGGCCGTTCCGCGCGCCACACCACACGGCATCCGCCGCCGCCCTGGTCGGCAACGCCCGCCTGCGGCCGGGCGAGATCACGCTTGCGCATCGCGGGGTGCTGTTCATGGACGAGCTGCCCGAGTTCAACCGCACGGCGCTCGAGGCGCTGCGGATGCCGCTCGAGGACGGTGAGGTGCTGGTGTCGCGAGCGGCCGGCAGCGTGCGCCTGCCGGCAGCGTGCATGGTGGTGGCGGCGATGAACCCGTGCCCGTGCGGCCTGGCGGGCGACCCCGACCGCGAGTGCACGTGCACGCCGCAGCGCCTGCACGCCTACCGGACGCGCCTCTCCGGGCCGCTGCTCGATCGGTTCGACCTGCGCGTCGAGGCGCCTCGCGCCGAGGCCCACACCGCCGCCGGCGAGGCGAGCGCCGCCGTGGCCGGGCGCGTGGCGGCCGCACGAACGCGGCTCCGGGAGCAGCCGCCGCCGGTGACCCCGGCCGCTGCCGAGATCCTGGGCCGGGCCGTCGACCAGATGCTGCTCTCCGGCCGTGGGGCCGATCGGGCCCGGCGCGTCGCGCTCACGATCGCGGCGATCGAAGAGGCCGAAGCGGTCACCGGCGACCACATGGCCGAGGCGCTCTCGTTCCGGGGGACGGCCGCGTGAGCGCCGAGGCCGCCATGCGGGTCGTGATCGCCGGCGCGCGGGCGGGCATCGAGCCGAGCGGGACGGCCCGTCGCGCCGGTGGTCCTGCCGCCCTGCTCGCGGCGACCGCCAGGCGGCTCGACCAGCTCGGGGTGCCGGAGACATTCCAGGCCGAGCTGCGCCGAGCGCGCGGCGCCGACATCGCCGGCTACCGGCGCGAGCTCGCCGAGTCGGGCACGACGTGTACGACGGTGTCCGAGCCGGCGTACCCCTCGGCGCTGCGCGAGCTCCCCGACCCGCCGCTGGCCGTGTTCCTGCGCGGCGCCCTGGCCGCTCCGCCCCCGGCCGGCCGCGCGGCGGTCGCGATCGTGGGCGCTCGCCGGCCGACCGACCCCGGCCTGCGGCTGGCCCGGCGTCTCGGCGCGTTTGCCGCCGGCTCGGGGCTTGCGGTCGTGAGCGGGATGGCGCTCGGGATCGACGGCGCGGCGCATGCGGGCGCGCTCGACGTGGGCGGGGTGACGATCGCGGTGCTCGGCTGCGGCACCGACATCGCGTATCCGCGCAGCCACCGCGGCCTCTACGCGCGCATCCTCGAGCATGGGCTCGTGGTGTCGGAGTACCCGCCGGGCACGGCGCCTGCCCCGTGGCGGTTCCCGGCCCGGAACCGGCTGATCGCTGCCCTGGCAGGGACGCTGGTGGTGGTCGAGGCGCGCGCCCGCAGCGGCGCGCTGATCACGGCCGACCACGCCCTCGACCTGGGCCGCGACGTCGTGGCGGTGCCCGGGGCGGCCGGCTCGTCGGCGGCGGCGGGGACGAACGGGCTGATCAAGGCCGGGGCCGGGCTCGTGGAGGACGAGGTCGACCTGTCCGCCTGGCTGGGAGTCGACCCGCCGACCGGGCCCGAGCCGCCCGCCGATCCGGCGGCGCGTGCAGTGCTCGAGCGCCTGAGCGGGCGGCCGGCATACGCCGACGACATCGCAAGCGCCGCCGATCTGGGCCCCGGATCGGCGGCGGCCCTGCTCTCGCGGCTCGAGATCGACGGCTGGCTGGCGCGGGACGCCTCCGGGCGATATACCCTGGCGCGGTCATGGCTGCCGACCGCTTCGCAACGTTCGACTGCTACGGGACGCTGATCGACTGGAACGGCGGCATCCGAACGACGCTCGCGCGGCTCTTCGGCCAGGCCGACGCCGACGCGCTGCTCCTGCGCTACCACGAGCTCGAGCCGGTCGTCGAGGCGGAGCAGTACCGCACCTATCGCGAGGTGCTCGACCTCGTCACCGGCATGCTGGCGCAGGAGCGGGGCGGGCAGCTGGCGGCCGCCGACGCCACCGCCATGTCCGAGTCGCTGGCCGACTGGCCGGCATTCCCCGAGGTGCCGGCCGCCCTGGCCGAGGCGCGCCGCCGCGGCTGGCAGCTCGTCATCCTCTCCAACTGCGACCGCGACCTGATCGCGAGCTCGGTGCCGAAGCTCGGTGTCGAGTTCGCGGACGTGATCGTCGCCGAGGACGTCGGCTCCTACAAGCCGGCGCCCGGGCACTGGCGCCGCTTCGAGGCGCGCCACCCCGACGCGACCGGCCGGCACGTGCACGTCGGCGCGAGCCGCTTCCACGACATCGCCCCGGCGAGCGACCTCGGCCTGCCGTCCGTCTGGATCAACCGTCTGGGCGAGCCGGCCGACTCCCGCGCAAGTGCCGAGCTGACCGAGCTGTCCGGACTGCCGGACGCCCTGGACGACCTGCTACCGGCCTGACCGCCGGTAGAATGCGCCCTCGCGAAGGGGTGTAGCTCAGCTGGTAGAGCGGCGGTCTCCAAAACCGTAGGTCGCGGGTTCGAATCCTGCCACCCCTGTAGGTCAACCAGGCCGATAGGTTGTTGGTGGGCATTGACCACCGACCGCTCGGGCAAGCGGCCGGTGGAGAGCCGCGACATTCGCCTGCCGCGGAACGGGGCGCGAGAGGGGTCCTAAAACGCCCCGGAGCGGACCACCCGAGGGAGTGTCTCTAGCCCCGGCAAACCATCCAGATAGCCACCCAGCCAGAATGTTGCGTCCACTCGGTCGGCTACGGCGTCATCCCATGCGGGTGATTCGTCGCCGTATTTAGCTGCGGGGTTGGGGGTTTTGGCCCATTGTCACCAGCGGCGCACTGAGCATAGGGTCGAGCCCACCGTTCCTGGACTGGACGGTCGCGTGGGCCGCCGGCACGGAGCGACCTCTCGGGAGTGCCGGCGGCCGACGCCTCTCGGCAGACGAGTCCGCTGGTCCTAAGCGCAATCCGGACGCGCCTCTGGTTTCTTGCCACAACACGCGGTTCGCCACGGCGCAGCTCGCCCGGTTTAGGGTGCGAGCCGAGACGATTCCCTCTTGGTGGAGCAGGAGATACCGCAAGACGCTGGGCATGGCCGCCACATGCTCGGCCTCCTCCGGTGGGAGCGACGCTCGACTCCAAACGAGCAAGACGAACGCGCCCTCGCCACCCGGGTCAGACGGGCTTCCAACGCAGACGAGTCCGAGTCCGAGCCTGTGACCTCACCGCCCAACAGGGTAAGACTAGTGCCGCTGAGGATGGAACAGGCGATCCCAGAGCCGACGCCACGCCGGCTGATATCCAGTTGCCCGCAGCGCGCGATCAGCGTCGGCCTTTGCTCTGCGCCCCTCTGGCGACTTCTCGGCGTGCAGCTTGTCCGGTTCCCCACCCAGAGACATCTCACAGCTCCTCGTGTCGAGTGTCGCAAGCGTACACCTCGCCTGCGTCCTGCCGAGCGAGCGCTAGGTCGATGAGCGAAACGGGCGACGGTGCGTTGGTTCATGGCTGGTTTAATCGCGACGAGATCGCGGACTGGACCTTGCATCGCCTTCAGATGTAACCAGCCAGCCGTCAGACGACGTCGATTCAACGAGCCGTCCTAACCAATCCGAAAACGGCCGTGCAACGCGGCGCGCAAACCGAGGAGAGTAAGCAGTGGCTAAGAGTCCGAAGAAGTCCGCCAAGAAAGAGTCGGTTCGGGCGGGGAGAACACTCGCTGGCAGAACTCTCGCCAACCCGAAATCTCGGGTCAAGGACAAGAAACTGGCCGCAAGCGTGCTGTCTCTTGCCGCTCAGACGAAGAAGAAAAAGAAGAAGAAGTAGAGTTGGGCAGCCGATCGGCCGCCAGAGTTGGGTCGGGTTGGTACGCGGTACCTCGCAGCCGGACTCGCCGGCGTATGACCAGGTCGTCGTCTTCAGGTGGGTGCCCGACCCGGCGCCGAGCGGCGCGGGCGAGCGGTGACTCTCTACGTGGCAGCGCGTGGCTGGTTGGCACCTCGACTGGCGGCCTCCCGACGAGATCCCGGTCCTGGCTCGACTCGCCAGAGCGGCCGTCGCGTGAACTACCCAGTTGGTGTCACCGAGCGTCGCGAGTCTCGAGAAGGCGAAGAGCATCCTCACGGTCATCGCAGATGCGAAGGACACCGTGGGTCTGGAGCAGATCGAGGACTCGCCTCGGGAACCCATCCTTCGGCGCGACGACCGCGAGTTGCTCGGTCGAGACCCCGTCAACCTGTTCCTGCGCGGCCACGAGCTCCTTCACGATCGACGAGTCGATGAACGTGGCAGCCGACAGGTCGACGATCACCTCGGTGGCCTGCGCGAAGATGGTGGCGAGCTCTGCGCGCAGCCGATAGCTGTTGGTCAGGTCGTGCTCCCCCTGCAGCGCGACGATCCAACTGGAGGGGCCGACACGGTCGACTGTGACGATCCCCGGCGCGTACGACGCCATCCGTCCTCCCTCCCGAAAAGGTATGGGCAACAGGAACATCGCCGATGGCTGCGAGGGCGTTTCATCCAGCCCACCCGAACACACGAGCCGGCTGCGGGACTCCGACCGGCATCGCAGGCACGCCGCGCAGGGCGGCCGCGGCCGAGGGGTGGGCAGAGCGGTACCTTGCGGCCTTCGCGGGTGGGCGTGGCCGCGCCGTCGCAGTCGGGGACGACCGGGACATCTGTATCAGCGCCCAACCCGCCGACGGCCCAATCCGCGCGTCCACCGGCTTCGGTACGCACGCCCTGTCTGGTGTCGTGCGCGTTCCCCCGCTTCGGACGATGAGGATTGACGGTCGCGAGGGTCGTAGCTGTGACAGGTCGGCGTAGGGCTGTCGCACGCTACCGGGGAGGACACATGGTCACGGTCACGCGGTCGGAGGAGCTGGAGGAGTTTGCACGCGAGGGTCGGCGCCGGTTCGAGGCCGGCGACGCGGTCTGGTTCGGGGAGACCACCGCACACGGAGACGTCAGCTCATTCGGCACTGCCGCGGAGGAGCAGTCGAGGGGGCGAGAAGCGGTGCTTGCGCTGACGATGGAGCAGGTCCGGGAGATGAACGACGCCGCTGGTCTGGACATCGACGGGACCGGCGAGCCCGACGAAGACGTGGTCGAGGCCTATCAGGCGGGTGATGCGGGCTGGATCGTGACCCATGGCCGGTTCACCTTCGAGGACGGCTCCTGGGTCGCGAACCGAGTCGTCACGGTCGTGGTTCGCGACAGCGGCGACGGTGGATGGAAGAGCGTGC
Organism: uncultured Actinomycetes bacterium; assembly: GCA_963707585.1. Lineage (GTDB taxonomy): Bacteria > Actinomycetota > Thermoleophilia > Gaiellales > JAICJC01 > JAICJC01. Next base: position 53,189 of record CAVPQP010000006.1, on the reverse strand, counting down.
TCACCACCTCGCAGCTGCTGGTGCCGAACGCGCTGCTCCAACCCGGCTCGCCCCTGCGCACGCCCGCCGCGAGGTAAACGAGCCGGCGTTTCGGGACGAGGCGGCGTGGGTAGGAACGACGCGCATGCTCCCCGACATCAGAGGTGCGTGGTGAGCCGATGAGCGCGATCGGCGAGGAGCTCGGCCGCCTTCTGAACTACCAGGAACACCACCGCAGGCTGCTCGCGCGCCTGGCGCTGATCGTGATGGCAACCGCAGTGGTCGACCTGGTCGCCGCCGTGGCGATGTACCTCCTCGAACGCCACGCGAAGGGCACGGAGATCAGGACCTTCGGACAGGCGGCGTTCTTCACGACCGTCCAGCTCCTGACCGTCTCCTCCCAGATCAAGAACCCGCTGACGGTCCCGGGCCGTGTCGTCGACGTCGTGCTCGAGGTCTGGGCGGTCACAGTCGTCGCCGGATCGGCGGGGGCCATCGCCACGTTCTTCCAAAGCTCCGACTCCGCCTAGCCTCGCGGCGAGGCGCCGGTGTCGCGGCGGCCTCGACCGGCTCGCCGAACCGCAGCAGCCACCCGCCGAACGCGATCGTGCACACCGCGAACCAGCCCCAGCCCAGGGCGAGGCCGGCGACCACGTCCGAGACCCAGTGCAGGTCGAGCATGACGCGGCTGCACGCCACCGCGACCGCGACTCCGACGGCGACGCCCGCGAGCGCCGCCCGCGCCCCGGCCGTGCGTCGCCGACAGGCCAGCAACGCCAGCGCGGCGTAGAAGGCGGCGGCCGTCGATGAGTGGCCGCTCGGAAACGACGGCCCGAGCGCGGCCGCGGCCGGGTCGATCGCAGGTCGCGCCCTCGCGACGATCTCCTTGACGGCATTCGTCACGGCCGAGTCGCCGAGCGTGACGATGAGCAGGAAGGCCGGGATCGCGCGGCTGGGGACGCGGATCCACTCGATCAGGCCGACCGCCACGGCGATCACGATGACCACGGATGTGGTCGCAAGCGCCGTCACGTCCTCGAGCGCCCGGTGCGTTCCAGGCCCCTCGTTGCGGTGCGCCCACGCCGCAGCCGCCGAGTCGAGATCCGACAGCGCCTCGGCGTGCCGCACCGCGATGGCCAGGGCGGCGACCACGACGCCGGCCAGCACCAGCGTCACGAGTGCGACGGTGAGCGCGAGCCCGGTCACCACCTCGGCGTCGAGCCGGCTCCTGACGAACGCGCGGACGGGCGTGTGCTCCCGCAGCTCATCGGCCGCATGCGCGGCCGGAGCGGTGCCGAGTGGGGTGCGAACGACCTGTCTGGCCGCCAGCCAGGCGACCAGGCCGGCCGCCACCGAGACCGTTACGAGAACTGCGAGAAGCATGGGCCGTTTGTCATGCCTGCGGTTTGCCCCATCGGCAATGGGGGAAAACCTCGGCTATGCATATGCAAACCGGACATTCCGAAGCGGTGCGCTCGCCACGCACGGCCGGCGCCGACTCTGCGCCGCAACGACGGCGGGGCGACGGGCCGCGTGTGCTCGAGCCGCGATCGCACGGCATCGCGTCGTGGGCAGGCCGGCGCATGGCGGGACGCCCGGTGGTGGCGTTCCTGGCGGTGAGCGTGGCCGGGTTCGTGCTTCTGGCGGCCCTGGCCGTGCTGGCGGGGTGGCTGCTCAAGACCTACGTCCTCCCCGACCACGGCATCGGCCACGCCGACGAGCACGTGAACGTCTGGCTGTCCCACCACCGCACGGCGACGCGCAACGACGTCTCCTTCTGGATGTCGGGCATCGGCGACGTGTACGCGATCCCGGCCATCGTCGCGCTGACCGCCCTCGTGGCGGCCGTGCGGCGGCGGTGGCGCGTGGCGGGGTTCATCGTCGCCGCGATTGCGATCGAGGCGGCCACCTACCGCGTCGCCACGCTCGTGATCCACCGCGAGCGGCCGCGCGTCCCGCGCCTCGACCACCTGCCGGTGAACGCGAGCTACTACTCCGGCCACACGGCGGCATCGGTGGCCGTGTACTGCGGGCTCGCGCTCCTGCTGACGTCGTGGCTCCACGGCACCGGGCGCCGGGCCCTCGTCTGGCTGGTGGCGCTCGCGATCCCGCTGCTCGTCGCCCTCTCGCGGATGTACCGCGGCATGCACCACCCAACCGACGTCACCGCCGGCCTCCTGGTGGGGCTCGGCACCCTCGTCGTCGCCGTGACGGCCGCCCGGGCGGCGAAGGCCGCCGAGGCGCGCGGCGCCGGGAACGCATGAGCACCGTCGCAGTGATCGCGCATGCGGGCAAGAGCATCGGCGGCGGCCTGCCGGAGCTGCGCCGCACGCTGGCGCGCAACGGCGTGGGCGACCCCCTCTGGGTCGAGGTGCCGAAGAGCCGCAAGGCGCCCAAGCAGGTGAAGCGGCTCCTGGCCCAAGGCGCCGACCAGTTCTTCATCTGGGGCGGCGACGGGATGGTGCAGCGGTGCATCGACGCGCTCGAGGGAGCGGAGGCGACGGTCGCGATCGTCCCCAGCGGGACGGCGAACCTGCTCGCCACGAACCTGGGGATCCCGAAGGACATCGACGGGGCGGTTGCGATCGGGCTGCACGGCCGGCTGCGGCGGATCGACGTCGCGGCGATGAACGGCGAGCGCTTCGCCGTGATGGCCGGCGTGGGGTTCGACGCCGACATGATCGCGGGCGCCGACGGCCGGCTGAAGGAGCGGCTGGGGCGAGCGGCGTATCTGTGGACGGGGACGAAGAGCTTCCGCGCCGAGCCGTTCACGGCCAAGATCCGGGTCGACGGCAATCCCTGGTTCAGTGGCACCGCCAGCTGCATCCTGGCCGGAAACGTCGGCGCGCTGTTCGGAGGCGTGCACGTCTTCACAGACGCGGAGCCCGACGACGGCCTGCTCGACCTCGCCGTGATCACGGCCGAGGGCGTCGCCCAGTGGTGGGGCACCGTCGGGCGCACCATCACCGGCAGTCTCGAGGCATCGCCCCACTGCCGGGTGACCAGAGGGCACAAGGTCAAGGTGAAGCTCGACCGCAAGGTGCTGTACGAGATCGACGGCGGAGCGCGGTCAAAGGTGAAGGCATACCGACTCGCAATCGATCCGGGCGCAATCGCGATCCGCGTCCCGGAGGCGACGACCAACGGAGGTGGAAGGCATGAGCAGCATTCAGGCACACGCTGACAGGGCGCGGCGACAGCCAACGCAAAGCACGGCGTTCGAGGCGCTGACCCGCGCCGGGTTCGTCGCCCGCGGGGTCGTGTACGCCATCATCGGCCTGCTCGCGATCCAGGTCGCGATGCATAGCGGCGGCACGCCCACCAATCAGCGCGGGGCGCTCCAGACCATCCAGAAGCAGCCGTTCGGCCACTGGCTCCTGATCGCGGTCGCGGTCGGGCTGGGCGGCTACGCGTTGTGGCGGTTCGTGCAGGCGATCGTCGGGCATGGCCCGGAGGGCGGCGGCGACCACTCCGGATTCGGGCGGATCTCCGCGGCCGCGAGCGGCTGTGCGTATGCAGGCATGTGCGCCCTCGCCGTCTCGATCCTCGTCGGCGCCTCGAGCCAGAGCTCGAGCAACCCGCACAAGTCGACGGCCGGCGTGCTCGGATGGCCCGGTGGCCAGTGGATCGTCGCCGCCGCGGGAATTGCCTTCATCGGCGTCGCGCTGTACCAGGGCTACAAGGGTGTGACCCGGGCCTTTCTCGAGGAGGACAAGACCGAGCAGATGGGCCCGGCGACGAAGCGCTGGTTCACCCGGATCGGCGTGGTCGGCCACCTGGCCCGGATGGTCGCGTTCGGGCTGATCGGGATCTTCGTGCTGAAGGCGGCGATCGACTACGCCCCCTCGAAGGCGGTGGGGCTGGACGGCGCGCTCGAGAAGCTCGCCAACCAGAGCTACGGCACGTTCCTGCTCGCCGTGGTCGCCGCCGGATTCGTCGCGTTCGGGATCTTCTCGATCGCGGAGTCCCGCTACCGCCGCATCTAACGCCCGCGGTAGGGTGGGGCGGTGGCGTCGTCACGCACTCGCGTCGGGATCGCCGCCGTCGCCTCCGTGGCGGCGGGCGGGGCGGCGCTCGCCGTGCACCGGCGGCGGACGGGCTACGCCGAGGAGGGCTATGAGCTGAGCGGGGAGGTGGACGTCGGCGAGCCGGAGTTCCTGCGCGCGCTCGAGGCCCTGACCGGCGCGCCCGTGAGCGAGGGCAACGATCTGCGTGTGCTGATCAACGGCGACGAGATCTTCCCGGTCGTCCTCGAGACGGTGGCCGCCGCGACCAAGACGCTCAATCTGCTCACCTTCGTCTACTGGCAGGGTGAGATCGCCGTTGCCGTCGCCGACGCGGTCAGCGAGCGCGCCCGCGCCGGCGTGCGCTGCAACGTGCTCCTGGATGCGATCGGGGCGGCCCGCATGGATGCCGGGCTGGTGCAGGCAATGGAGGATGCCGGCGTCCGCGTCGAGCGGTTCCGGCCGATCAAGCCCTACACGCTCACCAAAGCCGACCATCGCACGCACCGGAAGGTGATCGTCGCCGACGGCTGCGTGGGCATGACCGGCGGCATGGGCATCGCCGAGGAGTGGACCGGCAACGCCGAGGATCCCGATCACTGGCGCGACACCCACGTCCGCGTGAGCGGCCCCGTCGTGCGGGCGCTGCAGGGAGCGTTCCTCGAGAACTGGCTCGAGGCCACGGGCGAGCTGCTCGTGGGCGACGGCTACCTGCCGGAGCTCGACCCGGTCGACGACGGGGCGCCGATGCAGGTCGTGGTGTCGGGCCCCGGCGTGAACCACACGAACACCGAGGCCATGTACTTCCTCGCGATCGCGTCGGCCCGGCGCACGATCCAGATGACGACGGCGTACTTCGCACCGCGGCCGATGTTCGTGGAGGCGCTGCGCGCCGCCGCCAACCGCGGTGTCGACGTCCAGATCATCGTGCCGGGCCCCCACATCGACAGGCAGGTCGTGCGATCGGCCGGCCGGGCGGAGTATGCGGCGCTCCTCGACGCGGGGATCTCGATCTTCGAGTACCAGCCCACGATGATGCACGCAAAGACGCTCGTGATCGACGGTCGCTGGTGCTCGATCGGCTCGGCCAACTTCGACAACCGCTCGTTCGCGCTGAACGACGAGGCGACCCTGTGCGTGCAGAGCACGCGGGTCGCGGGCCAGCTCGTGGATGCGTTCGAGAACGACCGCGAGAAGAGCGAGCGGATCGACGAGTCCCGCTGGAGCTGGCGCTCGCCGCACCACCGCGTCGCCGAGGCCGGCGCCAGGCTGCTGCGACGCGAGCTCTAGCTACCGGGCTCGGCCGGCCGACCGGCGGCGGGGGGAGCGGCGCGACCGGCTCGCGGCGGCACTGCCGTGCGGGCCCGGGTGCGGCGGCATCGGGCCGTGTCGCCACGGCGCCATCGGGCCGTGTCGCCACGGCGCCATGCCGCCGCCCCGCCCGCCTCTGCCACCGGATCGCCGACCGCCGATCCACCCGCCGAGCCGTTCGATCGCAACCGCGACGGCGCCGGCAAGCGCGAATTCGACGATGAACTCGATCATGTCGGTCATCGATCCCTGTTATAGCTCACCCGGGCAGCGGCGCTCCGTTCTCGGTGAACGCGGGCGCCGTGTATGCGGCGCCGGGAGTGCCGCCGATCGCGAGCAGCTGCACCGGCTCGTCGCCTGTCGTGATCTTGCGCTGCTCACCGGGCCCGACGCGGGCGAAGACTCCGGGCTCGAGCCGGATGTCCTTGCCGCCGGTGTGCAGCGTGGCGCTGCCCGAGAGAACGGTGTAGACCTCCTCCTGGCCGTCGGCGGAGTGGTCATGCTCGGGGTGATGCTGGAAATGCGGCGGGAACTGCTCGACCTGCATGCCGAACGCGGTCACGCCCAGGCTGGCCCGGGCCCGGCAGAAGCCGCCGCCGTTCGGGGTGTCGAACTCCTCGATCCGCTTGACGGTGATATCGGACATCGCGCTCCTCCTCGTGTTCGCGCCGGCCGGGATGGTCGGCTGCACCGAGGACGAACGCGGCCGCGCGAATTCGACATCCAGGCGACGACACGGCGAAAACGGGGAATAGAAGGAGTGGGTGGGAGGGACGTACGCCGGTGCGGCCCTCCCACCCAGCCGCCTCATCCCTGGGTCTGCGCCGCGACGCCCACGACCTGGCCCTGTGGGCTCGACAGCAGGCCGAACGTCACGCCGGGCACGCTCGTGGCCGGCTGGACGACCGTCCCGCCCAGGCGCTCGGCCGCGGCCAGGGTCTCGCCGACGTCGGCGACGCCGACGAAGAACGTCACCATCGCCGCCCCGCCCTGGGTCGGTCCGATCCCTCCGGGGATCGCGCCCTCGGCGCCCGCGTCGACGTAGGTGTAGCCGGGCAGGGCGCCCTCGGGGAACGACCAGTCAAACAGCGACCCGAAGAACTCGCGGGCGCCGTCGGGGTCGGCCGAGCGCACTTCGAAGTGCACGACCGGATTGGGCATTCCGTCTCCTCTCGTCCGTGGTGTGCGCCAAGGACGAACGGCGGCGGCGGCGATCGACAGCCCGCCCGACCGGCCTACTCGTCGCGCAGCTGGACGATCTGGGTGGTCGGGTTGATCAGGTCGATCCGCCCGATCGGGATGATCTCGGTCTGGGTGCCCGTGAACCCGTGCCGGACGACGGACACGGCGTCCGGGGTCTCGAGATCGCTGCCATAGATCAGGTGCGACACACGCCCGACCCTGCGCTGGTCGGCGGTGTAGACCGCGAACCCCTCGCAGTTGTGCAGATCGACCGGCCGGAGCATCACGGAGTCGGCTGCGATGTGTCTCAGGAATCCGATGGCGGGCCCCCCTCGCCCTGCTGTTGTGGGTCGGTCCGAAGCCTCTCGCCCGACCCTTCGCCCCTCGGCCCCTGCCGGCGTCCCGACCTGGGCACGACGGCATCCTATGCCTCTCGACGAGCGGCAGTCAAGCGGGCATCTCGGCCATGTGTGCGGCCTCCCACACGACCGGGAAGAGGGGGTGGTCCATCGCCGCGCCGGCGGGCAGCTCGCGCTCGAGGCCGGGGAACGGCGGCGAGGTGCGCCAGGCCCGCGGCGCATGCACGACGTCGTCGCCGAGGAAGCGCACGGAGAACGCCCGCCGCCGCGTCTGCGAGCCGCCTGCGGCGTGCAGGGTGAGCATGTGAAAGAACACGGCGTCGCCCGGCTCGAGCGCCCAGCCGACGATCGGCGCGGCGGCGCGATCGATCTCGGGCAGCTCCTCGAGGCTGCCCTCGGGGAACCACCTGGCCTGATCGTCCATGAACGAGCGCGGCATCAGCCACGGGCCCAGGTGCGAGCCGGCGACGAACTCGAGCGTCGCCTTCCGCGGCACCGGATCGACGGGCATCCACATGCTGCACGTCTGGCGGCCGTCGATGTTGTAGTACGGCTGATCCTGATGCCACGGCGTCGGCTGGGCCGTGCCCGCCTCCTTGACCAGCAGATGGTCGTGGTAGAGCCGCACGCGGCGCGAGCCCATCAGCGCGCCGGCGATCGCCCCAGCGGCCGAGCTGCGGATGAACTGCTCGTATTCGCCGATCCGGTCCCAGTTGCAGAAGTCCTCGAAGAACCGGCCCGCATCCTCCGCCCGGCTGGCGACGATGCCGCGCTGGCTGGGCTCGGCCAGGTTGCGCTCGATGCCGGCCGCGACGAGGCCGACCTCCTCGGCCGAGAACGCCCCGCGCACGCACACGGCGCCGTCGCGGCGGTAGTCGGCGATCAGCTCGTGCGGAAGGTCAAAGGCCACGTCCGCACGAGTCTAGTTGTTCGCAGGATGCTCACATCTGCTTGAAAATTCTGTAATTCCATCGGTCCATCGGCGCACTATTGGAGCCAGATGGGTACGGTGGTCAGCGCGTATGCCCTCGCCATCGCGCACACCGTTTGCCCGGCGTGCCGCCCTGACGGCGGTGCTCGCAGCGACGTTCGCGGCGGCCGCGGCCCAGCCTGCGCAAGCCGTCCGCAACCCGGCCCAGCGGCCGCTGCGCTCGGTGCAGGTGCTCGCGCCGGGATGGACGCCGTCCAACAAGGAGCTCGGTCGTGTGGACGATCTGATCCGGGTCGGGCACACCGTGTACATCGGCGGGAACTTCACCGTCGTCGGCGGCCACGCCGGGCGCACCGTCACGCGCCTGCACCTGGCCGCGGTGCGGGCCGGCACGGGCAAGCTCGAGCGGTTCCACCCGGCGATCAACGGCCGCGTCTACGCCCTGGCCGTGTCGCGCGGTGGCCGCTTCCTCTTCGTCGGCGGCCAGTTCAGCGCCGTCGGAGCCCACCACCGCGACAACCTGGCGGCGTTCAACCTGCGCACCGGGCGGCTGTCGAAACGGCTGCCCAACCTCGGCGTCAGCGGCACCGTGCGGGCAATCGCGGTCTCGCGGACGGGGCGCCTGTACATCGGCGGCAGCTTCGGCCGCGTCGGCGCGGCCAGGCGCGGCAACCTCGCCAAGCTGATCCTGCGCGGCAACCGCTATGCGCTCAGCCGCCGCTGGCGGCCGCAGACGAACAGCGACGTGCGCGACATCGTCGTCTCGGCGCGGGCGTCGCGCGTGATCGTGGGCGGCGACTTCTCGGCGGTGAACGGCCATCGCGGCCAGAGCGGCATCGCCGCCCTCGGCCAGGGCGCCGGCCTGGTGCTGCCGTGGACGAACCATCCTTCCGACCCGATCCTCGACCTGGCCCTGTGCGGGAAGCGTGTCTACGCCGCCATGGGCGGGCCCGGCGGGACGGCCCTGGCCTACGGGCTCGGCGGGCGGCGGCGCTGGTACTACATGACCGACGGCAACATCCAGGCGGTGACCTGCTTCGGCCGCCGCGGGGTGTTCGGGATGCACGGCGACTTCGTCGCCCCCCACAAGAACCAGAAGCTCGACGAGTTCGGGTCGAGCAGGCGCATCCAGCGCCACAAGCTGTTCATGCTCACGTACGCCGGGGTGCTCATGCGCTGGAACCCGAACGTCAGCTCGACCGCCGGCGTCCTGGGCGTGTGGGCGCTCGCAGCCCGGGGCGGAAACCTGTACGTGGGCGGCGATTTCACCGGCGTGCACGGCGTCGCCCAGCAGCGCTTCGCGATCCTGCCGCGCAAGTAGGACGATGATCTAGCGTTCGGGCATGCGGCCCGCCCGGCCCCGGTTCCGCGCCCGCGGCGTCCTCTTCACGGCTCTCGCCGCCGGGCTGCTCGCGATCGCGTGGGCGGCCGCCTCGGCGTCCGTCTGGGTGATCGCCGTCGCTGCGGCCGCGATCGGCGTCTGGATGGCCGACCTGGCGCGGCGCGACCTGGGCCTGCGCCGCCGCGGCTGAGAGGGGCCCGGCCTTCACCGGCGAATCCCGACCCTCTAGAGTCTCGTGCACAGATGATGCAGGCAGGCCGGCCCACACAGGCCCCACCGCGGGGTGGGATGCTCGATGCGTACCTCGACTGGATGCGCGCTCGCGGCGCGTCGCCGGCAACGCTGCGGGCCTACACGGCCGACCTCGCCCAGCTCGGGCGCTGGCTGGCCGCTGCCGAGGTTGCCCCCGAGGCGGCCGACGCCCGCACGCTGCGCCGCTACGCCGCGCACCTGGGGACGCTGCGCTACGCCCCGGCGACGGCCGCCCGCAAGCTGAGCGCGATGCGGGGGGCGTACGCCTGGATGCAGGATCGCGGCACGATCGAGCGCAGCCCGGCGGCGCTCATTCCCGGGCCGCGGCGCGCGCGCACGCTGCCGGCGACGCTGTCGGCGGACGAGGTCGCCCGCCTGCTCGACTCACCGGCGGGCGCCGAGCCGCGCGACCTGCGCGACCGCGCCCTGCTCGAGCTCCTGTACGGCTGCGGACTGCGCGCCGCCGAGGCCTGCGACCTGGCGCTGCGCGACGTGCGCCTCGAGGCGCGGTCGCTGCGCGTGACGGGCAAGGGCGGCAAGCAGCGCGTCGTGCCGATCGGGGGCGCGGCCGAGGCCGCGCTCGAGCGCTACCTGGCCCGCGGCCGGCCGCGCATGGCCGGGCAGGGGGCATCCGACCGCGTCTTCCTGAGCGTGCGCGGGCGGCCGCTTTCCCCCTCGGATGTGCGCCGGGCGCTCCTGCGCGCGCTCGAGCGGGCCGGCATCCCGCAGCGCTCGCCGCATGCCCTGCGGCACACGTTCGCGACCGATCTGTTGGAGGGCGGGGCCGACCTGCGTAGCATCCAGGACATGCTCGGCCACGCATCGGTCGGCACAACCCAGGTATACACCCACGTGAGCGTCCGCCATCTGCGGGCCGCACACGCGAACGCGCATCCACGAGCATGATGACCGCCGATTCAGTCGACATCTGGTCCGAGTACAAGCGCACGGGCGACAAGCGTCTGCGCGACCGCCTGATCCTGACGTACGCGCCGCTCGTCAAGTACGTCGCCGGGCGGCTCGGCACCGGCCTGCCGGCGCACGTCGACGAGGGCGACCTGGTCAGCTACGGGCTGCTCGGGCTGATGAACGCCATCGAGCGCTTCGATCCCAACCGCGACATCAAGTTCGAGACCTACGCGATCAGCCGGATCAAGGGGTCGATCATCGACGAGCTGCGCTCGATGGACTGGGTGCCGCGGTCGGTGCGCAGCCGCGCCCGCGAGATCGAGCGCGGCGTCGTCGAGCTCGAGCACAAGCTGCACCGCCCGCCCACCGACGAGGAGATCGCCGGCCACCTGGGCATCTCGGGCACCGAGTTCCAGGACAGCCTCGCCCAGATCTCGCGCTCGTCCGTCGCGGCGCTCGACGAGCTGTGGACGATCTCGTCGTCCGGCGGCGACACGGTGTCGCTGATCGACACGCTGCAGGACCCGCACGCCGACGACCCGTCCACCGAGATGACCCGCACCGAGATGCGCGACTCGCTCACCGGCGCGATCTCGCGCCTGCCCGAGCGCGAGAAGACGGTCATCCAGCTCTACTACTACGAGGAGCTGACGCTGCGCGAGATCGGCGAGGTGCTCGGTGTGACCGAGTCGCGCGTCTCCCAGCTGCACACGAAGGCGATCCTGCGCCTCAAGGGCAAGCTGTCCGGCAGCCTCGAGCGCGCCTCGGCAGACCGCCACCGCTAATCTGAACCCTCGACCGAACGACCACCCGCAGCTGGAGGAGTGCATGCCCAACACGGAGTCCGGGAAGATCCGAAATGTGGCGGTGATCGGCCACCGCGGCACCGGCAAGACCTCGCTCGTCGAAGCCCTGCTGTACGAGTCGGGCACGACGAACCGCCTGGGCAGCGTGGCCGACAAGTCGACCGTCTCGGACTACGACGAGGAGGAGCGCCGGCGGGGCATGTCGATCGCCGCCACCGTGACGCATCTCGAGTGGCAGGGGCGCAACATCAATCTCATCGACACGCCCGGCGAGCCGAGCTTCCAGGCCGACGTGCTCTCGACGCTGCGCGTGGTCGAGGGCGCGATCGTGGTCGTCTCGGGCGTGCTCGGGGTCGAGGTCGGCACCGAGCGGCTGTGGCGGCGCTGTGACGAGCTCGGCCTCTCCCGGCTGCTCCTGGTGAACCTGCTCGACCGCGAGCGGGCCGACTTCTTCGCGGCGCTCGAAGGGTTGCAGACCCGCCTTTCCGACCGCTGCGTGGCCGTCGAGCTGCCGATCGGGTCCGAGCACGAGTTCCACGGCGTCGTCGACCTCGTGCACATGGTCGCCTACCTGCACGACGGCGACGCCGGCGTCCACGACGAGCCCGCCGACATCCCCGAGGACATGCGGAGCGTGGCCGACGAGTACCACGACAAGCTCATGGACATCGTCGCCGAGACCTCCGACGAGCTGATGGAGCGCTACCTCGAGGGCGACGAGATCACGCGCGAGGAGATGGCGGCGGCGCTGAAGAAGCTCGTCACCGAGGGGGAGATCTTCCCGGTCGGGTGCGGCGCGGCGACGCGCAACATCGGCACGCACGGCCTGCTCGACCTGATCGTCGAGGGGCTGCCGTCGCCCGCGCGGGCGCGCAACGTCCCCGAGGTCGGCGGTGCATCCACGCTGGCGTACGTGTTCAAGACGATCGCCGACCCGTTCAGCGGCAAGATCAACCTGCTGCGCGTGTTCGCCGGGACGCTCACGTCCGACTCGAACCTCGTCAACAACCACACGCACGCGAAGGAGCGGATCGGCCAGCTGCTGACGTTGCAGGGCAAGGATCACGCGCCGGCCGAGTCGCTGCCCGCGGGCGCGATCGGCGCGGTCGCCAAGCTCAAGGAGACGGGCACGGGCGACGTCCTCTCCGACGTCGACAGCCCGGCCGACATCGAGCCGCTGGCGTTCCCCGCACCGGTGGTGTCCTTCGCGATCGAGCCGAAGCACAAGGGCGAAGAGGAGAAGGTGCACACGTCGCTGCGGCGCCTGCAGGAGGAGGACCCGTCGCTCGACGTGCACCGCGACCCGCAGACCGGCGAGACGATCGTCGCCGGCCTCTCGCAGATGCACGTCGAGGTGACGCTCGAGCGGATGGCGCGCCGGTTCGGCGTCGAGGTGACGCTGCACCCGCCGCGAGTGCCGTACATGGAGACGATCCGCAAGTCCTCGCGGGCCCAGGGGCGCTACAAGAAGCAGACGGGCGGCCGCGGCCAGTTCGGCGACTGCCACATCACGCTCGAGCCGCTCGGCAGCCACGAGGGCTACGAGTTCGTGGACAAGATCGTCGGCGGCGTGATCCCGCAGGGGTTCCGGCCGGCGGTCGACAAGGGCATCCAGGAGGCCATGCAGCAGGGCGAGCTGGCCCGCTGCCCGGTCGTGGGCGTGAAGGTCACGCTCGTCGACGGCTCCTACCACACGGTCGACTCGTCGGAGATGGCGTTCAAGATCGCCGGCTCGATGGCGTTCAAGAAGGCCTTCGCCGAGGCCGACCCCGTGCTGCTCGAGCCCATCATGAAGCTCGAGATCTCCGTGCCCGACGAGAGCATGGGCGACGTCATCGGCGACATGACCTCACGCCGCGGCCGCGTGGGGGGGATGGACCCGGCCGGCGGCACGACGACGATCCACGTCGAGGTGCCGCTCGCCGAGGTGCTGACCTACGCGCCCGACCTGAACTCGATGACCGGCGGCCGGGGCGACTACCAGATGAGCCTCCTACGCTACGAGGAGGTCCCCGCGCACGTCGCCCAGCAGATCATCGCCGCGGCCAGCAAGGAGAAAGAGCTCGCCAAGGCGAGGTCCGCCTGCTCCGGCGAGACCGCGTCTCGCCGGAGCGCCCTGGCGCCCCGCCCCCGCACCTGAAGGAGGGGCTCGTGGGTGATGGGGACTGTCCCCGCATGGGGACTGTCCCCGCTTCTCGTCGGCTCAGAGGATTGTGCACTGCACCTCGGCCCATCCGCTCAGCCCGATGATCTGGGCCGCGTGTGCGGAGAGGTCGAGGACGCCGCGGCCGAACGGGCCGCGGTCGTTGATGCGGACGACCACCGAGCGCCCGGTGGCGAGGTCGGTGACGCGCAGCATCGTGTTGAACGGCAGCCACGGGCTCGCCGCGGTCAGCTTGGTGGGGTCGAAGATCTCGCCGTCGGCGGTGCGCTGGCCGGCGAATCCCGGTCCGTACCAGCTCGACTCGCCGGTGAATCCGCCCTGGCCTCCACCCGTCTCCGGCGGTGGCGGCGCCCCGGTGGAGCCGGCCAGGCCGGCGCGGCGGGCGCGCTCGGCGGCGAGCTGGCTCTGGATCTGGGAGTCGATCCCGGCGAGCACGGCCCTGCGGGCCGAAACGGCGTGCTCGAACCCGCGCTGCGCCGCCTCCTGCCGTGCCAGCTGCACGGCGACACGGCCGCTCTGGGTGCCGAACGCCCGCCGCTGCGCCACCAGCATCCCTTGCGCGACCCGGATGCGGTGGATCATCTCCGCGGACGTGGCGTTGATCCGCGAGACCTCGTCGACCCGCTCGACCAGATCCGAGAACGAGCCCGACGACAGCACATACGCGGTCGTGTCGGTCGTGCTGGTCTTGTAGTCGCCGACGATCATGGCCGCGAGCGCGGCCTGGTCGGCGCTCAGAGCCGCCTGCTGGGACGCCATCGCATCGCTGATCCCGCGCATCGACGACCGCAGGTAGTGCAGGCGAGTGCGGGACTTGCGCTCGACCGCCAGCATGTGCGTGCGCCGCCAGTCGAGCACCTCGATCTGGTGCAGGACGGCGGCCGCCTCGGACCGCTGCCCGGCCACCGAGGCCGCGGACACGCCGGCCGACGCCAGGAAGGCCCCTGCCAGGGTCAGAGCTATCAGCGTGGTGCAGGCGATGCGTCTGCGCGTGTTCGCGGTGTCTCGCCCCCCTTCAGCGCGCGCATGACACTACCCGCCTGTGCGGGTGCGGGCAAGCAGCACCCGTCGCCAAACCAGGCCGTTTGCGCGCGCTTGCGGCCCTTTCGTGAAGGTTGCTCCAGCCCCGCCGGTCCGGCGCATGTTGGAACGTCTGCAGCGGCCGTAGAGCGCCCCGTGCCCTCGTCAGCACCCGCAGCTTCATGGCCCGGGCGCCGCGAACGCCGGCAGCCGCCGGTATACTCAGGCCGCCTGGAGCCCCATTTTCCGGAAGTGCCGGACATGATCGAGATCCGCCGGAACCACATCGACACATCCTGCGCCGTCTGCGGGCGGACGCTGCTCCTGGGCGAGCGGACGGTCGCCTACGAGCGGCCCGAGGGCGACGACGCCCGCGTGTGCGACCTCTGTATCGACCAGGCGGACGCGCTCGGCTGGATCCGCGAGGGCACGCTGAGCGTCCCGCTGCAGCTGCAGTCGGCCCGGCCGCGCCAGCGCGGCCTGCGCGGCTTCCTGGCCGGATCGCAGCGCCGCCCGGGCGTCCCCGAGCCGTTCACGCCCGACGCGCTGCCGGCCGATCCGCGCGACGCGGTCGCCGCCGGGCTCGAGCTCTTCAACGAGAGCTACCACCCCCGCACCGTGTGCGGCATCGCCCGCACGCTGGGTGATCCCCGGGTCAGCGTCGTCATGCGCAGCCCGCGCGAGGTGGTCGTGACCGTGGCCTGGGATCTGTCGTGGTACCAGTTCCGGGTCGACATGCTCGGCCCGCAGCCGGTCACGCTGCAGCACCGCGGCGAGGACGTGGGCGAGATCGACAGCCGCTTCCGCGACTGGAACGCCCAGGCCGAGCCCGACGGCACGCTCGCCCTCGCGGTCTAGACACCTGCGGTGGACATCCGGCTACGCCCGCTCAGGCCTGATGAATTCGATGCGTTCCTGCAGGCGGCCCGCGAGGGGTACACCGACGACATTGCGGCGAACAGCGGCCGTGCGCCCGCCGAGGCGCGCGCAAAGGCCGACGCCGACCTCGCGGCGCTTCTGCCGGATGGGCTCGCGACCGCCGGGCAGCACATCGAGGCGATCGTCGACGCTTCGAGCGGCGAGCCTCTGGGCCGGCTCTGGTTCGCGGAGCGTGGCGACGACGGCGAGCGTCACATCTTCCTCTACGCCATCGAGATCGACACGGAGCATCGCGGCCGCGGCGCCGGCCGGGCGGCCATGCTGGCGTTCGAGGACGAGGCCCGGGCGCTCGGATACGACGTCGTCAAGCTGAACGTGTTCGGCGGGAACGCGCGTGCCAGAGGCCTGTACCACTCCCTCGGGTACGCGGAGGCCGCCGTCGAGATGACGAAGCGTCTCTAGCGGACGCCGCTACACGTCTGGGTCGAACGCCTCGGCGCGCGGGAACGTGCCCATCGCCCGCGGCCGGCGGCGGTCGCGCAGCTCGCGGCGCTCGTCCGGGGTGCCGGCCTCGCCGGCGCGGCGGTCACCCGCGCGCGCGCGCCGGTCGACGATCACCTCGACATTGGGGTTGTCGCGGTAGTACTCGGTCATTCGCGGCAGCAGCTCGGACTCGAGCTCGGGCGGGATCACGCAATAGATCATGTCCTGAAGTAGACACCGGCTAGACCCGGTGCGTCAAGGGGTATGCTCGCGGGGTGGCAGTCCCCAACGCGCTCGAGTGCCTGCGCTGCAGGCGGCGCTATCCCGTCGTGTCGATGCCCGGCGGGTGTCCGTCGTGCTCGGCCGAGGGCACCCCGTGCAACGTCGCGCCGGTGTACGGGCGGGTGTCGTCCCTCAAGCCGAGCAAGCTCTCCGGGCGCGGCCTGTCCCGCTTCGCCGCCCAGCTGCCGATCACACGCGACCGCTTGATCAGCATGGGGGAGGGCGACACGCCGCTGGTCGCGACGGCCGCGCTGGGACAGCAGCTCGGCCTGCGCCGGATGCTGCTCAAGGACGAGCGCAGAAACCCCACCGGCAGCTGGCGCGACCGCTTCGCCGCCCTGGCCGTCTCGCAGGTCGAGGACACCTCCGTGACGATCGCCAGTGCGGGTGACGAGGCCCTGTGCGTGTCGCTCTCGGCCTACGCCGCCCGCGCCGGCCTGCGCTGCGTCAGCCTGGTCGAGCCCGACGCCGGCGCGCGCAGCCGCGACGCGATCGAGGCCGTCGGCGGCCGCGTGGTCGGCGTCGCCTCGCCCGAGGCGCGTTGGCCGCTGCTGGCCGACGCAGAGCGCTCGCTGGGGTGGAAGGCGGTCTCGAATCGCACGAGCCCGCCGATCGGCGGCGACCCGATGGCGATCGAGGGCTACCGCACGATCGCGTACGAGATCGCCGAGGAGCTGCGCTGGACGGCGCCCGATCTCGTGCTCGTGCCGGCGGCCCTCGGCGACGGCATCCAGGGCATCTGGCGCGGGTTCCGGGATCTGGTCACCTGGGCGGTGATCGACCGCATCCCGCGCATGGTCGCGGTCGAGGTCGCCGGGGCGGTGGCCGCAGCGCTCGCCTCCGGCAAGGACTGGGTGGCGCCGAGCGGCCAGATGGAGTCGCAGGCAAAGGCGCTCGCCGGCGTCACGGGCACGGTGCAGTCGCTGCACGCCGTCGTCGAGTCCGAGGGCCTGGTGGTGCGGGTGTCGGAGAGCGAGCTGGAGCACGCCCGCATGCAGCTCGGCGAGCTCGAGGGCATGTGGACCGATCTGGCGGCCGCCGCGCCCGTCGCGGCCGCGATCAAGCTCGCCCAGCGCGGCGACGTGCCGACGCGGACGCTCGTCGTCCCCGTGCTGACGGGCAACGGCGCGTTCGATGAGTCGTCCGCGGCGTCCGGGCCGCTCGAGCTGGTCGACGCCCGCGTGGACGAGCTTCTGCGCGTGCTGGCCGTCCGCGGCGAGTAGAGTTCGGCGCCGATGACGGTCGCCACCAACTCGTATCGCAACTACATCGCCGGCGCATGGGTCGACTCCGAGAGCGGCGAGCGGTTCGAGGACACGAACCCGGCCACCGGCGAGGTGATCGGGTCGTTCCCGCGCTCGACCGCCGCCGACGCCGACCGTGCGGTCGCCGCCGCGCACGAGGCGTACGGGAGCTGGCGCCTGTATCCCGCGCCGAAGCGGGCCGAGATCCTGTTCCGGGTGGCGGAGCTCCTGCGCGACAAGAAGCCCGAGCTGACGCGGACCATGACCCAGGAGATGGGCAAGGTGCTCGCCGAGGCCGGCGGCGACGTGCAGGAGGGCATCGACATGACCTACTACATGGCCGGCGAGGGCCGGCGCATGTTCGGTCAGACGGTGCCCGCCGAGATGCCCGACAAGTTCGCCATGAGCCTGCGCCAGCCCATGGGAGTTGTGGCCGTCATCACGCCGTTCAACTTCCCGATGGCGATCCCCACCTGGAAGCTGATGCCCGCGCTCGTCACCGGGAACACGGCCGTGTTCAAGCCGGCCGGCGACACGCCGCTGCTGGGCGAGATGCTCGTCGAGATCTTCGAGGAGGCGGGGCTGCCGCCGGGCGTCATCAACATCGTGCACGGCGGCGGGGCGGTCGTCGGCCAGCGCCTGATCGAGCATCCCGATGTCAAGATCGTGACGTTCACCGGCTCGAAGGAGACCGGGATCCACGTCGCCCGCACGGGCGCCGACACGCTCAAGCGCATCCATCTCGAGCTGGGCGGCAAGAACGCCATCATCGTCATGGACGACGCCGACCTCGACAACGCCGTCGACGGCATCCTCTGGAGCGCGTTCGGCACGAGCGGCCAGCGCTGCACCGCCGCGAGCCGCGTGATCGTCCACGAGCGCGTGTACGACCAGCTGGCGGCCAAGCTCGTCGAGCGGGCCGAGAGCCTGCGGATCGGGAACGGACTCGACCCCGAGGTGCAGGTCGGCCCGCTCATCAACCAGGCCGCGCTCGACAAGGTCGACCGCTACACGGGCATCGCCCGCGACGAGGGCGCCGACATCCTGACGGGTGGCGAGCACTACCGAAACGGCGAGAAGGGGTTCTTCTACCGGCCGACGATCTACGGCAAGGTCGAGCGCGACATGCGCGTCGCCACCGAGGAGATCTTCGGCCCGGCGACGGCGCTGATCCCGTGCCGCGACCTCGACGACGCGATCGCGATCTCAAACCGGGTCGAGTACGGCCTCTCGAGCGCCATCTACACCGACGACGTGAATGCCGCCTTCCGGGCGATCCGCGACCTGGACACGGGCATCACCTACATCAACGCCGGCACGATCGGCGCCGAGATCCAGCTGCCGTTCGGCGGCACCAAGTACACCGGCAACGGCCACCGCGAGGCGGGCACGGCCGCGCTCGACACCTACACCGAGTGGAAGTCGGTGTACGTCGACTACTCCGGCAAGCTGCAGCGCGCTCAGATCGACAACCAGCCGGCATGAGGCTGACCGAGCTCCACGCCGACCTGCAGACCCTGCGCGAGAACCTGGCCGCCGAGCTGCAGGCGATCAACCGCTACGAGGCCCAGGCGTTCTCGCTCGCCGATGATCGCGCCCAGGAGACGATGCAGCGCATCGCCGACGACAAGAAGGAGCACGTCGCCCGCCTGCTCGACCTGCTCCGCCGCCTCGACGTGAAGCAGCGCGAGAAGATCGAGCGGCTGCCGCCGGCGTGAGAGCGCGGATGTGGGTCGACGGGGGCGCCCGGGGCAATCCCGGCCCGGCCGCCGTCGGATACCGGATCGAGGACGAGGCGGGCGAGGTGCTGGACGAGGCCGGGCGCACGATCGGCGTCGCCACGAACAACGAGGCCGAGTACCGGGCGCTGATCACGGCGCTTCAGCGGGCGGCGGCGTTGGGGGCGACCGAGGTCGACGTCCACTCCGACTCCGAGCTCCTGATGCGGCAGATGACGGGCCGCTATCGCGTCAAGAGCCCGCACCTGAAGCAGCTCTGGGACGAGGCCCAGCAGGCGGCCGACCGCTTCGAGCGGGTGCGCTACGTCGAGGTGCGCCGGGCCGAGAACACCGACGCCGACCGCCAGGTCAATCTCGCTCTCGATCGGGCCTAGATCCGCCGAGCGGCGGTATACTGAGCCCTCTTCCAGCGGCTGTAGCTCAGTTGGCTAGAGCGTCTGCTTGCCATGCAGAAGGTCGAGGGTTCGAGCCCCTTCAGCCGCTCTTCTCCGCCCTGCGGGACTATGATCGCAGGGTGGATTCGGCTACCAGGTAGCGGTTAGGCGCGGCGCAGGCCGCGGTTCTTCGGCAGCGTGACGAGGCCGGCATGCCCGGCTCTTGCCGCTGCGCGCAACCGCTACGTGGAGGACCACGATGACACGGCAGAACCTGTACTCCGGCCCGTGGGACGGGGACGACGAACATGGCACGCGGCGGCGCGTGTTCTGGCGCCCGGACGACGCTCGCATGGGGGCGACCCTGTACGAGCTCGCCCCCGGCACGCCGGCAGACCGCATCCACATGCATTTCGGAGCCGAGGAGATGTTCTTCGTCCTGCGCGGCCGGCCGCTGCTCCGCGGCCGCGATGGCGAGGAGGCGCTCGCTCCCGGCGACTTCGTCTTCTGCCCCGAGGGCCGGGCCGGGCTGCACACGTTCAGCAACCCGACCGATGAACCCGTTGCGATCCTCGCGATGAGCGCCGGGGGCTTCCCCGACGTGGTCGCCTACCCCGAGGACGGGTACGCCTGGGTGGCCACCCGCGACCCCGATCCCGACCTGCTGGCAAAGGGCGGCGACCCCGGCATCATCACCCGGTTCGAGATCCCGGTCGAGTAGCCCGCTGAAACACACGGCCCCGCGACGGCTCCGACGCCGGCGCGGGGCCGGGCTACCATCGAGCGCATGACGGTTAAACGCATGGGCGACGTGGGCATCGTGGTGGGATGAAGGTCTGCGTCGTCGGCGCGTCCGGGAAGCTCGGGCGCTACCTGGTGCAGCACTCACTCGACCGCGGATACGAGGTGGTGGGCGTCTGCCGGGAGCAGAGCGTTGCCAAGCTCGATGCGTTCGCGGGGCGGATCGTCGTCGTCCCGGGCGCGACGGACGACCGCGAGGTCGTCCAGCGCGCGGTCGCGGGCTGTGACGGGGTGCTCGTCGTCCTGGTCCCGCGGGGGGTGCACCAGTATGCGTCCGGAACGGCCCAGGCCGTTCTCGACCACGCGCGTCCCGGCGCGCGGCTCGTCTTCTCGTGCGGATGGCACATCACGCGCGACGGCCAGGACGTGTACCCGTGGAAGCTCAGGGCGATGGTGAAGGTCTTCGGCCCCGTCGCGCGGCTCACGCGCTTCGCCGATCTCGACGATCAGGTCGAGGCGTGCCGGCGAGTGTTCGCGAGCGACACCCGATGGACGGTGGTGCGCGGGAGCGACCTCGAGGAGGGCGAGAGCCAGGGTCTGCCGGTCTGGAGCCGGCATGTGGGTGATCCCATCCTCGCGAGCAACATCACGCGCCGCGTGGACTTCGCCCTCTTCATGGTCGCGGCGCTCGAGAACGACGCCCTTGTCCACGAGGCGCCGGCGATCGTCGGCTGCCAGACGCCGTCGGCGCTCGCGCATGCTGCCGACGCCGCTCCCTGAGCGACATCTCGCACATCCGCCCCTCCAGGGCGACCGACTCGGACGTGCTCCTCGCGCTGTGGGAGCGGTCGGTGCGGGCCACGCACGGCTTCCTGTCCGAGGCCGACATCGTTGGGCTGCGCCCGCTGGTGGCGCAGGCCCTGGGCGACGACCGGATCGACCTGTGGGTGCTCGTGGACGCCGCCGACGTGCCGATCGGCTTCATGGGCCTCGCGGGCGACGACATCGCGGCGCTCTTCCTCGACCCGGAGCACCGCGGCCGGGGCGGCGGGCGCCGGCTGGTCGCGCACGCGCAAGAGCTGCGGGGCGGCGACCTGACGGTCGCCGTCAACGAGCAGAATCCGGCCGCGCGCGGCTTCTACGAGGCGCTCGGGTTCGTCGTCACCGGCCGCTCGCCGCGTCGACGATGGCGGACGGCCGTTCCCGCTCCTCCACATGCGCCGGCCGGCTCCCTAGCCCCCGCCGGGGTGCATGAACGGCGTCGTCGTCGCGAGCTCGACGAAGCCGAGCCGCTCGAGGATCGGGCGGCTTGTGGGCAGCGCGTCCACCTGGAGGTAGCGGAACCCGCGCGCCGCGGCCAGGCGGGCCCGGTAGGCCACCACCGCGCGGAACACGCCCGCGGCGCCGCCACGCCGGCAGGGTGCCGCCGCCCCACAGGCTGGCGAAGTCGGTGCCGGCGTGGAACTCGACCCGGGCGGCCGAGATCGGGACGTCGCCTGCGAACGCGACCACTCCCGCGGCCGTCGCGGGCTCGCCGGCGGCCAGGTCGGCCAGGAGCGCCCGGCCGACCGCCGCGTGGTCGTCGCCGAACACCGTCGTCGTGCACGGACACGAGCGCCGCGGCTCCGGCCGCGTCGAGCACCTGGCGCAGCTCGACGCCTGCTGGCGGGGGCGTGTCCAGCGCGAGATCGGCGATCTCGGCGACGAGCAGCGCCTCCGCCGGCTCGGGGGTGAACCCGGCCGCGACCAGCCGCTGCGGCAGGTCCGCGGGGCGATCGTAGGAGTAGTGCTTCCACTCCCACGGCCCCGGCCGGCCCGCGAACCGGGCGATCTGGGCGGCGATCACGGCGTCTGCGTCGTGGCCGTCGAGGTCGGACCAGGTGACGCCGCTCCACCCGTCCGCAGCGGAGACGGTGCGCACGACGCCGTCGTCGTTCCCGGCCCCGCGCCGGATCTGCGCGTCGAAGGCGGCGAGCAGCGCGTCTCGGTCCATACCGCCTAAGCCTATCCAGGCAGGGTTTTCCCCCTTCCGGGTGTCGGATCCGCAGCCCTCTGCACGGACACTGAGACTGGACGCCCACCCCCGGCGCCCCCCTGATCTGACCCAAAGGGCTCCCACAGTGCCAGAACGGCCCCTGTCCCCGGCTGACCTTGCCGGCCGCCTCGCCTCCTACGAGACGCTGGTGGACATCTCGCGCATGCTGCTCGTGTCGGTGACTCCCGACGATCTGTTCGACCGCATCTCGAGCGAGCTCAACCGGCTCGTGCCGGTCGACGCGCTCACGATCTACCGGGTCGACGAGGTCAACCGCGAGATCGTGCCCGTGCACGCCCGCGACCAGTGGGCCGACGAGATCATGGCGGCTCCGCTGCGCCTCGGCGAGGGCCTGACCGGGTGGGTGGTCGAGCATCGCGAGGCCGCGAACGTGACCGCAGCCGAGCGCGATCCCCGCATCACCGTCGTCCCCGGCACGCCGAGCGACGAGTCCGAGGCGATCGTGTGCGTGCCGCTCGTCGTCCGCGACCGCCCGATCGGCGCGCTCAACACCTACCGGCTGGGCGCCGGCGCGGAGTTCTCCGATGCGGAGTTCGAGCTCGTGCGCCAGTTCGCAGACCTCGCGGCGCTCGCGCTCGACAACACGCAGAACCGGATCCGGCTGCTGCACGAGGCGCAGACCGACTGGCTCACGGGCCTGCACAACCACCGCGTCTATCACGAGCGCCTGCACGACGAGCTCGAGCGGGCGGAGCGCTACGGCCGCCCCCTGTCGCTGATCGTGTTCGACCTGGACGACTTCAAGCTCCTGAACGACGTGCATGGCCACCAGGAGGGCGATCTGGTGCTGCGCCGCGTCGCCGCCGCGGCAAGAGAGGAGCTGCGGGGCAGCGACCTGGCCTGCCGGGTGGGGGGAGAGGAGTTTGCGATCATCCTGCCCGAGGCGGGCAAGCGCGCCGCCCGGGCCGCGGCCGACCGTCTGTGCGCGCGTGTCCGCGCGCTGCCCGGAGTGCGCACGGTGACCGTCTCGTGCGGCGTCGCCTCGTTCCCCGCGGATGCGGCCAGCGCCACCGACCTCGTCGCGGGCGCCGACGCCGCCCTCTACGCCGCGAAGGCGCGGGGCAAGGACCGCGCGGCGAGCTTCACCTCGGCAGTGCTGGCCCGGCGCGCCCGCCAGGCGACCCGCGCGGGCGGGGTGGAGTCGATCGCCCAGCTGCGCCTGCTGACGGCCCTCGCGGCGAAGCTCAACCGCCTGAACGACGTCGACCGCATCGCGAACACGGTGGTCGACGGCCTCGCCGGCCTGGTGGACTACGACCACGCCGCGGTGCGTCTGCTCGACCCCGACGGCGCCGGCCTCGAGCCGGTCGCGCTGCGCGGGCCGGCGCTCGCGGTGGCCACGCAGGCCGCCGCCGCGGCCGCCGCGAGCGGCCGCACGGTGAACGCCGGCGACGCGCTGGGGGACGACGGCGAGGCCGAGTCGGTGCTGGCCGTGCCGCTGGCGTACGACCGGCACACGATCGGCGTGCTCGAGCTCTCGCGCCATGGCGCCAACCGCTTCTCCGACCTCGCCGTCCGGCTCGCCGAGCTGCTGGCTGCCCACGCCGCCACCGCCCTCTCCAACGCGCGCCTGCTGGCCTCCCAGCGGCGGGCGACGGCGGTCGCCGAGGCGCTGCTCGGCATCGCCACCGCCGCGTCGTGCGAGCCGTCGTCGCGCGCCGTCGCCCAGCGGATCGTCCAGGTGGTGTGCGAGCTGACCGGAGCCGCCTCCGCCTCGATCGTGATCGAGACGGGCGCCGGCCGCCGCCAGCGCGTGCTCGCAGCGCACGGCCAGCCGGCCGCGCGGTCGGTCGGCCTGGCCGCCGCGCTCGCTTGCGATCGCCGCAGCACGGGCGTCGCCGTCATCGCGAGCGGGGACCTGCCGGCTGTGAGCGCCGAGGCCGCCCGCCGGCACAGGCACGTTGCGGCCGCCTCGATCCACGGCGGCCGTCTGACGGTCGTCTGCGATCGCTTCCCGCAGACGACGCTCGCGACCATCGCCGCCGTCGCCGGACAGGGCGGCCTCGCCCTCGAGCACGCCGAGCTCTTGACCCGGCTGCGCCGCGCCGACGAGGCCGCCCCCGATCTGCGCCGCCGCGGCGCGTAAGGCCGCGCCGCGGGGGCGGATGCTCTAGCTCGTGGGCGTCTCGCGGTCGAGATCGAGGGCGCACGAGTTGATGCAGTAGCGCTGGCCGCTCTGGCCGGGGCCGTCGTCGAAGACGTGCCCGAGATGCGAGCCGCAGCGGGCGCAGGTGACCTCGGTGCGGATCATGAAGTGGCTCATGTCGCGGTGGAGCTCGACGTTCTCGGCCACCTTCGGGTCGGTGAAGCTCGGCCAGCCGGTGCCGGACTCGAACTTTGTGTCCGAGCCGAAGAGCTCGGCGCCGCAGCCCGCGCAGCGGTAGACGCCGTCGTCCTTCACGTCGACGTACTCACCGGTGAACGGCCGCTCGGTGCCCTTGCGGCGCATGACGTCGTACTGCGCGGGGGAGAGCTTCTCCCGCCACTCCTGATCGCTTGTGGGGATGTTTCGAGTGTTCATGCCTACTCCGTCCGAGATGGGGCCGGAGCGTTACACCCCGACCCTGGCAAGCGTACCCGCATCGTCCCCGCATGCACCACGCCGGGCGGGCTTCGGAGCGACCGAGCCCGCCCGGGCAGGGGCGTGACCATGGATCAGGCCGAGAGCGCGACGCGCCGGCGGCCGTGTGCCGACAGCGCGGCGGCGCCGATCAGCATGAGCGCGACGGCCGCGCCGGCTCCGATCACCGCGTCGAGCCAGTCGAAGCCGCCGTCGGTCGAGTGCACGACGAACGTCGTCACCGGAGGCGTCGGCTGCTGGTCGGTGCCGATCTTGTCGACGCGGTCGGGCACCACCGTCGGCGCGACCGGCGTGGCGATGCCGATGTGGTCGGCGCGGTCCGGCGCGAGCGTCACGACCGGGCTCGGTCGGTAGGTGCCCACATACGCCGACGGATCCGCCTGTGCGACGGCGGACATGAGCGCCAGCATGGCGGCGGTGCCCACAGCGAGGCGAAGCGTCCAGCTCATGGTCTTCATGGTGTGTCTCCCTGCTCGATGGCTGACCTTCATGCCCCGAGGCTAGGCCGCGGCCCATGCGCCGTCTGCACCGGCGGACGCGCTGCGAGTGTGATCATCCGCAAAGAGCTCCCCGAGGGAGAAAAGGCGCATCGCGCCTGACGCCGGAGCGAAATAGCCTAGGGTCGCCGGGTGCGCAAGTGGCTCCCCCTGATCATCCTGGCGTCGGCCCAGTTCATCATGGTGCTCGACTCGAGCGTGATGAACGTCTCGATCTCGCAGATCGTCGTGGATCTGAACACGACGGTCACCGGGGTGCAGAGCGCGATCACGCTGTACACGCTGGTCATGGCGGCGTTCATGCTCGTCGGGGCAAAGCTCGGCGACATCCTGGGTCGTGATCGGGCGTTCGGCCTGGGGTTGGGGGTCTATGGGCTCGGCTCGCTGATCACGTCGCTCAGCCCGAACCTGACGGTGCTCTTGATCGGCTGGTCGGGGGTTGAGGGGCTGGGGGCGGTGCTGGTGATCCCGGCGATCGCGGCGCTGACCGCCGCGAATTACGAGGGCAAGGAGCGCGCGTTTGCCTACTCGATGATTGGCGGCGCCGCCGGCGCCGCGATCGCTGCGGGCCCGCTGATCGGCGGCTTCGTGACGACGACCTGGAGCTGGCGGTACGTCTTCGTGGGCGAGGTGGTGGTGGTGATCGCGGTGCTCGTGGTCCACCGGCGGATGAAGCGCGCCCCCAAGCCCGAGCACCCGCCGACGCTGGACTACGGCGGCACAGCGCTCTCGGCGATCGCGCTCGGCTTGATCGTGTTCGGGATCCTGAAGAGCAGCACATGGGGCTGGATCCGACCCGTCGCGGTGCCGTCGATCAATGGGCACACGATCACGCCGCTCGGGTTTTCGCTGGTGCCGTTCCTGATCATGGGTGGCCTGGTCGTGCTGGGCGGCTTCTTCGCGTGGGAGGAGCGGCGCGAGCGGCTCGGCGAAAGCACGCTCCTCAACCGCGCGCTCCTGAAGATCAAGACGCTGCGCGCCGGCCTGAGCTCGCTGGCCGCGCAGCAGCTGATCGTGATGGGCACGTTCTTCGTCCTGCCCGTGTACCTCCAGGTCGTGCTCGGCTTCGACGCGTTCGAGACGGGGAAGCGGCTCTTCCCGATGTCGATCTCGATGCTGGCCGCCGCGCTCGCCGGGCCGAAGGTGGCGGTGCGGTTCGGGCCGCGGGCGGTCGTCCAGGTCGGGCTCGCCGCGATGGCGATCGCCGCGCTCGTTCTCGTCGGGACGATCGATGTGACCCTGAACGGGACGGCGTTCGCGGTGTCGCTCATCTTCTTCGGGATCGGCGCCGGCCTGCTGATGTCCCAGCTCGGCAACGTGATCATGTCGTCGGCACCGCCGGATGCGACGAACGAGGCCGGCGGGCTCCAGGGGACTGCGCAGAACCTGGGGGCGTCGCTGGGGACGGCGCTGATCGGCTCCGTGCTGCTGCTCGGGCTCCTGAACGGATTCAACTCGCAGATCCAGCAGGATCCGGCCCTGTCCGCCGACGTCAAGGCGCAGATCTCGAAGGCCACCGAGACCGGCATCCCCATCGTCACAACCGATCAGGCAACCAAGGCCCTGCGCGACGCCGGGCTTTCATCAGCCGATGCAACCACCGTCACCAACGACTACGCCCGCGCGCAGCTCAACGCCCTGAAGACGTCGATGCTCGCCGTCGCGTTCCTGGCGGTGGCGTCGCTCTGGTTCACACGGCGCCTACCCGGAAGGCGCGACGACGCGCCCGGTACGCGGACTGGTCAGACCGGCTAGAGGCGACGACCGGAGTCGAACCGGTGTACGCGGCTTTGCAGGCCGCTGCCTAAACCACTCGGCCACGTCGCCCGGCCCGGCGAAGGCTACCAGCACAGGAACGGGGTCAGACCCCGAACGTCGGCGTCACAAACCTGTAACGCGATCCGTTCGGGGTCTGACCCCGGTGGAAGAGCGGTGGTGCTACTTGCCGCCGCCGGAGAACGTCTGCATCAGGTTCAGCGCGGCGGGGCCGAGGGCGACCACGAACATCGAGGGGAACACGAAGAGGACGGTCGGGAAGAGCATCTTCACCGGCGCCTTCATCGCCTTCTCCTCGGCCGCGAGCTGGCGGCGCACCCGCATGTCGTGCGACTGCACCCGCAGGATGCGCGACAGGGCGATACCGAGCTGGTCGGCCTGGATGATGGCGCGGCAGAACTGCGACACCTCGCGGACGTCGACGCGGTCGGAGAGGTTCTTGAGCGCCTCCGACCGGCTCTCGCCGATCCGCATCTCGTGCAGCACCAGACCGAACTCGTCGACCAGCGGGCCGACCATGCGCTCGGACAGCTTGGCGACGGCGGCGTCGAACCCGAGCCCGGCCTCGACCGACACGCACAGCAGGTCGAGCACGTTGGGCAGCTCCATCTGCATCAGCTCGCGGCGCCCGCGGATCTTCGCGTTGATGAAGAAGTCGGGAGCGATGTAGCCGATCGCGCTGCCGCCCAGGGCGAACAGCAGGCCGATCGCGGGAGGCACGGCGCCCGAGGCGAGCACGAGGATGCCGAGCAGCACCGAGGCCCCGACCAGGCCGCCCTTGATCGCCAGGTACATCTGCGGCGACATCGAGCGGGCCAGACCGGCCGCCATGAGGCGGTTGGCGATCAGGTTCGGGTCGGTGCGCGGGAGCAGCCGCTGCGTCACCCCGGCGACCTTGGCGGTCAGCGGGCCGACGAGGCGGTCGTTCACGCTGCGCCGAGTCTCGACTTCGCGCTGCGACTGGACGCCGTAGCGCTTGGCCTTCCGCAGGGTCACCGCGACCTCACGCTGGCGGACGGTCAGCCCCGAGAGGAGCATGAACGTCGCCGCTGCGAACATACCGATGGCAAGGACGATGAGAATCATTCGGCTACCCCTTGAAGGAGACGATCTTGCGGATGATCATCCCGCCGATCGCCATCATGACCAGCGACACGCCGATCATGGCCTTCCCGGCGGTCGACGTGAAGAGGATGGACATGTAGGTCGGGTTGAGGGCGAAGATGGCAAGCCCCATCAGGAACGGCATGGCGAGGAGCACGTAGGCGGACATCCGCCCCTGTGCCGTCAGCGCCTTCACCTTGCGGGTGAACTGCTGACGCTGGCGGACGGTGTCGGCCACCATGTCCAGGATCTCGGCGAGCGAGCCGCCGACGGTGCGCTGGATGTTCACGGCCATGACGACGAACCCGAAGTTGGTCGAGTCCATGCGCTTGGCCATCGCCTCGAGCGCCGCTTCTGACGTGCTGCCGAGCTGGATCTCCTGGGCGACCCGCCCGAGCTCCTTCGAGGTCGGCTCTGCGCCCTCCTTGACGACGCTCGCAAGCGCCGAGTTGAAGGCATGGCCGGCCTTGAGCGACGCGGCCAGGGTGATCAGCGTCTCGGGCAGCTGCGCCTCGAACGTGTTCAGGCGCTTGCGGGCCATGAACTTGACGAACAGCGACGGCAGCAGGATGCCCGTCGCCAGTGGCAGCAGCTCGAGGAAGCCGTTCAGGCCGAGCACGAAGCGCCCGAACACGCCCAGGATCAGGGCGGCGCCCATCTGGATGTAGACGACCTCGGCCGTGCGCAGCGGCAGGTCCGCCTGCTCGAGCCGGAAGGCCATCCGCTGCCAGTAGTTGAACGAGCCCGCGATCTTCTCCGTGGCCGCGAACAGCTGGGAGAGCATGCTGATCTTGGTCGGGCTCACTCCCGGGATCTCGAGCGCCCGCTTCTTCGGCTCGGTGTAGGCGGCGATGCGCTTGCCGACCGCCACGCCGGGCCTGGACGAGAGCAGGATGAGCACCACGAACAGCACCAGCACCGCGGCTCCCACCGCCACCCCCGCGCGCCCAACGGCGCTCGTGGGCATGTGCAGGAGCGGCTTGGCGCCGCCGGTCTGCGCTGCGCGCGTCCCCGGCGCCATGGCCGAGGCCCGGCCCGATCCGTAGCCGGGCACGCTCAGCGCCAGGTGGATCGGCGTGCCCTTCGGCACGAGGCTGTGGTAGCTGAAGCTGATCGTGCTCGAGAGGTCGGCCGAGATCTTGGCGTAGGCCGCGACCAGGGCAGTGCGATCGGTCGCCTGCAGGAACTCACCGTTGGTCTCGGCCGCGAGCTGGCGCAGGGCGGTCTGCCCGGACGCGGAGCCCTCGATGCCGACCGAGTAGATGGTGGCGTGGGCCGACTTGGCCGCGGCGATCGCCTGGGCGAACGTGGCCGAGTCGTGGTCGGACGAGCCGTCGGTCAGAAGGACGATCGCCCGTTGCTGCATCGGCTGAGCCGCGAGCGCCTGCGCGGCCATCTTGACGCCGCCGTAGATGGCGGTGCCGGGATGGTCGCCGGTGGCGAGCTGGGCCAGCCCGCCGGCCGCCGCCGTGGAGGTCGCCGGGAAGGCGACGCCCAGGTAGGGCCGGGAGTCGAACGCGAACACGCCCAGCGAGTCTCCCGACTGCGACCCCGTGACGAACGTCGTCGCCGCGGCGATGGCATCGGCGATCTTCCGGCCGTGCATGCTCTCGGATGTGTCGATCACGACCGCAACCGCGGCCTGGTTGTCCTGATTGGCAATCCGCACGTCCTGTGCGGCCTGACCGTTCTCGAACACCTTGAGCTCGGGCGTCGTGGACGGGTCGGGCGTCACCGCCGTCACCGTCACCTTCGGCCACGCGCTCGTGTCGACGTGCTTGACGACCAGTGCGGGCGCGGACGCCGCCGCCGGAGCGGCCACCGCGAGAGCGGCGACCGCGACCAGCGCGAGTGTGCGCAGGCTGCGGCGGCGCATTACTGCCCGACCGCCCGGCCGAAGATGGGCGCAGCGGAGCGCTCGCCCGTCTCGTCCTGGAAGAAGTTCGGCGGCAGGTTGACGCCGTTCGAGGCCATCTTGTCGAGGAAGTGCGGCTTCAGGCCCGAGCAGGTCAGGGGGCCGAGCAGGCGGTGGCCGGCGTCCATGTTGACGGCGCCGTCCTCCACGGGCTTGGCGATGAAGATGTCCTGCAGCGCGATCACGTCGGACTCCATCCGCAGCACCTCGGTGACATGCGTGATGCGGCGGGTGCCGTCGACCAGGCGCGAGACCTGGACGATGAGGTCGAACGCGCTCGAGATCTGCTCGCGGATGGCGCGCAGCGGCAGCTCGACGCCGGCCGTCAGCACCAGAGTCTCGGTGCGGGCGAGGGCGTCACGCGGGTTGTTGGCATGGACGGTGGTGAGCGAGCCGTCGTGGCCGGTGTTCATGGCCTGGAGCATGTCCACGGCCTCGGGGCCGCGGCACTCGCCGACGATGATGCGGTCGGGGCGCATTCGCAGGGTGTTCCGGACGAGGTCGCGGATCGTGACCTGGCCCTTGCCCTCGATGTTCGCCGGGCGCGACTCGAGCGTGATCACGTGATCCTGCTTGAGCTGGAGCTCGGCCGCGTCCTCCACCGTGATGATGCGCTCGTCGGACGGGATCGCCGCCGAGAGCACGTTCAGGGTGGTGGTCTTGCCCGAGCCGGTACCGCCCGAGATGAGGATGTTCAGCTTGCCGCGGACGCAGGCCTCGAGGAACTGGCCGGACTTGTGCGTCAGGGTGCCGAACTTGATCAGGTCGGCCATCGTGAACGGGTCACGGCGGAACTTCCTGATCGTGAGCGATGAGCCGCGGACTGCGAGCGGCGGGATGATGGCGTTCACGCGCGAGCCGTCGGGCAGGCGCGCGTCGACGTACGGCGAGGACTCGTCGATGCGGCGGCCGATGCGGCTGATGATCTTGTCGATGATCCGCAGCAGGTGGGCCTCGTCGACGAACTGCGCGTTCGTGCGGGTGATCTTGCCGTGGCGCTCGATGTAGACCGTCTTGTGGTCGTTCACCATCACCTCGGTGATGGAGTCATCGCGCAGGAACGGCTCGAGCGGCCCGTAGCCGAGGATGTCGTCCGTGATCTGGCGGATGATCTCCTGCCGCTCCTGACGGGTGAGCGGCGTCTTCTCGACCGCCAGCATCTCCGTCACGACCTCGTTGACCTTCTCCTCGAGGTCGCCGTCAGCCTTGCCGTCCTGGTTGAACAGACGGGGGCCGAGCCGGGGGATGATCTCCTTGTGGACGCGCGTCTTGAGCTCGGCGAACGGGTCGGCCACGACCGACGTGCGGTCGTTCTCGTCGTGCGACTCCGGCTCGTTGGGGTCGGTCGTCGCGACCTGGATGCGAGAGTGAAGCGAAGCCATCCCGCTACCTCACTCCCCGACGCTTCTTCTTGGCGTCGGCGGCGACCCGCTGGGGGATCAGGGTGTCGGCAATGTCACCCATCGACTTGACGATGCCGGCGCGCGGGTTGGCGAGCGCGATCGGCACGCCCCGGTTGATCGACGAGGGCACGTCCTTGTCGGCCGGCAGCTCGAAGGCCACCTTGAGATCGAGCGCCCGCTCGACCTCGTTCTTGCGCAGGCCGGTCTTGGAGCCGGTCTGGTTCAGCAGCAGGTGGCGCCGGTCCTTCGGGTAGTGCAGGAGGTCGAGCGTCTGCAGGGTGAGCTTCACGTTCTTGATCGCGGGCACGTCCATCGATGCGACGAGCACCAGCTGATCGGTGCGGTCGAGCGTCGAGAGCACCGGCCCGTGGAAGAACGGCGGCGTGTCGACGACGACCACGTCGTAGCTCTCCTTGGCGACCGCGAACAGGTGGCCGAGGCGCTCCTCGGTGACGAGCTCGGCGTCCTCGGGCCGAAGCGGCGCCGGCAGCACGTGCACACCGGACTGGTGCGCCGTGACGTAGCCGGCCAGCGCCTCGGTGTCGAGCTCGCGCCGGGCCATGACCAGGTCGTAGATGGTCTTGTCGGGCTCGATCCCCATCATGATGGCGACGTCGCCGAACTGCAGGTCGAGGTCGAGCAGGAGCGTCCGCCGCCCGTGCTTGCGGGCGAAGAGGACGGCCAGGTTGCAGGCCAGAGCGGTCTTGCCGGACCCGCCCTTGGGCGAGAACAGCGTGACGACCTTGCCCTCGGCGTGCGAGGCGGCCTTGCCGGCGACGCCGGCCACGCGGCCGGCCGCCAGGGAGTGCGCCTTCTTGATCGTGAAGACGATCCCGTCGGTCAGCTGCGGGAGCAGCACGACGTCGTGGATGCCGGCCTGCAGCGCCTCGGACAGCAGGGTGTTGGCGCTGGCCGAGGTGACGAGGACGATCGGGGCGGCGGTGACCGACCGGATCGCCTCGACCTCTGCGGTCGGCACGTGCTCGGTGGCCGTGGTGCCGTGCAGGATCACCTGGGCGGCGGACTCGGCCAGCTTCGCACCGGCCTTGACCGGATCGGCCGCGGTGCCGACGAGCTCGACATCGGGGTGATCGGCCAGGCCCTCACGGACCTCCGCCAAACCGTTGGCGGCGCCGGTGATGAAGACCTTGATCGGGGACTGGTTGGTCATTAGTTCTTCGCTCCAGACACGCAGATGGGGAGGATGTTCTTCACCTGGACTTGGGTGAGGCCGGTACCGAACACGCTGCACGGAGTCGCGATCGAGATGCCCGTGTCCTGCGCGCCGTGGCTCGGGCGAAGCGCCATCCAGAACCCACCGGTCGCCCGGGCCAGCATGAGGTCGGGCAGGAGGTCCTGCGGGATGGCCAGAATGACGGCGTCGCCGCCGGTGCCGTCCGCGGTGCCGGAGGCGCTGTTGGCGCCGGAGGCCGAGGTCAGCGGCGGGCCGGCGACACCGGTGTCATAGGTGGAGAGCACCTCGACGTTGGTGATCAGGCGGCCGGCAACCGTCTGCTGGCTGTACTTGCTGTTGTTGTTGCTCGCCTGGATCGTCGTCTCGCCGAAGATGTCGACGTGATCGCCGGCCTTGAGCGTGCCGCCCAGGACGCGGTTGGCGTTGAAGGACATCTGCACGGCGCGCATGGTGCCGTGAATCTGGTTCACGATCGCCGTGTCCTTCGAGTCCGAGAACATCGCCGGGGTGATCTGCGCGCCGGCCGTGATGTTCGTGGCGGTCGCGAGCGACGTGTTCAGCGAGCTCACCGAGGTGAAGGCGCCGGGGACGACGTCCTTCGTCGCGACCTGGCGGGTGGCGAATGCGTTGCCGGTGACGAGGACGTTGACGGGAGTGCCGGCCACGATGTCGCCCTTCGAGACCACCACGGTGGTGGTCTTGATGCTCTTGTCGGCCTGGCTCTTGACGTTGCTCGTGTACATGACCACGAGTCCGGCCGCAACGAGGGCCAGGACGAGCGCGATCACGATGTTGCGGACGCTGTAGGACATGCGGCTGCCTCTCGTGGAAGACTTCGGGACTGCGGGACGGTGGCCAGACACGTATCGGCAGTGCCGGCCGGGGGCTTTAGATGGCGATGGTGCTGAGAAACCTGGTGTGAGCGCGCGTTTGCCGCCGCGGGCTCGCGGCGGTCATTCGACGCGCATGGTGGTGGCCGACGTCAACGTGCCGGACGTCACGACCATCCCCATGATGCTGATGGAGTACGGATACGTTGCGGTCACGGTCACATCGCTTCCCTGCGCGTATGCGTTGCTGGTGCAGGTGCGGGTGACGGCGACGTTCAGGGTCGACGGGTTCAGGTCGGACGCCGCGGACTTGGCCGCGGAGACCGCCAGGCCGTCCACGGTGGCGCACGCGCCGGCCGAGCGGCTGACGGCCGCCTTGCGCGCGCCCTCGCGGGCGGCGCTCGTGACGTCCATGTAGTTCACGAACACCTGGCCGAACTGGTAGATCGCCATCAGCACCAGCAGGAGCACCGGCAGGATGACGACGAACTCGACGACGGCCTGGCCGTCTTGGCGTTTGAGGTGTCGGGGCACAGGTGTGTGTGACGTGGGGGGGTTGGTGGCGGGCCCGCCGACCATGTGGCCGGCGGGCCCGCCGAAGCGCGCGTCGAGAGCTACAGCGACGCGATGACGTTCGACAGCGTGGACTTGATAGCCGTGCTGAGCAGGCCCAGCGTGACCACCACTGCGATCGTGATGACGCCCAGAACGACGGCGTACTCGGCCATGGTCTGGCCGGCCTCGTTCTCGAGCGCGTCGACGGTCTCGTTCAGGTACTCGATCAAGCGACTCACCTCCCGGGATGGTTGGGGGGGCAGGGTGCCCCCGGATGCTGATTCGGCATCCGCGTATGCGAAATAAAGAGCCACGTGCCGGAAATCACTCTTTTGGGAGGGTGCCGACGGTCCGTGGTGGTGCTGCCGAGGCCCCGCGAGAGGCGGGGCTCGGTGAGAATCTGGCTCGAGCGCGGCTGCGCTAGAGCGAGGCGATGACGTTGCTGAGCAGGCTCTTGATGGCGGTGCTGAGCAGGCCCAGCGTCACCACCACAGCGATCGTGATCACGCCCAGGACAACGGCGTACTCGGCCATCGTCTGGCCCGCCTCGTCGCTGACGTCGGCCTGAAGGCCACTGATGAAGTCGGTCAAGGAGATTCACCTCCTCCGGGGGTATGAGGAACGGCATCGAGGGACGTCGTGCAAAGCCGCTTCTCTCTCAAGGTTGAAGCATTTGGAAAGAAGTGCAAGTCTGCCCGAGGAAGATCACCCTTTTGGTGGCTGCAGGCGGCGGCGACCGATTTCGGTATCGTCCGCGCCCGTGGCGACGATCATCGACGGCAAGCGGGTGGCGGCCGAGGTGCGGGCACGCGTCGCGGTCGATGCCGCGGCCGTGCGCGAGCGCACCGGGCACACGCCGGGGCTCGTCACGATCCTCGTCGGCGAGGACCCGGCCTCGCAGGTGTACGTGCGCAACAAGATCAAGGCGTGCGAGGAGGCCGGCATGGCCTCGTTCCACGAGCCCATGCCCGCCACGTCGTCGCAGGCCGAGGTGCTGGCGATGGTCGAGCGCTACAACGCGGACGACCGGGTCGACGGCATCCTCGTGCAGTCGCCGCTGCCTGAGGGGCTCGACTTCAAGCAGGTGCTCGAGCGGATCGACCCGGCGAAGGACGTCGACGGCTTCCATCCGCTGAACGTCGGCCGCCTGGTGGCCGGCCGGCCCGGCCTGGTGGCCTGTACGCCCGCCGGCGTGATGGAGCTGCTCGACTCGACCGGTGTGCAGCTCGAGGGCGCCGACGCCGTCGTCGTCGGCCGCTCCGACATCGTCGGCAAGCCGGTGGCCCTGCTCCTGCTGCATCGCAGCGCCACGGTCACGGTCTGCCACTCGCGCACGCGCGACCTCGCCGCCGTCACCCGCCGGGCCGACGTGCTGGTGGCCGCGGTCGGGCGGCCGCGCATGATCACCGGGGACATGGTCAAGCCCGGCGCCGTCGTGATCGACGTCGGCATCAACCGCACCGACGCCGGCCTCGCGGGCGATGTCGACTTCGCCAGCGTCGAGCCCGTGGCCGGCGCGATCACCCCGGTGCCCGGGGGCGTCGGGCCGATGACGATCGCGATGCTCCTGCGCAACACGGTGACCGCGGCGGACGCGCTCCGAAGCGCCTGAGACAGGTCTGTTCCAGGCTTCCGGGGACTTCGTTGCAAACGTCCGGACCGTGCTTTATCGTTGCGCGGTCCCGTCGCGCATGCGGGTGAGTCAAGGAGAGGACGCGAGTTGGCAGAAGGCACAGTGAAGTGGTTCAGCAACGAGAAGGGGTACGGCTTCATCCAGCAGGACGGCGGTGAAGACGTGTTTGTGCACTTCTCCGAGATCCAGGGCGACGGCTACAAGACGCTGAACGAGGGTCAGCGGGTTGAGTTCGAAGTCGTCCAGGGGAACAAGGGCCTCCAGGCCAGCGGCGTCCGCGCACTCGCCTAGCGCCCCGGCGTGACGGGGGCGGCGGCGGAGCTGCCCCCGTAACGCTCACCCTGGGGCGCAGGTTGACTATCCTGCGCGGGCGATGGCGATCACCTCCGACGACGTCCTGCACGTTGCCCGCCTGGCGCGGCTGCGGCTGACCGACGAGGAGGTGGCCCGGATGACGGACCAGCTCTCGACGATCATCGGCCATGTGCAGGAGCTCTCGGCTCTCGACCTGGCCGGCGTGGAGCCGACGGCGCACGCGCTCGACCTGACGAACCAGGTGCGGCCCGACGCCGCCCGGCCGTCGTGGCCGCGCGCCGAGGTGTTGCGAAATGCTCCCGACCCGGCCGACGGCGGCTTCCGCGTGCCCCCGACGGCATGACCGACACGCTCGGCCTCTCGGCGGAGCGGTGCGTCGCGCTGCTCGATGCGCGCGAGCTCTC
This sequence comes from uncultured Actinomycetes bacterium, assembly GCA_963707585.1. Classification (GTDB taxonomy): domain Bacteria; phylum Actinomycetota; class Thermoleophilia; order Gaiellales; family JAICJC01; genus JAICJC01. Next base: position 16,924 of record CAVPQP010000006.1, on the reverse strand, counting down.
GTGCCGTGAGCTCGTCTCCGCCTACCTCGACCGCATCGATACCGGGAACGCCGCCGTGCACGCCTTCCTGCGCACGCGCCGCGAGGCCGCCCTCGCCGAGGCCGACCGCTTCGACCGCGACGGCCGCACCGGCCTGCAGGGCGTCCCGATCGCGCTCAAGGACATCCTGTGCACGAAGGGCGAGGAGACGACCGCGGGGTCGCGCATCCTCGAGGGCTACGTGCCGATCTACGACGGCGGCTGCGTCACCCGCGTCAAGGCGGCGGGGCTCGTCAACCTGGGCAAGACCAACATGGACGAGTTCGCGATGGGCTCCTCCACCGAGAACTCCGCGTTCGGCGTCACCCACAACCCGTGGGACACCGATCGCGTCCCCGGCGGCTCGTCGGGTGGCTCGGCCGCGGCGGTCGCCGCCGGCTTCGCACCGCTCTCGCTGGGCACGGACACCGGCGGCTCGATCCGGCAGCCGGCGGCGCTCTGCGGCGTCGTCGGGATGAAGCCGACGTACGGCGCCGTCAGCCGCTACGGGCTGATCGCGTTCGCGTCGTCGCTCGACCAGATCGGCCCGTTCGCGCTCACGGTGCGCGACTGCGCCCTGCTCATGCAGGTCATCTGCGGCCAGGATGCCTGCGACTCGACCTCGGTGGCGCTGCCCGAGCCGATCGAGGTGCCGACCGCCGAGCGGCTGGACGGCGTGCGTCTGGGCGTGCCCTCCGACCTGCTCGCGCAGGGCGTCGAGCCGGGCGTGCGGGAGGCGTTCGAGGCGTCGCTTACGGCCGCGGAGGAGCTGGGCGCGCGGGTGGTCGAGACCAGCCTGCCGCACGCGGGCTACGCGCTTCCGGCCTACTACCTGATCGCCCCGGCCGAGGCCTCGGCCAACCTGTCGCGGTTCGACGGCGTCCGCTTCGGCCTGCGCCTGACCGAGCCTGGCGACACCGTCCACGACATGTACGGGCGCACCCGCGCGGCCGGGTTCGGTCCCGAGGTGAAGCGGCGGATCATGCTCGGCACCTACGCGCTCTCGGCCGGCTACTACGACGCGTACTACGGCATGGCGCAGAAGGTGCGCACGCGCATCCGCGAGGACTTCGCGACGGCGTTCGCGGACGTCGACCTGATCGCCACGCCGACCTCGCCGACCGTCGCCTTCCGGATCGGCGAGCGCGTCGACGATCCCTGGGCGATGTACGCGTCCGACGTGCTGACGGTGCCGGTCAACCTGGCCGGGCTGCCCGGCATCTCGATCCCGTGCGGCACGAGCGAGGGGCTGCCGGTCGGCTTCCAGCTCGTCGGGCCGGCCTTCGCCGAGAACCGCATCCTGGCGGCGGCGCACGCCCTCGAGGCGGCGCTCGGCTTCGATCCGCGCCCGCCCGCGCTGGTGGCGGCGGTATGAACGGGGACGGCTGGGAGCCGGTCATCGGCCTCGAGATCCACGTCCAGCTGAACACGGCGTCCAAGATGTTCTGCGCCTGCGCCAACATCTTCGGAGCCGATCCCAACACGCTCACGTGCCCGGTGTGCCTGGGCTACCCGGGCGCGCTGCCGACGATCAACGCCGGGGCGGTCGAGAAGGCGATCCAGATCGGCCTCGCGCTCGACTGCGACATCGCTCCGCGCAGCCAGTTCCACCGCAAGAACTACTTCTATCCGGACAGCCCGAAGGCCTACCAGATCAGCCAGTACGACCAGCCGATCTGCGTGCACGGGCACCTGGACGTCGACGGCGGCCACGTCGGCATCACCCGGGCTCACCTCGAGGAGGACGCGGCCAAGCTGGTGCACGCGGGCGGGACGGGCGGGCGCATCGCCGGCGCCGACTCCTCGGTGGTCGACTTCAACCGCTGCGGCACGCCGCTGGTCGAGATCGTGACCGAGCCCGACCTGCGCTCGCCGGAGCAGGCGGTGGCGTTCCTCGGCGCTGCTCAAGAACACCCTGCAGACGATCGGCGTGTCCGACTGCGACATGGAGAAGGGGTCGCTGCGCTGCGACGCCAACGTGTCGGTGCGGCGCCGCGGCGAGGCCGGATTCGGCACCAAGACCGAGCTCAAGAACATGAACTCGTTCAAGTTCCTCGGCGAGGGCATGGCCGCCGAGATCCGCCGCCAGGTCGAGCTGCTCGAGTCGGGCGGGGAGGTGCGCCAGGAGACGCTCCACTACGACCCGCAGGCGCGCGAGCTGCACGCCCGCCGCTCGAAGGAGGAGGCCGACGACTACCGCTACTTCCCCGAGCCCGATCTGGTGCCGCTCGAGCCGAGCGCCGGCCGACGTCGAGCGGCTGCGCACGGGGATGCCCGAGCTGCCCGCGGCCCGAATCGCCCGCTTCCGTGCGGAACACGGCCTGAGCGTCCAGGACGCGTCCGACCTGAACGCGAGCCCGGCCGTGGCCGACTACTTCGAGGCCGTGGCGGCAGCGTCGGGCGACGCGAAGGCGGCGGCCGACTGGGTGCGCAACCAGCCCGGCGCGGTCGACGCCGTCCCCGCCGCCGCGCTTGCGGGCGTGATCCGCCTGATCGCGGCCGGGACGATCACCGCGACCATCGCCAAGCAGGTGTATGCGCTGCTCGAGGCCGACCCTGCGGCCGACCCGGCCGCGCTCGTCGAGGAGCACGGCCTGGCATCGATCGGCGACTCGTCGGAGCTCGAGGGCATGGTCGACGACGTGCTCGCGCAGAACCCGCAGTTCGTGGAGCAGTTCCGGGCCGGCAAGGAGGGCGTCATCAACGCGCTCGTCGGCCAGGTGATGAAGCAGACCCGTGGCCGCGCCGACGCCCGCCAGGTGCAGCAGCTGCTGCGCGACCGCCTGCAGGCGTAGAACCGGGGCCTGGCCCCGATGTTGGTGAGCTGGGTCTGACCCCGCATTCCGACCCACGACCTACGATCCGCTGCGGTGGACGGCAAGCGCTACCTGATCACCCCCGGCCCGACCCCGGTTCCGCCCGAGGTGATGGCGGCCGAGGCCGCGCCGCTGCACCACCATCGCAGCCCCGATTTCCGCGCGCTCCTCGGCGAGACGCTGGCGGCCCTCAGGCGCCTGTTCGCGACCGAGCACGACGTGCTCCTCTTCACGGGCTCCGGAACGGCGGCGATGGAGTCGTCCGTCGCGAACCTGCTCTCGCCGGGCGACCGGGTGGTGGTGGCGTCGGCCGGCAACTTCGGCGAGCGCTGGCTGAAGCTCGTGCGCGCCTACGGGATCGAGCCCGTGCACGTCGCCCACGAGTGGGGCGAGCGGCTCGACCCGGCCCGGATCGGCGCGGCGGCCGAGGAGGCCGAGACGGCGGCCGTCTTCGTCACCCAGTCCGAGACCTCGACCGGGGTCGTGCACGACATCGAGGCGATCGCCGAAGCACACCGCGCCGACCGGCGCCGTGCTCGTCGTCGACGCCGTGTCCAGCCTGGGCGGTGTCGAGCTCGCCACCGACGCCTGGGGCGTCGACGTGGTCGTGGCCGGATCGCAGAAGGCGCTCATGACGCCGCCCGGCCTCGCGTTCGCGTCGGTCTCGCCGCGGGCGTGGCTGCGGGCCGAGCGCTCGACCCTGCCCCGCTACTACCTCGACTGGCGCCTGACGGCCGACTCGCAGGCCAAGAACGACACCGCCTTCACGCCGGCCGTGACGGTCGTCGCCGCGCTGCGCAAGGCGCTCGAGCTGATCGAGTCGCGCGGGTACGAGACGATCTGGGCGCACAACCGCCGCCTCGCCCTGGGCGCCCGCGAGGGGGTGAAGGCGCTCGGGCTCGAGCTCTACTCGCCCGACGACGAGACGTCGGCGATGGTCACCGCGCTGCTGATGCCCGACGGCGTCGACGGCCAGCGCTGCTACGGCGTGCTGCGCGACCGCCACGGCATCGTGCTCGCGGGCGGCCAGGGCAGCCTGCGCGGGCGGATCATGCGCATCGGCCACATGGGCTACATGAACGAGTTCGACATCATCACCGCCCTCGCCGGGCTCGAGCTGGCACTCGCAGAGCTCGGCTACCGGCCGCCGCGGCCCGGCGCGGGCGCCGCGCGCGCGGTCGAGGTGTTCGCGTCCGGATGACCAGCGTCCTCGTCACCGAGGAGATCGCCGCCGCCGGAGTCGACCTCCTGCGGGAGGAGTTCCAGGTCGACGTCGAGCTGAACCCGCCGCCCGACGACCTGGCCGAGCGCATCGGCGGCTACGACGCGCTGATCGTCCGCAGCGCCACCAGGGTGTCGGCCGGGCTGCTCGAGCACGCCGGCCGGCTCAAGGTGATCGGCCGGGCCGGCACCGGGGTCGACAACGTCGACGTGGCCGCCGCCACCCGCCGCGGCATCATCGTCGCGAACGCCCCGGCTCGAACATGGTGGCCGCCGCCGAGCACGCGCTCGGGCTGCTGCTCGCCATCGCCCGCAACATCCCCCAGGCCCACGCCGCGCTCGTCCAGGGGCGCTGGGAGCGCAAGCGCTTCGGCGGGGTGGAGCTGGCCGACAAGGTGCTCGGCATCGTCGGCTTCGGCCGCATCGGCCAGCTGGTCGCCACCCGCGCCCGCTCGTTCGGGATGCGCGTCGTCGTGTTCGACCCGTTCGTGTCGGCCGACCGCTGCCGCGAGCTCCAGGTCGCGTCGGCGTCGCTCGAGAACCTGCTCCTGCAGGCCGACTTCGTCACCCTGCACGCGCCGCTCACGGCCGACACGCGGCACCTGATCGACGCCGAGCGGATCGCGCTCATGAAGCCCGGCGTGCGGATCGTGAACGCCGCCCGCGGCGATCTGGTCGACCTGGACGCGCTGGTCGCCGCGCTGCGCTCGGGGCAGGTCGCCGGCGCGGCCCTCGACGTCTTCCCGTCGGAGCCGTACACCGCGGGGGCGATCCTCGACCTGCCGAACGTGGTCGTCACCCCGCACCTGGGCGCGTCCACGCCAGGAGGCGCAGGACCGGGCCGGGGTGATCGTGGCGGAGCAGGTGGCCGCGGCGCTGCGCGGCGAGCTCGTCCAGAACGCGGTGAACATCCCGCAGGTGCGCGCCGAGGACATGGAGGTGCTCGGCCCCTACCTGCCCGTCGCCACCCAGCTCGGGCGGCTGGCGATCGGCCTGTGCGAGCAGCGGCTCGAGCGCATCGACGTGACCTACGACGGGTCGCTGGCCGAGCACGACACCCGCCTGCTCACGACGGCGGTGATGATGGGCGCGTTCGCGAGCCGCTCCGACGAGCCGGTGAACCTGGTGAACGCGCGCGCCGTCGCCGAGAGCCGCGGGATCGCAGTCGGCGAGGAGCACGCGCGCACGCCCGGCGACTACACGAGCCTGATCCGGGTCGCGTGCGGCGACGGCCAGACGGTCTCGGGCACGACGATCGGCCGCGAGAACCGGCCGTGGCTCGTCGAGGTCGAGGGCTACCAGGTCGAGATCGAGCTCGCCGGGCACATGGTGGTGATGCTGAACGACGACCGCCCCGGCGTGATCGGCCGGGTGGGGACGACGGTCGGCGAGCAGCACGTGAACATCGCCAACATGAGCGTGTCGCGCAACTTCCGCGGCGAGCGGGCCGTGATGGTGCTCGCCCTCGATGTGGCGCCGCCGCCTGCGCTGATGGAGCGGCTGGCGGCACTCGAGGGCATCTACCGCGTGCGCTCCGTCAACCTGAACGGCCCGTAGGCGCCGCTCACACCCGCGCGGCCCGCACGACGGCCGTCACGTACGGCATCGTGAAGGCCGCCTGCCCGCGCAGGTCGGGGTGCTCGTCGGCGAGCCGGCCGATGCGCTCGAGCGCGGCCCTGCGCTGCGCGGGCGCGAGCGTGGCGATGCTGCTCGTCGAGGTCGCCCACTCCACGAGCCGGGCGCGGTCGAAGGGCACGGGATTGGGGAACTCCCGCCGCTCGGAGGGGGTGAAGCACGGGCTCGCGATCGGCTCGGGGCCGATCGCGCGCGCCGCCGACACCACGTCGCCCGCGCCGTGCAGCGCGTCGGTCAGCTCGGCCACCCAGGCGACGGAGTCGTCGCGCGCGTTCCAGACCAGGCCGAGCACGCCGCCGGGGACGAGCACCCGGGCGATCTCGGCCAGCGCCCTGGGCGCATCGAACCAGTGGAACGCCTGCCCGACCAGGACGGCGTCGGCGCTCGCGTCGGCGAGCGGGATCGCCTCGGCGGTGCCGTCGAGGGCGGTGACGCCCGGCAGGCTCTCGGTGAGCGCCGCGCGCATGTTCGCGAGCGGCTCGACCGCGGTCACGTCGGCGCCCGCCGCGAGGATCACCTCGGTCAGCTTGCCCGTGCCCGCGGCGAGATCGACCACCCGCCGGCCGGGCGCCGGCTCGAGCGCCCACTCGCACCGCGGCCGCGGGGTAGGACGGGCGGGCGCGCCGGTACGCATCCGCGACGCGGTCGAACGAGCGCGCGTGCTCCTGCCGGGCCTCCGCCATCGCCGGGATGGTAACGGCGTCCCTCGCGGGGGCCCTTCCGGTACCATCACGGCCGAGGAACCGACACCGAAAGGACGCGTCCCGGCATGCAACCCACCGACAAGATCTGGCGCAATGGAAGCTTCGTGTCGTGGGAGGACGCAAACGTCCATATCCTCACGCACGCCCTGCACTACGGCACGGGCGTCTTCGAGGGCATCCGCGCGTACGACACGCCCAAGGGCTCGGCCGTCTTCCGGCTGACCGACCACCTCGAGCGCCTGCGCCGGTCGGCCGCGCTCTACCAGATGGATCTCGGCTACAGCCTGCCCGAGCTGGCCGCGGCCGTGCACGAGACCGTCGGCGTGAACGGCGTGCCCTCGTGCTACATCCGCCCGCTGGCGTTCCGCGGGGCCGGGCCGATGGGCCTCTACCCGGGCGACAACCCGGTCGAGGTGGCCATCGCGGTGTGGCCGTGGGGGGCGTACCTGGGCGAGGACGCCCTCGAGCACGGCGTGCGCACGCAAGATCTCGAGCTTCCGCCGGATCGGCCCGAACACGCTGCCGCCCGCCGCGAAGGCCACCGGTCAGTACATCAACTCGGTGCTCGCGAAGCTCGAGTCGTCGCGGGCCGGCTACGACGAGGCCATCCTGCTGAACGAGGAGGGCTACGTGGCCGACGGGTCGGGCGAGAACGTGTTCGTGGTCCGCGACGGCGTGCTCTACACGCCGCCCACGACGGCCTCGTGCCTGCCCGGCATCACCCGCTCGACCGTGATCCGGATCGCCAACACGCTCGGATTCGAGGTGCGCGAGGTGAACCTGGTGCGCACCGACCTCTACTTCGGCGACGAGGTGTTCCTGTGCGGCACCGCCGCCGAGGTGACGCCGGTGGCGTCGGTCGACGATCACGAGACGGGCGGCCGCGGCCCCGATCACGAAGCAGATCCAGGACACGTTCTTCGCCATCGTCGGCGGCCGTGACGACCGCTTCTCCGACCTGCTCGAGTATCCGGTCAAGGCAGCGGTCTGACGCAATGGTGACGACCCGCTCGATCCCGCTCGCGCGCCCCTATCTCGACGGGCGCGAGGAGGAGCTCGTGCTGGACGTGCTGCGGTCGGACAGCCTGGCCTGCGGGCCGGTGGCGCCCGCGTTCGAGCAGGCGTTCGCCGAGCGCGTCGGCGCGGCCCACGCCGTCGCCTGCTCGAGCGGCACGGCCGGACTGCACGTGTCGATGTTCCGGCTGGGACTCGGCCCCGGCGACGAGGTGATCACGTCGAGCCTGTCCTTCGTCGCGACCGCCAACGTGATCCTGTTCGAGCGGGCGACGCCCGTCTTCGCCGAGATCGACGAGCGCACGTTCAACATCGACCCGGCGGCGGTCGAGGCCGCGATCACGCCGCGCACGCGGGCGATCATCCCGGTGCACATCTTCGGCTACCCGTGCGACATCGAGGCGATCACGGCGATCGCGCAGCGCCACGGCCTGGCCGTGGTCGAGGACGCCTGCGAGGCGATCGGCTGCACCGTCGGCGGGCGCGCGGTCGGCACCCACGGCAATCCTGCCGTGTGGGGGTTCTACCCCAACAAGCAGCTGACCACCGGCGAGGGCGGCGCGATCACCACCGACGATCCCGACCTCGCCCGCGAGCTGCGCAGCCTGGTCAACCAGGGCCGCTCGGACAACGGCGACTGGCTCGTGCACCAGCGGGTCGGGTTCAACTACCGCATGGACGAGATGTCCGCCGCGGTGGGGCTGGGCCAGCTCGAGAAGCTCGACATGCTGATGAAGGAGCGGCGCCGGGTGGCGGAGCGCTACGACGCCCTGCTCGCCGGGATCGACGGGGTCGAGCTGCCGTACCGCGGCCCGGAGCCGCGCAGCTGGTTCATCTACTACGTGCGCCTCGACGCCGGCATCGACCGCTCGGCCGTCTCGGCCGCGCTGGCCGAGCGGGGCATCGCCACGCGCCCGTACCTGCCGGCGATCCACACCCAGCCCACCTATCGCGAGCGCTTCGGCTACGGCCCGGGGATGCTGCCGGTGACCGAGCGGGTGTCGAAGTCCACGCTCGCCCTGCCGTTCTTCATCCAGCTCGAGGAGGACGACATCGCCTACGTGGCCGGCTCGCTGCGTGAGGTGCTGGCCGAGCTATGACGGCCGCGGGAGCACCGATGGTGTTCCTGGGCTACGGCAAATTCGTGCGCGCAGACCGGATCTATGCGATGGAGCCGATCGAGGGCGACGACCGCGGCGACGGCCGCCGCACGCGGGTGTGGGTCGACGGCATGGCCGAGCCGCTGATCGCGTCGCGCACCGAGCGCACGATTCTGGCCGACATGGGCGAGGCCACCGCGCTCGCGCAGGCCGTGCGGCGCAGCCGCCAGAACCAGATGTCGCTCGATGTCTGACTGGGAGGTGACACTCGTCGCCGCGGGCAGCCTGCCGATGCGCGACGGGCTGATGGCGCCGAGGGGCGAGCTGGGGGACATCGACGTCGTCTCGAACGTCGTCCTGCTGCGGAGCGCCGCCGGCACCGCGCTGATCGACACCGCCGCCGGCCACCTGGACTCGGGGTGGGACGGAGCCCGCAGCGACCTCGCGGCCGCGCTCGCGCCCCACTGCCGCGTGGAGGACGTCGACACGATCATCCTCACCCATCTCGACTTCGATCACTTCGGCGGCGCGGCGGAGATCCCGGCACCGCGCATCGTCGTCACGAAGACCGCCGCCGACTGGGCGCGCGCGTGGGAGCCGGATCCGGGCGGCATGCCCGAGGTGTTCGCACGGATCGAGGACCGGCTGGACGAGGTCGCAGACGGCGCCGAGGTGCTGCCGGGCGTCCGCGTGGTCGAGGCGCCCGGCCACCGGGCCGGCCAGGCCTGCGTCGAGATCGACGGGCGCGACGGCCGGCGTGTGTTCCTGGCCGACGTGATCCACCATCCCAGCCACGTCCAGCATCCCGAGTGGGACTGCCAGTTCGACTCCGACCCCGAGCTCGGCCTGCGCACGCGCCGCGACTGGCTGGAACGGCTGGCGGGCACCGGCGTCCCCTGTGCCGCCTCGCACATCGCCGGCTGGGGCACGATCGAGCCCGGTGGCGACGGCCTGGGCTGGCGCCCGCTCTGAGCCCGCTGCGGGCGCTCGACCTCGGCGGCGACTCGGTGCTCGCGGCGCGGGCGCTGATCGGGTGGACGCTGCTCGTGGACGGGGTCGGCGGCCCGATCGTCGAGGCCGAGGCCTACCGCCACGACGACCCCGCCTCGCACAGCTTCCGCGGCCGCACCGCGAGAAACGCGGCGATGTACGGGCCGGCCGGGACGCTGTACGTCTACCGCAGCTACGGGATCCACTGGTGCATGAACATCGTCTGCGGCCCGGAGGGGGTCGCGGACGCCGTGCTCGTGCGCTCGCTCGAGCCCGCCGTCGGCGTCGAGCGCATGCGCGAGCGGCGCGGCCGCGAGCCGCTCACGACCGGCCCGGGCAACGTCGGCCAGGCGCTCGCCGCGGGGCCGCAGCTGAACGGCCACGTCGCGGAGCTCCTGCCGCCGGGGCGGCGCCGGCGGGTGGTGCAGACCACCCGGATCGGGCTCACCCAGGCGGTCGAGCGGCCCTGGCGCTTCCTCGATCCCGACTCGCCGTACGTGAGCCGGCCGATATCATCCGCGCCCCGTGGCCGACGTCGCAGCCCTCACCCGTAATGCCGTGAAGGTGCTTCCCGAGGGTGAGCTCGAGCGCAAGCTCAGGCTCGGCCGGCCGCTGCGGGTGAAGCTCGGGATCGACCCGACGGCGCGCGACATCCACATCGGCCAGGCGATCCCGCTCATGCGGATGCGGGCGTTCCAGGACCAGGGGCACACGGGGGTGCTCATCGTCGGCGACTACACGGCCCGCGTCGGCGACCCGTCTGGCCGGTCGAAGGAGCGGCGCGTGCTCACCGACGCGGAGATCGACTCCAACGCGCAGCGCTACTTCAGCCAGGCGCTGCGGATCCTCGACCCGGAGCGCACCGAGCTGCGCTTCAACGGCGAGTGGCTGGCCAAGATCGACTTCGCCGAGCTCCTGCGCCTGACCCGGATCGTGACCGTCTCGCGCCTGCTCGAGCGCGACGACTTCGAGCGCCGCTTCAAGGCCAACCAGCCCATCTCGGTGTCGGAGTTCCTGTACCCGCTGATGCAGGGGTACGACTCGGTCGCGATCCAGGCCGACGTCGAGCTCGGCGGCACCGATCAGGAGTACAACCTGCTCACGGGGCGCGACATCCAGCAGGCCTACGGCCAGGATCCCCAGGTCGCGCTGACGACGCCGCTCATCAACGGGCCCAACGGGGTCGACAAGATGAGCGCCTCGCTCGGCAACTACATCGGGATCGACGACCCGCCCGCGGACATGTTCGGCAAGGCGATGAGCGCGCGCGACGAGCTCATGCCCGACTACTACCGGCTGACGCTCCAGTCCGACACGCCGCCGCCGGCCGACCCGCTCGCCGCCAAGCGCGAGTACGCCCGCCGGCTCGTGGAGCGCTGGCACGGAGCCGAGGCGGCGGCGAGCGCAGAGGCCGCGTTCGACCGCCAGTTCAAGCAGGGCCGGGCGGCGGAGGATGCGCCGCGGCTGCCCGCTGCCGGCCGAAGACCCCGTGCATATGCCCGGGTTTCTGGCCGGGAGCGGCCTGGCCCGCTCGTCGTCGGAGGCGCGCCGGCTGATCGCCCAGGGCGGCGTGCGCCTGAACGGCGAGCGCCTGGGGGAGGGCGAGCTCGACGTTCCCCGCGGCCGGCTGGCCGGCGCCGAGCTGCGCGTGGGGCGACGGTTCTCCGTCATCGACGCGGCCTGATCGGTATACTCCTCCTTCTGGCCGTCGCCCGGGGTTGGGTGGCGGCTTTTCGTCCGGAGCGTGCCACTTGCCTGGCCGTGAGCAACTCGCTAGGCTTTGTGGTCGCGTCCGAGGGCGCCTGGTCTTTGAAAACTCAACAGTTTGGGGATCTCTGCGGGGTGGTTCACACCCCGGAGCGATCGACGTCGGGTTCGTCCGCTTACCCCGGGAATTCCACGGGGGAGCGGAAACCATGTCGGCGACCCTGCGCCACCGGCCCTCGGGCCGGAGACGGTGGGTGCGCCGGCCTTTGAGAGCAGACCGGTCAGCCAGAACCGACCGGTCGAAACTCTCCTTCATGGTCAGAGACCGGCCGACGATCCCGCACCGCGCTACGTCGTGGAGTGGGGGAGGCCGTTTTCGCAACCTGTTCTCGGAGAGTTTGATCCTGGCTCAGGACGAACGCTGGCGGCGTGCCTAACACATGCAAGTCGAGCGGAAAGGCTCCTTCGGGAGTACTCGAGCGGCGAACGGGTGAGTAACACGTGGGTAATCTGCCCAGGACACAGGAATAACCAGTGGAAACGCTGGCTAATGCCTGATGATGTGCCGGCCTTTCGGGGCCTGTACCAAAGGTAGCTTCGGCCTCCGGTCTTGGATGAGCCCGCGGCCCATTAGCTTGTTGGCGGGGTAACGGCCCACCAAGGCGACGATGGGTAGCTGGTCTGAGAGGACGATCAGCCACACTGGGACTGAGACACGGCCCAGACTCCTACGGGAGGCAGCAGTGGGGAATCTTGCGCAATGGGCGGAAGCCTGACGCAGCAACGCCGCGTGCGGGAAGAAGGCCTTCGGGTTGTAAACCGCTTTCAGCGGGGAAGAAGGCGAGCGGGTTAATAGCCCGTCAGCTGACGGTACCCGCAGAAGAAGGTCCGGCTAACTACGTGCCAGCAGCCGCGGTAATACGTAGGGACCGAGCGTTGTCCGGAATCATTGGGCGTAAAGAGCGTGTAGGCGGCCACTTAAGTCCTGCGTGAAATCCTGCGGCTCAACCGCAGGCGGTCGTGGGAAACTGGGTGGCTAGAGTGCGGGAGAGGAGAGTGGAATTCCTGGTGTAGCGGTGGAATGCGCAGATATCAGGAAGAACACCCGTGGCGAAGGCGGCTCTCTGGAACGCAACTGACGCTGAGACGCGAAAGCGTGGGGAGCAAACAGGATTAGATACCCTGGTAGTCCACGCCGTAAACGATGGATGCTAGGTGTGGGCGGTGTCGACTCCGTCCGTGCCGAAGCTAACGCATTAAGCATCCCGCCTGGGGAGTACGGCCGCAAGGCTAAAACTCAAAGGAATTGACGGGGACCCGCACAAGCAGCGGAGCATGTTGTTTAATTCGATGCGACGCGAAGAACCTTACCTGGGCTTGACATGCACTCGAAATCCTGGGAAACCAGGCCCCTCTTCGGAGCGGGTGCACAGGTGGTGCATGGCTGTCGTCAGCTCGTGTCGTGAGATGTTGGGTTAAGTCCCGCAACGAGCGCAACCCCTGTCCTGTGTTGCCAGCGGTTCGGCCGGGAACTCACAGGAGACTGCCGGTGACAAACCGGAGGAAGGTGGGGATGACGTCAAGTCATCATGCCCCTTATGTCCAGGGCTACAAACGTGCTACAATGGTCGGTACAGAGGGCTGCGAGGCCGTGAGGCGGAGCGAATCCCAAAAAGCCGATCCCAGTTCGGATTGAAGGCTGAAACTCGCCTTCATGAAGTCGGAGTTGCTAGTAATCGCGGATCAGCAACGCCGCGGTGAATACGTTCCCGGGTCTTGTACACACCGCCCGTCACACCACGAAAGCCGGAAACACCCGAAGTCCGTGCGCTAACCCGTAAGGGAAGCAGCGGCCGAAGGTGGAGTCGGTGATTGGGGTGAAGTCGTAACAAGGTAGCCGTAGCGGAAGCTGCGGCTGGATCACCTCCTTTCTAGGGAATGCGGCGGCTCCAACCGCCGCAGGCGCCCAGCGTGTCGATGGCACTCGTGCCGTCCTATGACTGGGCTCGCCTGGAACAACGTCGACACCCACGTTTCGCCGGCCGTTCGCGGCCGGTGGCCCAAACTGTTGAGTTTTGAGAGACCGGGAGCCCCTTCGCGGGGCTTTCGCCGTCCCTCGGGTCGACCGGACCGCATCTCTCCGGCGTGCACCCTGAAAACTCCATAGCGGTTTAGTGGTGTTCTCTACTTGAATCAAGTGAATAAGGGCACACGGTGGATGCCTTGGCACCTGGAGCCGATGAAGGACGTGGACGGCTGCGATAAGCCTCGGGGAGCTGCTGATCAAGCTTTGATCCGGGGATTTCCGAATGGGGAAACCCACCCGTGGTAATGCGCGGGTACCCTCACCTGAACACATAGGGTGAGTGGAGGTAAGCCGGCGAACTGAAACATCTTAGTAGCCGGAGGAAAAGAAAGAAACTCGATTCCCTGAGTAGTGGCGAGCGAAACGGGAACAGCCCAAACCGGACCGGCGTGACAGCCTGCGGGCGTTGCCGGCTCGGTGTTGTAGGACCTGTCTTGATCGTCCCGCAGGGCGGTCGGGGAGTTACAAAGTGGCGTGCTAGCGGAAGACGGTGGAAACCGTCGCCACAGAGGGTAAAGGCCCCGTACGCGAAAGTGCGTCGCCTCCCTGGACAGGATCCTGAGTACGACCGGGCACGGGAAACCCGGCCGGAACCCGCGGGGACCACCCCGCAAGGCTAAATACTCCCAGGTGACCGATAGTGAACCAGTACCGTGAGGGAAAGGTGAAAAGCACCCCGGAAGGGGAGTGAAATAGTACCTGAAACCGCGTGCCTACAAGCGGTCGGAGCGGCCTTGTGCCGTGACGGCGTACTTTTTGCATAACGGGCCAGCGAGTTAGTCGTCTGTGGCGAGGTTAAGGAAACGGAGCCGTAGCGAAAGCGAGTCCGAATAGGGCGTTTTAGTCGCAGGCGCTAGACCCGAAACTGGGTGATCTATCCATGGCCAGGTTGAAGCGGGGGTAAGACCCCGTGGAGGACCGAACCCACGTCGGTTGAAAACGGCGGGGATGAGCTGTGGATCGGAGTGAAAGGCTAATCAAACCCAGAGATATCTGGTTCTCCCCGAAATATATTTAGGTATAGCCTCGTGCGTTCAGTACCGGCTGTAGAGCACTGTTTGGCCTAGGGGCCCTACCAGGTTACCGAAGTCAGGCAAACTCCGAATACCGGTACTCCAGAGCACGGGAGTCAGACTGCGGGGGATAAGCTTCGTAGTCGAGAGGGAAACAGCCCTGACCGCCAGCTAAGGTCCCTAAATTGTGGCTAAGTGGTAAACGATGTGCGGATGCACAGACAACCAGGAGGTTGGCTTAGAAGCAGCCACCCTTGAAAGAGTGCGTAATAGCTCACTGGTCAAGTGTTCGCGCGCGGATAATGTAGCGGGGCTCAAGTCACATACCGAAGCTGCGGATTCTCGCGTAAGCGGGAGTGGTAGGGGAGCGTCCTGACGCCGACTGAAGCGGCGGGGTAACCCAGCCGTGGAGGCGTCAGGAGTGAGAATGCTGGCATGAGTAACGAAAGAGGAGTGATGAAACTCCTCCGCCGAAAGCCCAAGGGTTCCTGAGTAAAGCTAATCTTCTCAGGGTTAGTCGGGACCTAAGCCGAGGCCGAAAGGCGTAGGCGATGGACAACGGGTTGATATTCCCGTACCACGTCGGAACCGTTATCACCGATGGGGGGACGGGGTAGGACAAGGGATCCCAGCCGTTGGTCGTGCTGGGGCAACTGCGTAGGCCGGCCGGGCGAAAACCGGCCACAAGGCTGAGACAGGATGCGGTGACGTAAAGTCGGAAGTCCCTGTAACCATGCCCCCAAGAAAAGCCCCTAGGGAGGTTCCACGTGCCCGTACCAAAACCGACACAGGTGGGCGGGTAGAGAATACCAAGGTGATCGAGAAAACCCTCGTTAAGGAACTCGGCAAAATTGCCCCGTAACTTCGGGAGAAGGGGCGCCTCGTCAGGGTGTAGGACTTCGCGTCCGAAGCCCGAGGGGGCCGCAGTGAATAGGCCCAAGCGACTGTTTACCAAAAACACAGGTCTCTGCTAAGTCGAAAGACGACGTATAGGGGCTGACGCCTGCCCGGTGCCGGAAGGTCACGAGGAGAGGTTAGCCTTCGGGCGAAGCTTCGAATCCAAGCCCCGGTAAACGGCGGCCGTAACTATAACGGTCCTAAGGTAGCGAAATTCCTTGTCGGGTAAGTTCCGACCTGCACGAATGGCGTAACGACTTGGGCGCTGTCTCAACGAGGGACTCGGTGAAATTGTAGTATCGGTGAAGATGCCGATTACGCGCAGCTAGACGGAAAGACCCCGTGAACCTTTACTGCAGCTTGATATTGGAGTCTGGGACATTTTGTCCAGGATAGGTGGGAGGCTTTGAAGCGGGGACGCCAGTCCTCGTGGAGCCACCCTTGGGATACCACCCTTGGTGTTCTGGGCTTCTAACCCCGATCCGTGATCCGGACGGGGAACAGTGTCAGGTGGGCAGTTTGACTGGGGCGGTCGCCTCCTAAAATGTAACGGAGGCGCGCAAAGGTTCCCTCAGCACGGTCGGAAATCGTGCGAAGAGTGTAAAGGCACAAGGGAGCTTGACTGCGAGACCCACAAGTCGAGCAGGTACGAAAGTAGGTCTTAGTGATCCGGCGGTTGAGAGTGGAATTGCCGTCGCTCAACGGATAAAAGGTACTCCGGGGATAACAGGCTTATCGCTTCCAAGAGTCCACATCGACGAAGCGGTTTGGCACCTCGATGTCGGCTCGTCGCATCCTGGGGCTGAAGTCGGTCCCAAGGGTTGGGCTGTTCGCCCATTAAAGCGGTACGCGAGCTGGGTTCAGAACGTCGTGAGACAGTTCGGTCCCTATCTGCTGTGCGCGTTGGAGAGTTGAACGGAGTCGACCCTAGTACGAGAGGACCGGGTTGAACAGACCTCTGGTGTATCAGTTGTCCTGCCAAGGGCACCGCTGGTTAGCTACGTCTGGACGGGATAACCGCTGAAAGCATCTAAGCGGGAAGCCCACCGTGAGATGAGCTCTCCCATCCCCTCGAGGGAGTAAGGATCCTGGTAGACGACCAGGTTGATAGGCGGGATGTGCAAGCGCAGTAATGCGTTCAGCAGACCCGTACTAATCATCCGAGGACTTGATTTTGAGAACACCACAGCCGCTATGGAGTTTTGAGGGTCGCGCGCTGCGCCGGCCGATTCACAAGTCCACAAGGTTTCCGGTGGTCATAGCGAGGGGGAAACACCTTTTCCCATTCCGAACAGAGAAGTTAAGCCCCTCAGCGCCGATGGTACTTGGCGCGCGAGCGCCTGGGAGAGTAGGTCGTCGCCGGGATAAATACAAAAGGCCGCCTTCGGGCGGCCTTTTGTATTTATCTGGGCGCTGACGACTCCGAGGGGACTGTCCCCTTGGGGACTGTCCCCGGTTCTCAGCCTACCCCGGCCCGTCGTCGTCGCGATCCTCGCGCTCGTCGTCGAAGAGGCCGCGGGGCGGCCAGTCGTCCTGCGCGTCGCAGCGGCTGGTGCAGTGCAGGCTGGCCACGTTCTGGAGGGGCACCAGGATGTGCCCGTTCAGCTCGACGTGCGCGACGTCCTCGATCAGGCAGTACGCAGTCAGGATCCCGTCCTGATACTCCCCGCCGAAGAGCGCGATCTCGACAGCCTCGCCCTTGTACCTGGACGTGTAGTCCTCC
>CAVPQP010000005.1:0-87784 GCA_963707585.1 uncultured Actinomycetes bacterium | reverse complement strand
CTGGGAGGCTTGCCTCCCAGGCGTACAGGGTGAGGTACCCGAGCCGGTCGCGTGCCATCACCCGCGCGTAGTCGAGCACGGCGGCGACGTACAGGTTCGACGGGTTGTACGCGTGCAGCGCGGCGTGCTCGTCGGCGGGCGCGCCGGAGCGGTGCAGGTAGTTGGCGGCGCCGAGGATGGCGTCGTGCGGCACCTGCACGTTCCCGCCCAGGCCGTACGCGTTCCAGGTGGCGGGCATGAACTGCATCGGCCCCTGGGCGCCGGCGCTCGACCGGACGACCACGCGGCCGAACGCCGATTCGACCATGTTCACAGCGGCGAGCACCTGCCAGCGCACGCCGAAGCGCGCCTCGGCGAGGCGGTAGTCGGCGAGCAGCCGGCCCGCCGGCCGCGGGGGTGCCAGGTGAAGCGCAGCGGGGTTCTTCGGCGGCGGGCCGTCCAGCCGGCGCAGCGCGTGGGCGGCCGCGACCTCGGTGCGCACGGCGGTTGCGAGTGAGGCCGGAAGCGCCGGCAGCGTCCCGGCGGCGAGCGCGGGATCGCCCGCGAGCCGGTGCACGATCGCGCGCTCGGTCGCAGCGGCGGCGAGCACCGCTCGCGGAGGCGCCGAGCGCAGCGCCGGGTCGGCCGCCGCCCATCCCTCGAGGCCGCGCCGAAGCGTCGCATTGGCGTGCACGAGCCGTCCCGCCAGGGCCGTGGCGCCCGTCCCCCCGGCGGCCGATCCCGGCGACGCCGACCCGCCGCCGCAGGCGAGGCCGGGCAGGCACGCCGCGACGGCGAGCGCGAGTGCGGTGGTAGCGCCATCCCACCCTCCCACCATAGCCCGCGTCTGTCAGGCGCCTGCCTCGGGCAGCGAGCGCGCCTCGCGGTGCACCGTGCCCATCCGGACGTGCCCGAAGAGCACGAAGATCGCGATCAGCCCGAGCACGATGTTGAACGCCACCGTCGCGGCCTGGACGCCGATCGAGAAGGCGAGCACCTGGCTCGAGGTCGCGACGCCGCCGAGCGCGAACACGAGCAGCCCCTGCTGTGCGCCGACGCCGCCGGGCGTGAACCGGAAGCGCGGTCGAGACGGAGTCGATCACCACCGCGAGGACTGCGAAGCGCAGCGTCGCGGGAATGCCGAACGCGGCCAGCATCTCGTAGGCCACCCCGACCCGCAGCGCCCAGTCGAGCAGCTGCGGCGCCGCGACGACGCGGGCGAAGTGGCCCGGCGAGCGCAGGATCGCGAGGCCCTGGACGAGCCGCAGCCAGAAGCCGCGCAGGTGGTGCATCGCCCACTCGGCGCCGAGCACGATCACGAGCGCGACCGCACCGAGCGCGATCGCGACCAGGCCGGCGTGGCGGGCGTAGAACGAGAACTCGAACGCCTTGGCGTCGGGCAGGTGCACGATCGGCGGCAGCCAGCCGAGGCCGACGGTCGCGCCCACCATCAGCGCCACCACCACGGCGCCGAACGCCGTCTCGGCGACGAGCGTCGAGACGATCGTGGTCACCGACACGTTGCCGAGCTCGCGGCGGATGGTGAAGATGCGCACGACGTCGCCGCCGCGGAAGGGGGCGATGGCGTTTGCGCCGACGCCGGCCATGTACGACCACACGGCCGAGCGCAGCGGCACCCGGCGTTCCGGGAAGGCGGCGGCGAGGATCGCCCGCCACACGCCGGCGCGCACGAGCAGGCTCAGCAGATGCAGGAGGAGGGCGATCGCAAGCGGCCACAGGTGCGTGTCGCCCATGTGGTCGCCGAACGCCCCCATGGCACTGCGCAGCTGGGACAGCGAGTCCTGCATCACCACCATGATGCGCCCGGTTCATGTGATTCGCATCAGGCTTTGCCCGGCGAACGCTGAGGGAAACTACGTGATCACCCGGCGCAGGCACGACTGGGGACCGTCCCCGACCGGGATCGGGGACAGTCCCCGGCTCTCAGGCGTAGGTGTCGACGTGACCGCCGGACGACCCCGACGACCCCGGCACCTTGGAGTCCTCCTCGGAGGCTCCCTTGGCGCGGCTCTCGGCCTGCTCCTCGGCACGCGTGCCTTCGGCGGCGGGCCGGGGTTGGTGATACGCGGGGTCGACCGCGTATCCGGCGTGAATGGGGCTGAGCTCACGGCTCCCTTTCGATCGTGCATCGCATGATCTTGTCGATCATCGCGTGCACTCCTCTTATCGGCGCCCCTTGCGGAGAAGCTGAGGACTACGGCAGCTCGACGCGGCCGAGCGCGCGCGCTGTCGCCCACGCGGCGGCGGCGGCGACGAGGACGAGGACGAGTCGCCGAGACGAGCGTCCCCGCGACCGGCGGTGACGCCTGCGGCAGCACGTGCCCGACGAAGGCCCGGCCGTAGGCCGAGATCGAGAGCTTGGCCGCCGACGCGGCGAACGTCGCGATCGACCCCTCCCAGAGCAGGATGTAGATCACGCCGATCACGATCGGCCGGCCGGGTGTAGAGCGAGAGCAGCACCGCCGCCGCGCAGTAGGCCAGGCTCGCGAGCACGACACCGAGCAGCGGCCATCCGACGAGGCCGGCGGTGAGGCCGTGGCGCAGGCTGAGGGCGCCGCTCACGACCAGGCTCGGCACGAGCAAGAGGAGCGTCGCCGTCCAGGCCGCCGCCACCTTGGCAACCACCAGGCGCAGGCGCGCCTGCGGCGTCGCGACCAGGTACAGGATCGTGCCGTCCTCGCGCTCGTCGCCGAAGGCGCTCACGCCGAAGACGAGCGCGATGAGCGACGCCACCGTGGGCACGAAGAGCTGCTGGACGAGGTCGGAGTAGAACGAATGGTCGTGGTCGCCGGGTGCAGCGCGCGAGCGCGTAGGCGAGCGCCATCAGCACCGGTGCGCAGGCGACCAGCACGAGCACGATCGTGCGCTTCTGCAGGATCAGCGACCGCAGCGTGAGGGCGTAGACGGGGTCGATCACCGCGCCTGCCCCCGCGCCCGCTCGTGCAGGTAGGCGTACACGCTCTCGAGGTCGTCGCCGAGGGGGTGGATCTCGCGCAGCAGCGTCCCGGTGCGCTTCGCCGCCTGCGGCAGCTCGTGGCTGAGCGTGAGCGGGTCGCTCGTCTCGATCTCGATCGTGCCGTCGGACAGCCGCACGGCGTCGACGTCGGCGAGCGCGAGCAGCTCGCGGGCGAGCGCGCGTCCGTCCCGGTCGGGGCTCACGACCACGCGCCGCGGCCGCTCGCTGATCAGCCGCCTGATCGCGTCGGTGGCGCCCTCGGCGACGAGGTGGCCGTTCACGAGCACGAGCACGCGCGGCGCCATCCGCTCGACCTCGTGCAGGACGTGCGACGAGACGATGACGGTGCGGCCGTCGCGGCCCGAGCTTGATCAGGAGCTCGATCACATGGCTGCGCTGGGTCGGGTCGAGGCCGTTCAGCGGCTCGTCCAGCAGCAGCAGCTCGGGGTCGTGGGCAAGGGCCTGGGCGAGCTTCACCCGCTGGCGCATGCCGTGCGAGAACCCGCCCACCGGCCGGTCGGCGGCGTCGGTCAGGCCGACCGTCTCGATCGCGTCCGCAGCGGCGGCGCGGAAGTCGGCCACGCGGTGGAGACGGGCCGAGAGCTCGACCACCTTGCGCGCCGAGAGGAACGGCCAGGGTGGGCTGTGGTCGGGCACGATGCCGACCCGGCCGTAGACCTCGGGCGTGCGCCGCGGGTCGACGCCGAAGATGCGCACGACCCCGCTGCTCGGCGTCGAGAACCCGGCGCACAGCTTGAGCGTCGTCGACTTGCCGGCGCCGTTGTGGCCGAGCAGGCCGATCACCCCTGAAGCGGCCGTGAACGACACATCGGCCAGGGCGACGGTGTCGCCGAACCAGCGCGAGACGCCGGTGAACTCGATCGCCGGGTCCGCGCTCACCCGGTGTCCCGCCCGTAGCGGATCGCGAGCACGGCGATCGCGACGACGATCAGCTCGACCGACGTCGCCGCCCACAGCCCCGCGCTCAGGTGGCCCTCGTCGGTGTAGTCGGGGTAGAGGCCGCGGGCCGCCTGGATCGGCACGGCCGCGACGGCCAGCAGGCGCAGGTAGCGCTCGTTCAGGGCGTGGGCGAGCACGCCGCCGATCACCGTCGGGATGGCGAGAAACGCCAGGTAGCCGCCGACGGCGAAGGCCCGCCGCGCCGTGAGCGACGAGATCGCGAGGCCGACGAGCGCGTAGAAGATGCCGATCAGGAGCCCGGAGCCGACGATGCGCAGGATGTCGGCGGCGTGCTTCTGCAGGTAGCCGACCGGATGGACGGCGAAGAGCAGGTTCCCGGCATAGAGGATGAGCGGCGGCACGAGCGTCACGAGCAGGATGGGCATCAGCGCCGCGAGCACCTTCCCGAGCACGTAGTCGCCGCGGCCGATCGCCGTCGAGAAGTAGAGCGAGAGCGTGCCGTCGCGGCGGTCGGGGCAGAGCAGCTCCGGTGTCACGACGACGCTGAAGACCAGGATCACGATCCCGATGGTGGCGGTGTAGTTCGAGTACGGCAGCGCGTTTGCGAGCCCGCCCCGGAAGACCGTCGGCCCGAACAGCGCCCGCAGGCCGAGCACGACGAGGGCGGGAGCGAAGCCGAGCAGGATGAGCGTCATCGGGATGACCTTCGCCTTCCACCCCCGGCGGGCGCCGAGCGCGCGCAGCGAGCTCCACCGGGCGAGCGACCAGATCGCCGCCAGCCGCCCCGCCCGAGGGCCGTCGTAGCGGCTGTAGGCGACGTCGGCAACGCGGGCGTCGGCGCTCATCCGATCTCCCCGATCAGCGATTCCTCGAGCGTGGGCCCGGCGGGTCGCAGCTCCTGCAGGCCGACGCCGGCCGCGACGGCCGCGTCGCGCACGCCGGCGAGGACGCCGTCGGCGTCGGTGCCGCGGATGATCAGCCAGGCGGCCTCGCCGTCGGCGCGGCCGGCGCCGTCGGCGTGCACATCGAGCCCGAGGTCACGGGCGGCGCGGGCGAACCCATCCGGATCGCCGGTGACGCGCACGCGCACGTCGCCCTGCGCCGCCGCGGCGGCGTGGTCGATGCGGCGCGTCGCCGCCACCCGGCCCTCGCGCAGCACGATCACCGAGTCGCAGGTGCGGGCGACGTCCTCGAGCACGTGCGACGACATCACGACCGCGATCCCGAGCTCGGCCGAGAGCCGGCGCACGAGCGTCAGCATCTCCTCGCGGCCGGCCGGATCCAGGCCGTTCGTGGGCTCGTCGAGGATCACGAGGCCGGGCGAGTGCACGATCGCCTGGGCGAGGTTCGTGCGCTGCTTCATGCCGACCGAGAACGTGCGGATCAGGCGCGAGCGCTCCTCCTCGAGGCCGACCTGGAAGAGCACCTCCGACGCCCGCAGCACCGCCACGCGACGCGGCAGCCCGCGCAGCTCGCCCATGTGCACGACCAGGTCGCGCGCGGTCATCCCGAGCGGCAGGCAGCTGTGCTCGGGCATGTAGCCGAGCAGGCGCCGCACCGCCCAGTTCGGCCGCGAGGCGTCGATCCCGAGGACGCTCACGCGGCCGGCGTCGGCCTTGATCAGGCCGAGCATGACGCGCATGAGCGTCGACTTGCCGGCGCCGTTTGCCCCCAGCAGGCCGACGGCGCGCTCGGTGAGCGTGGCCGACACGTCCTGCAGGGCGACGATCCCGCCGTAGCGCTTGCTCACACCCTCGATCTCGACGAGCGGCTCGGCGTCGCCGCCGTTTGCGCTCACCGAAGCGATTGTGCCGCGGTCATGATCGTCGCCGCCGGCTGCGAGCCGACGACCGTGTAGGTGACGCCGCCGCGCGTGAACTGCACGAGCGAGCCGAGCGTGGTGTCGAGCTCGTGGCCCTTCGCGCCGTTCACGGTGGCATCGGGCAGCGACGCCGTCTGGCTCGTGCCGCCAGTGGCGCGCTGCTCGAGCACGAATACGGTGCCAAGGCCCTTGCCGTAGGTCACGAGCGCAGCCGGGCTCTTGCCGACGTTCACGGAGCGGACCTCGCCCTGCGCGAACCCGGCCAGCTTGGCCGGAGCGGCGATCTGGAAGCCGACCGCCTTGGAGACGGCCGCCGCGCCGGTCACCGACTGCGAGGCGTGTGCGGTCTTCGCATCCTTGCGGGCCGTGTCGCTCGGGTTGTGCACGTGCACGATCTTCGTCCCCGCCGGCGGCGTCAGCGCCAGGCGCGAGGCGGCCACCGGGCCGTAGTGGATGTGGGTGACGGTGATGGAGATCGCGGCCGTGCTCGAGCCGCGCGGGTAGATGGCGAAGTGCAGCGGCACGCCGCGGGCGGCGTCCCAGGCGAGCTCGAAGTTGCCGAACATGCCGCCGTTGTGCCGCGGCGCGAGGCGCACGGTGTACGCCTTCTGGCCGGCGACGTTGCTCGGGATCGCGCCGGACACGACCGCGACCTTCCCGAGCCGGGCGATGCCGCGGTTGATCGCGGCGATGCTCGGTACGGCGTGGGCCTTCTTCGCGCTGTCGGCGCTCGCCGATGCGTGGTCTGCGACCGGCAGGATGTAGGCGACGTGGTGCTTCTTGTCCCACAGCGTCACCTGGTGGCCGTCGAACGCGAGCTCGGTGGTGCCGAGCTGCGAGTGGATGTCCAGGCGGGCGCGGCCGCCGGCGACCCAGACGCGTCCCGTCGCGCCCGCGAGCGGGCTGGCGGAGAACGTCGAGGAGGTGCCCGCGAGCAGGTGCTGGTCGATCGCAAACTGCGCGGAGGCGCCGGTGAGGTGGTGCGGCGCAAGCGCGATGTGCACGGCGCTTGCGAGCGAGCGCTGCGGAGGCTTCGGCGCGCCGTTGCGCGTGACCGCGTACGCCGTGACCGTGATGGCCGAGAGCAGCACCGCCAGGAGGACGAACCACCCGGCCAAGCTGGTTGCAGATGAACGCCTGATCATGCCCATGTTCGTGCTTCCTCCTCGCGTGACCCCCGCAACCTAGCGTCCGACTTTGAGAGCCGTGTGAGCGGCCGCCCGACGGTCAGATCACACCGTACTCGCGGAAGGCCACGGCGACCGGCATCCCCTCGGCCAGCTTCGCGCGCACGACGTTCTCCCCCGCCACCTTCTGCTCGGCCCGGGCGAGCACCTCCTCGGCCGCCTCCTGCGGGACCACCACGACCCCGTCGTAGTCGCCGATCACGAGGTCGCCCGGACGCACCGCGACCCCGCCGCAGGAGATCGGGACGCCCGCTGCGGTGATCTCGACCCGGCCGAGCGAGTCCGCAGGGCTCATGCCGGTGCAGAACGTCGGGAAGTCCTGCTCGGCGAGCGCCGTCACGTCGCGGCTGTAGCCGTCGATCACGACCCCGCGGGCGCCGCGGTACCGCGACGCGGTCGCCATGAGCTCGCCCCACACCGATCCTCGCGTCGCCGAGACGACCATGACCTCGTCCGGGCGTAGGGCGTCGACGGCGGCGATGATGCCCCTGTAGTGGTCGGCCGGGTCGGCGGGCACGCCCTCGACGTCGGTCGCGCGCGCCGTGGCGGCGATGCCGGCCAGCCTCGCCGCCGGGTACACGGGGCGGATGGCCGGCGACATGACGTTGCCGCGGATGCCGACCGCGTCGAGGCAGTCCGACACGACGCCCGTATACAGGCGCGCGAGCCGGGACACGAGGGCGCTAGCTGGCGAATCGGGCACTCAGACCTCCGTCGATCGAGAACGTGGCGGCGGTGCCGTATCGGGTACCGTAGCGGTGGCACAGCGTATACCATCCTACCGATCGGCCGGTGCGTGATGTCGTCGTCGTTCCAGCGCCTCACCCGTGAGCCCAGGCTGTCCGATCGGGTAGCGACGCTCCTGCTTGCCCGCATCACGAGCGGCGAGCTCGTGGCCGGCCAGCGGCTCCCGCCCGAGCGCGTCCTGGGCGAGCAGCTCGGCGTGTCGCGCACGGTCGTGCGCGAGGCGGTGCGCGTGCTCGTCGCCAAGGGCGTCATCGATGCGCGCAGCCGCAGCGGCCTGCGGGTGGCGACGGTCGAGGCGTCGGCCGTCGCCGAGTCGATGAACCTGTTCCTGATGGGGCGCGAGCTGGGCGGCTACGAGGACATCCACGACGTCCGCGTGGTCGTCGAGGTGCACGTCGCCGGCCTGGCCGCCGAGCGCGCCACCGAGACCGACGTCGCCCACATGGGCGATGTGTGCGAGAGCTTCAACGACCGCCGCGACGACATCGAGGCGGAGTCGCAGGCCGACGTCGCCTTCCACCGCGCCGTCGCCGAGGCGAGCCACAACCCGCTGTACCTGATCATCCTCGACTCGATCGGCGACGTCCTGCTCGACATCCGCCGGGCGACGCTCGGGATCCCCGGCCGGCCCGAGGCCAGCCTGAGCGCGCACCGGCGCATCCTCAAGCACATCGCCGCCCACAACGTGAAGGGGGCGCGCGACGCGATGCGGGCCCACCTGGCGGACGCCGAGCTGGCGTGGCGGCATCTCGACGCCGTGAAGGAGGCGACGTGACCCACGAGCGGCTGACCTGTGAGCTCGCCTGCGACGCCCGGGCGCTGCTCGGCGAGGGGCCGGCGTGGGACGCGGCGACCGGCACGCTCCTGTGGCTCGACATCGACCGCAGCGAGGTGCACCGCTTCGACCCCGGCACGGGCGCCGACAGCGTCGTCGCGCTACCGGTGGCGGTGACGGCGATGGTGCCGCGCGCCGCGGGTGGGTTCGTGGCCACGACGAACGAGGGGTACGCGTTCGTGACGCTCGCCGGCGTCCCGGACGTCGAGCCCATCGCCGAGCTCGAGCCGCCCGCCTCGGGCGTGCGCATGAACGACGGCAAGTGCGACCCGGCCGGGCGCTTCTGGGCCGGGAGCATGAGCATCGACGAGTCGGTGCTCGGCGCGGGGTCGCTGTACGTCCTCGACGCGGTGCTCACCCACCGCACGGCGCTCACGGACGTGTCGCTCTCAAACGGGCTCGGATGGTCGCCCGACGGCGCCACCATGTACCACGTCGACAGCACGGCCGGCACCCTGAGCGCGTTCCGCTTCGACGCGGCGACCGGGGAGATCGCGGACGGCCGCGTGCTCGTCTCGGCGGCGATGCCCGACGGCCTCGCCGTCGATGCGGAGGGCGGGATCTGGGTGGCCTTCTGGGGCGGGCACGCCGTGCGCCGCTACTCGCCGGAGGGCGAGCTGCTCGCGACCGTGGAGGTGCCCGCCGCCCTCGTCACGAGCTGCTGCTTCGGCGGGCCCGACCTGGCCGATCTCTACATCACGAGCGCGGCCCGCGAGCTGCCCGACGCCGCGGCGGCCGAGACGACGGCCGGCGGCCTCTTCCGGGTCACGCCGGGCGTGCGCGGCCAGGCCGTGGCGGACTTCGCGGGATGACGGGCGCCGCGGTGGCGATCTCGCGCCCATACACCCCGTCGCCGGCCCCGCCCCGGGAGGGCACATCGCCGCGTCCGGTGGTGATGCTCGCGACCTTCGCCGTCCCGTTCGACCCTGACGCAGCGGCCGTCGCGGTGAACGCCGCGGTCGAGGCGGGGGCGAAGCTCGTCTGCGTCGACATCCTCGACGAGTCGATCCGCACCACGTGGCCGCCGCATCACGTCGTCGCCACGGCCGCCCGGCTGGTCGAGCTGCCCGACGACCGCGAGCAGATCCGGCGGTCGGTGGCGGAGTGGGCCGAGGCCGGGCTGCCGGTCGAGCACCTGCGGGTGCACACGCCGCAGCCGGTCGAGGCAATCGTCGAGGTTGCGGCGAAGCGCAGCGCCGCCCTGGTCGTGCTCGGCCCCGACCGGGCGCGCTTCCGCCGGCGCAAGCTGCGCCGGATCGCGCGCAAGCTGCGCGAGCGCACGTCGTTCCTGCTCTGGGTCGCGGGCGAGGAGCCCGAGCTCTAGCGCGGCGCCGGCGTCAGGCCGCGCGCGACGTCTCGGCCGGCGCCACCGTCGTCGTTGCCACATCGGCGGCGGTGCGGCCGCCGCGCATGAGCGACGCCGCGGCGGCGATCAGGCAGGCGATGATCGCGAACGCGAACGCCGCGTGCAGGCCGTCGCGGAACGGCGCCGAGATCAGGTGCGGGAAGAAGCCGGGCCCGGTCAGGAGGGCGCGCTGGTGGGCGGTGAGCGCGTGCAGGGCGGCGGGGCCGAGCAGATGCTCGATCGGGTTGTAGCCGAGGAACGCGGCGAACAGGATCGAGACCGGGGGCAGGTGGGCGACGTGGCCCGCGCGTCGGCCGGTGCGACGCCGTGGGCGACCAGGCCGTCGTGCATCGTGGTCGGAAGCGGTCGCAGCCAGGCCGAGGATCATGAGCGTGAAGAAGATCCCGATCGAGAGCACCTGGGCCGAGTTCTGGAACGTCTGGTTCATGCCGCCGCCGGCGCCGCGGTCGCCGGCGGGCAGGCTGTTCATCACCGCGGCGCGGTTCGGCGAGGCGAACATGCCCATCGAGATGCCGTTCAGGAGCAGGATCGCGGCGAACGCCGGGTAGGAGAAGTCGGTCGGCAGGAGCAGCAGGAGCGCGAAGCTCGCGGCCGCGCCGAGCATCCCCGCCGTCGCGAACAGCCGCGCGCCGAAGCGGTCCGAGAGGTAGCCCGAGGTCGGCCCGGCGACGAGCATGCCGAGCGTCAGCGGCAGCATGTAGATGCCGGCCCAGAGCGGCGTCTCGCTCGAAGCTGTAGCCGTGCTGCGGCAGCCAGATGCCCTGCAGCCAGATGATCAGCATGAACATCAGCCCGCCGCGGGCGACGGCCGAGAGGAAGGTCGAGAGCGTGCCGAACGTGAACGCGCGGATGCGGAACAGCGGCAGCCGGAACATCGGGTCGGCGACGCGCCGCTCGACGACCACGAACGCGACCAGGCTGACCGCGGCGCCGGCCAGGCAGCACGATCACGCGCGGGCTCGTCCAGCCCGGTCGGGTGGCCGTTCGCCGGCCGGATGCCGTAGGTGACCGCGACCATCATCAGGACCAGGCCGAGGGCGAACGTGACGTTGCCCCACCAGTCGATCGGCGCCCGCCTGCGGCACGCTGCGCTCCTCGAGCTTGAGGTAGGCCCAGACCGTGCCGAAGAGGCCGACCGGCACCGAGATCAGGAAGACCAGGCGCCAGTCGATCGGCGCGAGCAGCCCGCCGAGCACGAGCCCGACGAACATGCCGCTGACGCCGACGATGTTGTTGATGCCGAGCGCCATCCCGCGCTGGTTCGAGGGGAAGGCGTCGGTGATGATCGCCGCCGCGTTGGCGAGCAGGCAGGCGCCGCCGAGCCCCTGGACGATCCGGAAGACGATCAGGTAGGTGGCGCCCGCCTGGCCGGTCATCCAGTCGATCGTGAGGAAGCAGCGACGCGACCGTGTAGATCACGAAGCCGAGGTTGTAGATCCGGACCCGGCCGTACATGTCGCCGAGCCGGCCGAGGCTGACGATGAGGACGCTCGTCACGACCAGGTAGCCGAGGATCATCCACAGCAGGTAGAAGCTGTTCGACGGGCACGAGCGGATCGAGCTTGATGCCGCGGAAGATGTCGGGCATCGCGATCAGCGTGATCGACGCGTCGAGCGTCGCGAGCAGGACGCCGAGGGTCGTGTTCGAGAGCGCGATCCACTTGTAGCGATCGGCGGGCACCCGTCCAATTCTACAGGCAGACTGTTCAGTTATGCTGCATACATGAGCGACCCGAACACCCTTGCGAGCGACCTGCGGGTGGCCATCGGCCGGCTCGTGCGCCGCCTGCGCGCCGAGCGCCGCGACGTCTCGCTCGCCCAGGTGACCGTGCTGGGCCGGCTCGACCGCTACGGGCCGGCGGGGATCAGCGCGATCGCCGCCGGCGAGCGGGTGCGGCCGCAGTCGATGGCGAGCACCGTCGCTGCGCTCGAGGCCGCCGGCCTGGTCGACGCGCCGGCCCGACCCGGACGACGGCCGCCGCGTCGTGATCGAGATGACCGCGGAGGGACGCGAGACGCTCGCGGCCGACCGCCGCCGCCGCGAGGGCTGGCTGGCCGACGCGATCGACCGCGACCTGACGGCGGCCGAGCGCCGCGTCCTGGCCGAGGCGACCGCCCTGCTCGCCCGGCTGGCCGACGGCTGAGAGCCGCGCGTCCCGATCAGGAGCTGCCGCCGACGGGGGGTGCGGCGGCGTACTCGGCATCGCTGACGTGCTCGCCCCAGGTGGCCGGGCTGCCGTCGGCGTCGACCTCGAGCATGGCGAGGTGCGTCATGAACCGGCTCGGCGCGGCGCCGTGCCAGTGGCTCTCGCCAGGCTCGAAGAAGACGCGGTCGCCGGGGCGGATGACCTCGATCGGCCCGCCGCGGCGCTGGGCGAGGCCGATGCCCTCGGTCACCCAGATCGTCTGGCCGTTCGGGTGCGTGTGCCAGGCTGTGCGCGCGCCGGGCGTGAAATGGACGCTGCTCGCGCTCAGGCGCGAGCCCTGCGACGGGGCGGCCACCGTGTCGACGTGAACGGTGCCGGTGAACCAGTCGGCCGGGCCGTGTGCCGTCTCGAGGCTGTTTCGGGTGATCTGCATCGGTCTCTCCTTTGCCGGCCGGATCCTGTGCCTCCACGTCGGGCTCGACGGGTGGCAGGACTCTCAGGCTACCTGTCAAAGTCACGGCTCGATGGAGCCTCGCCTGAGCTATGTGATCGGACGGCTCGACCACGTGCTGCGGAGGCGGATCGCCGAGCTGGTCGAGCCGCACGGGCTGACGGTGTCGCAGTACACGGCGCTCTCGGTCATGCGGTCGCGCCCGGGCCTCTCCAACGCGCAGCTTGCCCGCAGGGCGCTGATCACCCCGCAGTCGATGAACGAGCTGCTCGCCCAGCTCACGACCCAGAAGCTGATCCAGCGCCGCCCCGACCCGAGCCACGGGCGGGCCATCCGCACCGACCTGACGCCGCGCGGCGAGCAGGTGCTGCGGGCGTGCGACCGCGACGTCGACGCGCTCGAGGACGACCTCCTGGCGGGCATGCACGTGGCCGAGGTCGAGCAGTTCCACGAGCTCCTGGCCGGCTGCGTACGCCGGCTGGGCGCCGGCCTCTAGAGCTCGCAGCAGCCGTCTCAGGGCACCTGATTACGTGTGACGGGATTCGAGCCGCTCGTGTCTCAGGCTGCCTGAGAACCGCCCTGGCCGAACCCTTACCGAAGTCCCATCCCACACTCACCCGCGGCACGGCTTCTGCACAACCGGAGCCGTTAGCGTGGGTGGAGCATCGCAGGTCACCCAGACAGACACCCGAAAGGCCCGAAATGGCTCACGCCCTCGCCAACCTGATCACAAGCGCCGTCAGCATCTACACCCTGCTCATCCTCGCCGCGGTCATCCTCTCGTGGATGCGCGCGCCGCGCTCCGGGGCGCTTGCGGGGATCGCGAGCGGCGTCCAATCGCTCACGCTGCCCTACCTGCGGCTGTTCCGGCGGCTCGTGCCGCCGCTGGGACGCCTCGACCTCTCACCGATGGTCGCGGTCATCGCGCTGCAGGTGTTCGGCGGCGCGACGGCGGCCACGGTTGCCCAGCTGTAGGCCGCACATGCGGTGACCGGCGCATCCGGGGGACGGGCGCCGGTCACCGCCGCATTCAGCCGACGGTGAAGGCTGCGCCCGCGATCTTCACGTACAGGTCGTCGCGCAGCAGGTACACGCTGTAGCGGCCCGGCGTGAGCGGGACGGCGAAGATGCCGCTCGGTCGCAGCGAGAACCTGCCGTCGATGGCCGAGTGGGTGTAGCCCCAGAGCAGGTACGACGCCACCAGCGGGTCCGCGCCGCGGTGGTAGATCCCCAGCCAGTCCCAGCGGTCGCCGGGAGCGTCCTTCACCGTCACGCCGATCGGCTCGCCGGGTGCGTACGTCGCCTTCGTCGTGCGCACCACCGGCGGGGCGCCGGGCGGGGCGACCCAGAAGGGGAAGCGCGAGCGCACGCGCCCGCGTGGGCCGAGCAGGGCGGCGGCGTAGGCGCCCGGCGCCCAGCGAGAGCTCGCGAACGTGACCGTGCCGATGCCGCGGGCGGCCGCCGCGGTCACGTGGCGGCGGGCGACGACGCTCGCCGTTCCGCCGCGCAGGTGCTCGATCGCGACCGCCGCCACCGGCCCGGCGGCGTGGAACGAGGCCGGCACGGCGTCGCCGATGCGGACCAGCCGGTGCGGGACCGTGACGAGCGCCGGTGGGGTCGCTCCGCGCACGCGGAAGGTCGAGACGACCAGGCGGTGGTCGGACGGCCATGGCGCCACGGTCGCGGCGGTGCCCGGTGCGCCCGGCTCGCCGACGATCGCGCTCGCGATCGCGGTCGCCCCCTGCGAGAACACGAAGTCGATCCGGTCCTTCGGCTCGCCCCGGAACTCTTCGACCCCCGGGATCGTGCGGTGCGTCGGCCAGGTCAGACCGGGGACCTTGAGCGGATCGGGGTACACGGCCCGGAACGAGTCGGTGAAGCCGGCGGCCTCGACGGCGGCCGAGACCGGCCAGCGCAACGGGTAGCGCAGGTCGGGGCGCGTGCCGACGGTGGCCTTCGTCCAGTCGTGAAACGAGGGCGAGTTGAAGTCACCCGTCAGGAAGACGGGGATGCCCTGCGCGTGCAGCGTTCGCGCCGCGGCCAGGTCGGGCTGGATCGCGGGCAGGCGCACCCGCTTCTCCATGGCGATCACCTGGGCGGCCGTCTTGCCGTGCTTCACCCACACCGGCCCGTACGGAGCCGACGGCAGGTGCACGTTCTCCATCGCGACGATCCGGCCAGGTGAGGCCTCGACGAAGGTGTACAGGCCGTGTCCGGCCGGTGGGTCGATGAGCGGCAGGCGCGAGACGATCTGCATGCGGATGTCGTAGTAGCGCCAGCGCAGCGCGTGGGCGATCTGTGCGGTCTCGCCGCCGCCCTCCTCGATCCCGACGACGTCGGCGCCGCTCGCCCTGATCGCGCGGGCGACGAGTGCGGCCTTGATGATCGGGAACTCGTCCGAGATGTCGCAGTTGAACTGGGCGACCGAGATCGTTGCCGGGCGTGCCGCTGCTGTCGTCGTCGCGGCGGCCGCTTGCACCGTGCCGCCGCCGAGGAGCACCGACGCCGCCGTCACGGCCGCCACGAATCTCACGCGCCCCCCTCGCATGCGGCGAGCCTACCACCACGGCGCGGGTTTCCAGGAATTAGCAGCAGTTGACACAAAGGCTCGGGGTGGAGTACCGTCGCGTGCTCGACTGAGGTCACGGCGGGGCCGTCGCGCTGGGGGGAGCGGGCGGGTGCTCCAGCGGTTCCCCTGCGGCGTGCTCGATGCCTGGATCTGGCCCCGATGGGCCGGAGGAGCGAAGGGCGCAGATGCAGTCGCTGCTCGACTCCACAGCGGAGCTGATTCGACGCCGGCAGTTCGCACGGGCCGGGTCGGCGCTGCGTGAGGTGATCACGAGCGGCCGGGCGACCGGTCCAGTGCTCGAGACCGTCGAAGCGCTGTGTCCGTTGTGCGAGGCCGCGGCCGAGCAGCGGCGACTCGCCGAGGCCCTCGCCGCGGCGGCGAGCCGGCACCGGGCGGCGGAGGACCGCCTGCGCACCCTGATCGAGGGCGTCCTGGGCGACTGCGACGCGCCCGAGCCGCTCGCGCCTGCGGCCGGAGGGCGGCACGGCCGGCCGGGTCACCAGGCCGTCGGGTCCCGGTGCACGATCGAGGTGTTCATCCTCGGCCCCCTCCACCTCGAGATCGACGGCCGTCCGGTCTCACGCTGGCGCAGCTCCAAGGCCCGATCGCTGTTCGAATACCTGTCGTTCCATCCGGACAGGCCGATCCGCCGCGACGTCCTGATGGACGTGTTCTGGCCGGGGTACACGCGCGATTCGGCCCGGAACAACCTGAACGTGGCCTTCTACAACCTGCGCCGGACGCTTCAGGACCTGCAGGACGAGAGCTACGTCCTGCATGCGGACGCCTGCTATCTCCTCAACCCCGAGCTGCTCTGGTGGATCGACCGCGACGAGTTCGCCGCGTCGATCGAGCGGGCCCGCGATTGCGTGCACGCCGATCGTCTCGCCGAGGCCGTTGATGCGTATCAACGTGCGATCGCGCTCTACCGCGGGCCGCTCTTCGAGGATGACTCGACCTCGGAGTGGCACCTGTACGAGCAGCGGAACCTGGAAGACGTCTACATCCAGGCGCTCGAGCAGCTCGCCGAGCTGCGGCTCCGCTTCGACGATCCGGCTCAGGCCGAGGATGCGGCCCGGCGGGCGCTCGGGAGCGATCCCTGCCGGGAGTCGGTCCACAGGCTGCTCATGCGCTGCTACGCAGATCAGCATCAGCATGACCTCGTCTCGCGTCAGCTGCAGATATGCATCGCCAGCCTGCGCGACGAACTGGGGATCGCGCCTGCCCCCGAGACGGTGCACCTGTGCGACGTCCTCACGCGTCGTGCCCGTGGATGAGTCGCGTTTCCAAATGGCCGCGCCAAGAACGCGAGGCTCCGATGCCTGACCCGACACAGGCGCGTGCGGATCCTGGCATGGACAGACGCCCGCAATGGCGCGCGGTGCATGCGAGCCGCAAGCTGCCACTGCTCCAGAGACCGGACGCATCGCTACCGGACTGACTCGCGGCGTCTGCGCGCTCCTCGACCGGCTTTAGACCTCGATGCGCGAGCCCATGATGACGGTGCGCTCGCGCGGCAGGCCGAAGTACTCGGCGGCGTCCGCGGTGATGCGCGACGTCGCGACGAACAGGTGTTTGCGCCACCGGCTCATGCCCGGCGCGTCGCCCATGCGCAGCTCGATCGTCGAGAGGAAGTACGAGGCGTCGTCCACCTCGAGCGGGCATTCCAGCCCGGCTGCGGCGGCCAGCCGGAGGACGCGGGGGACGTTCGGCTCGTCCTTGTAGCCGAAGCGGGCCTCGACGTGGGTGATCCCGTCGTCGCCGAACCCGAGGTCGTCGACGGCGATCCGGTCCGGCTCGGCGACGTGCGGCACCGGCATGGTCTCGATGGTCAGGATCACCACGTGCTCGTGCAGGATGTGGTTGTGCTCGACGTTCGCGCGCATCGCGAGCGGCGTCGTCGACTTGCCGCGGTTCAGGAAGACGGCCGTGCCGGGCACACGCTGAAGCGGCGGCTCGCGCCGGTGCAGCTCCGCGACGAACGCTCGCAGCGATCCCTCGTCGCGCTGGCGGCGGGCGCTGACGAGCGCGCGGCCGCGCTGCCACGTCGTGAGCACGGTGAAGACGGTCACGCCGATCAGGAGCGGAAGCCACGCCCCGTGGGTGATCTTCGTGAGGTTCGCGGCCAGGAACAGGAGGTCGACGGCGAGCAGGCAGCCGGCGCCGGCGAGCACCAGCCAGAGCGGCTTGCGCCACTGATGCCGCACGATGTAGAAGAAGAGCAGGGTGGTGATGGTGATCGTGCCCGTGACGGCGGTGCCGAACGCGAACGCGAGCGCGGCGGATGACCGGAACGCGAACACGAGCGTGAGCACCGAGACCATCAGCACCCAGTTGATCCACGGCACGTAGATCTGCCCGATCGTCTGCTCCGACGTGTGGTCCACACGCAGCCGCGGCAGGTATCCGAGCTGGACGGCCTGGTGGGTGACCGAGAACGCCCCGGTGATCACCGCCTGCGACGCGATCACGGTGGCGGCGGTCGCCAGGAGCACCATCGGCATCCGTCCCCAGTGCGGGACGAGCAGGAAGAACGGGCTCGCCACCGCCGTGCGCGGATGGGCGAGCACGAGCGCCCCCTGGCCCAGGTAGCTCAAGATGCAGGCGGGGAAGACGAGCACGAGCCACGCTCGGGTGATCGGGGAGCGGCCGAAGTGCCCCATGTCGGCGTACAGGGCCTCGGCGCCGGTGATGGCGAGCACGACGGCGGCGAGCGAGAAGAACGCGGTCGCGAAGTGCCCGGCCAGGAACCCCACGGCGTAGGTCGGCGAGAGCGCCTTCAGGATCGCCGCGTGGCCGGCGATCCCGTGCACGCCGCAGGCCGCGATCGCCACGAACCAGACGATCATCACCGGCCCGAACATGCGGCCGACGGCGGCGCTGCCGAACCGCTGGCTCGCGAAGAGGACGACGATGATCACCGCCGTGATCGGCACGACCAGGTCGCCCAGCGACGGCTGCACCACCTTGACGCCCTCGACGGCCGAGAGCACCGAGATCGCCGGTGTGATCATGCTGTCGCCGAAGAAGAGCGACGCGCCGAAGATGCCGAGCGCCGCGAGCGCGATCCGCGTTCGCCGGCCGCCGCGCACACGTCCTCTGCGGATGAGGGTGATGAGCGCCATGATCCCGCCCTCGCCGTCGTTCGATGCCCGCATCACGAGCAGCACGTACGTGACGGTGACGACGATCGTCACTGCCCAGAAGATCAGCGAGACCACGCCGAAGACGCTCGCGCGCGTGACCGCAACCGGGTGCGGGTCGCCCGGGTTGAAGACCGTCGACACGGTGTAGATCGGGCTCGTGCCGATGTCGCCGAAGACGACGCCCAGCGCGCCGACGATCAGCGCCGCCCGGGCGGTGCCTGCGGTCGAGGTGATGGTGTCGGAGGTCGTGTCCACGCGGGGTGCGGGCGCGCGGCAGCACCGTACACCCGGGCTGCCGTAGAATCGCCCGCATGGGGGCTCGTGACGAAGGTAGCGAGCTGGCAGCTGCCACGTACGTGCGCAAGACGGTCACGATCGTGTTCTCCGACGTGGTCGGCTCGACCGCGCTCGGCGAGCGCCTCGACCCCGAGGCCCTGCACGACGTCATCGGGCGCTACGGCGCCGAGATGCGGCGCGTGGTGGAGCTGCACGGGGGCCGCGTCGAGAAGTTCATCGGCGACGCCGTCATGGCCGTGTTCGGGGTGCCGGTGCTGCACGAGGACGATGCGCTTCGGGCCGTGCGCGCGGCGCTCGACATGCGCACGGCGCTCGCCGGCCTGAACGGGCAGCTCGAGCGCGAGTACGGCGTCGAGCTCGCGCTGCGGATCGGCGTCCACACCGGCGAGGTGATCACGGCCGAGCACGCGGCCGACCAGGGCCTGATCGCCGGCGACGCCGTGAACGCCGCCTCCCGGCTGCAGTCTGCGGCGCCGACAGGGGCCGTGCTGATCGGGCCCGAGACGCGCCGGCTCGTCGCCGGGGTGGTGCGGCTGCGCCGCCACGGCGACCTCGAGCTGCGCGGGAAGACCGGGCGCATGCGCACGTGGCTCGCCGAGGGGCTCGTGCCGCGGCGCGAGCCGCTGCGGGCGACGGCCGCCGGCGGCATGGTCGGCCGCCGCCGCGAGCTCGCGAGCCTGCGCCGCCGGTATGACCGCTGCGTCGCCACCGACCGCTGCGTCGTCACCACCGTCCTCGGGCCCGCCGGGATCGGCAAGTCGCGGCTCGTCAAGCAGTTCGTCGCCGACGTCGAGGCCGGCGCCCGCGTCGTCGTCGGGCGCTGCCTGCCCTACGGCGAGGGCATCACCTACTGGCCGCTCAAGGAGATCGTCGACGACCTGGGCGGCGTCGCCGCGCTCGAGGCGCTCATGCCCGGCGACGATCAGGCCGCGCGCGTGGCCGACATGGTGTCGGGGGCGATCGGGCGCTCCCGCTCGACGGCGTCGGCGCAGGACGTCCAGTGGGCGGTGCGCCGGCTGCTCGAGTCGCTCGCCCGGGTGCGGCCGCTCGTGGTCGCGTTCGACGACATCCAGTGGGCCGAGCCGCCGCTGCTCGACCTGATCCAGTACCTGGCGGCGTACGTGACGTCTGCGCCGGTCGGCGTCGTCTGCCTCGCCCGCGACGACCTGCTCGAGCGCCGGCCGGGCTGGGAGGCCGCGTTCGGCCGCGGCGCGACCCTGCGGCTGCGGCCGCTGTCGGACACCGACTCGGCGCGGCTCCTGCGCGGGCTCGCGGGCCGGCGCGGCGCCCGCCTGCGCCGCTACGAGGTCCTGGCCGCCGCCGAGGGCAACCCGCTGTTCCTCGAGCACCTGGTGGCGATGCGCGCCGACGACCCCGCCGGGGCGACGCCGCCGAGCATCCAGGCGCTCCTGGCCGCGCGCGTCGACGGGCTGCCGCGCGGGCCGCGCAGGGTGATCGAGGCGGCGGCGATCGAGGGCCGCGGCTTCCACCGCGGCGTCGTGTCGGCGCTCCTGGCCGACCAGGGCCGGATCGACGTCGACGCGGCCCTTGCCGAGCTCGAGCGGCGCGAGCTCGTGTGCCCGTCCGAGCGCCTGTTCCCCGGGGAGCAGGGCTATCGCTTCACGCACCTGCTCGTGCGCGACGCCGCCTACGAGCTCATCCCCAAGGGCCGGCGGGCCGAGCTGCACGTCGGCTTCGCGGAGTGGCTGCGGGCCGCGGCCGAGGATCAGCGCGAGCTCGACGAGATCATCGGCTACCACCTCGAGCAGGCGCACGGATACCGGCGCCAGCTCGGGCGGGTGGACGGCGTCGCAGCACCGCGCGCTCGCGGCCGACGCGTCCGGCCATCTCGAGCGGCCGGCCTGCGCGTCCTGCGGGCCGGCGACCGCGCCGCCGCGGCGAACCTCCTGCGCCGGGCCGCGGCGCTGCGCGACGGCCGACGATCCCGAGCGCGCGACGATCCTGATCGACCTCGGCGGTCGTGCTGCGCGAGGAGGGCCGCTTCGACGAGGCGCACTCCGCGCTCGGGGAGGCGATGCGGCTTGCCGAGCACGCGCGCCGACGTGGGTCTGCACGCGCGGGGCCAGGTCGAGCGGCTGCTCGCCCTGCTCCAGGTCGACCCGGCGGCCGTGGCCCGGCAGACCTCGCGGCACGGTGCGGCGATCGCGCGCGCGCTCGAGGAGGCCGACGACCGCTCGGGCCTGCGCCCGGCTGTGGCACCTGCGCGCGCTGCTCGCGTGGATCCAGGGCCAGGCCGGCGATGCGGCCGACTGCTGGCGGCTCGGCGGCGACCGACGCGGGCGCCGCGGGCGACGAGCGGATGCTGGCCGACGCGCTCGGCTGGGAGGCTGCGGCCGTGACCCACGGGCCGACGCCGGTCGACGAGGCATTTGCACGTTGCGAGCGAGATCCGCACGCGCCTGCACGGCGACCCGTGGGCCGAGGCCCTGGCCTGCCAGCAGATCGCCGCCCTGCATGCGATGCGTGGTGAGTTCGATCCGGCGTTCGCCCTGCTCGACGAGTCGGAGGCGCGTGCTGGCCGGGTTCTCGCCCACCGTCGACGCGGCCGTCTCGAACCCCGAGGTGTACGTCTCGCTGCTCGCGTCAGACCCCGCCCGGGCCGAACGGCACCTGCGCGCGGGGCGGCGGCAGCTCGAGGCGATGGGCGAGCGGGCGGTGCTCGCCTCGACCGAGGGCCTGCTCGCGCTGGTCGTGCTCGCGCAGGGGCGGACAGCCGAGGCCGATCGGCTGGCCCGGCGCGCGGCCCGGCATGACGCACCGACGACGACATCTCGGCGCAGGTGCTCTGGCGGCGCGTGCGCGCGACGGTGCTCGCGGCGAGCGGGCGGCTCGCCGACGCCGAGCGCCTGGCACGGGAGGGCGTCGCGCTCGCCGAGCGCTCGGACTGCCTGAACGACCGCGCCGCGGCGGTCGAGGATCTCGCCCGGGTGCACGACGTCGCCGGCCGCCCGGCCGACGCCCGGGCCGCCCGGGAGGAGGCGCTCGATGTCTACCGACGGAAGGGAAATGCCGTCTGCTGCGTCCGGTTGGAACAGACGTTGACAGGTCACGCACACGCGTCGCCGAATGGACACTCTCTACGGATTGGAGCGAAGGATGCCACCGCCTGACATGACACCCAGGATCGATCCCGTTGCCTACCTGAAGGACGGAACCGGTATGAGCATCGAGGCGTACGGGCCGATCAACTGGGCGCCGGCGACGGGACCTCCCGAGGAGATCGCGGTCTGGTTCACGGTCGTGATCTCGCAGGTGATCGAGGTCCCCGCCGTGGCGCCGGCCGGACCGAGCTACAAGATGGCCACGGCGATCGGTGCGTCAACGGGTGTCTACCTCCCGACGCCGCCCGCCGCTGGGGTGCCCCGGTCGCCGTGTGGTGGGTAACGGCGAATGTGGTCACTCCGAAGGGGTTCACTGTCGGACAGGGCGCAACCGTCGCCGCGTGGGCGACCATCGCGCACGAGGACGGCGGTGGCGAGATGTACGCATGGACGCTGCCCGTCATGGTTCGGCCGCATTCCGAGCGGCCGGCGGGGCCCCCGACCCTTCACGTCCCGACACCCTGATCACTCAGAAGCGCGCGACTCAGGCGGCGGCTCGGCGGCAGGCGAGTCGCCGCCGTAGTCCGCCTGGAGCTCCTCGGAGAGCTCTTCCCGCGATCCGGTCTCGGGCTCGGTGTCGGCCGGACGGATGCCCCGCGCCGACGACCTTGGTGCCCTTCTGCGTGAGCCGGTCCATCAGGTTGTCGAGCCAGTTCATGGCAGCAGTCTACCCCTGGCCTGGCGGTCATCCCCGCTGCCGCAGCAGAAACTCGAGCGTGCTGCGGTTGAACGTCTCGGCGTCCTCGTGCAGCCCCGCATGCGACAGGCTGTCGAACTCCACCATCTCGCTCCCGGCGATGCCCTCCTTCAACGGGCCTGCGAAGCGCGTCGAGGTGCAGACGTCGTGCGCCCCGAACGTGATCTGGGTGGGCGCGCTGATCTGGCCCAGCACGCCGCTCGCGTCGTGTGCGAGCACCGCGTCGGTCTGGGCCAGAAACGCCTCGAGCGGCTGGGCAGGGCGGCTGCGCACGAAGTCGACCAGCCCCTGGATGAACTCGGGGTTCTCGTTGTACGTCCCGTCCGTGAAGCAGAACGGGAAGATGCCCTCGATGACGGCGTCGGCGACCGTCGGCAGCCCCTGCGCCAGCGACCGCCACATCTCGACCAGGGCGCGCAGGTAGGCGTCGGTCTTGTGCCACGCGCTGTGCACCGAGAGCGAGCGCACCCGCTCGGGGTGGCGCGCCGCCAGGTGCAGGCCGATCGCCCCGCCGAGCGAGACGCCGGCCACGTGTGCGCGCTCGATGCCGGCGGCGGCCATGAATGCGGCCACCTGGTCGGCGTAGCCCTCGGTCGAATAGGGGCCCGGAGGCTTGTCGCTGTCGCCCGATCCCGGCAGGTCGATCGCGACGCAGCGGAAGTGCTCGGTGTAGGCGGGCAGCTGGAACGCGTAGCAGGCGTGGTCGGCGCCCGTGTAGGGGATGAGCAGGAGCGGCTCCCCGTCGCCCTGCACGTCGTAGTTGATGCGAAGCCCGGCTGCGTCGACCTGTGGCATGGTGGCCCTCCTGCGTCACGGGACGTACGGGGAGTTGCTAGTCGCGGATGACCCAGAAGAGCGCGGCCGGCCGCTGGCCGATGTTACGCCAGCCGCGGATGCTCGTGCGGTCGGCGAGCAGGGCCTCGCCCTCTCGCAGCACCGGCCGTCCGCTCGTGAGCTGCACCTGCACGAGACCCGCGATCACCGCCACGAGCTCGCTCCCCTTGTGGGCGACGTTCGGCGTGGCCGTCGCTCCGGGCGCGAGCCGCACGAGGTAGGCGCGCAGGCCGGCCTCGGGGTCGTCGAGCAGCGGCACCGGCGTGCCGGTGGGCGTCGCCGCCGGGTCGTCGCGGCGGCCGAGCCGGTAGCCAGGCGAGACGTGGCCGCGCAGGAGCTCGTCGACGGTGATGTTCAGGTTGGCGGTCAGCGTGAGCAGCGTCTCGAGCGAGAGCCCGCGCTGGCCGCGCTCGGCCTGCGAGATCGCGCTCGCCGAGACCTCGGCCAGCTGCGCGAGCTGGGCCTGGCTCAGCTGGCGCTGCATGCGCACGGCCCGCAGCGCCCCGCCGAGGCGGGCGGCCGCCGGCGCCTGGGTGAGCTCCGGGTGGCCGTCGGCGAGGCGGTAGTGGTACACGCTGCCCTGCACGCCCACCGGTCGGCCCTCGGCCTTGGCGATGCGCAGGCGGCCGTCGCGGACGACGAGCACGCACTGGGTGACGTCCTCGACGTCGCGGCGCAGCGCCTCGAACCGCTCACCCTGGGAGAGCGACCAGTACGCGATCGCGCCGACCTCGAGCAGCAGCGGGCAGCAGCGGGTGAAGAAGCGCCGCGCCATGTCGGCGCCCCAGCGCGCGGCCATGTCGTCGAGCGGGTCGAACAGGAGCAGCGTCCGTGACTGGGGCTTGCAGCGGCGCCGGATCGCGTTCAGGAGCGCGCCCGCCTCGGCGAGCGGCGTGTCCGGCCGCGCATCGATCAGCGCCGAGGCCGGGATAGTCGCGCTCGACGAGCTCCGGCGGGAGCGAGAGCGAGACGTAGGCGGCCTGGTCGTACATCCCCGTGAGCGCGGCGATCGCGCCGTAGAACGGCATCGCCGTCTCGGTGCGGTCGGGCTCGAAGACGACGTTGTCGCCCCAGTAGAGGCCGTGCAGCGCGCGGTCGAGATCGGCGACGCCCGAGCTGGCGACGGGGATGTGGGGAGGCGACTCCTCGCTCACGGACCTATAAAGCGTTGCTTCCTGAATCCGGGATTCTCAGCACAGCCGCTCTAGCGTACCGCGGTCATCTACCAGAGGAGCAATCTTGATGGATACCGTGATCGTTGCGCTCGACGGCACCGAGTCAGAGCGCGCCCTCCCGGCGGCCCAGGAGCTCGCCACCCAGTTCCTGTCCCGCATCGTCATCGTCCATGTGAACCAGCTCATCCCCGGCGCCCGCGGCGGCCGCTTCCCGCTGCACGCCGACGAGGACATCCGCACCGCCCGCCTGCACGAGGTCGTGGGCGAGCTGCGCGCCCAGGGCTTCGACGCCGACCTCGAGCTGCTCGACCACCTCGCTCGGCCATCCCGCGACCATCATCGCCCGCGCCGCCGAGCGGCACGGCGCCGGCACGATCGTGCTGGCCGCGCGGCATCACAACGCGCTCGTGGGCGCGCTCACCTCGAGCGTGAGCCAGCGGCTCGTGCGCGAGGCGCCGTGCCCCGTGCTCGTCATCACCCCGGAGACGACGCGCGAGACGTTCCACGCGGTCCGGCCGCAGCCGGCCGCCGCGTGATCGAGACCGCACGGCGGCGTGAGGATCGGGCCGGGCTCGGCGGGGCCCGGCCGACCCTCACCCCGGCGCTGCCGTACCTCCTGCCGCTCGCCGCGGCGGTCGCCGCCTCGCGCGGCCGGCCTCGAGTCGGTCACGGTGCTCGCAGCCGTCGCGGCGTCGGCGATCGTGTGCGCGGTCGTCCGGGCCGTGATCGAGCGCACCCGGATCGAGCTCGTCCGCGAGCGTGCCGACGAGTGGATCGTGTCGCGCACCGGCCAGCCTCCGGCCGACGCGCGTCCTGCTCGCCCGCATCGACGAGCTCACAAGCGCCCGCCTGCGCGGCGATCTGGCCCGCTCGTTCCGGCGCATCGCGGCCGACGCGGCTGAGCGCGGGCCGGGCGCTCACGCCGTCACAGCACAACCGTCGCGCGCTTGCGGCCTCACATCGCCGAGCTGCAGCTCCTGGCCGACGGGCTCGACGACGCCGAGCGGCCGGTGACGCCGCGCGGGGTCGCGCTCGCCTACCGCCTCGTCACCGCAGGCGGCGGCCCGCTCTACAACCCGCGCCGCGCCGGCGAGCTGCCGGCGAGCCTGCGCGCGACCCTGGCCGCGCTCGACCTGCTCGATCCGGTGGCGCTGGCCGCCTAGAAGCCGCCGAGCCGGTCGACGTCGCTGATCGACCCCTCGCCCATCCGCCGCTCGGCGCGGGCGTCGGCGGCGCGACCCTCCATGTCGCCGGCGATGATGTCGCGCTCCTCGGCCGAGCCGCTGTACATCTCGTCCTCGGCGCGCTTCACGGCGTCGGCGTCGGCCTTCTCACGCCGGTGTTCGAGCCAGGTGCGTATCCCCATCTCATCCTCCTCTAGTAGGCGCGGCTGGCGTCGGCGACATCGCCGGCGCCGTGGAGCACACCGACCACCTCGGTGCTCGTCATCGGCTGCGAGAACATCGGATAGTCCTGCGCTGTGGCCGCCTGCTGCTCCTCGGCGCTCGTGGCGGCCGTGCAGTCGGTGAGCGTGATCACGTCGTAGCCCTTCTCGTAGGCCGATCGCATCGTCGACTCGACGCAGCAATTGGTCAGGAAGCCGCCCAGGACGACGGTCTCGATCTCGCGGCTGCGCAGGACGAAGTCGAGGTTCGTGGTTGCAAACGCGTCCAGGCCGCGCTTGCCCTCGACCACGATGTCGGTGCCGTGCGGCGTCATCTCGTCGCAGATCTCGGCCCCCCACGTGCCCTTCACGAACGCCGTCGAGTCGATCACGCCCTTGAGGATGCCGTACACCTTGTCGGGGTTACCGAGCTCGCCGTAGCCAGGCGCGAAGGTGATGGGCGCGTGGATGATCGTCGCGCCGGCCCTGCGCGCCTCGTCGGCCAGGCGCTGCGAGTTTGCGAGCATGCCGGTCTCGTCCATGACGCCCTTGACGGCGTCGTGCAGCGCGCCCCCGTCGGTGGTGAAGTCGTTCTGATACTCGATCAGGACGAGTGCGGTCTTTGCCGGGTCGACATCCATGGCGCTCCTCGCTCGTGTCGGGGCTCCTCGCTGTATGTGCGGGAAGTCACTCTAGCGCTGGATGGACCCGTTCACCCGATCGGGAGGATGCGCCCGAAATGGGGCCCGGTGATGCTCGCCGTTCATGACCTCGGCGACCGGCTCCAGCACCACGAGCGCAGCCACGCGGGCGGAGGCGCACGCCCTCGGCGTCGAGGCGTACGTGTACCTGTACCCGCTCCTGATGATGGATGCGACCCGCCGGCAGTTGACGAACCTGCCGGCCGGGCAGGCGCCCGGCTTCGGGCCGATGAACGCGTTTCACCACATCCGCGCGTTCCCGACGGCCGAGTTCCGCGCCGTCGTGCGCCCGAACTTCGACACGCTCTACTCGGTCGCGTGGCTCGACGTGGCCCGCGAGCCCATGGTGGTGTCGGTGCCGGACACGGACGGCCGCTACTACCTCCTGCCGCTGTACGACATGTGGACGGACGCGTTCGCCGTGCCCGGCAGCCGTACGAGCGGCACAGGGGCGGGCCGGTTCGTGGTGGCGCATGTGAACTGGGACGGCGCGGTGCCCGAGGGCGCCGAGCTGATCGAGGCGCCCACGCCGCACGTCTGGGTCGATCGGCCGCACGCAGACCAACGGGCCAGACGACTATTCCGCCGTCCACGCGGTGCAGGACGGCTTCACGGTCACGCCGCTCTCGCGCCTGGGCCAGGAGCAGCCGGAGGTCACCGCGGCGATCGACCCGGCCGTTGACATGCGCACGCCGCCGCTCGAGCAGGTGAACGCGATGTCGGCGGCGGACTTCTTCGCCCGCGGAGCCGACCTGCTCGCCGTGCACGGGCCGCACTACACCGACTGGTCGATGCTCGCCCGTATGCGCCGCATCGGCGTCGAGCACGGCGAGCGCTTCGACCTCGGCTCGCTGCCGGAGCACGTCCAGGCGGGCCTGCGCGACGTCCCGGCCGATGCGCAGCAGACCCTGCACGACTGGGCGCGGTCGTCGGCGAGCATCGCGAACGGCTGGCAAATCCACCTCCAGCTGGGGGTCTACGGCAACTCGTACCTGCACCGGGCGATCATCGCGATGGGCGGCCTGGGCGCGAACCAGCCCGAGGACGCGGTCTACCCACTGCTCATCACCGACAGCGAGGGGCGTCCACTCGACGGCGGAAACGACTACCTGCTGCACTTCGAGGCCGGCGAGCTGCCGCCGGTCGAGGCGTTCTGGTCGGTGACGATGTACGACGGCGACGGCTTCCAGGTGGCGAACGCGATCGACCGCTTCGCGATCGGGGATCGCGACGACCTGGCCTACCACGACGACGGCTCGCTCGACCTGTACCTGCAGCACTCGCACCCCGGCCCGGAGCGCGAGTCGAACTGGCTGCCCGCACCGCGCGGGCCACTCGGAGTCACCATGCGGCTGTACGCGCCCGGGCCGCAGGTGCTCGACGGGCGCTGGGCGCCACCCGCCGTGAGGAGGATCTGATGTCGACACACCGCGCGCTGCTCGCCCTCGAATACCCCGGGGTGGAGGAGTTCGACGACCCGTCGCTCGAGTGGCGGCGGCTCTTCTCGGAGCTCCTGGGAACGTTCTTCCTCGTGCTGGTCGGGGCCGGCGGTGCAGTGGTGAACGCGGAGTCTCACGGCGCGATCAGCCGGACGGCCGCCGTCACGGGGCCCGGGCTGATG
Source organism: uncultured Actinomycetes bacterium (assembly GCA_963707585.1). Lineage (GTDB taxonomy): Bacteria > Actinomycetota > Thermoleophilia > Gaiellales > JAICJC01 > JAICJC01. The sequence goes on along the minus strand of CAVPQP010000005.1, from coordinate 59,806 downwards.
GTGATGGCGATCATCCTCTTCATGGGCGCCATCTCGGGCGCGCACCTGAACCCCGCGGTCACGCTGGCGTTCTCGCTGCGCGGCGACTTCCCGTGGCGGCGCGTGCCCGGCTACATCATCATCCAGCTGATCGGGGCGGGGCTCGCGTGCCTATTCCTGCGGGCGGTGTTCGGGCGGATCGGCGACCTGGGCGCGACCGTGCCCGGCCCGGGCATCCACGCCTGGCAGGCGATGGTGATCGAGCTCGTGCTCACCGTGGGGCTCGTGAGCACGATCCTCGGCACGGCCTCGCGCGCGCAGAACGTGGGGCCGCTCGCCGCCATCGCGGTCGCCGGGTACATCATCCTGGCGGGCCTGTGGTCGAGCCCGATCAGCGGCGCGTCGATGAACCCTGCGCGGTCGTTCGGGCCCGACATCGTGCTGGGCAACTTCACGGACTACTGGGTGTACATCGTCGGGCCGCTCGCGGGTGCCGCGATCGCGGTCGGGTTCGCATACGTGCTGCGCGGGCCGGGCGGCGACGAGGGCGGCCGCGGAGCCGCGCGGGGCGCCCTGCCGTAACGACCCCGTAACGCGGCGTGTGGGAGGCTTCGGCGATGAGCACTCTCGACGTGCGGCGGACGGTGCCGGCGCGCGCGGCGCTGCCGGCGTGGTGCGTCTGTATGGCGCTCGTCGTCTGCGCGGTCGGGCTGCACGGCGTGAACCGTGGATCGGGTGCGGGGATGGTCTCGCCGATCGGGAGCAACCTCGTGTTCGCGCTCTGGGCGGTCGCGTATGCGAGCGTCGGCGCGCTGATCGGAGCGCGCCGGGCGGAGAACCCGATCGGGTGGCTGCTGCTCGCCGCCGGCTTCGTGCTGGCCGCGTCCGGGGCCGCGTTCGAGTACGCGGACTACGCGTTCGGCTCGGACCCGCCGCTGCCCGGCGGGGCGGCCGCCGCGTGGGTCGCATTCTGCGTCTCGCCGGATGCGCTCGTGCTCGTCCCGCTGGCGCTGCTCTACTTCCCCGACGGGTACCCGCGCTCGCCGCGCTGGCGCCGGGCGGTGTGGATCCCGATCGGCGCGATCGTGGGGCTCACGATCGGGACGGGCCTCTACCCGGGGCCGCTCGACACGGATGCCAACGTGGCGCCGAACCCGATCGGCGTCGGCGCGCCCACCCTCATCAATGTGGCGCAGACGATTGGGTGGACGCTGCTCGTCCTGAGCTTCATGGCAGCGGCGGCCGTGATCATCCTCAACCTGCGCGGATCGACCGGGCTCGTGCGCCAGCAGATGAAGTGGGTGGTCGGCGCGGGCGCGGTTCTCGGCGTCGCGTGGACGTGGTGGTCGCTCACCTACGTGCTGCCGCTCCCGGACAGCGTCGGCATCGTGAGCCTCGTCGTTCTCGTCCTCGCCGAGTGCGGCATCCCGGTCGCGATCGGGATCGCGGTGCTGCGCTACCGGCTCTACGGAATCGACGTGCTGATCCGGCGCACGGTCACCTACACCGCGCTCGTTGCGGTGCTTGCGGCCGTCTACCTGGGCTGCGTGGTCGTCCTCGAGGCCGGGCTGCAATCGTGGAGCGGCCAGTCGGGCTCGATCGCGGTCACGCTCTCGACGCTCGCCGTGGCGGGGCTGTTCGGGCCGGCGTTGCGCGGGATCCGGCGGGCGGTCGACCGGCGGTTCTCACGCAGCGTCTACGACGGTGCGCAGACGCTCGCGGAGTTCTCGGGCCGGCTGCGGCACGAGATCGACCTGGAGACGGTCGAGGTGGAGTTGATCGGGGTGGTGCGCGAGACGATGGGGCCTGCGCATGCGACGTTGTGGCTGCGGCGGTGAGCGCCGGGCTCACGGCCGCAGCAGATCGGCGATCGTGCGGATGCCGCGCGCGATCGACTCCTCGCTGAGCGTGCCGAACCCGAGCACGAGCTCGGGCGGGCCGGCGACAGTGCCGAGCCGGTAGTCGGCCATCGGGTACAGGCCGACCGAGCGCTCGCGCGCGGCCGCGGCGATGGCGCGCTCATCCGATCCGGCGGGGAGCCGGGCGACGGCGTGGAAGCCGGCGGCGAGCCCGGTCAGCTCGACCTGCGGCGCGTGATCGGCGAGGGAGTCGATCAGCACGCGGCGGCGGCCGGCGTAGACGGTGCGCATGTGGCGCAGGTGGCGGTCGAAGCGGCCCGACTCGATCAGGCGGGCGAGCGCGAGCTGGTCGAGCGCCGGCGAGCCGCGGTCGTCGATCGCCTTCTCCTCGACGACCGCGTCGACGAGCCGCGGTGGGCACACGATCCAGCCGATCCGAAGCGCGGGCGCGAGCGACTTGCGAGACGGTGCCGATGGCGGCGACGCGATCGGGCGCGAGCCCCTGGAGCAGTGCCGACCGGGTCGCGGTCGTAGCGGAACTCGGCGTCGTAGTCGTCCTCGATGATCGTGCCCTCGTTGGCGTTGGCCCACTCGACGAGCGCCTGCCGCCGCTCTGGCGCGAGCACGATTCCGGTCGGGAACTGGTGCGCCGGGGTGAGCAGGACGGCGCGTGCGCCGGTGGCCGCGAGCGCGTCGACGTCGATGCCGCGCTCGTCGATCGGCACCGGCACGGCCTGGAGGCCCCAGCGGGCGGCGATCGCGCAGTGAAGTCGGGGTCGCCGGGATCCTCGTGGGCGATCTCGCGCGCGCCCGCGCGTGCGAGGGCGCGCAGGACGAGGTTCTGGCCCTGGGCGAAGCCTGCGCAGACGACGATCCGGTCGGGGTCGGCCTGCGCGCCGCGCACGCGGCGGACGTAGCCGGCGAGCACCTCGCGCAGCGTGCTGCGTGCCGCGCGGCGTCGCCGTAGCCGAACGCGCTGTCGGGCGCGGTGCGGGCGGCCTCGCGCAGGGCCCACAGCCAGTCGCTGCGGCGGGAAGCTCTGCAGCTCGGGGCAGCCGGGGACGAAGTCGACGTCGAGGCGCTCGGGTGGTCGGCGGTGTGGCGGTGCTTGGCTGCGGCTGGTGGCACGCCGCCGGCGACGCGGGTGGCCGAGCCGCCGCGGGCGCTGAGGAAGCCCTCCGCCGGTCAGCTGGGCGTAGCACTCGAGTACGAGCCCGCGCGAGACGCCCAGCTCGCGGGCGAGCACGCGTGAGCGACGGGAGCCGCTCGCCGGCTGCGAGGCGGCCCGCGCGGATCGCCTCGCGCAGCTCGTGCTGGAGCTGGGATCGCAGCGGCTCCGGCCGCGACCGGTCGAGACGCAGCAGCAGCTCCGGCCCCAAACCGGTCCACTCAACTGGCATGGAATTGGATCTTACCGCAGAGCCGCTTGCGACCTAGGGTGGCCTGCATGAACTCAATCGCCACCACACCAGGCGCTCTGCGCATCCTGGCCGGGTCGGTCGTCGCCCGGCTGCCGCTGACCATGATCGGCATCGGCCTGCTCGTCCACGTCCAGCACCTGACCGGCTCGTTCGCGGCGGCCGGCGTTGTCGACGGCGCCTACGGGCTCGCGCTCGGCGTCGGCGGCCCGCCGCTCGGCCGGCTGGCCGACCGGCGCGGGCAGACCGGCGTGCTCGTTGGGACCTCCGTCGCCTCCGGCGTGCTGCTGGTGGGGCTGGCCCTCCTCCCAATTGGCACCCCCGTGCTCTGCCAAATGGCGCTTGCGGCCGCGCTGGGCCTTGCGACCCCGCCGGTCGAGGCCTGCCTGCGTGCCCTGCTGCCCGACGTGCTCCGCGATCCTGCGGCGCTGCACGCGTCGTTCGCGGTCGACGCGACCGCGGTCGAGCTCACCTGGGTGGTCGGCCCGCCGCTCGCGCTGGCGCTCGGGTCGTTCGTGTCGAGCGGCTTCGCGCTCGCCGCTACCGGCTTCGTCATCCTGGCGGCGACCGCAGCGTTCGCGGCCGAGCCGGCGTCGCGGTCGTGGCGGCCTGCCGTGGGTCGGGACGTTGCGTCGGGTGGCGCTCTGCGGAGCCACGCACTGCGCGTGCTGGTTGTTGCGCTCGTCGGTGTGGGCGTCCTCTTCGGCGCCGTCGAGGTCGGGATCGCTGCGGCGGCGAAGGAGCTCGGCTCGACCGCCTCCGCCGGGCCGATCCTGGCGCTCTGGGGCGGCGGCTCGCTGCTCGGCGGCGCTGTGGCGGCGCGCTTCGGCGGCGGCGCCCGCACCCCGGCCGGGCTCGCGCTCGTGCTGGCGGCGCTGGCCGGCGGCCATCTGCTGCTCGTGCCGGCTGCGGGCAACCTGTTCGCGATCGGCGCGGTGGTCGTCCTGGGCGGCGCCGCGATCGCCCCGACCTACGCGGCCGTGTACGCGATGGCCGGTCGCGCCGCGCCCGCCGGCACCGTCACCGAGGCGTTCGCCTGGCTGGCCACCGCTGTGGCGTTCGGTGCGGCGGCGGGGTCCGGCTTGGCGGGCGTGGTTGTCGACGCGGCCGGGCCGGTGGGCGCGTTCGCGCTCGGCGGCGGGGCGGGCGTGCTGGCGACCCTCGTCGTCCTGGCCGGGGCGGGCTCGCTCGGCTGCGCGGCGGCCGCACCGCTCGCCGAGGTCAGGGCGTGAGGTGGCTGACGGTCGCGCCCGCCTCGGCGAGGCGCGCGGCGACGAGGCCGCGATGACACGCCTGCGGATCGCGCTCGACACAGAAGAGCACGACCGGCTCGCGTCCGGCGAACTCCTCGAGGAACGCCTTCGCATCGAAGCCGCTCATGACCTCGTTCTCGAAGGCGGCGGCGAACTCCGGCGTCAGCTCGGCCCGGCTGCGGCGCGCGGTCCGATGCTCGGCGTCGGCCCTGGCCTGAGCCTGGCGCAGGGCATCGCTCGGGGCGAGATCGAGCCGGTGCACGTAGGCGATGCCGAGCTCGGTCAGCCGCGCCTGCAGCCGCCCGGCGTTCGCGAAGGCGTACTCATGCCCGCGCACCCCCCGCCGGCGGCGGATGTCGCAGAAGGTGCGCACGCCGGCGGACTGGAGGGCTGGGAAGAAGGTGGCCTCGCCCCAGCCGTATGCGCCGATGGTCAGGACGTCCGGCATGCCGTGGCCCGGATGTTAGGCGCCACGGCGTCCATAGGCGGGCCGCAGTAGTTGGGCGCGTGGACACGTGCAGCGACCCGATCGGAATACTCCCCGCACGAAGTCATGGAATGCGTTACTCAACGCCAGAACGCCGCCAGACAGTGGCGTCGCTATTCCTGCTCACAATCCGAGTTCTTCGTGAGCCTCTCGTAGCCCGTTTTCGGTGCACACTCTCCCGAAGCGATCCGAAAGGGGCCACCCATGCGTTGTCGAACCAGATGGGACATACGAGCATGGCTGTCGTCGTTGGTCCAACTCGGCTTCGTATAGGTGCTCGCTATTGAGGTTGGCTGGGAGTGCGTACATGCGATCGCGCCGACTTTCGGACAGCGGTCCGCGCGTCCGGAAGGATGCACGGAGTACCACGGTACTCAATGGAGTCGGCGATTCGTGACGCCTCGTGGCGGGGCCAACGCCTCCAGGCCGCTTATGTTGCGTGTACCGACTCCACCAATGAACACAACGTCGAAATCAGCCGCATCTGATCGAGCGTCTTCGCGCGCGTCTCGAGTAACGCCGGCGCGCAACACAGGTAGGCCAGGCAGCGCGCGCGGCTGATCGCGACGTTGAGCCGGTTGCGGCTGAACAGGAACGCGATGTCGCGGGGGACGTCCTCGCCGCTCGAGGTCGCCATCGAGAAGAACACGACCGGCGCCTCCTGACCCTGGAAGCGCGTCGACGGTGCCGACGCGCACGCCGTCGGGCAGCCGCTGCCGGAGCAGGCGTACCTGCGCGTTGTACGGCGTGACGACCATGAAGTCGGCCGGCGTGAGCGGGCGCTCGCGGCCGTCCATGCTCGTCGGTCAGCGGCTGCCCGAGCAGCTCGGCTCGATCTCGCGCGCGGATCGCGCTCGGCCTCCTCGGGGCGCTGCGAGCGCGTTGCCGACGTGCTCGACCGGCAGGTAGCGGATGCCCGTGCCGGCGCCGTCGTCTGGCGGCGCGCACGTCGGGATGGCCGAGAGGCGGCCCTCGTAGACCTCGTCGGAGATGAACCGGCAGACGTCCGGGTGCATGCGCCACGTCTCGGTCGAGGAAGACCCCGCGATCCTCGGGCACCGTCGCGTGCCCGCCGAGCAGGTGCTCGAGAACGCTCAGGCTCGTGCCCGGCGGGTGTGATCGCCTGCGAGACGTGCGGCAGCTGGAGCGGATCGCCGAGCAGGATCAGGTTGCGCGCCGACGTGCCCGGCCGCGAGCGCGTCGGCGAGCGAGAGCTGGCCGGCCTCGTCGATCACGAGGTAGTCGAGCTGCGTCGTCGACTCACTCGGGCGCGAACATCCACGTCGTGCCGGCGACGAGCGTCGTAACGCGCGGGTCGAAGCACTCGCGGTCGTGTCCGCGACGTTCTCGATCTGGCCGCCGTCGGGCACGCGGCCGCCCGGGCGCTCGCACCTTGCGCGCGCCGCGGAACGCCACGCCGTCGCTCGGCGGCCGCCCGCTCGACCTCCGCCGAGCAGGTTGTTGATCGCCTTGTGGCTCATCGCCGTCACGCCGACGCGCTTGCCGCGCGCGATCAGGTCGACGATCAGCCGCGCGCCGAGCCACGTCTTGCCGGTGCCGGGCGGGCCCTGGACGACGAGCGTGCTCTCGTCGAGCGCGCGCGCGAGCGCCCGCTGCTCGCGCGAGCTCGATCGTCTGAGATCGGCGCACCGGCGGGCCGATCCCGGAGAGCGCGGGGCGGCTCGCGGCGAGCACGTCGCGCAGCGCGCGGTAGCGGGGCTCGCCGTCGCGCACGGCGATCGCCGAGCCGCATGCAGCGCCGCGCGCTGGGCGCGCGTTGTGAGCGGCTGCCTGCGGGATCGAGCGCCCGCGGCAGCGGCTCGCCGAGGCGCGCTCTGGCGCGCGGACGACGAGCGTGCCGCGCGTCGTCGTCGACCTCGCGACGTGCACGCTCTTCTCGGTCGCCGCGGTCGAACCACGTGCCCCGCGTCGATCTTGTGCTCCTGCGCGCGGGAACGCGCAGGTCGTACTCGTAGCTGCGCGGCCGCTCGCGCGGCTCGCCGACCGGCTCGAGCCCGGCGAGCGCCTCGCGGTCGTCGATCAGCTCGTCCTCGTCCATGTCGCGCAGCGCGAACTACCGCCACCACGCCGGGCCGCGCCTCGCGGCGGTGGTACTCGAGCAGCTCGCCGGCGAGCCAGCGCGGCGATCCCGGGCTCCTCGCCCGTGATCAGCTCGCCGCCGCAGCGCCTCGCGCGCGCTCGCGGCCTCGACGGTCTCGTCGCTCAGCGTCGCGCGGCGCCGACGGCGCCGGGCCCGGCGATCCCGCCGGCCGGATCGCGAGCAGCCAGTCGCGCAGCGCGAGCGTCGCCCGGCAGTCCTCCTCGTTGTAGGCGCGCGATCGCGTCGAGCTCGGCCTGCGTCCTGGCTCGTCGCGCCAGCGCTCGTAGCCGAGCACCGCATCGGCGCCCGAGCCCATGTCGGCCGCGCGCTCGAAGCCGGCCAGCTGCTCGATCTGCTTCAGCGAGTAGCTGCGCACGCCGGCGCGCAGCGACTGCCGCGTGACCGTGAGCAGGTCGACGAAGACCTTGCGGCGCAGCAGGTCGTCGACCTCGAGCCTCGCGCGTCGCGTGCTCGGCCATCAGCCGCTTGACCTCGCGACGGTCTCGGCCGCGCTGTAGTGGTAGACGTGCATGTCGGGGTGCTCGGCGAGGCGCGCCGTGAGCAGGTCGACGAGCGCGCTCGAACGCGACGCTTCTCGCCCGCGCGATCGTGCGCCCAGATCGCCTCGTAGCGCCAGCCGTCGCCCTCGCGCAGCAGCAGGCCGACGAGGAACATCAGGCCCTGCGGCCGGCGTCCAGAACGGGTCGCCCTCGAAGTCGAACATGACGTCGCCCGGCGACGGCTCGGGCAGGCAGCGCGAAGCCGCGCTCCGTCGATCGAGCGGCAGCAGCTCGTACGGCGGCGCTGCGCGCCGTGTCGGCCTCGCGCTGGAGCCGGGCCTGCTGTGTCAGCGCCGCGAGCGCGGCGCGCGCAGGTCCGGCGACCACGCGTCCCGGCGGCGAGCGCCGCGAGCTGCGTCAGCGTCGTGACGCCCGCGGCCTCGAGCAGCGGTCGACCTGGTCGCGGCGCAGATCCACGCGACGCGCGTCAGGTGATCCTCGGCGCTCCCAGCCCTGCGCTGCACGTCGGCGGAAGCGCAGAAGCCGCAGTGCTCGCACGGGATCGGCTCGGTCGGCCGGTCGCGCTCGACCGCCGCGCTCGAATGCCGGTCCGGGCGTGGCGGACGTACGGCGTCGATCTCGCGCAGCGCGGATCGACTCGCGCCGGCCCGAGCCGAGCTCGACGTGCGCCGTACGTCGGCGCCACGCCCTGGACGCGCGCGATGCCCGTCGCGTAGAAGCACGAGCTGCAGCGCGTGGTGACGGCAGCCGCCTCGGTGCGCGCGAGCTTGGTGTCGACGGCCTCGTACGACCAGTCGCCGAGCTCGGACGGCTCGTCGATGCGCTCGAGGAAGTCGGCGACGCCGCGCCAGCGCGCCGACGCGAACGGCGCCTGGTAGATCACGTCGGCGCCCGGCGCGCATCAGCTCCTCCGTGCGCGCCGCGCCCGCCGCCGAAGTCGCCGCGATCGAGCTCGACCTCGACGACCGTCGCGGCCCTCGGCCACGAGCTGCTCGCGGTACGCGAGCTCGTGCTCGTTGCCCTTCGCGAAGATCATCTTCGTGTAGGCGCTGACGACGACGGCCCTCGGTCGCTCGCCCCGTCGCCACCTCGCGCGAGAGCGTCGTCGCATGCGCGCACGCGAGGTACTCGGTCAGGTCGACGGGGAGAACCTCAGCGTGCCGCCCTGAAGCTCCATGCGGCCCCGATCGTAGCCGCCGCACGGCGGCCCCCAACCTCTACGTCGTCACGGTGACCGTGACCGTCGTCGTCGGCCCGGTGATAGTGATGATGGCGGTCGTCGTGCCGGTGACGGTCTGGGTCTGGGTCTGCGTCTGCGTGCGGATGACCGTGGTCACCGTCGTGTGGTTGACGGTGGTGGTGTTCGTGCGCGTGGTCGGCACCGAGATCGTCAACGGAACCGAGACCGTGTGGTTGCACCTTGACGGCGACCGTCGTGCCGGAGATCACGGTGCTCGCGGGCAGCTTCACCGTCCGAGCGGGGATGTGCACGATCTTGCCCTTGACCTTCACGGTCAGGGCCGGTGTCGAGACGTAGCGGGCACCGTCGATCGTGATCACCTTGCCCTTGATCTTGACCGTGCGCGTCAGCACGGCCGCGCTCGCGTGCCCACCGACCATGCCGCCCAGCGAGAAGCCGCCCACGATCAGAGCGATCGCCGAGAGCAGCGCCGGCACCGCGTGCCACGGCCGCACCCGCTCGCGGGCCGCGATCAGCCAGCCGTCGCTCTCGCGCAGCCGCTCCTTGACATCGCCCAGCTTGGAACCGCGGTAGGGCACGCCGCGCGTGCGGTCGTGGAGCCGCTCGCGCACCCCATCGAGGTTCGGCCGCCGCCCGCGCAGCCCCTGCATCCGCCCGCGGAGCCGACCCGTCAGCTCCTCGACACGGCTCAGCAGGTCTTCGAGTCGGCTCTGCATGAGGGTCCGGGACTCTACCATCGACCAGGTCTCAGCATGACGGGTTATCCCACCCAATTGTTAGGCGAACGCCGAGAGCTGCAGCAGCTCGCCCTCGTGCTCGAGGCCGGTCGCGACGACGGTCTTCGTCTGCGCGCGCAGGTCGATGCCGAGGCCTGCCGACGGGCGCCGCGTGAGCGGCACGAGCGAGAGCCGGTGCAGCAGCCGGTTGGCCGGCTCGATGCCGGCGGAGGGCCGGTCGAGCTGGTCGAGCGCATCCATCAGGTAGCCGTCCACCAGCTTGCGATGGTGCTCGGCGTAGGCGTCGGGCCGCGACAGGTAGTCGAGGCACACGTGCCCGCCGGGCAGGACGAGCATCACGCCGCACTGCCCCGGCCGGGCCGGGAAGGCCTCGCGCAGCTCGGCGAGCGCCCGCTCGTGTTGGGCGAACATGTCGGCATGGGCGGCGGTCGGCGAGGCGACGCCGCGCCGGTCCGCCTGCTCGGCCACCGCCTGCCACACCTCGTGCTGGCCGCGGCCGCGCGCGAGCGCGTCCGCCCCCAGGGCCCGCGCCTTGCGCAGGCGCAGCTGCGGCCCTGCCGTGTGCCGGGTCGCCGCGAACGCCTGCGAGCGGCGATTCCAGCGGCCCGCCTCGACGCAGCTCACCGGGATCGGCGTGACCGATTCTGCCGCCACGAGGACGGTCAGGTTGAGGATCCGGTTCTGCTTGGCGCCGACGAGCTCCTCGCCGTCGTACAGGAGCACCCACTCGGCGAGCGGATTGGTGACCACCAGCTCCGGGACGCTGCCGGCCGCGCTCGTCTCGGTGATGCGCAGGCCGCGCCGCAGCGCCGGCTCGAGCGTCGTGTAGGCGGCACCCGGGTCGCGGCGCGGGAACAGCGGCACGACCGCGATGCCGCGGTGGATGGTGGGCTCGTCGAGCTGGGCGGGAAGGGCGATCGACATCGGCGCGGCGTCTCCTCGTTCGTATGGAGGAGATGTCCGCGTTCAAGCGCGATTCCTTACAGGCCCCGCCAGCGGTCGACCTCGGCCTGCAGATCCACCGGGAGCGCGGCCAGGTAGCCGAGCGTCACGAGCCGGAATCCCATCGCGACGTCGGAGACGCCGAACGGGATCGAGAGCGCGATCGGGTCGGGCCCCTCCCGATCGGCCGCCGCCCGGACGAGCGGCTCGGGCATGAGCAGCTCCGCCGCGAAGCGGTTTGCCTCGCGCTCACGCGCCCGCTCGTCGCCGGCCGCCGTCTCGACATCGGCCGGCCGGCACAGCACCGCCGCCCCGTCGGAGTGCAGCAGATGGTGGCCGACCTCGTGGGCGACGGTGAAGCGCCGCCGCGGCGCCGGCTCGTCGCGGCGCACCCAGATCTCCCACCGCGCCGGCAGCAGCAGGCCGGAGAGCGGCATGGGCGGGGCGATCCCGGCGATCGGGCACAGGTCGTCGGCGTCGCGGACGCGCAGCCGGCACAGGCTCGCCGCCAGCTCCTCGACGTCGACGGGCGGAGCGGAGGCGGCATAGGCGGTCGTGAAGCGCGCGAGTGCCGCCCGGGCCGCCGCGATCTCATCCATCGGCGCCGGTGAAGAGGTCGTCGATCTCGGCCACCCGCTCGGCCGCGTCGGGTGCGGCGGCCGCCGGCTCGGGGGCGCCGAGGGGCGCCTGGCGCTGGAACACCGGTGCGGCCAGGTCGAACGTCACGTGCGGCGGCAGCCGCCGGCCGCGCTCGAGCAGCGCCTCGGGCACGTGCAGGATGCGCGCGAGCGCGGCGATGACGGACGGGCGCACCCGGGCCGGCGCGAGCCGGCCGGTCTCGAGGTCGTGCACGTGCTCCTCGACTTGCGCGCGCGCCTCGGGGTGGCCGAGCGCGGCCGCGAGCGCGGTCACGAGCGCGCCCCGGGTCGTGCCGGTGCGCTCGCGCAGGGCCGGCAAGAGCTCCGACCACGCGGCGGGCGGGTCGCTGCGGGGATCGGCGGCGCGTGCGGCCACCTCCTCGGCCGAGACGTCGCCGCGGGGGTGCTCGGCCAGGAAGGCGGCGATCATCGCCGCGAGCGGCTCGCGCTCGCTCTGCGCCGCCGCGGCGATCGCCGCCGCGGGGTCGGGCCGCTCGCCGCGCTCCCAGGCGGCCGTGAAGTCGGCGAAGCCGCGCTCCGCGCTCACCGCTCGAGCTCCTCGCGTAGCCGCCGCATCGCCCGGAAGAAGATCACATCGACGTTGCCGGGGGTCGTCTCCATGCGCCGCGCGACCTCGGCGCTCGTGAGTCCCTCCCACAGCCGCCCCCACACGACCTCCCGCTGACGGGCCGAGAGCGTCGCGAGGAGCTGGTCGGCCACCTGGGCGGCCGCGACCTGGGCGTAGCCGTCCTCGCCGGCCGCGACGTCGTCCAGCTCGTCGAGCGAGGCGGGCGTCGGCTTGCGCCGGTCGTGGAAGGTGGCGACGACCCGGCGCGCCATGATCACGAGCAGCCCGGCCGGGCTCTCGATCCGCCTGCTGCGGAGGTAGACGACGCGCACGAAGCGCTCGTACACCTCGCCTTCGAGGTCGTCGACCGCCTGCAGCGGCGCCTTGGCGGCGACGATGGCCCGGACGATGTCGCGGTGGCGCTCGTAGGCGAGCGCGACGCAGCGCTTGGCCGTCTCGGCTGCGGCATCGCCGGTGCCGTAGAGCGCGCGGGCACGCGCGACGAGCTCGGCGTCTGACATGCCCTGGAGCTCCTCATGCGAGATCGGCCTTCCCGTGCCCACGATTGGCAGATGCTAGGGCACATACCGCAGAGGTCGCGCGCGGGCGAACCCCGCTTACACCCGCTCAGTACTCGTCGTGCCGCTTCACCCACCACTGGTTGTCGCGGCCGCCGCCCTCCTGGCGGCCGAGCGGCACCGTATCGAGGTAGTGGTAGGCCGTGTTGAACATGTCGATGCCGCGGGCGTAGGCCGAGTAGGTGTGGAAGATGCGGCCGGCGGCGTCCTTGCAGAAGACGCTCATGCCCTCGCGCTCGCTGATCCCGACCTTCTGGGGCCGGTAGTTGAAGACCGCCTCGCCCTCAATCTCCTCGGGCGTGAAGGAGACGCCGAAGTCGCGGCTGAAGTCGCTCCCCTGCGCCGAGGCCCAGTGGAAGCTCCAGCCCATGCGCGTGCGGTAGGCCTCGAGCTTTGCGATCGGCGCGATCGAGACGGCCACCATCGACACGTCGAGCGCGTTCAGGTGCACGATGACCGGGTCGAAGTTGTCGGCCCAGAACGAGCAGTGCCGGCAGCCGTCGTCCCAGTCGGACGGGTACATGAAGTGGTAGACGATCAGCTGGCTCCTGCCGGCGAAGAGGTCTGCGAGCGTCTCGGGGCCGTCCGGGCCGGTGAGCACGTACTCCTTGGTGACCTCTTCCCACGGAAGGTCGCGGCGGGCCTGCGAGAGCTCGTCGCGCAGGCGGGTGAACTCCTTCTCCCTGGCGAGCAGGGCGGTGCGGGCGGCGATCCAGTCCCCGTGAGGGACGACGGTATGTGTGGAGTCGTTCAACATGGAGGTTAAAATATCACGCGGCTTGGTAATGTTCAACCGTATGGTTGAGGATACCGTCGTGCTCGACCGCACCTACCGCGCCCTCGGCGACGCCACTCGGCGCCGTCTGCTGGTGACACTTGGCGCCGGTGAGGCCCGCATCACCGACCTGGCCGCGCCGCTGCCGATGTCGTTTGCCGCCGTCGCCCGGCACGTGGCCGTGCTCGAGCGGGCGGGCCTGATCGAGCGGCGCGTGCGCGGCCGCGAGCACTGGCTCTCGGTGCGGGCGGGCGCGCTCACGGATGCCGAGCGCTGGATCGGGCAGCAGACGGCGTTCTGGGGTCTGCGCGCCGAGGCCCTCGCCGACCACCTCGCGCACAAGCGCGCGTGACCGGCGGCGATCTCGCCACCGCCCGCATCGAGCGCGTCCTCGATGCCTCGCCCGACGCGGTGTACGCCGCCTGGGTCGATCCCGAGGTGCTCGCCGGCTTCATCGCTCCGGCACCGGGCACGGCGCAGGTCGAGATCGATCCGCGCGTCGGCGGGCGGCTGCAGATCGTGATGACGTTCCCCGACCGCGTCACCGAGATCGAGGGCGAGTTCCTGGTGCTCGACCGCCCGCACCGGATCAGCTTCAGCTGGCGGCCGCTGCGGGCCGGGTTCCACAGCGTGGTCACGGTCACGCTCGAGCCGCACGGCGAGGCCGAGACGCGGATGACCATCACCCACACCCGCCTGCCGCAGGAGTGGCTCTCGTCCTACGAGACGGGCTGGGGGTCGATCGCCGGTCAGCTGGCGGCGGCGCCAGCCGCTCCTCGCGAGCCGCGGATCACCAGGTCGAGGCCGAACGGCTCGCCCTCCTCCTCCTCGAGGTGGCGGTAGTGGCTGACGAGCATGATGCCGTTGCGGGCGGCGATGCCCAGCACGGTCACGAACCCGACGAGCGAGCCGAGCGACAGCACGCCGCCCGCCGCAGCACGGCGCCGAAGACGCCGCCGATCAGGGCGAACGGCAGGGTCAGGAACGACCAGGGCCGTCAGGCGGCAGCTGCCGGAAGTCGGCGTGGATGATCAGCAGGACGCCCGAGCGACAGCGCGAGCCGAGGGCCAGCAGCCGGCGGCGCGACTCCTCGCGGGCGGCGTACTCGCCGAGGAACTCGGGGTGGTACTCGCGCGGGAAGCGACAGCTCGCCGACCTTCGCCTCGATCTCGCGGGCGACGCGCGCCCAGGTCGCGGCCCGGCGACGTTGCAGGTCACGTCGATCCGCCGCGAGGCGCCCTCGCGCTTGATCTCGTTGGGGGCCGGCACGATCGCGACGTCGGCCACGTCGCCGAGGCGGCACGTGCGTCGCCCAGCGGGCGTCTCGATCGGCAGGGCGCGGAGCTCGGAGACGTCGTTGCGGACCTTCGGCGACGCCCCAGACGAAGACGTCGAAGATCTTCTGGTCGCGTGTAGAGCTCGCCGACCTTCGTCCCCTTGACCAGCGTGGTCGCCGACGCGGCGGACGTCGCCGGCGTCAGGCCGAGCCGGGCGGCGGCCTCGGGGCGGAGCCCGACGTCGAGCTGCGGCACGAGGACCTGCGGCTCGACCTTCAGGTCGGTCACGCCCTGGATCCCGCTTCATCGCCTCGTGCACCTCCTGCGCCTTGGCGCGGAGCACGTGCAGGTCGGGGCCGAAGATCCGCACCACCACCGTCGCCCCGGCGCCGGTGAGGACCTCCTTGATCCGCTCCTTCAGGTACGTCAGCACGTCGCGGAAGAGGCCGGGGTAGCCGTCGACCGCGTCCTGGATCTTGGCCGAGCGTCGTGGCGTGGTCGGCCTTCGGGTCGACGCTGATCCAGAGCTCGGTGAAGTTCGGCGCCGACGACCTCGTCGGCGACCTCGGCCCGGCCGATGTGCGAGCCGAAGTTGCGCACGCCGGGCATGGCGCAGCAGCTCCTTGCTGGCGCCGCTCGGTGATCCGCCGCATCGCCTCGAGCGACGTGCCCGGCTTCTCGACCCAGTGCATCAGGAAGTCGTTCTCCTGGAAGTTGGGCAGGAACTCCTCGCCCAGCCCGGCAGCACGGCCAGCCCGTCGCCGCGAACGGCGACCGACGAGCACCAGCGATCGCCCACGCCGGCCGCCGCGCGATGCGCCGGCAGGATCGCGCGAGTAGATCGCCTTCAGCCACGCGGACCAGCGGCGACTCGTGCCGCCGCTCGGTCGGCGCCCGGTCAGGAGCATCAGCGACAGGGCCGGGCGTCACCGTCAGGGCGACCAGCAGCGAGGCCAGGATCGCCAGCACGTAGGCCAGGGCCAGCGGCCGGAAGAACGAGCCGGAGAGCCCTTCGAGGAAGAAGACCGGCAGGAACACGAGGATCACGATCAGGCTGGCGTAGACGACCGCGCTGCGGACCTCGAGCGAGGCGTCGAGCACGACCCGGAACGCCGACCGCGGGCGCGCCGCCGCGCCGGTTCAGGCGGAGCCGGCGGACGATGTTCTCGACGTCGATGATCGCGTCGTCGACGACCTCGCCCATCGCGATCACCAGGCCGGCGAGGACCATCGTGTTGATCGTCGCGCCCCGCAGCGGACGAGCACGAGCGTCGCGGCGATCAGCGAGAGCGGGATCGCCGTCAGGCTGATCAGCGCCGTCCGCCAGTCGAACAGGAACGAGACGAGGATGATGATCGACCAGGAGCGCAGCCGACGAGCATCGCCTCGCGAGAGGTTGTCGAGCGACCGCTCGATGAACGTCGCGGGGCGGAAGATGTCGGGTCGATCTCGACGCCCGGCAGGCCCGGGCGCAGCGCGTCGAGCGCCTTCTCGACGTTGCGGGTGACCTCCAGCGTGTTGCCCGCGGCTGCTTCTCGACGATGAGCAGGAGGCCCGGCCGGTCGTTGATCACGGCGTCGCCGATCGGCGGCGGGAGGCCCGACGACCTCGGCCACGTCGCCGAGCTTGAGCGCGCGGCCGTCGGCCTTGCGCCGGTCCGGGCACGGTCGACCTGGGCCAGGTCGGCGGGGCGTGTCCACCGGCGAGCGTGGCGGACGGCGATCCGCTGGTTGGGCGTGTCGACGAACCCGCCGCGCGGCGGCGCGCGTCGGTGTACTTCAGCAGGCCGAGTCGAGCGCGTCGGAGCGACCGACTGGGCATCGTCGAGCGTCACGCCGTTGGCCCGGAGCCGGTCGGGGTCGACCAGCACCTGGTACTGCTTCGCGCTGGCCCCAGATCGCACGTTGGCCACGCCGGGGATCGCCATCAGCCGCGGGCGGATCGTCCACTTGGCCAGCAGCGTCAGGTCTCAGGCTGCAGCGTCTTCGACGAGACGCCGATCTTGAGCGCCGGCTGGTCGACGACAGCGGCGGCAGGATCACCGGGGCTGCCGGCCGCCGCCGGCAGGCGCGGGGCCTCGACCGAGACGCCGCTCCTGCACCACCTGCCGGGCCACCAGGTCGGTCCCCTCCTTGAAGATGAGCACGACCGACGACAGCCCCGAGCACCGACTTCGACCGGATCGTCGAGCCCGATCGTGCCGTTCAGCGCGTTCTCCAGCGGGACGCTGATCAGGCTCTCGACCTCCTCGCGTCGACAGCCCGGCGCCTCGGTCTGGACCTCGACCAGCGGCGGCGCGAACTCGGGGAAGACGTCGAGCGGGCATGTCCCGCACCCGCGTTGCGCCGAGCGCCATCATGCCCACGGCCAGCGCGACGACGATGAACCGGAACTGCAGGCTCGACCTGACGATCCAGCGCATCATCGGGAGCGGCCTCACTCCCCTTCGATCTGGAACTCGGTCCCGAGCAGCTCCTGGCCGCCGACGCTCACGATCTTCGTGCCGGCCGGGCGGGCCGGACTTGAGCACGGCCACGTCGCCGTCGACCTCGTCGATGACGATCGGGGCGCGCACGAACGTGAGCGGCGCGACCTGCGTGTACACCCAGGCGCCGCCGTCGATCCAGTAGATCACCGACCGAGTACGGGACGGTCTCCTGCGCGCCGCCGCCCTTCTCCGCCAGCTGCACGCGCAGCCGCTGGCCCTCGTGCACGCCGGCGTCGGCGCCGTCGAGCCGGTAGTAGCGCGCGCCGCCGCCCGCGGCGTCGCCCGCGGGCGGCGCCTGGGCCGGTGCGACCAGACTGCCTCGCCGCCCGAGGCCGAGGATGCGCGCCGGGCGTGACGCGTCGACGGTCGCCGCCGACGCTGCGGGCAGCGTCACCCGCACCGCGACGCTGCCGCTGCCGTCGCTCGCCACGACCGTCCCGGCGCACGACCAGGTTGCGGTCGACCGGAGCCGGCGGCGACCGTCGTCGTCTCGAGCCCGATGCGCTTGGCGGCGCTCGGCCTGCAGCACGACCTTGGACAGGTCGGAGTCCTCGATCGCCTCGACCGTCGCGGGCCCGTCGCCCTCCTCCTCGGCCGCCGCCGAGTAGCCGCAGGCCGACACGCTCAGCGCCGCCGCGATCAGAAGCAGGTATGGTCATGGCTCGGCGCGGCATCCGGATCCCTCCGTCAGGTGGTCGCGGGTTCGGTGGTGGGTCGGGGCTCGGCCTCGCGCCGGGGCCGCAGCGCGGCGTAGATCGCCGGGGACGAGGAACGCGGTCACGAGCGTCGTCGTGATCAGCCCGCCGAAGACGACGATCGCGATCGGCTGGGCGATCTCCTGGCCCGGGAATCGTCCCGGTGACGATCAGCGGCACGAGCGCGACCATCGTCGCGATCGCCGTCGTCACGATCGGGCCGAGCCGCTCGCCGGCCGCCTCGACGACCGCGGTCGCCCGCGTCGCGCCGCCGTCCTCGGCCTCGAGCACGCCTGGGCCCGGCGTGATGACGGCGATCCCGCCGCGCGCCGCGATCGCCAGCACCGCCACGAACCCGGCCAGCGTCGCGAGCGTCATGTCGGCGCGGAAGAGGAACGCCGCCAGCACGCCGCCGGAGAGCGAGACCGGCAGCGTCAGGGTGAAGAGCGCCGCCAGCCGCCAGCTCGCGAACGCGGCCTGCAGCAGCAGGAAGATGCCGACGATCGCGGCCGCGAGGCCCGACGCCAACATGCGCCGGTGGAGCGTCTCGGCGCGTCTGGTAGGAGCCGATCACCTCGGCGTGGTACTCGAGCGGCATCCGCGTCGCGGCCAGCTTGCGGTCGATGTCGGCCGCGACGGCGCCCGGGTCGCGCCCGTTCGCGTTCAGGCCGATGTCGATCCGCCGCGACACCGCGTCGCGCTCGATCACGGTCGGCGTCGGGCTGATGCGGACGTCGGCCACGTCCTCGAGCCGCACGTGCCCGCCGGTCGGGCGTGTCGATCAGGAGGTTCTTGATCGACGTGAGGCTGCTGCGCGCTGTCCGGCGTGCTCCACACGACGACCTGGAACACCTTCTGCTGCTCGAACAGGCTGCCGACCTCGAGGCCGGCCAGCATCGTCGCCGCGGCGCGGCGCACGTCGCCGGGCTTGAGGCCGTAGAGCTTGGCCTTGGCCAGGTCGACCTCGACCTCGATGTTCGGCTGCTCGGGCGGCTCCTCGACCTGCAGGTCGGACGACGCCGTCGACCTGCGAGAGCATGTCGCGCACGTGGGCGGCCGTCGCGCGCAGCGTGCCGAACGCCGGGCCGGACGACGCGCACGGTGATGTCCTTGCCGTGCCGGTGTCGAAGTGCTTCACCCGGTCGTCGAGGTAGGTGCTGACGTTCTCCGGACACGCCCGGATAGCCGGCCACCGCGTCCTTCACCGCGTCCACGGTCGCGCCGTAGTCGGCCGACGCCCGTCGACGGTCACCCAAAGCTCGGCCGAGTTCACGTCGACGACCTGGTCGCCGAGCACCGCCCGGCCCAGGTGCGCGCCGACGTGGGTCGACGCCGGGGATCGACCGCAGCTCGTTCCCGACCCGGGCCGTCAGCCGGCCATCTCCGGCTCGGACGTCCCCGGCGCCGCGTTCCAGCGCACGACGAGGTTGCGGTCGTGGAACGACGGCAGCATCGACTGGGTGAAGCAACGGCGCCAGCGGCGAGCGCGAGCACGAGCACCGCGGCCGGGCGCCGAACGCCGGCCGGGGCGCACGCACGACCCGCTCGAGCGAGCGGCGTGTAGCGCGCCCCGCAGCCGGCCGCAGGAGCGGCGATCCGCCGCCGTCGCCCGACTCGCCGTGCGTGAGCGGAGCAGGAGCAGGGCGAGCGCCGGCGTGACCGTCACCGAGACGACCAGCGACGCCAGCACCGCCAGCAGGAAGCGAGATCACGAGCGGCTCTGCCACCGCCTGGTCGACGCCCTCGGAGAACAGGTACGGCAGCAGCGGCAGGAGCGCGATCAGCGTCGCGTAGACGATGCCGCGCCGGGCCTCACGGCGCCTCGAGCACGAGCGTCTGGGCCGCGTCGCGCGCCGCCTCGCGGTCGGCGCGCACGCGCGGCGATCGTCGCGTGCAGGCGACGGCGTCGTCGACGAGCACCGTCGAGCGCGATCACGAGGCCGGCGACGATCATCAGGTTCACGGTCTCGCCGCGCAGGTCGAGCACGAGCAGCGCGGCCGCCAGCGAGAGCGCGATCGCGACGACCGCGATCAGACCGCGCGCCAGCCGTGCAGCGAGCACCGCCAGCGCGGCGATCAGGAGCACCGCGCCGACCAGCAGCGCCGACTCGAGGTTCGAGATCGCGTCGTCGACGTACGTCGCCGGCGCGCGAGACCGACGTGTCGATGTCGATCCCGGCGAGCCCGGGCCGCAGCTCGTCGAGCGCCGCCTCGACGCCGCGCGTCACCTCGAGCGTGTTCGCCCCCGGGCGCTTCTCGATCACCAGCAGGCCGTCCTCGTCGCCGGTCGAGGAGCGCGTCGCCGATCAGCGGCTGGTGGTCGGCCGCCACGTTCGCGACGTCCGCAGAGCTGCAGCGGCGCCGCGCCGTCGACGCCGACCTTGGTCAGGTCGGCCGCCGTCGAGATCGGGAAGATGTGCCGCACCTCGAGCCGCTGGGAGGGCGTGTCGATCCAGCCGCCGCTGCCGGGCGTCGAGGCCTCCAGGAACGTCACGGCGACACCCACATCGCGTTGCCGGTGGTGCGCACGATCTGGTCGAGCGTGACGTCCGCGGCGAGCAGCCGCTGCGGCTCGCACCTGCACCTGCAGCTGGCGCTCGCGCTCGCCCCAGATCGCGACGTTGGCGACGCCGTGCACGCGCCAGCAGCCCCGGCCGGATGTTCCAGCGGGCGAGCACGCCGATCTCGATCAGCGACACCGTCTCGACGACAGCCCGACCATCATCACCCGGTTCGTCGTCGAGAGCGGCTCGATGATGATCGGCGGCTTGGCGACGTTCGGGATCGCGAACGAGAGCGTCAGCCGCTCCTGCACGAGCTGGCGGGCGCGCAGGACGTCGGTGCCCGGCTCGAAGGTGAGCACGATCGACGAGAGCCCCGGCACCGAGGTCGAGTGGATCGACGTCAGCCACGGCGTGCCGTTCAGGAGCTCCTCGAGGTTCAGCGTCACCAGGCTCTCGACCTCGGGCGCGGAGAGGCCGAGCGCCTCGGTCTGCACCTCGACCTGACGGCGGGGCGAACTCGGGCAGCGCGTCGACCGGCATGCGTCCGCGCCTGCTGCACGCCGGCCACCAGCACGCCGCCGCCGAGCGCGATCACGAGCAGCCGGAACCGCAGTGCTCCGTCGACCACCCACGCATCATCCGGCCTCGCCCCCACGACTGCGTCGCGAGGGCGTATCAGGCGGCCGTCACCGCGCCGTCACCGCGCCGTCACCCGGGCCGTAGCAGGCCGCACCGTCGTCGGCGGTGCCTGACACCGGTCAGCGCGGGTGCCTGGCACCGGTCTTGGTGCCTGGCACCTGGCGAGCGGGTCAGGCGGCGGCGCCCGGCGCGAGCAGCTCGCCCGGCAGGAGGTCGCGCACCAGCTCGCGCATCTGCGCCGAGGGCGGCAGGCCGATGCGCGTGAGCGTCGAGCCGCTCGTAGAGCTGGTACTGGCGGATCGCCTCGTACGAGTTGCCGTCGGCCAGGTGCACCCGGATCATGAGCCGGTGGGCGGTCTCGCGCAGCGGCTCGCGGGCGAACACCGCGAGGGCGACCTCGAGCGCCTGCGCCGAGCGCGCCGGCGGCGAGCAGCCGGTCGGACAGCGCCTCCATCGCCTGCAGCGACAGGTGGCGGTGGTGCTCGCGCTCGACGATCACCCAGTCGTCGTCCCAGTCGGGCAGGAGCTCGCCCGCCGAGGACGCCCCACTGCGACCGCCGGCTGCAGATCGGCCGCCGCGCCGTCGAGCAGCGCGCGCGACAGGCAGGCCGCGTCGCGGTAGTCGACCCGCACCGCACGGCGCCAGGCCGAGCTGGCCGCCGCGCGCCTCGACCACGTCGCCGCCGGCCTGCTGCAGCCGCCAGAGCGCCGAGCGCAGGCTGGCGAACGCGCGCTCCTCCGGGCTGTCGAGCCACAGCGACGCCGGCCACGTGCGCCCGCCGCAGCGGCTTGCGGTGCAGGGCCAGGAACGCCAGCAGCCGCTGCGCGCTCATCGGCAGCGCGACGGTGCCTTCCGTCGCACGTCGAGGTGCGAAGCAGTCAAGCAGCTGCAGGTCGGCTGCGTTCATGAATTTTTCATCTTCCTCCGCAGAACCTATTGTTCCGATCGGCACGTGTCAAGAGGCGGCGGTCACACGTCGGCCGGCGGGCCGGACCGCGGGCAGCGCCACCCAGACGTCCGCGCCGCCGTCGGCCCGGTTGGCGCACGTGCGCGGCTGCCGCCGTGCGCCTCGGCGATCATGCGCACGATCGAGAGCCCGAGGCCGGCGCCGCCGCCGGCCCGCGGGCCGCGTCGGCGCGGGTGAAGCGCTCGAACGCGCGGTCGACGAAGCTCCGCCGGCAAGCCGGGGCCGTGGTCGGCGACGTGCAGCTCGACCGTCCCGTCGGCGCTCGGCGGCCGCGAGGCCGACATCGCCGTCGCCGTGGCGCAGCGCGTTGTCGACCAGGTTCCCGAGCGCCTGCTCGAGCCGGATCCGGTCGCCGCGCAGCGACCGCTCCGGGCCCGGTGCGGGAGCGTCACGGCCGGCCCGGTCTCCTGCGCCCGCCACTCGAACCGGCTCGCCGTCGACGCGAGCAGGTCGGCCGCGTCGAGCGGCTCGAGCCGCAGCGCCAGGCGGCCGGCGTTCGACTGCGCCATCAGCAGCAGGTCCTCGGCGAGCTGGGCGAGCCGGTCGACCTCGTCGAGCTGCGCCGCACCGCCTCGCGCAGCTCGTCGGCCGATCGGCGTGGCGGAGCGCGAGCTCGAGCTCGGTGCGCAGGAGCGCGAGCGGCGTGCGCAGCTCGTGCCCGGCGTCGGCGACGAATCCGCGCTCGCGCTCGATGCCCGGCCTCGAGCCGCGCGAGCATCGCGTTCAGCGTCTCGCCGAGGCGCTCGATCTCGTCGCGCGTCTGCGGGCACCGGCAGCCGCTCGCCCGGCGTCGCCGCCGAGATCGACGCCGCCCGCCGGCGCATCGAGTCGACCTGGCGCAGCGAGAGGCCGGCGAGGATGTAGCCCGCCAGCGTGGCCAGGACGAGCGCGATCGGGCCGGCGACCAGGAGCTCGTCGCGCAGGCCGGCGCAGCGTCTCGGTGCGGTTCTCGCGCGTCGCGCCGACGACGAGGACGAGCCGGCGGCCGCTGCGCACGACCGGCGTCGCGAGGAGCCGCGACGGCTCGTTCAGGCCCGGGAGCGCGGCGCACGTTCGCGAAGATCGTGCCGCGCCGGGCGCCGCAGCTCGGCCGGCGTGAGCACCGCTGGCGCGCCGAGCGGCGCGGTCGCGTCGAGCACGCGCCCGCGCAGGTCGAGCAGCTGCGCGTAGGCCTCGCCCTTCTCGACGAACCGTGCGCCCGCCGGCCGCCGCGAGCGACGTGTCCGGGTCGTGGACGATGGCGGTCATGTCGAACGCGCGCAGCTCGAGCTCGCGGTCGAGCGCGGTCTGGAGCTCGCCGCCGATGCGGACGTAGAGGAACCAGCCGGTCGCGAGCAGGACGACCGCCATCGCGGCCGCGAACGCGGCCGCGACGCGCAGCCGGATCGGCGACGGCTCATCACGCCGTCGCTCGGCGCGCAGCCGGTAGCCGCTGCCGCGCACCGTCTCGAGCGTCTGCCGGCCGAACGGCACGTCGATCTTCGCGCGCAGGTGGCCGACGTAGACGTCGACGACGTTCGAGCGGTCCTGGTAGCCGACGTCCCACGCGTGCTCGAGCAGGTGCGCCCGCGACAGCACGTCGCCGGGCCGGCGCATGAAGGTCTCGAGCAGCGCGAACTCCTTGGCCGAGAGGTCGATCGCGGCGTCGCCGCGGTGGACGCGCGCGCGTGGCCGGGTCGAGGCGCAGGTCGCCGACCTCGAGCACGGTCGGCCGCTCGGTGCTCGCCGCGGCGGATGAGCGCGCGCAGGCGGGCGAGCAGCTCGGGCCAGGCGAACGGCTTCACCAGGTAGTCGTCGGCGCCGGCGTCGAGGCCGGTGACGCGGTCGTCGACCGAGTCGCGCGCCGTCAGCATCAGCACCGGGCGTCCACACGCCCGGTCGTCGCGGAGGCGGCGGCAGGCCTCGAAGCCGCTGATCCCGGGCAGCATGACGTCGAGCACGATGGCGTCGTAGGCTGGTCGCGGCGCCATCGCATGCCCTCCTCGCCGTCGCCGGCGACGTCGACCGCGAGCCCCTCCTTGGAGAGGCCCTGGCGGATCAGGTCCGCCATCTGCGGCTCGTCCTCGACCACCAGCACGCGCACGCTCGCTCCCTCCTCTCCGCGGCGCGTTCATCGTCCCTTCATGTACGGCGAGAGCGTACGATCACGAGATCGCGCGCGATGAGTTTCCCCGGGTGTGCGAGTCTCTCCCGCACGAGCAACTTCGAGGAGGGATCATGGGAAGGATCGTCGTATCGGAGTTCGTCTCGCTCGACGGCGTCATGGAGGACCCCGGCGGCGCCGAGGGCACGTCGTTCGGAGGCTGGGCGTTCAAGGTTCGAGCGCGGCGACGACGGTGACCGCTACAAGCTCGACGAGCTCATGAGCGCCGAGGCGATGCTGCTCGGCCGCGTCACCTACGAGGGCTTCGCCAAGGCGTGGCCGTCGATGACCGACGAGGTCGGCTTCGCCGCGAAGATGAACGGCATGCCGAAGTACGTCGTCTCCTCGACGCTCGAGACGGCCGAGTGGGAGAACTCGACCATCGTGCGCGGCGACGTCGCCACCGAGGTGGCCAAGCTGCGCGCGTCGATCGGCGGTGACATCCTGGTCGCGGGCAGCACGAGCCTCGTGCACGCCCTGCAGGACGCCGACCTGATCGACGAGTATCGGCTGATGATGTACCCGACGGTGCTCGGCAGCGGCAAGCGCCTCTTCCGCGACGGCGCCCGGCCCGCCGCCTACTCCGTGGCCGAGGCGCGCCAGACCGGCGCGGTTACGATCATGACGCTGCACCCGTCCGCGAAGGAGACGCCCCGCCGCCGCATGAGCCCCGTCCCACCCGCCCGGCACCTGCTGCGGGCGAAGGATCTGATCGACGCCCGCTATCGCGAGCGCCTCGACGTCGAGGCGCTCGCGCGGGCGTCGCACTGCTCGCCGGCGCACTTCAGCCGCGAGTTCCGGCGCGCCTTCGGCGAGACGCCGCACCAGTACCTGCTCACCCGCCGGCTCGAGCGGGCCGCGGCGCTCCTGCGCAACACCGACCACTCGGTCGCCGACATCTGCATGACCGTCGGCCTGCGCAGCGTCGGCTCGTTCACGACCAGCTTCGGCCGCGCCTACGGCCTGACGCCGACGGCCTACCGCGCCAGCATCCCGCCGGCGCGCCTGCGCAGGTGCCGATCCCCGGCTGCCTCCTGCTCGCGTGGGGGCGGCCGCTGTCGAGCAGCTTTCGAGAAGACAGGGCCGCGGCGGCTGGTTAGCGTCCTCCTCAGACCGAACGACCCCGAGGAGGGACACATGCTGAGCAAGCTGACCAACGTGAACGTCTGGGTGCACGACCAGGACGAGGCGCTCGCCTTCTACACCGAGAAGCTCGGGATGGAGGTGCGCTCCGACGTGACCGTGCCCGAGATGGGCGGCTTCCGCTGGCTGACCGTCGGCCTGCCGGGCCAGGACGACGTCGCCCTCGCCCTGCTGCCCGTGCCCGGCCCGCCGGTGTTCGACGAGGAGACGCGCGGCCAGATCCACGCCGCTGCTCGCCAAGGGCGCCGCCGGCGGGCTCTTCTTCGCCGTCGACGACTGCCAGAAGAGCTTCGAGGAGCTGCGCGCGCGCGGCGTCGAGTTCAGCCAGGAGCCGACCCAGCAGCCGTACGGCATCGACGCCGGCTTCCGCGACCCGTCCGGCAACCAGATGCGCATGGCGCAGATGGGATAGCCAATCCCGGGGACTGTCCCCGAATGCCGGGGACAGTCCCCTCTTGCGGCGAATGTTTGGCGCAGCTGGAAGGACGGGTAAACGGCCGGTTACGATGAGGGCAGGACGACCGGCGCGATCCGTTCTTGCAGTGGCGATGGTCACCACGCTCCTCGCGGTGCTCGCCGCCTCGTGCGGCTCGAGCAGCGGGGCGGCCAGGGGCCCGGTCACCCTCAACTGGTACATCTTCCCCGAGTTCTCGGGCGCGTTCGTGAAGAGCGCCCAGCAGTGCTCCGCGCACTCGCACGGCGCGTACACGATCAAGATCCAGACGCTCCCCAACGCCGCCGACGGCCAGCGCCAGCAGATGGTGCGCCGGCTCGCGGCGAACGATCCGTCGCTCGACATCCTCGGCCTCGACGTCACCTGGACGCCCGAGTTCGCCGAGGCCGGGTGGATCGAGCCGTGGCCGCAGAGCCTGGCCCAGCAGGTCGAGAAGGGCACCCTGAAGTCGATGGTCAACACGGCGACGTGGAACGGCAAGCTCTACTCGGCGCCGTTCAACACGAACACGCAGCTGCTCTGGTACCGCAAGGACCTGGTGCCGCATCCGCCCAAGACGTGGAAGCAGATGATCTCGATGGCGGACGCCCTCGCCAAGCAGGGCAAGCCCCACTACATCGAGATCCAGGGCGCCCAGTACGAGGGCTACACCGTCTGGTTCAACACGCTCGTGGCCTCGGCCGGCGGCCAGATCGTCAGCGCGGACGGGAAGAAGGTCATCCTGGGCAAGCCCGCCATCGCCGCGCTCGACACGATCCACGCGCTGACCCATTCGAAGGGCGTCGATCCGTCGCTCGGAAACCAGATGGAGGATCAGAACCGGCTCCAGTTCGAGGCCGGCGTCGCCGCGTTCGAGCTGAACTATCCCTACGTGTATCCGTCGGCCAAGGCCGACGTGCCCAAGATCTTCAAGAACATGGCGTGGACCGTCGTATCCGACCGTGAAGGCCGGCGTGCCCACGCACGTGACGATCGGCGGGATCGACCTGGCGGTCGGCAGGTTCACGCACCACAAGGCGCAGGCCTTCGCCGCCATCCAGTGCCTGCGAAACCCGCAGAACGAGATCAGGAACGCGACGCTCGGCGGCCTGCCGCCCGTGCTCGAGTCGATCTACCACCAGCCGTCGTTCCAGAAGGCCTATCCGATGTGGAAGGCGATCTTCGACACGCTGAAGCAGGCCAGCGTGCGGCCGAAGACGCCCGCCTACCAGAGCGTGTCGCTGCAGATCTCCTACACCCTCTCGCCGCCGTCGTCCGTGTCGGCGAGTGACCTCGGCACGCTCCGATCCAAGATCCAGGACGCGATCGACTCGAAGGGGCTGGTGCCATGAGGCTGCCGTTCGCAGCGACGAGGATGGGCGCCGTCGCCGAGGCGGGCGTCTCGATCGGCCGGCCGCGCAAGCGGATGCTGACCCAGCGGCAGCGGGCGGAGCGCAGGCTCGCCTGGATGCTGTGCGCGCCCGCCGTCGCGATCATGGCGCTCGTCGCGGTCTACCCGATCATCTACGCGATCTACCTGTCGTTCCTGCGCTACGACCTGCGCTTCCCGGCCGATCGGCACTGGGTCGGTTTCACGAACTACGCGACGATCCTGACCTCGACCGATCTCTGGTGGCAGGCCTTCGGCGTCACCGTGGTGATCACCGTCGTCTCGGTGACGATCGAGCTCGTGCTCGGCTTCGCGGTCGCCTTCGTCATGCACCGCACGATCTTCGCCCGCGGGCTCGTGCGCACCTCGGTGCTGATCCCGTACGGCATCGTCACGGTCGTCGCGGCGTTCAGCTGGCAGTACGCCTGGACGCCCGGCACCGGCTACCTGATCAGCTGGTTCGGGAGCCCGTCCTCGGCGCCCTTGACGCACCAGTGGCAGGCGATCGCGATCATCATCCTGGCCGAGGTCTGGAAGACGACGCCGTTCATGGCGCTCCTGCTCCTCGCCGGCCTCTCGCTCGTGCCCGACGAGCTCCTGCGCGCCGCCAAGGTCGACGGCGCCACCGCGTGGCAGCGGTTCATCCGCGTGATCGTGCCGGTGATGAAGCCCGCGATCCTGGTGGCGCTGCTCTTCCGCACGCTCGACGCGTTTCGGATCTTCGACAACATCTACATCCTGACGCAGGGGTCGCAGAACACCCGCTCCGTCTCGATCCTGAACTACGACCAGCTGTTCACGGCACTCAACCTGGGGGTGGGCTCGGCGATGTCGGTGCTGATCTTCATTTCGGTGGCGCTGATCGCGTTCACGTTCATCAAGGGCTTCGGCGCGGCCGCGCCCGGACAGGACCTGCGATGAGGTCCACGCCACGACAGAAGCTCGGCTGGGGCGTCGCCGACGTGGTGGTGCTCCTGATCGCGGCGATCCCCGTCCTGTGGCTGATCTCGCTCTCGTTCAAGGATCCGAGCACGCTCACCGACGGCAGCTTCTTCCCGCACAAGTGGACGTTTGCGAACTACCGCGGCATCTTCAACCAGCCGCTCTTCACCCACGCGCTCGTGAACTCGATCGGGATCGCGATCATCGCCACCGTGCTCGGCGTCGCCTTCGGCGCGATGGCGGCGTACGCCATCGCCCGGCTCGACTTCGCGGGCAAGCAGCTGCTGATCGCCTCGGCCCTCCTGATCGCGATGTTCCCGCCGATCGCGCTCGTGAACCCGATGTTCAACCTGTGGCGCGAGATCGGCCTGTTCGACACCTGGCCGGGGCTGATCATCCCGTACATGACGTTCTCGCTGCCGCTCGCGATCTACACGCTCTCGGCGTTCTTCCGCGAGATCCCGTGGGATCTCGAGCGGGCCGCCGCGCTCGACGGCGCGACGCCGCTGCAGGCGTTCCGTCGCGTGATCGTGCCGCTGGCGGCGCCGGGCGTCTTCACCACGGCGATCCTCGTGTTCCTGTACTGCTGGAGCGACTTCGTGTTCGCCATCTCGCTCACGTCCACCAACAACGCGCGCACCGTGCCCGCGGCGATCGCCTTCTTCACGGGCGCATCGCAGTTCCAGCAGCCGACCGGCTCGATCGCGGCGGCGGCCGTGGTCATCACGATCCCGGTTGCGGTCGTCGTGCTGCTGTTCCAGCGCCGCATCGTCGCCGGCCTCACGGCCGGTGCGGTGAAGGGCTAACCGAAGGAGGGTAGAGGTCACATGGCAGAGATCGTCCTCGACCACGTCACCAAGCGATTCCCCGACGGCGCCCTGGCCGTCAACGACGTCAACCTCACGATCGCCGACGGCGAGTTCGTGATCCTGGTCGGCCCGTCGGGGTGCGGCAAGTCGACGACGCTGAACATGATCGCCGGGCTCGAGGACATCTCCGACGGCGAGCTGCGCATCGGCGGCGAGCTCGCCAACGACAAGACGCCGCGTGACCGCGACATCGGCATGGTGTTCCAGAACTACGCCCTCTACCCGCACATGAGCGTGCGCGAGAACATGGCGTTCTCGCTCAAGCTGGCGAAGGAGGACCCGGCCAAGATCAAGGAGCGGGTCGAATGGGCGGCCGAGGTCCTCGACCTCACCCCCCACCTCGATCGCAAGCCCGCGCAGCTCTCCGGCGGCCAGCGCCAGCGGGTGGCGATGGGGCGCGTGATCGTCCGCACGCCGAACGCGTTCCTGATGGACGAGCCGCTCTCGAACCTCGACGCGAAGCTGCGTGTGCAGATGCGCACCGAGGTGTCGCGGCTGCAGAAGCGGCTGCAGACGACGACCGTGTACGTCACCCACGACCAGGTCGAGGCGATGACGCTCGGCGACCGGGTGGCCGTCATGCGCGGCGGCGAGATCCAGCAGGTCGACCGGCCGGAGGTGCTGTACGAGAATCCGAAGAACCTGTTCGTGGCGGGGTTCATCGGCTCGCCGGCGATGAACTTCCTGCCGGCCAAGGCGTCGGGTAATACGCTCAAGACCCCCCTCGGCGACCTGCGCCTCCCGCCCGGCCGCGCCCGCGGCCTTGACGGCGGCGAGCGCGACGTCATCATCGGCATCCGCCCCGAGCACTTCGAGGACGCAGGCCTGATCGGCGCCGACAAGCGCGATCGCGGTGCCACCGTGACAGCCAAGATCGACCTGCTCGAGTCGCTCGGCTCCGACAAGTTCGCCTACTTCACCGTCCAGAGCGAGCGGGCGACGGCCGAGCATCTCGAGGAGCTCGCGGCCGACGCCGGCACGGGCGACCTCGGCGGCGGCGACGAGGGCGTGCAGGTGACGGCCCGGCTCGACGCGGCCAGCAAGGCGGCCGAGGACCAGGAGCTCGAGATCTGGATCGATCTGGAGAAGCTGCACGTGTTCGATCCGGAGAGCGGCGCGAACCTGACGCTCGACGCCGCCCACGAGGAGGCGCCGGCGACCGCCTAGGCCCGGCGCCGGTGGCGCGGGCGCAGGCGGGCGACGATCTCGTCGCTCCACTCGTGCGTGCGGATCAGGCGGTAGCGGTCGCAGGCGACGCGCAGGTACGCCTCGGCGTCGGTGCCGTCGCCCACGAGGCCGGCGTCGTGCAGCATCGTCACGACGGGCAGGTACTCCTCCTCGAACCAGCGCCGGGCGGCGTCGCGGCGGTCGAGGAAGGTGCGGTCGCTCTGCACGAGCCGAAACGACCACGCCTCGACGTTCTCGGAGAGCTGCGCGTAGTCCCACGGGTCGGCGACGCGGATCCGGGCGGCCATGTCGGCCGGGAGCGGCACGCGCTGGCGGAACAGGCGCTCGTAGTCCTTCACGACGAGGTCACCGCGGCGCGAGATGCCGTCGGCGGAGAGCAGCGTCTCGACGACGGTGACGTTGGCCTCGATCGCCGAGTGGTGCAGCGCGAGCGCGACCGAGACGCGGTGATGGCCGTCGCGGACGAAGTGCAGGTCGCCGATGCGGTAGACCGAGATCGGCGGCATGCCCCGTCCGCGCCGCAGGGCCAGGTCGATGCCCTGCCAGCGCTCCCGCAGTCGGTTCGACGTCGGCCGGAAGCGGCGGTCGAAGTCGCGCGTCCGGTCGACGCTGCCGACGATGCTCGCAAGCGGGATGGTCTCGAGGCCGATCGCACGCTCGCCGGTGCGGCCGAGGGCGTGCACGACCTCGTCGAACGGCAGGATCACGTTGATGTCGTCCGGCTCGCCGCGCAGGCGCCGGGCGAGGGCCGAGAGCACCTGACGGCGCCGGGCCCGCTGGAAGTCGGTCTCGGCGTCGAGCCGGGGCATGCCCGTGTCCCACGGCATGCCGGAAGGGTACCCAGGCCGGCGCGTGATCAGCCCGGCGTGACGGGGGCGGCCTGCTCATGGCGGTCGTTGGACGTTGGACACAATTGGCGTGCGTTCGAACCGCCAATTGGCGCGCCGCCGCCCGGTCGCCGGCGGCTCGCGCTCATCGCGACCGTACGATCAGGCCGCCGCCGGGCGGGATGGGGCCGCCGGGATCCGCGCCAGGGGTGGCGAGCAGCGCATCGCCCACATCTCCCAATTGGCGTCCGCTCGAGATGCCGATTGGCGCAGACCCCAGGTTCAGCGCGACCAGGACGTCGCCGCGGCGGTAGGCGAGCAGTCCGCCCGAGTCGCGCGGCGACCAGCTCGAGGTCGCCGCGAAGACCCCGCCGCAGCTCGATCAGGTCGTGGTGGAGCGACCACAGCGACGCCGGGTCGGCGCGCTGGCCGGCGACGTTGCGCACGGCCGGATCGACGGGCGCAAGCCACGGCGTCCCGGTCGTGAACCCGCCGTGCGGGCCTGCGTCCCACTGCATCGGGTGGCGGTGGCGGTCGCGGCCGAAACGGTCGTCGGGCGGGTCGCCGCCGGGCCCGTCGAGCAGGCCGATCTCGTCGCCCTGGTAGAGGAAGACCGTGCCGGGCAGGGTCAGCAGGAGCATCGCCGCCGCGCGGCTGGTTGCGCTCGCCGATCCGCGTGCCGACGCGGCTGAAGTCGTGGTTGGAGAGCATCCAGGCGGGATGCGCGAGGCGGGCGGCGCGGGCGACCGCCGCGCCCACGACATCGGCGCGCCACTCGGCGAACAGGAGCTCGAACACGAACGCGCTCGACAGGTCGTCGAGGTAGGGGCCGAGGTCGGCGGTCGGCTGGTACACCTCGCCGATCAGGAAGGCATCGCCCGCCGCCGCGCGCAGGGCCGCGAGCGCGGGGTGCAGGGCCGGTGCCCAGTTGCGGGAATGACGGTGCTCGAGTGCGGCCGAGTCGGGCGTCTCGGGGAACGGCGGCGGTGTCCGCGCGGGCGGGTCGTCGAGCAGGTCGGGGTGCTTGCCGATGCGATCGATCGCGTCGATGCGGAACCCGTCGACGCCGCGGCCGAGCCAGGTGCGGATCACCTCCTGCATCGCGGCGGGGACCGCCGGGTTGCGCCAGTCGAGGTCGGGCTGCTCGGGGTAGAACGAGTGCAGGTAGAAGCGCCCGGTGCGCCCGTCGCGCGACCATGCCGGCCCGCCGAACGCCGCCCGCCAGTTGTTCGCCGGCCCGTCGGCCCACACGTAGCGGTCGGGATGCTCGCGGAACCAGGGGTGTTCGATCGAGGTGTGGTTGGGCACGAGATCGAGCAGGAGGCGCAGTCCCCGCGCGTGCGCCGCCGCGGCCAGGGCGACGACATCGGCGACGCTGCCGAGGCGGGGTTCGACGCCGGTATGGTCGGCGATGTCGTAGCCGCCGTCGGCAAACGGCGACGGGTACATCGGCGAGAGCCACAGGGCGTCGACCCCGAGGCCGGCGAGGTCGTCGAGGCGCTGGATGATCCCGCGGAGGTCGCCGATCCCGTCGCCGTCGGAGTCCTGGAACGAGCGCGGATAGACCTGGTAGACGACCGCGTCGCGCCACCACGGCTCAGCCAATGCGCAGCACCTCACGCGCGTTCCCCGTGTAGATGCGTTCACGGTCGGCCGCGCCGAGGCCGAGCGACTCGATGTCGGCGATCGTCTCGCCGATGACGCCGGGCCCTCCGAGCGGCGTGTCGGTGCCGAACAGGACGTGATCCGGGCCGAAGAACTCGATCGCGCAGCGCAGGGCATGCGGTGCGCCGAAGAGGGCCGTGTCGGCGTAGAAGCGGTGGAAGTAGGTCGAGCGGCTCGTGCGGCAGGCGCTCGAGCGCGGGCCGCTGGTCCTCGGTCTGAACCTCGCGGAAGCGGCCCGAGAAGTACGGGATCATGGCGCCCGCGTGGTGGGTGACGATCCGCAGCCCGGGATGCGCCTCGAGCACGCCGGAGTAGACCAGCCGGCACATCGCCGCGGCCGTCTCGTACGGCCAGCCGATCGACCACCAGATGCCGTATCGCGACTCTCGCTCGGACGGGTAGTCCGGCCAGGCCGGGCTGCGCGTGGGGTGCAGCCAGATCGCTGCGCCGAGCTGCTCGGCCCGCGCGAAGAGCGCGGCGAAGCGGGCGTCGTCGAGCGGCCGGCCGTTCACGTTCGAGGAGATCTGGAACCCGAGCGCGCCCAGGTCGGAGACGGCGCGATCGAGCTCGGCGATGCTCGCGTCGACGCCGTTCAGCGGCAGGGCGGCGGCGAATCCGACGAAGCGGTCGTGCGCCGCGACGAGCGCCGCCATGTCGTCGTTCACCGCCCGGGCGAGATCGCGCGTGACGGCGGGCGGGCCGAGCTCCTCGAGCGGCGGGGCGGCGAGCACGAGCACCTGGCGGTAGTCGGCGAACGGCTCGAGCGCGCGCCACCGCGCGTCCAGGTCGTAGAGCACCGGGTCGGCGCGCAGCCACGGGCCGTGCTCGCGCACGGCTGCGCTCACGTCCGGCCTGGCAAGGATGCGCTCGACGCGCTCCAGGTGGCGGATCGGGGAGATGTGTGCGAAGGCGTCGATCATCGCGCGCGGCCGCTGCGATCCTAATGCCGGATTCAACCGGCGGGGCTAAGGTGTGGCCTCCCTACCGAAACCGGAGGCCGACCATGGCTGACTCCAACCGCAAGATCCTGGCCGCGAGCTTCTCGACCGTCGAGGCGGGCTCCAGAGGCGCCGGCTCCGTCGGCGGCGCGTACCCCGACCGGGTCGGAAACACCGCCGTCCTGGTCGTCCGCGAGGACGGGAACGTCAAGTTCGTCGAGTCGAAGGACTGGGGCGCCGGCCGCGGCGCGCTCGTCGGCGGTGTGATCGGCATCCTCGGCGGCCCGATCGGCATCCTGGCCGGCGGCAGCATCGGCGCGCTGGCCTCCAAGCTGCGTGACTCCGGGTTCAAGAACGACCAGCTCGAGGCCCTCGGCAAGTCGATGACGCCGGGGAGCTCGGCCACCGTGCTCGAGATCTCGGCCGACGCCGTCGACACCGCCAAGCAGCTGCTCACGGTGCTCGGGGCGAAGCAGATCGTGGTCGAGGACCTCGACTCGAAGGTCGACGACCTCTTCGCGGGCGACGCCGCTCCGGCGCCCGAGACCGAGATCGCCTCGGCGGCGCCGGCGAGCTAGCGGGGCGCCCGCCGCCGGTACGCTTGCGGCGATGGCGGTGGGATCGGGACCCCCAACGAACGCCCTCCAGGCGGGCGCGGAGGCGCTCGCGCGTGGCGCGTGGGCCGACGCGCGGGCGCAGTTCGCGCGTGCGCTCGAGGCCCGAGAGACCCCCGCCGCCCTGCTCGGCCTGGGGATTGCGGCGCGGGCACAGCTCGACGCGGCGGCCGCGCTCGACGCCCACGAGCGCGGCTACCGGCTGGCCCGGGAGCAGGCGGACGACCGCCTGGCGGCGCGGCTGGCGTTCGAGCTCGTGTTTGACTCCCTGGCCTTCCGCGGCCCGGCCGAGGCCCGTGGGTGGCTCGAGCGCGGCGCGCGCCTGCTCGACGGCCTGGCGGTCGGAGTCGAGCACGCGCTGCTCGCCTACCTGCGGGCGCGCTTCGCGCTCGTTGCCGACCACGACCCGGACGCTGCTCAGGCGCTGGCCGCCGAGGGTGCACGGCATGCCCGCCATGCGGGGTTCGTGGACGGCGAGCTCGCCTGCATCGCGCTCCAGGGCCTCGCGCTCGTCGCCGGCGGCGACCTGCAGGCCGGGATGCGCCTCCTCGACGAGGCGGTCACGGGCGCCGTCGCAGGCGAGATCGCCGATCCCCAGATCGTGGGGTCGGTGTGCTGCCACCTGATCGACGCATGCCAGCGCGTCCGCGACTTCGACCGTGCCGGAGAGTGGTGCGTGCGGGTGGAGGAGATCGCGGAGCGCTTCGGCGATGCCGGCCTCTTCGCCCACTGCCGCACGCTGTACGGCGAGGTGCTCGTCTGGCAGGGCGCGTGGATCGAGGCCGAGCGCACGCTGCTGGCCGTCTGCCGCGATCTGGGCGCCGTCCGCCTGAAGGCGGCCGGCGGCCTCGTCCGGCTGGCGGAGCTGCGCAGGCGGCAGGGACGCCCAGAGGATGCCCGTGCGCTGCTCGAGGAGGCCGAGGGCCAGGCGCTCGTGCCCGTGGTGCGGGCGGCGCTCGCGCTGGACGCCGGGGATGCGGCGGCGGCCGCCGCCGAGGCTGAGCGCTTCCTGCGCCGCCTCGGCGATCGCGACCGCTTCCAGCGCGTGCCCGCGCTCGAGCTCGTCGCGGAGGCCCAGTGCACCCTCGGTGACGCCGACGCCGCCGAGGGGGCCGTCGCCGAGCTCGAGGGCATCGCCGCCGGGACGCCGACGGGGGCGCTGCGGGCTGCGGCGCTCCTTGCCCGGGGACGCCTCGACGCTGGCGGCGCGCCGGACCGTGCTCGACCCGCGCTCGAGGACGCGGCCGATCTCTATGAGCGCAGCGGCCTCCGACACGAGGCTTCCCGGGCGAGGCTCGAGCTGGCGCGCGTGCTGCGCGCGGCCGGGCACGACCGGGCGGCGACCCGGGCAGCGGCCCGGGCGCGGGCGGACCTGGCCCGGCTCGGCGCATCCACCTCGCACCCGCGACCCGCGCGCGACCGCGACGACCTGACGGCCCGCGAGCGCGATGTGCTCCGCCTGCTCGCGCGGGGGCAGCCGAACGACGAGATCGCGCGTGAGCTCGTCGTGAGCGTGCGCACCGTCGAGTCCCACGTCGCCGGCGTCTACCGCAAGATCGGTGTCGGCGGCCGCACCGCCCGGGCGGCGGCGACCGCATATGCGATCACGCACGGCCTGGCCTGAATTCCGTACCGCCGCGGCGAGATCTCCGTACCGGTACCGAGGCGCCGCCGCCACCGGCCGCGGATGCTCCGTCGCAGTCCACGAACGGAGAGTGATCACACATGACAGACGCCATCATCACGCGGGCCTCCGGCCCGGGATTCGTGTTCCTGCACGGTCTGACCTTCGACCACCACATGTGGGACGCGGCGGTTGCCGGGTTGCCGGCCGGTGAGCGCGCGCTGGCGCCCGACCTGCCGGGACACGGCGCGGCGCCTGCGCTTGCGAGCCACCGCGTCGAGGACGTCGTCGCGTTCGTGCACGACGCTGTCGTGCGCGCCGGGCTCGATGCGCCAATCGTCGTCGGGCATTCCTTGGGCGGGCTCCTCGCGACCGTGTACGCCGCTCGCCACCCGGTGTCCGCCGTCGTCAACGTCGACCAGCCGCTTGCGCCGCCGGCGCCGTTCCTGCGCGGGGTGCTC
This sequence comes from uncultured Actinomycetes bacterium, assembly GCA_963707585.1. Classification (GTDB taxonomy): domain Bacteria; phylum Actinomycetota; class Thermoleophilia; order Gaiellales; family JAICJC01; genus JAICJC01. Next base: position 23,941 of record CAVPQP010000005.1, on the reverse strand, counting down.
GCGCTCGAGGCGCAGCTGCGCGGCCCCGGATTCGACGAGGTGTGGGCGATGTTCCAGGCGAGCATGCACATGGAGCGCGTGCCGCGCGAGCTCCGCCCGCTGCTGGGGGCGGGCGAGGCGGCCTCGCAGGACATCGTGCTGAGCTACTGGGCGGACGCCTTCGAGCTCGGCGTGGACGCCGTCGTCGCACTCCTCGACGAGGTGCTCGAGGCGGTGCGGCGCTCCGGCGTCCGGTACGTCGCCGTCTACGGTGACCCGATCACGCCCGACCTGCGCGCGTGGGTGGGGGAGCGGTTGCCTGCGGCCGAGATCGCCGTCTGGCCGGTCGGCAACCACTTCCCCCACCTCGCCCACCCGGAGCGGTTCGCCGGAGTCCTGCGCGGCCTCGCCGCCTCCGTCAGCCCGCGGCGGCCGGTGCCGGTCGCGTGACGCGACCGTGCCACGTCTCGTGCAGGAACAGGCTGACGCCGGCGACGAACGTCCAGACGACGAACAGGAGCAGGGCGGGGACCGTCCCGGCATGCAGGAAGCTGCCGTTCACCGCGAGCGCGATCGCGGTCAGGCCGGCGAAGGCGCCCAACCAGCGCGGGAGCACGCCGGTGCGCAGCGCCTGCACGGCGACGATTGCCGTGAACACCGCGAACGGATAGAGCGACACGACGGTGGCGGCATTTGCGATCCCCTCGAGCGCCCGGTGCGCCTGGCTGCCGGTCGGGATGCCGCGGTAGGCCACCTCGGGCACTCCGCTCACGACCTTGAGCGTCATGCCCATGAGGCCGGCCCCGAACGCGGCCGGGGTCAGCCACCCGTCCTCGCCTTCGCCGCGCCGCAGCAGGCTGCAGACGTAGGCGAGGAACGGCACGAACAGGACCAATCCCGCCAGGGCGAGCGGGAACCCGCGGTCGCGTCCCACCACCAACGCCACGGGGAACACGATGCCGCATCCCGCTCCGATCCGTGCTGTGGTCTTGGTCTGCATCTCGTCTCCTTCGGCTCGACTGCCAGGGTCGGGTCGAGGCTAGGGCGACGTCCGCGCCGTGTCGTCGCCTTGGCGGCGCTTCCGCATCACCCCGGGGGATGAACCGGGCGACACGGCGATCATCTTCCGGGATGATGCGCCGGGTCGACGCGGGGAGTACGGTGGCGGCATGTCCGTCGGCGAGTCCATCGATCGATGGCAGGACCCGGCGCTGGCACTGCTCCTGACGGCGTCGCTCGAGGTCGAGATCTGGTTCGGATCGCCGGCGGGGATGCACGTGCGCGGCGGCAAGCCCGCGCTCGCGGTCGCCGCCGCCCTCGTCACGGCGCCGCTCGCGTGGCGGCGGCGTGCGCCGATCGCCGTGCTCGCCGTCATGCTCGCCGGGTTCGCCGCAGCGCCCTCGCTCATCACGCACGGACGTGGGACGCCGCTTTCGGCGCTGGTCGCGCTCGGATTCGCCTTCTACTCGATCGGTGCGCACGCCGAGGGTCGCCGCGCGCTCGCCGGGGGCGGGCTCGGCCTGGTGGCGGTGGCGGCCATCGATTACCTCGGCGGCGGCGTGTTCCAGTCCGGCGGCGGGGTGCGGCCGGGCGCCTGGCTGATCCTTGCGCTGTGCTGGCAGGCCGGCCGCGAGGTGCGCCGTCGGCGGATCGAGCTGCACGCCCTTCGCGCCCGCGCCGCCGCGCTCGAGCAGGAGCGTGAGGAGAAGGCGCGCATGGCGGCGGAGGAGGAGCGGGCCCGGATCGCGCGAGAGCTGCACGACGTCGTTGCCCATAGCGTGAGCGTGATGGTCGTTCAGGCGCAGGCGGCCGAGCGAGTGCTGGAGGGGGCGGAGCCCGCGGCGCGCGAGCTGCTCGGCTCGATCGAGGCCACCGGCCGTCAGGCCCTCTCCGAGCTGCGCCGCCTACTCGGGCTGCTGCGCCGGTTCGAGGCCGCCGACCTCGCGCCTCAGCCGAGCCTGCGCCACCTGGACCGACTCGTCGCCCAGGTGCGCGACGCCGGCCTGCCTGTCGAGCTGGTCGTCCAGGGCGAGCCGCCGTCGGTCCCGCCGGGCGTCGATCTGTCCGCCTACCGGATCGTCCAGGAGGGCCTGACAAATGCGCTCAAGCATGCCGGGCGGGCGCATGCGCGGGTCGTCGTGCGCTACGCACCGGGCGAGATCCAGCTCGAGGTCGCCGACGACGGCGCCGGCAACGGCGCGAGCCCCGGTGCCGGCCACGGGCTCGACGGCATGCGCGAGCGGGTCGCGATGTACGGAGGCGAGCTCGAGAGCGGTCCGGGGGCGGCCGGAGGCTACGTGCTGCGCGTGCGCCTGCCGCTCGGGGCGGATGCGTGAGCACGCGTCTGCTCCTTGCCGACGACCAGGAGCTCGTCCGCACCGGCTTTCGCCTGATCCTGAGCGCGGAGCCGGATCTCGACGTCGTCGGCGAGGCAGGGGACGGCGCCGCCGCCGTCGAGGCAGCCCGGAGGCTCCGGCCCGATGTCGTGCTGATGGATGTGCGTATGCCGGGCATGGACGGCATCGAGGCCACGCGGCGGCTGGGCGGCATCGGTCCGCGCGCCCCGCGGGTGCTGATGCTGACCACGTTCGACCTCGACGAGTACGTCTACGACGCGCTCCGCGCGGGGGCGAGCGGCTTCCTGCTGAAGGACGCGCCGGCGGCGCAGCTCGTCGACGCGATCCGGATCGTGGCGGCCGGCGACGCGCTGCTCGCGCCGTCGATCACCCGCCGTCTGATCGCCGAGTTCGTGCGCCGACCGCTCGTCGCCGACGAGCCGGCTGTGCGTGATCTGACCGCCCGCGAGCGCGAGGTGCTCGTCCTCATCGCACAAGGACTCTCGAACCAGGAGATCGCCGGCACGGCTCTACCTGAGCGAGGCGACCGTGAAGACGCACGTCAAGCGCGTCCTCGCCAAGCTTGGCCTGCGCGACCGGGTGGGGGCGGTCGTGTTCGCCTATCGCTGCGGTCTCGTCGAGCCGGGCGGGGCAGCCGACGGGGTCTGACCCCTTCCGGTAGGTGCGGCAGGAGTCGCCCGCTCGCCGGGGAAGGGTCGGCGGATGCGGCGAATGCGCTCCGAACGGTGGCTGCGGGAGCACGGCTGGATCGTGCCCAGCGGCTATGTGCTGTTCGCCGTCGTTCTGGGCGCGCTCCTGCCGCAGGCCGACCTGAGACACCACGGCTTCCGCCTCCTGGGCGCCTCGGCGGCGGAGCAGCTGCTCGGCGCGATCGCCTCGGGGATGATCGCGTTCACGGGCATCGTCTTCTCGATCAGCCTGATCGTGTCGCAGTTCTGGAACACGGCGTACTCGATGCGGCTCATGCAGTGGCTGCGCAACACGCCGCTCACCGGCCACGCGTTCGGTGTCTTCAGCGCCACCTTCGTCTACGCCCTCGTCGCGCTCGCCGAGGTCGGACGCAACCCCGACGCACAGCTCGGCATCACTGTCGGGTTCTCGCTCGTCCTCCTGCTCGCGAGCGTGTTCCTCTTCTTGCTGCTGCTCTACAACACGCTTCGGCAGATGAACCTGTCGTATGTCCTCTCGCTGATCGGCGACCGCGGGCGCGAGGTGATCGAAGCGTCCTACGGGCCCCCCGGGGAGCGTCCGGCGGCCGCCGGGCTCGACCTCGACGGGGCGCACGAGTCGGGCCGGTTCGTGCACGAGGACGCGCCCCGGGTCGTCGCCGCGGTGGACTTCCGGCGGCTCGTCGAGCTCGCGACCGAGGCGGAGGCCGCGGTCGCGATCGAGGTCGGCGTCGGCGACTCCGTCGCCACCGGAACGGTGATCGCGCGGGTCACCGGCGGCTCGATCCCGCCCGGCTTGATCAGACGAGCCTTCCTGCTCGCGACCGAGCGCACGATGGAGCAGGACCCGAAGTTCGCGCTGCGGCTGCTGGCGGACGTGGCCATCAAGGCGCTCTCGCCCGCGGTCAACGATCCGACCACCGCGGTCCAGGCGCTCGACCAGATCGAGGATCTGCTGCGACGGATCGGGGTGCGGACGCTCGACCTCGGCCGGCTCACCGGTGTCCGCGGCTACACGCGCGTGACCTACCCGGCACCGACCTGGGACGACCTGCTCGCCCTGGCGACCGACGAGATCCGGATCTACGGCGCCGATTCGATCCAGGTGACGCGCCGTCTCCGGCTGCTGTACGAGCACCTCGAAGCGACCGTGACTCCTGAGCGGCGCGCGGCCGTCCGGAATCGCCTCGAGCGGCTCGACGCCGACGTCGAGCGGTCGATCGGGCCGGGCGACCGGGCCGATGCGCGGATCCCCGATCCGCAGGGGCTCGGACGCTCCCAGGTCGCGACGCCGCAGGGCTGACGATCAGGCCGGGCGGCGGGCCGTGATCGGCCAGCCGTCCCACCCGGGCCACCACACGCCGTGCTCGAAGTGCGGCTCGCGATGCACCCGTATGTCGGTGAAGCCCGCGGCGGTGAAGCGCGCGATCAGGTCGGGGAGGGCGAAGTCGCGCAGCTCGAGCGTCTCGCCCGGGCCGCCGTGGAAGATCAGGTCGGAGAACTCCTCCAGGCGGCCGTCGCGCGTCATGTTGCGCAGCACGTGGCCGCCGTTCTCGGCCACCACCTCGTACCGGTGCAGCCCAGGAAAGAACTCGCGCGTCTCGCCGTCGGCGTGGTAGGGGACGCTGAAGACGAGCAGACCGCCGGGCCGCAGCAGCTCGAAGAGGCCGGCGAACGCCGGCTCGACCGGCGGCGGCACGTGCTCGAAGACCTCGCTGCAGACGACCAGGTCGTATCGGCCGGCGTGCTCGCCCGGGGCGGACACGTCCAGGCGCGGCTCGCAGTGGTAGAACGTGTTCGTGTAGCGCATGCGCCGCCCGAGCGCGGCGGCGAGCGCCGGGTGGTCGCTCATCCCGGCGCCGACCAGGTCCGGACGGTGCGGGAGCGCCGGGATGGGCGCGTCGGCCGCGAACAGCTCGCGGGCGACGATGTCTGCGAGACAGCGGAACCGCGCCGCCGAGCCGCACACCGTGCACGTGGCCGTGTCCCGCGGCCAGCCGCGGTTCTCGGCGACGCCCTCCGACCCGCACAGGTTGCAGGTGAACCGGTGCAGGCGCGGGTACGGGCCGGACAGACGCAGGTCGTAGAGGCTGCGCAGCGCGGCCGGCCCCACCCATGGCAGGTCGGCCAGCTCGCCCTGCGGCCGGCGGGTCGAGAGCACGGCCGCCAGGCGGGGCGCGGTCGCCGACAGGCCGTCGGCGGCCACGAGCACCATGTCGGGGCTCTCGGCGCCGAGCGCGTCGGCGGCAGCGGCCACCTCGGTCTCGGCCCCTCCATGGATGACGAGCGTCGCGTCGTCGGCCGGGCCGAACCGGGCGGCGAAGGCGTCGAGCAGCGCCGCAGCGTCTGGATCGCTCCAGTCAAGCGCCGCCACGAAGGCGCGCAGGTCGATCATGCGGCTCGATCCGAAGAGGGCATTTGAGCGTTCATCGGCGTTTCCGACCGCCGTTTGAGGCCCATTTTCCGGTGGTGATGCGCTGGTGAACATTGACAGCCGCGTGCCGGAAGGTACATTCGATAATGTGTAAGCGGCGCGTTCCTTCGACGAGAGGCAGGACATGAGGCGTTTGACGATCGGAGCAGCGACCCTGCTCCCAGGGAGGCGGAAGGTCTTGACGACGGCCGTGGCCGTTGTCGCAGCAATGGGCGTACTGACGTCCGCGGCATCCGCGGCCGTCGTGCAGAAGAAGCCCGCGTCGGTCTACGGGGCCAACGGAACGGTCCGCACGATCCTCGTGGTCGGAAACGTGACGTACCTCGGTGGGCAGTTCACGGCGATGGTGCCGAACGCCGGCGGCACGGCCGTCACGCGCAACCATGTTGCCGCGGTGAGCACGGACACCGGCGCGCTGCTCCCGTGGAACCCGAACGTGAACGGCAGCGTGTACGCGCTGGCCGCCGGGGCGAATGGGATCTACATCGGCGGCACGTTCACCACCGCGGGCGCCACGAACGCGGCCCACAAGAACCTCGTCGAGGTCGACGCCGCGAGCGGCGCTCCTCTCGCTTCGTTCGCCAACTCGCTCAGGCCGAACAAGGCGGTGCGCGGTCTGGCCGTCTCGCCGGCGGGCAACCTGTACGTCGGCGGCGCGTTCACCACCCCGCGGCGCTTCGCGCTCGAGGCCACCGCCAACGGCGCACTGATCCCGGCGTTTGCGCCGGTGATCTCGAACTCGCTGGGCACGAGCCCCGAGGTGCGCGCGATCGCCGTCAACGCGAGCAGCACCCGGGTCATCCTGGGCGGGTTCTTCAACCAGCTGAACAGCGGCGCGCCCGGCGACCCGAACACGACCAACCTCGGCGTCGGCGCCGTCGATGCGACCACCGGAGCGTCGCTCAGGTGGGACTGGCACACGGCCGACCTGCAGACGTTCCGGCCATTCCAGCTGCTGTCGTTCTCGCAGGACGGCTCGATGCTCTTCGGCGCCGGCACCGGCAACGGCGGGTCGGCGATGTCCTGGAACATCGAGACCGGCGCGCTCAACTACATCGAGGGCTTCAACGGCAACGTGGTTGGAGTCGGCGCCGCAGACGGCATCCTGTACATGGGCGGCCACTTCACCGGCTATGACGGGCCGATCCCGGGGAGCAACTTCCTGACCCCGATCGCAACCCGCGACAAGCTGGCGGCCGTCGACGAGGCCACGGGCCAGATCCTCTCGCCCTGGAACCCCGCGGTGAACACGACGCTCGGCATCGAGGCGCTCGCGACGGGCGGCGGAGTCGGCACGGGCGTGGTTGCCATCGGCGGCGAGCTCACGAAGGCCGGCGGCGTGACCCAGCAGCACTTCACGCTGTTCCACGAGTAGCCCTTACGCATAGGTGAGGCATGGGGCCTGGCCCCGGTTCCTCGAGAACCGGGGCCGGGCCCCGCGCCTGTGTCTAGCCGAGCTCTTCTCGTGCGGCCGCGAACCGGTCGGCCGCGAAGTCGATGTCGGCCGGCGTATGCGCGGCCGACATCTGCGTGCGGATGCGGGCCTTGCCCTGTGGCACGACGGGGTAGGAGAAGCCGACGACGTAGACGCCGCGGCGCGAGCATGCCGTCGGCGAGGCGCGCGGCGCGGACGGCGTCGCCGAGCATGACGGGGACGATCGGGTGCTTGCCCGGCAGGATGTTGAAGCCGCAGCTCGGCCATGCCGGCGCGGAAGAAGCGCGTGTTTGCGTCGCAGCCGGTCGCGCAGCTCGCCGCGAGCGCTCGAGCAGGTCGAGCACGTCGCAGCGATCGCCGCGGCGATCGGCGGCGCGAGCGTGTTCGAGAACAGATAGGGCCGCGAGCGCTGGCGCAGCAGCTCGACGATCTCGCTCGCGGCCGGCGATGTAGCCGCCGCTCGCGCCGCCGAGCGCCTTGCCGAGCGTGCCGGTGAGGATGTCGACGCGGCCCATCACGCCGCATGCTCGTGCGTGCCGCGGCCGCGTCGCGCCCATGAAGCCGACGGCGTGCGAGTCGTCGACCATGACGAGCGCGTCGTATCTTTCGGCGAGGTCGCAGATGCCGGCGAGGTTGCGCGATGTAGCCGTCCATCGAGAAGACGCCGTCGGTCGCGATCAGCCGGTGAGCGGGCGCTCGGCGGCCTCGCGCAGGCGCGCTTCGAGATCGGCCATGTCGCTGTTCGTGTAGCGGTAGGCGGCTGGGCCTTGCAGAGGCGGATGCCGTCGATGATCGAGGCGTGGTTCAGCTCGTCGGAGATGACCGCGTCCTCCGGGCCGAGCAGCGTCTCGAAGAGGCCGCCGTTGGCGTCGAAGCACGAGGAGTAAAGGATCGTGTCCTCGCGTGCCGAGGAAGCGCGCGAGCCGCTCCTCGAGCTCGCTTGTGCAGCTCCTGCGTGCCGCAGATGAAGCGCACCGAGGCCAGGCCGTAGCCCCAGCGCTCGAGCGCCTCGTGTGCCGCGGCGACGACCTCGGGATGATCGGCGAGGCCGAGATAGTTGTTCGCGCAGAGGTTCAGCACCTCGCGCCGGTCGGCCACGCTGACGTGCGCGGACTGCGGCGTCTGGATCAGGTGCTCGCCCTTGTAGAGGCCGGCCGTCCGCAGCTCCTCCAGGCGGCTGCTCAGATCCTCGCGCAGCTTCGTGTCCATCAGATGACCGATCCCACGTCGCCGTGATGTCCTGGGCGGCGAGAACCGAGCCTCGCAAGGACGCAGGGAGCGTTCATACCGATCGTAGGTATGGGCGCGACCGAGGACGCCGCGAGGCGAAGGTTCGCAGCCGCAGTCCAGGCGCGCGGAGACGTGGGATCGATCATCGAACCTCCGTCCAGTCGAGGACGACCTTGCCGGATTGGCCGGAGCCCGCGATCGCGAACCCCTCGGCGAAGTCGGTGTAGGGCATGCGGTGCGTGATGACCGGCGTGATGTCGAGGCCGGACTGCAGCATCACCGTCATCTGATACCAGGTCTCGTACATCTCGCGCCCGTAGATCCCGCGCAGCGTGAGCATGTTGAACACGACCTGCGTTCCAGTCGATCGCGATCTCCTCGGTGGGGATCCCGAGCAGCGCGATGCGTCCGCCGTGGGACATGTTCGCGAGCAGCTGGTGCAGCGCCGCCGAGCTGCCCGACATCTCGAGGCCCACGTCGAAGCCCTCGGTCATGCCGAGCTCGTGCTGCACCTCGTCCAGGCGGCGCGCGGTCGGGTCGACGGTGAGGCTCGCGCCCATGCGCTCGGCCAGGCCGCGCCGGTAGGCGTTCGGGTCGCTGACGACGACGTGGCGTGCGCCGGCATGGCGCACGACCGCGGCCGCCATGCAGCCGATCGGGCCGGCGCCGGTGATGAGCACGTCCTCGCCGAGCACCGGGAACGCGAGCGCGGTGTGCACCGCGTTTCCGAACGGGTCGAAGATCGCGGCGACGTCCTCGTCGACGCCCGGCCAGTGGTGCCAGATGTTCGTCATCGGCAGGGCGATCAGCTCGGCGAACGCGCCGGGGCGGCTCACGCCGACGCCCTGGGAGTGTGCGCACAGGTGGCGGCGGCCGGCCATGCAGTTGCGGCAGCGGCCGCAGACGACGTGGCCCTCGCCGCTGACGAGGTCGCCGGGGTGGAAGTCACTCACGTTCGAGCCGACGGCGACCACCTCGCCCACGAACTCGTGCCCGATCACGAGCGGCACCGGGATCGTCCGCTGCGCCCACGGATCCCAGCGCTCGATGTGCACGTCGGTGCCGCAGATGCCGGTGCGGCGCACCCGGATCAGGACGTCGTTGATGCCGTGCTCGGGCTCGGGGACGTCCTCCAGCCATAGGCCGGGCTCGGCCCGGCTCTTGCGAAGCGCGCGCATCGACCGTGCAGGATACGCCCGCTACTCGCCGATCGCCTTCAGCAGCACGCGCTTGCGCCGGCGTCCGTCGAACTCGGCGTAGAAGACCTGCTCCCAGGGGCCCAGGTCGAGCCGACCCTCGGTGATCGCGAGCACGACCTGATGGGCCATCAGCTGGCGCTTCAGGTGGGCATCGGCGTTGTCCTCGCCGCGGTTGTGGCGGTAGCCGGACACCGGCTCGTGCGGTGCCAGCCGTTCGAGCCAGTCGTCGATGTCGGCGATGAGCCCGCCCTCGTCGTCGTTCACGTACACCGCGGCGGTGATGTGCATCGGGTTCACCAGGCAGAGCCCCTCGGCGATCCCGCTGCTCCCGACGAACTCTTCCACCTGCGGCGTGATGTTCAGGTACGCGCGCCGCTCCGGAACCTCGAACCAGAGCTCCTTCCGGGCGTGCTTCATCCGGCCTCCTCGAAGTTGAACGTGAACATCCGCCGCGCCTCGATGCGGGCGTAGGGATGCTGCTCGGCCCAGCCGATCCACTCGTCGCCGTAGCGCGGCGCATACACCTCGGCCAGCGCGGCCCGGAACCCGGAGGCGGCGGGGTCGCCGAGATCGAACACCTCGGCGCGGCCGTGCACGGTGACCGAGAACGGCTCGCCCTCGATGTGGGTCGCGCTCACGTCCGGCCGGGCGCGGATGTGCCGGAACCGCACCGAGTCGGGCGCCGAGCCGAACCAGAACGCGCCGCGGTAGAAGATGCCGTCGACCGGGCCGACGATCGGCCGGCCGTCGGCGGTGGCCGTGGCGAGGGCGAGCAGGCGCACGCCGTCGAGGCGGGCGGCGAGCGCCGGAGCGGCCAGCCGCCGCTCCGGCGTGACGATGCGCTGCAGGTGCGCCCCCGCCGCGGCGTAGCTCGCGTCGAGCAGGCGCTGGAGCGCGGCCAGATCGTCCGCGGTCTCGTGCACGCGGGGACCCTAGCCGTCCACCGGCTGGTTCCCGCGGATGCGGTTGGACGGGTCGACGGCGGCCTTGATCCGGCGCAGGCGGTGGTGGGCCTGCTCCGGCCAGAAGGCGCGCGGGTCGCGCCTGGTCTCGGCGAAGTTCAGGTACATCTGCGTCGCCGTCCACTGTGCCATCCGAGCCTTCAGCGCCTCGAACTCCGCGTCGATGGCGGCCAGGGCGCCGTTCTGCGGCCGCGCGCGGCCGAGCTCGCCGCCGAGCTGTCGGATCTCCGCGGAGAGCAGCGGCACCGGCGCATCCGCACCGGCAGCCGCGACGAACGCCTCGATGGCCTGCTGCGGCAGCGAGCCGAGGAGGACCCCGTCGCCCACGCCCGGCACCGGGTGGTCCGGGTCCATGTGCAGCGCCGAGAGCTGCGCGACGGGGGTCGTGGCTCGATCTGGATCGACGTCGTCCAGGCGGCCGCCGACGTCGGCCGCGGTCTCGGTACCTTGGCCGAGAGCTCGTCCGGGACGACGAGCTCGGGGTTCGGATTGCTGATCGTTGCCATGGTGGATCTGAGTCCTTTCGGGGTTCCGGGCCCCAGGGCGAGGGGGCCGCCCAGCATCTTCCATGACCGCCGAGACGGGGCAGTGTGGCTAGCACCCGCACGCGGTGGGGGAATTCGAAGCTAGGCGGTCGCCGGCCGGATGCCCTGCCGGAAGCGGAACACCTGGTGCGGGTCCCACGTGCGCTTGATCGCCCGCAGCCGGGCCAGGTTCGTCGCGTAGTAGGCCGCCTGCCAGCCGGCCAGGCCCGGGTCGATGTAGTTCTGGTAGGCCTGGCCCGACGTGAACGGCGCGAGCGACGAGTGCAGCGCGTTCAGCCACGCGCCGGCGGTGGCGCCGCCGCCGGCCGAGCCCCAGTACGCGAGCAGCTGCGCCGAGAAGAGCTGGTCGCGGTGGACGAACGCGGTCGCGTCGGGCGCGACCCGGTTGAGCGCACCTCCGTAGGGGTCGAGCAGCACCGCGCCCGACCCGGCGCCCTGCGCCTGCCGGGCCTCGACGGCCGTCACGATCGCGTGTGCCGCCCGTGCCGGCAGCGGGTCGGCGACGTACGCCGAGCGGGCGGCGAAGCTCGCAGGCTGGATCGTCCGGCACGCCGCCGCGCTCTCGGCAGCGCATCCCGCCCAGATCCGCTGCACGTCCAGATAGCTGCCGTGGCCCGTCTGCAGCGAGGCGCCGGCGACCGCGGTGATCGGCGCAAACGCCGAGCGCAGGGCCGCCTCGCTGCCCCCCAGGAGCTGCCCGAAGACGCGCACGACAGGCGCGCTCGTCCCGGTCTCGAGGGCGCAGATCAGGTAGAGGCCGTCGGGGCCGTGGGGCGCGAGCGCCTGCCACGCGGCCAGCGCCGCGCCGGCCTGCGACCACGGGAAGTCGCAGAAGCCGTACGCGGCCGTGCCGACCGGATGCGTCGCGAGCGTGAGCGCGGTGACGACGCCGAAGTTGCCTCCGCCGCCCCCGCGGCACGCCCAGTAGAGGTCGGCGTTCGTCGCCGGGTCGGCGGTGACGACGCGGCCGTCGGCGGTCACCATCCGCACCCCGAGGATGTTGTCGCACGTGGCCCCGAAGACGCGGGCCGCGAACCCGACCCCGCCGCCGAGGGCAAGGCCGGAGATGCCCACGGTGGGGCACGACCCGGTCGGCACCGCAAGGCCCCTGGCCGCGAGGGCCGTGACGAGGTCGATCGCGAGCACGCCCGCGCCCACCGTGACCGACCGTCCGTCGGCGGCGATCGTGATCGCGTTCAGCCGGCGCACGTCGCAGACGAGGCCCTGGTTCGTCGAGTAGCCCGCATAGCTGTGCCCGCCGCAGCGCGCCGTGAAGGGGAGCGTTCCGCCGGCCGCGAAGCGCACGCACTGCACCACGTCGGCCTCGGAGAGGACGCGCGCGATCGCCTGCGGCTGTGCGGTGTAGCGCTCGTTTGAGATCACGCGCGCCGTGGCGTAGTGCGACGTCCCGGGCCGAAGCAGCGGGCCCTGCAGCCGCGCCGCGAGGTCGGCGAGCGTCATCTTCCCGGTGGCCGCCGCCGTCACCTTCGGCGCCGTCGCAGCGGACCCGCCCGAGGAGCACGCCGCGAGGCCGCCCGTCATCGGCACGGCGGCCGCGCGCAGGAGGAGCTCGCGCCGGTTCACGCGCACATCCTGCCAGGCGGGGTGGGCGCCGCTACGATCGCGTTCGATGGCGACCGCGGCGGAGCTCCCCTGGACGGTGCCGGTCATGCAGGCGCCGATCGGGCCGGCGGCGAGCCCGGAGCTCGTCGGCGCGGTCAGCGCTGCGGGCGGCATCGGCTGCCTGGGCGCGTCGTGGACCGACCCATCCGTGCTGCGCGAGCAGATCCGTGCGGTGCGGCGGCTGACCGACCGGCCGTTCGGCGTGAACCTGGTGCTCGCGTTCGACCAGGCGGAGCGGCTCGAGGTGTGCGCGGACGAGCGGGTCGCGCTCGTCTCGTTCTCGTGGGGCGCCGACCCTGCGCTCGTGACCCGCGCGCACGCCGCGGGCTGCCAGGTGCTCGTCCAGGCGGGCTCCGTAGACGAGGCGGTGGCGGGCGTGCAGGCCGGGTGCGACGTCGTGATCGCTCAGGGCGTCGAGGCGGGCGGGCACGTGCAGGGGACGACCGCGCGTGGGCCGCTGATCGCCCGGGCGACCGCGGCAACCGGCGTCCCCGTGATCGCCGCCGGCGGGATCGTCGATGCCGCCGGAGTGCGTGCGGCCATGGCCGCAGGTGCGGTGGGAGCGATGATGGGCACCCGCTTCGTGGCCACCGCCGAGGCCGATGTGCATCCGGAGTACGCCGCCCGCGTCGTGACCGGCTCCGACACCGTCCACACGCTGCTCTTCGACGGAGGCTGGCCGGATGCGCCCCACCGCGTGCTCGTGAACAGCACCTACGAGCGCTGGGAGCTGGAGGGCCGCAGGCCGCCCGGCGAGCGTCCTTCAGAGGGCGAGATCCTCGGCGAGCACGCCGGCGTCCCGATCCGCCGGTACTCCGCCGACGACCCCAGGCGTGAGACGACCGGCGACATCGAGGCGATGTGCCTCTACGCCGGCACGGGCGTCGAGGCGATCACGTCGGTCGAGCCGGCCGGGGCGGTGGTCGAGCGGATCGCGGCGGACATCCGCCGGGGCCGATGAGGGCGGTGCCACCCAGATGGGGTGCCGTGCTTGCAACTGCGCGCACGACGAGTAACGTGGACGGGGGATACGTCGGCAGGTGACCGAGGAGGTCGTGCGATGACAGGTGGCATCCGGGGACGTGCGGCCGCGGCCGCGGCAGGGCTCATGTGCGTGCTCGCGGCTCCCGCGAGCATCGGGACGGCGGTCGCCCAGGCGGCACCGTCGCACCCGATCGTGGTGATCGTGCTCGAGAACAAGACCTACCAGAACATCGTCGGCAACTCGAGCGCGGCGCCCTACATCCAGTCGCTGATCGCGGGCGGCACGCTCTTCACCAACTATCAGGCCGCGCCGGGCAGCCTGCCCGACTACCTGCGGATGACGGGCGGGATCGCCACGACCGCGGCCGCGGCGAACTCCGACAACATCTTCAACCAGCTCCAGAAGGCCGGCATCAGCTGGGGGCAGTACAACGAGTCGATGCCGAGCGCGTGCTACACGAGGTCCGGGCCGGCGCCGTACGACAAGGGTCACAACGCGGCCGTCTGGTATCACGACATCACGTCGAACAAGGCGGCCTGCGCGAACATGCTGCCCTTCACGGCCTTCGACCCGGCCCACCTGCGTGCGTTCTCCTACGTCGTGCCCAACGACGCCAACGACATGCACGACGGGTCGAGCAAGACGGCCCAGATCAAGGCCGGCGACACGTGGCTGCGGGGCCACGTGCCCGCCATGCTGGCGGGCGGCGCCGAGGTGATCGTGACCTGGGACGAGGGCACCCGCAGCAACGAGCACATCGCGACGATCGCGATCGGCGGCCCGGCCGGCCATGGTGTGACGAACGGCACTGCCTACACGCACTTCGGCCTGCTCGCCGGGCTCGAGGACGACTTCGGCGTGCCGCGGGTGAACGCCGCCCAGACGGCGGTGCCGCTCCCGATCAACTAGGTAGCCGGGCGATCCGGGGACTGTCTCGCTTCGGCGGGGACAGTCCCCGGGGTGTTCCGCTACTCGCGGGTGAGCGAGATCGCGCAGCCGAGCGCCGCGCCGACGATCGCAAGCGCGAGCGCGCGGTGGACGCTCCCGTGGGCGATCAGGCTGCCGCCGCCCGCCGTGCCGAGGGCGATGCCGGCGGTGACGGCGGTCGAGAGCCACCCGAACACCTCGGCCTGCGTGCCCGCAACCGCGGCCCGCTCGATCAGGTTGTAGGCGATGGCGACGCTGGGCGCGATCGGCAGCCCCGCGATCAGCATGATCACGGTCATCTGCGGCAGCGAGCCGGCCAGGAGCGGCAGCACGAGCACGGCCGCAAACGCCGCGCTCGTGAGCTGCAGGCGGCGGTTGAGGCCGCTCTCCTCGGACGACGCCGCCCCGGCGAGGATGCCGCCGATCAGGCTTCCGCCGGAGAACGCCGCGAGCGCGATCCCGCCCAGCGACCGGCCGCCGTGGCCTTCGGCGAACGCCGGCATCGACACCTCGGCCGCGCCGAACGCGATCCCGTACGCCGCACCGAGCAGGAGCACACGGCGCACGCCCCAGGGCACGAGCGCCTCGAACACGTGGTGGCCCGAGCGGTCGTGGCCCGGGTCGGGCCGCCGCGCCCGCACCGCCGGCGTGCCGATGAAGCCGAGCGTGCCGATGACGCAGGCAAGGGCGGCCGCGACGACGCCGGCGCTCGACGAGATCGTCGCGGCGAGCACGGCGACGAGCAGTGGCCCCACGACGAAGATGACCTCCTGGATGGTGGCCTCGAGCGCGAACGCGGTGGTGCGCAGCTCCGGCCGCGGCAGCATCGCCGGCCACATCATCCGGATCGTCGGTCCGACAGGCGGGGCAGCGAGCCCGGCCACGAGTGCGCCGGCGACCAGGGCCGCGACCGCCGCCCCGGCATGAGCGAGCGCGAGCAGGGCCGCGAGCGCGAACCCGTAGGCGACGCCGTAGCAGATGAGCACCGGCGCGGGCCGGCGCCGGTCGACGAGCCGCCCGCCCACGACCGCACCGGCGCCGGACGCGACGGCGTAGGCTCCCGAGACGATGCCCGCCGTCGCGTACGACTGGCCCTCGCCGCGCACGAGCAGGACGAGCGCGAGCGAGCTCATCCCCATCGGCATCCGGGCGAGGAGGCCCCACGAGACGACCCGGCGGGTCTCGCTGCCGGAGAAGAGCTCGCGGTAGCTGCGCACGCCGAGCGCCCCGGCGACGCTCATGCGTGCAGCGGCAGGCGGTCGGCCAGGAGGGCGGCGATGTCCGACACCGACAGCGGATCCTCGCCCGTCAGCGTGCGGTAGTGGTCGGTGACGACATCGAACTCGCCCGCCCGCAGGGCGGCGTACGACGAGATCCCGGCCTCGATCTCCCACTCCTCCTTGCCGCGCGCCGACCAGCGCGCCTCCCAGACCGCGTCCCCGCTGGGCGAGTAGCGGTAGTCGCAGCCCGTCACGGCCCAGGCGATCTCGGCCAGCTCGCGCATGCTGACGGACTGCGGTGTGACGATGTCGTACACCTTGCCGCCGTGGCCGGGCTCGGTCAGGGTCACGGCGATCGCGCGGGCGAGCTCGGGCCGGTAGGAGAAGCTCATGCGCCCCTCGCCGCCCGGCACCGTGTTCACCCCCTCGGCGTCGAACCACCCGGGGAGCTCGTCGGCGTACATCGAGCGGCGGATCGCGGTGAAGGAGAGCCCGGCGTCGGCCAGCATCCGCTCGGTGTCACCGTGTGAGCGCGCGTGCAGGAAGATCGCGTCGGGGCCCGCGGCGAGGAACGAGAGGTAGACGACGTGGGCGACGCCGGCCGCGGCCGCCGCCTCGACGAAGCTGCGGTGGAGGGGCACCCGGTCGGCCGGCCCCTCGTGCAGCGAGACCATGAAAACGCGATCGCCCTCGTCGAGCGCGGCGCGCAGCGACGCCGGATCGCCGTAGTCGGCCGTGACGACCTCGGCGCCGGGCAGCTGCGGGGCCCTGCTCGGGTCGCGCACGAGCAGCCGCTGCGGCAGGCCGCGCACGGAGAGCTCCTCGGCCACCAGGCGGCCGACGTGACCGGTCGATCCGGTGACGACGAGCATGGCCTCAGCCTATCCAGGCGGCCGCCGGCAGGCGTCAGAGGAGCTCGGACTCATGATCGCGGAAGATGGCGGCGTAGTCCGTTGCGCCCTCGGCGTGCAGCGCGGCGACCAGCCGGTGGATCCGCGGCGTCATCACGAGCACGTAGCGGGCGGGCTGCGGCCGGGCGTTCCAGAAGCTGTGGGGCGTGCCCCGGCGGGCGAGCACGACCGCTCCGGGCCCCGCCTCGACGATGTCCTCGCCGAGGCGGAAGCCGAGCGTGCCCGCGAGCACGTACCACGCCTCGTCGTCGGAGTGGTGGACGTGCAGGCCGGCGATCGGCCGGTCGGGGCCGGTGACGCCGCCGGGATCGCTCCACTCGACCAAGACGAAGTCGCCGTCGGGAAGGCCGACCGGGCCGTCCCGCAGATGCGCCGCCCGGGCTCTCTCCATGAGCCGATCATACGCCCGGGCGGCGCCGCGAACACGCTGTCTCGCCGGTGCTAGTCGCCGGCCGGGAATGCCTCACCGGTCTCGAGCAGCGTCTTCAGGTTGCTCAGGATGTACGTCCAGCCGGTCACGCTCGCCGCCGTCTTCGGCGCGCCCTCGAGCCGGTCGTGGACGAGCGTCAGCCGCGACGTGCCGCCGTCGGCGGGCTCGATCTCCCACGTCACCCGGCTCTCGTCCTCGGCGGCCATCTCGTCGTCGTACAGGCTGCGCCACGTGTGGACGAAGCGGCGCGGCGGATCGCACTCGAGGATGGTGTTGTCGCCCCACATGCGGCTGCGGTCCGGCGACCAGCTGCGCAGCGGCGCCCCGGCCTCGAGCGGGCCGGCGTCGATCTGTGCGCCGTGGAAGTAGCGCGCGATCGTCTCCGGCGTCGTGATCGCGTCCCACACCTGCTCCGGTGTCGCCCGGATGTACAGCTGGTACACCTGCGTTGTCTGTGCGGTCATCGTGGTCATGTTCCCTCCAGCGTGGCCTTGAGGTCGAGGAGCGCCGACACCTCGCGCTCCCGGTACTTGCCGATCCAGCGGTCGAGGATCTGGCGGATCGGCACCGGGTTCAGGTAGTGCAGCTTCTCCCGGCCTCGTTTACGGGAGACGACGAGGCCCGCCTGCTCGAGCACCTTCAGGTGCTTCATCACTCCGAACCGCGTCATGTCGAGCTGCGACTCGAGCTCGGTGAGCGTGCGGCCGTCACGCTCGAAGAGCCGGTCGAGCAGGAGCCTGCGGCTGGGGTCGGCGAGCGCCTTGAAGACCAGGTCGTCGTCCATGCGCCGGATGATATGTGACTAAATAGTCACGTGTCAAGCGCGGCTGCGAATGCCTGCGGCTGGTCGAGCCAGGGGAAGTGGCCGCCGCCCTCGACCGACGCGACTGTCGCGTGCGCGATCAGTCGGGCGGTGTCGGGTGTCGTCCGCTCCGGGAGCGGGCTCTGGGCGCCGATCACGAAGTGCACCGGGATGCTCGCGGGCACGCGCGGAAGCCCGGCCGTCAGCGTGCCGCGCTCGGCGTGCTCCGTGATGGACGCGAACGTTGCCAGGTAGCCGGAGAGATCGAACTGCGTGAACGGGAACCGCGGCGCGGCGGCGGGATCGGCGAAGTAGTACGGCCAGACGAGGCGGAAGCCCTCGAGCGACTGGGCCAGCGTCGCCTCGCCCGCCTGCTCCAGGGCGTCGATCTCCTCGAACCGGAGCAGCGCGTCGGCGTCCAGACCGGCCCGAAGCGTTGCCCCGAACTCCTGCATCACGCCGATGTCCGCGCAGAGCGCATCGACGATGATCGCCCCGGCAATCCGCTCCGGGCAGGACACGAGCAGGTGCAGTGCCAGATGGCCGCCCCACGAGTGGCCGACGATCCACGCGCGCCCGCCCGCCGCCTGGTCGATCACGGCGACGGCGTCCTCGACATGCCCCTCGACCGTTGCCGGGCCGACCACGGTCGTCGGCGGCGACGCCGCGCTGCTGGTAGCGGATGGTGCGAAAGCGGCCGCCGAGGAACGGCACGAGCGTGTCGAGGTAGTCGTCGAGGCCCGGGCCGCCGTGCAGGAGCACCACCGTCTCGGCGCCCGTGCCGCCGCGCCAGGCGGCGATGTCTCCCGCCGCCGTGGAGACGGTGAAGCGCGCTTCCGTCATCGCCGCTCAAGTATGACGCGTGGCGGTAGAACACGGGCGGTGGAGCCCGACCCGATCGTCCGCGAGTTCACGCACCAGTCCGAGGCGTTCAACGCCGCTGCGGCGATGCGCTCGCAGGAGGCGCTCGGGTGCCTGCTCGAGCTGATCCCCGCCGCGCCGCGCGAGCGCTGGCTCGACGCGGCCTGCGGGCCGGGGCTCGTCGCCCGCGGGCTCGCCGCGCGGGTGGGCGAGGTGCACGGCGTCGACATGACCCCGGCGATGGTCGAGCTCGCCCGTCGCGAGGCGGAGCGCGAGGGCGCGCGCAACACGTCGTTCTCGCTCGGCGACGCGACGGCGCTCGCGTTCGCGAACGACAGCTTCGACGGCGCCGTGACCCGCTTCAGCCTGCACCACATCCCCCGGCCCGGCCGTGCTGTGGCCGAGCTCGCGCGGGTGGTGCGGCCGGGCGGCGCCGTCGTCCTGGCCGACCACGTCACGTCGGCCGATGCCGACGAGGCTGCCTGGCACGAGGAGATCGAGCGCCTGCGCGACCCGTCGCACTGGGCCTGCCTCACCCCGGCGCGCCTGCGCGAGCTCGGGGAGCGGGCCGGGCTCGTGCTCGAGCACGAGCAGACGGCGCCGCTTCGCATCGACTTCGAGGAGTGGATCGCCCGCGGCAGCGGTGGCGAGGCCGCACGCGGCCTGATCGCCGCGGCTCTGGCCGAGCGCGTGCCCGCGCCCGACGTCTTCCGGGTGGTCGACGCCGGCGGCGGGCGCCGGCTCGAGCTCGTCTACTGGCTCTCGCTCTGGCGCATGCCCTCGCCTGCCGCGGCCGCGGCGGGGTGGGCGGCCGGCGGTGTGTAGACGGCGGCCTCCTCGCCGGGCGGAGGCAGGTATGCCGGCGGCGGCGTGTAGACGGGCACGGGGGGCGGGAGCTCGGCCGCAGCCTCGGAATCGTGAAGGGGGTTCACGCTATCGAGGCCGTGCCGGAACTCGCGCATGCCCTTGCCGAGCGCCTGGCCCGCCTCGGGCAGCCGCTTCGGGCCCAGGAACACCAGGGCGATCACGAGGACCAGGATGATTTCGGGAAGGCCCAGCTGGAACGGCATCGCGCACGTTCAGGCTAACACCACTGACGCGGGCCGGCCACCCGGTCTGTTAAGGGTTCGTTGGCAGGGGGTTGCCCTGCGTCAAGTCGGACGTACGCTTGAGGTGGACATCTCGGCGCGATTGGTCGGGTCGAGCACATACAGGAGGGAAGGGCACATGTCGCATCGTCGACACGCCGGCAAAGCGCTGGCGTCGATCGTGTTGCTCGCGGTGGCCGCGGTCGCCTCGGCGGGCCCGGCGGGGGCTGCAACGCACACGATCAACGATTTCAAGATCCCAGGCACAAACAACCAGCCCGGCGACCTGACGGTAGGCGCCGACGGCAACGTGTGGTTCGTCAACGCCGGCAGCAACAAGCTCGGCCACATCAACAAGACCGGCGCGGTGACCCTCGCGACGATCCCGACGGCCAAGAGCAACCCGGTCGGGATCACGACGGGATCCGACGGCGCGGTGTGGTTCACCGAGTCGGCCGCCAACCGCATCGGCCGCGTCACCGCGGGTCCGACGTTCAGCTCGTTCGTGATCCCGGCGGCCGACGGCACGAGCCCGCGCGGCATCACGGCGGGGCCGGGCGGTGCCCTCTTCTTCGTCTCGAACGCGCAGAGCCGCGTCGTCAAGCTCGATCCGCACACGCACGCGTTCTCGCTGGTGGCGCAGCTGCCGGCCGGGACCGGGCCGACCCGGATCGCGACCGGCGCCGACGGCAACCTGTGGGTCAGCGGCACGTCGAAGAACGACGTCTTCCGCGTCACCCCCACCGGCACCATGACCCGTGTCGGCCTCGCCGGCGGCGCATCGCCCGCGCGGATCACGAGCGGCCCCGACGGCAACGTCTACGTCGCTGAGCCCGGGATCAACCACATCGCGAAGATCACGACCGCCGCAACTCCGGTCGTGTCGCAGATCTCGGTGCCCGGCAAGCCGACCGGCATCACGAGCGGCCCCGACGGCAACCTCTACGTCACCGAGCAGGGCAGCAACATGATCGCCCGTGTCAGCACGGTCGGAGCGGTGAAGTCGTTCGCCATCCCGACCAAGGGCTCGTCTCCGGGCGGCATCGTGACCGGCTCCGACGGCAACACCTGGTTCAGCGAGAACGTCGGCAACAAGATCGGCCGGCTCACCTCCGTGCAGGGCCACTCGAGCTACGTGGTCGTCCACGACAGCGGCTACGTGCCGTCGCAGCAGGGCATCGCCCTGGAGACCGGCACGAAGAAGACGCCGACCACGGTGCGGTGGGTGTTCGCGACCGGCGAGCCCCATAGCGTTGCCGACACGAGCGGCATGGGCCTGTTCGACTCCGGCTCTCAGGCGCCGGGCAGCTCGTTCGCGCACACGTTCACCACGGCGGGGACCTTCGCCTACAACTCGAACGTCGGCGCGGCGTTCGCGGGCACCCCGCAGATCAAGGTGACGCCCGCTGCGGCGGTCAACGGCGGACACACGGCGATCACCGTCACGATCGCGACCACCGTGCCCGCCGGCGTGACCATGGACGTCCAGGTCGCGCTCCCGGGCAGCAGCACGTTCAACCCGGCGGCCGGCGGCACCGGCCTGACGAGCCTGACCTACACGTACACGCCCACCGGAGGCTCCGGGGTGTACAAGTTCCAGGTTCGCACCAACATGGGCGGCAACAGCTCGTCCTTCTCGCCCGCAGCTCGGGCGACCTTCTAGTCCGGCGACCACGGCCGGCCGGGGAGTCCGCTCCCCGGCCGGCCTCGCCGTTTCAGCGGTAGGGCAGCCGTGTCCCCAGGCCGCGCTCCTGCGCCCGCGCGAGCATCGCGCGGCCGAGCGCGATGTCGGTCAGGCTGAGGCCGCGGTGCCAGAGCAGGATGCGCTCCGAGTCCGTCTCGCGTCCCGGTCGCAGGCCCGCCACGATCTCGCCCAGCTCGGCGTGCAGGGTGGCCTCGGACAGGCGGCCGGAGTCGACGTGCGCCCGCAGCGCGCCGAGAGGCCCCGACCGGGCCTGTCCCCAGTCGTCGACGACGACCTTGTCCATCGCGTCGGTCAGATCCAGGGCGACGGCGCTCACCGTGCCGTAGGGGACGACGAGCGCCCCCGGCCCGATCCACTCCGTGCGGAGCAGCGGCTCGGGCGTCACCAGGCGGGTGGCCTCGACCACGACGTCGGCGCCGCGCACGCACTCCTCCCAGCCGTCCACGGCGTGCACGCGCGGGCCGAGCTCGGCGGCGAGGCGCCCGGCGAGCTCGGCCCGGCTCTCGGGCGTGCGCGAGTGGATGCGCACCTCCTCGAGCCCGGGCAGGACGGCACAGAGCAGGCGCACGTTCCACTCGGCCGTGCCGCGGCTGCCGATGTGGGCGAGGACGCGGCTCGAGCCGCGGGCGAGGTGGCGGGCGCCGATCGCGGTCACGGCGCCGGTGCGCATCGCGGTGATCGCGGTGGCGTCGAGGATCGCCGTCGGCGCGCCGGTCTCGGTGTCGTGGAGCGTGAGCAGCGCGAGCTCCGACGGCAGCCCGCGCGCGCCGTTTCCGACGTAGTCGCCGACGACCTTCACGCCGGCGACGCCCGCTCGCGGGAGCGCGCCGCGCAGGATGTTGAAGTGGCCGTCGGCGCCGCCTCCGGGGAACAGGTGCACGCGCGGCTCGATCACGGTCTCGCCCCGGCCCTGGGCGGCGAGCACGTCCGACACGGCCCCCAGGATGTCGTCGGCGCCGAGCGCGAGGCGGTCGATGTCGCCCCCGCTCAGGTAGGTCAGCTCGAGTCCGGCCACCGCACCGCCTCGCGCACGCGCTCCCGCAGGACGCCGGACGCCACGAGCTCGCGCGCCACCCGTTCGACCTCGGCCCCGAGCGGGCGGTCGTCGTCAAGCGGCGCCACCACCTCGCGCACGCACGCGTGCGCGGCCGCCGTCCCGTTCCCCAGCCGGTCGGGCGCCGCCAGGTCGACCGCCTGGGCCGCGCACACGAGCTCGAGCGCGATCAGGCGCTCGAGCAGCCCGAGCTGCGCCTCGAGCCGCAGTGCACCGGCGGCCGCGTTGGTCGAGTCGTCCTCGACGCCGTCGGCGCCGAAACGGGGATCGACGGAGAGCGGCGCCGCGAGGTGGCGGATCTCGACCGCGATCGCCTGGGCCGTCTTCAGCAGCGGCGCGATGCCCGAGCGGCCCTCGCCGCTGCGGGTCAGGTTGGCGGGCAGGTCGCTGAGGCGCTCGGTGGCCAGGCGCGCGGGCCGCTCGGCGGCCGGGCCGGCGGTCTGAGCGACCGCGATCGCGGCGGTGTCGAGGGCGAGCGCGAGCGCCGGGGTGTGGAAGTTGCCCGTCGAGACGACCGCTCCCGAGCCGAGCACGAGCGGATTGTCGCCGGCGCCGTTCAGGGCGGCATGCACGGCAGTCGCGAGCACGTCGAGCGCCCAGCGCAGGGTGCCGTGCACGTGGCTCGCGCAGCGGAAGCTGAGCGGATCCTGCAGCCGCCGCGAGGCGCCCGCGTCGAGCAGGCTGCCGCCGCGCAGGAGCTCGCGCAGCCCGGCGGCCTCCCACTCCTGCCCCGGCGACGGGTGGGCGCCTGCCACATCGGCGTGGATCGGCGTCGCCGACGCGCGGAAGCCCTCCATCGAGAGCGCCGCCGCGATCTGGACGGCATCCAGCAGGCGGTCGGCCGCGTCGACGGCGAGCGCCGCGATCCCGGCCGACACCGACGAGGCGTTGCAGAGCGCCAGGCCGTCGCCGGGGCCGACGGCGGGTGCAGCGATCCCGGCGTGGCGCAGCGCGTCGGCGCCCGCGAGGCGTGTCCCGCCCACCTCGGCCTCGCCCTCCCCGAGCACGACGAGCGCGACGTGGGCGAGCAGACACAGGTCGCCGGCGCCGATCGAGCCAGTGCGCGGAACGACCGGATGGACGCCGGCGTTCAGCATGGCGGCGAGCGTGTCGGCGACCGCCGGCGAGGCTCCGGCTCCGCCCGCGCAGAGGCCGTTCAGGCGTGCGAGCAGCGTCGCCCGCACGTCGGCCGTGGGCAACGGCTCGCCGACGGCCGTCGCCCGGCCGCGCACGATCCGGGCGGCCTGCTCGGCGGCCCGCTCGGGCGGTACCGGCTCGCTCACGCGCGCGCCGAGGCCGGTGGTCAGCCCGTAGACGGGCCGGCCTTCGGCGAGCGCCCGCTCGAGCGCCGCCCGGGCCGCCTCGATGCGCTCACGCGCCGTCGCGGCCACCTGCACGGGGCGGCCGCGCAGCCCGACGTCGGCCACGTCGGCCGGCGTCAGCGTGTGCCCGGTCACGAGCAGCGTGTTCGGCGCGGCGGCGATGCCGCAATCTATCCAGCGCTCGCGGCTTGACAACGCACGGAT
>CAVPQP010000004.1:0-14200 GCA_963707585.1 uncultured Actinomycetes bacterium | reverse complement strand
AGGCCGGCATCGAGCGCGAGCGCGGATCGTCGCGGACGCCGGGCACGAGCTGCGCACGCCGCTCGCGACCCTGCGCGCCGAGCTCGAGCTGGCGCTGCGCCACGCCGAGTCGGCCGACGAGCTGCGCGAGGCCGTGCGTCGCAGCTCGATCGAGGTCGACCGGCTCGCCCAGCTGGCCGAAGACCTGCTGCTGATGGCGCATCCACGCCGGCCGGCTCCCGCTGCGGGTCGAGCCGCTCGACGCGGCCGACATGGTCGCGTCCACGGCCAGCCGGTTCGAGTGGTGGGCGCAGGAGACTCGGCCGGTCGATCACGCTCGCACCGCGCCCGCCGTATCGCTTCGGGGCGACCGGGTGCGGCTCGAGCAGGCGCTCGGCAACCTGATCGATAACGCCCTGCGCCACGGCGAGGGCGACGTGGGCCTCGCGGTCGTCGAGACGGACGGGGCGGTCGAACTGCACGTCGCCGACTCAGGCCCCGGCTTGCCTCCCGGCTTCCTCGATCGCGCGTTCGAGCGGTTCTCACGCGCCGACGCGGCCCGTGGGCCGGGCGGCGGCGCCGGCCTCCGGGCTCTCGATCGTGCGCATGATCGCCGAGGCCCACGGCGGCAGTGCGCACGTGCGCCGTATCCGTCCGAGGGCGGCGCGGACGTGTGGATCGCGCTGCCGGCCGGTCCGCCGCCGTTTGACGCGCCGGCGCCCGCGCGAATATCGTACGGCAAGGAAGATGAAAAATTCATGAATGCAGCCTCCCTCCAGCTGCTTCACTGCTTCCACCTCGCCGTCGCCGGCCGCACCGTCGCGCTGCCAATGAGCGCGCAGCGGGTGCTCGCCTTCCTCGCCCTGCATCCGCACGCGCTTCGGCGCGTGCACGTGGCCGGGTCGCTGTGGCTCGACAGCCCCGAGGAGCGCGCGTTCGCGAACCTCCGCTCCGCGCCCTGGAGGCCGCAGCAGGCCGGCGGCGACGTGGTCGAGGCAAACGGTGCCCTGCTCGGCCTGGCGCCGTGGGTGCGGGTGGACTTCCGCGATGCCGCCTGCCTGTCGCGCGCGCTGCTCGACGGGGGCTGTGCCGATCCGCGGCCGCAGGTCGAGTGGGGCGTCCTCTCGGGCGACCTCCTACCCGACTGGGACGACGAGTGGGTGATCGTCGAGCGCGAGCACCACCGCGGCCTCTCGCTGCAGGCGATGGAGCGGCTGGCCGACCGCCTGCTCGGCGCCGGCGCGCTCGCGCAGGCGCTCGAGGTGGCCCTGGCCGTGTACGTGCGCGAGCCGCTGCGCGAGACGGCGCACCGGCTGATGATCCGGGTGCATCTGGCCGAGGGCAACGCCTACGAGGCGATCCGCCAGTACCGCCTGTACGAGCGGCTCGCGCTCACCCAGCTCGGCCTGCCGCCCTCGGCGCAGATGGCCGCGCTCGTGCGCGACCTCCTGCCCGGCGACGTGCTCTTGCCGGGCGCCGCTGCCTGACCCGCCCGCCAGGTGCCAGGCACCAAGAACCGGTGCCAGGCACCCGCGCTGACCGGTGTCTGGCACCGCGGATGCGGTGCTGGCCTCTCTCGGCCCCGTGGTGACGGCGCGGTGACGGCGCGGTGACGGCGGCCTGGTACGACCTGCACATGTTGCGCTGGGTGGTGGGTGCGAGCATGCGGTTCCGGCTGCTCGTGGTCGCGGTCGCGGCCGGCGTGCTGGTGGCCGGCGTGCAGCAGTCGCGGACGATGCCGGTCGACGCGCTGCCCGAGTTCGCACCGCCGTCGATCGAGGTGCAGACCGAGGCTCTGGGCCTCTCGGCGCCCGAGGTCGAGAGCCTGGTGACCCTGAACCTCGAGGAGCTGCTGAACGGCACCCCGTGGCTGAAATCGATCCACTCGACCTCGGTGCCGGGGCTCTCCTCGATCGTACTCACGTTCGAGCCGGGCACCGACGTGCTGCGCGCCCGCCAGCTCGTGCAGGAGCGGCTGACGCTCAGCTTCGCGATCCCTAACGTGGCCAAGCCGCCGATCATCATCCAGCCGCTCTCGACGACGAACCGGGTGATGATGGTGGGCCTCTCGTCGCGGACGGTCTCGCCGATCGAGATGGGCGTCCTCGCCCGCTGGAACATCCGCCCGGCGCTCCTGGCCGTCCCTGGCGTCGCCAACGTCGCCATCTGGGGCCAGCGCGAGCGCCAGCTGCAGGTGCAGGTGCAGCCGGAGAGGCTGCTCGCCGCGGACGTCACCCTCGACCAGATCGTGCGCACCACCGGCAACGCGATGTGGGTGTCGCCGCTGACGTTCCTGCAAGCCTCGACGCCGGGCAGCGGCGGCTGGATCGACACGCCCCAGCAGCGGCTCGAGGTGCGCCACATCTTCCCGATCTCGACGGCCGCCGACCTGGCGAAGGTCGGCGTCGACGGGGCGGCGCCGCTGCGCCTGAGCGACGTCGCAGACGTCGTCGCCGACCACCAGCCGCTGATCGGCGATGCACTGCTCGGAGGGGACGAGGACAGCATGCTCGTGATCGAGAAGTTCCCGAACGCGAACACGCTCGAGGTCACGCGCGGCGTCGAGGCCGCGCTCGCCCAGCTCCAGCCGGGGCTCGCGGGCATCCACATCGACGCGTCGGTATCCCGCGCGGCGACCTACATCGACGACTCGATCTCGAACCTCGAAATCGCCCTGCTGATCGGCGCCGTGCTTCTGATCGCGAGTCTCGCGGCGCTCGTGCGCGGCTGGCGCAGCTGCTCATCGCGGTCGTCTCGATCCCGCTCTCGCTTGCGGCGGCGCTGCTCGTGCTCGACGTGGCCGGGCACGGCGCGAACCTCATGATCGTTGCGGGCCTCCTGATCGCGCTCGCCGTGCTCGTCGACGACGCGGTCACCTGCTCGACGGCGGCGGCGGCCGGTGGCCGCGAGGGCCTGCTGGCGGCGCGCCGCAGCGTCATCTACGTGACCCTCGTCGCGCTCGCGCCGCTCCTGCCGTACCTGTTCTCCGAGGACGTCGCCCAGGCGGTCGCCGAGCCGCTCGTGCTCGCGTACCTGCTGGCCGTCCTCGCATCGGTGGTCGTCTCGGTCACCGTCACCCCGGCGCTCGCCCTGCTCCTGCGCCCGCGCACCCCGGGCGCGGGGGCCGGCGGCTCGCCGCTCCTGCGCCGGCTCGAGGCGCACTACACGCCGCTCGGCGAGCGCGTCGTGCGCGCGCCCCGGGCGGCGTTCGGGGCCTCGGCCGCCGTGCTCGTGCTCGCGCTCGTCCTGACACCGGTGCTCTCGCAGTCGCTCTTGCCGTCGTTCCGCGACCGCGACCTGGTCGTGCGCTGGGAGGCGGCCCCGGGGACGTCGGAGCCCGAGATGGCGCGGCTGACGGCGAGCGCGAGCGGCGAGCTGCGGGCGATCCCGGGCGTGAGCCACGTCGGCGCGCACCTGGGCCGGGCCGTGCTCGGCGACCAGATCGTCGACGTCAACTCGGCCGAGCTGTGGGTGACCGTCTCGGGCTCGGCCGACTACGGCGCGACGGTGGCCGCCGTCAAGGCCGCCGTCGCCGGGTACCCGGGCGTGACGCAGAGCGTCAGCACCTACCTCGACGACCGCGTGAAGCACTTCGACACGGGCGCAACCCACGACATCACCGTGCGCGTGTTCGGGCCGGCCTTCGGGGCGCTGCGCGCGACGGCGGCCCACGTGCGCGACATGCTCACCCACGTCGACGGCACGGCCGACGTGCGCATGGAGCAGCCGCCCGAGCAACCGAACATCGAGGTCGAGGTCGACCTCGCCCGGGCCAAGCGCTACGGCCTGAAGCCGGGCGACGTGCGCCGCGCAGCGGCGACGATGCTCGCCGGGCTCGAGGTGGGGAGCCTGTTCGAGGAGCAGAAGGTGTTCCAGGTCGTCGTGTGGAGCACGCCCGACGCGCGCAGCAGCCTGACAGGGATCAAGAACCTCCTGATCGACACCCCGACGGGCGGGCACGTGCGGCTCGAGGACGTCGCCGACGTGCGCATCAGCCCGACGCCGACGGTGATCGAGCGCGACGCGGTGTCGCGCCGGATCGACATAGGCGTGAACGCGCACGGGCGCGACCCGGGCGCCGTCGCCGCTGACATCGACCGCCGGCTGGCCGCGGCCCCGATGCCGCTCGAGTACCACGCCGAGGTCGTCGGCTCCTACCGCACGGCCGAGACGCTGCACCGGCGCATGCTGGCGTCGGGGCTCGCGGCCGCGATCGCGATCTTCCTGCTGCTGCAGGCAGCGTTCGGGAGCTGGCGGCTCGCGGCCCTCTTCACCCTCACGCTGCCCGTCTCGCTCTCCGGCGGCGTGCTGGCCGCGGTCATCGCGAGGGCGGACATGTCGCTGGGCGCGCTGGCCGGCTTCATGGCGGTGCTCGCGATCGCGGCGCGCGGCGGTATCGCCGTCATCACGCGCGCCCAGGAGCTCGAGCGCGACGGCGGCGCGGCGCGGGCCGCGGCGGTCGTGCAGGCGGCCGGCGAACGGCTGGGGGCGACCGTCACGACGGCCCTCGCCACCGCCGTCGCGCTCGTGCCACTCATCGTCACCGGGACGATCCCGGGCCAGGAGATCGCACAGCCGGTCGCCGTCGTCGTCGCGGGCGGCCTGGTGACGGCGGCGCTCGTGACGGCGTTCCTCGTGCCCGCCGTCTACGCCGCCTCCGGACGGCGCCCGGCGACCCGCAGCCACTCCACCGACCCCGCCACGTAACGGAGGCAGCCGTGTCGCGCCGCACACCCACCATCCTGCTCCTGATCGCGGCGGCGCTCGCGCTGCCTGCGTGCGGCTACTCGGCGGCGGCGGACGAGGAAGGCGACGGGCCGGCCAGCGTCGAGCAGGTCGACGGATCCGACCAGGCCCGGGTCGTCCTGAAGCCGGCCGCCGCGAGGCGGATCGGCCTGGAGACCGCACCGGTGGCGCTGGGGCAGGTCGACCGCAACCTGGTCGTGCGGGGGACGGTGGTGGCAGACGACGGGGGCGCGTTCTCGGTGCGGGTGACGCTGCCGCGCGCTTCGGCAGGGAGCGTCGATGCGTCACGTCCGGCGCGCATCCTCGACCTGGGCGGCCGGGCAGGCCTGGTCGCACCGGCGACAGGGCCGCCCTCGGGCTCCGGAGTGGCCGGGGGCGGCGGCGCGCGCTACTACCGGCTCGACGGCGCCGGCGCCGGCCTGCACGCGGGCGCGCGGCTGCGGGTGCAGCTCGCGCTGCACGGCGGCGGGCAGCGCCGCAAGACCGTGCCGTACTCGGCCGTGATCTACTGGATCGACGGCGGCACATGGGTGTACGCCCGCACCGGGCCGCTCACCTTTGTGCGCCGGCCGATCGCGGTCGACGAGGTCGACGACGACGTCGCCGTGCTCACGGGCGGCCCGCCCGCCGGCACGCAGATCGTGAGCGTCGGCGGCGAGGAACTGCTCGGCACCGAGTTCGAGATCGAAGGGGAGTGACCCCGCAGCCGTGATGCGCTTCGTCGTCCGGTCTGCCCTGCGCTTCCGCTTCATCGTGGTCGCGCTCGCCGTGGGGATGATGGCGCTCGGCGCGACGCGGGTGAAGGACATGCCCGTGGACGTGTTCCCCGAGTTCGCGCCGCCGTTCGTCGAGGTCCAGACCGAGGGCCTCGGCTGTCGACGGAGGAGGTCGAGAGCTGATCACGATCCCGATGGAGAAGTCGCTGAACGGCACGCCCGATCTCGACGACGATGCGGTCGAAGTCGGTCGCTCGGGCTCTCGTCGGTCGTCGCTGATCTTCAAGCGCGGGACCGACGCCTGGTGGCCCGCCAGCTCGTGCAGGAGCGCGTGGCGATCGCGATCCCCGGCCTGCCCGCCTCGGCGCGGCTCGCCGGTGATCCTGCCGCCGCTGTCGTCCACGAGCCGGGTGCTGAAGATCGGGCTTTCGTCGAAGACGATCGATCCTGACCGACCTCTCGATGATCGCCTACTGGACGATCCGGCCGCGGCTGATGGCGGTGCCCGGCGTCGCCAACGTGCGATCTGGGGCGAGCGCGACAGCAGTTGCAGGTGCTGGTCGACCCCGAGAGGCTGCGCGCCCACCGGGTGACGCTCGACGATGCCCAGTCGGTCGCGTCCGACTCGCTCGACTTCGGCCTGCTGAAGTACACCGACGCCGCCAAGAACCGGGTGGGCGGCTTCGTCGACACGCCCAACCAGCGGCTCGCCGTCCACCACGTGCTGCCGGTCGTGGGGCCGGCCGACATGGCCCGGGTGACCGTGTACGACCGCCGCAAGGCCGACGGCACGCCGCTCACGCTCGGCGACGTCGGCCGAGTGACGTGGGGGCACCCGCCGCCGATCGGCGACGCGGTCATCAACGACGGCCCGGGCCTGCTGCTGATCGTCGAGAAGCAGCCGTGGGCGAACACGCTCGAGGTGACCCGCGGCGTCGAGGAGGCGCTCGACGACGCTGCGGCCCGGCCTGCGCGGCGTCGAGATCGACCCGACCATCTTCCGCCCGGCGACGTTCATCGAGCGGTCGCTCGACAACCTGAGCCGACGCGCTGCTGCTCGGCTGCGTGCTCGTCGTCGCTCATCCTCGGTCGCGTTCCTCTTCGACTGGCGGACGGCGGTCATCAGCCTGACGGCGATCCCGCTGTCGCTGGTCGCGGCGGCGCTCGTGCTCGCTACGTGCGCGGCGCGACGATCAACACGATGGTGCTCGCCGGCCTCGTGATCGCGCTCGGCGAGGTCGTCGACGACGCGATCATCGACGTCGAGAACATCGTGCGCCGGCTGCGCCTGAACAGCGCGGCGGGGAGGCCGCGGTCGGCGTCTCCGCGGTCGTGCTCGACGGCGTCGCTCGAGGTGCGCAGCGCGGTCGTCTACGCCAGCCTGATCGTCGTGCTCGTCTTCCTGCCGGTCTTCTTCCTCGACGGGCTCGCCGGGCTCGTTCTTCCGGCCGCTGGCGCTGCGCCTACGTCCTCGCGATCCTGGCCTCGCTGGTCGTCGCGCTCGACGGTCACGCCGGCGCTCGTCGCTGCTCCTGCTCGCCGGCGCGCCGACTCGAGGCAGCGCGCAGCCGCCGCTGGTGCGCCTGGCTGCAAGGCGCGGCTACCGGCTGCGCGTCCTGGCGCGCGTGCTCCGGAGCCGGCCCGGCGCGATCGTGGCGGTCGCTGATCGGTCGCGGCGCTCGTCGGCACGGCGCTCGCCGTCGTCCGCTCCTCGGCGAGGAGTTCCTCCCGACTTCAAGGAGAGCGACTTCCTGATGCACTGGGTCGAGAAGCCCGGCACGTCGCTCGAGGCGATG
Organism: uncultured Actinomycetes bacterium; assembly: GCA_963707585.1. Taxonomy (GTDB): domain Bacteria; phylum Actinomycetota; class Thermoleophilia; order Gaiellales; family JAICJC01; genus JAICJC01. The sequence goes on along the minus strand of CAVPQP010000004.1, from coordinate 6,963 downwards.
CGTGCGGATCACCGAGCGCGGCGAGCCAGGAGCTGCGCGCCATCCCCGGCGTGCGCAACTTCGGCGCGCACATCGGCCGCGCCGAGGTCGCCGACGAGGTCGTCGGCCCAACTTCACCGAGCTCTGGATCAGCGTCGACCCGAAGGCCGACTACGACGAGACGGTCGCCAGGATCGAGGCCGTGGTCGACGGCTACCCCGGGCCTCTACCGCGACGTGCTGACCTACCTGCACGAGCGCATCAAGGAGGTGCTGACCGGCGCCGAGCGCGGCGATCGTCGTGCGCATCTTCGGCCCGGACCTCGAGCGTGCTGCGCGACGAAGGCGGAGGAGGTCGAACGGCGCGATGCGCGGCGTCGCCGGGCGTCGTCGACCTGCAAGGTCGAGCCGCAGGTGCGGTGCCGCAGGTCGAGGTCAAGCTCCGACCGCGAGGCGGCGGCCCGGCTACGGCCTGACCGCCGGGCGACGTCCGCCGCGGCGTCGGCCACGCTCGTCGCGGGCCGAGGAGGTCGGCGAGGTCTTCGAGGACGAGAAGGTCTTCGACGTCGATCGTCTGGGGCACGCCGAACGTCGCGCCAGCGACGTCGCGAGCATCCGCGACCTGCCGATCGACACGCCCGGCGGCGGCGCACGTGCCGCCTCGGCGACGTGGCCGACGTGCGCATCGTGCCGACGCCGAACGAGATCAAGCGCGAGGACGCGTCGCGCCGCCTCGACGTCGGCCTGAACGTCGAAGGGCCGCGACCTCGGCGCCGTCGCGCGCGAGGTCGAGCGAGCGCCTCGGCGAGCTGCGCTTCGCGCGCGAGTACCACCCCGAGTTCCTGGGCGAGTACGCCGCAGCGCGAGTCGAGCCGCGCGGCTGCTCTGCGCTGTCGCGGCTCGTCGCTGCGTCGGCATCCTCCTGCTGCTCCACGTCGTCTTCGGCAGCTGGCGGCTGGCGGTCCTCGTCGTTCCTGACGCTGCCGTTCGCGCTGGTCGGCGGCGTGCTCGCGGCCGTCGTCGGCCGGCGGCGTCCTCTCGCTCGGCTCGCTGGTCGGCTTCGTGACCGTGCTCGGCATCGCCGCCCGCAACGGCATCATGCTCGTCAGCCACTACCGCCACCTCGAGCGCGAGGAGGGCGAGCCGTTCGGCCGCCGACCTCGTGCTGCGCGGCGCGGAGGAGCGCCTGGCGCCGATCCTGATGACCGCGCTCGCGACCGGCCTGGCGCTCGTGCCGCTCGTGATCTCGGGCAACAAGCCCGGCCACGAGATCGAGTACCCGATGGCGGTCGTGATCCTCGGCGGCCTGGTCACCTCGACGCTGCTGAACCTGTTCCTGCTGCCGGCGCTCTACCTGCGCACGCGCCGCCCGAGCGCCTCGGCGATCGACCCCCAGCCCGTCTCGTAGGACGAGAGCCACTCCTGCGGCAGGCGGGTGTGGGTGATGGTCATGCGCGTCTCGGCCTCGCCGTGCGGCTCGAGCGTGACCGTGACCACGCTGTGGAACCCGGCCCGCAGCGGCCGCCAGCTGAAGCTGATCCGGTGCGGGCGGTCGAGCACCAGGAACTCGCCCTCGATCTCGGTGACGCGGTCGGGGAACGTCATTACGATCTGCAGCCGCCCGCCGACGCGCGGATCGATCTCGACCTGCGCCGTGCCCGGTGCCGGAGCGATGAAGCCGGCGAGCACCTCGGGATCGACCCAGGCGGCGTACACCGCGTCGGGCGAGGCATCGAGGACGCGCTCGATGCGGGCGGTGGCGAGATCGCCGCCGGTCACGCGTGCTTGTGCGCCAGGTGGTCGGCGAGGGCCTCGGCGCGCAGACCCCAGAACGCCGTCTGCTGCCCGATCCAGCGCTCGGCATCCGTGAGCGCGCCCGCCCGCACCGAGAGCCAGTGCTCGCGGCCGCGCACGCGCCGCTCGATCAGGCCCGCCCGCTCGAGCACGGCCACGTGCCGGGCGACGGCGGCAAACGACATCGGCAGCGGCGCGGCCAGGTCGGTGATGCGGGCCTCACCGGCGCCAAGTGTCACCAGCAGACGGCGCCGAGTGGCGTCGCCGAGGGCGCGGTAGGTGCGGTCGAGCACGACGGTATCCTCAACCATACGGTTGAACATTACCAAGCCGCGTGATATTTAACCTCCATGTTGAACGACTCCACACATACCGTCGTCCCTCACGGGGACTGGATCGCCGCCCGCACCGCCCTGCTCGCCAGGGAGAAGGAGCTCACCCGCCTGCGCGACGAGCTCTCGCAGGCCCGCCGCGACCTTCCGTGGGAAGAGGTCACCAAGGAGTACGTGCTCACCGGCCCGGACGGCCCCGAGACGCTCGCAGACCTCTTCGCCGGCAGGAGCCAGCTGATCGTCTACCACTTCATGTACCCGTCCGACTGGGACGACGGCTGCCGGCACTGCTCGTTCTGGGCCGACAACTTCGACCCGATCATCGTGCACCTGAACGCGCTCGACGTGTCGATGGTGGCCGTCTCGATCGCGCCGATCGCAAAGCTCGAGGCCTACCGCACGCGCATGGGCTGGAGCTTCCACTGGGCCTCGGCGCAGGGGAGCGACTTCAGCCGCGACTTCGGCGTCTCGTTCACGCCCGAGGAGATTGAGGGCGAGGCGGTCTTCAACTACCGGCCCCAGAAGGTCGGGATCAGCGAGCGCGAGGGCATGAGCGTCTTCTGCAAGGACGCCGCCGGCCGCATCTTCCACACCTACTCGGCCTACGCCCGCGGCATCGACATGTTCAACACGGCCTACCACTACCTCGATACGGTGCCGCTCGGCCGCCAGGAGGGCGGCGGCCGCGACAACCAGTGGTGGGTGAAGCGGCACGACGAGTACTGAGCGGGTGTAAGCGGGGTTCGCCCGCGCGCGACCCTCTGCGGTATGTGCCCTAGCATCTGCCAATCGTGGGCACGGGAAGGCCGATCTCGCATGAGGAGCTCCAGGGCATGTCAGACGCCGAGCTCGTCGCGCGTGCCCGCGCGCTCTACGGCACCGGCGATGCCGGCGCCGAGACGGCCAAGCGCTGCGTCGCGCTCGCCTACGAGCGCCACCGCGACATCGTCCGGGCCATCGTCGCCGCCAAGGCGCCGCCGCAGGCGGTCGACGACCTCGAAGGCGAGGTGTACGAGCGCTTCGTGCGCGTCGTCTACCTCCGCAGCAGGCGGATCGAGAGCCCGGCCGGGCTGCTCGTGATCATGGCGCGCCGGGTCGTCGCCACCTTCCACGACCGGCGCAAGCCGACGCCCGCCTCGCTCGACGAGCTGGACGACGTCGCGGCCGGCGAGGACGGCTACGCCCAGGTCGCGGCCGCCCAGGTGGCCGACCAGCTCCTCGCGACGCTCTCGGCCCGTCAGCGGGAGGTCGTGTGGGGGCGGCTGTGGGAGGGACTCACGAGCGCCGAGGTCGCGCGGCGCATGGAGACGACCCCCGGCAACGTCGATGTGATCTTCTTCCGGGCGATGCGGCGGCTACGCGAGGAGCTCGAGCGGTGAGCGCGGAGCGCGGCTTCGCCGACTTCACGGCCGCCTGGGAGCGCGGCGAGCGGCCCGACCCCGCGGCGGCGATCGCCGCGGCGGCGCAGAGCGAGCGCGAGCCGCTCGCGGCGATGATCGCCGCCTTCCTGGCCGAGCACCCCCGCGGCGACGTCTCGGCCGAGGAGGTGGCCGCACGCGCCGCCGATCCCCGCAGCGACCCGCCCGCCGCGTGGTCGGAGCTCCTGCCGGCCCTGCGCGAGCGCACCGGCACGACCCGGGGCGCGCTCGTGACCGCGCTCGCGGCCGCGCTCGGCCACCCCGAGGCGCGCGCGCAAGTCGAGGAGCACGTGCACGACCTCGAGACCGGCCGGCTCGCGCCGGCCCGGGTGCGCCCGCCCGTCGTCGCCGCGCTCGCGCGCATCCTGCACGTGCCCGAGGCGCTGCTCGAGCGCGGCCGGCGGCTGCCGCCGCACGTGACGTTCGACCTGGACGCAACGGTGTTCCAGCGCCAGGCGCCCCTCGGCGCCCCCGAGCCGGCGGCCGCCGCACCCGACGCGGCCGAGCGGGTGGCCGAGATCGACGACCTCTTCACCGGCGCCGATGGATGAGATCGCGGCGGCCCGGGCGGCGCTCGCGCGCTTCACGACCGCCTATGCCGCCTCCGCTCCGCCCGTCGACGTCGAGGAGCTGGCGGCGAGCCTGTGCCGGCTGCGCGTCCGCGACGCCGACGACCTGTGCCCGATCGCCGGGATCGCCCCGCCCATGCCGCTCTCCGGCCTGCTGCTGCCGGCGCGGTGGGAGATCTGGGTGCGCCGCGACGAGCCGGCGCCGCGGCGGCGCTTCACCGTCGCCCACGAGGTCGGCCACCATCTGCTGCACTCCGACGGGGCGGCGGTGCTGTGCCGGCCGGCCGATGTCGAGACGGCGGCCGGCGACGAGCGGGCGCGTGAGCGCGAGGCAAACCGCTTCGCGGCGGAGCTGCTCATGCCCGAGCCGCTCGTCCGGGCGGCGGCCGATCGGGAGGGGCCCGACCCGATCGCGCTCTCGATCCCGTTCGGCGTCTCCGACGTCGCGATGGGATTCCGGCTCGTGACGCTCGGCTACCTGGCCGCGCTCCCGGTGGATCTGCAGGCCGAGGTCGACCGCTGGCGGGGCCTGTAAGGAATCGCGCTTGAACGCGGACATCTCCTCCACACGAACGAGGAGACGCCGCGCCGATGTCGATCGCCCTTCCCGCCCAGCTCGACGAGCCCACCATCCACCGCGGCATCGCGGTCGTGCCGCTGTTCCCGCGCCGCGACCCGGGTGCCGCCTACACGACGCTCGAGCCGGCGCTGCGGCGCGGCCTGCGCATCACCGAGACGAGCGCGGCCGGCAGCGTCCCGGAGCTGGTGGTCACCAATCCGCTCGCCGAGTGGGTGCTCCTGTACGACGGCGAGGAGCTCGTCGGCGCCAAGCAGAACCGGATCCTCAACCTGACCGTCCTCGTGGCGGCAGAATCGGTCACGCCGATCCCGGTGAGCTGCGTCGAGGCGGGCCGCTGGAATCGCCGCTCGCAGGCGTTCGCGGCGGCCCGGCACATGGCAGGGCCGCAGCTGCGCCTGCGCAAGGCGCGGGCCCTGGGGGCGGACGCGCTCGCGCGCGGCCGCGGCCAGCACGAGGTGTGGCAGGCGGTGGCCGAGCAGGCGGACCGGCGCGAGCGTCGCCTCGCCGACCGCCGCCCATGCCGACATGTTCGCCCAGCACGAGCGGGCGCTCGCCGAGCTGCGCGAGGCCTTCCCGGCCCGGCCGGGGCAGTGCGGCGTGATGCTCGTCCTGCCCGACGGGCACGTGTGCCTCGACTACCTGTCGCGGCCCGACGCCTACGCCGAGCACCATCGCAAGCTGGTGGACGGCTACCTGATGGTGCGCTCGACCAGCTCGACCGGCCCTCCGCGGGCATCGAGCCGGCCAACCGGCTGCTGCACCGGCTCTCGCTCGTGCCGCTCACGCGGCGCCCGTCGGCAGGCCTCGGCATCGACCTGCGCGCGCAGACGAAGACCGTCGCCGCGACCGGCCTCGAGCACTAGGGCGAGCTGCTGCAGCTCTCGGCGTTCGCCTAGCAATTGGATGGGATAACCCGTCATGCTGAGACCTGGTCGATGGTAGAGTCCCGGGACCTCTCATGCAGAGCCGACTCGAAGACCTGCTGAGCCGTGTCGAGGAGCTGACGGGTCGGCTCCGCGGGCGGATGCAGGGGCTGCGCGGGCGGCGGCCGAACCTCGATGGGGTGCGCGAGCGGCTCCACGACCGCACGCGCGGCGTGCCCTACCGCGGTTCCAAGCTGGGCGATGTCAAGGAGCGGCTGCGCGAGAGCGACGGCTGGCTGATCGCGGCCCGCGAGCGGGTGCGGCCGTGGCACGCGGTGCCGGCGCTGCTCTCGGCGATCGCCCTGATCGTGGGCGGCTTCTGGCTGGGCGGCATGGTCGGTGGGCACGCGAGCGCGGCCGTGCTGACGCGCACGGTCAAGATCAAGGGCAAGGTGATCACGATCGACGGTGCCCGCTACGTCTCGACACCGGCCCTGACCGTGAAGGTCAAGGGCAAGATCGTGCACATCCCCGCTCGCACGGTGAAGCTGCCCGCGAGCACCGTGATCTCCGGCACGACGGTCGCCGTCAACGTCAACCACACGGTCTCGGTTCCGTTGACGATCTCGGTGCCGACCACGCGCACGAACACCACCACCGTCAACCACACGACGGTGACCACGGTCATCCGCACGCAGACGCAGACCCAGACCCAGACCGTCACCGGCACGACGACCGCCATCATCACTATCACCGGGCCGACGACGACGGTCACCGTCACCGTGACGACGTAGAGGTTGGGGGCCGCCGTGCGGCGGCTACGATCGGGGCCGCATGGAGCTTCAGGGCGGCACGCTGAGGTTCTCCCCGTCTGACCTCACCGAGTACCTCGCGTGCGCGCATGCGTCGGCGCTCTCGCGCGCGGTGGCGAAGGGGCAGCGGCCGAGGGCCTACGTCGGGAGCGCGTACGCCAGCCTGATCTTCGCCAAGGGCGACGAGCACGAGGCGGCGTATCTCGCGCGGCTGCGAGCCGACGGGCGTGAGGTGGTCGAGGTGGGGCGATCCGGCGACTTCGCGGTCGGCGCGGCGCGGACGGCGGAGCTGATGCGCCAGGGCGCAGACGTGATCTACCAGGGCACGTTCGTCGTCGGCGCGTGGCGCGGCCTCGCAGACTTCGTCGAGCGTGTGGAGGCGCCGTCAGATGTCGGCGACTGGTCGTACGAGGTCGTCGACACGAAGCTCGCCCGCGCACATGCGGCGCCGTCCCATCTGCTCCAGCTGTGCTTCTACAGCGAGGGCGTTGCGGACGTCCAGGGTGTGGCGCCGACGTACGCGCACCTCGAGCTCGGCTCGGGCCGGCGAGAAGCACGAATCCGGCTGCGCGAGGTGGCGCCGAACTTCCGGCGGGCCCGGGCAGGATTCGAGGAGG
>CAVPQP010000003.1:0-468587 GCA_963707585.1 uncultured Actinomycetes bacterium | reverse complement strand
ACCCTGCCGCGGCGTCATTTGATCGCCTGTATTACGTTCGCTTGCCGGAACACTCATGATCTGAGCAAACCCTATCGCGTGATTTACCTGGTCTGGGCTGCGGCGCCGCGCAGGACATCACGCCGGCCTCGCGCAGCGTTTCCCCTTTACTCATGATCGCCACCGACGTGAAAGTCGAACGCGATCCGGCAGATGGAACAGGGTCGACAACCTGGTCACCTACAACTCGGCGATGCGCATGCCCAACGGCGCTGGTACGGCGACCACGGCGTGCCAGTATTGCTTTGACGACTGGGCCGACATCTCGCTGAGCGGATCCCCGACGCCCGGACAATATGGCGATGGAAAAGGCGTACTTCTATGCTCTGCGCACAAGAAGATCTGAGTCCACGTATTGCGTCGACAAGAACCGCCAATTCTTCACCGGTTACTCAGCGGCGGTTCGGCTCGCGCAACAGCTGGGTTTGCCGGTTTCCGGAGGTGTTGCGCGCAGGACGCTAACCGCGATTGCCCCCGTGGTCAGTTAACGTGCTGGCGCGAATGACTACTGGTGCAGCACCCGATCGCGGGCTTTGATTCACAACAATCCCACGGGTCGAACTCGTTCCAGGGATTCGGTCGACATGGTCACCGTGGTTGTTCGCGCTCAACGCTTGCCGACTGGTAATTGTCCTGGCTCTGCCAAGCCCACGGATGCCATCCCCTATGGCCTCGAGGAGGTCCTCGATCACCGGGGTTCCCAACACGAACTCATTCCGGTGCTCTGCTACACCACCTGTCCGGCGACCGCGCCGATTGTCTTCTGCGTCTCGACCGATTCGCAACACACCGATACGCAAGGGCGGCGCGCGCCGTTCCGGGGTTCTGCGAGTTTTTCACGCAGTTCTGAGTCGATTCGTTCTGTACTCGTCTTTCTCGGGGGCGGTTTCGTCGAAGTCCGGCCGCGTGAACGTCACGAACGTTGGCACTGGGCCGTCGAACGTTGGCACTCGGCCGTCGAACGTTTGTACTCTGCCGGCGGTGGGCAATCCGCCGACGGCGTTGGCCCGGCTCGCCGGTTGCCTTGGCGAGCCTCGGGAGGCGTTGCGCCGGGGGTGGGCTTGGCTGCCAGAACGACACCGGCTGCGCCGAGGACGGCACGCCCTGTGGCGGTGATCCGACCGGGAACCCTGACCCTCAACGACGCCTGCCGCGACCCCGCGTTGCAGCCCGCTGAGCGAACTGAACCTCGCTGACCAGCCGGTCGCGCAGGCGCGGAACGCCTGGCGCCGACGACCAGCAGCGGCGACTGGTGCTCGGCGGTGGCCATCAATGCGCAGGCCGTCGTCGTTCGGGTTCCCCGATACCAGCACGCTTTCTCGGTGTCGGGCACCGATTCACAGGTCACTTACGCCAGCGACGGCACGTTCCAGGCGGTCATCCACACCGCCGGTCAGGAAGATCGACCTGTTGGCGAGCTGCCTGCAGCGATTCGGCGTCGCCGTGACCTGCGATGTGCTCGCCGCTGAGCTGACCGACTACGCTGCCCGCCCGCGGACGGTCCCCGAGCTTCACCTGCTGGACAGCCCGGGCGAGCAGGCGGGCTGCGCCAACTACACGTACAGCGGGATCCAGTGCGCCGACAACGGCAGTCAGGGTTGCGCGTGCCGCTACGGTGTCGATTTCGCCGGGACGTTCAACGGTAAGTGGAGCATGGCCGGCACGGTATCCGTGCACTTCGACGCCAAGCAGATGTTGCCGACCCAGGCCGATTATTGCGTGGGCGGCGGTGGCAGCACGCTTCGTCGTGGGGGCACGATTGGATGTCGTTGTTCATGAGCCCGGTTTGCGCAACGCTGAAGCGGGAAAGGATGGTCTTGGATCTGCGCATGAAGAAAGACAAGGTCGGCCTGAGCGTGGCAATCGCGTATTGCGTTGTTGTCGCTTGCCCGGTGCGGCGCGCGCGCAGACCGAGCCGGCGACCCCGGCTGCGCCCGCGGCCGCGCCGCCCGCCTGGCTGTGCTGGCCGCGCCCGCCGCCGAGGGTGTTCCGTCGAGCCCGCTCCCGCCGGTGGCGGCAGCGCCGGCGAGTGGCGCGGCGGCTCCGGTCGCGCCCGACGCTGATGCCTCGGGCTGGCAAGCCAAGCTCTACGGTTTTGCCGAGATCGACGGCATGTACGACACCACGCAGAGTGACTGCCGCGTCGAGCAACGTCCTGCTGTTCCGCGCGCCCGGCAGCTATGAGGGCAGCCACCCGCGCAGCCAGCTCGACCATCAACAACTCGCTGCTGGCGTGCGCCTGGTGGCTCTGCGCCGGACGTCCACGCGGGCAATAGCAACATCCACACCACGGGGCAGATCGAGGTCGATCTTCGGCGCGCAACCGACCGATGCGACCGAGGTGACCATCTTCACCACGCCGGCTCTGCGGCTGAGGTTGTTTATGTGCCGCTGGAGCAGGCCGTGCTGACGTGCTGGTCGGCCAGTACCACGATCTCTTCGCCTGGGTGGCGAGGGTTTTACCAGAACAGCGTCGCTTTCCTCGGCGTCGCCTGCGGCATCCATCACCGTAACCCGCAGGTCCGGCTGTCGAAGACCTGGATCGCGGGCAATGCCCAGGTCGCAACCGCCGTGGCGGGCGTGCGCCCGGTGCAGCGTGATTCGGCGGTGCCCGATCTGCAGGGTGGGTTGAAGCTGGCCTGGAACGGGTGGCGCGGCGCCGGCGCCCAGGGTTTCGGCCGTCCCGAGCTGCGGCCGCTGGCGATCGGCGTGTCCGGATTGGCGCGGCGTTTCTGGTGGTCGCCCAGTTCTTGACCAACCCGGGCGATCCCAAGATCGCCTACGGCTGGGGCTGGCGCGCTTAACGCGTTCGTGCCGGTGATCGGGGCGCGCAGCGCGACCAACAGGGCAACGCCGTCGCTGACCGGCGAGTTCACGACCGGCACGGTCGGAACTGTACACCGGGTCGACCCGGCGGCGGTGCTGTTTCCGCCGCTGCCGGATCGAAGTGGGCAACATCACGCCGCCCCCGCTCTACCGGCCCCAACATCGACAGCGGGCATCGTCACCTACGACGCCAACGGGAACTTGAAGACCATCGACTGGCGCGCCTTCGTCTATCGGTTTGGAGTATTACCTGCCAATCGGCGCGGCGGTCGCGTCTGGATTGCGGCGACCTACGCCGCCAAATCTCAAGTCGGCGAGCATCCGGCGCTGACCCCCGAAGCGAGCCGCGGTGGCGTCTTCATCAAGCAGCAGTACTTCGACGGCAGCCTGTTCGTGACGCTGACGCCGGCCGTGCAGCTCGGGCTGTCGTTCCAGCAGACGCAGCAGACCTTCGGGGATTCGCCGTTCAACGGCACCCCGAGCGCGCAGAACAGTGCGCAGCGAGGCGGGGCTGCGCTTTCTCTAGCTCCGGAGCGAGAGCCAACCTTCTTCAGCGAGTCACCCTCTCCCGCGGTCCGCCGGGGGAGAGGGCCGGGGTGAGGGCAGGCCTTGCGAGAGGCAACGCTCGCGGCTCCTCTCTACGGCGTCGCAATCAGCTGGCAATTGATGTCGCACGTACGCCGTCCGGCGGGTCGCATGCCTCGCCGTCTCTTTGATGCCGTTGCCGCAGGTCGATGCGCGTGAAGGACAACGTGCGCGCGCCCGGCGCGCCGACCACGTCGAGCGCGTTGGTGCGGTCGTGGCCCCACAACGTCGAGGTGCCGCCCTCGACGCAGTAGTCGACCTGCGACGGACAGCATCACGCTGGTCTCGAAGTGGGTCAGCACCGAGCCGCTGGTGTTCCAGGTCCGGTGCAGATTCAGCCGGCGGCGTCGGACTCCGCGATGTAGCCACAGCGACATCCACCCTGGCCGTCGTCGGTGCAGAACTTTGCCGCCGGGTCGGTGCCCACCGGCTTGGTGCCGCCCTACGGCGGGCGAAATCGGTGAACGCGTCGTTGAACTCGTCGCAGGTGGGGAAATAGCCGAACCGCGTGATGCACGTCTTCGAGAAGTCGAAGGTGCCGTCGCTGGGCTGGTGACGAAGGCGCCGTAACTGTGATCGTCCAGGTAGTCGAGGGAGTCGCCGATGAGCGCCGACGTATCGTGCGGCAGATTGAGGTGGACGATGCCTCTGCTGCGGCCCCTGGTACTCGAGATCCGCGCACCAGCTTGGTCCGAGGTCGCCTCGGGCGCGCGTTCACCCGCGGTAGTGAATGGCTGATTCAGGTAAGTGCGCCCGGTGATCGCCGTGTTGGCCAGGACCGGATCCGTAACACGACGACACCAGCGTCCAGTGCCCGACGGAGTTGCCGCCGCAGGGCGAGCCGCTCTCCGCGCACTTGTCGACGGTGCGGCAGGCGGCGGGTAGCAGTGCCGCTCAAGGCGAGAACGATGACTCCGGCCAGCGTGCCGGCGAGCCATCGGCGGCCCATCGGCCCGCAGGGTTCGAGGAGTCCCGCCTGTTCGGCAAGCGGAAACCGACACCTTCAGCGAACAATGCCGCTCGCCGGCGTTCCCGCGGCGAGATCTGGGTCGACAAGCGCGTCGTCACGAACGCGTACGCGCCGGCTTCGACCAGCGTGGCGCCCGCATCGATGCCTGGCGGCGGTTGCCGCGCCAATTCGTTCAGCAACCGCGACGGAAGCTCGGCCATGACCCGCTCGTGCCCGAGCGCGAGGCTGCGGTAGCGCGGCGCGCCCTCGCCGCCGCCCGCCGGCCGCCAGAGCGAGCGCGTGACGATTGCAAGTGCGACGCGGAACGCGCCGCTGTCCCTGGAACAGCGTGTCCAGAGCACGCTGGCCAGGTAGCGCCCGGAGCGAACGGTAGCGGCCGAACGGTCTGGTAGCCCTGTTGCACCGCGAGTGCAGGCTCACGCCATCCCGCTCGACAGCGCGAAGCGCCGCTCGCCGTCGGACGCGACTGCCTTCAGCGACATCGGCGGCCCGCTCGGCATCGAACGTCACGGCCGGTGCCAGGAACGGCTCGAAAAACGTGCCGAATTCGGCGCCAGCGAATGTCCGGCGCGCGCGCAGAGTCAGCGGCGGTCCAGTCGCGCCGCAAGCAAAGACATCCAGGGGCCATGGGTGTTCCGCGGGATTGGGAAAACACGTTGGGGATTGGCACCAGGCCGCCGCGACCAGCTTGGCGAACGGGGCATCGAAGAACGTCGCCATGTCGAGCAGGTGCACGAAGCGCCCGCCTGGGCGCGCAGCAGCGCGCGCATCCTCGCGACCGCGCCCCGCTCGACATCCTGGCCGCCGGCGTGAATCGCGTCGAAGACGCAGAGGCCGAGCACGCCGCCGCACGTACCATCGCCGATCGGCAGCCGTTCGGCGCGCCGCCGCAACCTGCGCGTCGCGATGGCGCCCGCGCAGCAGCGCGAGCGCGCGTAGCGAGGGATCGGGTCACCGTATGCGCCCCGGCTCGCTGGCGGCAGCCAGGGGCGCAGAGCGCCGGTGCCTGTGCCGATCTCCAGCACCGCCGCGCCGACCGGCCACCGCGCGAGCACGTCCTCGGTGATCCCGGCCAGCAGGTCTATGTAAGGCGCGCGCCGCCGCGCCAGCAATTGAAATTCTACCAGCGCGGGAATCGCCTGTGGTCGAACAGCGCGCGGCTGCTGGCTGGCCGGGGCGTCGCTCGACCGCGCGCCATGAGCTGGAACGCGCCCAGCGACAGCAGCATGCCGACGATACCGACGATCGTCTCGCACACCGTCCAGGTCTTGAAGGTCTGCGCGACGGTCAGGCCGAGGCAGTCCTTCACGATCCAGAAGCCGGCGTCGTTGAGGTGCGACAGGAAGAGCGAGCCGCAGCCGATCGCCACGATGATGAGCGCGATGTGGTCGGCGTGAGTTCCGGATGCAGCGCCAGCACCGGCACCAGCAGGCCGACGCCGTGGTGATCGCCACCGTCGCCGAGCCGGTCGCCACGCGAATGAAGGCGGAGATCAGCCAGCCGTAAAGCAGCGGCGAAAGGTGGAGCTGGTCGCCCGCCCGCCCGATCGCGTCCGCCACGCCGCTGTCGCGCAGCACGCGGGCAAAGCCGCCGCCGCCGCCGACGATCAGGATCGTCATGCCCACGGCGGCGACGCTCTCCTCGGTGAACTTCAGCAGCGCGCGCGCGAGTAGCCGCAGTGCGTGCCGAGTGACCACGCGAGAAAATGACCGACATCAGCAGCGCCATCGTCGGGTTGCCGATGAACGTCGCCGACGTCGCGCAGCGGTGGCTCGGCGGCAGCGTCAGCTCCGCCAGCGTGGCGAGCAGCATCAGCAGCACCGGCAGCAGGATCGAAAACAACGTGAGCCCGAAGCCGGGGCGCGCAGCGCGCGGTCGGCTCATCGGGTCGCGACGCATCGCCGGCGGTGCGCCTCCACCCGCTTGACGGCCCACTTCGCATACAGCGGCCCGGCGACCATCGCCGTCGGGATGCCGACGACGAAGCCCCAGAACAGCACCAGGCCCATGTTGGCCTTGAGCGTCTCGACCGCCACCACCGGCCCCGGGTGCGGCGGCATCAGGCCGTGCATCACGGAAAGGCACGAAAGCAGCGGCAACACCAGCAGCAGGAACGGCTGCTTGGTCTCGCGCGTCAGCGTGAGCAGGATCGGCAGCAGCAACACGAGGCCGACCGCGAACCACGTCGTCAGGCCCACCGCCAGCGCCAGCGCGATGATGCACCACTGGATGTGCTTCGGCCCGAAGAACGCCGCGAACCGCTTCGCCAGCACCTCCGCGCCGCCGGACTCGGCCAGCAGCTTGCCCAGCATGGTGCCGAGCCCGATCACCGCGGCGATGCCGCCCAGCGTCGCGCCCAGACCTTCGGAGAATGACTTCACGACGCCCGACATCGTGTAGGCCAGCGTCCGCCCGGCGCCCGCAGCGTGCGGCCCATGCCGACCGCGCTGGCGCCCGACCACGAACGACGCGAGCAGCAGCGAGAGGAAGGCGTTGACCCTGAACGCGTGACCAGCAGCACCAGCCGGCGATGGCCACCAGGGCGACGATCACGAGCTTGACGTCGGCGGCGCTCACGGGCGGAAAATCTCGCACGGATCGCGGGCCCGCGAAAGGGATTTTCGCGAACTGAAAACGCGCGCCATCGCGGTCATCGGGCTTCGGCTTCAGGCTCGAGCGCCTCATTCGGCGTTCGTAACCAACGCCCACGGATACCGAGCCCGATCCCGAGTATGCCCGCCGTCCGGAACTCTGGAACGCTTCCGGCCGTCCTGTGCATACTGAAGCGTCCCTCGCATTCGGTGCTAGGCTCGCGGCGAGTGCTGCTCACCCGCCGAAACGCCCGAGGGTGGCGCCCGCTGGGCGCTCGACGATCGACTCTTGCCGCCGCAGCTCGGCCTCGACCTGCTGCTGCAGATGCCGAGGGCCAAGTTGCCCGACTTTCTGCGCGCGTTGCCGCGCGGCGAGCGCGCCGAGCGGCAAGCTGCTGGCGCCGATCGAGCCGACGCAAGAGGTGTGGGCCGCGCGGCGTCACCTACATGCGCAGCCGCGAGGCGCGCGAGGCGGAGTCGGTCGGTCAGGGACGTCTACGCGCGCGTCTACGAGGCCGACCGGCCCGAGCTGTTCTTCAAGGCGACCGGCTGGCGCGTGGTCGGGCCCGGCAGCCGATCCGCGTCCGCGACGACAGCGCCTGGAACGTGCCCGAGCCCGAGCTGACGCTGGTGGTCAACGCCGGCGGCGAGATCGTCGGCTACTGCGTCGGCAACGACATGACGTCGCGCGACATCGAGGGCGAAAACCCGCTCTACCTGCCGCAGGCCAAGGTCTACGACGGCTCTGCGCGCTCGGGCCCGGGCATCCGCTGTCGAGCCAGGCCGACGCCTGGCGGACCTGCCGATCCAGCTCGACGATCGCGCGCGGCGGGCGCGATCGTCTTCGAGGGCGCAACGCGCACGTCGCAGATCAAGCGGCCGCTCGAGGAGCTGGTCGAGCTACCTGGGCCGCGAGCTCGACTTCCCGCACGGCGTCGTTCCTGATGACCGGCACCGGCATCGTGCCGCCCACGACTTCTCGCATGGCGCACGGCGACGTCGTCGCGCATCACCATCGGCGCACTGACGCTCAGAACCCGGGTCGACGAGCGCCCGGGTCAGAGAATCAGTCGCCGATTCAAACAAGAGACCATGACGTGAAAACGCAGCTTGATCGACTCGAGCCGGTCCTCATCGCCGGGGAGTGGCGTCCGGCCAAGAACCCGAGCGGTACGCTTCCAGGCCGACGAATCCTGCCACCAAGACGACGCTCCCCGAGCGATACCCGGTATCGAGCCTCGACGACGTGCTTGGCGGTGGCGGCCGGGATGGACGGCGGCCGTCCGGGCTGCCGGGCGGATCCCGCGGAGACGATCGCGCGCTTTCTCGAAGCGTTCGCGACCGCGCATCGAGGCGAGCGCCGAGGCGCTGGTGCGAGCGAGCGGCGCGAGAGACGGCGTTTCCCGTGACGCCGCGCCTGCGTAACGTCGAGCTACCGCGCACCACCAACCAGTTGCGCCAGGCCGCCGCGGCGGTGCGCGATCGTTCGTGGTGCCGCGCCACCATCGACACCAAGACCAACCTGCGCTCGTATACGCCGCTGGGCGGCCCCGTCGTGGTCTTCGGTCCCAACAACTTTCCGTTCGCGTTCAACTCGATCGCGGGCGGAGACTTCGTGGCGGCCATCGCCGCTGGCAACCCGGTCATCGCCAAGGCCAACACCGGGCACCCGGGGACGACGCGGCTGCTCGGCGAGACGGCGTGGGCGGCGGCCCGGCCGGTCTGCCCCCGGCGATGGTGCAGCTCATCTACCGAACCTCGCCCGAGGTCGGCTTCGCGCTCGTGTCTCACCCCGTCGTGGCGCGCGACTGGCTTCACCGGCAGCAAGAACGCCGGCCTGCAGCTGAAGGAGGCCGCTGATCGCGCCGGCAAACCCATCTATCTCGAAATGTCGAGCGTCAATCCCGTGTTCGTGCTGCCGGAGCGCGCTGGGCGAGCGAGGGGCGGCGATCGCCAAGGAGCTGTTCGATTCGTGCACGATCGGCGCGGGGCAGTTCTGCACGCGCCCCGGGTCACCGTGGTCGTCGATGGGCGACGCCCGCGGGCAGACCTTCGTCTCCGAGGTGGCGGCGCTGTTCGCCCAAGGGACTCCGGGCACCTTGCTCGGTGCCTCCGGCGTATCGGCAATCGCCCAGCGGCTCGAAGAGCTGGTCCGCGCACGGCGCCGAGATTGTCACCGGGGGACGCCCGGTCGACGGATCGCGCTACGCCTTCGCGAACACGCTGCTGCGGGTGTCGGGTGACGCGTTCCTGGCGGCCCGCACGGCCTGCAGACCGAGGCGTTCGGCTCGGTGAACCTGGTGACCACGCCCGCGACGTCGCGCAGATGGTCGACATCGCCTCGCAACTGGAAGGAAATCTCACCGGTTGCGTCTACAGCGGAAACCGGCAAACTGCGCGTAGGCAGCTAGGCAGGCGTCGCGAAGCTCGTCGCACCGGGGCCGGCCCTCGAGGTCCCAGAGTGTGACCGCGAGGTCGTAGAGATGAAAGCCCCAGCCGCAGTCGTCGAAGTCGATCGCGCGCGCCGCCCCGCGGTGGAACAGGTAGTTGTCCGTGTGCAGGTCGGCGTGTATCAAGCCGAAGCCGGTTGGATCCCGCGCCAGCGTCCGTGTCGACGCCCACACGATCTCGATGGCCTTCCGGACGAGTGTGGCTGCATCGGCCGAGATCAGCATCTCGACGAGCCGCAGTCCGCGCTCGGCGTCATCGAACGCAGGGTGATCGCCGAGGCGGGCATGCGCGGCTGAGGGCGCCAGGGACGTAGCCTTCCCGGCGCTTGTAAGCGTGTCCACGCGTGGCCGGACGAATCCCGGCGGGGGTGTCCATCGAGCCGAGTGACACTGGAGGTGTGCCTCGAGCGCGCCCACCTGCTGCACGGCGGCCGGTGTGAGACGCGCGTTGCTGAACCGTCCGTCGAGCCAGTGCAGGAGGACGCACAGGTGCGGTTCGAGGACCCCCCGGCGGGTCACGACGACGACCGATCCGTCGCGTACGGTGACTGGTTCGGGTACGCCGAGCCCAGTGTCCCGGCGCAGCGCGTTGAGCCATGACATCTCTGAGCCGATCGTGTCCGGCGTATGCACACCCGGTCGCGTGATGCGCAGCAGATACCGACCGCCGCGAGCGTCGACCCGGAAGGTCGTGTTCTGCTCATGCTGCAACAGTGTCAGCCGCGCGTCCTCGAGGTCGTAGCGGGCCAGCGCCACTCGCCCAAGGCGCCGGAGCCGTACGAGCTGGCCGCGCCGGCTCAGAGACGCGCACGTGTCGGCGGGCCCCCGGCCCGTCACGGCTCGGTCTTGCGCTGGGACCTTCACGCCGCGGTCACGATACTCGGCCTCGGCTAGGACCGACAGCGGAGGGCTGCCCGGTGTGCGCGTAGTTCAGCGCCATGTCACGCGCCAGCCCACGGGTGGCGGTTGTCTCATCCTCCTGCCGTGCTCCTATAGGCTCGCTGCTGTCAATCCGACGAAGGGAGGGGCCCCCATGTGGGCACGGGTGGCGAGGTTCGAAGGCGATCCGGCGGACATCGACGCGAGGATCGAGCGGCTGCGACCGGTGCTCGAGTCTGGACCTCCAGCAGAGCTTGAAGGCGCGAAGTTCATGCTGCTCGTCGATCGCAGCTCCGGTGATGCGATCGGGCTGGCGTTGTTCGACACCGAAGAGGCAATGCGCAGGGGCGATGCGGCGATGAACGCCGGGCCGGGCCACGCCGGGAGCCGCGCCACGGTCGAGTTCTACGAGGTGCCGCTGCACACGCTGTAGCCCGAGTGGCCGGGCCCTGGACCGGTCTCAGGCCAGGGCCCGGCCACCCGTTGAGCTACGGGGTGCCGGCGAAGTACGTCACCCAGTCCAGCGTGTGGATGCGGTGGTGGCGGAACACGAACAGGTGCGCGCACCGTCCGGGCACCGACAGCGGAGGGCTGCCGGCGTGCTCGTAGTTGAGCGCGATGTCACGCGCCAGCCAGCGTGTCGTGTCGAGCGTCCACTGGGCGCCATGCAGCTTCGTCCACAGAGCCGCATAGAAGGCGATGATCGCATCGATGCCATGGCTGACCACGGTGAGCCCGGCCGGATTCGACTGCGTCAACGTGCCGTCACCGGCGTACACATCCGCCATCGCCGAGAAGTCGCCGCTGGAGCTCGCCATGCCCGCGTTGAGCGTCTTCCAGTAGCGGTCGAGCACCGCCTGGTTGGGGTGGTGGTGATGATCGTGGCCGGCGGCTGCAAGCGCCGCCTGGGGGCCGGCGGCCGCCAGCGCGCCGACGGCCGACACGGCGCCGATGCCCTTGAGCATCTGCCTGCGATCGAACGCCGTTTCGAGGTTGACGTTGTCCATCGTCACACTCCTTTCCGTCTGCGGGTGAGGTGGCAGGAGCGTGCGACCGAGCGGTAAGCGATCGACAACGAACCGGTAGTTGCCGGTACGGCGAGGGCTGTTGCCCTCCGACCCGAACCTGTATGGTGACGGTTGCAACAAGACCCAACGCGACCGGATGTGAGAGGTGCGCTACAGGGTTCTGGGCTCGATCGAGGTGGCGGATGACGGCCGGCCGATCGCGATTGGCCGCGGCAAGCCTCGCCTGCTGCTCGCGGCGCTCCTGATCGATGCCAACCGCGGGGTGTCGGTCGACGAGCTGATCGAGCGGCTGTGGTCGGCCGAGCCGCCGTCGACCGCGACCAAGAGCGTCCAGGTGCTGGTGTCCCAGCTCCGACGGGCGCTGGGAGGCGACGAAGGCGGCCCCATCGCGACGGTCGGCAGCGGCTACATGCTGCGCGTCCTCCCCGGCGAGACGGACGTTGACCAGTTCGAGGAACTGCTGGAGCGGGGCCGCGGCCGGCTGGGCGAGGGGCACCCGCGATGACGCCGAGGCGACGCTCGACGAGGCGCTCGCGCTCTGGCGAGGGCGCGCGTACGAGGACGTCGCCTACGAGGACTTCGCCCGCGACGAGATCGCCCGTCTGGAGGAGCGCCGGCTGGTGGCGACGGAGGAGCGGTTCGAGGCCATGCTCGCGGCCGGCCGGCATGTGGATGCCGTCGCGGGGCTCGAGCGGCTGGCGGCGGAGCAGCCGTTGCGCGAGCGCGTCCTCGGGCTCCTCATGCTCGCGCTGTACCGGAGCGGGAGGCGAGCCGACGCCCTGGGCGTGTACGACGCGGCCCGGCGGCGACTGTCGGAGCAGCTCGGCATCGAGCCCGGCGAGCCGCTGCGGCGCCTGCACGCCGCCATCCTCGAGGGCGGCGCGACCGAGGGCGACACGGCGGCCGGCGTCGATCTCGAGGCTCCCCGGAGACGGCGGTTCCCGGCGCGCGCGATCGCCCTGGCGGGAGCCGCGCTCCTCGCCGTCGCGGTCGCGGTGGCCGCGTTGGCCACCCACGGCGGCGGCTCGGCCCGGATCGTGCGCCTGCACGGCGATTCCGTCGGGCTGATCCAGCCGGCGAGCGGCCACGTCGTCGGGCAGTTCAACGTGGGAGCGGTGCCTTCCCAGGTCGTCGCCGACGCGCACACGGCGTGGACATTGAACGCGGCGCGATCAGACGGTGTCCAGGGTCGACCTCGCCACCGGGCGCGTCCGTTCGACGGGGACAGGCGCGACGCCGACGGCCATGGCGCTCGGCCATGGGTCGCTGTGGGTGTCCTACGCGAATCCGCTGCCCACGTACGGCATGTACGCGATCGGCGTGCTCCGCCTCGACCCCGCCACCCTCCAACGACGTGCCAGATCCCGCTCGCCGCGCGGACCCTTGGCGGAGGGCCGCTGCCCGTGCTGGTGTCGCCGGACGGGGTTTGGCTTGGGGCCTCCGGCAGTGCCTACCGCGTCGATCCGACGCGCGACCGGCGTGATGTGCGTGTCCCGATCTCCGATCCTCGGTTCGGCCGCTCGACCGTCCTGGCATTGGCGCGGCTTCGCGGTGCGATCTGGGCGCTGACGGATGCCAGATCGATCGTCCGGATCGACCCCACGCACCGGAAGGCTCATATCCTGACCAGGCTTACGGCGCCGAGCTACGGGACGATGGTGGCCGGCGCGGGCTCGCTCTGGGTGACCGATTCGTTTGGTGTCTGGCGTCTGAATCTCGGACCACGGCCGCAGCCGCACGACATCACCACCGGAGTCGATGCTCTCGGATCTCACCTTCGGCGACGGCGCAGCCTGGGTGACGAGCCAGGTCACGGGAACGCTCACCCGCATCGACCCCGCCACCGAGCACCTGCGATCGATCCCCGTCGGCGGCGCGCCGACGGCGGTCACCGTGTCGGCGGCCGGCGTCCTCGTCACGTCGGCGCCGTCGAGCGGGGTGATTGCCCGCTCGTGCGGAGGCGTGATCTCTGCGCCGGGGGTGCGGCCGCAATTCGTGGTCGCGGCCGATCTGCCCCTCTACGACACCACGTACACGCTACCGGTGGCGAGCGCGATCCGCTACGAGTTCCGCGCGCACCACTTCACCGCAGGTCGGTACCGGGTGGGGCTGCAGATCTGCAACGACTCGACGCCTCAATCGACCCCCTTCAGCGACGGTGCGACGTGCGTAGCGAACGCACGAGCGTACGCCGCGGCCGACCGCATCATCGGCATCATCGGCCCTTTGAGCTCGTCCTGCTCGTCCTCCGAGATCCCGATCCTCGACCGCCACGGCCCGGTGCCCATGGTCGGCTTCGGCAACGAGCCCGACCTGACGCTGCCCGTACCGGCGAGCTCCGTCTACCCGGCCGGCGTGCGGAATTTCGTCAGGGTCGGCTCGAGGTACGACCAGTGGGGGTACGCCGGCGCGCTTCTGGCCAAGCAATTGGGGGTGCGGCGTGTATATGTGTACGCGCGGGATCCGCAGGGCTTCTACGACGAGATCATGGCGCCACCCTTCGCGCGGGAGGCCCGGCGGCTCGGGATCCAGGTGATCGGTCCGGCATCGCCGGGGAACCGATTCCGGGCGCTCGCCAAGCGACTGGTGGCACGGGGTGTTGATGGTGTGTTCGACGCGTCCGACGCCCCCAACACCCGATTCCTGACCGCCATGCGGGCGGGCATGGGTCGCTCGACCGTCTTTATCGCCCCGGACTCGTTCCTGCCCTACCTCGCGGGGACGGCGGCTCGGCGGCGGGCGGAGCGCGGAATGTATGTTCTCGGCGGGGACTTCACCCACCCCGGCCGGCAACTCCCCCCAAACGGACCGGCGGTCGTCGCGAAGGTCGCCCGCGGCCAGCCTCGCCAACGCGATGGACGTCTGGGTCCCCTACGGCGTCGAGGCCACCGACGTGCTCCTCGCAGCGATCGCCCACTCAGACGGGACGCGCGCCTCGGTTGCGCATGCGCTGTTCCACGTCCACATCAGAAACGGCGTCCTGGGGAGCTTCACCTTCACCCGCGAGGGCGATCCGTCCCGAGGCATCGTCCTCGCGTATCGCGTAGTCCCCGGTTTCCCCGGCGTTAAACCTGTCGCCGTGTTCCGAATCCCGGCAAGCGCGCGCTGAGGATTGGCGACCTGAGGATCGGGCGACGCGGCCGGGCGGGCGTGGAAGGCGCCGCCCGGCCGCTCGTTCAGGTCAGGACGGAAGCGCGACCTGTCGCCGGCCACGCGCGGCGACCGCCGCCGCAGCGAGCAGCACGACGGCGAGTGCTGCTGCGGCTCCCACGGCCGCATCGGCCCAGTTGAACTCGCCGCTGCTCGTCCGCACGATCACCGTCGGCACGGGCACGTACGGCAGGCGTGCGCTGCCGAGGCCATCCGCCCGGTCGGGCGGAAGCTGCACGGGCGCGACCAGCGGAGCCGCGCCGATCCGGTCGACCCGATCCGGTGGCGCCGTCGTGCCGGCGTAGGCGGCGGACGTCGTCACGAGCATCCCGAACAGCACGGCCAGCACCGCGAGACGGCGTACGTTCGGGGTGGTGATGCCGGTCATCTCATCCTCCTCGCGTCGTCGACCGCCTCGTGCGGCCGATCCGCGGAGAAGCCTCGAACCTCGCGGTGAAGGATCGGCCATGCAGCGGTATGGCGCGGTAATGACCCGCCCGCAGATCCGCGTCACACGGCGCCCGGCAGCCGTTGGGCGACTACGCCGCGAGGATGGCGCGCGCCTCCTGGATCGCGTAGTAGACAAGGACGTACCCGGCCAGCGGGTCGGCCCACCACCAGTCCAGGAGCGTATTCAGAACGAGCCCTGCGAGCACCGCCGTCGCAAGCACGCCGTCGATGAGCGTGACCCGTCCCTCGGTGACGAGGACGGCGTTGCCGAGCGCTGCTCCGGTACGCGCCTTGCCGGCGGCGAGCGTGAACATGACACACGCCGTCGCGGCGGTCCAGACGATCCCGGCGGTGCTGTGGCCTGCGCGATGCCCGACCACCAACACCCACGTCGCCTGAATCGCCAGATAGACGCCGAGCAGGATGAACGCCGTCGCGATCAGCCGCAGCGCGCGCTCTCGCCGCCCGCCGTGGGCGTCCGAGAGCTCCCACACGACCACGGCAGATGCTCCGATCTCGATCAGGCTGTCGAGACCGAACCCGGCCAGCGCCACCGACCGCGCGGCCAGCGCGGCGTACCCCAGAATGACCACGCCGACGACGTTCCATCCGAGCGTCGCGTACTCGAGCAGGAACCCCCGGCGCACCAATCGGGTGCGTTCCGCCGGGGGAGCGGTCACCCCGCCGCCGCGGTCCGCCACGCGTCCGCGAGCTGGTCGCGGTAGAACAGCCACAGGATGCCGCCGACAGCGAGCAGCACCACCTCGTCGAACGGCCCGGGCACGGGGAGCAGCCCGAGCGCGCCGCCCCAGCGGAGCGGCCGGGGAATGCGGCCGTCACGGACGACGATCCTGACGGCCCGGACGACCCGCCCCGTGAACGCTCTCATCGGCCGATTCTAGGCCGGTCGCCGAGGGTTGAGGGATCCAGCAGGGTGGGCCGGGAACCGTTTCGGCGCCTAGGCTGTCTGACTGCTGATGCCTTTGATCCTTCGCATGGTGATCGCGGTCGTCACGGTCGGCGTCCTGGCGTCCGCCTGCGGGTCGGCAGGTGGTGGGAGCGGCTCGTCCGCCCATGTGGTCATTCAGGCCGGCGTCAGGCGGGGTGTGTGCCTGCCCGTGCACCCCGGCCTGTCGCCGTACCGCGGGTCGCTCGTCCTCGTGCGAAGCGACGGCCGCCGCACCCGCGTCGGTGCCGACTCCCGCGGGCATGGCCGCACGGCGCTCGCGCCAGGTGGCTATCGGCTCGTACCGCCGCTCCCGGGGAGCACGGTCCACGTCGACCTCAACGGTCGCGCCGTGGCCGTCGCCGGACACGGCTATCCGCTTCGGATCGCCGCCGGCGCGACGGCCCGGCTCGCCGTGGTCATCCTGCCGCGGCGCGGCGAGTGCTCGTCGAGCGGCGCCGGCGCGTAGCGGCGGGGGAGGCCGCCCCGAGCTGGGACGGCCTCCCCCGTGATGTCACGGGATCCGCAGCTTCCAGAGGCCCCGGCCGTGGGTGGCCGCGACGACGTAGCTGCGATCCGGGCTGACGGCCAGGCTCCACGTGTCGACGTTGGGCAGGCCGTGCCCCAACCGCGACCAGTGCGCGCTGCCGTCATGGGCGATGAAGACGCCCAGGTCGGTGGCGACGATCAGCCGGTGATGGACGATCACCGCGTCGTCCGCCGGGTTGTCCGGCATGTTCCCACTGACGTTCGCCCACGTCTTGCCGCCGTTCATCGACTCGAACACGTGGCCGACGCTCCCGCCCGGGATCCAGCGCCGCGAGAACCCGCCGAACGTCGCGACGACGTGGTTCGGGTCGTTGCGATCGACCGCGAGCCCGGTGATATAGCGGTTCGGCAGGTTCGGGGCGTGCACGGTGTGCCACGTCCCGCCCGCGTTCGTGTCGATCCCGGATCTGAACGGCACCCCGGAGTTGGGGTTGCACGGAAGGCCGCACCAGCCGGCGTAGATCGTGCTGCCGTTGACGGCCACCGCGGTCGTGCTCGCATGGGTGTCGTGGACGATCTTCCAGTCGCACGCCGTCGCCGAGCAGTGCGTGTTCCAGCCGGCGTGGTCGTCCCAGATGAACTCGCCGCCGGCCACCCAGTGGGTCGGGTTGCGCACGTCGGCGGTGAACGGCGCGATGAACTGCGGCGCCGGGTCGCACGGGTTGGGTGTGTAGGTGAACGCCCCGCACGACGGGCTGATCTCGCGGTAGTTGCGGCCCGCGTTCGTGCTCAGGGTCATGTCGAGATCGACGTACTCGTTGACGACCCGGCTCGCGTTCGCCGGGTCGACGATCACCTTGCCGCCGTCGCCGGTGAAGCCCTGGATGACCCGCCGGGCGCCGGGACGCAGCAGCGTCGCCCCGTTGTCCTGGAGGCCGCCCCAGATGCCGTCGCCTGCGCCCATCCGGCCCACGCCGACGCCGTAGTACTGGGTGGTGTGCAGGGTTGCGTTCAGGTCGACCCAGCCGGCCTGGACGTGATCGGCCAGCGGGCGCCGCCACACGCCGCCGTCACTGCCGGTGTAGTACGTGTTGCCGGTGATCAGCGTTGCGTGCTGATCGGTGTGGGCGGTCGGCGGGCAGTCGGTCGGGCTGCCGTGGAAGCACGGCAGCACCGAGTTGAAGTACGGCGCGATCGTCGTCCACGTCTGGCCGCCGTTGGTCGACTCGTAGACCTCCTCGAGGCCCACGTACACGTGCAGCGGGTTGCTCGGGTCGACTGAGACGTACTGGTTGTACCAGGTCTGCGCCCCCGGGAACTGGCCGAGCGCCGGCTCTGCCGAGCCGGAATTCGCCAGCTTGGCGGCGTCGGCCACCAGCGTCCACGGGCCGGCCGGATCGCCGCTCTTGGAGACGAACACGCCCAGCAGGTTCGTGAACCCGTCCGTGCTGCTCGGATTGGCGAGCTTCGACGGCGACTCGATCACGGCGTAGATGCGCCCGCCGGCGGCGGCGAAGCTCGTCCGCCCGATGTCGTTCGCCGGGATGGCGCCCGCCGGCGTGATGCGGTGGAACGTGCCCGCCTTGCCCCAGTCGCTCGAGACATAGAAGCCGTTGAACGACAGATCGGACGGGAGCGTGCCGCCGCGCCAGCCGAGCGCCGCCAGGACGACGCGCCCGCCGGTGCCCGGCTGGAAGGCGACGTCCGTGATCTGCGACGTGCGGTACGGCGAGTTCGCCGGGTTGGGGTCGGGCTTCAGCACCAGGTGCCAGGGCCCTCCCGCTGCGCCGCTGTGCCGGTAGAGGCCGGAAGTTCGTGGCCGCGTACACATGCCCGGAGGCGTCGAAGTGGATGTGGTAGATGTTGCGGCTCTGCAGGCCGTTGCCGCCGACCTTGTGCCACACGTGGCCGCCGGCGGCAAGCCGGTAGACGCCGAAGGCGTTGAAGTTCTCGAACGCCGTGTTCGCCTCGCCCAGGCCGACCCACACGGATCCGTCGGCGGGGTCGGTGGCAAGCGCGCCGATCGAGAGCCTGGGCAGGCCGGTCGACCAGAACTTCCAGTGCCCGTTGCCGTGCGCCGACTTCCACACGCCGCCGTCGGCGCCGCCGGCGAAGACCGCGCCGCCGGCCGCCGTCAAGGCGCTGACCCGGCCCGTGACGAGGCCGTAGCCGGAGCCGAAGTCGCTCCAGACGGGATCGCGATAGCCCGGGACGGGATCGTTCAGGAACGGCCTGTCGGTCAGCGCCTGCCAGGTGCCACCGCTCGTGCCGAGCCGGGCAGCCTGGGTCGCAGCCGCCGCGTACGCGGCCGCCGACACCGACGATCCGGGTGCTGTGCGCATCAGCGACTCCTGCGCCGCACGCGCGAGCACGTCGTTGGCGTCACCCTGACTCTCGTCCTTGGCCGTCGCATTGTGAGCACGCTTCAGCTCTCCGAATGCCGGCCGGTTGTGCACGCTGCCGCCGGCGGCCGCCGCCGGCACCACCCCCAATGCCGCCAGCACAGCCACTCCGAACACCGGCGCGATCACGCGCCGCCACTGATCGACCAGCCTCATTCCTCGCCCCCTTCTGCTGCCTCTCCAGCACGGCGCCGGCCATGCCTCCGCCGGAAGCGAGGCTACTCCCGCGAGCGACGACGCGCAAGCGTGCGAGAATCGAGTGTGATGAGGCTCGCGGACCTGAGTCGCCTCGCCGGCCAGCTCGAGGGGGTCACGGAGCGCACCCGCGGCGGCATGCTCGACTGGAGGTACCGCGGCCGCCTGGTGGCCCGCCAGCTCGACGGCAGCCACATCGTCATCCGCGCGTCGTTCGACTCGAGGGACTTCCTCCGCCAATCGTTCCCCGAGACGTTCTCGGTGCCCGAACGCTTCCGCAAGCACATGATGATCGTGGCCGACCTCGAGAACGGCAACGCCGATGCGATCGAAGACGCGATCCTCGGCGCCTGGGAGCTCCAGCGGACGAAGCTAGCGACGCCGCCCGAAGATGCTGAGGAAGAACAGGAACACGTTCAGGATGTCGAGGAAGATCGAGGCCGCCAGGAGCGGCGCGACCCGGATGTCCTTGGAGCGGCGCAGGCGCTGGAAGTCGATCATCGTGAAGCCGGCGAAGATGATCAGTCCCAGCACCGCATAGATCACCTGGCCGTTCGGGATCCGCACGAAGATCGTGACGATGCCGAAGATGATCAGCGCCAAGAGCGCGAAGAACAGGAGCCGCGCCAGCTTCGACAGGTCGCGCCGGGTCGCGTACCCCGCGGCCCCGAACCCGGCGATGAAGAGCGCGGTCGCGCCGCCGGCCTGCCAGACCGCCTGTGGGTTCGTGCTCACGTAGTAGGCGATCGTGGGCGCCGTGGCCAGCCCCATCACGAGGCCGAACGTGAGCAGCAGCCCGATGGCGAGCTGCTCCGACCGCTGCGCCGCCGCGTTCAGCCCGAACAGGCAGGCGATCGCGAGGATGAACCACAGCCAGCCCCATTGATACGCCATGTCGCGGCCGAGGTACGCGCCCAGCGCGAAGAACGCCGTGGTCAGCGCCACGAATCCCATCGTCTGCCCGAACAGGGCCCGGGATTCGTCGGTGGTCAGGACCCCGGAAGTGGTCGTGTCCGCGATCACGCCGCAACGGTACCATCGCCGCCCTTCCAGGATCGGGCGACGTCCAACGGGTATCATGGCCCCTCCAGCAGGGGGCTGGTACCTGAGGGGGTGCGACATGGTGAGGCGCTGGGTGATGCTCGCTTCGGCGGCGGCAGCGTGCGCGGCGGTCGCCGCGACGTGGCCCGGACTGTCGTCTCCGGCAGGTGCCGCGCAGGCGTCGGGCCGCGACTGCTCCCCGGGCGCCCACACCCTGGCGCCGCCGGGATCGCACCTCTACCCGAGACGGGCAACGGCGGCTACACCAGCCTGCACACCCTGGTGCACCTGGTCTATGACGCACCGGCCAACAGGTTCCTGCGCGGCAACCGGGTCGTCCTCACCGACCGCGCCACGAAGTGCCTGACGAGCTTCAGCCTCGACTTCGAGCGCCGGTCGGCGAACACCGCCGACGGGCCGGACATGCACGTCCGCTCGGTCACCGTGAACGGGGTCCGCGCCCGGTTCGCGTTCGTCCAGCCGACCTACCCGGGCGACCCCAACGGGCAGGGCGACCCGAACCCGCTCGCGCACCAGGCCTCGCAGTCCGATCCGGTCGGCGGCCCGGACCACAATCCCCTGCCGCCGGCGTGCTCGCCGGAGCTCCTGTCCACGAGCGCCGGGGCGAACTCGCTGGACGGCACGCCCTGCCCGGCGAACAAGCTCGTCATCACGCCGCGGACGCCGATCGCGGATGACTCCACGGTTCACCGTCGTCGTCGCCTACACCGGCAGACCCGGCGTGCACAACGACGGCGACGGCACCACCGAGGGCTGGTTCCGGGCCCCCGACGGCGGCTTCGTGACCACCGAGCCCGTCGGCACGGAGGACTGGATGCCGCTGAACGACTACCCGGCGGCCAAGCCGACCTACGACTTCTCCGACACCGTCACCGCGGGCCGGACCGTGGTCGCAAACGGCGTGCTCGTCTCGGTGCACCACCACCCGCCCAGCCGCGAGTTCCCGGGCGGCTCGGTCACCTGGAACTGGCACTCGCCCGCGCCGATCGCGAGCTACCTCGTCGAGGACAGCGTCGGCGACTACCGGCTCACGGCCCACACCGCCGGCGGCATCACCCTCTATCGCGCACAGGACGCATCGATCAGCGCGGCACAGCGGCAGCAGAACCTCAACGTGATGCGGATGCAGCGCGACATCACCAGGTTCGAGAGCCGCTTCACCGGCGCCTACCCGTTCACATCGGACGGGATCGTCATCGGCACGCCCTCGACCAGCTTCGACGAGGAGATGCAGACCATGATCGCGTTCTCCGGCGGGTCGATCGACACCGACACGCTCTACCACGAGAACATGCATCAGTGGTGGGGCGACAACGTCTCGGAGAGCGGCTACCGCATGACGTTCTTCAAGGAGGGCATGGCCACGATGGGCGAGTTCCTCTACCAGGCGCGCCTGGCCGAGAACGCCGCCGGAGGCCCGTCTGCGCCCGCCGGCCGGGCCGCCTTCCAGGCCAGCCTCGTGCAGCAGTTCAACTCGATCTACGGCCTCGGCGGCACGTTCTGGACGGTCGCGCCGTCCAACCCGGATCCGTCCGGCCTCTTCTCCGGCTCGTCCACCTACTTCCGGCCGGGAGCGGCCTACATCGCGCTGCGCCAGATCCTCGGCCACCGCAACTTCACCGGGGCGCTGCGGCAGATCCAGCGCGTCTACGGCGGCGGCAGCATCAGCGAGCCGAAGCTCGAGGCCGTCTTCCAGCGGTGGCTGCCCGAGCCCACGAGAGCCGCGCATCTGCGCCTGAGCCGGTTCTTCACCCAGTGGTTCGACACCGCCTATGCCGCGGGAGGCGGATCGCAGCGGCCCACGATCACGGGCCCGGGCCTCGCCGGCCCCGGCTTCGCCGGTGCGGGCACGGCGCTCGCACTCCCGGCCGGCTCTGCTCTCTCGCCGCGCTCCCGCGGCTAGCGACGGCGGGCGGGATATGGCGTCACCGCTCGGCCTCACAAGGGACCAGATCCTGGCCCACCGCCGCCGGGTGGGTGCGCTCGACGAGCGGCTCCCACCCGGGCCCGGCTCCCTGAGGCAGGCGGCCTGGGCGGGCCTGCAGGACAGCATGCCGCGGGCCGCGCTGCTCTCGATCCACGCGCGGGTCGAGGGCGCCGGACCCTCGAGCTGGCAGGACGCGTCGCTCGTCCAGCTGTGGGGGCCGCGGTACCAGGTGTACGTCGTCGCCGCCGTCGACCTCGCGCCGTTCTCGCTCGGGCAGGCTGCCCGACGACGCGAAGGGCCGGCAACGGGCGCAGGACATGGCCGCACTCCTGCACGCCCACCTCCGCGGCGCGCGCATGCCCTACGGCCAGGCGGGGGACGAGCTCGACATCCACAGCCCCAACTCGCTGCGCTACGGCGCGACGACGGGCACCGTCCTGATCCGCTGGGAGGGAGCGCGCTCGCCGGCCGTCTGGACGGTGCCGCCGCCTGCGGTCGACCCGGCTCGAGGCGCAGCGCGAGCTCGCGCGCCGCTACCTGCACGTCCTCGGCCCGGCGACGCCGGCGGCGTTCGCCAAGTGGGCCGGAGTCAGCGCGCAGGCGGCGGTGACGACGTTCGAGTCACTGCGCCCGGAGCTGACGGCGGTGCGCACACCGCTCGGCGACGCGTGGGTGCAGAGCGCCGACGAGGCGGGCTTCCGCGCCGGGCCGGGTCCGGCCGCGCCGGCGCGGCTGCTGCCGAGCGGCGATGCCTACTACCTGCTCTGGGATCCTGACCGCGGGCTCCTCGTGCCGGACGCCGATCGCCGCAGGGAGCTCTGGACCTCGCGCGTCTGGCCCGGCGCGATCCTCGTTGGCGGCGAGGTCAGAGGCACGTGGCGGCGCGCGCACGACATGGTGACGGTCGCGACGTGGGGCCGGTTCTCGCGCGCAGATCGCGCCGCCGTCGAGGCCGAGGCGGCGACGCTGCCCCTCCCTGGCGTCGAGAACGGCATCAGGGTCCGCTGGGGCTCGTGACGTCGAGCCGGCCGGCGCCCGACAAAGCGTCTGTCCACGGATTGAGGAGCGCCGACCGGCACCGAACCTACACCCGCAACCGCTCGAATGCAACCCGGAAATGCCTGGAAACCACCGGTTTTCTGGCCGTTAGAGCAAGCGCACCGCCGCCGGGAGGCTCAGGTCTCGGTCGGAGGCGTGTCGGTCGAGTCGGTCGAGTCGGTCGCGACCGGGTCGATCGGCGCCGATGCGGACGCGGCCTCGTCGGCGGCGGCTGTCGTCGCACCGTCGGCCTGCGGATCCGTCCAGGGGTCGGGCGACGACGCGTACTTCCTGCGCCCGGCGTAGGCGGCGCCGGCGAGCGCTCCCGTGCCGAGGACGACGATCGAGGTCTTCCTGACCCGATGCCGGGACGGGTTCACGGCGAGATTCGCGGCCCGGGAAGCGTGGTGGGTCGCGCGGCGCAGGTTGCGTGCCACCTGCTTGTCGGTGAGCGCCCTCGTCACCCCGATGCGCTGCACGCGGTGGGCCGCGCGCACGGCGTTGCCCCGGGCGCGGCGCGTCTCGGAGTGCACGCGAAGATCCGTCGCCGCCCTACGGGCCGGCTCGGCGACCTTGAGCGCCTGCTGCCTCGTCTCGGCAAGCTTGATTCTCCTGGCGAGCAGCGAGCTCCCCAGGACCCCGATGCGGAATGCCCGCCGCGGATGGCGGCGCGCATACCGAACGCCGTAGGTGGTCAATCTCCGATTCATCGTCGGTCAGCTCCTCTCGAGTGCACGTTTGACCGGTCCCCACCGGCACGCCGCATGGCGTGCCGGTAGAGAGCCGATCGGGCTTTGATGTTAGCGGCGCCTGGCGACGCGGCGTGAAGTGCGTCGGGCGACCCTGCGCGATCCCATCATTTCGTCCCTCCCGCTGCCGTTGCCGACTTGCCATGCTCGATCGTATGGTGCAGCTCCGCGTCCTCGGCGCTCATCAGACCGATCTCGACCAGGTCGAGGGGGCTGATGAAGCCGTCGCTCAGGCGGAACCCGCCGGCACGAGCGATCGCGTCGCGAAGCGGCACCGCCCAGTGATGCTCGATCAGGATCAGGGCCGCGGCCGAGTCGTTGGGGATGTCCTCGAGGACGTCCCACGCCTCCGCGTCTGTGAAGACCTCGATGCCGTCTTCCGCGGCGGCCTCGGCGCCCGCCAGCGCGCCTGCCTTGACGCCCTCCTCGCCGTCGATGCCGAGACCGATCAGCGCGCCGATCTTGCTGCCGAGCTCGATCGCCTCGTCCCTCGAGAGGTTGCTCAGGTGCGCCACCTCCATGTCTCCGTCGGCGTCCTTGTGCACGGCGAGGGCGTCGATCACCCGCACCGTGTCGCTCTGCCGCAGCCGTTCGAGCTCCTCGATCACCTCACCGTGGAAATCCGGGTGGCTGAAACCCAACACCAGAAGCTGTACTGGTCCGATCGCCATATCTCACCTTTCTGCGAGTGACTCGTGGACGCATCTTCGACCTCCGCCGTTGGCGCGACGTGTGCGATGGCGTTCTCGGAACCCGCAGAACCGCTCATGTCGCTCTCGTGCGCCGAGCGTGTCTGGAGTGTCGGTCGTCCGGGACGGCCGAGCATCATCCGCTCAGGATGAGCCATCCGGCCGCGCGGGCAGGGACACGCGTCGGGCGGCGGGCGCCGGCTCGATCGCGGCCATCACCCGGAACTCGGCCGTCGTGTTGACGTGCGGGAACGGCTCGTCCGGCACCGCGACGCCGAGCGCTTCGCAGAGCGGGGACCAGCCGTCGCCGGGCTGCCACTCGACCAGCCGGCCGGGCGGCACCTCGGCGCGGACGGCGGCGTTGTGGCGCTCGTAGGCCGCGAGCATCGCCTCCCGCTCGGGCCACTCGGGGCAGAAGCGCCGCGCCAGCACCTTGCCCATTGAGCGCACACGGGCGAGCTCGGGGTCGGCCGTCGTCGAGCGGTACACCTCGGCGATCGTGCCCTCGATGCTGCGCAGCCAGCGTTCGGCGCTCGAACGCGTGGACAGCAGCACGGGCGCGTCGGGATTGGCGGCGGCCAGCCCGCGCCAGAAGGCGCTCGCCGGCCAGTCGACCGCCGCCGTGTACCCGCCGAGCAAATCCCGGTCAGGCATCTCACCCGCGGCGGCGGCCGACCAGGCGTCGACCGTCTCGGGCCGCTCCGACACCTCGATCATGTGGTGGCAGCGGCCGCCCGTGAGCCGCTCCAGGGCCAGCTTGAGCGAGTACGTGCCGGTACGGGGCAGGCCGGCGCCGATGATCTGCAGCGCGTCGTCGGGCACGGCGCTCCTCCTAGTGGCCGGGGGGCGGGCCGGGAGGGCCGAGGATCTCGAACCCGTTGCGCCGCGCGATCGGGAGCAGCCGGGCGACGTCCGGCGGCCCAGCGAGCGGCGGCGGCAGGACGCGCTCGGGGGCCGGCTCGCCGACCTCTCGCTGGAATCCCTCGAACTGCATCGGTGCGAAGCCGATGAGCGCCCTCGCCCCGCCCGCCTCGGCGTAGAAGGTGTGCGGCACGCCCTTGGGGCCGAAGGCGAACGAGCCGGCCTTCAGCGGACAGGTGCGTGTCGGCGACCCAGACGGTCATCTCGCCCTCGAGGACGTAGAACCACTCGTCCTCCTCGGGGTGGACGTGCCACGGCGAGCCGATGCCCTCGGGCACGACGATCTCGACCAGGCCGTATGCGCCGCCGGTGTCGGCGGCGCCGATCTTGATCGTCTGCAGCATGCCGAGCAGCCAGAACGCCTCGCCCTCGTTGTCGGCGAGCGCGTAGCCGGCCTGCGCTCGCTGCGGCGGAGATGGTGGACATGTCGCTCTCCCTTCCGCTCGTTGATATGATCCGCAACAGTCCTCTGACAACTAGTTGCAGAGAGGACTATCGCACATGGAACCATCCCTGTCAAGTCCGTCGCCCGAGCAGCTGCGCTGCTGGCGCCTCTTCTTCGAGAGCGCGCTCGCACTGCTCGACGTGCTCGACGCCGAACTGCAGCAGGCGGTGGGCATCCCGCAGCGCTGGTACGACGTCCTCGTCCACCTCGAGGAGTCGCCCGACGGCATCCCGATGAACGAGCTCGCGGAGCGGATCCTCTACAGCAAGAGCGGCTTCACCCGGGTCGTCGACCGCATGGAGGAGGCCGGGCTCGTCCGCCGCGTCCGCCCCGACCACGACCGCCGCACGATCCTCGTCGTGCTCACCGAAAGGGCGCCGAGACGATGGACCGCGCTCGCCGCTACCACCGCGACGGCATCGAGCGCCACTTCGCAGGCACCTCGCCGACGCCGACACGAAGGCCCTCACCCACGCCCTCGAGAAGGTCAGCGCCCATGCTCGACCGCTCCGCCCCGGCCGCATCCGCGGCTGACCCGCCCTCCGCCGCGTCCGGCCCGGTGCTGCCCCGCACGCCACGGGACGGAGCCGAGGCCGAGACCTCGACGGGCCGGCCGGCCGTCGCCTGAACTCCCTCGGATGCGCCGGCGGCGGTAGAGTCGGGGCGTGTTCGTGACCGCGCAGACGGCTCCCGGCGGTGCGGGATGGTGACGGCGGACGAGATCGCGGCCGTCGCGCTCTTCGCCGATCTCGGCGAGGCCGAGCGCGAGCGGCTCTCCCGGGTCGCGGCCGACATCCGGCTCGCTGCCGGGCGAGTACGCCGTGCACGCGGGCGACGAGCGGGCGCTGTTCGCCGTGCTCGAGGGCCGGCTCGAGACGTCGACGCTCGTCGACGGGATCGAGCGCGTCGTCGGCGGACGCAGCGCCGGCGACCTGATCGGCGAGGTGCCGATCGCCCTCGGCGACGACGTTCCCGTTCGGGTTCCGCGCCGCCGAGCCGACGCGCCTCATGCGGATCGAGGCGCAGACCTACCACGCGCGTCGCGGCCGCGCGCCCGGCGTCGGGGTGCAGGCTCGGGCGAGCTGGCGCGCGGAGCGGATCGGCGGCCTGCAGGGCATCGCCGCCGACCCGCCGCCGCCGCGCGCGATCGTGGTCGGGCACCGCTGGGACGCGTCGTGCGCGCAGCTGCGCCGGTTCCTCGACCGCAACCAGGTCACGTTCCGGTGGATCACGCCCGACACGGCGGACGCGGCGGAGCAGTGGGGCGGCCCGCTGCCGGCCGACGAGGACTGCCCGGTCATCCGCGTGGTCGACGGCAAGACCGTGGTGCAGCCGCGCCTGACGCCGGGTCGCCGAGCTGCTCGGCCTCGGCACCGAGGCGGACGCGGCGGAGTACGACACGGTCGATCGTCGGCGCCGGGCCGGCCGGCCTCGCGGCCGCCGTGTACGGCGCGTCGGAGGGGCTGCGGACGATCGTGATCGAGCGCGAGGCGCCCGGCGGGCAGGCCGGCACGTCGTCGCGGATCGAGAACTACCTCGGCTTCCCGTCGGGCGTCTCCGGCGACGAGCTGGCGGGCCGCGCCCTGCTGCAGGCGCGCCGGCTCGGCGCCGAGATCCTCGTCACCCGCTCGATCACGCGCATCGATCCCGCGACCCGGCAGGTGCACCTCGACGGCGGCGACGTCCTGAGCGCGAAGACGATCGTCCTCGCGTGCGGCGTGTCGTGGCGGCAGCCTGCCGATCGAGGGGTTCGACCGGCTCGTCGGCAAGGGCATCTGCTACGGCGCGGCGCGCAGCGAGGCGTCGAACGCGCACGGCCTCGACGTCCACATCGTCGGCGCGGGCAACTCGGCCGGCCAGGCGGCGCTGTTCTTCGCCGAGCCACGCGCGCACGCGTGACCATCCTCTGCCGTGGCGAGCGGCTCGAGAAGAGCATGTCGCGCTACCTGGTCGACCAGATCGCGACGCGGCCGAACATCACCGCGATCTTCGGAGCCGAGGTCGGCGGCGGTGCACGGCGACGCGTCGCTCGAGGCGATCGACGTGCACGACCGGGAGACGGCCGAGACGACCACGGCTCCACTCCGGCGGCCTCTTCATCTTCATCGGCGCCGACGCCGAGACCGGCGTGGCTGCCGCCCGAGATCGCGCTCGACGACAAGGGCTACGTGCTGACCGGCTCCGACGTGCGGCGCGGCCGGGCGCTGGCAGCTCGACCGCGACCCCTACCTCCTGGAGACGAGCGTCCCCGGCATCTTCGCGTGCGGCGACGTCCGCTTCGGGCCCGGTCAAGCGCGTCGCCGCCGCCGTCGGCGAGGGCAGCATGGCGATCGCGTTCGTCCACCAGTACCTGAAGGACGCGGCCCGGGAGGATCGCGACCCCACCGGGGCCTCGATCACCGCCGCGGGCTGAGCGCCCCGCCGCGCGCGCTCAGCGAAGCCAGCGGCCGTCCTCCTGGACGACGGCGCCGTCGAGCTCGATCCGGCCGCCGTCGCGCAGATCCTTGACGAGATCCCAGTGGATCGCGGACTCGTTCGTCCCGCCCATGTCGGCGAACCCGGATCCGAGCGCGATGTGCACCGAGCCGTCGATCTTCTCGTCGAAGTAGACGTTGCCCATGTACCGGGTGATCCCCGGGTTGCAGCCGACGCCGAGCTCGCCGACGCGCCGGGCGCCCGCGTCGGTGTCGAGCACCTCGGCCAGGAAGTCCGCCTCGGAGTCCGCCGAGGCCTCGACGACGCGTCCCCCGGCGAAGCGCAGGCGGATGCCGCGGAGCTCGCGGCCGCCCCAGACCTGCGGGAACTCGGTGAACGCGATCGTGCCCTCGGCCGAGTCCTCGACGGGGCAGCCGAAGAGCTCGCCGCCGGGCATGTTGCCCATCCCCGCGTCGACCTCGGTCCGGCGCCCACGGAGCGACAGCCGCAGGTCGGTACCCGCTCCGACGATGCGCACCTCGTCGGCCGCATCGAATAGGCGTGCGTAGCGGGTCAGCCGGGCGTGCTCGGCCTCCCAGTCGAGCAGGACCGCCCCGTAGAGGAAGTCCTCGAACGCCGGCAGCGTCATGCCCGCGTCCTGGGCGAGCGCCGGAGTCGGGTAGAAGCACATGACCCACGGGAAGTCGTTGGCGTTCACGCGCGCGAGCGGTTGCCGGTAGGCGGCCTGCACCGCCGCGGTGCGCTGCGGGGCGACGTCGGCGCCGTCGCGCGTGTTCTCGGGCGCGGCGATCGCCAGGAGCGCGTCGCAGTGTTCGAGCGTGTGGACATCGATCGGCGCCGGCTGCGCGATGGTCTCGATCGGGGCATGCCGCAGCCAGTCGCGGTGATAGACGAGGCCGCCGCCGAACGTCAGGCGGAGCAGCGGATACGCCCCGCGCCGGCCGATCTGGCGGGTGACCTCCTCGAGCAGCGGCCGCGCCTGCGGGTAGCCCCAGACAAGCACCTGCCAGCCCGGCTCGACGCGCAGGCAGGTGTCGAGCAGGAGCGTCGCGTAGCGCTCGATGCGGGGGTCGACCAAGGCGCGCGGGATCCTAGCGGCTACGCGAGCAGCCGCCGAGTCTCGGCCGCGTGCCACTCGAGATCCATCGCCACGAAGCGATCCCTCGCGTCAATCACCAGCTCCTCGTCGCCACGAGCGACGCCGAGTGCGCGGAGGGCGAACGGCTCGAGATACGTCCCCGGCATCAGCCACGCCGGCGCGTCGGACTCGATCCGCGCGTGGTCGCCGAGGGCGACGAGCGCGTCGAGCAGCGCGGGCGGCCGGTCGAACTGCGATGGCGAGAACACCACCGGCTCGGCGCAGTCGACGAGCCGCCGGAGCGTGGCGAGATCGTTGCGCGCCAGCGCCAGCCGCAGGCGAGCCGAGTCGAAGTAGACGTCGAAGCCCTCCATCCCGATCGCATCCGCCTGCCCCTCGAGACGGCGCGCCTCGGCGGCGTCTCCGACCTGCTCGCTCGCAACGGCACAGAAGAGGAGCGCGGTGACGTTCCCCGTGCACGGGTTGCCCGCGTTCGCCTCGACGGCTTTGTCGGCGGCGGGGATGAGCAGCCTCGCCGCGTCCCAGCGCCCGGCGACCGCCGCGATCCGGACCTGGGCGTCCACGCCGTGGACACGATGGTGCGCCGTAAGGCCTTCGACCATCTCCACGAGCAGCGCGGTCGCGTGCGCGGCTGCGGAGAGCCGACCCTGAGCCAGGCTCCCCTCGATCGCCTGTAACAGCGCGAAATGGCGATCGTCCGGCGCCGAGATCCCCGCGAGCAACTCGAGGCGCTCCTCGACAGCCGCGCGTGCGCGGTCGAGATCACCTGATCGCCAGGCCACCT
This sequence comes from uncultured Actinomycetes bacterium, assembly GCA_963707585.1. Taxonomy (GTDB): domain Bacteria; phylum Actinomycetota; class Thermoleophilia; order Gaiellales; family JAICJC01; genus JAICJC01. The sequence goes on along the minus strand of CAVPQP010000003.1, from coordinate 438,437 downwards.
GTGTCAGGGCCGCCAGGGCGTGGGAACGTAGCTCGGGATCCCCCAGCCGCTCGGCCACGAGCTGGAGGGCGTGCGCGGCGTCCTCGTCGTTCGTGCGCAACGCCAGCGCGGCGAGCGCCCGCGGATACGTGGCAGAGCCTTCGGGCGAGAGCTCGATCGCACGCTGGACCCACGCGTCGACCAAGTCGGGGTCCGGCCTCTGCACCCACATCCCAGAGCGTCGCACGGTTTGCAGCGCGAGTTCGGTGTAGAGCTCGGCGGGGGCGCCGCCAAGCGCAATGGCTCGCTCCATCGCCTCGCGGAACGGCGGCCCGTCGAAGTTGAGCGCATTGGCATGGCCGATCGATCGCCAGATCTCGGCCTGCTCGACCGGATCTGGCTCGAGGCGGAGCGCCCGGTGCAGCAGGACGAGACCCTCGTCGATCTCATAGCGGCCGACTGCAAGGTCGGCCGCCCGCAGCAACCATTCGACCGCCTTGCCACGCAGTCGCTCGACCTCCTCGTCGCGGCCCTGCCAGGCGAGATCGAGATCCTCGGGGCGGACGGCCTCGGCGTAGTGGTAGGCGAGCATCGGCGCATGTTCCTCGCGGCCCTCGCCTCTGCGCTCTAGCCACCCGGCGAAGTCCGCGTGCCGGTGCCCGCGTATCGCTTTCGGCAGTCCGGCGTAGGCGACCTCACGCGTCACGGCGTGCTTGATCACGAACTCGCGCTCCCCGGCCAGCGCGGAGCTCTCGCGCCGCCGGACGAAGTCGCGTTCCTCGAGCAGTCCGAGGTCGGGCGGAGCGCCGGAAACGAGCTCGCAGACCGGCCCGGCCCAGAACACCCGCCCGATGACCGCGGCCGCTTGCAGGGCCGCCTTCTCGGCGGGTGGCAGGAGGTCGATGCGTGCCGCGACGCACGGCCTGGACGGAGTCGGGCACCTCGAGCCCGCGACGGCAGCTCCGCGAACGACCACCCCTCGTTGTCGCGCATCGAGCACACCCCGGTCGATCAGGGTGGCGATCAGCTCCTCGACGAAGAACGGGTTGCCCTCGGCGCGGTTCACGATCAGCCGCCGGACGGGCTCGGGCGACTCGATGCCGAGAAGCGCCTGCAGAAGCCGCTCCGCACTCGCCGGTGCAAGTGCGTCGAGCACGAGCTGCGATGCATGTGGCCGCGCCCGCCCCCACGCGGGACGACGGTCGAGCAGCTCCGGCCGTGCCGTCGCGAGCATGAGAAGCGGGGCGCGCACACGTCGCACCATGGCGTCGAGCAGATCGCAGAGATCGGCCTCGGCCCAGTGGATGTCCTCGACGAGGAGCACCATCGGCTGCTCGTTCGCGAGATCCTGCACGAACTCGACCCACGAGTCGTGCAGCCGCTCGCGCACGGCCATCGGATGGAGATCGGACTCGGGGGTCGAGTCCGAGCGTGAGGCCAAGGAAGGGGTACCCGGCGAGCGCTTCCACCACGGCGTCCGCCGGGTCGCTCTCGCGGATCCCGAAATGCTCTTTCAGCATCTCCCCCAGCGGCCAGTAGGTGATCCCCTGGCCGTACGAGAGGCACCGTCCTACCCGCAGGAGCGGCTGCGGGGCACGGTCCGCCAACCATTCCCACAGCTCTCGTGCGAGCCTCGTCTTGCCGACCCCGGCATCGCCGAGGATCGTGACCAGGCGGGGCTCACGAGTCTCCACCACCGCCTCGTAGAGCGACTGGAGACGGTCGAGGTCGGTCTCACGCCCGACGAACGCGCGGCGAAGCCCGCCGACTCCACGCGAGCGCCGCAGCGCAAGCGCGCGCAGCAGACGGCGGCAGGCGACACCTCCAGGCTTGCCCTTCGCATCGACGGTCACCGGCTCGGCGAACTCGAAGGCGCCACGTGCTGCAGCCACCGTCCGCTCGCCGACCAGGATGCCGCCCGGCGGCGCGGCCTGCTCGAGCCGCGCGGCGACGTTCACGGCGTCGCCGATCGCCCACGAGCCGCCGTCGTGGGGCCGGCCCACGACCACCTCGCCCGTTTTGACGCCGATCCTCAGGGCAAGCTGGTCGGCGAACACCTCGCCCAGCCGGCGCTGCATCGCGAGCGCCGCGTGCAGGGCCCGCTCTGCGTGGTCCTCGTGCGCAGTCGGCGCACCGAAGCTCGCCATCACGGCATCGCCGGCGAACTTCTCGACCGTGCCGCCGGCGCGTTCGACCTCGGCCGTCATCGTCTCGTAGAAGCGCACGAAGAGGGCGCGAGAGCGCTCGGGGTCGGACGCCGCGACGAGCTCGGTCGAGCCGACCAGGTCAGCGAACAGGACGGTCGCGAGCTTGCGCTCATGCGTCGGTTCGGACGCGGCGGTGAGCGGCGACGCGCACGTCCCGCAGTAGCGGAAGGCGTCGGGATTGACCTGACCGCACTCCGTGCAGATCGTCACGAGGTCAGTCTACGACTCCGCGGCGGGGCGGGCGCATCGCGCGTGCGTCGGCGAACGCTCGATGTCTGTGACGAGCCGCACGGATGGCGGGTCGTGGCGCGCACAGACGCCGCCACCGCCGGGTCGTAGCGTGGCGGTCGAGCATCCGGAGCATCGGCTGACCCACGCCCGTGAGGAGCCAGGATGCCACTCACGGCAGGCGAGGTCCGGCCAGGCGCCGGGCCTCTGAGAGGAGTCGGATATGCCCGTTCCATTCCACGCAGCACTGCGGAGCAGGAGGGTGGTCGCCTCGCTCGTGCTGGCCGCCGTCTTCGCGGCGGTGCCGATGTCGGTCACGCCCGCGGCCCTCGCCGACGGCAGCGGCGATCATCACCGTGACGCCGATGTCACCTTCACGAAGTGGATCACGAGCCTGCCCACCGATCCATCGACGCTGGCCGGCGTCCACATGGCCGGCGTGGTCGGCGGCGATGTCGGCCCCGGCCGCTATCGGGGGAAGGTGCTCGGCGACGACACGACGTCGCGACCCGGCTTCTGGCTCGGCCACGCTCGCTATGGATTCCACGGCAGCAGGCACACCTTCATCGCGAACCTGCACATCACCGAGAACGACACGGTGACTCCGGTGACCGCCACGATCCGAGGCACGGTCACGCGGGGCTGGCTCAGAGGCGCTCGGGTCACGGGGCACTACACCCAGCACGACGTGTGCCCGATCGCGACACCGGGAAACGTGCTCGGCACCATCTGCTTCAAGGGCGCGCTGCACCTCGAGCTCGCCGACCGAGACGACGACTGAACACGCGTGGAGGGCGTCCGGCTGCGGTGCGGTCGGACGCCCTCCGAGGCCGCTAGGCCGAGAACCCGGAGATCGCGTCGCCGATCAGCTTCACGCCGATCACGAGCAGGAGCACCGCCATGATCACCGCGTTCTCGCGCGCCATCCAGATCTTCAGCCGGTCGAGCAGCGCGCGCGAGCGATCGCCCATCGCGAAGGCGATCACGACCGGCGTCGCCACGCCGATGCTCGCGATCACGATGAAGACGATCCATGCGACCGCCTCGTCACCGGCCGAGAGGCCCGTCCCGGCGATCGCCGCCGCGCCGGCGACGGCCAGCAGCAGGTTCTTGGGATTGAGCCCCGACAGGAACATGCCGGCGCCGATCGCCTTCACCGGCGTGAAGCCCTCGAGCGCCCCCATCCACTTCGGCGTCGCCGGCTCCTCGTCGCCCGCCGGGCGGCCGCGCCACTGGCGCGCGGCGACGAGCAGCATGAGGACGCCGAGGATCAGCTTGAGCCAGCTCACCCACGTCGCCGGGGCGCCATCGCCGGTCGCGCCGGCGCCGCTCGAGAGCGACAGCACGAGCACCCCGACGACCGCCAGGCCGGCCCACCAGCCGACGACGAACGCCGGACCGTTCACGCGTCCCTGCGGGGTCACCAGCATCAGGACGACCGCCACGATCGGCAGCGGGCTCACGGCCACGCCGACGGCCGTCGGCAGCACCTGTCCGATCGCCTGCCCCACGAGCCTCCTCCCGACGGTGCTACTCGCGGGCGAGCATCGCCGCGGCTTCGCGTTCGAGGTCGACGTACGGCTCACCGCTGACGTCGACCGCGACGCGGTTGATGGTGCCGCCGGTGAACGTGTGCGGGTGCGCGCCGGGGTAGTCGTCGGTGACCGGCTCGCCGCCGTCGCGTCCGACGCAGAGGCCCTCGCCGGCGATCGAGAACTTGCCGGGCTGGGTCTTGATCCTGGCCTCGCCGACCTTCGTCCTCGCCGTGGTAGAGCGACGAGCATCCCGGTCGCGATCCCGGGCGGGTCCTCGCCGTCCTTCTCGAAGTTGGCGGCCAGGATCAGCTTCTTGCCGACCGGCACGTCCTTCGCTGGCGACGATCTTCTGCTCGATGCTGCCGACGAAGTTGTAGACGTAGTGCAGGCGGTTGTCCTTGATGTAGAGCGCGTGCCCGCCGAACCGCGAGCCGTGGGCGAACAGCACGCCCTCGGCGCCCGGCGCCGGGATGTCGACGAGCGCGCCGATCCCGTAGGAAGCGGTTGCGGATGTTGACCGCCTGTGACTCGGGCACCTCGGCCACGTCCGGGTAGTAGACGTAGCGGTTGCGCGCGGGCGTGAGCAGCGGCCGCGGCGTGGTCAGGATCTCGACTGGCACGCGATCGTCGAGCGGGAACGCGCCGTTGCGCCGGCCTCGGCGTACCACAGGCTGATCATCTCCTGCAGCCGTTCGCGGCTCCTGGTCGGCGAGGTTGTGCAGCTCGGCGCGGTCGACGTCGGTGTGGTAGAGCTCCCACGTGTCGGCGCCGAAGTGGCTCCAGCCGCTGATCGTGGCGTGGGTGGTGACGGCCTTCCAGCCGTCGTGCCAGATCGCGCGCGAGCCGAGCATCGAGTAGAACTGCGTCGCGCGCGCGCTCGGCATCGTCGGCGTGCTCGAAGCTGTAGCGCATGCTGACGCCGTCGAAGTCGCTCTGCACGTGGCCGCCGATCGTCTCGGGCGGCTCGACGCCCAGGCAGTCGAGGATCGTCGGGACGAGATCGATCGCGTGGTGGTACTGCTCGCGCACCTCGCCCGCGGCCTTGATCCCCGCGGGCCACGAGATGACGCACGGGTCCGACGTGCCGCCGTTGAACTCGTAGCGCTTCCACATCTTGAACGGCGTGTTGAACGCCATCGCCCAGCCGGTCGGGTAGTGGTTGTAGGTCTTCGGGCCGCCGAGCTCGTCGAGCAGCGCGAGGTTCTCCTCCATCGAGTCCGGGATCCCGTTCGTGATCTTGTTCTCGTTCACCGACCCGTTCGGCCCGCCCTCGCCGCTCGCGCCGTTGTCGGAGATCAGCACGATCATCGTGTTCTCGAGCTGCTCGGTCTCCTCGAGATAGTCGAGCAGCCGCCCGATCTGATCGTCGGCGTGGGCCATGAACCCGGCGTACACCTCGGCCATCCGCCGGAACAGCCGCTTCTCGTCGTCGGAGAGCGAGTCCCACGGCCGCGTCATGTCGAGCGGCGGGAAGGGCTCGCCCGTTCGCGCCGGTCGCGTCGGCGATCGGGTTGATCGGCGAGAGCTCGGTGTCCTGCGGGACGATGCCGAGCTTCTTCTGGTTGGCGAGCGTCTGCTCGCGGATCGCCTCGTAGCCCATGTCGAACTTGCCCTTGAACTTCGCGATCCACTCCTTCGGCGCGTGATGCGGCGCGTGGCAGGCCCCCGGCGCGTAGTAGAGGAAGAACGGCTTCTCGGGCGCGACCACCTTGGCGTCCTTGATGAACTCGAGCGCCTTGTCGGTCAGGTCGACGGTCAGGTGATAGCCCTCCTCCGGCGACGCGCGGCGGATCGACGGGATGGCTGTCGTAGACGAGGTCCGGGATACCACTGGTTCGTCTCGGCGCCGAGGAACCCGTAGAAGCGCTCGAAGCCGCGGCCGGTCGGCCAGTTGCGCCGCGAGGAGGCCAGGTTCATCTCGGCCTCGGGGCACAGATGCCACTTGCCGACCATGTAGGTGTTCCAGCCGCGCTCGCCGAGGATCTGCTGGAGCTGCCCGTTCTCCGGCGGGATCACCCCGCTCGCGTTCGGGAAGCCGATCGCGGCCTCGGTGATGCACGCCATGCTGTTGCGGGTGTGGTTTCGGCCCGTGAGCAGGCACGAGCGCGTCGGCGAGCACAGGGCCGTCGTGTGCATCTGCGTGTAGCGCAGCCCGTTGGAGACGATGCGATCGATGTTCGGCGTCGGGATCGGGCCGCCGTAGGGCTCGAGCGCCGAGAAGCCGACGTCGTCGAGCACGATGTAGAGCACGTTCGGGGCGCCCTCGGGCGCCTTTGGCGCCTCGTACGGCGTCCAATCCGGAACCGAGTCGCGGATGTCGACGTTGATGACGCCGTTGAACCTCTCGCTCATCTCCGGGTACCTCGCTTGGGGCTCGCGATCGACGATAGGCGTGCGCGTGCTCCGCCCTCGACGGCGCGCGCCGCCGAACCTTGCCAAGGGCCTCCCCACCGCCCATCATCCTCATCGGGTGATGTCCCCGCGGCGCCCTCAGCCGACGTCGCCCGCCGCGCGCCTGGCGTCCTCGGCGGCGTAGAGCCGGACGATCTCCGACGGCGCACGGTCGCGGGCGAGCAACCCGCCCATGATCCGCATCGGCCGGTCGACGTGGTGGAAGAACGCCTTGAACCCGGCGCACAGGTAGTTCAGCCCCGGGTCGCCGTCGGGCGTTTCGATGAAGCGGTCCTTGGGGCAGCCGCCGTGGCAGGCGAAGCGCACGTCGCACTCCAGGCAGTAGCGCGGCAGCGTGTCGCGCTTGTCGAGCCCGAACTGGCGCTGCTGCGGTGAGGCGACGAGGTCGACGAGGTGGCGCTCGCTGATGTTGCCGAGCTTGAAGCGGGGCTCGACGAAGTGGTCGCACGAGTACACATCGCCCGTGTGCTCGAGCGCGAGCGCGAGGCCGCACGTCTCGGAGTGGACGCACAGGCTGGGCGGCTCCCCCACCCAGTTGGCCAGGGCGACGTCGAACATCTGCACGTACACCTCGCCGACGTCGCGGCGCACCCACTCCTCGAACACGTCGATCAGGAACCGGCCGTACTGCTCGGCGGTCACCGACCGGCCCGTCACCCGGGAGCCCTCCTGCACGTACAGCGGCCGGTCGCGCCACGAGGTCCACGGCACGGTGCCGTCCTCCGCCGCCTCCGAGACGCGCTCGATGATCGGGATGAACTGCACGAAGCGCGCCCCGCACTCGTCGCGCAGGAAGCGGTAGACCTCGCCGCCGCGGTCGCCGTTCGCGGCGTGGATGGTCGTGAGCGCGTTCCACTCGACCCCCGCAGAACGCAGGTGATCGAGGCCGCGCATCACCTGATCGAACGATCCCCGCCCGCCCTTGTTCACGCGGTAGGTGTCGTGCAGCTCGCGCGGCCCGTCGATCGAGACGCCCACCAGGAAGTCGTGCTCCTTGAAGAACGCGGCCCAGTCCGCATCGATCAGCGTCGCGTTCGTCTGGATCGTGTAGGCCGCCCGCCGGCCCGGCTTCAGGTGGTGCTGCGCGATCTCGACCGAGCGGCGGAAGAAGTCGAGCCCCATCATCGTCGGCTCGCCACCCTGCCACGCGATCGTCACCTCGGGCACGCGCGCATGCGCCTCGATCAGCTGGCGCAGGTACGTCTCGAGCAGCTCGTCGGCCATGCGGAAGCGCGAGCCGGGATACAGCATCTCCTTGGAGAGGAAGAAGCAGTACGAGCAATCCAGGTTGCAGACCGCGCCCGTCGGCTTGGCGAGCAGGTGGAAGGCTGCAGGCGGGCTTGCCATCGCCGGAGCATCGCACGAAGTGGACGGCCCCACATCGCACCGTCGGGACGAGGCGGGCACGGGCCGGTCTGGACGAACGTCCTGCTCAAGCGCGGATGCGGAGGCGGACCGACACGTGACCAAGCGGTGAAGAACGCCCTGACGGGCATCCTCTGGATCGCCACGTACATCGTCCTCGCGCTCGCGCCGCTCCTGCTGGTCGCCCTCGCGCACCCGCCGGCGGGGAGGCCGTTCCTCGTCGAGCTCTCGGTGGCGCTCGGCTTCGTCGGGCTCGCGCTGATGGGGCTGCAGTTCGCGCTCGTCGCCCGGTTCAAACCGGTCGCGGCCCCGTTCGGCATCGACGCGCTCACGCTCTTCCACAAGCAGGTGTCCTACGTCGCGCTCGGCTTCATCCTCGCCCACCCGATCCTGCTGTTCATCCAGAACTCGTCGAAGTACCTGCCGCTCCTGAACGTCTTCACCGCACCGTGGCGGGCGCGCTTCGCGGTGTCGGCGACGCTGCTCCTGCTCGTCCTCGTCGGCCTGTCGATCTGGCGCCGGCGCCTGCGCCTCTCCTACGAGGCGTGGCAGGTGTCGCACGGGGTGCTGGCGGTGGCCGTCGTCCTGCTCGCCCTGGCGCACATCGAGGGTGTCGGCTACTACGTCTCGGGCACGCTCAAGCACGTGCTCTTCTGGCTGTGGGGCGGCGGCCTCGTCGCGATCCTGGTCTGGATCCGGATCGTGAAGCCGGTCAGGCGGCTGCGGCATCCCTGGCGGATCCAGGCGGTTCACGTCGAGCGCGGAGACGCCGCGACGATGGTGGTCGAACCGGTCGGCCACGCCGGCTTCGCATTCGAGCCGGGCCAGTTCGGGTGGGTGATCGTCGGGCGCTCGGCGTTTGCGACGGTGCACCACCCGTTCTCGTTCTCGTCGGCCGGGGATGTGCCGGCCGGCGGCAGCGTCGCGCTCACGATCAAGGCGGCCGGCGACTTCACGAGCACGATCGCGGCGGTCGCACCCGGCACCAGGGTCTACCTCGACGGCCCGCACGGCGTGTTCTCGATGGACCGCGAGCAGGCGCCCGGCTACGTCTTCATCGCGGGCGGCGTCGGCGTCACGCCGCTCTACAGCATGCTGCTCACGATGCGCGAGCGCGAGGACGTGCGCCCCGTGATCCTGCTCTACGCGAGCACGACCTGGGACGACGTGATCTTCCGCGAGGAGCTCGACGAGCTCGCGGCGGCGATGCCGAACCTCACCGTCGTCCACACCCTGGACGACGCGCCCGACGGATGGGCCGGCGAGACCGGCCACGTCGACGCCGCGATGATCGCCCGGCACGTGCCGGAGCGCCAGCTGGCCCGCTACGAGTACTTCGTGTGCGGCTCGCCGGCCATGCTCGACGCCATGGAGGCGCTCCTGATCGCGGTCGGCGTCCCCGCGCGCCACCTCAACACCGAACGCTTCGACTTCGTCTAGACGGCTGAACCCGAACGAGGAGGGGAATGGATGCTCCGACAAGCATGGGTACCGCGATTGGTGATGGGCATCGGCGCGCTGCTCCTCGCGTGCTGCCTGATCTTCGCCGTCGCCCAGTGAGCGCTAGCCTGAAGCCGACCTGAAGGAGGAGCTGTGAGCGACTACGCCGTGACCCATCTCGACGAGATCGACGAGATCACCGACGGCCGCTGCCCGTGGCGGCCGGTGCGAGCGCACTTCAGCATCACGTCGTTCGGCGTGAACGCGTGGACGGGCCACGCGGCGGGCGACCGGATCATCAACGAGCACGACGAGGAGGACGAGGCCGAGGAGCTCTACCTCGTCCAGAGCGGCCGGGCGACCTTCGAGCTCGCCGGACGAGCGCGTCGACGCGCCGGCCGGCACGCTCGTCTTCGCCAGCCCCGGAGTCAAGCGGACGGCGTTCGCCGAGGAGCCGGGGACGACGGTCGTCGTCGTCGGCGGCACGCCCGGGAAGGCGTACGAGCCGAGCGGCTGGGAGCTCTGGGCGCCGCTGCACGCCCTCTACCAGGCGGGCGAGTACGACGAGGCCGCCGACCGGGGGCGCGCGCTCGCTGACGCCAATCCCGAGTACCCCACCCTCTTCTACAACGTCGCCTGCTGCGAGAGCCTCGCCGGACGCCCCGGCGAGGCGATCGAGCACCTGCGGGCCGCGATCGAGGGGTCCGAGCGGTTCCGCGAGTTCGCCGCGGGCGACTCCGACTTCGACCCGATCCGCGAGGACCCGGCGTTCAAGGCGCTCGTGGGCTGACCGCGCGACCAGGTTCAGGCGGTCTCGCTCGACGCGGGCGTGCGTCTCGGCCCAGTTCAGGGCGTAGTCGGCGACCTCCTCCCAGCCCGGCTGCCCGATCGTGAAGTGCGATCGGCCGGGGAACTCCCTGTACTCGGTGATCGCCGCGGACTTGCGGTAGTGCTTCGCGGTCGACGCGTCGACGACGGCCGGCACCACGTGGTCCTCGCCGCCGCTGATCAGGAGCAGCGGCGCCCGGTCCGGGTTCTTGAAGTCGACCTTGGCCGGGGAGTGCGGGTTGAAGTTCGCGAGCGCGCCCTGGAACAGCACCCGGCCGGGGCCGGGGGCGGCGTAGCGCTCGTACACCTGCGCCGACTCCTCCTCGGTCATCGTGTTCGCAAACGCGTAGTGGAACTCCTCGGGCGAGAGCATCACCGTGCGGTGCCGGTTGGCCGGGTTCTTGAGCGCGGGCCAGGCGGATCGCAGCGTCGAGAGCGGCAGCTTGGTGATGCCCTTCACCGCGGCCGCGTCGATGCCGACGCCGGCGGCGCCGAGCCCGCGGTCGAGCAGGATCTCGGTGAACGCACCGCCGAACGAGTGCCCCATGATGATCGGCGGCCGGTCGAGCGACGAGACGATTCCGGCGTAGTGGTCGACGATCTCGGCGATGCCGAGCCCGTCGATGAAGGATGCGTCCTCGCGCAGGTCGGCGATGTCGCCCTCCATGCCGGGCCAGTCGCTCGCGATCACGGTGTAGCCGCGGGCCTCGTAGCGGGCCTTCCAGTGCTCCCAGCTGAGCGCGGTCAGCCAGAGGCCGTTGATCAGGACGATCGTGTCAGGGGCCTGGGGGTCGCGTGCGTCTGCCATGGGTCCTCCCCGATCGATGTTGCGAGGGGCGGGCCTCCGCCGCCGGGCCCGCGTGCTCCTCCGCCGGAGGAGCCCTCGCATGCTACCCGGAGCCCCGCGGCAGGCGGGCTGGTGGTAAAGGTCGCGCGCCTGCTGCCGATCAATCTGCAACCCGCCCGCCCCCAAGGAGCCCACCGCCATGGCCGTGATCACCGCAGCCCAGACCGAACTCGAGGCCGTCCGCGACCGGATCGGCGAGGCCGCCTACGAGACGATCCGCGCCGGGCTCGCCGACGCCGAGGCGCTTCGCAGCGCGCCGGGGCGCGACGCGACCGCGACGACGCGGGCGCGCAGCCGCGACGAGTTCCGCCGCCAGCCGCATCTGGACGAGACACAGCCCTCGCCGGTCGCCGCGCCGGCCCGTCGTCGCGAGCCCGCAGCCCGAGCCGCCCCGCCGCATGGTCACGGGCGCGATGACGCTCGGCCACTAGCCGCCGGGACGGCCGTAGAATGCGGCCGATGCGTGCCGCGTGGCGATCGGGGTCGGCGTGAAGAAGGTCGACAAGACGGGGCGCACGAGTGCCGGCATCCTGCTCTGGCGCCGTCGCAACGGCGGGCTCGAGGTGCTCCTGGCCCACCCGGGCGGGCCGCTCTGGGCGAAGAAGGATCACGGCCACTGGACGATTCCCAAGGGCGAGGTCGAGCCCGGCGAGGAGCTCACCGCCGTGGCACGGCGCGAGTTCGCCGAGGAGACCGGCCACCCGCTGCCCGACGGGGAGCTCGTCGACCTCGGTGAGATCCGGCAGAAGTCGGGCAAGCTCGTGCTCGGTTTCGGCGTGCACGGCGACCTCGACGCCGCGACCGCCGTCAGCAACACCTACGAGATGGAGTGGCCGCCGCGGTCGGGCCGGATCCAGTCGTTCCCCGAGATCGACCGGGTCGAGTGGTTCGGCATGGACGAGGCCCGCGCGCGGCTGAAGGCGGCCCAGGTGCCGTTCCTCGAGCGGCTCGAGGAGACGCTCACGCAGACGGGCTGAGCGTGCGGTAGTGCAGGTGCACGACGCCGCCCGCGAACCGGCGCTCGCCGAGCAGCTCCAGCTCGACCCGGACGCCGGCGGGAAGCGACGCCGTGCCGCCGCCGACAAGGATCGGGACGACGAAGAGGTGGCACTCGTCGACCAGGCCGACCCGGAAGGCCTCGGCGGCCAGCGTGGGTCCGCCGACGGTGATGTCTCGTGTCGCCGCGGCCTTCATCGCCCGCACCGCGGCCGGGTCGAACTCGCGCTCGATCCGCGTCCGCGCGCTGCGGGCCTCGGCGAGCGTCCGCGAGTAGACGACCTTGTCCGCCGACCGCCAGATCGCCGCGTAGTCGCGCGCGATCGGCGATTCGCCGGGCGGCGTCGGCATCGTCTCCCAGGCGACCATCGTCTCGTACATCCGGCGGCCGTAGAGATAGGTGCCGGCCGGCCGCTCGAGGTCGTTCACGAAGGCGTGCACCTCCGCGTCGGGAGCCGCCCAGCCGAAGCCGCCGCCGGCGTCGGCGACGTAGCCGTCGAGGGACGCGATCGTCGAGTAGATCAGGCGGGCCATCGCCCCGATCCTACGGCTCGTACGACCCGGCTGCACGCCCGGCCCGCCACGCTGAGCGCGTTCCAGGCGTTGATCGTGACGATCAGGCTGAGCGGCGCGCCGCCTTCCAAGGGGCCTGCAATCCAGCGGCCGTACGGTGATTGCAATGGCCGGTGGCACGCCGGCCCACCCCTTTCGATGCCGACGCCGCTCACGCACACCCATGCCGCCGCACGGCCCCCGGCCCGCCGCATGCTGTCCAAGGTGCCCGAGATCACGCTCCTCTTCTGGGTCGTCAAGATCCTGACCACGGGCATGGGCGAGGCGACGTCGGACTACTTCGTGCACACGATCTCGCCCCCGCTCGCGGTGGTGCTCGCCGGGCTCGCGCTCGTGGGCGCGCTCGCCCTCCAGCTGCGCTCCGACCGCTACATCGTGTGGGTCTACTGGTTCGCCGTCGTCATGGTGAGCGTGTCGGGCACGATGGCCGCCGACGTCCTGCACGTCGGCCTCCACATCCCCTACGTCGTCTCGACGGTCTTCTTCGCCGTCGTCCTGGCCGTCATCTTCGTCGCGTGGTACCGCAGCGAGGGCACGCTCTCGATCCACAGCATCCACACCCGCCGGCGGGAGTCGTACTACTGGGCCACCGTGCTTGCGACGTTCGCGCTCGGCACGGCGGCGGGCGACATGACGGCGCGCACGGTCGGTCTCGGCTGGTTCGCATCGGGCGTCATGTTCGCGATCGTGTTCGCGCTGCCCGCGGTCGGGCACTGGCGCTTCGGGCTGAACGCCGTCGCGGCATTCTGGTTCGCCTACATCGTCACGCGCCCGCTGGGCGCCTCGTTCGCCGACTGGATGGGGCTCCCCCCGAGCCTCGGCGGCGTGGGGATCGGCCGCGGCACCGTCAGCATCGGCCTGACGGGCCTGATCGTGATCCTCGTCGCCTACATGACGGTCACCGAGCGGGGCGCCGAGGCCGAGGCGGGCGACGCGCTCGCCGCCGAGACCGCCTGATCACGGCGGGGTCGTCACGATGAGCTTGCCCCGGCGCACCTCGACCTCGCCCCGGGCCCGCATCTCGCGCAGGACGCGGCTGACCGTGAGGCGGGACGTGCCCGCGAGGCTCGCCAGGTCGTCCTGCGTGAGCGGGATGGTGCCCGTCCCCGAGCCGTCGCGGTAGCGGTCGGCGAGGGCCGCGATCAGCGCGGTGACGCGGCGCGGCGCGGGCGTGTAGAGCGCGTCGACGAGCCGGTCGGTGAGCTCGGCGACCCGATCGGCCAGGATGTGCACGAGCACGGTGTCGATGGCCGGGTGGGTGCGGCGGAGCTCGTCGAAGGTCGTGCGGCGCAGGACGTGTGTCTCGCTCGGCTCGAGCGCCTGGATCGTCGCCGAGCGCAGATGCGCGCTGCGCACGAGCCCGAGCTCCCCGAACGTGCCGCCCGGCCCGACGAGCGAGAGGGTCGCCATGTCGCCGACCGGCGTCAGCACGCGTACGGCCAGGCAGCCGCTGCGGACGAGATGGAGCGTGTCGGCGGTGTCGTCGCGGTGCACGACGATCTCGCCGCGCGCGAACCGGCGCCGCCGGGCGAGGGCCAGGAGCTGCCGTTTCTCCTCGTCTGAGAGGGGCGAGAGGATGGGCCAGTCGGACACGCACACCTGCTTCGAACGTAAGGAACTTTACACATGCTGCGCGTCGGTCGAAGCAGACGCCGCTCGGGTTGCCGCTTAGCCTCGGCGCATGCAGTCCATCACCCGAGCAAGGAGCGCGAGGAGCATGACAGGCACCCGTATCTTCCGTCTCGTGATCGCGGCCGTGGCAGCACTGGCCCTGATGGCTTCGGCCGCCCAGGCCCGCCCCGCATCCCAGAGCATCGGCGGGCAGGCAACAGTGCGCGCGCAGGCAGCACAGGCAACGGCGCGGCCGGCCCCGGCCCCCGTTTCCCACTCGAGCGGCTTTGACTGGGGCGCCGCCGCGATCGGCTCCGGCGCGACGCTCGCCGCCGCCCTGATCGCCACGGCCGCGTACGCCGCCCGCGGACGGCGGCGCATCCCCGCCTCGGCCTGACGGCCGCACACCTTGGCCGGGCGGGCTGCGCGGAACAGCCTGCCCGGCCAAGCGCCTCCCCGCGGACGCCGTATGATCGGCCGATGGACGCGGCGACGCTCTGGGAGACGTTCGCGGAGCACGCGGCGATCGTCATGAGCGGCGGCCGGGCGCCGGCGCGGGGATCGGGCCGCGGGTGGTTCGCGGTCGTCACCGGCGAGGGCCACGTCGAGCTGAACCAGTGTGCGCTCACGTCGCGCGCGACCGCCGCCGACGGCCGGGCGCTCGTGGCGTTCCTCACGGAGCACGACGTGCCGGCGCTGGTCTCGGTGGCCTCCACCGCCGGGGCGGAGGTCACCGCGCCGCTTGCGGCCGCCGGGTTCGAGCGCGCGCCGGTCGCCGAGCCGCTGATGTGGTGCCCGCAGCGGCCGCCGCGGGTGACCGGCGGGCTGCGCGTCGCCGAGGTGCGATCCGCGGCGGAGCGCGAGCGGGCGCTCGCCATCATCGCCGACGCCCACGTGATGGAGACGGAGATGGCGGGCCGAGCGCTCGCGACCCTGCCCGCCCCGGACGGGCGCATCGCGGCGTGGCTGGCGTATGCGGGCGACGAGGCGATCAGCGTCGCCTGGGTCACGCCCGGGCCGCGCATCGGCGTGTGGGAGATGATGACGCCGGCCCGGCACCGGCGGCGGGGAGCGGCCCGCGCCGTCCTCACGAGCGCCCTGCACGCGGCCTGGGATCCGGCGACCGAGGGCGCGTTCCTGCTCTCGACGCCGGCGGGCCGCCCGTTCTACGAGGCGGTCGGCTTCACGGCGGCCGACGACGCCGTGAGCTGGACGATCGGCGCCGACGAGGCGCTGCTGGCAGCGATCGGGCAGCCCTCGGGGTGACGCCCAGGCCCCCGCACGCCGGGTGTCGGCGTGCGGGGGCCGGTGATCGCTGCGGCTCAGGCGGTGGCGGTGCGGCGCTGGCCGACGCGCGCACCGAGGTAGCCGATGCCGGCGACCACGGCGACGAACACGAGGCCGACCACGATCTCAGTCCAGCCGAAGCTCCCTCCGGAGGTCGCATGGGCGGCGTGCCCGCTCACGGCCGCGTGCAGCGGCCCGGGCGGCGTCTCGAGCGGCTTGGCCTGCGCGGCCGGTGCCATCAGCGCCAGCGCCGCAGCGGCGATGAGCAGGGGCCTGATCGTGCGGGTGAGGGTTGCCATGTTCGTGCTCCTTGCGGAAGGGTGGAAGTTCATGGCTGGAGGCTATGACCGGGACGGCGCCGCGTCTGCATCGGCCGATGCAGACCCGGCGTGACCGCCGACACGCGGGCGGCTACCGTAGGGCCGTGCTGCGCGAGATCGCCGAATACCCGAACTCGTTCGGCCCCGTCTCGGCCGGCGGCGAGCGCATCGAGACCGAGCGCTTCACGCTGTGCATGGGCCGCGGGTCGACGTGGAACACCGTCCAGCGCCATCGCTACGGAGCCGGCGAGGTCGACGACGTGCGCGCCGAGGTGCATGCGCTGCTGCGTGAGCGCGGCCGCACCTCGACGCAGTGGGAGATCGGCAGCGCCGCCCGGCCCGAGAACCTGGTCGACCTGCTGCTCGCCCGCGGCGTGGTCCACGACCGCGACCCCTACGCCGTCGCGCTCGTTCTGCGGCGCGAGCCGAGGCCCGGCCCGGAAGGGGCGGTGGCGCGGCGCGTCGAGACCTTCGCCGAGTACGCGGCGGGCAGCGAGGTGCAGTTCGAGGCGTTCGAGACGGAGGGCGACGAGCTCGCCGAGAGCCGGGCCCTGCTGCCCGAGCTGTGGACGGACAGCGCCTACCTGATGCACGCCGTCTGGATGGACGGAGAGATCGTGTGCGCCGGGACCGTGAGCGCGGTGCCGGAGGGGCTGCTGCTCTACGGCGGGGCGACCACGCGGGCGGCGCGCGGCCGCGGCGCCTACCGCGCGCTCCTGCGCGCCCGCTGGGACGACGCGGTCGCGCTCGGCACGCCGGCGCTGATCACCCAGGGCGGCGCGATGTCGCGGCCCATCCTCGAGCGCGCCGGCTTCGAGCCGGTCGGCCACGTGCACATGCTGCTCGACGAGTTCGGGGCGAGCGCGTGAGCGCCCGCCCTCCGCTCACGTGATCGTGACGGTGTCGAGCACCCAGCCGCTCGTGTTGCCGTAGGCGTCGAGCGCCTCGAACCGGACGACCGTCGTCCCGGCCGCCTTCACGGTCGCGGTCGCGCCGGTGCGCAGGGCGCCCCAGGTGACGCCGCCGTCGACCGACGTCTGGTACTTGTAGCCGAGGAAGCCGGGCCCCGAGTCGGAGGACCCCGAGGCCGTCACCGTCACGGGCGTCGTGCTGGTCGGCAGGCCGCCCGCGCTGTCCGACACCGTCGGCAGCGAGATCTCGGGAAACTCGCCGAAGCCCTGCTGGGCGACGCCGCCGATCTTCGTGAAGTCGCCCCCGGCCTCGAGCGTGCCGTCGCCGCCCGCGAGGGCGAACACGCCGAGGACGCCGTTCGCGTTCGGATGCCACGGCTCGAGGTTGCCGGTCGCCTCGTCGACCGCGAGCAGGTGGTCGCGCGGAGTCGGGATCGCGCATCCGCCGGTTCCGATCGAATGGCCGCAGTAGTTGTTGAAGTGGCCGCCGACGTAGACGTTGCCGTCCAGGACGGTGATCGCCTGGTCGTTGCCGTCGAGGGCGCCCACCCAGAGCTGCGCGCCGGTCGCCGGGTTGAACCCGACCATCGTCCCGCCCGCGCCGGCGCCGGCCGCGTAGACGCCGTTTGCGTCGACGGCGAGCGCGATGATCGCGTACACCGGATGCGACGCCCACGGCAGCACCGCGCCGGTCGTCAGGTTGACCGCGCCGATGTACCGGCCCGGGGCGCCGTCCATGTTCAGGAAGGTGCCGCCCACGAACAGGCGCGAGCCGTCGGCCGCGAGCGCGATCATGTTCACCTTCCGGTCGACGCTGGCCGTCCAGCCGGGGACGAGCGCGCCCGTCGTGCCGTCGACCTCGGCCAGATAGCCGTGGGCGACGTTGTCTGCGGTGGTGAAGTTGCCGCCCATGAACAGGCCGGCCGGGCCGACGGCGAGCGACATGACCTCGCCGTTCGTCTTCGCCTTGAAGGTCTGGATCGGGGCGCCGGTGGTCGCATCGACGGCCGCGACGCGGGCGTGGTTCTTGCCGCCCACGCTGCCGAACGTCCCACCGAGGTAGACCGTCTGACCGCTCACCGCGATCGCCTGCACGACGTTGTTCGTGTCCGGGTTCCACGGCAGGAGGGCGCCCGTCTCGACGTTGATCGCCGCCGCGTGGTTGCGGACGACCTCGCCCGTCCCGGCCGGGTCGCCCGATGGCCGGACCGAGGTGAAGTCACCGCCCAGGTACGCCGTGGAGCCGCTCACGACCACCGTCTCGACACGGCCGTTCGTCTGCCACGACGCGCCCACCGGGATCGAGCTCGGCGGCACCGCCGCCTCGGCTCCCACGGCCACCACGAGGGTCGCGGCCACAGCCACGATCGCCGCACCAATCCGTCTTCGCACCACGCTGCCTCCACCTGCCTCGAGAACTGCCTTCCACCTCAAGGGTACGGGCGACCGGCCGAGCCGACAATCACGTCCCGACCGCGCGCTCGAGCGCGTCCCGCAGCGCGGGGGCGAGGATCGCCATGATCCGGTCGCCGGCGTGCAGGCGCGAGTCGCCCGCGGCGATCGTGTACGTGTCGTTGTGGGTGATCGAGATGAGCCTGGCGCGCTCCGGCAGGTCGAGCTCGCTGACGAGCCGGCCCTCGGCGCGGGAGCCGTCCGGGATCACGAGCTCGACGATCGCGAGGTCCTGGTGGCGCAGGTCGAGCATGGTCAGGAGGTCGTGCTGCGGAAGCTCGTGCTCGATCAGCGTGATGATCGTGCTCGTCGCCGAGACGGTCAGGTCGACGCCCAGCATCTCGAAGTGCGGCTGGTTGCGGGGATCGTTCACCCGGGCGATCACCTTGGGCGTGCCGTACTTGTCGCGCGCGAGCTGGCACGCGACCAGGTTGTCCTCGTCGTCTCCGGTGACCGCGATCATCAGGTCGCAGCGCTCGACGCCCGCCGCCTCGAGCACCGAGACCTCGGTGATGTCGCCGTGGCGGACGGTGGTCCCGAAGCGCTGCTCGAGCCGCTCGTAGCGGCGGCGGCCGGCCTCGATCAGCGTGACCTCGTGCCCGTGCAGCTGCAGGGTGGAAGCCAGGTTTGCGCCGACCTTGCCGCCGCCGGCGATCAGGATGTACACGCTCGGCCCCTTCCGCCGCGTCGAGGCGCTCAGGGTACACGCTGCCCACGCGCCGCCCGACCGGCGCGGACCGTGACGAAATCGTGACGCGGCCGTGTCGACATTGGGATGCGATCCGGCCGAATCGTGATTCGGCCGTGACGCCCGCCGTGCCACCGTGTGAGAATGGGTATCGGATCAGGATCCGGCGTCCTCGGCGCGAGCCGGCGCTCGCCCGTCGTGCGCAGGCGCGCAGACGGCCGCCGGGTGGCACGCGGGCGCGCGGGCCTCTACGCCGCGGCGTACCCGCGCATGGGCTCGGCGGTCTACCTGGCGCTCGGGCTCGTCGCGATCCACGGCGCCGGGCTCACGCCGGCCGCAGTGCTCGCCGCAGGGCTCGTGTTCGCGATCGTGGCCGCGTGCTACACGGAAGGCGTCGCGATGTTCCCCGAGGCCGGAGGCGCGGCCGCGTTCGCGCGCTACGCGTCGAACGAGCTTGCAAGCTTCGTCACCGCCTGGGCCGCATGCCTGGCCCTGATCGTCCTCACCGCGCTCTGCACCCTGTTTGCGACGCACTACCTGAGCGTCCTTTGGGCGCCGCTTGCGACCGGCCCGTGGGACGTCGCCGGCGCCGTGGCCGCCACCGTCCTCGTCGCCGCGATCGCGATCCGCGGCCTGCACCGCACCGTCAGCCCGGGCGCGTTCCTCGGCGTCGTGGACGTCGGTATCGAGCTCCTGCTCGTCGTCCTCGGGGCGACGCTCATCTTCCGCCCCGACGTGGTCGTGCATGACGTGCACCTGGGCACGTCGCCGTCGGTGTCGCAGCTGATCCTGGCCGTGGCGGTCGCGATGGTGGCCTACACGGGCATCGAGACGACCGCGGGGCTCGTGGAGGAGGCGCGCGACCCCGATCACGACGTCGCCCGGGTCGTCGGTGCGCTGCTTTGGTCGGTCGTGGCGCTCGCCGCCGCGCTCGCCCTGATCGCGATGATGGCGATGCCGGTCACGCGCACGGCCGCCGGCACCTACTCGACCCAGCTCGCGCAGCCCGCGCCGCACGGATACCTCGGGGCGCCGGTGCTCGGGATCGCCGCGCACCTGCCGCTCCACGTGCTCTCGTCGGGGCTGCGCTATCTCATCGGCCCGCTGGTGGCGGTCATGCTCCTCGTCACCGCGCACGGGGCGATCACGAGCCTCGCCCGCCTGTGCAGCTGGCTGTCGGAGCACCACCAGCTCCCGGCCCGGGTCGCGGCCGTGCACCCGGAGTACGAGACGCTGCATATCGGCATCGCGCTCGGCGCGATCGCGGCGATCGCGGCCCTCGTCGCGCAGGCCGGCCTGGCGGCGGGCGCGAGCGCGCTCGCCGGCACGTACGTGTTCGGGGCGGCGATCGCGTTCACGAGCGTGCAGGCGTCGATCGTCGTCATGCGGTGGCGCGACCCGTCCCGCTACCGCCCCTTCCAGGTGCGCGGGAACATCCCGTTCGACGCGCGGCGTCTGCCCGTGCTTCCGATCCTGGGCGCCGCCTGCACGGCCGGGGCGTGGCTCGCCGTGGTCGTGCTCGAGGCCGACGCGCGCCTCGCGGGGCTCGTGTGGATGGTGATCGGCGTCGCCGGCTACGCCGTCTACCGGCGCCGGCTCGGGCTCAGCCTGACCGAGCTGACCCAGCGCGACGTGTCGGAGCGCTCGGGGCCGGGGATCGCGGTCGCCTACCAGACCATGCTGATCCCGGTCAACACCGACCAGACAGACATTCCGGCCGACGCCGTCGAGGTCGCCGCCAGCCTGGCCGCCGAACGGCGCGCGTCGGTGGTGCTGCTCGCGTTCACCGAGATCCCGCTCGGAGAGGAGCTCGACATCGAGCTCGACGGCCTCGAGCGCCGCGTCGAGGCGATGGCGGCGCGTGCGCGCACGATCGGCGAGGCCTACGGCATCCGCGTCCACACGACCCACCTGCGCACCCGCGACCCCGCCGAGTCGATCCTCGCCGAGGCCGCCCGCCGCAACTCGCAGGTGATCCTGCTCGGGGCGGCGGGGCTGCACCACAGCCGGTTCCGCCGGATCGCCTACGACCTTGTCGTGCGCCGGATCGTCGCCGAGGCCACACAGCGGGTCATGATCATCCAGCCCGCGGGGGCGCCGGCATGAGGCGCCGCGCCGTGATCGTCGTCCCGGCGGACTCGCACGTCTCCCCGGAGCTGATCGATGCCGCCGTGGCGGAGGCCGACCGGCGGGCGGGCGGACGGCCCGTGCGCGTCGAGGTCATCGTCCCCGCCGTGCTGCCGCCCACGCTCCCGATCGGGGCCTGCCCGCCGCGGCTGGCCGCGCGGCTGGCCGCCCTGCGCGACGCGGCGCGGGCGGCGCTCGACGCGCGCGGGATGCGCGGCCGCGCCGCGATCGTGCCGTGCCGCAACGTGCCCGCCCTCCTGCACGCCACCGGGCCGGCCGAGACGCTGATCGTCGTCGGCCGTGCCGGCTGGAGCGTGCGCCGCGCCGCCCACGGCGTCGCGGCCGACCTGGCGTTCGTCACCGGCACGGGGGTGCGCAGGCACCGGGCGCCGGCGCCGGCGGCCACACCGCGAACGGTGGTGGAGTAGACGATGAGCGAGCAGGGCACCATCAGCCTCCCCGCCGCGGTCGCACCGGCGGCGCCGACCGCCCCTGCCGCCGGGCACGCCGACGCCCACCGGGCGACGCGCTGGGGCAGCCTCGCGCTCTCGCTGGGCGCGCTCGGCGTCGTCTACGGCGACCTCGGCACGAGCCCGCTCTACACGGTGCAGCTGATCTTCACCGGCGACCACCCGATGGCGCCGTCGCCGCTACGCGTCTACGGCGCGCTCTCGCTCATCTTCTGGTCGCTCATGGTGGTGGTCACGCTCAAGTACGTGCTCCTGATCCTGCGCGTCGACAACCACGGCGAGGGCGGCATCATGGCGCTCGTCGCGCTGATCGAGCGCACAATCAAGACGCGGCGCAAGACCGGCCTCGTCATGGTCGGCGTGCTGGGGGCGTCCCTCTTCTACGGCGACGGGATGCTGACACCGGCGATCTCCGTGGTCTCGGCCGTGTCCGGGCTCAAGGTCGCCTCACCGGCGCTGGCGGCCCAGATCATCCCGTTCTCGCTCGCGATCCTGATCACGCTGTTCGCACTGCAGCGGTTCGGCACGGGCGCCGTGGGCGGCCTGTTCGGCCCGATCATGGTGATCTGGTTCATCGTCATCGGGGCGCTCGGCGTCCGCGAGATCGCGATCCACCCCGGCATCCTGCGCGCCGTCTCGCCGACGTACGCGGCCACCTTCCTCGCCGACGACCCGGTGATGGGCTTCCTCGCCCTGGGGTCGGTGTTCCTCGCGCTGACCGGCGCCGAGGCGATCTACGCGGACATGGGCCACTTCGGCCGCAAGGCGATCACGCGCGCATGGGTGTGGTTCGCGCTGCCGGCGCTGCTCCTGAACTACATGGGCCAGGGCGCCCTGATCCTGGCGCAGCCGAAGACGATCGTGAATCCGTTCTTCCTGCTCGTCCCCGGCGGCCAGACCGGGCAGAAGGCCATGGTCGTGCTCGCGACCGTCGCGACGGTGATCGCCTCCCAGGCGGTCATCTCGGGCGCGTTCTCGGTCACCCAGCAGGTGATCCAGCTCGGATTCCTGCCGCAGATGACCATCAAGCACACCTCCAAGCGCATCATCGGCCAGATCTACATCCCGGTCGTGAACTGGTTCCTGCTCACGGCCGTGATCATCCTCGTGCTCACGTTCCGCTCGCCGACCGGGCTCGCCAACGCCTACGGCATCGCGCTCAGCGCGATCTTCGCGACGAACACGTTCCTCGCCGCGGTGGTCTTCCGGACGCTGTGGCGCAAGCCGCTCAAGGTCGTCATCCCCGCCGCGACCGTCTTCATGACGATCGAGCTCACGTTCTTCGCCGCGAACCTGACCAAGCTCCTGTCAGGCGGCTGGTTCCCGCTCGTCGTCGGGGCGGCCTTCTTCACGATCCTCACGACCTGGCGGCGCGGCCGCAAGATCCTGGCCAAGTCGATGCGCGAGGGCCGAGTGCCGCTGCGCCGGTACATCAACCGCATGATCGACGACCCGCCCAACCGCATACCCGGCACCGCCGTCTTCCTGACGAGCTCGCTCGAGACCGTCCCGCCGGCGCTGCTCAACAATGCCGAGCACAACGGCATCGTCCACGAGCACGTGGTGCTCGTGAAGCTGCAGACCGTGGGCGTGCCCCACGTCGATGCGAGCGACCGCGTCTCGATCCAGACGCTGCGGCTCGGCTTCGCCACGGTCACGGCGCGCTACGGCTACCAGGACGAGCCCGACGTCGTCAGCGCCCTGGGCATCGCGCAGCGCCAGGGGCTTGCGATCGACCTCGACCGCACCTCGTACTTCGTCGACCACGTCTCGATCCTGCCCACGGGCGAGGCGCGCATGGCGCGCTGGCGCAAGCGCCTGTTCGTGCTCCTGCACCAGAACTCGATCCCGCCGGCGCGGTACTTCCACATCCCGCCCGACCGCGTGTTCGAGGTCGGCGCCTACGTCGAGTTCTGATCAGGCCGGCGCCGTCACCGCGTGGTTGTCGACGATCGCACCGATCTCGACGAAGTGGATCTCGGGCGCCACGCCGTAGAGCCCCGTCACCCGCTGCGCGAGCTCCGGCGAGAAGAAGCCGCGCGCGGCCTCCTCGGAGTCCCAGACGTAGAAGTTCGTCGCCGAGCGCGACTCGCCGTCCCAGGTGAACACCTTCGAGCGCAGTCCCGGCATGCCCTCGAACTGCGGCGCGGCCTTCTCGGCGATGGCCATGACCGCGCCTCGGTCGAGGCCGTGGTCGGAGCGGAAGCTGACGAAGACGCCGATCATGTGATCCTCCCGGGTCGTTGCAGGTGTGGCGATCGTACTGGATGGGTTCCCGCGTGAGCCTCCCGGAGGCGCCCGCGGTGGAGTAGCCTTTGCAGGCGCAACTATGAGGAAGATCCAGAGCCAGGGCGTGCACCACATCACGATCGTCGGGGCCAACCGGCAGACCTCGATCGACTTCTGGGAGGGCGTGCTGGGGATGCCGTTCGTGTTCGAGCAGCCGAACCTCGACAACGCGAGCGAGAGCCACCTCTACTTCGACCCGGGCGACGGCCGCCTGATCACCGTCTTCACGAACGAGGAGCGCGTCCCCGACCCGGCGCGTACGGCGACCGACCCGGGCTGCGTGCACCACATCGCCTTCTCGCTCTCGCAGGCCGTGTTCCACCAGACGGTCGAGCGCCTGGACGAGCGCGGCATCCGCCACAGCGGCGTCAAGGACCGGGGGTTCATGGACTCGATCTACTTCGACGATCCCCTCGGCCTCCTGATCGAGCTCGCGTCCTACCGCTTCGAGCCGCCGTTCGGCTACACCCACTCCGACGTCCTGCTCGAGGCGCACAGGCTGCGCGAGCAGCGCGGAGACCGAAACATCGTCGAGATCCACCTGGCAGATGCCATCGAGGACATGATCAAGCGGTCGCGGCCGTCGCTCTCGGACGACCGCTCACCGAAGAACCCGTACTAGGAGGATTGGCATGGCGACCATGAAGATGCACGTGCTCAAGCCGAGCGTGAACAACCTGACCGTCCGGATCTTCGTCCGGGCGGCGGGGCTCGACTGCGAGGAGATCGACGCGTGGGGCAACACGCGCACGCCCGAGTTCCTGGCCATGAACCCGGCCCATCTGACGCCCATGATCGAGCACGCCGGGCTGCCGAAGGCGACCCTGTGGGAGAGCTGCGCGATCATGTCCTACCTGTGCAACACGCACGGCCTGGAGCAGTTCTACCCGAGCGATCCGGGAAAGCGGGCGATGATCGACAGCGCCAACTTCTACCTGATCGGCACGCTCTACCCGCTGGTGGCACGCGCCACCTACCCGACGCTCAACTTCCCGCAGTACCCGGGCGAGGTGGGCTCGTCCGACGCCGACGCCGAGACGAAGGCCGAGGCTCAGCAGGCGGCCGAGGCCGCGCTCGCCGAGCCGCTCGACGTCTACCGCACCTTCTTCCTCGACGGCAAGAAGTTCATCGGCGGCGACCACCCCTCGACGGCGGACATCCGCCTCGCGGCGACGCTCGAGTTCCTCGCCTCGATCGACTACGACCTGCCCGAGTGGGCGAAGGACTTCATGGAGCGGATGGCCGACACGCTCGGTGACGCCTACACGGAGCCGGCCGCAGACGTGCGCGGCTACATCGCGTACGTGAAGTCGCAGGCGACAGCCTGACTTCTATCTCACCTTAAAGTAGAGAGTTAGGTTACCCGCGCTCGAACCACGTCGCGGCGAGCGACCCTGGTATGCTCGCGCGCCGTGAGGGTCAGCCGTTGACTCGGGCGCTCTACCGGGTGGGCCAGGCGTGCGTGCGCCACCGCTTCATCGTGATCGGCGTCTGGCTCGTCGTCGCGGTCGGCATGCACCTGTGGGCGGCGTCGCTCGGGCAGCAGTGGAACGACAACCTGACGCTGCCGGGCACCGGGTCGACCCAGGCGACCGACCTGCTCCAGCAGAAGCTGCCCCAGCAGGCGTACGGCAGCATCCCGGTCACGCTGCTCGACCCGAACGGCACGCTGGGCGACGCGGCGAGCACGAGCGCGATCAACGCGACCGTCGCCAACCTGAAGGCCCTGCCCCACGTCACCCGCGTCGTCAGCCCGCTCGACCAGGGCGCCTCGGCGCTGCTCAGCAAGGACAAGAAGATCGGCTACATCTCGGTCACGCTGAACATCGGCTCGAGCGACACCTCGACCGACCAGGCGCAGCAGATCCTCGACGCCGCCGCCCCCGCCGCGAAGGCCGGCCTCTCGCCCGCCGTCGGGCGGCTACGTCGGCCAGAAGCTCTCGCGGCCGTCGACCGAGAGCAGCGAGGCGGTCGGCCTGCTGGCGGCCGTCGATCATCCTCGTGCTCGCGTTCGGCACCGTCACGGCGATGGTGCTTCCGATCATCACGGCCGATCCTCGGCCTCCTGACGACGCTCGGCCTGATCACCGCGATCGGCCACGTCACCGACGTCCCGACCGTCGCCCCCACGCTCGCGACGATGATCGGCCTCGGCGTCGGCATCGACTACGCGCTCTTCATCGTCACCAAGCACAAGCTGCACCTCGCCCACGGCGTCGAGATGAACGAGTCGATCGCGCGGGCGACGGCGACCTCCGGGCGGCGCGGTCGTGTTCGCCGGCGTGACGGTCGTGATCGCGCTCTGCTCGCTGGTCGTCGCCGGCATCCCGCTCGTGTCCACGCTCGGCTACACGGCCGCGATCGCGGTCGGCGTGTCGGTGCTCGCGGCGATCACCCTGCTGCCGGCGCTGCTCGGCGTGCTCGGGCGGCACATCGACTCGCTGCGCGTCCAGATCGGGCGCACGCACCCCGACGACCAGCAGCCGCACGGCTGGGCGCGGATGGCGCGCGCGGTCGGCGGCCGGCCGTGGCCGTACATGATCGCGAGCACGGTCGTGCTGCTCGTGCTCGCCTTCCCGCTCGTCCACCTGCGAGCTCGGCCAGTCCGACCAGAGCGTGCTGCCGAAGTCGACGACCTCGCGGCAGGCGTACGACGCGATCGCCCAGGGCTTCGGCGCCGGCTCGAACGGGCCGCTCCTGATCGCCGTCCAGTTCGGCACGCCGGCGAAGCCGGCGCAGGCCGGCGGCGACCCGACGACCGACCCGCCGCCTGACGGCGCTCCAGAACGCGATCGCAAAGACGCCCGGCGTGAAGTCGGTCGCGCCCGCCACGGTCGACCCGTCCGGTGCACCGCAGCCGTGTTCAGCGCGGTCGCGACCACCTGCGCCGTCGGCGTCGCAGACCGAGGACCTCGTCAACAACCTGCGCGACACGGTGATCCCGAAGGCGCTCGCCGGCACCGACCTGACCGCCTACGTCGGCGGCCAGACCGCCGGCTACATCGACCTGGCCGAGAAGATCGCGGCCAAGCTCCCGCTGATGATCGCGATCGTCGTCCTCCTGAGCTTCATCGTGCTCATGATCGCGTTCCGGTCGGTGGTGATCCCGCTCAAGGCGGCGGTCATGAACCTGCTCTCCGTCGGCGCGGCGTACGGCGTGGTCACGCTCGTGTTCCAGGAGGGCCACGGGATCGGCGCTGGTCGGCCTGCCGCACGCGATCCCGATCGTCAGCTTCGCGCCGCTGCTCATGTTCGCGATCCTGTTCGGCCTCTCGATGGACTACGAGGTGTTCCTCGTCAGCCAGATCCAGGAGCGCTACCACGCGACCGGCGACGCCGGCGGGGCCGTGGTCGAGGGCCTGGCCTCCACCGGCCGGGTGATCACGTCGGCGGCGCTCGTGATGGTGTTCGTGTTCTCGAGCTTCCTCCTGAACGGCGACCCGGTCGTGAAGGAGTTCGGCGTCGGCCTCGCGGTCGCGATCGCGCTCGACGCGACCGTCGTGCGCTGCCTGCTCGTGCCGTCGGTGATGGAGCTCCTCGGCGAGCGCAGCTGGTGGCTGCCCGGATGGCTCGACCGGATCCTGCCGCACCTGAACGTCGAGGGCACGGGCGTCTTCGAGGACGCCCCCGCGCAGGCGGCGGCGCCTCCTCCTCCTCCACCACCACCACCGCCTCCGCCTCCTCCGCCGCCGCCACCACCACCGCCGGCCCCTGAGCCGCCCGCGCGGGCGTCCGAGGCCGACGAGACTCCCGCGTAGCTGGCTACTCCGGCCGATGCGGCCACGGGCGCGCTACGGTGAGGGAGCGATGAGTTCTGTGGCCCCGGCGGGTCTTCACCGCAGACTCGAACCGAAGGAGCCACACGCGATGAGACACACCGGAGCGACCCCCGTATGAGCCCGTCCGACACCCGCAGGCGCTGGCTGGCGCTGATTCTCCTCTGCGGCGGCAGCCTCATGATCGTGCTCGACACGACGATCGTGAACGTGGCGCTGCCGTCGATCCGCCAGAGCCTGGGCTTCTCCGAGACGTCGCTCGCCTGGGTCGTGAACGCCTACCTGCTCACGTTCGGCGGCTTCCTGCTGCTCGGCGGCCGCCTCGGCGACCTCTACGGGCATCGGCGCCTGTTCCTGATCGGGATCGCGCTCTTCACCCTCGCCTCGCTCGCGTGCGGGCTTGCCAACTCGCAGCACGTGCTGATCGCTGCGAGGGCGGTGCAGGGCCTGGGCGGCGCGATCGTCTCGGCGGTGTCGCTCTCGCTGATCATGACGATGTTCACCGAGCCCGGGGAGCGCGCGAAGGCCATGGGCGTCTTCGGCTTCGTCGCCGCGGGCGGCGGCACCGTCGGCGTGCTCCTGGGCGGCGTCCTGACCGACCTGCTCGACTGGCACTGGATCTTCATCGTCAACCTGCCGGTCGGCATCGCCGTGTTCGCGTTCTGCTTCGTCCTTCTGCCGTCCGGCCGCGGCCCCGCCGGCGTGCGCCTCGACGTCGCCGGCGCCGTCACCGTCACCGCGGCGCTCATGTGCGCGGTCTACGCGATCGTGAACGGCAACCAGGCCGGCTGGACGTCGGCGCAGACGCTCGGCCTGCTCGGCGCGTCCGTCGTGCTCCTGCTCGTGTTCCTCGGGATCGAGGCGAAGGTGGCGTCGCCGCTCATGCCGCTCGGCCTCTTCCGGCTGCGCAACCTCACGACCGCGAACATCATCTGCATCCTGTGGGCCGCGGGGATGTTCGCGTGGTTCTTCCTCTCGGCGCTCTACCTGCAGATCGTGCTCGGTTACAGCCCGCTGCGCGTCGGCCTGGCGTTCCTGCCCACGAACCTGATCATGGGCGCGTTCTCGCTCGGGCTCTCGGCCAAGCTGGTCATGCGCTTCGGCATCCGCCTGCCGCTCGCGATCGGCCTCTCGCTCGCGGCGATCGGCCTCGTGCTGTTCGCGCGTGCTCCGGTCGACGGCACCTACGTCGTCGACGTGCTCCCGAGCATGATCCTGCTCGCGTTCGGCGGCGGCATGTCGTTCAACCCGCTGCTGCTCGCGGCGATGAACGACGTCGAGCCGAGCGAGGCCGGCCTGGCGTCGGGCGTCGTGAACACCGCCTTCATGATGGGCGGCGCGCTCGGCCTGGCGGTGCTCGCCACCCTCGCGGCACGGCACACCGAGAGCCTGCGCGCCGCGGGCGACGGCGCGCTCGTCGCGCTGAACGGCGGCTACCACCTGGCCTTCCTGGTCGGCGCGGCGTTCACGCTCGCGGCCGCCGTGATCGCCGCCACCGTGCTGCGGGCAGAGATGCAGGCGCCCGCCGAGGGCGACGAGGCGATGGATCGCCGCGCGATCGCCGAGGGCGACTACTAACTCCCCTGTTCGCCCTGGGCGGCCGCTGATGCGAGAATCGGCGGCGATGCGCGCCGTCGTCAACCCAGCTCTCGACACCGCGGCGGTGCCCGCACCCCTCACCGACGCCGTCGCCTTCCACGCCGGCCTTGCCGAGTACCGGCCGACGCCGCTGCACGACCTCGCCGACGTGGCGGGCGAGCTCGGCCTCGCGGCCGTCGCGCTCAAGGACGAGTCCGACCGGCTCGGGCTGCCCGCGTTCAAGGTGCTCGGCGCCTCGTGGGCGGTCGAGCGCACGCTGCGCGAGCACCCCGGCGTCCGCCGCGTGGTGACCGCGAGCGCGGGCAACCACGGCCGTGCGGTCGCCCACGTCGCGGCGCAGCGCGGCCTGCAGTGCCGCATCTACCTCCCCGCCCGCTCGGCCCGGGCCCGGCGCGAGGCGATCGCGGCCGAGGGCGCCGAGGTGATCGTGACCGCGGGCGCCTACGAGGGCGCGGTGGCCGAGGCGACCGCGGCGGGCGCCGACCCGGGCACGGTCACGCTCGCCGACGTCGGCGACGCCGATTCGGCCCGGTGGGTGATCGACGGCTACCAGACGCTCTTCGCCGAGACGGCGAAGCAGGGCGAGTTCGACGTGATGCTCGTCCCGGTCGGCGCCGGTGCGCTCGCGGCCGCCGCGGCCCGCCACGGCGCCCAGGCGGGGATCGCCGTCGTCGGCGTCGAGCCGCAGACCGCCGCGTGCCTGACCGCGTCGCTCGCCGCCGGCCGGCTGACGGCGGTCGAGAACCCCGGCACGTCGATGGCGGGCCTCGACTGCGCCGAGATCTCCGCGACGGGCTGGCCGTCGCTGCGCGCCGGGATCTCCGGCACCGTGACGGTCGCCGACGCCGAGGTGCACGCGGCGATGCGCGCGCTCGCCGCCCGCGGCCTTGCGATCGGCGACTGCGGCGCGGCCACGCTCGCCGCGCTGCGCGCGCTCGTGACGAGGAGGAGTGCGCCGAGCTGCGCGGGGCGATCGGCCTCACCGCCCGCAGCCGCGTGCTCCTGATCGCCACCGAGGGCGCGACCGACCCGGACGCCTACCGGGAGGTCATGGTCGCCGGATGAGCGCCGAGGCGCCCGTCACCGTCGTGCGCCTCGGCCCGGGCGACGCCGCCGTCGTCCACGCCGGCGCCGACCTGTTCGACACGCCGCCGGCCGACGAGTGGACCGGCCGGTTCCTCGATCGCGACGGCCACCACCTGCTCGTGGCGCTCGCGGGCGATCGGCCGGTCGGGTTCGTGTCCGGCGTCGAGACGACCCACCCCGACAAGGGCACCGAGATGTTCCTGTACGAGCTCTCGGTGCATCCCGATCACCGCGGGCAGGGCACCGGTCGCGCGCTCGTCGAGGCGCTGCGGGCGCTCGCGCGCATGCGCGGGTGCTACGGGATGTGGGTTGCGACCGATGCGGGCAACGCCGCGGCGCTTGCGACCTACCGGTCCGCGGGCGCCGAACCGCCCGAGGCGTGCGTCACGCTCGCCTGGACGTTCTAACGAGCGACGACGCCGCGGCCCGCGTACGTGACCGTCGGCAGCGTGAACGGCCCGTCGCCGAGCTCCTCGTGGCAGCGATCGCGGATCCGCGCCCGGTGGTCGGCGTCGAGGCCCGTCAGGTAGGTGCCCGCCGGGCCGACGCCGAGCGAGAATGGCTGCCACCAGTCGTCGAACGACGGGTGCTCGACGTGGGCACTCTGCTCGACCTCGGTGACGTCGGCCAGGCCCGCGGCGGTGAGCACCTGGCGCGGCCAGCCGCTCGCCGGCGCTGGGCGGGTTGAGCTCGCTCTGCGCTCCGGGATCGAGCGCGACCGCCCCGCGCCAGAACGGGCTGAACGGCGCGCGGCCGCCGGCGAGATCCCACACCGACACCGCCACCACGCCGCCGGGGCGGGTGACGCGGGCCATGTCGCGCACGCCGGCCACCGGATCGGTCATGAAGTGCATGACGAGCTGCGCCAGCGCGACGTCGAACGCGCCGTCTGCGAACGGCAGCTGCTCGGCGACGCCCTGGCGGACGTCGACGCCGGGATGGCGCACACGCATCGCATCGACGAACTGCGCGGATGGGTCGATCGCCGCGACCGCTCCCGCACCGAGCCGGGCGACGAGCTCGGCCGTGAGCGTGCCCGACCCGCAGCCGACGTCGAGCGCCCGCTGCCCGGTGGCCACATCCGCGAGGTCGGCGAGCTGCGGCGACGAGCGTGACCGAGAACCGGCCCATGAAGCGGTCGTAGGCCTCGGCGGAGACGTCGAAGCTCATCGCGGCCGAGCCTACAGGGTCGGCGCGGTCAGCGTGTGAAGAGGCCCTCGCCGATGTACCCGCCCCGGCGTGCGCCCTGCGGGACGGCGAAGAGCGCGCTGGACGTGTGCCGAACGTACTCGTTCAGGGCGTCGCTCACCGCGAGCCGGTACTGCAGGACGGCGAACTGGGCGTGCGGATCGCGCTGGAAGCAGATGAAGAAGAGGCCTGCGTCGAGCTCGCCCGTGGCCGGGTCGATGCCGTCCGTGTAGTTGTAGCCACGCCGCAGGATGCGCACGCCGGCGTTCGTGACGTGGGAGCTCAGACGGATGTGGGCGTGCGGCCGGGATCACGAGCGAGCCGTCCGGCCGGCGGGCGGCGAGGTCGACCGGGTCGTGCTCGGCCCGCTCGCCGAGCGGCGCCCCGGAGCGCTTGTGCCGGCCGATCGTGTCCTCCTGGTCGGCGAGCGCCGAGTCGTCCCACTTCTCGACCAGCATGCGGATGCGGCGCGTGACGAGATACGTGCCGCCGTGCATCCACTCCTGCGGCTCGTCGCGGCCGACCCACACGTACCGGCGCATCTGCGCGGCGGCGGACGCCTCGAGGTTGTTCGTGCCGTCCTTGAACCCCTGCAGGTTGCGCGGCGTCGCCTGCGCCCGCGACGTCGCCGCCGCCCGGCCGAAGCCGAACTGCGTCCAGCGCAGCGCGGCCGCGCCGTGCGCGATCCGGGCCAGGTCGCGCACGGCGTGGAACGCCACCTGGGGATCGTCGGCGCAGGCCTGCACGCAGACATCGCCGCCGGAGCGGGCCGCAACCAGCCGGTCGCCGGGGAACGCGCCGAGCGGTGAGAGCGGGCGCGGCCTGCGTGCGGCGAGGCCGAAGCGGTCGTTCCCGTCCCGGTCGAACACGCCCGGGCCGAGCCCGAAGGTCAGCGTCAGGTTCGAGGCGGGCAGGCCGAGCGCTTCACCCGTGTCGGCCGGAGCCGCGTCCGGCGCGCCGGCCGGGCTGCCGACCGGGCGGCCGGCGGTCATGAGCGCCGCGGCGTGCGACCAGGCGCGCAGGAGGTCGCGCAGCTGCGGCGCGGTCGTGAGCGTCAGGTCGAAGGCCGCGAACATCAGCCGCGCCGGCGGCGGCGTCGTCACGCCCGCCTGATGCGCACCGTGGAACGGCACCGTGCCCGGACGCGGGCCGGCCAGGGCGTCGGCGTATCCGACCGCGCCCGCACCCGCGACGCCGACCGCCGTGCCACCGGTCGCCGCGAGCAGCCGCCTGCGTGTGAATCCCCCCACCCTCCAGAGCCTCCGCCCGCAACGCTACCGCAGCGCAGAGCGGCCGTGGATGAACGAATCGTGAAATACTCGGCCGACTCGACCAGGAGACCTCGATGCCCCCGGATTCGATGGGCCGCGGCTGGGCCGATGTGCTCGGTGAGATCCCGCTCTTCGCCGGCCTCTCCAAGCGCCACCTGAACAAGATCGCCGCGCTCGCAAGGACGCGCCGGTACGCGCGCTTCAGCCCGATCGTCCGCGCCGGCGACCGCGCCGACAACTTCTACGTCATCCTGGACGGCGAGGCGCTCGTGAAGCTGCCGAACAAGCGCGGCGTGCGGCTCAAGGCCGGCGAGGCGTTCGGCGAGATGGCGCTGCTCGACGGGACACCGCGCACGGCCACGGTCGAAGCGCAGACCGAGGTGCTCGCGATGCTGCTCGGGCGCTCGGCCTTCCTGAAGACGCTCGAGGCCGAGCCGAAGATCGCCCTCGCCATCATGCGCACCCTGGCCGAGCGGCTGCGCACGGCGAACCTCTCGCCGACCGGCTGAGCGCCGCTCAGCGATCCGGCAGGGCGGCGAGCTCGGCGGCGTCGAGGCGCCATTCGCCGGCACGGGCGTTCGCCTGCACCTGCGCCGGTGTCGATCGCGCCCGCGATCACCGACGCCACGCCCGGCTGGGAGGCGAGCGCGGCGATCGCGAGCTCGAGCAGGCTGTGACGGCGCTCCGCGGCGAACGCGGCCAGGCGATCGACCAGCCCGAACGCCGCGCCCGAGGCCTCGACTCCCGGGGTCACCCACGTGCCGTCGCCGAGCGACTCCTCGCGCGCCAGGCGCGTCCCCGGCGGCGGGGGCCGCCCATGGCGGTACTTGCCGGTGAGGAGCCCGGCCGCGAGCGGGTAGTAGGGGACGAACCCGATGCCGAGCGCGCGGCAGCGCGGCAGGACGTCGGACTCGGCGCTGCGGTCGAGCAGCGAGTACTCGTTCTGGAGCGCCGCGATGGGCCCGGCCGCCGCCGCCTCGTCGAGCTGGCCGGCGGTGAGGTTGGAGACGCCGAGCGCGCGCGCCTTGCCGGACGCGACGAGCGCGGCCATCGCGGCGACGGTCTCGCCGATCGGTGTCACGTCGTCGGGCCAGTGGTAGTAGAGCAGGTCGACGTGGTCGGTACGCAGGCGCGCGAGCGAGCGGTCGAAGCGCCTGCTGTACGTATGCGGGCGCACCGCGGGCCGGGCCCTCGTCGCCCATCTCGCCCCCGAACTTCGTCGCCAGCACCACCCGGTCGCGGCGGCCCTGCAGGAGGTCGCCGAGCAGCTCCTCGCTGCCGCCGCGGCCGCCGTAGATGTCGGCCGTGTCGAAGAAGGTGATGCCGGCGTCGATCGCCGCGTCGACCACCGCACGCGTGCCGGAGCGGTCGAGCCGGCCGCCGAAATTGTTGCAGCCGAGGCCGACGCGCGAGACCTGGAGCGGGCCGAGCGGCACGTGTTCCACAGCCCGCGAGTCTAGTTCGCCCACGGCCCGCGAATGACCACAGCAGACGGCTCGTGACGTCCCGCACAGGCTAAGCGGTCTCCAACGTACCCGCGGACGGGGGGCGTATACTCCGCCGACCCGTGCCCCCGCGAACCTCGCAGCGAGCTGCCGGCCGTTGCGAACCAGGAGCCGCTTGGCAACCCAGACGCCGCCCAGAGGTCCGGGCGGGGGAGATCCCCCCCGGCGCGCACCAAAGATGGTCGTCTACGGCAGTGAGCCGCCGAAGCCGCCTCGCCGCGGCGGCCGGCGCAAGCGCCACCGCCTGCCTCGCTGGGCACGCTGGACGCTCGCCGTGCTGGGCATCCTGGTGCTGGCCGTCGTCGCCGCCGGCGGCTACGAGCTCTGGTACCTGAACAGCGTCTACAACAAGGTCACGAAGCTGCACGGGACCGACAAGAAGGCGTCGACGCATCTGAACCCGACGATCCCGACTGTCGTCGCAGCCGATCACCGCGCTTCTGATCGGCTCCGACCACCGCGCCGAACGGCGCGACCGGCCAGAACGGGCTCTCGGACACGCTCATGCTCGCCCGGCTCGACCCCAAGCACCACATGGTGTCGCTGCTCTCGATCCCGCGCGACCTGTGGGTGCCGAGCGCGGGCCAGAAGATCAACTCGTTCTACTCCGCAGGGCGGCGACAACGCCTCGCTGCAGGCGGTCGAGAGCGTCACCGGCGTGCGCCCGAACTACCTGATCAACGTCGACTTCGCCGGGTTCCAGCGGCTCGTGGACACGCTCGGCGGGATCTACGTGAACGTCGACCAGTACTACTACAACCCGCTCGCCCAGTCGCAGTACACGGGCTTCTCGGCGATCGACATCAAGCCGGGCTACCAGAAGCTGAACGGCGCCGACGCCCTGGCGTTCTCGCGCTACCGCCACACCGACGACGACTTCCACCGCCAGGCCCGCCAGCAGACGTTCCTGCGCGCGTTCGAGGCCCGCGCGTCCGACCGCTTCCACGGCATCTCGGTGACCGACATCCCGTTCATCAACAGCATGCTCGGCGCGATCTCGAACAGCGTCACCATCGTCGGCCCGCACAAGAAGGCGCCGAGCCCGCAGACGCTGCTGACGTTCGCCGCCACCGCCTACCAGGCGCGCTCGCACGTCGTGAGCGTGCACCTCGGCTGGGTGCCGTACACCGCCCCCGACGGCGAGGCGGCGCTGCAGGTCACGAACCTCTCCCAGGCGCTCTTCCAGTGGAAGCACCCGTGGAAGCTCGGAAGCGCCGGGGCGACGCTGCCGACGGGGAAGGTCAAGCATCCCAAGCACGTCTGGAAGCCGGCCGTGACGCCCGCGGGCGTGCGGGTCGCGGTGCTGAACGGAAACGGTGTGAACGGGGCGGCCGGCAAGGCCGTGGCAGGCCTCCATGCCTGGGGCTACCGCGCGCACGCGGGCAACGCACCCGGCTCGTCCGTCGCAGCCACGACCGCCTACTACCGGCCGGGCGCCGCCGCCGCCGCGGCAGACCTCGCCCACATCTTCGGCAGCGCCACCACCGCCCCGCTCTCGGCGGCGGTCGCCGGCGCCATCGGCGCGCGCGTGCAGGTGGCGGTCGTCTTCGGCGGCGCCTTCAAGGGCACGCTCGCGGTGCCCGCGCCGAAGAAGGCGGCGAAGAAGCCGACGGGGCCGCCGGCGACGATCACGCCGACGAACTCCTACCGGGCCGACTTCGTGCACGCGCAGAGCATCCTGCACTTCCCGATCATGTACCCGACCGTGGCTCAGGCCGACTCGACCCTGTGCCCGTGGGTGCCGAAGCCCGCCGGCCCCGGCGTCCTCAGCTGTCAGGGCACGTCGACCTCGCCCACCCGCATCTACGGCATCGCCGCGGCCGGGCACGGCTGGAACTCGACCTACGCCGTCTTCCACATGGCCAGCCCGAGCGGCGACGCCTACTGGGGCATCGAGGAGACGCGCTTCACCGCCGCGCCGCTCCTGCAGACCCCCAACGCCACCCGCACCCTCGACGGCCGCAAGTACCTGTTCTTCTTCAACGGCAGCCACATCCAGACGATCGCCTTCATCCAGGGCGGCGTGGCCTACTGGGTGCAGAACACGCTGCTCGACGACCTCACCGATCCGGAGATGGTCGCGATCGCGCGCTCGCTCAAGCCCGTGCGCCGCTGAGCGCGAGGAACGGCGCGACGACCGCGTCGAAGGCGGCCGGCCGCTCGAGGCTCGGCAGGTGCGCCGCGGCCGGGATCTCGGCGTGGGTTGCGTGCGGCAGCGCGTCCACGAGCCGGGCGGCGATGGCGTGGATGTCGGCGTGGTCGAGCTCACCGACGACCACGAGCGCAGGCACCGCGATCTCGCCCAGGCGGCCATCCAGGCCGGCAACGAGCGGCTCGTCCGGTGCAGCGTCGCCGACCGGCACCTGCAGCTCGAGCGCGCGCAGCTGCATCGCGCGCACGTGCGCCCGCACCGCCGCGTCGGCCGGCTCGATCCAGAAGCGCACGTTCGCCTCGGCCGCGGCGTCCAGGTCGCCGCGCTCGATCGCCGCGTCCTCGACCGCCCAGTAGTCGCGCACGTCCTGCGACCACTCGTGGGCCGTGAGCCCCGACCCGGCCAGGACGAGCGCGGAGACGCGCTCGGGCGCCGCCACCGCCACCTCGAGCACGACGCGGCCGCCGAGCGACGCGCCCACGAGGGCGGCCCGTGCGATGCCCGCGGCGTCCATCACGTCCAGCACGTCGCGGGCATTCGAGTACGGCTCCGGCGGCAGCGGCGAGCGGCCGAAGCCGCGCATGTCGAGCCGCAGGAGCCGGTGCGACCCGGCCAGCGAGCGCCACTGCGGATCCCACATCCCGCTATCGCAGATGCCCGCGTGAACGAGGATCACCGCCGTGCCGGCGCCGGTCTCCTCGTGGTGGATGGCCGCCGCGCCTCAGCCCTCGTAGGTGACGAGGTCGATCGTCTCGACGATCTCCTCGTCCCACGTCTTCTCGTGGGGTCCGCCCTCCATCATCAGGGCGCTCTGCACGTCGAGCCGGTCGGGATCATCCGCGTAGCCCCGGGCACCGCCGTGCGACGTGAACTCGACCACACCGATGAACGCGTTCGGGTCCTCCATCGAGCGCGCGATCCAGTGGCCGACCGCGCCGTGCTTCACGCGCTGCGGCTCGTGCGCGGCGAACGCGGCCTTCCAGACCTCGAAGTCGGCCCCGCGGAAGCGGATGACGAACTGGATCGTCCCCGGTCGCAGCATCCGGGGGATCTTGCCACATGCCCACCCGGCGCGGAGCGTGGTGCCTCGACCGCGGCCGGCCGCACGGCGGGGTCACCCGGCGAGGGCGTCGAGCACACCGACCACCTGGAACCAGTGCGGGTCGGGCTCGGGGTTGCGCTCGATGCGCATGCCCAGCCGGCGCATGACGCCGATCGACGCCACGTTCGTGTGCTCGGTGGTCGCGACCACGCGATCGAGGCCCAGGTCGGCAAACGCGCAGGCGATCAGGGCGGCGGCGGCCTCGGCGGCGAAGCCGCGGCGGCGGTGCTCCGGGGCGACCGCCCAGTAGAGCCCGACCTCGGGCCGGTAGCGGCGGCCCTCCTGCGGCCACGACGGCAGCAGGCCGAACGGGCCGAGCGCCGGAACGAGCCCGACGAGGCCGACGAGCTCGCCCGACTCGCGTAGCTCCACGCCCCGCTCGCCGTACGGCGGCTGGCGCAGCTCGTCGAGCTGCTCGTAGCCGAGGCCCGTCCAGCGCAGCCAGCGCTCGCGGTCGCCTCCGGCGATGTGCTCGACCGCGGACCGGTCGCCCGCGACGAGCTCGCGGACGACGAGGCGCTCGGTGCGAAGGGGCGGGATGCGCACACCCGCGAGCCTATACGTCGGAACGGCCGCCGCCGCATCCCCCCTTCCGGGTGCTTGTCACCCGTCCGGGTGTGAGCCACCCTGAGCCTGACCCCAGGCGGCTTCACGAGGTACCCCGTGCTCCCACACGCCACCGCAGATCCCAGCGGCGCGGCATCCATCCACCGGTTCCGGCGACTCCACTTCCTGCACGAGACGGGCTGGTCGGCGGCGGTCCTGGTGGCGACGGTGGCCGCGATGATCGGGCTGACGGCGCTTTCGTGGTTCACGATCTCGGCCACGAGCCGCGCGAGCCGGGACGTGCGCACGGCGACCGACGCCGCCTACACGTACAACCGCACGCGGGACGCGATCGAGCGGCTCGGGCTCGCCGAGTTCACCTACGTCGAGTCCCCCGACCAGACCACCGGCGGCGCTCTCGCGCACGCGATGGGATCCGTCGACATCGCGCTCGCACGGCTGGGCGACTCCGTCGCGGCCCGCAACGTGCCCGCCGGATCGGCGGAGCGGCGCGCGGTGCGGCGGCTCGATACCGACAGCCTCGCGCTCGCGATGGTCGTCGACCGCGTGACGGCGATGGCGGCGAACTACAACGCCCATGTCGCCGAGATCGACACCAAGGTGCTGCGACCGCTCGTCGGCCGGATGCTGCGCATCGCCAACCGCGAGGTGGCCGTGCACCAGGAGGCGGCCAACGCCAGCCTCACGCGCTCGCAGACGACCGACCGCCGCGCCAGCCTCGTCGTCGTGATCACCGGGATCCTGTGCCTGGCCATCTCGTGGACGGTCGTCCGCATGCTGCGCCTGCGCCGGCGCCTGGCCGACGTCCACCGGCGCGAGATCGGACGGCTGCGCGACGCCGCCCTGCGCGACAGCCTCACGGGCCTCCGCAACCACCGCTGCTTCCAGGAGGACATCCGCCGGTCGCTCGCCGCCGACGCCGGCCTGCACGCCCTGCTGATCGACATGGACGGGCTCAAGGCGATCAACGACGGCCTCGGCCACCAGGCAGGCGACGAGCGCATCTGCCAGCTCGCGGCCGCGCTCGCGACCGCCTGCACCGGCATCGACGCTGTGCCCTACCGGATCGGCGGCGACGAGTTCGCGATCATCGCGGCGGGTCACAACGAGCGCCCCGAGCGGATCGCCGACGCGGTCCACGCGGCGCTGCGCAGGTGTCCCGGGGCGCAGCTCACGGCGACGATCGGGATCGCGAGCGCGTCGCCGGGGATGACCGCCGACGAGCTCCTGCGCCGCGCCGACATGGCGCTGATCGTGGGCAAGCCCACCCGCTCCGGGACGCGCAGCTACAGCCGCGCGCTCGAGGACGCGCCGGGCCACGCCGAGGCCGAGCGCGCGGAGCTGCTCGCGATCCTCGACGACCCGTCGGCGATCACGCCGGTGTACCAGCCGATCGTCGACCTGCAGACGGGCGAGGTGCTGGCCCACGAGGCGCTCTCGCGCTTCCCCGCGGCCGACTGGCGCAACCCGCAGGAGTGGTTCGAGCTCGCCCACGCGCACGATCTGGCCGTCGAGCTCGAGGCCGCCGCCGTGCGGGCCGCGCTCGCGTCGCCCATCCGCCCGCTCGTGCCGGGCGTGAACCTGAACATCAGCCCGAAGGTGCTCCTGAGCGCCCGCGACCGCATCGGCCTGCCCGACGACCTGTCGGCGATCACGATCGAGGTGACCGAGGACGCGCTCGTCACAGAGGGGCCCGACCTCGAGCTCGCGCTGCACGAGCTGCGCGCCCGCGGCGCCCGGATCGCCGTCGACGACGTCGGCACCGGCTACGCCGGCTTCGCCCAGCTCGTGCGTGTGCGCCCCGACGTCATCAAGCTGCACCGCTCGCTCATCGCCGGCGTGGACACCGATCCGCTGAAGGCGGCGGTCGTGACCGCGTTCGTCGGCTTCGCCGGCAGCGCCCATGCGGTCGTGTGCGCCGAGGGCATCGAGACGCCGGCCGAGCTGCAGACGGTCACGAGCCTCGGTGCCGACTCGGGGCAGGGGTACCTGCTCGGCCGCCCCGCACCCGCCGGCGCCGCCGGCCCCGCACCCCTGGTCGCGCTGACGTGGCCCGAGCCGGACGCTCCCGCCGCCAACGTCGTACCGCTGCGCCGCGCCGCCTCGGCCTGAGGCGGCGCGGCGCGTGAAGCGCGGCGCGGCAAGGATCGGTCAGGACGTGAGCGGCACGTGACGGCGGCCGCGCGCGGCCATGCCGGCCGTGGCGATCAGCGCGAGCGCGAGGGCCGCCGCCGCGCCGATACCGGCGTCGAGCCAGTCGAAGCCGGCTGCGGTCGTCGTGTGCGTGACGAAGACGGGCGTCACGATCGGCCGCGCGAGGTCGGTACCGATCTTGTCGACGCGGTCGGGCACGCTCAGCGACGGCGTGTCCGGCGTGGCGATGCCGATGCGGTCGGCCCGATCGGAGACGAGCGACACCGGCGGGGGGGTCGGCGCGGTCGGGCGGTAGGTGCCGACGTACGCGCCGGAGGACGCCGCGGACGAGCTGTGCGTGTCGCCGAGCGGCCTTGCCTGGGCGACCGGGGCCATCACGGCGAGCAGCGCCGCGGTCGCGAGGGCGATGCGAGTGGTGGTGCGGGTGCTCATGTTCGCGCTCCTTCTTGATGGGGAGAAACTCATGGCACGAGCGTACGGACGCGTCCACGCCGC
Source organism: uncultured Actinomycetes bacterium (assembly GCA_963707585.1). Classification (GTDB taxonomy): domain Bacteria; phylum Actinomycetota; class Thermoleophilia; order Gaiellales; family JAICJC01; genus JAICJC01. Next base: position 397,977 of record CAVPQP010000003.1, on the reverse strand, counting down.
GTCTGCGTCAACCGGAGCACGCCGTATGTGATCTTCCGCACAGTCGCCCCGGCCGTGTCCGCGACGCGTAGTTCCCCGCTGCGCAAGCGGGGCAGACCCCGATGCCGCCGCCGGCCCTCAGGCCGAGAATGGGGATGCGATGGCACACCGCATCGTCATCCTGGGTGCTGGGACCGGCGGCAGTCTGGTCGCGAACCGGCTGCACCGGGAGTACGGCGATGCGGCCGAGATCGTCGTCGTCGACCGCGACGACGACCACATCTATCAGCCCGGCCTGCTGTTCGTCCCCTTCGGGCTCGCCGATCCCGAAGCGATCGTGCGCTCCCGCGCCCGGCAGCTGCGCGCGGGCATCGACTTCCGCATCGCCGACGTCGACCGCGTCGACATCGAGCGCTCAGCCGTGCGTCTGGGCGACGGCAGCGACGTGCCCTATGACGTGCTCGTGATCGCAACGGGCGCCGAGCTCCTGCCCGAGGAGACCGAGGGCATGACCGGGCCCGGGTGGGGCGATTCCGTGTTCACGTTCTACACGCGTGCCGGAGCGACCGGGCTGCGCGACGCGCTGCGCCGGTTCCGGTCGGGGCGCCTGGTCGTCAACTTCGTCGACCTGCCCATCAAGTGCCCCGTGGCGCCGCTCGAGTTCTGCTTCCTCGCCGACTGGTACCTGCACAAGCAGGGCATCCGCGACCAGGTCGACCTGCGGTTCGTGACGCCGCTCGACGCCGCGTTCACCAAGCCGGCCGCATCGGCGCACCTGACGGGCCTGCTCGAGGGGAAGGGGATCGCGATCGAGACCGAGTTCGCGACCGGCGAGATCGACGGCAGCGGCGGCCGGCTCGTGAGCTGGGACGAGCGCGAGGTCGGCTTCGACCTGCTCGTCACCGTCCCGCCCCACGGCGGGGCCGCGTTCGTCGGCCGGCTCGCCGGGGCTCGGGGACGACCTGGGGTTCGTACCGACGGACCCCGCGACGCTGCAGGCGACCGCCGCGGCGAACATCTTCGTCGCTCGGCGACGCGACCAACCTGCCCACCTCGAAGGCCGGCTCCGTCGCGCACTTCGAGGGCGAGACGCTCGTCGCCAACGTGCGCCGGTTCCTCGCCGGCAAGCCGCTCGCCGCAACGTTCGACGGCCACGCGAACTGCTTCGTCGAGACGGGGTTCGGGAAGGCGCTCCTGATCGACTTCAACTACGACGAGGAGCCGCTGCCCGGGCGCTTCCCCATCCCGGGCATCGGACCGCTGCCGCTGCTGCGTGAGGCGCGGCGAAACCACATCGGCAAGCTGATGTTCGAGTGGGTCTACTGGCACGCTGCTCGTCCCCGGCCGGGCGCTGCCGGGCATCAGCGCACGGATGCGGCCGCGCCGGGCCGGCGCGGTGAAACCTGACCATCGAGGAGCACCAGCATGAGCACCATGACGCTTGCAGGATCGCCGGTCGACGTCGACGCCGAGGGGTTCCTGGAGGAGACCGGCCAGTGGAGCCGCGAGATCGGAGCGGACATCGCCGCCCGAAACGGCATCGCCACGCTGACCGACCGCCACTGGCAGGTGGTCGACTACATGCGCAAGACGTATCTCGAAACGGGCGCGGCGCCGTCGATCCGCACGCTCGGCAAGGCCTCGGGCGTGCCCATCAAGGAGCTGTACGAGCTGTTCCCGAAGGGCCCGGCGAAGCTCGCCGCCAAGATCGCCGGCATCCCGAAGCCGCGCGGCTGCATCTAGAGGGTTGATCTGAGAGAGGACAGGAAGATGGCCACCACACTCGCAGAGCCGCAGGTCGCCGACCCGGCGCCCGCAACGATCGCCAAGGTCGCGATCATCGTGTCGAAGGGATCGCTCGAGGGCATCTACCCCGCGCTGATCCTCGCAAACGGCGCGCGCATGGAGGGCATCGAGGCCAACGTGTTCTTCACGTTCTTCGGCCTCGACGCGGTGCGGAAGAACCGCATCGACCACATCAAGGTGGCGACGGTCGGGAACCCGGGCATGCACATGCCGACGCTGATCGGCGCGATCCCGGGCATGGCCGCGGTCGCGACGCGGATGATGTCGCGGCAGATGGAGAAGCTCGACATCCCGCCCGTGCGCGAGTTCATCGAGATGATCGCCGACTCCGGCGCAAAGCTCTACGCCTGCCAGGCGACGGTCGACATGTTCGGCCTGAAGCCGGCCGATTTCGTGCCCCAGGTGGAGGGCGTGCTCACGGTCGGCGAGTTCTACGAGCTGGCGGCCGGCGGGCAGATCATCTTCACGTAGGCGAGCGCCCGCAGCGCCTTGAGGTAGCGATCGGCACAAGAACCGGTATCGTCGTAGGAACGAAGTACTCGTCGACCGCGTTTCACACCACGCACCCAAGGAGCACCGCCCATGCCGTTCCAGCTCGGACTCCCAGAGATCATCGTCGTGCTCGTCGTGGCGCTGCTCTTCCTCGGCCCCAAGCGCCTGCCCGAGGCCGGCCGCTCGCTCGGCCGCGGCATCCGCGAGTTCAAGGACGGGATCACGGACAAGGCGCACGACGGCACCGCCGCGCCGGCCGCGGTGCTGAACCCGGTCCAGCCGGGCTACACGCCGCCGCAGTCCTACACCCCGCCGGTCGCCGCCGACTCCGGCCGCCCGACGAGCGCCTGACCGACCGATGAAGCGCATCCGCCGGCCGAAGCCCGACGAGGAGCTCTCGGTCGTCGAGCATCTGGAGGAGCTGCGGAAACGGCTGATCGTGTCGATCGCGGTGCTCCTCGTGGCCGTGTCGGCCTGCTACTACGAGAACGACCAGATCTACCGGCTCATGACCGGGCCGATCCATCACCGTCAGCTGGTCACCTTTGCGCCGAGCGAGGCGTTCTTCAACGCGATCACCGTGTCCGTGTACGGAGGCCTTCTGATCAGCCTGCCCGTGCTGAGCTACCAGCTCTATGCCTTCGTCATCCCTGCGTTCGCGCCCGAGTCGCAGCGCGCGATCCGGCCGCTGCTCTTGATGGTGCCCGGCCTGTTCCTGACCGGGGTCGTATTCGGCTGGTTCGTCGTCATCCCGCCCGCGATCCACTTCCTGACGAGCTTCAACAGCGGCGTCGTCACCTACTTTCCGCGGGCGAGCGACTACATCCACTTCATCATGTATACGCTCCTCGCGATGGGCCTCGTGTTCGAGCTGCCCGTCGTGATGATGATGCTCGGACGGGTCGGCATCCTGCGCTCGTCGCTCATGAGGCGGCGCTGGCGCGAGGCCGTCGTCGGCCTGGCGGTCTTCGCCGCAGTGCTCCCGGGCACCGACCCCATCACGATGACGGCCGAGTACGTGCCGATGCTGGTGCTCTACGCGATCTCGTACTTCCTCGTCCGCGCCGTCGAGCCCACGCCCGCCGGGCCGGACTTCAGCAATCCGGAGCCGAGCGCCTGAGGCACGGGCGGCTACACTCGCCGCCCATGCGCGCCCACCGTGTGATCACGGTCGTCGGCTGCCACGCCGGCGGTGAGATCGGAAACGTCGTCACCGGCGGCGTGCTGCCGCCGCCGGGCGCAACCGTGTTCGAGCAGATGCAGGCGCTGCAGCGCGACGGCGACGGGCTGCGGCGGCTGCTCCTGCACGAGCCGCGCGGGAGCGTGGCGTGCCACGCGAATCTCGTCGTGCCGGCCACCCGGCCCGACTGCGACGCCGGGTTCATCATCATGGAGCCGACCGAGTACCCGCCGATGTCGGGGTCGAACACGATCTGCACGACGACCGTGCTGCTCGAGACCGGCATGGTCGCGATGACCGAGCCGGAGACGACGCTGCGCCTCGAGGCGCCGGGAGGCGTGGTCGAGGTGACGGCCCGCTGCCGCGACGGCCGCTGCGAGAGCGTCGAGGTGCGCAACGTGGCCTCGTTCGCCGACCGCCTCGACGCCGCGCTCGAGGTCGGCGGGCCTGGGCACGATCACGGTCGACGTCGCCTACGGCGGCATGTGGTACGCGATCGCCGACGCGCAGGCTCTGGGCTTCGCGATCGAGCCCGCCGAGGCCCGCGACCTGTCGCTCGCCGGCGAGCGCATCCGGGCGGCGGCCCGCGAGCAGCTCCCCTGTGTCCATCCCGAGAACCCGGACATCGCGCGGCGTCAGCATCGTGCAGCTCGCCGGCCCGTGGCAGGGTGTCGGCGAGGTGAGCCGAAACGCCGTGGTCGTCGCGCCCGGGCGGCTCGACCGGTCGGCCACCGGCACGGGCCTCTCGGCCCGGATGGCCACCCTGCACGCGCGCGGGCTGATGCGCGCCGGCGAGGCGATGACGCACGCCTCGGCGATCGGCTCGACGTTCGACGGGGCGGATCGTGTCGGAGACGCGCGTCGGCGACCGGCCCGCGATCGTGCCGGCGATCCGCGGGAGCGCCTGGATCACCGGCATCTCGCAGCTCGTCGTCGACCCCACCGACCCGTTCCCGGAGGGCTACCTGCTCTCCGACACCTGGGGCGTGAGCGGGGCAGACGCGCAGGCGTGAGCTCCGGCGCTGGTAGATTCGCCCGCACCCCGATGACGAACCCCTTCCAGATCGACGGCACCTGGCTGCGCTGCGCCCTGCACGCCCACACGACCCGCTCCGACGGCGAGCTCCAGCCCGAGGCGCTCGTCGAGCACTACGAGCGCGCCGAGTGGAACGCGCTTGCGGTCACCGACCACTGGACGATCACCGAGCCGCCCGCGCGCGACGGCATGGTGCTCCTGCCCGGCATCGAGCTCACGTGCCGGACGCCCCGCGGGATCTGGGTCGACGTGCTCGTCTACGGCCTTGAGCGCGAGCCCGAGGTCGACCCCGACGACGAGCGCACCTACCCCGACCTGCCCGACGCGATGGCGTTCGTGGCCGAGCACGGCGGCGTCGCCTACATCGCCCACCCGTACTGGACCGGCGTGCCGATGGAGGAGGTCGCCGGCCTTCCGGCCGTCGTCGGGATCGAGGTCTACAACGCCGGCTGCGAGATCGAGAACGGCCGCGGACTCTCGGCCGTGCACTGGGACATGCTGCTCGACGCGGGCCGCTCGTGCTTCGCCGTCGCGTGCGACGACACCCACTACCCGGGGTTCGACAACGGCTACGCGTGGACGATGGCGCGCGTGTCCGAGCCGACGGCGGCCGGCCTGCTCGAGGCGCTGCGCACCGGCGCCGCCTACGCGTCGACGGGACCGCGGTTCGACGCGATCGAGCCGGTCGCGGGCGGCCTGCACGTGCGCTGCAGCCCGTGCCGGTCCGTGACGCTCCTGACGGGGCCCGAGGACGGCTGCCGGGCCAACGTCGGCCGGCTCGCCTTCCGCCATCGTACGAAGATCCTGGAGCGCGACTCGGCCGGCCTGATCACCGCCGTCGAGTTCGCGCCGCCTCCCGGCGCCGCCGCCGGCCGCATCGAGCTTGCGGACGGCGACGGCGGGAGGGCGTGGTCGAACCCGGTCGCGCTCTAGCTGCGAGTCAGACCGTGGTGCTGCCGGGCTCCTGCGGCGGGAGCGTCGTCCTCGGCCAGGATCTGATACAGGCTGCGCCGCGCCGTGCGCAGCACCTCCTGGGCCGCTTCGACCTGTGCGGGCGTGCCCGCCCCGGCCACCTGCCGCACCGCTCCGAGCACCTGGAACACCAGGCTGCGGAGATCGGCGTGCTCGTCGTGGGCCGCGGCCGCGACCTGCTCCCACGGGGCGGGTGACGGCAGCGCCGCCGCCCGCTCGCGCCCGGCCTCGGTCAGCTCGTACACACGCCGGCCGGTGTCGGACTTCTGCTCGGAGACGAGCTCCTCGTCCTCGAGCTGCTGCAGCGTGGGATAGACCGAGCCGGGGCTCGGCGTCCACGCACCACCCGTGCGCTCGGAGAGCTCGCGGATGATCTGGTAGCCGTGCATCCCCTGCTCGGAGAGCAGCGCCAGGATGGCGGCGCGGATGTCACCGCGACCGGCGCGGCGGCCACCGCCGAAGAAGGCTCCCGGGCCGCCCCTGCCGGGGCCGAAGCCGCCGAACCCGAGCGGGTCGCGGCCGTGCCGGTGCTTCGCGGCGAACATCATGAATCCCCGATGGTGGTGGCGGCGGCCACGGCGGCCTCCGCCCATCGGGATCGGTTCTGCGTATGTCATCGAATCCTCCTTGAATCCTTTGGTTTTATGACTATCGCGTAGCATCATGATATATCGCGACTATGTCGATGTCAAATATCGATACATCGCGAGCGGATCGCTCAGCCGGACGCGGCGGCCGGAGCCGGCTCGCGCTCCGACACCGCGACGGCAACGGCGAGCACGATCACCGCGGTCGCCACCACCGCGCCGGCGGTCAGCGACTCGCCCGCGAGCGCCCAGCCAAGCACGACGGCGACGGTCGGATTGACGAACGCGTACGTCGCCACGCGCGAGGGCGCCACCTCGCGCAGGAGCCAGACGTAGGCCGAGAACGTGACGACCGTGCCGAGCACGATCAGATAGACGAGGCCGCCGGCGGAGCCGCCCTGAGATGTGGTCGAGGCTGCCGCCGGTGAGCTCCCCCGAGGCGAGCGCGATCAGCGTCAGGACGACGCCGCCCGCGAGCAGCGGCATCGCCGCGCCCATCGTCGGCGACCGCGGCACCGGCACCACCCGGGTCGCCACCGTCCCCGCGGCCCACGAGAGCGCGCTGCCGAGCAGCAGCACGGCGTCGGCGGGATGCAGGCCGCCTCCCGTGCCCTGGGCCGCGACGAGGAGCGCCACCCCTGCGAACCCGGCGACGAGCGCCAGCGACCGCCGCCGCGACGGCGGCGCGCCGCCCGGGAGCGCCCAGCCGAGCAACGGCACGAAGAGCGGGATCGTCGCCAGGCACAGGGCGGCGATCCCCGACGGGGTGCGCTCCTCGGCGTACGCGAGCACGCCGTGGCAGCCGACGAAGAGCAGCACGCCGAGCACGACCGCCCCGCCCCACTCGCGCCGGCTCGGCCAGGCCAGGCCGCGCTCGCGCGCCATGCCGATGCCGAGCAGGATGGCGCCGCCCAGCAGGCAGCGGGCCGCCATCATCGCGAACGGGGGGATCGTCTCGACGGCGTAGCGGATCGCGAGGAAGGTCGATCCCCAGATCAGATAGATCGGCGGCGAAGGCGGCCGCGATCTCGGCCGCCGGCGGGCGCACGACCGCGGTCGCCGGCGCGGACGCCGGCCCGGGCGGGGCGCTCACCCCGCCGCGTCCGGGAACGACGAGTGCTCGCGGTCGACGATGACGGCGTCGAGCCGAAACGGCGTGAGGGCATTCGCCCACAGGCCGTGCACCCATCGCCGGTACAGGAGCGTCGTGCGCGCATACGCGATCGGGACGAGCACGACCCACTCGGCCACCAGCAGGCGGTCGACCTCGCCGTAGAGCGCGAGCCGCTCGTCCTGGTCGCGCGACGCACGCGCGCGATCGAGCAGGTCGACGATCGCCCGGGTCTGCTCGGGATCGGTGACCGGGTCGCAGGGGTCGGTGAGAAGGCCGCGGAAGAACCCGTCGGGATCCGGGTAGTCGGCGAGCCAGCTCGTGATCCACAGCTGCGCTCCGATGTCGCCGACGCGCATGCCGCGCGGGCTGGTCGCGAACTCGACGCCGAGGCCGACCGCGGCGAGCGCCGCCTGGATCGGCTCGTGCAGCATGTCGAGCCCGCCCGTGACCAGCATCTGGAGGGGCGGCAGGCCGGCACCGCCGGGGTGGCCGGCCTCGGCCAGGAGCGCACGGGCGCTTTCGACGTCGACGAGGTCGGCGACGCGGTGGTCGTGGCCGGGCATCGCGGGCGGCAGCAGACCCGCCGCCGATTGCGGCGCGGCCCACGAGCCCGATCTCGGCATACGTGCGCCCGATCGGGGAGAGCACCGAGGCGACCGCGCGGCGCACGCGCACGTCGTCGAACGGCGGCCGGTCGGCGTGGAAGCCGAGCATCGTCGTGCCGAGCACGGGCGCGTAGTCGGCGCAGGCGGTCTCGTCGTCGCCCTGCGGCGCATACGGGCTCGCGAGCACGTCGACACCGCCCGCCCGCCAGGCCGTGCGCGCCTCGATGCCGTGGTAGCGGAACTCGCACCTCGATCTCGCGCAGGTTGCCGCGGCGGCCGCTCCAGTGCGGGTTGGCGACCATCGTCAGGTGGTCGTCGTCGATGTCGGCCAGCAGGAACGGCCCGTTCGAGACCAGCGGCCGCTGCGTGTGCCAGTCGTCGCCCTGGGACTCGCACAGGTGGCGCGGCCAGGGGTAGGCGTAGGTCGAGGCCAGGATGTAGGGGAAGTAGTTGCGCGGCTCGTGCACCACCACCTCGAGCGTGCGGTCGTCGAGCGCCGTCGCCTGCTTCACGTCCTCGAGCAGGAACGCCGTGACGGTCGAGAGCTGGCGCGCCCGCTCCCACGTGTAGACGAAGTCGTGCGCCGTGACGCGGCTCGCCGTCGCTCCAGCATGCGCTCTCGCGCAGCTGGAACATGTAGGTGAGGCCGTCGCCCGAGACGCGGAAGTTCTCGGCCAGCGACGGCATCACGTTCATGTCGCGGTCGATGATGAGCAGGCCGCGGAAGAGATGCGTCGTGAGCGCGCTCGTCTCGGAGACGTACTCGAGGCCGGGCGCGAGCGACCGCGGGCGCAGCGAGGCGGTGACGCAGCCGCTCGGTCGCCTCGGGCTGCTCGATCGGCTCGACCTTGCAGGCGAACGCCTCGTCGTAGGCGCGCTCGGCCTCGCCGAAGTCGAACGCCAGGTGGTGGACGAGCGCGATCTTGAAGAGCGTCTCGCGCGAGCGGCGGTCGTCGCCGAGCCGGCCGAGGAACTCGCGCGCCTGGCGGTAGTGGCGGATCGCCTCCTTGTCGGCGTAGATCGAGCGCGCCTCGTCGCCTGCGCGGATCAGATACGTCGGCCGCCGTCTCGGGCATCGTCTGCGGCCGTGAAGTGGCGTGCGAGCAGCGCGAGGGTGGCGACGCTCTTCTCCTCGCCCGCGAGCTCCTCCAGCGCGCGGCCGACCCGGGCGTGCAGCGCCCGGCGGTCGGTCTCGGTGAGGCCGGCGTATGCGGCCTCCTGCACGAGGCCGTGCCGGAACCGGTACTCCGGATACGGGCGCCGCCGCTCCTCGACGATCAGGTCGAGCCGCTGCAGCTCGGTCAGCGCCGCCGGCAGCGTCGCGGGATCGAGCACGCGCTCGAGCAGCGGCATGCCGAAGCGGCGGCCGATCACCGCAGCGACGGACGCCGTCTCGCGGGCGTCCGGGTCGAGCCGGTCGAGCCGCGCCTGGAGGACGCCCTGGACGAGCGCGGGCACCTCGAGCAGCCCGGTGTCGACCGCCACCTCCCAGCCGCCGTTCTGGCGCCGCAGCGCCCCGCGCTCGACGAGGTCGCGCAGCGCCTCCCCCACGAACAGCGGGTTTCCGCCCGCCCGCTGGGCGATCAGGTCGGCGACCGCCTCGGGCAGCGGCGCGTCGGCGAGCGCCTGCGTGAGCGCGAGCGTCGCATCGCCGGTGAGCGCCCGAAGCTCAACCTCGACATAACGGTGAGGGTAGCGCTGCCGGGCGCGCTCGCCGACACCCCAGGACGGCAGCTCGCGCTCGCTGCGGTAGAGCAGGACGATGCCGAGCGCCTCGGTCTCGGTCAGCTCGAGCAGGCTCTCGACCGCCTCCAGCGTCAGCTCGTCGGCCCAGTGCAGGTCCTCGAACACGACCAGCAGCGGCCGCTCGGCGGCCAGATGCTGCAGCAGGTCGGCCACCACCTCGAGGCTGCGCCGGTGCAGCGACTCGCGGGAGAGCTCGCGCAGGTCGGCGGCGGCACGGCGGTCGCTCTCCTGCAGGCCGAGCAGGTTGGCCAGGAACGGGTAGCGCTCGTCGCCGCCGGCGCCGTAGAGCTCGTGCAGGGCGGCCTTGAGGTCGAAGCGCACGCGCGCCTCGCTCGAGGTCGCCGACGCACCGAGCCAGTCGCGCAGGAGGTCGCGGATCGGCCAGTACGAGAAGCCCTGCGTGTAGGAGAGGCTGCGGCCGACGAGCAGGCGCAGCCGGTCGCGCAGCGGCTCGACGGCCTCGGCCATCAGCCGCGTCTTGCCGATGCCCGGCTCGCCCGTCACCGACACGATCACGCCGATACCCTCGGCCAGCCGCTCCACGCCGGTGCGGACGGCGGCGAGCTCGGCGTCGCGCCCGATCAGCGGCCCGTCGGCCGGGCGCGGGTGGCGGTCGCGCTCGCTGACGACGCGGAAGCGGTCGACCGGCCGGCTGCGGCCGCGCAGCTCGGTCGAGCCGAGCTCCTCGAGCTCGAAGCAGTCGCGCACCTGCGCCGCCGTGCCCGGGCCGAGCGTCACGTCGGCCTCGCCGGCGAGCGCCTGCAGCCGCGCGGTGACGTTGACCGTGTCGCCGAGCGCGTTCCAGCGGTCGGCGCCCTCGCCGTCCGGCGTGATCAGCACCGGGCCGGTGTTGACGGCGATCCGCGCCCGCAGGTCGATGTCGTACGCCTCGCCCACGTCGCGCGCAGTAGGCCGCAGGGCGCGCTGGATCGCGAGGCCGGCGCGCACGGCCCGCTCGCTGTCGTCCTCGTGCGCGACCGGCGCGCCGAACACAGCGAGCAGGCCGTCGCCGAGCAGCTGGGCGACGGTGCCCTCGTAGCGCTCGACCTGCTCGGCCATCAGCCGCACGACCTCGTCGAACAGGAACTTCGAGCGCTCCGGCCCGAGCTGCTCGCCGATCGCCGTCGATCCGGCGACATCGGCCATCAGCACGGCGACGACGCGCCGCTCTCCCTCGGTCACGACCATACCTGCAGTCTGGCACAGGAAACCGGTCACGCCCGCCTGAAGTTGCCACTTCGGCGAACACCTGTTCGCACGTTGCGGGGAAATCCGCCCGGTATCGGGGTCTGACCCCGTTTGGCGGCTCAGAGCGAGCGCAGGGCCGGGCCGAGCGCCTGGCGATCCTCGAGCACCGGCGCGTGCAGGTCGCCGTGGCGGGCGAGCCGGTCGAGCATCACCGCCATCGTGAAGTCGCCCGGCTCCACGCCGGCGCGCGAGCTCGTCCCAGGTGACCGGCGCCGACACCGGCGCGCCGGGCATGGGGCGCACCGAGTAGGCGAAGGCGATCGTGCGGCCGGGGCCGTTCTGGTTCGCGTCGATCAGGACGCCGCGGCGCTTGGCCTTCGACCACTCGGTCGTGACGAGGTCGGGCCGCATCGAGGCGAGCGCGCGCGAGATCGCGAGCACGACCGCGCGCGTCTGGTCGTAGCCGTAGCGGCGTGCGAGCGGCACGAGCACGTGCACGCCGTCGGCGCCGCTCGTCTTCGGGTAGCCGCGCAGGTCGACCGCCGCCAGCGCGTCGCGCACGAGCAGCGCCACCTCGGCGGCCGCCGCGAACCCCGCCTCGGGGGTCGGATCGAGGTCGAAGAGGGCGAAGTCGGGCCGGTCGGGCCGGTCGGCGCGCGAGCACCACGCGTTCAGGTCGATGCAGCCCATGTTCGCCATCCACAGGAGCGCCGCCTCCTCGTTCACGAGCGGGTAGCGGATCATCCGCTTCTCTCGCGTCTCGCGCGAGGTGGCCGGGAACTCGGCCGTCGGGATCCAGTCGGGCATGTGCGACGGCGCGTTCTTCTGGAAGAACGGCTTCGCGCCGATGCCGTCCGGGTAGCGCTTCATCGTGAACGGCCGCCCCTGCACGTGCGGCACGGCGACGTCTGCGACCGCCCGGTAGAAGTCGATCAGATCGCCCTTGGTGATGCCCTCGTCCGGCCAGAACACCTTGTCGAGGTTCGAGAGCTCGAGCGGGCGCCTGGGCGTCCCGGCCGACTGCTTGCGCGGATGCTCGCGATGCACGTCCCGTGCCTCCTTGTCGTCGCGTAGACCCTTGTAGGACGGTGCGCGCAGGCGGCCCTCGCGCGTCCACTCGAGGAACTCCACCTCGCACACCAGCTCCGGCTCGACCCAGGTGACGTCGGCCGCGCGCACCTTGGCCATGCGCGGCGTGACCGCGAGCGGCGAGGTCGTCGCGCCGCAGCGGCTCGAGCTTCGCGATCAGCATGTCGAGCTCGGCGTCGTCGAAGCCCGTGCCGCAGTTGCCGGCCCAGACGAGCTCCTCGCCGCGCTCGACCGCGAGCACGAGCGAGCCGAACGCGCCCTCGCGCCGCCCCTGCCCGCGGGTGTAGCCGGCGATGACGAGCTCCTGGCGCTGCTGCGTCTTCACCTTCACCCAGGAGTCGCTGCGCCGGCCGGCGAGGTAGCGGCTCGCGGGCCGCTTGGCGATCACGCCCTCGAGCCCGTGCTGCACCGCCTGCGCGAGCAGCGCCGGGCCGTCGTCGAACGCGACCGAGAGCCGGATCACGTCCCCCGGGATCAGCACTCCCTCGAGCAGCTCACGGCGCTCGCGCAGCGGCAGGCCGGTCACGTCGCGGCCGTCGATCCGCAGCAGGTCGAACGCGTACATCGCGAGCGCCCCGCCGCCGTGCTGCAGCAGCGAGAAGCGCGGGCGGCCGTCCTCGTCGAGCGCGCACACCTCGCCGTCGAGCACGCAGTCGGCGCTGCGCAGCGCGCCCGGGAGCGCGCGCGCGACCTGGGCGAAGCGCTCCGTGAGGTCGTTGCCGTTGCGGCTGCGCAGCGTCGGCTCGCCGCCCTCGACCGCCGCGATCACGCGATAGCCGTCCCACTTCACCTCGTACATCCAGTCGCCGGCGGTCGGCACCGCGGTCGCCGACACGGCCAGCATCGGGCGCAGGTCGGCGGCGTCGCCCACCGCCCCGCCCTCGTCCTTGCGGATCATGAGCCAGTTGCGCTCGTCGCCGTCCATGCGCGTCGGCACGAGCGTCCACAGGCCGTTCAGGCGCTCGCCGCGCAGGCGCACCGTCAGGCCGCCGTCACGCTTCTCCTCGACCAGGTCGTAGTGGCCGCGGTCCCAGATCTCGACCGTCCCGGCGCCGTACTCGCCGGCCGGGATCTCGCCCTCGAACGTGGCGTAGTCGAGCGGATGATCCTCGACGTGCACGGCCAGGTGGCGCTCGCCCTTCTTGAGCGGAATGCCCTTCGGCACCGCCCAGCTCTGCAGCGCCCCGCCGCGCTCGATGCGGAAGTCGAAGTGCAGCCGGCGGGCGTCGTGGCGCTGGACGACGAAGATCGGCTCGCCGCCGCCGCCCTTGCCCGGTGAACGGCTCCGGCGTCTTCTTCGGGTCGCGCTTGCGGCGGTAGGTGTCGAGGCCCGGGCTCACGGCGGCGCCGCCTAGCTGGTCGCACCCGGGACGAGCCGCTCCCAGTAGCCCGCCATCCGGCGCAGGTCGTCGCACTCGAGCTGTTCCAGGAACCGCCGCCGCACGCCCGCCAGATGCGTGGCGCGGGCGGCGTCGAACGCCTCGCGGCCGCGCTCGGTGAGCACCGCGTACTGCCCGCGGGCGTCGTCCTCGCACGGGATCCGCTCGACCAGCCCGTCGCGCTCGAGGCGGTCGACGAGGCGGGTGACGCCGCTGCGCGAGAGCAGCACGGAGTCGGCGATCTCGGACATGCGCATGCGCTCGTCGGGCGCGTCGGCGACGGTCAGGAGCACCTCGTAGGACGAGAGCGGCAGGCCGTGCCCGGCCATGAGCTCGGCGTCGAGCTCGCGCGCGAGCGCGGCGTGCACCCGCAGGAACCCGCGCCACGAGGCCAGCTCGGCCTCGCTCAGAAGCACCGTGCCCGGCGACCGGTCGTGCATGCGCACCCCCTGCGGTGGTAGTTGCGCCGACAATGGTATCAGCGGTCCGAAACGACGCCGGCGAGCCAGCCGCGCAGCTCGCCGAGGAACTCGGGGTCGATGCTGTGGGGCATCGGCGACTCCTGGTAGCGCACCGCGAGCCCGGCGCCCTCGAGCAGCTCGCGCGCGCTGCGCCCGAAGCCGACGTCGATCACCGGGTCGAGCGTGCCGTGCCCGATCGCCACCGGCAGGCCGGCGCGCTCCGGCGCAGGTCGAGGTCGAAGCCGGCGACGACCGGCACGAAGCCCGAGAGCGCGATGATCCCGGCGGGCCGCGGCCGCCCGGCCGCCGAGGCCGAGCGCGTACGACATCACCGCGCCCTGCGAGAACCCCGCCACACCATCCGGTCGGACGGCACGCCGTGCGCGGCGGCGGTCGCGTCGAGCCACTCGCCGAGGGCCGCGTAGGTCGGCAGGAACGTGGCCGGGTCGGGCCGGCCGACCTCGTAGACGACGTACCAGTGCGCGCCGCCCGGCGGCAGCCGCAGCGGGCCGCGCGGCAGCACCGCCACCAGCCGCCGCTCCGGATCGAGCGCGTCGGCGAGCGGGAACAGGTCGTGCTCGTCGGCGCCGCGGCCGTGGATCAGCACGAGCAGGCCCTCGGGCGCGGCCGCCGCGGGCCGGGTGATCGCGCGTGATCGCCGGGCGCGCTCAGTCCTCGCCCTCCCAGAAGTCGACCGGCTCGATCCGCCCGACCACGCCGACGCCGACCAGGTACACCTTGCCCGAGCGCGGGTAGTAGCAGATGTCGTTCGGCTCGCGGGTGCCGTAGGCCAGATACGTGAGCCCGTCCGGGCCGGCCCGGAACGTGTGCGCGACGCGCGGTGCCGGCCGCCGGGAGACGATCGCTGCCGGCCCGGACCGGGTGCTCGTCGGCGCCGGCGATCGAGCGTCCCGTCGCCCGCGAGGACGACGAAGATCTCCTCCGCGGCCGAGTGGCAGTGCGGCGGCGCGCCGAGCTTGCCCGGGTCGACGCGCACGTGCGTCATGCCGGTCGCGATCGAGCCGGCGGCGCGGCCCAGGTCGCGGCGCTCGCGGCCGACGGTGGCGCCCTCGCGGCGCATCGCCGGCGACGGCGTCGACGTGCACGATCGAGGCGGGCCGCGGCGTCGGCTGCGGGCAGCTCCGGCGCGCCCGCCTGGGCCTCGCCCTGCCACGGCGACGGCTCGCCGCCCGAGCGCACCCAGCTCGGCCCGTGCCAGCTCAGGCCGGCGCGGGGCAGGTACGCGCCGCCGCCGAGCACGCGCTGGCCAAACGCGAGCACGTCCAGGCCGTCGGGGCCGGCGTGCAGCGTGTGCGCCTCGCCCCGCGCGCAGGTGCACGAGGCAGTCGCCGGGGCCGACCGCGTGGGTCGCCGGGCCGGCGCCCGCGTCCTGCCACGACTCGCCCGACCCGGCGAGCACCCAGAAGATCTCCTCCTCGGCGTGCTCGATGTGCGCGGGCGTCGACCACCGACCGGGCGCGATCCGGATCCGCTGCAGGCCGACGGTGTCGGTGCCCGCCGCCGTGCCGAGATCGCACCACTCCGCATCGAGGTGGCCGGCCGCGCGCGCGCGCGCCCGCGACGTCGTCCCAGTGCGCCATCCCGCTCACGCGGGTGAGACTATCCGGAGCCGGCAGCCGCCGCGACAGCAGCGGTGAGGTCGGTCGTGCGGCGCCGCGGGGGGCGCGGCCACGTGCACCGGCGCGCCGAACGCGAACATGTCGAGCGACACCGTGGTCGTGAGCGTCCCGCCCGTCGCCGCGACCGGGATCGCCATCCGGTAGGCGACCCGGCGCACGAGCCCGTCGGCGCCGATCCAGACGTCCATCGGCATCCGCCGCTTGCCGAGCATCGTCAGCGAGGCGGGCCTCGGCGCGGCGCACGGCGGCGCGCAGCGACGGCGTTCGCCGACCCGGCCACCTTGCCGAGATCGATCACGGCGCGGTAGTGCGTCGTGGCGACGCCGCGCACCGTGTCGTGGCCGACGGTGACGATCGAGTCGGACTCGCCCTCGAGCGTCGAGAGCATCTGGGTCGGATCGCTGCGCCCCGTGCTCGTGAGCGCGTTCATGTCGATGCCCTGGGCGCGCTCGAGCCGGGCGAGGTCGAGCCGCACCCACGGCTTGCCGCGATGGGTCTCGCGCCGCGAAGAGCGGCGAGCGCATGTAGACCACCGGCCAGCGCGTGATCTCGCGCATCCGGATGACGGCGCCGCTGCCGGGGGCGACCATGTGCATGCGCAGATCGGCCGCGCGCGTCGCGGAAGGCGACGACGCCCGCCGCGTCGACCGTGATCGCGCCGCCGGGCATGCCCGCCATGCGCATGTGCATCACCACGCGCGCGCTGCCGGCGCGGGCGGTGCGGGCCGCCGAGCCGGCCAGCGCCACGCTCGGCTTCGGCGCGGGCATCGGTGCGTCGAGGCCGGCGGCGTGACGGGGTGGCTCGCCTTGGCCTGACCACACGCGGTGGTCAGCACCAGGGCGACGATGAGCAGGCGAGACGACCGCACTCTCTCGTTGTAGCGGACGGATCCGGGGCCGCCTAGAGCGGGCTAGGATCGTTTACATGGCCGTCACACCCGCCGTGATCGTGGAGTGCCGCGGCGACGGTCGCGAGCGCGGCCGCGCGCACGGCGAGGCGCTCCGCGAGCAGATCGCGCGCGCTGCTCGAGCGGTGGGACGCCGACGTGGCGCGCCGGCTCGGCGAGCCCGCCGTCTGCGCTCGTCTCGGCCCTGGTCAGACCACCGGGCTTCGTGGCCGCGATCGGCCGGCACACCCCCGACCTGCTCGCCGAGGTGCGCGGGATCGCCGAGGCGGCCGGCGTCGCGTTCGAGCGCATCCTCGCGCTCAACCTGATGGACGAGGAGTGGTGGTTCACCGCCCCGGCGCGGCCGCGCGACGCGTGCAGCGTGCTCGCCGTCGCCCGCGGACGGCCGGCCGCCGGTGCTGGTCGCCAGAACATGGACCTGCCCGCGCTCATGGACGGCGCCCAGGCCGTCCTGCGCATCGCAGACGCGCGAGCGGGGCGCGGGCGCCGTGCTGACCGCGGCCGGGATGATCGGCCTGACAGGCGTGAACGCGGCCGGCGTCGGGGTGTGCGTGAACACGCTGGCCATGCTGCGCCACTCCGACGACGGCCTGCCGGTCGCGTTCGTCATGCGCGGCGTGCTCGAGCGGACGAGCGCGGCCGCCGCGCGCGGCGTTCCTCGCGCAGGTCGCCGCACGCGTCGGGCCAGCACTACGCGCTGGCCGACCGCGACGGCGTCGCCGGCTACGAGTGCTCGGCGGCGGGTGCGGTCGCGCTCCGACGACGGCGGCGGCCGCCTGTGCCACACCAACCACCCGCTGCGAAGCGCCGATCTCGACCCCGCGCGGCGGGCCGAGGGCGAGCCCGACTCGCACGTGCGGCTGGCTGCGCTTGCGACCGCCGCGCCGGACGTCGCGTCGGGCGAGGACTGCGAGCGGGTGCTGGCCGACCGCGACGCGCCGCTCAGCGTCGTCCCCGAGCCCGGACGGCCGTGGATCACCTTCGGCTCGATCTGGGCCGAGCTCGGGGCAGCGCCGCGCGTGCGGGTCGCGCCGGGGCCGCCCGACCGCACCGCCTGGCTCGACTGCCTGCCCGCTTAGCCCGCGGGCACGTCGCCCCACAGCTGCTCGAGCGCCGCGCGCAGCAGCCGCGAGACGTGCATCTGCGAGATGCCCAGCCGTTCGCCGATCTCGGCCTGGGACAGCTCGAGCCCGAAGCGCAGCGCGACGACGACCTGCGAGCGCTGGTCGAGCGCGCGCAGCCGCGCACCCAGGTCGAGCCGCCGCTCGACCTGCTCGATCGCGTCCTCGTAGCCGCCGTGGGCCTCGAGCAGCGCCTCCTCGCCTCCTCGCGGCGGGGCGAGCGCGCGCCGGGCCCGCAGGCCGGTGACGACCTGCTCCTCGTCGAGCCCCGCCCGCGCGGCGATCTCGTGCACCCGGGGCGCCGATCCGGTCTCGGCGGTCAGCTGATCGGCGGCCGCCTCGACCGCGCCGGCCAGGTCACGGCCAGTCCGCGACACGTGGACGGCTGCCGTCTGGCGCGCGAGCGCGAGCATCTCGCCGAGCGCGAACCGGGTCGCGTACGGCTCGAACGCCGTGCCGAGGGCGGAGTCGAACCCGTCCACCGCCGCCAGCACGCCCACCATGCCCGCCTGCTCGAGATCCTGGCGGGGAACGCGGTCGCTCGCGAGGCGTCCGGCCAGTCGCCCGACGAGCGGGCTCATCTGGCCGACCAGCTCGGCCTTCGCGCCGTCGTCGCCCGCGGCCGCGCGCACGGCGAGCAGCCCGGCCGGATCAGCCGGCACGCATCACGAGGCCCTCGCCGTCACCGTCGACCTCGACCGTCGCGACGAGCCGGCGCAGCACGTCGCGGCAATCGCGGAGCCCGCTCGGCTCGAGCGGCCGCACGGCCACCGTGAGCTTGCCCGGCACCGGCGTCAGCTCGATCAGGAGCGGTCGCCCGGCCCGGCGCACCGCGAGCTCGAGCGCCATGACGAGCTCGTCGAGCCGGGCCACGTCGAGCCCCGCCCGCGCGCCCAGCGCGAGCAGCACCGGCTCGGCCACCGCAGCCGCCGGCGCCGTGCCAAGCACCCGCAGGCTGACCGTGCCGTTCATCGCCGCCACCGGCCGGAGGTTAGCGCCCCGCGGCGGTGCTCCGGGCCTGATTGACACGCATTCGAGCGCGAACTAGGCTGGCGCATGTCATCGGCGCCGAGCGGAAGCGGGACATGAGCGGCCCCGAGGTCACGCTCGCGGGGATCACGGGCAGCGAGCTGATCGAGCGGGCGCCCGTGGCGATCGTCGTCACGGACGCCGCGGGCACGTTCGTGACCTGGAACAGCGTCGCCGAGCGGCTGTTCGGATACGAGGCGGCCGAGGCGCTCGGGCACACGCCGGCCGATCTCGGGGGCGGCAGGGCCGAGCCGGCGGTGGTGGGCGAGCTGCGGGCGCGCGTCCGCGGCGGCGGCGTTTGGGACGGCGAGATGCCGGCGGTGCGCAAGGACGGCACCCGCCTGCGCGTCCGCGTCGTCAGCGCGCCGATCACCGACGCCGACGGGCACCCTGCCGGCACGATCTCGGTCGCGGTGGAGCAGACGGGAGCGGCGGACGTCGAGCCGGCCCAGCTGCGGCTGGAGCTGCTCCTGCAGGCGAGCGAGATGCTCGCCCGCTCGCTCGACCCCGAGGTCGGCCTCCAGGGCGTCGCCCGGCTCGCCGCATCATGGCTCGCAGACGTCTGCGCGATCGACCTGCTCGACGAGACCGAGGGCATGCGCCGGGTGGCGGTCGCCGACGCCGACCGGCTGCGGGCGCCGCTGACCGAGCGCCTGCGCGCATTCCCGCCCGACCCCTCCGGCCGGCACATGACCGCTGCACTGCGGGAGGGCCGCACCGAGATCCTGACCGACCTGAGCGACGAGGTGCTGCGTGAGCGGCTCCACGGCCCGAGCCACATCGACGTCGTGCGCCAGATCGACGCCAAGTCCGCCCTCATCCTGCCCCTGGCCGCGCGCGGGCGCACGCTCGGCTCGATGCTGCTCCTGGGCTGCGGCGAGCGGGCGCCGTTCGCGCCCGACGACGTCGCGGTCGCGGAGGAACTGGCGCGGCGGACGGCCGTCGCCGTCGACAACAGCGTGCTCCTGCGCGAGGCGCGCGAGCGCGCCGACGCGGCCCAGCGGCTCCAGCGCCTGTCGGACGCGGCGCTCTCACACGTCGACCTGGACGACCTGCTCGAGGAGATCCTCGCCCTGCTGCGGCACGAGCTCGGCTCGGATGCCGCGGCGGTGATGCTGATGGAGCCGGGCGGCGAGCGCCTCGCGGTGCGCGCCACAACCGGCCTCGGCATCGACGCCGGCCGCGGCGTGCGCGTGGACGCCGACGACGCCGCCGTGGCCGGCCCGGTCGCGGCGGGCGAGCCGGTGGTGATCCACGACCCGGGCGACGACGAGACCGGGCCGCTCCTGCGCGGCCGCGGCGTGCGCACCCTGATGGCCGCGCCCCTGCGGGTGGGGCCGCGGACCGTGGGCGTGCTCCAGATCGACTGGCTCCAGCCGCGCCCCGTCGGGCAGGACGAGATCGACCTGATCGGGCTCGCCGCCGGCCGGATCGCGCTCGCGGTCGACCGCGCCCAGGCCTACGAGGCCGAGCAGAGCGCGCGCCTGCGGCTGGAGCTGCTGGCCCGGACGTCGGACGTGCTCGGCGAGTCGCTCGACTTCCGGGCCGCGCTCGGCGACCTCGCCCGCCTGATCGTCCCGCACCTGGCCGACTGGTGCGCGATCGACCTCGTCGAATCGAGCGGCGCGCACCAGATCTCGGTCGCCCACTCCGATCCCGCCAAGGTGGAGCTCGCCCGCGACCTCGTGCGCCGCTATCCCGCAAACCCCGACGACGCCGTCGGGGCGAGCGTGCTGCGCACCGGGCGCGCCGAGCTCTACGCCGACGTCCCGGCGGCCTTCGTCGAGCGGGCGGCGGGCGACGACGAGCACCGGGCGATCCTGCGCGGGCTCGGCATGCGGTCGGTCATCGTCGTCCCGCTCACGGCGCGCGGCCGCACCCACGGAACGCTGACGCTCGTGATGGCCGAGTCGGACCGCACCTACGGCGACGACGACGTCGCGTTCGCGACCGAGCTCGCCCGGCGGGCGGCGACGGCCATCGACACCGCCCGCCTCTACCAGGATCGCGACCAGGTGGCGCGCACGCTCCAGCGCAGCCTGCTCCCGCCCGACCTGCCCGACGTCCCCGGGATCGAGCTCGCGGCCGTCTACCACCCGGCCGGCGGCGGCGGCGACGTCGGCGGGGACTTCTACGACGCCTTCGAGACCGGCGAGGGCGACCTGTTCCTCGCGATCGGGGACGTGTGCGGGAAGGGCGCCCCGGCGGCCGCGCTCACGGGCATCGCCCGCCACACGGTGCGGGCGGCCGCGGTGCGCGAGCGGTCGCCGCGCACGATCCTGCGCACGCTGAACCAGGCGCTGCTGCGCCAGGTGACCGAGCACCGCTTCTGCACGGTGGCGGTGGGCCGGCTCGAGCCGGCCGCCGCCGGGGCCAGCCTGACGGTCTGCTGCGGCGGGCATCCGCCGCCGCTTCTGATCCGGCGCGACGGGACGGTCGAGGAGGCCGGCACGCCGGGGACGCTGCTCGGCATCTACGAGCACGTCCAGCTGTCCGACCTGACGGTGGCGCTCGAGCCGGGCGACGCCGTCGTCTTCCACACCGACGGCGTGACCGAGGAGCGGCTCGAGGGGCACATGTTCGGCGAGGAGCGGCTGCTCGAGCTCCTGCGCTCGTCGGCCGGGATGAGCGCCGCCGGGATCGCCGACCGGGTCGAGCGGGCGGTGCTCGAGTTCAAGCCCGGCCCGCCCGCCGATGACGTCGCCGTGATTGTCCTGCGGCTGACGGGGAATGAGTAGGGCACGGATGCGATGGGTATCACAGACCGCGATGGCTCCGAGCTCGTCCGGGTTCGAGTTGGGGCTTGCCGCTGAGGCCGACAACGTCCCGCTCGTGAGGCATGCGCTGCGGGGGCTGCTCGAGGCGTCCGGCATCCCCGACGAGCGCATCTCGGACATCGCCCTGGCGGTGACCGAAGCATGTGCGAACGCCGTCCTGCACGCGTACGCCGACGGACCGGGCCAGTTCGAGGTCTCTGCCGCGTTCGCCGCCGGAGGCGAGCTCGTCGTGACCGTGCGCGATCACGGCACCGGGATGGCGCCGCGGGTGGATTCCCCCGGCCTCGGCGTCGGCCTGCCGGTGATGGCGGCGATCGCCGACGCACTCGAGATCGATACGCCGGGCGGCGCCGGGACGCTCGTGCGGATGACGTTCCTGCTCGGCACACCGGCGGCCTGAGCGGGGCCGCCGGCGACAGCGAGGCTATCCTGTCCCGTGTGAGCGCAATCGTCGTCGAGCGGGCCCAGGCGGGCGTCGAGGTCGTGACCGTCACGGGCGAGCACGACCTCTGCCACCGCACCCGAGCTGCAGCGGCGGCTCGACGCGGCGCTCGACTCGGGCGCCCCGGTCGCCGTCGACCTGCTGCAGACGACGTTCATCGACTCGACCGTCCTGCGCGTGCTGATCTGCGCCCGCGAGCAGGCCGACGAGCGCGGGATCGGGTTCAGCATCGCGCTCGGCGAGAGCACCGGGCACGGCGTGCGCCGGCTGCTCGAGCTCACGGGCATCGAGCAGCGGCTGCAGACGGCGCCGACGCGCGCCGCTGCGATCGCCGGCGCCGCCGCCCCGCAGAACGCCTGACCGCCGCTAGGCGACCGCCGCCCGGTCGATCTCCTGCTCGATCGCGTCGAGCGACGCGCGCAGGAGCCGCGACACGTGCATCTGGCTGATGCCCGTACGGGCCGCGATCTCGGCCTGGGTGAGGTCGTGGTACACGCGCAGGCCGACGATGCGCCGCTCGCGGTCGGGGAGCGCCCGCATCGCCCGCTCGAGCAGGTCGCGGTCCTCGACGGCCGTGAACCCGGACTCGTCGGAGGCAAGCACGCGCCCGGCCGGCACGCCCTCGGCCGTGCCGGACTCCGGTGCGGAGTCGGGCTCGACCAGCGGCTCGGCGGTGTACGCGCGGCCGGCGGCGATCGCCTCGGCAACGCGCTCCTCGCTCTCGCCGACGGCCTCGGCGAGCTCCTCGAGCGACGGCGAACGGCCGAGCTGGTGCCCGATCCGCTCGCGCACGGCGGCCACCCGCCGGCTCAGCTCCTGCAGCGAGCGCGGCACGCGCACCGCCCAGCCGCGGTCGCGGAAGAGATGCATGATCTCGCCCTCGATCGTCCGGGCCGCATAGGCGCGCAGCGGCACGCCCCGCGACGGGTCGTAGCGGTCGATGGCCTGGATCAGGCCCAGGTAGCCGGTCTGCTCGATGTCATCCGGCGCGAGGCCGCGGCCGTGGTAGCGGCGCGCGATCGAGCGCACGAGCCCCGCGTGGCGCATCACCAGCTGCTCGCGCGACGCAGCGTCGCTCGTGCGGCGATGGGCGGCGATCAGGTCGATATCCGTGCGATGTGGAAGCGATTGCATGCTGTGTGGCTCTCCCTCCGGAGATCATGTGCGGTCTTCTGGAGGAGTGTGTGCTTCGCTCGTGCTCTCAAACATCGGCCCCGGCTGTGATACCGTCGTGTCTCAAGGCAACGCGTGCAGGGCCGCTTCGTTTGGTGGGCGAAGTCGCCGGCGGGGTAAGGTGTTGGCAATGGAAGACGCCAGTAGCAGCGCGCCGAGGGCGACGTCGGCTCGATTCACGCGGGACACCATCGAAGAGACCGCGACGGTCGTGCGCGTCGACGGCGAGCTCGACATCAACTCCGCCGACTCGCTGCGCGAGGCGCTCGACGCCGCCGAGGCCGAGCGCTGCTCGGTGCTGCGAGTGGATGCGGCCTCGGTCACGTTCCTCGACTCGACGGCGCTCGGCGTGATCCTCGCCTCGGCGCAGCGGATGGCCGAGCGCGGCGGCCGCTTCGAGCTCGTGTGCGGATCGCCGTCGATCAGGCGCATCCTGGACATGACCATGATCAGCCGCACGGTCCACCTCCTGCCCTGACCGCTCTCCGGGCGGGGTGTTTCGACACCGCGGCGGCGGGGTAGGCGACGTCCCGGCATGTCGAACGTGGTCGGAGTCATCCTGTGCGTCGCCCTGCTCCTGCTCTGGTACGGGGCCAGGCGCGAAGACCGGATTGCGGTCCAGCGTGCGTGCCGCCACCGATGGGTGATCGAGTCGCTCTGCGACGAGGGCCGGCTGTGGTACCGGCGCTGCGAGCACTGCGGCAAGCAGGAGCCGGTGCCGCCTCCGCAGGCGGGCACGACCCGGGCACAGCCGCGGCGCTCGCCCGGCGGTCGCGGGCCACACGACTAGGCCCCGCCCTCCGCGG
Source organism: uncultured Actinomycetes bacterium (assembly GCA_963707585.1). Lineage (GTDB taxonomy): Bacteria > Actinomycetota > Thermoleophilia > Gaiellales > JAICJC01 > JAICJC01. The sequence goes on along the minus strand of CAVPQP010000003.1, from coordinate 374,447 downwards.
CGTCAGGCAGCGACGGCCTGGGTGCGCAGGCGCGCGGACTCGAGGAGCCCGTCGACGACCTCGCCGAGCTGCTCGCGCAGGTTCTCGTCCATGAGCCCGCCGTCGGCGGCGAGCTTGTCGTGCGCGTGGCCGACGGCCACCTCGCCCTCGACGACGCGGGCGCCCGTCGCGGCGAGCACCTTGCGCAGCTCGGCCTGCGCCCACACCGCGCCGAACGCGCCCGTGCTCGCGCCGACCACCGCGACCGGCACGTTGCGAAGGACGTTGCTCGCGAGCGGGCGCGACGCCCAGTCGAGAGCGTTCTTGAGCTGGCCCGGGAGGGACGAGTTGTACTCGGGCGTCGCGAAGAGCACCGCGTCCGCCCCGGCGAGCGCCGCGCGGAGCGCGGCGACCGCCGGAGGGCACGGCTCGACGTCATCGTCCTCGTCGTAGGGCGGCACGTCCCGCAGGCCGTTCCACAGCTCGAGCTCGACTCCGGCCGGCATGAGGTCGGCCGCGCCGCGCAGGAGCAGGGAGTTGTACGAGTCCGCCCGCAGGCTTCCCGAGACGCCGAGCACCTTCATCGCGACCGTTACTCCTTCACCAGGTAGAGCTCGGCGGACAGGCTGACCTCGTTCGCGAGCGCGGACTTGCCGCTCGGAAGCGGGTTGTTCCACGTCATGCCGAACTCGGTGCGGTCGATCGTGCCGGAGAGCGTGATGCCGATGCGCTCGCGCCCGTAGGGGTCGGTGATCGGCCTCGGTGACGTCGCCCGCGAGGGTGACGGGCCGGGTGCTGCCCTTGACGGTCAGGTCGCCGGTGACGACGACGTGGTCGCCCGAGACGCTGATGTCGGTCGAGCCGAAGCGCAGCTCGGGCGCGCGCTCGGCGTCGAAGAAGTCGGGAGAGAGCAGGTGGGCGACCAGGTTCGGCTCCTGCACCTTGACGCTCTCGGCGCGGGCCGAGCCGGTGAGGGCGGCGCTGCCGTCCTCGGCGACCGCCAGGGTGGCCGCGACGGGCGAGAAGCTGCCCCGGAACGTGCCGACCATGTACTTGACCGCAAAGCCGACCTGCGAGTGGACCGGATCCAGCTGCCACGTCCCCGCGGGGAGCGTGCCGGTCGCGGTCGATTCGAGTGTGCTCATCTGAGGGATCCTCCGCTTCGTGGGAAAACTTGACTACGCAAAGAACTCTACCAGGAAGAGTGTGAGCAGTCAAGTATTGCGGAATCAAGTACCTCAGAACGGGGAGCCTGGCAAGGCAACGCCTTCTAGACTCGGGAGGGTGACCGAAGCCAGGCTCACCGGCCTCACCCAGGTCGAGGCTCGCCGTCGCCTGGAGGCCTCACCGCCGCCCGAGGCGCCCGGCACGAGCCGGTCGTACGCGAGCATCGTGCGCTCCAACACGCTGACGCTCTTCAACCTCATCCTGGGCGCGTTCTGGGTCGGTGATCATCGCCGCGGGCCGGCCCGCCGACGGCCTGTTCGGCGTCGTGATCGTCGCCAACACGGGCATCGGCATCCTCCAGGACGTCCGCGCCAAGCGGGCGCTCGACCGGCTCGCGCTCCTGGTCGCCCCGCATGCGCGCGCAGTCCGCGACGGCAGCGAGCAGACCGTCCCGGCCGGCGAGGTGGTCGACGGCGACGTCGTCGCGCTGCGTCCCGGCGACCAGGTCGTCGCCGACGGCACCGTGGTCGAGCAGCTCGGCCCTGATGCTGGACGAGTCCCAGCTCACCGGCGAGTCCCGACCCGGTCGCCAAGGGGGTCGGGGACGAGATCCTGTCGGGCTCGTTCTGCGTCGAGGGCGGCGGCCGCTACCTCGTGAGCCGCACCGGCGGGGCCAGCTACGCCTCGCAGGTCGTCGGCGAGGCCCGCGAGTTCCGCTACCAGCGCTCGCCCCTCGAGCACCAGATCAACCGCCTGCTGCTCGTGACGGTGGCCGTGATGCTGCCGCTCGGCGCGGCGTTCATCTGGGTGCTCATCCGCCACCACCAGCCGTTTCGCTCCTCGGCCGCCACGGCCACCGCCGGGATCGTCACGCTCGTGCCGGAGGGGCTCGTGCTGCTCACGAGCCTCACATTCGCGGTCGCGGCGGTGCGGCTCTCGAGCCGCGGCATGCTCGTGCAGGCGTTCAACGCCGTCGAGTCGCTCGCGAACGTCGACACCGTGTGCATGGACAAGACCGGGACGCTGACCGACGGCACCCTCGCGCTCCACGGCGTGACCCCGGCCGGCGGCGCCGACGCGGCGGCCGCCGAGCGCGACGTCCGCGACTTCGCCGCAAGCACGACGTCACGCAACGACACGGTCGACGCGATCGCGGCCGCGCTCCCGGGCACGGCCCGGCCGGCGCGCTCGGAGGTGCCCTTCTCGTCGCGCTGGAAGTGGAGCGCATGCCGGCTCGAAGGCGACGAGCACACCCTCGTGCTCGGCGCCCCCGACGTCCTGCTCGGCGACGGTGCGCCCGCGCTCGTCGCCGAGCACGAGCGGGCCGGCCGGCGCACGCTCGTGCTCGGGCGCACGCCCGCCGAGCTCGAGGCCCCGGGGCAGGACGGGGCGGCGCCGCCCGCGATCGAGCCGGTCGCCGTGATCGCGCTCGAGGAGCACGTGCGGCCGGAGGCGGCCGACACGGTCGCCTACCTGCGCGACCAGGGCGTCGCGGTCAAGGTGATGTCGGGCGACTCCCCCGCGACCGTGGCCGCGGTCGCAGAGCGGGCCGGCATCGTCGTCGAGGGGCCGCCGATCGACGGCGCCGACCTGCCCGGGCCGGGCCCCGAGCTCACCCAGGCGGCGCGCTCCTCGACGGTGTTCGCGCGCCTGTCCCCGCAGCACAAGCGTACGCTGATCGAGGCCCTGTCAGGCGCCGGCCTCTACGTCGCGATGATCGGCGACGGCGTGAACGACGTGCCCGCGATGAAGGGCTCGCGCCTGGCGATCGCGCTCGGAAGCGGCGCCCAGATGGCCAAGAGCGTCGCCGACAGCGTGCTCGTCACCGACAGCTTCGCCGCCGTGCCCGCCGCGATCCGCGAGGGCCGCCAGATCATCCTGAACATCCAGCGGGTCGCGAAGCTGTTCGTCACGAAGACCGTCTTCGCCGCCTTCGTGATCCTCATGTTCGGCCTGACGACGGCAGGCTTCCCGCTGCTACCCCGCCACCTGACGCTGGCGGCCACGGTCACCGTCGGCATCCCCGGGTTCGTGATCGCCCTGATCCCGTCCAACGAGCGCCCCGACTCGACGTCGTTCCTGCGCCGTGTGGCCAGGTTCTCGATCCCGGCTGGGGCGGTGATCGCGGCCGCCGTGCTCGCCGCCTACCTGCTCGAGCGGGCGGTGCGCGTGCGGTCGATCACCGACGCCCGCACGGCCGCCGTCACCGTGTTCGTCGCGCTCGGGCTGTACCTGCTGCTCGTGCTCGACGCCGAGCGCATGTCGGCCAGCCGCAGCTACGCCGTCGGCATCGTCGCGCTCGTGGGAGCGCTCTCGGCGGCGTATCTGGGCACGCTCAGTGCCGAGCCGGCCCGCGACTTCTTCGCCCTCGCCCGGCCCGACCTGTTCGACGCCTTCATCATCATCGTGACGGCGATCGCCGGGATCCGCCTGATGGCCTGGGGCGGGCTCTCGCCGTACGCCCACCCGCCGCAGGCTGCGCCGCCCGCGGTCGACGCGCCGGGCGAGACGGACACGCTGCCGCCGTCAGGCTGAGCCGGCGAGCACGTGCGCACCGAGGTGGTGCGTGCGCCCGCGTGCATCGACCAGCTCGACCCCGTCGGGCCCGCTCGAGACCACCCGCCCGCCCTCTGCGAGCGTCTGCTCGAGGAAGACCTGGTCGTACTCGCGCCGCCACCGCTCGGGATCGCCGCAACAGCCGATCAGGCGGAGCGACCTGCGGCCCTCGGCCGTGCGCTCGATCCGGAAGCCTGGCATCGCCAGATTGTAGGACGGGCCGCGGGCCCGCGCACGTGGCCGGTCTGACAGGACCTGTGCGATAGTCAACAAATGCCTGCAAATGTAAGAATTCGGTATGTCACCACGAGGGGTGACGGACGATCACCCGATGCGGGGAGACAGGGAGGCGCCCGCAGCCGCGAGGATACTCAGACGTGCAACTCGCATCGACACATCCGCACCTGCGCCGCCGCCGCCACCTGCTGCTCGCCGCCCTCCCCGCGGCAGCGCTCGGGCTGACGGCCGTGCACGTCGGCCGCCTCGTCCGCGGCCCGGCCGGGTCGTGGTACGGCTCAGCCGTCGACGCGCATCTCTACGCGGCCGCCGTGATCCTGTGCGGACTCGCCGTGCTCGGCCGCAGCCTTGCCGACCGGGAGGACCGGGCGGCATGGGGCGCGCTTGCGATCGGCCTCGTCGGGTACGGGTCGGTGGCCCTCGCCGCCGCGCCGCACCTGCACCAGGGGATGGCCTCCTTCACGCCTTCCGCGGCGCTGCTCTGGCTGACCTTCTACCCGTTCGTGATCGCCTGCGTCGTCCTGCTCGCGCGCAGCCGGTCAGCGCGATTCGACGCCGGCCTCGTGGTGGACGGGCTCATCGGCGGCGTCACCTTGGCGGCCGTCGTCGCCGAGGTCGGGCTGCGGCCGCTGCTCGCCCACACCCACCAGCAGGTGCGCGGCATCGCCGTCGACGGGATCTGGGTCGCGTCCGACCTGGCGGTGCTCGGCGTCATGGCTGGGTGCGCGGCGCTCGCCGCGTCGCGCGGACAGCGTGAGCGGTGGCTGCTCTTCACCGGCGGCGTCGTGCTGGCCGCCGCCGACATGCTCTCGCTCTACCACGGCACCGCGGAGGTCGCAGGCCTGCCCGGCGGCTGGCGCCAGACGCTCGTCCCGCTCGCGGCGACGCTGATGGCGACCGCCGCGATCGTGCCCTCCGGCGCGCCGCGCGCGACGCCGGGCCGGCCCGTCGTCGGATTCACCGCCGTGTTCGCCCTGATCGCCGTCACGCTCCAGGCGCTCAACCTCGTCGGTGCCGCCAACCAGGTCGCGACGGCGCTCTCGGTGCTGGTGCTCCTGGCAGTCGCGCTGCGCGTGTCGCTGAGCTTCCGGCGGCTGCGTGAGAGCGAGCAGCTGCGCGACGCCCTGGTGGACGCCGAGGAGCAGCGGCGGCAGGTGCTGAACCAGATGCTGCGCGCCGAGGCCGACGAGCGGGCGCGGATCGCAGAGGAGCTCCACGACGACACCGTCCAGGTGCTGACCGCCACGCTGCTCTCACTCGACCGGCAGCGGCTGTCCGACGAGCGCGGCGAGCCCGAGGCCGCGGCCGAGGCTGCACGCCAGGCCCGCGACACGCTCGCGCTCACCCTCGAGCGCACCCGCCGGCTCATGTTCGAGCTGCGCCCGCCGCTGCTCGAGGCGCACGGCCTCGCCCCCGCCGTGCGCGACCTCGTCGACCACGCGAACCACGAGCTCGGCCTCGACGTCGAGGCGCACGTGGACGTGCCGCGCTACTCCGAGGCGTTCGAGACCCTCGTCTACCGGATCGTGCGCGAGGGGGTTGCGAACGTCCGCCGCCACGCCCGCGCCCACCGGCTCGAGGTGACGCTGCGGCACGACGGCGGCAGCCTGCACGGCAGGATCACCGACGACGGCCGCGGCTTCGACGTCCACCGGGCGCTCGACCGCCATCGCACCCGCATGCACCTGGGCCTCGACGCGACGATCGAGCGGATCCGGCTCGCCGGCGGCGAGATCGAGATCGACTCCACGCCCGGCGAGGGCACACGGATCTCGTTCCACCTCCCCGGCGCCGAGGTCGAGGCCGAGCAGCAGCCCGACATCGTCGCCGTCGGCGCCTGAGCGACCGTCCCCGGGTGATATCCCGCCCGGCCGCGGGGAGGGGTTACCCGTTGGGCCGGGCGGGTTCACCGCCTGCCGCGTGCCCTGCGACGCACCGGGGGCCCAGCGGCCGGCTCGTCTCCCGAGAGCCGGCTCGCGGGCTCCCCCGGGCATCTCCGAGGCGGGTCACGCGACCTTTCGAGTGCTATTGAACACACGCCACCTAAGAACTGTCTGAGCGCGACCTAAGGGTTTGTCGAGATCTGCGGCCGAAGCCGCCCCGTCTGCCACCGTCGACTGATCCGGTGACGATCTGCCCGCAATGTGGCCAGCGCAACCCGGACGGCGTCGCGGTCCTGCAACCTGTACGCGACGCCCCTCCCACCCGCTCCTGAGCCCGCGTCTCAGGCGTCGACGAGGTCCTCGCTCGGCACGGCCAGCGCCGGCACGGCGAGGACGAAACGGCTGCCTCCGCCCGGCGGCCGCTCCACGCTGACCTGGCCGCGGTGCGCCTCCGCGACCTGGCGCACGATCGCGAGGCCGAGGCCGGAGCCCGACATGCTGCGGGCCTCCACCGAACGGTAGAAGCGGTCGAAGATGAACGGCAGGTCCTCGTCGGAGATGCCCGGGCCATGGTCGCGCACGCCGACGGTCCCGCCCGCGACCTCGACCTCGACGACCTCGCCGGCCGGGCTCCACTTGGCGGCGTTGTCCAGCAGGTTGGTCACGGCCCGGTCGAGCCGCGCCGGCACCCCGCGCACGAGCGTCGGCTGGGCGACGAGCCGGAAGTGGACGTCGCGGGCGTTGCGCTCGGCCCGCTCCACCGCATCGGCGACGAGCACGTCGAGGCGCACGTCGTCCTCCTCGGCCGGCTCCTGGCCGTCGCGCGCGAGCTCCACGATGTCGCCCACGAGCGCGGCCATCTCGGCGAACTGCTGGTGCACGTCGCGCTCGAGCTTGCGGCGGCTCTCGTCGGGCAGCGGGCCGGGGCGCAGCAGCACCTCGAAGTTCGTGCGCAGGCTGGTGAGCGGAGTGCGCAGCTCGTGCGAGGCGTCGGCGACCAGCTGGCGCTGGGCGGCGACCGCCTGCTCGAGCGCCGCGAGCATCGTGTTGAAGCTGACGGCGAGCCGTGTCAGCTCGTCGTTCCCGCGCACGTCGATCCGCTCGGACAGGTCGTACGTCTCGGCGACGTGCTCGGCCGTCTCGGTGAGCCTGCGCACCGGCCGCAGCGCCTCGCGGGCGACGAACGCGCCGAGCAGCGCCGCGAGCGCCACCCCGCCGGCCGCGACGATCAGAAACCACGTCCGCAGCTTCGAGAGGACGATGTCGGCGTCGGTCAGCCGGCGGGCGATCTGCACCGCCACGCCGGGGCCCGCCGACACCGTCGCGACCCGCAGGTGGATGCCGTGCACCGTCATGGTCGTGATGACCGTGGGCCTCTGGCCGTTGGCCGCATCGAGCGCCGCCTGGGTCACCGGCAGCTCTCCGCATGCCGGCGAAGTACGTGGGCTGCTGGACGAAGCTGTCCGGGTAGACGGCCTGCCAGTAGTAGGTGTCGGCGCTTGCGAACGGGCCTCCCAGGCGTGCGCGGAGAGCGGGCGGCACAGGCGAATGGCTCAGCACCGCGGCCTGCGCCTCGAGGCTCGAGTCGATCTGCCCGTGGAGCTGCTGGCCCACGACCACGTAGGCGATGGCGCAGGCGACGGCGACCGCGAGCGCCACTGCCGCGGCGACGGCCATCGTCAGGCGGAGGCGGAAGCTCACGGCTCCCGCAGCACGTAGCCGATCCCGCGCTTGGTGTGGATCAGCCGCGGCTCGCCGGCGGCCTCGGTCTTGCGGCGCAGGTAGCCGATGTAGACGTCGAGCGAGTTCGAGGCGTAGCCGAAGTCGTACCCCCACACCCGCTCGAAGATCGTCGCCCGCGTGAGCACCTGGCGCGGGTGCCGCATCAGGAGCTCGAGCAGCAGGTACTCGGTGCGGGTCGTCTCGATGACGCGGTCGCCGCGGCGGGCCTCGTACGTGTTCGGGTCGATGGTGAGATCGGCGAAGCGCAGCACGCCCTGGTCGTCCTCGTTCGTCGTGCGGCGCAAGAGCGCGCGCAGCCGCGCGAGCAGCTCCTCGAGCGCGAACGGCTTGGCCAGGTAGTCGTCGGCGCCCGCGTCGAGGCCGGCGACGCGGTCGGTCACCTGGTCGCGCGCCGTCAGCATCAGCACCGGGGTGCGGTCGCCGTTCGCGCGCAGCCGCCGGCACACCTCGAGGCCGCTCATGTGCGGCATCATCACGTCGAGGATGACGGCGTCCGGGCGGGCGCTCGCGACCCGTTCGAGCGCGGTGCGGCCGTCTCCGGCCGAGGCGACGCTGTAGCCCTCCTGCACCAGCGCACGGTCGAGCGCGTCGACCACCGCCGGCTCGTCATCGACTATCAGGACTTCCACAGGCACAGTATCTGGGGGCATCCTAAGACCGACGTAAATTCCCTGCAAGAGCCCCATAAGACAGCGGCGCCCCTAAGCTTCGCCGATGTCCTGGGTGCGCCGTCACCGGCCCCTCGCCGCCATCGCCGCCGTCGCGGTGATCGGAGCGGCCGGCGCGCTCGTGGTCGTCGTCGGGACGCTCGCTCTCAGCCGGCGGACACGGCCCAGCCCGCGGCGGCGACCACGACGCCGCAGGCGACGGTCACCGTGCTCTCGGACCGGCCGCGACCGCGCCCGCCACAACCGCGGCGACGACGGCGACCACCGCGCCCACGACGACGACCGCCCCGCCGCCTGCGCCGGCCGCCGCGCCTCGCCCGCCCCCGGATCGTGTGGAAGCCGATCCCGTTCCCCGCCCATCGCCTCGCCGAGACGGCCGCATACGCGCTGCGCCACTACGGCATCGACACGTGGCGGCTGCGCCACCCACACGTGATCGTCGAGCACTACACCGAGTCGACCACGATGCTCTCGGCGTGGTCGCTCTTCGCCCAGGACGTGCCCGACTCCGAGCTGCACGAGCTGCCCGGCACGTGCGCGCACTTCATCGTCGACCGCGACGGCACCATCTACCAGCTCGTGCCCCTCGACGTCATCTGCCGGCACACCGTCGGGCCTGAACTCCACCGCCTTCGGGATCGAGAACGTCGGCATGTCCGACGCCGACGTCCTCGGCGACGCCGCCCAGATGCGCGCCTCGGTGCACCTGACCGCCTGGCTGATGCAGCGCTACCACATCCCGCTCGGCGACGTCATCGGCCACGCCGAGAGCCTCACCTCGCCCTACCACCACGAGCTCGACCCCGCGTGGCGCTGCCAGACGCATGCCGACTTCCCGACGCCGGCGATGGACGTCTACCGCGCCCGCCTGCGCGCGCTCCTGCGCCGCTACCGGATCCCGGCCGGGCCGCCGGTGCGGCGCGTCAGCTCCGGCTGCTGACCGGCGCCTCGGCGGCCGCCCGTCGGCGACCTCGGTCGAGCCGTCGACCGGCGCCGAGCGGCCGGATCGCAGCGGCACCTCGGGCAGGAGCAGGGTGATGGCGAAGCCGATGAGCGCGATCGGCACGCCGACCAGGAACACGGTGTCGATCGAGCGGGCGAACGCCTCGACCACCGGCGCACGCACGGCCTGCGGCAGGCTGAGGATGACGGCGGGGCTGCCCTTGAGCGTGTCCGGCGAGACGCCGGCCGGCAGCTGCCCGCCGGGCAGCAGGTCGGCCAGATTGGACGCGAGCTGGTTCGTGAGCACCGCGCCGAGGAGCGCGACGCCGAACGAGCCGCCCATCGAGCGCAGGAACGTGGCCGCGCCGGTGGCGGTGCCGAGATCCTTGCGGTCGACCGCGTTCTGCACCGCCAGGACGAGCACCTGCATCACCATGCCCAGGCCGAGCCCGAGCACGACCATGTAGGCCGACGCCTGCACCTCGGTCGTCGTCGTGCCCCATCGTCGAGAGCAGGTACATCCCGACGGCCATCACCAGCATCCCGCACACCGGGAACGCCTTGTAGCGGCCGGTGCGGCTGATGATCCGGCCGGACGCGATCGAGGTGAACATGAGCCCCAGGATCAGCGGCAGCAGCAGGAGGCCGGCGTTCGTGGCGCTGCGGCCGCCGACGACCTGCAGGAAGAGCGGCAGGTAGATGATCCCGCCGAACATCGCGAGGCCGACGATGAACATCGTCGCCGTCGAGACCGCGAACACGCGGTTGCGGAACAGGTACAGCGGCAGCACCGGCTCGGGCACCCGCCGCTCCACGGCGACGAAGGCGGCGAGGAGGATCGCGCCGCCGGCGCCCAGGGAGCCGATGATGCGCCGATCCCCACGCGTACTGCGTGCCGCCCCAGGTGACGGCGAGCAGGATCGAGCTCACGCCGGCGACGAGCAGCGCCGTGCCGAGCGTAGTCGATCCGGTGCGAGATCCGGCGGGTGGGCAGGTCGAGCACGATGCTCGTCACGACCAGGGCGACGACGCCGATGGGCAGGTTCACGTAGAAGACCCACCGCCACGAGAGGTTGTCGACGAAGAAGCCGCCGAGCAGCGGGCCGATCACGCTCGCGAGCGCGAACACCGCCCCCATGTAGCCCTGGTAGCGCCCCCGCTCGCGCGGCGGGACGACATCGCCGATGATCGTCATCGCGAGCGTGATCAGGCCGCCGGCGCCGACGCCCTGCAGGGCGCGGAACGCGATCAGCTGCGTCATGTTCTGGGACAGCCCGGCCAGCGCCGAGCCGATCAGGAAGACGACGATCGCGAACTGGAACACGCGCTTGCGGCCGTACAGGTCGCTGATCTTGCCGTAGAGCGGGGTCGTCACCGTCGAGGCGACCAGGTAGGCGGTCACCACCCACGACAGGTGGTTCAGGCCGCCCAGGTCGCCGACGATGGTCGGAAGCGCCGTCGCGACGATCGTCTGGTCGAGCGCCGCGAGCAGCATGCCCGACATGAGCGCGCCCAGGATCACCATGATCTGGCGGTGGGTGTACACCTTCATCTCGCCCGCTCCGGCGTCAGCCGCCACCGAGGCCTCCCTCGCGCGAGATGTCCGCGACCAGCCGCTCGAGCAGGTCGGCGAGGCGGGCCCGGTCGGCGTCGTCCCACCCGGCGAGCATGTGCGCGAACGCGCGGTGGCGGGCCTCGCGCAGACGGCCGACGAGCGCCTCGGCCCGCTCCGTCGTCGACACGAGCGCGGCGCGACGGTCGCCGGGGTCGAGCGTCCGCGCGACGAGCCCGGCGGCCTCGAGCTCGGCCACCTTGCGGCTCGTCGTCGAGACGTCCAGGCCGATCCGCTCCGCCAGCTGGGAGATGCGCGCGGGCCCGTCCATCAGCTTCACCATCAGCACGAACCCGGTGCGATCGACCGTGACGCCGGCCTCCTCCGCGACCCGCTCGTGCAGCCGCGCGGCGTGTCCGGCGCGGAAGACGCCGGCGAGCGCCTCGCCGATGCGGGTGAGGTCGTCGGCCCTGGTCTCCTCGCCGATCCAGCGTCATGCTCCCAACGTAGCAAAGTTGTTTGTGGCATGCAAGCTTATGCTGCTATGCTGCCGCGGTCGGGGACGCGACTCAGGGGGGACGTCGTGGAGCACTCCATCTCGCATGTCAGCTACACGAGCAACGGCGCGGCCCTGCCCGCGACGATGGTGCGGCCCGCGGCCGCCTCGGGTGCGCTGCCCGCCGTCATCGTCATCCACGAAGGGTGGGGCGCCGACGGGCACATCCGCGACATCGCCGGGAGGATCGCGGCCGCGGGATACCTCGCCCACGTGCCCGACCTGTACGCCCACGGCGGCAGCGCGGCCGCCCGAGCTCGCCCCCGACCGCATCGACGCGCTCAAGCGGTTCACCGACACGCTGCCGCCGGGCGGGCTCGGCAACGCGGAGGTGCGCGAGGCGGCGCTCGCGGAGATGCCCGAGACCGAGCGCACCCGGATCGCGGAGTCGCTCGACGCCATGTTCGCCGGCATGGCCGCGCCGGCGCAGTTCGTCGCCGACCTGCGCGGCGCGGTCGCCTACCTGCGCGACCACCCCGACTGCAACGGCCAGATCGGCGCGATCGGGTTCTGCATGGGCGGCGGCCTCGTCGGCCTGCTCGCCTGCGACGAGCGCGCCCTGCGCGCGGGCGTCGTCTACTACGGGACGCCGCCGCCGGCCGAGCGCGTCGGCGGCATCGCCTGCCCGCTGCTCGGCATCTACGGCGGCGAAGACGGCCGCATCACGGGCGCGGTGCCCGCGTTCGCCGACGCGATGGCGGCGGCCGGCAAGCGGTTCGAGCAGCACGTCTACCCCGGTGCGCCGCACGCCTTCTTCAACGACACCCGCCCCGCCTACCGCGTCGGCGCGGCCCGCGACGCGTGGGCGCGCACGCTCGCCTTCCTCGTCGCCCAGCTCGGCTGAGCACACGAACGGGCCGCCGTGAGGTACGGTCATCCCGACCGGGCAGGAGCGTGCGATGGGTGAAGGTCGAGAAGACGAGCTGGTGGCAGCGCTGGCCCGCCGCGCCGTGGCGAGCGCCGCACCGGCCGAGCTGCCGCTCTTCCGGGCGACGAGCCGGGCGTACTTCGAGGATCCCGAGAGCCTGCTCGCAGCGCGCCCGGCCTCCGACGACATGCTCGGCTTCGGCCCCGGCGAGGCCGCGCTCCTGCTGACGCCGGTCGCCCTCGACGTCGCCCGGCGCGTCGTCGACTTCGTCCTCGACCACGTGCGCGCGACGGCCGAGGCCGAGGCGGGAGCGGCGGTCGACGGAGCGACGGCGCGGCTGCTGCATCGAATCGGCGTCGGCGACGATCCCGAGCCCGCCGCGGATGCACCGCCGCAGGCCCCGCTGCTCTCGCCGGAGCAGCTGCGCGAGGTGCGCCGCGTCGCGCTCGAGAAGGCGCGCCAGATGCAGCTGCCCGAAGCCACGGCCGACCTGCTGGCCGACTCGCTCGTCGGCGGCCTCTCGCCGGGATGAGCGCCGCGGGCGGCGAGCCGGACGGGCGGCCGCCGCGGCTGAACCCGTTCGCGTTCCCGTCCGAGACGACGTACCGCCTGGCGCTCCTGGTCGCGTCGGTCGTCGGCGTGAGCCTGTTCCTGTCGAGCTGGCTCTACGTCAGCTTCGAGGACAAGCACCACGAGGTCGTCCGCCGCCTCGCCTGCCAGGACGAGCACGCGGTCGACGTGCGCACCGCGGTCGACCTGAACGCCGTTGCGGCCGCCAACCGCCGCTTCTCGGACTGCCTCCAGGCGATCAACCGGCCCCGCGGGATCTTCATGCTCGGCGTCGTCGTCTGCGTGCTCGGCCTGGCCGTCGCGATCATGCTGTGCATCCCGCCGGTCAAGCTGCGCCGCCGCCGGCTCGTGCCGTTCACGGCCGAGGACTCGCCCGCCGTAGCAGCCGAGATCGGCCGGCTCGCGGCGGTCTCCGGACTGCGGCGGACGCCGGAGGTGGTCTGGAACCCGCTCGACCCCGCCGTGACCGGCCTGGCCTTCGGCCGCCCGGGGCGGCGCTACGTCGCCCTCTCGGGCGGGCTGGTCGTGCGCCACGCGACCGATCCACCCGCCTTTCGGGCCGTCGTGCTGCACGAGCTCGGGCACCTGCGCAACCGCGACGTCGACGCCACCTACTTCACCGTCGCGATCTGGTACGCCTTCCTGGCGGCTGCGGTCGCGCCGTTCCTGCCGACGCTGCGGCACGAGTCGGCCGGGACGATCGCGGCGATCGCGTGGCGGCTCGCGGCGCTGACGGCGCTCGTCTACCTCTCGCGCAACTCGGTGCTGCGTGCGCGCGAGAGCTACGCCGACCTGCGCGCGGCAACCGCCGAGCCGGGCGGAGCGCTGCGGCGCGTCCTGCTCTCGATCCCCGACCGGCCGCGCGGCCTGCGCGATCGCCTGCTCGCCAAGCACCCGCCCGCGAGCGTACGCGCCGCCGTGCTCGACTCGACCGACTCCCTGTTCTCGCTGGGTACCCTCGAGGCGTTCGGGGTCGGCGTTGCGGCCACCGTCGCCTACCAGGAGGTCACGGACGTCCTCGGCTACGTGGGGCTGGTGCCGCTCGAGGCGCTCTCGACGTGGTGGATCTCGGCGCTCGTGTTCGCGCCTCTCGCGGTCGGAGTCGTCGGCATCGGCGCCTGGCGGGGCGCGTTCGCGGCGCTCGCGCGCGGGCGGCGGCCCGCCGGCGGCTGGAGGCTCGGCGCGGCGCTCGCCGCCGGCCTCCTCGCCGGCCAGCAGCTCGAGCTCTCGAGCGCGATCACGGCGCAGGACGCCGTCCTGAACGCCGCGGACGCGACGAACCTCGTCTGGGCCGCGGTCGCCGTCGCCGCCGTCGCGGCGTTCGTCGCCTGGCTCACCTCCGCCGCCGATGTGTGGCTGCCCGCGGCCGGCCGCCGCTCGCCGGTCCCGGCCCTGGTCGCGGCGTTCCTCGCCGGCAGCCTCGTGCTGACGCTCGGTGTCGGCCTCTTTCTGTACGCCCACGCCGCCCGCTCGCTGATCCATCTGGAGACGGCGGCGACGGCCGCCGACTACCGCATCGTCCGCGGTGTCGTCTGGCCCGGGCCGGAAGCCGTTTACCAGTTCGTCGAGGATCCCGGGATCGCCCTCCTCTTCCACCGCCCGCTCGTGTGGCTCGGCGTCATCACCCTATGGCTGTTCCCGGTGGCGGCGCTGGCAGCGCGGCGCCGTGTCGCGGCCGAGGCGCCGCCGTGGGGATGGCTCGACGGCGGGGGCGGCCCGCTGCGCCGGCCGCCGGTCGCGCTCGGTCAGGCGGTGCTCGCCGGCGCGATCGGCGCGGCGGCCGTCCTCGCCTCCGTGCTCGTGCTGCGCCTGGCGGTGCGCTCGGGGATCGCGGCCTCCACCCGCTACCGACCGGAGTTCCCGATCGCGCTCGACGTCTGGACCGCCTCGCTTGCGCTGCTCGCGCAGGGGGTCGTCGCCGGCGTCACCGCCGCCCGCGCCCGCAGCCTGGCGATCCCGCTCGCCCTGCTCGCGGCGTTCATCACCGCGCTCGGCGGCTTCGTGACCGCCACCGTGTACCCCTCGCTCGCGAGCTGCGTCAAACCGATCGCGTACCGCGATGCCGCCTGCGGGTGGTCACTCGACCGCTCCTACGCGCAGCTCACGTTCGAGCAGATGGTCGTCGAGGGTGCGCTGGTCGCGCTGCTCTGCGCCGCCGCCGCCCGCGCGGCCGTGGCGGGCGTGCGGTTACGATCGCCGTCTCGTGACTGACCTGCAGCGGAAGGACGGCGATCGTGACCGGCGGTGCGCGCGGCATCGGCCGCGCCGTGTGCGAGCTCCTGGCCGAGCGCGGGTGCCGGCTCGTCGTGAACCACAACTCCTCGCGGGCGGCGGCCGAGGAGCTCGTGGCCGCCGTGACCGCGGCCGGCGGGCGGGCGATCGCCGTCGGCGGGTCGATCGCCGACCCCGCCACCGGGCCGGCGCTCACCGCGGCGGCGGTCGAGACGTTCGGGAGCCTCGACATCCTCGTGAACAACGCGGGCGTCACCCGCGACGTGACCGTGCGCAAGATGACCGACGACGGACTTCACGTCGGTCGTCGAGGTCAACCTGACCGGGACGCACCGCGTCACCCGCGCGGCCCTCGAGCCGATGTGCGCGGCCGGCTTCGGCCGCATCGTGACCGTCGCGAGCTTCGTCGGCGAGCTCGGCAACTTCGGCCAGGCCAACTACGCGGCGGCCAAGGGCGGGCTGATCGCGTGGACGAAGTCGCTCGCGCTCGAGCTCGCCCGCCACGACGTCACCGCCAACTGCGTCTGCCCCGGCTTCACCGACACCGACATGCTGGCCGGCGTGCCCGAGCCGATCCGCGCCAGGCTGCTCGCACGGGTGCCGCTCGGCCGGTTCGCCCGGCCCGACGAGATCGCCCGCGCGGTGGTCTTCGCCGCCGAGGCGGACTACATGACCGGCGCGTGCCTCGACATCAACGGCGGGCTGCGCATGTGAGCGCGACGCTTCGCATCGGCAGCCGCGCCGAGCGCACCTTCCACGTCTCGGACGCGACGATCGCGGCGTTCGCGGACGTCTCGGGCGACCACAACCCGGTCCACCTCGACGACGCCTACGCCCGGACGACGCCGTTTCAGCGGCCGCGTCGCCCACGGCATGCTCACCGGCGCGTTCTTCTCGGCCCTGCTCGCGGGCGACCTGCCCGGGCCGGGCACGATCTACCTCGGCCAGCGGCTGCGGTTCACCGCGCCGGTGCGGCCCGGAGACGACGTGCGCTGCGAGGTCGAGGTGACGGCGTGGGACGAGGCCCGCCGGCGCGCGACCCTGGCGACGCGGGCGTGGGTCGGCGACACCCAGGTCGTCGACGGTGAGGCGACCGTGATCGCCCCGCCGGACGACCTAGAAGGCGGTGGGAGCGGCGCTCTTGCCGCTCATCGTGCCGCCGTCGTGATCGCCGTCCCAGCCGTGGTGCATCGGGCCGCCGAACCGCGAAGTGGAAGCCCTCGGTCACGAAGTCGGTCGATGCCGCGCGAGAGCATGGCTCAGGAAGCGGCGCTCCTGCGCCTTGGTCAGGTGCGCGCCGGTAGACGGCCGTCGGCGAGATGCTTCTCGGTGCGAGCGCGAGCAGCGCCGCCTCGAGCCCGCTCACCGACTTGCCGTTCGCCTTCGCGACCGCGGCGAGCGTCTTGCCCGAGCGCAGGTCCTTGACGAGCGTCGCCGGCGAGACACCCAGGTAGGTCGCGGCCGTCTGCAGCGACCCCAGCGGGCCGCCGAAGCCGAACGCGGGCCGCGGGCCGCCGCGGAAATGGCGATGGAAGGCCCCGCCGCCGAACGGGCCGCCGAAGGGCCCGGCGAACGGCAACGCCCCGCCGTGCTGCTTCATCCGCTGCTCGATCGCGTTCGCCTGGGCGCGCGTGAGCGTGCCCTGCTTGACGAGCTGGTTCAGTCGGTCGGTGATCGCACCGTTGACCGCCGACTGCAGCTTGGCAGGAGCGATGCCGAGACGGTGGGCGACGTCGTTCAGGAACGGGTTCCCGCCCGAGGAGGACGTGGCGAGCGCGGTGCCGCCGAGCCCAACCACGCCGAGCACGACTGCTGCGATCACGATCCGGCGCTTCAGGCGTCCGCTCATCTCACGTCCTCCTCGACAGGCTCATCCCCTGTGTCCATCCCGGGACACTGCTCCAACTATGCGGCACCCTGGGCGCCCGGCGCAACGCCGAGCGGGCCGCCGGCCGGGATTCTTAGGCACTTCTCAGGTCGGCCGGAACTTCGGCGAGACTTCCGCGTCATACAGGCATGGCTCGCCGCGTCCCCATCCTCCTCGCCGCCCTCGCGCTCGTCACCGCGGGCTGTGCCGGCGGCGTCGTCGGACCCCTCGACCAAGCCGGCTCCGCGCAGCGGGTTCATCGTCGGGCACGTCGAGGACGTGCACGCCGGCAGCGCGGCCTCGCGGCCGGTGCGCAATGCCCCGCTCGTCGTCACCGGACGCACCGCGGCCGGGTTCCGGCTCCTGCGCTACTACACCGCCGACCCGGGCGGCAACTTCCGGCTCAGGCTGCCGCCGGGCACCTACGTCGTGGCCGCCCGCGTCGACCGCTACACGCTGGTGCGGCACGCGCCCGTCGTCGTGCGCATCGGCCAGGTCGCGAGGGTGTCCTTCGCCGACCGCGCGGCGGTGGTCGCTGCCTCCGGCGGCCACACGGACTGACGCGCCGGCGGCGGCGCTGGACTATCCTCCCGGGGCGATGGTGACCCGCTACGAGCCCGCCGCCGACCGCTACGAGCACATGGCCTACCGCCGCTGCGGGCGCAGCGGCCTCGACCTGCCCGCCGTCTCGCTCGGGCTGTGGCACAACTTCGGCCACGACCGCCCGCTCGACACGAGCGCCGCGATCATCCGGCGGGCGTTCGACCTCGGCGTCACCCACTTCGACCTCGCCAACAACTACGGCCCGCCGTACGGCTCGGCCGAGGAGAACTTCGGCCGGATCCTGCACCGCGACCTCGCGCCCTTCCGCGACGAGCTGATCATCTCGACCAAGGCCGGCTACGACATGTGGCCCGGGCCCTACGGCGACCACGGCTCGCGCAAGTACCTGCTCGCGAGCCTCGACCAGAGCCTCGGCCGCATGGGGCTCGACTACGTCGACATCTTCTACTCGCACCGGTTCGATCCCGCGACGCCGCTCGAGGAGACGATGGGCGCGCTCGGCGCACGCCGTGCGGTCGGGCAAGGCGCTCTACGCCGGCATCTCGTCGTACTCGGCCGAGAACACGCGCCGCGCGGCGGCGGTCCTGCGCGACCATGGGCATCGAGCTTCTGATCCACCAGCCGTCGTACTCGATGCTGAACCGCTGGATCGAGCCGGACCTCCTGGACGCGCTCGAGGACGAGGGCATCGGCTGCATCACGTTCTCGCCGCTCGCCCAGGGGCTGCTCACCGACCGCTACCTGGACGGGATCCCGGAGGGCTCGCGGGCGAGCCGCGACGACTCGCTCTCGCCCGACCAGCTGAACGAGCAGACGATGGCCAAGGTGCGGGCGCTGCACGAGATCGCGCGCGGGCGAGGGCAGATCGCTGGCCCAGATGGCGCTCGCGTGGACGCTGCGCGACGCGCGCGTCACCTCGACGCTGATCGGCGCGAGCAGCGTCGCCCAGCTCGAGGACAACGTGGCCGCGATCGCACGGCCTGGGCTTCAGCGCCGACGAGCTGCACGAGATCGACCGCTACGCCACCGAGAGCGACATCAACATCTGGGCGTCGTCCAGCCGCAGCTGACGCGGCCGGCGCTGGGGACACGCGGACCTCAGCGGCCTCTTAGGTGCGGCCGGTACGCTCTGAAGTCGCGATGACGCCCGGGCTGCGCGCCACAGGAGCTGCGGTCGCGGCGGCCATCGTGATCGTCGCGGCCGTCGTGCTCGCCACCAGAGGGGGGACGGCGGGCGGCGGCAGCCGGCCCGGCTCCGTCGTGGTCGCGACCACGAAGCGCACGAACGTGATCGTGATCCTGACCGACGACCAGCGCTGGGACACGCTGTGGTCGATGCCGAACGTGCAGAAGCTGCTCGTGAAGCACGGGGTGACGTTCACAAACTCGTTCGTCTCGGACTCCCTGTGCTGCCCGAGCCGGGCGAGCATCCTCACGGGCAACTACGCACACACCACCGGCGTCTACGACAACCATCCGCCCCACGGCGGCGCGCCGGCGTTCCGCGCAGAACGGCGACGAGCGCTCGACGATCGCCACCTGGCTGCACGCCGACGGGTACGACACCGGCCTCTTCGGCAAGTACCTGAACTCCTACGGCGGGCGGCGTGCCGCCCGGCTGGGACCGGTGGGTCGCGTTCGACTACGAGCCCGAGTACTACCCCTACTACGTGTTCTCGAACGCCCCGGGCGCATGCCAGGCGCAAGCGTGGATGCCGGCTGCCGCACAAGGTGAACGCGTACTCGACGACCTACTTCGGGAAGGCGACGACGCGGTTCATCGACACGGCGCCCAGGAACAAGCCGGTCTTCGTCTACTACGCCCCGTATGCGCCCCACCTGCCGTCGTTTCCCGCAGCGCAAGTACGCGAACCGGTTCCTGCACCTGCCCCAGTACCGGCCGCCGAGCTACAACGAGGCAGACGTCTCCGACAAGCCTCCGTGGATCCGCAAGCTACCGCGCTTCGACCACCTCCAGGACGAGCAGATCTACGCCGAGCGGCAGGCCGAGTACCAGACGCTCGTCACCGTCGACAACGAGGTCGGATCGATCGTCGCGTCGCTGCGCGCGACCCACCGGCTCGCCCACAGCGTGATCCTGTTCGCGTCGGACAACGGCATCAGCTGGGGCGAGCACCGGCTCTCGGCCGGGAGCAAGCAGGTGCCCTACGACGAGGCGCTGCGCGTCCCCCTGGTCGTGCGGTACGAGCCCGCCACGCGCAGCGCCGGCGACCGACAGCCACCTGATCGCGAACATCGACTGGGCGCCCACGCTCGCGGCCATCGCGGGGGCGCGGCACCCGCCGACAGAGGGCCGCAGCTTCCTGCCGCTGCTCGAGAGGCGCACGCCGCATCCACCGTGGCGCACGCAGTTCCTGCTCGAGCACATGGCCGGGAACCCGCCGTCGGATGCGCCCTCGTTCTGCGGCATCCGCAGCACCGGGTACATGTACACGCGCTACACGGGCGGCTACCAGGAGCTCTACAACCTGAAGACGGATCCGTACGAGCTGCGGAACATCGCCTCGGAGCCCTCCCAGGCGGGCGAGGTCGCGCGCATGCGCGCGCTCGTGCAGCGGGAGTGCAGCCCGCCGCCGCCCGGCTACAGGCCGTAGGGCGCCCCTACGAGACGGCCAGGCCGCGCTCGGCGAAGATCGCGCGGGCCGCGTCGAGCTGTGCGGGTGTCGGCGGCGGCGTGCCGGCGAGCGGGAAGGGGAGGCCGAGGCGCTCGTACTTCGCGCGGCCCAGCGTGTGGTATGCGAGCACGTCGACCCGCTCGACGTTCGCCAGCGAGGCGCACCGGGCGGCGACGGCCGCGACCTCGTCCGGAGCGTCCGTCCAGCCCGGCACGAGCACGTAGCGCACCCAGACCGGCTTTCCGATCGCGGCGAGGCGATCGGCGAAGGCGAGCGTCGGCGCGAGTGCGCCGCCGGTCAGGCGACGGTAGGCGTCCTCGCTCCCGGCCTTGATGTCGAGCAGCACGAGGTCGGTGGCGGCGAGCAGGCGGTCGTCGGCGCGGTCGCCGAGCGAGCCGGCGGTGTCGAGCGCCGTGTGCAGGCCAAGGCCCTTCGCCGCCTCGAGCAGGCCGCGGGTGAAGGCGGGCTGCAGCAGCGGCTCGCCGCCCGACACCGTCACGCCGCCACCGGCGGTGGTCACGAACCGGGCGTAGCGCTGCATGCGCCGCTCGACGTCGGCGACGCCGGAAAGGCCGCCGTCGCGCATGCGCCATGTGTCGGGATTGTGGCAGTACACGCATCGCAGCGGGCAGCCGGCCAGGAAGACGACCAGGCGCGTGCCCGGCCCGTCGACCCCGGTCGAGACGTCCCAGCTGTGGACGCGGCCGGCGGCCGCCGGCACGTGCAGCACGGCGGCCGCCGCCGCCGAGCGTGGATGCGGCACGGCTACACGCTCCCGTGGAACGTCCGGCTGATGACGTCGAGCTGCTGTTCGCGGGTCAGGCGCACGAAGTTGACCGCGTAGCCGGAGACGCGGATGGTCAGCTGGGGGTAGCGGTCCGGGTGCTCCATCGCGTCCTCGAGCGTCGGCCGGTCGAGCACGTTCACGTTCATGTGGAACCCGCCCTCGGCGACGTAGCCGTCGAGCACGCCGACCAGGTTTCCGATGCGCTCGTCCTCGGTGCGGCCGAGCGCGTCGGGCACGACGGTCGTCGTGAGCGAGATGCCGTCCTCGGCGTCCTCGTAGGGGATCTTCGACACCGACAGCGCAGCGGCGACCATGCCGTGGCGGTCACGGCCGTTCATCGGGTTCGCGCCGGGGGCGAACGGCTCGCCCGCGCGCCGGCCGCACGGCGTGTTGCCGGTGTGCTTGCCGTAGACGACGTTCGAGGTGATGGTCAGCACCGACTGGGTGTGCACGGCGCCTCGGTAGGTGGGATGCCGCCGCACCTTCTCCATGAACCGGTGCACCAGGTCGACCGCGATCTCGTCGACCCGGTCGTCGTCGTTGCCGTAGGTGGGGAAGTCGCCCTCGACGCGGTAGTCGACCACGAGGCCGCGCTCGTCCCGGATCGGGAACACGCGCGCGTGCCTGATTGCCGACAGGCTGTCGGCGGCGACCGACAGGCCGGCGATGCCGCACGCCATCGTCCGCAGCACGGCGCGGTCGTGGAGCGCCATCTCGATCCGCTCGTAGGCGTAGCGGTCGTGGCTCCAGTGGATGCAGTTGAGCGCGTGCACGTACGTCTCGGCCAGCCAGTCGAGCATGTCGTCGTAGCGCGCGTCGACGTCGGCGTAGTCGAGCGGGCCGTCGCCGGTGACGCCGCCGCCCTCGGGCCCGACCTGCGCGCCCGACATCTCGTCGCGGCCGCCGTTGATCGCGTACAGAAGCGCCTTGGCGAGGTTCACGCGGGCGCCGAAGAACTGCATCTGCTTGCCGATGGTCATCGCCGAGACGCAGCAGGCGATGGCGGTGTCGTCGCCGAAGCGCGGCCGCATGCACTCGTCGGACTCGTACTGGATCGAGCTCGTCTCGATCGAGACCTGCGCGCAGAAGCGCTTGAAGCCCTCGGGCAGCTGCGGCGACCAGAACACGGTCATGTTCGGCTCGGGCGCCGGGCCGAGGTTGCGCAGCGTCTGCAGGTAGCGGAAGCTCGTCTTCGTGACCAGCGGCCGGCCGTCCTCGCCGACCCCGCCGAGCGACTCGGTCACCCACGTCGGGTCTCCCGAGAACAGCTGCTCGTACTCCGGCGTGCGCAGGAAGCGCACCGCCCGCAGCTTCATGATGAAGTCATCGACGAGCTCCTGGGCCTCGCGCTCGCCGAGCGTGCCGTCGGCGAGGTCGCGCTCGAAGTAGACGTCGAGGAAGGTCGACGTGCGCCCGAGCGACATCGCGGCGCCGTTCTGCTCCTTCACCGCCGCCAGGTAGGCGAAGTAGAGCCACTGCACCGCCTCGTGGGCGGTGGCGGCCGGCCGGGAGATGTCGTGCCCGTAGCCAGCCGCCATCGTCCGCAGCTCGGCGAGCGCGCGGATCTGCTCGGCCAGCTCCTCACGGTCGCGGATGACGTCCTCGGTGCCGAACGCCTGGTCGAGCTCGGCCCGCTCCTGGTGCTTCCACTCGATCAGCTGGTCGACGCCGTAGAGCGGGACGCGGCGGTAGTCGCCGATGATGCGGCCGCGGCCGTAGGCGTCGGGCAGACCCGTGACGATGCCGGCCCGGCGGGCGGCGAGGATCGCCGGCGTGTAGGCGTCGAAGACGCCGTCGTTGTGGGTCTTGCGGTGCTTGGTGAAGATCTCGCGCACGCGCTCGTCGGGCTCGAAGCCGTACGCCTGGAGGCCCGCCTCGACCATCCGCCAGCCGCCGTTGGGGAAGATCGCGCGCCGCAGCGGGGCGTCGGTCTGCAGGCCGACGATCAGCTCGTCGTCGCGGCTGATGTACCCGGGGGCATGGGCCGTGATCGTGCTTGGCGTCGAGGCGTCGACGTCGAGCACGCCACCGCGCTCGCGCTCCTCGAGCATGCGGCCGCGCAGGATGTCCCAGACCCGGGTCGTCCGATCGGTGGGGCCGGCCAGGAAGGCGGCGTCGCCCGCATAGGGCGTGAAGTTGCGCTGGATGAAGTCGCGGACGTCGGCCCCCTCCAGCCACGGGCCGGGGCGGAAGCCGCGGTGCGGGTCGGAGGCGTGCAGACGAGCGTCAGCGTGGGGTGAGAGCATGGGGAGCGTGGCCTTTCCTTCGGGCGTGCCGGCACTCCGAATTGTCGGCGCGGCGTGGGGCCGGCCGCATCGGGTGACACGCGTAACCGCGGCCGTAGTTCTCCGCGAGGGCGCCGGTACACTGGCCGGATGCCGGGAGTCGCCTTCGTCGCCCACTGCCTGCTGAACCAGAACTCCAAGTGCTCGGGCGGCGCCCGCTGCCCCGGCATCTACTCTCCCCTCGTCGCGGCGCTGCGGGAGCGTGACTGGCAGGTGCAGCAGATGCCCTGCCCCGAGCTCGCGTTCACCGGCCTGCACCGGTTCTGGGCGGTGAAGGAGCAGCTCGATACCACCGCGTACCGGCGCCACTGCCGGCGTCTGGCCGCGTCGGTCGCGGGCGCGATCGAGTTCCACGTGCGCGCGGGAGACGAGGTCATCCTCGTGGGGCTCGAGGGCAGCCCGTCGATGGGCGTACACGTGACGAGCTCCGACCCCACCCGCCACGGCCGGCCGGAGTGGCCGGACGGCGCCGACGAGCTCACACCGGGCAGCGGCATCTTCATCGAGGAGCTCGAGGCCGAGCTCCTTGCGCGCGGCGTGCCGCTGCCGCGCGCGACCGGGATCACCCACCAGCTGCCCGGCCACGACGAGGGCGAGAATCAGGCCGCCGTCGCCGCGCTCACCGAGCCCGCGGGTGGCTGAGCGCACGGAGGCAGGCGACGCGCGCGGCTACCGCGTCGCCCTGATCGCCGACGAGCTCGTGAACCCGTCCGCGGGCGGCGTCGACGGTCTCGCGGCGCTCGAGCGGGCGGGCTGGGGAGCGGTGCAGCTCCCCAGCGCGGCATACCCGGCGGCGATCGCCGGACCGCTGCTCGAGCAGGTCGCCGAGCAGGCCGAGGAGTTCGCGCGGCACGGCTACGTGCTCGCGATCGTCGGCGGCCGCGACGGCCTCGCCGAGGCGCTCGCCGCCTACGGCATCACCGGCCTGCCGTCGATCCGGCCGCGGTCGGCGGCGGCGCTCGACCGCTTCCTGGAGACGACGGGCGCCGAGCGCCCGGCTGCTCACGGGTCCTGACGCCAGGCGAAGAGCAGCGCCCAGTTCACGGCCGCAAGCGCGACGAAGACCGCTGCGGTCGCAGCATGTCCGGCGGCGGCGTACCCCACCGCGCCCAGCCCGAAGACGGCGGCCTGGACGACGGTGCGGCCGGGCTGCGCCAGCCGGCGGTCCGATTTCGGGGCGCACCAGATGCCCCAGACGACCGCGCCGGCGACCACTGCCGCGATCGCGAGGCCGATGCCCGCGACGCCGCCGGCGGCGTCGAGGCCCCACACGCCGAGCCCTGCGAGGGCGGCAAGCTCGAGCACGAAGCGCAATCCCAGATTGGCGACCCGCATCCGCGTGAGGTTAGCGGTGAGCGGTCGACGCATCCGGCGGCGGACTTCGCGAGTATGCACCTCAGTGGACACCGTGACCGAGCTCGACGCCATCGCCCGCCGAATCGCCCGCCTGCAGGAGCGCCTGGCGAGCGCGGTCGTGCTCGCCGCCTGCGCCGCGGCGGCGGCGCTGCTCATCCCGGCCGAGCGGGACCTGATGCTGTGGGTGGCGGCCGGCGCGGCGGGATGGACGGCGATCGAGCTCCTCCGGCTGGGGATCGCCGACGGCGATCGCGTCGAGACGCTCGACGCGCTCGTGCTCGCCGGCTCCCACGACCCGCGCTGCGAGCGCCGCCGCGCCGAGCTGCGATCGCGCCGCGCACAGCTGCGCGTCGCGCGGATGCTGCGCGAGACGTGCGCCCAGGCATACGACCGCAGCCCGAGCGCCGGGTGGTGGGTGCTCGACCGGCGCGCCGTGCGAGCCGTCGAGGCCGACCTGCGCGATCTCGCCGCGGCCTTCGACCGGGACGCCGGGCGCATCCCGCCCGAGGCGGTCGTGCGCACCCGCATGCTCATCGTCTCGCCGGCGAGCCCGCTCCGCGCGGTGGGCGTCGCCGCCGCCGAGGCGCGCCCCGTCACCGACGCGGAGGCGATGATCGCCCGCTGCCGTGCCGAGCTTCACCGCTGAGGCAGGCCCGCGCTCTCTAGACTCCGGCCGGATCGACACACGCCACGAAGGGAGCGGGGATGGGACAGCCGGTCGTCCATTTCGAGGTGATCACGAAGGACATGGAGCAGGCGCAGGCGTTCTACTCGGGCATGTTCGGGTGGGAGCTCAACGCCGACAACCCGATGGGGTACGCCATTGTCGACCGCGAGGCGAACCTCACACGCGAGGGCGTCGGCATCGGCGGGGGCATCGGCCGTGCCCCCGAGGGCTACGACGGCCACGTCACCTTCTACGTCGCCGTGCCTGACGTCGAGGCGGCGTTGCAGCAGGCCGAGAGCCTCGGCGGCGCGCGCATGATGGGCCCCGAGCAGGTCATGGGCGATCTCGTGATCGGCGTCTTCACCGACCCGGAGGGCCGCGTGGTCGGCCTCACCAACGGGGGCTAGCGGGTCGTTCGACCGGTGCCTGGCACCGGCGCGCCGTGCCAGGCACCTGCTGGGCCGACGGATGCAGGACGGGCACAGCACCCTGCCAGCCTGCCCGCAGCACCGCAAGCAGCGACGGCGGGGTGATCGCCTCGGCGGGGCCGTCGGGCCGGGGCCGGCGGGCGGCGTAGCCCGAGGGCGACCACAGCAGGAGCTCGCGGCCGAGCACGAGGTAGGGGTCGCTCTCGACGAGCACGAAGGCGCCGTCGGGGAGCTCCGCGAACGCAGCCGCGTGGGTGCGGTTGCGGCGCCGCGATGGATCGAGCCGCTCCGAGTGCAGCTGGGCGTCGATCGCGTCGGCTCCGGCCCGGCCCGGATGCAGCCCGGCCCAGATGCGGCCGAAGCGGTTGTAGTCCTCGCGCCGGCAGAGCGCGCACGGCCGGTGGCCGGCCGCAAACGCGGTCGCCTCGTCGAGGAAGAAGAGCTCGGTGAAGCGGCCCGGCTGCATCATCGGCCCGCGCTGCCAGCCGCGGAACTGCAGCCGGCAGGCGATCCAGCGCTTCACCTGGAAGTGGCGGCGGACCCGCCCGTGCGCGTCGTGCAGGCAGCCGCGGTTGCCGTAGACCAGGCCGCGCGCGGGGGCGGCGATCAGCTCACCGAGCGGCGTGACCCTGTTCTGCAGCGGCATCAGCGCATCATCCGGCCGGCGAGGCCGACGTAGTTCTCGGCCAGGGTCGTCGCCGCCGCGGTCGAGGAGGTGACGTAGCGCAGCTGAGCCAGCTGCAGCTCGAGGTCGAACCGGTCGTCGCCGGGCAGCCGGTGCAGCATCGAGGTCATCCACCACGAGAAGTGCTCGGCGCGCCAAACCCGCCGCAGACACGCGTCGGTGTAGCCGTCGAGACCCGAGCGGTCCCCGGTCGCATACCACGCCGCGATCGCCTCGCCGAGCAGCTCGACGTCGGCGATGGCGAGGTTCAGCCCCTTCGCTCCGGTCGGCGGCACGATGTGCGCGGCGTCCCCGGCCAGGTACAGCCGGCCGTGCTGCATCGGCGCGGCGACGAAGCTGCGCATTCCGGTGACGCCCTTCTCCAGGATCGGCCCCTCGGCGAGCGTCCAGCCGGGCGTCCCGAGGCGCGTCTGCAGCTCGGCCCAGATGCGGTCGTCGGACCACTCGGCGACGTCCTCGTCGTGGCGCACCTGGATGTACAGGCGGCTGAGCACCGGCGAGCGTAGGCTGAGCAGGGCGAACCCGCGCTCGTGGTGGGCGTAGACGAGCTCGTCGCTCGACGGCGCGACGTCGGCGAGGATGCCGAGCCAGCCGAACGGGTAGTCGCGCTCGGTCGCGCGCAGCACGCCGGCCGGGATCGCCGGCCGCGACGCGCCGTGGAAGCCGTCGCAGCCGGCGATCAGGTCGCACACGAGCTCGTGCTCGCCGCCGTCGTGGCGATACGTGATCCGGGGCGCGGCTCCGGTCGAGGTCGTGCAGCGCGACATCGGAGACCTCGAACAGGAGCGGATCGCCCTGGCCGAGGCGCAGCGCGATCAGATCCTTGACCACCTCGGTCTGCCCGTAGATCACGATCGCCGCGCCGCCGGTGAGGTCGGAGAGCGCGATGCGGTGGCGCCCGCCGTCGAACTGCAGCTCGACGCCGTGGTGGACGATGCCCTCGCGCCGCAGCCGCTCGCCGGCGCCGATCGCCTCGAGCAGGTCGACCGTGCCCTGCTCGAGCACGCCCGCGCGGATGCGCTTCTCGCAGTGGTCGCGGCTGCGGCTCTCGAGCACGACCGACTCGATCGCCGCGGCTGCGCAGGAGCTGCGCCAGCACGAGGCCGGCCGGCCCCGCGCCGACGATCCCGACCTGAGTGCGCGCGACGGTCACCCGCCGGGCGCCTCGAACAGCGCCGCCTGGCCCTGGCCGACGCCGACGCACAGGGTCGCGAGGCCGTAGCGGCCGCCCCGCCGGCGCAGCTCGTGCACGAGCGAGACGACGAGGCGGGCGCCGCTCATCCCGAGCGGGTGGCCGAGCGCGATCGCGCCGCCGTTCACGTTCACCCGGCCGGGATCGATCCCGAGCTCGCGCACGACGGCGACGCTCTGCGACGCGAACGCCTCGTTCAGCTCGACCAGGTCGATCGCGTCGATGCCGATCCCGGTGCGCTCGAGCAGCCTGCGCACGGCGGGGATCGGCCCGATCCCCATCACCCGCGGATCGACGCCGACCGAGGCGCTGCCGCGGAAGGTCGCAAGCGGCGTTGCTGCCGAGCGCCGCCGCCCGCTCCTCGCTCGCGATCACGAGCGCAGCGGCGCCGTCGTTCATGCCGCTCGAGTTGCCGGCGGTGACGCTCCCACTCGGGCGGAACGCCGGCTTGAGCTCGGCGAGTCCCTCGGCGGTCGTCTCGGGCCGGGGATGCTCGTCGCGATCAAGGTCGCCGACCGGGATGATCTCGTCGGCGAACCGGCCCGCGTCCTGCGCCGCCGCCCAGCTGCGCTGCGAGCGCAGCGCGAAGGCGTCCTGGTCGTCCCGCGAGATGCCGCAGCGCTCGGCCACGTTCTCGCCGGTCTCCCCCATGCTCTCGAGCGGGAACATCGCCTCGAGGCGCGGGTTGGGATAGCGCCAGCCGAGCGTCGTGTCGTACAGCGTGCGGTGCCCGCGCTCGTATGCGCGGCCCGGCTTGGGCATCGAGAGCGGCGCGCGCGTCATCGACTCGACCCCGCCGGCCACGAACAGGTCGCCGTCGCCGGCCGCGACCGCGTGGCACGCCATGACGACGGCCGAGAGCCCCGAGGCGCACAGGCGGTTCACCGTCACCCCGGGCACCGACTGCGGGAAGCCGGCCAGGAGCACGGCCATGCGGGCGACGTCGCGGTTGTCCTCGCCCGCCTGGTTCGCGCAGCCGAGGTAGACGTCCTCGACCTGCTCCGGCGCGACCCCCGCCCGCTCGACCGCGGCCCGCACGGCGACCGCGGCCAGGTCGTCGGGGCGCACGCCTGCGAGCGCGCCGCCGTAGCGGCCGATCGGCGTGCGCACGGCCGACAGGATCACGGCCCGGCTCACGCGCCGCGCTCCTCCTCGTACACCTGCTGGGCGACTCGCGAAGGCCGAGTTCGCCGCCGGCACGCCGCAGTAGACGGCCGTCTGCAGCAGCACCTCCTTGATCTCGTCCCACCCAAGGCCGTTGCGGCGCGCTCCGCGCAGGTGCAGCGCCAGCTCGCCGTGGTGGCCGCCCGCGACGAGCGCGGTCAGGGTGATGCAGCTGCGCGTGCGCCGGTCAAGGCCCGGCCGCGCCCAGATCTCGCCCCACGCGTAGCGCGTGATCAGCTCGCCGAACTCGGCGGTCACCTCGGACGCGGACGCGACGCGACGCGTCGACATGCGCGTCTCCCAGCACCTCGCGGCGCACGCTCATCCCCCGCTCGATGGGATCGTCTCTCACTTCGGCTCCTCTCCCCCCGTCCAGCACGTGGTCGACAAGGGCGGCGGCGGATTCGAGCCCGGCGGCCGGGTCGAGCAGGGCGTCGATCTCGGCGAGCGTGAGCCCCAGGCCCTCGCTGTCGATGAGCGCCTTGCGGAACGCGACGCCTTCGGATCCCGCGCGGGCGGCGGCGCGCTCGACCACGCTGCGCGCGGCGACGAGCCCGACGCGCGGCGCAGCGGCGTACGACGATCCGCTCGGCCGTCACCAGGCCGCCCGTGAGGTCGAGGTTGCGGCGCATGCGGTCGGCGTCGACCACGAGGCCGGACAGCAGCTCGGCGACCGCCGCGGTCGCGCCGCCGGCCCCTGCGAGCGCCCCGGTGAGCGCGTCCCACTCGGCCTGCCACGGCCCGGCGGCCCGCTCGTGCTGATGCGGCTCGGCGCAGACGAGCGCGCACGAGTGCGTGCGGGCGGTCGCGGCACAGGCGAGCGCCCGCACCGAGACGGCCGGGTTGCGCTTGTGCGGCATCGTCGACGAGGCGCCGCCCGCACCCTCGCGCACCTCGGCCACCTCGGTCTGGGCGAGCAGCACGACGTCCGTCGCGATCTTGGCCGCGGCGGCGGCGACCGCGGCGAGCGCCGCGCCGAGCTCGATCAGGGCGATCCGGTCGGTGTGCCACGGCGCGGGCGGCGCGGGCAGGTCGAGCTCGCGGGCGTACAGGCGCACCACCTCGCCCGCGTCGCTCGCCGAGCACCTGCAACGACCCGACCGCGCCGCCGAGCTGGGCGCGCAGGCGGTCCTCGCGCACGTGCGCGAGCAGGGTGCGGGCCTCGCGGACGCCGAGCAGCCATCCGGCCGCCTTCAGGCCGAACGTCGTCGGCACCGCCTGCTGCATCAGGGTGCGGCCGGCGATGGGCGTCGAGCGGTGCGACGGCCGCGAGCGCCGCGCACCGCGCCGCGATCGCATCGAGCCAGCCGCCGGTCAGGCCCAGCGCGCGCCGGGCGATCAGCATCGCCGCGGTGTCGACGATGTCCTGGCTCGTCGCGCCCCAGTGCACGAACCCGGCCGCCTCGCGGTCGAGGCCGGCCCGGATCGCGCGCACGAGCGGCTCGGCCGGGTTGCCCGCGGCGCGGCCGTCGCGGATGATCGCCTCGGCGTCGTAGAGGTCGGGACGGCAGCGCTCGGCGATGGCCCCCGCGAGGTGCGCGGGCACGACGCCCGCGATCGCCTCGGCGTTCACGAGCGCGCGCTCGGCCTCGAGCATGGCCGCGAGCCAGGCCCGGTCGGACAGCGCGTGCTCGAGCTCGGGCGGGAGAAGGAGCGGGGCAAACGCGGTCATGGCACGAGGAACGTCGTCTGCCGGTCGCCCTGCAGGTGGATGTCGAAGCCCGAGGTCGCCCGCCGCCTGCGCGGATGCGATCAGCCCGGCGCGCTCGGCCTCGGTCAGCGCCGCGAGCAGCGGGTCGGCGGCGTTCGCCGGCTCGTCCGGGAAGTAGATCCGGGTGAGCAGCGGCTTCAGCAGGCCGCGGGCGAACACGAGCACCGACACGAACGGCGCGCCCGCGCCACCGGGCTTCACGGTGACGAAGCCGTACCGGCCGTCGGCGTCGGTGCCGCAGCGGCCGCAGCCGAATCCGGCCGGATGCCCGCCGTGCTCGTCGCGCTGCCAGATCTCGACCATCGCGTCGGGCACGGGCGCGCCCTCGCCGTCGCGCACGGTGCCGCCGAGGCGGATCGCGCCGGGCCGCGCCGGGTCGACCAGCTCGTGGCGATCCGCCGCGCAGAGGCCGAAGGCGAAGAACGGCCCCACGGTCTGTGACGGCGTCGCCGCGGCCATCCGCTCAGCCCTCGGCCGGGGTTCGGTCGCGGCCGCCGAGCACGATGTCGAAGCGGTAGCCGAGCGCCCACTCCGGCGTCGTCGTCTCCCAGTCGAGCGCCGAGACCAGCCGCTCGCGCAGGCGCGGCTCGCGGATCGACTGGAAGATCGGGTCGGACGCGAACAGCGGGTCGCCGGGGAAGTACATCTGCGTGACCAGGCGGTCGGTGAACGCGCGCCCGAACACCGAGAAGTGGATGTGGGCCGGGCGCCAGGCGTTCGGGTGGTTGCGCCACGGGTAGGCGCCGGGCTTCACCGTCGTGAACCGGTAGCGTGCCGTCGCTGCCGGTGAGGCAGCGGCCGGCGCCGGTGAAGTTCGGATCGAGCGGGGCCGGGTGCTGGTCGCGCTCGTGGACGTAGCGGCCGGCCGCGTTCGCCTGCCACAGCTCGATCAGCGCGTCCGGCACCGGCCGGCCCGCGCCGTCGAGCACGCGGCCGGTGACGATGATGCGCTCGCCCAGCGGCTCCCCGGCGTGCTGGCGGGTGAGGTCGGAGTCCGACTCGGCGAGCGGGCCGTCGCCGTACACCGGCCCCGACGGGTCGTGCATCGACTCGGGCAGCAGGACGAGCGGGCGCAGCGGCGCCCGCAGCCGCGACGAGCGGTAGTCGGGGTGCAGGTAGGGCGGGTGCACGGTGCCGTCGGCGCCGTCGCGCGACGCGCTCGATCTGCCGGCCCGCTCATCCGGCCGGCTCCCGCTCCTCGGCGGTGTGCAGCGATCGCAGCGCCGCGAGCTCGCGCTCGCTCGGCGGCGTGCTCATGACGACGTCGGCGGAGACCCGCAGCTGCCAGCCGGTGGCCGCGATCACCTGATCGACGGTCACGCCCGGGTGGATCCGCGTCAGCGTGAGCTCGCAGCTCTCCGGATCCGGCTCGAGCTCGCCGAGGTCGGTGATGACGGCGCTCACGCCGCCGCCGGTCAGGCCGAGCCGCTCCCGCGCTCCGGGGCCGTCGCCGAACCCGACCGACGTGATGAAGTCGAGCCGCTCGACGAACGTGCGCGGCGACTGCTTCAGGACCACGAGCGTCTCCTTGCACGACGCCGCGATCTCGGGCGCGCCGCCGCCGCCGGGCAGGCGCACGCGGGGGTGGTCGTAGTCGCCGATCACCGTGCTGTTCAGGTTGGCGTGGCGATCGATCTGCGCGGCGCCGAGGAAGCCGACGTCGATCCGCCCGCCCTGCAGCCAGTAGCTGAAGATCTCGGGCACCGAGACGACCGCGTCGGCGGTCTCGGCCAGCTCGCCGTCGCCGATCGAGAGCGGCAGGTTGAGCGGCTTGGCCCCGATCGTGCCGCTCTCGTAGATCAGCACGCACCCGGGCGCGTGGGTGGCGCGGGCGAGGTTCGCCGCGCGGCTGGGCAGGCCGATGCCGACGAACACCGCGGCGCCGTCGCGCAGCTTGCGGGCGGCGGCCACCGCCATCATCTCCTCGGAGG
Source organism: uncultured Actinomycetes bacterium (assembly GCA_963707585.1). Classification (GTDB taxonomy): domain Bacteria; phylum Actinomycetota; class Thermoleophilia; order Gaiellales; family JAICJC01; genus JAICJC01. Next base: position 342,221 of record CAVPQP010000003.1, on the reverse strand, counting down.
TGTATCCGCTCACCCGGCCGCCTCCAGGACGTGCTCGCGGATCCAGTCCGAGAACGCGTCGCGGTCGCGGCTGATCCCGTCCCACCGGCGATAGAAGGCGTTGTCGCGCTCGTAGTAGCCGTGCACGTAGGAGGGGTGGGCGCCGCCCGGCGGCGACCGCCACGGCGCTCACCACCCACGTCGGCAGGATCACCGCGCCCGGCACGGGGTCGAGCTCGTCCACGATCTCCTCGACGGTCGCCGAGCGAGCGCGAGGCCGCGAGCACCGCCTCCTTCTGGACGCCGCTGATCCCCCACAGCTGGACGTTGCCCTTCCGGTCGGCGCGCTGCGCGTGGATGATGCCGACGTCGGGCCGCAGCGCCGGCACCGCCGCGAGCCGCTCGCCGGTGAACGGGCACTCGATCCACGCCGCCTGCGTGTGCTGCGGCAGGTCGGTGCCCGCGTAGCCGCGCAGCACGGCGAACGGCAGGTTGGCCGCTCCGGCGGCGTAGGCGGCGGCCATGCCGGCGTGGGAGTGCTCCTCGAGCTCGAGCGGCTCGGGCCAGCCGTGCTCGACCGCCTCGCGCAGGCGGTGGAGCGAGCCGACGCCGGGGTTGCCGCCCCACGAGAACACGAGCTTTGCCGCGCAGCCGGTGCCGATCAGCTGGTCGTAGACGACGTCGGGCGTGAGCCGGATCAGCGTGAGGCCGCGGCGGCCCTGGCGGATCAGCTCGTGGCCGGCGGCGTGCGGGATCAGGTGGGTGAAGCCCTCGAGCGCCACGGTGTCGCCGTCCGAGACGAGCTCGGCCACGGCCTCCTCCAGGCTGACTATCTCCGCCATCGCTCTCCCTCGATCGGCTCGCTCAGAACGGGAACGGCCGCGTCCCCGTCTGCACGGTCACCCACTGCATCTCGGTGAACTCGTCCATCGCGAACGTCCCGCCGAAGCGGCCCCAGCCGCTGTCCTTGACGCCGCCGAACGGCATCTGCGGCTCGTCGTGCACCGGCTGGTCGTTGACGTGGACGATGCCGGCCTCGAGCCGGCCCGCGATCGCAAGGCCCCTGTCGGGGTCGGTCGTGATGATGCCGGACGCGAGCCCGTAGCTGGTCGCATTCGCGGCGGCGACGGCCTCGTCGGCGCTGTCGACGACCTCGATCGACGCCACCGGGCCGAAGGTCTCGACCTGGGCGAACTCGCTGTCGCGGGGCACGTCGGTGAGCAGGGTCGCGCGGTAGCAGCTGCCCTCGGCGCTTCCGCCCGCGAGCACCTTCGCCCCCGCCTTCACGACGTCGTCGACGCGCCGGCTGACCGTCTCGAGCGCCGCCGGCGTGATCAGCGGGCCGATGATGGTCGTGTGCTCGCGCGGATCGCCGACGCCGAGGCCCGCCACCTTGGCCGCCAGCGCCTTGGTGAACTCCTCGGCGATCGGTCGCTCGACGATGATGCGCCGGGCCGACATGCAGATCTGGCCCTGGTGCAGGTACGCGCCGAACGTGGCCGCGTCGACGGCGTAGGTGAGGTCGGCGTCGGCGAGCACGATCAGCGGGTTCTGGCCGCCGAGCTCGAGGACGACGCGCTTGAGGTGGCGTCCGGCGGCCTCGGCCAGCTTGCGACCGGTGGCCGTCGAGCCGGTGAAGTTGATCCGGCGCACGCGCGGGTTCTCGACGAGCTCCGCGCCGATCGCCGCCGCGCCGTCGCGGTCGTGCGTGACGATGTTCAGCACGCCCTCCGGCAGGCCGGCCTCGGCGAAGATCTCGCCCCACAGGAGGCCGCCGACGTACGGGGACTCCTCCGACGGCGAGAGCACGACCGTGTTCCCGAACACGATCGGCGCCGCGATCGCGCGGGCCGACAGGATCAGGGCCGCGTTCCACGGCGAGATCGCGCCGACGACGCCGACCGGCCGGCGCATGCCCATCGCGAACGCGCCGGGCATGTCGGACGGCAGCACCTGGCCGAGCGGGGCGTAGGCGGCGCCGGCAGCCTGGCGGAAGAGGCCGGGCACGAACCCCATCTGGAACATGCCGAAGCCGAAGCTGCAGCCGGTCTCCTTGGCGAGCCAGTCGACGACCTCGTCGCGGCGCGACTCGAGGACGTCGGCGGCCTTCAGGAACACGGCCTGGCGCTGCCCGGGGCCGGCCTGAGACCAGCCCGCGAAGGCCTCGTGCGCTGCCTCGATCGCCCGCCGCGCGTCCTCGCGCCCGCCGGCGGCGACCGTTGCGACCACGTCGCCGGTGTACGGATCGACATCGTCGAACCGGCCGCCCTCCGCCGAGTCGACCCACTGGCCGCCGATCAGATGGCGGCAGTCCTTCGCGCGCGTGTCGGTTGCGCTCATCTCGTCCTCCTCGTTCAGGCTTCCGGTGCGACCGAAGCACCGAGGGCACGCTATCGCCTTCGCCGCCTCTCCGTGGGGCCACGCGACCTGCGGGATCCACCGGCGGGTGGTAGAACCCCGCATGGCGGGACCGCGTCAGCCCCGATGCGACCCCGCTGCCTGCAACCTAGGCTGGGCCGCATGCCCCAGGAGCCGGCCGACCTCACCCGCCTGCCCGACCTGACGAACCCCGGTGGCGTCGGGCCCGTCCGTGCCCGCCGGCCCGGAGTACGTCGACCTGCTGCCGCCGTGCAACGCCGCCTGCCCGGCCGGCGAGAACATCCAGGCCTGGCTCGCCCACGTCGAGGCGCGCCGCTACGAGGACGCCTGGCGCGCAGATCGTGCGCGACAACCCGCTCCCGGCCATCCACGGCCGCGTCTGCTACCACCCGTGCGAGGACGTCTGCAACCGCGCCCACCTCGACACGCAGGTGTCGATCCACGCGGTCGAGCGCTTCCTGGGCGACCTCGCGATCGAGCAGGGCTTCACCCATCGGCGACCTCCCGGCCCCAACCGGCAGGCGCGTGCTCGTGATCGGCGCCGGCCCGAGCGGCCTGTGCGCCGCGCACCACCTGCGCCTGCTCGGCCACGACGTCGAGATCCGCGACGCCGGCCCTGCCGCGGGCGGGATGATGCGCTTCGGCATCCCCGCGTACCGCCTGCCCGCGCGACATCCTCGACGCCGAGATCGCCCGGATCGAGTCGCTCGGGGTGCGGATCACGCTCGACCACAAGGTCGAGGACCTGGCCGCCGAGCGCGAGGAGGGCGGGTTCGACGCCGTCTTCGTCGCGGTCGGGGCGCACCTGGCCAAGCACGTCGACATCCCCGCGCGCGACGCCGGCCGGATCGTCGACGCGGTCGCGCTCCTGCGCAGCGTCGCCGGCGGCGAGCGGCCGCAGCTCGGGCCGCCGCGTCGCCGTCTACGGCGGCGGCAACACGGCGATGGACGCCGCGCGCGTGTCGCGCCGGCTGGGCGCGACCGAGGCGCTGATCGTCTACCGGCGCACGCGCGAGCAGATGCCCGCCCACGCCTACGAGGCCGAGGATGCCGAGCGCGAGGGCGTGAAGATCCACTGGCTGCGCACGATCGCCGAGATCGACGGGCCCGAGCTCAAGGTCGAGGTGATGGAGCTCGACGACCAGGGCCGGCCGCACCCGACCGGCCGCTTCGAGTCGCTCGAGGCCGACACGGTCGTGCTCGCGCTCGGCCAGGACGCCGACACCGAGTTCCTGCGCCACGTCCCGGGCGTCGAGCTCGCCCGCGACGGCGTCGTCGCGGTGTCCGGATCGCTCATGACGGGCTGTCCGGGCGTGTTCGCGGGCGGCGACGCCGTCCCGGCCGAGCGCAGCGTCACGGTCGCCGCGGGCCACGGCAAGGCGGCCGCGCGCCACATCGACGCCTACCTGCGCGGCACGGTGCACGAGCCGGCCCCCGAAGCATCCGCAGGCCGGCTACGACAAGCTGCACGTCTGGTACTTCGCCGACGCCCCGATGGGGCAGCAGCCCGAGCAGCCGCCCGCTCGAGCGCGTGTCCGGGTTCGAGGAGGTGCTCGGCGGGCTCGACCGCGAGCAGGCCACCTACGAGGCCGGGCGCTGCCTCTCGTGCGGCAACTGCTTCGAGTGCGACGGCTGCCTGGGCGCGTGCCCCGAGGATGCGGTGATCAAGCTCGGCGTCGGCCAGCCGCTACCGCTTCGACTACGACCGCTGCACCGGCTGCGGCGCCTGCTTCGAGCAGTGCCCGGTGCATGCCATCGAGATGATCCCGGAGGGCGTCTGATGCGCGCCACCGTCGACGGCAACGAGGCCGCCGCATCGGCCGCGTACCGCCTGAACGAGATCTGCTGCATCTACCCGATCACGCCCGTCCTCGCCGATGGCCGAGCTGGCCGACCAGTGGTCGAGCGAGCGGCGCGCCAACGTGTGGGGGCAGGTGCCGACGGTCGTCGAGATGCAGAGCGAGGGCGGCGCCGCGGGCGCGCTCCACGGCGCGCTGCAGACCGGCGCGCTCACCACGACCTTCACGGCCTCGCAGGGCCTGCTGCTGATGATCCCCAACATGTACAAGATCGCGGGCGAGCTGACGCCGGCCGTGTTCCACGTCGCCGCGCGCTCGCTGGCGGCGCAGGGGCTCTCGATCTTCGGCGACCACTCCGACGTGATGGCGGCGCGCCAGACGGGCTTCGCCCTGCTGTGCTCGGCGTCGGTGCAGGAGGCGCACGACCTCGCGGCGGTCGCGCAGGCGGCGACGCTCGAGTCGCGCGTGCCGTTCGTGCACTTCTTCGACGGCTTCCGCACCTCGCACGAGCTGAACACGATCGACCTCGTCTCCGACGACGAGCTGCGCGCGCTCGTGCCGGTGACGCTCGTGCGCGACCACCGCGGCCGCGGCGCTCTCGCCGGAGCGGCCGTTCATGCGCGGCACGGCCCAGAACCCGGACGTCTACTTCCAGGCGCGCGAGACCGTGAACCCGTTCTACGCGCGCATGCCGAGCGTCGTCGAGGCGGCGATGGCGCGGTTCGGCGACCTGACCGGCCGCCGCTACGCGCCGTTCGAGTACGCGGGCCATCCCGACGCCGAGCGCGTGCTCGTGATCATGGGCTCCGGCGCCGTGACGGCCCGCGAGACGGTCGCGCACCTGGCCGCGGCCGGCGAGCGCGTCGGCGTCGTCCAGGTGCGCCTCTACCGGCCCTTCTCGGCCGGGCACCTGCTCGCCGCCCTGCCGCCGACGCGCGAGGCGCGATCGCCGTGCTCGACCGCACGAAGGAGCCCGGCTCGTTCGGCGAGCCGCTCTTCCTGGACGTCGTCATCGACGCTGGCCGAGGCGCACGCCGAGCGGCGCCCGCGACCTGCCGCTCGTCACCGGCGGCCGCTACGGCCTCTCGTCGAAGGAGTTCACGCCCGGCGATGGTGGCCGGCGTCCTCGCAGGAGCTCGGCGAGCGAGCGGCCGCGGCGGCGCTTCACGGTCGGCATCGACGACGACGTCTCGGGCACGAGCATCGCCTACGACCGCGCGCTCGACATCGAGCCGGCCGGCACCGTGCGGGCCGTGTTCTTCGGCCTCGGCTCGGACGGCACCGTCGGCGCGAACAAGAACACGATCAAGATCCTGGCCGAGGACGAGCACATCCACGCGCAGGGCTACTTCGTCTACGACTCGAAGAAGTCCGGGTCGCAGACCGTCTCGCACCTGCGCTTCGGCTCGGAGCCGATCCGCGCGCCGTACCTCGTCGATCGGGCGCGAGCTTCGTCGCCTGCCACCGCTTCAGCATGCTCGAGCAGGTCGACGTGCTCGCCCGCGCCGCGCCACGGGCGCGACGCTCCTGCTCGACTGCCCGCACCCGCCCGAGCGCGTCTGGGACGTGCTGCCGCGCAGCGTGCAGGAGCAGATCCTGGCCAAGGATGTCGCCGTCTACGCGATCGACGCCGGCCGGGTCGCCCGCGACGCCGGGCTCGCCGGGCGCACCAACACGGTGCTCCAGACCTGCTTCTTCGCCATCGCCGGCGTGCTCCCGCGCGACGAGGCGATCGCCCGCATCAAGCACGCGATCGAGAAGACGTACGGCCGCCGCGGCGCCGAGGTCGTCGCGCGGAACCACGCCGCCGTCGACAACGCGCTCGCGGCCCTGCACCGCGATCGAGGTGCCGGACCGCGATCACGGCCGACCACGACGTCGGCCGCGCCTGTGCCCGCCGACGCGCCCGAGTTCGTGCGCCGGGTGACGGGGATGATGCTCGCCGGCCGCGGCGACGAGCTGCCCGTGAGCGCGCTGCCGGTCGACGGCACCTATCCCACCGGCACGGCCGCCTTCGAGAAGCGCAACATCTCCGACCTCGTGGCGGTGTGGGACGGCGACCTCTGCATCCAGTGCGGCAACTGCAGCTTCGTCTGCCCGCACAGCGTGATCCGGTCGCGCTTCTACCCCGCCGAGCAGCTCGCCGGCGCACCGGCCGGCTTCCCGTCGGCGCCGCTCGACGCGCGCGGGCTGCCCGACGCCCGCTACACGCTGCAGGTGTACGTCGAGGACTGCACCGGCTGCGGCCTGTGCGTCGAGGCCTGCCCCGCCCGCGACGTGACCGAGCCGACGCGCAAGGCGATCGACCTCGCCCCGCGCGAGCCGCTCGTCGCGACCGAGCGCGAGCGGATCGCGTTCTTCGAGACGCTGCCCCAGAACGAGCGCCCGCGGGTCGACTTCGGGAGCGTCCGCGGCGTCCAGTACCTGCAGCCGCTCTTCGAGTTCTCCGGCGCGTGCGCCGGCTGCGGCGAGACGCCGTACCTGAAGCTGCTCTCGCAGCTCTTCGGCGACCGGCTGATGGTGGCGAACGCCACCGGCTGCTCGTCGATCTACGGCGGCAACCTGCCGACGACGCCGTGGACGCGCGGCGCCGACGGCCGCGGCCCGGCGTGGTCGAACTCGCTCTTCGAGGACAACGCCGAGTTCGGCCTCGGCTTCCGCCTGGCCGCCGACGCGCACCTCGCGCTCGCCCGCGCCCGCCTCGCCGAGCTGCGCGACGAGGTCGGCGCCGAGCTCGCCGACGCGATCCTGGACGCCCGCCAGCTGACCGAGTCCGAGCTCGTGGCGCAGCGCGAGCGGGTCGGCGAGCTCGAGCGCCGGCTGGCCGGGATCGACGGCCCGGCCGCGGCCGACCTGCGCAGCGTCGTCGACCACCTGGTGCGCCGCAGCGTCTGGATCGTCGGCGGCGACGGCTGGGCGTACGACATCGGCAGCGGCGGCCTCGACCACGTGCTCGCGAGCGGCCGCGACATCAACGTGCTCGTGCTCGACACCGAGGTGTACTCGAACACCGGCGGCCAGATGTCGAAGTCGACGCCGCTCGGCGCCGTCGCCAAGTTCGCCGCGGCCGGCAAGATGGTCGCGAAGAAGGACCTGGCGATGCAGGCGATCGCCTACGAGAACGTGTACGTGGCCCGGGTGGCGATGGGCGCCGACCCGCGCCAGACGCTCGTCGCGCTGCGCGAGGCCGAGGCCTACGACGGCCCGTCGCTCGTGATCGCCTACTCGCACTGCATCGCGCACGGGATCGACATGCGCGACGGCCTCGACCAGCAGCACCGCGCGGTCGACTGCGGCCACTGGCCGCTCGTGCGCTACGACCCCGCCGCCCGGGACGCGGGCCGCAACCCGTTCGTGCTCGACTCCCACCGCCCCCGCATCCCGTTCGTCGACTACGCCTACCGCGAGCTGCGCTACCGCATGCTGAGCCAGGCCGACCCGGCCCGAGGCCGAGCGAGCTGCTCGCCCGCGCCCAGCAGGCCGTCGACCAGCGCTGGCGCACGTACGAGGAGCGGGCGACGGCCGGGCGCGGTGCCGCCGCCGTCGAACGGAGGGAGCGGCGGATGATCGACCTGCGCTGCCGCTACCTGGGCCTCGAGCTGCGCAGCCCGCTCGTCGCGTCGGCCTCGCCGCTCGCGCAGACCGTCGAGGGCGTCCGCCGCCTGGCCGAGGGCGGCGTCGCCGCCGTCGTCCTGCCCTCGCTGTTCGAGGAGCAGCTGCGGCGCGAGGCGGCCCGGTTCCACGAGCTCGCCGAGGCGGGCTCCGAGAGCTTCGCCGAGTCGCTCTCCTACCTGCCCCCGAGCCCGGTCGACCAGGACGCGCCGGTCCGCTACCTGAGCCTCGTCGAGCGCGGCCGCCGCGGCGGTCGACGTGCCGATCATCGGCAGCCTGAACGGCGTCACCCCGGGCGGGTGGGTGCGGTACGCCCGCTCGATCCAGGACGCCGGGGCGAGCGCGATCGAGCTCAACGTGTACCACGCGCCCGGCCCGCCGAGCACGTCCGGGCGCGACGATCGAGGACCGCACCATCGAGGTCGTGCAGCAGGTGAAGGCGGCGGTGAGCGTGCCGGTCGCCGTCAAGCTCGGCCCGTTCTGGAGCTCGGTGGGCGAGTTCGCGCTGCGGCTCGACGACGCCGGCGCCGACGCGCTCGTGCTCTTCAACCGGTTCCTGCAGCCCGAGATCGACCCCGACACGCTGACGACGCGCCCGAGCATCGACCTCTCGAGCCCGGTCGACGCGCGCCTGGCCGCGACCTGGATCGTCGCTCCTGCACGGGCGCGTGCGCGCGCAGCTGGCCGCGTCGAGCGGGGTCGAGGACGCGCGGCCGACGTGGCCCGCTACCTGCTGGCCGGCGCCGACGTGGTCATGACGACCTCCGCGCTGATGCGCCACGGGCCCGAACACGCGACGCGCGCTCCTGCAGGGCCTCACCGAGTGGATGGCCGGCAAGGGCTACGCCTCGCTCGACGACGTGCGCGGCGTCATGAGCGTGCCCGCCGAGGCCGACGCCGGCCGCCTACGAGCGGGCCGGGTATGTGAGCATGGTGCGGCCCGCGGCGGAGCGCCCGCCGGCCTGACGCCTCACTCGGTCGTCGGCCGCGCAGGCCGCGCGCGGCGAGCAGCGCGCCCGCGACGCACAGCACGACGGCGAGGCCGATGCCGGCCCGAAACGCCGTCACGGTCGCGTCGCGCTGCGCGGCCGAGACGGCGTGGGTCGGCGAACGGCCCGGCGTCGGGTGCGGCGCCGCCGAGGCGAAGACGAGCGTGATCGACGACGCCGAGCAGCGGCGTCGCGATCAGCCCGCCCAGGCGCGAGACGGTCGTGTTCACGCCCGCCGCGAGCCCGGCGTAGCGGTCGGGGGCGGCCCGCAGCGCCGTCGCCGTGATCGGCGCGACCAGCATCGCCAGGCCCAGCGGCCATCACGAGCACGCCCGGCAGCGGGACGAGCGGGTTCGTGCTGGTGACGAGCGTGAGCAGCACGAACCCGGCCGCCATCACGATCGGCGCGAGCGTCAGGTACGCGGCGCGGCCCGTCGCGGTCGGCGAGGCGGCCGAAGCGGGCGGCGAGCAAGAACATGACGATGCTGATCGGCAGGAAGATGAGCGACGCCCGCGCCGGCGTGTAGCCGACGGCGCGCGACTGCAGGTAGAGCGCGAGGTAGAACGTCGTGCCGCCGAGCGCCGCGTACACGAGCAGCGTGTAGACGTTCGCGACCACGAACAGCCGCCGGCGCAGCAGCTCGGGCGGCAGCAGCGGGCTGGCCGACCGCCGCTCGAGCGGCGACGAGCGCCGCCAGGCCGGCGATCGGCGAGCACGAACGCCCACCACACCGTCGCGGAACCCGGCCTGCGCGCCCTGGATCAGCCCGAACGTGAGCGCGCCGAACGTGACCGCGATCGCGGCCGCCGCCGGCCACTGCAGCGGGCGCACCTCCTCGGGCGGATGCTCGACGCTGCGGCCCGCGAACGCCATCGCCGAGCGCGATCGCGGCCGCGGGCAGGTTGAGGAAGAAGATCCACCGCCACGACGCGTACTCGACCAGGAGCCCTCCCAGCGGCGGTCCGATCATCGTGCCGATCCCGCTCCAGGCCGTCCACTGGCCGACCGCCCGGCCGCTGTCCTCGGCGTAGGTCGCGCGCAGGAGCGCGAGGCTGTTCGTGGTCAGGAGCGCGCCCGCGACGCCCTGCAGCACGCGTCCGGCGACGAGCAGGCCGGTGTTCGGGCGCGAGGCCGGCGAGCGCGGACGCGCCCGCGAACCCGGCGACGCCGCAGACGAACAGCGCCCAGCGGCCGTACCGGTCGCCGAGCGCGCCGGAGACGATGTAGAGCGACGCGACCGCGAGCGAGTAGCTCAGCATCACCCACTGCTGCGCCGCGAGGCCCGCGTGCAGGTCGCGGCCGATCGTGGGCAGGGCGATGTTCACCACGGTGCCGTCGACGAACGTCATCGACGACCCGATGATGGTCGCGACCAGGATCCACCTACGGCGATCCGCCGGCGCGACCCGGACGGCTGTCTGGCTGGTCGTCACGGGCGGGCTTCCGCCTCAGCCTATGCGACCCGGGCCGCCGCGCGAGGCCGGGTACGATGGCGGGATGGCGATGTTCTTCGTGGTCGTGCGCCGCTCCGGCCCCGAGTGGGCTCCCGCGCGGCCGCTCGAGGAGCAGTCGGGCTGGCAGGAGCACGCCGCGTTCATGGACGGTCTGGTCGAGGCAGGCTTCGTCGTCCTCGGCGGCCCGCTCGCAGACGAACAGCGCGTGGTGCTGGCCGTCGAGGCGGCATCCGAGCAGTCCGTCCGCGACACGCTCGCGCGCGATCCATGGGACACGACGCACCTCGTGATCGAGTCGATCGACCCGTGGACGGTCCGGCTCGACGGGCGCGGCGCCCATCGTGCCGGCGGCGCGGTTAGGTAGTTATCCCGCATCGAGCGGCGGTCGGGGCGGCCGATCAATGGAGCGGTCGGCGCACCGGCAGGGTGTGCCGGACATTCCCATGGAGGTTCCGCGGTGTTGCGCCCATTCCGCTCGTTGACGCTTCGCACCCGGCTGCTCGCGCTCGGCGCGGTCGCCGTCGTCGCACTGCTCCTGGTCGCCGCGACCAGCGCGACCATCATGACCGGCATCAGCGGCAAGGCGCGCACGTCGACCTCCGACCAGACCCAGGCCATCGTCCTCAGCCACGCCTACGAGGCGTGGATCCGAAACGACGACCAGAACAACATGTACGCCGCGGTCATCGCGCTGCGCGACCCCAAGCAGCACCAGCTGGCCGAGACGACCTGGAGCCAGGCCGCGGCCGGATACCACGAGTCATTCGCCGGCCTCAAGCAGCTGCGCGGAATGCTCTCCAACCCGGCCCAGTTGGCGCTGCTGCACCGGATCGACGCGAGCCTCGCGAGCTACAACGGCTTCAGCCTCCAGCTGCGCAAGGATGCCCTGGCGGGCAACGTCCAGCGCGCCGTCTTCGACGTGACCGTCGCCAACCTCAAGCCGTCGAACGCGCTGCCGGTCGAGTTCTCGAAGCTGCGCAGCATGCTGGACACGCACGCCCAGCAGAGCAACGCCGCCGTCGAGTCGAGCGCCGGCTTCGGCACCCGGGTCGTCGTGATCGTGAGCGCGATCGCGCTTCCTCTGCTGCTGCTGGTCGTCGTGACGACCGTGCGCTCGATCGTGACCAGGGTGCGGCCGCTGCTCGAGCGGATGCAGTCGCTGATGGATCACGAGGCCGCCGACCTGCGCACGAGCCTCGAGTACCTGGCCGAGGGCGACCTGACGCACACCGCGACGCCCGTGACCGAGCCGATCGAGCACTCGACCCACGATGAGCTCGGCCAGATCGCCGACGCTGTCAACGGCATCTGCGAGCGCATGGCGGCATCCGTCATCGCCTACGACGCGACCCGCGAGAGCCTGACGCAGCTGCTCACCGAGGTGCGGGACGCCTCCGCGACGGTGGCGTCGGCGTCGCACGGCATGGCCGCGACGTCGGGCGAGGTGAACCGCGCGGTCGAGGAGATCGCGACCGCCGTCGTCGAGGTCGCCGAGGGCGCCGGACGCCAGGTGCACATGGTCGAGGGAACCAAGACGGCCGCGGGCGAGACCGCCCAGTCGGCCGGCCAGACGCACGACCTGGCCACGGCGGGCGTGGAGGCCGCCGGCGAGGCGAGCAGCGCGATGGTCGGCCTGCGCGAGTCGTCACAGGCCGTGAGCGACGCCATCAGCCAGCTCGCGACCCGCTCGGAGCGCATCGGCGAGATCGTCGAGACGATCACGGGCATCGCCGCGCAGACCAACCTGCTCGCGCTGAACGCCGCCATCGAGGCCGCCCGCGCCGGCGAGCAGGGCCGCGGCTTCGCGGTCGTGGCCGACGAGGTGCGCAAGCTGGCCGAGGAGTCGCAGCACGCCGCGCAGACGATCTCCGGGCTGATCGGCGAGATCCAGACCGAGACCAGGCATGCCGTCGGCGTCGTCGAGGACGGCGCCCGCCGCACCGAGGACGGCGCGGTCGTCGTCGAGCAGGCGCGCGACACCTTCGTCCGGATCGGCGCGAGCGTCGAGGAGATGAACGTCCGCATCAGCGAGATCGTGCGCACGACCGACGAGGTCGCGGCCGTCACCGAGATGGCCTCCGCCGCCGCCGAGGAGGTCTCGGCCGCGAGCGAGCAGACATCGGCCTCGACGCAGGAGATCGCCGCCTCGGCCCAGGGCCTCGCCGACACGGCCGACGGTCTCGACCGGATCGTCGCCCAGTTCAAGCTCGGCGACGCCTGACCCACAGCGGCCGGGCGATCGACATCGCCGTCTCCAGGCGGCGGCCGTCGCGACCTCGATGGTTTGATCGTCGGGTACGGCAATGCCGTGGGCGTCGGGCGAGACCGTCCCTATTGGCATCCACCGCGCTTGCCAAGTGGGTGCTCCGCCACCGCTCCTACCAGCCCGGCCCCTCAATTGGCATTCGCCGCGGGAGCCAAATGGCGTGTTCCCGGCGCCGCGCCCTCGCTCCGCGCCCCGATTGGCATCCGGGGCATCCGCCAAGTGGGTGTTCCGCCGCCTCCCGCGCCGGACCAGCGGAGAACCGAGCGGCGCAAGGCCGCAGGGAGCGTGCATACCGCCGCGCCGGAGCTACCGATCTAGTGGGTGTGGCTGCAGCTGCCGCCGCGAGCCAGGAGCACCTGATCGCCGGCCAGGAGCGCGTTCAGCGCAGAGTCGTACGGCCCGCGCTTCACCAGCGTCGGGAAGAGGTGGGCGAGGCCGGGCTGGTAGTAGCCGGGAGGCGCGCCCGCCCACTCGACCACGGGCGTCACGCCGGGGCCGTTTGCGATCACGCGGTAGGCGTCGCCGCGGCCGGGCACCGACCGTGTGCGCACTCCGGCGATCGCACCGAACACGCCGGCGCAGAAGTCGCCGCCGGGATGGTGGGCGAGGAACGCGTTCTGCCGGTACCACCCACCCCTCTGGCGGTAGCCGCCGCGCCACGGCGGGTTGCGCGTGTCGAGCGCGATCAGCCGGCCGAAGCTGTCGGTGGGCGCGCCGCGCGCGGTCGAGCTGAATCCGTGCACCGGGTGGCCCCGGTAGGAGAGCCGGCCGTAGATGTTGTCGTAGGGGCCGTTCGGCGTGCCCGCGTAGGCCCAGTCGGCCTTGAACCAGAGCTGCGGGAGCGGGCCCGACCAGTGCGACACGAAGAGCTCCGGAGCGGACTCACGGGATGACCTGGCCGGCCAGCCGTTGTCGGGCAGCAGGCCCTGCCATGTCTGCAGCGCCCAGTTGGAGCCGTCCGGCATCGTGCAGGCCGCAACCATGTGCCACAGCGCCTCGCCGGTGTAGGGGTGGCAGACGTTGTGCCTGGCGATGCGCTTCCAGTAGCCGCCGCCGAATGACGTCCCGTAGCCGCCGGAGTAGTTGAGGCGGAACTTCACCTGGCTGCGCGGACGGGCCGGGTTCGGCGGCAGGGCGTTCACCGCGCCCCACACGAGGACGTGCATCGTGTGGCCGTGGGCGAAGTAGGTCACCTCGGCGACATGGCGGCGGTTGACCTTGACGCTCTGCCACTTCGTGCCGCGGTCGATCACCTTGCCCGCGTACGCCGGGGCGGCGACGGTCAGCAGCGCAGCCAGGGCAACGACGAAGGAGGACAAACGGAGCATTCCTTCGATCGTCGGCACGCAGGGGCGATCGCCACATCCCCCATGCAGGGCAGCGCACGGCGCCGCGCGCCCCGCCGAGGCGACGGGACCCGCGGCGCATGGTGCGGCCTAGAAGGTGCCGCTTGCGATCAGGGTGCCCCCGAGCGTGCGCACGCGCACGGTCGAGCCCTTCTTGATGGTCGGCACGCGCTGGCCGGCCTGGGTGTTGCGGTTCACGCTGAAGTGGCCGAGGCTCGAGACGAGCGGGCTCGCCAGCCGGCTGCCGTTCACGTTCACGTTGACGTGCTTGCCCGCCAGCGCCCGCAGGTGCTGGACGTCGATCTCGAGCTCACGCTCGCTGCCGTTCACCTTCGAGACGGCCTTCCCGGTCGCGCCGGGGAACGAGACGCTGCCTTTCAGCGTGATCGTGTGGGCGACGCCGCCGCCGCTGGCCGAGGCGGCCGGCACGGCCACCGCCAGGGCGACGCACGCGATGAGCGCTCCGATGAGTGTGTTCTTCCGCATTTCCTACCTCCCGTTCGATTGCAGTGAGTGAAGGGTGCGGGAGCCGGGGTCGAACCCGCAACGGGACATTGGTCGTACGACCTGGTAATGACCGCCCCACGCAGGCATGCTGGAGTCGTGCCCACGCCCCAGGCGACCAACCGCATGAACCGCGGCCGCGGAGAGATCCTGCGCCCCGTCGCGACCTTTGCCCTGTCGGGGCTCGCCGTGCTCGTGCTCGTGGCCGTGGCGGGCGCCCTCGCCCTACGCAGCCTGAGCACGTCCGAGGCCGTTCGCGACGCCCGCCGCGTCGCCACGATCACGGGCCGCGGCATCGTCGAGCCGGCGCTGACGACGGGCGTCGTGCGCGGCGACCCGGCCGCGATCGCGCGCCTCGACCGGATCATGCACCGGCGGGTGCTCGCGCCCGACGTCGCCCGCGTGAAGGTGTGGAACGCCGAGGGCAAGATCCTCTACTCCGACCTGCCGGCGCTGATCGGACGCCGGTTCCCGCTGGGGCCGGACGACCTGCGCGCCCTGCGCAGCCGGTCGGTCGCGATCGAGGCCACCAACCTGTCGAAGCCCGAGAACGCCTACGAGCGCAACCTTGGCGATCTCGCCTCGGTGTACCTCGGCCTGCGGGCGCAGGACGGGACGCCCGTGCTCTTCGAGGAGTACCTGCGCTCGAGCGCCATCGCCGGCTCGAGCCGCAGCGTGGCCCGCCTGTTCGCGCCCGTGGGGATCGTCGCCCTGCTCGTGCTCGCCGTCCTGCAGGTGCCGCTGGCCTGGCGGATGGCCCGGCGGATCCGCAACGCGCAGCGCGACCGCGAGCGCTTCCTGCAGCAGGCGATCGATGCCTCCGAGCAGGAGCGGCGGACGATCGCGGCCGGTCTGCACGACGGCGTCGTCCAGGAGCTCGCCGGGCACTCCTTCCAGATGGCGGCCGCGATCGAGCACGACCGGCCGGAGGCGGAGCTGCGCCGGGTGCTCGCCGCCGGCGCGGCCGGCACCCGGAACGCCATCCGCCAGCTGCGCTCGCTGCTGCTCGAGATCTACCCGCCGGCGCTGCGCGACCAGGGCCTCGCCGCGGCGCTGCCCGACGCGGCCGCCCCGCTCACCGCCCGCGGCGTCGACGTGGCCGTCGACGTCCAGCCCGGCCTCGAGCTTCCCACCGACGTCGAGCGGCTCGTGTTCCGCACCGCGCAGGAGGCGATCCGGAACGTCGGCTCGCACGCGGCCGCCGGCCACGTCAGCATCGACGTCGCCGAGACGGGCGGCACGGTCAGGCTGCGCGTCGCCGACGACGGGCGCGGCGTCGACGCCGATGAGCTCGCGCGGCGACGGCGCGAGGGGCACATGGGCCTTGCCATGCTCGGAGACCTGGCCGAGGCCTCCGGCGGGGCGGCTGCGGGTGACGTCGCCGGAGGGCGGGGGCACGCTGGTCGAGCTCGAGGTGGCGGTGCCGTGATCCGGGTCGCGGTCGTCGACGACCATGCCATCGTCCGCAGCGGCCTCGTGCAGCTGATCGGCTCGCACCCCGATCTCGAGGTCGTCGGCGCGGCCGGAGACGGCGAGGCGGCGGTGGCGCTGTGCCTGGCGCAGCATCCGGACGTGGCGCTGATGGACATCTCGATGCCCGGGATCGGCGGCGTCGAGGCGACGCGCCAGATCCTGGCCGGCGGCGCCCGGCGTGCAGGTGGTCGTGCTGACGTCGTTCATGGACCGCGAGCGGATCGTCGCCGCGCTCGACGCCGGGGCGATCGGCTACCTGCTGAAGGACGCCGAGCCCGACGAGCTGATCCGCGGCATCCATGCCGCCGCGCGCGGCGAGTCGCCGCTCGACCCCCGCGCGGCACGCACGATGCTGCGCGCGCAGCGCGGCCCCGCGCCGCTGGACGCGCTGAGCGAACGCGAGCGCGAGGTGCTCGGGCTCGTCGCCGAGGGCCTCCCGAACAAGCAGATCGCCCGCCGGCTCGAGATCACCGAGAAGACGGTGAAGGCGCACCTGACGAGCGTCTTTCGGACGATCGGTGTGAGCGACCGCATGCAGGCCGGACTCTGGGCGCGCCGCAACGGCCTCTGACAGTCCTGCTCGTCGAGATGCCGGGTCAGGCGGCCTTCCGCCCGGCGTCGGCCTCGAGCGCGCCTCCGTCGAGGAGCTCGAGCAGCGCGCCGACCACGCGCGGGTCGAACTGGGTGCCGACTCCCTGGACGAGCTGCTCGCGCGCCGCGGCGACCGCGAGTGCCGCGCGGTACGGGCGATCGGTGAGGATGGCCGTCCAGGCGTCGGCCACCGAGATGATGCGGGCCTCGATCGTGATCCGCCGACCGGCCGAGGCCGGCCGGTGGAGTCACCGCCGGTCGTAGGCCCGTGGCGCTGGCGACGATGGGCGCGAGCCTCGCACGTCTCGGGAAAGCGCCGCGAGCAGCTCGGCGCGCCACCCGGACACCTGCCGGACACCACGCCCTCCCCGGCCGGTGCTGAGGGGCCGGGCTCGGCGAGGATGTGCGAGGAGTCCGACCTCCGCCGATGTCGTGGAGGCGGGCGCGGCCAGGAGTGCCGGCGCTCAGCGACCGAGACGCCGAGCATCGGCACAGCGACGGTGCGACGATGCCGCCATCGCGCAGGACGCGTCCTGCTGCGCCGGCTCGCCGTCGAGCGGTCGGCCAGCGCCTCGAGCGGGCGACGACACCGGTCCGGGGATCGGGATCTCGCGCTGGGGCGTCGACCGGCCGCCGACGTGCACCTGGTCGCGGCCGCGTCGCTCGGCCTCGCAGGGGCGCGGTGGCCACCCGCACGGCTCGTCGACGTGCGCCGGGCCCGGCATGCACGCGTCCCCGACCGACAGGGTGACCTGGATCGCGAACCCCTCGACGGCTATCGGGGACGCGAACACGGCGTGGTGGTAGCGCTGGCCAGGTCGCGGCAGGCGTGCGGAGCGGTTCCCGGGGCGACCACCCCGACTCCTCGCCGCCGAGCCGGGCGAGCGTGTCGGTCGGGCGCAGCGAGGCCGCGATCCGTGCTGCACCCGGCGATACCCTCGTCGCCGACAGGGTGTCCGGTACCCGCCGTTCACCATCTTGAAGCGATCGACATCGATCACCAGGACGCCCATGGCGCGCCGCCCGCGAGGGTGTCGGCCGCCGCCCGCTGCAGCCGCCGTTCGAACGCCCGCCGGTTCGGGATGCCGGTGAGCTCGCTCGGTTTCCGCGAGCGCGTGCATGTCGGTGGCCAGCGGCCGCGATCGCGGACCGTCAGGTGCAGGCGGGCGAGCAGGATCAGCAGCCCGATCGCGCCGACTCGCCCCGTCGGCGGGCGCGATCCGGAGGACGTGAGCGTGGATGAAGATCGCGACGACCAGCACGCAGGCCGGCTGTCGCCACCCGATGGTCGACGACTTCAAGCGCGTCCGCGCGGCTTCGCGGCTGCAGAGCAGGAAGCGTGGCCGCTGCGCGCGCGACCACCAGCCCCAGCCGATCCGCCAGCGGCGTAGATCCAGCTGCCGTCGGCGACGCCTGCGCACGGGCTCCGCATACGCGTAGACCAGCCAGCTGGTCGCCTGGATGCACCATCCCGCCGACCCGAGCCGCACACCCAGGGGCGGCCGCACCGGCGCGGCTGAGCGCGACGACGCATCGCCCAGACGCCGCCACCAGCAGGAGCGCGCTCTCGCTCACCGTCACGACGACGGCCGTGGTGAGATCGCCGGCGAGCTGCGGTCGCAGCACCATCGACACCGCGACGTACGCCGAGCAGCAGCACGACCATCGAGGAGTCGAGCAGGTCGCGCGACCGCCGCAGCGAGCGAACCGGCGTACCGCGCCGGGAATCGCTGCGACGCTGGCCACAGAGAAGGCGTCGCCGACCGAGGGCTCCTGGAGGATGCGTCGACGAGCACGAGCACCGCCCAGGTCACGTCGCCACAGAGCCCCGATCGCCGAGGAGAAGGCCATCGCCAGAGGAACTGCCGTGTCGCCCCGGTTGCCGCCTGGGCCGCCCAGATGAGCATCGCCACCGCGGTCGCCTCGGCCAACGGATACACGATGTCGCCGAGGATCCTGCCCGAGGTGCCGCGCGGAGACATGAGCCGGGTCGCGGCGAGGTACGCCGCCGACCAGACGGCGCCGAGCGCACAGACGACGGCGAAGATCGAGCGGCGCTCGCCGGCCCTCGATGACCGCGCGGCGCGCCCGGGAACGATGGCAGCCGCATCCTCCAGTGATCGACCGGGCGCGCGTCCCGCTCGAGGGGTTTTCCCGCAACCGCAGATACGCCGGAGCGGCCGCCGCGCCCTCTCAACCGGCCGCCTCGGCCGACTACCCGGGGTGCGAACGCCACGGCCACACGATCGCTCCCGGTCCGGGTCGTCCGTAACGAGTACACGTGGGTCGGCGCCGCGTTCATCCTGGCCGTGTTCACCGCGTACCTCGTGCTGCAGACGGTGACCACGGGCAGCTTCGACCGGCTCGAGCGCCAGAGCGTCAGCAGCCAGGCCGACCGGATCCGCACGAGCCTCGGCTACGAGGTGTCGCTGATCGAGAACTTCGTGCTGACGAACGCCCAGTGGGACGACGCCTACAACGCCATCGCCGCACCACGACGCCGCGGGTGCCGCCGCGGCGTTCCCGCCCCAGATGATGCGCACGAGCTTCGGCTTCGGCGCCGTCGCGCTCGTCGACCCCGCCGGCAAGGTCGTCGGCGGCGGCATGGTCGTGCAAGGGGCCGGGCTACCGGCCCATGCCGCCCAGCCTCGCCGCCGGCCTCTCGCGGCCGTCGGTGGTCGCGCACAAGGCAGCGTGCGGCGTGCTCGCCGCGGCGGAGGCGCACTACCTGTACTGCTCGTCGCCCGTGATCCGGAGCGACGGCAGCGGCCCGCCCGCCGGGACGCTGGTCGCCCTGCGGACGCTCGACGCCGCCGGGATGGCCGCCATCGGCCGGCGGGCCGGCCTTTCGATGCACGTCGCGCACCGTCCGATCACGGGCGCAGCCACGAAGCTCGGAGCGGCCTCGGCCCGCTCTCCGTGCAGACCCGCGTCGCCGGCGACCGGCGGATGGACCTGCTCGTGGGCGTCCCGGCGGTCGAGGGAGGAGCGCCGCTCGTCCTGGACGTCGCGTTCGGCCGGCCCGTGCACGCCGCCGCGGCGAAGAGCGCCGTCACGGGCGCCGAGATCATCGGCGCCCTCGGGATCGCGCTGCTCCTGCTCAGCATCCTCGCCCAGCGCGCCGGGCACGCGCGCCGCAACCGCGCCTTCCTGCGGGCGGTGCGAGCGGCGGCGGTGCAGGGCGGCCACGTGGCCCCGCCGGGCCGCGACCTCGCCGTCCTCGCGACGAGCGTCAACGAGCTCCTCGACGCGATGACGGCCCACCAGCTCGAGGCGCAGCGCGAGGCGGACGCCATGGCCGCCGAGCGCGCGGCCGCGGCGGCGGCCGCGCTCGAGGCCGAGGCCCGCGCGGAGCGCATCCGCGTCCAGGCCGAGGCCGAGGCCGAGCGCGAGCGCGCCGAGGCCGAGGCGGCCGCGCACCGGGCGAGCGAGGAGGCGGCCACGCACGCCCGCCGCACGAGCGCCGCCGCGGCCCGCGAGGCGCTCGAGCGGATCGAGGCGACCCTCGACGTCCTCACCGGCGCGAGCGACACGATCGGCGGCAGCGCGGAGGACACGGTCGCAGCCGAGGCGACAGCGCGGGCGCGGATCGAGGAAGCCGTCCAGGGCAGCCTCAGCCTGCGCGAGACGACGAATGCCGCGGCCGCGGTCACCCGCGAGATCTCGGCGGTCGCCGATCAGACCCGTCTGCTGGCCCTGAACGCCGCGATCGAGGCGGCCCGCGCGGGCGAGCACGGCGCGGATTCGCCGTCGTCGCCCACGAGGTGGGCGAGCTCGCGCACGCCGCCGGCGCCGCCGCGCAGCGGGTGCTCGAGCACATCCGCATCGTCAGCGAGCAGAGCACCGGCGTCGCCGCGTCGATCGAGGCGACGAGCACCGCGCTCGTCGCCGTCAGCGAGGCGACGCGCCGGATCGAGGAGACCGTCACCGCCCAGCGCACGGCGACCCAGGCGAGCGAGGCGACGCTGACGGCCGCGACCGAGCGGCTCGTGCAGATCGCCGAGCGGCGGGCCGCGCCGCGGGTCGCGCTCGAGACGTCGGTGCGCGCCGTGCTCGTCGGCGACGACGGCCGGGCCGCGCCGGTCGAGACCGTCACGATCGACCTGAGCATGGGCGGCGCGCTCCTGAAGAGCCACCCCGCGCTCGGCGCCGGCCCGTGGCAGCTCCAGCTCTTCCTGCCCCGAGATCCCGAGCCGCTTCGCTGCAGCGCCAAGCTCGCCCGTGAGACGCGCGCCGGAGTCGGAGTTGCGTTCACCGACGTGCGCGACGCCGACCTGCTGCGCCTCGACCACGCGATCACGAGCCTCGGCCGGCCCGTCCGCTAGGAGCGCCGCACGATCCGCAGCCCGGTTCGGCGTCGGCTACCGTGACGCTGTGACCGACGCCGAGTTCGTCCCGGCCGGCTTCGTGCCGCCGCGAGGGATCACCGCACCGGGGATGGTGCTCGAGCCGCTCGGCCCGCAGCACAACGTGAGCGACCACGCCGCGTGGTCGTCCTCGATGGAGCACATCCGGGCAACGCCGGGCTTCTCCGACGGCCGCTGGCCGCGCGAGATGAGCCTCGCCGAGAACCGATCCGACCTGGAGCGGCACGAGCGCGACTTCGCCGAGCGGCGCGGGTTCACCTACACCGTCCGCGAGCCGGGCGACGGCGAGGTGATCGGCTGCGTCTACATCTACCCGCTCAAGGGGGCCGCCGGCGTGGCGGCGGTGAGCTCCTGGGTGCGCGCCGACCGCGCCGAGCTCGACGTGCCGCTGTACCGCGCCGTCACGGAGTGGCTCGAGCGGGACTGGCCGTTCCCGCGCTTCGAGTACGCGCCGCGCCCGCCACCCTGACCGGAGCTATCTTGCCGCCATGATGCCGGACGATCCGGTTGCGCGCAGATCCGAAGGCCCCGGCCTGCTGGTGCGAACGATCTGGTTCGTGTTCGTCGGCTGGTGGCTGACCGGCATCGTGAATGTGCTTGCCTACCTGATCGCGCTCACGATCATCGGCCTCCCGGTCGCGTTCATGATCTTCAACCGCCTGCCGAGCATCCTCACGCTGCGACCGCGCACCGTGCACACGACGCACGCGGTCGTGGACGGCGTCACGTACGTTACCGAGACGACGATCGCCCAGCGGGCGTTCTGGAAGCGGGCGATCTACTTCGTCGCGGTCGGATGGTGGCTCGGAGCGATCTGGTCGGCACTCGCCTGGGTCCTGTGCGTGCTCATCCTCACGCTTCCGCTGGGAGTCATGATGTACAACCGGCTGCCGGCGGCGATGACGCTTCGCCGCTATTGACACCGACGCCTACCGCATCACTCGATAGCGGAGGTGGGTGGCGAACGGGGACTCGATGACGCCGATGCGCTCGAAGCCCATCGCCGTCGGCTCGGTGCCGTCGAACAGGCGCTTGCCGGCTCCGAGGATGACCGGCGCGATCGTGAGCGTGAGCTCGTCCACCACCGCGGCGGCGAGGCACTGGCGCAGCAGGTCGGCGCCGCCCATCACGATCACGTTGCGCCCGCCGGCGGCCGCCCGTGCCTGGGCGAGCGCGTCGTCGACGCCAGCGGTGACGAACGCGAACGAGGTGTCGCCCTTCACGATCGTCTCGTGCGGCCGGTGGGTGACGACGAAAGCCGGGACACCAAAGCCGGGATCGTCTCCCCAGCCGTCGGCAACGTCGTACATCGTGCGGCCGACGAGCCAGGCGCCGCCCGCCGAGAACACCTCGTCCAGATAGGCTTGGTCGACGGCCGCCGGCGTTCCCTGCGGGGGCGCAGCGTACGTCCACGGGCCGCCGAACACCCAGTGGTGCAGGCGCTCGCCCCCTTGGCCCAGACCTGCACCGGGCCGATCGTCCGGGCCGGCGATGTAGCCGTCGAGCGACATCGTGATGCCAGAGACCACCCTCGCCATGTCGTCACCTCCACCGTCGTTTCCATGTCCGCACAAGTGACCGCTGCGACCCGGCATTCTCATCGCCGCAGGCCGTGGGCTCAGGTGGGCTCGGGATCCTGGCGGGCCGCCCAGGCGTCGGCCCGGTCGCGCCGCTCGCGCAGTTCGGCGCGATAGGCGGCGACCGCGCGGTGCAGGTACTCGACGTCGGGATCCAGACGCGCCTGTACCAGCACGCGCAGCGCGTGGGAGAGCCGCGCGACGGCGCGCTCCGCCGTGTCCACGCGCGCGAGCACGTCGACCTCGGACGTCGCCGGGAGCACCGAGTCGAACGGGGTGGGCGTCTGCGCGGTCGGCCACACCGAGATCCTGGGTGCCACGGAGACCGAGGGGACGTAGGCGATCCAGGCGTAGAGCCACCCGCGCTCGTCGATCGAGACGCCGGCCACGGCCGCGTACAGCGGCGGCATCCCGTACTCGGTGGTGTGCGGCCGGTCGAGCCGCATCGGCAGCGACACGAACAGATGCGCGAGCTCGAGCGCGAGCGCGGCTTCGCCGGTGGGCAGCGGGCGGTTGCTCATCGCGCTGATAGTACGGGCTCGACCGGCCGCGAGTTTCGGCGACCGCCCTGCGGCGCGGAGCGTCAGCCTCCCGCCGCCTGGCCGCCGTCGATGTGCACGATCTCGCCGGTGACGAACGGCGCCCGCTCGAGGTAGAGGATCCCGTCGACGACGTCGCTCACGTCGCCGATGCGGCCGAGCGGGTGCAGCCCTGCCAGCCCGGCGTAGGACGCCGGATCGTGTGCGGGCGTCCTGATCACGCCGAGGGCGACGGCGTTCACCCGCACGCCGCGCGCCGCGTACTCGATGGCGAGCGAGCGCGTCACGGCGACCAGGCCGCCCTTGGTGAGCGCCGGGAGCGCGGAGGGCCGGCGGCTGTCGGGGTGGTCGACGAGGCTCGTCGACACGTTGACGATGTGTCCGCCGCCCTGCTCGAGCATCTGGCTGACGGTGCGCTGCGTGATGTGGAAGAAGCCGGCCAGGTTCACCGCGGTGATCGTCGCGAAGTCCTCGGCCGTGTAGTCGGTGAACGGCTTGCCGATGTAGATCCCCGCGTTGTTGACCAGGGTGTCGATGCGGCCGAACCGGTCAAGCGCCGCCCGCACGACGCGCTCTGCCGTGTCCGGCGCGGCGAGGTCGCCGGTGACGACGACGACATCGGGCTCGGCGGAGGCCGCCATCGTGCGGGCGGTGCCGACGACCGCGTAGCCGGCGTCCCGGAACGCGCCCAGGACACCCGCGCCGATGCCCTGCGACGCGCCGGTGACGATCGCCACCCTGACCTCGCCCGGCGCGGCGCTCACGCGACCAGGTAGGTCTCGTAGGTCACGCCGCCCGGCCGGCGGCCGCCCACGCTGATGAAGACGCCCCGGTTCAGCCAGTCGAGGGCGGGAGCGGCCGTCTCGATCTGCGTGGCGGTGCGGAACGTGTACTCGCCCGCGTCGACGTCCTCGCCGCGACGCCAGGCGCGCGAGCACCGCGACGCTGCCGTGGCGCACGCTGCGGGACTGGACGTAGAGCAGGTCGCCGCCGTCCGTCTGCAGCGTGTAGCGGATGTCCCCGAGCGCGGTGCCGTCTGCGAGCACGATCTGCCAGTCGGCGCTCGCGCCCGGGAGCAGCGTCCCGCGCAATCTCCGGGCCCGCGAAGGTGCCGCCGGTCAGGGGCACGATCCGCCGCTCGCCGGCGGCGACGGTGCCGAGCTCCTGCAGCTCGCCCAGGGTGGCCTCGAGCCGGTACACCCGGGTCAGGCGGGGCGAGCGGGAAGCTGTGGGCCGGCCGCCATCGGTCAGGCGCGGTCGAGCAGCTGCTGGCCGCCGTCGATGTCGAAGGTGGCGCCGGTGAGGGCCGTGTTCGTCATGAGGTGGACGGCGAGCGCGGCGACGTCCGCGGGCCCGACGACGCGGCGGATCGGCAGCCGCTCGCGCAGCTCGGTCGCGGCGCGCGTCGAGATCGTCCCCGAGCAGCCGCGCCGAGAGCGGCGTGTCGACGAACCCCGGGGCGATCAGGTTCACGCGGATCGGGGCAAGCTCGAGCGCGAGGTTCGCGGTCAGCGCCGGCATCGCCGCCGTGATCGCCGAGAGCGACGCCGAGGCCGATGCCCGGACGGCGCGCGCCGGTGCCGCTCATGAACACCAGCGTCCCGCCGGGGCGCACCCGCCCGACGGCCTGGCGGGCGACCGCGAAGGCGAGCCACACGTGCTCGTCGACCTCGCGCCGCGCCCGGGCGACGTCGATCTCGGCGAGCGGGGCGTAGTACGAGCCCTCCCGCGGCGACCATGACGTGGTCGACCGGCCCGTCGAGCCCGGCGAAGAACGCCGTCAGCGCGTCGCCGTCGGTGACGTCGAACGCCGCGGTGGCGCGGGCCCACGTCTGCTCAGCCGCGTGCGGCCAGGCGGCCGCCGTCGCGGCCGGTGAGGACGACGTCGCCTCCGGCGGCGCGGACGTGCTGCGCGGTGGCGAGGCCGATGCCGGAGCTGCCGCCGAGGATGACGACGGTCTGGCCCGTGAGCGCCGGCCCGCGCAGGCCGGGAGCGACGCATGCGAGGCCTCGGCGGTCATGCGCGGGCCCTCGCGACGCTCCCGGCGGCGATCGCTGCGCGCAGCGCTCTTGAGCGCGCCGACGTAGATCTCCGAGAAGGTCGGGAACGGCTGGATGGTGTCGCGCAGCACGTCGAGCGGCACGCGGGCGCGGATGGCGAGCGTGGCCTGCTGCAGCCACTCGCCGGCCTCGGGCCCGAGGGCGTAGGCGCCGGTCAGCCGCTCGCCGTCGCTGAGCAGCGTCAGGAAGCCGTTCGACTCGGCGTAGGCGCGCGTAGTAGGTCTCGGTCTTCGCGATCCCGTTCAGGGCCGCGGTCGCGCTGAAGCGGCCTTCGCCGGCGCCGACCGCGGCCGCCTGCGGATCGGTGTAGACGACGCGCGGCACGGCGTCGTAGTTGGCCTCGCGCGGCTCGCCGAGGATGTTGGCCGCGACGACCTCGCCCTGGTACTTGCCGACGTGGGTGAGCGGCCACAGGCCGGTGACGTCGCCGATCGCCCACAGGCGCTCGCCGGCGCGCATGTGCGCGTCGACCGGGATCCCGTGCGGGTCGGCCTCGACGCCGACGGTCTCGAGGCCGATCCCGGCGACGCGCGGCCGCCGGCCGGTCGCGACGAGCAGGCGGTCGCCGCGCAGCTCGCGGCCGTCCGTCGAGCTCGAGGACGTAGTCGTCGCCGTCGCGTCGGGCCGCGGTCGGCGTGCACGCCGAGGACGAGCTCGACGCCGTCGCGGCGCAGTGACCTCGCCGAGCGCCTCGCCGAGCGGCGCGGGCTCGCGCGCGAGCACGTGCTCGGCGCCCTCGACGAGCGCCACCTCGCCGCCGAGGCGGCGCACGGCCTGCGCCATCTCGACGCCGACCGGCCCGCCGCCGAGCACGAGCAGCCGCCGCGGGACGGCCTTCATGCCGGTCGCCTCGCGGTTGCGTCCAGACGCCGTCGAGCTCGCGCAGGCCCGGGACCGGCGGCACGATCGGATCGGCGCCGGTCGCGACCACGACGTGCTCGGCGGTGTGGCGCACGCCGTCGACCTCGACCACGCCCGTCCCGGCGAGCCGGCCGCTGCCGCGCAGGAGGGTCGATGCCCATCCCGGCGAGCCAGCGCTCCTGCGCCGGCGTCGGAGTAGTTCGAGACCATGAAGTCGCGCCAGGCGAGCGCCGCCTCGACGTCGACCTCGGCGCTCGCGGTGGCGTCGCGGGCGGCCTGCACCGCCTCGCCGGGGCGCAGCAGCGTCTTCGACGGGATGCACGCCCAGTAGGAGCACTCGCCGCCGACCAGCTCGCGCTCGACGAGGGCGACGCGCAGGCCGCCCTCGGCCAGCTCGCCGGCGCAGTGCTCGCCCGGCGAGCCGCCGCCGATGACGATGACGTCGTAGTCGCTGCTCGTGCCGTTACCCGTCATCCCGACCCCCTGTCATGAGTGTGGAAGCAGCGCCGACCCGTATCTGCGCATCGCGGAACCCGCCCGCCACCCAGCTCTCGACGATCGCCGCGTACTCGGCGGCCGCCTCCTCCCAGACGAAGTGGCCTGCGTCGACGACGTCGAGCCGGCTGCGCGGCAGGCGCTCGCTGAGGAACTCGGCGTTCACGAGCGGCACCGCCCGGTCGCGGCCGCCGGCGATGATCTGCACCGGCGTCTGGATCTGCGGCAGGAGCCGCGCGAGCTCGGGCAGCTCGGCCGGATAGGTGCGCACGTAGCGCATGGACTCGACGAACCGCCCGCCGGCGTAGGAGTCGAGGTAGTCGGCTCGGATCTGCACCGGCAGATCGTGCCCCTGCATCGTGTCGAGCGTCGCGCCGACGACGGCACGCGCGTCGGTCGCCCGGAAGGCGTCGAGATCGGGCGCGAGCACCCACTCCTCGAGCGCGCCGCCGAGCTCGATCGGCACAGCCGTCGCACCGCTTCCGACCACCACGCTCGACACCTCGACAGGCCGCGTCGAGGCCGCGAAGAGGGCGGCCGACGTGCCGATGTCCGGGGCGACGATGTGCGGCCTGCCCAGACCGCACTCGCCGATCAGCCGGATGAGGAACCCGGCCATCGCCCGCGGAGACATGAGATCGTCGCGATGCTCGGAGCGGCCGAAGCCCGGCATGTCGACGGCGAACAGGCGGAAGCGGGCAGCGAGCGCGGGCCAGATCGGCGCGAACGCGTAGACGCTCTCCGGCCACGGGTTCGTCAGCAGGATCACCTCGTCGCCGCCCCCGGGGCTCTCGGCGTACCGGATCCTCGTGCCGTCGACCGTCCGAAACCCGACGTCCATGTAGGGAAGCGTCGTGCCGCGGTCCGCACCGTCGCGCCCGTGCAGCACCCTGGTCTTCGCCCTGGGCGCCCCGGCGGCGTCAGACGGGCGTCGCCTGCCGGTCGCGCGCCGGCAGCGCGTCACGCAGATCCTTGCGCGAGCTGACGCCGAGCTTTGCGAACACCTTGCGCAGGTGCCACTCGACCGTGCGCGGGCTGATGAAGAGCTCGGCGCCGATCTCCGGGTTCGTCCGCCCCTCGAGGGCGAGCCGCGCGATGTGCTCCTCCTGCGGCGTCAGCTCGTCGCGCGCCTCGTCGGTGCGCCTGCGCACCTTCTCACCGGTGGCGAGCAGCTCGTGTCGCGCCCGCTCGGCGAAGCCGTCGGCCCCCATCGCGGCGAACGCCTCGTGGGCGCTCGCGGAGCTGCTCGCGGGCATCGACGCGCCGGCCCTCGCGCCGCAGCCACTCCCCGTAGCTCAGCCGGGCGCGGGCGAGCTGCGCCGCCATCCGGGTGCGGCCGAGCAGCGTCGACGCCCGGCGGTGGAGATCCTCGGCGGCCGGGCCCTCGGCGACGAGGGCGCGCGCCCGCGCCTCGGTGCCCTTCGCCCAGTCGGTCCCGCTCGCGCCCGTGTGCTCCGCCAGCCGATCGACGGCGGCGCGGGCGACGTCCACGCGGCCGCTGCGCGCCGCCGCCTCGACGAGCTCCTGGAGCGCCCACGACGACGTGACGATCGTCGGCGGACGCGATCGCGCTCCGCGCCGCGGGCGAGCGCCAGCTCGTACCGGCCGAGGCCGTTGTAGAGCACCGCCGTCGCGTATTCGGCGACGGTGATCGCACATCCCTCGCCCCGGGCGTGGGCGCCGCGCGTCATCGCCTCGACCAGCTCGAGGACGGTCGCCTCATCGTCCGCGCCAGGCCGCGAGCAGGAGCGGGAGATAGGACAGCCCCTCGGCCCTGATCCCGCGTGTCCAGGCCGAGCGCCTCGGTCAGGAGGCCGGCGGCGACCGAGAGCTCTCCGGCCTGGATGTGGTTCCCGGCCAGGTAGTCGAGCGCCCACGGGAGCAGGCTCAGCGTCCCCGTCGCGCGCGCGAGCTCCGCCTGGCGGGAGGCGAGCTCGAACCACGCCCGGTCGTCCCACAGATCCTGCGCCGCGATCAGGTAGGCCACCGACAGCCAGTCGAGCCGGGGCTCCTCGCGCTGATGCACGCGCAGCGCCTCCGCGAGCAGCGGGCGCCGCCGCGGCGTAGCCGTCGGTCAGCCGGGTGGCGAGGCCGAGCAGGAGCAGCCGGCCCGCCGGCGCCGGACTCGGTCCGGCAGGCGCGGCGCGGCCTGCGGCGGCGATGCCGGCGAGGTCGCCGTGCGCCCGCGAGGCGCCCGGCGTAGATCGCGGCCAGGAGCGCCTCGAGATACGTCTCCGCGGCGAGCTCCGAGTCGAGCGGCTCGAGCCGCTGCGCCGCGCGCAGCAGGAGCGGCGGCGCGTCGCGCCCGCGCCGCATCGCGAACGCGATCTGCGCCGTCACGTGCTCGCACCTGGGCGCGACCGACCTCGTCGAGCGGACCCGCGCCCGCGGTCGCGAGCAGCCCCTCGGCGGCCGCGAGATCCCCCGCCGCGAACTTCGCCCGCGCGGCGGCGAGCGCACGAGCCGCCCGCTCACCCGGGTCGGGCGTGAGCGCCACCGCCCGCTCCAGAAACGCGGCTGCTGCGGCGATGCCGCCGCGCCGCTGCGCGCGGCTCGCGCGGTGCATCGAGCTCGCCGGCCACCTCCTCGTCGGGCGCGGCCGCCGCGTGCGCGCGGTGCCAGGCGCGGCGGTCGGGATCGACCTCGGGATCGGTCGCGGCGGCGAGCGCGCGGTGCGCGGCGTGCCGGTCGGACGCCGCCGAGTTGCGGTACACCGCCGACCGCACGAGCGGATGCCGGAAGCGCACGCGCGAGCCGATCTCGAGCAGCCCGTCGGTGGCCGCCGGCGCCGCCGCCTCCTGCTCGATGCCGAGCTCGCGCGGCCGCGCGCCAGACCAGGGTCGCGTCGCCGACCGGGTCGGCCGCCGCCAGCAGCATCAGCCGCTGCGTCGCCTCGGGCAGGGCGGCGAGGCGGCGCACGTACTGCGCCTCGATGTGGGCCGGGAGCGCACCCGCGTCGGGTAGCGCGAAACCGCCGGCGAGGTCGGCGGCGCTCATGCCCCGCGGCAGCTCGAGCAGCGCGAGCGGGTTGCCGCGCGTCTCGAGCACGATCCGGTCGCGCACGCCCTCGTCGATCGGCCCCGAGATGACCGTCGTCGAGCAGGGCGCGCGCGTCGTCGTCACCGAGGCCGCCGACGACAAGCTCCGGCAGGCCCGCGAGCTCGCGCTCGCGGCTCGGCTCGCGCACCGCGAAGACCATGCCGACCGACTCCGCCAGCAGCCGCCGCGCCACGAAGCCGAGCACCTGGCCCGAGGCGCCGTCGAGCCACTGGGCGTCGTCCACGACGCAGAGCAGCGGCCCCTCCTCGGCCACCTCGCACAGCAGGCTGAGCGCAGCCAGGGCGACGAGGAAGCGGTCGGGCGCCGGCGCCGGCCGCGAGGCCGAGCGCCACGCGCATCGCGGCCTGCTGGGGCGGCGGGATCGCATCGAGGTGGGCGAGCATCGGCACGCAGAGCTGGTGCAGGCCCGCGAACGGCAGCTCCATCTCGGCCTCGACCCCGGCGAGCTGGGCGACGCGAAAGCCCGCCGCCCGCCTGGCGGCGTGGCGCAGGAGCGCGGTCTTGCCGACGCCCGCCTCGCCGCGGATCACGAGGACCGCGCTCTGCCCGCTCCGCACGTCCTCGAGCAGTTTGTCGAGCACGTCGCATTCGCCGGTCCTCCCCCGAAACCCCGCCAGGTGCTCGGTGGCCATCCCGCGAGGAGCGTATCCGACGATCGCCGGCCCTCCGTACACCAGGGCACGGGCCAGGGAGCCACACGGGCGCGAGGGCCGCTGCGCGAGGCGAACCTCCCGGCGACACCAACATCCGGAGGTCACAGATGAGCAGCACCGATGTGCAGAGCGGGTCCGACGCCGCGGCCGATGTCGTCGGCGCGCCCGGCATGGACATGAAGCTCGAGGTCGTCGTCCTGCCCGTCGCCGACGTCGACCGGTCGAAGCGCTTCTACCAGAAGCTCGGGTGGCGGCTGGATGCCGACTTCGTCGCCGGCGAGGGCTTCCGCGTCGTGCAGCTGACGCCGACCGGCTCGCCGACCTCGATCATCTTCGGCACGGGGGTCACCGCGGGCGTGCCGGGCTCGACGCAGGATCTGATGCTCGTCGTCACCGACATCGAGGCGGCGCGCGCGGAGCTCACCGGCCGCGGCGTCGACGTGAGCGAGGTGTTCCACGACGAGGGCGGCGTGTTCCACCACGGCGGGACGGCGGGGCGGGTGCCGGGCCGCGACCCGGAGGGGCGCTCCTACGCCTCGTTCGCCTCGTTCAGCGACCCCGACGGCAACGGCTGGATGCTCCAGGAGATCACGACGCGGCTCCCGGGCCGGTGAGCGAGATGGCACACACGTCCGCGCCGGCCGACGTCGCGACGCTGGCCGAGCTGCTGCACGAGACCGCCGACCATCACGACCCCTACGAGAAGGCGGCACCGCCGCACGACTGGTGGGACTGGTACGCCGCGTACCTCGACGCGCGCCAGCACGGGAGCACGCCGGAACAGGCATCGCAGGCGGCGGGGGCCTACATGGCGGACGTGCGGGGCGTCGTCATCCGCTGAGGCTGACGGCCACGCAGCGGCCCTGCTCGCGGCGGTCGAGGCACGCGCCCCGGCCCGCCGCCGGCAGGGCCT
Organism: uncultured Actinomycetes bacterium; assembly: GCA_963707585.1. Lineage (GTDB taxonomy): Bacteria > Actinomycetota > Thermoleophilia > Gaiellales > JAICJC01 > JAICJC01. The sequence continues at coordinate 311,302 of CAVPQP010000003.1, read as the reverse complement.
CGATCATGCCCTGGACGAGCGCGAGGTTCATGCCGCAGATGAGGTCGACGTGCGGGCGGGATCATTCCGCCTCGGCCGGGATCAGCCACGCCTCCTCGTCGCTCCACGCGAGCGAGTCGAGCGTGCCCCGCTCAGGCGCCTCCGCGGCACCGCGCGCGGCCGACGTGAGCTCCCCGAGCCCAGGGGCGTCGAGCCGCACCGTACGCTCCGCGCCGAGGAAGGCGACATCGACGACCCGGGCCTGGAGGCCGTCGCCCGCGGCGACGATGCGCAGGTTCTCGGGCCGGACGACGACGACCACCGCGGCGCCGCCCGGCAGGCCGGGCGCGCCGGCCGCCCGGCGCACGCCGACGCCGTCGACGTCGACCTCGTAGGCGGCGCCGTCCGCGCGCGCGACGCGGCCCGCGAACCGGTTGGCCTTGCCGACGAAGTCGGCGACGAAGAGCGAGGCGGGCCGGTGGTAGATGTCCTCCGGCGTCCCCACCTGCTCGAGGACGCCGAGGTTCATCACGGCCACGCGGTCGGACATCGAGAACGCCTCGCCCTGGTCGTGGGTGACGTAGCAGAACGTCACGCCGACCTCGCGCTGGAGATCCTTGAGCTGGCTCTGCATGTCGGTGCGCAGCTTGAGGTCGAGCGCACCGAGGGGCTCGTCGAGCAGGAGCACCTCCGGGCGGTTGATCAGCGCCCGCGCGAGCGCCACCCGCTGCTGCTGGCCGCCCGAGAGCTGGCGCGGCCGCGCCTCCTCCCGGCCCTCGAGCTGGACGAGCGCGATCGCCTGCGCCACCCGGGCGCGCAGCTCCGGCCTTCGGCACCCGCGCCTCGCGCAGCCCGAACGCGACGTTCTCGAACACGTCGAGGTGCGGGAAGAGCGCGTAGCTCTGGAACACCGTGTTCACCGGCCGCCGGTAGGGCCGCACGCCGGCCATGTCCCGCCCGGCCACCGTGATCGTGCCCGCGGTGGGATCCTCGAAGCCGGCCACCATCCGCAGCGTCGTCGTCTTGCCGCACCCTGACGGCCCGATGATCGAGAAGAACTCGCCGCGGTCGATGCGCAGGTCGAGGCTGCGCACCGCGACCAGCTCGCCGAAGCGCTTCTCGACGCCCGCGATGTCGACGGCGGGCTCGCTCATCGTCCCCGGTAGATGTCGAGCATGTTCCCCCTGCGCCCGGAACGCCCGAGCGAGCCGGCGGTGGCGTAGATGAGCACGGCGAAGCTCATGAGGGTGACGGTGAAGAGCATCACGAGCAGGCCGATCGCGTTGATCTCGGGCGTGATGCGGAAACGGATCATGCCCAGGATGACGACGGGAAGCGGCGTGTTGGACGCGCCCTGCAGGAAGACCGACGTGACCACGTCGTCGAACGAGAACGTGAACGCGAGCAGTCCCGCGGCGATGATCGCGGGCAGAAGCGCCGAGAGCGTGACGCGCCGGAACGTGCGCCATGGCGTCGCCCCCAGATCGGCCGCGGCCTCCTCGAGCGCCGGGTCGAGGCCCGCCATGCGCGCCTGCACGATGATCGCCGCGTAGGCCGAGTTCCAGACCGTGTGCCCGATCACGATCGCGGTCAGCCCGAGCGTGTAGTGGATCTTCAGGAAGAGGAAGAAGAGCGCGGTCGCGGACACCACCTCCGGCAGGATGATGCGCGCGTAGATCAGCCCGTCGTAGACCGCCCGCGCCTTCGGCGACGCCCGCCGCCACCAGAGCGCGCCCGACACGGCGATCACGAGCGAGAGCACGGCCGAGGCGATCGCGATGTAGAGCGTGGTCTCCAGGCCGGTGCGCACGTTCTGGTCGTGCAGGGCAAGGCCGTACCAGTGCGTGGTGAACCCGCCCCAGCCGGCCATGATCGTCTGCTGGTTGAACGAGTTCACGGCGACGACGATCAGCGGCAGCCACATGAACAGCAGCACCAGCAGGCTCAGGCTCGCGGCGAAGGGGTGGCGGCGGATGTTCACTGCGCCTCCGTCGCCGGTTGGGCACGGCGCAGCCCGAAGAGCAGCACCATCAGCACGACCATGATGCTCACGGCCAGCGCCGAGCCGAACGGATAGTTGCCGGTCTGCAGGAACTGGTCGGCGAGGATGTTGCCCGCCATCAGCGTCTTGCCGCCGCCGAGGATCTCGGGGATCACGTACTCGCCGAGCGCGGGCACGCCGACGATGATGATCCCGGCGATCAGCCCGGGCACGGCCATCGGCAGCACCACGCGGCGGAACTGCCGCCACGGGGTCGCGCCCAGATCCTCGGCCGCGTCGAACAGCGCCGGATCGATGCGCTCGAGCGAGACGTAGATCGGGAGGATCATCAGCGGCAGGTACGAGTAGAGGATGCCGATCGCGATCGAGTACTGCGTGTACAGGACGTCGATGTGCCCGTGCAGGCCCAGCGTCCGCGCGAACCGGTCGATCGGGCCGAGGTTCTGGAGCAGGTCGACCCACGCGTAGGTGCGGACGATGAAGCTCGTCCAGAAGGGCACGATCACGGCCACGAGCAGCAGTCGCTGCGCCTTCGGGCTCTGGCGGCTGATGAAGTACGCGAACGTGAATCCGATCACGGCGCACGCGAGCGTGGTCGAGACCGAGAGCACCACGCTGCGCGCGAGCGTGTGCAGGTAGAGGGACGAGGTGAAGGCGCGGTAGTTGCCCGTCGTCCACCCGAAGAAGACGTTGAAGTCGACCTGGTTGACCGACCCGAACGAGTAGAGCGCGATCAGGCCGAGCGGCACGACGAAGCACACCGACGTGATCAGGAGCGTCGGCGCGAGCAGCGCCAGGCGCCCGAGCGTGCCCGATCCGGTGCGCCGCCACCTCGAGACCTGCGGTGGCGGCGCCGTCACGTGCTCGATGGCTACGCCGCCTTGATCGCGGTCCACGTGTTCGACCAGAGGGTCGCGCCGGCGCCGCCCAGGTACTTGTCGAACTCGGTCTTCGCCAGCACCTCCTTGGTCGGAACCAGCACCGGGTTCTGCGAGATCGTCTTCAGCACCAGCGGCGTCGCGGGAGGCATGACGTACGCCGTCCCTGTGGTGTTGACGAAGTCCGCGTACTGGGCGGGCTCGGCGAGGAAGTTCAGGAACGCCTGGATCACCGCGATCTTGCTCGTGCTCTGCACCGCGGTGAAGCCCTCGAGGTAGGCGTGCACACCCTCATCAGGCAGCACCCACTTGATCTTCGAGTTCTTCTGCTGCAGCAGCGCGACGTCGTAGTCCCAGTCCATGGCCATCGCGGTCGATCCGTTGACGAGCCCGGCGCCGACGTTCGTGTTCAGGAACGCCTTGAGGTGCGGCTTGACGCCCACGATCGCGTCCTGCACCTTCTTCAGCTGGCCGGCGTCGGTGGTGTTGGACGAGAACCCGAGGTACTTGCAGGTCGATCCCATGCAGTCGCGCTCGAGGTCGATGAACACCGTCTGGCCGGAGTACTTGGGGATCAGCTGCCAGAAGTCGTGCCAGCTCGTGATCGTCGCGCCGCCGACCAGGTCGGGCCGGTAGGCGATGCCGACCTTGCCGTAGTCGGTCGGCAGGCCCCACGGGTAGGACTTGCGGAACGACTCGGCGACGTTCTTGATGTTCGGCACCTTCGACCAGTCGAGCTGGGTGATCAGGTTCGCCGCAGCCGCCTGGCCCGCGTCGCTCGTGTCGGCGAGCAGGAAGTCGTACTGCTTGCTCTTGAACTGCAGCACGACCTCGGCGGTGCTCGACGTCGCGTTCGAGATCATCTTGATCGAGGCCCCGGGATACTTCTTGGCGAAGTCGGCCAGGTTGTGCTTGCCCATCCAGCCGGGGTAGTTGGCCAGGATGGCCTGGCCGGTGATGGCCTCGGAGCTCGAGCCGCCGCCTGCCGCCGACGACCCGGACGAGCTCGAGCTGCCGCACGCGGCCAGCAGCGGCGCGGCCGACCGCCAGAGCGCCGAGCGCGCCCGCGCCGCAGCTCGTGGCGCGGGTGAGCGATCCCGGAGGGAAGAGTCCTCGGGATTCCGCACGTACCTCAAGCGTCGGAGTCGTCCAGTGGCGTGACCTCCCTCGATCACGACGTTCCAGTCCGCTACAGTGGTGCAGAACGATCCGGGCGTCCGCCGCCATCGTGCCCACTCCGCCAGTCGTATCTGCTAGATTCGCCCGTCATGACGCTCATTCCGCTCGACTCGACGCCGGAAGCGTGCCGTCGAGCGGGACGTCGGTGTGGTCGTGCGCGACGGCGTGCGGCTGTCGGTCGACGTCTACCGGCCGAACCGTCGCCGGGCCGGTACCCGGCCATCCTCGAGCACATCCCGTATCGCAAGGACGACCTGCGCGCGATCGAGGACCGGTCGCAGAACGTCTTCCTCGTCGAGCCGGGGTTCGTCTGCGTGCGCCTGGACGTGCGCGGCACGGGCAGCTCCGGACGGCGTGGCGCAGGACGAGTACACCGAGGCCGAGCAGCGGGACGGCTACGACGTGATCGCGTGGATGGCCGAGCAGGAGTGGTGCACGGGCGCCGTCGCCTCGTGGGGCGTCTCCTACGGCGGGTTCACGTGCATCCAGGTGGCCGCGCTGCGGCCGCCGGCCCTGCGCGCCATCGCCCCCGTCTATGCGACCGACGACCGCTACACCGACGACATGCACTTCCACGGCGGCGCGCTCAACGCGGCCAGCCTGCCCGCCTACCCGACCGAGATGATCGCGATGAACGCCCTGCCGCCGCTGGGCGAGCGCGGGCCCGAGTTCGACCGCCGCTGGCGCGAGCGGATCGAGCGGTCGCCGGCATGGATGGTCGAGTGGATCCGGCGCCAGCACGACGGGCCCTACTGGCGCAACGGCTCGCTGCGGCCCGACTTCGGCCGCATCCGCTGCCCGGTGCTGATCTGCGCCGGCTGGCGCGACGGCTACCGCACGGCCGCCCTGCGGATGGCCGCGAACCTGGAGGCGCCGTGGCAGCTCCTGGCCGGGCCGTGGTCGCACACGCTGCCCGACCGCGGCGTCCCCGGGCCGCGCTACCCGTTCCTGGCCGAGATGGCCCGGTTCTTCCACCAGCACCTCGACGATCCGGCTCGCGGCCGAGCCTGCGCCGCGGCCGCGCTCGGCCTTCTTCATCGGCCGGCCGGACTCGCCGGCTGCGGCCGCACGCCGTCGTCTCGGGCGAGTGGATCGCGTCCGAGCGCTGGCCGCAGGGCGTCGAGATGACGACGCTCACGCTGGGCGGGCCGGCGACGGCGCCGGCGAGCGTGACGACCGGGGTGATGACCGGCCAGTGGTGCCCGCCGCCGCCGTCCACGGCCAGTTCCTCGACCAGCGCCGCGACGACGCGCGCAGCGCGACGTTCGACTCGGCGCCGCTCGCGCGAGCCGATCGCCGTGCTGGGCGAGCCGGTGGTGCGGCTCTCGCTGCGCCATCCCGGGCCGCGCACGCTGGTCTCGGTGAAGCTGCAGAACGTCGCCCCCGACGGCAGCTCGCAGCAGGTCACGAGCGCGGCGGTGAACCTCGCCGTCGCCGGCGCGGCCGACGTCGAGCTGCGGCTGATGGCGACCGGATGGCGGTTCGAGCCGGGCCACCGCATTCGCCTCGCGGTCGCGCCGAGCGACTGGCCGAACCTGATGCCGCTGCCCCGGATCGCGCCGCTCGAGATCACCGCGGCTGTCGAGCTCGTCCTGCCCGGCCTGCCCGCCGACGCCACGCGCGTTCGAGGTGCCGGACGACGCCATGGTGGAGATCGCCCAGCCGGGCGCGACCACGACCGGCGGCTCGCAGTGGCGGGTGATCACCGACGTCCGCACCGGCCGCAGCGGGATCGCGACGACCGGCCGCAGCCGCGACGCCGTCCCGGCCGAGGGGTGGTGGGTGAGCGAGGCCACCACCCGGCAGGCGACGGCGCTCGACGACGACCCGCTGACGGCGCGAGCTGCACGGCACCTGCCGCTACCGCCTGCGCCGGCCCGGCCTTCACGCCGACGCGACGGCCGAGTCGCGGGTGCGGGCGCGCGAGACCGAGTTCGTCGTCGACCTGCGCCTGCGGGTGCGGGCCGACGGCGAGCCCTTCGCCGAGCGGCGCTGGCACGAGCGCATCCCTCGGGACGGCGTGTGAGCGCGATCCTGCTCGCGGACGGGCGGGTTGTCCTCGAGCGCGACGTCCGCATCGCGCATGCGCGACGGCATCGAGCTCTCGGCCGACGTCTACCGCCCCAACCGGCCGGGCCGGTTCGGCGCCGCTGCTCGAGCACATCCCCTACCGCAAGGACGACCTGCGCGCCGCCCAGGACCGCGGCCAGAACATCCACCTCGTCGAGGCCGGGTTCGTGTGCGTGCGCCTCGACGTGCGCGGCACCGGCAGCTCGGAAGGCGTGGCGCAGGACGAGTACACCGAGGCCGAGCAGCTCGACGGCGTCGAGGTGGTCGCCTGGATGGCGCGGCAGGAGTGGTGCAACGGCCGGGTCGGGTCGTGGGGCAAGTCCTACGGCGGCTTCTCGTGCATCCAGCTCGCCGCCCGCCGCCCGCCGGCCCTGCGCGCCATCGCGCCCGTCTACGCGACCGACGACCGCTACAGCGACGACATGCACTTCGACGGCGGCGCCGTGTGCGCGTTCGAGCTCTCGAACTACCCGATCCGCATGATCGGCATGAACGCGCTGCCGCCCGGAGACGGCGAGGGCGAGGAGCTCGAGCGGCGCTGGCGGGCGCGCATCGAGGAGACGCCGGCGTGGGTCGTGCGCTGGCTGACCGAGCAGGCCGACGGCCCGTACTGGCGCAACGGCTCGCTGCGCCCCGACTACGACCGCATCGAGTGCCCGGTCTTCATCGTCTCGGGCTGGCACGACGGCTACCGCACCGCCGGTCTGCGGATGGCGCGGCGGCTGGAGGCGCCGTGGCAGCTCCTGGCCGGGCCGTGGACGCACATCGCGCCCGACCGCGGCGAGCCGGCCCCGAGGTACCCGTTCATGCGCGAGCTGATCGCGTTCTTCCGCGCCCATCTCGACGAGGGCGGCGCGTCCGCCCCGCGGCCGCGCACCGTCGCCTTCATCGAGGAGCACGACTCGCCGGCGGCGGCGCCCGAGCGCGTCTCGGGGTCGTGGATCGCAAGCGACGCCTGGCCGGACGCGAGCGGCTCGCAGACGCTCGTGCTCGGTGCGCCGGCGACCGCCCCGGCGACGGCGGCGGTCGGCGTCGGCACGGGCAACTGGTGTCCGCCCCCGCCGGACAGCGGCCTCTTCGGCGACCAGCGCGCCGACGAGGCCCGCAGCGCCTGCTTCGAGTCGCCGCCCCTGGCCGAGCCGGTCGCCGTGCTCGGCGCCCCGCGCGTGCGCCTGCGCATCTCCCACCCCGGCCCGCGGGCGATCGTGTCGGTCAAGCTGAACGACGTCTCGCCCGCGGGCGAGTCCCAGCCGGTGACGCGCGGCGCGGTCAACGTGGCGTGCGCGGGCGGCGCCGACGTCGAGCTCGAGCTGATGGCGACGGGATGGCGGTTCCGGCCGGGCCACCGCATCCGCGTGGCGGTGGCGGCGAACGACTGGCCCTGCCTGTGGCCGCTGCCGCAGCTCGCGCCGGTCGAGGTCACGAGCGCGGTCGAGCTCGAGCTGCCCGGCCTGCCCGCCGATGCCCGGCCGCACGTCCCCGAAGGCGACACCGTCTCCGTGCTGTGGCCGGAGGCGCGCACGAGCGACCGGCCGTCGCGGTGGGACGTCGTCGACGACCCGGCGACCGGCCGGCCGGGAATCGACGCCGAGGACTGGTCGGCGTTCGAGCTCCCCGGCGAGGGCATCGCGTGCGAGGAGGGCCACGTCTACTCGACCCGCGTGGACGCCGCCGATCCGCTGTCGGCGCGCGTCGAGGGCCGCACGCACTTCGGGCTGCGCAGGCCGGGGCTCGACGTCGTCTCGGACGCGAGCGGCACGTTCACGTGCACCGAGGACGAGTACGTCGTCGACCTCCGGCTCGAGGTCACGCGCGACGGCCGGCCGTTCGCCACGCGCGAATGGCACGAGCGGATCGCGCGCCGGGCGACGTAGCCCCGGCGAGTACTCGAGGAAGCGGCCGAGATCGCGGAAGCCGACCGCGGCGTACACGCGCTCGGCCATCGGCGTCGACTGCAGGCTCGCCGTCCCGCACCCGCGCGACCGCGCGTCGTGCACGAGTGCCGTGGTCACGGCGGTGCCGAGCCCTCGCCGGCGCGCGTGCTCCCGGGTGACGACGTTGTAGATGCCGCAGTCGCCGCCGGCGTCGTGGGCGATCCCGGCCGCGGCGTCCTCGCCGTCCATGCGCGCCACGACGACGTGGAAGGCGGCCGGATCGACCGATGCGAGCAGGCCGGCGGGCAGGTCGGCGAGCCGGAGGTACTCCGGCCACGGCGCCGGCCCCACGTCGATCGCCGGCGGCGGCAGGCGGACATCGTCGAGCACCAACCCCATCGCGCGCGTCGACTCCACCAGCCGGTACCCGCGCCGCTCGACGTCGCCGCGCATCCCGGCGTCGCTCTCGTGCACCCAGACGGCGTAGCCGGTCACTGCGGCCGCGGCGTACGCCGCCGCGATCGCAGCGAGCGCATCGGCGCGGGCCTCGGCGCCGAGATCCCGCTCGACGAGGGCGTTGTTGAAGAATTCGCGCTCCGGCCCCTCGGGGAATAGGGCGGCGGCAGCGCCCGGGAGGCGCTGCACCGACGCCCCGCTCGCTCCGCGGGCGTACTCCTCCCACGAGTCGAGCAGGGTCGCGGCTCCGCGGGCATACAGGTCGGTGTCGGTCACCATGGCACCAGCATCCTGGCACGCCCCGCGACGCTTCTGGCACCGGCTCGCGACCGCAACAGCGAGGGCCGAGTCGCCCTCCCTCCGGGGGTTCACCCCAGCGGCGCATGGATGCGGCCGGACCGAGCCGGTGCCAATCTCATGCGTCCGCGCCGGTGGTCGCGCCGCGCACGTGCCACTCGCGCCGACTGCGGCTCGGCCACTGCGGATGCGTGAGCATTTCGCATTCCCACGTGATCGCCGATGGGCCGCCGCCTGGCAATCGCCGAACCGTGGTATCGCGCCTACTCGAAGTCGGGCGCGCTTCCGCCGGGACGCGCCTCCCCCGGGCGCAGCATGGCGCCGTGCGGATACGATTGCACTCCCGTATCCTCGCCAGTTTCCGGCCGACGCCGGCCGCACCGAACGAAGGAGCCTCATGAGCGACTACGCGGTCACGAACCCCGCAACCGGAGAGACCCTCAAGGTCTATCCGACCATCACCGACGCCGAGCTGCAGGCGGCGATCGCCCTGGCCGACGAGGCGCACCGCGGCTGGTCGCGGTCGACGACCGTCGAGCAGCGCGCCGCGCTCGTGCGCCGTGTCGGCGAGCTGCACTCCGAGCGGCGCGAGGAGCTCGCCGCAGCCGCCGTGCGCGAGATGGGCAAGCCGATGGACCAGGCCCTCGGCGAGGTCGACTTCTGCGTCGACATCTACGGCTACTACGCCGACAACGCGGCCGACCTGATGAAGGACGAGCCGATCGACCTGCTCGCGGGCGAGGGCTCGGCGATCATCCGGCGCAGCTCGCTCGGCGTCCTGCTCGGGATCATGCCGTGGAACTTCCCCACCTACCAGGTGGCGCGCTTCGCGGGTCCCAACCTGATCATCGGCAACACGGTGCTCCTCAAGCACGCGCCCCAGTGTCCCGAGACGGCCGAGCTGCTGCAGAAGATCTACCTCGACGCCGGCTTCCCGCAGGGCGCCTACGTCAACATCTATGCCACCAACGACCAGGCCGCGACGGTCATCGCCGACCCGCGCGTGCAGGGCGTCTCGGTGACCGGCTCCGAGCGCGCCGGCGCCGCCGTCGCCGCGATCGCGGGCCAGCATCTGAAGAAGGTCGTGCTCGAGCTGGGCGGCTCCGACCCGTTCATCCTCCTCAGCACCGACGACATGGACGCGACGGTCGAGGCGGCGGTGACCGCACGGCTGGACAACACCGGCCAGGCGTGCAACGCGGCCAAGCGGTTCATCGTCATCGACGAGCTCTACAACCCGTTCCTCGAGAAGTTCACCGCCGCGATGAGCGCGACCGAGACCGGCGACCCGACGGCAGACGGCACCGCCCTCGGGCCGCTGTCCTCGGCCACGGCGGCCGAGCGTCTGCAGGATCAGCTCGATCGCGCGATCAACGGCGGCGCCACGGTCGTGGTCGGCGGCGAGCGGTCGGGGAACTTCTTCACGCCGACGGTGCTCGCCGACATCAAGCCCGACAACGCGGCGTACAAGGAGGAGTTCTTCGGCCCAGTCGCATCGGTGTTCAAGGTCGGATCCGAGGAAGAGGCCGTGAAGCTCGCAAACGACACGCCGTTCGGGCTCGGGTCGTACGTGTTCACGACCGACTCGGAGCAGGCGCTGCGGGTCGCCGACCAGATCGAGGCCGGGATGGTGTACGTGAACGTCGTCGCGGCCGACGGCGCCGAGCTGCCGTTCGGCGGCATCAAGCGCTCCGGCTCCGGACGTGAGCTGGGCCGATTCGGCGCGGACGAGTTCGTCAACAAGAAGCTGATCCGGATCGGCTGAGCGACGCGGGCGGATTGCGCCTGGGCCCTGCACAGTGCGGGGTCCTGGCGCGGTCGCCTATCCGTGCACGAGCCGGGCGAGGCGCTCCGCGTTGCCGACGGAGAACGCCTCCTGGTCGTTGTCGAAGTAGGCGTAGACGTCGCGGTCCCGGCCCCAGCCGCGGATCCGCACGGCCCACTCGCGCAGCTCCGTCTCCGAGTAGTTCCCGCGGCGGCCGCGACGGCCCTTGTGGAACCGCGCGTACACCCAGTCGGCCGTCGGCTCGAGGGTCTGGTAGCTGCGATCCGGGTGATCCGCGAACACGAGCGCCGCCCCGGCGCCGGCCAGCAGCCGCTCGACGGGCTCGCAGAACCACGATTCGTGCCGGAACTCGAAGGCGTGCCGGCCGGCGGGGAGCGTGGCGAGCGCCTCCGCAAGCCGGTCGTCGTCGCGCCGGAACGTGGGCGGGAGCTGCCACAGGAACGGCCCGATCTTGCCGCAGTCGGCGAGCGGCGCAAGCCGCTCGAGCAGGAGCCCCATCCCCTCGCCCGCATCGCGCAGGCGGCGGACGTGGGTCAGGTACCGGCTCACCTTGATCGCGAACACGAACCCGTCCGGCGAGCGCTCCGCCCAGCCCCGCACCATCCGCTCGCCGGGGAGCCGGTAGAAGGTCGCGTTCACCTCGGTCGTCGGGAACAGCTCCGCGTAGCGCTCGAGCCACTCGCCCGAAGGCCGCCGGTGGTAGACCGGATCGCGCCAGTGCGGGTAGCTCCAGCCGCTGCAGCCGACGAGCGTCGTTGGCATGGCCGATTCATAGCTCGACACCGGGTCGCTCGAGGCGCGACCACTGGGCGGTGGGCCGGCCGTTGGAGCGGAACTGCTCTCCGCTGGTGGCGAAGAGCTGCGGCCAGCCGCCGGGCGAGTCCTCCCACGTCTCCTGCCGGCCGTAGACCGTCATGTCGAGCAACCCGTAGCTCGGTGCCAGCGCCTCCGCGGCCCGGCCGCTCGACCAGTATGTCTCGAAGACGCGCTCGCCGTCGCGGAGGTAGCAGACCTGCATGCCGAACCAGCGTCCGGCGAGCAGCTGGGCGGCGGAGTCCTTCGCCGAGTACCAGGGCACCTCCCAGCCCATGAAGTCGCGGTAGGCGACGCTCTCGTCGTAGGCGCCCTGGCAGAAGGTGGCGTAGGTGACGCCGCGCGAGTGCAGGTAGGAGAGCTCTCGCACCTGGCCGTTGAAGAAGGTGCAGCCTTCGCACTGCCCCTCGGCGGGCCGGCCGTCGTGCCACATGTGGAAGTACACGAGCAGCTGGCGGCGACCTTCGAACACGTCCAGGAGGGGCACCGGCCCCCGCGCGCCCACGAGCGGGGTCGCCGCGTCGACCTCGACCATCGGCAGCCTGCGCCGCGCCGCGGCGATCGCGTCCCCCTCGCGGGTGTGCGCCTTCTCCCTGACCACGAGCTCGTCGAGCTGCGCTTGCCACGCGGCTCGATCCACGACGGCAGGGACGGCGGCGGCGTCAAGGAGGGCCGCGTTCGGCATCTCGAGGGCGTACAGGTCTGCGTCCACGCTGCTCCTTCGTCTGGCTGATCGATTCTCGGCAAACGTACAGATCGCGGGCCGCGCCAGAACTCATCGCGACGCGGCCGGAAGGCGCCGTCACCGCCGGCGCACTCTAGTTCCCGGCCGGGCGGTCGATTACGGGCTGCATATGTCTTCGCATGAGCAGAGCTCCTTGTCGCTGACGGAGCCCATTGCCCGGGTCGGCGGCGCCGCGTCGGAGCTGGGGATCGTCACGCATCAGGTGCACGCGGTGGCCGAAGCACAGCAGGCGCGGCTGGATGAGATGCGGACCGCCGCCGCGGCGCTTCAGAACGCCGCGGAGCAGACGGCAGGCGAGGCGGCCCAGGCGGTGACGCTGGCCGGCGAGGCGCGCTCGCATGCACATGACGGGCGGGTGCTGGTCGAGGGGGTGATCGCCGACCTCGAGTTCGCGGTGGAGTCGGCGACGAGCTCGATCGCGACCATCACCGAGCTGACCGAGCGCGTCGCCGAGGTCGGGCGCATCGCGGGGTCGATCAACCAGATCGCCGATCGGACGAACCTGTTGGCGTTGAACGCTGCGATCGAGGCGGCTCGCGCAGGCGAGCATGGTCGCGGCTTCAGTGTCGTCGCGGACGAGGTGCGCCGGCTCGCTGCCGCCGCCGCCGAGGCGGCCGGGGCGATCGCGGGGATCGTGCGCGCGATCGAGACGACCACGGGCGCCCGCGCGGCATCCGGCGACGCGCTTCGCGCTGGAGCCGAACGCATGCGCGGAGGGATCACGAACGCCCACAAGGCGGGCCAGTCGATCGCGAGCGTCGTGGAGGGAATCGACACGCTGGGAGCCGTGATCACCTCGAGCGCCGAGGCAGGTGCGCGACACGCCGAGACGGCCCGCTCGCTCTCGGACGGTACCTTGGCGGTGGCGGCCGGCGCCACGACCGCCGTCAGCTCCGCGAGGCAGCTCGGGGAATGCGTACGCAACATCGAGGACGCCGCCGACTCGCTCGGCTGCAGCTCGCTCGATGTGCCCGAGGCCCGAGGCGCGGCGGCGGCATTGGAGGCAACCATCGCCGCCCTGCGACCCGTCTTCGACGCTCCTCGCGAGCACGCCGCCCGCTATGTCGCGCTCCTCGAGCTCTGCCGCGCCACGCACGGGAGCCTGCAACGCTCGGACATGGCGGCGCTGGACGGCGCGATGACGGCCAACCTGCGCAGACACCGCGGAGCGCTGTGTGGCGTGACCGTGACGGTGATGCCCGGCCTGCTGAAGGACCAGCCGCTGTACATGCACTGGTGGGTGAACGACGCCGCCGGGCTGCGCCAGCTCGGCGTCAGCTTCGACCCCCGGACCGCCGACTTCTACGACTACCGCACCTTCGACTGGTTTGCCACCCCGGTGCGATCGCGCACGGTCTGGCTGTCCGACCCGTACTTCGACGACGGCGGCGCGAACGCCGACATCGTCACGATCTCGATCCCGGCCCAGTCCGACGGCGCTCTCGTCGGCATCGCCACCGCCGACATCGATCTCGGCCAGATCGGCCGCCTGGTTGCCCCCGCCCTCCGCCAGGTCGGGGTGCCGGCCGCCCTGATAGGCGACGGCGGCGTCGTGGTCGCATCGTCCGATCCGCGTCTCAAGCCGGGAGCGCCCGTCCCGCCCGAGCTCCACTCGTGGAGAGGACGGCCACCCGCCGGCTGGACCCGGCACGCCGATGAGGTCGTCACGGCGCGCACACCGACCCTCGGCTGGACGCTCCTGCTCATCCCCGCGCGTCACGCCGGCGGGCGTCAGGCGTAGCGGCGCGGGTCGCCCGCAGCGGGCGCCCTCAGCTCACCGTCAGCGTGAAACACCTGCATTGCGGCGGGTCGCAGAAGCGCGAGGCCGTTAGCCGGCGGCAAGCACGGCACCCTCGGCGAACGCCACGTGCACGGGATAGTCCTCGACCTGGTCCGGCTCGGGCAGGCCGTGCCGAGTCCGCAGCGCCCGGAATGCGTCAGTCTGGTGAAACGCCTGGAACGCCTCCCGGCTCGGGCAGGTATCGACAACCACGAGGCCGTCGGACGCACGCAGACAAAGATGCAGCCTCATGTTCGCCGAGGGAACCTCGGCGAGGAGCGCGTCGTAGCGCCGTCCCAGGTCATCGGGGTCGCCGGGAAAGTGGGTGATTGATGCGTGCATCCGCTGCTCCTCCGATCACATGGTCGCGGATTCCGATGGTGTGCGGTCGCGGATCGCAGCACCGCCCGCTCGCTCGAGTTGACCGGCGACGGCGAGCAGCAGGGCTTCGCCGCCGGGCGGCCCGACGAGCTGGACGCCGACCGGTACGCCGTCCACGGTCTCAGCCAAGGGAAGACTGATGGCGGGCTGGCCCGTGACATTCCATACCCGGACGAGGGCGCTGAAACGGACGGCATCGTCGGTCACGCCGGCCTGGGATTGGATGCCGCCGACCAAAGCGGGCAGTCGAGTGAGGGTCGGCGTGATCAGAATCTCGTCCTCCGCCCAGTCCCGAAGCAGGTTTCGCGCGAACTTCCAAAGCCGCTCACCCGCCTCGAGGTAGTCGACCAGGGTGACCGGCTCCGAGTCCAGGAGCCAGGCGCGCGTGGCCGGCTCGAGCCGGTCGGCATCGACCGGCTGCCCGTGGAGCCGCTCGACGACCCTCACCAGGTGCTGCGCCACACCCGTCAGGTACGTCGCCCAGCTCCCCGGAAACGTCCCGTCATTCCAGTCCGGCACCGCCTCCTGAACGTCGTGTCCGAGCGCCGCGAGCACCTCCGCCGCACTCGCGGCCGCCACCCGCGGTGCGTCGTCCACAGGGACGTCGAGCGGAGCCTCGAGAGCTACTCGGATCCGGCAACGGCCGGGATCGGCGCCCACCGCCTCCGCGAACGGCCTGTCCGAAGCGCACGCGTGGTGACGATCACCGGGCTCCGGGCCGGCGAGCGCGTCCAGCGCGACGGCGGCGTCGAGCACCGTCCGCGCGAGCGGCCCGTCGCAGGGCATGCCTCCGGCGAGGTCGCCGAAATCGGGGCCGATGGACACCCGCCCGAAGCTCGGCTTGAGGCCGACCACCCCGCAACACGCAGCCGGGATGCGGATTGAGCCGCCAAGGTCGCTACCGTCAGCGAGCCCGACCAAGCCCCCGGCGACCGCCGCGGCGCTGCCACCGGATGAGCCGCCGGCTGACAGACCGGGATCGCGTGGGTTATGCGTGGCCCCGAAACGGGCGTTCTCGGTCACGGGGCGCAACCCCAGCTCGGGGGTGTTGGTCTTTCCGACGACGATGGCGCCCGCCTCGCGCAGCCGGCGCACGTGGGCGCTGTCGTGCCTCGCCCGCCAGTCGCCGAAAGCAGCGCTGCCCTCCGTGGTTGGGAGGCCTTCGGTGGCCGAGAGCAGGTCCTTGATTCCGACCGGCACACCGCACAGCGTGCGCGGATCGCCGGGGCGGACGGCGTCCGCCTCGGCGAGGGCGCGCTCCGGGCACAGGGCGACGAACGCGTTCAGGCTCGGGGTTCCGTCGCTCGATCGCGGCGAGCGAGGTCTCCACCAGTTCCCGGGCCGAGATCTCGCCTGACCGCACCGCTGCGGCCTGGTCGACCGCGCTCAGACCCAGAAGGTCGGCGATCACCGTATGCACGCTCCTTTCGTGGTTCAGGAGAGGGTGGCGCGAACCCGGACGGGGCGCATGCGTGCCGGTACCCAATTCGGCGCCGGCCGCTACGGATCTTCAGGCGAACCCGTTGGCGAACGCCCACGCCGTCGCCGCGGCGCGCGCCGTCCGGCCGGATACGCCGATCTTGGTGTAGATGTTCTCCACGTGCCGCTCGACGGTGCGCACGCTCAGAACGAGCTCCTTCGCGATGGCGTCGTTCGAGCCGCCGGCCGCGATCAACCGCAGCACCTCCCGCTCCCGCGGTGTCAGGAGCGGCCGCTCGGCCGCCGGCTCCGCAACCTGGGCGCCCAAGGCGGCCAGCGCATCGCGGGCGTCCGCCTCGGCGGCTCTGGCGTCGGCGGTGCGGCCGAGAGTGCGCAGGACGGCGGCCAGCGCGAGCCGCGCGTGTGCAGCTTCGTAGCGGGCGCCGCCCTCGGCGAACAGGTCAACCGCGTCCTCGAGCGACAGACGGGCCGCTTCCGGATCCGCGTGGGCATCGACACGGCCGCGGGCGAGCAGTGCAGCGGCGCGGAGGGCGGCGGTCCCGACCGCGGCGGCCGTCTGCCGCAGCTCGTCGGCCGCCCGCCGAGCAGCATGTGCGTCATCCAGCGCGATCCGGGCGCGGACGAGCAGCTCGAGGGCCGGGACACGCTCGAACCGGTCGGCCTCCCCGACCCGGCGCAGGAACCGCTCCGCGTCGTCCGCAGCACCCTCGGCATCCCCGCGGTCGAGGCGGAGCGCCGTGTGAACGAGGAGCGACAGGCGGTGGGGCTCGGCTTGGCGCAGCAGCGCGTCGGCCTGGTCGGGCCGGCCCTGCCTGCGGCGAAGCTCCGCCAGCCGGACGATCCCATCGCTCACCTTCCGCGGCACTCCCGCGACGTCGCGGCAGGCCGTCATCAGCACGTGTTCCGCCTCCGTCCACTCTCCGCGCCAGACCAGCAGATCGGCATAGTGCGTCCGGCAAGTGGCGAACATCTCCCTGTCGCCGTGACGCTCGGCGATCTCCTCGACGCGCAAGCACCATTCGCCCGCCCGCTCGAGATCGCGGACACGCTGGCACGCATCGATCAGATGGCAGCAGATCACCTCCGCTGCGCGCACGTTCTCAACCTCACCGGACACGGCGGCGGTCACCGCAGCGTCCAGCTCATGCATCCCCTCACGCACCTCGCCTCCGGCCACCGCCGCCAGCCCCTCGAGCGCCCGGCACACCATCTCGAACTCGACCGAATCGGCCGCCGTCGCCGCGTCCACTCCGGCCGCCGCCAGCCTGCGGGCCGTCGCCGGGTCATGATCGCTGTTCAAGGCGACGTTCGCTCGCCAGTAGGCGAGCAGCGCGTGCTCGGGCTGGGGCGGCAGCCGCTCCAGCAGCTGCGCGGCGCGCTCCAGCCAGCCGCTCGTCTCGGCCGCTCCGCGAAACTGCGCGCAGTCGAATGCCAGCTCGATCGCCAGGCGCGCGGAGGCGACCGCGTCGCCGCTCTCCCGGGCGAGCCGGTACGCCCGCTCGTGGGCGGCAAACGCCGCCGAGCCATCCATCTGCCAGCGGGCCGCCGTGCCGAGCCCCTCCAGCGCAGCCACCGACTCACCGGTGACGAGCGCCGCCTCGAACTGTGCTTGGGCCTCTGCCCACGCCGCGCGGACAAGCGCTCGCCGTCCCGAGGCAAGCGGATCGTCGACCGAGGCGCGCATGGGCGGACCCTACGCAGCGGCGGGGGCCGACTCAACCTCTCGCTCGCCTCAAGATGCGCAACTTCGTGCCAGCGCGGACGGATCCGGCGGTCATACTGGAGCGATGAGCGCGGACGCGACCGTGCGCATGCTGCTGCTCGGCGAGGATCTCAGCGTCGGAGAGTTCCTCTGCCCGCCTGCGGACGATCGCTGGCGCCGTGAGAACGACATCGGTGAGGGCTTCCATGTCGTCTTCCCGTGGACACCGGTGCACATCGCGCGGCGGGCGATGCCGGGCCTCGTTGCCACGCCCAACCACGCCGTGCTCTATCCGCCCCGGCTGCGGTTCCACCGCCGCTACCTCACGAGCGAGGGCGACCACTGCCTGTTCGTCGTGCTCGGGACGGGGATGTGCGAACGGCTTGGGCTGCACACCGACCCGCCCGTCGACCCTGCACTCTCTCCGACGGTATGGCTGGGGCAGCGGCTGCTCGCGGCGTACCTGTGCCGACCGGGCCACGACGCGGCTATCGCGGAGCGCCTGGCCCACGGGCTCGTCACGGCGGCGCTGCGGCGAGAGCCGCCCGACACGAGCGGCGCCGGCGGCAGCGCGGTCGAGCGCACGAAGGAGCTGATGGCCTGTTCGCCCGGCCGCATCGTCCCGCTCGAGTGGGCCGCGCGCGAGGCGCACTACTCGCGCTTCCATCTGCTGCGCGCCTTCCACGCCCGTACCGGCTACACGCTGCACCAATACCACCTGCACCTGAGGCTGCGCCGCTCGCTTGGCCCGCTGCTCGCAGGGTCGCCGCTCGCGGACGTCGCACTCGAGCTGGGCTTCCAGGATCACAGCCATTTCACCGCCCGCTTCCGGCGGGCGTTCGGTGAGACGCCGTCGGCCGTACGGGCGGTCGCCGCAGATCAGGCCGCGCTGCCCGGGCTGGTCGAACGCCTGCTGGCCGCGTAGCGACGCCGCAAGAACGTCCTATGTGCCCGGGCCGGGGCGTCCGTAGCATCGATCCTCAGTCCGACGGAGGAGGGAGCGATGTCTCGAGTCTTCACTCGCGTGGCGGCGATCGCCGCGATCACCCTGGCCGCGTCCGCCGCGAGCGCGAACGCGTCCGGCACGTTCGTGCAACCGGTGCATGTGCTGCACACCTTCCACGGCCCGACCACCGGCAAGGGTGCGCTCTTCGGCTGGGCGGTGAGCGAGCTGCGCGACGTGAACGGTGACGGCGTGACCGACATCGTGATCGGCGAGGTCAACGGCGGGTCGAAGATGCGGGGGCGGGTGTGGGTGTATTCGGGCCGCACCGGCCACCTGCTCTTCCGCCGCAACGGCCGGGCGGGCGACCAGAACGGCTACGCCGTCGCTGACGCCGGCGACGTGAACGGCGACGGCGTGCCTGACGTCGTCAGCGGCGCGCCCGGCCAGGCGACGGACGTCGGCCACGCGTATGTCTACTCGGGTGCGACGGGAAAGACGATCGCGCGCCTGCGCGGGCGCCATCGCGGCGACATGTTCGGCGCCGCCGTGTCGGGCGCGGGTGATGTGAACGGCGACGGCGTACCCGACCTCCTGGTGGGCGCACCGGGGAGCGGCACAGCTGTCGGACACGCGTACGTCATCTCGGGCCGGACGTTCGGCGTCATCCGCGTCCTCTCTGCGCATCGGCCCGGCGACGAGTTCGGCGACGGCACCGCGCATACGGCCGACCTGAACGGCGACGGCGTGCCCGACCTGATCGTCGGCGCGAGCGGTGCGAACCCCGGGCACGGCGCGGCGTACGTCTACTCCGGCCGCACGGGGGCGCGGCTCTTCCGCATCAACGGCGAGCGCAGGAATGCCGCGTTCGGCCAGTTCTTCGTCGCCGGCGTGGGCGACGTGAACGGCGACGGCGTGCCCGACCTCTACGTCGGCGACTACGCCTCGAACAACGCCGGCCAGGCGGGCGGATTCGCGGCTGTCTACTCCGGCGTCGACGGCTCGCGCCTGCACGCGTGGCGAGGCGCGACCGGCGAGGGCATGGGCCCCGGCCGCTCTGCCGGCGACGTGAACGGCGACGGCGTGCCCGACATCATCGTCGGCAACTACACGAGCAGCGACGGCGCCCCGGCGGCCGGCAAGGTGCAGATCTTCTCCGGGGCGACCGGGAAGCGCCTGCGCACCATCACGAGCACCACGCCGAACGAGAACCTCGGCTTCGACGCGGTCGGCCTCGGCGACACCAACGGGAACGGCACGCCGGACTTCCTCGTCTCCGCGGCCAACCGCGACACGGTCTATGTGATCGACGGCAGCGCGCTCGGCTGATGGCGATCCGCGGCCGGGCCTCGTGCGCACGCACGCCGGGCCCGGCCGCCGCGGCCGCGGCCCCACTTAGAGCGAATCGATCCAGCGTTCAAGGCGGCGGCCTTCGCGGAGCATCAGGTCGGGGTCGCGCAGGGTGTTGGCGAGAAGCGAAACGCCCTGGTATGCGGAGATGAGGGCAACGGCCAGATCTGCGGCGTCGCGGCGGCCCATCAGGCTGAACTGGTTCTGGGCCCACCTCAGCGGGACTTCGATCAGTCGGCGAGCGGCCTGTTGCAGCTCGTCGTCCCGCTTGTCGAGCTCCTGGCAGAGGGTGCCGTGCGGGCAGCCCCGCTCGGCCGCCAGATCGCGTTGCTCGATGAACGCGCGAACGAGCGCTTTGAGACGCGCCCGCGGTGTTCGGTGGCGCTCGAGAGAGGCGAGCATCGCCTCGATCTCCTGGACGTGGGCGTCGATCGCCGCGTCCACCAGGTCGTCCTTGGTCTTGAAGTAGTAGTAGACGTTTCCCAGCGGAACGTCGGCGACCTGCGCGACATCGGCGAGGGTCGTTCGCTCGAGGCCCTGCTGGTAGACGACCTGTCGCGCGCCCTCCACCAGCCGGTGCCGCTTCTCCCTGCCGCGGTTGTCTGAGCGAGTCATCTGACTCAGATTAGCAGTTGCAGCCGGACTCTGGGTGTGATAGTAAGTTAGTTAACTCACTCAAGGAAGGTGATGAATGGACACGACCCGAGAGTCACCTGCCCGGGAGCCCGTGACCGGGCCTGCCGAGGCGTCCTTTCTCTCGACCCGCACAGGCGTGCTGACGCTGCTGCTGCTGTGCGCCGTGCAGTTCCTCGACGTGGTCGACGGCTCGATCGTCAACGTCGCTCTCCCCTCCATCGAGCACAGCCTCCGCTTTTCCCAGCAGAACCTCCAGTGGGTCGCGACCGGGTACGTGCTCACATACGGCGGATTCCTGCTGCTAGGCGGGCGGGCGGCCGACCTCCTCGGCCGGCGGCGGGTGCTCATTTGCGGCGTGGTGGCGTTCGCAGCCTGCTCGCTCGTTGCCGGCCTCGCGCGCACGGAGACAACCTTGATCGGCGCCCGCCTGGCCCAGGGCGTTGGCGCGGCGCTGATGGCACCGGCCGCGCTCTCGCTCGTCACCACCTCGTTCAAGGAGGGCGTCGATCGCCACAAGGCCCTGGGCATCTGGGGCGCGATCAGCGGACTGGCGGCCGCAACGGGCGTCTTCCTCGGCGGCGTCCTCTCGCAGGGCCCCGGCTGGCGCTGGGTCTTCTTCGTAAACCTGCCGTTGTGCGCCGTGATCCTGATTGCGGCCTTCCGGCTGCTCGACGGAGACCGGCCTCAACGCCCCGGGCGAGCGTTCGACCTGACAGGCGCGGTCCTCGCGACCGGATCCATGCTGTCGCTCGTCTACGGCCTGATCCAGGAACCCAATTACGGCTGGAACAGCACCCACTTCCTCGGCGCGTTCGCCATATCGGCACTCCTGCTCGTCGCGTTCGTCGTCAACGAAAGGCGGAGCCCGAATCCGCTGATTCCGCTCTCGATCTTCCGCGTGCCCGGACTGGTTGCCGCCGACGTCACCCAGCTCGTCGCCTTCGCCGGCTTCTACGCGACGTTCTTCTTCCTGACCCTCTACATGCAGAACATCCTCGGCTGGTCACCGATCGAAGCCGGCGCCGCTTACCTCCCCGTGACCGTCGGCCTGGGGCTCAGCGCCTCGATCGCGCCGGGCCTGTTCGCCCGGCTCGGCACCCGACCCGTCCTCGTCGGTGGCGCGATGCTCGCAGCGAGCGGCATCTACACCCTCTCGCGGATCCCACCGCACGGCACGTATCTCGCCGACATCCTCCCAGGGCTGCTCGTCATGTCCCTGGGCCTCGGAGCGATCTTCGTCGGCGCCACCGTCGCCGCGAACGCCGGGGTACCCGCCGGCCAGGCCGGACTCGCCGCCGGGCTCCTGAACACCTCTCTCCAACTCGGAATCGCCGTCGGCCTCGCGGTCTTCTCCGCACTGGCGACCACCCGAACAGACCACCTCCTGGCGATCCACACGAGCCCGGCTCACGCTCTCGTCGGCGGGTACGGACTGGCGCTCCGCGCCGCCGCCATCTTCCTCGCAGCCGCCGGACTGGTCGCGCTCGGCACCGCCAACTCGCGCGGAGACGCCCCGACACCACCCACGGCCGAGCCCGCACCAGAAACCCTCTGACCACCCGAGAGGCAGAACGCGAAAGCCGCCCAACCGGGCGGCTTTCGCCGTATGCGCTGGAGAGGACTTGAACCTCCACGACCCAATCGGGTCACAAGGCCCTCAACCTTGCGCGTCTACCAATTCCGCCACCAGCGCCGGGCCTGCGGCAGGCAGTCTACCTAGAGCAGGAAGCCCAGGGCGATCACGTTCGCCGTGAAGATGATCGCGACGAAGATCGTGAGCCGGGTGAGGTTGCGCTCCATCACCGCGGTGCCGCCGTAGCTCGAGCCGCCCGGGTTCAGCATGCCGGAGAGGCCGGAGTCCTTGCCCGAGTGCATGAGCACGAGCACGACCAGGCCGACTCCGAGGAGGACCTGGAACCCCGAGAGGATCTGTGCGAGCAGATGCGAGGACATCGGCCGCCAGTGTACCAGCGCGACGGCGCTTCACTGCCCCGCAAACGGCGTCCCATGGCCGCACCGCGCGCCATGATAGGAGCGTGTCCGTCCCCGCCGCGATCGCGGTCGTCGCCCTCACGCTGGCCGGCGTGTGGCTCGTCGGATCGGCACTCGTCCGCGGCGCCCGGCCGGCCGTCCGCATTCTCGCGGGCGTGCTCGCCATCGTGGCGGTCGGGTGGGTGGGGATGCTCGCCTCGACGCTCGGCATCGCCGTCCTCGGGCAGCGCACCGGCCTGCGCATCGCCGTTCCGGTGGCCCTGGTCGCGCTCGTCGCGATCCGCCGGCCCGATCCGCGCACCTCACGGCCGACCCTCGCCGCGATCGCGGCGATCGCGGTCGCGGCGGTGATCCTGTGGCCGAGCGTGAGCGCGCCCTCGAACCTCGTCCGCGGCGCCGACGCCGGCTGGCACAGCGGCTGGACGCGCCAGCTGATGGACGGCGCGACCACGCCCGGCGGCCCGTACGGCGGGGTCCCCGACGCCTACCCGTGGCTCTTCCACGCCCTCGCCGCCTGGATCGCCCAGGTCGTCCCCGGCGGCGTCGCCGGCGGGTTCCTGGCGATCCAGGTGCTCGCGCTGCTCGCGCTCGGCGCGGGGATGTGGCTGCTCGCGAGCGAGCTCGGCCTCGGCCCGGCCGCGACGGGCTGGGCGACCGTGCTCGTGCTCGGAGGCGCGGGCGTCGGCTGGATCTGGCAGCACTCGCCCGCCGCCGTCCTGACGCTGCGGTTCGGGCTCGACGCCTACCACGGCGACTTCATCCTGCCGGACGCGATGTCGACGGGACTCGGGAGCCTCGCCCCGCTGCTGCCCCGCGAGGCCGCGCTCGCCCTGCTGCCCGGCGTGCTCTGGCTGGCGGTGCGGGCGGCGTCGGAGCGATCGGCGCGGCTGGCGCTGCTCGCGGGCGGCGCGGCCGGGTTCGCCGTCGTGCTGGGGCCGGTCGAGGGCGCCCTCGGCCTCGTCAGCGTCGCCGCAGTCGGGATCGCGACCCGCTCCCGGCCGCTCCTCGTCGCACTGCCCGCGGCGCTCCTCACCGCATCCGTGTGGCTCGTCCCGCTCGCCGTGAGCTCGCACAGCCACGGCGGCCTGCGGGAGACGACCACGCAGGTCGCCCCCAACCCGACCGTCTCCCAGGCGGCCGTCGCGCTCGGGCTGCTGGTGCCGCTGGGCGCCGCCGGCCTCGTCCTGCTCGCCCGCCGGAGCGCGCTGCGGCCAGAGCTCACGGCGATCGTCGCCGTGGCGGCCGTGGCATGCGCTGCGGGCGCCGCAGCGGGCTCCGGGCACGTCGTCTTCGGCACGCATGCGATCGTGCACTGGCTGCGCTACGTCCCCGTGCTCGCCGTCGCCCTCGTGCCGCCGGCCGGTTACGCCGCGGCGGCGCTCGTGACCGCAGCGGGTCGCCGGGCGGCGCCGCTCGGGATCGTGCTCGCGGCCGTCATCGCCGCCGCAGCCATGGGATCGACGGCCCTCGCGGCGGCCGCGATCCGCGCCGAGCCCGCCAACCCGAGCCTTGCCTGCACCCACCCGCTCGACCTCACCCAGGCCGACGAGGTCGCCGTCTCTGCCGGTCAGGTGTGGATCACAGGCGAGGTCGGGTTCGGGCTCTTCAGCGCCTCGGGCACGCGCATCCTGTGGCTGCCCGACCGCACCGCGCGGATCCCCTTCAAGCGCCTGCCCGCCGGCGTCGCCCATGAGCACACGCGGCGTGCCGAGCTGAATGCAATCGCGGCGGGCGCCCCGCCGCCGGCCGGCGTGACCTGGGTCGTGACGAGCCGGCCGGCGCGTGCGCTCGCGAGCGACCTGCGCCCCTACTCGTGGTGCGTCTGGCGGGGGACCGTGCCGCTGCGGGCGTTCCGGGTCGTGCGGTCCGGATAGTCCCGCTCAGCGCACGGCGACGGTGCCGGGGCCGCCGGCCGTCAGGCGGCCGATCACCGGCCACGGCAGCCCGGCGGCGCGCTCGGCCGGCACGCTGACCAACAGCCCGCCCGACGTCTGCGCGTCGCACGCGAGCAGCCGGTCGGCCTCGGAGACGCCGGACGCGAACTCCGCGTACTCGGCGGCGAGCTCGAGGTTCGTGCGCGTGCCGCCTGGCACATGGCCGGCGGCGATCAGCTCGCGCACCCCCGGCAGGAGCCGCACGGCGCCCAGATCGATCTCGGCGCAGAGCCCGGCGCCGGCGGCGAGCTCGCGCGCATGCCCGACGAGCCCGAACCCGGTCACGTCGGTGACGGCATTCGGCGCTGCGGCCCGCACGATGGCCGCCGCCGCGGCGTTCAGGGTCGTCATCGACTCCACCGCCGCATCGACGACCGCGGCGTCGGGCGCGCCGCGCTTGAGGGCGGTCGTGACGATGCCGGTGCCGATCGCCTTGGAGAGGACGAGCGCGTCGCCCTCGCGTCCTCCCGCGTTCGTCCAGATCTCGTCCGGCCGGGCGAAGCCGGTCACGGCCATGCCGTATTTCGGCTCCGGGTCGTCGATGGAATGCCCGCCGGCGACGACGGCCCCGGCCGCCTGCGGCCACATCGGCGCCACCGCGCAGGATCTCGCCGAGGAGCTCCATCGGCAGCGTCTTCGGAAAGGCGACGACGTTGAGCGCAAACGCGGGCCGCGCCCCCATCGCGTAGATGTCCGAGAACGCGTTGGTCGCGGCGATGCGGCCGAACTGATACGGATCGTCCACGAGCGGCGTGAAGAAGTCGATCGTCTGCACGACGGCGAGGTCGGGCG
Source organism: uncultured Actinomycetes bacterium (assembly GCA_963707585.1). Lineage (GTDB taxonomy): Bacteria > Actinomycetota > Thermoleophilia > Gaiellales > JAICJC01 > JAICJC01. Next base: position 286,273 of record CAVPQP010000003.1, on the reverse strand, counting down.
AGATCTGCCACACCGCGGCGTCGTCCAGCCCCTCGTGGCCGACGAGCAGCTCGGCCGCGTCGACCTGGGGCAGCCCTCGCAGCACCTCGCGCAGCGACCCGGCGGGAAGCTTGCACGCGCACCCCGCGCCGTGGGAGAGCTGGGTCAGGCGGACGGTCTGCGTGGCCATCGTCCGCTCAGTGTATTGCGCCTCTAGCCTGCGCGATCCCCCATCGCGGCCAGCCCGTCCGCGGCGTGCTCGCCGCGGCGGCCTGACCGGCGTCACACGAACGGGATCGGGTGCGGCTCGCCCCGGTGCGGCCCGTCGGCGGCCTCGACGATCAGCCCGGCGGCGGGATCGAGGCCGGCGTCGACGAGCACGACGGCGATGTTGCGCTCGAGCGCGAACGAGTACACGGCCCACCGCGCGACGCCCGCCGGCTCACCGGCCGGAGTGCGCACGGGCCAGTGCTGCTCCATGATCGGAAACGGCGGGCCGTCGCACACGAGGCCGACGGTGCGCCGCGCGGGGCCGCGCTCGCGCACCGCCCGCAGGGCGTCGCGGCCGACGAAGTCGGGCCGGTCGAGGTCGAGCAGCGCGCCCATCCCGGCCTCGATCGGGTTCATGCCCGAGTTCGTGGCGTACTGGGTGTCGGAGATGCCCTGCTCGACCGCGCGGACGATGTTCGGGCCGGTGATCAGCAGCCCGTGCGGCTCGCCGGCGGTCACGAGCGCGTCCCACACGGCGCCGGCCCGGTCGCTCCCGAGCGGGTAGATCTCGTAGCCCGGCTCGCGGCTCCAGCCCGTGTTCGAGACGATGCAGTCGACCCCCGCGATCGTCCGCGGCTCGCACCGGAAGCGGCCCAGGCTCTCGATCCCGTCGCCCGCGGCCGCGGCCATCACGTCGGCCGCGCGCGGCCCCTGCAGCTGCATCGGGGCGACGTCGGCCTCGGCCACCGCGACGTCGTCGCCGCGGGCAAGCCCGATCCCGGTCGCCCACAGCGTCAGGTCGCAGTCGGAGTGCGAGAACCAGACGACGTCGTCCGCCGGGCGCAGGACGATGCACTCGCACATGATCGCGCCCGCCCGGTCGCACACCGGGGTGTAGCGGCACTCCCCCACGCCCAGGTCGGAGAGCCGCCGCGGCGCGAGGTGGTCGGCGAGCGCGAGCGCGTCCGGCCCGCGCAGCTGCGCCTGGCGCTCGGCGCCGACGTCCCACAGGGTCACCCGCTCGACCAGCGCGGCGTAGTCGGCGCGCGGGTCGCGGCCGTAGTCGAGCGGCATGTAGGTGTGGTTGTAGACCATGAAGTCGCACGCGCCCGCGCGCAGCGTGCGCTCGAAGTAGGGGGAGCGGCGGATGGTCGGGTGGAGCATTGGGTAGCATCATCCCATGACTCCGGCCGAGGCCCTGCGGGCAGTGTGCGACGCGTGGGAGCGGGGCGATCCCGACGCCGCGGCCGCCCTCTTCGCGCCCGGCGGCGTCTACGAGGATCCGCTCTACGACGCGCCCCTGCACGGCCGCGACGCGATCCGGGCCGGGCTCGCCCAGGGCATGGGCGCGATCTCCGACTGCCGGGTGACGCTCGACCCGGTGCTCGAGCAGGGCGACCGGGTGCTCGCCGTCGGCCACTTCGGCTCGCGCCTGCGCGACGGCGGCGCGCGCTTCGACTTCCCGTTCGCGATCCTGGTCGAGTGCTCCGGCGCCGGCATCGAGCGGCTGGCCGAGTACTTCGACACCAGGCCGCTCGCCGGCTGACGCCGCCGGCGCGCCCGGGACATACACTCCGGCCCATGAAGACGCGTGAGTTCGGCTCGTCCGGGATCACCGCCTCCGAGGTCGGGTTCGGCCTGTGGACGGTCTCGACCGGGTGGTGGGGCGAGCACTCCGACGAGAGCGCGATCGCGCTCCTGCGCGAGGCCTACGACCTTGGCATCACGCTCTACGACACCGCCGACACCTACGGCGAGGGTCGCGGCGAGATCCTGCTCGCAGAAGGCGCTCGGCGACGTTCGCGACGAGATCACGATCGCGACGAAGTTCGGGTACGACATCTACTCGCCGTGGGAGCGCAAGGGCCACGTCGAGCGGCCGCACGACTGGTCGCCGGAGTACGTCCGCTACGCCCTCGAGCAGAGCCTCGCGCGGCTCGGCACCGACCATATCGACGTCTACCAGCTGCACAACCCGCGCATGGATGCGATCCGCTCGGACGAGGTGTTCGCCGTGCTCGAGGACGCCGTCGCGGCGGGCAAGATCCGCAGCTACGGCGTCGCGCTCGGCCCCGCGATCGGCTGGCGCGACGAGGGCATCGAGGCGTTCGAGACGCGCGACCTCGCCGAGGCGCAGATCATCCACAACCTGCTCGAGCAGGACCCGGGCCGCGAGCTGATCGACGTCGCCCGCGAGCGCTCGATCGGACTCATGATCCGCGTCCCGCACTCGTCCGGGATGCTGGAGGGGCGCTACACGAAGGACACGGAGTTCGCGCCCAACGACCACCGCCGCCACCGGCCCCGGGAGTGGCTGATCGAGGGCCTGCGCAAGGTCGAGCAGCTCGGCTTCCTCACCGAGGGGCGCACCCTCGGCCAGGCCGCGATCCAGTGGCTGCTCGCGGAGCCGGCGGTCACGAGCGTCCTGCCGAACATCTACGACTCCGACCAGCTGCGCGAGTTCGCCGCCGCCCCCGCAACGCCCGCCCTGACGGCGGCCGAGCTCGAGCGGGTGTCCGGCCTCTACGCGAGCGACTTCGCCGCCGAGGCGGCCGCCACCGGCTCCTGAAGCTCGGCGAAGAGCGCGGCCAGCTCGGCGCGCTCGGGTGGCGCCGACCAGCGTCGGCGCACGACGCCCGCGGCGTCGACGTAGAGCACCATCGGCGTTGCCCGCATCGCCATCCGGTGCGGCGGCGGCCCGCCGCCGATCTCGATGACGGTCACGCGGCCGGCGTGATGCGCCGAGACCGCGGCCAGACGGTTCAGCGACACGCGCGACGACGTCGAGTAGGGCGTCGAGAACTGCACGAACGCGCCCTGCGGCGGGAACTGCTCGAGGCCGACCTGCTCCGGCGACAGCCGATCGGGCAGGATCGGGATCGTCCGGCGGCGGCGCCGGACGAGGGCAGCACGTACGGCGCCGGCGACGCCGGCGCACACCGCAACCAGCGCCAGCCACTCGATCATGCCGACACGATAGCCGCCGCCGGAAGCCCTTCCCAGAATCTTTCCGAGTTCGCGGCGGCAACGAGCGCGCCATGGGCGCGGTCGTCGGTCACGAGCAGGCGGGAGGGCCCGTCGCTCGAGGCAATCAGCCCGTGCAGGCCGGGCTCGTCGATGTCCGCCCGATACCGCGCCAGGAACGCGCCGACATAGACGTCGACCGCCGGAGTCTCCACCGCCGCGGATTCTAGGCGCGCGCTGCGCGCGCAAGCACCGCCTCGACCCGCTCCGCCTGGATCGGCAGCGCGTGCTCCGCCGCCACCCGCACGGCCTCGCGACAGGGCACCTCCAGCGCCGCCGCGGCCACCATGCCGGCTGCGATCGAGTCGATGTCGAGCGGGTCGACGAGCGCACCGATGCGCGGGGTGAGCACCTCGGCGGGCCCGCCGACGCGCGTCGCCACCACCGGCCGCCCGCGTGCAAGCGCCTCGAGCATCGCCTGGCCCTGCGCCTCCTCCAGGCTCGGCAGGCAGACGACGTCGGCCTTCGCGATCTCGGCGGCGACGCCGTCGGAGTCGAGCCGGCCGGCGAACCGCGTGCCCACCGGGGCGATCGCACGCAGCCGGTCCTCGAGCGGGCCGCCGCCGACGATCGTGAGCGTCCCGCCGCCGAGCTTGCCGAACGCGAGCAGCAGGCGCTCGACGTTCTTGCGCCGCGTGAGCGAGCCCACGAAGAGGAAGCGCGGCCCGTTGCCGTTCGTGTCGCGTGCACGCGGCACCGGCCTGAGCCGCTGCGTGTCGACACCGCAGTCGATCACCTCGACCTCGACGCCGTCGGGCGCCGCGAGCAGCTTCGCCACGTAGGCCGAGACGCAGATCACCGACGCCGCCCGCCGCAGCACCGGTTTCGTCAGCGCCGCCACCACAGGGCTGCGGCGCATGTTGCGGACGTCCGAGCCGTGCGCGGTGACGACGTACGGGACGCCGGTCGCGATCGCGACGAGGCCGGTGGGGACGAGGAAGTGGGCGTAGACCACGTCCGGGCGATGCCGCTCGACGGCGGCGCGGGCCTGGCGGGCGAGGCCGCCGTAGGCCCGCGGGGTCGAGACCGGGCCGCGGGCGCCCGCGTGCAGCACCACGTCCTCGACCTCGTTTCCGCGCGTGCGCAGCGCGTCCGCCAGGCGAGCGACGAACACGCCGTACTCGGGCCGGTCGGGGCTCGGGTACATGTTGCTCACTAGCAGGATCCGCATGCGCCAAGTCTAGAGGGTCGAGAAGAACACAGCCCTTGCGAGCAGACGGAGCTGGAAGATCACACCAGCTCGCGCGGGAACGCGTACGTCCACGTCTTCGCAAAGGCGCACGCCTCGCCCTCGTAGGCGTGCACGACGACCGTGACCAGGAACCGGCCCGCGTCGCACGTCATGACGCTCGTCGTCTCGCAGCGCGTGCGCCACTCGCCCCGTCCGACCGACCCGACGGTGCGGCACTCGACCCTGGCCGACAGCGGGTCGCCCTCGACGATCGAGTACGTGGTGCGGTTCGAGTCCTCGACCTCCAGGCCGTTCGGCAGGCGCGTGCGCCCGCCCACGTCCCAGTCGTAGACGAGCTCGGTGCGGCCCGTGGCGAGGTCGCGATGCAGCGTGCGCCCGGCCGGCGCGCCGTGGACGACCTCGACGGCCAGCGGCGCCGACTCCTCGGGCTCGGCGAACCCGGGCAGCGCGGCGTCGCCCGGCTGCGGCTCGCGCACGGGGAGCACGAGCGTGCTCGCCGCACCGGCGGTCAGCGTCAGCGTGACCGGCTCCGGCGAGGGCCACGCCCACGGCCAGTACGTCGGCGAGATGCCCACGCGGATGCGGCTGCCGGGCGCAAACGCGTGCCCGATGGCGTCGAGCTTCACCGTGACGCGGAACGGCGCTCCCGGCTCGAGCGCGCGCGGATGCTCGTCGCTCTCGCGATGGGTCAGGTTCTGGAGCGCTCGGGTGACGAGCGCCGACGTCCCGTCGGGGAACACCTCGCACAGACGCACGCACACGAGCGCGCGGGGCCGGTCGCTCGCAAGCGCGAGCTCCACCTCGGGGAAGCCCAGGATCTCGAGCCGCTCGTCCAGCGGTTCGGATGTGAACGTGAGGCTCATGCCGTCCATGGCGCGCTGGTCGCCGGGCCAGTCCGCCGTCTCGCCGTACGGGCACCACGAGCCGGCGTCCAGGCCGGCCGTCTGGACGCCCGAGAAGCGCACCTCGGCCGCGGCGGCCGGCTGCTCGCCCAGGCCGGCCGGGTTGAGATGGAGGCGCCTGCCGCCGACACCGGGAGCGGGCCAGCCCGGCTCGGCCACCCACCACCCCGGCCGGTCGGTGTAGCAGCTCGCCGGGCGGAACGAGTCCTGGATGTAGGCCCGCAGCATCGGCTCGTCCATGATCCCCGTGTCGACCCCGCCGAGCCAGTGGTCGAACCAGCGCAGCATCTCCTGCAGGAAGCCGATCGTCGGCCCCGGCGGCCCCGCCTGCGGCCACGCGTGCGCCCACGGCCCGATCAGGCCCTTGCGCGGCCCGGGCAGCCCCTCGAGCAGCCGGGGGATGGCGTTCGTGTAGCCGTCCGACCAGCCGCCGACGGCATAGACGGCCGCCTCGATGCTCGCGTAGTCCTCGCACACCGAGCCCTGCTTCCAGTAGTCGTCGCGGCGCTGGTGCCCGAGCCACGGCTCGATGAACGGCGGGGCCTGGGAGAGCCGCTCGAGCCACATCTCGCGCCAGCGCTCGCCGACGATGCCGGGATCCGGCGGCCAGCCGTTCCAGCCGAGCATCGACGCCGCCCACTGCAGCATGTCGGAGCCCACGCAGCCGCCGTCGTAGTGCACGTCGTCGGCGTAGCGATCGTCGGTCGAGCACAGGGTCACGATCGCCCGCAGCGCGGGCGGCCGCAGGGCCGCCACCTGCAGCGCGTTGAAGCCGCTCCACGAGATGCCGATCATGCCGACCGCGCCGGTGCACCACGGCTGGTCGGCGATCCATCCGATCACCTCGCACGCGTCGGACTGCTCCTGGGGCAGGTACTCGTCGTCGAGCACGCCGTCGGACTCGCCCGTGCCGCGGATGTCGACCCGCACGCACGCGTAGCCGTGACCGGCGAGATAGGGGAAGTGGTGCGAGTCGCGCACGGCCGTGCCGTCGTTCAGGCGGTAGGGCAGGAACTCGAAGATGGCCGGCACCGGCGCGGCCTCCGCGTCTGCCGGCAGCCAGATCCTGGCGGCCAGCCGGCAGCCGTCGGCGAGCGTGATCCACTCGGTCGCGATCGTCCGCACGGCGCGCGGATACTCGGTGACGATGCGCATCCGGGCATTTAACCGCACCCGCGTCGGCGGCCGCCGCCGTGGGGGGCAAAACACCACCCGCCGCCCCCACGCTGCGGGGGTTGCCGGATCGCCCGCACACGGACAGAGTGGAATACATCCTCACGCGCGCCGCGATGGGGGTGCCTCCCTGACATGCGCCCGCCTGGATGGACGTCCACCACCGGGCGGGCGCGGAGGAGGCGTCAGGCGGCGCCGCGTGCGACCGCGAGCAGCTCGCGGAAGCAGCCGAGCTCCTCGCACGAGGTCGCATCGAGGCCGTTCAGGGCGATCTGCAGCTGCAGGCCGAAGGCCTCGAGCAGCGACTCCGGCCCGTCCTCGAGCGCGAGCGTGAAGGTGAGGTACTCGCGGCCCGATCCCTCGCCCACGACGCGGAAGCGGCGTGAGGCGAGCCCGCCGCCCGCCGGGGAGCCGAACACGCACAGCCGCTCGCCGGCGCGCTCGGCATCGGTCGCCGGTGCGGCGATCAGCGTGCGCACGACGCCCGAGAGGCTGCCGTCGATGGCCGTGGCCGCCGACTCGATCAGGCGCGGGAGCATGAGCTCGGGCATGCCCTCACGGTAGACCGGCGCGACGGCCGGGGCACCCCCCGTATTGGGGACATGGCCTGCGGCCGCGACGGGACATCGATACGATCACCGGTGCAACGGCGAGACCTCGACGAGATGACGGGGGGCGGACGACGTGAGCAGCGGCCCGGGACGAGGACTGATGGGCGCGACGGTGCCGGCGAGCGGAGCCCGGTCGGCGGCCGATGCGACGGCGTTCGGCCGTGAGTGGGCGGTCGTCCTCGCGGACGTCCCCCTCTTCGCCGGCCTCTCCAAGCGGCATCTCCGGCGTGTCGCCAGGATGGCATCGAAGGTGGCGTTCCCCGAGCTCACCGTCATCGTCAGCCCACGGCGCCGGGCGGACGCCTTCTACGTCATCCTCAACGGCAAGGCCGAGGTCACCACGGTCAGCGGCGATCGCATCGAGCTCGGGCCGGGCCGGTTCTTCGGAGAGATGGCGCTCCTCGACAGCGGCCCCCGATCGGCGACCGTGACCGCGAAGACCGAGATGCTCGCGATGAGCATCTCGCAGAGCCGCTTCCGCGAGCTGCTCGAGTCGGAGCCCAAGATCGCCTTCGCGATCATGCGCGAGCTCGCGGCCCGGGTGCGCCGGGTCGAAGCCGACACCCACGCCTGAGGGCGCCTCTCCGGCGGCGCGCCCGTCGGGCGCCGGCCGCCTGCGCGCTCTGGGCGGAGGCGCCGGGCGGCTCCGACTCTCGCGCCGGGGGCGGTAGCGGCAGATGCTCTCCTTCACCATGGCAAACATGGTGTAGGTCGTTTTCACCTCAATGTATTTGCAATCTGATCCGATATGAGAAGGAGCTTCGGCGCACCCCCGACCACCGCGAGGTGCTCGTTGAACCACTGCGGCCGTCCGGCGACGACCCGATCGACCAGTGCACTCGCACGATCACTCGTGATCGCGGCCGCGGCGTGCGCGATCGCAGCGGCCCCCGCCGCGGCATACGTGCTGCGGCCCGCGACGGCCGGCGTGACGGTCAAGATCTCGACCCATCCCGCGACCGCTGCCGCCTCGGCGACCGCCAAGTTCGCGTGGAAGACGACCGGCGCCGGGGTGAAGACGAGTTGCAAGGTCGACGCGGGCGCCTACGCGAGCTGCTCCCGCTCGCACTCCTACGCCAAGCTCGCGAACGGGATGCACACGTTCACGGTGCGGGCCAAGGGCGGTGCCACCACCCGGTCGGCCACCTACAAGTGGCGCGTGGACACGGTCGCCCCGACCGCGCCGGCCGTCAGCGGGGGCACAGGCGTCTGGACGGCGGCCGGCGTCGCGATCGCCGCGACCGGCTCGACGGACACGGGCGGAAGCGGCATCGCCTCCTACCAGCATCGCAGCTCCGCAAACGGCGGCACGACGTGGAGCACGGCCGCTGCAGGGCAAAGCGTCAACGTGTCCGGCAAACGGCACGACCTGGGTGCAGTTCCGCGCCCTCGACAAGGCCGGCAACGCCTCGGCGTGGGCGCCTGCGACCGCCGACCCGGCCGCCGAGGCCATGGTCGACACGCTGCCGCCGTCGCTGCCGGTCCTGACCGGCGGGTCGAGCGGATGGCAGAACGCGGCGCAGGTCGTCGTCCAGCCCACCGGCACGCCGACGGACGCCGGCTCGGGCTTCGCCGGATACGAGTACCGCACGTCGACCGACGGCGGCGCGACCTGGTCGGCCCCGACCTCGGGACCGTCTGCCGCGATCACCGCCGAGGGCACGACGCTGGTCGAGTTCCGCTCGCTCGACACCCTCGGCAACGCCTCGGCCTGGACGGGTGTGAACGGCCAGGTGCAGATCGACCGCACGCCGCCGACCGCGCCGATCGTCACCGGCGGATCCGCGTCGTGGCTGGCCGGGCCGTCGGTGAGCGTCAACGCGAGCGGCGCGACCGACCAGGGTGCGGGCGTCACCGGCTACGAGTTCGAGACGTCCACCAACGGCGGCACGCACCTGGTCCGCGGCCACCGCCGGCCCGACCGCGGTCATCTCGACGCAGGGCACGACGCTCGTGCGCTTCGCGGCGGTCGACGGCGTCGCGCTCCCGTCGCCGTGGACGCAGGCGACGGTCAAGCTCGACCTCACCGCCCCGTCGGCGCCCACCGTCTCGGGCGGCTCCTCGACGTGGGCGAACGCCGCCTCGGGCACGATCACCGCGAGCGCCTCGACCGACACCGGCGGCTCCGGGCTTCTCCGGCTACCAGTACCGCACCTCGACCGACGGCGGCACCACGTGGAGCGCGCCCGTGAGCGGGGCGAGCGACGTCGTCACGGCCGAGGCCGACACCTGGGTGCAGTTCCGCAGCGTCGACGTCGCCGGCAACCCCTCGGCCTGGACGCCGTCGACGCCAGACGTCCGCGGCGACGGTCAAGCTCGACCGCACGGCGCCGTCGGTCCCGGTCGTGACCGGCGGCTCGGCGAGCTGGTCGAAGGCGGCGTCGATCACGATCACCGCCACGTCGACCGACGCCGGCAGCGGGGTCAAGAGCTACCAGTACGAGACGTCGACGAACAACGGCACGACCTGGTCGGCGGCCGACGACCGGCCCGTCGGTCGCGATCTCGGCCGTCGGCACGACGGTCGTGCGGTTCCAGGCGACCGACAACGTGAACCTCGTCTCCGGCGTGGTCGGCGATCACCGCGCGGCGGCACGGCCTGGATCGACCGCACGGCGCCGACCGCGCCCACGACCGTCACCGGCGGCTCTGCGAGCTGGCAGCTGACGGCGCCGGTGACGATCACGGCGTCCGGCGCGACCGACTCGGGCGGCTCCGGCCTCGCCGGCTACCAGTACCGCACCTCGACCGACGGCGGCAGCACGTGGTCGGCCGCATCCGCCGCACCCGCCGCCATCTCCGGCGACGGCGTGACCCTCGTGCAGATGCAGGCCGTCGACGGTGCGGGCAACGCGTCGGCGTGGACGCCGGCCTCGCCGGGCGCCGGCAACACGGTCAAGCTCGACACGACACCCCCGACCGCGCCCACCGTCGGCGGCGGCACCGGCGGCTGGTCGGCGGCCGCGTCGGCGCTCGTCACCGCCTCGGGCTCGACCGACTCGCCGGGGTCGGGCGTGAGCGGCTACCAGTACGAGACGTCGACCGACGGCGGCACCACGTGGTCGGCGGCCACGCCCGGAGCGTCGGTCTCGATCAGCGCCGAGGGCACGACGCTCGTGCGCTTCCAGGCGCTCGACGTCGCCCTGCACACGTCGGCCTGGGTGCAGACGAGCGTCCAGCTCGACCGCACCGCGCCGACGCGTGCCGACGGTCGCCGGCGGCTCGCTGACCTGGGCGAACGCCGCCTCGCGCACCATCACCGCCTCGGCCGCGACCGACGCCGGCTCCGGCCTCGCCGGCTACCGGTACCGCACCTCGACCGACGGCGGCAGCACGTGGTCGGGCGCCGACCGGCGGGCGCGTCGCTGAACGTGCCCGCCGAGGGCGAGACCCTGGTCGAGTACCAGAGCGTCGACACCGTCGGCAACTCGTCGGCGTGGACGTCGGTCGGGGCCACCGGCACCGTCCGCCTGGATCGCACGGCACCGACCGTGCCGTCTGCGACCGGCGGCTCGTCGGCGTGGCTGAACGCCTCGACGCTGCCGATCGCGCCCACCGGCGCGACCGACGCGGCCTCCGGCGTCGCCTCCTACCAGTACCGCACATCCACGAACGGCGGCACGACGTGGTCGGCGGCGACGGCCGGCGCGGTCTTCAACGCCACGGCGCAGGGGACGACGCTGGTCGAGTTCCGCGCGATCGACGGCGTCGGCCTGATCTCGCCGTGGTCGGCGGTCTCGCCCGGCGGCACCGCCAAGCTCGACCAGACCGCGCCGAGCGCGCCGACGATCACCGGCGGCTCCAACTCGTACCAGAACGTCGCCTCGGTCACGCTGACGGCGTCGGGATCGACCGACACCGGCGGCTCCGGCCTCTCCGGCTACCAGTACCGCTACGAGTTCGACGATCTCACCAACGCCAACTGGTCGGCCGCGGCCGACGGCACGCAGATGACCGTCTCGGCCGAGGGCCTGACGATCGTCCAGTACCGGTCGGTCGACAACGCGGGCAACGTCTCGGCCTGGGTGCCGACCGCGGCCTATCCCGGTGACATCGTCAAGATCGACCGCACGCCGGCGAGCGTGCCGACCGTGAGCGGCGGATCGCTCGCCTGGAGCGCGGCCGCGTCGGTGACCGTGACCGCGAGCGGGTCGAGCGACGGGGCGAGCGCGTGGGTCTCCGACCTCGCGGGCTACCAGTACCGCACGTCCACGAACGGCGGCAGCACGTGGTCGGCCGCCACCGCCGGGGCGTCGCTGGCGGTCTCAGCCCAGGGCACGACCCTCGTCCAGTTCCGCTCGCTCGACAACGCCGGCAACCCGTCGGCGTGGACGCCGGCCTCCACCCAACGCGACCGACACGGTCATGCTCGACCGCACCGCGCCGACCGCTGCCGACCCTGAGCGGCGTGCCGACGGGATGCGTGGCCGGCCCGGCGACGATCACCGCCTCCGGCTCGACCGACACGATGTCCGGCCTCGACCACTACGAGTCGACGGTGAACGGCGGCAGCGTCGTCGCCGGCCCGGGCGTCGTCGTCTCGGCCCACGGCACGGCGACGGTCAAGTTCCGGTCGGTCGACGGCGTGGGCAACGCGTCGGCCTGGGTCACGAGCACCGTCTGCATCAGCTGAGCGGCGCATGGCCGGCGTAGAGGTCGTACTCGCCCTCGCGCGCGAACCGGGCCACCCCGCGCGCCACGGCCGCCTCGTCGAGCTCGACCCCGAGCCCGGGCCCTGACGGCACGGCGACGCGCCCCCGCTCGGGGACGAACGGGCCGCGGGTGACGACGTCGTCGGTGTACCACCGCAGCAGCGACTGGCTCGGCAGGTCGAGCGCGGGCGTCGCCGCCACCAGGTGCAGCGCGCAGGCGGTGGCGATGCCGAGGTCGCCGCCGTAGAACCAGAAGCGGGCGCCGGCGCGCTCGCACGCCTCGACGAACCGGCGCGTGCCCGCGACGCCCCCGCAGGCGGCGACGTTCAGGACGAAGGCGTCGGCCGCGCCGAGCGCCGTGACCCGCCTCGAGGTCGACCTCGTGCGTCGAGAACGGGATCGCCGAGGAGCGACGCAGCGCGGCCGCCTCCGCGAGCCTCGCGGTCGGCTCCTCGAGGTTCGCGACGCCGAGCTCCTCGAGCTGCGGCAGCGCCCGGCGGACCGTCTCGGCGCTCCAGCCCAGGTTGGCGTCGAGGCGCAGCACGCGGTCGGGGCCGATCGCGCGCCGCACCTCCCGCACCATCGCGAGCTCCTCGGCCGGCGAGCGCACGCCGACCTTGCCCTCGAAGGTCGGCGATCCGTGCGCCTCGATCATGGCGGCGCAGCGCGCGGCCACCTCGGCCGCCGTCGCCTCACCGCGGGCGGTCGGCCCGGGGATGCGGTAGGCGAAGTACTCGGTGAACTCGGCCTCGGCGCGCACCGCCCCGCCGAGGAGGCGTGCAGAGCGGCACCCCGAGCGCGCGCGCCTCGATGTCCCAGAGCGCCATCTCGACCCCGGCGAGCGCGCGCGCCCGATCGACGGCGGCTCCCCGCTGCGCCGTGCGCACGCGGCCGGCGGCCCGGCCGAGCTCGTCGCCGAGCTCCGCGACGCTGCGGCCGACGACCGTCCTCGGCGAGCCCGCCGCGGAAGGCGGCGGCGTCGTGCGGCGACGGCGTCTCGCCGAGGCCGCAGACGCCGTCGGCGGTCGTCACCCGCAGCACGGTGCGGCTCATGCCCCAGTACGTCCCCGGGGCGAACAGGTAGGGGGCGTCGAGCGGCACGTTGACCGGCCACGCCTCGACGCCGCGCGATCCGGGAGCCCAAGCGCACGCCTCAACCTACACCGCGGGGCCCGCGGCGCCGGTTCAGGTGTGCAGGACGACGCTGTAGTTCACGCCGCCGCCGAGCCCGAACGCTCCGGTGAGCCCGGGCACCCGCGCGGGCACCGACCGGTTGGTCTTCGTCCCGTCGCCGAGCTGGCCGTCGGTGTTCAGGCCCCAGGCCCACACCGACCCGCCGCTTTCGATCGCGAGGCTGTGCAGGCGGCCGTTGCCGATGTCGGTCACACCCGCGAGACCGGACACCTTCACCGGCGTCGCGCGGTTCGTCTTCGTCCCGTCGCCGAGCTGGCCGTCGTTGTTCTGCCCCCAGGCCCACACGGTGCCGTCGCTCTTCAGCGCCATCGAATGGTCGGCGCCGGCGCTCACCATGGTCACCCCGGTGAGGCCGCTGACCTGGACGGGCGCGAGCACGTTGGTCGACTTCGTGCCGTTGCCGACCTGGCCGTACTGGTTCCAGCCCCAGCCCCAGACGGTGCCGTTCGACTCCACGGCCAGGCTGTGGTCGCGGCCGCCGGCGATGGCGACGACGTTCGCCAGGTTGTGCACCTGCACGGGCACGACCGAGCTGGTCGTGGTGCCGGTGCCGAGGTTGCCGAACTCGTTGTCGCCCCACGCCCACACCGTGCCGTTCGCCTCGAGCGCCAGCGTGTGGTCGCGCGCGCCGGCGATCGCGATCACGTTCGCGAGGCCGTGCACCTGCACGGGCGTCGTGCGGTTCGTGGTGGTGCCGTCGCCGAGCGTGCCCGAACTTGTTCCAGCCCCACATCCACACGGTGCCGTCGGACTTGAGCGCCATGCTGTAGTAGTGGCCGGTCTCGACCGCGGTCACGCCGGTCAGGCCCGAGACCTGCACGGGCGACTGGCGGTTGGTCTTCGTGCCGTCGCCGACCTCGCCGTAGTTGTTGTGGCCCCACGCCCACACGGTGCCGTCGCTGCGCAGCGCGACGGCGTGCTCGCGGCCGCCGTCGAGCTGGGTGACGCCCGTGAGCCCGGCCACGGCGACGGGCGTCGTGCTGCTGCCGCCGGCGCCGTTTCCGAGCTGCCCGAACTGGTCGTTGCCGAACGACGAGACCGTCCCGGTGGTGACCGCTCCGGCCGCACCCCCGAGGGAGAACGCGAGCACCCACAGCACCGAGACGAGCAACATGCCTGCCAGACGAAGTCGCCCCACCGCGCCAAGCCTACGGGCGGTCCGGCCGAATGTCGAGACAGGGCTACGGGCGCGGTGGCAGGGCCTGCACGAGCGCGCTGTGCGCCATCACGACGCCGGGATGGCGCTGGAGGATCGCCAGATAGCGGCGGCCGAACGGCGACTCCGCGTCCGGGGGCGCGACGAGCGCGCGCACGCGCTCGATCAGCACGTCGGCGGTTGCGGCCGCCTCGCCGTCCGGTTCGTGCTCCGGCTCCTCGAGCATCTCGTCGATCTCGACGATCAGCTCGGACACGGGCTGCAGCCACGCCAGGCGCAGGCTGTCGGTGGCGATCTGCAGGAACTCGGCGCCGGTCAGACGACCCTGGAAGCGCTCCATGTCGGCACGTTCCGCCGCGAGCAGCTGCCGGTGCAGCTCGAGCAGCGGCGGCCGCATGCCGGCGAGGCGGTCATCGGTCATGCCGCATTGTCGCCGTCCGCGTCGAGGAGGCGCAGGAACTCGTCGAGACGGTAGAGCAGCATCTCGATGTGGTCGGCGCACAGGAGCGGCGCGTGCGCCGCACCGCTGCGGGCCGGCGGGACCGCCCGATCGCAGCCGGGAAACGAGCACAGGCCCGGGGACGCCGAGAGCATCCGCGCACTCTCCCGGCCGGCGCGGGCGCACGCATCGGTACGAACCACGGCACTCGGACCGCGGGTTTCCCGCAGCCGGCCGCCACGGCGGGACGGCTCAGGGCTCGACGAAGTGGTACACCGCCAGGTCGGCGACGATCTCGGCGAGCGAGTAGCGGTCATACCCCGGCGATCCATCCTGGGCCTCGCCCGGATCGGCGGTCATGACCTCACCCCCGGGGATGCGCTCGGCCCACGCCGACGGCGCCGGTGGATCCGGCCAGTCGGGGATCACCATGCCGTCCAGACATCCGCTGTGGAATCGCGCCACCATCACGCCCGCCTTCAGTCGTCGGTGCGGTGCTGATCGTACCGGCATTGCAGGCGCTGCGGCGTGCTGCGTGCGGAAAGGGGCAGCGGGCACGCCGATCGTGCTCGTGTAGCAACCTGCTTCGAGGAATTACTGTTACATATAGACGATGCGGATTCATATAGCTACGTGTATCTCACGTCAGCGACGTTTGCGGCCGGCCCGCACTGGGTATCATCGCTCAGTTGAGTGACGTGTTCCACAAGTTTGCGCAACGGATCGCCGTGGTCGTCGGATCGCCCTGGTCGTTCGCGTTCGCGCTCTGCGCCGTGGTGGTATGGTCGGCCATGGGCCCGCTTGTCGGCTTCTCCACGACGTGGCAGTTGGTGATCAACACCGGGACGACCATCGTTACGTTCCTGATCGTGTTCCTGATCCAGAACACCCAGAACCGCGAGTCGGAGTCGATCCAGCTGAAGCTGGACGAGCTGATCCGGTCCTCCAAGGCAGACAACCAGCTCCTCGATGCCGAGGAGATGACCGACGATCAGGTCGCGGCGCTGCTCAAGCGGTTCCAGCACCTCGGCGCGGCGGAGTGACGTCGCGATAGGCGATTGTTGATCGAATCTGGACGGTGTAACTCACGATGTCGTCATATTATAGTTACCAGCGCGCACCTGATGGCCGCTCGAATGCGGACCCCGACCTTCTGAGTGCCGCAGAGGTTTCCCCCAGGGCAGCCGCTTGCACGAACCACGACGCGCTGGGCCAGGGCCCCCCGCCTGGCGCGATCGGCTCCTAACCGATCATCTCGTAACGGGTGATCCTGCCCGCGTGAATCGTCAACCGGATGCGTCGCCTGCGTGAGTAGGCGAAGTCGCCGGTCTCCTTCATCCGATAGATCTCACGCACGTTGCACGCAAGGCACCCGTCACCATCGTCCACCCAGTCGCCTTCTTCGAACTCGTAGTCGAAGCTCTCCGAGGATCCCCACGTCCACTCCCGCCTCATCTCGTCGATCCCTTGAAGCGTGCGTTTGGGAGTGACCCATTCCACGTCTGGGGCAAGGAGGGTGTACACGGGCTCGCGGTCGTTCGTCCTCACCGCGGCCTCGAGTGCCAGGCGAAACTGCTCCGCAACCTCGACGTCCTGCGCCGCCATCACCCCATCGTAGTCGCTCATGTCGGGCACCGCGATTGCACCCGAAAGAGAGCCGAGGGCGGGACTCGAACCCGCAACCCCGCGATTACAAATCGCGTGCTCTACCAGTTGAGCTACCCCGGCGAGGACCCGGGTGATCCTACCGCCCGCATCGTCCCATGCGGTGACCCCGTACCCCCCAAAAGGGGGACGCCTCGGCGCGGCCGGCCCTGAAAAATGCCCGCGTATGGGGGGAAAACGCCTCCTTTGGTACGGCGTTTGACCACAGCCAGTCGATCAGGAGGTCACCATGCCCGCAGAGCGGATCACGCCGGGGGAATCCGACGGCCTCGCCCACGTCCGCGACGTGGCCGAGGAGAGCGCCCGCACGATCATCGCCGTGGCAGCCAGGCTGCCGCTCGAGGCCTGGCTGGCATTTGCGTGCTTCGTCGTCGTGCTGTGGGCGGTGGGGTGGGTGTGACCCGGCCCGCTCGGCGGGCCGCTAGCCGAGCTCGCGCCGCGCCTGGAGGTGCACCAGCACCTTGCGCTTGACCCGCTGAAGGGCGTTGTCGACGGTCTTCGGGTCGCACCCGAGCGCCTCGCCGATCGCCTCGTAGCTGCGCCCCTCGAGGTAGCCGGTCAGGACCTGGGACTCGAGCGACGAGAGCGACGAGCCGAGGCACGCGAGCAGGCTGCGCAGCTCCTCGCTCGAGATCACGCACGTCGCGGGGTCGTCGACGGCCGGGCCGGGCAGCGCGTCGCCGAGCGTGCAGTCGGCGTCGGCCTCCTGCCCTGCGGGCGTGTGGCTGAACGAGACGTACGTGTTCAGAGGCGCGTGCTTGTACCGCGTCGCCGTCTTGATCGCCGTGATGATCTGGCGGGTGATGCAGAGCTCGGCAAACGACCGGAACGACGTCTCCTTGTCGGCGCGGAAGTCGCGCACGGCCTTGAAGAGCCCGATCTGCCCCTCCTGGATGAGGTCGTGCGAGTCGCCGCCGGCCAGGAAGTACGAGCTGGCCTTGAGGCGGACGAACCCCTGGTAGCGGCGGATGATCTCGTCCATCGCGCGCTCGTCGCCGTTGCGGGCGGCCGCGATGAGGGCGAGCTCGGTCGGCTCACGCCAGACTCGCCGTTGAAGCTGCAGCGCAGCACTCGACCTGGGCACCGCCTACCTCCGGGGAAACGGGAAAGCCGAAGTCTCGATCAGCCTCAGGCTGAGTCTCAACTTCAGCTTTAGGGACGGGGGAACTCTAGCCCAAGTTCCGCTCGTGTCAAATCGCGGCTGCGTGCGGCCGCTATTCCCCGCGGCGCATGCGCTCGAGCGCCGCCCGGACCGCCGGGTCGAGCGCGTCCCCGAGCAGCCGCCGGCCGGCTGCGGTGGGTGGCTGCGGGCGCTCCCGCGGCGCCGCGGCGAGGCGGTCGGAGAACTCCCGGGCGCTCATCGCATGCACCCCGCCGCGCTGGGCGACATGACGCAGGACGGCGTCCGACGAGACGACGGTCACCTCGCGGCCGGCGTGGTGCCCGTATGCCAGCCGCTCGATCACGGCGTCGGCGGTCTCGCGGCCGGAATGTGTCACCCGGGTGCGGCCGATCGAGCGCGTGCGCCCATGCCCATCGAACACGAGCTCGGCGTCGAAACCGGCCTGCGCCATGTAGCCCGAGACCTCGGTCACGAGCAGCTCGCGGGCGCGCTCGTAGTCGGAGCCCGGGCCACGCAGGTGGCAGACGTTGTCCCCGTCGATGATGTAGAGCTCAGCCGCCACCGCGCTGCCGCACCGCCTCGAAGAGCAACACCGCCGCGGCGGTGGACACGTTCAGGGACTCGACCCGGCCGCGGAGCGGGATCGCCACCGCCTCGTCGCAGGCCGACCGCACCCGCCGCCGGATCCCGCGTCCCTCGGCCCCGAGCACGAACACCGCGCCGTCGCGGTAGTCGGCCCGGTCGTGGGCGAGGGCCGAGTCGGCCGCCGCGGCGTAGCTCCACAGGCCCGGGCGGCGCATCTCGAGCAGGAGGTCGGCCAGGTTCTCGACGCGCGCGACCTGCAGGTGCTCCACCGCTCCCGCCGACACCCGGCACACGGCGGGCGTCACCCGCGCCGAGCGGCGGGCGGTGATGACGAGGCCGTCGGCCCCGGCGCACTCCGCCACGCGTGCGACCGCGCCCAGATTGTGCGGGTCGGTGACCTCGTCGAGCGCGACCACGAGCGGGCGCTCGCCGCGCAGGAGCGCGGACGGATCGGCGTAGCGGTACTCGGACACCTCGGCGACGACGCCCTGGTGGTCGGGGCTGCCCGCCCGCTGGGAGAGGCTCTGCGCGTCGGCGGTGCGGGCATCGCGCGGCAGCCAGTCGAGCGTCTCGCCGAGGCCGGGCGCACACCACACCTGGCCCACCTCGCGGCGGCCGCGCAGCGCCTCGCGCACCGCCCGGCGGCCGTAGACGACGTCAGCCATCGTGCGGGTAGAGCTCGAACCCGGCCGCACCGTCGCGCACCTCCCAGCCACGGCCCGCGATCTCGTCGCGGAGCCGATCGGACTCGGCGAAGTCCCGCCGCTCCCGGGCCTCCCGGCGCTCCTGCGCGAGCGCGACCACCTCGGGCGGCGGAGGCTCGTCGTGGGCGAGCGACCCCAGGCCGAGCACGTCGAGCACCTCGGCGGCCGTGTCGCGCGCCTCGGGCGGAGCCCGGAAGAGCAGGGCGAGCGCCCCGGGCGTGTTGAAGTCCTCGTCGAGCGCGGCCTGCACCGCGGCGCGCAGCTCCGGATCCTCGCCGGAGCCGGCACGCAGGCGGTTTCGCAGCGTGGCGCACGCCGCCCGGGCGCGCTCGAGCGCCTCGTCGTCGTACTCGACCGGGCTCGCGTAGTGCGCCTGGAGCAGGAACATCAGAAACGTCTCCGCACCCCACCGGTCGAGCGCATCTGCGAGCGGGTCGATCCGGCCCTGCGACTTCGACATCTTCTCGCCGGAGATCTGCAGCATCCCGTTGTGCGCCCACACGCGCGCGAACGGCCGCCCGGCGGCGCCCGACTGGGCGATCTCGTTCTCGTGGTGGGGGAAGATCAGGTCGCGGCCGCCACCGTGCACGCAGAACTCGCGGCCGAGCAGCTTCTCGGCCATCGCCGAGCACTCGATGTGCCAGCCGGGACGGCCCTCGCCCCACGGCGACGGCCAGGCGGTGTCCTCGCCGGGCTTCGCGGCCTTCCAGAGGGCGAAGTCGACCGGGTCGCGCTTGTGCTCGCCGGGCTCCACGCGGGCGCCGGCGCGCAGCTCGTCGGGGCGCTGGCCCGAGAGCTCGCCGTACGCGGGGAAGGTGCGCACGCCGAAGTACACGTCGCCGCCGCTCTCGTAGGCATGCCCGGTGGCCACGAGCTCGGAGATCAGCGCGACGATCTCGGTCATCGTCTGCGACGCGAGCGGCTCGTGGTCGGGGCGGCCGATCCCGAGCCGGTCGGTGTCGCGCACGTACGCGGCGGCCATCTCGCGCGCCAGGTCGTCCGAGCGGACGCCCGCGGCCACCGCGGCCGCGTAGATCTTGTCGTTCACGTCCGTGATGTTCTCGACGAGCGTGACCGGCTGCCCGCGCCATTCGAGGTAGCGCTTCATCAGCCCGAAGACGACGAACGGACGGGCGTTGCCGACGTGGATGCGGCCGTACACCGTCGGCCCGCACGCGTAGATGCCGATGGTGCCGTCGGGCCCCGGGCGCAGCTCGTGCAGCTCGCCGGTGCGGGAGTCGCGCAGCCTCACGCCGCCCTCCGGATGGCCTCGTCGCGCGGCAGCGCCGCGAACACGGCCCAGAGCTCCGGCCCGCGGTCGCGGCCGGTGAGCGCCCGCCGCGCCTGGCGCAGCGGCACCTGGGCGCGGCGCAGCTCGTCGACGAGCGCCCGCGCCTGCGACTCGTCGAGCTGGTCCGGGTAGCCGGCCCGGATGCGGGCGAGCTCCGGCAGCGGCGCCGGCTCGGGCGTCACGAGCACGCACTCGACGAGCTCCACCGCCTCGGCCAGGGTGTGCACGCCGCGCAGCGCCGGCTCGAGCGCGCGCACGACCGCGGCCGGCGTGCCCGGCGGGCAGCGGTCGAGCACGCGCGCGACGAGGTCGTCGGCGGGCAGCGCGGCCAGGTGCCGCGTCGAGAGCGCCCGCAGCCGGGCCATGTCCAGCTGCAGCGTCCCGCGGGCGAGCCGGGACTCGTCGAAGCGGGCGGCCAGGCCGTCCAGCGAGAGCACGTCGCCCGGCCCCGAGCTCCCGATCAGCCCGAGGTAGTTCACGACCGCCTCCGGCGGGTAGCCGGCCACGCGCAGGTCGGCGATCGAGCTCGCGCCCTCGCGCTTGGAGAGCTTGCCGGCCTCGCCCGTGATGACCGCGTGGTGCAGGTAGCGCGGCGGCGCCGCCCCGACGGCGCGGATGGCGGCCTCCTGCAGCGGCGTGTTGGACAGGTGGTCGTTGCCGCGGATCACGTGCGTGATGCCGTCGTCGACGTCGTCGACCGCCGCCGCCCAGTTGTACGTCGCCCGCCCGTCCCCGCGCAGGATCACGAACGGGGCCTGGCCGGGCGCACGCAGCCAGCACGCGCCGTCGCGGATCTCGACGCCCCGCGCCGCCGCCGCCGCCTCGCGGTAGCGGTCGAAGCGCTCGCTCTGGCGCACGGGGCCGTCGTCCCAGCCGATCCCGAGCCAGCGCAGGTCGCGCAGGATCCCCGCCTCGAGCTCGGGCCGCGAGCGCTCGGTGTCGGTGTCGTCGATGCGCAGCAGGAGCCGGCCGCTCGTGCCGGGTCGCGAACAGGCGGTTGAGGAGCGCCGTCAGCGCGCTGCCGAGATGCAGCGACCCGGTCGGGCTGGGGGCGAAGCGGACGTGGACGGACACGGCATCCGTCAGAGCGCAGCCGTGGGCTGCAGGTCGCGCACGCGCCGGGCGAGCACGCGCAGGATCTTCGACTCGACTCCGGGGTTCTGGCTCAGCATCGACGCGAACGCGGCCGTCGTCAGCACCATCAGGCGGGCCGGGCCGGCGGCGGTGGCGGTGGCCGTGCGCGGGCCCTGGTCGATCAGCGCGATCTCGCCGAGGAAGTCGCCCGGGCCGAGCCGGTTCAGCTCCTTGCCGCCGCGCTCGATCACGATCGATCCCTCGAGGACGATGAAGAACTCGCCCCCGCGGGCGCCCTCGCGCGTCAGCACCTTCCCGTCGGGGACGTCGACGTCGTCCATGATCCTGCCCAGGAACCCGATCTCACGCTTGTCGAGCCCCGCGAAGAGCGGCACGGACGCGATCAGATCGAGCTTGGGATCGGTCGACGGCACGCCGGGATGATACCGGTACGGGCGCGGCGGCGCGGGTCGCGCCGAGCTCGGCCTCGATCTGGCGCAGCCAGGCCGAGAACCGCAGCGGGTCGGCCTCCCGCCGCACGAGCGGGCTGGCCGGGTCCCACAGCAGGCGGTGCACGCGCGCGATCGCCGAGGCCGGGGGTGGCGACTCGCGCCGCAGCGCCTCCGCGATCCCGCACATGCGCCGGGAGTGCAGGCGCACGAGGCCCGTCTGGAAGCACTCCCGCCGCGGGTTGCGCTCTGCCCGGTCGACGAGCGATTCGAGCCGTCGCGCGAGCCTGCGGCGGTGGCGCCGGGACGAGTTGCGGCGGGCGCGATGTGCGAGCGCCTCGCTGCCCGACGCATCCAGGGCCCCGACCAGCATGGCGTCGAGCACCGTATCGGCCTCCCCGCCCGCCCTGCGCGCCGCCAGCAGCAGCGCCGCGGACGCGGCGACCGCGATCGCGCTCGTCGCGGCCCAGAACGGCGCGAGCGCCGGCTCGAGCACCGCGGCGACGGCGCTCGCCGCGGCGAGGACGGCCAGCGTCAAGGCCCGCTCGCGGCGGTCCCGGATCAGCCCCTCGAGGCGGGCGCGCCGCTGCCCGTCGGTCGATGACATCTCTGCGAGTGCATCCATGTCGTGACCGTAGCCACGTCCGCGCCCGCCGTCGTTGACCGAATGTCATCAGGGTCCGTGACAACCGTCACACAATCCGGTAGAGTCAGGCGGTGGGACCAGACGTGTTTGGGGCCGTCCCCGAGCATGAGCTGCGCCGGGCCGGCCGGCGCAGGCGGTTCGATCGGGGCGAGGTGGTGTTCCACCGCGACGATCCGGGCGACAGCCTGCACCGGGTCGAGTCGGGGCGCTTCGCCGCGCGGGTGATCACCCCGCTCGGCGACTCGGCGACCGTGTCGCTGCACGGCCCGGGCGACGTGTTCGGCCTGCTGGCGGTGGTGGGCCCGTTCCAGCGCCGCACGGCCACCGTCATCGCGCTCGAGCGCGCCGAGACGCTGGCGATCCCGCGATCGGCGTTCCTGCAGCTGCGCGCCGCCTACCCGGAGATGCGCGACGCCGTGGAGGAGATGCTCGCGATCCAGGTCGCCGCGACCACCGACCGGCTGATCGAGGCGCTCTACACGCCCGTCGCGCAGCGCGTCCGCGCCCATCTGATCCAGCTGGCCGCGCTCTACGGCGACCTGTCCGCCGCCGACGTGACGATCCCGCTCAGCCAGGAGCACCTCGCGGGGCTCTCGGGCACGACGCGCGAGACCGTGAACCGGGTGCTCAAGCAGGAGCAGGAGCGGGGCGTCGTCCGGCTGTCCCGCGGCCGCATCGTCGCCACGCCGGCGCTGCTGCGGACGCACACGCTGCTCGGCGACGACGTCGTCGCGGCGACCGACCCGCCGCCCGGCCTCGCGGGCGCCGAGTGACCACGAGGGGCCGGCCGTCGCCGACCCCTCGCCGTTCGGGGTCCTAGCGCGGGGCCCGACCGCCGGAATACGCCGAAGAGAGCGAGTCCAACCCGAACGCTGGTTCAGGGTAGGCCGCCGGCGCGGCCGCGTCGTTGCGGGCCGTCACGCCGGGTGTGTGACCGCGGTCAACCGCGGCCCCGGGGCCGTAGGATTGGCGCATGCCCACTCCCCCGACCGGCCCCGACGGCGAGCGCCCCGCCCCGGCGCCGGTCGCCCTCGACGAGGTGCTGCGGGCGGCCGAGTTCCGGCGCCTGCTGCGCCGGTTCCTCGCCCACGGCGACGTGCGCGTGCGCCGGGCCGGGCTCACCCCGCAGCGCTACCTGCTGCTCCTGGCGATCAAGGGCGCACCCGACCGCAGCGAGACGCGCTCGATCGGCCAGCTCACCGACGACCTGCAGCTCGCCCAGAGCTCGGTGACCGAGCTCGTCGACCGCGCCGAGACGGCCGGCCTCGTGGTGCGCTCCGCGGGCGACGCCGACGCCCGCACGGTGCTCGTGCGGCTGCGCCCGGCCGGCGAGGAGCGGCTCGCGGCCGCGCTCCTGGCCATACGGGCAGAGCGCGAGCAGCTGCTCGCGCGGCTCGACCGGGCCCGGCACCACCTGTAGCCGGCCGGCTGGACCCGGCGGCGCGATCCGCACCGCGGCGCGTGACACCTCTCGGGTAGCCATCTCCATTTTGGCAACACTCACAGGATTGGTGGCGACGGAACAATGGGTCTCGTTGCCGCAAGACAAACAGGGCGTTATGCTCCGGCCACATGGGCCGAGCCCGACCTACTCACGTGCCAGATCCGAAAGCACTGGGCACACGTTTGCGCGCCCTCCGTGAACGGCGCGGCCTGTCGCTGCGCCAGATCGCCTTCCCCGGCTGCTCGCCGTCGTACCTCTCGCGCGTGGAGTCGGGCGATCGGGTGGCGTCGCTCACGATCCTGGCCGAGCTCGCCCGGCGGCTCGACACGTCGATCGAGGAGCTGCTCGGCCGCTCGCTCGACGGCCGCGTCAGCGAGGCCGACCTGGCCGCCGCCGAGGTGGCCGCGCGGCTGGGAGACCCGCGTGCCGGCGCCGACCTCGAGTCGCTGCTCGCCGGCGCACGCTCGCTGGGCGACCAGCGCGCCGAGAGCCGGGCGCTCGAGTACCTCGGCCTGCTCGCCCTCGACGGCCGCGACGACGCCCGGGCCGTGCGAGCTGCTCGAGCAAGCACGCGCGTGCGGCCCGATGCCGAGCGCGCGCGAGCGGCCGGCGCTCTACCGCGCCCTCGGCCGCGCGCACGCGGGCACCGGCGACCTGATCCAGGCCGCCGCCGTGCTGCAGGCCGCGTTCGACGAGGTCTGCGAGGCTCCCGCCGACGCCGCGCTCATGGTGCAGTTCGGGTCGTACCTCGCCAACGCCTACACCGACCGGGGACGGTTCGCGGACGCCGAGCAGGTGCTCTCACGCGTGCTGCGGCACGAGCGCGAGATCGACGGCGCGAACCTGCTGCGGCTCGACTGGGCGCTCGCGCGAACGTACGCCGAGCAGGGCCAGTCGCGCATCGCCGAGATGTACGCCCACCGCGTCCTCGCCCGCATGGAGCGCGGCGAGGAGCTGCGCGCGCAGGGCCACGCCCATATGCTGATCGCGGGCGTCCTGCTCGATCAGGGCGACGCCGGTGCGGCGGCGGCCCATCTCGACCAGGCCGAGCGGCTGCTCACCGACGAGGCCCCCGTCGAGCTCGCCCTCCTGAGCTACGAGCGCAGCCGGCAGGCGCTCGCAAACGGCGACACCGCGGCCGCCAAGGAGCACGCCGAGGCGGCGCTTCGGCGCACCGAGGGCACGGAGCCCGGGTACGCCGGCATGGCCTACGGGCTGCTCGCCGAGGTCGCGCTCGCCGACGGCCGGCTCGACGATGCCCGCTTCCTCTGCCAGGAGGGCATCGGCCTCATGTCCGACCGGGCCGCGCCGCCCTACATCGCGCGGGCGTACGACACGCTCTCGCGCGTCGAGGAGGCGGCCGGGAATCTCGGGGCCGCGCTGGAAGCGCTGCGCAGCCGCCCGGTCATCCCCACCGCCGGCCGGTAGCGCTCAGGCAGCGGCCTCGAGCCGCGCGATGCCGAGAGCGTTCACGAGGCCGACCGGGTCGATCAGGATGACCAGCCGGTCGTCGACCTTGGCGATGCCGGAGAACACGTTGTTCTCGGCCGTGACCGCCGGCTCGATCCGGGACTCCTCGACGCTCATCACCTCGTTCACGCCGTCGACCATCAGCCCCGCTCCGACACCGTCGGCGTCGATGATGACGATCTTGGCCTCCTCGGGCGCGACGGCTGCGGTGACTCCGAACTGGAGCGCGAGGTCGCACACGGGGACGATGCGGCCGCGCAGGTTGATGACCCCGCGAACCGAGTGGGCGCTCGAGACCCGCCGCGGCTCGCGGTGGCGGATGATCTCCTGGACCTGGTGGATCGGGAGGGCGTACTCCTCCGATCCGAGCGCAAAGACGACGAGCTGCATGACGATCACTCTCTCTCGTGGCGAATTCGCCGGTGTGGTTGCGGGTGAACTGACTGGAACGGCGCTCGATCCCCAGTAATCGCCGGGCGGGCGACGCGCCGACTCGCCGCTCTGCGGTATCCGCACCGCCTGGTTCGGCGTATCCGAAAGGGCGCCGGTACGCTGCCGCGATCACCACGATCGTCTGGCTCCGGAACGACCTGCGGCTCGCCGACAACCCGGCCCTGCATGCCGCGGCCGCCCGCGGCCCGGTCGTGCCCGCCTTCATCTGGGCGCCGGCCGAGGAGGGCGACTGGCCGCCCGGAGCGGCGTCGCGGTGGTGGCTGCACCACTCGCTCGCGGCCCTCGACGCGGGCTGCGCGAGCGCGGATCGCGCTGATCCTGCGCCAGGGGTCGAGCGCGGCGGAGCTGCGCCGCCTGATGGCCGAGACCGGCGCCGAGCGCTGTCGTCTGGAACCGGCGCTACGAGCCGAGCGCGATCGCGCGCGACCGCGACCTGAAGGCGGCGCTTCCCGGCGCCGAGAGCTTCGCCGCCTCGGTGCTGCACGAGCCGTGGACGGTGCAGACGCAGGCCGGCGGTCCATACCGGGTGTTCACGCCCTTCTGGACGGCGGTGCGCCCGTTCGGCGAGCCCGCCGACGCGCTGCCCGAGCCGCGCCTGGAGAGCCCCGCCGACTGGCCCGCGTCCGTCCCGCTCGCCGACCTCGGCCTGCTCCCGGCCGTCGCCTGGGACGCGGGCCTGGCGGAGGAGTGGTCGCCGGGCGAGGCCGGAGCGGCCGAACGGCTGGAGTCGTTCTGCGGCCGCGCCGACCGCTACGAGGGCACGCGCGACCGCCCCGCCGAGGGCACATCGCAGCTCTCGCCGCACCTGCACTTCGGCGAGATCTCGCCGCGCCGCGTGTGGCACGCGGTGCGCGCCTGCGCCGGCGCGGCGGCCGAGCCGTACCTGCGCCAGCTCGGCTGGCGCGACTTCGCCCACCACCTGCTCTACCACTTCCCCGACACGGCGTCGGCGCCGCTCCTGCCCGCCTTCGCGCGCATGCCGTGGCGCGACGATCGCGCCGAGCTCGAGGCCTGGCAGCGCGGCGAGACCGGCTACGCGCTCGTCGACGCCGGGATGCGCCAGCTGTGGCGCAGCGGGTGGATGCACAACCGGGCGCGGATGGTGGCCGCGTCGTTCCTGACGAAGGATCTCCTGATCGACTGGCGGGCCGGGGCGCGCTGGTTCTGGGACACGCTCGTGGACGCCGACCTCGCGAACAACACGCTCGGCTGGCAATGGGTGGCCGGAAGCGGCGCCGACGCCGCGCCCTACCACCGCATCTTCAACCCCGCTCACCCAGGCCGAGAAGTTCGACGCGGACGGCGCGCTACGCCGCCCGCTGGCTCGGCCCCGGGCCGCGGCCGCAGCCGATCGTCGACCACGCCGCCGCCCGCACGCGCGCGCTCCACGCCCACGCATCCCTCCGGGAGGGCTAGAGGTACCTGCGCGCGCCGGCGTACTCGCGCAGGAGCGACGAGAGCGGAACGATCCTGACGGCCTCGCCGGTGTTCGGCGCCTCGATCACCCGCCCCAACCCCATGTAGATCCCGACGTGGTGGATGTGGCCGATGCCGCCGGGGCCGGCCAGGAACACGAGGTCGCCCGGCCGCAGGTCGGCGCGGGCCACCGGCGTGCCGTGCAGGGCCTGGCGGTCGGCGTCGCGGGGGAGCGGGATGCCGAAGCGGCGGTAGACGGTGTAGGTGAAGCCGGAGCAGTCGAAGCCGTACGCCGACGTCCCTCCCCACAGATAGGCGAGCCCGGCGAAGCGGCGGGCCGTGGCGACGATGCGCGCCCCGGTGGGCCTCGGAATGGCCCCCACCGACCGGTAGCGGGCGACCTTGCTCGTCCGGATGGCGAGCGTGCCGCCCCCCGGCGTCGCCACGAGGTCATACCCGCCCGACGTGCCGGTGATCCAGAGCCGCGTCGCGAACGTGACCTGGAGCCTGGGCGCAAGCGTGACGGGGTCGCGCAGCCTCGCAAACGCGGCGGTGACCACGGCGACCGGTCTCGTGCGCTCGACGGCGAGCAGCGAGAGGTCGCTCGTGAGCTGGCGCGTCGGCATCCAGCCGGGGTAGCCGCGCGGGTCAAGCTGCGACGGCTGGCCGTGCACCGCCACGTCGCTCCAGCCGCCGCGCCGGCGAAGGACGGTGACCGCCATGCCGTAGAGGGCCTGCGTCTGCACCCTGCCGACGAGCCACTCCCGGTCGGCGGTGGTCATCGCGGCGAGCCAGGCGGGGATGTCGACGGGCTGGGCGGCCGACGGCGCATCCAGTGGCCGCAGCGCGCCGGGGCGCGCCCACAGCGTCGCCACCGAGACGTTCACGATCGCACGTGAGGGCGCCGACGCCGCCCGGGCCGAAACGGCGGGCGAGGCCGCGAGCACGCACACGCCCCCCAGGAGCCCTCGTGCCAGCCGGGCCCGCAGCCTGCGACGGTCCGCGTGTGCGCTCACGCCGCCATCATGCCCCGCCGGGGCGCTTCCGGCATCGGGGCCAACACTTAAGACGGTTGATCGATACCTCCGGCCTACCACAAATCGGGGAGGGCCCTCAACACGACGGGGAGGGCGGCCGATGAACAGTGGTAGTGCCGTGACCGGTTCTCCGACCCCACCGCCCGACGCTTCGCCGTCGCCTCCCGCGCGGGAGCCGACGGAGCGCGCGCGCCTGCGCCGCGCCTGGGCAGGCCTGTGGCGGCCGCGGCGGCGGCTCTCGAGCCGGATGGCATGGAGGGAGGCCCGTCTGGCCCACATCCTCGACCTGTTCGAGGAGCACGTCTACGCGGGCGAGATCACGCCCGACGGCCGCTACGTCCACCACGCGTCGGCCTCGACCCTCGAGGCCCTGATCGGCGCGCCCCTCCCCGACGGCGCCCAGGCCGGCGAGCTGTGGGAGTCGCGCATCCTGCCCGAGGACTGGTCGAGCTACGAGGCGTTCAACCGCCGGCTGCTGCGCGGTGAGGACGCCGAGGCCACCTACCGGCTGGCGGGGCTGGACGGCGTCACCCGCGTCCTGCGCGACCGGGCGCGGCCCCGCCGCAAGGCCGACGGCGGGATGCTCGTCGACGGGATCGTGTCCGACATCACGGCGAGCACCGAGGCGGCCGCACAGCTGGCCGAGGCGAGCGACCGGTTCACGAGCCTCCTCGACGTGGTCGGCGCGCACGTCTACCTCGCGCTCGCGTCCGAGGAGGAGGGCCTGCAGGAGCTCTTCCAGGGGCCAGGCGGCGACCGCCTGCTGGGCGGCGCCGAGCCCGACCCCGAGATGACGAACTGGGACAACGCGGTGCATCCCGACGACCGCGACGCCTACGACGCCTTCAACCTGGCGCTCAGCCGCGGCGAGGACGGCGAGGTCATGTACCGCCTGGTCGGCGCCGACGGCATCACGCGCTGGGTGCACGACCGCGGCGCCTGCCGCCCCCGCCCCGACGGCACGTTCGAGGTGAGCGGGATCGTGTCCGACGTCACCGAGCGGCGCCGGCTCGAGGACGACCTGCGCCGGAGCATGCGCGAGATGCAGCGCGCCCACCGCCAGCTCGAGCGCGCCCGCGCCGAGGCCGAGCTGCGCGCGGGCACCGACGAGCTCACGGGCGCCTACAACCGGCGCCACTTCGTCACGCGCGCCACGGAGGCGCTGCGGTCGCACCCCGACCGCTGCGGCCTGCTGCTGCTCGACGCCGACCACTTCAAGTGGATCAACGACGCGTACGGGCACGCGGTCGGAGACGCCGTCCTCGTCCAGCTCGCACGGCGGCTGCGGGCCGGCCTGCGCCCGGGCGACTGCCTCGCGCGCTGGGGCGGCGAGGAGTTCGCGGTGCTCCTGCGCGACATCGGCTCGAGCCGCGAGCTCGCCGCGCGCGCCGAGGCGCTGCGCGCCGATATCGCCGAGTCCCCGATCGTCCACGACGCCACCCGCCTCGACCTCACCATCTCGGTCGGCGGCGCCCTCGCCGGCGCGGACGGGACCACCCTGGACGAGCTGCTCGACAAGGCCGACCGCTGCCTCTACACCGCCAAGCACCACGGCCGCAACCGCGTGTCGCTCGAGGCGCTCGGCGTCGAGATCGACCCGGCGACGAGCGAGCCCGAGGCGGTGGGCGTGGCCCGGGCGCTCGCCTTCGCCGGCAGCGTCCGCGAGGGCACGCCCGAGGAGCACGCCGCGCAGGTCGCCGACCTCGCCGCGCGCACCGCGGCAGAGCTCGCGCTGCCGATCGACGTCATCCTGCGCTGCCGGCTCGGCGGCTGGCTGCACGACATCGGCAAGCTCGCCATCCCGGAGCACATCCTGACCAAGCCGGGGCCGCTCGACGACGCCGAGTGGGCGATCATGCGCACCCATCCCGGCGTCGGCGCGCTGATCGTCGAGCGCATCCCGAACCTGCGCGAGGCCGCGCGCACGGTGCGCCACCACCACGAGCGCTTCGACGGCAACGGCTACCCCGACCGCCTCGCCGGGAACGCGATCCCCGTCGAGGCGCGCATCGTCGCCGCCGCCGACGCCTACGCCGCGATGACCGCCGACCGGCCCTACTCGGCCGGCCCGCACCCCCGCCGAGGCCGCGCGCCGAGCTGCACCGAAGCGCCGGGCACGCACCTCGACCCGGACGTCGTCGACGCCCTGCTCACGGTGCTCGGACTCGCCGAAGAGTCGGTGCCGAAGGCCGCCTGACCCGCCCCCCTGCTGCCGCCCCGCGCGATCGCCTTCGCGATCTCCCATGTCACGAGAAGCGCGATCGCCGCAGAGCAGCGCCAGCCCGAACTGCTGGGTCGTGAGCTGCGTCGTCCCGAGCAGCCTGTTGAGGAAGTCCCAGCCGGTGGCGAGCACCGCGCCGATCGACCTCGACCGCCGCGATGATGTTCATCCGGCGGCTGTTGAACGTGTCGGTCGTGAGGACGGTCCCGATCTCGCTGCGGCACTCGAATGCGGCCGCCACCAGCATGAGCGCGAAGGCCGTGAACGCGATCGAGTTGCCGATCTGGACGCTCTCGTAGTGGTGGATCCCGATCTCGAGCATGATCAGCGCCGCCACGGCGATGAAGAGCCCCACGAGACCTGCGGTCAGCATGACCGGCCGGGTCAGGATCGACTCGCCGCGCTCGCGCGGCTCGAGCCGCATCAGGCCGAGCGTCTCCTCGTCGAAGCCGAGCGCGACGCCGAACGGCGCGCTGATCAGGAAGTGGATCCAGAGCACCTGGGGGGCCGTGAACGGCTCGCCGGCGGCGATGTTGAAGAGGCTCGCGCCCAGGAACGTGAGGATGAACGCCACCAGCATGACGAGCACGAAGCGGATGTACTTGTTGAGGTTGTCGTAGAGCTTGCGGCCCTGTTCGACGGCGTACACGATCGTGGCGAAATTGTCGTCGGAGAGGATCATGCGGCCGGCGTTCTTGGCCACCTCGGTACCGCTTCCCATCGCGATGCCGATGTCGGCCGCCTTGATCGCCGGCGCGTCGTTCACGCCGTCGCCGGTCATGGCGACCACATCGCCCTTGGCCTTCAGCGTCTCGGCGAGCAGCACCTTGTGCTCCGGCGCGACCCTGCCGACGACGCCGATCGTCTCGATCCGCGTCAGGCGCTCGGCCTCGGGGAGCGCCGCGAAGTCGGCTCCGAGGATCGCCTCCCCGGGGATCCCGAGCTGCTCCGCGATCGCAGCGCCGGTGACCACGTCGTCGCCGGTGACCATGCGCACGCGGATGTGTGCGGCCTGGGCGTCTGCGACCGCCTGCTTCGACTCGTCGCGCGGCGGGTCGAGCATGCCGACGAGGCTCGTCATCTCGAGCTCGGTGACGTGTGCGAGCAGGTCGCCGTCGGCGTCGAACTCCGCCGGGTCGAGGTCGCGGTAGGCGGCGGCCATGACCCGCAGGCCCTGGCCTCCCATCCGGGTCACGTGCTCGTCGGCGCGCTTCTTGAGATCGTCGTCCCACGGGACGCTCGCGGTGCCCGAGAGCGCGGTCGACGCGCGCTCGAGCACCGCCGGCGCGGCCCCCTTGACGTAGACGCGCACCACATCCCGGCCGTCGCCGCGTCGTCTCGCGGTTGAACGTCGCCATCAGCTTGTAGGTCGGATCGAACGGCAGCGTCGCCAGCCGCGGAAGCCCCTCGCGGGTCGCGTCGATGTCGAGACCGGCCTTGTGCGCGAGCACGAGCAACGCGCCCTCGGTGGGGTCGCCGATCACCTTGCCGCCCTCGAGGCGGGCGTCGCTTGCGACGACGTACGGCAGGATCGCGGCCTCGCTCATGCTCGACGCCTCCCGCGGCGTGGTGCACCCTGCCCTCGAGGCCGTAGCCGATTCCCGAGATCGTGAAGCGATCGGTCGTGTCGACCACCTCGACGGCGGTCATCTGGTTCATCGTCAGCGTGCCGGTCTTGTCGGAGTTGATCGCCGACGTGAAGCCGAGCGTCTCGACCGACGGCAGCTCCTTCACGATTGCGTTTCGCCCCGCGAGCTCGACGCTGCCGAGCGACAGCACGACCTGGACGACGGTGGGCAGGGCCTCCGGGATCGCCGAGATGGCCAGTGCGACGGCGGTGATGAACAGCTCGCGCCAGGGATCGCCGCGGTGCAGGCCGAGCGCGAACATGATGACCATCGTCACGCCGGCCGCGCCCGCGATCCACAGCGTGAGCGTGTTCATCTGCTTCGTGAGCGGCGTCTCCTCGGTCGCGGTGGCGGCCAGCATGCCGGCGATGTGGCCGACCTGCGTGTCGCTCCCGGTGCCGGTCACGATCATCACGCCGCTGCCGTGCGTCACCGGCGTGTGCATGAACGCCATGTTCGTCTGGTCGCCGGGGCCGCGCTCCTCGTCGGGCAAGGGCTCGGCGACCTTGGCGGCCGGCGTGCTCTCGCCGGTCAGCGCGGACTCGTCGATCTGCAGCGAACTGGCCGCGATCAGCCGCCCGTCGGCGGGCACCTGATCACCCGCGGCGAGCAGGACGATGTCGCCGGGGACGAGCTCCTCGGCCGGGATCTCCGCCTCGGCGCCGCCGCGGCGCACGCGCGCCGTCTCCTTCATCATCGACTTGAGCGCGTTCATCGCGCTCTCCGCCTTGCCCTGCTGGCGCAGGCCGACGACGGCGTTCAGAAGCGTGATCGCCACGAGCACGACGGCCGTGCTCCACTCCTTGATCGCGAGCGACACGACCGCCGCGCCCACGAGGATCATCTGCATATAGCTTCGGTACTCGTCCAGGAACCGGCGCCAACCGGGCGTCGGCTCCTCGGTCGGGAGCGCGTTTGGCCCGAGCGCTCCAGCCGCTCCTTCGACCTGCTCCGCCGACAGGCCCGCCTCGAGATTCGCGTCGAGCCGCGCGGCGACCGCATCGGCGTCGCGCGCATACCACCGCTCGGTCATGGGACCGATCGTAGGGAGCGCCCGCTCCGCAACACATCGCCCGGATCGGATGAGACGGCCGTACGCGATGCTGTCAGGCTGGGGCGATGTGCAGGTGGATGGCATACCTCGGCAGCCCGATCAAGGTCGGGCTCGTGATGTTTCGCGAGGACGCCAACACGATCGTGCATCAGAGCCTGGACTCGAGTCAGGGGGCCGAGCCGGTGAACGGCGACGGGTTCGGCCTGGGGTGGTTCGCGCCGGACTCCGGTGAGCCGTCCCGCTACCGCTCGACCGAGCCGGCGTGGAACGACGAGAACCTGCGTGAGATCGCCCAGACGCTCGAGTCGGGGGCCTTCATCGCGCACGTGCGGGCCGCGATCGGCTCTCCCGTGCAGCAGTCCAACTGCCATCCGTTCCGGCACGGCGGCACGCTGTTCGTCCACAACGGCTTCGTCAGGGACTTCCACCGCATCAAGCGCGAGGTCGTGCTCACCATCGACCCGGATCTGTATCCGCAGATCGTGGGCAGCACGGACTCCGAGCACATGTTCCACCTCGCGCTGACCTTCGGCCTCCGGGACGATCCGCAGGGCGCGCTCGAGCGGATGGTGGGGTTCATCGAGACGACGGCCGCTGCCGCCGGGATCGAGGACGCGATGCAGATGACGGTCGGCGTGCTCACCTCCGACGCATTCGTCGCTGCGCGCTACGCGAGCGCGTCGATGCCGCGGTCGCTCTACCACAGCAACGACATCGAGACCCTCCAGCAGCTGCATCCGGACTTCGACGATCTCCGGCTGATCCCCGGAGATGCGCACGCGGTGATGAGCGAACCTCTGGGGACGCTGCCCGGTGCATGGAGCGAGGTACCCACCGCGACGGCCGTTCACCTCACTCGCGGCAGCATCGAGATGCGCCCGTTCGCGCCGCGCCGGCCGTAGCGGCCGGCGCGGCGAACGGCGCGGTCCTCGAGCTACCGAACTGCGGTCGCCTCGTCCCAGCGGACGATGAGGGCATAGAGCACCACGAGGGTCAGGCCCAACACGGTGAGCGACCACAGCGGCGTCGGACGTCGCTGCCGAGGAAGCCGAGCTGCGCGATGAAGCTGAGGCTGCCGATGACGATCGCCGTCCACCGCGCCCAGCTTGCCCCGGAGCAGCAGGCCGAAGCCGGTCAGGGCGACGATGATCCCCCAGATCAGGGTGACCCAGCCCCACGTCTTCACGTCGAACACGATGACCGACTGTGACGAGAAGACGTAGTAGCTGTCCTCTGAAGATGGCGATCAGGCCCTCGAACGCATCGATCGACCCGATGATGAGCATCAGCCATCCGGCAAAGCCGACCCACCCACTCCACGCACTGCGATTCATAATGACCCTCCGATCCGTTCGCCTACGTGTCGCGACCGTATCGGGGCGCACCGGGCAGCCCGTCGTCCGATTCGGATGACCTTCCGCAGGAATTCTCCGACCCTGACCTACTCCCGACCGGGTGAAGCGCGGCGCGGCGAGCGGCTGAAACGATCAGCCGTCTTGACCGCGTCGACTCCGGATACGACCCCCGTCGAGGCTCGCACGACTCGTTCCCGCGGTGGGGTGGCTGCCTCGGTACGAGCGGCGGTGGCTGCGCGGCGACGTGACGGCCGGCGTCGCGGTGACGGCATTGGTGGTGCCGAAGAACCTCGGCTACGCGGGCATCGCCGGCGTGCCGCTGCAGAACGGGCTGTACGCGGCGGCGGCGGGCGCGCTCATCTACGCGCTCTTCTGCACCTCGCGCCACATCTCGACCGGCCCGAGCTCGTCGCTCGCCGCGGTGGCGGGCGGCGCCGTGCTCCTGACCGGCCTCGGCGGGGCGCAGGCGGCGCAGCTGGTCGCGGCCATCACGCTTGCGACCGGAGCCCTCTTCCTGCTGCTCGCCTGTTTCGGATGGGGTGGCTGGCCCAGTTCCTGTCGAAGGCGGTGATCACGGGATTCCTGGCCGGCGCCGCGGTCGACGTGGTCATCGGCGAGCTCCCGAAGCTCACCGGCACGTCCTCCGAGGGGGACAGCGCCTGGCGCGAGCTCGCGACGTGGGTCCGTTCGCTCGGCGACACGCATCGGGACAACGCTCGCGGTCGGGGTCGTCTCGCTCGGCGTGATCCTCGGCCTGCGGTTCGTGGTGCCGAAGGTGCCGGGGGCGCTCGTGCTCGTCGCGGGCGGGCTGCTCGCCTCGCGCCTGTTCGACCTCGGCGCGCACGACGTCGCGCTCGTCGGCCACGTGCCGCGTGGCCTGCCCGCGCCCGCGCTGCCCGATCTCGCGCTCGTCCAGCGGCACTACGCGACGATCGGAGTCGCCGCGTTCGCCCTGCTCCTGATCGGGTTCTCCCAGACGGCCGGCGACGCGAGGGCGTTCGCGGCGCGGCATCGCTACCGCATCGACGTGAACCAGGAATCCATCGCCCAGGGCATGGCCAACATCGGCGCCGGCGTGTTCCAGGGGATGCCCGTCTCGACGAGCCTCTCCGCCAGCTCGCTCAACGAGTCGGCCGGCGCGCGCACGCCGGTCGCGTCGCTGACCACCGGCGCGCTGGTCATCGGGACGCTGCTCGTGCTCGCCCCGCTCTTCTCGCAGCTCCCCAAGGCGGTCCTGGGCGCGGTGATCATCGACGCGGTCGTGTTCGGCATGATCGACGTCGCGGAGCTGCGGCGCCTGTACAGGGTGACCCGGTTCGACTTCTGGGTGGCGGCGGCGGCGATCGTCGGCGTCCTCTCCGTCGGCGTGCTCGCCGGCGTCGTCGTCGGAGTCGTGCTCTCGCTGGGCTGGCTCGTCTACGTCGCGACGCGGCCGCCGATGCCCCTGCTCGGCCGTGAGGCCGGCACGCAGGTGTTCCGCGACCTGGACGAGCACGCCGGTGACGAGACCTTCCCGGGCGTCGCGGTGCTTGAGCCTCGACGGCGGCCTCTTCTTCGCCACCGCCGAGGCGCTCGAGAACCGCGTGCGCGAGCTCATCGACGCGGGCGGCCTGCATGCGATCGTGCTCGACCTCGAAGGGGCCGACTTCGTCGACTCGCAGGGCGCCTCCAAGCTGACCGAGCTGCATGAGCTGACCGACGCCAACGGCATCAGCCTGCGCCTGGCGCGGGTCAAGCCGCCTGTGCTTAGGGTGCTCGAGGCCGACGGCGTCATCGACCGCATCGGCGCCGATCACGTCCACGGCAACATCGACCGCGCCGTCGAGGCGCAGCTGGCCGCAGCGCCGGGGCCGTAGCCGCTCCGCTTCAGCCGAGGACGACGCCCTCGACGGCGCTCGAGGGCTTCGGGTCGGGCAGCCGCATCATCCGGAACGAGTTGAGACAGGCCGACAAGGCCCGCGAGGATCGGCACGAGCAGCGCCACCTGCAGCGCTCGATGGCGTGCATCCGTGTTGATCCGGATGATCTCGGCCTGGGTCTGCGGAGGCTGGCCGGCGAGCTGCTGTCTTGAGCGCGGTGTTGGTCATCACCTCGGCGTCGTGCTCGAGCGCCTTGGAGACCTGCTGCTGCTCGGTCGGCGTCAGCACGGTGCTCGAGTCCGACAGGTTGGTGAAGCTGAACGAGAGCGTCGCCAGCATGATCGCCCCGGCGAACGCCAGCCCGAACGACAGCCCGAACGAGCCCGCCGCCGAGTTGATCCCCGCCGCCTCGCTGACCCGCTCCTCCGAGATCGGCGCAAGCGTGTAGTTGTTGAGCTGCGACACCAGCAAGCCCAGCCCGGCCCCGGCGATCATCAGCGGGACGACGAGGTACCAGCCGGAGTCCGCCCGCGGCACGATCGGGCAGGAGCACCACCATCCCGACCGTCAGCAGGACGAACCCAGCGCGGATGATGCTGCTCGGTCGCCGGTCGCCTGCCTTCCGCCCGGCCAGGAGCGCCGTCGCGAACATCGTGAGCGAGAGCGGCGCGAGCGACAGGCCGGCCTGCATCGCGCTGTACTCGAGCACCATCTGCAGGTAGATCGGGAGCGCGATCATCGTCCCGCCGAGCGCGATCTGCTGCAGCATCTGCTGGGAGATCCCGAACTTGAAGACCGTGGACTTGAACAGGTCGGGGTCGATCAGCGTCGGGGCTCCCAGTCGCTTGCGGCGGACGAGCCACCAGACCAGCCCCGCCATCGCGGCCGCGCCGATCACCAGGAGCGCCCCGACGTACTCGCCACCCTCCTGCCACACGAGGATGCTCAGCACGATCCCGCCCATCCCCACGACCGAGAGCAGCGCACCGACCACGTCGACGCCCGGGGCGCCGGTGTACGGGACGTCGCGGACGAGCTTGATCCCCGTCAGGACGACCAGGATGACGACATCCTCGAGCAGAAACCCGATCCGCCACGAGAGATAGGTCGTCAGGAACCCTCCCAGCAGCGGCCCGACCGCGGCGGCGATCGCGGCGGAGGCGCCGACGAGCGCGTACGCCTTCTTCTGCGCCGCCCCCTCGAAGTTGCCGTGGATGAGCGACTGCATCGCCGGCAGGAGCAAGGACGCCCCCAGCCCGCCGAGCACCGCCCAGAAGACGATGATCGCGGTCAGGCTCTGCGCGAGCGCCATCGCGAGCGCCCCCACGGCGTAGCCGAGGAGCCCGATCACGTACGCCCGCTTGCGGCCGATGAGGTCACCGACCTTGCTGCCGATCAGGATGAACGCGGCGGACACGAGCGCCTCGAGCGCGATCGCAGACTGGACGCCGCTCACCGTCGTATGCAGATCGTGCACGACCGACGCGATCGACACGTTCATGAGCGACGTGTCGACCACCAGCACGAACATCGCCATCGCGAGCAGGATCGCAAGCCGCGAACTGCCCGCCGCCTCGCCGGGAGCGGTGGTCGTCGCCGTCTCAGCCATTCACGCAGCTCACCGCCGCCACGTCGCGAATCGGCGGCAGCCGCCTCCCGCCACGCCTGCGCTGCAGACGTGACGGGAGCCGGTGCGCGCTCAGACGCACGTGGCGTCTCAGGAGCTCACGACCTCCTGCGGGTTGAGAGCCTCCTGCAGCTTCGCGGTGTCCTCGTCCGACAGCGAGGTCTTGATGACCGTCCCGCCGAACTGGCTGAGGGCCGCGATCGCCTTGTCGGGCGTGGCCTTCTCGATCACCATGAAGAGGGCCGACGTTCCCGGCTTCACCTGGCCTCGGACCTGCTCCTGGAACTGCTTGTCGATCGCGTTCTTGCCCAGGTGACCGAAGAGCGCACCGAAGCCCGCCCCGATCGCCAGGCCGGCAAACGGGATGAAGAACAGCAACCCGAAGAGCATCCCCCAGAACCCGCCCCACCACGCGCCCTCGCCCGCGGACGCACCGCCGTGGGTCGTGGTGACGTGGTAGCGGCCCTCGGTGTCCCGCGAGATCGCGGCCACCTGATCGGCCTGGATCACGAGATCGGCCTCGAGCGACTGCACGACGTTTCGGGCCTCCTCAGCGGTGCCCTGGTCCGGGTACCCGATTGCAACCAGTTCTGCCATCGAAAAGCCTCCTGCTCGGTTGACTGGACGACGCTCCGCGACGCCGCAGATGCGGGTGTCGCAGTGCGTGCAGCAGGACATTGCTGCCTCCCGGGCGCCGAAAGCGCCTCGCCCGATCGGGACGAACTGCGCCGGCTTCGCCCGGTTCATGCGGGCGGGATGAGGCGCGCGACGGTCGTTCGCAGCGACAAATGCGCATGTCCGCGAAGCAGAAGAAGAAGCACAAGCACCACCAGACGGATGCTCCGGCGGCTGCCGGCGATCCCGGCGCCGGCCCGGCGGCGAAGATGAAGCGCAAGCCCTACGAGCGGGAGATGCGCCGTCTGCACGGCGAGCTCGTCGCCCTGCAGGAGTGGGTGAAGTCGTCGGGCGCGAAGATCTGCATCGTCTTCGAAGGACGCGACACCGCGGGCAAGGGCGGGACGATCAAGCGCATCACCGAGCGGGTCAGCCCGCGCGTGTTCCGGGTGGTGGCGCTGCCGGCGCCGACCGACCGGGAGAAGTCGCAGATGTACATGCAGCGCTACATGGCGCACTTTCCCGCCGCCGGCGAGGTCGTCATCTTCGACCGCAGCTGGTACAACCGCGCCGGCGTCGAGCGCGTGATGGGCTTCTGCACGACGCCGAGCAGACGACCCGGTTCCTCGAGCTGGTCCCCGCCGTTCGAGCGGGCCATGGTCGATTCCGGCATCCTCCTGATCAAGTACTGGCTGGACGTCAGCCCCGAGGAGCAGACGCGGCGCCTCGAGAGCCGCATCGACGACCCGCGCAAGATCTGGAAGCTGTCCGGCATGGACCTGAAGTCCTACGGCCGCTGGTTCGACTACTCCCGCGCCCGCGACGACATGCTTCGCACCACGGACACGGCATGGGCGCCGTGGTACGTCGCCGACACGAGCGACAAGAAGCGCGGCCGGCTCAACATCATCACCCACCTGCTGAGCGTGGTCCCCTACGAGCCCCTGGCGCCGCGCGACATCAAGCTGCCTGCGCGGCAGAGGCCCCGGGGGTACGAGGACCCGAGCTACCGCTGAAGCGCGTCCCCGCCCTGTTCTGAACCGGCCGGTCGAAGCGACTCGACGAGCCGCTGGGGGTCGATGCACTGGATCCACTCGGCGTATGACGTGGCCTCGTCGACGCCGAGCGGTCGGACTGTCGGCAGCGGCTCGGCGAAGACGGTCGCCGCCGTGCGCCGGATCGCCGCCAGCGGGTCGCGACCGCCGGCCTCGAGCGCGATCGTCCACCAGACGTCTCCGAACGTCTCGACCTCGGTCAGCTCGACCGAGCACGTCTCCCCCGACGACTGCGGCGGCTCTGCGGCCGCGAGGTAGCTGATCCGCCGCCGCTTGTGGACCCGCCGCCAGTCGCCGGCTTCGACTCCGGGCAGCCACTGCGCGGCGCCGTCCAGCGGAAACGAGAGCTTCAGCCACGAGCCGATCACGCCGGCCACGCGGCCGTCGATATCGAGGGGGCCGACCACGCCGCGGTGCAGCTTCACCTCGAAGCTCGCCTGGCCGCGGATCTTCACCGAGAGCCCTGTCAGCAGCGGATTCACGAGGTAGTCGTCGTCGCGCATCTCGACCACCGGTGAGAACTGGCCGAACCACTCGGCGACGCTCGGGCTCCACGCTCCCTCGGCGGATCCAGCGCACCTCGCACGTCCGCTGCTGCACGGGATCCTCACGCCACCGCGATGCCGCCTCGGGTCGCACCATGGCGCAAGTGTGCAGTGGCCCGGCGCGTGTCCCATCACGCGAAGCGGACGAAAGTGGCGCGCACGATCACGCGATGTGCGTGAGGCGCCGGCGGCGCCCGCCCCTCAGACTGGCGCGATGCACGCGCCCCGAGCCGTCTCCAAGGCCGCCGTGCCCGGCCTGCGGATGCTCTGCCGGCTACCGGCGGGCGTGGCTGCCGCAGGACGTCGTCGCCGGCCTCGTGCTGACGGCGCTCCTGGTGCCGCAGGGCATGGCGTACGCAGAGCTCGCCGGCCTGCCGGCGATCACCGGCCTCTACACGTCGATCATGTGCCTGCTCGGGTACGCCGCGATGGGGCCGTCGAAGATCCTCGTGCTCGGCCCGGACTCGTCGCTCGGCCCGATGATCGCCGCCACGCTCCTGCCGCTGCTGGGGGCCGAACGGCGACCCGGCGCGTGCGATCGCGCTGGCGTCGATGCTCGCGCTGCTGGTCGGCGCGTTCATGGTCGTTGGCGGCGTCGCCCGGCTCGGCTTCATCGCCGACCTGCTCTCGAAGCCGACCATGATCGGCTACATGAACGGGCTGGCGGTCACGATCCTGGTCGGCCAGCTGCCCAAGCTGTTCGGGTTCTCGACCGACGCCGACGGCTTCATCGCCGAGGCGCGCGCGTTCGTGCGCGGGGTCGCGGACGGCGAGACGGTCGGGGCCGCCCTCGCGATCGGCCTGGTCGGCCTGGCGCTGATCGCCGTGCTCGAGCGGGTGCTGCCGAAGGTGCCCGCCGTCCTGGTCGCGGTGCGTCGTCTCGATCGCCGCGGCGAGCGTGTTCTCGCTCGCACAGCACGGCGTGGACCTGGTCGGGCACGCTGCCGCAGGGCTTCCCACCTCTGACGCTCCCGCGCGTGCACGTCGTCCGACCTCGCGCTGCTGGTGGGCGGTGCGGCCGGCATCGCCCTCGTCTCGCTCGCCGACACGATCGCGACGGCCTCGGCGTTCGCCGAGCGCAGCGGCGACGAGCTCGACGCCAGCGGGGAGATGATCGGCATCGGCACCGCGAACATCGCCGCCGGGCTGTTCCAGGGCTTCCCGGTGAGCACGAGCGGCTCGCGCACCGCCGTGGCGGAGCAGGCCGGAGCCAAGACCCAGGTGACGGGCCTCGTCGGCGCGCGTCGTTGATCACGCTCATGCTGGTGCTCGTGCCGGGCCTGCTCCGCGACCTGCCGCAGCCCACGCTCGCCGCCGTCGTCATCACCGCATCGCTCTCGCTCGCGGACATCCCCGGCACGGTGCGGCTGTGGAATCAGAGCCGCCCCGACTGGGTGGTCTCGATCGGCGCCTTCGCCGGCGTCGCGCTGCTCGGCGTGCTGCCCGGCATCGTCGTCGCCGTCGCTGCTCTCGATCGCCAACGTGTTCCGCCGGGCGTGGTGGCCCTACCAGACCGTGCTGGGACGCGTCCCGGGCCTGCCCGGCTTCCACGACGTGCACAGCTACCCCGAGGCCGAGCAGCTGCCCGGGCTCGTGATCTTCCGGTTCGACGGGCCGCTGTTCTTCGCCAACAGCCGCACGTTCCGGGATCAGATCCTGCGCATCGCCGCGGCGACGCCGCCGCCGAGCGTGGATCGTCGTCGCGGCGGAGCCGATCACCGACGTCGACACGACCGCAGCCGACATGCTGAAGGACCTCGACGAGGCGATCAACGCGCAGGGCATCTCGCTCGTCTTCGCGGAGATGAAGGATCCGGTGCGGCGGAAGATCGACCGCTACGAGCTGACGCAGACCATCGACCCGGCGCACTTCTTCGCAACGCTCGACGCCGCCGTGTCGGCGTATCAGCAGCGGCACCGATGCCACGTGGAGCGGTGGCGACCTGAGCAGGCCGAGCTCCACCTCACTTGAACGGCACGGTGACCGGGCCGGGCAGGCGCCGGTACACCGCGAAGAAGTCGCGGTCGTCCGGGACGAGGTAGCGGGTCGGCGGCTGCTGGTAGTTGGGCACCACCCTGACCGGGTCGAGGCCGCCGTGGTGCGTGTAGGTGATCAGGGTCGGCCACTCCGGGTTGATGTCGAGCTGCATCGCGCGCACGGCGCCGGCCCGCTGCAGGATCCTCGCGAGCGTGACCACCGTCTGGTAGTCCGCCGCGGCGTAGATCAGGTTGCCGTGCCGGTCGATCCCGACGCCGGTGCGCCACACGCGCACCGCGTTGCCGAGCGTGAACCCCCACTGCGAGCTGTCGTTCAGCGCCGGGTTCAGGCGGCCGTTGATCGATGATCAGCGGCAGGCTCTGGCGGGCGAACGCGATCTGCGGGCCTGCGACCGGCCCGCCGCGCCACGTCTTCACGTCGACACGGCCGTCGCGGTAGGCGATCAGGGTGGCGAGACCGTCCTTGAGCGGCTCGTACTGCCTGCCGCCGATCGACGATCCGTTGTCGCCGTCGGAGTAGATGAACCCGCCGTTGAACGTCGCGAAGAGCCGCCAGCGCTGGCTGAACGGCACCGACATCGGCCCGCGCACGGGCGCGGCCGGCGGCTCGTAGCGGCCCGGGTACCAGGCCATCGCCGTGCGCGTGTGGTCGAACCAGGCCGCGTAGGCGACGATCCGCGGGTACGTCGACCTCGGTGCGGAACGTCGTCACGAGCACCGGCGGGCGGCCGCGCACGCGCGGCCCGGTGCCGCGCCAGATCCCCTCGCCGGGCAGCGGGTTGGCGAAGACCAGCGGCACCCGCGGCGGGGCGTAGTCCGGCGTGTGTCCCTTCCGCACGCTGCCGGCCGGAGCGGTGCTGACGCCGACGGTGGGAAG
The DNA here is from genome assembly GCA_963707585.1 of uncultured Actinomycetes bacterium. GTDB lineage: Bacteria > Actinomycetota > Thermoleophilia > Gaiellales > JAICJC01 > JAICJC01. The sequence continues at coordinate 243,550 of CAVPQP010000003.1, read as the reverse complement.
CGTCTTCAGCTGCGGCCCGCCCGGTCGACGGAGCCTTCCAGCTGTAGTAGTAGTGCTCGACCTCGTCGACGAGCCAGTTGCCGTGGTGCGGCCCGCAGCCACTCGACGCTGCGCGGCCAGAGCGGCAGACTCGACGGCTGCATCATGGTCGTCGCGTACGAGTAGACGACGGGCGTGAGCAGGACGAGCAGCGTCACGGACATCACGCAGAGAACGCGCCGCCGCCGGCGGCGCCGCCTGCCCGGCGCCGTCCGTCTCTCGGTGGAGCCGGCCGATTCCATCGCCCCACGCTAACGACGGCCCGTGAGAGCGACGTTGGGCGCCGTGATCGATCTCACACCGGGATCGCGCCGCGCTTGACCATCTTCATCGTGAACTGCGAGTTGACGCGCGCGAGGCCCGGCAGCTCGGCGAGCTTGTTCATGTAGAACGCCTCGTACGCGGCCTGGTCGGCGACGGCGACGCGGACGACGTAGTCCGGGATGCCGAACATGCGCCGGCACTCGACGACCTCGTCGAAGGCGGCGATCCCGGCCTCGAACGCCTCGACGGTGGCCCGGTCCTTGAGCGTCAGCTCGACGTGCACGGTGACCTCGAACCCGCGGTCGACCGCGGCCGGGTCGATGTCGGCGTGGTAGCCGCGGATCGACGCCGGCGCGCTCGAGCGCGCGCACGCGGCGCAGGCACGGCGAGGGCGAGAGCCGGACGCGCTCGGCCAGCTCGACGTTCGTGAGCCGCCCGTCGGCCTGCAGCTCGCGCAGAATTGCGCGATCGATGCCATCCATTGGCAGATCATGCCACGGACCGCGGTTCGAGACGTGAAGAACGCCACGAAATCGCCCCGCGATGCTGGCTATCGTGGCGGGCATGGACATGGCGATCGCGCAGCACGCCCGCGCAGCGCGCTCACCGGGGCGGTCGGGATCGGCGTCGCGGTCGGCGTCTACGGCATCTCGTTCGGCGTGCTCGCGGTGGCCGGCGGCCTCAGCCCGGCCCAGGCCTGCGTGATGTCGATGCTCGTGTTCACCGGCGCGTCGCAGTTCGCGTTCGTCGGCGTGCTCGCCGGCGGCGGCGGGGCGCTCGCGGCGATGGGCCCGGCGGTCATGCTGGCCGTGCGCAACGCCGCGTACGGGCTCTCGCTCACGTCGATCCTGCCGGAGCGGCTGCGCGACCGCGCCCTCGCCGCGCACCTGGTGATCGACGAGACGACGGCCATGGCGCGGGCACAGGACGACCCGGACGCGTCGCGGCGCGCGTTCCTCGCCACCGGGATCAGCGTCTGGCTCTTCTGGAACGCCGGCACGCTCGCCGGCGCGCTCCTCGGCGGCGGGATCGGCGACCCGCGCGCGCTCGGGCTCGACGCGATGTTCCCGGCGGCGTTCCTCGCCCTGCTCGCGCCGCAGCTGCGCCGTCCGGGCGCGCCGGTCGCCGCCGTCGCCGGTGTCGCTGATCGCCGCTCGCGCTGGTGCCGTTCGCACCGGCCGGCGTGCCGGTGGTCGCCGCCCTCGCCGGCGTCGTGCCCGGCGTGCTCGTCGCGCGGAGGCGTGCGCGGATGAGCTGGTCCGTGCTGCTCGCGCTCTGCGCCATCTCCTACGCGCTGAAGGCGGTCGGCCCGGTGCTCGCCGGCGGCCGCGAGCTCGGGCTCGCAGGCGCGCCGGACGCTCGACCTCGTCGCCGTGCCGCTCCTGGCCGCGCTGATCCTCGTCCAGACCCTCGGCGACGGCCACCGCCTGGTCATCGACGCGCGCCTCCCGGCGCTCGGCGTGGCGGCCATCCTCGTCTGGCGGCGGGCGCCGTTCCTCGTCGTCGTCCTCGCCGCGGCAGCGACGGCCGCGTCCCTGCGCGCCCTTGGGTGACGCCCGGAGGCGGTCGGCCGTCGATCCTCGGGAATAATCTCCGAGATGGACGCAGGCCCACCCGCCCCCGACGCGACGACGCGTGCGTTCTGGCTGCGAGCTCCGGGTGCCGGAGAGATCCGGTCCGTGCCGCTGCCCGAGCCGGGGCCGGACGACGTGCTCGTGCGCACCGTGCGGTCGGGCGTCAGCCGCGGGACGGAGACGCTCGTCTTCCGTGGCGGCGTGCCGCCGGATCAGGTCGCGGCCATGCGCGCGCCGTTCCAGGAGGGCGACCTGCCGGCGCCCGTCAAGTACGGCTATCTGAACGTCGGCGTCGTGGAGCGGGGACCGCAGCGGCTGCGCGGGCGCAGGGTCTTCTGCCTGTATCCGCACCAGACCGCCTACGTCGTCCCGGCCGGCGCCGTCTCCCTCGTGCCCGAGAGCGTGCCAACGGCCCGGGCCGTGCTGGCGGGCACCGTCGAGACCGCCGTCAACGCCCTGTGGGATGCCGCGCCGCTGATCGGCGACCGGGTGACGGTCGTCGGCGCCGGCATGGTCGGATGCTGCGTCGCGCGGCTGCTCTGCCGGTACCCCGGCATGCAGGTCACGCTCGTGGATCTCGACGCGGGCCGCGCCGCCGTCGCCGACGCGCTCGGCGCCGGGTTCGCGCTGCCGGCCGCCGCTGCCGGCGGCCGCGACCTCGTGATCCACACGAGCGCGACGTCCTCGGGGCTGCAGCGGTCGCTCGAGCTGCTCGCCCCCGAGGGCACCGTGCTCGACCTCAGCTGGTACGGGGACCGGGAGGTGCGGCTCTCGCTGGGTGGGGTGTTCCACGCCGGCCGCCTCGGCATCCGCTCGAGTCAGGTCGCCACCCTGTCGCCGGCCCGCAGCGCCCGCCGTACGCCGGCCGACCGGATGGCGGCTCGCGCTCGACCTGCTGCGCGACCCTGCCTTCGATGCGCTCGTGACCGGCGAGTCGCCCTTCGAGGAGCTGCCGGACGTGATGCCGCGGCTGGCGGACGGCAGCCTCCCGGCGCTCTGCCACACGATCAGCTACGGCGAGGGATAGACCCCGCTCTACCCGGCCGGCCCGAATGCGCCGAGGAAGCGGTTGCGGAAGGCGCTCATGCGCCAGACCGGCGCGCTGCGGGTGGGTTGCATGCCCGACACCCAGCCCAGCCGCGCCATCCGGCTGAGCACGGTCGGGTCGTGGGCGATGATCGAGATGGGCACGTCGTGGTTGACGCCGTACCCGCTGACGATGTGGGCGGGCTGATGGTCGCCCAGCGCGATCACGACGAGGTTCTTGCGGCCGTAGTGCTCCACGAACGAGAACAGCGCCCGCATCGAGTACACGATCGATCGTCCGTACCCCTGCTCGATGTTCGTGGCGCCCGTTCGGTCGACGGGCAGGCGCTTGAAGATCGAGCCGTTCCCGACCTCGCTCCAGGGGATCAGCGGCGGGAGCGCTGACCACGGCTCGTGGCTCGACACCGTGTCGATCTCGGCGAAGAGCGGGCGCCGGTCCTGCTTTGCGAGCTCCAGGCGCTGCAGAGCGAGGTAGGTGAACTGGTCGGGCATGGATGCGTACGCATAGGTCGGGCCGTGGTAGCCGACGTCGAGCCGGTTGTAGATCCTGTCGAAGTGGTAGAAGGAGAAGCCCTGCGGCCAGGGGCGGTCGTCCGGCGGCACGTCGTCGATGACGCGCCAGCCGGCGCGCGAGAACGCCTGGCTGAGCGTGAAGCGGCCGCTCGTCATGAGCACGTCGTAGCGCCCCTGGTTGTCGACCCACGCTCCGGACTGCATCGTGGAGTGCGCCAGCCAGCTCGTGCCGCCGAACGTCGCCGACTTGAGCCAGCCGCTGCGGGCGCCGAACCCGGCCGCCTGAAGCTGCGCCGTTCCGGTCCTGAGCGTGGCGTCCACGCTCGGTGCGATGGAGGAGCCCTGGACCGCGAACTGCCCGTAGCTCTCGACGAAGATGAGCAGAACGTCCTTGCCGCGCAGTGCGGTCAGGAGCTGGTTCCCAGGCGTGTGCCGGTAGCGGTCGTGGCGGAGCTCGGCCGCGAATCGGGCCTGATCGTGCAGCCCGGCCTCCACCGCCTGAACCTCGTGCATGGCCAGCGCTGCGGCACTCGTGGAGGCGATGCGCACGCCCGGGACGAGCTGCACGCCGAACACCCAGAAGCCGACCCAGGCGACGCCGAGCGCCGTGACGGACCGTATGGCCAGGCGGCGGTTGCCCGCCGCGACCCGGGTGAGGCGAAGCAGCGCAAGCGTCGGCAGGACAAGGGCGAGAATGGTGACGAGCACGACGCCGGCGATCACGAGGTCCGCGCGCGTGTGACCGATCGAGGCGCGCAGCGTCTCGATGCCGATCGAGGCGTACCCCAGTCCTCCACCGGGTTGAAGGGCCGGTCGAAGGCCGTGAAGAAGCCGACGTCGAGCAGCTTCACGATGACCAGCACGCCCAGCGCCGGCCCGGCCACGCAGGCCAGGACGCGGCGAGCGCGGCCGCTGGGCAGGACGAGGGCCAGCGCGACGACGACGAGGCCCTCGATCGGGAGCCTGACGAACGCGCCCGGCGTGAGCCGGTTCGGCTTGTCGGGAGCGACGAGCGCGCCCCAGACGACGAGCAGGGCGAACAGCGTGAGCGCGACGGCGACGCCGGCGCGGACACGCCCACGCGCCGGCCCGCCGGGCCCAGCGGGCTCCCCGCCCGGAGCCGGTTTCCCGCGACCCTCGGCGCCGCGGCGGCGCCAGAGCCACCACACGTCGCGGCCGAACGACTCGGCCAGCAGGGCGAGCGCGGCGACGAGGGCGATGCGTGTCAGCGGCCGCGGCAGGACGTCTGCAACGGCGATCGTGAGCACGACGCCCTGCACCGCCGTGACCGTCTTGCGCCAGTCGCGTCGCGGCAGCGGCGCCCGCATCCACCCGAAGGGCCACCCGGCCGCAAGGAACGCGTAGCGCGCCGCGCCGATCGCGAGCACCCAGATGCCGGCCGACGGCGCCACCGCCACGCTCAGGGCCAGGATCAGGAAGGCGTCGACCTCGCCGTCCAGCTGCGCGCCGAGCGTCGACTCCGTGGCGGTGCGGCGGGCCACCTGCCCGTCGACCCAGTCGAGCGCGAGCGCGACGGTCGCGAGCGTCACGAGCGTCGCAACCGAGACGGGCCGGACGAACGAGTCGGCGGACAGCGCCGCCACGCCGACGACGAGCGTCGCCCGGGCCAGAGTCACCCAGACGGCCGGACCCACCCGTCGGACGCGGTGGTAGGTGACGCCGCGCGCGACCGCCGCGTTCACGACCATCGCGCAGGCCGCTCCGATGAGCCAACCGGCGCCGCCCAGGCCGACCGTCGCGGCGAGAGCCATGAGCAGCATCGCCTGCCCGACCAGGCCGATCACCGGGGCACCTTGAACAGCCCGCAGCGTCCCTCCGTAGGGAAACATACGGACGAATCTACTGTGGATGACCCTGTTCGGATCTCGTTTGACCGTGCCCTGCGGCGGGCGCGTGAGCGTGCTTACGCGCCCGGCGAGTACGTCGAGCAGGAGAGCTTCATGCGCGCGAGCGAGATCCGCGCGCTCGGAGAGCGGGCCGGCATCGCACCCCGCGCCTCCGTGCTCGACCTCTGCTGCGGCGTCGCCGGCCCGGGACGGTTCGTCTCACGCGAGCTGGGCTGCACCTACCTCGGGCTCGACTCGAGCCCGACCGCCATCGAGATCGCCCGCGAGCGAGCACGCGGCCTGCCGTGCCGCTTCGAGGTCGCGCGCGTCCCACCGCTCCCTCCCGGGCCGTTCGACGTCGTGCTCCTGCTCGAGACGATGCTCGCATTCGCCGACAAGGAGACGCTGCTTCGGGGGATCTCGAGCGCGCTCGCCGTCGGAGGGCGGTTCGCCTTCACGCTGGAGGAGGGACTGCCCCTGACTGCGGCCGAGCGCATGCGCATGCCCAACGCCGACACGGTCTGGCTCACCCCGCTCGACGAGATGCGTGCCCTGCTTCGCCGCGCAGGGCTGATCGTCCGCTTCGAGTCAGACTGCAGCCGTGCCCACCACGACCAGGCGGAGCGCCTGACCGACGCGTTCGCGGCCGATGCGACCGCCATCGCGGCGCTGATCGGACGCCCGGCGCTTGACGACCTCCTGGCGGCCCACCGGCTCTGGTGCGAGTGGCTCGCGGCAGGCCGCGTCCGCAAGGTCGCCATCCTGGCAGAGAAGCTGTAGCCTCGCCGACGACCTCACGGAAACCGGAGGGTGATCAGCGCAAGAATGCGCGCGATGGCGATCAGATCCGAGAGCCGCATCACAATCGCGGGCAGCGTCCCCGACGTCTGGGCGTATCTCTGCGACGTCGCCCGCTGGCCGGAGTGGGCGCCGACGGTGCGCGAATGCTGGATCCGCGGGGGTGCTCCGTTACAGCCGGGCTCGCGGGTGGAGCAGCGGGCGAAGCTGATGTTCGGGGCCACTCGCCGCCGGAGCCAGGAGGTGACCGCTGTCGAGGCGCCCCGCCGGATGGCATTCGCCGGGCCGATGGGCACCTCCGCGGCGCGCTGGGGAATGGAGCTCGAGCCCACCGACGACAGGCACACCGGCGCCATGATGTGGGTCGAGGTCGACCGTGCGAGCGTCATGCGCGCGATCCCGGGCCGCGTACTCCAAGGCAGGATCCGCGGTGTGATGGATCGCGAGATGGCGGCGATCAAGTCTGCCGTCGAGTCGGCTCCGGCGGGCGGCTCGGACTCCTAGATGGGATGGGCGCCGGACAGCACCCGAGAGCACCTGATCGAGACCTACCGCAAGAAGGCGAAGCGCTACGACCTCACCTCCCAGCTCTACCCGGCGCCCGGCTACCCCCAGCGCGCCCACCGCCTCCGGGCCGTGCGAGCACTCGGGCTGCGCCCGGGTGACAGCGTCGTCGACATCGCCTGCGGCACCGGTCTGAACTTCTCGCTGATCGAGCAGGCGATCGGTCCCGGCGGCCGGATCGTCGGCGTCGATCTGACCGACGCGATGCTCGCCCAGGCCCAGCATCGGGTGCAGGCCAACGGCTGGAGGAACGTCAGCCTCGTGCAGGCGGACGCAGCCGAGTTCGACTTCCCGGCGAAGGTCGACGCGATCCTGTCGACGTACGCCCTGACGCAGGTGCCTGAGTGCGGACAGGTCATCGCAAACGGTGCCGCGGCGCTCTCCGGCGGCCGGCGCTGGGTCGTGCTGGATCTGAAGGTTCCCGACCACGCTCCACGGTGGCTGGTGCAGCTCGGAAGCGCGCCCGTGCGCCGGTTCGGGTGCATCGACCAGTGGATCGGGCGCCGTCCGTGGGAGTCGATTCGCGCCGGCATGGCGGACACGCTGACCGATCTCGCCTGGACTGAGCTGTGCTTCGGGACGGCCTTTCTCGCCTCCGGGGCGCGCGGCTCGAGGCCCGTCGACGACCCACCGCAAGGCTGAGCGAGTCGGTTGCTGCACCAATCCGGCAAGGGCCGTCGCGCGTATTCCGGCACAAGACTCCGGCGGCCGCCCGTGTGTCACACGATCACGCGCGGTGGGGGATAGAGCGATGTTCAGCGTGACCGTCCGCGACCACATGCTGATCGCCCACAGCCTGCGCGGCGAGGCATTCGGCCCCGCGCAGAGGCTGCACGGCGCGACCTACGTCGTCGACGCCGCGTTCAGGCGAGCGGACCTCGACGACGACGGCGTCGTGGTCGACATCGGCCGGGCGGCCGAGGCGCTGCACGGGGTGCTCTCGGAGCTCAGTTACCGGAACCTCGACGACGAGCCGGCGCTCGCCGGCATGAACACGACGTCGGAGGCACTCGCCCGCCTGATCGCGGATCGGCTGGCCGAGCGGGCGCACGCCGGTGCCCTCGGGGATTCCGCGCGCCGGCTCGACGGGCTCGCCGTCACGCTGCACGAGTCCCACATCGCCTCAGCGACCTACGAGCGCGCGCTGTGACCACGACCGTGCACATGGTCGTCCCCGCAGGGATCGGCGATCCGGCGCGGCCGAGCGGGGGCAACGCCTACGACCGCCGGGTGTGCCGCGGCCTCGCCGCCGCCGGCTGGACGGTGCACGAACACGAGGTCCCCGGGTCGTGGCCGTCGCCCGATGTGCCGTCGCACGCCGCACTCGCCGATGCCCTGTCCCGGATCCCCGACGGCGCCCTCGTCGTCGTCGACGGCCTGGTCGCGTCGCCCGCTCCCGAGGTGCTCGTCCCGGAGGCCTGCCGCCTGCGGCTGGTCGTGCTCGTGCACATGCCGCTCGGCGAGGGCACGGCGGATGACGGCGTGCGGGAGCGGGAGGGGGCCGTGCTCTCGGCCGCCGCGTCGATCGTCACGACCAGCGCATGGGCCCGACGGGCCCTCCTCGAGCTGTACTCGTTGCCGCTCGACCGTGTCCACGTCGCCGAGCCCGGCGTCGACGCCGCCGAGCTCGCGCCGGGCACGGCAACCGCCGGGGCGCTGCTCTCGGTCGCGGCGGTCATACCCGGCAAGGGGCACGACGTGCTGCTCGACGCGCTCACGATGGTGACGGACCTGCGCTGGCACTGCCTGTGCGTGGGCAGCCTCGAGCGCGACCCGACATTCGCCGAGCGTCTGCGTCGCCGCGTCGCCGCCGGCGGGCTGGACAGCCGGGTGCGTTTCTGCGGCCCGCAGGCGGAAGCCGAGCTCGCCGACAGCTACGGGTCGGCGGATGTGCTGGTGCTGCCGTCGCGGGCGGAGACCTACGGGATGGTCGTCGCCGAGGCGCTGGCGCGAGGGCTGCCGGTTGTCGCCTCGGACGTCGGCGGCGTCCCGGAGGCTCTGGGGCGTGGCGCCGACCGCGGCCGACCGGGCTTGCTCGTTCCCCCCGGCGATGCGGCCGCGCTCGGCGCCGCGCTGCGGGCCTGGCTCGAGGACACGGCTCTGCGCCGGCGGCTGCGGCGCGCGGCGCGCGAGCGGCGCGAGTCGCTCGCCGGCTGGCCGACCACCGTCTCCGTCGTCGCGGGCGTGATCGCGGGAGCAGCGCGATGACCCTGCAGGCGATCGCGGTGAGCCCGGCATGGCTCGACCTGCGCGAGCGTGCGGACGCCGCCGCCCGGTCCCGGGAGCTCGTGTCGCACCTGCGCTCCTGCGTGCCGGCTGACGGCCACCTTGTCATCCACGACCTCGGCTGTGGCAGCGGTGCAATGGGCAGGTGGCTCGCTCCGCTCCTGCCAGGGCCGCAGCATTGGGTCCTCCACGACCGCGACCCCGATCTGCTGACGCTCGCCGAGACGCACCCTCCCGGCCCCGTCGCCGGACGCCCGGTCACCGTCGAGACGAGGGTCTCCGACGTCACACGGCTCCGCCCGGATGAGCTGGCCGACGCGAGTCTCGTCACCTGCTCGGCGCTGCTCGACCTGCTGACGGCGAACGAGTTGGCGGCGCTGATGCGCGCGTGCGCCGAAGCCGCATGCCCGGTGCTGCTCACGCTCTCGGTCACCGGACGCGTCCAGTGGCTTGCGCCGGACCCGCTCGACGCGCGCGTGGCGGCCGCGTTCGATGCGCACCAGCGCCGCGCGACGCGGCGCGGGCGGCTGCTCGGCCCCGACGCCGTCGAGACCGCCGTGAGCGGGTTCCGTCGGCTCGGGGCGGAGGTCATCGTCAGGGCGAGCCCGTGGCGGCTCGGCGCCGCCGACACGGGCCTGGCCGTCGAGTGGCTCGCCGGCTGGGTCGGCGCCGCGTGCGAGCAGGAGCCCGGGCTCGCCGCTCGAGCCGGCCTCTACCGACGTCGGCGTCTGAGGGAGGCCGCGGCGGGCCGCCTCGCCGTCACGATCGGCCACGCCGACCTGCTGGTGCTGCCGTGAGGGACATTCTGCGGTGGGCCCGTCCAGCCGTCGCAGCGGCCGTGCTCGCCGCCGTGATCTGGCGCCTCGGCACCGGCCCGTTCCTCGACGGCGTCCGCGCGCTCGACGGCCGTGCGCTTCTGGCCGCGGCGGCCATCTTCCTCGTCGCGACCACCTGCTGTGCGTGGCGATGGCAGATCGTTGCCCGCCGCCTCGGCGTGGGTCTGTCCCTGCCGGCCGCCGTCGCGGCCTACTACCGGTGTCTGTTCCTCAACGTCACCCTGCCGGGCGGAGTCGCGGGGGACGTCCATCGCGGCGTCAGCCACGGGCGCGACGTGCAGGACGTCAGCCTTGCTCTGCGGGCGGTCGTCTGGGAGCGCACCGCCGGACAGGTCGTCCAGGTGGCGCTGACGATCTCCGTCCTCTTCGTGCTGCCGTCACCCGTGCGCTCGTTCATGCCGCTCGTGGCGGCTGCGCTGGCCGCAACGGCCGTGGGCATCGTGCTCGTCGACCGCGTGCAAACGGGACGCGGAGGCTCCCGGTGGAAGCGGGCGCGGAACGCGGTGGTGGCCGACGTCCGTGCCGGTCTGCTTCACAGGAACGCGCTGCCCGCGGTCGCGCTTGCGTCCATCGTGGCCGTCCTCGGCTATGCGGCCATGTTCCTGATCGCCGCGCGGACGGCCGGTGTCACGGCGCCGGTCTCCCGGCTCCTGCCGTTGGCGTTGCTCGCGATGCTGGCCATGGTGCTGCCGAGCATCGGCGGCTGGGGGCCGCGCGAGGGCGCCACCGCGTGGATGTTCGCCGCGGCGGGCCTGGGCGCGGGGCGTGGCGCCGCGACCGCCGTCGCCTACGGTGTCATGGTGCTCGCGGCCAGCGCCCCCGGCGGGCTCGTGCTCGTCGTCGGGTGGCTCCCCAGGCGGCGGGGGTCGCCGCCCCGGGCGCGCGGACGCGTCAGCTTCCGGCCGAAGGGAGCCGCCGATGCGTGAGCGCCCGTACACGCTGCTCTCGTGCTGTGTGTCGATGGACGGCTACATCGGCAACCCGGCTTCGCGTCTGCTGCTCTCAAACGACGCCGACTTCGACCGGGTCGACGCCGTCCGCGCCTCGTGCGATGCGATCCTGGTCGGAGCGACGACGGTGCGGACAGACAACCCCAGGCTCCTCGTGCGGTCGGACGCTCGCCGGGAGGAACGGACCGCCCGAGGGCTCCCGGAGTCGCCGATGAAGGTCACCGTGACCCGGCGCGCCCACCTCGACGCGCGCGCCGCCTTCTTCGAGCTCGGGGACGCCCAGAAGATCGTCTACTGCACGAGCCCGTGGGTGGCGGATGCGCGGGATCGCCTCGGGCCGGTCGCGACCGTCGTCGACGGCGGCCACAAGGTGGAGATGCGAACGCTCAGCAGCGACCTGGCGGCGCGAGGCGTTGACCGGTTGATGGTCGAAGGCGGGGGCACGGTGCACACGCAGTTCCTCACGGAGGACATCGTCGACGAGCTCCAGCTGACCGTCGCTCCGGTCTTCGTCGGCGACTCCGAGGCGACCAGGTTCGTGCGTGACGGCATCTTCCCGTGGAACCCCGCCCGCCGGGCGGAGCTCGTCGACGTCCACAAGCTCGGCGACGTGGTTCTCCTGCGGTACGCCCTCTCGGCACGGTTCCAGGACTAGGCTCACGGCCATGCAGGAGCTGCTCCTGGCGTGGTACAGCCAGAACAAGCGTGACCTTCCCTGGCGGCACACGCACGACCCCTACGCGATCCTCGTCTCGGAGGTCATGCTGCAGCAGACACAGGTGGCGCGGGTCGTGCCGCGCTATCTGGCCTGGCTGGAGCGCTGGCCGTCGGTGCAGGCGCTGGCGGCCGCGACGCCGGCCGAGGTGATCACCGCCTGGAGCGGCCTGGGCTACAACCGCCGGGCCGTCAACCTGCATCGCTGCGCTGTGGCCGTGGCGGCGCTCGGCGGGTTTCCGCGCGAGCCGCGCGAGCTCGAGCGGCTGCCCGGAATCGGCCCCTACACGGCGGCCGCGATCGCCTGCTTTGCCTTCGGCGCCCAGATCGCGGCGCCCGACACGAATGCGCGGCGCGTGCTCGGGCGCGCGTTCGGCGATCCCGACCTGGCACCGCCACCCGGGCGGGCGTACGACTGGAACCAGGCCCTCTTCGACCTCGGCCGCGAGGTGTGCATCGCCCGAACGCCGCGGTGCGGCGCCTGTCCGCTCGCGTCGGAGTGCCCGTCACGGGGCATGACCTACGCGCCGCTTCGGCGCCAGTCGCGGTTCGAGGGCTCGTTCCGACAGCGGCGGGCCGATCTGCTGCGCGCCATCGCCGCCGCCGGGTCGCTGCCCGGCGCACACGCCGACGCCGAGGCCCTCGTCTCGCTCGTCCGCGACGGCCTGGCCGAGGTCCGGGACGGCCACGCCCGCCTGCCTGAATGAACGGGGTCTGACCCCGTTTATTCACCGATCAGCTGCGAGACCACCGGTGTGAGGCCGGTCAGCGACGGCAGCTCCGCGTCGGGCGCGTAGCCCTCGGGCAGCGCGATGCCGGCGCGGTTGATCCAGACCGCCTTCATGCCGCACGCCTGCGCGCCGGCGACGTCCGTCTCGAGCCCGTCGCCCACGTGCACCCAGCGGGCCGGGTCGCCGCCGCAGAGCTCGATCGCGTGCCGAAACGGCGCCGAGGCGGGCTTCATCGCCCCGAGCTGCTCGGCGTGCACGATGAACGCGAACCGCTGCGCCACCTCGAGCTCGGCGAACGGGAAATTGCCGTTCGTGATCGCCCCGAGCGACGCACCCGGCTGCCTGCAGCGCGTCGAGCTCGGGCTCGACGTCGTCGTGCAGGCGCACCGTCGCCGGCCGCTCGGCCATCCACACGTCGACCATCCACGCCGGCAGGTCGGGGTCGTGCACGTCGTGTGCCGCGAGCACGCGCCGGAACGACTCCAGCCGCAGCTCGAGGTAGGAGCCCTCGCGCTCCTGGGCGACGACCGAGCGCTGCTCGTGGAGGAGGTCGACCGTGATCCGCCCGGCGAGCTCCGGCCGGCGCTGCTCGAGAGCGGCGATCGTGCCCGCGAGCGAGCCGTTCATCATCGGCATGAAGTCCCACAGCGTCTCGTCGAGGTCGAACGAGACGACGCGCCGCCGTCATGCCGCCTTCCGCAGCAGCGCGACGGCCTGGCAGGCGGCGCCCTCGCCGCGGCCGGCGAAGCCGAGGTGATCGGTCGTCGACGCCCGCACCGTGACCCGTTCGACCTCGGCGCCGAGCGCCGCCGCCAGCGCGGCCCGCATCGCGTCGCGGTGCGGAGCCAGCCGCGGCGCCTGCATGATCACGATCGCGTCGACGTTCACGAGCTCGAAGCCGCGCGCCCGCACACCCGCCCACGCCTGCCGCAGCAGCTCGATGCTGGAGGCGCCGCGCAGCGCCGGATCGTCGGACGGGAACAGGTGGCCGATGTCCTCCATGCCCGCCGCGCCCAGGAGCGCGTCGGTGACGGCGTGGCTGATCAGGTCGGCGTCGGAGTGGCCTGCGAGACCGCGCTCGGCCGGGATCTCGACGCCGGCGAGCACGAGCGCCCGGCCGTCGCGCGAACGCGTGCGCGTCGAAGCCGATCCCGACGCGCAGCTCGTCGCCCGCGCTCATGCGAACCGTGCCTCGGCGCGGGCGAGGTCGTCGGCGGTCGTGATCTTCACGTTCGCCGCCTCGCCCGGCGACGGCCGCGACCGTGCAGCCGGCCGCCTCGACCAGCGACGCACAGTCGGTCGCGTCGCGCAGCTCCTCCACGGGCGCCGCGAACGCCTGCCGCAGCGCCACCGCCCGGAACGCCTGCGGCGTCTGCACCGAGCGCAGCTCGCCGCGGACGAGCGTCTCGACCACGCGCCCGGCGTCCACGCGCTTGACCGTGTCGTGCAGCGGCACGGCGGGCACGGCGCCGTCGTGGCCGGCAGAGCGCCGCGAGCAGGCGGTCGACCAGCTCGGGCGAGGCGAACGGCCGGGCCGCGTCGTGGACGAGGATCGTCGCCACGTCGTCCGGCACCTCCTCGAGCCCGGCTGCGACCGAGAGCGCCCGTGTCGCACCGCCGCACACGGCCGCCGCCACCTTGCCGGCGGCGAGCTCGTCGGCGAGGAGCGTCGCCGGCTCCTCCCACTCGGCCGGCACGACGAGCACGATCCGGTCGACCGCCGGATGCTCCTCGAGCAGGTCGATCGAGTGCGCCAGGAGCGGCCGCCCGCCGAGGCGGACGAACGCCTTCGGATGGTCGGCGCCCGAGCCGGGCGCCGTCGCCGGCGGCGACCACGATCGCCCAGGTCGGGCTCATTTCTCGGCCGGGCTTGCGCTCACCCTGGTGAAGATCATCTTCCCCGACGGCGACTGCAGCACCGACGTCACCTGCACCTCGGCCGTCTCGCCCAGGAGCTTGCGGCCGCCCTCGACCACGACCATCGTGCCGTCGTCGAGATAGCCGACGCCCTGGTCGTGCTCCTTGCCCTCGCGGATCACGCGCACGTCGAAGGACTCGCCCGGCAGCACGGCCGGCTTGAGCGCGTTTGCGAGCTCGTTCACGTTCAGCACCGCGACGTCCTGGATGCGCGCGAGCCGGTTCAGGTTGAAGTCGGTCGTGAGGATGCGCAGACCGCGCTCCTTGGCCAGCTTGAGCAGCTTCGCGTCGACGTCGTCGAGCTCGGGGAAGTCGACGTCGGGCGTCGTCACCACGCACGTCGGAGCGCAGCCCCTGCACGACCTCGAGGCCGCGGCGGCCGCGGGCCCGCTTGAGCGAGTCGCCCGAGTCGGCCACCTGCTGCAGCTCCCGCAGCACGAACTCGGGCACGACCAGCTCGTCCTTCAGGAAGCCGGTGCGGACGATGTCGGCGATGCGCCCGTCGATGATCGCGCTCGTGTCGACGAGCATGGCGAACCCGGGCGGCGCCGGCTCGGTGCCGGCCTCGGAGACGGGATGCACGCCGACCAGGCGCAGGATGCCGCGGTACTTCTTCGCCGCCGTGAACGCGAACAGGTAGCCCACCACGAGGAACACGGGCAGGATCACCCACTTGCCGATGTACGGCAGCGTGTGGACGGGGAACCACAGGAGCGCAGACACGAGCAGACCGACCAACAGGCCGATCGCCGCGACGGTCAACTCACCCGCGCTGCGGGTCTGGACGGCTCGCTCGACCCTCTTGAACCCGCGTACCAGGCCCTTGCCGACCAGGCCCCCGACCATCCACCCTACGGCGAAGACCAGGAAGACGACGACGGCGAAGACGGGGTACGCGTAAGAAGCCGAATAGCGGTCCTCGAGACTGAGAGACAACCCCGCCTGGATGGCACCCAGGACGCCCAAGAGGGACAAGACGATCCGGGTAGAGACCACCATCGTCCGCTCCTCTCTGAAACGTGTCGCTGCCCGCGCCGGATGAACCTGAGCCGCCGGCGCGGGGTAGAACGTTCGTGTGGCTAGGCGCGCGCCTTGCGGGCCTCGCCGATCTCCTCGAGCACCTCCTCCAGGAACTCGCGCGCCTCGTCCTCGTCCATGTTCTTCGCGTACATCAGCTCGCTCGCGAGGATGCGCTTGGCCTTCGAGAACATCTGCTTCTCACCGGTCGAGAGGCCCTTCTCCTGGTCGCGCTGGGCGAGGTTGCGGACGACCTCGGCCATCTCGAAGATGTCGCCGGTCTTCATCTTGTCCCGGTTGTGCTTGAACCGGCGGTTCCAGTTCTTCGGCATCTTGGTGCCGTCGCCCTGGAGCACCGTCAGAACCTCTTCGACGGTCTCCTCGCCGATCACCTTTCGCAACCCAACGCGTTCCGCACTGTCCAGAGGGATGGTGACGGTCATATCGTTGTGAAGAATCTTGATCGTGAGGTACTCACGATCCTTGTCGCCCACCACGCGCATGTCTCTGCTCGTGATCGTCCCCGCGCCATGATGCGGGTACACGACCTTGTCACCAACGTCATACAAAAGTCGCTCGACCTCCTCGACAGGTGGCACCACGCCCGCGAAACCCCTCGCGCCTGAGGTGGAGATTCTATCAGATCTGGCACCTTGAGGCGAACGGATCACAGCATTCTGTAGACATCGCAAACGAATTTCGGCAGACGGCGTGACGGGCCGATCGGGGCCGCTCACAGGTTGAGGTAGCGGTCGACGAGGTTCTGCTCCTGCAGGCGGCGCAGGCCGTCGCGGATCTCGCGCGCCCGCACCGCGCCGACGCCCTCGACCTCCTCGAGCTCGGCCTGCGAGGCGCGCACGAAGGCCTCGAGCCCGCTGAAGTGGTCGACGACGTGACCGATCACGCTGTCGGGCAGCCGCGGGATCTTCGACAGCACCCGGTAGCCGCGCGGCGTGACGGCGTAGTCGACCGGTGAGACGGTGCGCGCGTAGCCGAGCACCTCGGCGAGCTGCTCGAGCTCGAGCAGCTGGGTGTCGGGCATCGTGCGCAGCTGCTCGAGCGCGCGGCGGTGGCCGCCGGTCACCTCGGGCAGCTCGTAGTCGCGCACCATCGCCACCTCGTCGCCGGGCACCCACTCGGACATCTCGTCGAGCTGGATCTTGATCAGGCGCCCCTCGACGCCGAGCTCGGCGACGTTGCGCTCGATCTCGTCGCGCATGCGCGAGGTCATCTCGGCGCGCTGCAGCGCCACGAGCACGTCGTCGAGCATGACGGCGCCCTGGAACTCGAGCGCGGTCAGGCGGGTGGACACCTGCTCGAAGCGGGTGCGGTAGGTCTCGAGCGTCGTCACCGCCTGGTTCGTCTTGGCCAGGATGTCGGAGATGTCCTCGAGCTGGTAGCGGACGTCGCCGACGTAGGTGGTGACGACGTCGCGCTGCTGGCTGATCGAGATCACGAGCGCCCCGGTCTGCTTGGCGACGCGCTCGGCGGTGCGATGGCGCGTGCCCGTCTCGGCCGACGGGATCGTCGGGTCGGGCATCAGCTGCACGTTCGCGTACACGATGCGCGTGGCGACGGCGTTCAGGATGATCGCCCCGTCCATCTTCGCGAGCTCGTACAGCAGGTACGGCGAGAACGCCTGGTCGAGGCGGATGCCGCCCGAGAACATGAACGACAGCTCGGCCGGCTCGCCGATCACGATCAGCGCGCCGAGGCGGGCGCGCAGGATGTCGTTCAGGCCCTGGCGCATCGTCGTGCCCGGCGCGATCCGGCGCAGGGCGTCGAGCATCTTCGGGTCCTTGCGAACATCGGGAAGAAGCTCGGTCAATTTCAGAACCCCTCGGTCGCAGCTTGCCGGCGGAGCGCCAGCCCGATCGCTACCTCCAGAGTACCAGCGCAATGGAGCTCTGGCCCGCCCGCTGACCCAGATGTCCCCGGTGGACAGACGAGGCCGGACACGCCGAGCTTCGCGGCCTCGGCCAGGCGCGGTCCGGTGTGCGACACCGGCCGCACCCGTCCGGTGAGGCCGAGCTCGCCGAAGCACGCCAGCCGCGGTGGCGGGGCCAGGCCCCGCGCGGACGACACGATCGCGAGCGCGACGGCGAGATCGGCCGCCGGCTCGTCGACGCGCACGCCGCCCGCGACGTTCACGAAGACGTCGGACGCGCCCAGCGCGACGCCGGCGTGGCGCCCGAGCACCGCGACGATCATCGACAGCCGGTTGCGGTCGAGGCCGGTCGCCTGGCGGCGGGGCATGGCCATGTCGGTCGGCGAGACGAGCGCCTGCACCTCGAGCACGATCGGCCGCGTGCCCTCGATGGCCGGCAGGAGCACCGATCCCGGACCGGCCGGCTCGGGCTCGGCCAGCGCGGCCGACGGGTCGGCGACCGGGAGCAGGCCGGCATCGCTCATCTCGAAGATGCCGATCTCGTCGGTGGAGCCGAACCGGTTCTTGACCGCCCGCAGCACCCGCAGGTGGCGGTAGCGGTCGCCCTCGAACTGGAGCACCGCGTCGACCAGGTGCTCGAGCACGCGCGGGCCGGCGACGGTGCCGTCCTTCGTCACGTGGCCGACGAGCACGATCGCGGTCTGCCCGCGCTTGGCCACCCGCAGGAGCCGCTCGGCCGCCTCGCGCACCTGGGCGACGCTGCCCGGCGCCGACTGCAGCTCGGCGCTTCGCATCGTCTGCACCGAGTCGACCACGCACACCGCCGGCGCCTCGGCGGCGATCGTCTCGCACACCGTGTCGAGGTCGGTGTCGGCCAGCACGCGGATCGCGTCGCCCGCACCCAGCCGCTGCGCCCGCAGGCGCACCTGCGCCGGCGACTCCTCGCCGCAGACGAGCAGAGTGCGGCCGCCGGCGGCCGCCACCGCCGCCAGCGCCTGCAGAAGCAGCGAGCTCTTGCCGACCCCCGGCTCGCCCCCGATCAGGACGAGCGAGCCCGGGACGAGCCCGCCGCCGAGCACGCGGTCGAGCTCGCCGATGCCGGTGGGCAGGCGGGCAGCGGCGAGCACGTCGACCTCGCCGAGCAGCGCGACCGCAGGCCCGCCGCGAGGCCGCCGGCCGCCCGCTCCGGACGCCGCCCGCACGGCCTCCTCGTGCAGGGAGTTCCACTCGCCGCACTCCGGGCAGCGGCCGAGCCACTTCGGGCTCTGGTGCCCGCAGCTGGAGCAGACGAAGGTGGTGGATGTGCGTGCCACGGACGCACCATTCTGGCAGGCGGGTCGGCCGTCACCCGGCCGGTCCAAAGAGATGGGGACCGCCCCCATCCGGGGGCAGTCCCCATGCTCTCTCGCTCTGTCGTGAGCGCTATTTGTCGGACTGATCGCCGGCGTCGGACTCGCCGTCGTCGCCCTCGCCCTTGGGCGCCTCAGCGGGCCCTTCGGCGGGGACGAGGTCGGCGGGCGGCGCGTCGGGCACCTCGACCGGCTCGATCATCTGCAGCGAGATCTCCTCGTCGCCGTCGACCCAGTCGACGAGCACCGTCGAGCCGGGCTCGATGTTGCGCCCGAGCACGAAGTCGGCCAGCGGATCCTCGATGTAGCGCTGGATCGCCCGCCGCAGCGGCCGGGCGCCCATGGTCGGGTCGTAGCCCTTGTCGACCATGAAGTCCTTGGCCTTCTCGGTGAGCTCGATCGACACCTCGTGCACCTTCATCTGCTCGCGCAGACGCTTCATCAAGAGGTCGACGATCTGCTTGATCTCGTCCTTCGTCAGCTTCTGGAAGACGATGATCTCGTCGATGCGGTTCAGGAGCTCCGGCCTGAACATCTTCTTGACATCGCCCATGATGCGGTTCTTCATGTCCTCGTAGGAGACGCCGGTCTCCGACTCCTCCACGCTGAACCCGAGCGAGGTGTTCTTGGCGATCGACGCGGCCCCGATGTTCGAGGTCATGATCACGATCGTGTTGCGGAAGTCGACGTGGCGGCCCTGGGCGTCGGTCAGGCGACCCTCCTCCAGCATCTGCAGGAGGATGTTGAACACGTCCGGATGGGCCTTCTCGATCTCGTCCAGCAGCACCACCGAGTACGGCTTGCGGCGCACGGCCTCGGTCAGCTGGCCGCCCTCGTCGTAGCCGATGTAGCCGGGAGGCGAACCGACGAGCCGCGACACCGCGTGCTTCTCCATGTACTCGGACATGTCGACCTGGATCATCGCGTCCTCGTCGCCGAACAGGAACTCCGCGAGCGTGCGCGCGAGCTCCGTCTTGCCGACGCCGGAGGGGCCGAGGAAGATGAACGAGCCGGTCGGCCGCTTGGGGTCCTTGATCCCCGCGCGGGCGCGCCGGATCGCCTTGGACACCGCCTGGATGGCGACGTCCTGGCCGATCATGCGCTTGTGCAGCTCCTCCTCCATGCGGATCAGCTTCTGCGACTCCGCCTCGGTGAGCTTGAAGACCGGGATGCCCGTCCACATCGAGACGATGTCGGCGATCTCCTCCTCGCCGATCTCGGCCTGGTCGGCCTCGCCGGAGGACTTCCAGTTCTCCTCCATCTCGCGCTTCTTGAGCGACAGCTTGCGCTCCTTGTCGCGCAGGTTCGCGGCCTTCTCGAACTCCTGCGCCTCGATCGCCGACTCCTTCTCCTTGCGCACCGTCTCGATCTCGTCGTCGAGCTCCTTGTGCACCGGAGGGGCGGTCATCAGCTTGATGCGCATGCGCGAGGCGGCCTCGTCGATGAGGTCGATCGCCTTGTCGGGCAGATGCCGCTCCTGGATGTAGCGGCTCGACAGCTCCGCCGCGGCCTGGAGGGCCTCGTCGGTGATCGCGACCCGGTGATGGGCCTCGTAGCGGTCGCGCAGCCCGCGCAGGATCTGGACGGTGTCCTCGATCGAGGGCTCGTCCACCTTGATCTGCTGGAACCGGCGCTCGAGGGCGGAGTCGCGCTCGAGGTACTTGCGGTACTCGTCCAGGGTGGTCGCGCCGATCGTCTGCAGCTCGCCGCGGGCGAGCGCAGGCTTCAGGATCGAGGCGGCGTCGATCGCGCCCTCGGCGGCGCCCGCGCCGACGAGGTTGTGCAGCTCGTCGATGAACAGGATGATGTCGCCGCGCTGGCCGATCTCCTTCATGACCTTCTTCAGCCGCTCCTCGAACTCGCCGCGGTACTTCGAGCCGGCCACCAGGGCGGCCAGGTCGAGCGTGTAGATCTGCTTGCCCTTGAGCAGCTCGGGCACCTGGTTGGACGAGATGCGCTGGGCGAGGCCCTCGACGACGGCGGTCTTGCCGACGCCCGGCTCGCCGATCAGCACCGGGTTGTTCTTGGTGCGGCGGGAGAGGATCTGCATGACGCGCTCGATCTCGTTCATGCGGCCGACGACCGGGTCGAGCTTGCCCTCCTGGGCGAGCTTGGTCAGGTTGCGGCCGAACTGGTCGAGCAGCTTGGAGCTCTTCTGCCCCTTCTCGGCGGCGCCGGCGCCTGCGGCCGTGCGCCGTCCGGGACCGGACAGCATGCGGATGATCTCGTTGCGGATCTTCTCGGCGTCGGCGTCGAAGTCGAGCAGGATGCGCGCCGCGACGCCCTCGTTCTCACGCACGAGGCCGAGCAGGATGTGCTCGGTGCCGATGTAGTTGTGGCCGAGCGAGAGCGCCTCGCGCAGCGCCAGCTCGAGCACCTTCTTCGCCCGGGGCGTGAACGGGATCTGGCCCGTGGTGACCTCGTCGCCCTGGCCGACGATCCGCGCGACCTGCGCGCGCACCTCTTCCACGGTGATGTCGAGGGTGTCGAGGACGCGGGCGGCAAGGCCCTCCTCCTCGCGCAGAAGCCCCAGCAGGATGTGCTCGGTGCCGATGTAGTTGTGCTTGAGGGTGCGGGCCTCATCCTGGGCCAGCACCACCACCTGGCGGGCACGTTCGGTAAACCTCTCAAACATGCTCGTGCCCCCTTTCTGCCAATCGCGTATGAGTGTGGATCAATGCCTCTGGCCGGAGCGTCAAGTAGGAGCACCTACATGACGACCCGGTCTGGAGTGGACGGTCGGGACTATAGCACCGGCACTCCGCCGTTCCCGTATCGCCGCTGGCACGGCGTGGGGCGTTCATCGGCCCTCGCGCGCGTGGCCTTTAGCCCGAATTCTGTCCGATGTCTGACGGGTGGACACGGGACCGGAAATGCGCGACCATGCGCCCCGTGCGCTACACCGTCGAGCACTTCCGCGCGATCGACGACGACGGCTCGCCGCTCGGGGTCGCCTACGTGCCGACCGGCCGCGTCGACGAGGTCGACGCCCACGACGCGAGCACGGCGGCGGCCATCGCGCTCTCGGGCGACGCCGAGGTGCTCGAGGCCGACGTGCTGAGCTACAACCCGGCCCAGGACCTCTTCGGCGTCGCCGGCGAGGACGAGGCCGTCAAGGTATCCTCGCCCGCATGAAGACCGAGGAGGGCATGATCCCGGTCCCGGGCGGACGCGTCTGGTACCGCAGCGTCGGCGAGGGCGGCGTGCCGCTCCTGTGCCTGCACGGCGGGCCGGGCATGACGCACGACTACCTCACGCCGCTCGAGGCGCTCGGCGAGCGCCGCCGGGTCGTCTTCTACGACCAGCTCGGCAGCGGCAGCTCCGACCGGCCCGACGACCTCTCGCTGTGGACGATCGATCGGTTCATGGACGAGGTCGACGCCGTCCGCGACGCGCTTGGGCTCGACCGCATCCATCTCTTCGGCAGCTCGTGGGGCGGAATGCTCGCCATGCAGTACGTGCTCGACAAGCCGCGCCGGCCGGTCAGCCTGATCATGGCCGGGAGCCCGGCGAGCGCGCCTGCGTGGAACGAGTTCTGCCAGGAGCTGCTCGACGAGATGCCGGCCGAGGAGCGCGAGCTGATCGAGCGCCTCGAGGCCGAGGACAAGATGCTCGAGCCGGAGTACGAGGAGGCGATGATGCCCTTCTACCACCGCCACGTGTGCCGGATCGACCCGTTCCCCGACTTCGTCATGCGCTCGTTCGAGAACATGAGCACCACGATCTACCACTACATGGCAGGGCCGAGCGAGTTCCGCATCATCGGCACGCTGAAGGACTGGGACATCATGGACCGGCTGGGCGAGATCCGCGTGCCGACGCTCGTCACCGGCGGCGAGTACGACGAGTGCCGGCCCTCGCACCTGCGCAAGGTGCACGCCGGCATCCCCGGCAGCCGGCTCGAGATCATCCCGAACGCGTCGCACCTGAGCTTCGCCGAGCGGCCGGAGGTGTTCCTGCCGGTGGTCGACGACTTCATGGCCGAGGTCGAGTCGGCGTAATCCCCAACCGGGGACAGTCCCCATCCCCGGAACCGTCACAGCTTCGTCACGCCGGCCGTTCGGGGTCTGACCCCGGTTCTGGCGCTGCGAGGTGGGCGATGCCGACGATGTGCGGTGCGGCGGTGATCGTCAGAAGCGACGAGGAGTGGAAGCCGCGGTCGAGGGCGGCGAACCGGAACCCGGCCGCGCGGATTGCGGCCTCCGTGTCGCGGGTCGTGCGGCAGCCTCCGAGCGCCCGTGTCCAGTAGGCCGCGTCGAACGCCCGCTGCGCCACGCGCAGGCCCGGGCTCGTGGCGCGCACGTGCTCGTAGACGCGCAGCTCGCCGCCCGGAGCGAGCACGCGGGCGACCTCGGCCAGCGCGGCCGCGGGGTCGGGCACGCTGCAGAGCACCCACACGAGCACTGCGGCGTCGAAGGCCCCGTCCGCCGCCGGCAGCCGGTCGGCGACGCCGTCGACGACCTGCACCGGCACCGGCGCCGAGCGCGCACGCTCCGTCGCGGCCGCCCGGGCGGTGGGGTCGGGCTCCACCGCGAGCACCGACTCCACCCGTGCCGGGTAGAGCTCGAACGCGCGCCCCTCGCCGCAGCCGATCTCGATCACCCGGCCGCGCAGACCCGCGAACAGGCGCCGCCGCAGCTCCTGGGCGACCACGTCCGGCCTCCGCTCCTCGCGCCACTCGAGGAGGCGTGCGAACCGGGACTGGCCGGGGACCGTAGAGGGCCGCGTCAGCCTCGCGGGCGCAGCGTCGGGAAGAGGATGACCTCGCGGATCGACCGCACGCCCGTGAGCACCATCGCGAGGCGGTCGACGCCGATGCCGACGCCGCACGTCGGCGGCATCCCGTACTCGAGCGCGAGCAGGAAGTCCTCGTCCATCGGATGCGCCTCGGCGTCGCCCGCGGCGGCCGCCGCGCGCGCCTCCTCGAACCGCGCCCGCTGCTCGGCGGGGTCGTTCAGCTCGGAGTAGCCGTTGGCGATCTCCATGCCCAGGCAGAAGGCCTCGAACCGCTCGACGATGCCCGGGTTGGTCGGGCGACCGCTTGGCGAACGGCGACAGCTCGACCGGGTAGTCGACGAGGAACGTCGGCCGCTCGAGGTTCGGCTCGACGAAGTGCGACAGCAGATGGTCGACGGCCTGCGCCCAGGTCGCGTCGCCCGACGTGTCGAGCTCCTGCTCGCGCATGAACGCCACCAGCCGGTCGCGGTCGCGGTCGGCCATGGGGTCGATGCCGGTCCGCGTCGGCGATCGCCTGGCGCAGCGGCACCCGCGGCCAGGGCGGCGTCAGGTCGATCGGCGCGCCCGCCGCCGCGCCCGCCGCCGCCACGACCCGCTCGGTGCGCTGCATGCCGCCCTCGTAGTCCGCGTAGGCCTCGTACCACTCGAGCATGCTGAACTCGGGGTTGCGCTTGAACGACACGCTCTCGTTGCGGAAGTCCTTGCCGATCTCGTACACGCGCTCGAGCCCGCCGACGATCAGCCGCTTCAGGTAGAGCTCGTCGGCGATGCGGAGGTAGAAGTCGCGCTCGAACTCGTTGTAGAACGTGACGAACGGCCTCGCCGCGCCGCCGCCGTAGATCGGCTGCAGCACCGGCGTCTCCACCTCGACGAAGCCGTCGCCGTCGAGCGCCGCCCGCATCGCGGTGACGAGCGCCGGGCGGGCGAGCGCGATCCGGCGGGCCTCGTCGTTCACGAGCAGGTCGAGGTAGCGCTGCCGGTGGCGCTGCTCGACGTCGGCGAGGCCGTGGTGCTTCTCTGGCAGCGGGCGCAGGCACTTGGCCAGCGGCCGCCACTCGCGCACGCGCAGGCTGAGCTCGCCGCGGCGGCTGCAGAACACGTCGCCGTGCACCGCCACCACGTCGCCCAGGTCGCAGTCCGAGACGGCCGCGAGGCCCTCCTCGCCGAGCGCGTCCAGGGTGGCGTGCAGCTGTAGCCGGCCGGTGCGGTCGGTCAGGTCGAGGAAGATCGCCTTGCCGTGGCCGCGGCGGCCGCTGATCCGGCCCGCGACCCACAGCGACTGCCCCGATTCGGCGCCCGCCTCGAGCTCGCCGAACCCGGCCCGGACGGCCTCCACCTCGGCCCGCTCGGGCGTGCGGGCGGGGTAGGGCTCGACTCCGGAACGGCGCAGGGCCTCGACCTTGGCGATCCGGTCGGCCCGGATCTGCTGCTCGACGTCGCTCGACACTGCGGCCAAGGATATTGCCCGCGGCGGGGGCGGGCGCCCGTGGCGCCGCCCCCGCGCCGCGGGGAGCCTCTAGGACGCCTTGATGTCCATGATCTTGAGCCGGATCGCGCCGGCGGGCACCGCCACCTCGACGGTCTCGCCCTTCTTGTGCCCGAGCAGCGCGCGGCCGACCGGCGACTCGTTCGAGAGCCGGCTGCGGGCCGGGTCGGCCTCGGCCGAGCCGACGATCTCGTAGGTGTCGACGTCGCCGTGGTCGACGTCCTTCACCTTCACCTTCGTGCCGACGGACACCACATCGGTGCCGACGTCCTTGGGATCGATCACCCGTGCCGAGCGCAGCTGCTCCTTGAGCCGCGCGATGCGGTGCTCGAGCAGCGCCTGCTCGTTCTTGGCGTCGTCGTACTCGGAGTTCTCGGTGATGTCGCCGAACTCGCGCGCCTCGCGGATGCGGTCGGCGACCTCGCGGCGCTTGTTGGTCTCGAGGTCCTCGATCTGCTCCTTGAGCTTCTCGTATCCCTCGGTCGTGAGAATGACGTCTTTTTCCACTGCTCCATCGCCCTTCAGGTGCGAATAAACGGAAAAACGGTGTCGGCCGAGACTGTGCGATTTGCAGCGCAAAATCCGGGCTGACACCGAGCGACGGCGGATTATAGGTCAAGTCCTCGTCAGCCGTCAAACATGCGAAATCAGACATCGGCAGGGCCGCCGCGCAGTTGAGCCCCGGTAGCATGCCGGGCGTGGCGGACATGACCGCAGGGTGGGCGATCGGCGACGTCGAGATCCCCTCGCGCATCGTCCTCGCGCCGATGGCGGGGGTCTCGGTGCAGGCGTTCCGGCGCCAGGGGCGGCGCTTCGGAGCCGGGCTCGTCTGCTCCGAGATGGTGTCCTCGTGCGGCCTCTCATACGGCAACGAGCGCACCCTCGGCTACCTGCGCATCGCCGCGGACGAGCATCCGCTCGCGGTGCAGATCTTCGGCAGCGACCCGGCGCCGATGGCCGAGGCGGCGCGCATGGTGGTCGCTGCCGGCGCCGACATCGTCGACATCAACTTCGGCTGCCCGGTGCGCAAGGTCACGAAGACCGGCGCCGGGGCGAGCGCGCTCGAGGATCACGACCTCGCGTGCTCGCTCGTCGCGGCGGTCGTCGGCGCGGTCGACGTGCCGGTCACCGTGAAGATGCGCCGTGGTGTCCGTAACGGCTCGCGCTCGGCGCTCGCGCTCGGGCCGAAGCTCGAGGCCGAGGGCGTCGCGTCGCTCACGCTGCACCCCCGCTCGGCCCAGCAGATGTACACCGGCACCGCCGACCACGCGCTCACGGCCGAGCTGGTCGACCTCGTCTCGGTCCCCGTGGTCGCCTCAGGCGACGTCACCGACCGTGAGAGCGCCGAACGCGTCATCGACGCGACGGGCGCCGCCGCCGTGATGGTCGGCCGCGGCGCCCAGGGGCGGCCGTGGGCGCTGCGCGAGATGGCGGGCGACGGGGCCGCGGACGCCGACCCGGCCGAGGTCGTCGCCGAGCTCGTCCGCTTCATGCGCGAGGTCGAGCGCGAGATGGACGAGCGCGCCGTCGGCTTCCTGCGCAAGTTCTACGGGTGGTACCTGCGCGGGCTGCCCGGGGCGAAGGCGATCCGGGGCGCGCTCGTCACCTGCCCGACCGTCGCCGGCGCCGAGGCCGAGCTGCTCGCGTTCTGCCCGGAGGCACGCGCGCACCTGCAGGCGCACGAGGCCGAGCTCGACCTGCTCGGAGACATCGCGTCCGACCGGCTGCTCGAGCTGCCGATCTCGATCTACGGCGGCGGCTGACGGGACGGGGTCGGCGGCCGCGCCCGCGGCGGCCATGAAGACGCCGCACCCACCCGCGACGACGCCCATCACGACGATCAGGATCCGGTAGTCGACGACGGTGATCAGCGCCGCGCCGAGGGCGATCGAGAGCGTCTGCGGCGTGCCGAGGATCATGTCGGCGGCCGAGTAGACGCGGCCCTGCAGGTCGGCCGGGGTGCGCAGCTGGATCGCCGTGCCGAACGCGACGACCGCCCACGAGAGGCCGGCCCCGGCGATCGCGAAGCCGGCGAGCACCGGCACGAGCGACGGGACCAGGAACAGCGCGTCGCCGGCGGCGAAGAGCAGGACGCCGACGCCGAGCGTGCGGCCGTCGCCGAACCGGCGCAGCGCAGCCGAGGCGGTCACACCGCCCGCGATCGCGCCGACTCCCTGGGCGACGCTGAGCACGCCCAGGAAGCTCGGCGGCCGGTGCAGGCCGTACTGCAGCACGGCGAAGATCGCGGTCTCGATGAAGCCGACGACGAGCAGCGCGAGGCCGGTGACCGGCACGATCCGGCGCAGCCCGGCGGTGCGCGCGATGTGGACGGACGCCCGCGGCGACCTGCGCCGAGGATGTGGTGCTCGGGCGCCGCCGGCCGCTGCCTCGCGCAGCCGCAGCGCCGACAGGCAGAGCGCCGACAGCCGCGAACGTGGCCGCGTCGAGGATCGCGACCGCCGCCCCGCCGACCGCGGCGAAGAGTCCGGCGCCGATCAGCGGCGCGATCAGGCGCGAGCCCTCGCTGACCGTCTGCAGCGCCGCGTTCGCGTCGCCCAGGCGCTCCGGCGGCAGCAGCAGCGTGAGGAGCGCCGACTGCGCCGACGAGAACAGTAGCCGGCGGCGCCGTAGAGCAGCGGTGACGGCGTAGATGATCCAGACGTCGCCGCGGCCGTGCACGAAGAGCAGGCGTGAGCAGGACGAGGCCGATCGCGACGTCGGTCGCGATCATGAGCGGCCGCTTGCGCATGCGATCGACGGCGAGCCCGAACGCGGGAGCGATCAGGCCCGGGCGCCGCGAGCACGAAGAACACGAGCCCCCGCCTGCGCGTTCGACCCCGTGAGCGTCTTCACCCAGATGCCCAGCACCAGGTACATCGACCGGTCGCCGAACAGCGAGAGCGACTGGCCGATCAGGAGCAGCCGGGCGTCGCGATCCCGCAAGCAGCGCGCGCATCGGATCAGTTGCCGGTCGGCGTCGGCGGCAGCGGGAAGCCGGCGGTCAGGAACTGCACCGGGACGGCGCCGTCGGGCCGCCGGGCCGGATCGATGCGATCGCTGTAGGCGAGCACCTGCTCCGTGATCGCTTCGCCGAGCGCCGCGAGCTCCTCGCGGGTCAGGTACATGAGCGACTCGGTCAGGAACGCGGCCTTGCGCCACGCCGGGTCGACCGTCGCGCCTGCCCGCGATCCACGCGTGCAGGCGGGCGACGTCGCGGTCGAGCACGACGGACGTGAGCGCCTGGGCGGCCGCGTCGGTCTCGGGTCGGCGCCCGTCTCGTCCCAGCTGTGGCGCACCGAGCCGATCCGCCACGGCCGTGCCCGCCCCGGCCGCGGCTCGCCCTCCTCGACGAAGCCGTGCTTGGCCAGCTGGCGCAGGTGGAACGAGCAGTTGGCCGGTGTGAGCCCGAGCCTCTCGCCCGCCTCGGTGGCGGTGAGCTCGCCCTCGCGGGCGACGAGCTCCATCAGGTCGATGCGGGTCGGGTGGGCCATGGCGCGCATCACCCTGGCGTCGGTCAGGCGGCGAGCTTCGAAAGACATGTTTCGAAACATATCTTTCGATACGATCGAGACGTCAAGCTGAATGCCGTGCGGCCGCGGCCGCTCAGGCGATGCGCGCCCGCGCCGCCGCGACGGCCTGAGCGATGCGCCGCGTGCGCGTCTCCGGGCGCTTGGCGTCGGCGACGGCGGCGACCCACTCCTTGCGATGCGTGTAGGACATCGCGTCGAACGCCGCCCGCACCGCCGGGTCGGCGGCGAGCGCCGTCGCGAGGTCGTCCGGCACCGCCACCGTGCGCGGGGCGTCGTCGCGGCTGATCTCGATCGCGACGGTGTCGCCGGCCTCGACGCCGCCGGCGCGCGCCCGCACGTCCTTGCGGAACCCGACGCAGTGGCGGCCGTCGCCCATCGGCATCGTCGAGCCGCGGAAGGGCACCCCGTTGATCGTGCCGGCGACCGGGATGCGCGCCCGTCCGCCCATCGCCGCCGCCACGTCGGCCGGAGCACGACGCCCGGGCAGGTCGCCCACGTCGGCGCCGAGCACGGCCTCGAACCGGTGCACGCTTCACCCGCGGATGATTACACGCGGCGGTCGCCGGCCTCGGCGTCGCCGCCGAGCGCGATCGCCGACGCGAGCGACGCCAGCGCGACGGCGACCGCTCCGGCCGTGAGCGCCACGGTGTAGTCGTACTGCGGCTCGGTGACGGCGAACGGGGCCAGGAAGGCGATCACCGGCACGAGCACGGCGAAGGCCGCCACCGCGAGGTGCGGGCTCAGGCGGGCGGCCGCGAACCAGCCGACGACGAGCACGGCGAGCGGCGCGACCGTGATCGTCGAGGCGTAGTAGCCGTTGAGCTCGAGCGCCGCGAGCAGCGGCGGCACGAGCAGCCACGCCGGGGAATATCGCCGCGCGGTCCCGCCGGGCCGGCGCTGCGCGGCCCAGAGCAGTCCGATCGGCGCCGCCAGCAGGATCGCCTCGGCGAGCGCGATCGCCTGGACGAACGCGACGCCGGAGCCCGAGCGCCGGCATCGAGCGCGTGAAGAAGAGGGCGAAGCTCGCGACTGCGCCCGCGATCGCAAGCCGCATGCGACCGCGGCAGAGCGCCGCGGCGGCGATCCACGGGAAGAGGACCGCGGCGGTGGTGCGCGCCAGGCCGGTCATGCTCATGGCCGGGGCCGGCGTGAACGCGTGCGCCATGCCGAACTGCGAGAACCAGACGTCGGACGCCACCACGTACAGGCTCCGCAGCGCGGCCAGCAGGAGCAGAACGAATGCCGCCAGGCGACAGCCCTCGGCCCACATGCCGGCGGTGGTGCCCCCGGTGGTCGCGGCCTCGCGTGCGCGGATCCCGCCGGCGATCAGCGAGAGCACCTGGCGCGCCTCCGGCCGGCGGCGCCCGGCCCTGCATCTCGTCGAGCGTCGCCAGGATCTCGGGGCCGCGCTCGGCGCGGTAGGCGGCCGGGTACGCCCGCAGCGCGAGCCGGTAGGTGCGCTCGGCGGCGGTCATCCGGCCGGCTCCGGCGCCGCGATCGCCATCCGCGAAACGACGACCGCCGCGGCGGAGCGCAGGCGTGCCGCCTCGGCCTCGAGCGCCTTCCCGCCGGCCGGCGTCAGGCGGTAGTAGCGGCGGGCGCGGCCGCTCACGACCTCCTCGCCGTCGACCGCCACGAGCCCCCGCTCCAGCAGCCGCTCGAGGGCGGCGTAGAGCGTCCCGGCGGTCAGCCGCACGCGCCCGTCCGAGACCTCCTCGGCACGCTTGGCGATCGCGTATCCGTGCAGCGGGCCGTCGAGCAGCGCGGCGAGGGTGAAGTACGTCGGCTCCCGCATCGGCTGCATCGCGCTTCCCATGAGCGATATATACCGTCTATCGATGTATCTGTCAAGGCGGTCGCAAGCGCTAGAGTTTGGATCCAAAGTGGCAGAGCGACTCGCACACCCCTACCGCGACCTGGACGTGATCGACGCGCGCGCCCCGCGGTTCAACCAGGCGGTCATCGGCACGCTCGCGCTGGTCGCGTTCCTGACCGGATGGTGGCCGCTGCTCGGCCTGCTCGCGCTCCAGTTCGCGCTCGGCCTGACGCTCGGCCGCCGCTTCTGCCTGCCCTGCCTGGCCTACTTCGAGCTCGTGCAGCCGCGCCTCGGCGAGGGCGAGCTCGAGGACGCGCGCGCGCCGCGCTTCGCGAACACGATCGGCCTCGTCGTGCTCACCGCCGCCACCGTCGCGCACGCCGCCGGCCTGCACACGCTCGGCTGGGCGCTGGCGCTGCTCGTCGCGGCGCTCGCGCTGCTCGCGGCCGTGACCGGCTTCTGCACGGGATGCGAGATCTACCGCCTGGGCGCGCGCCTGCGCGGCATCGGCCACGGCGAGCTGCGCCGCGTCGACCCGGCCGACGTCGGCATCGCCGGCGGTGCGACCGGCGAGACGGTCGTCCAGTTCACCCATCCGCTGTGCTCGGAGTGCCACACGCTCGAGCGGCGCCTGCGCGACGCCGGCCGCACGGTCGTCACGGTCGACGTCCGCGGACGGCCCGACCTGGCGCGCAAGTACGGGATCGGCATCGTGCCGACCGCCGTCGCCGTGGACGCCGCCGGCACCGTCACCGCCCGCCTGGCGTGAATAGACGGGGCCTGGCCCCGTTCTATTCAGCGTTGCGCTCGAAGATCAGCCGCAGGCCCTCGAGCGTCAGCCACTGCTCGACGTGCTCGACCGTCTCGCAGTGGGGCGCCACGAGCGCCGCGAGCCCGCCCGTCGCGACCGTGGTCGCCTCGGCGCCGAGCTCGGCCCGGAACCGGCGCACGAGCCCGTCGACGAGCCCCGCCCAGCCGAACACGGCGCCGGACTGGACGTTCGTGTTCGTGTTCGTCCCGATCGCCCGCGCCGGGGCGACCAGCTCGACCTTCTGCAGCCGCGCGGCCCGGTCGCCGAGCGCGTCGAGCGCCACCTGCAGCCCGGGCGCGATCGCGCCGCCGATGAACTCGCCGGCGGCCGACACGACGTCGAAGTTGATGGCGGTGCCGAAGTCGACGACGATGCACGGCCCGCCGTACATGGCGTGCGCCGCGACGCTGTTCGCGACCCGGTCGGGGCCGACCTCGAGCGGGTTGTCGACCCGCAGCGCGATGCCGGTGCGCACGCCGGGGCCGACGACGAGCGCCTCCCGGCCCAGATGCTCGCGGCTCATCGCCGCGTACTCGACCGCGAGCTGGGGCACGCTCGAGGCGACCACCGTGGCGTCGATCGCGGCGAGCGTGTGCCCGCGCAGCTCGAGCAGCCCGACCAGCATCAGGGCGAGCTCGTCCCCCGTGTGCGTCCGCACGGTGGTCGTGCGCCAGTGCTCACGCAGCTCCTCGCCGTCGTAGAGCCCGACGACGGTCTGCGTGTTACCGACGTCGAGCGCGAGCAGCATCACTCATCGCTGAGCTCGAAGCCGGGCGGGAAGGTCGTGTCGATCTCGGTCTCGGGCTTGAGCTCCTCGACGGTGACGTCCTGCGTGGTGTGCACCTCGGCGCGGGGGATGATGCGGCTGGGCCGGTTCTTGTCCCAGACCCAGACGTCCTCCATGGTCAGGTGCACGAGCGGGTAGGCCGGCGAGTTGGCCGTCTCCATCTCGAGCCGGTTGCACAGGTACGTGGCCTCGGCGGTGAGCACGCAGTAGCGGAACAGCCCGAACACGGTGGCGTACTCGCGCTTGAGCCGGAGCTCGAGCTCGGCGTCGAACTCCTCCAGGTCTTCGATGTAGGACATGCCGGGAGTCTAATGTCCCCCGCCGCCGGCTCAGATGATGCCGGGGATGAGCCGCTTCGTCCGCGCCGCGTACTCGGCGTACTGGGGGAACTCGGCGCTGATGTTGCGCTCCTCGTAGCCGGTGCGGGCCAGCTGCAGCCCGAGGCAGGCGACCCAGGTCACGCCCGCCCACAGCGGCTGGCGCGAGCCGAGCACGATGCCGAGGACGGCGGTCAGCTCGCCCAGGTAGAGCGGATGGCGCACGAAGCGGTAGGGGCCGTGGGTGACGAGGCCGCGCACGTCGGGCAGGATGCCGAAGCAGCGCCCGAGCACCGCGACCGAGCCGATCGCGAAGGCGAGGCCGGCGATCAGCAGCACGTCGGATGCGAGCACGGCCACCCCGCCGTCGGTGCGGGCGCCGAAGAGGCCGACCGCGATCACGGCGAGCTGCGACAGCAGGGCCACGACCACGCCCACCGGCGAGCGGTTGCGCCGCAGCGGCGCCGGGCGGATGTTGATGAGGACGATGAAGAGGCCCCAGAGCGTGGCCGAGAGCGCGTGGAAGGCGGCGGCGCTCGGGCTGGGTGCGCTGCCGACGCCGAGCACCGACACGGTCGCCATCGTCGTGAAGAGCAGCGTCGGGATCAGACGCGAGCCGACCACGGTGAAGAGATCGGAGATGCGCGCGATCGGGGTGGCCGCCACGTCGGTCATACATCCGTCATCGGCGCCTGTGCGCGTCTACATGAGCGCCTCGGCGGTCGGCTCGACCCCCTGCGGGCGCGAGCCCCGCCAGCCACTCGGCCACGGTCGCACCGCGCAGCACGAGGTCCGGCGCGAGCTCCGCCAGCGGCCGCAGGACGAACTCGCGCTCGTGCGCGCGCGGGTGCGGGAGGGTCAGGTGCGCGTCCTCGCGCTCCTCGCCCTCGTACCAGATCAGGTCGAGGTCGAGCGTGCGCGGCCCGAACCGCACCTCGCGCACGCGGCCGAACTCCGCCTCGACGGCGTTGCAGCTCGGCGAGCAGCCGCTCGGCCGGTAGCGCCGTCTCGACGCGGGCGACGGCGTTTCGGAAGTCGGGCTGGTCGACGAGGCCGATCGGCGCGCTGCGGTAGATGCGCGAGCCGGCCGTGACCGCCCCGGCCCGTTCGCCGACCGCCACGGCGGCGGCGCGCAGCGTGGCGGCAGGGTCGCCGAGGTTCGCACCGAACCCCACGTACGCGCGCTTCACCCCTCCGGGGGCACTTTTCACAGATCACCTTTACGGATTGCTCACATTTGCCGATGGTCTGGTCGGGACGGCCTTGCGTTGGGCCGCCGACCGCTCCAAGCTCGGATCAAGGATGTTGCCATGTTGACCCTCATGGAACTGGCCGTCGTGCTCGTACTCTGCCCTGCGGCGCTCGCAATCTGGGCCGATGCCCGCTACCCCAACCTGCGCCCGCGGGAGCTGCGGCGCACGACGGTCCACCTCGGCATCGGCGGCGTGCTCGCCTTCGTGCTCATGCGGCCGCTGCTCGTCGGCATCGCCACCTTCGTCACCGGTGCGGCCGGCCAGGCCGCCGCGATCGTGGCCGCGTGCGCCGTCATCACGTACTGCCTCACCGTGTCGGTGTGGATCGTGCGCTGGGCCACCGAGACGATGCGCGCGGGCGGCTGACGCCGGCGCGGAGCCTCGGTCAGACCATCACTTCGCGCAGGGCCGCCGCGGCCTCCGCGCGGGTGCGGGCCTTGAGCTTGCGCAGGATCGCCTTCACGTGCCAGCGCACGGTCTCGGGCGAGAGGAAGAGCCGCCGGGCGATCTCGGTGGTCGTCTCGCCGGCGGCGATCAGCTGCAGGATCTCGAGCTGGCGCGGCGTGAGCCGCTCCCGGTGGGGGAGCTTCGTCGCGAGCACCATCCGCCGCTGGGTGTCGCGCACGTCGGCGATCAGGTGGGCGGCCATCCGCCGCGAGAGCGCCGCCTCGCCGCGCAGGACGCCGCGCAGCGCCGCCGCCAGCCGCTCCGGGGCCTGATCCTTGGTCAGATAGCCCACGGCGCCGGCGCGGACGGCCGCGATCATGTCGGCCGGGTCGCGCGACTCGCTCAGCATGACGACGCGCACGCGCTCGCCGTGCAGCTCGTACAGCCGCCGGGTGGCGTCGATGCCGCTGCCGTCGGCGAGCTGCAGGTCCATGAGGACGATGTCGGGCATGCGGGCGGAGACGACGTCCATCGCCTCCCGCACCGTGCCGGCCGATCCGTCCACCCGAAACCCTTCGGCGTCGAGCAGATCGATCAGGCCGCGCCGGAACAGTGGCTGGTCCTCGACCACCACGATCCGCATGCCGTCCATGAATCCGTTATACGGGCAGAAGGTGGCGGCCGATACCCTACGCCGCCCCGTCGCGCGCCGCGATCAGATCGCGCACCCGCACCTGCTCGGTCAGGAGGCGGCGGAAGCGATCGGGGTCGCCCGCGACGTACGCGCTGCAGAGCGCCTGCCCGGCGGCGTACGTGAGCATGTAGGTGCGGGAGTTCGGGTCGTTGAGGAAGCGGATGAGATGGGCCGAGAGCTCCGGGCTCGCGAACGCCCACCGCTCGAGATACGCGCGCGCGTCGGCCTCGCTCGCACCCTGGGCGTGCAGCAGGAGGGCGGCGTTCACCTCGACCCAGCGGCACGGCTCATACGCGTGCTCGACCGCGAGCGTGTGGGCGAGGTCGAACTCGATGCCCGCAGCGCGGATGATCTCGGCGAGCCGCGGCCCGGCGTCGCTCCGCAGCACCGTCGCCGGCGCCAGCACCGCGATTCCCTCCGCGACGATCGACTGCGGTGTGGGGACGAGCACCAGGGTCTCCTCGAGCAGTCCGCGGCCGCGGACGAGCAGGTGCTCCTTCATGGCGCGCTCGGCGTGGTGGCCCGGGTAGGTCTCGTGGATCACGAGCAGGAGCAGGTCGACCGCCGTCATCGGCAGGTCGAGGTTGACCGACATGCGGCTGCGCCCCTCGCCGAGGTAGGCGTCGAAGCCGAGCCAGGGCACGTCGCGGACGAACTCGACCTCGACCTCGTCGCCCGGCGGCAGCTCGACCAGCGTGCGCGTCCACGTTCGCGCTTCCTCCATGACCGCCGTCACGGTCGACTCGATCCGCTCGGGCGGCACGAGCATCGAGTCGCGCCAACGGGCGTACCGCTCCGGCAGCGGCCCGGTGCCCGGCAGCAGGTCGCCGACTTCGCGTGCGCAGCCGCGAAGACCGCCTCGTCGGTGTGCTCCGGCCGCACGCCGTAGCAGCCTTCGACCTCGTCGGCGTAGGCGAGCGACTCGCCGGCGAGCACGCCCGCGCAGGTGCGCAGGCCGGCGACCTGGTCGCGCAGCCAGCCGTCGTCCAGCTCGTCGAGCAGGGCCGTGGCGGCCGCGACGAGCAGCGGCGGGTCGGCGGGCGGTGCGGCGTCGACGGCCGCGGCCAGCTCCGGCGGGCCGAAGTACGCGTCGACGAGGCCCTCGGAGTGCCGGCCGAGCTGCAGCCCGAGCTCGATGTAGCGCTCGGTGGCGGTGCGGGTCACGGGGCGGCCTCGGCGCGCCCGCGCTCGACCGTGACCGCCACCTCGGCCACGTCGTGCTTGACGGGAGCGTGCGGCTTGGCGACCCGCACACGCACCCATTCGACCGGGTATCCGGCGAGCAGGGCGTCGGCGATCACGGCGGCGAGCCGCTCGAGCAGGTCGTACGGCCCGCCGCGGGCGAGCTCGGCCACCCGGTCGCACACTGCCGAGTAGTTGACGGCGTCGGCGAGGTCGTCGCTCGTCTCGGCCGAGGACGATGCGCACGCGAGCCACAGGTCGATCACGAACACCTGGCCGCGCTCGCGCTCGAAGTCGCGCACGCCGTGGAACGCGTACACGCGCAGGCCCCGCACCTCCACCAGAGGGCCGCTCACGGCGCGCCCTCGATCGCGGCCGCGACGGCGAGCGCATCGCGGGTGGGCTTGACGGCGTGCACGCGCAGCATCCAGGCGCCGCGGCGCACGGCGTCCAGATTCACCGCCACCGTCGCGAACTCGCGCCGCTCCTCGGGCTCGTCGACGAGCCGGCCCAGGAACGACTTGCGCGACGCGCCCAGGAGCACCGGCGGGCCGACCGCGGCGATCCGGTCGAGATGGCGCAGGAGCGTCCAGTTGTGCGCGGCGGTCTTGCCGAACCCGATCCCGGGATCGACGCAGATCTGGTCGGACGCGATCCCGGCCGCGCGGGCAACGCCGACCCGCTCGGAGAGGAACGCCGCCACCTCGGCGACGACGTCGCCGTAGCGCGGGTCGCGCTGCATCGTCTTCGGCTCGCCCAGCATGTGCATGAGGCACACGGGCACGCCCGCCGCGGCGACCACCTCGGCCATCGCCGGGTCGTGGCGCAGGGCCGTGACGTCGTTCACGAAGCCGGCGCCGGCGCGGATCGCCTGCTCGGCCACCTCCGCCTTCACCGTGTCGATCGCGATCGGCACATCGGTCTCGTGGGCCAGCCGGTGGATGACGGGCAGCACCCGCTCGAGCTCGACCTCGAGCGGCACGGGGTCGGAGCCCGGGCGCGTCGACTCCCCGCCGACGTCGAGCAGGTCGGCGCCCTCGGCGACCAGCTCGAGGCCGTGGGCGACGGCCGCGTCGGGGTCGAGGAACGCGCCCCCGTCCGAGAACGAGTCCGGGGTCACGTTCACCACTCCCATCACGGCCGGGGCGGGGAAGCGGTCGCGGAGCGGCTGCACGCCGCGCAGACTACCCCTCGCGGAGCGGCGACCTAGTGGTAGGTGAGCGCCGTGGCCTCGGTGATCTGGCGCTCCCAGCCCGGCGAGAACGACCAGGTGCCGTAGCGGGGGGCAAAGAGCTCGGTGGAGGAGTTGTTGTCGAAGCCCATCGCGTTGCGGGCGCCGAGCTGGACGAGCATCTTGCCCCA
Source organism: uncultured Actinomycetes bacterium (assembly GCA_963707585.1). GTDB lineage: Bacteria > Actinomycetota > Thermoleophilia > Gaiellales > JAICJC01 > JAICJC01. The sequence goes on along the minus strand of CAVPQP010000003.1, from coordinate 206,914 downwards.
GTTCCAGCCGTAGACGCCGTTGCCGTAGTGGATGCCGCCGGTGATGATCATGAAGCCGCGCGTGCTGGTCTCGGCGAGCGCGGGCCGCCAGTGCGGGTAGTCCCACTGCCAGCCGTCGCCCGACATCATCGGCGGATCGACGTTCGCGACCGGGTAGGCCACCCGGCCGTTCTTCACGAGCTGCGGCTTTCCGCCCATCACGTCCTGCACGCTGCTCCACGGCGTGGCGTCAACCGTGAGCCTGACGACGTGGGAGTGGGTGGCGAGGCGGGTGAGGGCGATGTCGGCGGGCGGCGTGGGGAACTTCGCAGTCGGCGCGATCGCCATCACGAGCACCTGGCCCGGTCCGAGCTGGACGGGATTGGTGGGCGCCGGCACGATCGGCAGTGACACCGTGGCGACGACCCCCGCGCCGTCGCCGAAGCGGAAGCCGGCCACCTGCTCGGTCTGGTTCCCGGACGTATTCCTCACCTGCTCGGTGCCGCGCAGCATGGTCGGGAACGGGTTCGGCGTCGACGAGCCGCCGACGATGTAGCCGTCCCATCCGCCCGGGATGTTCTGCGGAGCGGAGCGATCGGTCTTCACGACGACCTGGTCGCGGAGGACGCTGCCGATGCTCGAGCCCGGGTCGAACGCGGCGATCGTGGCCGACACGCCGTTGCCGAGCAGGAACTTGGCCGGCTTCGCCGTCGGGGAGCCCATGACCATGCGGCCGCCCGGCTCGTAGCCGACACCGGGCCGCCGCTGCCGAACGCGACCACGTGGCGCGACTGGACGAGCATGCCGCTGGGGTGGCCGTCGCCGCTCCAGCCGTATCCGACCTCGCCGAAGAAGTCGCCGTTGATCGCGCCGAGCAGGCCCGAGACGCCGCTCGCGCCGGCCCAGTGCGAGATGGTGCCGAGCGGGATGTTGCCGGTGGCCGGGTTCGGCGTGTTGAGCGCGGCGGCCATCAGGCGCACATGCGGATCGCCGAGCCGCCACGACAGCTTGTAGAGGTTCTGGGTGGTGCCGGAGCGCATCTTCGCCCGCCAGTGCGTGAGCAGGATCCCCGGCTTCACCGTGCGCGAGCACCACATCGGCACGGGCGGGCAGCGGTAGGACACGATCGGCCCGGAGACGGCGGGCTTCGTCGCGAAGGCCTGCTGGGCGGGCACGAGGCCGGCGACGCCGACGACGGCAAGAGTGAATGAGACCCGGACGAAGCGCAACGCGTGACCCCTCGAGAGCAGATGGACGGCTGTGCACGTGATCGGCAGTCACGGGTCACGGCCGTCCCCCCTTTCCAGGGATCTACGCCTGCGCTGCGGTCGAAGATCAGGAGGGCTGCGGGGACTCCGGCGGCTGGCCGGAGGCGATGTTGCCCGGGAGCGGCAGGCCGAGCCCGCGCGGCCGCGACGACTCCTTGCGCGGCTCCTCGGCGGGGGTCTCGGTCGGCTTGGGCTCCTGATCGACGAACACGTCCTCGGGGGCCTCGCCGGCGAGCAGGCGCTGGAACTGGCTCGCGTCGAAGGTCTCGTACTGGATCAGGATCTTCGACATGCGGTTCAGCTCGTCGATGCTCGCGCCGAGCACCTCGCGGGCGCGCTCGTGCGCCTGCTCGACGATGCGGCGGATCTCGTCGTCGATCTCGCGTGCGATCTCCTCGGAGTAGTCGGCCTCGTGGCCGAAGTCGCGGCCGAGGAACGGCTGGCTCGAGTCGCGGCCGAACGTGCGCGGGCCGAGCTTCTCGGACATGCCCCAGCGCGTGACCATGCGCTTGGCGGTGTCGGTCGTCTTGTTGAGGTCGTCCTCGGCGCCGGTGGTGACCTCGCCGAACACGAGCTCCTCCGCGGTGCGTCCGCCCAGGTTCTTCGCCAGGCCGTCGAGCAGCTCCGCGCGCGAGCGCATGAACTTGTCCTCGGACGGGAGCGTGACGACGTAGCCGAGCGCCATGCCGCGGCCGACGATCGAGATCTTGTGCACCGGGTCGTTGTGCTCGAGGAAGTGGCCGACGAGGGCGTGGCCCATCTCGTGCACGGCGGTGATCTCGCGCTCCTTGGGCGACAGCAGCCGGGTCTTCTTCTCGGGCCCGGCGATGACGCGCATGATGCCCTCTTCGAGCTCGAGGTTCTCGATCTGCTTCTTGCCCTTGCGGGCGGCGAGCAGCGCGGCCTCGTTGACGAGGTTGGCGAGGTCGGCGCCGGTGAAGCCGGGCGTCTGGCCGGCCAGCGCCTCGATGTCGACCTGCTGGGACATCGGCTTGCCCCGGCTGTGCACCTCGAGGATCTTCTTGCGGCCGACGCGGTCGGGCCGGTCGACGACGACCTGGCGGTCGAAGCGGCCGGGGCGCAGCAGGGCCGGGTCGAGGATGTCGGGCCGGTTGGTGGCCGCGATCAGGATCACGTTGTCCTTCATCTCGAAGCCGTCCATCTCGACGAGCAGCTGGTTCAGCGTCTGCTCGCGCTCGTCGTGGCCGCCGCCCATGCCGGCGCCGCGATGGCGGCCGACGGCGTCGATCTCGTCCATGAAGATGATGCACGGCGAGTTCTGCTTGGCCTGCTCGAACAGGTCGCGGACGCGGCTCGCGCCGACGCCGACGAACATCTCGACGAAGTCGGAGCCGGAGATCGAGAAGAAGGGCACGCCGGCCTCGCCGGCGACGGCCCGGGCGAGCAGCGTCTTGCCGGTGCCGGGAGGGCCGAACAGGAGCACGCCCTTGGGGATGCGCGCGCCGAGGGCCTGGAACTTCTTCGGGTTCTCGAGGAACTCCTTGATCTCCTGCAGCTCCTCGACGGCCTCGTCGACGCCGGCGACGTCCTTGAACGTGATCTTGGGCGAGTCGACGGACATCCGCTTGGCGCGGCTCTTGCCGAAGCTCATCACCTTCGAGCCGCCGCCCTGCATCTGGTTCATCAGGAAGATCCAGAACACGAAGAAGAGCAGGAACGGCAGGATCGTGATCAGCGCGCTCCACCACGGCGAGCCGCCGGTCTTGGCGCCGTCGATGGTGACGGTGCCGGGCGGCAGCTTCTTCACCGCGTTCAGCTCGTCGTTCAGGAGCTGGATCGACGGGATGCCGACGCTGAAGGTGTTCGTGCCCGACCTTGTACGTGACGCTGTTGCCGGCGAGGTCGGGCTTGATGTAGGTGATCTTGCCCGCGTCGGTGGCGGCGGTGAGCGTCGACCAGTTCTTGCTGGGACCGCTGCTCGACGAGTTCACGATCTTCAGCGCGAAGAACGCGAGCACCAGCACGACCAGAATCGGGAAAAGTGCGCTCTTGAAAAGTCTGTTCACGACGTCTCGCCTACTTCCCCCGGGGATAGAGTCGGACGGCCCTGCCCGCGGTCGCCGGGAGTCTCAATACGGGACCGAACGATACCACGGTGTTTTCGCCACGCCCCGTATCGGCACCTACCCGCCCATCCTGAAGCCGGAGGCTACTCGAACTCGTCGGGCAGCTTCGACTCGTCGAGGGCGGCGACGTACGACAGGCCGCGGTAGCGCTCGGCGAAGTCGAGCCCGTATCCGATGGCGAAGCGGTTGGGGATCTCGAAGCCGACGTAGCGGCAGACGATGTCCGCCTTGCGCCGGGCCGGCTTGGTCAGAAGCGCGCACACCTCGAGCGACGCGGGCCGGCGCGCGCGCAGGCTCCGCAGCAGGTAGGACAGGGTCAGGCCGGAGTCGACGATGTCCTCGATCACGATCACGTGGCGGCCCTCGATGTTGGCCTCGAGGTCCTTCAGGATCCGCACCACGCCGGAGGAGTCGGTGCTGTTGCCGTAGCTCGAGACGGCCATGAAGTCGATCTCGCACGGCACGGTGATCCGCCGCACCAGGTCGGCCAGGAAGAACACGGCGCCCTTGAGCACGCCGACGAGCAGCGGGTCGAGTCCGGCGTAGTCGCGCGAGAGCTCCTCGCCCAGCTCGTCGACGCGCGCCCGCACCGCATCGGCCTCGACGAGCACCTCGGCGATCAGCGGATCGCGTTCGAGGCCGGTCTGCTCGACATTCATCCCGGCGGAGGATACCGGGTCCCGGCGGCACGAACGCGATGGTCGAGCGGTCGCGCACCGCCTCGAGGTCGCGGCCGAGCGACAGCCGCTCGACGCCGGTGCGCCGCTCCGCCATCGCCTCGAGCTTGGCCGTGAGCGCGCGCGGCAGCCGCAGCGGCCGTCCCGCGGCGCGCTCGGCCGCCTCGCGCAGGACGAGCACCCGCAGCGCGCGCGGCATGTCGTCGAGTCCGTGCAGGTCGATGCGCGGCTCGACGTGCTCGCCGGCCAGCTCGCGCAGGAGCTCGTCCAGCTCGCCCAGGAGCTCCGCCGAGCGGGCCAGGTTCACCTCGGCGCCGGGGTGGACGCGGCGCAGCGCCGGCATCACCTCGCGCCGGATCAGGTTGCGGCGCAGGCGGGTGTCGGTGTTCGTCGCGTCCGCGCGCGGCTCGACGCCGTGGGCGGCGCACCACTCCCGCGTCTCGGCGGCGGTGGCGCACAGGAGCGGCCGCACGATCCCGCCCGCGCTCGGCCGCATCGCCCTGATCGCCCGTGCGCCCGACGACGACACGAGCCGGTAGAGCACCGTCTCGGCCTGGTCGGAGAGCGTGTGGCCGGTCGCGATCGGGCGGCCGTCCGCATGCTCGCGGGCGGCGGCGTAGCGGGCCTCGCGCGCGCGGGCCTCGACGTTCGCCCCGGCCGGGACATCGACCGCCGACCACCTCGGCGCCGAGCCCGGCGCAGTGGGCGGCGTCGGCGAGGCCCTCGGCGCCGCGCAGCCCGTGCTCGACGTGCAGCGCCTCGGCCGCGTAGCCGAGCTCGCGCAGCACCCCCCACGCGCAGACCGAGTCGGCGCCGCCGGACACGAGCACGAGCACCGGCTCGCCCGGCTCGAGCAGCGCGTGCTCGGCGATGTACGCCGCGACCCGGCTAGCCAGAGGTTCCGGGGCGGCCATCTCCGACCAGCACGAACCGGCGCATGAAGGTCGTGCCGAGCTCGATGTAGCGGGCGTGCGCGGCCTGCGCGGCCTCCTCGTCGCCGGCCGAGCGGGCGCGCTCGATGTCGTCCTGCAGGCCGGCCAGGCGCCCCTCCAGGCGCAGCTCGAGCTGCTGCTCGCGGGTGAGCTCGCCGGCGCGGCCGAGCAGCACGAGCGCGCGCGAGCGCCACAGTGCGCGCAGACGCTCCAGGCGCGGGTCGGTGCTCGCCTCGAGCACCGCCCATCCCCGCTCCGCAAGCGGCCGCAGCGCCTCGGCGTCGAACCGGGGTCTGACCCCGAACGGTTCCTGTTCCACTCCGTGACGCTTTCGTTCGGGGTCAGACCCGGCTCCAGGCGGCCGCCGCAGGCGCACGGCGCAAGGAGCGGCGCGAGCTCGGCCTCGATCCCGTCGCTGCCGAGCCGGAACCCCGCCTCGCCGCGGGTGGCGAGGCGGACGAGCCCAACCTCGAGCGAGCGCAGCGCAAGCTCGTACGGCAGGCCGCAATCGCCGCACCGCCACGGGTCGGAGCGCGAGGCCGGGATCATGCGGGCACCGTAGCCGAGAGGAACTCGGCGACGGCGACCGAGAACGCGTACGGCGCCTCGAGCATCGGCATGTGGCCGACGCCGGGCAGGACGAGCTCGCGCGCGTGCAGCGCGGCCGCAAGCGGCGGCCCGCTCTCCCACCCGCCCCGGTCGAGATCGCCCCAGAGCGACGAGCGCGGGCACGTCGAGGCCGGCGCACAGGCCGGCCAGATCGAGGCTGCGAAGCGCCGGCAGGACGCCGGGCACGACATCGGCCGCCGCCGCGGCGTCGCGCAGCATCGCCCGGCCCATGCGCCGGATCGACGCCGTCCAGGCCGCCCATGCCGACGAACCAGCCGAACACGAGCCGCCGCGGCAGCGGCCACGACACCGCGGCGCCGCCCCACAGCGGCTCGGTGGCCGCGAGCGCGCGATGGAACGGCAGCACGAACCGCGCCCGGCGCAGCTCGAGCGGGATCATCCCCACCGGCGAGCACGCGACGATGCCGGCGACGGGACGCTCGGCCGCCCAGGCCACCGCGAGCGGCGCGCCGAACGAGTGCCCGATCACGGCGGGCCGCTCGACGCCGAGCCGGGCGACCGCGTCGGCCATGAGGCACGGCGGCGGCCGGGAACGTGAACGGCGTCGAGCATGTCCGAGCCGCCGTGTCCGGGCAGGTCGACGGCGACGACCCGATGCGTGCGCCCGAGCCGCTCGGCGAACGGCCCAGGTAGGCGCGCGAGCCGGTCAGGCCGTGCAGCAGCACCACCGGGGGCCCGTCCCCCCACACCGCCAGGTTGACACGCAGGCCGTCGACGGCGAATGTCTCGGTGTGCACGACCAAGAAGCTACCAGCCGGGCCGCGGCCGACGAGTACCGGCAGCGCAGCGCGCTCAACTGGGAGCGCGCGGCGGCCGGGTGGGAGTCCGAGAGCGACCGGATGCGCGCGATGGGCCGGCCGATCACCGACTGGCTGATCGACCACCTCGACCTCGCACCGGGCGTGAACGGTGCTCGAGCTCGCCTCCGGCCCGGGCGACGTCGGCCTCGCGGTCGCCGCCGCCCTCGCCGGCGACGGCACCGTGATCCTCTCCGACCGTGCCCGGGCGATGGTCGACGCGGCCGGGCGCGCGGCCGCCGCCGCCGGGCTCGCCAACGTCGAGCTGCGCGTCCTCGACGCCGAGTCGCTCGACCTCGCCGACGCCTGCGTCGATCGCGTCGTCTGCCGCTTCGCCTACATGCTCGTCGCCGACCGGGAGGCGGCCTTTCGCGAGACGCGGCGCGTGCTGCGGCCCGGCGGCCGGCTCGCGTTCGCGGTGTGGGCGTCCGCCGCCGAGAACGCGTGGGCGACCACCCTCTGGAACGTGCTCGAGGGCATGACCGACCTGCCTCCCACTCCTCCCGGCGGCCCGGGCATGTTCGCGCTCGGCGATCCGGACGAGATCGCGGCGCACCTGGCCGCCGCCGGCCTTCGCGCTGCGAGACGATCGAGCCGATCCCGGTCGCGTGGACGTACCCCGACTTCGAGGCGTACTGGCGGGCGCAGTCGGCGCTGAACGGCGGCCTCACCCGGCTGCTGCCGACCCTCGACGACGCCGAGCGGGCGTCGCTCGCGACGCCGTGCGCGCCGCCGTCGAGCCGTTTCGCTCCGGCTCGGGCTACCGCCTGACGGGAGTCGCGCTGGGCGTGGCCGCCGACGCACGGTAAGCTCTGCGGCCGTGCCGATCCACCTGCGCGCAGAGAAGGGCGACTACGCACCGGCGGTGCTCCTGCCGGGCGATCCGCTGCGCGCACAGCGGATCGCGCGCGAGTTCATGGACGATGCCCGGCAGGTGAACGGCGAGCGGGGGATGCTCGGCTTCACCGGCACGTTCGAAGGCCGGCCGGTGTCGGTGCAGTCCACCGGCATGGGCTGCCCCAGCGCGGCGATCGTGATCGAGGAGCTGATCCAGCTCGGCTCGACGCGCCTCATCCGCGTCGGCACGTGCGGCGGGCTCCAGCAGAGCCTCGCGCTCGGCGACCTGGTGGTGGCGCTCTCGGCGGTGCCCGGCGACTCGACGGCCCTTCGCTTCACCGGCGGCGAGGCCCACGCCCCCACCGCGCACTTCGGCGTGACCCACGGCCTGATCCACGCGGCCAAGGGCCTCGACCTGCGCCCGCACGTCGGCCCGATCGCAAGCTCCGACACGTTCTACGACCCCGACCCCGACCGGCACAGGCGCTGGGCGGCGCGTGGGGTGCTCGCCGTCGAGATGGAGGCCGCCGTGCTCTTCACGATCGCGGCGCTCCGCGGCGTCGAGGCGGCCTGCCTGCTCACGGTGTCCGACCTGATCCACGGCGAGGAGTTCGTCCGCATCTCCGACGCCGAGCTGGCCGCCGCGGTCGAGCGGATGACGCGCCTCGCCCTGCGCGCGGCCGTGGACGAGCGCTAGACACGTGCGGGCGGTGATGATCGTGAACCCGGCCTCGGCCAACGGCCGCACGGCGCAGCGCTGGCCCGAGATCGCCCGCCGGGCGTCCGGGCACGGCCTCGACGTCGAGGCGCGCCTGACCGAGGCGCCCGGCCACGCGCCCGACCTCACCCGCCAGGCGCTGCGCGACGGCGCGGAGCTCGTGATCGCGGTCGGCGGCGACGGCACCGTGTCGGACGTCGCGAACGGCTTCTACGACGGCGCCGAGGCCGTGTCGCCCACGGCCGAGCTCGCGATCGTCTCCCGCGGCAGCGGCGGCGACTTCGCCCGCACCTTCCGGATCCCGAAGGCCACCGACGCGGCCCTCGAGGTCGCCGCCCGCGGCGCCGTGCGCACCGTCGACCTCGGCCGGGTCAGCTACACGGCGCCCGACGGCGGCGAGGCGTCACGGCTCTACTGCAACATCGCCAGCGCCGGCCTGACCGGCGTGGTCGCCGAGCGGGTCAACCGCTCGGGCAAGCCGCTCGGCGCGACCGTCGCGTTCGGGTGGGGCGCCGTCGCCACGTTCTTCGGCTACCACAACAACCGCTTCCACGTCCGCATCGACGAGCGCGAGATCGACCGGATGTGCAACAACGTCATCGTCGGCAACTGCCGCTACTTCGCCAGCGGCATGAAGATCCTGCCGATGGCCGAGCCCGACGACGGCCTGCTCGACGTGCTCGTCTGGGGCGACGTGGGCAAGGTCGACCTCGCCATGAACCTGCACCGGCTCTACCGCGGCACGCACGTCAACCACCCCAAGGCGGACTTCAGCCGCGCCCGCCGGGTCGTGGTCGCGCCCGAGTCCCCGCTGCCGATCGAGGCCGACGGCGAGCAGCCCGGCGTGACGCCGGCGACGTTCGAGGTCGTGCCCGCGGCGCTACGGCTGCGCGTGCCCGCTCAGGCGTCCTGAGCCGGAGTGCTCTTCGCGCGCGAGGCGCGCGGCTTGGCCGCCCGTGCCGCGGGCAGGCGCTTCGCCAGGTCGTTCACCGCCGCCTCGATGCGGTCGAGCGACGCCTGGATGCGAGCAACGTCGTCGCGAGTGGCGAGATTCAGCTGCGACAGGGCAGCCGCTTGGGCGCGCATGCCGCACGGCCTCGGCGCGCTCCTTGGTCGCGGACATCACCGGGCTCCCGGAGACGCCTTGCTGGACGCGATTCTTGGTCGCGTCGGTCGCCTCCATGACCCGGTCGATGATGCTCTTGCGATCGTCCATCTGTGGACCTCCCTGACTCTTCCAGGCTCCAATGACTAAAGGTATCAAGCACCATCGGCTGGCACGCCACCCCCGGAAGCGGCATCGGCGTCGGTATCGTTCGGGGGAGTGACCTGGAACGACAGCTCCGCCGAGCTCGAGGCCATCCGCCGCTGGTTCGCCCAGCGCGGCCTCGAGCTGAGCCTGCAGCCGTGGGGCGAGGGCGGATGGCGCGCGTGGGTCACCGCCGCCGACTCCTCGGCCGGCGCGGGCGAGTTCGTCGACGGCGCGAGCGAGCTCGACGCCGCCCAGCGCGCACGCCGCCACCACACCACGCGCCGCTTCCGCACCGCCGTCGCGGCGCTCGGCGACATGGCCCAGACCGAGGTCGGCCAGCTCCTGATCGCCGAGGTCGCGCTGACCAAGCTGCCGCTCGGGAAGCGGCCGTTCGCCCGCCAGACGATGCTCGCGACCGGGATCTGGATGCTCGACGCCCGCCGCCGCGGCGTCGCGCGCGAGATCGGCGGCGCGGCCGGCGACTGGATCTCGATCCAGGCGACCGAGCGCGGCATCGCCCGCCCCCGGCTGGCCGACCACCCGGCGCTCCCGGCGGCGCGCCAGGCGGCCGACGACGGCCTGCGGCTGCTGCGGCGGACGCTCCGCGGCCGCTGAGTGACCGGCCACCGCACAGCCGTGCCGCTGCGGGTGCGGTTCTCGGAGACCGACGCGATGGGCGTCGCCAACAACGCCGCCTACCTGGCGTGGTTCGAGGTGGGGCGCGTCGAGTACCTGCGCGAGATCGGGCACAGCTACGCCGAGGTGCACTCCGGCGGCATGGACATGGTGGTCGTCGAGGCGCACATCTCGTACCTGCGCGCGCTCCGCTTCGACGACACGTTCACGGTGGAGTGCTCCTGCACGTCGGTGCGCGGCGCGAGCTTCACGTTCGGCTACGAGCTGCGCGACGGCCGGGGCGTGTGCACGCGCGGCGAGACCCGGCACGCGTGCGTCGACCGTGAGCGGATGCGGCCCGTTCGCGTGCCGGCATGGCTCGTGCAGGCGGTCGCCGAGACCGCCGAGTAGCGGCCGCTACGCGCCGTCCCAGGTGGTGCCGCCGTCGTCGGAGCGCAGCAGCCGGCCGCCGGCGGTCGCCGCGTAGGCGAGCAGCCAGTTGCGGAAGTCGAACGCGATCGCGCGGATGCCCGTCGTGGTCGCCACCCGCGTGAAGCGTCCGGCCCGCGTCCTGCGAGAGCTCGATCCCGGCCGGCGACGCCACGAGCAGCAGCCGCTGGTCGTCGGTCGTCGCGGCCACGGCGGTCGCGGCGCCGGCGGCGGGCACGCGGTGGAAGGTCGCGCCGAAGTCGCTCGAGCGCCACAGGCCGGCGGCGCCGCACGCGACATAGATCCGGTCAGGCCGGTGGACGTCGCCGCGGATCGCGGCGATCGCCTGCGCGCCCGCCGGCAGGCCGGCCGCGCGCAGGCGCGACCACCGGCGCGCGTTGCGCACCGAGACCCACAGGCGGCCGGACGCGTCGACGGCGTAGAGGCGGTTCGTGCGGTAGTACGGCGAGGCCACGGCCCGAAGCGGCGCCGCCGCCGGGTGCGGCCGCGCCAGCGAGGCGGCGCCGAACCCGCCGGTCTGCACGCCGCGCGGCCCGACGGTGACGACGCGCGCCGCCAGGAACGCCACCCCGGTCGCGCCGCCCTCGCCCGGCACGCGGCGCCAGGTGTGCCCGCCGTCGTGCGACCGGTAGACGCGCCGGCCGGTGGCCGCCCAGATCGTGCCGGCGAAGTCCGGGGCGATCGCGAGCGCCGACGCGGCCGCCGGCATCGTCACCGGCGCCTCCCCCGCCTGGGGGGTGCACGCCGCGCCCAGAGAGCGCGACCGTCAGCGCAAGCACACGAATTCGCTCAACCGATCGCGGTCATTCACCCGAAAAACCTAGAGGACGGCACACCGGTGCGCGCCGGGTCGAACCCGCGACCCGCCGCTGCAGCCGGCCCATACCCTCTGTGGCCCCACCTGACCTCTCAGCCCTTGCCCGCCTGCGCGCCCTCCTGGACGTGACGAGGCTCGTACGCGACGAAACCGACACCGCGACCATTCTGGACGCGATCGCCGCGTCGATCGCAAGCTCGCTCGGGTTCGAGACGGTGGTCGTGAACACGTACCGGCCGGCGTGGAACGACTTCCAGGTGACGACGGTGCACGGCAGCGACGAGGCCAGGCGCACGCTGCTCGGCGACACGCTGCCCTGGGAGGGATGGGAGCCGCTGCTCGACGAGCGCTTCGCCGTGAACGGCGCCTACATGATCCCGCACGGCGCGTTCGACTGGACCGACGACGTCGGCGCCCGGTACATCCCCGACTGGGAGCCGACCGGGAGCCCCGACGCGTGGCACCCCGACGACGAGCTGTTCGTGCCGATGCGCCACACCGACGGGCACCTACTCGGCATCATCTCGGTCGGCGAGCCGCGCACCGGCCTGCGGCCGACCGGCGACGACCTGGCCGGCCTCGTCGCCGTGGCCGACCATGCCGCCCTCGCCCTCCAGAGCGCACAGGAGACGGCCGCGGCCGCCTTCCACCGGGCGGCGCTGCGGCAGCTCCTGCAGGTGTCGTCGCGCCTGACCGAGACGCTCTCGGCCGGCGCCATCCTGCAGTCGGTGTGCGAGGGCATCTCCGAGGCGCTCGGGTTCGACAAGGTGTGCATCGACCTGCCCGACCCGGTCTCGGGCATCTTCACGACCCGCGCGGCGACGGGCTGGACGCTCGAGGACATGCGCCAGAACTCGCCGATGACGCTGTGGGAGCTCGCGCCCCTGCTCGACCCGCCGTTCGAGCGCCAGGGCTGCTACCTGCTCACGCTCGAGGAGGCGCTGGCGCGCCTGCCCGATGGGCTCACCATGCGCCGCTCCGAGTCCAACGGGCGCGGCCCGCTGGCCTGGAACCGGCACTGGCTGACCGTGCCGATGTACGACCGCAACGGCGATGTCATCGGCCTGATCTGGGCCGACGATCCGCGCAGCCGGCTCCTGCCCTCGACCGAGCTCCTCCAGGCGCTGCGGGTGTTCGCGAACCAGGCGACGGCAGCGCTCGACTCGGCGGCCCGGTTCGAGGAGATGCGCTACCTGGCCGAGCACGACCCGCTCACGCGGCTCTTCAACCGGCGGGCGTTCAACCACCGCCTGCGGATCGAGACGGCCCGGGCGCGCCGCTACGGCAAGCCGTTCGCGCTCGTGGTGCTCGATGTCGACGGCTTCAAGGGCATCAACGACCGCCACGGCCACATGGCCGGCGACACCGCGCTCGCCCGGGTCGCCGACCTCCTGAGCCACCAGCTGCGCGCGCCGGACGCCGCGTTTCGGATCGGCGGCGACGAGTTCGCGCTCATCCTGCCCGAGATCGAGTCCGAGTCGATCGATACGGTCGTGCGCCGGATCGCCGTCTCGCTCGAGACGACGTGCGCTGCCGAGGGTCACGCCGTCACGGCGAGCTTCGGCGTCGCCGTCTTCGGCGCCGTCGCACACGACCCGGAGGCGCTCCTGCGCGCCGCCGACGCGGCGATGTACGCCGCCAAGCGGTCGGGCGAGCGCGTCCGCCTGGCCGCATAGCGCCGGCGGCCGTTTCCCCCGTATTGGTCAAGACGGCGGCCACCGGATCGGCCACACTGAGATCCGGGACTCCCCCAGTCCCCGCCTGCCTTCCCGTATGCCGACTCCCCATCTGCAGCAGCTCTCACGCCTGCGAGGATTCCTCGAGGTCACTCGTCTCGTCCGCCGCGAGGACGAGCTCGACGACCTGCTCGCGGCCATCGCCCGGGCGATCTCGAGCTCGCTCGGCTACGCCACCGTCGTCGTGCACCTGTACCGCCCGGCGTGGGACGACTTCGTCGTCACGACCGTGCACGGCGGCGCGGAGGCCTGTGAACGGCTGATGGGCGACGCGCGCGAGCGGACGGTCTGGGAGCCGCTCCTGCAGGACCGGTTCCTGCACGACGGCGCGTACCTGATCCCGCACGGCGAGATCGACTGGGAGGCCTACGCGCCCGGGTCGTACGTGCCCGCCGGCGAGCCCGTCCCCGAGGCCGGGAGCTGGCATCCCGAGGACGCGCTCTTCGTGCCGCTGCGCCACTCCGACGGACACCTGATCGGCATCCTCTCGGTCGACGAGCCCGAGTCCGGCCGGCTGCCGCGCAGCGAGGAGCTCGAGATCCTGGTGGCGATGGCCGATCACGCCGCGATCGCGGTGCAGAGCGCGCAGGAGGCGGCCGCCGCCGCGCGCCACCGGGCGGCGCTCGAGCAGCTCCTCGCTGTGTCCTCGCGGCTGACCGAGACGCTTCTCGATCGACGCCATCCTCGAGTCCGTGTGCGAGGCGATCCACACCGCGCTCGAGTTCGGCAACGTGTGCATCGACCTGCCGGAGCCGGAGACGGGCGAGTTCCGCTCGCGGGCGACGCACGGCTGGAACATGTCCGACGAGGCGGTGACGATGCCGATGGCGCGCCACGAGCTCGAGGGGCTGCTGCAGCCCGGAGTTCGAGGTCGAGGGCTGCTACCTGGTCGAGCACGACCAGGCGATGCGCCGCATGGCGCCCGAGCACGACACCTATCACTCGCAGATCAACGGCCGCGGCCCGGCGGCGTGGCGCAACCACTGGCTGCTCGTGCCGCTCTGGAGCCGCAACGGCGGCCTGATGGGCGTCATCTGGGTGGACGACCCGATCGACCGCATGATCCCGGCCGACGCCAAGCTGCAGGCGCTGCGCGTGTTCGCCAACCAGGCCACCACGGCTCTCGACACGGCCGCCCAGTACGAGGAGATGCAGTTCCTGGCCGAGCACGATCCGCTCACCCGCCTGTACAACCGGCGCGCGTTCACGGAGCGGCTCGAGCGCGAGTCGTCGCGGGCCGTGCGCTACGGCCATCCGCTCGCGCTCGTGCTGTGCGACCTGAACGGGTTCAAGGCGCTGAACGACGCCCACGGCCACGCCGCCGGCGACGCCGCCCTGGAGCAGATCGGCGCCGTCCTCCGCGGCGGGCTGCGCCGCGCGGATGCCGCCTACCGCATCGGCGGCGACGAGTTCGCGCTGCTCCTGCCGGAGACGTCGGCCGACGACGCCGCCGCGGTCGCGGGCCGCGTCTCGAGCGCCATGAGCGCCGCCTTCACCGGCAACATGGCCGGCCTCGGCGCCAGCTTCGGCGTGGCCGTGTGCCCGATCGACGGCGTCAACCCGCAGGAGCTCTTCCGCGCCGCCGACGCGGCCATGTACGCGGCCAAGCGGCCGGGCGAGGGGTTCGCCATGCCGCGCGCGAGCTGACCCCAGGCCGGCGGACCGTCCCCACGCGGGAGGGCGCCCGGTTAGGATCATCGCCGAGGGAAACCGGCGGCGAGGAGCGGGTGTGGACCTACAGTTGACCGATGAGCAGCGCGCGATCCAGGAGACGGTTCGCGAGTTCGTCGACCGGCGGGTGCTGCCGGTGGCCCAGGAGAACGACATCAACCATCACCTCGACATGGGGATCATCGAGGGGATGGCGGAGCTCGGGCTGCTCGGCGCGCCGATCCCGGTCGAGTACGGCGGCGCCGGCCTCGACTACGTGTGCGAGGCCCTCATCTGCGAGGAGATCGAGCGGGGCGAGTCCGCCTTCCGCACGCTGATCTCGGTCCACGTCGGCCTGAACTCGCTCTCGCTCCTGCGCTACGGCAGCGAGGAGCAGAAGCGCAGGTACCTGGAGCCGATGGCGAAGGGAGAGAAGCTCGGCTGCTTCGGGCTCACCGAGCCGGCCGCCGGATCCGACGTCTCGGCGATGCTCACGACCGCGATCCGCCAGCCCGACGGCACCTACCTGCTGAACGGGCAGAAGAACTGGATCTCCTACGCCACCGAGGCCGACTACGAGCTCGTCTTCGCGAAGACCGACCCGGGCGCGGCGCACGGCGGCATCTCGGCATTCATCGTGGAGCGCGAGTGGGAGGGCGTGCAGGCGCGCCCGATCGAGCACAAGCTGGGCGTATGGGCCGGCTCGACCGGCGAGCTCTTCTTCTCGAACGTGCAGGTGCCGGCCGAGAACCTGGTCGGCAACGAGGGCGAGGGCTTCAAGATCGCGATGCACTCGCTCGACCAGGGCCGGTTCACCGTCGCGGCCGGCGCCGTCGGGGTGATCCGAGCGTGCCTCGAGGCGTCGGTGAAGTACGCCAACGAGCGCAAGACGTTCGGCAAGCGCATCGGCGAGCACCAGTTCGTGCAGGACATGATCGCCGACATGGTGCTCGGGTACGAGACCTCGCGGCTGCTCGTGATGCAGGCCGCCGACGCGAAGAACCGCGGCGTGCGCAACACGCGCGAGACATCGCTCGCCAAGTGGCACGCCACCGAGACCGCGTTCAACGCCGCGAACCTCGCGATCCAGGTGCACGGCGCCTACGGGTACTCGGCCGAATATCCGGTCGAGCGCTACTTCCGCAACGCCCGCGCGCCCATCATCTACGAGGGCACGACGCAGATCCACAAGATGATGCAGGCCGAGCACGCGCTCGGCTACCGGAAGATGAATGGCTGACGCGGCGGGCGGTCGGGTCGTCGCTCTCGAGGACGGCGGCGAGCTGTACGTCGTCGAGCACGGCTCCGGCTATCCGGTGATGCTCCTGCACGGCGGCCCCGGCCTCGACCATCACGAGTTCCGGCCGTGGCTCGATCCGCTCGGCGACATGGGCCTGCGCCTGATCTACGTGGACGAGCGCGGGCAGGGCTGCTCGCCGCGGGTCGATCCGGCGACGCTCTCGGTGCGCGGCTTCGCACAGGACATCGATCGCCTCGCCGAGGCGATGGAGCTCGGCGACTACGCCGTGCTCGGGCACTCCTTCGGGGCGATCATCGCGCTCTCGCACGCGCTCGAGCGCGGCACCGCGAGCCACTACGTGATCTCGGCCGGGGTCGCGTCGAGCGAGGCGCTGATGGCCGACGTCGAGCGCGAGATCGACCGCTTCGAGCCCGCGGCGATGCGCGAGCAGATCCGGCGCTCGTGGGACGACGAGGCCCGCCTGACGACGGTCGAGCAGGCGCGCCAGAACACGGCGGCGCAGATGCCGTTCCACTTCTGGGAGATGGGCGACGCCTACAGCCGCTACATGCAGGCCGACGAGACGGTGTACGCGCCGGAGGTGCTCGCGCACTTCGCCGCCCAGGGCTACGGCGACTTCGAGTGGCTCGACCACCTGCGCTGGATCCGGCGGCCGATGCTCGTCGTCGTCGGCCGGTACGACCGCACGTGCACGCTCGCGCGCTCCGAGGAGATCCATCGCGAGGTCGAGGGCTCGGAGCTGATCGTGATCGAGAAGGCGGCGCACATGGCCCACGTCGAGCAGCCCAAGGCGTACATCGACGCCGTGCGCTGGTGGTTCATCCGCCAGGGCGTGCTGCCGGATCCCACCGCTCCGCCCGCTCCCTGACCTGACCGCACACCGGCCGGCCGCCCTGGCCGCGGATGCGGCGCGGCCCCTACGCGCCGGCTTCGAGCCGATCGGCTGCGAGGTGCTCTTCCTCCAGCCCGCCGTAGGCTTCGGGGCGGCGGTGGCGCAGCGCCGGCAGCCGCTCGCGGATGTCCGCGAGCCCCGCCATGTCGAGGTCGGCGGCGATGACGCCGTCGCCGTCGGGCGCCTGCGCGAGCACCGTCCCCCACGGGTCGATGATCATGCTGTGCCCGTAGCTCGGCTTGCGCTGGCCGCCGGGATAGCCGTGCTGGCCGGTGGCGAGCACGAACGCCTGGTTCTCGATCGCCCGCGCCCGCAGCAGCACCTCCCAGTGCGCCATGCCCGTGAGCAGCGTGAAATTGGACGGGACGGTGAGCACGGTCGCGCCGCCCGCGAGCGCCAGCGTGCGGTAGAGCTCGGGAAAGCGCAGGTCGTAGCAGACGGTCAGGCCAACGCGGACCCCGTCGAGGTCGCACACGACCGGATCGGAGCCGGGCGCGGTGCCGTCCGACTCGCGGTAGCTGATGCCGCCGACATCGACGTCGAACAGGTGGATCTTCGTGTAGGCCGCGACCCGGTTGCCGTCGCGGTCGTAGGCGATCGAGACGTTCGTGACGCGGCCGCCGTCGTCGGCCAGGATCGCGATCGACCCGCCGATCAGGTTGACGCGATGCGTGCGCGCCCAGTCCGACATCGCCTCGACCGTCGGGCCGTGGTCGAGCTGCTCCGCCTGGTCGCGCAGCGCCGGCCCGTCGAGCCAGGCGTTCCACTTCTCCGGCAGCAGCACCACATCGGCGCCGAGGCCGGCCGCCTTGGCCACGAGCGGCCCCATGTCGGCGATGTTCTCGGACTTCTCCGGGCGAGCCTGGAACTGGATGCAGGCGGCTCTCACGCCTCGAAGCCTACTCCGGCGTCGCGGGCGTCGTCCTCGGCGAGCATGCGGAAGAAGCAGACCGAGCAGGCGGCGAACAGGATCGCGGCCTGCTCGATCGCCATCGCGATCGCACCGAGCTGCTGGTCCTCGAGCGGCGAGACGCCCCACAGACGCGGCGCGTGCACGTAGAAGCGGTACTGGGGATGGGTCAGGGCGAGCGCGAGCGCCACAGGGCGAGGCGGCGACGAACGCGCCGAACAGGTAGACCACCTTCCCGGCGGCACGCATGCGCGCCGGAGTGAGCACGGGCCACCAGAACGCGATCCCCGACGTGATGAAGACGAGGTGCTCGAGCCCGAGCGCCCACCGGTGGGTGAGCGCGAAGCCGTAGACGGCAGGCACGTGCAGGCCGTACCAGGCCGCGAGCCAGTAGGTGAGCGCGACCGGCGGCGACGTCAGCACGCGCACGGCCCGGACGCGCTCCGCCGCCGCCACCATGGCCGGCGAGAGGCCGAGCACGAGCAGCGGCGGCGCCCAGTCGGCCAGGATCACGTTCTGGAGCAGGTGGACGGACAGGAGCGACGTGAGCGCGATGTGCTCGAGCGGCGAGAGCAGCGCCACGCCGATCAGCACGAGGCCGGCGGTGAACGACGCGATCCGAAGCGGCGACGTGGGCTGGCCGCGCCGGGCGTAGGCGCGCACCACGACGGCGTAGTCCACGGCGACGATCACGAGGGCCGCCACCCACTCGGGGTCGGCCTGGAGCTCCCAGGGATGCACCATGCGGCGGTCAGCCGGCGGGGGTGAGCGGGGCCATCGTCAGCCCAAACCCGGCCAGCTGCTCCCAGTAGAGCTCCGCCCGCTCCTTCTCACCCGTCCAGACCACGGCCTGGCCCGCGTTGTGGATCGTGTCGGCCAGGGCCATGCCCCGCTCGAAGGTGACACCCGGGATCGTGCGCGCGAGCGCGAACGCGACGCCGTCGAAGGTGTTGTGGTCGTCGTTTCGGACGATGACGAGCCACGGCCTGCCGGCGCCGGAGCCCGGGCCGGCCTGGCGCGGCCTCGTCTTGCGAACGGGCGGAGCGACCGTGGGCATGCCTCGAGTGTACCGGCGCGTCCGGGATCGGCATAATACGGGGTCTGACCCCGTTTATGCACGGCCCCCAGCCGCCGCCGCCCGGAGTGCGGATCTCGAGCACGTCGCCCGCGCGCAGGTCGAGGCTGCACTTCGCGGGGAGCAGGCGGCCGTTCAGGAGGTTGCGTCCCGGGGTGCCGTCGGCGCCGCCCGCGGCGCCGTGAGGCGCGTGGCGGCGGCGCTCGGTCATGAGCCCGAGCCGGCAGTCCGCGAGCACCCGGTAGACCCGGACGACGCCGTCGCCGCCGCGGTGCGCGCCCGCGCCGCCGGTGCGGCGCCGCAGCGCGTAGCGCTCGATCCGCAGCGGGTACTCGCGTTCGAGCGCCTCGATCGGCGTGTTCAGGGTGTTCGACATCGCGACGTGGACGCCGCTCGGCCCCGGGCCGGCCGGCGAGCCTCCCTGCCCGCCTCCGAGCGTCTCGTAGTACGTGAACGCCGGCGTCCCGAACGTGACGTTGTTCATCGTCCCCTGGCCGTGGGCGGGCACGTCGACCGCCGTCCCGAGCGCCGAGGTGACGACGTCGACGATCCGGCTCGACGTCTCCGTGTTCCCGGCGACGACCGCGCGCGGGCCGCAGGGCGTTCACCAGGCAGCCCGCCGGAGCGCGCACCGTCACGGGCGCGAAGGCGCCGCCCGACGCCGGGATGTCCGGGTCGCACACCGCCCGCACGACGTAGTAGACGGCGGAGCGGGTGACGGCGAGCGGGCAGTTGACGTTGCCCTGCTGCTGGGGCGCCGTGCCGGCGAAGTCGGCCACGACCTCCGAGCCCGCGATCTGCACCTCGACCTGGATCGGGATGTCGCGCGTGTGGATGCCGTCGCCCTCGATGACGTCCGCGGCGCGGTAGCGCCCGTTCGGCAGCCGGGCGATCGCGGCGCGGGTGCGCCGCTCGCTGTAGCGGTAGAGCTCGTCCATCCCCTCGGCCAGCAGCCGGCGGCCGAACCGGGCTGCGAGCTCGCGCAGGCGGGCCGCCCCCACCAGCATGCACGCCTCCTGCGCGCGCAGGTCGGCGAGCCGCTCGGCGGGCTTGCGCATGTTGGCGAGCAGCACCCGGCGCACGTCGTCGGTGAGCTCCACCGGCGGGATCACGACGCCCTCCTGGATCAGCTCGGTCGCACCCGCCGGCATGCTCGCCGGCTGCATCCCGCCCACGTCGGCATGATGCGCGCGCGAGCACACGAGGCCGAGGTCGCCGACGACCGAGACCAGCGTGATGTCGGGCAGGTGCGTCCCGCCCGTGTAGGGGTCGTTCAGCACGTACACGGCACCCGGGCGCGGCCGCAGCTCGCGCACCGCCGCCACCGCGTCGGGCATCGCCCCCAGGTGCACCGGCATGTGCTCGGCCTGCGCGATCATCCGCCCGTCCGGGTCGAAGAGCGCGGTCGAGCAGTCGCGCCGCTCCTTGATGTTCGCGGAGTGGGCCGAGCGCACGAGCGCCGCTCCCATCTCGTCGGCGACGCCGCGCAGCGCCGCGGCGAGCACCTGCAGCGTGGCCGGGTCGATCATCGCGCGAGCCTCCAGGCACCGTCCCGCCGGCGGCGCGCGGTCCAGCCGGGCGCGACCCACAGCGTTGCGCCCGGGAGCGGCACCGACGCGGGCCCGCGCACGGCCGGGGTGGACGCGACCCGGCGCAGAGCGAAGGCCGCGCCCGGCAGGACGGTCGACGTGCGCACGCTCACCACCTCGATCTCGGCCTCCCGATCGTCGAACCCGTAGCGCTCGCGGTGGCGGGCGTGGAAGCGGCGGGCGACGCTCGCCCGCGGCCGCAGCGGCACGGTCAGCTCGTGAGCCTGGCCGCGGTAGCGCAGCTCGCACTCGACCTCGACGGTGCCGCCGCGCGGGGCCCGCGCCGTGGCGGGCCCGTCCGCGAGGAACTCGGCCAGGGGGCGCATCACGCTCGCGACGTCGACGCGACGCCGCTCCCCGGCTGCGATCCCGAGCGCGGAGAGCACCCCGCCGGCCGCCGGCACGACGACCGCGCGCATCCCCAGGCTGTCGGCCACCTCGCAGGCGTGCAGCGGCCCCGCCCCGCCGAACGCGACCAGCTCGAGCGCGCGTGGGTCGTGGCCCTGCTCGACGCTGACGACGCCGATCGCCCGCACCATCTCGGCGTTTGCGACCGCGACGACGCCCTCGGCCGCGGCGCGGACGTCGGCGAACGGCTCCGCCACCGTCCCGAGCGCCGCGCGCGCGGCGGCCACGTCCAGGCGCAGGCCGCCTGCGAGAGGCACGTCGGGGTCGAGCCGGCCGAGCACGAGGTTCGCGTCGGTGACGGTCGGCCGCTCGCCGCCGCGGCCGTAGCAGGCCGGGCCAGGGTCGGCTCCGGCGCTCGCGGGACCGACGCGCAGCGCGCCGCCCGAGTCGAGCCACGCGATGCTGCCGCCGCCGGCGCCCACGGTGTGGATGTCGAGCTGCGGCAGCCGCAGCGGCAGGCCGCCCACCCGCCGCTCGGCGCTGCGCCCGGCCCGGCCGTCGCGGATCAGGCAGACGTCGGTCGATGTCCCGCCCATGTCGAAGCTGATCGCGTCGGGAATGCCGCCGGCGACCACCGCGGCCACGCCGCCGGCGGGCCCGGAGAGCAGCAGCCGCGCCGGGTGGGCGGCCGCCTCGTCGATGTCGCACACGCCGCCGTTCGACTGCATCACCGCGGGCGGCGGCAGCCCGTCGGCCGCGGCCGTCCCGGCGAGGCGGCGCAGATAGCGGCCCGCGACCGGGCCGAGGTAGGCGTCGGCGATCGTCGTCGATGCCCGCTCGAACTCGCGGAACTCGGCGGCGACCTCGTGCGAGGCGACGACGTGCACGCCGGGCAGGGCCGCCCGCAGCCCGGCGGCGACCGCCTGCTCGTGGCGCGGATCGGCGTAGGCGTGCAGCAGGCACACCGCCACGGCCTCGACCCGCTCACGGCGCAGCCGCCGCGCCGCCCGGTCGACCGACGCCGGATCGCAGCGATCGCAGCACACCGCCCGGCCCGATGCGCTCGTCCACCTCGACCGCGACCTGGGCGAGCGGAGCGGCGGGCGCCTGCTCGGGCCGGTACAGGTGCGGACGCGCCTGCCGCCCGAGCGCGGGCACGTCGGCGAAGCCCCGGGTGGCGACATACGCCGTGCGCGCGCCGCGCCGTTCGAGCATCGCGTTCGTGGCGACCGTGGTGCCATGGCCGAGGTGGGCCACATCGCGCGCGCCGAGGCCGGCGTCGGCAAGCGCCAGCCGCACGCCCGCGATCACACCCACCGAGTGGTCGGCCACCGTGGTCGCGACCTTGGCCGTGACCAGCCTCCCCCCGGCGATCAGGGCGACGTCGGTGAACGTGCCGCCCACGTCGACTCCCACGATCGCGCGCATAGCCCGGAGAGGATATGTGCTCGCGGTGTCGCGCGAACCGTCACACATAGGACGGCCGGACGCGATTATGCTGCATCGATGGACGTGGCCCGACACCACTCGGCGGAGCGCACGCCCGGAGCGCGCGGCGTCACGTTCGGACGGGCGCAGAAGGAGCGCATCGCGCTCGTGATGAAGGTCTACCGGCGCCTGTTCACCGTGCGCGCCGGCCTCTCGGGCGACGACCTGCGCCGGCTCGGCTCGCAGGCGCTCGACCGGATCGCGTCGTGGTCGCCGTCGCTGCTCGAGGAGATCGACGGCATCGCGCACGGCAGCGGCATCGAGGTCGAGCTGATCGGCGCGCTGAACGCGCGCACCGAGCTTCTGGCCGCGTCGGCCGGCGAGTGCTCGACCATCGCCTGCCTCGGCACGGCCACCGCCACGGGCAGCCCGCTGGGCGTGCAGACCTGGGACTGGCACGAGGAGCTGCGCGAAGGCTGGCTCGTGTGGACGATCGAGCACGCCGACGGCCGCCGCGTCGAGACGCTGACCGAGGCGGGCATCGTCGGCAAGATCGGCGTGAACGCCGCGGGCGTCGGCGTGCTCCTGAACATCCTCGGCCACCGCGGCGACGCCGCCCCCGTCGGCGTGCCGGTGCACGCCCTGTGCCGGCGGGTGCTCGACGAGGCCGACGGCGCCGTCGCCGCGCTCACGATGGCCTCCGGGGCGACGATGTCGGCCTCCTCCGCGATGACGATCGTCGCCGACGACGCCGACGGCGGCGTCGCGTGCACCGTCGAGCTGTCACCGGCCGGGCCGGGCTTCGTCATGCCCGACGCCCGCGGCGTGCTCATCCACACGAACCACTTCCTCACCGAGCCGGGCCGCTCCGGCGACACGATGGTGCGCGAGTCGCCCGACACGCTGCTGCGGCTCGACCACGCCGCCCGCCGCGTCGCCGGGATCGAGGGTCCGATCGAGGCCGAGGACGTCCTCACGGCCATGGACAGCCACCGCGGCGGCTCGGGGGCGATCTGCTGCCATCCCGCCGCCGGGGCGACCTTCGGCGACCGCTGGACGACGCTTGCGACGGTCGTCATCGAGCCGGCCCAGGCCGAGATGCGCGTGCTCGCCGGCGGCCCGTGTCAGAGAGCGGCGGCCTCGACGACCGCCGCAGCCGCGAAGCAGTAGCGCTCCCGCCAGGGCAGAGCGGCGATCTGCACGCCCGCCGGAAGCCCCGCGTCGTCGCGGCCGCAGGGCACGCTGATCGCCGGCCAGCCGAGCATGTTGAAGATCACCGTCAGGCCGCACATCGCGTAGGTGACGTCCTCGTCGGGACGGCCGGCGTACGGGATCCGATCGAGGCCGATCCTCGGCGGCGACTGGGCCTGCGTCGGCGTGACGATCAGCTCGATCCCCTCGGAGTCCATCTTGTCGAGCATCCGGCCGGCGTATTCGAGCCGGATCTGGTTGGTCTGGGCGAAGTCGACCGCGCCCATGCCCTCGGAGAGGGCGCAGTCGCGGGCGACGTCGGGGCCGAGCTCCGAGCGCCGCGCCGGCCAGAAGGGCTTCAGCGTCGCCACGCCCTCCGGGATGAACGGGTCGCCCTCGCCGAGCGGCGTCGGCCACTCGAGGTCGACCTCGACGATCTCGGCGCCCGCGTGCGCCAGCGCGTCGACCGCGGCGCGCGCCCGGGCGGCCACGTCGGGCGCGGTGTGCTCGAAGAAGTAGCGTTCCGCCACTCCGACCCGGCGGCCGCGGACGCCGGCGTCGAGCCCCTCGCTCCAGCGCTCCCCGGGGACGTCGGCGACGCGCGGGTCGCGCGCCGGCCAGCCGGCCAGCGCCTCCAGCTGGAGCGCGGTGTCGCGCACGGAGCGGCCCATCGGCCCGCAGTGGTCGAGGGTCGTGCACAGCGGCCGCACGCCGGCCAGGCTGACGCGGCCGTAGGTCGGCTTCAGGCCGACGACGCCGCAGCACGAGGCCGGGCAGCGGATCGAGCCGCCCGTGTCGGTGCCCGGCGCGGCGGCGACCGCGCGGGTCGCGAGCGCCACGCCCGAGCCGCCGCTCGAGCCGCCCGGGACGCGGGTGGGATCGTGCGGGTTGCGGCACGAGCCGAAGTGCGGGTTCTGCGTCGTCGTCCCCCACGCCAGCTCGTGGGTGGCGAGCTTGGCGACGGTGATCGCGCCGGCGGCGCGCATGCGCTCGACCACCTCGGCGTCGCGATCCGGGACGTGGTCGCGGTAGAGCGCGCTCCCGTACGTCGTCGTGATCCCGGCGGTGTCGATCAGGTCCTTCCACCCCACCGGCACGCCGAGCAGCACGCGGTCGGCCGGCACGTCGCCTGCGGCGACGGCCGCGTCGACCGCTGCCGCCTCGCGCAGCGCGCGCTCCTCGGTCACCCGCCAGACGGCGCCGAACGTGTCGGCCGAGACGCGCTCGAGCGCCGCGCGCGCGACCTCGGTGGCCGACACCTCGCGGCGCGCGGACGGCGCGCGAGATCTCCCAGCCGTCGCCGTCGAGCAGGCCGGTCACCAGCTCGCCGCCGCGAGCCGGGCGGCGCGGAACCGGTCGGCCTCGGGCGGCAGCGGGCGGCCCGCTGCCAGGTCGGCGATGAGCCTTCCCAGGAGCGGTGCGAACTTGAAGGCATGGCCGCTGTCCCCACCGAACACGATCACGCCGTCGATCCTATCGAGGATGAAGTCCCCGTCGGGGGACATGGTGTACAGGCACGACTCCGAGTGCAGCGGGCGCGGGTCGAGGCCGGGGAACGCCCGGCGCACGTGGGCGGCCAGGCGCTCCTCGAGCTCCGCCTCGACCGGCCGGTCGGGGCGGTCCGGGTCCCACAGGCCGGGGCGGGCGGCGTCCTCGCCGAGCTTGTAGCCGACGCCCGGCGACACCAGCCCGTAGTGCAGATGCCGGTCGGGAGCGCCGTGGTCGATCACCGACGGGACGCGTGTCCGGCGCGCCGCGCGAAGTACGTCACCTGCTCGATCCGCGGCCGCAGCGGCAGGCCGAACATCGGCCCGAGCCAGGAGCCGGGGCACGCCACGACGACGTCCGCCTCGAGCTCGCGCGGATCGGCGACGAGGTGCCCCTCGCGCACATCGATCCCCTGCGCGAGCCGGCGCAGCGCGTCGTCGGCCATGACGGCGCCCGCCGTCTCGTCGTAGAGCACCGGCTCGTCCGGGAAGCGCGCCTCGGGGAAGAGCCTGGCGGCCTCGGCGGGCTCGAGCCACTCGTACTCCTCGCCGCAGGCGTCCATCGCCGCCGCGTGGAGCTCGGTGCCGGAGCCGTACTCGAGCAGGCCGTTGTTGCCGCAGCAGCGTCGCGGATCGAGCCGCTGCCACTCCTCGATCGCCCGCCGCGCCAGGCGCACGTAGTCGGCCTCGCGGTAGCTGCGCCGGTAGATGCGCGAGCGTCCGAGCGACGACGCCAGGGGCGAGCCGACCCGGTCGCGCTCGTACACCGTGACGGCGAAGCCGTCCTCCCGAAGCGCACGGGCGGCCGAGAGGCCGACGACGCCGGCCCCGACAACCGCCGCCTGCCGCTAGGCAGCCGGCGCCACCATCTTTGAGAGCTCGCCGGTCTGGTAGAGCTCGGTGATGATGTCGCAGCCGCCGACGAGCTCGCCGTCGATGAAGAGCTGGGGGATGGTCGGCCAGCCGGAGTGCGCCGAGAGCTGCTGGCGGATGCGCGGGTCGGGCAGGATGTCCATGGCCGCGTACTCGGCGCCGGCGGCGTCGAGGCACTGCACCGTGCGCGCCGAGAACCCGCACCGCGGGAAGTCGGGCGTGCCCTTCATGAACAGCATGATCCGGTTGCGCTGGATCGTTTCGAGGATCTCTTCGCGAATCTGGTCGTCGGTGACGATCATGTGGCCTCCGTCCTGATCTGGAGTGCGTGGATGGTGCCGTCGTCGATCAGATGCTGCACGGGCGCGTACACGAGCCGGTGCTGCTCGATCAGCGACTTCCCGCCGAAGCGGTCGGAGCGCACCCGCGCCGACAGGTGATCGCTGCCGGAGAAGCTCGACACCTCGACCTCTCCGCCGGGGAACGCCTGCTGGAGCAGGTCGCGCACTTGATCGGTCAACTGCATACCCGAAGAGATTAGCCTCCCCGCGCTCTCGGCTCACCCAACTCTTAGCCTCGTGTGCCTATCCTTTCAAGCAGTACCGACCATCGCGCTCCGAGGAGGGCGCACCATGCTCTTCTACCTCTACTTCCTGATTCCACCGCTGGTCGCCG
This sequence comes from uncultured Actinomycetes bacterium, assembly GCA_963707585.1. Lineage (GTDB taxonomy): Bacteria > Actinomycetota > Thermoleophilia > Gaiellales > JAICJC01 > JAICJC01. The sequence goes on along the minus strand of CAVPQP010000003.1, from coordinate 180,740 downwards.
GCCTGCTCGCCCAGGCGTGGGTGAAGCGCGCGTTCGCCGACGGCTCGAAGGTGCCGGCCATGTCGGGCCTCACAGGCGCGCAGGTCAGCCGGCGCATGCTCGATACCGGCGGCCTGCAGAACGTCGCCGTCGAGGGCATCGGCGGCAACCTGAGCGATCACTACGACCCGCGCAGCAAGACGATGCGGCTGTCGCCCCCGGTGGGCGGCTCGAGCTCGGTGGCGGCCGTCGCGGTCGCCGCGCACGAGACCGGGCACGCCTTCCAGGACGCCGGCCACGAGGTCGGCTTCCGCTTCCGCGGGGCGCTCGCCCCGGCGACGGGCTTCGCGTCGCAGGCGTGGTTCCCGATCTTCTTCATCGGGCTCGTGACGAGCGCCACGAACCTCGCCCTGCTCGGCGTCGCCCTGTTCGCCGCGATCGTGCTCTTCCAGGTGGCCACGCTGCCGGTCGAGTTCGGCGCGAGCCGCAAGGCCATGGTGATGCTGACCGACCAGGGCATCATCAGCCAGGCGCAGGCGCCGGTCGCCCGCAAGGTGCTGAACGCGGCCGCGCTGACCTACGTCGTCGCGACGCTCGCGGCGATCTGGCAGCTGGCGTTCCTGCTGATGCAGGCGCGCCGGTAAGCGTGACCTTGTCCCCGTCCTCACCCGAGACGTCCGCCGGCCGACCGGAGTGAGGACGGGGGCCACTCGATCCCGGCGAGGGATCGCCGCGGTCGCGACGCCTCCGGCTACGCGCCGCGGCCGGTAACGGGGTAGCATCGGCGACCGGTGTCCCTCCCGCTCTCACCGCCGCTCCTGCCCCAGCTCGCGCGCTCGGCGGCCGAGCTGCCGGAGGGCGAGGGCTGGCTCTACGAGCCGAAGCTCGACGGGTTCCGGGCGATCGCGTTCGTCGACGGCGGCGAGAGCTACGTCCAGTCGCGCAACGGCAAGCCGCTCGGCCGCTACTTCCCGGAGCTGCGCTTCCCCGCGGGCCGCTACGTGCTCGACGGCGAGCTCGTGATCCGCGCCGACGCGAGCGGCGAGGACTTCGAGGCCCTGCAGGAGCGCATCCACCCCGCGGCGTCACGGGTGGCACGGCTCGCGGCGGAGCGGCCGGCGACCTTCGTCGCCTTCGACCTCCTGGCCAGGGACGATCGCTCGCTCCTCGAGGAGCCGCTCACCGAGCGGCGGGCGGCGCTCGCAGCCGTCGCCGCCGATCCGGTCGAGCTGATCCCCTCGACCGCGAGCCTCGCCGAGGCGACGCCGTGGCTCGAGACGGCGGAGGGCGTGATCGCAAAGCGCGCCGAGGCGCCCGTACAGGCCCGGCGAGCGGGTCGGCATGGTGAAGGTCAAGCGCGTGCGCACGATCGACTGCGCCGTCGTCGGCTGGCGCCCGGGCAAGGCGGAGGGCACGGTCGGATCGCTGATCCTGGGCCTGTATGCGCCCTCCGGCGAGCTGTACGTGGTCGGGCCACACGTCGGGCTTCACCGCCGCGCGCGCACGCGAGCTCGTCGGCGTCGTCACCCCGCACGAGACCGGCGAGCACGGCGCCTCGGAGCCCAACCGCTGGAGCGCCGACCGCGACCGCGAGTGGCGGGGCCTGCGCCCCGATCTCGTCGCCGAGGTCAGCTTCGATCACAAGAGCGGCCACCGCATCCGCCACGGCGCGCGTCTGCTGCGCTTTCGCGACGACAAGGCCGCGCGCGATTGCGCGCTCGCGCAGCTCGACAGCTGACGCCGGCGCTCAGACGGCTCTCACGGACGCCTCCTAGCCTCGCCGCATGCGGGTGCGCAGGTTCACGCGGTCGGAGCTCGCCGTGCACTGGACGCTCGCGCTGTCCGTGCTCGCGATGATCGCGACCGGCATCGCGCTCGGGGTGGACATCTGGCACGCCGTCGCCTTCCCGGTGCACGTCGGGAGCGTCTTCGTGCTCGCGGGCGGGCTGGCCCTCGCCGCGGTCGTGGGCGACCGCCCGGCGCTCCGGCGCGCCGGCCGGCAGCTGCGCACCCTCGACGGCGACGACGGCCGCTGGCTCGCATGGGCGCCGCGGAACCTGCTCGGCGGAGGCGGCCACCCGCCGCCCGTCGGCCGGTTCAACGCCGGGCAGAAGCTGAACGCGATGCTGATCGCGGCGCTCCTCGCGGCGTCCACCGCGTCCGGCCTCTACTGGTGGGCGAAGCTCCACGGCGTCTTCACGAACTCGAACCTCGACGGCGCGATCCACAACGTCGCCGGCGTCGCCATCATCGTGCTCGTGTGCGGGCACCTCTACATGGCCGTGCTGAACCCCGCCACGCGCCATGCGCTGCGCGGCATCACCACCGGCAGCGTCGACGCCGAGTGGGCCGCCGCGCACCACCCGGCCTGGCTCACCGAGGCGCAGGACGGCCGCAGTGAGACGCGTGCGAACTGACCGCCGGTAGGCTCGCGGATCTGGAGCTCGACCACGTACTGATCGCCGTCGCCGACCTGAACGACGGCGCGGCCGACATCGACGCGCGGCTCGGCCTCGCCTCGGTCGCCGGCGGCCGCCACCCCGGGTTCGGCACCGCCAACCGGATCGTGCCGCTCGGCGACGCCTACCTCGAGCTGGTGGCCGTGATCGACCCGGCGCAGGCGGCCGCCAGCGTGTTCGGGCGCTGGGCCGCGGCGGCGCCGCCCGGCCGACCGATGGGCTGGGCACTGCGCACGGACGACCTCGACGCCGTCGCGACACGTCTGGGGCTGACCGTGGCCGACGGCGCGCGCGCCGCACCGGACGGCCGCGTCCTGCGCTGGCGCACCGCCGGGCTCGAGCAGGCCGCCGCCGAGCCGTGCCTGCCCTTCTTCATCGAGTGGGCCGAGGGCACGCAGCCGCCCGGGGGCGCGGCCGTGACGCATCCGGCCGGGCGGGCCGCCATCGCCGGGCTGCGGCTCTCGGGCGATCCGAAGCGGCTGGCGGCGTGGATCGGCGTCGACACCCTCCCGATCGAGGTCAGCGCGGGGCCGCCGCTCCTGCTCGGCCTGACCCTCGCCCGGCCGGAGGGGCTCACCGCCCTCTGACTCAGGCGGCGCGCAGCCCCACGTCGCCCCAGTGCTCCGACGTGCGCCGGCCGCCCCCGGGGAGCGTCACCAGCGCCGGCGCCGGGGCCAGGTCGACCTCGTCCGGACGCAGCGCGAGGAAGGTCGCCCGCACGTCGGCGGCGGTGGCTGTCTCGGCGACGACCGTGGCGTGCACGCGCGCGCCGGGCCGTCCGGTGGCCGGGTCGATCAGGTGATGGGCGGTCGCGCCGTCGCCGTTCACCCATCGGTGCGCGCTGAATCCCGACGTGGCCGTCGCCTCGCCCTCGCAGACGGTGACCGACCCGCACAGCGCCCCGTTGTGGACGACCGCCATCGCGTGAGAGCCGCGCACCGCCAGGAGCTCGCCGCCGGCGTCCAGGAGCACCGACGCGTCGTCGGTCGACTCGGCCAGCGGCGCCAGGCAGCGGTCGACGATGAAGCCCTTCGCGATCCCGCCCAGATCGATCAGCTCGCCCGCCGGGATCCGGACGGTGCGCTCGGCCGGGTCGATCTCGACCCACCCCGAGATCGGCCGGCCGTGAGGGCTGTACTCCGTGCCGGCCGGGGCGCGTTCGCCGGCCAGGTCGTAGCCCCATTCCCGCACCGCACGGCCGACGAGCGGCTGGAACACTCCGCCGGTGCGCCGCGTCCAGTCCTGACAGGCCGCGAGCAGCGCGATCGTCTCGGGCGACACGGTGACGGGCTCGCCCTTCGCCGCGTTCAGGCGGGACACCTCGCTGCCCCGGCGAAAGCGCGACCAGAGCGCCTCGTACCGCGCGACCAGGGCGGCGATGCGCTGCGCGGCGTCGCCCGACACGTGGCCGGAGTGGTGAATCCTCCAGATCGTCCCCGTGGCCCGCCATTCCCAGCAGGCGCTTCGGTCCAGCGCCGGTGTCTCCACCGCGTTCGCTCCTCGGTTGTTCGCACCCCAGTCATCGGCGGTGGGCCATGGCGCATGAAGCGTTTTACGCGAGCAGCTCGAGCACGGCCTCGGGCTCCTTGAACGGCGGCACCAGATACGCCCCGGCCGCCAGCTCGCGGACGGCTGCGAGGAGGTCGCGCGCGACGGCGAGCCCCTCCCGGGGCGCGTTCGCGCCGGCCTGTTCGAGCCGCTGCAGGATGTCTGCCGGAACGCTGATCCCCGGCACCTCGTTGTGCAGCCGGAACGCCAGGGCGTGGCTCCGCACCGGCCAGACGCCGACGATCAGCGGCACCGGCGCGGGGCCGCCCAGCCGCTCGAGGAAGCCCTCGAGCTGGGCGGCGTCGAAGAGCACCTGTGTCATCGCGAAGCGTGCGCCGGCCTCGATCTTCAGCCTGAACCGCTCGAGCTCCGCGTCAGGGTCGTCGGCGACCGGGTTGACGGCCACGCCGACGTGGAAGCTCGTGGCGTCGTCGATCGCCTTCCCCGAGTAGTCGAGGCCGGCGTTCAGCGCCGTCATGAGGCGGGTGAGCCCGATCGCATCGACCTCGTAGACGGCCTGGGAGCCGTGCGGGTCGCCGGACGGCGGCGGATCGCCGGTGACCGCGAGCACGTTGCGGATCCCGACGGCGTGGGCGCCAAGGAGCATCGACTCGATCCCGCGGACGCTCGCATCCCTCGGGGTGACGTGCGGAATCGTCTCGATCCCGACCTGCTGCTCGATCAGCGCCGATGCGATCAGCGCGTTCATGCGGGCACGGGCGAGCGGGTTGTCGTTCACGTCGAACACGTCGACGCCGCCCGACCCGGCCAGCGTGCGGGCCGACGCGATCAGGCGCTCGACGTTTCCCCCCTTCGGCGGGTCGAGCTCGACCGAGACGACGAACTCGCCCTTCCGAAGCTTCGTCGCGAGCAGCGTCTCGACCGCCTCGGACTCGGCCCTCGTCGGCAGCTCGCGCTCGACGAGCTGCAGCGCCACGGCGGGCGGCCGCCGCTCGCTGATCGCGCGCCGGATCGCCGCGACGTGATCGGGCGTCGTGCCGCAGCAGCCGCCGATCACGGCCGCGCCCAGGGCGAGCGCATGCGCCGCGTACTCGCCGAAGTACTCGGGGCTCGCGTTCGGGTACACCAGCCGCCCGGTGGAGACGTTGGGAAGGCCGGCATTTGCCTGGGCGATCAGGGGCAGGCCCGTCGCGGCGCGCATCCGCTCGATCCCGTGCAGCACCGTCTGCGGCCCCAGGCTGCAGTTCACGCCGACCACGACGGGCTCGAACCCGGCGACGGCTGCGGGCACGTCGGCGGCGGCGAGGCCGGCGACGGTCTCGGCGTCGTCGCCGACCGTGACCTGGACGATCAGCGGCAGCGACGCCACCGACCGCACGGCGCCGGCCGCCGCCACGAGCTCGTCGAGCGAGGTGAACGTCTCGAGCACGATCAGGTCGACGCCGCGGCCCTCGAGCGCCGCGGCCTGGGCGGCGAACGCTGCGGCCATCGCAGCCGGCGCGAGCTCGCCCGGCGCGACGCCGAGCGGCCCGATGGAACCGGCGACGAGCACGTCGCGCCCGGACACCTCGCGCGCCTCCCGGGCGAGCTTCACCCCGGCCTGGTTCACGGCGTCGAAGCGGTCGTCGAGCTTGTGCGCCGCGAGCTTGACCGGGTTGGCGCCGTAGGTGTTCGTCAGGATGATGTCAGCGCCGGCGCGGATGAACGCGACGTGCAGCGCCACCACCTGCTCGGGGGCGATCAGGTTCGCCTCCTCGGCGCAGCGGGCGCGCACGACCGCCGTCTGCAGCAGCGATCCCATCCCGCCGTCCGACACCAGTGGTTCGCGGCCGAGCCGCTCGAGCGTGCGCGCCATCGCGGCAGTCTACGAGCGCCCCGGCGTTTCCTCTCGGTAGGCCGCGAGCCACCGCCGCAGCTCGTCGGTGAAGACGACGTCGTACGGCAGCTCCCGCAGGTCGTCTGAGGTGACGTCGAGACCGCGAGACCGGGCGAGACCGGACAGCCACGACCAGGGGTGCGGCTCCGGGTCGTCGTCGTCATCGGGGAGCACGACGGTGAGAACGTCGCGGGCGAGGGCCTCGAGGGTGAGGCCCCACCGGACGTCGCGGGGCTTCCGCTCGCCGATCGACCGGACGCCGATCGTGAAGCCGCGGCCCCGGTCGTGGAGGAGCACCCGGCGGCCGTCGGCCAGCGTGACGAACTCGCTCACGCTGAACCCCTGATCCCGCGAGTCGGCGTGCTGCGGTCCCAGATCGCAGATCGCGCCCAGCCCGACCACGCGGCCCGGCTCGACGGGCGGCAGATCAAACGCCGCTTCCGCCGACCGGGCTCCTGGATATGGCTGCCAGCCACCCTCCACGCCCTCACGGTAGCCGCTCGGCGGCGTGCAGGACGGCCTAGACTCCGCAGCGGAACGTTTGCCGGGGAGTCCCCACCGGGGGCTGAGAGGGCGCGACGGCGCGCCGACCCGCGAACCTGATCTGGGTCATGCCAGCGAAGGGATGCAAGCCATGGCGAGTGCGGCCTCCACGGGCATCGAGCTCTCGGACGTCACGAAGCGCTTCGGCGACCTCGTGGCGCTCTCCGGCGTCTCGCTGGCCGTCGCGCCCGGCACGGTGACGGGGATCGTCGGGCCGAGCGGGTGCGGCAAGTCCACCCTGCTCGAGCTGATCGCCGGGCTGGAGGAGCCGACGGCGGGGGCTGTGGCCGTGGCGGGCGAGGCGGCGCCCGCGCAGAGGCTCGGCCGGTGCGCGCTCATGCCGCAGAGCGACCTCCTGATGCCGTGGCGCGACGCGCTCGGGAACGCGAGCGTCGCGCTCGAGAACGCCGGCGGCGGCCGCCGCCGCGCCCGCGCCGGCGCGCTGCCGCTCTTCACGCGCCTCGGCCTGGACGGGTTCGAGCGCCGGCGCACGTGGGAGCTCTCGGGCGGCATGCGCCAGCGGGTCGCCTTCGCGCGCACGCTCCTGGCCGGCAAGGAGGTGCTCCTGCTCGACGAGCCGTTCGGCGCCCTCGACGCGATCACGCGGGCGGAGCTGCAGGGGTGGCTGCGGGCGGCGCTGCGCGAGGAGCCGCGCACGACGGTGCTCGTCACCCACGACGTCGAGGAGGCGCTGCTCGTGTGCGACCGCGTCGCCGTCATGTCGGCGCGGCCCGGCCGCGTCGTGCTCGAGCTCGGGGCGGGCTTCGGCGACGGCGAGCGGACCGCGGCGATCGCGTCGGAGCCCTTCGTGGCGGCGCGATCACGGGCGCTCGAGGCGCTGCGGTGAGGCGGGCCGCCCGCCACCTGGGCTGGGTGGTCGTGCTCGCGGCGCTGATCGCCGCCTGGCAGGCGTACGTGCGCCTGCGCGGCGTGCCGCAATACGTGCTGCCGGCGCCCACGGACGTCGCCCGCACGCTCTGGGACGAGCGCGGCCCGCTGGCGTCGGCCGCCGGCGTCACCGCCCGCGAGATGCTGCTCGGGTTCGCGGTCGCGCTCGGCTTCGGCCTGGCCGCGGCGGTCGTGCTGCACGCCTCGCCGACGCTGCGCCGGGCCGTCTACCCCCTGCTCGTCGCGTCCCAGAGCGTGCCGGTGGTCGCGATCGCGCCCATCCTCGTGATCTACCTCGGCTTCGGCCTGGCGCCGAAGCTCGCCATCGTCGCGCTCGTGTGCTTCTTCCCGATCACCGTGGCGGCGCTCGACGGCTTCCGCTCGGTCGCCCCCGAGCACGTGCGCGTGATGCGGACGCTGCGGGCGTCGCGGATCGCGATCTTCCGCCGCGTCGAGCTGCCCTGGGCGCTGCCGTCGATCTTCACCGGCATGCGCGTGGCGGCCTCCTACGCCGCCGTGGCCGCGCTCTTCGCCGAGTACGCCGGCGCCGACTCCGGCCTCGGCAACGCGATGCGCGAGGGCACCGGGCAGTACGACGCACCGCTCGTGGGAGCCGCCGTCGTCGTGCTCGCAGCGCTCGCGCTCGGCCTGTTCGGGGCGGTCACGCTGGTCGAGCGCCTGACCATCCCGTGGGCGCGGCGGGTAAGGTAGAGGTGAACCGTTTGCCGGGGAGTCCCCGCAGGGGCTGAGAGGGCGCACGAGGCGCCGACCCGCGAACCTGATCTGGGTCATGCCAGCGAAGGGATGCAAGCCATGCGCCACACAGTCGGCCTCCTCCTCGTCCTCGCGCTCGCGGGCTGCGGCAGCAGCTCCGGCGCCGCGACGACGCACTCCCCGACGCCGGTCAGCCTGACGCTCGACTGGTACGCCAACGCGGACCACGTCGGCGTGTACACCGGCATCGACCGCGGCTTCTTCGCGCGGGCCGGGCTCGCCGTCACGCCGCGCCCGCCCTCGGCGGCGTCCGACTCGATCACCCTGGTTGCGACCGGCCGCTCCGATCTCGGCATCAGCTACGAGCCGGAGGTGTTCTTCGCCCAGCAGCGGCACATCCCCGTGGTCGCCGTCGCCTCGGTGGTGCCGCGGGCGCTCGCGTCGATCATCGCGGCGGGGGCGAGCGGGATCCGCACGCCTGCCGACCTGCGCGGCAAGACGATCGGCGTCGACGGCACGGCCAGCACGACCGCCTTCGTCGACACCGTCCTGCGCCACTCGGGCGTCGACCCGGCCGGCGTGCACCTCACGAACGTCGGCTTCAACCAGGTGCCGGCCCTGCTCCAGCACCGGGTCGACGCCGTCGCGGGCGTGTTCGGGAACATCGAGGGGATCCAGTTCGCGCAGCAGGGGCTGCACCCGGTCGCCTTCCCGTACGACCGCTACGGCGTGCCCGCCTACGACGAGCTCGTGATCGTCGCCAACGCCGGCAAACTGCGCTCCGACGCGGCCTATCGGCGCACGGTCGGCCGCTTCGTCACCGCGCTCGCCGCCGCGACCCGCTGGGCCCAGGGGCACCCGCAGGCGGCCGTGGCCGTGATGGAGCACCACGCCTACCGCGACTATCAGGGCACGATCCGCGCCAGCGTCCCGGCGACGCTGCGCCTGCTCGCCACCGGCCCGCTCGACGCCGCGGCGTGGAGCCGGTTCGGCGACTGGATGTACCGCTCCAGGCTCCTCAACACCCGCCCCGACGCGGCCGCGCTCGTGGCGCGTCCCTAGACTCCGCTGCGTGGCCGAGTTCTTGAAGGGGCACCTGCTCATCGCGGCACCGATCCTGGTCGACCCGAACTTCCGCCGCAGCGTGGTGCTCGTGATCGAGCACTCCGAGGAGGGCGCGCTCGGCGTCGTCCTGAACCGGCCCACCGACCTCCCGGTGGCCGAGGCGGTGCCCGAGCTCTCGCAGCTCGACGACGGCTGCGTGTTCGCGGGCGGGCCCGTGCAGCCCCAGGCCGTGATCGCGCTCGCGGAGTACGCGGGCGCCCCGCCCGAGGGCGCGGTGTGCGGCCCGATCGCCCCGGTGGGCGTCGACTCGGACATGGACACGCTCGGCGAGCGGGTCACGCGGGTGCGGGTGTACGCCGGCTACTCCGGCTGGGGCGAGGGTCAGCTCGAGGGCGAGCTCGAGGAGGACTCGTGGATCGTCGAGCCCGCGCTGCCCGGCGATGTCTTCTGCGGCGACGCCGACGCGCTCTGGAGCCACGTGCTCGAGCGCAAGGGCGGCCAGTACCGGCTGCTCGCGCGCATGCCGGACGATCCCGGCATGAACTGAGTTCGGCCGCAATTGCGCCGCTAGTATCCGCGTGGGCCCATGGCGACCGCCACAACCACAGTCCCGCTGCACCTGAGCTCGCCCCCGATGGAGGGGGGCGATGTCGCCCAGGCGCAACGGCTGCTCCTGCACAACACGTTCGGGACGTTCGACCCGGGCCCGATCGACGGCGTCTACGGCGAGCGCACCGCGGCGGCCGTGCGCCGGGCGAAGTACTGGCTCGGCTACCCGGAGCGCCAGATCGACGAGATCGCCTCACCCGACCTGGTGGCGATGCTCGCGGGCGGCGTCCCGCAGCCGCCGTCGTTCAAGGCATCGCACACGCGCAGGCTGCGCCGCGCGCAGGACGTCGGCCTGTGGAACTCCGCCTACGACGTGGCCATCTCGAACGTCGGCGAGCGCGAGACGCCCGCCGGCTCGCGGCGGATCGAGTGCACCGACTGGTACGGCGTGCCGGCGCCGTGGGCGGCCATCTTCGTGTCGTGGTGCTACGCGCGGGCCGGGTCGGCCGCGTTCCAGGCCGGGGGCCGCTACGCCTACGTGCCGCACATGCTGTGGGACGCCCAGCGGGGCGTGAACCAGCCTCTCGGTCACCCGCCGCCCGCTTCCCGGGCGACCTGCCGGTGTTCGACCTCGACGGCGACGGCGTCGCCGACCACGTCGCGATGTTCGACGACTGGACCGGCCAGCCCGGCACCACGTTCTGCACGATCGAGGGCAACGTCTCGACGGCCGGCGAGCCGAACGGCGGCCGCATCGCCCAGCTCGAGCGCCGCGCCGACCACCGCGTGATGGCGTTCGTGCACGTCCGCGGCTGAGTCCGCGCTCCGGCCCGCGCCCGGCTAGGAGATGTGGCGGAAGTAGCGCACCGCCGTGCCGCCGAGCAGCCGGGTCGAGCGCAGGTTGAATCCCGCGGCGAGGCCGATGCCGAGCAGCGGGATCTCGCGGCCGAGGATGATGTGCGCGCGGCGACGGGCGAGCCGGGCCGTCACCTGGAGGGCCAGGCGACCCGAGACCGTTGCCGCGAGGCCGTCGGCGCGGGCGCCCTGCAGCTCGTCCGGGCGGTGGGACACGCCCATGGCCTCGACCACGCCGCCGCGGCGCAGCTTGACCGACCCGACGTCGAGGCCGAGCACGAGCAGCACGTCGAGCAGGCGCGCGTCCTCGTCGGTCAGCGGCCGGCCGTACAGGTGCGCCGCCAGCAGGATGAGCTCGACCTGGGCGGCGGTGAGGAGCGTGATGTCGCCGAGGGCGGCGCCGATCTCGGCCGAGGTGCCGGGGCCGGGCAGGAGCGCCGGGAGCGCGCTGACCGCGCCGGTGCCGGCGACGTGCCAGGACCGGCGCCTGACGGCGATCTCGACCAGCCCGGCCGGAGCGACCCCCGGGTGCGCGGCGCGCAGCGCGTCGCCGGATGCGGCGATCGCCGGGCCGCGGCGCGCGACCACGGTGCGGATCGCGCGGTCGAGCGTCGTGTTCAGCCGCTCTGCCAGCATCGATACCGCGCGGTCGGTCGTCCGTGCCATCCCGAGAGTGTATGAGCGCGCCGTCGATACGCTCCCCGGATGAGTGAACGCACGCCGCTCGAGCGCCGCCTGCGCCGGGTCGTCGTGGGGCTCGCGATGCTCTGCGCGGTGCTCGTGCTGGTCGTCGTGGCGGTGCTCGTCTACTGGAGGCTCTACCTGCTCTCCCCGAGCGCCGACCCGTTCAGCCGCGGCCCGTTCGTGACCCGTCTGGGCGAGACCTCCGCCGCGCTGCGCTACACGCTGCCCGGAGGCGGCCCCGTGGAGCTCGTCGCGACCGCCCCCGACGGGACGACGGTCGCGGCCCACGGCGGCCGCTTCAGCGGCCTCGAGCCGGGCGTCCGCTACCTCTGGACGGCGTCGGTGGGCGGCATCGGCAGGGCGGCGGGGTCGTTCCGCACGGCGCCCCGCGATCTCGCACGCCCGGTCACGTTCGCCGTGATCGGCGACTACGGATCGGGCACGGACCACGAGTGGGCGGTCGGGCGCACGCTCGCGGCGGAGCGGCCCGACTTCGTCCTCACCGCGGGCGACAACAGCTACCTGGTGGGTGCGCCCGTGCTGCTCGACCGCAACATCTTCCGGCCGCTCCACGACGTCATGCTGGAGGCGCCCCTGTGGGCGACCCTGGGCGAGCACGACCTCTTCTACAGCGGCGGCACGGCGGTCACGCACGCGCTCGACCTGCCCGGCAGCGCCGGCCGCTACACCGTCGACTACGGCCCGGTCCGGATCGTCCTGCTCGGGCTCGACGACTCGCCGGCCGCGGTCGCCTACGCCCGCCGCGAGCTCGCCCGGCCGGGGTCGCTCGTGCGCTTCGTCGTGCTGCATCGGCCCGTGCAGCCGGGCGACGCGCTCCTGATCCTGCTGCGCAAGTACCACGTGTCGGCGATCCTCGCCGGGCACCTGCACCGCTACGAGCGCCGCGTCGTCGGCGGCATCCCCGAGTTCGTGGTCGGCACGAGCGGCGAGGGGCCGGGGCGGCCGAGTTCACACAGCGCAGCCCCGATGCCGTCGTGTCGCTGCTCGACTTCGGGTCGCTGCGCGTCACGGTGACCGCAACCGGCGTCGCCTACCAGTTCATCGACGAGCGCGGCCGCGTGCTCGACCGCTTCGCGACCGGATCGCCGTGACGGGCCTGCGGGTCACCCTGGCCGTGCTCGGCATCGTCGCGATCGCCGCGGTGGCGGTCATCGGCCGCCCGCAGGTGCTCGCGATCCTGGCGGTTGCCGGCATCCTGGCATTCGTCGTGTCGGCCGGCTGCCTGGCCGCCGATCTGCTGCCCCTGCGCCGCCGCCACGCACTGTGCTCCGGGCTCTCGCTGGCCGACGCGGTCGTCCTCGCGATCGGAGGGCAGCTCACACCCTTCCTCGAGCTCGCTCCGGCGATCGCGCTCGTCGTGCTGCAGATCGCCCCCGGCGCCAGCGTCACGGGAATGCGCCGGCGGGCGCCCGATACCGCCGGTTCATAACCGAGCCCCGGGGAGGGGCGGACCTCCACCGGGGCTCGACCTTGACCGGCCCTCGTGGGCCGCAATCTCCAGCTGAGATGACTATCGCCCGCCGTGCAACGGCCGGCATCGGGGACGACGCGGAACCCGCGCTTCGGAGAATCACGCAGCGGCAGCGCGGAAACCCGCGCGGCCGCCGCCTAGCGGCCGCGCAGGAGCGTGCGCGCGGCGCGGGCGGCGACGATCTCCTCGCGCGCGCGAACGACGACGACCCGCACGCGAGCGCTGCCGGCGGACACGTCGCAGTCCCCGGATGCGGCGGTGTTTCGGGCCGCGTCGATCGCGACGCCGAGGAACCCGAGCCGCTCGCAGACCTGCGCGCGCGCGTGCGGCGAGTGCTCGCCGATCCCGGCCGTGAACGCCAGCACGTCGAGGCCGCCGCTGGCCACGGCCATCGCGGCGACGGCGCCGGCCACACGGTGGGCGAACACGTCGAGGGCGAGCGCGGCGTCCGGGTCGCCCTGCGCTGCGCGCTGCTCGAGCTCGCGCTCGAGGCCGTCGCCGCCGGCGAGGCCGCGCATCCCGGACTCGGCGTTCAGCTCGTGGTCGAGCGCGTCCGGCGTCCATGCCCGACCGGCGCAGCACCGAGACGATCGCCCCCGGGTCGACCGAGCCCGAGCGCGTCGCCATCGGCACGCCCTCGAGCGGGCTGAAGCCCATCGTGGTGTCCACCGAGCGGCCGTCGCGGACGGCGGTCACCGAGCTGCCGCCGCCGAGATGGCAGACGACCAGCCGCAGGCCGTCCCGCGGGCGCCCGGCGACGTCCGGCGCACGCTCGGCCGACCAGGCCACCGACAGCCCGTGGAAGCCGTAGCGGCGCACGCCCCACTCCTCGCGCCAGCGGCGGGGAACGGCGTACGTGGACGCCGCGGGCGGGATCGTCGCGTGGAAGGCGGTGTCGAACACGGCCACGTGCGGCACGTCCGGGAAGTGCCGCCGGGCCGCCTCGAGGCCGCGCAGGGCCGGCGTGTTGTGCAGCGGTGCGAGCGACCGCAGGGCGCGCGATCTCGGCCAGGACGGCGTCGTCGACGAGCACGGGCGCCCGGAAGCGCGGCGCCGCCGTGCACGACGCGGTGCGCGACCGCGTCGAGCGTCGCGCGGATCGACGTCGGCGAGCGCGCCGACGCGCACCGACGCCTCGTCCGCGCCGACCAGGTCGAGCTTCAGGCTGGTCGAGCCGGCGTTGACGACAAGGATCGCTCGCCACGCCGTCAGTGCGGCCACTTCCAGTCGCGGATCTCGGCGGGTCGTCGCCGTGCTCCCGCGTGTAGGCGCGGCAGCGGATGCGCGCGTCCACCATCTCCTGGCGCAGGTGCGCGGCGCGCGTGCCGAGTCCCGGCACGCGGTCGATCACGTCGATGACGAGGTGGAAGCGGTCGAGGTCGTTCAGCATCACCATGTCGAACGGCGTCGTCGTCGTGCCCTCCTCCTTGTACCCGCGCACGTGCATGTTGCGGTGGTTCGTGCGCCGGTACGTCAGCCGGTGGATCAGCCACGGGTAGCCGTGGTAGGCGAAGACGACCGGCCGGTCGGCCGTGAACAGCGTGTCGAAGTCGCGGTCGGACATCCCGTGCGGGTGCTCGGACTCGGGCTGGAGCCGCATCAGGTCGACCACGTTCACGACCCGCACGCGCAGGTCGGGCAGCCGCTCGCGCAGGATCGCCGCGGCCGCGAGCGTCTCGAGCGTCGGCGATGTCGCCGCAGCAGGCGAGCACGACGTCGGGATCCGTGCCGGCGTCGTTCGACGCCCACTGCCAGATGCCGATCCCGCGGGTGCAGTGGACGATCGCCTCGTCCATCGACAGGTAGTTCAGGGCGGGCTGCTTGCCCGCCACGATCACGTTCACGTAGTGGCGGCTGCGCAGGCAGTGGTCGGCGACCGAGAGCAGCGTGTTCGCGTCCGGCGGCAGGTAGACGCGGATGATCTCCGCCTTCTTGTTGACCACGTGGTCGATGAAGCCCGGATCCTGGTGTGAGAAGCCGTTGTGGTCCTGCCGCCACACGTGCGACGAGAGCAGGTAGTTGAGCGAGGCGATCGGCAGCCGCCACGGGATCTCACGCGTCACCTTGAGCCACTTGGCGTGCTGGTTGAACATCGAGTCGATGATGTGGATGAACGCCTCGTAGCAGTTGAAGAGCCCGTGGCGGCCCGTCAGCAGGTAGCCCTCGAGCCAGCCCTGGCACTGGTGCTCGGAGAGCACCTCCATCACGCGCCCGTCGACCGCGAGCGAGTCGTCGCCCGGGTCGAGCTCGGCGTCCCACACCCGGCTCGTGACCTCGAACACGGCGCCGAGACGGTTCGACGCCGTCTCGTCGGGGCCGAACAGGCGGAAACGAGTTGGGGTTGCGCACGATCACGTCGCGCAGGAAGCCGCCGAGCACCCGGGTGGCCTCGCTGGTGGTGGTCGCCGGCTGCGGGACGTCGACCGCATAGCGGCGGAAGTCGGGCAGGTGCAGGTCGCGCAGGACGAGGCCGCCGTTCGCGTGCGGGCTCGCGCTGATGCGGCGATCGCCGACCGGCGCGAGCCGCTCGAGGTCGGCGAGCAGCGTGCCGTCCGCGTCGAAGAGCTCCTCTGGCCGGTAGCTGCGCATCCACTCCTCGAGCGGCGCGCAGGTGATCCGGATTCTCGCGCACGTTCGCGAGCGGCACCTGGTGGGAGCGCCACGAGCCCTCGACCGGCAGCCCGTCGACGCGGCTCGGCCCGGTCCAGCCCTTGGGGCTGCGAAGCACGATCACCGGCCAGGCCGGGCGGGCGTCGTCGCCGTCCTCGCGGGCCGCCCGCTGGAACGCGGCGATGGCGTCGAGCGCGCCGTCGAGGGCGGCGGCGAAGCGCCGGTGCGCCGTCGCGTGATCGTCGTCCGCATCGATGTCGACGCGGATCGGATCCCAGCCGTGGCCGCGGAAGAACTCGTCCAGCTCGTCCGCGGGGATGCGGGCGAGCACCGTCGGGTTCGGCGATCTTGTAGCCGTTCAGGTGCAGGATCGGCAGGACGGCGCCGTCGGTGCGGGGACACAGGAACTTGTTCCCGTGCCAGCCGGTCGCGAGCGGCCCGGTCTCGGCCTCGCCGTCGCCGACGACGCAGGCGACCACCAGGTCGGGGTTGTCGAACGCGGCGCCGAAGGCGTGCGAGAGCGCATAGCCGAGCTCACCGCCCTCGTGGATCGACCCCGGCGTCTCGGGAGCGACGTGGCTCGGGATCCCGCCGGGGAACGAGAACTGGCGGAACAGCGCCTGCAGCCCCGCCTCGTCGCGGCCGACGTGCGGGTACACCTCGCTGTAGGTGCCCTCGAGGTAGGCGTTCGCAACGAGGCCCGGCCCGCCGTGCCCGGGGCCGGTGACGTAGACGACGTCGAGGTCGCGCTGCAGATCGCCCGGTTCAGGTGCGCGTAGATCAGGTTCAGGCCGGGGGTGGTGCCGAAATGGCCGAGCAGCCGCGGCTTGACGTGCTCCGGCCGCAGCGGCTCGCGCAGCAGCGGGTTCGCGAGCAGATAGATCTGCCCGACCGAGAGGTAGTTGGCCGCCCGCCAGTAGCAGTCCAGCAGCCGGACCTCGTCGTCGCTGAGAGCCTCGCCCGGCCCGCTCTCGGCGCTTGTCGTGCCCATGACCCCGTGAGAGTGCGCGGACATGTCCTCTCCTCTCGCTCGACCGGCCCGACTCTAGCCACGGATCCTCCGATCGGCCAATCCGAAGCACGCCGCGTGGCGGGTTCCTGCTGCGGTGGTTCGCCCTCCCTTTCCGCGCGCGCGCCGGCGTCGGCGCTCGCGGCGTTCAGCGCCGTCTGCACCCATGCCGGCTGCCAGGTGGGCTTCCGGTCCGGCGTCATCTTCTGCCCCTGCCATGCGGGCCCGCGATCACACCGCTTGCGACGAAGCACGTGATCGAGCGCGGCGGCGAGATGGACGCCGTCTGACCCTTTTCATGGAATCCATCCCGTCTCGCGCGATCGGCGTGCGTGTGTCCAGGCGAGATGCGGAACGGCGGCCACGCTGCCCGGGGAGCAGCCGGCGCAGTCGCCGGGCACGTTTCCGGTGAACGTCGTGCCGATGATCCGGTGCGGGGCGCTCGTGAAGAGGCCGCCGCCGTGGCGGGTGATCCCGGCGCGCCGGACGAGCACGTTGCGCGCAACGAGCGAATCGAGCAGGGTGAGTTGCACCGGCGGCCCCGTGAGCAGCACGCCGCTCCAGATCCCGCTGCCCTCCTCGCTCCCCGACGGCGCGACGGCGGTCACGGTGTTCCCGACCACTGCGACGCGTTCGAGGGTCAACAGCGCGTTGGAGATCACGCCGCCGCCGAACCCGGAGGACGAGCCCGAGCCGCTGCGCGCGATCGAGACGTTTCCGACGACACGGCTGTCCGACAGCGTGACGCGCCGGAAGGCGTGGCGCGAGGAGCCGAGCACCGAGAAGGCGCCGGTGACGTCGGCGACGCCGCGCTCACTGCGCACGCTCGAGGTGTTTCCGACGACCCGGATGCGGCCGAGCGTGGCCGCACCGCCGTCGCTGTCGAACACGCTTCCACACGGGCCGACGTCGGCCAGTGTCTGACGACGTCGACCAGGCCGGTTGTTGGCCATGACGACGTCGTGCATGACGAGCGGGCTGTCGTCCACGAGCATCGCCGAGTCGAACGCACATGGCTCGGCGTTCGGGGCCGTTGCGACCACCCTGTTCCCGCTGATCGTGGGCGTGGTCGACGTTCACCGGCGGCCCGGCGGCGACATGCACGCCGCCCGAGCTTGGCATTCACGTCGATCAGGCTGCCGTCGTCGGCAAACGCGGGCAGATCGTTGTCCATCCGTGCCAGGTTTCCGGTCACCGAGACGTGGGCCAGGCGAAGGTTGCCGGCCTCGACGTAGACGCCGCCGCCCTCTGCGAACCGGCCGAGGGGGAGCGGGGCGATGGCGCGGTTGTCCCGCACTGTCGAGTGGACGAGCCTGAGCAGCCCAAGGTGGCTCGCGATCCCGCCGCCGTCGGCATCGCTCGCGACGCCACGGGCGGTGTTGTGCTCGACCCGCGTGTGCCTCAGCGTGAGCGTGCCCCAGCTATCGATGCCGCCGCCGAACGCACCCGCGAACAGGCATTTGCCGGTCGGGCACTCTGGCCCGATCGGGACGCGCACCAGCGGCGCCACGCGGTTCCCCGTGATCACGCTGCGGGAGATCGTGACGGTGGCCCCACCGGAGAAGTCGGCGTTCGGCGGGATCTCGATCCCCCCGCCGGCGGCGAAGACGTTCGCCGCGCCCGTGAACGTCACGGACATCGGGCTCGAGTGCGTCAGGCCGCCGGTTACCGTCACGCCGGCGACGGACACGGTCGGCTCGTGCGTGGCCTGGAAGCGGCCGATCGTGATCACCGACCGGCCGCCGCGGACAACGGTGCGGCCCGCCCCGGCCCCCACCAGGCGGACGCTCTTCGTGATGTGAATGCCGCCTGCGAACGTTCCGCGCCCGATCCTGATCGTGTCGCCGGGGTGGGCTGCGTCGACCGCCGCCTGGATCGTCCGGTAGCACGGAGCGCCGCCCCCCACGCACAGCGTCGTGGCGGCCGGGGCGGGTGTGGCCGCGATCGTGAGCGCGATCGAGGCGAGTGCGGCAAGCGCGAGCGGGATGCGGGTCGTGAGATTCATGCCGCGATGCTGGCACGCCGGGCCTTGCAAGAACCTGGTAATGAGCATGTACCGGCGGTAACCTCGGCGGGTGGAGTTCGCGATCCTCGGTCCCGTCGAGGTGCGTCTCGACGGCGACCCGGTCCACGTGGGGGGACCAAAGCAGCGAGCACTGCTCGCGATGCTCCTGCTTGCCGACGGCCAGCCGGTCTCACGCGACGCGCTGATAACTGGGCTGTGGGGCGAGCGCCCGCCGGCCACCTGCGAGCAGACGCTCGACAGCTATCTGTCGCGTCTTCGCCGCACCCTGGGCACGGACCGGATCGCGCGGCGACCCCCGGGATACGCGCTCGTCCTCGAGCCGGGCGAGCTCGACCGCGACCGGTTCGAGCGGCTGCTCGCAGACGCCCGGGACGACCCCGACCCCGCCGCCGCGGCGGCCAGGCTCCGCGACGCGCTCGCGCTGTGGCGCGGGCCGGCTCTGGCCGACCTCCGGTGCGAGCCGTTCGCCGACGGCCAGCCGGAGCAGCTCGACGGCCGCCGCGTGGCGGCCCTCGAGGAGCTCTTCGCCGCCCGCCTCGATATGGGCGAGGGCGCGGCGTTGATCGGAGAGGTCGAGCGGACGCTCGCCGACCATCCGCTGAACGAGCGACTGCTGCTCCAGCTGATGCTCGCCCTCTACCGCGCCGGCAGGCAGGCGGACGCGCTCGACGCCTGCCAGGCCGCCCGGCGCCGCCTCGCCGAACTCGGCCTCGAGCTCGGCCCGCGCGTGCGCGAGCTGGAGGCACAGATCCTGCGCCACGAGCAGGCGATCGCACCGGCCGTCCGGCCGCCGCGGATTGTGGCGCCTCGCCGCCGCCGTGGCCGGCGCCGGCTGGCCGTCCTGCTCGCGGTGCTCGCCGCGGCCGCGGTCGCCGGGGTCGCGTTCGAGGTCGTCGCGCAGGACGACGTCCCCGCCTCGCCGGCGGCCGGCGAGCCGCGCCTGGTCGCGATCGGCGGCGGGTCGCACGCGGTGGGATCTGCGGTCGGGCTGGCGGGACCGCCGGCCGCCGTGGTGGCGCGCGGACGGGTCGCTCTGGGTGGCCGACCCCCAGAACCAGCTCGTGGAGCGGGTCGAGCTCGCATCGGCGTCCGTCACCGACCGCATCCCGGTACCGGGCCAGCCGGGCAGCATGGCGGTCGGCAACGGTGCGGTGTGGGTGGCGAGCACGCTCGGCGGCACCGTGTCCCGCATCGACCCGAAGACCGACGACGTCGTGCAGACGATCCGCATCCCAGGTGCGAGCACCGGTGCGCTGGCGCTGCGCGACGGCACGCTCTGGGCCGGGGACACGGCCGACGACGCGCTCGTCGCCCTGGATGCCCGTACGGGCGTCCGCCGCGGCTCCTATCCGCTCCCGTTCCGCCCGACGGCCGTCGCCGCCAGCCGCGACGGCGTGTGGGCGGCGGGCTACGACGCGGGAATCGTCGCTCAGGTCGATCCGCGGAGCGGGCGCACGGTGCAGTCGATCCGCGTCGGCAACGGCCCTGCAGCACTCGCAGCGTCGAGCGGGGCTGTGTGGGTCGCGAACGACCTGGACTCGACGGTGTCACGGATCGACGCGGCCAGCGGCAACGTGACCGTGACCGTTCCGGTGCCAAGCGGCCCGACGGCGCTCGCGCAGAGCGGAGGCGTGCTCTGGGTGGCGAGCCAGTACGCGGCCACCCTGTCACGGCTCGACTCGCGGACGGGACGCCTGGAGCATTCGATCGCGGTCGGCGGCCAGCCGCTGGCGGTGGCGGCCGCCGGACGCCGCGTCTGGGTGGACGGGCGCAGCCCCGCACAGGCACCGCGGCGGTACGCTCGTGATCGTCACCGCGCAGCGCTTCTCGACGGTCGATCCGTCGCTGCACTTCACGGCCGAGCTGTTCCAGCTCGGGCACCTGGCGTACGACGGCCTGGTCAGCTTCCAGGCCACGGCGGGGCCGAACGGTCTGCACCTCGTTCCCGACCTCGCGGTGTCGCTGCCGTCGCCCGGATCCGGCGGCACCACCTACACCTTCCGCATCCGACACGGCATCCGCTACTCGGACGGCCGCCGCGTCCGCGCGGGCGACTTCCGCCGTGGCATCGAGCGGCTCTATCGACTGGGGTCGCTCGGTGCGAGCTACTTCGGCGGGATCGTCGGCGCGGAAGCCTGCGCCCGTACCCCTGCGACCTGCAGCCTCGAGCGCGGAATCGTGACCAACGACGCCTACGGCACCGTGACGTTCCGGCTGCGGGCGCCCGATCCGGACTTCCTCTTCAGGCTGGCGGTGTTGAGCTACGCCGTCCCCATCCCTCCCGGCACGCCCGACCACGACGCGCGCCTGCACCCGGTGCCGGGGACAGGCCCGTACCGCGTCACCGCATGGCACGGCGCCACCGTGCGACTCGTGCGCAACAGCCACTTCCGCGAGTGGTCGCAGGCCGCGCAGCCGGCCGGGAACCCGGCCACGATCGTGTGGCGATTCGTGGCCTCGAACGCCGCGGCCGTCCGCGAGGTGGCGGCCGGCCGCGCGGATTGGTTACTGGAAGCTGCAGTCGCACAGCGCCCTGCGCCGGCTCGAGCTGTCGCACCCGTCGCAGGTGAAGCTGAACCCGTCGCTGGTCTTCGATTTCGCACCGCTCAACACGCACCGGCCACCGTTCGACCACCTGGCGGTCCGGCGGGCGCTCAACCTCGCCGTCGACCGCCGCCGGATCGTCCACCTGTACGGCGGGCCGGAGGTGGCGTCGCCGCTGTGCCAGGCGCTCCTGCCCGGCGTCAGCGGGTACCAGCGGTACTGCCCGTACACGGCAACCCTCGCTCTGACGGGCGGTACCCCGCCCCGGACATGGCCAGAGCGCGGCGGCTGGTGGCGGCATCGGGCACCCGCGGCCAGGTCGTCGACGTGTGGGGTGTCAGCAACCTGATCGGCGTCCCGCCGGCGGTGCCGCGGTACGTGACCGGCGTGCTGCGCTCGTTGGGCTACCGCGCGCGGCTCCACTTCCGGCCGTGGCAGCGGATCCCCGAGTCGCTTCGGCGCACATTCCAGATCTCGGTCGACGGCGACTGGCAGGTCGACTACCCCTCGCCCTCTGCGGTCTTGCCCCAGTTCCTCGGCTGCGGCGGCGGCTACAGCAACGGCTTCGTGTGCGACCGCGTGCTCGACCGCGAGATGCGGCGGGCGATCTCGCTCGAGTCGGCGCACCCACGCATGGCCGCCGCGGCGTGGCGGCGCGCCGACCGCCGCGCCACCGACCAGGCCCTGTGGGTGCCGACCGTCAACGTCCACGCGCCCGAGATCGTGTCCGCGCGCGTGCGCAACTACCAGTTCAACCCGATCTGGGGGTTCCTCGCCGACCAGGTCTGGCTGCGCTGACCAGCGGCCGCCGTGGAGCGGACTTCCCGCACACGGATCGGGGCGCGCACCGATGCGCCCCGCCCGCCGGCGGCCGACGCTGGGAGCATGGACGCGCACCACATGACCACCTTCGGCCCGGCGATGATGCTCGTCGCGGCGGCGCTCGCCGTCGCCGCGATCGTGGCCGTCGCCTGGCTCGTCGCGACCGTCATCCGCGCCGACGGCCGCGGCCTTCCGGGTGGATCGTGCGGCCCTCGCTGAGCATGGCCACGTAGCTCGCGATCCGGCGTGCGCGCGTCTCGGGCCGGCGCGCCTCCTGGACCCGGTAGAGGATCGCGTAGCGGTTGGTGCTGCTCGAGGCCGGCGAAGAACGCGGCCGCCGCGGGGTTCGCGTCGAGCGCGGCCTGGAGGTCGGGCGGCACCGTCGCCGTCGTGTGCGAGTCGTAGGCGGCCTCCCACCGCCCGTCCGCGCGGGCGCGCTCGACCTCGCGCAGCCCCGCCGGCGCCATCTCGCCGCTCGCGATCAGCTGCTCGGCCCGGGCACGGTTTCGCTTCGACCAGCGGCTGCGCGCCGTGCGCGGCGTGAACCGCTGCAGCCAGAAGCGGTCGTCGAGCGGGCGCTTCTGGCCGTCGATCCAGCCGTGGCAGAGGGCGACGTCGAGCGCCTCGGCGTAGGACACCGACGTCCCGCCGCCGTCCTTGCGCGCGATCCGAGCCACACCCCGCTCGACGTGGCGTGCGTCGCCCGCGAGCCACGCCGCCCATCGGCACGGGTCGCGAACTCGACGCACGGGCAGCTCATCGGCCACCGACACCTCCGAGCAGCGCGCGCAGCTGGTCGGGGCTGATGTTGCCGCCGCTTGCGATCAGCGCGACCCGCTTGCCGGCGAGCCGGTCGCGGACGGCGAGCGCACCCGCCAGCGCTGCGGCGCCGGCCGGCTCGATCAGGTTGCTCGTGGCCGCGATCATCCGGGTCGTCGCGGAGCGCAGGTCGGCCTCGGAGACGAGCACGAAGTCGTCCAGATGGCGGCGCATGATCTGCTGGGGCAGCGCGAACGCCGTCCGGGTCGCAAGGCCCTCGGCGAACGTCTCCATCCGGTCCTCGAGCAGCGCCGCCGCGAACGCCACGACCGGTGGGCGGCCGGGGCGGCGTCGGACTGCACGCCGATGACCGCGATCGACGGCCGCAGCGCCTTGGCCACCACGCAGGCGCCGGCGGCGCCGCTGCCGCCGCCGACCGGCACGACGATCGCGTCGAGGCCGGGCTCGTCCTCGAGCATCTCGAGCGTCGCCGTGGCCGACTCCCGCGATCAGGTGCGGCTCGTTGCCGGAGTGCACGTAGCGCATGCCGTCGCGGGCGGCCAGCTGCTCGCACTCCTCGCGGGCCTCGTCGAAGTCGCGGCCGTGGACGACGATCTCGGCGCCCATGGCGCGGATCGCAGCGACCTTGAGCGCGTTGGCCCCCTCGGGGACGCAGATCGTCGCCGCGACGCCGTGCAGGCGGGCGGCGTAGGCGATCGACTGGCCGTGGTTCCCGGTCGAGGCCGTGATCAGGCCCCGCCCGCGCTCGTCCGGGATCGAGCTGCGCGACCAGGTTCAGGCCGCCGCGCACCTTGAAGGCCGCGGTCGGGTTGTGGTTCTCGTGCTTGACCCACACCTCGGCGCCGACGTCCTGCGAGAGCGCCGGGTAGCGGCGGAAAGCCGTGCGCGCCAGGTGCGGCTCGATCCGGCGGCGGGCGGCGAGGACATCGGCGATCGTGGGTTGCTCCATCCCGGAATCATTACCATCGTGCGGTGCGCTGGCTCGCAAAGGCCGCGGTGCAGAACACGATCTCGGTGCTTCCCGGGAGCGTCGCGCTGAACGGCGTCCTCCAGCGCTACGGCACCGGGTCGGTCGTGACCACCCCGGAGCGCATCGTCGGAAAGCTCGCCCGCGTGGGCGGGCGCCACCTCGACCACCAGCGCCGGTTCGGTGCGCGGCCGCTCGCCGAGACGACCGTGGTCGAGGTCGGCACCGGCTTTGCCCCGACCTTGCCGATCGGCCTCTACCTGGCGGGCGCCGAGGCCGTGCACACGTTCGACATCGCGCTGCTCACGAGCGCCGCCCGCACCGTCGCGGTGCTCACGAACATCGTCTCGGCCGCAGGCACCGGCGCGCTCGAGCGCGAGTGCCCCTGGGTGCTGCCCGAGCGGCTCGCGCATGTGCGCGCGCTCGCCGCCGACCCGCCGCCCGGCCTCGACGATCTGCTCGCCGCGATGGGCATCACCTATCACGTCGGCGACGCCACCCGGTCGGGCCTCGCCGCCGGGTCGGCGGGCCTCTTCGTGACGAACAACGTGTTCGAGCACGTGCCGGCCGCGGTGATCGGGGCGCTGCTCGCCGAAGCGCACCGCACCGGCGCGCCGGACGCGCTGATCAGCCACCACATCGACCTGCGCGACCACTACGCCAAGTTCGACCGCAGGGTCGGCGTGTACAACTCGCTGCGGTTCTCGTCGCGCCAGTGGCGCTACCTGAACAGCCGCATGGAGCCGCAGAACCGGCTGCGCCACTCCGACTACCTCGGGCTGATCGACGCGGCCGGGTTCGAGCTGCTCGCCGACGACTCGCGGACGGGATCGGACGCGCACTTCGCCGCCGTGCGGCCGGCGGCCGAGTTCCGCCGCTACGCGCGAGGACGACCTGCGCGTGATCGACATGTGGGTCGCCGCGCGGCGCCGCGACTGAGCGGCGCAGGCCGCGGCGCCACGGCGTCCGCCCGAGCGGGACGTCGAACGAGATCCGCGTCCCGCCCTCCGGGCGCCGAGTCGATGTCGAGCACCCCGCCCGCCATCCGCACCCGCTCGACCATCGTGTCGAGGCCGATGTGCAGGATCCGGTCGGGGCGCTGGGCCGCCTCCTCGAGCGTCGAACCCGTGCCCGTCGTCGGCGACCACCCGGTGAGCGAGTCGCGGCGGTGGCGCGACGGTGACCAGGACGTGCGACGCGCCCGGAGTGCCTGCGGACGTTGGCGACCGCCTCCGCGACGGTGCGGTAGACGAGCTCCTCGACCGACCAGTCGAACCGCCGCCTGGGCACGTTCACGGTCGCCTCGGCGCCGATCTCGGCGGCGCCTGGTCGACCATCGCGGTGATCGCAGGCGCCATGCCCTGCTCGTGCAGCACCGCCGGCCGCAGCTCGAACGTGAGCCGCCGCGTGCGCTCGGTGGCCTGCTCGATCGTCTCGCGGGCCTGCTGCAGCGCGACCCGCAGGCGCTCCTCGTCGGCGGTCGCTTGAGCACCCGGTCGATCGCGATCAGCGCGCGGTCATCACCTGGATCGTGTCGTCGTGCAGCGAGGTGGCGATCCGGCCGCGCTCGGCCTCCTCGGCCTGGAGCATCGCCGCCACGATCTCGCGCCGGTGCACCTCCTCGTTCGTGATCGACTCGGCGACCAGGCGCTCGGTGACGTCGCGGATGGCCGTGATCGCCAGGAGCCCCGATCCCGGCCTCGATGCTCGAGAGGCTGATCTCGGCCGGGAACTCGGTGCCGTCCTTGCGCAGCCCGAACAGCTCGAGCTCGGCACCCATCGACCGTCGTGGCCGGCGCGGCGAAGTAGCGGCCGCGATGGATCACGTGGGCGCGGCGGAAGCGCTCGGGCACGAGCAGCTCGACCCGCTCGCCCAGCAGCTCCTCGCGGCCGTAGCCGAACACCCGCTCGACCTGCTGGTTCACGAGCATGATGCGGCCGCCCTCGTCCACCCCGACGATCGCGTCCGGTGCGGCTTCGAGCAGCTGCTCGAAGCGGCGCTCGGCCGACCGCCGCTCGGTGATGTCGCGGATCGCAGCGATCGCAAGGGGGCCGCCGTCGAGCTCGATGCTCGAGAGGCTGATCTCGGCCGGGAACTCGGTGCCGTCCTTGCGCACCGCGAAGAGCGCGAGGTCGGCGCCCATCGGCCGCGTCCGCGGATCGGCGAAGTAGCGCCCGCGATGCGAGACGTGCACGTCGTGGAAGCGCTCCGGGCACGAGCCGCTCGACGGGCTGGCCGAGCAGCTCGTCGCGCTCGTAGCCGAAGACGCGCTCGACCTGGCGGTTCACGAGCACGATCCTCCCGGCCGCATCGATCCCGACCACGGCGTCGGGGGCGAACTCGAGCAGCTGCTCGAACTGGCGCTCGGCCGTGGACTCGTGCGGGTCGGTCACGAGCGAGTCACCGACGGATCTGCACCCTCTGCTTCGAGGAGCCCATGTCCTCTCCTTGCCTGAGGTCATCACCCAGTTGCCCGCCGCCCGCGCGAATCAAAGCACCGCCGCAGCTTCGTGTCAAACGTCCCGAAGAGGACGGCCGGGAACCGCCTCAGCCGACGGGCGGAAGCGGCGTGCCCCGCGTCTCGAGGCTCTCGCGCTCGGACTCGATCGCGGCGGCGTCGAACCGGAAGTACGACCGCGGCGGCAGCGGCCCCCACGTGTTCGACGAGAAGCGGTCGTCGGGGAACGTGCGCGGCTCGTGCTCGGGCTCGAGCTGCTCCATGTCGCAGTAGCACTCGACGTGGAGCGGCTCCTCGGTGATGCGCACGTAGCCGCAGATGTTCTGGGCGATGCCGTGCCGCACCGGGCCCCACGAGAGCCAGCGGCCGTGCTGGGCGAGGTTGTCGAAGAGCGGGCGCAGGGCGCCGATGTCGACGTAGTCGAAGGCGATGTGGTGGAAGTGCGCGCGGCCCATGTCCACGAGCGCCATCTGGTGGTGCTCGGCGTTCACGTGGAACCAGGTGCCGGCGTCGCCGAGGTAGTCCGACACCTCCATCCCGAGGACGTCGGTGTGGAACCGGGTGACGCCCTCCATGTCGCCGGTGAGCCGGTTGATGTGGCCGAGCTTGCGCGGCCGCAGGCCGGGCAGGTCGGTCGTGCTGCGGGCGACCGCCGGGCGGCGGTCGGACTCGTGCAGGTAGGGCAGCAGGTGATGCTCGAACCCCTCCGGGTCGGTGACCGACAGATGGTCGCCGCCGGTCTTCCCACGCGTCCCAGGTCGCGGCCAGCCAGTCGCGGGCGACGCTCAGCGGGACGCTGCGGCGCAGCTGCCACGCGCAGTGGGCGAACCCGAGCTCCTCGCCCGGCTCCGCCGCGACGAGCTCCAGCGAGTAGGGCTCGTAGTCGCACGCCAGGGTGGCGCGCTCCGGGCCGAGCTCGCGGATCGTCAGGCCGAACTGGAGCGCATAGCGGCCGGCGGCCTCGCCGACGTCGGCGACCCGCAAGCAGACGTGATCGATCTTTCGCAGCCGGATCATGTGCGCCTCCCGGCCGAGATGATAGATCGGCGATGATGCGGGCATGACTGACACATCGCTCGCGCTCGGCGACGCGCGCACGGAGACGCTCGAGCACGGCCTCGCCCTGATTCTCGAATCGTGGCGGGGATTCGACCGCGCCCGCGGCTACCAGCCCCCGATCGCCGAGAGCATCCGCTCCCTCCTCTCCGAGGGCCTGCCCGAGACCGGCGTCGGCCCCCACGCCGCGCTCGACGAGGTGTCCGAGATCCTGGACGAGAGCCTGTCCCACTCGCGGCCGCGCTTCTTCGGATACGTCGGCTCCTCGGGCCTCGAGCTCGGCGTGCTGGCCGACGCGCTCGCCGGATCGCACGACATCAACCTCGCCGCGAGCGCCGCCGCCGCCGACCTGGTCGAGCGCCAGACGCTGCAGTGGGTGGGCGACCTGGTCGGGTACCCGGCGGCCTGGGGGACGTTCACGAGCGGCGGCATGCTCTCGAACCTGACCGCGCTCGCCGCCGCGCGCGAGCGCGCCCTGCCCGGGAGCCGTCTCGACGGCTGCGACGGCCGCGGCACCGTCTACACGAGCGCCGAGGCGCACTCGAGCGTCGAGCGCGCCGTGGAGGTGCTCGGCCTCGGACGCCGGTCGCTGCGGACGATCGCGATCGACTCGTCACGGCGGATGCGCCCGGACGTCCTGGCCGCGGCGGTCGAGCGCGACGTCGCCGACGGGCGCGTCCCGGTCGCCGTGGTCGCCACGGCGGGGACGACGCTGACGGGGGCGGTCGACCCGATCAGGCCGATCGCCGAGGTGTGCGCCGCACACGGGGTGTGGCTGCACGTCGACGGCGCCTACGGCCTGCCGGCGGCCGCGACCGCGACGGCGCGGCACCTGTTCGACGGACTCGACCTGGCCGACTCGGCGGCGCTCGACGGGCACAAGTGGCTGTTCGTGCCCAAGGCCTGCGGGGTGCTGCTCGTGCGCAACCGCGCCGACCTCGAGGCCGCGTTCTCGCACGACGCGCCGTACATCCCCGAGATCGAGTTCGGCGAGCACCCGGTCGAGTGGACGCTCGAGTACTCGCGCCCGTTCCGCGCGCTCAAGCTGTGGCTCGCGCTGCGCGCGCACGGCGCGGCGGCGTTCCGCGAGGCGATCGAGCACGACCTGGCGCTGGCGCGCCTCGTGGCCGACCTCGTCCGCGCGGCGGACGACCTCGAGCTGCTCGTCGAACCGGCGCTCTCGATCGTCCCGTTCCGGCGCATCCCGGCCCGCGGCGACGCCGACGAGCACAACCGCCTGCTCGTCAAGGAGCTGCAGCGCGACGGCCGCGTCTACGTGACCGGCGCGGTGGTCGACGGGCGCTCGTGCCTGCGCCCGTGCATCGTCAACTACCGCACCACCGAGTCGGACGCGCACGCCCTGGTCGACATCGTCCGCGAGGTGGGGCGCCGCATCGAGAGCGAGTGACCCGGGTGGGCGTCGAGATCGTCTACGAGACGCACGCGACGAGCGCCGACAACGAGGCGGGGATCGCGACCGGATGGCTCGCCGGAGAGCTCTCCGAGACCGGGAGGCGACAGGCGCGCGAGCTCGGCGAGCGGCGCCGCGATACCGGGCTCGCGGCTGTGTTCGCATCGGACCTCGCCCGCGCGGTGCAGACCGCCGAGATCGCGTTCGCCGGGACCGACCTTCCGATCCGCCACGACCGGCGGCTGCGCGAGTGCGACTACGGGCGGATGAACGGCATGCCCACAGCCGAGCTCGAGCGTCAGCGCCCCATCCGGCTCGACGATCCGTTCCCCGGCGGCGAGAGCTACCGCGACGTGGTCGGCCGCGTCGCCGCCTTCCTCGCCGAGATCCGCCCGGAGTTCGAGGATCGGCGGATCCTCGTGATCGGCCACGCAGCGACCCGGTGGGCGCTCGACCACCTGATCGACGGGGCCGATCTCGATGCGCTCGTGCGGGCGCCCTTCGCCTGGCAGGAGGGGTGGGTCTACCTCCTGGAGTGACGGCCGTCAGCCGTCGGAGGCCGGCGCCCACGGCTCGTGCCAGCCGCCGTGGCCTGCCGTGAGCGCATCCGCCTCGGACGGGCCCCACGAGCCGCGCGCGTACCGCAGCACGGGCGGCGGCGCGTCCAGCGCGGGCTGCACGATCCGCCACGTCTCCTCGACGGAGTCCTGCCGGGTGAAGTGCGAGCGGTCGCCGCGCAGCGCGGCCGAGAGCAGCTCCTCGTACGGGGTCGGCGGCGTGGCGCCGGCGTCGCCGAACTCGAGGTCGAGGTTCACCGTCTCGATGCCCGGCTCACCGGAGCGCAGCGACTGCAGCTGGATGCTCGTGCCCGGGTCCGGGTCGATGCGCAGGATGTAGTGGTTCGGCTCCGGGCGGTGGCCGCCGGTGAGGAACCCGAGCCGGGGTGGGCGCTTGAACACGATGCGCACCTCGGTCGCCCGCCGCTCGAGCGCCTTCCCCGCGCGGATGAAGAACGGCACGCCCGCCCAGCGCCAGTTCTCGATCTCGGTGCGCAGCGCGATGTAGGTCTCGGTGTCCGACCCCTTGGCGACGCCGTCGACGTCGAGGTAGCCGGCGTACTGGCCGCGCACGATCCGGGCCGGGTCGAGGTCCGGCATCGCGGTGAAGACGTCGTGCTTGCGATCGTCGATCGCAGCCGACGCCGGTGCGCGCGGGCGGCTCCATCGCGATCAGGGCGAGCACCTGCAGCAGGTGGTTCTGGACGACGTCGCGCAGGGCGCCGACCGCGTCGTAGAACCGGCCCCGGTCCTCGACGCCGAAGTCCTCGGCCATCGTCATCTGCACGCTCGCGATGTGGTTGCGGTTCCACACCGGCTCGAGCAGCGAGTTGGCGAAGCGCAGGTACAGGATGTCCTCGACGGGCATCTTGCCGAGGAAGTGGTCGATGCGGAAGAGCTGCGACTCGTCGATCAGCGCGTGCAGGTCGGCCGCGAGCTTGCGCGCCGAGGAGAGGTCGTGGCCGAACGGCTTCTCGACCACCACGCGCGCGTTCGCCACGAGGCCGGCGCCGGCGAGCCCCTCGACGACGGTGCTGAAGAGCGACGGCGGGATCTCGAGGTAGAAGACCGGCCGCGACGCGCCGCTTGATCGCCTCGGCGATGCGCGTGTAGGTGCCGGCGTCGGCGAGGTCGCCGCGCACGTAGCGCATGCGCCTGGCGAGGCGCGGCGAACGTGTCCTCGTCGACCGTCGTGCCGGCCGCGGCGATGGCATCGCGGGCGCGGCTGCGCAGGTCGTCGTCGGAGATGTCGTCCATCGCGACGCCGATGATCGGGCACCCGAGCAGCCCGCGCTTCTCGAGCAGGTAGAGCGCCTGGAACGTCATCTTGCGCGCCAGGTCGCCCGTGATCCCGAAGATCACGAGCGCGTCGCCGTCGTGGGAGCGGTCACGACCGCTGAGACTAGATGATCGGGCTCAGGCGACCGGGAAGGCGGAGAGCGTCCCGCGCAGGTTCGCGTGGTCGACCAGGCGCCACGCGGCGTGCACATGCCGGCGGCTGCCATCGGCGAGCCGGCAGGTCGCGTCGAAGCCGAAGCTGCGCACCTGCTGCACCGTGCCCCGGCACAGCGCGCCGCTCGGCAGGAGCTCGAGCTGGAAGCTCGTCGACTCGAGCTGCTGCGGGCCGACCAGGAGGTCGGCGCGGACGAGCGCGTTCTGCTGCCCCGTCGCGGTGCCGGTCATCGAGACGAGCGCGCGCGTGACCGCCGACTCCTGCAGGATCTTGCCGGAGAGGGCGTCGGTGAAGCGGGGCGAGTTCCACGGGCGGATGTGCGCGTGCAGCGGCCCGAGCGCGAGCGCCACGATCGCCGCCGCGGCAGCGGCCCCCGCCCCGAGCACCGCGCCCGGCCTCAGCACGGCGCCGAGCTCGCGGCGCACGCCGACGCGCCAGGTGACGGCGGCCGCGACCGCCGCTGCGCACGCTGCGAAGAGCGCGATCATCCACGGGGTGCTGCGGTCGGTGCCGCTGCCGATGCCGTGCAGCGTCGCCGCCGTCCACACGGCGAAGTTGGCGTAGTGGGCGCCGCGCCACCAGCGGTGCGGGAGGCGAGTGCGGTAATGGTTGGTCACCGCCAGGGCGAGCAGCAGCTCGGCCGCGACGATGCCGAGCGCCGTCCAGATCGGGCGGTAGCGGGACGTCAGCGGGATCGCGAGCTGGCCGAGCGAGAACGGCAGGAACGAGTCGATCGCGATCGTGACGACGTGGAGCGCGATGAAGCTCCCGACCAGGAGGCCGCCGGCGCGGTGCACGTCCTGCGACGGCGAACATCGGCCAGCGCTTCCACCTGCGTCCCGGCGCCCGGCCGGCCATCGCGATGCCGAGCGTCACGACCGCCGTGAGCAGGATGTAGGCGACGATCCCGGCCGCGCGGGCCGCGTACCAGTCGACCGGGCTCGAGGTCAGGTGCATCCGTGCCCCGATCGTCATCTCCGCCCAGGCGCGGTTCACGGTGACGCTGCCGTCATGTGCGACGAACCGGCCCGGCAACCCCGGCGGTCGAGCCACTCCGGCCCCTCGGCGCCCGAGAGGAGCGCGCATCGGGCGGCGACGTCGGCGTCGAGGCACGACGCGCCGGAGGCGCTCACCTCGCGCCACGGCGATTCCGCCGGAAGGCCGGTGCGCCGGATCGATCAGGTGGTGGTACCAGGTGCCGCCGCGGCGCCACCGCCGCCGCTCGGTGCCCGTGGTGGCGATGCCGCCGCGGACGACGCGGACGGCGCCGCCGGCGGGCAGCGCGACGTCGGTCGCACCGCGCACAGCGAGGTCGCCGCCGGCCGAGACGAACCCGTCGCCGGTCAGAAGGCCGGCCGCCTCGTCGACCGCCGCCGCCTTGACGACGCCGTTCAGGTCGAGCGCACACCCGCGCGGGAAGCGCACCAGACGGCCCGTGAGCGTGACGCATCGCCACCCCGGCGCGGGCGTGGCGGGGCCGAGGGGTGAGGGGTCGTCGCCGAGCTCGGCGAAGTCGCGGTCGTAGCCCACGGCGGCGAGCGCCGCCCCGACGGTGGGATCGACCAGGCCCTCGGTCCGCTCGGCGATCGCAAGCGCACACGCGAGCGTCTCCGCAAACCGGTGCGAGACGAGCGTGGCGCGCCCGGCGGCGCGGTTCACCGAACACAGCTCGCTCTCCGGCCGGAAGCGGCTGAAGACCCGGTCGCGGGCCGCGAACAGGCGGCGGATGGCCTCGGTCTGCGTCGCGTCGGCGCCCGCGACGACGATCTCGCAGCCCATGGCGCGAAACGCGCTCCGGCCGGCGATCACGACTGTGACGTCGCCGCGCCGGGCGCGGCCTGAGCCGGCGCGAGCAACCCGCCTGCAAGCGCGTCCCGGCGCACGATCGCCTGGAACCGCGACGGGGCGTCAAGCGGGCGCAGCGGCCGGCGCGAGTGGCCGGCCACGTTCGCCTTCGCGAGCGTCATGCCGACGCCGAAGAACGCCAGGCCGGCAGCCGCGAACCCGAGCTTGGCGATGCGCGCCCGCCGCCGGGCGGCGACGATCCGTCCCTGCGAAGCGTCCGGCGGCGCGGTTGACATGTTCGAAGGATACGAGCGGCTCCATGAGAGGATGCTGAGGATTTCCTCGGAGTACGCGAAGAATCAGCCGCCCGCGTGCCACTCCGCCAGGAGCTCGACCTCGCGTTCGCGGGTCATCGCCGCGCCGGGATCGGGGGCGGCGGCGGCCGCCCAGCGCGAGCGTGTCCGCTGCCGTCTCGGCGATCGGCCGCACGGTGAGGCCGGCGGCGACGGCACGCGAGGTGTCGGAGCGCTGGAAGCCCGCGAAGTCGTCTCCGGGCGTCCACAGCGGCAGCTCTGTCCACGGCTCGACCGCGCGGTCGAGCAGGAAGCGCTCGTCCACCCAGACGATCGTGGCGTCGCCTCCCGCCGCCTCCCGGCAGGCGTCGAGCACCCCGCCGAGCGTGAGCATGCCCGCAGGCGTGACGACGTCGAAGGTGCCCGGCGGCGCCCCGCTCGGCCAGGGCGAGCGCGAACGCCGCCAGATCGCGGGCGTCGATCAGCTGCACGGCCTGCCCGGGCGGCGCCGGCGCGAGCACGTCGCCGCCCGCGGCCACGCGCAGCGGCCAGTACGTGAACCGGCCTGTGGGGTCGTACGGCCCGACGATCAGCCCCGGCCGCAGGATGGCCGACCGTCCGGCGAACGCCTCGTCGACGGCGCGTTCGCAGGCGACCTTGAGCGGGCCGTAGCTCTCGGCGGTGATCGCGTCGGTCGGTGCGTCCGGCGGCAGCTCGCCCAGGGCCGCGGTCCTCGTCGATCCCCGGTACAGAGTGGTCGGCGTAGACGCTGCGGCTCGAGATGAACAGGTAGCTGTCGGCCGCGGGCGCAAGCAGCCGCGCCGAGCGCTCGACGTCGGCCGGGAAGTACCCCGAGGTGTCGACGACCGCGTCGAAGGATCGGCCGCGCAGGCGCTCCAGGTTCCCGGCGCGGTCGCCGGTGATCCGCTCGGTCTCCGGGAAGAGCTCAGGCCCGGTGCGGCCGCGGTTGAAGAGGGTGAGCTCGTGCCCGCGCTCCAGTGCGAGGGCGGCCAGGTGCCGGCCGGCGAAGCTGGTGCCGCCGAGGATGAGCATGCGCATCCGGCCAGTATACGCAACCTTCAGGTTGCGGCTCCCGCCACAATTCGCGGCAGATCGAACCTGCTATGGCGTTGACCGCGGGCACAGGCTGCGTCTGCGTACGCGGGCGACGGCGGCCGGATGACGTTCCGGCGCAGACGCCGTTGCCGCCACCCGGCCGCGGTATCGGGGCGCCGAGATTCGAACTCGGGACCTCACCGACCCGAACGGTGCGCGCTACCAGGCTGCGCCACGCCCCGGAGAGGCGGGATTATCGCACAGGCGGCGGCCCGGGCCGCCCGCTCTTCTGTACCGCCTCGCGCCGCGCGCAGTAGGCGTCGAAGGCCATCATCCGCCGCAGCCACCGCTGCTGCGCGTCGATCTCGATGTCGTACAGCAGCCGCTCGACCTCGAAGATCTCGACGGCGCGATCGATCTGGGCCAGGATCCGCCCTCGCAGCCCGGCCGGGTCGGGGCGCGTGAACGCCTCCCGGCGCACCGGTCGGGACGGCGGCGGGAGATGCCCCTCGAGCCTGCTCGCAAGCGACACGCGCTCCTCCATCCACGGAAGCATTGCGGACCGCCCGGGCCGGCCGCAACGGGTGGGGTGGTAGGACCACCCGTTCGGGCGGTACGCTCCCCCGTGGCCGGACGAGACGAGATCGTGGCCTTCGCGGACGGCCTGCTCCAGGCCGACGCGTACCCGGACGCCCTCCCGATCGGCCTCCAGGTGACCGGCGCCGCCGAGGTGACGCGGATCGCCACGGGCGTGAGCGCCTCGCTCGAGCTCTTCCGGCGGGCGGCGGACGCGGGCGCGCAGATGCTGATCGTCCACCACGGTCTGTTCTGGAAGTCGGAGTCGCGCCGGATCGGCGCGCGCGAGCGCGCGCGCCTGAAGAGCCTCTTCGACGCCGACCTGTCGCTGGTCGCCTACCACCTGGCGCTCGACGCCCATCCGGACGTCGGCAACAACGCGCTCCTGTGCCGGCTGCTCGGCCTGGACGACCTCGAGGAGTTCGGGGCCGATCGGCGCCCGCAGCATCGGCTTCATCGGCCGGGCGGAGCCGCCGATCACCCTCGAGGTGCTGCTCGAGCGCGTGCGGCACGAGGTGTCGAAGGACCCGCTCGTGTTCGCCGACGGGCCCGAGGCGATCGCGCGCGTCGCGATCATCAGCGGGGCGGCCGCGGGCGAGATCGAGGCGGCCGCCGACGCCGGCGCAGACTGCTTCATCACCGGCGAGCCGCGGGAGGCGGTGATGGCCGTCGCGCGTGAGGCGGGCATCCACTTCATCGCCGCCGGGCACTACGCGACCGAGGTGTTCGGGGTGCGCGTGCTGGGCGACCTGATCGCCGGCCGGTTCGGCGTCGAGCACGTGTTCATCGACCTGCCGAACCCCGTCTAGCGCCGCCGCAGAACGCGGTCGCGGCGATTGACGGCGTCCGGGGACGTCGCTACAGTGTGGACATGGATGTCTGCGAGGAGCGCGCCTGAAATTGCCCGGCGCGCACGTACACGAGGAGCAGCATCTCTGAGCCCACCGAGGATCCCGATCGGTGGGTTTTTCAATTCCCGGAGACCAGAAGGGGGCAGGCATGGCGAATCACCTGACGCCGGATGAGCTGTCGAAAGAGTACGGAATGAAGCGCGAAGACGTCATCAAGCTGTGTCACGAGCAGGCCGTCCCCATCTATCACGGCAAGATCGACAAGAGCCTCTTCCAGGCCGTTCGCGAGGAGCTCACGCTCTCCCGGTGACGGCTCGGGGTGCGCCCCGGCACGCACATACCGTCCGTGAAGGCGCCCCGCCTCATCCTTCTTGCCTGCGTCGCCCTCCTGGCCGCTCCGCCGGCGGCGGGGGCGAGCGTGCTCTCGAGCCGCATCGTCGGGATGGTGGCGCGCTCGCAGTTCGGCGGGTGACCGCACCGGCCTCGAGGTCTACGACCGCAGCACGGGCCGGGTGCTGGTCGTCTACCGCAGCCGCGCGGAGATGCGCCCGGCGTCGAACGTGAAGCTCACGACGAGCGCCTCGGTGCTCGGCCGGCTCGGGCTTCACGGCGCGCCTGGAGACGCGCATCCTCGCCACCGGCACGATGGTGGGCGGCACCCTGCGCGGCAACCTCTGGCTCGTCGGCGGCGGCGATCCGTCGTTCGCGACGGTGCCGTTCTCACGGCTCGCGTTCGGCGGCGCCTCCGGGCTCGTCCACGACCTGGCCGCGGCCGTGCGCCGGGCCGGCGTGCAGCGCGTCACCGGCGCCGTGTACGGCGACGAGAGCGCGTTCGACAGGATCCGCCGAGGGCCGGACTGGAAGAACGAGCTCGTGGATGGACTGCCCGCCGCTCTCGGCGCTGACCGTCAACGAGGACTGGCTGCAGTTCGGGTCGTTCGCGAGCGCGCCGTCTCCGGCCCTGCGCGCCGCCCAGCAGATGACGCTGGCGCTGCAGCGGCAGGGCATCGCGATCGGCCACCGTGCGCACACGGGCGTCCACCCGGCGTCGGCGCGGGCGGTCGCCGCCGAGCCGTCGCCGACGATGCACCGCCTCGTGTACGAGATGGATCAGGTCTCGGACAACTTCTTCGCCGAGACGCTCACGAAGGACATCGCCGTCGCCCACGGCGCTGCTCGGCAGCACGCGCGCCGGGGTCGCGCTGACGCACCGCTACCTGCACAACCTCGGCGTCAACCTGGCCGGCGCGACGCTCGTCGACGGCTCCGGCCTCTCGAAGGCCGACCGCCTCTCGCCGCGCCAGCTCGTCGGCATCCTCCGCCGCGCGCGGCGCCCAGCCGTACGGGTGGTACTACCGCCACGCGCTGCCGCTCGCGGGCGTCAGCGGCACGCTCTCGAAGCGGATGACGTCGGGTCCGGCCCACCGAAACGCGCTCGCCAAGACCGGCACGCTCGACGGCGCATCGACGCTCTCGGGCTACGTCACCGCCCGCAACGGCCACCACCTGGTGTTCTCGATCATGATGAACCGGCGCCACATCAACGTGACCGCCGCCCACGCGCTGCAGGACCGGATCGTGCAGCTGCTGGCGGGCTCGGCGCCGGGCTGAGCGGGGTCAGTCCGCGGCCGGCGGCGTCGGCCACGAGCCGGGCGAGGTCGTCCTCGGAGATCACCGGCACGCCGAGCGACTCGGCCTTGGCGCGCTTCGACCCGCCGCCCGCACCGGCGAGCAGGTAGTCCGTGCCGGCCGAGACGGAGTTCGTCACCTTGGCCCCCAGACCCGCCAGGTGGGCTGCGATGGTGTCGCGGGAGAACCCGTCGAGCGTCCCCGTGACGACGAAGGTCTTGCCCGCCAGGGGGCCGGCGGGCGCCTGCACGCGCTTCGGCCCGTCCATCCGCAGGCCCGCCGCGGTGAGCGCGTCGACGATCTCGGCATGCTCGGGGTCGACGAACCAGCCCGCCACCTGCTCGGCGATCACGGGCCCGACCCCCTCGACCTCAGCGATCGTCTCCGGCCCGGCCTCGCGCAGCGCCTCCATCGCGCCGAACCCGTCCGCGAGCGCCTGCGCCGTGACCGACCCGACGTGCGGGATGCCGAGCGCGAAGAGGACGCGCCCGAACGGCTGGCGCTTCGACGCCTCGATCGCGGCGATCGCCTTCTCGGCCGAGCGCTGCTGGAAGCCCTCGAGCGCGAGCAGCTGCTCCTCGGTCAGCCGGTAGAAGTCCTGCGGCCGGGCGACGAGCCCTTCCTCCATCAGCTTGCGCACGAGCTTCTCGCCGACGCCGTCGATGTCCATCGCCCCGCGCGAGACGAAGTGCCGCAGGCCCTCGTAGCCGCGCGACGGGCAGGCGCGGTTCGAGCAGTAGTGCCTCGCCTCGCCCTCGGCGCGCACCACCGGGGAGTCGCACACCGGGCAGCGCTCGGGCATCGACCACGCCGGCCCCGCGCTTCCCCGGCTGCTCGGGCGCCGGCCCGACGACCTGCGGGATCACGTCCCCCGCCCGCTGCACGATCACGCGGTCGCCCTCGCGGATGTCCTTGCGGCGGATGTCGTCCTCGTTGTGCAGGGTCGCCATCGCCACGGTCACGCCGGCGATGTTGACCGGCTCGAGCACCGCGTACGGGTTCATGGCCCCGGTGCGGCCGACGTTCAGGCCGACGTGGAGCAGCGTCGTCAGCGCCGTCGTGGGCGGGAACTTGAACGCGACCGCCCAGCGCGGGTCGCGGCCGACCGCGCCGAGCCGGCGCTGCTGCTCGAACGACGACACCTTGACGACCGCCCCGTCGACGTCGAACCCGAGCTCCGCCCGGCGCCGCTCCCACTCGTGGCAGACCGCGAGCGCGTCGTCCGGGTCGTCGTGGAGGCGCACGTCGGGGCTGACCGGGAAGCGGTGCTCGCGCAGCCACGCGAGCGCCTCCCAGTGCGAGGCGAGCGCGAGCCCCTCGCTGTGCCCGATCGCATACGCCCACAGCGAGAGCGGCCGCCGCGCCGTCACGGCGGGATCCTTCTGGCGCAGCGAGCCGGCGGCCGAGTTGCGCGGGTTCATGAACGGCTTGCTGCCCGCGGCGATCTGCTCCTCGTTCACCCGCGCGAAGCCCTCGAGCGGCAGGTACACCTCGCCCCGCACCTCGACGACCTCGGGCAGCGCGCCCGCATCGGCGGGCAGGCTGAGCGGGATCGCGCGGATCGTGCGCAGGTTGGCGGTGACGTCCTCGCCGACCACGCCGTTTCCGCGCGTCGCGCCGCGGACGAAGACGCCGCGCTCGTAGATGAGCGAGATCGCGAGGCCGTCGATCTTCGGCTCGGTCACGAGCTGGAACGGCTCGCCGTCGAGCAGCCGGCGCACGCGCTCGACCCATGCGTGGTACTCGTCGTCGCTGCGCGCGTTCGCGAGCGAGAGCATCGGCTGCGGGTGCTCGACCTCGGCGAACTGGGACGCCGGCACGTCACCGACCCGC
The DNA here is from genome assembly GCA_963707585.1 of uncultured Actinomycetes bacterium. GTDB lineage: Bacteria > Actinomycetota > Thermoleophilia > Gaiellales > JAICJC01 > JAICJC01. The sequence continues at coordinate 142,410 of CAVPQP010000003.1, read as the reverse complement.
TGGGTCGGCGAGTCGGGCGTGACCAGGTCGGGATGCTCGGCCTCGAGCGCCTGCAGCTCGCGCATGAGGTCGTCGTACTCGCCGTCCGACAGGGTCGGGCTGTCGAGCACGTGATAGCGATGGTTGGCGTCGGCGATCACCCGCCGCAGCTCGGCGGCGCGTTCCTCCACGTTCACCAGCGCAGCGCCTCCTCGGGATGCCGCAGCTCGCGGTCGGGCCGCTCCGCGCGCAGCACGGCGGCCGGGAACGCGCTGCCCCAGAGCGCCGCCGCCGTCACGACCCCGGCGCCACGGCCGGCGCGCACGTCGTACGGGGCGTCGCCGACGTAGACGGCGCTCTCGGCGGCCGCCCCGAGCAGCGCGAGACCGTGCAGCACCGGTGCCGGATCCGGCTTGTGCCGGACGGTGTCCTCGACCGTGACGATCACGTCGAACCGTCCCAGCGGCACGTGGCGCATGCCGAGCTCGACGGCGTCGCGCATCTTCGACGTGACGATGCCGAGCGCATGCCCGCGCCGGCGCAGCCCGGCGAGCATCGCGTCGACCCCGGGGTAGGGCCGCAGCAGGTCGGCGTGGCGGCGCGTGTTGTGCTCGCGGTAGACGGCGACGAGCTCGTCCGCACGGACCGGCGTCGAGGCTCTGCATCTGCTCGCGCAGCGGCGTGCCGACGCCGGCCATGAGCACGTCGTCGGCGGGCACGGCGCCGAGGACGGTGCGTGTGGCGTGGCGGAACGAATCCAGTATGAGCGCGACCGAATCAACCAGCGTGCCGTCGAAGTCGAACAACCATGTCTCGGGAGATCGGGCGCGGTCGCCCGTGACCAGCAGTCACACCGACCAATCCGATCCACGTCTGGGAGCGTACAACGCCACATGAGAAGCCTACGTCTTGCGGCCGCCGCTGCCGCCCTCACCCTCGTCCTGGCCGCCTGCGGCAGCTCGTCCTCCTCGCCGGCCTCGTCCACACCACCCAGGCCGCCGGAGGCGGCGGCGGGTCGACCTCGTCGTCGACCCCGGCAGCCGACCGGGAAGACGATCGCCGTCACCGAGAAGGACTTCTCCATCTCGGTCGCCGGCGCCTCCGGCATCAAGCCGGGCACGTACACGTTCGTGGTGACGAACAAGGGCCCGTCGTCGCACAACCTGACGATCAACGGCCCGGGCGTCGCCAACCAGGCCACCCCGACCTTCGCACCGGGGACGCAGAACCTGACCGTCACGCTCCAGAACGGCACGTACGACCTGTACTGCTCGGTGCCGGGGCACAAGGCGCTCGGGATGGACCTGAAGCTCACGGTCGGCTCGGGCGGCGGCGCGGCCGCCGGCGCGCTCGTCCAGCGCGGGCGGCGGCAGCTCGAGCAGCGGCGGCGGCTGGAGCTGACCGCTCCCGGCCTCGCGGCCTGCAGCAGCCCGGGCGAATGCCGGTGAACGAGCGCGGTACCCTACCGACCGCGCTCTTCGCCGGCTTCGCCCTGAGCTGCGTCGGCGGCCCGCTCGCGCTCGCGGCCCTCTACCTGCCCGACGCCGTCGGCGGGCCGGCGATCTCGTCGATGGGCCTGACGGTGCTCGCCGGGGCGGCGCTCTTCGCCGCGCCGCTCCTGATCTGGTGGCGCTACTCGGGCGAGATCGCCTCCGACGGCGGCCTGTTCGCGTTCGTCGAGCGCGCCGCCGGGCGGCGCGTGGCCCTCGTCCAGGGCTGGATCTGGACGTTCAGCTACTTCCTGTACCTGCCGTTCACGGTCACCTACCTCGTCTACGACCAGCTCCCGGAGTCGTTTCCCGGGCATCGTGCCGCACCAGAAGCTCCTGCAGGTCGCGCTGCCGATCGTGATCGCGGGCGGCGCTGCTCCGGCCGAGCGGCTCGTGTTCGTGCTCGTGGCGGTCATCGCCGTCGTGCAGGTCGCCCTGACGGTCGTCCTCGCGGTCGTCATCGCCACACCACGCCGGCGTCCACCCGGCAGCGTTCCGGCTGCACGGCAACGGCCCGTCGGTCGCGCGCGGGATCGGCAACGTCGTCGCTGCTCTTCACCTGCGCGAGCCTGCCGCTCTTCCTCGGCGGATCGGTCATCGGCGGCGGCCGCACGGTCCGGCGCACGATCGTCGCCGCCGTCGTCGTCACGGCCGCCCTGCTCCTGCTCGTCGGCGGTGCCGATGGCGACGCTGCACGAGTCGCAGCTGGCCACGCTCGAGGCGCCGGGCTACACGCTCGTCAAGGCATACGAGGGCGACGGCCTGGCCAACGTGATCGCCCTCGGCGCCGCCGCGAGCGTCGTCGCCGTGATCGTGGCCGAGTTCGTCGCGCTGACGCGGCTCATGCGCGCGATGCTCGGCGTGTCGGTCACCCACGCCGGCCGCGTGATCGCCGTCCTCTTCGTCGCCGGCGACGCCATCAGCCTGATCTCGCCCGAGAAGGCGTACTCCTACGCGCTGACGCCGTCGCTCGTGGCGCTCTACGTCTCGCAGGCGATCGTCTTCCTCGTCTATCCGCGCATGCGGGCGCACACGACGCGGCTGGAGTGGCTCGCCGTGGCGGCCGCCACCGGCCTCGCCGTATTCGGCCTCGAGGTCGTCATCTCGCAGCAGCCGTATGCTTGACGGGACATGGACTACCGCATCCCCGACGGCGCCCGCATCGGCCACGTCCACCTGAAGGTGGCCGACCTCGCCCGCGCCGAGGCCTTCTACGCACGACGTGCTCGGGTTCGAGCTGCGCCAGCGCTACGGCTCCCAGGCCGCGTTCATGGCCGCGGGCGGCTATCACCACCACATCGGCCTGAACATCTGGCAGAGCGCGGGCGGCGCGCCGCCGCCGCCGGGCACCACCGGCCTCTTCCACCTCGCCATCCTCTACCCGACCAGAGCCGACCTGGGCCGGGCGCTGCGGCGCCTGCTCGACACGGGCGTGCGCCTCGACGGCGCGTCCGACCACGGCGTCTCCGAGGCGCTCTACCTGCACGACCCCGACGGCAACGGCATCGAGCTCTACTGGGACCGCCCCGCAGACGAGTGGCCGCAGCTCGCCGACGGCTCGCTCGCGATGGTGACCGACCCGCTCGACCTGCCGGGCCTGCTCGCCGAGGCCGATCAGCCGGATGCGGCCGGACAGGCCGGCGGGTCGTAGCCGGGCGGCTCCGGGAGCTCCACCGGGTTGCACCCGGCGAGCGCGGGCCGCGTCCACAGGACACCGCCGATCGACGTCGCCGAGAGCGTCCACGCCACCGGCCGCCCGTGGCCGCCGACCAGCGTGATGAGCAGCCCGGCCTGCGCCGCCTGCGAGCGGGAGACTGCCCGGGTGAATCGCAGCCACCGGCGAGCCAGGAATCGCGCGGGCGATCGCGTCTGCAGCACGACGTTCGCGGCCGGGCCGTCGGCGTCGACGATGCGCAGGCCGATCAGCCGCCCGCCGCTGCGCGCGGCAGCGGCGCGGATCAGCGCGGCCAGGCGAGCGGCGTCTCCAGGGTGGCTCCGGGGCGCTCGGCTCGCGTCCAGTCCGCCGTAGCCGTTGCCGTCTGGCCCGACGACCATCCTCACCGGCGGGAGGCCGTCTCGCGCCGAGCCGTCGCGGAACGCCTCGCCGATGACGAAGCTCTGCCAGAGCGTCCCCCGGTCGGAGGCAGGGCTCGCGATGTGAAGCGTCGGCCCGTCGATCGTGACGCTCCTGATGCGCGTCGAGCCGACGTCCACCAGGATGGTGCGCAGGAGCCGCCGCTGCGCGTGCGTCCCACCGGTGACGGTCGCGGGGGTCACCGCCGGCTGAGCGCCCTGATGGGATGCGGCGACCCTCTCGGCGGCTCGGCCGGCCTGCCCACAGGCGGCACACGCACAGATGACGATGAGGAACGGGCTCAGAAACCGGGACATGGCTTAAGGACGGACTCGCCGGCGGAAAGGTTCCGCAGCTCAGTCGTCCAGCGGCCACGCCCCCACCTCGTCGAGGCCGTGGCCGCTCGTGAGGTCGAGGTGGATCGGCGTGACGGCGATCCGGCGCTGCGCGATCGCCTGGAAGTCGGTGCCGGGCTCGTCGTGGTAGGAGGGGTCGTCGCCGTAGATGTGGTAGCGGCGGCGGCCCCTGTCGTCGGACTCGAGCTCGAGCCGGTCGCGGTAGATGCGCCGGCCCAGCCGCACCACCGACACGCCCTCGGCGGGCGGGGGCGGCGCGTTCACGTTCAGGATCGTCCCGGAGGGCAGGCCGCGCTCGCCGATCAGCCCGACCAGGCGGGGCAGGAAGTCGGCCGCCGGCGAGAAGTCGTATCCCGACTGGCGGCGGAAGTGGATGCCCGCCTCCTTGCTCTGCTGCGAGACGGCGACCGCGGGGATGCCGAGCACGATGCCCTCGAACGCGGCTGCGACCGTGCCCGAGTACGTGACGTCGTCGCCGAGGTTCACGCCGTAGTTGATGCCGGCCACGATCAGGTCGGGCGGCTCGCCCACGAGCCCGAGCGTGGCGAAGCGGACGCAGTCCACCGGCGTGCCGTCGGTCGCGAAGGCGGGCGAGCCGTCGCGCAGCGTGACCTCGGTCACCGTGAGCGGGCGGTCGATCGTGATCCCGCGCCCGACCGCGCTGCGGTTGGAGTCGGGGGCGATCACCGACACGGTGCCGACGGTCTCGAGCGCGCGCTTGGCGGCGAGCAGCCCGCGCGAGGTGACCCCGTCGTCGTTTGTGAGCAGGATGTGCATGCGCGGCCGCTAGCGTAACGGCATGGCGTTCGACGGGACGAGCGCGTACCGCATCGACGACCGAGCGGCTGGTGATCCGCTGCTGGGATCCGGCGGACGCCCCCTTGCTCAAGGAGGCGATCGACGCGAGCCTCGAGCACCTGCGCCCGTGGATGACGTGGGCCGTGGCGGAGCCGACCACGCTGGAGCAGAAGGCCGAGCTGCTGCGGACGTTCGCCGACCAGTTCGCGCGCGGCGAGGACGCCGATCTACGGCATCTTCGCGCGCAGCCGAAGACCGCGTCGTCGGCGGCACCGGCCTGCACCCGCGCCTGCGCCGAGGACGCGCGCGAGATCGGCTACTGGATCCGCGCCGACGCGATCGGACGCGGGCTCGCGAGCGAGTCGACCGCCGCGCTCACCCGGGTCGGGTTCGAGGTCGAGGCGCTCGACGGATCGAGATCCACTGCGATGAGGCCAACCTGCGCAGCGCGGCGATCCCGCGCAAGCTCGGCTACCGCCTGACCGACGAGCGCGACGGCCGCGGCCACCTGGTCTTCCGCATGGAGCGACCGCAGTACGCGGACTCGCCGTGCACGACCGCCGCGGTGCGCGCGTTCGACCGCAGCTGCACGCGGCTGCTGTGAATACCGGTGCCTGGCACCGGCTACTCGTAGGCGACGGCCGTGAGCGTGAGGCCGTGCGGCGGGGCGGTGCGGCCCGCCGCGGAGCGGGCCGCGCCCTGCACGAGCGCGGCCAGGTGCCCGGGATCGGGGCGATCGAGCATCGTCCCGACCAGCACGCGCACCATGTGCCGCAGCAGGGCGTCGGCCGTCAGGTGGAGCTCGAGCCGCTCGCCGTCGCGGCGCCACTCGGCGGCGAGCACGGTGCGGTGGAAGAAGACGTGCGTCGTCTCGGTCGGGGTGAACGCGCGGAAGTCGTGCTTGCCGACGATCACGGCGGCGCAGGCCGCGAGCGCGGACTCGTCGAGCGGCCGCGGGTGGTGCAGCTCGTAGCGCGACCGGAACGGATCGGGCCGGCCGGCGGTGAGGATGCGGTACACGTAGGTGCGCGCCACGGCGTCCGCGCGGGCATCGAAGCCGGCCGCGGCCCGCTCGGACGCGAGCACGGCGATGTCGGCCGGCAGGCGCCGGTTGACGGCATGCAGCGGCGGCAGCCGCGGCGCGTCGAGCGAGACGACGTTCCCGGCCGCATGCACCCCGGCGTCGGTGCGGCCGGCCACCGTGAGCGCGGGCGGGTCGACCCCGAGCGCCGCCGCCAGGTCGCCGCAGACCGTGCGCAGGCCGGGCTGCGCCGCCCAGCCGTGGAAGTCGGTGCCGTCGTAGGCGACGGTCAGCCGGTAGCGCGGCACCGGCGGCGGCGGCCGCCGCTAGGCGCGGCTGGGCTCGTGGTCGACGAGCTCGATGTAGGCCATCGGCGCGGCGTCGCCCATCCGCGGGCCCAGCTTGACGATGCGCGTGTACCCGCCCGGCCGCTCGGTGAAGCGCGGCCCGACCGTGTGGAAGAGGGTGTGCACCGAGTCCTTGCTGCGCAGGAACTTGACCGCGTGCCGCTGGGCGGCCACGTCCATCGGGTCGGCGCGCGCGAGCGTGATCAGCTTCTCCGCGATCGGGCGCAGCTCCTTGGCCTTCGCCTCGGTCGTGCGGATACGGCCGTGCTCGAAGAGCGCGCCGCACATGTTCGCGTAGAGCGCCTTGCGGTGGGACGCGTCGCGCCCGAGCTTGCGGCCCTTGCGCTGGTGCCTCATTACTCGGCGCCCTTCAGGTTGAGCCCGTGCGCGGCCAGCGTCTCCTTGACCTCCTCGATCGACTTCTTGCCGAAGTTCGGGATCGCGGCCAGCTCGGCCTCGCTCTTGGAGATCAGATCACCGATGGTCTCGATGCCGACGCGCTTGAGGCAGTTGTACGAGCGCACGCCGAGCTCGAGCTCCTCGATGAGGATGTTCTCCATGCCGTGCGCGCTCGGCGCGGCCGCCTCGACGGCGCCGCCGTCGGGCCGCAGCGCGAGGTCGGCGGCGTCGATGTCGGTGAAGATCGAGAGGTAGCGGATCAGGATCTCGGCAGCGTCCTTGACCGCGTCCTTCGGCGTCATCGAGCCGTTCGTCGTCACCTCGATCTTCAGCTTGTCGAAGTCGGTGCGCTGGCCGACGCGGGCGGCGTCGACGTCGTAGTTCACGCGCCGCACGGGCGAGAAGATCGAGTCGACGGGAATCACGCCGATCGTCGTCTCGGGGCCCTTGTTGCCCTCGGCCGCGACGTAGCCGCGCCCACGGGCGATCGTCAGCGTCATCTCGAACCGGGCCTTCTCGGCGAGGTGGCACACGACCAGGTCGGGATTCAGGATCTCGAGGTCGGCCGGCGCCTCGATGTCGGCGGCCGTGACCGTCCCCGGCCCGTCCTTCTGCACCTGCACCTCGACCTCGCCCGACTCGCCGTGCAGGCGGCAGATGAGGCCCTTCAGGTTCAGGATGATGTCGGTCACGTCCTCGCGCACGCCGGGCACCGAGGTGAACTCGTGCGCGACGCCCTCGATCTTCACCGAGGTGACGGCGGCGCCTTCGAGCGACGACAGGAGCACGCGGCGCAGGCTGTTTCCGAACGTGTAGCCAAAGCCGCGGTCGAGCGGCTCGACCACGAACGTGCCCAGCGTCTCGCCAATGTCCTCGGACGTGATCTTCGGGATGATCTCAAGCAATGTGTATTCGCCTCTTCTGGTCGCATATGGGGCCAGGCCCCATGCGGGGCCTGGCCCCGGTCTTTACCTCGGATCTACTTGGAATAGAACTCCACGATCAGCTGCTCCTGCACCGGCGTGTCGATGTCGGCGCGGTCGGGGAGCCGCAGCACCGTCCCCGTCAGGTTGTCGTGATCGGCCTGCAGCCAGGGCGACACGGACGCGGTCAGGTCGGTTGCGTCGGCGACGACGGCCTTCGCGGCCGAGCCCTCGCGCATCGAGATGACGTCACCCATGGACACCTGGTAGGAGGGGATGTTGACCTTCTTGCCGTTGACCGTGAAGTGGTTGTGTCGCACGAGCTGGCGGCCCTGCGAGCGCGATGCCGCAAAGCCGAGCCGGTAGACGACGTTGTCCAGCCGCAGCTCCAGCATGCGCAGGAAGTTCTCGCCGGTGATGCCGCTGCGCCTGCTGGCCTTCGCGTAGTACGTGCGGAACTGCGACTCGAGCACGCCGTAGTAGCGGCGCATCTTCTGCTTCTCGCGCAGCTGCAGCAGGTACTCGGACTGCTTGATGCGCCCGCGGCCGTGCTCGCCCGGCGGGTACGCGCGCCGCTCGATCGCGCACTTCTCGGTCAGGCAGCGCTCGCCCTTCAGGAAGAGCTTCATGTTCTCGCGCCGGCACTGCTTGCACTTGGGCCCCAGCATGCGCGCCATCAGACACGCCTCCGCTTGCGCGGCCGCACGCCGTTGTGGGCCTGCGGGCTGACGTCCTTGACGCCGAGGATCTCGAGCCCCGCCGCCTGCAGCGAGCGGATCGCGGTCTCGCGGCCCGAGCCGGGCCCCTTCACGAAGACCTCGACCTTCTGCAGCCCGTGCTCCATGCCCTCGCGCGCGGCGGCGTCGGCGGTCACCTGGGCCGCGAACGGCGTCGACTTGCGCGAGCCCTTGAAGCCGACCGCACCCGCGCTCTTCCACACGATGACGCCGCCGTCCTTGTCGGTCAGCGCGACGAGCGTGTTGTTGAACGACGTCTTGATGTGCGCCTGGCCGATGGCGATGTTCTTGCGGGCCTTGCGGCGGACGCGGCCACGCGTACCGCCTCTACGAGGTGCGGGAGGCATTCAGTCCTTTCCTTGGAGCGAGCTCGATCGCTACTTCTTGCGCTGCTTGCCGACGGTCTTCTTGGGACCTTTGCGGGTGCGGGCGTTGGTGCGAGTGCGCTGGCCGTTCACGGGCAGGCCGCGCCGGTGGCGCAGGCCGCGGTAGCAGCCGATCTCCATCAGCCGCTTGATGTTCTGCGAGCGCTCACGGCGCAGATCGCCCTCGACGGTCAGGCCGTCGATGTGCGTCCGCAGCCGGGTGACCTCCTCGTCGGTGAGGTCGCGCACCTTGGTGTCGGAGTTGATCCCGAGCTCCGAGAGCACTCGCCTTGGACGTCGACCGGCCGATGCCGAAGATGTAGGTCAGGCCGATCTCGACCCGCTTCTCGCGGGGGAGGTTGACGCCTGCGATTCGTGCCATCAGATCACCTTCCCTCTACCCCTGACGCTGCTTGTGGCGGGGGTTTGAGCAGATCACGAGCACGTGGCCGTGGCGCCGGATGACACGGCACTTCTCGCACATCGGTCGGACGCTGGGGCGCACCTTCAACGGGATACCTCCAAGGGGGCAAAACGACGCTCGGCGGGCAGGGGAAAACGTGCTGCCCGAGCGGCCCAGAAGTGTATCACTCGTCCGCCGGCGCCTGCCGCGGCGCGCGGCGGGTCAGCACGCGGGGGCCGTTCTCGGTCACCGCGACCGTGTGCTCGCAGTGCGCCGCCAGGCTCCCGTCGCTCGTGTACACGGCCCAGCCGTCGTCGCCGCTTTCGACGTCGTAGGAGCCGGCGGTGATCATCGGCTCGATCGCGAACACCATCCCGGAGGCGAGCCGCGGGCCGCGCCCGGGCGGGCCGTAGTTCGGGATCTGCGGATCCTCGTGCATGTTGCGGCCGACGCCGTGGCCGACCAGGCTGCGGACGACGCCGAACCCGCGCGCCTCGACCGCGACCTGCACGGCGTGGGAGACGTCGCCGAGCCGGTTGCCGGCGCGGCACTGGTCGATCGCCGCCTCGAGCCCCTCGTAGCAGGCGCCGATCAGGTCGCTCGCCTGCTCGGACGCGCGGCCGATCGTGAACGTGATCGCCGAGTCCGCCACGTAGCCGTCGAGCGTGACGCCGACGTCGACCGAGAGCAGGTCGCCATCGACGAGCGCGTACGGCCCGGGGATGCCGTGCACGACCATCGCGTTGGGGGACGCGCAGATCGACCCGGGGTACCCGCGATAGCCCTTGAACGTCGGCCGCCCGCCGCGCGACGTGATGAAGTCCTCGGCGATCCGGTCGAGCTCGGCCAGCGTGACGCCAGGCGCAGCGCTCGACTCCATCAGGTCGAGCGTGTCCGCGACCACACGCCCGGCGCGGGCCATCGTCTCGACCTCGGCCTCGGTCTTGCGGACGATCACGCCGACGCCGCCAGACCGTCGAGCAGGCCGTCGAGCTCCCGGGCCACGTGCTCGACGGGCTGCGCGGCGTCGAGCTCGGCGACGATGCCGTGCCCGCGGTAGTACGCGATCACCGGCGCCGCCGCCTCGACCCACTGCTTGCGGAAGCGCGTGCGGACGACCTCCGGCTTGTCGTCGTCGCGCTGGTAGAGCTCCGAGCCGTCGATGTCGCACACGCCCTCGACCGCGGGCGGCTTCGTGTCGACGTGGTAGACGTGGTCGTTCGCCCGGCACATGCGCCGCCCGGACAGGCGCCGGACGACGACGTCCTCGTCGATCTCGAACACGACCACCGCCGCGATCCGGCGGCTCGAGGCCGGTCAGCATCTCGTCGAGCGCCGCCGCCTGGGCCTCGGTGCGGGGGAAGCCGTCCAGGAGCACGCCGGCCGCCGTGTCCGGCGGCGGCGAGGCGCTCGCGGAACATCGCGATGATCAGATCGTCGGAGACGAGGTCGCCGCGCGCCATCACCGCCTTCGCCTCGAGCCCGAGCGGCGTGCCGTCGCGCACGGCCGCGCGCAGCATGTCGCCGGTGGCGATGTGCGCCAGGCCGCGCTCGGCCGCCACCCGGCCCGCCTGCGTGCCCTTGCCGGCACCCGGCGGCCCCATCAGGATCAGGTCGAGCGCCATCGGGCTACTTGAGGAAGCCCTTGTAGGCGCGCATCGACGAGCTGCGACTCGATCTGCCGCATCGTGTCGATGGCCACGCCCACGACGATCAGCACCGACGTGCCGCCCAGCGCGCGCGCCGTCGCCGTCGAGAAGCCGCCGTACTTGATGAAGAGCGACGGCAGCACCGCGACCGCGGCCAGGAAGAGGCCGCCCGCGACCGTCAGCCGCACCAGCACGCGCTCGAGGTACTGGGCGGTCGGCCGTCCCGGGCGCACGCCGGGCACGAACCCGCCGTACTTCTTCAGGTTGTCCGCCTGCTCGATCGAGTTGAAGATCACGGCCACGTAGAAGAACGTGAAGCCGAAGATCAGCACGGCCTCGCCGATCAGGAACGGCCAGCCGCCCGGCGCGAAGAACACGGCGATGTTGTGGGCGAAGCTCCACGGGAGGATCTGGCCGACGGTCGGCGGGAACGCCATGATCGCCGCGGCGAAGATGACCGGGATCACGCCCGCCATGTTCACGCGCAGCGGCAGGTAGGTCGAGCCGCCGCTCGTCATCCGCCGGCCCACCATGCGCTTGGCGTACTGGATCGGGATCTTGCGGATGCCCTCCTGCACGTAGACGACGGCGACGATCACGCCGAAGACGACGATCGGCAGCGACAGCTTCTCGAACGTCGAGCCGTTCCACCACGCCGAGATGCCCGGCGGGCGCCGACGTCAGGATCGAGGCGAAGATCAGCAGCGACATGCCGTTGCCGACGCCGCGCTGGGTGATCAGCTCGCCGATCCACATGAGCAGCGTGGCGCCCGCGGTGAGCGTGATCACGATCAGGATGACGTTTCCGATCGTCCACTTGATCAGGCTGCCCGACGTGGTCACGCCGAGCGCGTTCGAGTGGAACGCGTACGTGTAGCCGAGCGCCTGCAGCGCGGCCAGCGCCACGGTCAGGTAGCGCGTGTACTGCGTGATCCGGCGCTGGCCGAGCTCGCCCTCCTTCTGCAGCGCCTGCAGGTTGGGGAAGACCGGCGTCATCACCTGGAGGATGATCGAGGCGGTGATGTAGGGCATGATCCCGAGCGCGAACACCCCGAGCCGGGCGAGCCCGCCGCCGGAGAACACCGACAGGAGGCCGAAGATGCCGCCCTGGCTCGAGAGCGCGCTTGCGAGCGCGTTTGAGTTGACGCCCGGCGCGGGCACGAACGAGCCGAACCGGTAGATCGCGAGCATGGCCGCGGTGAAGAGCAGCTTCTTGCGAAGGTCGGGGGTCCTCCAGGCGTTGATCAGGCTCTGCAGCACGGTTCGCTCCCGTCTACTCCTCGGGCTCCGCAGCCTCGTCGCTCGCAGTCCGCCTCGGCGGCCTCGGCTGCGGGCGCGTCGTCGGCCGCGGGCGCCGCCTCGGCCTCGGGCTCGGGCGCCGCCGCGGGCTTCGCCCTGCGCTTGCGCGGAGGCTCGGGCTCGGGCTCGCCGCCGATCACGACGACCGTCCCGCCGGCGGCCTGGATCAGCTCGGCCGCGCGGCGCGAGAACGCGTGCGCGTGGACGGTGAGGCCGTGCGAGAGCTCGCCGTCGCCGAGGATCTTGACCGGGTGGCGCAGCGACTTGACGACGCCGGCCGCCTTGAGCAGGTCGGGCGTCACCTCGACGCCGGCGTCGAACCGCTCGAGGTCGCGCACGTTCACCGGCGTCGTGTGCGTCCGGAACGGGCCCATCGGCATCGACTTGCGGTTGTTCGGGCCGCGCAGCTTGCCGAGGCGCATGTAGAGCGGCATCTGGCCGCCCTCGAAGCCCGGCGCGCATGCGGTGGCTGCCCGCGCGCGACTTCTGGCCCTTCTGGCCGCGCCCGGACGTCTTGCCGTTGCCCGAGCCCTCGCCGCGGCCGACGCGCTTGCGGTCGCGGTGGCTGCCCTCGGCCGGGCGCAGCTCGTGCAGGCCGGGCGCCGCGTGTGTCTCTTCAGCCATCGATCTCCTCCACCTTCACCATGGACGCGACCCGGCGCAGCATGCCCTGCAGCACCGGCGAGTCCTCGCGCACGGTCTGGGCGTTGATCCGGCGCAGGCCGAGCGCGCGCAGGGTGCCCTTGTGCTCGGGCCGGGTGCGGATCGTGCCGCGCACCTGGGTGATACGGAGCTTCGCCATCAGGCGTCCTCGCCGCCCCGGTCTCTGCGGCCGGCTCGGGTGCGGCCTCGGTCGCCTCGGCGGCGGCCTCGGGCGCATCCGCGGCGGGCTTGGCAGCGCGCTTGCGCGGCGCCGGCTTGGGCTTCGCCGCGGCGGCCGGCTTGGACGCCTCCGCAGCCGGCTTGGAGGCCGCGGCCGGCTTCGCCTTGGCGGCGGGCTTCGGCTTCGGCTTGGGCTTGGGGGCGGGCTTCTCGGCCGCCGGCTCGGCGGCGGCAGGCGCGGGCGCCTCGACCACCGCCGCGGCGACGGCGGCTGCCGCCGCCTCGGCCTCGGCCACGACCTCGGAGTGCGGCTTGATCACCTCGCGGATCGTCTTTCCGCGCAGCTTGGCCACGTCCTCGGGCCGCTTCAGGGACTTCAGCCCCTGCACGGTCGCCATCAGGAGGTTGATCGGGTTCGCAGTGCCCAGCGACTTCGCCAGGATGTCGCGCACGCCGCCGAGCTCGAGCACGGCCCGGACGCCGGCGCCGGCGATCACGCCCGTGCCCTCGGACGCGGGCTTCATGAACACGCGGCCGGCGCCGTAGCGCCCCGTCACCTGATGCGTGATCGTGTTTCGGTACTTGGGGATCTGGAACAGGTTCTTCTTCGCGTCCTCGACCGCCTTCGCGATGGCCGACGGCACCTCGTTCGCCTTGCCGTAGCCGACGCCGACGTGGTCGACCTCGTCACCGACCACGACGAGCGCGGTGAACGAGAAGCGCCGCCCGCCCTTGACCACCTTGGCCACGCGGTTGATCTTGACCACGCGCTCCTGCAGGTCGCGGCCTGCGACCTCGGAGCCGCGTGCGGCGGGGTTACGCGATCCCGGTCTGGGGGTTGCCACTAAAACTCCAATCCATTCTCGCGGGCGGCGTCGGCAAGCGCCTTCACCCGCCCGTGGTAAAGGTAGCCGCCGCGGTCGAAGACGACCGTGGCGATGCCGGCCTTGGCGGCGCGCTCGGCGACGAGCTTGCCGACGGCCGCGGGGGCGTCGGCACGCGTGAGCGACGCCAGGGACTTGTCCTGGCTGGACGCGGCCGCGAGGGTGCGCCCGGCGCTGTCGTCGATGACCTGGGCCGAGATCGTCCTGTTCGAGCGGTACACGGCCAGCCGCGGCCGCGCCGTCGTGCCGGTCACCTTGGCCCGCACCCGGCGGTGGCGGCGCACGCGCGCCTGTTGCTTCGTCTTCACGGCCATGCCTACGCCCTCTTCCCGACCTTGCGGATGACGACCTCGCCGGCGTAGCGGACGCCCTTGCCCTTGTAGGGCTCCGGCGGGCGCCACTTGCGGATGCGGGCCGCGACCTCGCCGACCTGCTGCTTGCTCGACCCGCTGACGATGATCTGCGTCGGCTGCGGCACCTCGAAGGAGATCCCCTCCGGCGCCTTCACCGTGACCGGATGGCTGAACCCGAGCTGCATCTCGAGGTCGGATCCGCGCAGCGCGGCGCGGTAGCCGACACCCTGGATCTCGAGCCGCTTGGAGAAGCCGTCGGTGACGCCCGTGACCATGTTCGCGACGAGCGTGCGCGTGAGCCCGTGCAGCGCCCGGTGCTCGCTGCGGTCGGTCGGCCGCGTGACCACCAGCGTGCCGTCCTCCTGGGCCACCTTGATGTCAGGCGAGATCCGCTCGGACAGGCTGCCGCGCGGGCCGGTGACCGACACGCTGCCCGGGGCGATGTCGACCGAGACGCCGGCGGGCACGGGGATGGGCATGCGTCCGATCCTGCTCACGGCTCACCACACATAGCACAGCACCTCGCCGCCGACGCCCTCGTCCTGCGCCTGGCGGCCCGTCACGACGCCCTTGGACGTCGACAGGATCGCGAGCCCCATGCCGCCGAGCACGCGGTGCGGGCGGCCCTTCTTGGCGTACACGCGCCGGCCCGGCTTGGACACGCGCTTGAGGCCCGAGATGACCCGCTCGCGGCTCGGCCCGTAGCGCAGCATCACCACCAGGGTGTCGTGCGTCTCGCCCTTGGCCACGCTCCAGTCGTCGATGTAGCCCTCGTCCTTGAGGATGCGCGCGATCTCGCGCTTCATCCCGGAGACGGGCATCGCCACCGACTCGTGCAGCGCCAGGTTCGCGTTGCGAATCCGCGTCAGCATGTCCCCGATCGGATCATTGATCATGACCGCTCCTCACCAGCTCGACTTCGTCATTCCGGGGATCACACCCTGGTGGGCGAGGTCGCGCAGGCAGATCCGGCACACGCCGAACTTGCGGAAGTACGCGCGCGGGCGTCCGCAGCGCGAGCAACGGTGATAGGAGCGCGTCTTGAACTTCGCCCCTCGCGACTGCTTGACCCTCAGTGATTCCTTCGCCATACCTGATTCGTCCTTTGTTCCAGCGGGCGCTAGCCCGCAAACGGCATCCCGAGGGCGCGCAGGAGCTCGCGCGCGCCGTGGTCGTCGGCTGCACTGGTCGTGATCGTGATGTTGAGGCCGCGCACCTCGGAGACGTCGTCGTAGTTGATCTCGGGGAAGATGATCTGCTCGCGCACCCCGACCGAGAAGTTGCCGCGGCCGTCGAAGGCGCCCGGGTTGATCCCGCGGAAGTCGCGGATGCGGGGCAGGGCGATCGTCGTCAGCCGGTCGAGGAACTCGTACATGCGCGCCCCGCGCAGCGTCACCTTGCAGCCGATGGGCATGCCCTCGCGGATCTTGAAGCCGGCGATCGACTTCTTCGCGCGCGTGATGACGGGGCGCTGCCCGGCGATGATCGCGAGCTGCTCGACGGCGTCGTCGAGCGCCTTGGAGTTCACCTTGGCCTCGCCGACGCCCATGTTGATCGTGATCTTCTGCAGGCGCGGCACCGCCATCGGCGAGCTCAGGCCGAGCTGCTCCTGGAGCTGGTCGCGCACCTCGGCGTCGTAGCGCTCGCGGAGGCGGGGCGTGGGGGCTTCGGCCGTGCTCACTTGTCGATGTCCTTGTCGCAGTTGCGGCAGACGCGCACCTTGTTGCCGTCCTTGGGGTTGATCCGGTAGCCGACCCGGCTCGGCTTGCCGCAGGCCGGGCAGACCAGCGCCACGTTCGAGATCTGCAGCGGCGCCTCGCGCTCGAGCACGCCGCCGGGGATGATCTGCTGGCTGCCGGACTGGCGCGGCGCCGGCCGCGGCTTGGTGTGCCGCTTGATCATGTTGACCTTCTCGACGACGATGCGGCGCTCGGCCGGGAGCACGCGCGTGACGGTGCCGCGCTTGCCGGCGTCCTTGCCGGTCAGCACCTGCACCGAGTCACCCGCCCTGATCTTCAGCTTGGGTGAGGTCTTGTCTTTCGTTTTCGTTGCCATGAGAGCTAGAGCACTTCCGGAGCGAGGGAGACGATCTTCATGAAGTTGCGCTCGCGCAGCTCGCGCGCGACGGGGCCGAAGATGCGCGTGCCGCGCGGGTTGCGCTGGGCGTCGATGATGACTGCCGCGTTCTCGTCGAACGCGATGTACGTGCCGTCGTCCCGGTGGTGCTGCTTGGTCGTGCGCACCACCACCGCCGTCACCACCTCGCCCTTCTTGACGGCGCCGTTGGGGGTGGCCTGCTTGACGGTACCGACGATGATATCGCCCACGCCCGCGTAGCGACGCCGGCTGCCGCCCTTGATGCGGATGCACAGGAGCTCACGGGCGCCCGTGTTGTCGGCGACCCGCAGCCGGCTCTCCACCTGGATCACTTCGCCACCTCGACGATCTCCGCGACCCGCCACCGCTTCGTGGCCGAGAGCGGCCGTGTCTCGACCAGCCGCACGACGTCGCCGACCTTCGCGCTGTTCTGCTCGTCGTGGGCGTGCAGCCGGATCGAGCGGCGCAGCATCTTCTTGTACTTGGGGTGCGGCTTCACGATGTCGACGCGGACGACCACGGTCTTGTCCATGGCGTCGGAGACGACGACGCCGCGGCGCTCCTTGCGGCGGCCGCGCGTCTGCTCGGGGGCGGAGGCGTTCATGCCCGGCTCCCGGTGCGCGCGCCCTCGCCGGCCATCGTCAGCAGGCGGGCGATGTCGCGCTTCACACGCTGGAGCGCGGCGGTGTTGTCGAGCGCCCCGGTCGCGTGCTGGAAGCGCAGGTTGAAGAGCTCCTGGCGCGTCTCGGCCAGCTTGCGCTCGAGCTCGTCGGCCGTCAGCTCGCGGATCTCACTGGCCTTCAAACAGATCACCCTCCCGGGACACGAACTTCGATTTCACCGGCAGCTTCATCGCCGCCAGGCGGATCGCCTCGCGCGCGAGCGGCTCGGGGACGCCGGCCAGCTCGAACATGACCCGCCCGGGCTTGACCACGGCCACCCAGTGCTCCGGCGATCCCTTGCCCGAGCCCATGCGCGTCTCGGCCGGCTTCTGGGTCACCGACTTGTCGGGGAAGATGGTGATCCACACCTTGCCGCCGCGCTTGATCTTGCGGGTCATCGCGATACGGGCAGCCTCGATCTGGCGGTTGGTGACCCAGCCGGCCTCGAGCGACTTCAGCCCGTACTCGCCGAACATCACCCGCGTGCCGCCCTTGGCGTCGCCCCTGCGGCGGCCGCGATGGACGCGGCGGTACTTCGTGCGCTTCGGGAGCAGCACTACGCTTCGCCTCCGTCAGCGGGCGGGGTCGGGGTCTCGGCCGGAGCGGCCGGGGGAGCCGGTGTCTCGGCAGCCGGAGCCGCCGGGGGAGCCGGCGTCTCGGCGGGCGTCGCCGCCGCGTCGGTCGCCGGCGCGTCGGTCGGCGCCGCGGGAGCGGCGTCGCCGCGCGGCCGGGAGCGCGGACGGCGACCGCCGCCCGGGCCGCCACCGGCACCGCCGCCACCGCCACCACCGCCGCCACCCTCACCACGGCCGCCGCCACCGCCACCGGGCCGGGGGCGCCGGCCACCGCCGCCGCCGCCGGGGCCGCCGCCGCGCCGTCCTGGCCGCGTGGGGCCGAGCTGCTCCATCTCGCCGGGCAGGGCGCCGCGCCGCCGGCGGCGGCTGTCGACCTCGCCCAGGCGCGTCGAGGCGCCCTCGTGCTCGAAGCCCTCGGGCATGATCTCGCCCTTGTTGATCCACACCTTGACGCCGATGCGGCCGAAGGTCGTCTTGGCCTCGGCGAAGCCGTAGTCGATGTCGGCGCGCAGGGTGTGCAGGGGCACGCGGCCCTCGCTGTACTGCTCCGAGCGCGACATCTCCGAGCCGCCCAGGCGGCCGCCGCAGCGGATCTTCACGCCCTGGGCGCCCGAGCGGATCGACGAGGACAGCGACCGCTTCATCGCCCGCCGGAACGACACCCGGTTCTGGAGCTGCTCGGCGATCGACTGCGCGACCAGCTTGGCGTCGAGCTCCGGGCGCTTGATCTCGGTGATGTTCACCTGCACGTTCTTCGTGGTCATCGCGTGCAGCTCACGCCGCAGCGCGTCGACCTCGGAGCCGGACTTGCCGATCACGATGCCCGGCCGGGCCGTGTAGATGTCGACCGTGATCCGCTGCTTGTCCTTGCGGATGTGGATGTCGGAGAGGCCGGCGTGCGACAGCTTGCCGTAGATGTGGTCGCGGATCTTCACGTCCTCCATCAGCGCGTCGGGGAAGTCCTTCGCCGACACGAACCAGTTCGACTTCCACGTGTGGATGACGCCGACCCGCAGGCCGCCAGGGTGGACCTTGTGTCCCACTACTTCTCCTCCTCAGACTGCTCGGCGGCGGGCGCATCCGTCTCTGCGGACGCAGCCTCGGGTGTCTCGGTCTTCTTCGCCCGCGGCTTGCGCCTGGGCTTGGGCTTGGGCGTCTCCTCGGCGGCGGGCGCCTCGGTCGGCCTCGGTCTCGACGGGCGCAGCCTCGGGCTGCGGGCTGGGCCTGCGGCGCGGGCCGGCGGCGCACCGGCCGCTTGATCTCGCCCGGCTCGGCGACGGCCAGCTGGATCGTGATGTGGCAGGTGCGCTTGCGGATGCGGTTCACGCGCCCGCGCGCGCGCGGCCGCCAGCGCTTGAGGGTCGGGCCCTCGTCGGCGTAGGCCGCCACCACGACGAGATCGTCGACGTCGTAGCCGTTGTTCGTCTCGGCGTTTGCGATCGCAGACGCGAGCACCTTGCCGGCGTCGCGGGCCGCGGCGCGCGTCGCGAACGCGAGGATCGCCTTCGCCTCGGTCGCCTGCTTGCCGCGGATGTGCTCGAGCACGAGCCGCGCCTTGCGGGCCGAGCAGCGCACGTAGCGCGCCTGCGCCCGCACGATGTCCCGTCCTGCGTCGCGACGGCCACCTACCGCCCCTTCATCCTGGACGTGCGGTCGTTGCCGTGGCCGCGGTAGGTGCGGGTGGGGGCGAACTCGCCCAGCTTGTGGCCGACCATCGACTCCGAGATGAAGACGGGCACGTGCTTGCGGCCGTCGTGGACCGCGATCGTGTGCCCGACGAACTCGGGGAAGATCGTGGAGGCGCGCGACCACGTCTTCAGCATCCGCTTCTGGCGGGTCTCGTTCATCTGCTCGACGCGCTGCATCAGCTTGGGCTCCACGAAAGGGCCCTTCTTGCTCGATCGGCTCATCGCCTACCCTTGCCTCTCCGGCGCGCTCGGACGATGTCCTTGCCGCTCGCCTTCTTCTTGTCCCTCGTGCGGAAGCCCAGCGTGGGCTTGCCCCACGGCGTGACCGGGTGGCTGCCCTTGTTCTTGCCCTCGCCGCCGCCGTGCGGATGGTCGACGGGGTTCATGACGGTGCCGCGCACGGTCGGCCGCTTGCCGATCCAGCGCGAGCGGCCGGCCTTGCCGCCGGACTCGATCTCGTGGGTGACGTTGCCGAGCTGGCCGACGGTCGCCCGGCACACCTCGGGGACGCGCCGCATCTCGCCGGACGGCAGCCGCAGCAGCGCCTTGCCGCCCTCCTTGGCCACCAGCTGCGCCGACGAGCCGGCCGAGCGGGCCATCTTGCCGCCCTGGCCGGGCCGCAGCTCGATGTTGTGCACCGTCGTGCCGGTCGGCATCGACCGCAGCGGCATCGCGTTGCCCGGGCGGATGTCGACCGCCTCG
This sequence comes from uncultured Actinomycetes bacterium, assembly GCA_963707585.1. Lineage (GTDB taxonomy): Bacteria > Actinomycetota > Thermoleophilia > Gaiellales > JAICJC01 > JAICJC01. The sequence continues at coordinate 122,787 of CAVPQP010000003.1, read as the reverse complement.
CCCGACTCGACCGTCTGGCCGACCCGCAGCCGCACCGGCGCGAGGATGTAGCGCTTCTCGCCGTCGGCGTAGTGCAGGAGGGCGATCCGGGCCGACCGGTTGGGGTCGTACTCGATCGAGTTGACCTTCGCCGGCACGCCGTCCTTCAGCCGCTTGAAGTCGATCAGGCGGTAGCGGCGCTTGTGGCCGCCGCCGCGGTGGCGGGTGGTGATGCGGCCGTTCACGTTGCGGCCGCCGGTCTTGTGCAGCGGCGCGAGCAGCGTCCGCTCGGGCTCGGTGGCGGTGATCTCCTGGAAGTCCGACACGGTCATGAACCGGCGGCCGTCGGAGGTGGGCTTGAATTTGCGTACAGCCATGTCCTAGACCCCCGGCCCGAAGGCTTCGATCGACTGTCCCTCGGCGACCGTCACGACCGCCTTCTTCCAGCCGGGCCGCTGGCCGGCGTGGACGCCGCGCCGCTTCGGCTTGGCCGGCACCTTGGAGATGTTCACCTGGGTGACGCTGACGCCGAAGATCTCCTCGACCGCCTGGCGCACCTGGGTCTTGTGGGCATCCTTGTGGACGCGGAACGTGTACTTGCGCCGGTCGGCGATCTGGCCGTAGCTCTTCTCGGACACGACCGGGGCGACGAGGACGGAGCGCGGGTCGCCGTTCACGACGCCTCACCCCCCTCGAGCATGTGCAGCGCGGCCTTCGAGACGACCAGCGAACGCGCCATGACGACGTCGTACGCGTCCAGGTTGTCGGCGTTCGCGACGTAGACGCGGTCGAGGTTGCGCACCGACTTGGCCAGGTTCACCTCGTCGGGCGCGACCACCACCCACACCGGCACCTGCAGGCCGGCGCCGGCGAAGAGCTCGGCCGCCTGCGACGTCTTCGGCGCGTCGAACGCTGGCGCCGTCGACGACGTGCAGCGACCCCGCCGCGGCGTGGGCCGAGAGCGCGATGCGCAGCGCCTTCAGGCGCGCCTTGCGGTTGACCTTGCCGGTGTAGCTGCGCGGGTGCGGCCCGAACACGACGCCGCCGCCGGTCCAGTTGGGCGCGCGCGTGGTGCCGGCGCGGGCACGGCCGGTGCCCTTCTGCCGCCACGGCTTGGCGCGGCCGCCCGCGACCAGGCCGCGCGTCTTCGTCGACGCGGTGCCCTGCCGGCGCGCGGCCAGCTCGGCCTTCACGACCTCGTGCACCAGGTGGTCGTTTCGCTCGTGGCCGAACACGGCCTCGTCGAGCTTCACCTTGGCGCCGCCGGTGAGCACGGGTGCGGTGGGGGCGGCCATCAGCCGTCGCTCCTGACCTCGACGATGCCGCCGGTGGCGCCGGGGACGGCGCCCTCGACGAGCAGGAGGTTGCGCTCGGCGTCGATCTCGACCACGCGCAGGCCGCGCTGGGTGACGCGCTGCGACCCCATCTGGCCGGCCATCTTGGTGCCCTTGTAGACGTGCGACGGCGTCGCCGACGCGCCGATCGAGCCCGGCGCGCGCACGTTGTGGGAGCCGTGCGACGCCGGGCCGCGGTGGAAGCGGTGGCGCTTGATCGTGCCGGCGAAGCCCTTGCCGCGGCGAGACGCCCGAGACCTTGACGCGCTCGCCCGGCTCGAACGACTCGACGGTCACCGTGTCGCCGGCGTTCGACGCCGTCGGCGCCCCGGAACTCGACCAGCGTCCGGTGCGGCGCGACGCCGGCGGCCTTGAGATGGCCGGCCTCGGGCCGCGTCAGCCGCTTCTCCTTGACGGCGCCGAACGCGAGCTGCACGGCCGTGTAGCCGTCGGTCTCGGGCGTGCGCACCGCGACGACCGGGCACGGCCCGGCCTCGATCACGGTGACCGGCGTCACCCGGCCCGACTCCTGGTCGAAGAGCTGGGTCATGCCGACCTTGGTGCCGATGATTCCTTTCGCCATCTGCCCGACCCCTACAGCTTGATCTCGATGTCGACCCCCGCCGGCAGGTCGAGCCGCATCAGCGAGTCGACCGTCTTCGGCGTGGGCTGGTGGATGTCGATCAGGCGCTTGTGCGTGCGGATCTCGAAGTGCTCCCGCGAGTCCTTGTCCTTGAACGGGCCGCGGATGACGCAGTACACGTTCTTCTCGGTGGGCAGGGGAACGGGTCCGGACACCGTGGCCCCCGACCGCTGGGCTGTGTCCACGATGGAACGGGCGGACAGGTCGACCAGCGTGTGGTCGTACCCCTTCAGCCGGATGCGGATCTTCTGCTGGGCCACGGTGTGCTCGGTATCCCTTTCCTACTTGAGGATCTTGGTGACGGCGCCGGCGCCGATGGTGCGGCCGCCCTCGCGGATCGCGAAGCGCAGGCCCTCGTCCATGGCGATGGGCTGGATCAGCTCGACGGACATCTCGGCGTTGTCGCCGGGCATGACCATCTCGACGTCCGCCTGGAGCTCGACCACGCCGGTGACGTCGGTCGTGCGGAAGTAGAACTGCGGGCGGTAGCCCTTGAAGAACGGCTTGTGCCGGCCGCCCTCGTCCTTCGAGAGCACGTACACCTGCGCCTCGAACTTCGTGTGCGGCGTGATCGAGCCGGGCTTGGCGAGCACCTGGCCGCGCTCGATGTCCTCGCGCTTGACGCCGCGCAGGAGCGCGCCGATGTTGTCGCCGGCCTGCCCGGAGTCGAGCAGCTTGCGGAACATCTCGACGCCGGTGACGACGGTCTTCGCGGTCTCCTTGTGGATGCCGACGATCTCGACCTCCTCGCCGGTCTTGACCTGGCCCTGCTCGACGCGGCCGGTGGCCACGGTGCCGCGGCCGGTGATCGTGAACACGTCCTCGACCGGCATCAGGAACGGCTTGTCGATGTCGCGCGCCGGCTCCGGCACGTACTCGTCGACGGCCGCCATGAGCTCCAGGATCTTCGGCGTCCACTCGGCGTCGCCCTCGAGCGCCTTCAGCGCCGAGCCGCGCACGACCGGGAGGTCGTCGCCGGGGAAGTCGTACTTCGAGAGCAGCTCGCGCACCTCGAGCTCGACCAGGTCGAGCAGCTCCTCGTCGTCGACCGTGTCGGCCTTGTTCAGGAACACGACGATGTAGGGGACGCCGACCTGGCGGGCGAGCACGATGTGCTCACGCGTCTGCGGCATCGGCCCGTCGGCGGCGGAGACGACCAGGATGGCGCCGTCCATCTGCGCCGCGCCCGTGATCATGTTCTTCACGTAGTCGGCGTGGCCCGGGCAGTCGACGTGCGCGTAGTGGCGGTTCTCGGTCTCGTACTCGACGTGGGAGGAGTTGATCGTGATGCCGCGCTCGCGCTCCTCGGGAGCCTTGTCGATCTTGTCGAAGTCCGTGAACTCCGACCCGGTGCCGGACTCGGCCAGCACCTTTGTGATGGCAGCGGTGAGCGTCGTCTTGCCATGGTCGATGTGACCGATGGTGCCGATGTTGAGGTGCGGCTTGGTGCGCTCGAACTTCTGCTTTGCCATGTCTTCTCCCAGTCTCCTTTTCGGGGGCCTAGCCCTGGCTCTCCGTGAGCTTCTCTGCGATTGAGTGCGGGACTTCCGCGTAGTGAAGGAACTGCATCGTATAGGTGGCGCGACCCTGGCTCATGGTGCGCACATCCGTGGCGTAGCCGAACATCTCGGCGAGCGGGACGCGGGCGCGGATGACCTGCGCGTTGCCCCGCGGCTCCATGCCCTCGATCTGCCCACGGCGCGAGTTGATGTTGCCGATCACGTCGCCCATGTAGTCCTCCGGCGTGACCACCTCGACCGCCATGACGGGCTCGAGCAGCACGGGCTTCGCGCGCTTCGACGCCTCCTTGAACGCCATCGAGCCGGCCACCTTGAACGCCATCTCCGAGGAGTCGACGTCGTGGTAGGAGCCGTCGACGAGCGTGACGCCGACGTCGACCACGGGGAAGCCGGCCAGGATGCCCGCCTCCATCGCCTCCTTGATGCCGCGCGTCGATCGACGAGATGTACTCGCGCGGGACGGCGCCGCCGACGATCTTGTTCTCGAACATGTAGCCGCCGCCCGGCTCGTTCGGCGCCATGTCGATGACGACGTGGCCGTACTGGCCGCGGCCGCCGGTCTGGCGGACGAAGCGTCCGTGCACGCCCTGGACGGCGTTGCGGATGGTCTCGCGGTACGCCACCTGCGGCCGGCCGACGTTCGCGTCGACCCGGAACTCGCGCATCAGCCGGTCGACGATGATCTCGAGGTGCAGCTCGCCCATGCCGGCGATGATGGTCTGGCCGGTCTCCTCGTTCGTGCGCACGCGGAAGGTGGGGTCCTCCTCGGCGAGGCGCTGGAGGGCGGTCGCGAGCTTGTCCTGGTCGGCCTTGGTCTTCGGCTCGACGGCGACGTCGATGACGGGCTCGGGGAAGTCGATCGACTCGAGCACGACCGGCTTGTCCGGGTCGCACAGCGTGTCGCCCGTCGTCGTCTGCTTGAGGCCGACGGCGGCCGCGATCGCGCCCGCGCCGACCTGCTGCAGGTCCTCGCGGTGGTTCGCGTGCATCTCGAGCAGGCGGCCGACGCGCTCCTTGCGGCCGGTGGACGCGTTCATCACGTAGGAGCCCGAGTTGAGCTTGCCGGAGTAGACGCGGAAGTACGTCAGCTTGCCGACGAACGGGTCGCTCATGACCTTGAAGGCGAGCGCCGAGAACGGCGCGTCGAGGTCGGCCGGGCGCTCGACCTCCTCGCCGGTGCGCGGGTCGACGCCGACGACCGACGGCACGTCGACCGGCGACGGCAGGTAGTCGATGACGGCCTCGAGCAGCGGCTGCACGCCCTTGTTCTTGAAGGCGGAGCCGAGCAGCACCGGGGTGATCGAGTTGTCGAGCGTCGCCTGGCGGATGGCCGCGCGCAGCGTCTCGGCCTCGACGGGCTCGTCCTCGAGGAACGCGATCATGATGTCCTCGTCGTGGTCGGCGACCGCCTCGACCAGGTCGTGGCGATGCGTCTCGGCCAGCTCGCGCAGGTCCTCGGGGACCTCGCCCTCCTCCCACTTCTGGCCGAGCGGGTCGACGTAGCGGATCGCCTTCATGGTCACGAGGTCGACGTGGCCGATGTAGGCGTCCTCGCTGCCCGATCGGGATCTGGAGCGGCCACGGCGCGGGCGCCGAGCCGGTCGATCATCGTCTGCACGGCGGCGTAGAAGTCGGCGCCGGTGCGGTCCATCTTGTTGATGAACGCGATGCGGGGGACGCCGTACTTGTCGGCCTGGCGCCACACCGTCTCGGACTGCGGCTGGACGCCGGCGACCGAGTCGAAGAGCGCGACGGCGCCGTCGAGGACGCGCAGGCTGCGCTCGACCTCGACCGTAAAGTCCACGTGCCCGGGCGTGTCAAGAATGTTGATGCGAGAGTCGCGCCAGAAGCAGGTCGTGGCGGCGGACGTGATCGTGATCCCCCGCTCCTGCTCCTGCACCATCCAGTCCATCGTCGCCGCGCCCTCGTGCACCTCGCCCATCTTGTGGGTGCGGCCGGTGTAGTAGAGGATGCGCTCGGTGGTGGTGGTCTTGCCGGCATCGATGTGGGCCATGATGCCGATGTTGCGCACCCGGTCGAGCTCCTCCATCTTGGGCACGCGGGTGCTGGTCTTCGTCTCGATCACAGACATGGCTACACCCTCACCACCGGTAGTGCGCGAATGCCTTGTTGGCCTGCGCCATCCGGTACATGTCGTCCTTGCGCTTGAACGCGCCGCCCTGCTGGTTGGTGGCGTCGAGGATCTCGCCGGCCAGCTTCTCGAAGGCCTGCTTCTCGCGCCGCTGGCGGGAGAAGGTCACGAGCCAGCGCACCGCGAGCGTGCGGGCGCGGCGCTGCGGCACCTCGATCGGCACCTGGTAGTTGGCGCCGCCGACGCGGCGCGAGCGCACCTCGAGCACCGGCGTCACCGACTTGATGGCGCGCTCGAGCACCTCGACCGGGTTCTGGCCCGTCTTCTGCCCGACCGACTCGAGCGCCTTGTAGACGATCTGCTCGGCGGTCGACTTCTTGCCGTCCATCATCACGCGGTTCACGACCTGCGTGACCAGGACGGACTCGTAGACGGGGTCGCGGAGCAGCGTCCGCGGGGTGATCTCGGCACGGCGCGGCACTACGAGCTCCTCTTGGCCCCGTACTTCGAGCGCGCCTGCTTGCGATCGTTCACGCCCGACGTGTCGAGCGCCGCGCGGATCACCTTGTAGCGCACGCCCGGCAGGTCCTTGACGCGGCCGCCGCGGATCAGCACGACCGAGTGCTCCTGCAGGTTGTGGCCGACGCCGGGGATGTAGGCCGTGACCTCCATCTGGTTGGTCAGGCGCACGCGCGCGACCTTACGCAGGGCGGAGTTCGGCTTCTTCGGCGTGACCGTGTAGACGCGCGTGCAGACGCCCCGCTTCTGCGGTGCGCCGCGGAGGGCCGGCGTCTTGGTCTTGCCGACCACTTTCTGGCGAGGATGTCGCACGAGCTGATTGATCGTTGGCATACGCTGTGGAAGCTCCCGGCGTCCGAGGGCAGACAGGGAAGGGCCGCCCGGAAGCGGCCGCGACGGCGAACACTAGCACAGGGCTCGCGTTCCGGTCGGGGCTCCGCGAAGGTCGCTCCGCGTACCGGTTGCTCTACGCTCTGCCGGATGCGCTGCCGAGGCCTGCGGTGAGCGACAACCGGGAGGGGCGCCGCTACTGCGCGCCAGTGCGGCGCCGAGCTCGTCGTCGCCTGCCCGGCCTGCGGCGCGCGCGAACGAGCCCGGCGACCGCTTCTGCGGCGCCTGCGGACGGCGATGGCGCGCGGCCGACGGCGCCGCCGGTCGCCGGCCGCGGCCACCGAGCGGCGGATCGTGTCGGTGCTCTTCGCCGACCTGGTCGGGTTCACGTCGCCCTCGCGGGCGCGCGCGACCCCGAGGAGGTGCGCGAGCTCCTGACCGGCTACTTCGACGCCGCCCGCGCGCGCGGTCGAGCGCCACGGCGGCGCCGTCGAGAAGTTCATCGGCGACGCCGTGATGGCGGTGTGGGGCGCGCCGCGCCGCCCAGGAGGACGACGCCGAGCGGGCGGTGCGGGTCGCGCTCGAGCTGGTCGACGCGGTCCACGCGCTCGGCGAGCGCACCGGGCTCGACGCTCGAGCGCGCGGGCGGCGGTCGCGACCGGCGAGGCGGCGGTGATCGGTCGGCGCGGTCGGCCAGGGCATCGTGGCCGGCGACCTCGTGAACACGGCGTCGCGCATCCAGGGCGCCGCCGAGCCGGGGGCGGTGCTCGTCGACGACGCGACCCGGCGCATGACCGAGGCCGCGATCGTGTGCGAGCCGGCCGGCAGCTTCGAGCTCAAGGGCAAGCCCGAGCCGGTGCGCGCTGTGGCGGGCGGTGCGCGTCTCGGCGGCGCGGCGCGGCGTCGGCCGCAGCGCCGGCCTCGACCCGCCGTTCGTCGGCCGCGAGCGCGAGCTGCGCCTGCTGAAGGACGTGTTCCACGCCACCGAGGGCGGCCGCGCGCACCTCGTCGGCGGTCACCGGGATCGCCGGCATCGGCAAGTCGCGGCTGGCCTGGGAGTTCGAGAAGTACGCCGACGGCCTCGCCGACGAGGTGCTGTGGCACCGCGGCCGCTGCCTCTCCTACGGCGAGGGCGTCGCGTTCTGGGCGCTGGCCGAGATGGTGCGCATGCGCGCCCGCATCGCCGAGGACGAGCCGGCCGCGACGGCCGAGCCGAAGCTGGAGGCGGTCGTTCGCGAGTGGGTCACCGACCCCGGCGACCGCGAATGGGTGATGCCGCCGCTGCTCCACCTGCTCGGGCTCGCGCAGATCGCCGACGGCGACCGCGAGCGGCTCTTCCCGGCCTGGCGGCGGTTCTTCGAGGCGATGGCGGAGCGGCTGCCGGTCGTGCTCGTGTTCGAGGACATGCAGTGGGCCGACGAGTCGCTGCTCTCGTTCGTCGAGTACCTGCTCGAGTGGTCGCGCGACCACCGCGCTCTTCGTGCTCGCGCTCGCCCGGCCCGAGCTGGCCGAGCGCCGGCCCGGATGGGGCGCGACGTCGCGCTCGTTCACGTCGCTCGCGCTCGAGCCGCTCACGCGGTGACGCCGATGGTGGAGCTCGTCTCGGGGATGGTGCCGGGCCTGCCCGGCCGACGCGGTCGCGCGCATCGCCGCCGCGGCCGAAGGCGTGCCGCTCTACGCCGTCGAGACGGCGCGCATGCTGCTCGACCGCGGCGTGATCGTGCGCGCCGGCGACGGCGGCTACCGCGTGACCGGCGCGATCGCCGAGCATCGAGATCCCCGAGACGCTGCACGCCCTGGTCGCCGCGCGCCTCGACGGCCTGTCCGAGGACGAGCGCCGGCTGCTGCAGCAGGCCGCCGTGCTCGGCAAGTCGTTCACGCTCGACGGGCTCGCCGCGGTGAGCGGCCTGCCGCCGACGCCGATCGCCGAGACGCTCGCCGGCGCTCGCGCGCAAGGAGCTCGTCGCCGTGCAGACCGATCCCGCGCTCGCCCGAGCGCGGCCAGTACGGCTTCGTGCAGGACATGGTGCGCACGATCGCCCGCGACACGCTCGGCCGGCGCGAGCGCAAGCGCCTGCATCTGGCCACCGCCGACCACCTCGCCCGGCTGGGCGGCGACGAGCTCGCCGAGGTGATCGCCGCCCACCGGCTCGACGCCTACCGCCTGCTGCCGGACGACCCCGATGCCGCCGAGCTGCGCGACGGCGCGCGCGCCGACATCCTGCGCGCGGCCGACCGGGCCGCGTCGCTGGCCGCCCCCGAGGAGGCCTACCGGCTCGTCACCGAGGCGCTCGATCTCGTCCCCGACGGCCCCGAGCAGGCGGCGCTGCATGAGCGGGCCGGCGCTGCTCGCGCTCCAGAAGGGCGACGTCGCAGACGCCGAGGCCGAGTTCACGCCGTGCGCTCGAGATCCACGAGCGCGCCGGCGACGCGCCTGCCGGCCGCCCGCGTCCGCGCGCGCCGCGGCGACGTGCTCTTCCTCGATGGCCGCGCCGAAGCAGGCCGTGGTCGAGATGGAGGAGGCCTACGCCGTGCTCGCCGACGGGCCGGCCGACGCCGACCTCGCCCACCTCGGCGCGCAGGTCGGCCGGCTGTGCGGGATGATCGGCGACGAGGACCGCGGCCGCGCCGCGCTCGAGCGGGCGATCGACATCGCCGAGACGCCTCGGCTGCCCGAGGTGCTCTCGAACGCCCTCAACACCAAGGGCCTGTGGATCATCGCGTTCACGCACCGCCGCGAGGAGGGGCGCTCGCTGCTGCTCGGCGCGCTGCGGGTCGCGCTCGAACCGACCAGCCGCAGGCGGCCATGCGCGCCTACTTCAACCTCTCGTTCGAGCGCGAGGGCGTGGACGACCACTCGCACGAGTACGACGCCGACGGCCTCGCCCTGGCCGAGCGCGTCGGCGACGAGCAATGGAAGCGCAGCTTCCTGCTGCACACGTCGCACGCCGCGATCGAGCGCGGCGACTGGGACGAGGCGCTGCGGCATCACGCGCGAGGCCGAGGAGACGCCCGGCGCCGAGTCCGACGTCTTCGCGCGCGTCATCCTGCTCACCCGCGCCGATCGTCCTCGCCCGCCGCGGGCGACCGGTCGCCGCCCGCGAGGCGATCGAGGCGGCGGGCTTCGACGAGTCGGTGAGCGACGAGCAGAACCGGGCGATGCTGTGGTGCGGCGCGGGCCGAGGTGCTCGCGGGCGAGAGTCGCGCTACGCCGAGGCGGCGGCCGCCGCCCACCGCGGAGCCGGCGGCTGCGGCGACGCTCTGGATCGGCCACCCGGCGGTGAAGGCGTCGATCATGCTCGAGACGTGGTGCGCGCTTCGCGCGGGCGACCGCGCGCCCGGCGCGGAGATGGTCGAGCGGCTCGAGCAGGAGCCGCTGGGCGGGCTCTCGCCGCGGCTCGTCGCCCACCGCGCCCTCCTGCGGGCGATGCTGGCCGACGGTCCGGCGCCGCGGACTCTACGCCGAGGCGGTCCCGCTCGCCCGCCGGCGGGATCGCCCGTGGCAGCTCGCCATCGCGCTCGCCGAGCAGGCGGCGGCGGGGCTCGACGCGCGACGAGGCCCTCGCCGAGGTGCGCGACGATCCTCGGCCGGCTCGGCGCCACGGCCGCGCTCGACCGGATCGTGCCGGCCGCGAGCCCGGCCCGCGCGGCCGCCGCAAAGTAGAACCGGGGACAGTCCCCACGCGGGGACTGTCCCCGGGTGGCTTACTCCTCCTCGGGCACCGGCGGGATGAACGGCGTCTCTGCGCCCGGCTTGGGCGTCAGGTCGATGTCGCCGTTCGGCCCGACGTGGCCGTCGCCTCCGACGAGCGCGTCCGTGTACACGGGCGGCTCGTTGAAGTCCTCCACGTAGAAGCGGGGAGCGTCCTCGGCCGGCTCGATCGTGACCGAGCGGTACTCGCGCAGTCCGGTCGAGGCCGGGATCAGCTTGCCGATGATGACGTTCTCCTTCAGCCCGACCAGGTGGTCGGTCTTGCCCTCGAGCGCAGCATCGGTCAGCACCTTGGTGGTCTCCTGGAACGAGGCGGCGGACAGGAAGCTCTGCGTCGCCAGCGAGGCCTTGGTGATCCCGAGGATCAGCTGCGTGTGGGTGGGCTGCTCCTTCTTCTCCGCCTTCAGCTGGCGCAGCGTGCGCTCCAGCTCCGGCCGGTCGACGAGCTCGCCCGGCAGGTAGTCGGAGTCACCCGAGTTGTCGATCCGCACCTTCTTCAGCATCTGGCGGACGATCAGCTCGATGTGCTTGTCGTGGATCTCGACGCCCTGGCTCTTGTAGACCTCCTGCACCTCGGCGACGAGGTAGCGGGCGGTCTCGGTGTCGTCGCGCAGGTCGAGCACCTCGACCGGGGCGAGCGGGCCCTCGTTCAGCGGAGTGCCCACCTCGATCACCTCGCCCTCGCTCACGCGCAGGCGGGTGCGGCGGGGGAAGCCGTACTCCTTGGCATCCGCGTCGCCGTCGCCCGTCGGGGTGATCGTGATCGTGTAGCCGCGGTCGCCCTCGTCGATCGCGACCCGTCCGGCCAGCTCGGCCAGCGTGGCTGCCGCCTTCGGCTTGCGGGCCTCGAACAGCTCCACCACCCGCGGCAGGCCGTGGGTGATGTCGAGGCCGGCGACGCCGCCGGTGTGGAACGTCCGCATGGTCAGCTGCGTCCCGGGCTCGCCGATCGACTGGGCCGCGATCGTGCCGACGGCATCGCCGATCTCGCCCATCTTGCCGGTCGCCATCGACCAGCCGTAGCAGGCCCGGCAGACGCCGATCTCGGCAGCGCACTTGAGCACGGTGCGCACCGGCACGGCGACGGACTTGTCGTCGCCGGCCGCCTGGGCGATCTCCTTCAGGCGGGCGCCGTTGATCTCCTCGCCCCGCTTGAGGGCGAGCTTGCCGATCTTGGTGTCGGTCGCGACCACGCGACCGATCAGCCCCGACCGGTTGGCCGTGCCGTCCGACGTGCGGGCGGGCACCATGATCGCGCCCTTCGACCCGCAGTCGAGCCGGCGGATGATCACGTCCTGGCTGACGTCGACCAGGCGCCGCGTCAGGTACCCCGAGTCGGCGGTACGCAGCGCGGTGTCGGCGAGGCCCTTGCGGGCACCGTGCGTGGAGATGAAGTACTCCAGCACCGACAGGCCCTCCATGAAGTTGGACTTGATCGGCCGCTCGATGATCTCGCCCTTCGGGTTCGCCATCAGGCCGCGCATGCCCGCCAGCTGGCGGATCTGCTTGAACGACCCGCGGGCGCCCGAGTTGGCCATCATGTACACCGGGTTCAGCTCGTCGAGGTTGCGGTTCATGGCCTCGCCGACGTCGTCGGTGGCCTTGTTCCACAGCGACACCACCTGCTCGTGCCGCTCGTCCTCGGTGATCAGGCCGCGGTCGTAGCTGCGCTGCGACTTGCCGACCTCCTCCTCGACCTTGCCGAGGATCGCCTCCTTGTCGGGCGGGATGACGATGTCGTTCTTCGAGATCGTCACGCCGGACATGGTGGCGTACGTGAACCCGAGCTCCTTGATCGTGTCCAGCACCTCGGCGATGGCCGTCGCGCCGTAGCGATCGACCAGGTCGGAGATGAACTCGGTCATGTCGCGCTTCGTGAACGTGCGGTTCTGGTAGGCGTAGTCGGTCAGGTCGTAGCGCTCGCCGACAGCGTGGCCGAGCGCCCGGCTGACCTCCTCGTTGAAGATCGCCCGGCCGACCGTGGTCACGATCCAGTCGCCGCGCTCGCGCAGCGTGATCGGGTCCTGCAGGCCGACCTGCTTCTGGTCGTAGGCGATCTCGACCTCGTCCAGCGAGCCGAAGTACGGCAGCTTGCGCTCGCGCGCGTCGGCCACCGTGACCTTCGTCAGGTCCTCGGCCGCGTAGGTCAGGTAGTAGGTGCCGAGCACCATGTCCTGCGTCGGCGTCGCCAGCGGCTTGCCGTGCGCGGGCGAGAGGATGTTGTTCGACGACAGCATCAGGATGCGCGCCTCGGCCTGGGCCTCGGCCGACAGCGGCAGGTGCACCGCCATCTGGTCGCCGTCGAAGTCGGCGTTGAAGGCATGGCACACCAGCGGGTGCACCTGGATCGCCTTGCCCTCGACCAGCACCGGCTCGAACGCCTGGATGCCCAGGCGATGCAGGGTCGGCGCGCGGTTCAGCAGCACGGGATGCTCGGCGATGACCTCCTCGAGCACGTCCCACACCTCGGGCACCATCGTGTCCACCATCTTCTTGGCGGCCTTGATGTTCTGCACGAGCTTGCGCTCGACGAGCCGGCTCATGATGAACGGCTTGAAGAGCTCGAGCGCCATCAGCTTGGGCAGCCCGCACTGGTGCAGGCGCAGCGACGGGCCGGCCACGATGACCGAGCGGCCGGAGTAGTCGACGCGCTTGCCGAGCAGGTTCTGGCGGAAGCGGCCCTGCTTGCCCTTGAGCATGTCGGACAGCGACTTCAGCGGCCGGTTGCCCGGGCCGGTGACGGCGCGGCCGCGGCGGCCGTTGTCGAACAGCGCGTCGACGGCCTCCTGCAGCATCCGCTTCTCGTTGTTCACGATGATCTCGGGAGCGCCGAGATCGAGCAGCCGCTTGAGGCGGTTGTTGCGGTTGATCACGCGCCGGTAGAGGTCGTTCAGGTCGGACGTCGCGAACCGGCCGCCGTCGAGCTGCACCATCGGGCGCAGCTCCGGCGGGATCACCGGGATCGTCTCGAGGATCATCCACTCGGGCTTGTTGTCCGACTTGGTGAACGCCGACACGACCTTGAGCCGCTTGATCGCGCGGGCCTCCTTCTGGCCCTTCGACGTGCGGATCGTCTCGCGCAGCTGGATCGCCTCGGCGTCGAGGTCGCGGCTGCGCAGGAGCTCGCGGATCGACTCCGCGCCCATGCCGCCGGCGAAGTACTCGCCGAAGCCCCACGAGCTGCCGAAGCGGTCGCGCAGCTCACGGAAGAGGGCCTCGTCCGAGATCACCTCCTGCACCTCGAGCTCCTTGAACTTGATCCAGGTGCGGTCGAGCCGGTCGACGGCCTCCTTGGCGTGGTCGTCGACGTCGCGGCGGCGGGCCTGGATGTCGTTGTAGGTGTCGCGCACCTTGAGCGCCCAGGCCTCGATGGCCTTCACGTCCTCCTTGGACATGCGGCCGTCGGTGCGCAGGCACAGGTCGTTGGCCTGCTCCCGCAGCTCGGCGCGGTCGGTGCCCTCGCCGGTCTCGATCAGCTCGCGCAGGATGCCCGCGCCGATCTGGCGCGTCTTCTCGAGCGCGGCCGCGTTGCCGGGGCCGGCCTCGACGAGCTTCTCGACCCACTCGCGATCGGGATCCTTGAGCTCGGCCTCGCCGCCGGCCAGCCACGCCATGCGGGCCTTGATCACGTTCTTGGCCTTCGTCTTCTCGGGGCCCTTGCTCTCCTCGATCGCCGTCGAGCTCGGACTCGAGCAGCGTGCGCGCGGCGGCGCCCCAGGCGGCGACGTTGTCGAGATCCTTGGGGCCGAGCTTGCGGTCGTCGCGGACGGCCGACTCGCGCACGAGCTCGCGCACCTTCTTCGGATCCTCGCCGGCGATGCGCTTGGCGACCTCGGGCAGCAGGCCGCCGGCCAGCGTGCGCGCCTCCTCGAGGACGGGGATGCCGGCCTCCTCGGCCCAGTTGTTCAGGGTCCGCGACCAGTACTCGTCGTCCTCGTCGAAGTCCTTGACGGCGCCGTCGATCAGGAACTGGCGGCGGCGCTGCATGCGCTCCTCGAGGGCGGCCAGGGCCTCCTCGCGGTCGAGCATCAGCCGCTCCTTCTCCTGCTCGACCTTGCCCTCGAGCTCGGGGACGTCGCGCTCGCGCGCCTCCTTGTCGACCGAGGTCACGATCGAGGCGGCGAAGTAGAGCACCTTCTCGAGCTCCTTCGGCGCGATGTCGAGCAGGTAGCCGATCCGCGACGGCACGCCCTTGAAGAACCAGATGTGGCTCACGGGGGCGGCCAGGTCGATGTGGCCCATGCGCTCGCGGCGCACCTTCTGGCGGGTCACCTCGACGCCGCAGCGCTCGCAGATGATGCCCTTGTAGCGGACGCGCTTGTACTTGCCGCAGTAGCACTCCCAGTCCTTCGTGGGACCGAAGATGCGCTCGCAGAAGAGCCCGTCCTTCTCGGGCTTCAGCGTGCGGTAGTTGATCGTCTCGGGCTTGGTGACCTCGCCCGACGACCACTCGCGGATCTGCTTCGGGGATGCAAGCCCGATCTTGATGGCATCGAAATCGTTGATGTCGATCAACGCGTCAGCTCCTCTTCAAAAAACACGCGGTGGGTAGTTCGTCGCACCGGTGTCCGGCACCGCCGAGGCGGTGCCTGACCCCGGATGTTCACTCCTCGACTTCCTCGACCAGATCGAGGTCGCCGACGGGCAGGTCGTCGTCGTCTTCGTCCTCGTCGCCGTCCGAGGCCTCGAGGTCGTCCTCGACCAGCTCCTCGCCGAGCAGCTCGTCGTTGGGGACGGTCAGCTCGCCGTCCTCGTCCGCCCGGTCGGCGCCCTCCTCGAGCTCCTGCGCTCCCGGCGCGCGGGCCGCGGCGCGGTCGGCGACCGGCCGCAGGTCGATGCCGAGCTCCTCCGCAGCGCGCAGCAGCTCGTCCTCCTCCTCGCGCACCGTGACGTCGCCGCCGTCGACCGAGACGACCTTCACGTCGAGCGCGAGGGACTGCATCTCCTTCAGCAGCACCTTGAAGCTCTCGGGGATCGAGGGCTCGGGGATGTTCTCGCCCTTGACCACGGCCTCGTACGCCTTGACGCGGCCGATCGTGTCGTCGGACTTGATGGTCAGCATCTCCTGCAGGGTGTAGGCGGCGCCGTACGCCTCGAGCGCCCACACCTCCATCTCGCCGAAGCGCTGGCCGCCGAACTGCGCCTTGCCGCCCAGCGGCTGCTGGGTGACGAGCGAGTACGGGCCGGTCGAGCGCGCGTGGATCTTGTCGTCGACCAGGTGCAGGAGCTTCAGGATGTACATGTAGCCGACGGTCACCGGCTGGTCGTACGGATCGCCCGTGCGGCCGTTGAAGAGGCGCACCTTGCCGTTGCAGCGCGCGCCGGCCGGGGCCTTCTTGTCGACGTCGAAGCGGATCGGGCTCGACTTGTGGTCGTCCTGCCACTCGATCAGGGCGCGGTCGACCTCCTCCGGCGTGGCGCCGTCGAACACCGGCGTCGCGATCCACTCGGGGTCGCCGTTCTGGCCGCCGTGCATGGCCGCCCAGCCCAGGTGCGTCTCGAGCACCTGGCCGATGTTCATGCGCGAGGGGACGCCGAGCGGGTTCAGGATGATGTCGACCGGCGTGCCGTCCTCGAGCATCGGCATGTCCTCTTCGGGCACGATCTTCGAGATCACGCCCTTGTTGCCGTGCCGGCCGGCGAGCTTGTCGCCCTCGGCGATCTTGCGCTTCGTGGCGACGTACACGCGCACGAGCTCGTTCACGCCCGGCGACAGGTCGTCGCCGTTCGCGCGCGAGAAGGTCTTCACGTCGATGACCTTGCCGCCCTCGCCGTGGGGCACCTTGAGCGAGGTGTCGCGCACCTCGCGCGCCTTCTCCTTGAAGATCGCCCGGATGAGCTTCTCCTCGGCGGTGAGCTCGGTCTCGCCCTTGGGCGTGACCTTGCCGACCAGCAGATCGCCGGAGCCGACCTCGGCGCCGATGCGCACGATGCCGTTCTCGTCCAGGTCGCGCAGCGACTCCTCGGAGCGGTTGGGGATGTCCCGCGTGATCTCCTCGTCACCGAGCTTGGTCGAGCGGGCGTCCACCTCGTACTCGTGGATGTGGATCGACGTCAGCACGTCGTCCTTGACGATCCGCTCGGAGAGGATGATCGCGTCCTCGAAGTTGTAGCCCTCCCAGGACATGAAGGCGACGAGCAGGTTCTTGCCGAGCGCCAGCTCGCCCATGTCGGTCGAGGAGCCGTCGGCCATCACCTCGCCGGCGGCCACCTTCTGGCCCTCGTACACGATCGGCTTCTGGTGGATGATCGTGCCCTGGTTCGAGCGGCGGTACTTGACCAGGTCGTAGGAGTCGTTGCCGTCCTTCGCGGCGACCACGATGCGGTCGGCATCGACGTACTCGATCTTGCCCGCGCGCTTGGCCACCACGACGTCGCCGGTGTCGACGGCGGCGCGGTACTCGAGGCCGGTGCCGACGAGCGGCGCCTCCGGCACCATCAGCGGCACGGCCTGGCGCTGCATGTTCGAGCCCATCAGGGCGCGGTTGGCGTCGTTGTGCTCGAGGAACGGGATCAGCGCCGTCGCCACGGAGACGATCTGGGCCGGGTCGACGTCCATGTAGTCGACCAGCGTGTTGTCGACCTGGACGGGCACGCCGTCGCGGGTGCGGCAGAGCACCGGCGAGACCAGCTTGCCGTTCTTGTCGACCTCGGCGTTGGCCTGGGCGATCGTGAACTTCTCCTCCTGGATCGCGTCCAGGTACTCGACGTCCTCCGAGATCTTGCCGTTGACCACCTTGCGGTACGGCGTCTGCACGAAGCCGTGCTCCGACACCTTGGCGTAGGAGCCGAGCGAGCCCATGAGGCCGATGTTCGGACCCTCGGGCGTCTCGATCGGGCACATGCGGCCGTAGTGGGTCGGGTGCACGTCGCGCACCTCGATGGGCGCGCGCTCGCGCGTGAGGCCGCCGGCGCCGAGCGCCGACAGGCGGCGGCGGTGCGTCAGGCCCGAGAGCGAGTTCGTCTGATCCATGAACTGTGACAGCTGCGACGAGCCGAAGAACTCCTTCAGCGCGGCCGCGACCGGGCGGATGTTCACGATCGTCTGCGGCGTGATCGCGTCCTCGTCCTCGGTGGTCAGGCGCTCGCGCACGACCCGCTCCATGCGGTAGAGGCCGATCCGGAACGCCTCCTGGATCAGCTCGCCGACCGTGCGCAGGCGGCGGTTGCCGAAGTGCTCGTACTCGTCGAGGTCGCGCTCGACGTCCGCGCGCGGGATGACGATGGCGTCGGCGGCGAAGTCCTTCGAGTCCTCGGGCACGCCGAGCTTGACCGGCAGCGTCACCAGCCGCCGCACGAGCTCGACGATGTCGCCGGTGGTGAGCACGCGGCACTCCGGCGAGACCTCGAGGCCGAGCCGCATGTTCAGCTTGTAGCGGCCGACCCGGGTGAGGTCGTAGCGCTTGGGATCGAAGAAGAGCGCGCGCACGAGGTTGCGGGAGTTCTCGAGCGTCGGCGGCTCGCCGGGGCGCTGCTTCTTGAACACCTCGATCAGGGCCTCCTCCTCGCGCTTGGCCGGATCCTTCTCCAGCGTCATGCGGATGAAGGGGTTGCCCCCGAACAGCTCGAGCAGGCCCTCGTCGGTCTTGTCGATGTGGAACCCGGTGTTCTCGTCGGTCTCGGGCAGCGCGCGCAGGAGCGTGGTCACGGGCAGCTTGCGCTTGCGGTCGATGCGGACGTTGACCATGCCCTTCTTGTCGATCTCCATCTCGAGCCACGACCCGCGCGACGGCATCAGGTTGGCGACGAAGACCTGCTTGGTCGCGTCCTTCGGCTCCATGATGTAGGCGCCCGGGGAGCGCACCAGCTGCGTGACGACGACGCGCTCGGTGCCGTTGATGATGAACGTGCCCTGCTCGGTCATCCAGGGGAAGTTGCCCAGGAACACGGTCTGCTCGCGGATCTCGCCGGTGTCCAGGTTCGTGAACGACACCTTCACGTTCACGGGCACCTCGAACGACTGGTCCTTCTCGCGGCACTCGCGCTCGGACACGACCGGGTCGCCGATCGTGTACTCACCCAGCCGCACCTCGAGCCGCTCGGAGTAGTCGCGGATCGGGGAGATGTCGTCGATCGTCTCGCGCAACCCCGAGGCGGCCAGCGAGGCCGCGCTCGACGGATCGCCCATGAACCACCGGAAGGAGGCCTTCTGGATATCGATCAGGTTGGGGACGTCCAGCACCTTCTCGAGCTTGGAGAAGGTGCGACGGCTTCTGGGCGCATGAGAGCTTGCAGGCAAAGCGTCGCCTCCCGAGGGGCTAGTGGGGGAAATCAGAGGGCGTGGAACCGGACCAACAGCGCAACCACGAAGGGTATCAGCACGACAGGTTCCCCGCAAACGCGGACACGGTCGCCACCGCCGGCGGGGAATTCTCCGTTCGGGATTCCACCCGCAGGGGCGTGCCTATCGGTTCACTATACCGCGTCGGCCACCGACGTCAAGTCGATTTCGTGGCGATCAACACAAGATGCCGGCACCGCCCCTCACCCCGCCGCGGCGATCGTCTCGGCCCGGGCCTGGGCGGCGACGTCGGCGAACGAGCGGCCGACCGCCCGCCGGAACGCGCGGTCGACCTGCGCGGCGGTGAAGCGCCCGCTCAGGCCGTCGCGCCGGAACGCCGCCCCGAGCCGGCGCAGGCCGGCGTCGCCGCCGTCGCGCACCAGGGCGCGCACGATCGCCGCGCCGTCCTCGTACGCGAGCCACGTCGCGAGCGGCCGCCGCAGCATCCAGTGGCCGAACGTCCACCGCCAGCGCCGGATCGACGGGTAGCCGTGCTCGTAGGCGGCGGCCAGGTACCGGAACGGCCAGCCGGCGCCGGCGGCGACCGCGTAGCGCTGCTCCTCGTACCGCGCCACTCCCTCGACGAGGCTGAGCGGGCCATGCGCGACGAGCGCGGCGCTCGCGACGTGCGTGAGCTCGTGCACCAGCAGCGCGTCGCGGGCGACGACGGCCTGCCGCGACCACCCGGGGACGTCGAGGTAGATCTGGCCGGCGTACTCGGCGCCGACCGCCTCGTGGGGCATCGGCACGCCCGAGACGCGCTGGGCGGCGTCCCACGAGTCGGTCATGAAGATCACAGGCGCGCGCGGGTGCCGCCCGGGGAGGCGGTAGCGGGCGACCAGGCCGGGGAGCTCTCTGTTCGCCACGCGGACGACCTCGGCCGCGGCGGCGGCCGGCACGTCCGGCGCCGAGACCACCACCACCTGCCGGCCGGCGGTGTAGCGCGAGCGCGGCGGCATCGCCCCCGCGCCGTCCTGTCCGACCGAGTAGTGGCCGCCGCGGGTGACGTCGGCGACGACGTGCAGGCGGCCCGCCCGCCGGCGGACGACGAGCGCGCGCTGCCCGAGCGCGACCCACGCCGTCCCCGGCGCGCCGGCCGAGCCGCGCCGAGGCGGTCGCAAGCACGGTCTCCGATCTGCCGCTGCGGCTGAAGCCGCGTCACGTGCACGCGCAGGAGCGCGATCGGAACGTGCCGGTCGCGGCCGCGCAGGTAGTGGGCGACCGCCTGCCGCACCCCGGCGAACGCGGGCGGAGGCGCGGGCGTGCGTCTCCGTGGCCGAGAGCGCGGACGACGACCCGCCGCCCGCGCAGCCGGCGAGGACGAGCGCCGCGAGCACGACGCCGATCGCGCACAGCCGCGCCAGAAGGGGTCTGACCCCGGTTGGCGCGGTCAGGCAGAGGCGGGCCGCGGCGAGCCATCGGCGGCCACGGCAGCGGCGGCGACGTCGAGCGGGTGGTGGCAGGCGGCCAGGTGGCCGCCGGTGCCGTGCGGGACGAGCGGCGGCTCCTCGCGGGCGCAGATCTCGGTCGCGTAGCGGCAGCGCGGATGGAAGCGGCAGCCCGACGGCGGCGTGATCGGGCTCGGCACGTCGCCCTCGAGCACGATCCGCTCGCGGCGGGCGGACAGGTCGGGGTCGGGGATCGGCACCGCCGAGAGCAGCGCCTCGGTGTAGGGGTGCACCGGCCGCTGGTAGAGCTCCTCGGCCGGGCGAGATCTCGACGATCTTGCCGAGGTACATCACCGCGATGCGGTCGGAGACGTGGCGCACGACGCCGAGGTCGTGGGCGATGAAGACGTAGGTCAGGTGCAGCTCGTCCTGGAGGTCGTCGAGCAGGTTGATCGACCTGCGCCTGGATCGACACGTCGAGCGCCGAGACCGGCTCGTCGGCGACGATCAGCTTCGGGTTGCAGGGCGAGCGCGCGGGCGATGCCGATGCGCTGCCGCTGGCCGCCGGAGAACTCGTGCGGGTAGCGGTTGTAGTGCTCGGGCGAGAGCCCGACCAGCTCGAGCAGCTCCGACACGCGCCGCTTCACCTGGCCGCGGTCGCCCATGTTGTGGATGCGCAGCGGGTCGGCGATGATCGTGCCGACGCGCTTGCGCGGGTTGAGCGACGCGTACGGGTCCTGGAACACCATCTGCATCTGGCGGCGCATCGGCCGCAGCTCGCGCCGCGAGAGGTTGGAGATGTCGCGGCCCTCGAAGGTGATCGTGCCGCCGGTGAGCTCGTACAGGCGCACGATGCAGCGGCCGAGCGTCGACTTGCCGCAGCCCGACTCGCCCACGAGCCCGAGCGTCTCGCCCGGCCGCACCTCGAGGCTGACGCCGTCGACGGCGTGCACGCGCGCGACCTCGCGCTGGAGCAGGACGCCCTTCTTGATCGGGAAGTACTTGAGCACGTCCTGCACCCGCAGGAGCGCGTCGCCGTTCTGCTCGCTCACGCCGAGTCCTCGATCAGCTCGGGATGGATCGTCGTCTCGCGCCGGGCCGCCTTGGCGGCGGGGTCGAGGTGGCAGGCGTCGAGGTGGCCGCCCTCGCCGAGCCGGTCGCGCAGCGCGGGCACCTCGCTGCACTTCTCGAACCGCTGCGCGCAGCGCGGGCCGAACGCGCACCCCTCGGGCAGGTGGATCAGCGACGGCGGCACGCCCGGGATCGCGGTCAGGCGCCGCGGCTTGGGCCGGTCGAGGCGCGCGATCGAGCCGAGCAGGCCCCACGTGTACGGGTGCTGCGCGTCGTAGAAGAGATCGCTGCTTCGTGCCCTGCTCGACGACCCGGCCGGCGTACATCACGCAGACGCGGTCGGCGACGTCGGCGACGACGCCCATGTCGTGCGTGATCAGGACGACGGCCGAGCCGAAGTCGTCCTTGCAGCTTGCCGATCAGCTCGAGGATCTGCGCCTGGATGGTCACGTCGAGCGCGGTCGTCGGCTCGTCGGCGATCAGCAGGTCGGGGTTGCACGAGAGCGCCATCGCGATCATCACGCGCTGGCGCATGCCGCCCGAGAACTGGTGCGGATAGTCGTCGACGCGCACCTTCGGGTTGGGGATGCCGACCGCCTGGAGCAGCTCGACGGCGCGGGCGTGGGCCGCCTGCTTGGAGACGTTCTCGTGCGCGCGGATCTGCTCGGCGATCTGCCAGCCGACCCGGTAGACCGGGTTGAGCGACGTCATCGGGTCCTGGAAGATCATCGCGATCTCGGAGCCGCGCACCTCGCGCATCTCGTCGCGGCCGAGCTTCATGATGTCGCGGCCCTTGTAGATCACCTCGCCCTCGAACACGGCGTTCGGGATCGATGATCAGCCGCATGACCGACATCATCGTGACGCTCTTGCCCGACCCCGACTCGCCGACGATGCCGAGCACCTCGCCCGGGTCGAGCGTGAACGAGACGCCGTCGACGGCGCGCACGACGCCGTCCTCGGTGCGGAACGAGACCTTCAGGTTCTTGACCTCGAGCAGGTGGTCTGCCATCTGCGCTAGGCCGGCCTGATCCGCGGGTCGAGCCAGGCGTAGGCGATGTCGACGAGCGCGTTCGCAAGGACGATGAAGAACGCGCCGTAGATGACGGTCACCATGATCGTCGGCAGGTCGAGGTTGCCGATCGACTGGTAGGTGAGGAAGCCGACGCCGTGGATGCCGAACACCACCTCGGTCAGGAGCGCGCCGCCGGCGACGAGCGCGCCGAAGTCGAGGCCGAACAGGCTGACGAACGTGATCATCGAGGTGCGCAGCGTATGCCGGAGGAGCACGCGGCGCTCGGAGAGCCCCTTCGCCCGCGCGGTGCGGACGTAGTCCTCGTTCTGGATCTCGAGCAGGTTCGCGCGCAGCACGCGTGCGTAGAGGCCGATGTAGAGGATCGAGAGCGTGATCCACGGGATCACGAGCCCCTTGAACCACAGGCCGGGATCCTGCGTGAACGGCGTGTAGCCGAGCGGCGGCACCCAGTGGAACAGGAAGGTGTCGTGCCACCGGCTCTGCGTGATCAGGTTGGCGAGCTCGCCCACCCAGAACACGGGCATCGAGATCCCGATCAGCGCGATGATCATCAGGATCGGGTCGATCAGGGTGCCTTTGAACACGGCCGCCGCCACCCCCATCGCGATCGAGACGATCACCCAGATCACGGCCGCGCCGAACACGAGCGACAGCGTCGCCGGCGCGGCCGCGACGACCTCGGGCACGATCTTCTGGCCCTGGTTCGAGTACGACACGAGGTCGCGCGGTGATGAAGATCTTCTTCATCATCAGCACGTACTGCACGGGCAGCGGCCGGTCGAGGCCGAACTGGTGGCGGATCTGCTTGAGCGCGGACGCCGACGGGTTGCGGCCGGCGATCTGCCGGGTCGGGTCGATCCCGGGCGTATGGAAGAAGATCATGAACACGACCACCGTGATCACGAACATCACCAGGATGAGCTGCAGCGCGCGCCTGATGATGAACGCCGCCACCGGACGCCCCTACTCCCCGACTCGCAGCTTGGCGCGCGGGTCGAGTGCGTCGCGGACGCCGTCGCCGAACACGTTCAGGGCGAGCACCGTGACGACGATCATGATCCCCGGCGCGATCGCCACCCAGGGCCGCGTGTAGAGCAGCCCCTGGCCGTCGCTGATCACCGTCCCCCAGCTCGCGTCCGGTGCCTGCACGCCGACCCCGAGGTACGACAGCGACGCCTCGGTCAGGATCGTCGTCGCGATGATCAGCGGCAGCAGCACGATCACCACCGTGATCACGTTCGGCAGCACCTCCGAGAACACGAGCCGCCAGCCCGAGGCGCCCTGCGCGATCGCCGCCTCGACGTACTCCTTCTCGGAGACCGAGAGCACGTGGCCGCGCACCGGCCGGTACACGTAGGGCAGGTAGATGAACGCGATGATCAGCGTCGGCAGCCACAGGCTCGAGGCCTGGACGCGAATCGGGCCGATGCCGACCCCGTTGGGCGCGTTCAGGAGCACCGTCGCGACCGAGATCGCGAGCAGGAGCACCGGGAATGCCCAGATCACATCCATCATGCGCGAGAACAGGGCGTCGATCCAGCCGCCGTGGAACCCGGCCAGAAGCGCGAAGATCGTCGCGAGCAGGCAGCACACGATGGCCGACCCGATCCCGACCTCGAGCGAGGCCGCGGCCGCCGTAGAGCACGCGCGAGGCCACGTCGCGGCCGTTCTGGTCGGCGCCGAGGAAGTAGTGGTGCACGTCCCACGTCGGGCCGATCGGCGTCTCGCCGAGATGCAGGATGCCGCCGCCCTGCTGCATCAGCGGCACCTTCTTGCCGTTCACGATCGTATGGCCGTTCAGGTTGTTCTCGAACGGGTTCGTATGCGCGATGTGGTTCGCGTAGAACGGCGCCGAGAAGCTGACGACCACGATGACGAGGAAGAGCACCCCACCGGAGAGGGCGATCTTGTTGCGCACGAGGCGGCGCCCGGCGAGCGCCCACGGGCTGCGGCCCGCGACCTCCGGCCCCCCGGGGGGTGCCGGCTCGACGTGCTCCAGGGCCGCGACCTCAGCCATCGATCATCACCTTACCAACCCGGGGCGGGCGGCTCATTGGAGCCGCCCGCCCCGAATGTCGGAATCATCCTGCTACTTGACCCAGAGCTGGTCGATCAGGATGTACCACTGCGGGTTCCACTGGTAGTTGCCGACCCGCTTGCTCAGGAAGTCGATCTGCTTCGGGTTGTACAGGTCGACCCACGGGGCCTGGTCGGTCATCTCGTGATCGACCTTCTGCCAGGTCTGGTTGGCCGCGGTCGGGTTGCTGACGCTCTCGTTCTCGGCCACGTTCATCTGCGCCTGGATCGACTTGTCGCAGAAGGCCGCGATGTTCGGGCTGGCGTCGCTGTTCGGATGGATCGAACCGCAGCCGAGCAGCACGTTCAGGAAGTCGGACGGCGCCGGGTAGTCCTGGTACCAGGCCGACCAGGCGACGTTCCACTTGCTGTGGTTCTTGGAGTTCTGCACGTACGGGTACTGGATGCCGTCGGCCAGGTACTGCCCGGTCGCCTTGTACCCGATCTTGTTCAGATCCGAGACCATCTGCTCGCCGAGCGCCTTCGACGTCTCGTCGTTGCCGCTGTTGACGACGACCTTCATCCCGGCCGTGCCGGACTGCTGCACCAGCTGCTTCGCCTTGGCGATGTCGGTGCCGGTCCACTTGGTGGTGTCCGTGCCCTTCGTGTACGGGCAGTACGGCGCGTAGCCCGGGAAGTTCGGAGGCAGGATCTGGCACGTGGGCTGGGCCAGCGCCGAGCCGCCGCCGATCTTCACGTACGCGTTGCGGTCGGCCGCGTAGTTGATGGCCTGGCGCGCCTTGACGTTGTTGAACGGCGGCGTCGTGGTGTTGAGGGCCATGTACCAGTCGGCCGTCAGCGGGTTCACGTGCACCTGGTTCTTGTACTGCGGCGCGTTCAGCTCGTTCAGCCGGTCGGCCGGGATCACGTCGCCGTCGAAGACCTCGTCGGCGGCGCCGCGCTCGACCTGGGTGACCTCGTCGGAGATCTGCAGGCCGTACTTCTCGATGATCTGATCGGGATAGCCGGCGGGCTGCGCGTCGGGGTTCCACACCTTGAAGAACGGGTTGCGGACGAGGACGGCTTCCTTGTTCGGGTTGTACGACTTCCACATGTACGGCCCGGTGCCCGGCGGCACGTTGTTGCCGGTCAGCTTCTTCGACGTGTTGCCCGGCACCACGTACGCGAACGGCAGCGCCAGCTGGTCGAGGAGCTCCGGATCCGGCGCCGTCAGGTGGATCGTGAGCGTGTACGCGTTGTCGTCGGCGACGACGCCCTTGGAGAGGTCGCAGTGCGACGGCTTGCACGCCGATGCGCCGACGATGAGCGAGTAGAACCCGGTGGGGCCGGGGACGGTGAACTGGCGCTCGAGCGTCGTCGTGAAGTCACTCGGCTTCATGACCTGGCCGTTCGAGAACTTGATCCCCTTGCGGATCTGGAACGTGTACGTCTTGCCGCCGTCGGTCGGCTTCGGGACCGACGTCGCCAGATCGGGGACGATCTGCGTGCCCGGCGTGCCGCCGACGCGCTTGAACTGCACGAGCCCGTCGTGCGTGTTGATCAGGAGCTGCCACTCCTGCAGCGTGTAGTTCTGGGCCGGGTCGGCTACGCCGAAGCTCGAGTTCGCGAGGATCGTGAACGTCCCGCCCTTGTGTGACGCGGACGCGGTGGAACCCGAGCTCGAACCCCCGCTGCTCGAACCACCGCCGCCCGAGGACCCACCGCAACCCGCCGCTACCGCGACCGACGCGATGGCGATCATCGCGATCAAACCTCGCCTGAATCGGAGCTCCATGTACCCCTCCCTAGGAATTAGACGCCGCGCGCTCTATGACGCACTCCGGGCGGTCGATGTTAGTCAGGTCACATGCCGGTAGGCGAGCGCAGCGGTATGCGCGAGCCCCTCCGGCACCGCGGCAGGGGCCGACAGCACCGCCAGCGCGACCCTGCGATCGCCCTCGTCGATGAGCGCGACGTCGTGGCGAACGCCCGCGAGCTCGCCCTGCTTGGAGCACACGACGCGCTGCGCGGCGACCGGCAGGTAGCGCGCGGCGATGTCGGTGTGCTGCGTCTGCGCGAGGCCGGCGAGCACGCGCCGGCACGCGCGGGCCGGCACCACGTGGGCGCGTGCAAGCGCCGCCAAGAGCGCCGTCATATCGGCGGCGCAGGTCGTGTTCTCGTCGCCCCACGCGGCCGCGGCCGTATCCATCATCCGCCGCCGCAGCCGAGTGTGGGCGAGGCCGAGCGACTCAGCGAGCGCGTTCACCGCCGGCATGCCGACGGCGTCCACGATCACGTTGGTGGCGGCGTTGTCGGAGACCGCGAGCATGAGGAGGTCGAGGTCGGCGAGGCAGACGGCCGTCTGCGCGTGCATGCTCTCGAGCAGGCCGCCGCCGCCCGGGGCGGGCGTGTCGGCCACCCGCACGCGCCTGTCCGGGTCGAGGTCGCCGCGCTCGGCAGCGCTCCAGAACGCGGCCGAGACCAGCACCTTGATCGTGCTCGCCGCGGGCAGGACGGCGTGGGCGTTGCGCTCGAACCGGCGGCCGCTGCGCAGGTCGACCGCCGCGACCGAGACCACCGGGGAGGCTAGTCCTCGGCCTCGTACAGCCGGCGGACGGTGCGCACGCGCGCCTTCAGGTCGGCCGGATGCGCCTCCTCGACCACCTTGCCGTGCTCGGACGAGGCGTGCACGATCCGGCCCTCGCCGGCCCAGATGGCGATGTGGTCGCCGTAGCAGACGAGGTCGCCCGGGTGGGCCTGGCGCAGCGAGACCTCGCGGCCCGCCTCCTCCTGCTGGGCGGCGTTGTGCGGCAGGAGCAGCCCGAAGCGGCGGTGGACCGCCTGCACGAGGCCGGAGCAGTCGATGCCGTGGACGGTGACCCCGCCCCACTCGTACGGCGCGCCGAGGAACATCAACGCGGTCTCGGCGATCGTCTCGCCGCCGGCCTTGCGGCGCGCGGCCGCGAGCGGCTCGGTGCGCAGCCCCGGGGCCACCAGCCAGGTGCCCAGGTAGCGGTCGGCCGCCTGCGGGACGACCACGACGTGCGCGCGGTCCTTCTGCAGGGGCTCGCCCAGCGCGTCCGACCGGATCCAGCCGCCGTGGCCGTCGGCCACGGTGACCTCGGCCCACCCGTTCTCGCTCGACCGCACGTCGACGGGGTCGGCGAAGAGCACCTGGGTGACCTGTTTCGAATCCTCGCCCGGCTTCTTGCGGATCGCCGTGTAGGGGAGGGTGCAGGCGGCCTTTTCCACAGCGGCCATTGTACCGGTGCGGGGGCAGGCGGAGCGGCGCGAGGTGACGGGGAGGGCGCGAAGGCCCGCGCCCTCCCCGGTTTCGTGCTACTTGATCTCGACGGTGGCGCCGGCCTCCTCGAGCTTGGCCTTCATCTGGTCGGCCTCCTCGCGGGCGACGCCCTCCTTCACCGGGCCCGGCGCCTCGTCGGCGACCGCCTTGGCCTCCTTGAGGCCGAGCCCGGTCAGCTCGCGGATCACCTTGATCACCGGGATCTTGCTCTGGCCGGCGTTGGTGAGGATGACGTCGAACGACGTCTGCTCCTCCTCGGCGGCCGCCTCGCCGCCGCCGCCGCCCGCCGCGGCCACCATCATCGGCGCCGCCGCAGCCGCGGAGACGCCCCAGCGCTCCTCGAGCGCCTTCTTCAGCTCCACGAGCTCGAGGACCGTCATCTCCTCGAGCTGCTCGGGTGTCACAGCCATGTCTCTCTCCTCTTTCGGTCTAGGCGGCCTCGGCCGCCTGTCGCTTCTCGATGTACTGGTCGAGCACGACCAGGAACTCCCGCAGCGGCGCCGCCAGGACGTTGTACGCGCCCTGGACGGGGCTTGCGATCGCCCCGACCACCTGCGCCTGCAGCACGTCCTTCGGCGGCAGGTCGCCCAGCGCGCGGACGTCGTCCGCGGTGAGCGTCTGGCCGTCCATGACCGCCCCACGCACCTGCAGGATGCGCGTCTGCCGGGCGATGTCCGACAGCTTCTTGGCGGCTGCAGCCGGGTCGTCGGCGACGAATGCGATCGCCGACGGCCCCTCGAGCAGCGCGATCAGGTCAGGCCGCTCGGCCTGCGTGGCCGCGAGCCGGGCGAGCGTGTTCTTGGTGACGTGGAACGTCGCCCCGGCCTCGCGGAGCGACCGGCGGACGTCGGCGACCTGCGTCACGGTGAGGCCGCGGTAATCGGTGACGATCATCGCGGGCGCCTCCCGCATGCGCTCGGTCAGCCGCTCGACCACCCGCTCCTTTTGCTCTAAGCGCACGGTTCACCTCCTTTTGTGCGATCTCGCGTCCGCCGTGAGGCGACGCGAGCGCACGTGGTGACGTGCACGAGCACCGGCCTCGGTCGGGTGTGAGTTTTGAGCCCGGAGGGCCCCGACGGTCTCTGGCGCGGACAGTTTGGCGGCGGAACTGTAGCCGAGCAGGCAGGTGCCCGGCACCGCAGCGCGGTGCCGGGCACCCCGCGGCTCTAGGCGGTCGCGCCCTCTTCGAGCAGGTCGCGCACGCGGCCGGTGTCGACCTTGACGCCCGGGCCCATCGTCGAGGTGATCGTGATCGAGCGCAGGTAGCGGCCCTTGGCGGCCGCCGGCTTCGCGCGCAGGATCTCGTCCAGCACGGCGCCGTAGTTCTCGACGAGCGCCTTCTCCTCGAAGGACTTCTTCCCGATCGCGACGTGGATGATGCCCGTCCGGTCGGTGCGGTACTCGATCTTGCCGGACTTGATGTCGGACACGGCCTTCTGGATGTCGAAGGTGATCGTGCCCGCCTTCGGGCTCGGCATCTTGCCCTGCGGGCCGAGGATGCGCCCGAGCCGGCCGACCGTCCCCATCATGTCCGGCGTGGCGATCGCGACGTCGAAGTCGGTGAAGCCCTCCTGCACGCGCGCGGCGAGGTCATCCCCGCCGACGTGGTCGGCGCCGGCGTCCTCGGCCTCCTTGGCCTTCTCGCCCTGCGCGAACACGGCCACGGTCACCTCCCGCCCGGTGCCGTGCGGCAGGAAGAGCGTCCCGCGCAGCTGCTGATCGGCGTGGCGCACGTTCACGCCCAGCCGTAGGTGCACCTCGACCGTCTCGTCGAACTTCGCGGTCTCGAGCGACTTCAGCGTGCGCACCGCCTCGAGCGGCGGGTAGGCGTGCTCGCGGTCGACCTGGGCGCGCGCGGTCGTGTATCGCTTGCCGGCCATCAGGCGCTCACCTCCACGCCCATCGAGCGGGCGGTGCCGGCGATGATGTGCATCGCGGCGTCGACGTCGTTGGCGTTCAGGTCGGGCAGCTTCGTCTCGGCGATCTGGCGCAGCTGGTCGCGGCTGATCGTGCCGACCTTCGTCCGGTTCGGCTCGCCGGAGCCCTTGTCGATGTTGAGGGCCTCGCGGATCAGCACGGCCGCCGGCGGGGTCTTGGTGATGAACGTGAACGAGCGGTCCTCGAACACGCTGATCTCGACGGGCGTGATCCGCCCGGCGCTCGACCCCTGCGTGGCGGCGTTGAACGCCTTGCAGAACTCCATGATGTTGACCCCGTGCTGGCCGAGCGCCGGCCCCACCGGCGGCGCCGGGTTGGCCTGCCCGGCCGGGATCTGCAGCTTGATGACCTTGATGACCTTCTTCGCCATGTCTCACCTCTCGTGTGGTGCAAGCGCCCGGTCAGGGCTCCCACGGTTGCTTTGGGCGGACGCGAATACTAGCCGCCGCCCACGAGCCACCCGGGTCCAACCACCGGGGTCAGACCCCCTTACACATCCCAACCCTTCCGAGTGCCCCCAACCCGAGGAATGTGTAGAGGGGGTCTGACCCCCACACTGCTCCATCTCCACCACCGTGGTGGGCGTCCGAACTCCCGGGCGTGGATGGCAGGGCCGCCGTTGGCGGCGGTGTTCGGAGCGCTGTCCCGGAGTGAAGAAGATCTGGGCCCAAACGGCCCTAGATCTTCTTCACCTTGTCGAACTCGAGCTCGACGGGCACCTGGCGCTCGAAGATCGACACGAGCACCTTGAGCTTGCCCTGGTCCTCGTTGATCTCGGCGATCTCGCCGTCGAAGTCGGCCAGGTACCCGGAGGTGATCTTGACGCTGTCGCCCATCGAGAACTCGGCCTTGGCCTTCGTCTTCTGCTCGGCCTGGGCGACGGCGGTGTGCAGCATCCGGTCGACCTCGGGCTGGCTCAGCGGCACCGGCTTGTTCTGCGACCCGACGAACCCGGTCACGCCCGGCGTGTTCTTGACGAGGATCCAGGCGTCGTCGGTCAGGTCCATGTTCACGAGCACGTAGCCGGGCCAGAGCCGGCGCTCGGTCTGCACCTTCTGGCCGTCCTTGGTCTCGACCACGGACTCGGTCGGGACGACGACCCGGCGCACGACCTGCTCCTGGCTCATCGACTTGATCCGGTGCTCGAGATTGGTCTTGACCTTGTTCTCGTGCCCGGAATAGGTGTTGATCACATACCAGCGGAACATCGTGTCGCCTACTTTTGCAGATTTACCAGTTTGGTGGCGAGATGGGCGAACGCCTGGTCGAGCCCGTAGAGGTATCCACCCACCACGATGCACGCCGCGAGGACGACCATCGTCGACTGCCACGTCTGCTGGCGGTTGGGGAAATCGACCTTCGCGAGCTCGGCGCGAACCTCGCCGGTGAACCCGATCAGCCCACGCAGCCCGCGCCGGCGGTCGACGTCGCCGCCCGACTGGCTCTTCGGCTTGCCCGCCAGCGGCGCGCTCACCGAGCGGCGGTTGGCCCCCGCGGGCCGTCCCCTGCGCGACGTGCTCTTTGCCATGGCGGTTAGCGCGTCTCCCGGTGCGGCGTGTGGTGCCCACACCAGCGGCAGTACTTCGAGAACTCGATCCGGTCGGGCGAGTTTCGCTTGGACTTGTTCGTCTGATAGTTGCGCCGCTTGCAGTCCTGGCACGCGAGCGTGACCAGGACGCGGACACCGGACTTCGCCACGGGAGGTCTCCTCGATCCACGGCACCGCCACCGGCGCCGATCAGGCAGGATACACGGAACGTGAATCCGCAAAAGCACCAGCGCCGGTGAGCGGCGGGACCGTCGACCGCGACCGGCTGGGCCGGCTGCAGGCGCGCGAGGACGAGCGCTTCGTCGCCCTTCACCCGCGCTCGCACGCGCTCCACGAGCGCGCCGGGCGCTCGCTCCTGGCCGGCGTGCCGATGCACTGGATGGTCGAGTGGGCGGGCGCGTTCCCGGTGTTCGTCGCCGAGGCGTCGGGCGCGCGCTTCACCGACGTCGACGGGAACGAGTACGTGGATCTGTGCCTCGGCGACACAGGGGCGATGACCGGCCACGCGCCCGCGGCGACCGCCGAGGCCGTCTGCGACCAGGTGCGCAAGGGCACGACGCTCATGCTGCCGACCGAGGACGCGATCGCCTGCGCCGAGGAGTTCAGCACCCGCTTCGGCCTGCCGGTCTGGCAGTTCGCGCTGACGGCCACCGACGCGAACCGGTTCACGATCCGGCTCGCCCGGCAGGCCACCGGCCGGCCCAAGATCCTGGTCCACAACTGGTGCTACCACGGCTCGGTCGACGAGACCTTCATCACGCTCGATCCGGCCGGCAGGCCGCAGACGCGCCCGCACAACATCGGCGCGGCGGTGCCGCCGCCGCAGACCACCCGGGTGGTCGAGATCAACGACCTCGACGCGCTCGAGCGCGAACTGGCGCACGGCGACGTCGCCTGCTGCCTGTTCGAGCCGGCGCTCACGAACATCGGCATCGTCCTGCCCGACGAGGGCTACCACCGCGCCGTGCGCGAGCTGTGCACCCGGTACGGGACGTTCCTCGTGATCGACGAGACGCACACGCTCTGTGCCGGCCCGGGCGGGTACACGCGCGCGTACGACCTCGAGCCGGACTTCCTCACCGTCGGCAAGCCGCTCGCCGGCGGCATCCCCGCCGCCGCCTACGGCATGAGCGAGGAGACCGCCGCGCGCGTCGTCGCGGCGCTGCCGGACGGTCCGGTCGACGTGGGCGGGATCGGCGGGACGCTGGCCGGGAACGCGCTCTCGCTGCGCGCGATGCTCGCGACCCTGCGAAACGTGCTGACCGCCGACGCCTACGGCCGCATGATCCCGCTCGCCGAGCGCTTCACCGACGGCGTGCAGGAGGCCATCGCCGCGGCCGGCCTCGACTGGTACATCACCCGCCTGGGCTGCCGCGCGGAGTACGGCTTCCAGCGCGAGCGCCCGCGCACGGGCGGCGAGGCGGCGGCGTCGATGGATCACGCGCTCGACCGCTTCATGCACCTCTACGCCCTCAACCGCGGCGTGCTGATGACGCCGTTCCACAACATGGCGCTCATGTCGCCCGCGACCGTCGCCGCCGATGTCGACCGCCACACCGCGGTGTTCGGCGAGGCGGTCGGGCGAGCTGACCGCCTGATCGATCCGTTGTCGCGGTCGGCTAATGCACGACGGCGTCGCGAGGGGTAGCATCGCAAGGTCTTTGTCGAAGGGCAACCAAAGGGAGAGCTCGTGAAGGGTTTGCGTAGACCCGGCCGGCTCGTCTGGACGGCGGTCATCGCCACCGTTGTCGTCGGGGCCACGGCATGCGGGAGCAGTAGCTCGAGCGGCGGCAGCAGTGGCGGATCGGCCCCGGCGAGCTCGAGCGCGCCGAAGATCTCGATCGGGCTCGTGACCGACATCGGCGGCCTGAACGACAAGAGCTTCAACCACCTTGCCTTCGTCGGCGTGACGCGTGCCGCGAACCAGCTCGGCATCAAGCCGGACGTGCTGCAGTCGAACTCGGCCGCGGACTACATCCCGAACCTGCAGCACGCGGCGCAGAACGGCGACAAGCTCGTGATCGCGGTCGGGTTCCTGATGGAGAGCGCCGTCGAGAAGGCCGCGGCGGCCTTCCCGAACACCCAGTTCGCCATCATCGACTCCGGACCGGCGAAGCCGATCCCGAACCTGAAGAGCCTGCTGTTCCACGAGCAGGACGGCGGCTACATGGCCGGCTACCTGGCCGGCCTCGTGACGAAGACGAACGTCGTCTCGACCGTCGGCGGCCAGAAGATCCCGCCGGTCGACCACTACATCGCCGGATTCATCGCCGGCGCCAAGGCGGCCAATCCGAAGGTGACGGAGCTGAACGCCTACTCGCAGAGCTTCACCAACCAGGCGGCATGCAAGGAGCTCGCGCTGAACCAGATCTCCCAGCACTCCGACGTCGTCTTCCAGGTCGCGGGCGGCTGCGGGCTCGGCGCGCTCTCGGCGGCCAAGGAGAAGGGCGTCTGGGGCGTCGGCGTCGACGCCGACCAGTCCTATCTGGGTCCGTT
The DNA here is from genome assembly GCA_963707585.1 of uncultured Actinomycetes bacterium. Taxonomy (GTDB): domain Bacteria; phylum Actinomycetota; class Thermoleophilia; order Gaiellales; family JAICJC01; genus JAICJC01. The sequence goes on along the minus strand of CAVPQP010000003.1, from coordinate 89,579 downwards.
CATCCTCACGAGCGCGATCAAGAAGGTCGACGTGGCCGTGTTCGACACGGTGAAGGAGATCACGGACGGCACGTTCAAGGGTGGCACGACCGACTTCTTCACCGCCCAGAACGGCGGCGCAGGCATCGGCGCGATCAGCCCGAACGTGCCGGCGGCCGACGTGACCAAGCTGAAGGCGATCCAGGCGAAGGTCGCGTCCGGGGCAATCGTCCCGCCCGACACCGTCAAGTGACCGATCGCCGGGGGCGGGCCGCGCGGCCCGCCCCCGGCGCGCATCGCGATGGCCGAGCATCCAGCCCTGGAACTGCGTGGGATCACCAAGCGCTTCGGCAGCCTGGTGGCGAACGATGCTGTCGACTTCGAACTCGCCCCCGGCGAGGTGCACGCCCTCCTCGGCGAGAACGGCGCCGGCAAGTCGACGCTGATGAACGTGCTCTACGGCCTGTACCAGCCCGACGCCGGCGAGATCCGCATGGACGGCAAGCCGATCCGGATCGGCTCACCGCGGGACGCCATCGACGCGGGCATCGGCATGGTGCACCAGCACTTCATGCTGATCCCGGTCATGACGGTGGCCGAGAACGTCGTGCTGGCATCGGAGCCGCGCAGCGGGCCGTTCCTCGACCACGCAGCGGCGCGCCAGCGCGTGCTCGACGTCTCGAACCACCTTGGCCTCGCGGTCGACCCCGACGCGCGCGTCGAGGAGATCTCGGTCGGCCAGCAGCAGCGGGTCGAGATCGTGAAGGCGCTCTACCGCAACGCCAACATCCTGATCCTCGACGAGCCGACCGCGGTGCTGACGCCGCAGGAGGCCACCGACCTCTTCCGCATCCTGAACACGCTGCGCGGCGACATGGGCACCTCGATCATCTTCATCACGCACAAGCTCGGCGAGGTGCTCGAGCTGGCCGACCGCATCACGGTGCTGCGCCGCGGCAAGGCGATCGAGACGGTGCCGCGCGAGGGCGCGACCGAGGAGAGCCTGGCCCGGCTGATGGTCGGTCGCGAGGTGCTCCTGCGCGTCGACAAGCAGCCCGCCCATCCCGAGAAGCCAACGCTCGAGGTGAGAGACCTCCACGTGAACGACGACCGCGACCTCGAGGCGGTGCGCGGGGTCTCGCTCGACGTGCGCCAGGGCGAGATCGTCGGCATCGCCGGCGTCGACGGAAACGGCCAGTCCGAGCTCGTCGAGGCGATCACGGGCCTGCGCCGGGCGACCGCCGGCACGATCGCAGTGGCCGGCCGCGACCTGAGCGCTGCGGACGCCCGCGAGAGCATCGAGGCGGGCGTCGGCCACATCCCCGAGGATCGCCAGCGGCGCGGCCTCGTGCTCGAGTTCACGCTCGCCGAGAACATGGCGCTGCACGACTACCGCAAGCCGCCGGCGTCGCGGATGGGGATCCTCTCGCCGTCGCGGCTGATCGCTCGCGCGCGCGGGCTCCTGGAGGAGTACGACGTGCGCGGCGGCGGCCCGCAGACGCTGGCCGGGGCGCTCTCGGGCGGCAACCAGCAGAAGGTCGTGATCGCGCGCGAGGTCTCCGACAACCCCCAGCTGCTGGTCGCCGCGCAGCCGACGCGCGGCCTCGACGTCGGCGCGATCGAGTTCGTGCACCGCCGCCTGGTCGAGGAGCGCGACCGCGGCCGCGCGATCCTCCTCGTCAGCTTCGAGCTCGACGAGATCCTCGGCCTGTCCGACCGGATCCTGGTGATGTTCGGCGGCCAGATCGTCGGCGAGTATCCGCCCGACGTCTCCGAGCTCGTGCTGGGGGTGGCCATGGCAGGCGGCGGGCAGGAGAGCGCGGCGTGAACGACGAGCGCGCGCCGGCGGGGGCCTGGGAGCGGATCGCGGCCTGGATGAGCCCGCGCGTCGAGGGCGTCGTCCTGCCCGTCGGCACGACCCTGCTCGCGTTCCTCGTCGGCGGCCTGGCCGTCCTCGCGGCGCACCGCAACCCGCTCACCGCCTACAAGGCGATCTTCAACGGCACCGGCCTGAACTACGTGCTGCCGTGGACGTCGGGCAACGCCAAGATCTTCGCGGCGATCAACCTGCAGCAGACGCTGATCGCCCTCACGCCACTGATCCTGACCGCGCTCGCCGTCGCGTTCGCGTTCCGCTGCGGCATGTTCAACATCGGCGGCGAGGGGCAGTACATCGTCGGCCTCGTCTGCTCGCTCTTTGTCGGCCTGCACTTCGCCGGCATGGCCAAGCCGCTGCACATCTTCCTCGCGCTGCTCGCCGCGATGCTCGGCGGCGCGGTGTGGGGCGGGATCGCGGGCGCACTGAAGGCGGCGGTCGGCGCGCACGAGGTGATCTCGACGATCATGCTGAACTGGATCGCGATCTACGGCAGCCAGTACCTGTTCGAGCTGGGCGGGCCGCTGCAGGGGTCGCAGCGATCGGTGCCCGCGTCGAACCCGGTCGTGAGCTCGGCCCAGCTGCCCGCCATCTGGGGCACCCTGCAGCCGCTGCACGCCGGCATCTTCCTCGCCCTGGCGGCGCTCGTCGTCTACTGGTTCATCCTCAACCGCACCACGCTCGGGTACGAGGTGAAGGCGACCGGGTTCAACCCCGAGGCGGCCCGCTACGGCGGCATCTCGGTCGGGCGCAACTTCGTGCTGGCGCTCGGCATCTCCGGCGCGTTCGCCGGCCTCGCGGGAGCGATGGACATCCTCGGCTGGCAGTTCTCGGTCGCGACCAACGACATCCAGGTGAGCCAGATCGGCTTCATCGGCATCGCCGTCGCCCTGCTCGGCCGCGGGCGCGCCGTCGGCATCCTGCTGGCCGCGCTCCTGTTCGCCGGCCTCGAGGTGGGCACGTCGACGCGGGCGCTCGACCCGTCGGTCTTCCCGCCCGAGCTGGCGTCGAACCTGGCCATCATCATCCAGGGGCTGATCGTGCTCTTCGTCGGAGCCGAGCTTCTGCTGGTGTACGCCTGGCGGGCGCGCCGGGCGCGGCCGGCGCCGCGCCTTGACGCGAGCCTGCGGGAGGAGGCCCTGTGAGCGCCGTCGCCGAGACGATCCGCGGGCGCGTGCCGACCGGCGCGCGCGGCGTCGGCCTGGCGGGCGTCGCGATCGGCTTCCTGGCCCTGTGGCTGGCACTGCCGCCCTTCGAGGTGCGGGCGCAGGGCGCCCCGGTGGCGCTCGCGCTCGTCGGGATCGGCTGCGGCGCCTACGCGCTCCAGGCGCGCGAGTGGCGCATCGGCGGCTGGGCGGTGGCGGTCGCCATCGTCGCCGTGCTGATCGCCATCTGGGCCCAGGGCCGCAGCACGGCGACGCTCGGCGACATCGTCAACTCGGGCCTCTTCTCCTCGACCCTGCAGTACGCGACGCCCCTCGGCTTCGCCGCGATCGGCGGCGTCATGTGCGAGCGCTCCGGCGTCGTCAACATCGGCCTCGAGGGGATGATGCTGATGGGCGCGTTCTTCGGCATCTGGGCGGCCGCATGGAGCGGCACATGGACGGTCGGGCTGCTCGTGGCGATCGTCGCCGGCGGCCTGCTCGCGTCGATCCACGCCATCTTCACGATCCACCTGCGCGCCGACCAGATCGTGATCGGGACGGCGATGAACTTCCTCGCGCTCGGGGTGACCGGGTACGTGTTCATCGACGTCTACGGCGACCAGGGCACACCCGCGAACATCTCGATGGTGCCGGACGTGAGCATCCCCGGCATCCGCAGCCTCCCCGGCATCGGGGGCGTCTTCGGGTCGCTCAACCTGATGATCTGGCTCCTGTTCGCGCTCATCGTGGCCGTCCACGTGCTGCTGTTCCACACCCCGATCGGGCTGCGCATCCGCGCGGTCGGCGAGCACCCGCGCGCGGCCGACACCGTCGGCATTCCGGTCTTCGGCGTCCGCTACGCCTCGGTGATCGCGTCCGGCATGCTCGCGGCGCTCGGCGGCGCCTACCTGTCGATCGGCTTCGTCGGCTCCTTCGACCAGAACATGACCGCGGGCCGCGGCTTCATCGCCCTCGCGGCGATGATCTTCGGCAAGTGGCGGCCGTTCGGCGCCTTCGGCGCGTGCCTCCTGTTCGGCTTCGCAAGCGCCCTGGCCGACCGGCTGCAGTCGAGCGCGAACGTCTCGGTCAACCTGCTCTCGACGCTGCCCTACGTGCTGACGCTGATCGCCCTCGTCGGGCTGATCGGCCGCTCGCGGCCGCCGGCCGCCGACGGCCGCCCGTACATCAAGGAGTAGGCCGTGGCGGGTGCCTGGCACCGCTGCGCGGTGCCAGGCACCTCACCCTGACGCCTCAGGTTGCGGCCGTCTCCGGCTCCGGCGCGGGCTGGAAGGCACCGTCCTCGCGATCGGCCGGAGGCTCGATCGTGATGTTCGGCAGCGCCCGGTCGAGCCAGCGCGGGATCGTCCACGACCGCTCGCCGAGCACCGTGAGCAGCGCCGGGACGAGCGTCATGCGCACGATCAGCGCGTCGGTCAGGATGGCGACCCCGAGCAGCAGGCCGAACTCCTTCGAGACGCGGTCAGGCGCGAGCAGGAACGAGAAGAACACCGACGACATGATGAACGCGGCGGCCACGATCACGCGGCCGACGCCGGCCATCCCGTCGCGCACCGACGTGAACGTGTCGCTGCCGTGCACGTGCTCCTCGCGGATCCGGCTCATCAGGAACACCTCGTAGTCCATCGAGAGGCCGAACAGGATCGCGAAGGCGATCGGCGGCACGAAGCTCTCGATCGGCCCCGTGCGGTCGAGCCCGATGACGCCCATGCCGTGGCCGAGCTGCACCACCAGCGTGAGCGCGCCGAAGCCGACGATCGCCGACGCGAGCGTCGTCAGGGCCGCCTTGATCGCGATCACGAGCGAGCGGAACGCCATCGCCATCACGATGAACGTGATGCCGATGATGTAGAGCAGGAACCACGGCGTCCGCGCGAGGATCTGGTTGCCGATGTCGGTGAAGGCCGCGTTCGAGCCCGACACGTAGGCGACCGCCGTCGACCCCTTGAGCGCGTTCGGGATCACGGTGTCGCGCAGGGTCGAGACGATGTCGTCGGTCTTCGCGTCCTGCGGCTTGTACTTCGAGTAGGTGTTGACGATCGCCACCGACGCCTGCTGCGGGGTCTTCGCGTTGTAGATCGGCGTGACGACCTGCGGAGATGCCCGGCACCTGCTTGAAGGCGTGCTGCAGCGTGACCGCGGCGTTGTGGTCGGAGTTCAGCGCGACCACGACCGGGATCGGCTCGGTGAAGCCCGGGCCGAAGCCGGTCGAGAGCAGGTCGTACGCCTTGCGCGTCGTCTGGTTCTTCGGCGCCGTGCCGGCGTCGGCCAGGCCGAGCCGCGCCTTGAGCACCGGCGCGGCGACGACGAGCAGGATGACGACGGCGATCGGCAGGACGACCTTGGCGTTCGACGTGACGAACCGGCCCCAGCGGCGACCGGCGTCTTGGCCTGGCCCTCGCGGGAGTCGTCGGAGCCGCGCAGCCCGAGCCGCCCGCGGTCGATCTTGTGGCCGAGCAGCGCCAGGATCGCCGGCAGCAGCGAGTTGGCGAGCAGCACGGCGGTCAGCACGCCCAGGGCGCTGCCGATGCCGAGCTTGGTGATGAAGTCGATCCCGATCAGGGCGAGGCCGGTGATCGAGATCGCGACGGTCGTGCCGGCGAAGAGCACCGCCCGGCCGGCCGTCGCGCTCGGCGGCCGCGGCGGCCTCCTGCGGCGTCGAGCCCGTCGTGCAGGAACTGTCTGAACCGGGTGACGATGAAGAGCGTGTAGTCGATGCCGACGCCCAGGCCGATCATCGGCACCAGGATCTCGGTGACGGTGTTGAAGTGCGTGAACCGGGCCGCCAGGAACAGCAGCATGAACGCCCCGGCCACCGCCGTGATGGCGAACAGCAGCGGGATCATGGTCGGCACGAGCGCCCGGAACAGGATCATCAGGATGATGAACGCCGCGATCAGGCCGATGATGTCGGAGATCCCCTGGGTCGGCGGCGCGTTCTCGGCCTCACCGGTGAACTGCGCGTCGATGCCCGACGCCTTGGCCGATGGCCTGGATCTTGTTCTCGACGGTGACGATGCCGGAGCGCGGCAGCTGGAACCCGGTCTTGTCGTACTGGATGTCGAAGAACGCGATCCGGCCGTCCTTCGACAGCTGGTGCGCGCCGATCGACAGCGGGTTGGTGCTCGCCGACACGTCCTTGGCATGGATGTCGAGCGAGCGCTGCGACGCCGTCCCCGCCGCGAGCATCTGCAGGATGGCCGCCTTGCGCGCCGGGGTGTCGAGCCGCTGGCCCGGCGGCGCCGCCAGCGACCACGCGCAGCGCCGCGCCCTTCTGGACGGGGAACTTGGCGTTGATCAGGTCGGTCGCCCTCTGGACGTCGGTGCCCGGGAGGTTGAAGTCGTTGATCAGCGTGCCGTGGAAGGCGACGTTCAGGCCGATCAGCACCACGAAGATGCCGATCCAGGAGAAGATCACGCGCCACGGGTGGCGGGCGAAGTGCCCGGCCATCCGGGCCTGCGCGCCCGTGTGCGCGATCCTGCGTTGGTGCTCCAGCTTGGGGTCTGCGAGATCAGTCATGAGAGAAGTACGTCCTTGTACGTCGATTGCTCGGCGGGGCTCGGAACTCCCGCTGGCCCTGAGGCCGCCGCGGCGCGAGACCGCGGCGTGTTCGCAGGGTATCGCGGTTCGCCGGGGATCGTTCCGGCGAGGTGACGCTGCTCCCCGTCCCGTCGTTCTACCCCGTCTGACCGGGAGACCGGTTGGGAACTCATCGGTGTCGAGCGCACGAACGCCGCGACGCGATCGGCGAACTCCGCCCGCTCGCGCGTGAAGAAGAACCCGTGGCCGCCGTCGAACGTGACCAGCTTCGAGCCGGCGATGCGGTCCTGCATCTCCTCGGCGAGACGCAGCGGGACGGTCCTGTCCCTGCGGCCGTGCAGGATCAGCACCGGGTTGTCGGATCTCGCCGAGCCTGGCGGTGCAGTCGTAGGAGCGCGCCGCGTCGCGCTGGCGTGGGTGCGCGTACTCGGGCTGGGCGTGGCGGCCCCGGAGACGGCGGCAGCGAGCGCAGGACGATCGCGACGCGCATCGGCGCCGCGAGTGTCATCTGCGCCGGCCTGCGGGCGCTCGCCGAGACGAGGACGAGCCTGCGCACGCGATCGGGATGCCGCAGCGCGACGTCGAGCGCGATGCTCCCGCCCATCGCGATGCCGACGAGGTACGCGCGTGCGATCCCGAGCGCGTCCATCAGGCCGACGGCGTCGTCGGCCATCATCGCGATCGAGTACGGCGCGTCCGGCTTGTCGGTGCGGCCGGCGCCGCGGTTGTCCAACGCGATCACCCGGCAGCTCCGCCGAAGCCGCCTCACCATGTCCGGCGAACATCGAGACGTCGCTCCGCGGGCCCGCCGATCAGCAGCACCGGCTCCCCGTCGCCGTACACCTCGTGGTAGATGCCAATGTCTCTGATCCGCGCGATCGGCACCGGCCCAACCATAGCCACGCCGCTCGTGCGAGCGTCTAGGTGGCGACGCGGAACCAGAGCGTGACGCGCGCCGGTGGGCCGGCGAGCTTGCGCAGACGCAGGCGCCAGACGCCCGCCGGCATCGGGCAGGCCTCCTCCGCGACCGCACACACGATCCTGTCAGCGGCGGCCCGGCACCGCACCAAGTCGGTCGGGGTGGTGCCGATCACCAGCGGCACCGTGATCCCCGGCAGCTGCATCGATCCGGCGACGCGCGCGCCCCGGGGAGCGGAGAGCCGGTAGAGCCTGATCGCGCCGGCGGGCTCGCGCAGCCGCAGCGACCTCACGGCGCGCCCGCCGCCGAGCCGGACGGTGACCGCGCGAGCACCGGATCGGGCAGCGGCCACGGGGATCGCTGCGGGCGCGGCGCGGTGGGCCGGCCGTGTGATCACAGGGGCCGACCCGGCACCGCCCGCAGACGGCGACCCGCACGCGCTCGCGACGGCGGGGGCGGCAAGCGCCGATGACGGCGAAGAAGGCGCGGCCGCTCGTGTGCACGGTGGTGGTACGACGCGGGCCGGTCGGTGCGTCCCGGCAGCGGATCTCGCAATTGACATCCCGTGCGAATGCCAATTGGGAGTCAGCCCACGGCGAGGGAGTCAGCCCACGGCGAGGGAGTCAGCCCACGGCCAGCTCGCGCTCGACCGCGTCCAGCACGAGCCGGCGGCACTGCCGGCGCGTCGCCATGCCGGTCAGGAGCCACGTCCCGAGCCCCTCGACGAGCGCCGTCAGACGCCAGGCGGCGGTCTCGGCGTCGATGCCCGCGGGCAGCTCGCCCGGCGTCCTGGCCCGCCGCGGATCACCGCGGCGATCGAGCTCGACCACGTGCGCGTAGACGTCCTCGTGCGAGTCGCGCAGGCCGGGCTCGCGGATGGCGCGCGGTCGTCATCTCGCGCGCGAGCATCCAGATCTCGTACACGCGCGGGTCGGCGTCGAAGTAGACGAGCAGGAGCCGCTCGAGCCGTTCCCGGGCAGGGCCGTCGCCGGCCACCTCGCTGCTCGACCCCGACCATTGCCGCCTCGGCATGCATGAACGCCTGCAGCAGCAGCTCCGACCGCGTGTTGAAGTAGTAGTGGGGCAGCGTCGGCGAAACCCCGGCGGCGGCCGCGATGTCCTGCATGCGCACCCGCTCGACCCCGCGCTCGACGATCGCGCGACATGCCGCCACGAGGATCGCCTCGCGCATCGCGGCGCCCTTCTGACGCGTTGCCGGTTTCTTCACGGACGACACAGGAATCGACCGGATTCAAGCACCGCAGGACGCCGCCGGTCAAGCGGGCGCCACAGCGCGATCCCGCTCTGGGTGAAGATCCGGAGACCGTCTTGACGCCGGCGCGCGGGCCGTGGTATAGCTGCCGCTGCGCCCTTGAGTCCCCGCGCAAAAACCCTCCGCACGCCATCGCCCTGGCCGGGATCGTCGCGCTCCTCGCGGCCGGCTGCGGCGGCGGCGGCAGCAACGCCGCGGGCGGGAGCACGAGCAAGATCCTGCGGATCGGCACGACCTACTACATCGACACGCTGAACCCGCTCGTCGGCATCGAGACGCAGGACTCGACCGCCTACGGCATGGTCTTCCCCCAGCTCGTGCAGTACGGGCCCGGGCTGAAGCTCGTCGGCGACTGGGCGAAGAGCTGGACGCACAGCGCGGACGGGCGCGTGTGGACGTTCCACCTGCGCCCCGGCGGCAAGTGGTCGGACGGCGTGCCGCTGACGGCGCAGGACGCGGTGTGGACGATCCAGACGACGCTCAAGTACCGGTCGGGCGCGACGTCGTACCTCGCGAGCGTGCTCGACGGGGTGAGCGGCGCGTCGGCACCGAACCCCAACACGCTCGTCATCACCTACTCGCGGCCGGTCGCCCCCGCGCTCGCGAACCTCGAGCAGTTCTTCATCCTGCCGCAGCACGTGTGGGCCAAGCACCTCGGCAAGAACGGCACCGGCCTCAAGGCGTTCCTGCCCGAGCAGCACCTGCCGATGGTCTCCGGCGGCCCCTACACGATCACGAAGTACCAGGAGAAGGGCACCACGGTGTTCAAGCCGAACCCGTACTTCTACGGGCCGAAGTCGACCGCCGCCGCCGTGACGCTCACGTACTACACGAACTCGACCTCGATGGTCGCCGACCTCACGGCCGGCAACCTCGACTTCGTCGACGCCGTGCCGTACTCGGCGGGAAGCGCGCTCAAGAGCCAGACCGGCATCACGCTCGATGTCCAGGCCGGCGACGAGGTCACGAACCTCGGCTTCAACTCGAACCCGCTCAAGCCGAAGAACCGCGAGCTCCTGAACCCGACCGTGAAGGAGGCGCTCGAGTACGCGACGCCGCGGCAGCAGATCACGAGCGTCGTGTTCCGCGGGTACGCGCATCCGTGGGCGAACATCATGTCGGCCTGGTCGGCCCCGTCGGGCTGGATCAACCCCGCCGTGAAGCCGCTCCCGTACGACCCCGCGAAGGCCGGCCAGATCCTCGACTCGCTCGGCTACAAACGCGGCCCGGGCGGCATCAGGGTCGTCCCGGCCACCGGCGGCGACCTACCCGCAGGCGGCCCACCAGATGAGCTACGAGGTGATCGTCCCCGACGACCTCGACTTCGACGGCGACCGCCAGTTCCAGGTGCTCGCGGCCGCCTACGCGAAGATCGGCGTCAAGCTCACCGAGGTCTCGGGCGGCGACGGCACCCAGGCCTACACGATGATCGTCGCGCCCGACGGGAAGTACCTGTCGGCCGACATGTACACCTGGTACTGGCATCCGTACATCGACCCGAACTTCAACCTCTCGGTCGTGACCCGGGCGCAGTGGAACGACAACAGCGACACCGGCATGAACGACCCGCGCTACGACAGCTGGTGGCGCAAGCAGGGTACGCTCGTCAACTTCAAGCAGCGCCAGGCGCTCGTGTGGAAGATGGAGGCCTACCTGGCCCAGCAGCGCCCGTACATCCAGCTCGTCGAACAACGACATGCTGACGGCGCACGCGAGCGGGTGGACGGGCTTCGAGCCCAACCTGTGGGGATACTGCAAGTGCTACTACACGGATCCGCATCCGTCGTAGCGGGATCGGCGTAGCGCCGACGGCATGAGGCGGGCGAGCGCCGGGCGGCATACGATCGGCGCTCTTCCGAAGGAGGTCTCCCTGTGGCACTGAAGCACCCCAAGGGCCCGCCCGTCCGCGTGCCGGGCAACGCCCCCGGACCGCCCCTCGCGCTCGACGGCGACGTTCCCCGTCACACCCTGCCGCTCGCCCAGCTCGCGCCGGACGCGGCCTACCAGGTGATCGCCGACGAGCTCATGCTCGACGGCAACGCCCGGCTGAACCTGGCCACGTTCGTCACGACCTGGATGGAGCCGCAGGCACGCCAGTTGATGGGCGAGTGCCTCGACAAGAACATGATCGACAAGGACGAGTATCCGCAGACCGCGGAGCTCGAGATGCGGTGCGTCAACATCCTCTCCCGGCTGTGGCGCGCTCCTGACACGGCCGAGGCGACGGGGTGCTCGACGACCGGCTCGTCCGAGGCGGCGATGCTCGGAGGCCTGGCGCTCAAGCGGAAGTGGCAGAAGCGCCGCGCCGCCGAGGGCAAGCCGGCCGACCGGCCCAACATCGTCATGGGCATCAACGTCCAGATCTGCTGGGAGAAGTTCGCGAACTACTGGGACGTCGAGATGCGCATGGTGCCGATGGAGGGCGACCGCTTCACGCTCTCGGCCGAGGAGGCCGTCAAGCTGTGCGACGAGCGCACCATCGGCGTCGTCGCCATCCTGGGCTCGACCTTCGACGGCTCGTACGAGCCGGTCGAGGAGATCTGCGCCGCGCTCGACGACCTGCAGGAGCGCACCGGCCTCGACGTGCCCGTGCATGTGGACGGCGCCTCGGGCGGGTTCATCGCGCCGTTCGTCGACCCCGAGCTCACGTGGGACTTCCGTCTGCCCCGAGTCGCCTCGATCAACGCATCCGGGCACAAGTACGGCCTCGTGTACCCCGGCGTCGGCTGGATCGTGTGGCGCGATGCCGCCGCCCTGCCCGAGGACCTGATCTTCTGGGTGAACTACCTCGGCGACAACATGCCGACGTTCGCGCTCAACTTCTCCCGTCCGGGCGCGCAGGTGGTCGCCCAGTACTACAACTTCCTCCGGCTCGGCTTCGACGGCTACCGCGCCGTGCAGGGGTACGCGCGCGACGTGGCCACGCGGCTCTCGGCCGGGATCGCCGAGCTCGGGCCCTTCGCCCTGCTCACCCGCGGCGACGAGCTGCCGGTGTTCGCGTTCACCGTCAAGGACGACGTCGACCGCTTCACCGCGTTCGACGTCTCGAGCGCGCTGCGCGAGCGCGGCTGGCAGGTGCCGGCGTACACCTTCCCGGCGAACCGCACCGACCTCGCCGCGCTGCGCATCGTCGTGCGGCGCGGGTTCAGCCACGACCTCGCCGACCTGCTCCTCGACGATCTCAAGCGCCAGCTCGTGCGCCTGGGCAAGCAGTCCGCGCCGGTGCACGACGCGTCCGAAGCGGGGTTCCACCACTGAGCGGCGGCTGAGATGTGCCGACTGTTCGGACTGAGCGCGGCGCCCCACCGGGTGCACGCGCGCTTCTGGCTGCTCGAGGCGCCCGACAGCATGGTGGCGCAGAGCACCCGCAACCCCGACGGCACCGGCCTCGGCTACTTCGCGTCCGACGGATCGGAGGTGCTCGACAAGCAGCCCATCGCCGCGTTCGAGGATCGGGCGTTCGCGCAGGACGCACGCAGCGCGACATCGGCGACGTTCATCACCCACGTCCGCCACGCGTCGACCGGCGGGCGCACGGTGAAGAACACGCACCCGTTCGCGATGGGCGGACGGCTCATGGCCCACAACGGTGCGTTCGGCGACCTGCCCCGCCTCGAGGCCGAGCTGGGGCCGGCGCGCGCGCTCGTCCAGGGCGACACCGACTCCGAGCGGATGTTCGCGCTCGTGACGGCACATGCCGAGCGAAACGGCGGCGACGTCGCTGCCGCCGTCGTGTCGGCGACCGGCTGGATCGCCGCGCACGTGCCCGTGTACGCGCTCAACCTGATCGTGATCACCGCGGGCGAGCTGTGGGCGCTGCGCTATCCGCAGACCCACGGCCTGTACGTGCTCGAGCGCGCTGCAGGCGGCGTCCACGGTGCGCGGCCGCTGCACGGGTCAAGCTCGACCCTACGCGTCCATTCCGAGCACCTCGCGCACCGCCGCAGCGTGGTCGTGGCGAGCGAGCCGCTCGACGAGCATCCGGACTGGCGGCCGCTTGCCTCCGGCGAGCTCCTGCACGTCGGCGCCGATCTGGACGTCACGTCGCAGGTGGTGCTCCCTGACCCGCCGGCACACCCGATGCAGGTCGCCTACCTCGCCCCGCCGTGACCCGGCGCGGGCCGGTCAGCAGTCGGCGGCTGAGGGCGCAGGCGCGCCGCCGTGCTCGCGGCGCTCGAACTCGAGCATCAGCAGTCGCAGGAGCGAGTTCAGCTGCGACTTCTGCGCCTCGGTCAGCGCGGCGGCCATGAGCGCCTCCTTCTCGGCCTGGACGCCCACTGCGGCGCGGTAGGTCTCGCGGCCGTGATCGGTCAGCTCGACGATCACACCCCGGCGGTCGTCCGGATCGGGCAGGCGGCGCACCAGGTCGGCCTGCTCGAGCCGGTCGAGCCGGTTGGTCATCGCGCCGCTCGAGAGCTCCATCCGCTTCGCCAGCCGGCCCGGCGTGCTGCGGTGCGGAGCTCCGGACTGGGCCAGCACCGAGAGCGCCTTGTACTCGGCGGTGTCGAGGCCGACCTCGGCCAGCGTCTCGTCCATCGTGCGGTTGATGCGGCGGGCGATGCCGCCGATGCGGTCGACGATCCCCTCCACCTCGAGGTCGAGGTCGGGCAGCACGAGGTGGATCGTCTCGAGGAACCGATCCACGTGGTCGCGCTGCCCGGCCTCGGTGCTCATCGATCGTTAGGATGCCAGAAGAAATTGCTTGACGTCAAGAAATCTCACCGCTACACTCTCGATCTCAAGATATTCGAGATAAAGAGAGGTGAGCAAGATGCAGCCGATCGACACCGAGGTCAGAAGGGTGCTCGCCGCCGACCGCCTCGAGCGCCTGCGCGGCGCGGCCGCCCCTCCAGCACGCACGCCGGGCTCCGCCCGCGTCCGGCTCGGGCGGCTGCTGATCGCCGCCGGGCTGCGATTCGCCCCCGACGCGCTCCCGCAGCGCCGGCCCGTCAGTCGGGCAGCAGCGGCACCGTCAGGCCCGGCGTCGCGGCCGAGCAGCACGGCCCGGGTGACGGCCGCCGACCCGAAGCGGTCGCGGACGGCGTCGAGCGCGGCGTCGAGCGCGCCGCCGCTGTGCGCGGTCGAACGGCAGCGCGAGCTGGACGGCGCCGGTCGTCGGCGAGGTTGGCGACCGCGACGCCGACCAGCGTGAGGCCGCGGCGCTCGATCGGCGGCATCGCGGCCGCGAGCAGCCCGCGCGCCGTGGCGAGGATCGATCTGCGTCTCGGCGGTCGCGTGCGGCAGCGTGTGCGACCGCGTGGCGCGCGTGAAGTCGTCGAAGCGCAGCCGCAGCACGACCGTGCGGCCGACGCGCCGCGCGGCGCGCATCCGCCGGGTGACGCGGTCGACGAGGCCGACGAGCGTCGCGTCGATCTCCTCGGCCGAGCGCCGGCGCGCGGCCGAGCGCGCGCTGCGAGCCGATCGAGCCGCCGCCGGCGGCCGACCTGCACCGGCCGCGGGTCGCGGTTGTGCGCGAGCGCGTGCAGGTGCCGGCCCGACGCCCGCGCCGAGCAGCGTCGACCAGCGCGGCCTCGTCCAGCCGCGCGACCTCGCCGACCGTCGTGATGCCCGCGCTCGTGCAGCTTGGCCGCGGTCACCGGCGCCGACGCCCCACAGCCGCTCGACCGGCAGCGGGTGCAGGAACGCGAGCTCGCCGTCGGGCGGCACGACGAGCAGCCCGTCGGGCTTGGCGACGCCGCTGGCCACCTTGGCGAGGAACTTCGTGCGCGCGACGCCGACCGTGATCGGCAGCCCGACCCGCTCGCGCACCGCCCGCCGCAGCCGCACGGCGATCTCGGCGCGGCGTGCCCGCGATCCGCTCGCAGGCCGCGCACGTCGAGGAACGCCTCGTCGATCGAGAGCCCCTCGACCAGCGGCGTCGTGTCCGTCGAACACCGCGAAGACGCGCCTTGCTCGCCTCGGAGTAGGCCGACATGCGCGGCCGCACGACGATCGCCTGCGGGCACAGCCGCGCGCGGCCTGGCGCCCGCCCATCGCGGTGCGGACGCCGTACGCCTTGGCCTCGTAGCTGGCCGCGAGCACGACGCCCGCCGCCGACGATCACCGGCCGGCCGCGCAGGCGCGGATCGTCGCGCTGCTCGACCGACGCGTAGAACGCGTCCAGGTCGGCGTGCAGGATGGTCGCCTCGATCGACACGAACATATGTTCGCACACGCGTCAAGCTGCGGCCCCGCTCTGAGCGCGGCGGCGGCGGCGAGCGCGCGCGGCACCAGGCGGTCGTCGCCGAGACGCTCCGCGCACTCGGCGAACGCCGCGGTGGGGCCGGCCCAGCGCAGGTCGGCGCCCGCCGCGAAGAGCGCCTCGCCGTCGCGCAGCGTCGCCAGGTCCTTGAAGAGCAGCGCCAGCTCGCGGCGCTCGCCGAGCACCTCGGGCGGGAAGTCCTCGATCGGGCCGTGCTGGTTCACGAGCCGGGCGGCCGTGACCCGGCCGATCCCGGGGATGCCCGGATAGCCGTCGGCCGAGTCGCCCACGAGCGCCAGCAGGTCGGGGATCCGCGCCGGATCGACGCCGAACTTCTCGCGCACGCCGGCGGCGTCGCGGATCGTCTCGTTGCGGCGGTCGACCTGCACGACGCGGCTGCCGACGACGCACTGCGCCAGGTCCTTGTCCGGCGTCCAGATGCAGACCTGCTCGACGGCGTCGTCCGCACACGCGATCCGCGCCGCCGCCGCGAGCGCGTCGTCGGCCTCGAGCGCGACCATCGGCCACACGGCGACCCCCATCGCGGTGAGCGCCTCCTCGAGCGGCTCGAACTGCAGCCGCAGCGCGGGATCGACGCCGGCGCCGGTCTTGTACCCGGCCCAGAGGTCGTTGCGGAACGACTCGATCACGTGGTCGGTGGCGACGCCGACGTGGATCGGTGCCGGTCTCGACCATCCGCAGCACCGTGTGCAGCACGCCGATCACGGCGCCGAAGCGGCGGTCGCCGCGCGGCGCGCCGCGGCGGCGGCCGTAGAACTGGCGGAAGAGCTCGTAGGTGCCGTCGACCAGGTGGACGACCATCAGCCGCCCTCCCGCAGCTTGCGGTGGCGGGCCTCGGCCTCGTCGGCGCGGCGGCCGGCGGCGTCGCGGGCGCGCTCCGCCCGCTCGGCGCGCGCGCCGCGCCTCGGCAAGGTCGCGCTCGGCCGCCGCCACCGGCGGCCCGCGCCTCCGCCAGGCCGGCCTCGGCCTGGGCGAGCTTCGCCGCTGCCTCCGCGGCCTGGGCGGCGGCCCGCTCGAGGCGCTTGGCCGCGACCGCGTCCGTCTTCGCCTGCGGCGCCGGCCGCCGCGGAGCCGGCTTCGGCCGGCGGGCGGCGGGCGGCGTCCGCCGGCGCGGGCACGACGACGCCCATCGGGAAGCCCACCGCCTGCTGCTCGCGCACGAGCACGCCCCGGCGCACCTCGGCGGCCAGATCGGGGTCGAGCGCCGCCGCATGCAGCGTCTCGCGCACCCGCTCGAGCGCCGCCTGACCGCCCGCCCCGGACCGCCGCCGCGACCTCTGCCGCCGCGCGCATGAGCGCGTCGAGCGCGTGCGTCTCGGCGGTGACCGCCGCGCGCAGCTCGTGCGGCGCGGCGCCCCGAGCTGCACCTCGCGCAGCCGGGCGCCGGCGGCGAGGAGCTCGTCGAGCAGGCCGGCGTCGGCGCGCGCGAGCCGGTTCACGATCCACGCGGCCACGCTCGGCTTGCGCAGCGCCGCGACCGCGGCCGCCTCGCCGCGCTTGCCGTCGCGGCGCAGCTCCTTCACCGCCGCCGTACGCGCGGCGACGAACTCATCGAGGTCGCCGCCGTAGAGCCGCTCGAGCTCCGCATCGGGCACGGCTGTGTCGTTCTGCTCCGCCATCGGTCCCAACGCTATCGCGAAGTCGGCGATCATCCCTCGTGTGGCGAAGCTCGACAAGGCCCGCTGGTGGACGATCCGCCCGGCCCGCAACCGCACCCCGGCCAACTACCTGTGCCCGCTGTGCGGCTTCCGCCTGCACGCGATGACCGACCACATGCTGATCGCGCCCGAGGGCGACGCGGGCCGCCGCCGGCACGCGCACTCCGAGTGCGTGATCGCCGCCCGGGAGCAGGGCCGGCTGCCCCTGCGCGACGAGTGGATCGCGACCCAGCCGCGCCCGCCGTCGCGCCTGCGTCGCCTGCTCGGCCGGCGATGAGTTTGCCGAATTGGGTACGTCTATCCTCTGACCACGGCGCCGTCTGCACCGGCCGCCGACCACACCGCAGGAGGGAACAGATGTCCGGACAGATCGTGCACTTCGAGATCCCCGCCGACGACACCAAGAGGTCGCAGGCGTTCTGGGGCTCGCTCTTCGGCTGGCAGTTCCAGTCCTACCCTGGCCCGTCGGAGTACCACATGACCCAGATCGGCGAGCAGACGGGCGGCGCCATCACCAACATGGAGCCCGGCAAGCGCGGGACACGGGCGTACTTCAGCGTCGACGACATCAAGGCCGGGGCCGCGCGCGTCAACGAGCTCGGCGGCACCGCCTCGGATCCCATGCCCGTGCCGGAGATGGGCTGGTTCGCTGTCTGCACCGATCCGCACGGCAACGAATTCGGCCTCTGGCAGAACGACGCGTCGGCGCAGATGCCGTCCTAGCAGCGCGCGACGGCAGGCGCCGCCGGGGTGCGGCGCCTGCCGTCCCCATCGCGGATCGGATGACAAATCCTTCCAATGGGGGATGTGGACCTGCGAAAAGGCACGGACTCTCGCAGGTATAGACACCCCGTCGCCGCTCCCCCCGGCGTCGACGGGGACACCTCAACCCCCCGGACGAAGGCGATCCGATGGCCCCCACACCCCGCAGTGCGGCTGCGTGCGTCAGCCTCCCCATGGTTTCGCAGCGAGCGTCGCCTCCGCCAGTCCGGACAGACGCTTCCGCTGGTTGTCGTCTTCATGTTCACGATCCTGATCTTCGCCGGGCTCGTGATCGACCTCGGCAACGCCTACCGCGTCCAGCACGCCCTGCAGGCCTCGGCCGATGCGGCCGCCGCCGGAGGCGCCGGTCAGCTGACCATGACCTACCCGCCCATCGCCGGCAACGCCCAGGCGGCCGCGACGCGCTACGGCTCCCAGCCCGGCGGCGTGAACCCGATCCCGGGCGTCCCGGCGGGCAACGTGACCGAGAACGTGGGCATCGACTGCGAGGCACAGTCCGGATACACGTGCCCGAACGGCTACCCGAACACCGTCACGGTCGACGAGACGGCGAAGGTGCCGACCTACCTGCTGCGGCTGCTCGGCTTCTCGACGATCACGCTCAAGGCGCACGCCCAGGCGTGCTCCCCGTGCGGCGGCGTCCCGCTCGACGTGATGATCGTGCTCGACCGCACCGGCTCGATGGGGGCCAACAACAAGATGCCGCAGGCCAAGGCCGGGATCATGGCCTTCCTGAGCACCATGGATCCGAGCATGGACAACGTCGGCCTCGCCGTGCTGCCGCCGGCGGCGTCGGTGGGCACGGCCTGCGCGAACGTGCAGTCGTACTTCAACGGCAGTCCGAGCGGCACCTACAGCCTGACGAATGCGGCCTACACGGTCGTCCCGCTCTCGAACGCCTACGCGTCGAGCGTCGGCAACCTCAACAACGCGTCGCCGCTCGTGTCGACGGTGAACTGCGTCCAGCCGGGCGGAAACACCGCCTACGCCGAGGCGATCGACGCCGCCTACGCCGAGCTGCAGAAGGACGGCCGCCCCGATGCCCAGAAGGCCATCGTCATCCTCTCCGACGGCGCGGCGAACACGGGCCCGAGCTACCTCCCGCCCAGCTCGCCATACCTGACCAACCCGTGCGGCCAGGGCGTGACGAGCGCCGGCATCGCCAAGGCGGCCAAGGTGCTCGTGTACTCGATCGCCTACACCGCCCAGGGTGACAGCTGCTGGGCGGCGGTCGGGGCAAACGTGAACGGCGCGCCGGTCACGCAGTTCCAGAGCGTCGCGGAGACGCCCTCCCTGGGCGTCAACCCCGCCAACACCGCCCTGGCGAACATGGCGACCGACCCGACGAACTTCTACAACCTGCCGACCCCGACCTCGCTGACCGGCATCTTCCAGCGGATCGCGGCCGACCTCGCCGCCGGCTCCTCGCGGATCGTGCAGTAGCCGCAGGCATCGAGACGCGCGCGACCCGAGACCCCCGCCGCCCGCGGGGGTCTCGGCGCGTTTCTTGTACCGTGCAGTGCGATGAGCACCGTCCACGCCACCGTCTCCGACCTCGCCGACCGGACGGCGCGCGAGGTGATCACCGTCCGCGGCAAGGAGCTGCCGGTCGACGCCACGGTGGCGGCCGGCCGCGCCCTGCTCGCCTCGAGCTCGGTGCGACTGATCCCGCTCCTGGAGGGCGACGCCTACGCGGGCGCGGTCGAGCGCGACGCGCTGGCCGATGCCGACGACGGCGAGCCGATCGCGGCCTACGCGACCAACCACACACCGGTCACGACCGCCTCCACCCGGGTCGCCGACGCGATCGCCGCCCTTGGCGACGGCGGCCGCCGCCTGGTCGTGCTCGGCGACGACCGCACGACCTATGTCGGGCTCATCTGCCTGCACCGCGACGGGCGGCGGCTCTGCATCGACGCCGAGTGCCACATCCCCGGCGTGACCGACACGCCCTAGCCTCAGACGGCGGGGCTGTGCGCCTCAGCCTTCCGTGCGGTCTTGCGAGCGCGCATCGCCGCCGCGCCGCGGCGAAGCAAGTCACGGGCGGGCTCATCGGGATTGCCGGCGACGACGCCGATGCTGATGCCGGACGACCGCGCCCGGATCGCGGCGGGAACGGGGGCGGCGGCGAACCGCTGCTCGATCCGCGCGGCGAGACCGTCCGCTGCGTCGGCCGCCGTGAGGCAGATGAACTCGTCTCCGCCCATCCGGGCGGCGAACTCGGTGTCGTCGAGCGCCGCCGAGATCACGGCCGCGAGGGCGGTGATGAGGGCGTTCCCCGCGTCGTAGCCAAGCTCGTTGTTCACACGGCCGAGGTTGTCGGCGTCACAGAAGACGAGCCCAACCCTGGCGTCGGCGCGGTCGGCCTGATCGAGGCGGCGGTCGAGGTCGCGCCGGTTCGGGAGTCCTGTCAGCTGGTCGGTGAGCGCAAGGCGGCGCAGCTCGGCGATGGCAAGGCAGCTGTGAAGCGCCGGCGAGCACACCTCGGTGTAGGCGCGCAGATGACCGCGCTCCTGCCGGCCGATCCACCCGTCAGGCCCCGGCGGCGTGATGACGAGGCGCCCGAGGTACGTCTCGTGGGCGCCGAGCAGCGCCACCGCCTCCACGCCGGAGTCGCAACGGCGGAGCTGCATGCGGCGGCGAAGGTCGATACTGCGCCCATGCGCCGAGACGTGCGCGGGCAGGTCGTCGACCAGCATCTGCTCAGCCAGTGAGGCGGCCACGTCCTCGAGCCGCGCGGCGTGATCCGGCCAGAGAAACGCCGCACCGTGCAGGATGGACGCCGAGACGGCCTCGACGGTCCGCGCGCGCACGATCGAGTCGAGCGCGAGCGGTAACCGCCGGTAGAAGACGGTGTCTCGGAGCTCGTCGAAGTCGTGGTCGGTCGGCGGCGCCGGCAGCCAACCCGGCTCGGACGCAGCGGAGCGCATCCGCTCACCGTAGACGAGGAGGGGAATGCGCTCATCCCCCTTATAGAGGGACTGCGCCGAGACACATTCGCCGTCTGGCCGGTAGCATCGGTGGCCCCGACGAGACGGTGGTCATCATCATGTCCGACCTTCCGACCGGCACAGTCACGCTCCTGTTCACCGACCTGGAGGGGTCGACCGGCCTCATCCGCCAGCTCGGCGACCGCTACGGCGAGATCCTCGCCGAGCACCGCCGGCATCCTGCGCGGCGCGGTCGCCGGGCACGGCGGCCACGAGGTCGACACGACCGGCGACGGCAGCTTCGTCGCGTTTCGCAAGCGCGCGCGACGGCGTCGCCGCGGCCGTCGCCGCGCAGCGGGCGATGGCCGCGCACTCCTGGCCGGGGGACGCCGACGTGCGGACGCGCATGGCGCTGCACACCGGCGAGCCGCGCCGGGCCGAAGAGGGCTACCACGGCCTCGGCGTGCACCTGGCGGCGCGGCTGTGCCAGGCCGGCGCCGGCGGCCAGATCCTGCTCTCGGCCTCGACGCGCGCCGTCGTCGCCGACGACCTGCCCGCCGGCGTGACGGTGCGGGACCTGGGCGAGCGGGCGCTCAAGGACTTCGACCGGCCCCAGGCGGTGTACGAGGCGATCATCGACGACGTCGCGCCGACGGACGCCACGGGCGCGAGGCCGGTGCGGGTCGTGCTCGCCGACGACTCGGTGCTGCTGCGCGAGGGCATCGCCCGCCTGCTCGAGAGCCGGGATTCGAGGTCGTCGGCCAGGTCGACAACCCGGACGACCTGGTGCGCCGGGTCGGGTTCGCGAAGCCGGACGTCGCGATCGTCGACATCCGGATGCCGCCGACGCACACCGACGAGGGCCTGCAGGCCGCCCGCCGCATCCGCGAGCGCCACCCCCAGGTCGGCGTGCTCGTGCTCTCGCAGTACGTCGAGGCCGAGTACGCGACCGCCCTCCTGAGCGAGCGCACCGAGGGCACCGGCTACCTGCTGAAGGACCGGATCGCCGACATCGACGAGTTCACCGACGCGGTGCGGCGGGTGGCGGCGGGCGGCTCGGCGCTCGATCCGGCGGTCGTCGCCCAGCTGGTCGGCCGCCGCCGCGCCGACGATCCCGCTCGGCGAGCTGACCGCCCGCGAGCGGGAGGTGCTCGAGCTGATGGCCGAGGGGCTCTCCAACCACGGCATCGCCACCCGGCTCGTGGTCACCGAGCGCGCCGTCGAAAAGCACGTGACGAACATCTTCGCCAAGCTCGGCCTGACCGCGACGGCCGAGGACCACCGCCGCGTCCGCGCGGTGCTGACCCTGCTCGGCACCGGCTGACCTCCCAGACGCCGAGCGGCCCGCCGGTGGGCGGGCCGCTCGTCCGTGCTCTGGGGATGTCGGGTGGTGGGGTCAGTCGCCGGCGCTCTCCAGGATCGGGGCGCGCTCGACGCTCGTGTGCATCCGCGGCAGCCACTGCAGCGGCTTGGGCAGGTACCAGTTCCAGTCGCCGAGCAGCGTCATCGTCGCCGGCAGGAGCACGCCGCGGATGATCGTGGCGTCGATCAGGATCGCCGAGGCCAGGCCGACCCCGAACTCCTTGAAGTCGACCAGGCTCAGGGTGACGAAGATCCCGAACACCCCGACCATGACGACCGCGGCGCTGGTGACGACGCCGGCCGTGGACTTGATCCCGCTGGGCGACGGCCTCGTCGGTGCCCATGCCGCCGTCGACGAGCTCCTTGATCCGGCTCAGGATGAACACGTGGTAGTCCATCGAGAGCCCGAACAGGATCACGAAGAGGAACAGCGGCAGCCACGGAGCGACGCCGCCGGTGCGGGTGAAGCCGAGCAGCGACGCCCCATGCCCGTCCTGGAACACGGTCACGAGCACGCCGTAGGCGGCGGCGACCGAGAGCAGGTTGAGGACGATCGCCTTGATCGGGATCACGATCGAGCGGAAGGTGACCAGCAGGAGCAGGAACGCCAGGCCAAGCACGAACCCGAACACGAGCGGTGTGTTGTGCGCGAGCATGGTGGTCTGGTCGTTGTTGATCGCGGTGTCGCCGGTGACGTTGGCGCTGACGCCGCTCACCTGGCCGAGCGTGCTCGGGATCAGGTGTTCGCGCAGCGTGTCGAGCGCCCGTTCGAGGCCCGGTCGCTGCCGTTGCCGGCGAGCGGCATGGCGACGACGGTGACGGTGTGGGCCGCGTTGGTGTCGGTGGTGATCGGCTGGTGGGCGACGCCCGCGGCCAGCGCCTGGTCGTCGAGCGTTGCGGATGGCGGCCTTCACCGCCGGAGCGGTCGTGTCCTTGGCCTGCACCACCACGACCGCGGGCATCTCGGAGTCGGGGAACGCCTGCTCCAGGTGGTGGTAGACGGTGATGCCCGGCAGGTTGGGCGGAAGGTCGTTCGGGCCGGTGGTGTGGACCTTCAGATGCAGCGCCGGAGAGGCGATCGCGAGCAGCACGAGCACCGAGCCGACCGCCGAGACGCCGGGCCGGCGAAGCACGCGGTCGAGCACGAACGACCAGACGCGCGACTCGGTGCGCGTGGTGCGGCGGCGCCGGAACGGGATGCGGATGCGGCCCTTGTCGACGTGCCGGCCGAGCAGCGCGAGCATGGCCGGGAGCGCGGTCAGCGAGCCCAGCATCGCGACGGCCACGACCATGATCGTGCCGACGGCGAACGATGCGGAGCTCTTGTCGCCGGTCAGGAACTGCCCGGCCATCGCGACCATCACGGTGAGGCCGGAGATGAGGATCGCGCGCCCGGACGTCGCCGAGGCGACCTCGACCGCAGCCGAGCTCGTCGCGGCCGGCGAGGCGCTCCTCGCGCTCGCGCTTGAGATAGAAGAGCGAGTAGTCGACGCCGACGGCCATGCCGATCAGCGTGATCACGATCGAGGTGTTGTCGTCGATCGGGAAGATGTGGCTGGGGATCGCGACCAGGCCGATCGTGGCGATGACGGCCGAGATCGCCAGCAGCACGGGCACACCGGCGGCGATCAGCGCGCCGAATGCGATGACGAGGATGATCAGGGTCACGGGCAGCGACAGCGTCTCGGCCCGCTTGAGGTCGTTCTGGAAGAACTTGTCGATCTGCGCGCCGACGCTCGCGTCGCCGAACTCCTCGATGCGCAGCTCGGGATGCGCCTTCTGCGCGGCCGCGACCGCGGCCTCGACCGGGGCGACCCGGTCGCCGGCGGTGGCGGCCTTGCCCGTGATGTTGAACTGGACGAGCGCCGAGTGGCCGTCCTTGGACACGAGGTTGCCCTGACCGGGGTCGGTGGCGGCCTTGACGTTGCGGACGACGGCTCACCGGAGACCCGGGCGCGGACGTCACGGATGGCGGCGACGAACGCCGGATCCGTGGCGCGTGAGCGTCGGGCTCGAGATCAGCGCCTCCTCCTGGGCCGGCGTGGGGAAGTGCTGCTCGAGCGTCTTCTCGGCCCGGCCGGACTGGCCGGTGTACTGGTCGGCCTGCGTCAGCTTGTTCGTGCCGACGGCGCCGCCGATGACGACGGACGCGACGACGAACACGAGCCAGCCGGCGAGCACCGACTTCTTGTGCCGCGCGCTCCAACCTCCGACGCGGGCGGCGATTCCTCTCTGACTTCCTGCGTGCAACATGGTGAGGACTCCTTGGTCTGGCGAGCCGGGACGGGATGCCCCGGTGTGACCGGCCCAGACTCGGCGATCGCGGCGGCTGCGGCGGTGGAGCGGGCAGGCGGATGGGCGGTGGCCACCTCCGCCCCGGCGGTGGGGTTACCCGCACCGCGGCACGGGGGTCGCGCCGGGCACGAGGCGGGGTCGCTCCACCGCGGCCGGCGCCCACGGCGGCGATGGTTTCCCCAAGCCAACACCGTCTCATTCCAGAAGAGCAAAGGAGCCCGACATGCTGACCATCGCCCCCACCGGCACCACCCCACGCGAGCTCGCCCATCGCCGCAGCTGCGGCATCGATGTGCGCCTGCTGCGGGACCCCGCGAGCGACCACCTGACGGTCGAGGCGCGCGACGAGGCCGACGGCACGCTCGTCGTCGTCGCCGTCGGCACCGCCCCGCCGCTGCACGTGTTCGACCATCCCTACGCCTACGCGGCATGAGCGCAAACGGTGTGGCTACCCGTATCGCGGCGCCCGCGGGCGTATGCGACGATGGTCGCATGGCCCTGCGCCTCCTGATCGTCGACGACCACCCCGGCTTCCGCGCGCGGGCGCGGGCGCTGCTCGAGTCGGAGGGGTTCGAGGTCGTCGGCGAGGCGGACGACGGGGCCACCGGCGTGCGCCTGGCCGCCGACCTCCAGCCCGACGTGATCCTGCTCGACGTGCAGCTGCCTGACATGGACGGGTTCGCGGTTGCGGCGCAGGTCGCGGCCGACGGGGCCGGCGCCCAGGTCGTGCTCACCTCGAGCCGCGACCGCGACGACTTCGGCACCCTCGTCGCCGCGTGCGGCGCGCGCGGGTTCATCCCCAAGGCCGAGCTCTCCGGCGCCGGCCTGACCGCGCTCCTGGCATGACCGGACGGCGGCTCTCGATCCTCGTCGTCTGCGCGCTCGTCGCAACGACGGCCGCGGTGCTCGTGGTCGAGTCCACCACCCGCATCCACCAGAACGGCGACATGTACGTCATCTTCGGCCTGCCGGTCGTGTGGGCGTTCGCGATCGCCGGCCTGATCGCGCGCCGGCGCCGGCCCGGAAACCGCACGGGCATCCTGATGATCGCGATCGGCTTCGGCTGGCTCGCGTCCGCGCTCACCGACTCCCGCAACGACGTCGTCTTCACGCTCGGCCTCGTCCTCAGCAACCTGTGGCCGGGCCTCCTGATCCACCTGCTGCTCTCGTATCCGAGCGGCAGGCTCGACCGCCGCTCGCGCATCATCGTGATCGCGGGCTACGTCGTCACGCTCGGCGTCTCGCTCTTCCTGCTCCCGTTCTCGCAGCCGCGCACCGACGGGACCGGGGCAAGCCCGCACTCGGCCTCGAACCTGCTGCTCGTCACCCACCTGCCCGGCCTGATCCAGGCCGTCCAGGTGGTCGCCTTCGCGGTCGCGCTCGTCGTGCTCGCGGCGTCGCTCGTGGTGGTCTGGCAGCGCTGGCGGACGGCGTCGCCCGCGACACGGCGCGTGCTGGCGCCGATGTACGTCACCGGCGGCGCTGCGATCGCCGTCCTGCTCATCGTCGTCACCCTGCTGCAGGTCGCCGGCATCGCCGGGAGCATGGTCACCTTCTACGCCTTCTGCGTCTCGTTCACGGCGATTCCGGTCGGCTACCTGCTCGGGATCCTGCGCACCCGCCTCGACCAGGGCAGCGCGGTGCACACGCTCCTTGGGACGCTGCGCGGCCAGCGCACCACCGGCGGCCTGCGCGACGCGCTGCGGATCACGCTCAACGACCCGACGCTCGAGCTCGCCTACCGCCGCGCCGGCGGCGACGAGTACCTCGACGTGCACGGCGATCCATTCCCGCTGCCGCCGGGTCCCGACCGCGCGGCGACGACGATCGAGCACGACGGCGAGACCGTCGCGGTGCTCGTCCACGACCCGTTCCTGCTCGAAGACCCCGATCTGATCGACGCCGTCTGCGCCCCGGCGGCGCTCGCGATCGAGAACGAGCGGCTGCAGGCCGACCTGCGCGCGCAGATCCAGGAGGTGAGCACGTCCGAGCGCCGGCTGCGCGACGTGCTCGAGAACGTGCACCTGGTCGCCGTCAGCCTCGACCTCGACGGCCGCATCACGTTCGCCAACCAGTACCTCGCCGACCTCACCGGCTGGACGCGCGACGAGCTCGTCGGCAGCACCTGGCTCGAGCGCTTCCCGACCGGCGACCCGCACTACGTCGATCGCCTGCGTGACGAACGCATCCGTGTGCACGACCAGATGCCGCTGCCGACCCGCTCGGGCGGCGAGCGCGCGATCTCGTGGAGCAACACCCTCGACCGCGACGCCGACGGCGCGGTGTGCGGCACGACCAGCATCGGCGAGGACGTCACCGAGCGCAACCGAGGCGCCCGCCAGGACGCGGCGCTGCGGCGGCTGGCGACGATGGTCGCCGGCGAGGCGCCGCCCGACGACATCTTCCACGCTGTCACCGAGGAGGTTGCGCGCCTGCTGGGAGGCCAGACCGCGAACCTCGTCCGCTTCGAGAACGCCGAGACCGGCACCGTCGTCGCCGGCTGGAGCGACGAGGACGTGGTCACGATGCCGATCGGCGAGCGGGTCGCGTTCGACGGCCCGACCGCGGTGGCCGCCGTGATCCGCACCGGCCGCACCGCGCGCATCGACGACTACACCGACGTCGCGGGCGAGCTCGCCGAGCGGCTGCGCGCGATCGGCCTGCGCTCGTCGGTCGCGGCGCCGGTGACGGTCGACGGCCGCATGTGGGGAGCGATCACCGTCTCGACGATCGGCGACGCCGTCCTCGCCAACGACGCCGAGACCCGCATCGGCCAGTTCACCGAGCTCGTCGCGCTGTGCCTCTCGAGCGCCGAGGCGCGCTCCGAGCTCGCCGCCTCGCGGGCACGCATCGTGGCCGCCGGCGACGCCGAGCGCCGCCGCCTGGAACGCAACCTGCACGACGGCGCTCAGCAGCGGCTCGTCTCGCTCTCGCTCGACCTGCGCATGGCCCGCTCGACCGTGGCCGAGGGTTCCGAGACGGCACGGCTGCTCGAGGGAGCGAGCCGCGAGCTCATGGCGGCGCTCGAGGAGCTGCGCGAGCTCGCCCGCGGCATCCATCCGGCCGTGCTCACCGACCAGGGCCTGCGGGCCGCGATCCAGAACCTCACCGGACGGGCCACGGTGCCGGTGGCGGCGGCGGTCGAGATCGACGGCGACCTGCCCGCGCCGGTCGAGGCGGCCGTCTACTACGTCATCGCCGAGGCGCTGACGAACGTCACGAAGTACGCAACGGCGACCGCCGCCGACGTCACCGTCTCGAGCGACGCGGACGGCGTGCACGTGGCGGTGGCCGACGACGGCGTCGGCGGCGCCGACCCCGCGAGGGGCAGCGGCCTGCGCGGACTGGCCGACCGCGTCGAGGCGCTCGGTGGGCGCCTGGCGGTGACGAGCCCCGCGGCGGGAGGCACGCGGGTCGAGGCCTGGATCCCGGTCGAGGCGGCTGCGGCCGGCCTCGATCTCCCGGTCGGAACGCACCTCGCCGGCCCGGCGTGAAGCTCTTCTTCACACAGAACGACCTCGCCGGGCGGAGGACCGCGGGACGAAGTGGGTGCTCGTCGCAACGGCTGTCGCCGGGTTCCTGCTCGCGGCCGCGGCGCAGCGGCGCGCGCCCCGGATGGCATTCGCCACGACCGGCTGGGGGCCGACGCTCCTGGGCGTCGCCATCATCTGGGCCGGCATCCTGCTGCGCGGTTGGGCGATCGCGACGCTCGGACAATTCTTCCGCCGCGACATCCAGGTGGCCGCCGATCAGCCCGTCGTGAGCACCGGTCCGTATGCGGCGATCCGGCATCCCGCCTACGACGGCAACATGCTGACCTTCGCCGGTGCCGGGGTGCTGCTCGCCAACTGGGGGAGCCTGGCGGCGCTCGCCACGGTGCCGCTCGTGGGCATCGTGCGCCGGATCACGGTCGAGGAGGCGCTCGTCGCCGGGCGCCTGGGTGAGCCTCATCCGGTCGCGAGGTCGCGGACGCGGCCGGCGCAGCGGTGCAGGCCGCGCCGCTCGAGGTGCTCGGCCAGCACCGTCCCGGCGTCGCGGCCGAAGACCGGGAGCGCGGCGAGCAGGTCGGCCACCTCGCGGATCTCGGTCAGCGTGACGCCCTCGGCCTCGGCGTGGTAGCGGGCAAGCCATCGCGCCGTCGCGCGCTGGTAGCGGCGCGTGTCCTTGCGCAGCAGCAGGCACAGCCCGAGCGCGTCTTCGAGCGTGAGCCGCTCGAGCTCGCGCGCGGCGTCGAGCGCAAGCGCCGTGTTCCCGGTCTTCAGAGCGCGCTGGAAGCGCGAGTATGGGTGGCCGTGTGCCGTCACGTGAGCGAACGTACGTTCGCACGCCGGTGACGTGCGCGTCAACCCGCAGGTTCGGACGCGGTCTGTGTCACACTCGGCCCATGTACACGAACCTCCGCTCCGAGAGCGTCGACATCCGGGCGGCCGGCGCGACCGCCGACGCGTTCTTCACCCGCCCGGCGGCCGGCGGCCCGCACCCGGCGGTGCTGCTCTACATGGACGCATACGGGATCCGGCCGGCGCTCGAGGCCCACGCGCAGCGGCTCGCAGCGCACGGCTACTGCGTCCTCGTCCCGAACGTCTTTCACCGCAGCGGCCGCTCGCCGGTGCTCCCGAACCTCGAGCAGGAGCTGCACGCCGAGGATCGGTCGGCGCTGTTCGCGAAGATCATGCCGATGGCGAGAGCGATCACGCCCGACGTGGCGGTCGCAGACGCGCAGGCCTGGCTGGCGTTCCTGCGCGGCCGGCCCGAAGTGCGCGAGGCGCCGATCGGCACCGTCGGCTACTGCATGGGCGGACGGCTCGCGCTGCGCACGGCCGGCGAGTTTGCCGACGCCGTCTCGGCCGCGGCGAGCTTCCACGGCGGCAACCTCGCGACGGGTGAGGACGACAGCCCGCACCTGGCGGCCGTCCGCGCGGCCGCCGAGCTCTACATCGGCCACGCCGACAACGACGGATCGATGCCACCCGACCAGATGGGGCGCCTGACCCACGCGCTCGCCGAGGCGCATGTGCGCCACACCGCGGAGCTGTATGTCGGCGCGCAGCACGGGTGGACCCAGACCGACACGCCCGCCTACGACGAGGCCGCGGCCGAACGCCACTGGATGCGGCTGCTCGAGCTGTTCGGACGGGTGCTGCAGCCCTAGGGTCGCTCGGGCCGCGGCTCGCGGCCGCTGCGGCGAAGCGCGATGCCCGAGAGCGTCTCGAGCACGACCCGCTGCCCGGCGAGCGCCGTGATGCCGGCGGGGTCGAACGGCGGCGACACCTCGACGATGTCCATGGCGCACAGGTCGAGCCGCGCCGCCACCGTGCGCACCGCCCACAGGAGCTCGCGGGTCATCAGGCCGCCGGGCTCGGCGGTGCCGGTGCCGGGCGCGAAGGCGGGATCGAGGACGTCGATGTCGACGGTGAGGTACGTGCGCGGCGCACGCGAGCGGGCGTGCTCGACAGCGTCGTTCACGACCGGGCCGATGCCGCGCTCGATGATCTCACCGATGGTGTGCCAGCGGAATCCGGCCTCGCGCATCCACTGGAACTCCACGGGGAACGGCCACGCGCCGCGGAGGCCGATCTGGACGATGTTGCGCCCGTCCAGGTGGCCGTCGACGACCGCCTTGTGGAACGGCACGCCGTGCGGCGCCTCCCCCTCGTCGGTGCCCGTGTCGGCGTGCGTGTCGAAGTGCACCACCGAGAAGCCGCCCACGCCGTGGTGCTCGGCGAGCGCCTGCAGCACCGGCGTCGAGAGCGAGTGGTCGCCTCCGAGCACGACGGGGATCGCCCCCGCGGCGAGGATCTCGGCGACGCCCTGGCGCAGGAGCGCGTGCGAGCGCTCGAGATCCGACGGGCGCACCTCGACGTCGCCGTAGTCGACGATGTCGAGCTCGGCGTACGGATCGACCCCGAGCTCCATGTGCGGCCGTCCAACCGGAAAGGCCACGTCCTCGGCGATGCGGATCGCCCGCGGCCCGAAGCGGGTGCCCGGCCGGTAGGACACGCCCTCGTCGAACGGCGCACCCAGGATCGCGACGTCCGCGCCGGCCAGGCCGGCGGGGTCGAGCACGAGCGGCGCCCGCCCGAACGTGATGCCGACACCGGAGTAGCCCGTCTCCTCGAGCCGGTTCGGCTGCATGCGGTGCGAGTCGGCCATGGCGCGGCGATCATACGTGCTCGCGTCGATGTGACGTCCGTCATGCCCGATTCGTGACGCGCTGCTCTACCGCCACCGCCGCCCGGCGGCGAGCATTCGTCTCGATCTCGAACGAACCATGAATGGAGACGCAATGACTCACCTCAACTCTCGCCGGGCGGCCACCGTCGTGGCCGCACCCGCCGGGGCCCTGGCGACATGGGCCGTGACCCGGCTGATCGGCGTCGACCTCGTCCTGAAGCCCGGGCACGGCACGGTCGGCCCGGTCGCCGTCGTCGCCACCGCGCTCGTCGCGGCCCTGGCCGGCTGGCTCGCCGTGCGGCAGATCGAGCGCAGAAGCGGGCAGCCCCAGCGGCTGTGGGTGATGCTCGGATCCACCGTGCTCGGCGCCTCGCTGATCGGCCCGTCGTGGCTCGCCGACGGCGCGAGCGCGGTCGCGCTCATCGCCCTGCACGTCGTCACCGCCGCGGTCGTCATCGGCGGGTTCGCCGCGACGCTCCCGGCCCGCTGCTGGTCGGAGACGGCGCGCGGCGGCGCCCGTGAGCCGGCGCCGCGGTCCGGCACAATCCCCGGGTGATCGACGTCGACGGCGAACCGGCGGGCCGCTCGTGGCCGCACTCCGCCCGCACCCGGTGGAGTCAGGTGGTCGGCCTGCTGTTCCTGATCGGGCCGGTCTCCGACCTGCGCCACGCCTCGTATCCGCCGGCGCAGACCGCCGGGATCGTGTGCGCGCTCGCCGTCTTCGTCGCCGGCTACCTCGCGCTCCTGCCGCCGGCGCCGGCGCTCGCCGGCGGCGGCCCGCGCAGGATCCAGGCGGCACTGTCCGTCTTCGCCGTGATCGCCGCGCTGCCGCTCGCGCTCGGCGCGCCGCGATCGTTCACGCTCCTCTTCGTCTACGTCGCCGCGGCCGCCGGCGCGCTGCTCGCGCCGCTCGCGGCGGCAATCGCGATCGCGGCGACGGCGGCGGCCGTCGGCGGAGGGCTGGCCGCCACCGGGTCGGGCAGCGCGGCCGTCGCGGCGTATGCGCTCACGATCGTTGCCGTCGGCACGGTGATGGCCGCGCTCGGCGGCCTGGCGCGCGCGAACCGTGCGCTGCGTGAGGCGCGCGAGGAGCTGGCGCGGACCGCCGTCGCCGAGGAGCGCCTGCGCATCGCCCGCGACCTGCACGACCTCCTGGGGCATTCGCTGTCGGTGGTCGCGCTCAAGACCGAGCTCGCATCGAAGCTCGTCGCGAGCGACCCCGACCGCGCGCAGGCCGAGCTGGCAGAGGTGCAGGCCGTGACGAGAGGGGCGCTCGCCGAGGTGCGCGAGGCGCTCCAGGGATACCGCCGCCGCTCCCTGGCGGACGCGATCGAGGGCGCCCGGACGGCGATCGCCGCGGCCGGCATCGAGTGCCGGGTGGACTCGGCGGATGCCGAGCTGCCCGCCGACGTCGAGAGCGTGCTCGCCTGGGCCGTGCGCGAGGCGAGCACGAACGTCGTGCGCCACAGCGGGGCGCGCGCCTGCGCGATCACCCTGGCGCAGGACGCCGGCGCCGTCTCGCTCCAGGTCGACGACGACGGCGGCCGCTCCCGCACCGCCGCCGGGCGCGGCAGTGGCCTTCAGGGTCTCGCCGAGCGGGCGCAGCGCCTGCACGGCCGCCTCGACGCGGGCGCGCGGCCCGAGGGCGGGTTCCGCCTACGGCTGACGCTGCCCCTATGAGCGACCCGATCCGTGTACTGATCGCCGAGGATCAGGCGCTCGTGCGCGGCGCCCTGGCGAGCCTGCTCGCCCTCGAGGACGACATCGACGTCGTCGCCGAGGTCGAGCGCGGCGACCACGTCCTGGCCGCGGCGCGCACCGGCCGCGTCGACGTCGCGCTCCTCGACATCGAGATGCCGGGGATGGACGGAATCGCCGCCGCCGCGCAGCTCGCGCGCGAGCTGCCGCAGACGCGCTCGCTGATCGTGACGACGTTCGGCCGGCCCGGCTACCTGCGGCGGGCGATCGAGTCAGGCGCCGGCGGGTTCCTGCTCAAGGACGCGCCCGCCGCGGAGCTCGCGGCCGCCGTCCGCGAGGTGCACGCCGGCCGGCGCGTGATCGACCCGGGCCTCGCCGCCGCGGCGATCGCCGACGGCGTCAGCCCGCTGACCGATCGCGAGCGGGACGTCCTGGTGGCCGCGCGGACGCAGGCGACCGCGGCCGAGATCGCCCGCCGCCTCTATCTGTCCGAGGGCACGGTGCGCAACTATCTGAGCGCCGCGATCCGTAAGCTCGGCGCTCGCAACCGCGCCGAGGCGATCCGCATCGCCGACGAGAAAGGCTGGCTCTAGGCAATGACCGACCACCAGGGGTTCGCAGGCATCTTCCCGGTGCTCCCCACGCCGTTTGCCGGCGACGGATCGATCGACCTCGACGCCCAGCGCGCCGTCGTGCGCTTCGCCCTCGAGTGCGGCGCCGACGGCGTGGTCTGCTTCGGGATGGGCGCCGAGGTGAACAAGCTCACGCCCGGCGAGCGCCGCCGCCTGTGCGAGGCGATCGTGGCGGAGGTCGACGGCCGCGTGCCCGTCGTCGTCGGCACCGGCGCGGAGTCGACCCATCACGCGGTCGGGCTCGCGCAGCACGCGCACGCCTGTGGCGCGGCCGGGATCGTGATCCCTCCGCCGATGACCTCGAACCTCGCCGCCGACGAGCTCGACCCGTACTTCGGCGCGATCGCCGATGCCGTCGACCTGCCCGTGATGCTCCAGAACGCCCCGGAGTACATCGGCGTCGGGCTCTCTCCCGCCCTCGTCCTACGCCTCGCCGCGGCGCACCCGAACATCCGCCACATCAAGCTCGAGGCGGGACCCGACCAGACAGAGCGGTGGGTGGCGGCGCTCGGCCCCGACATCCGCGTGTTCACCGGCGACGCCGGCATCCACCTGCTCGGGTGCCTGCGTGCCGGAGCGGTCGGGAACATCCCGGCGGTCGACGTGGCCGACGTGCTCGTGCGGGCCCACGCCGCCGAGCGGCGCGCAGACGCCGCCGCGGCGGATGCGGCCTTCGCGCCGCTCCTGCCGTATCTCACGTTCGCGCTGCGCGGGATCGACCACTGCAACGCCTGCACCAAGGAGGTGCTCGTGCAGCGCGGGATCCTGGCGCGGGGCGGCCTGCGCCCGCCGGCGCGGACGCTGACGCCCTTCGCGCGCGCCCATATCGAGGCCTGCCTCGCCGGCCTCGACCTTGGCTAGCCGGTCGCGACCGCCGCGGCGATGTCGTCGAGCGCCGTCTGCTCGGCGGGGCTCACCTCGGCGCCGTCCTCGCGGTGGGCGTGCGCGACCCGCTCGGCCGCGGTCTGGATGAACTGCGTGTACTCCGCCACCTCGGTGGGGGTGGCCTTCGCCTGCACGAGCGCGACGGCGGCGCGCAGATGCCCGACCGTGGCCTCGCGCAGCTCCTCCGGCGAGTGGTAGCGCGTGTGGTCGAGCTTCGGCTTCGACGCGACGAGCTCGTCCAGAAGCGGGCTCTGACCGTGCTTCTGGCGGGCCTCCGTGTAGGCCTTGGCGAGCGCGAGCGTCTCGCGGAACACGCCGCCCCGCTGCGCGGTCATCACCATCAGCCCCGCCGTGCCCGGCGCCTCCGAGATCGTCTCCCACTCCTCCGCCGAGAAATCCGCCTTGCCGCTCATGAGCGCACACTCCTTGGTCGCACCGCCGACAGGGGGCGAACGATAGCGAGCGGCCGAGGCGACCAATCACGCTCGGCGCACAGCCGGGCTGACCCCTGCCGGCCTCACCCACACCGGACGATGCCCGCCGCCCCCTCCGCGCCGATCATCCCTCGCAGGCAATCGGGGGGAAGCTCATGTGGTACGGCATCGGTCTCGGAGTTCTGTATCTGGCCCTCTTGGTCACCCTCGGGGTGATGACGCTGCGCAAGGGCCACGGCTGGATGTTCGTCATCGGGATCTTCATCCCGGTGTTCTGGCTCGTCGGCGCGCTCATGCGGCCGGCGCCCGGGCGCGGCGCCTAGCGCCGCCGCGCACTACGTCGGCCGCGCATGGACTCGGTGCCTCCGTGACCCGGCACCGGCCTGCTCATCGCCCAGCTGCGATTGCACCCGCGAGCGCCTGTCGACATCGACGCGGCCACGGCCGAAGGCATCGATGCGCCCCCACTGGCCGCGGATGTCGAGCAGCTCCAGCTGGCCGATGCCCCGGGGCAGGGCGGGGTCGACGACGAGGTGGTCGTCGAGCGGCTCGAGCCCGAGCATCGTGCGCAGGAAGAGCAGCGGCGCGCCGGTCGACCACGCCTGCGGGCTGCAGGCCGTCGGGTACTGCACCGGGTATCGGGTGAGCGAGCGGGCGTACCCGCCGAACGCCTCCGGCAGCCGGCCGTCGAAGAACTCGGCGGCGTCGAGGATGCCCGCGGCGACGCGCGCGGCCTCCTCCGGAAGCCGTAGCGGCGCAGGCCCCAGGCGATGAACGAGTTGTCGAACGGCCAGACGGTGCCGACGTGGTAGCCGATCGGGTTGTAGCGGCCCTCGCCCTCGGCCAGCGTGCGCACGCCCCAGCCGGAGAAGAGCGCGCGGCCCCATCAGGTGGCGCGACGACCGCCTTCGCCTTCGAGCTCGTCGACGATCCCGCTCCAGAGCAGGTGGCCGATGTTCGATGTCAGCGCGTCGACCTGCCCGCCCTCGCCGTCGAGCGCGAGCGCGAAGTACTCGCCGTCGGCGACCCAGAAGTCGCGGTTGAACCGGCGCTTCAGATCGGCGGCCTCGGCCTCGAGCGCCTCGGCGAACGCCGAGTCGTTCCACACCAGCCGGGCGAGGCGAGCGCCGCGCACCTTGGCGTCGTAGGCGTAGCCCTGCAGCTCGCAGGTCGCGCGCGGGAACCCGGGCAGGCGGCCGTCGCGGTAGGAGATCGAGTCCCACGAGTCCTTCCAGCACTGGTTCTCGAGACCGGTCTGCTCGTTGCGGCGCTGGTACGACGACGTAGCCGTTGCCCATGAGGTCGGCGTAGTCGTCGATCCAGCGCAGCGCCGCGCGGGCCTCGTACTCGAGCTCGCGCACCAGCTTGCGGTCGCCGGTCCAGCGCTCGTACTCGTCGAGCAGCACGACGAAGAGCGGCGTCGCGTCGGCGTTGCCGTAGTAAGGCGAGTGCGGGCGCTCCTCGAACGCCGTCATCTCGCCGTAGCGCATCTCGTGCAGGATCCGGCCCGGATCCTCGTCGCGGAAGTCGTCGACCCGCGTCCCCTGCCGCGCCCCGAGCTCGCGCAGCGTCGTCGCTGCGAGCTCCGGGGTGAACGGCAGCGCCTGCAGGCTCGTGAGGATGCTGTCGCGGCCGAACATCGTCATGAACCACGGCAGGCCGGCGGCGGGCAGGCTGCGGCCGCCCGCGCTCAGCGGCGAGAAGCGCAGCGCGGCCAGGTCGACCAGGCTGCGGGTGTACGTGCGCTTGAGCGGATCCCAGTCGCACTCCAGCTGGGGCGCGTCCCCGACCCACGACTCGAGGCCCCTGCCCTTGCCCGCGCTCGTCTGCGACCGCCTGGCCCCACGGCCGTACATCGTCCGCGTCAGGCGCCCTCCGGCCACCACGATCCCTGTGGCGACTTCGAGCTCCACCGACCACTCCGCCTTCGGCTCGATCCGGACGTGGAAGGTCAGCCCGTGCTCGTCGACCTCCGCCGGCTGGTTGGCGGAGATCGTCGTCTCGCGGTGGTAGTGCTCGCGCTCGTAGGAGAGCACGAGCGTGCCGTCCCCGGCAGTCGCCTGGTACGCGCCCTTCTTCTCGAGCGCGTCCTTGACCTCGAACAGATCGGCGAAGTCGGCGCCGGCATCGATCCGCAGCGTCAGATCGACGGCCTCCTCGGCGTGGTTGATGAGCGAGAGCTCCTCGCTGAACCCGTCGCCGACCGAGCGCGTGCGGATCACCGAGAGCTTGGCGTCGACGTACACCGTGCCCGTGCCCGCGATCAGGAAGAACCGGGCCTGGAAGTAGCGCAGCTCGTCGATCGAGAGGCACGAGAGCCGATCGCCGTTCGACCGTGAGCACCCACTGCGACAGGAACCGCGTGTCCCAGTCGAAGAGGCCGGTGGGGTCGGTCGGCGACGGGTCGATGTCGCCGCACCGGTCGGAGACGACGAAGGTGTTCCCGTCCAGGATGCTGACCTGCGATTCGCTCATGACGCCTCCCCTGCGGCCGGCGTCAGATTCCGTGCCTCCGGGCCGGCCGGGAAGAGGCGCTGGACGTGCAGCAGCACGTCGATGTTGCCGCTCGCGGCGACGACCCCGCGGAGCATCGCCGCCGTCGGGTTGATCTCGCCGGCCACGACCCCCTCCAGGGTCGCGCGGTCGGCCCGAACGACGCAGTCGGCGGGCCCGTCGTCGCGCGAGACGCGGACCGCACCGCGGTCGAGCGAGACGAGCCACTGCTCGACCGGGTCGCTGTCGAGCACCTCGAAGCGGACGGTGCCCTTCGCCCGTCCCAGCCGCGCGTCGAATCGCTGCTCATGGAGCCGGTCGAAGAAGTCGTGGCACGGATCGCTCATCGGGCACCCCCGGTAGTCGTGTCCGCCGGCGCGACGCGCGGCTCCCTCCGAACGGTGCCCGCCCCGGACGCAGCGGCATCACCCGAAGAGGATGACTCCCCCGAAGTTCTCCACATCGATACGCCGGTGGTCGGCGAGGGTTCGGCGCGGATGCCGCTCCCGACTGTGTTCGGGCTCACACGTGGTCCGTGCGCGGCAACGCGGAACGCGCCGCGGCCACGCCCTAGCCTCGGCACATGAACGCAACCGATCGAGAGATCGAGCTGGTTCCGGTGGATGTTCCCGCCCCAGTCTCCCCGGCTCGCCGGCCCGCCTCCGGCGAACACGTCCGGCTGTGGCGGCGTCGCCGCAGCTCCGAGCGCTGCACCACCGTCTCGTTCCCGGAGCTCGTCTGGGCGCACTTCCTCTGGAGGAACCAGCTGGCGGCCCTGGCCGGCGACGCCGAGAGGCGCACCCTCGATGTCCCGTTGGAGCACCCGTACCGAGCGCGCCTGCTCGGTTTCCAGCGCGAACAGGGATCGATCGTGCAGGCCTACTGGTGCAGCAAGTCAGCCTCGGCGGCCGCGATCACGGTCCTGCACGCGTCCCGCTTCCAGCGGAAGATCCTCCGGCGCGAATTCACGTATCGGTTCCACACCGCGACGGACTGGCAGACGGCGAGCCTGCCGTGGAGCGCGTCGCTCCTCCAGGAGTGCGAGACGCTCGCAATCAGGGTGAGCGAGGTTCTGCGCGGGACGAGTCAGTGGATCGCGCTGCGCTGGATCATGTCGGTGGCCAGCTACCTCCTGGGCCGCACCGATGCGACGCCGAACCAGCGACGGATCACGGTCGGGAATCGCGATGGCCGTGCTCGCGCCGAGGCCCATGCACGGAAGGCGCTGGCGGCGATCGAGACGTACTACCTCGACGCCGCGGGGAAGTCTGCGCGCATGGTGTACGTGTGGGGGATGCTGCAGGGCATTGCGCTCCTCGCCGTGGTGCCGATGCTCGTCGCCGCATACCTGTTCGGCTTCGATCTGAAACGGGTTCATGACGCCGACACCCAGCAGCTCATCACGGCATACATGGCGGGAGCCGTGGGCGCCCTGATCAGCGTGATGGTGCGCATGACGGACGGCGGCGGCTTCACCATCGACTCCGAGATCGGCCGGCGCGGCGTCCGCCGTCTGGGAGCCTTCCGGGTCGTTGTCGGCGCGATCTTCGCAACCGCGATCTACGCGGCGCTGCGGGGCGGACTGCTGCAGCTGACGGTTCCCGCCGGTGGCAAGGCCGTCTACTTCTATGCGTTCGTCTCCTTCATCGCCGGATTCAGCGAGCGATGGGCGCAGGTGATCCTGGGCGGCGCCGAGCGGATGCTCGTCAGCTCGCCTGATCCCAGCAGCGCCCACCAGACCGCGTCCGCGAACGGTGCTCCCGCAACCGATCCGTCGCCACGGACGGCTCCGGCTGCGCGGAACCGCTCCTGAGTCACTTCGGGAAGCGGCCGGAGGTGGAGGTCGAGGGATTCCCCCGACGCGACACATTCGGCCCCGTCCTAGCTTGGGAAGCACATACCCACCCGAGCGAAGTGAGAGATCACGATGACAGGCGAACCCTCCCAGGAGATGTCCGACCTTCAGCTGAAGGTGAACGCCCTGACCGAGCGGATGAACCATCTGGAGCGCGCCCTTCGGGACATCTCCATCGAAGCGCCGGCGGGCGCGGGCCCTCGGCCTGCCCATCGCCAGGAGCGCGCTCCGAAGCCGACCCCACCGCCGTCTGCGCCGCCGGTCACCCGGGCGCCCGCGGCTCCGTCCGCGGTCATCCCGCCACCTCCCACCACGCGTCCGCCCGACCTGGTCAGGCTCGCCGAGCAACTGTTCGCCGCGCGGACGCTCGCCTGGGCCGGCGGAGTCGCGACCGTGCTCGGGATCGTCCTGCTCTTCGTCATGGCGGCCAGCCGGGGGTGGATCACTCCGTCGATGCGGATCGGCATCGGCGCCGTCGTCTCGCTCGGCCTCGTTGCGGCCGCCCTCGAGTTCGACCGCCGCAGGTGGCGCTCGGACGCGATCCTCGCCGCGGCCGGAGCGGGGATCGCGGGGCTGTACGCGACCCTGTGGGCCGCGACATCGCTCTACCACGTCGTCGGCTCCGGGGCGTCCGCGCCGCTCGCCGCCGCGATTGCAGGCACCGCCGTCGCGGTGGCGCTGCGCGTGCGGCAGGAGCCGCTGGCCCTGTTCGGCCTGTCGGCCGCGATGCTGGCGCCGGCGGCGGTCAGCGAGACCGTGACGACGGGCGGGGTGCTCTTCGGCGCGGTCATGCTGGCCGCGTCCCTGCCGATCCTGGTACGCACGTCGTGGCGGAGCATGGCGGCATCGGTGTGGGCCATCGGCTTCGGCGAGACCCTGGCGCTGCTGTGGCTTTCGCGGCACATCGGCGGCTTTGGCGGTCCGGTGATCGCGGCGGCGCTGATGGCGGCGCTCATCGTCTGCCTCACGTTCCTTCTGGAACTGCTGCCCGCAGAGCGGTCGCGGCTGACCGTGCTCGGATCGCTCACCGCGTCCAGCGCGTTTGCGATCACGCTCGGCGGGGCGCACCTCTACGGCGGACTCCGCGACGTTCACGGGCACTCGCCGGAAGGCATCGCGCTCGCGGCCCTGACGATCGCATGGTTCCTCGCCGCCGCCGTGCCCGTCGCGGTGCGCCGGCCGCACGCCGACCTGACCGATCTGTTGGCGGCCTTCGGGCTGACGAGCGCCGCCATCGCGACCGGCCTTCTGGCCGGAGGCCCGGCACTCGTGTGCGCCTGGACGGCAGAGTCGGCCATGCTGGTGCTCGTCGGCGAGCGGATCCGGCGGCGAAGCGCCACCCGCGGCCTGCGCGCGATCGCATCCGCGGCGGTGTATCTGCTGCTCGGGATCGCGGCGACGGTGATGATCATCGAACCGCTGCGGGAGACGCTGCCGCGGATCGGCACCGGCTCGGCGGGCGGGTCGATCGCGCTCGTCGCGGTGGCGCTGGCCGCGACGGTGCTCTGCTTCGGCCTGCGCCGCTTCGCCAGGCCGGAGCCGGCGGCGGCCTGGCTCGTGCCCGGGCTCGCGCTGGGCTTCCTGCCGATCTGGGCCCTGGGTGCCGGGCCGGCCGTGGTCGCCTACGCGGCGATGGCGGCGGTGCTGCTCCTCTACCGCCGCACGCGGCTCCTGGTCGGGTGGATGCCGGAATGGGTCGGCATCGTGATCGCCTCGGGCTGGTGGGTGGTCGGCGCCGCCGTGGCGCTCGCCGTAACGGCGCCCGTCGACGATCTGGTCGCAGGCTGGGCCGACCTCGGCCGGGGGCACGGCATCGCAGGGCTCGTCGCGCTCCTGGCCGCGGCGCTCGTCTTCGCCTGGTCGGTGCGCCGGCCGGTGCGCCCGTTCTGCGAGTACGGCCTGCTCGTGCCCGTGGCCACGCTGGGCTACGCGATCGCCGAGCTGCTGCCGGTGCCGTACGCCATCTGGACATGGCTCGTCGTGGCAGGCCTCCTGGCAGCCGCCGTGCAGATGCCGTCGATCAGGCGCCGCCTCACCGTCGACCCCCTCCTGGTCGCCAGCGGGTCGGCGCTCGCGGTCGGCGTGGTCGCCGCCTGGGCGCGCGACGACTCGCTGCTCGCCCTCGTCGACCACGGCGTGACGACGGGCTGGGAGAGCATCGCGGTTGCCACGGGCGCAGCGCTCCTGCTCGCCTTCGCACTTCGCGAGCCGCGTCCTCGCACGAACGCGCTCTGGGTGCCGCTCCTGCTCGCGGCGCAGCTCTGCGCCATGCTCGTGCCCGGCCAGTATCCGCTCGTTGGAGTCGCCGCGCTGTCGGCGCTCGCCGGCGCGGTCGCGCTGGCCTGGCCGGCGATCGTTGCATCGCGCCTCGACCGGAGCGCCCTGCGAACCCTCGCCGTCGCGAGCGCCGCCGCGACCGCCGGGATCGTGGTGCTCGTCTACGAGACGCCGACGATGCTCTTCCGGCCGTCGAACGCCCCCGCGACCGGCCTGGCCGCCGCGACGGCGGCGACGATCGCGCTCATGGTCGCGGCAGCCGCCACCAGGCGCGCTCCCCGGTCGACCGGGGCGTCCCCGCCGCAGCGCTCCTCGTCTACTCGAGCGGGGCCGCGTGCCTGTGGACGCTCGCTGCCGCGATCCTCGGCTCCGAGCAGCTGGTGGCGGATGCCGGCCTCCACACGTCCGTGCACGACCACTTCCAGCAGGGCCACGTGCTCATCTCGATCAGCTGGGTGATGATCGGGCTCGCGCTCGTGGTGCTGTCTCTGCGCGGCGACCACCGCGCTCTGCGAGCCGGCGGAATCGCCCTGCTCTTCGCCGCGGTCGGCAAGCTCTTCCTGTATGACCTGGCGTTCCTGACCGCGATGGCCCGAGCCGTCTCGTTCATCGTCTCCGGCTCCGTGCTGCTGCTCGCCGCCCTGCTCCTGCAGCGATTCGCACCACAGGTGAAGGCGGCACTCGGGGACGACTCGCCCGAGGCGGTGGCGTGAGCGCGGACGAGGTCCCTCGCCTGCTGGTCGTCGTCGCGCAGTTCGCCGGTTCCGCGACCATCTCGGCGCTCGCCGTCACCCCGGGGCGTCGGCGGCACCAGCCGGCTCGACCTCTGCCGCCAGGCCGTAGCTTCGCGTGGTCGGCGGCGTCGGATCCGTCGGTTCGGTCCCCGGCCGAACTGGGCATCGGTGGCAGGAACGCAACTCCGGAAGGAGGATCCCGATGTCACCGAGCCTCATGATCCCCGCCGCCGACACGCGGCTCCACGCCATCGACGACCCGGGCGGCGCGCCTCCCCTGCTCTTCCTCAGCGGCGGCTTCGGCACCGTCGGAAACTGGAACCGCGTCATCGGCCGTCTCGACCACAGATACCGCACGGTGCGGTTCGACGCGCGGGCACGCGGGAAGTCGGGCAGATCTGGCGACTACTCCGTCCAGGCGGCCGTCGCCGACATCGGACGGGTCATCGACGCGACCGGGATCGAACGCCCGATCCTCGTCGGGTGGTCGCTCGGCGCCACGCTCGCGGTGCGATACGCCGCCCAGCGCCCCGGCGGCGTCGGCGGGCTGGTGCTCATCGACGGCGCCTACCCGATCAGCATGTTCGACGAGGCCGGCCGGCAGCGGGTGCGCACGCAGTTCCGCCGGCTGGGATGGATCATGCGCATCCTGGCCGCCTTCGGCCGCTCCGCCCGGATGTCGCCCGCCGAGTCGGCGCAGGTCGTGATCGAGATGGACGCGGTCAACGGCGAGCTCGGACCCGCCTTCGAGGCGCTGGACTGCCGGACCGTGTTCGTGGTCGGCACGGGAGCCCACTCGGGCGCCACCGAGGACGAGATGCGCACGGTCCGCGCCGCTGCCGCCGACGCCGTCGAGCGCAACTCGCGCGTGTCCGTCTTCGCAACGACGCCGCACAAGCACACGCAGATCCTCAGCAGAGCCCCCGAGACCGTGGCCGGCGCGATCGAGGCCGTCGTCCGGGAGTCTGGCGTCCGTCACGCGGTTCCGTGACGGACGCCGTCCCGTCCAGCTACGCGACGCAGATCGCCGAGAATGCGAGGCCGAGCGGCACGCCGCCGGTGGTCACGTTGACGCTCCAGCCGGTCGTCCGGTTGTTGATGGACGAATGCACGAGCGCGGTCGTGTCGCCGCCCGTGACGTGAATGCCGCCGCCGAGGACGCTCTTGCCGGCAGGACACGTCGCGCCGCCGATGTCGAGGGTGTTCGGCGCCTCGGTG
Organism: uncultured Actinomycetes bacterium; assembly: GCA_963707585.1. Taxonomy (GTDB): domain Bacteria; phylum Actinomycetota; class Thermoleophilia; order Gaiellales; family JAICJC01; genus JAICJC01. The sequence continues at coordinate 47,177 of CAVPQP010000003.1, read as the reverse complement.
AACGCCTGCCTCGCGATCACGTAGCCGGCGGGCTTGCGCGCGCAGACCGCCTCCGCAGTGAGGCGCTCGTCGGTGGCCGTCGCGTTCAGCTCGACGGCGCGGAACGTGGTGCTGTTGACCGGCCAGGCGCTGAGGACGCGCGCGCCGACCTTGTCGGACGTCGAGAGCACGCCGCCGCTCAGCACCACGGTGTTGGCCGGGCACATCGCCGTCGCGACGGACCGGGCGCCGGGCGGGTTGTCTGCCGTGGCGAACGCGACCGTGTAGCCCGCCGGCTTCTTGGCGCAGATCACGTCGATCGCGAGGAAGCCGGTGGGGCTGTCGGGGTTGTTGACGCGGGCCTCCCAGCCGTTGGGGAGCGGCACCGACGTGTTGAGCGACATGTCCGTGAACGCGCTGCCGGCGACGCCGCCGCCGAGGGGCACGGTGCCGGTGGGACAGGTGAGCTGCGAGCCGGTGTCGAACTGCCCAGGCGGCGCGTTGAGGGTGGGTCCGGTGACGACGCGGTAGCCGGGCGGCGCGGCGAACGCCGACGGGGCGAGAGCGCCGAAGGCGACGAGCCCGGAGGCTGCGCAGACCAGCGCGGTCAGGTGATGACGCATGGGTGAGTGGTCTCCTATGGGTTGAGGTTAGGCGTGCATACGCGCAGCCCAGGCCGCCGGATTCCGGCGGAGACCCGCATGCTGACCGGCGTCACAAAAGCGTGTCCCGGCGGTCGATTCCCCGGGACGGTGGGGCGCAAGCCGCGTTCGCCGGTCCGGCTCGTGCACTAGAGTCCGCTGGTCGTGTCAGATGATACGCGTGCGGGGCGGCTCCCGCCGTCGCCCGGCCGGCCCGTGGCGTTCTTGTTTACGGACGTCGAGGGCTCGACGGCGCTGCTGCGACGGTTGGGCGCTCGCGCGTATGCGGGCGTCCTGGCTGACCACGATGCGATTCTTCGCGGTGCGGTGGTCGCCCGTGGGGGCAGCGTCGTGGACACGCAGGGTGATGCACTGTTCGCTGCGTTTCCAGATGCGGGCGGAGCGGTGGCGGCGGCGGTGTCGGCGCAGCGCGAGCTGGCTGGGCGGTCGTGGGAAGGCGAGTCGCTGCGGGTGCGGATGGGGCTCCACGTCGGTGAACCGGAAGTGTCTGGCGGCCGCTACCTCGGGCTGGACGTGCACCTGGCGGCACGCATTTGCGCGGCGGCACACGGCGGTCAAGTCGTTGCGTCTACGCCCGTCGTCGCCCAGCTACGCGAGCCTCCCGAGGGCGCTCGGCTGCGACCGTTGGGTGAGCACCGTCTGAAGGACTTCGAGACTGCACCGGAGTTGTTCCAGGTGGAGTGGGCCGAGGACGCGCGCACGTTCCCTCCGCTCCGTGCGGCGGGTGCCGTCGGCAGCGATGTGGGCCGGTTCGAGGGGCGCGAGGATGAATTGGCGACAGCGGCCGCAGCGGCGATTGCACGGTCGGCACGGCGGTCAGAGCGCCGGCGTGTGCTCGCCGTCGTTGCGGCTGTCGCGCTGCTCGGCGCCCTGACCGCCGCATACGTGGCGACCCGCCCCACGCCGATCCGGGTGAGGGGGAACTCGGTCGCGGTCATCGACGCCCGAACGGGCAACCTGGTGGCCGACGTGCCGCTCTCGACCACTCCGACCGCGCTTGCCGCAGGCGCCCACGCCGTGTGGGTGGTGAGTGGCAGCCAGTCGACGCTGACCAGGATCGACGAACACACACTTCACACGCACGACTCGGCGGTGGGATCGGGGTCGAAGGGGCCGACCGATGTCGGTGTCGGCCTCGGACACGTTTGGGTCGTAGACGGGCTCGATCGATCGATGACGCTCGTGAGCCCGCAGGGCACTGTCCAGAGCAATCCGGTCTCGTTGACCAAGGATCTGGGCGTGCTCGGTATCGGTGACGCCCACATCGCCGTGGGCAGGTCAGCCGTCTGGGTCGACAACGGCGGCGCCGCCGGCGTCACCCGATTCACGCGCGCTGGAGCTCCATCGGGAACGACGAAGGCGGTGCCGACCGGCGCCATCGCTGCGGGCGCGGGTGCGGTGTGGGTGGGCGCGGCCCAGGACTACTTCGGCTCCGGAAGCGTCACCCAACTCGATCCGGCCACCGGCCGCGCTCTTGCGACGTTCGGTGTCGGTGAAGTCGACGGACTCGCGGCTGGCCTCGGCCATGCCTGGGTCGCCAATGCGACGGCCGGGGTGATAGACCCACTCGTTCCGGCGCGCGTTCCGAAGGGTGGCCAGGCCGCAAGCGCACCCGCCGTCGCCGGCACGGTGGAAGCGCCGATCACGGTCGGCAGAGGTGTAGACGCCGTCGCGGTCGCAAGCGGGCGGCTGTGGGCCGCAAACCCGCTCACCGGCACGATCACGGAGATCGATCCCGGCCACGGCCGCGTCATCAAACGCATACGCTGTCGGCGGCCGACCTTTCAAGCTCGTGGCACGCGACGGGCGGGTGTGGATCGCCGTGCTGGCGAACCCACCCACCCCGAGGCCGGGTGGCGTTGTCGTCGCCCTGCCGCCCGGCGACATCGACTCGGTCGACCCGGCCGCGGCGAGCTTCGCGAGAACCTGGCAGATCGAGTACGCCACCGGACTCAACCTCGTCCGGTACGCGGACACGTCTGGGAGGGGCGGATTGCGCATCGTCCCCGACGCAGCATCATCTCTGCCACACGTCTCCAACCACGGACGCACTTACACGTTTCACATCCGCCCCGGGCTGCGTTTCTCGCCGCCGTCGGGCGAGAACGTGACCGCGCGGACGTTCCAGTACACGCTCGAACGTCAGATCAAGGTCGGATCGGTGCTCGGAAGCTTTCTGGGGTACGACCTCGCCGGCGTCCCACGCTACCTCGGCGGCAAGACGCTTCATGTCAGCGGCATCCGCGTCCGCGGCGACACGATCTCGATCACAGAGACACGCGATCGGAAACTGATCGACCTGCTCAGCCTGCTGGCGCTGCCCTATTCGTCCGCCGTACCGACGAACTGGGCAGCACCCGGTCCCAGCGGCGCGGTGCCCAGCGCCGGGCCGTACTACATCCGCTCCTACGCGCCCAACGATCAGCTGATCCTGACCCGAAACCCCAACTACCACGGGCCCCGCCACCACCGCACCAACGAGTTCACATTCGTGGAATCAGAGAACCCATGGGCGCTCCTCCAGCACCACCACGCCGCCTACTCCCCCGACGGCGGACCGCCGACTCACGCCCAGCTCGCCGCTGAGATCCGCCGGTACGGCCCGAACAGCCCTGCCGCGCACTCAGGCCACCAGCGAGTGTTCATCAACCCCAGCGCCGCCATCCTGTACTTCGTCATCAACACGCGAACCGGACCGTTCACCAGCCCGCTCGTGCGGCGCGCGATCAACGAGGCCATCGACCGGCCGGCACTCGCCGCCACCTACGGCCCCGGCGGCGCAACGGTCACCGACCAGTACCTCACCCCGGCCATACCCGGGTTCCCCGGAAACGGTCACGCCTACCCGCTCAGCGGCCCCGAGCTCGCCACCGCCCGTGCCCTGATGCGCAGGTCCGGCGTTACCACGCCCATCCACGCCGCCCTGTACACCTCAGGCGACGATCGGACGGCCGTCGCGCGCGTCGCCATCATCACCAACGATCTCAAGCGCATCGGGATCACCGTCACCGCTCACCCGGTCTCCCGCGCCACGCTCGTCCAAGAAGAGGACCACCCGGTGCCCTACCCCCTGATCGATGACAACCATCTCTACCCCGTCGCCGACCCTGGCGAGCTCCTCGTCGGGCAATCCGCAAACTGGGGCGAAGGTCCATACGCATCCGGATTTGTGAACGCCAACAACCTCCCCGACCCTCAGCGCACCCGGGCGTTCGCCCACCTCGACCTCGCCCTCGCCCGCAACTACGCACCACTCGCCGCCTACGCCTACCTCAACCACATCGACTACTTCGGAACTGACCTCGGCGGACAGACCTACCAACCCGTCTACGGCATCGATCTCACCAGACTGCACCGGCGGTGAGGCGGTCTTCACATCCAGATCTGTGCTGGTGTCCACCGCACCCACAACTGGTCGAGCAGCGGGGCCTCGCTGCCTTCTGGGTAGCACGACACCGGCTCTCATGGAGAAGGTCGAAGAGGGTGAACCGCAACCCGGCGTCGGATTTGGCCCGTGTTCGTCGGCCACGGCCTGTAGGATCGGCGCCGTTCGACCCGGCCAGCACGACCAAGAAGGCGACTCCGATGGGACGACCCGAGGTGCATTCCAGTCAGATCGACGCGAGGTTGTGGCTGGTCGTGCTCAGGGGTGAGCATGATCTCTCGACTGTTCCGGATCTGCGCTACTGGCTGAGAGAACCGTTGGGATCCGACGCCAGCGTGATCGTTGATATGGCCGACGCGATCTTCGTCGACTCGGGGACGCTCGCCGAGCTCATCCTCTCTCGCCGCCAGATCGAGTTGGCGCCCGGTCGACGGCTCGTCCTGGTCGCGCCGCCTGGGAGCGCCGCCGCCGACCTGCTCGACCTCGTTGATCGTGAGCGGCAGCTGTTCCCGACGTTCGAGACGCGCGCAACCGCGATCGAGTCGTTCGGCGTCGCGCCACCCAGCACCGAGGAAGGGGTTGCGGAGAGTGGAGCAGGTTGAAGTGCGTTGAAGCCGAGCGGATAGTCATGCCGTAGTGCCGCTTCACCGGCAGCGCCCAACGTCGCCCAGGAGCACTGCCCTGCGGCGACCCTACGCTTCGGCCCGCATCTTCAACCGCGTTCGACTGCTCGGTGGCGTTTCCGCTCATGCGGGACCCAGGGACGGCTCGGTCCTCGCAGCACCACGTACTCGGCCGTGACGCGAGGATGGACCGTCATCGCGGGACTCAGGGGCGGATCGGTCCCAAGCCAGTCTTGACTAACAGATGGGCTATCAACTGCTGGCCCTTTGCGCTCGGGTAGCAGCAGTCCTGCAGATTCATCAAGCCACTTTTGTACGCGTTGTCAGTTCCGCTCGGCCCGTTGAAGGCCAGGACGACATCCACGCAGCGGCCCCCGTACTTCGTCATCGTCTGGCAGATGACCCGCTTTTCGGTGGTCGTCTGATAGAGGCTGACCTCAGACGTGACGAAGGACGGGTACGCAGTTCCCGCACCGGGGAAACCGTTCGGGAGCGTGATCGCCCGCAGAACCGTCGGCGCGCTACCACGGAGTCGGTGAACCTGGGCGACGATGGCGTCGAAGTGACGAGCGAACGCCCGCAGCACTGGCACGTAACACGCCGTGCCTTTGCACTTGCCGGCCTGGAGATTGGCGTCTCCAGCGTTCAGATCCGCCCCGCCGATGCCGATCAGCACGATCCGAGCGTGCGCGGCGTCCTTGCGGGTCGCCGCATCGGATTGCAGCTCCGAGAGGAGCTGATCGCTGGTCTTGCCGTCCACGGCAAGGTTGGTGACATTCACCTTCCGGCGAAGCTTGTTCTCGAGCAGCCGCGCATACCGCCCAACCCATCCCACCCCGGTAGGATCGCCCGAGCCAGTGGTGTCAGAGTCCCCCAGCGCCACGATGTTCCAACTCGTGGAACCGCCGGCCGACCCGCTCGACGCCGTGGACGAGTGCGACGAGGAAGACCCGCACGCAGCCAACGAGAGCACGACCGCGAGTACGGCCGTGATAGGCGACCACGGGTATCGGGGCGCTGTTCCCAAGCCAAATCCCCCACTCGGCGCCGGCCGAGCGACCCTATCTTCCGGACGCGCGGCACGTCAAGGGGCAGGGACCGGCACGGCGCGGGCTCGCTCAGATCGCGCCGCGCTGGACACGTGATCACCGGCCTCGAGGAGGGCGACGGCCGCGACCACCCGAAAGCACCGGCCGGCGTCCCATCTGTGGCAGCCGGATCAGTGGTGCAGGTTTGGTGATTCGCTCGCCGAGTTCTGCGACGTCTGAGGCGACGGCCTCACGCGCGTTCTTTGCCGCGACACGGGCGGTGTCTGTCGACATCACTAGGCGACGTCAGCGTCGTCGGCGGCGAACCTCCGCTCGATGAACTCGTTCAGCGTCTTCGTCAGCACGGTGGTCACGATTGCCACGCCGATGTAGGCGACCCATTGTTTCTTGGCGACACTGTTTTGCCGTGCTTTGGTCTTGCGGGCGCGCATGGTTCCGGCCACGGCCGGTTTCACCACGAGCCCTGCCACATCTGCTACGCCCATCTCAGATCTACTCCTATTACTTGCGGCTCACGCGACGTTTGAATCGCGCCAGCGAGCTTGTAACTCGATCCCTCGCCCGCTTGGGCGCGTTTGCGCGATAGGCAAGCGCCTCGACGGTGTCGCCGAGCTGATCGCGCGCCTCATCTACATTGCGCCGGAGCTCGCGCGTGTCTTCACCCATGCGACATCCTCCTTCGCGGACTCCACGGTATCCAGCGGCAACGGCGGCCCCGCCGAACGCAGCGCCCTGACGCCGATCATCGCCGCGATCACACCAATCACCGCTGCCACGGCCGCCACGATCAGCGCCGCAATCCAGACATCGACTACCAGCGACAGACCGGCCACCGCAGCCGCCACCAAGCACGAGAGGGCGATCACCCCGAAAAGCGCGCCCACCGCGACGATGGCCGCGCCACGGGTCATCATCGTCGCGCGCTCGGAAACCTCCGCCTTGGCAAGCGCCACCTCGGTGCGTACCAGCAGGGAGATATCACGCGAAAGCTGCCTGGTCAGATCGCCAAGCGATCGATCTCCATTCCGTGGGACTTCGGTCATTCCACTGTCACATACCCAGACGCGCGCCGCTTGAACCAGCGATCCGCACGCTGGCGGGGACGGCGGCGACCTCGTGGCGAGATACCGCCAAAACTCGCGTCACCAAGAGGTCGCCCTGCCATCCGCTGCACCCGCTTCCTACGTGAGCTCGACCACGTCGGAAACCAGTCTGCCTCGCCCGCGCATTCCGGCGCCGGGGCCAGACGAGGGTCGGGCTACGTCGTCTCGTTGGGGTCCTCGTCGCTGGCGAGGTCGACGGAGACTTCCATGACGTCCCGGAGGTGCCGCTGCTGGATCGGCAGCGCCCATGTCACCAGGCTGCTGATCTCCGGGTGGTGCGCCTGCTCGTTCATTGCGGCGAGCACCGACCAGTGTCCAACCTCGCCGGCCTCGGCCATGGTCAGAAACTCGAACCCGTCCAGCGTGTCGGAATCGCTATCGAGGTAGGTCTTCATCATCTCGGCGCCCTTGCTCTTCGTCGTTCGGGCCTCGTCGAGAATCGCCGTCTTCTTGCCCTCGAAGGTGCCGGCCAGGTCGGTGCAGCGCCGCTCAGTCTCGGCCGCCTCCTGCGTGCATCTGGCGAAGTGCGGCGACGAGGTTCGTCTCCCGCTCGCTCTCGGCCAGCTTCAGGACCTTGTCGGTCGCCGCCTGTGCGGCCATCGCCAGGCCGGTTACCTCGCCGAGCTTTGATTCCAGGTTCGTGAGATCCGCCATCCGTGCTCCAATCGGTAGTGATGTGGCTCGTCTGTTCCCGTTCGCGAATGGGACTAACCCGATCACCCGATCACAATGAGATCTCGGGGGCATCGCGGGAGAGTCCCCGCCACACGTGCCGACCGACCCCGCCGCCGCGCCAGGTCAAGGGGGTGTCCGCCGCGTCGGGGGTTGGCGGCCTTGCGGGGTTGCGTCCGCCAGCGCCCCCGAGCCATGTGCAAGACCACCGCTAGATACCGAGGTGACGCTCCTGCCCAGGCACGAGCGTCACCGTCAACGCCACGCGCTTGACGCGTCCGGGAGGGCTCTCTCTTGTCGCGCGCGGTTGGGTTGTCACGGGAACGGGAATGTCCGCCGTATGTCTCGGTCGGAGCCGCTCGGCGCGTATTTGAACGATCACCTGGCAGGGTCAGTCGCGGCGATCGCGCTTTTGGACAAGATGCGCTCCAAGCACGAGGGCACCGAGTTCGGCGTCGTCGTTGACGTGCTGCGGCGTGACATCGCCGAGGACCGTGCTGTGCTTGACCAGGTCATGAAGACACTCGGGGTCACCCCCGATCCGGTGAAGCAGGCGGGTGGCTGGATGATCGAGCGGCTGAGCCGGATCATGCGCGACGATCGGGTGACCGGCAACGAAGACCTCAGCCGGTTGATGGAGACGGAGGCGCTGTCGCTCGGCATCGAAGGCAAGCTCGCCGGTTGGCGCGCCCTCAAGCAGCTTTCACGGACTGATCTTGGCGTCGACTTGGACCTGCTGATCGAGCGCGCCGGAGACCAGCGCCGCAGGCTCGAGCCGTTTCGAGTCGACGCCGCGACGCGGGCCTTCGCGTAGCCGCAGGCTCGTGCAGACACGTGAAGGCGTCGGGTGCAGTCTTGCAAGGTGGATGCCTGACCCACCCGCGTGGCACGCCTGGCGCCCGGACGGTCTGGCGGCGGCGCTTAGGGCCAGTGCTGGATCCCATCGGCGTTCTGGCTCGAGCGAAACCACTACGAGGCGCGCAGCCGCGCCAACGCCAAGCCCCGCCACTTCGAGACTCGGTCCAAGCGCATCAGCCGCCGCCCTTCTTCCGTTTGCCGGCGCAAGTCAGAACTCCGGTGTCTCAGGCACAACGCGTTCGATGGGAACAACAGCTGTGCTTTCAAGAACCGGTTACCTGACGCCGAGCCTGGCTGTTGGCCTCTTTTCGCCGAGCAGTCAGCCGCGGCGCCTAAGGATTGCTTGGCCGCAGTCCGACTCAGCAAGACTCCGAATCCTCGGGTCCCCGGTACGGGTGGACGAGAAACGGGCGACGATGAAGTTAGCGGCCCGGCGTCCCTTTTCTCGGCGCCGAGGTGCCCGGTCCCCGTCTTGGGGTACCCAGCCCAGGCGGACCCGTCATCGCCCCATAAGTTTCGAGCACCCGCCGGCGTGACTCTGTGATATGTGTTATCCCTGTCGCGGCATGTGTGGCGATAGCCGCCCGGTGTCGCGGATGTAGCGTGGAAAATCGTCCGGGAAGCGCTCGGCGAGCAACCTCTCCTCGTGGCGGATGCGTGGCTCGTGAACCACGATTACAAGCACAGCGGCGGCAAGCAGGCTTGCCCAATTCGCGAGCGTCATCCCGGCGCCGATCGCGAAGGCCACGTTGGCGGAGTAGGCGGGGTGGCGGACGATTCGGTACGGCCCCCGGCGTATCAGGAGATGTGATTCCCGCACGGCGCCGTGACGGTCAAAGAGACGGCCCAGTGTCACCACTGCCCACGCGCGAAGCACACTGGCGGCGATCGCGATCAGGAACCCCGCGACCATCCACCCCCAGGTAGGCCGCGGCAAGGCGAGCGCCGGGAAGACGACCCGGATGCACGCGGCCAAGCCAATCACCAAGGGATAGCCGACGCCCAGCACCCGGGTCGCTCGCCGGGAACTCGGATCGGCGGGAAAGCGCTGTCCCGCGCCGTCAACTCGCCCAACGCCCCGCGGCCGGTCTGACCCGGAGCGGCGGCGACTGCCCCCCACTCGACGGCAAACCCGGCAGACACGCTACCAACACGGCGAGCAAGCCGGACAACATCCTCGACCGTCTTACAAGCGGGCCCGGAGGATGTACAGCAAAAGCGCGATGATCGCGAGGACCACCAGGATAGTGATGAGAAGGCCGCTGGTAGCAAGGACAACCACAGTATTCACTCCTTCCGACAATAGGTCGAGGCAAGTCGTTCCCAACCTCGGCCGATCCCAACCTCCGACGACGGCAGCCGAGTCGCGGGATGGACACTGGACGACGGGTGCACCGATCTCGAGTTCGGGTCGTCGACGACGCGGATGTTCGCGTTGGCAGATCGGTAGCGCGTGGGTGTGGAAGTGCCTGCCGTTTAGGTCGGGCTCCGACCTCGCCGCCATGACCGTGTGCGCCCACGCCCGACGACGTGCCTTTCAGGTTCCGAGCTACGTCAGCGGTGTGCTGGCATCGGCGCGTACCGATGGCGCGGTGCGAGTGGGCGCGCAGGCTCGCGGGTATCCACAACGTGATGGCGTCGCAGACACACGGATTCAGGTTCAAGCTCGCCGCGGAACCAGATAACGTCGCCATCGTGCGGCGCGCTCTCCATGTGCTGCTCAACAGCGCCCTTGTCGCGCCCGAGCGGGTGCTCGATATCGTGCTCGCCACGACCGAGGTGTGCGCGAACGCCGTGCTCCACGCCTACCCAGACCGCGACGGCGTGTTTACTGTCGAGGCGAGTGTCCTGCCAGACCGACTCGAGGTCGTCATCGGCGATCATGGGCAGGGGATGGAACAGCCGCCCCCGCGCGGCCGCCCGCACAACATCGGGCTGGCGCTCACCGCCGCGATCTCGAACGACCTCGAGATCGAAACGATCCCCGGCCTGGGCACCGAGGTGCGCGCGACGTTCCGAACCGGGACGCCCGCGATGGCGGACCAGCCGGAGACCTAAGGCGCAGCGACCGACCGTAACCGTAGAACTTGTCGGCCAACATCGGCCGGTCGAGCGCGTCTTGACGACGGCCACCGCGGCGAGGCCGGACGTGACGACGTGAGTTCAGCGGTGGGCTCCGACCTGGCCCCCGGCGAAGCCTGCACCGGGCGTCCGGCCAGTTGGCACTGACGCCCGCCGAAACCCGACTGCTGAGACTCGCCTCATACCCACTTCCGGCGTCGGCACAAACCGGTTCGACCGAACCACGACGCGCTCGCACCCGCCACCTGGCGACCGGTGGTACTTGTTACCTTCGGCGAAACGCTTTCTTACGCGTCCTCGATACGGCGGCTCGTGCACCTGACCGCGGGGGGCCGCCAGCCGTCTTTCGTGACGTGGGAACGACGACGGCTCGGTCGCCGTATTACGGACTTTGTGCGTTTGCCCGAGCGAGGCGGGTGGTACCAGCATCCGGACACACAACGACTTGGAGGCGGCATGACCCGGACGATCACGACGCAACTGGCGGGCTATCTGAGCGATGCGCACGCGATCGAGGAGCAGGCGCTGGCGCAGCTCCGATCCGCGCCCGGCGTGGCGGGTGACGACCGTTTGGCGGCGGCCCTCGCCGAGCACCTCGGCGAGACCGAGACCCACGAGCGGCTCGTCCGGGAACGGTTGGACGCATACGGCGATGCCCCGTCGCGCTGGAAGGATCTGATCATGGCGGCCGGTGGCAAGGGCTTCTTGGCTTTTGCGCGCTTGCAGCCGGACACGCCTGGCAAGCTTGCGGCGCACGCATACTCCTACGAGCATCTCGAGATCGCGGCGTACGAGCTGCTCGCTCGCGTCGCCCGTCAGGCGAACGATTCGGAGACCGAGGTGCTGGCCAGACGCATCCTGCCGGACGAGCGGCTGATGGCCGAGCGCCTGGAAGCCGCGTTCGACAGCACCGTCCGCTCCTCGCTCACCGCGGTAGGCTCAACGGATGCGAACGCAAGGGTGCGTGCCTACCTGACCGACGCACACGCGCTCGAGCAGCAGTCGATCGGGCTCCTGCGCCGCGCGGTCGACGTATCGACCGCCTCCGATCTCGCGGACGCCTACCGCGTGCACCTGGGAGAGAGCGAGCGGCACGCCGCGCAGCTCGAGCGCCGGCTCGATGAGCTCGGTCATTCGACCTCGACCGTCAAGGACGCGGCCATGCGTATCGGCGCCGTGAACTGGGCGACGTTCTTCAAGGCACATCCCGACACCACGGGCAAGCTAGCGGCCTTCGCCTACGCGTTCGAGCACCTCGAGATCGCTGGCTATGAGCAGCTGCGCCGGGTCGCCGAGACTGCCGGGGATGCCGAGACCGTGCGCGTCGCCCAAGGGATCTGCGCGGAGGAGCGGGCGACCGCGGCGACCATCGCCACCCACTGGGACATCGCGACGCAGGCCGCCCTCGCCGAAGCCGGCATCCGGTAGCGTTCGGCCAGGGTTTTCAAGCGGTGTCCGGTATGGAACGTCTTCGCCGACGCTGGGGTCTCGGGACAGCGGGACCGGGCTCGGCTTGAGCCAGGGCACGACGCAACCCGAGGCAGCGGCCGCCCAAGCGGGGCTGCGCTACACCTGCGATGACCGGCCGGGAATCCGCCGGCGCCGGCGCGGGCACGGGTTCCAGTACATCTCGCCGGACGGCCGTACGATCACCAGCGCGACGCAGCGCAGCCGGATCGCCGCACTGGCTGTCCCGCCGGCGTGGACGGACGTATGGATCTGCCCGTCGCCCAACGGGCATCTCCAGGCGACCGGCCGCGACGCGCGCGGGCGCAAGCAGTACCGGTATCACCCGCGCTGGCGGGAGGTTCGCGACGAGGCTAAGTACGGCGGCCTGATTGCGTTCGCCGAAGCGCTGCCGCGCATCCGCCGCCGCGTCGACCGTGACATGGCCCGGCACGCACTCAGCAAGACCCGCGTCGTCGCTACGGTGGTGCGCCTCCTCGACGAGACGGGCATCCGGATCGGAAACGAGGAATACGCCCGCGAGAACCGGTCCTTCGGGTTGACAACGTTGGAGAAACGCCATGTTGATGTCAAGGGCTCCCGGATCGTCTTCCGGTTTCGCGGCAAGGGCGGCAAGATGCTCGAGCTGGACGTCTCCGATCCGCGCGTGGCACGCGTGGTGCGCCGATGCGAGGGCCTTCCCGGCCAGCAGCTGTTCCAGTACGCCGACGAGGACGGCGAGCCGGTGGACGTCGACTCCGAGGACGTGAACGACTATCTCCGGGAGATCACCGGCCAGGACTTCACCGCGAAGGACTTCCGCACCTGGTCGGGGACGGTACTTGCCGCCCGGGTGCTGGGAGAGCTGGGCGAGTCAGGGTCGCCCATGCAGGCAAAGCGCCAGGTCGTGCACGCTGTTGAGACGGTCGCCAAGGAGCTCGGGAACACGCCGGCAGTCTGCCGCAGCTGCTATGTCCATCCGGACGTGATCGACGCGCACATCTCCGGCAGACTGACTCTCACGCGCGCCCAAGCCGTGCGGCGCCGCGGACTCTCTGCCGACGAGGCAGCCGTCCTAGACCTGGTCCGGGACGGCACCGCGGCGGCCGGCGCGGCCGGATGAGGCTGCCGCGTGGGTTCGAGTGGACACGCCAAAGCGATCCGGCCGCCGGCAAAAACCTCGCATCCCCACCGGCGGCCAGAGTGTATCCGCGGCGAACGGCTACATGCCGGGCCGCCGTGATCGAACGCCGAACGGCGACCCGGCACCTTCCAGTGTTTCCCAGCCCAATATGCGATCAAACTGCGCCTGCGGCGACCGGATCCCGCACGCCGCCACGCGCGCCCGCATCCCCCGAACCCTAGACGTCCCGATCGAGCGGATCCTGTGCGACTGAAACCCCTTGAAGGCGTCGGGAAGTACCCGCTCGGGCAACGCGGCGAACATCCCTTCCCCGACCGTTGGGTCGGGAGGGGAGTTTCGGCTGCTGAGCTAGAAGCCGAACGCGGCTCGCATGCCGGTGGTGGTGGGGTCGGCGGCGTGGCCGAGGAACGGGTCGAGGCCCAGCAATCGTTCCGTCGTTTGCAGCAGCGAGTAGTGGCTGAAGAGCACGTTGCTGCGAGTGCCGGCTGCGACGTTCTCCGACAGCACGAACGTCGGTACGTGGCAGCTCTGGTCGGCCAGGTGTGCGCGTGCCAGGCAGTTCTCGCCGTGTTGGGCGGCGCTTTGGCCGTGGGAGCCCTCGTCCCAGGTGATGAAGATCGCTGTGCGGCCGCGTTGGTATCCGGGTGTCTGCACGATCTGCGGGATGACGTGACTGAGCCATGTGTCGCCCGCCCGGATCGCGGTCGCGCCGCGGGTGCAGCTTGCGTGCATGTTGTGGCACTGGTCGGGGGTGATGAATGCGTAGGTGGGAAGGGCATGGTTGGCCACGTCGCGCTTGAAGGCGGCCCAGCCGACGTCCCAAAGCCGGCATCCGGACTGAATGGCCGCATACGAGATCCCGGGGTTGTGGCCGGCTTTGTAGGGGTAGGCCGACTGGTGGTCGCAGGTATGCGGCATCGCCTCCTGGTAGACGCGCCAGGATCCGCCCGCGCGGCGGACTTGGCTAAAGATATTGGAGGCGTCGATGGAGCCGGCGGAGGTGGGGATGCCGCCTGTGGCCGCCATGTAGTTGGGGTGGCTGGGATGGGTCACGCCCCGGTAGCTCGTTGCCAGTCCGCACGCCGTGGCGAGGTAGTTGAGATAGGGGGCCGAGGAGCGTCCGACGATGTCGTGGTAGCTCTGGTTCTCCTCCATGATCACCACCACGTGACGATAGGTCTGCGGCGCACTGCCGGCGCTCCCACCGCACAGCCGCTCCGGCGCCGAGGATGCGGCCGACGCCGATGCCGTCCCAACCGCGCAGCCGCCGACCATCATCGCCACCACCCCGTGGGCCCACCGGCGTCCGAACCGTTCAGGTCGCATGCAATCGCCCTCCCCAAATCCTCGCTGCCCCGTCGCGAGTCTCGCACACCCACGATCCGGCCACCGTAGCGGCGAGTGTCGAATCGGTGAACGACCCCACCCTGCCCTTACAAAATTCGTGCATTAGCGCGAGGCAAACGACCTCGACCTCGAGCCGCGATGGACGAAGGCCGCTGGGGACGCACCCTCACTTGAACGGGCGCGACACGCGACCACGAGCGTGGCCGACGAGCAGGGAAACAGCCCTGGCAACCCGTCTCGCGGAGTCGGGGCTGGCCCCTCGCGGACACGACCCGCCGAGATCCGATCCAGCTGTGACCAGCCCGCGCTCTCTCGCCCCGGCATGACCGGGGGTGGAGGAAGACCTAGCCGACTACGAGCGGGGCGAGGTCGACGTCGCGCTCGGGCGCCCACACGATCCCCGCCCCCTGGGGGAGTGGCCGACCAACGCCGACGACCGCGATCCTAGCCTGATACCTGACGGCGACCGTCGCGATGCGTCCGCGCCTCTACCACTTCCCGTGCCCTGTGCGCGTTTAGGTGACAGCGTTAGGCGGGTACGTCGCGCGTAGGTGTCCGACGTTTTGGATTGGACCCCCGCGTCGGATTCATTTACGAGCGGGTCGCCTGGGAGCAGGCGACCCGCTCGGGTTATCTTGGCCCGGGTGGTTCCCGCGGGCCGTGCTTGGGTATGGTGGGGCGGTGGCTGGGAATACAGCCCGAGCCCGAACGGGCCGTGGACGCCGGAGTCGGAACCCTTCCCGGTCTCGTAGGCGTCGTGTACGCGACAACGTCGTTCACAACCTCATCAGCTACCTGGTGTGGTCGACGTATCTCGGTCTGGGCATCGCTGTCGCTGACGGCGATCACTATCTCGACATCGACCAGGCCACCGGCGTGATGCCGGTCATCTCGGCCGCGGCGGCGGTGCTGTTTTGGCCGCTCGTCTTCCTTGGCACGAATCTCAGGGCGTAACCGGGGATCACGCTCGAGGACAATGACGTAGCCCGAACGACTTGGTTTTGGAATCGGTCCAACGGGAAGTGACGAGTTGAAGCTCGAAGGCTCCATCTATTTCCAGGAGGGAGGCGGCGGTGAGAAAGCACAGAGCTGGTTGGGCGGTGGCCTCGCTTGTGGCCATCACGGCAGTGGCGGTGGTGATCTCGGTCGGGTCAGCATCGGCCGGCGGCCGCGTGATCCACCTCCACGCCCAGGGCGGCTCGTCGACATTCGTGAACGTCGCGGGCAAGAAGACACCAGCGGTTGGCGACGAGATCATCCTCAAACAGCCTGTCTGGCAAGGAGCTACACGCGTTGGCACGGGTATCGTCACCATCGTGCTGACAGGCGGCACGACCGACCAACTGCACGCCAGCCTCGCGTTGCGCGGCGGCGTGATCGACGCGGGCGGCGTGCAGCTGACCAATAGCAACCGCTTCACGCTACCGATCACTGGCGGCACGGACGCTTACGAGGGCGCCAGCGGACAGATCCAGGTGCACCTGCTCCAGGGCAAGGGCAACCCCGCCGATCTGACCGTCGAGCTCGAGTAGGGCTGCCCCACCCACCGCCTGCGCCGTGATGGTGGGGCACGGCGTAGGCGGACGACTCCGCGCAGGGCGAATCCGACGACCTTCCGCCGCGCCGAGACGGTGCCCCTCGCCCTAGACGACCAGTCGGCCTCATCGGCCAACCCGATCCCCAGCCAACACGACGCGACCCGCGATGGCGGCGGCTTTCTCCGCTCACCTGCAGTAGCAGGACTCTGGGGTCACGTCGAGGGTCGCTTCCAGGGTCACTCGTTGATACGATGTAAGTCGATGCCTGACGCCGCCGACAAAGTCCGAGAGCGCCGCGCCCGGCGTGCCCTCGCTCGCCAGGGCTACCGGCTGTCGAAGACGCGCAGGCGGGACACTCGAGCAGTCGACTACGGCACGTATGCGATCCTGTCGGCGAGCGGCCGGGGGCGCAGCGTCGCGTCGGGCCTGTCGCTCGACCGAGTCGAACGATGGGTCGCCGGGGAACGGTGAGACGCCCCAACCAGACGGCGGACGTGCCTCAATCCCGCGCGCGTTTGCCCCGAGCGGCGACGCGCACCACGGCCGCTCCCGGAATAAGCCCCCCGAGGGGCACACCCAGCGGAACCACAGCCCCTCGGCCGCGCTCGTCTGCTCATCCGGCCCGCCTGGACGGCCGGCGACGGCTGTTGTGGGCTGCGGCCGGCCACCACCCCTAACGTCCACAACGGGGCGACGTCCAGGCACGCCAAGGAATGGTGACACACCGCCGCTCAACGCGACCCGGCAGCCACAACATTGGCGCCAGATGAGAACTGGGCCGATGCCCCGGGGGCGGCCGGAAGCTGTCGGTATGCCTTGAGATGCATCAGAGGGCCAGGCGGGAATGCGGTGTGCGCTTCCTCTCCCGGCCGCCGCAACCCGCGAGCCTACGCCTCTTCCAACCGAATACAAGCACGATGGCCGCGGAGCGGTCGCGCCCGTGCGGTCGGCCGGGGCTAGGGGTTGCCGGAAAGTCCGAGGTCGTCGCCGCGCTCGGCTCGCATGCGCTTCCACTCAGGGTCGACCGACTTGTGGGGCATCCCAAGTAGGCGTCCAGGGAACCACCAACGCACAAGCCGACCGATCCATGTCCGCTGGCACCAGCAGTCTGGTTGGCATCCGCACTTCCGGCCACGCGGATTGTGGATTCGCTGCAGGAGGCTCATGTGGCAATCGTACTCCGCCGCGCGCGGCCGGCACTACCGGGTCGCGGTGCTGCGGCTCGAGAGATGGCGAGGCGCGTTCAAGGGCCGCAAGTCCCCTACGGGGGCGGTCGCCGATTCTGTTCCGCTTGCCCCGCCGAGTCGCATGTGCAACCGCGAGATCACGTCTGATCCTGGCACCCATTCGTACACGGCCGTCGGCCAATCGCCGCGATTCTCCCCGGCGACCGTCTCCCGAAGCTCATACGAGCCACCCGACTCGACACTGAACCACGCCTGCGCTGGATGCTCGGAAACGAAACGCTCGCCGTCAATCGGCCCGCCGCCTTGGAACATCAGCTTCAACACGCAGTCAACCATCCCCACGAGTATGCGCAGAGCGGCTCATCGGAGCGGGCGCCTCACGCAGTCCCATGGTGCGCCCGGAGGTACGACCTCCGAAGAAACACCGCAGGTCGGCCCGTCTCCGTTACGCCTTCCCGCATGGCTGGTCGCCGACCGGGCCGACTTTTGTCTAGGTGCGTAGCGCCCCGGGGCACTCTTCCGGTGTGGGTACGAGCGGCCGGCCGCGGGACTGGGGGGCCCTCCTGCCGGCCGCCGAACCCCTTCGTTACTGGGGCGTTGAATCGCAGGCGCGACGCCTGGGTAACCGGCAACTTGACTCCCTAACCCGGCCATCTGCAGGTGCACGTGGGACGCCGGCGTCAGGAACGGCCCCGGGCCACGGTTTT
Source organism: uncultured Actinomycetes bacterium (assembly GCA_963707585.1). Lineage (GTDB taxonomy): Bacteria > Actinomycetota > Thermoleophilia > Gaiellales > JAICJC01 > JAICJC01. The sequence goes on along the minus strand of CAVPQP010000003.1, from coordinate 29,395 downwards.
CGCAAATAGCGGGGTTCTCGGTGGCGGAGCTTGTGACACTTGCCTCTTTGATGCCGTCTAGGTGGTACGCTCGAGTTTCCGCTCGACTGTCGGGTGCGCCACCCTCGGAGGTTGCGAATCGCGGTCCGATGCGCGCACCGCGGTCGGGCGTGTCGTGGGGATGACCAAGGAGGTCACCGTGAAACCGTTGCTAACCATGCTTGCTGTTGGAGCGCTCGCGCTTGTGTTGCCTGGCGTGGCGTCGGCGGAGGTAACCCTTCCGCACGGGCAGATCCTTCATGTTCAGAAGTGTTCGGGCACGGAGACGGTCACGGGATGGACTGCGGCTCAGGGTGATTCGCCCCTGGATACGAACGCGAAGGCGTTCGTTTTCACGGTCACAAACGGTGGCTGTGTTGTGCTCTTTTCGCACCGCAGTGCCGACTTGAGCGTTGCCGTGCAGAACATCCACAACCTGAGCTTTGACTTCAAAGAGTCGGCTTACCTGGGAGCAGGTGCGCCCAGGATCAGCGTCGTCATGAGCAATGGCCTGGTCGCGTACCTGTCAGCCTTCTACTGCAACAACCCACTGGCCGCAAGCGGGAATACATGGGGACGTGCAGACTTCACCGGATCCACCACCACCAGCTCCGCGCCGTGCCTGTTCTACGACAGTACCGGCACAACCTACGCATCCACCGCCACGATGACCGCGTGGCAGGTGTTTGTTGCGGCGCACCCTGACCTCTCCGTCGCCCAGAGCTTCTTTGTCGCCGACGAGCCCGCGACCACCCAGACGCTCCCGAGCGGTCAATACGTGATCGACCGTCTCAGCCTGGGCGCGAAGTACATGTACGACAAGAGCCGGACCGTCGGCAAGTTCTGTGGCCAGAACGAAGCTGCCTGCTAAGAAGACGACGGCCCTCGATCCACGAACGGGGTGCGGTGGCGCTCGCCACCGCACCCCAAGGACAACCAGATGGCATGTCTGGGCGTATGGCACCTGGCGGCAGGGTCGGCCACCGGGAGCACGGGCCGGGCGCGCACCTGCATCTCGATGCCGACTACGTCCGGCACGTCGGCGGCACCCACGGCCTGCACACCATCCAGTACCCCAACGGAACCTACAAGTTCTGCGTGTCGGCACTCACGATCAACGGCCAGCGGCGGCAACCGCTGCACACCGGTCGCCATCACCAACTAGCCAAGTCCCACCCTGACCCGCCTCGCAGTCACTTTGGGCGCCCCGCCGCGCGGCTACCGGCACAGACGTCTTCACGACCGACCCTGGTGCAACCCACCGTGCGGGGTGACCCGTCATCACCGTTTCTCGTCCGCCGGTTCCGGGTACCCCGCGTAAATGGAACACTTGCTGGCTCTGACGACGTCCGTAGCAGTCGCCCTGTTGTGGGTCGGCCTGCGGCCTGGCCCGTGGGAACTCTGAGGCGTCGCGGCGTGACTACGCGGCCACCAGAGCAGCGCCAGGTAGGGGCTCTTCAACGCAAAGTCGTTTCCATCGCACGCGCGATGGAGTCGGCTGGTCTTCACGAGGTACCCAGAAGGGTTCACGCGCTTCCATCCCTGCCTCGGCTTGGAATGTCGTGTCTAAAGACGCAGGAGTCTTCGCCTTAGGTCGCTGCGAGACCGGGTGGACTCTCAGGCGTAGAAGGAGAGGCGGATGCAGACTCAGACTCGTGGGATGCAAAACGGTTCGAGTGACCAGTCGATCGGCGAGCTCACCAACCGTTTGAGCGAGGGGTTGTCCGAGCTTGTTCGCAAGGAGGCGGAGCTGGCAAAGGCGTCCTTGGGTTCGTGGGGGTGATGCGTCTGCGGCAGGCAGCACCCCGCTGCCGGTGGAGACGCTCGATTCAGTGAAGGAGGACATCGAATGGTTGAAGACGTCCGCCAAGTCCGGGATGAAGTAGCGGCAGCGCGCGAAGACCTCGCCGACACGGTCGAAGCGCTCGCCTATAAGGTCAACGCCCCGAGGCGGTACAAAGACCGGGTGGCAGGCCGGATCTCCGCGATCCGGACGCATGTGACACCGATGACGCAGATCGCGAAGCAACGCATCGCCGCCCGGCTCGCGCACCGTCGCCGGGCGAACCGCCCCGACACGGCCGGCGCGGAGACTGCCGCGCCCGCCGCCGACGAGGGCGCGCCACCCGAGACCTGTGCCCCAGCTTCGACGACAGCCTGAGCGCCCAGCCTGTCGATCACGCAAGTCCAACCGGAGGAGAGATGCAGATGCGACCAGGAAACGTGGCTGGTGCCGTGATACGCCCCACCGTGAGCGGAACGATGCGCGCGCGACAGACCAAGAAGGATCGCGACGCCGTGACGGTCAAGCAGTGGCTCGCCCATATCGCGGTTGCCGCCGCGACCACGTGGATGACCAAGAAACTCGACGATCTGATCGAACACCGCTTCGCCGCGGAAGCGAGCCGGCGCTGATCAGAGGTGAAGCTGCCGATGACCGCACACCAACCTCGCTCGGCGGATCAACGCGACGAGCGCACCAATGGCGCCTGCGTCGGCGTCGCCCCGATGCCCCAGCCGGAGCAATACGAGCCGCGCCTTGCGGACCCTGGGCTCGGCGATCTGTCTAAGCGCGATTATGTCGCCATCAGCGTGCGCGCGATCAAATCAGCGCTGGCAGACAACGTCACCAGCCTCGCCTCGGCGATCGCCTACAACGCCTTCCTTGCCATCCCTTCTGCCCTGCTGGTCGCCTTGGGCGGCTTCAGCGTACTCGCCGGACCAAGCGCCGTTCGCACCATCACCACCCATCTGGGGACGGTGATGCCCCGAAGCGCGGTCGCGCTGCTCGGATCAAGTCTCACCCGCACCACGCACGCGCGCAGCGGCGGCGTGATCATGATCGTGGTCGGTGTCTTGTTGGCGTTGTGGTCGCTTTCCGGCGCCATGCAGACGGTGATGTGGGCGACCAACATCGCCTACCAACGCGACGAGACGCGCAACTTCGCCAAGAAACGCCTGACCGCGTTGGTGATGATCCTGTGCGGGGTGATCTCGTTCGCGCTGGTGTTCATACTTCTCATCCTTGGCCCGCACATGACGATCTGGGTCGGCTCAGCCGTCGGCAACAAGACGCTGGTCACCTGGGCGTGGTGGGTAGCGCAGTGGCCGATCCTGCTGCTTGGGCTCCTGACCGCCTTTGCGATCACCCTGTACCTCGCTCCCAACGCCGATCCGCCGACCTGGAAGTTCATCACCCCCGGAGCGATCTTCTCCGTCGTCGTCTGGCTCGCCGCCTCCGGCGCATTCGCCTTCTACACCAGCCGGTTTGCCACCTACAACAAGACCTGGGGCAGCCTATCCGCCGTCATCATCATGCTCACCTGGTTATGGCTGTCCTCGCTCGCGCTGCTACTGGGAGCCGAAATCAACGCCGAAACCGAACGCAGCCGCGAGCTCCGTGTGGGCGAACCCGCTCACGAGCGCATCCAACTTCCAACGCGAGGCTGACCCGCGACGTCACGAATCACGCCCGACGTGGCGCTCGGCAGTTTGGGGTTGGGCTGACGCCGTTTCGTTGACGCCGTGAGACTTGGCCCGGACGTGGCTGAAGACCGCCGAGCCCCGTCGCGGCTCGCAGCTGATGCGTTCCGCCATCGCCTCGACGCGGCCCGGACGCTCCCGCCGCAAGTCCGTGTCATCAGCATGTCCGACCTGCTCGACGCGAGCGGCCAGGACGCGATCAACCGCGCCGCCGCTGACCTGTGGAAGCGCGACGCATCAATCACCCACTCACCGAGGCTTGGTCACGGTTTTGCAGGATGCCTCATCCGCGGGACGCGCAGCGAATCGGCCACTGTTCGCACTCGTCTCGGGAGTTGCCGGCCTTCGTCGCATCGTTCATCCGTCTACCCGTTCTCCGAAGAATACGCCGCCCGACCCGCGGGTGGTCTCGCGTCACGGATGACTACACGTCACACCCCACGATCCGGTGAACGACTGGTCGGGCTCAAGGACGAGCAAGCCGTCGCCGGAGCGAAAAGCATCGGGCGCGCACGTCATGGGCTCGACACCGAGGCTGCGGCGGCGGCGCGCCGGGTCAGGCAGCGAGTCGCCGGTGAAGAGCATCAGGTAGCGGTACGACTCGTCGAGCCAGACCGAGACAGCGATGTCGCCGCCCGGAGCTGCGAGTCCCACCACGGCGCGGCCGTCGGATTCGCGCTCGAGGTCTGTGTATGCGGTGTCGAGTGTGGTCGCGCCAATCGCGCGAGCCGTCCTGAAGTCGTGCTCGGTGTCTTTGGTGGGCACGGCCCCGGTTGGGATGCCGCGCTCGTCGACGAGCAGTCGCACGCGGCCCGGCGCCTGCAGCGACGCAGCGTCGATGAGCGGTGTGCCGACGCTTACGTAAGGGTGCGCACCCGCCCCGAACGGGCATGGCTGCGCGCCGAGGTTCCTTGCTGTCGTCGTCACCGTGAGTCCCGCCGCAGATAGTGCATAGTCGATCGCGACCAGGAGCGTAAACGGGTAGCCGTCACGCGGGTAGAGCACGTTCTGCATGGTCACTCGGTCGGGTTCGCGGACGTCGACGGTGAAGCTCGACCATCGCACCAAACCGTGGATGGCATTTCGCCGTGCCGGTTCGCTGAGTGGGAGCTGGTGCTCTTCGTCGCCGAAGCGGTAGCTGCCGTTGCGCAAGCGGTTCGGCCAGGGGATGAGTGGCTGGCCGCGCGCGTCCGTGCACCGCTCGTCGGCTTCGTAACCGTCCACCACGTCGTGTCTGTCCGCGCGGTATGCGCGAAGCGCGCCACCCACCTCGACGATCCACGCCCGCTGCTCGCCGTGGGTGATTTCGATCTGCTCTCCGGACGGCGGGAGCGGCGGGCTCATGGCCTCCGGCGCAGGAGCGCCGCGCCGAGAATGATGACACCCGCGACGGCGCCGATCACCCCTCGATGGGTCGTTGACCACGCCTGGTAGCTTCGCTCGGAGGCTCGGTCGTCGAACATGCCGTGCCGCGCGGCTCGGTCTGGTACCGGCTCGAAGAGATTGTCGGGGCGGTCAGGTGCGACTGGCATGTCCGGAATCTGCTGCGCCTCGTAGCCGGTGCGTCCGAGGTACCAGTCTGCAAGACGCGGAGCGATCTTTTGGCCAACGATCGCCTTGACCGCGCTTCCGCCGACCGTGATCTCGCGCCGGCGGTGATGTGCCGCCCAGAACACTGCCCGTGCGGGCACCTCAGGCTGGAAGATGGGCGGCACAGGCTGGGGGTGATTCGGGAGCTTCGTCCGGCACCAGCTGAACTGAGGCGTGTTCACGGCCGGCAGCTGCACCATCGAGATCCACACGCGGCTGCGGTCGTGGAGGAGCTCGGTGCGCACCGAGTCGGTGAACCCGCGGATGGCGAACTTGCCCCCGCAGTAGGCCGACTGGAGCGGGATCGCGCGATAGGAGAGGGCCGAGCCGACCTGGACGATGGTTCCGGAGTCGCGGGGCCGCATCCGCCGCAGTGCCGCCATCGTGCCGAACACCGTGCCGAGGTACGTCACCTGTGTGGCGCGGGCGAACTCCTGAGCGCTGATCTCGCTGACGGGGGCGAAGATCGTAGCCATCGCGTTGTTCACCCACACATCAATGTGCCCGAACCGCTCCTCGACCGCCGCGGCGGCGGCCTCGACCTGGTCGGGATCGGCGACGTCGACCGGGAGGATGAGCGCCGTGCCGCCGAGCTCCTCGACCTCGCGGGCGGCCTCGCTGAGACCGTGCAGGCCGCGTGCAATCAGCGCGACCGCCGCGCCCCGGCGCGCGAATTCGTGCGCGATCGCCCGGCCGACGCCGGCCGAGGCCCCGGTGACGACGACCACCTCGGGATCCGGGCGGTGGGCCGTCATGCGTGCACCGCCCTGCGCTGCCCGGGTCCGGCCGCCACGACGTCTCCGCCGGACAGCCGCGCGGCCAGCCGCGACGCCAGCGCCATGATCGTGAGCGCCGGATTCGCGCTTCCCTGGGTGGGCATCACGCTACCGTCGCAGACGAAGACGTTCGTTGTGCCCCACACGCGGTGGTCGGCGTCGATGACACTCATCGCCGCATCGCTACCCATCCTGCAGCCTCCGACGAGGTGCGCGTAACGATCGATCGTGAGCACATCCTGCGCGCCCGCCGACTCCCAGATGTCGTGCAGCGTCTGCTTTGCAAACGCGATGCTGGCGCGGTCGTTGTCGCACTGGGTGTAGTCGAAGCGCGCGAGTGGCATCCCGAAGGCATCCGTCTCATCGGCGAGCGTGACCCGGTTCTCCGCCAGCGGCAGGAGCTCGCACAGCGCGCCGAGCACGGCCCAGTGGTTGTAGTCGCGCATGTACTCGCGCAGCGCCGCGCCGCGGTGGCCGTCGGCCAGGACATGCTCGGCCCACCCGATCGGCAGCGGGCTCACGGTCTGGATCGAGAACCCGCGCGCGAATCCCCGGGAGACATCGGTCTCGTAGAACTGCTCGGACGACACCTCCGGCGGCGGCCCCTTATACATCCGCAGGAGCTCGGGAAATCGGCCCGCGACCTGCGGGGCGCCCTGCACCATCAGATAGCGCCCCACCTGGTCGTCGGCGTTCCCGAGCCCGTGGGGGAAGCCGGGCCCGCTCGAGTGCAGGAGCAGGCGCGGCGATTCGATGGAGTAGCCACACACGGCCACCGCCCCGGCCCGCTGGAAGCGCTCGAGACCTTCGTGGAGGTAGGTGACGCCGCTCGCCCGCCCGGACGGGTCGGCCTCGATCCGTACGACCATGCAATCCGTCCTGATCTCGGCGCCGTGCTCGAGGGCGTCGGGGACGTGCGTGACGAGCGGGCTCGCCTTGGCGTTCACCTTGCAGCCCTGGAGGCAGAAGCCGCGGTAGATGCAGTGCGGCCGGTTGCCGAAGACGCCGTTTGCGATCGCGACCGGGCCGACGCGCATCTCGATCCCGTGCTTCCGTGCGCCTGCCCAGGCCCGCTCGGCGGCTCCGCAGATGGGGTGCGGCGAGTGCGGGTAGCTGTGCGGGTCGCCCCACGGCCAGTCCTGGCCGGCGACCGGGAGCTCGCGCTCGACGAGCTGATAGTGCTCGCGCAGGTCGTGGTAGCCGATCGGCCAATCTGCGCCCACGCCGTCGCGGGTCCGCGTCTCGAAGTCGGACGGGTGGAAGCGAGGCGTGTAGCCCGCGTAGTGCACCATCGAGCCGCCGACGCCGTGGCCGGAGTTGTTCTTGCCCATCTCGACCGGGTCCGCGCCGCCGATGATGCGCACATCGTTCCAGTAGATGTGCTCGGAACCGGCCTCGTCGGACACCCAGTCGCGCTCGGGATCCCAGAACGGCCCCCTCTCGAGCACGCACACGCGCCAGCCGGCCCGCGCGAGCCGCTGCGCGAGCACGGCGCCGCCGGCGCCGCAGCCGACGATCACCATGTCGACCTCGTCGTCGTCCGCGTAGCGGCGCATGCTCATCACGCCGGGAACGTCGCGCCGTGTCGGGTGCAGCAGCCGCGCAGAGTCGTTGTCCGTCGGCATGACCGAGCCCTTCAGCAGGTCGGCGACGGTCACTCGAAGCCCTTTCGCTTCACGTCCGGGACGGGATCGGGGTCGATCGCCTCGGCGCCCTCCCAGGCCTCGCTCAGGCCCACGCCCATCCGGGCGTAACCACGAGGGTAGGCCGGACCGCCGAAGCCGATCTCGTTCCAGGCCCACGGGTGCGCGTAGAAGGCGCCGAGCGCGTCGCGCATGACGACGCTCCAGGCGCGGCCCACGTCGAGATGCTCCCACGCGCCGCCGGAGACCTTGCCGGAGGCAAACGCGGCGACGATCTGCTCACGCCGCTCGGCCCCGGCGCGTGCGTACACCCCGTCGCCGCCACCGGCGGCGTCGTCGAGGCCGCGCGCGACGAGCCGCCACGTTTCGCCGTCGGGCGGCATCCCGGCATAGCGGTAGCCCTCGGTCTTCCCGGCCGCATGCTTGGCGTCGACGAACCCGACCACGGGGATCCGGGGCTCGGAGTCCTGGGCCAGCACGTCGTCGCAGAACGCCGTCAGCGTGGCGTCTTCGGCAACGGTGAAGAACCGGCGCGCCGGCACCTCGTCCACGCGCCCGAGGACGACGTTCCGCGTCGGCTCGTCCCAGGCGTCGGCCTCGGCGAGCACATCGTAGTCGGGGTAACGGCCGTGCATCTGCGGCGTCTTCCCACGGCGTTGCCGGGGCAGGTCGTAGGGATCGGCCGCCCCCGCATCGCCGCGGACGTTGGGCAGGTGGTGGGCGCGCCGGAAGTCGTGCGCCATGTCAGCGCTCCCGCGCCATCAGCGGCGCGAGCAGTCCGAAGCCGCCGATCAGGAGCAGCGCGCCCGGCGCGAGCAGGGGCGGCCCCATCACGAGGTTGTACGTCGCGTTTCGCAGACCGCCGGGCTTGCGGTGCACGCCACGCAGGTGCGTGACCACACCGACGAGGCCGTCGGCGGCATAGAGCGCCGAGAAGGCGGGGAGCACCGTCCGTGCCGCCCGTTCCGAGAAGACGGCGGCGACACCGGCCGCCGTGAGCGGGGGCGTGAGCACGATCGGCGTCCACATCCACCTGTCGCCGAAGGACGCCTTGTAGTGCTCGAGGTAGATCTCGAACGCCATCGGCGGGGCGCTCAGTGCCGCGGCCGCGGCGAGCGTCTTCTGCATACGGCCGGCGCGGAGATTGCCAAGCAGTCGGCCGGCGGAGCGGGTTGCGAGCGACATGGTCTCCTCCTAGTGGGCGTAACGGTCGGCATCCGCGCGTCGCAGCTCGAGGCCGTTGCCCGGGCGAGACAGGTCGGGATGCAGTGCCCCGTCAACGGGCTCGGCGACCCCGTCGAAGAGGCGCCGCTCGATGCGGACGTGGTCGTGGAAGTACTCGAGGTGCCGCAGGGACGGCGCTGCACAGCACGGGTGCAGATGGATCGCCGGCCCGCAGTGCGCGGAGAGCTCGAGCGATCGCGCCTCGCACAGCGCTGCCACCTTCAGGAACCCGGTGATGCCCTCGCAGCGGGTGACGTCGGCCTGGAGGCAATCGACCGCTCCGGCCCCGAGCATCGCCTCGAAGTACGAGAGCGTGTAGCCGTATTCGCCTGCGGCAACATCGATCCCGGACGGAGTGCGGTCGCGGACGAGGCGCAGGCCGGCGAGGTCGTCCGACGACACGGGTTCCTCGAACCATGTGACGCCGTGCTCGACACACTGCTCCGCGAAGAGCAGCGCGCGCTTGCGCGAAAGGGCGCCGTTCGCGTCGACATAGAGCGCCGTGCCGGGGCCGATCGCGCCACGGGCGACGCCGACGCGCGTGACATCGCGATCGGGCTCGCGGCCTACCTTCATCTTCACCCGCGGGATGCCCTGCGCGGCCCAGCCGCCGAGTTGATCGGCGAGGCGCGCGTCGGAGTACGACGTGAAGCCGCCGCTGCCGTAGACGGGTACCTCGTCGCGCGCCGCGCCGAGCAGCGTTACCAGGGGAAGTCCGAGGATGCGCGCCTTGAGATCCCAGAGCGCCGTGTCGACCGCGGCGATCGCCATCGAAGCGACGCCGGGACGGCCGAGGTTGCGGCACGCGCGCCCCATCGCCTCCCAGCATGCGCCGACGGACATCGCGTCGCGGCCGACCACGACGCCCCGGAGCACCGACGAGACCACCGTCCCGCTGGCGACATTCGCATAGGTGTATCCGACCCCGGTCTCACCGCCGCCACGGGCATTGACGACGACGATCGTCGTCGAGCTCCCACTCGGCCGTACCGTCGGACTCCGGCTCGTCGGTCGGGACCGTGTAGGCGGACACGTCCACGGCGACGATCGGCACCGAGACGCCGCTCGTCCGCAGCGCGCCTTCAGCCGCAACCGTCATCGTCCAGGCACGAGCCCATGTGCGGCCTGCCGCAGGGACTGCGTGATCATTCCGCGACGGCTGGAGTCGCCGTGCACGACGGATTCGGCGAAGTTGACCGCCTGCTCGAATGTGATGTGAGGGGGAAGGGGCGGCACCTCGGGGTCGGTGATCGCGTCGATCACGACCGGTCGGCCGGCACGCAGAGCGTCGTCCCAGGCCGCGCCGACGCGGTCGGGATCGTCGACGCGGATGCCGCGCAGCCCGAGCGACTCGGCGTACGCCGCGTAGTCGTAGTCGGGCAGATCCTGTGATGCGTCGAACTTGGGATCGCCCTCCATCACGCGCTGCTCCCACGTGACCTGGTTCAGGTCGTTGTTGTGGAGCACGAGCACGATCAGCCGCTGATCCGGCCACAGGTGGCGGTACTTGGCGACCGTAAGCATCTCGCTCATGCCGTTCATCTGGAACGCGCCGTCGCCGACCATCGCGATGACCGGGCGGTCGGGATGCGCGAACTTGGCTGCGATCGCATACGGGACGCCCGCCCCCATCGTCGCCAGGTTGCCCGAGAGCGATGCCTGCATCCCGGAGCGGACGTGCACGTCCCTCGCATACCAATTGGCCGCCGAGCCCGAGTCCGACGACAGGATCGCCCGGTCGGGAAGGCGCTTCGAGAGCTCGAAGAACAGGCGCTGCGGATTGATCGGGTCGGCATCCTCCATCGCGCGCTCCTCCATGAGCTTCAGCCACGCGCCGACGCCCTCCTCGATCTCCTCCCGCCACGACCGGTCTGGCTTGCGCTCGAGCAAGGGCGCGAGCGCCCGCAGGGTTGCCGCCGAGTCGCCGATGAGCTGGGACTCCATCGGGTAGCGCAGGCCGATCATGCGCGCATCGAGGTCGATCTGCACCCCGCGAGCGCTGCCCTCCTCTGGCAGGAACTCGGAGTACGGGAAGCTCGAGCCGACCATGAGCAGCGTGTCGCAGCCCATCATCATGTCCCAGCTCGGCCGCGTCCCCAGGAGGCCGATCGATCCGGTGACGAACGGCAGATCGTCGGGCACCGCCGCCTTGCCGAGCAGCGCCTTGGCGACACCCGCCCCGAGCATGTCGGCCACGGCGATCACCTCATCGGCGGCTCCGAGGGCGCCCGCGCCGACCAGCATCGCGACCTTCTCGCCCTCGTTCAATACGTCGGCGGCCTGCTGCAGGTCGGCAGCCGACGGCACGATGACGGGGGGTGAGTAACCGATCGAGGAGTGAATCGTTCCGTGCGCATGGGCGGGCGCTTCGACGGCGTCCATCGAGGCCAGATCGTTGGGGACGATGATGCAGGTCACCGTGCGCTGGTCGAGCGCGATCCGCACCGCCCGGTCGACCAGGTGCCGGATCTGTGCGGGCTCGGTCGCCATCTCGACGAACTCGTGCGCGACGTCCTTGTAGAGCGAGACGAGGTCGACCTCCTGCTGGTAGCTGCCGCCGAGGGCGCTACGCGCCTGCTGGCCGACGATCGCCACGACGGGCTGATGGTCGAGCTTCGCGTCGTAGAGGCCGTTCAGGAGGTGGATCGCGCCGGGGCCCGAGGTGGCCAGGCAGACCCCGACCTCGCCCGTGAACTTGGCGTGCCCGCAGGCCATGAACGCCGCCATCTCCTCGTGCCGCGCCTGAATGAACTGCGGGTCGTCGCCCGCGCGGCGGAACGCTCCGATGATCGCGTTGATCCCGTCACCGGGATATCCGTAGACGCGGCCGACGCCCCAGTCGCGAAGCCGGCGGAGCAGGAAATCGGCGACATTCTCGGACATGCGGATCACCTCTCGGATCGTGGTGCGATGTGCCTGTCCGCCGCCCGTACCCGCGCCCTCTCCCATGTAAACGGAGGAGCCGCCGCCCCGCTCAGTGCCGACCGTACATTTCCGTGCGTTTGGCGGCACTCGGCGTCGGGTACGAGCGGGCTGTGTGTCGATCCGGTGAGTGCCGGGGATTGCCCAGACCCAACTCGAGGCGCCGTCCATTGACGACCGGACACCGAAGGCATGGCTGACCGTGACGACGAACCGCTCGCGGAGCTTCGTCTGCAGCGCCACCGGGACCTCGTTGGCCGGCGGTCCGGCCCGTTCATCGTGCGCGGGATCCTCGTGGTGCTCACGCTGTTCGTGGTCCTTGCGGCGCTCAACACCTTCGGGCAGCAGCCCTCGACGTCCCAGGCGGCTGGACAGGGTGTCCGCCTCGAGGTGTCCACGCCGGCGCGGGTGCGTGGCGGCTTGATCTTCCAGACGCGAATCGACGTCACGAGCTCGCGTCGGATCGCGAAGCCGACCCTCGTCCTCGGCGGCGGATGGTTCGACGGGATGACCCTGAACTCGTATCAGCCACCGGCGACCGCTCAGGCGTCTCGCGGGTCGGCGGTCACGTTCGCGTTCTCTCCGCTGCGAGCCGGGGGGCACATGACCGTCTGGCTCGAGTGGTCGGTCAACCCCACGAACCTCGCCTGGTCGCGGCCGGAGCCGATCGTCCTCGACGACGGAGCGACCCGGCTCGTCGCCTTGAACCGTGACGTCACGGTGTTCCCGTAGCATGGATCTCGTCGGGCGCTGCCTCGTCCTGTTCCCGCTGATCGTGCTCCTGGTGCGGGTTGTGAACCGTCGCGAGCTCTCCAAGATGGAGCCGTATGACCTCGTCCTACTCATCGTGCTGGGCGATCTCGTCCAGCAGGGGGTGACGCAGAACGACTTCTCGGTCACCGGGCTCGGCGATCGTCATCGTGACGATGACGCTGCTCTCGATGCTGACCGCCTACCTGTCCTTTCGGTTACCGCGCTTCGGTCGCGTGCTGGACGGCGAGCCGGTGATCCTGCTCGAGAACGGCAGGCCGCTCGAATCGAACCTCCGTCGTGAGCGGATCAGCCTGGGCGAGCTGGCTGCCCAGGCCCGTCAGAACAACATCGCCGACCTTGAGTCCGTCCGGTACGCCGTGCTGGAGACGAGCGGCACGATCAGCTTCCTCACGGACCAACCCGCGTAGCGCGGTGGTCGGGGACGCATAGCGGTGCTGAGGTTTGGCCGCGTCCCGGTCAGGGGCAAAGGATCGGTGAGATGGACTCACCCTCGGATGACATCCGCGACCGGTCGGTCGGCGACCTCGTCGAGCGGCTGTCGCTGAACGTGCAGGAACTCGTTCGCGCCGAGGTGGCGCTCGCCCGTGCCGAGCTCGTCGCCTCGGCGCGGCGGCTTTCGCTCGCCTCAGGGCTCGGCGCGCTCGCGCTCGTCTGCGGGCTCGCCGCAGTCGGCGCGCTCGTCGCGACGGCGATCCTCGCGCTCGCAACGGCGATCCCGGCGTGGCTGGCCGCGCTGGTCGTCGCGCTCGTGCTCGCCGTGGGCGCGGCGATCGCGCTTGCCTTCGGGCTGCGGATCGGACGCCGCTCGCTGCCGCCGGTGCCGAGCGAGACGCTCGAATCCATTAAGGAGGACGTCGCATGGGTGAAGACCCGAGCGCGCTCCAGCGCGACGTAGAGGACGCGCGAGTGAGGCTCGGCGACACCGTCGACGCGCTGGCCTACAAGGTCTCCGCGCCGCGGCGGCTGGCTCGTCGGACGTCGGGGATCGCGCGCAGCCGGCCGCGGGCGATCGCGGTCACCGGAGCATGCGTCGGCCTCTCCCTGGCCGCACTCTCGCGTCGCCGCGGGTGACGGCCGGATGAGCGCTATCGGCACGCTGCTCACCGATCACCCGTTGTGGGCCGCGGCGGGGGTGGCCGAACCGGTGCTCATCGCGCTCTGGGTGGTCATCGGCGGGATCGTGCTCGAGGCGCGCCACGGCGACGAGATCTCGGGCCGCCCCCGGTAGAGCGCCGGCCGCGCTCAGAGGGCGCGCCGGGCGGCGAGGGTCAGGACGATTCCGACGGCACAGAGCCCGACGGCGGTCCCGAGCGCCGCCGCCCAGAGCGGCGCACCCAGGGCCTCGAGTCCAAGCACGAGCGCCGCCACCACAGCCGCCAGGGCCGCAAGGACAATGACCGCTGCGGCCGCGAGGAGGGCTGCGCCGACGGCCGAGCCGCGGCCCTTCCGGGCAATCTCCGCCACCGCAGACCGCAGCTCGAGCCGCGCCAGCCAAACCGCGGCCGCCGGGGCGTCCGCCGCATTTGCCGGGGGCGTTGCCTGCGGACGCCAGGACGGGTTTGCGAGCAGCGCCGGTCCGGCGACGAGCCCGCCGCCGCCGTCGCGTCCGACCATCCGCGCAGTGACCCCGCGCAGGGGGTACAGGTCGGCGCCGGCAAGCCTCCGGCACATCCGGTGGGCGGCGATCCCGGTCACCACGGGCAGCACGACCCACAGCACGCGCATCACCGCACCGCTCCCTCGTAGGGGATCCCGAACTGGAGGTAGACACGGTCCATCGAGCCGGCGAAGAACGGAACCGCCGTGAACGTGAAGAGCGCGACCCCGACCGCGGTGCGCGCGGGCGTTGTCGCGCGGGCGCTCGAGCAGGATGTGGACCGCCCGGTCGTCGCGCGTCACGCGCCGCTCGAGGAGCGGCCAGGCGTACAGGAGGCCGAACACGATGAGCGGGAACAGCACGCCGCCCCAGAACGGGTTGGGCACGATCGTCTGGCCGCCGATCGTCGGCTCCCAGTTCGGCATCATCCGCAGCGCCCCGATCAACCAGCCGAGGTACCAGTCGGGCTGGGCACCGTTCTCGCCGAGGTAGGGGTGATACGGCCCCCAGAGCCAGATCGGGTTGATCTGGACCAGGCCGCCGAGCAGGAAGAGGCACGCCGGCGATCGCCGCGAAGACAGGCCGAGCGAGCGGAACGGCGTACGCCGGCCAGAGCGGTGCGCCCGACGACGTTGCGCTCGCGCCGGCCGCGGCCGCCGAAACTGCGTGTGGTGGAGCAGCCCGACGAGGAGGAGGTGCAGGCCGATCAAGCCGCGATCACCACCGGCACGACGAAGACGTGGGCGATGAAGAGGCGCGACTCAAACGCCGTCGTGCCCGGGAACTGGCCCGTCCCAGAGCAGCGTCGCAAGCGGGCCGCCGATGACCGGCACCGACATCGCGCACGCCCAGCCGATCGCAAGCCCCATCCCCGACAGCAGGTCGTCGACCAGCGAGTAGCCGATGTAGCCCTCAAGCACCGCGACGACCAGCAGCGTCAGGCCGGTCCAGTAGATCAGCTCGCGCGGCTTGCGAAAGGCGCCGGTGAAGAACACCCGCATCAGGTGCACCGTGATCGCGGCGACGAACAGGTCGGCCGCCCAGTGGTGCGTCTGCCGCATCAGCAGGCCCGGCCTTGACCTTCCAGCGAGAGATCGAGCGCGGACGCGTAGGCCGCGCTCATTCGCTGACCGCGCAGCGGCGCGTAGCGGGCCGTGGTAGACGATCTGGCGGTAGCGACGGGTCGAAGAAGACGCCAGGTAGATGCCCGGTCATGACCAGGACGACGAAGCAGTAGAGCGCGATCTCGCCCCACATGAACGACCAGTGGTCGGGGAACACGTAGCGCAAGAGCCGCGCGCCCAGGGCGGATCCGGCCGGTGCGCGATCTCGGCCGCTCGGACGGCCGCTCCGATCCGCCGACGGCCGGTCCGGGTGCGATCTCATCCGCGGTTCACGCCGAACCAGGCGGGGCCGATGTCGCCCGAGAGCGGCCCCGCGGCCTCGAGCGTCGCCGTCGGCGGCCACCGCGAGCGGCAGCTGGGGAAGCGGCCGACCGGCCGGGCCGAACAGCACCGTGCCGCCCGTGGCGACGTCGAACGTCGAGTAGTGGCACGGGCAGACGAGCGCCGGGTCCGGCGGCGTGGGCCGCGAACAGCGGGTAGCGCAGCATCGCGACGGCGCACCCGGCGTGGGTGCAGATCTTCGAGTAGGCCACGATCCCGCCAACGGCCCACGTGCGCCTGGGGGCGGGGAGATCGACGAGTGCCGGCGCGATCCGCACGAGGATGACGCTCGATCCGAGCAGGTCGATGTTGACGCCCTGGGGGAACGCCGTCGCAAACGATCCCACGGCGAGGTCATCCGCACGGATCGGCCGGCCGTACTGATCCACGAGCGTCACGCCCCGCCGCCAGGGCGAGGTCACCGACCTGCGGCCGATCCATGGGCCGAACGACGCCAGCGCCGCCACCGATCCCGTGCTCCGGCCCGCCCCGGCAAGCGCCGCCGTCAGCTTCAAGAGGCGGCCGCGGCTGACGCCCGATCCGGCCGACACCAGGAGCTCGGCTGTGGCCGCCTCCTCGTGCGGATGCTCGAGCGGCACCCGCGGCTCGATGACCGTCTCCTGCGGCACCACGCGCGTGCCGGCGACGATCAGGGCGGCGGCCAGCGCGAGCAGCGCCCCGCCGAGCGTCGCCCCGTAG
Source organism: uncultured Actinomycetes bacterium (assembly GCA_963707585.1). Taxonomy (GTDB): domain Bacteria; phylum Actinomycetota; class Thermoleophilia; order Gaiellales; family JAICJC01; genus JAICJC01. Next base: position 13,224 of record CAVPQP010000003.1, on the reverse strand, counting down.
ACGGGCGTCGAGTCGACGAGCACATAGGCGACCGCAAAGCCGGCGCCGAGCAGCCCGGAGAGGGCAAGCAGACCGGCGACGAGCGCCTCGGCCCGCGGGCTTGCGGGGATCTCGACACCGGTGGGGTCGTCGGCCTCCGAGTACGGGCGCGCGTCCGGCGGGATCGGTTCGCCGGCGATGTATGGGCGGCGCGGAGGCGGCAGCTCGCTCATCGCTCGGTGCGCTCCCCGATCAGGCGCGCCACGAGCAGCACGAACGGCACGGCGACGAACCACGCGACCATGCCCTCCGGGACCGGCCCGATGTGGCCGATGCCCCAGCCCCCGCGGTCGGGCGCCGTCCGGACGTAGGCCACGTACCGCGCGATCGACTCGAGCTGCCGGTCGGTCAGCAGGCGCGGGTCGAACCGTGGCATCAGGTAAGGCCCGATCCGTGCCGCCTCCATGATCTGGGTCGGGGTCGCGTTGTCGAGGGCGGGCGCGAACGCGCCCGGGACAATGCCCCCGCGCCCGGCCGCCTGGTGGCATCCGGAGCAGTCGTCCATGAAGAGGGACCCGCCGTGTGCGAGCGACGACCCCGCCGGCGACACGTGCGGGATCGCCGGGCCGCCGAAGGAGCCGACGTAGGCGTCAAGGGCAGCGATGTCTGAAGGGGTATAGGCGGGCTTCGTCCGCGCGGGCTCGTCGGCCGGGGAGCCGAGCGGCATGCGGCCGGTGCGCAGATAGAAGTCGGCGGCGAGCGCGCCGACGCCGTGCAGCGATGGCGCCACGCCACGGATGCCGTTCGCCCGGTAGCCGTGGCAGGAGCTGCAGCCGGCAACGAAGAGCGCACGCCCGCGGGTGACGCGCTCGGCGGGCGTGGAGGCGCTCGCCCGGCCGCCGCCCTGACCGAGGCCGGCGCCGGGCGCGACGAGCAGCACGAGGATGCCCGCGAGCGCGCACGCTCCCGCGGCGGTCGCCGGCACGCGTCGACCGAGGCTCACCGCGCCTGCTCCGAGATCACGGTGCGGAGCTCGTCGCGCCTCACCCATCGCCAGGCGCACCGAAGGGCCGCCGTCGCCAGGACGAACGATCCGGCGAGCATGATCGCCCCGGCCCGCCGCTGGTCGCCGAGGCCGGTCGTGACCCACGGAGGGTAATGGAGGCCGGCCGACGCAACGAGCCAGACGCCCACGACGTCGCTCGCCGGCATCGCCGCGAGCAGGTACCCCACCTGGGCCAGCGGGGCGAGGCGCGGGATCGGGTCTGCGCCGAGCACCGGCCGCCAGAAGAGCAGCGCGGCGCCGATCAGCGCGGCGTGCACCGCGGCGTGCACCCATTCGTCTCGCGCGGAGATCCGCAGCAGCGGCGTCGTGTAGATGGCGAGCTGGACGACGGGCAGGAGCGCCCAGCCGAGGGCGGGCGCGGCGATCAGATGAGTGACACGGCTGCGGCCGGCGGCGGCCAGGGCGCGGCGCGCTCCGGGCCGCGCCGCCCGCAGACCGAGTGCAATCGGAGAGCCGATCACGAGCAGCGGAGCGGCCGCCACGGTGAGCAGCATGTGCTGGAGCATGTGACCGGCCAGCGTCCGGTCGGCGAAGGCGTCGACAGGCGGCGCCATGGCGAGGGCGGCGATCGCGATCCCGGCCGCGAGGGCCGTGTTTCGGGCTCGGCGCCCGATCACGGGCCCGGGTCCCGCCGTCGCAGCTCGCGCAGCGCGAGGCCTTCCCGCACCACGCCGCCGACGCCCGCGACCGTCACGCCCAGCCCGATGTACACGAGCCAGCGTCCAACCGCGCCGCCGAGGGCCGTCATCCCGACGCCGATCGCGACGACGGCCGTCGCCATGCTCTGGTCGACCACCGCCCGGCGGCCACGGTCGATGCCGGTCGCGCGGCGGGCGATCAGCGCGGCGCCGATGAGAGCCGAGGCGACGGCGGCCGCCGTGAGCAGAGCCGGTGCGAACGCCGGCTGGGCCACGCACGTCGCGCTCGAGCAGGCGCCGCCTCCCGTGTGCGGGAGGCCGTAGGCGAACGCCCAGAGGACTGCCGCCGAGATGCCGAGCAGGATCCCCCAGGCGAGCGGGTAGAAGCCGGGCCGCCTCATCCCCGCTCCTCCTGCACGCGCAGGTCGAGCAGCGGCGCGTAGCGAGCGGATCGGCGGCAGGTCGGTCGAAGTTGTGCGCGCGGCGGCGGCGACGTCGTCCACCACTCGAGCGTGTGCCCCTCCCAGGGGTCGTTCGCCCGCCGGCCGCCGCCGCCGCAGCGACGACCACGACGTTCGCGATGAAGACGAGCATCGCGACGGCGATGATGCCCGACGCCGGCGGTCGAGACGATGTTGCAGGAACTCCCAGCGCGCACGGTGCGGGTAGTCCGCCACCCGCCGCGCCATCCCGTCGTAGCCGAGGACGAACATCGGGAAGAAGGTCAGGTTCGTGCCGATCACCATCAGCACGAAGTGCAGCCTTGCCCAGGCCCTCGCGCAGCGTCGCACCGGTCACCTTCGGGAACCAGTAGTAGATGCCGGCGAAGAGGCCGAAGAGGCTGCCCGCGAACAGCGTGTAGTGGAAGTGCGCGACGACGAAGTACGTGTCGTTCAGGTGTAGTCGAGCGGCGGCGAGGCGACGATGATCCCGGTGAGGCCGCCGATCAGGAACTGGAGCAGGAAGCCGAGCGCGAACAGCATCGGCGTGCGCAGCCGGATCGACCCGCCCCACATCGTGCCGACCATGTCGAAGTACTCGACGCCCGCGGCCACCGCCAGCGCTCGTCGAGGTGAGCGCGAAGTACTCGTTCGCCGACCGGCCCGGTCGTGAACATGTGGTGGCCCCACACGCTCATCGAGAGCGCCGCGAAGGCGAGCAGCGAGACGACCATCGCCGTGTAGCCGAAGAAGCGCTTGCCGCGAGAACACGGCCACCACCTCGGCGACGCAGCCCAGGAACGGGAAGAACATCACGTAGACGTCGGGGTGGCCGTAGAACCAGAACAGGTGCTGGTAGACGTTGCGGGTCGACGCTCCAGCCGAACTGGCGCTCGAGATAGATCAGGGCCATCGCCGCGATCAGCGCCGGGAACGACACGATCACCATCAGGCGTCGTCACGACCTCGGTCCAGCCGAAGACCGGCAGCCGCAGCATGCTCATGCCCGGGCGCCCGGCGCAGCAGGATCGTGGCCAGCACCGACGCCGGCGAGGACGAGCTGCGCCGGCGTTCGCGACGATCACGCCGAGCACCCACATGTCCATCCCCGTCCCGGGCGTGAACGTCGCGTTCGAGAGCGGGCAGGAACGCCGTCCAGCCCGTCCGGCCCGGCGCCGTGGGTCGGTCAGGAAGCCGAGGTACATGATCACGCCGCCGGCCGACCTGCATCCACACGCACCACAGCGCGAGCCGCGGCGCGGCGAGGTCGGGCGCGCCGATCTGGAGCGGCACGAGGTAGACGCCGAGCGCGAGCGCGATCGGCTGCACGACCAGGTACACCATCGTCGAGCCGTGCATCGTGAAGACCTCGTTGTACTCCTGGTGCGAGAGCACCTGCATGCCGGGCACCGCGAGCTCGGAGCGCATCGAGCAGCGCGAGGACGCCGCCCGCGAGGAAGAAGACGCCGGAAAGCGCCGAAGAGCCGCAGGCCGAGCGACTTGTGGTCGGTCGACGCCACGAGCCCGATCCAGCCGGTGACGCGCGGCTCGGGCGGCGTGGCGACGTCGGTGGCGCCCGGCAACCGTCATCGGCGGCCGCCTGCGGAGTGCCGGTCGAGCCAGGCGCGGAACCGGGCGACGGGGAGCGCGGTCACGGTGAAGCGCATCTCGGCGTGGTCCCACCCGCACAGCTGGGCGCACTCGCCGAGCATCCGCCCGGCGTGCGGGAACGTGAGCACGAACCGGTTGGTCGAGTCCGGGTAGGCGTAGCGCTTGAACCGCATCGCCGGGATGAAGAAGCTGTGCAGGACGTCGGCCGAGCGGAGCGTGAACAGCACCGGCCGCCCGACCGGAACGACGAGGTCGGCGAACTTCGGGTGCATCGACCCGACGTTGCGCGCCGACTCGCGGACGCCCGTCGCGGGATAGGTGAACTGCCACTGCCACTGGGACGCGGTCACCGCCACACGCAGGTAGGGATGCGTCGTCAGGGCGTCCTCGTGGTTCTCGACGTGGTAGGTGGCCGCGAGCAGCCCGATCACGATGACGACGACGATCGCGAGATAGGCCGCCTCGGCGCGTGGCGCCGAATGCAGGTCGCGTGGCGCCCTGCCCGCGCGTCGGCGAAACCGGGCCGCAGCGATCACGATCGCCCCCGCCACGACCAGCCCGACGACGACGGTCAGCACCAGATAGATGTGCCAGAGCCAGGCGAACTGCCCGGCGGTGTCGTGGGCGGCGATTGCGAGCACGAGCAGCGGGGAACCCCGACCCGCCTGTACCCCGATCGCGGCGTGCACAACCGGCGCCTCTCAGCGCTGCGCCGGAGCGATCCTCCGCCCGGCACGGCGCGCCCGGCCCTCGCGCAGCGCCTCCTGGAGCGCGAGCCCGAACTGGCCGGGACCCCAGTAGCGGGCGCCGACGAGCTGCGCCAAGCGGCGGCGCTCGACCGGGCCCTCGCGCTCGAGCTCCCGCTCGATCACCTCGATCTGGCGCTCGAGCGCCTGCGGACTCTCGGCGACCGATCCGGTTCCCGCCATCCGCGGCGCGTAGAACGCGCCCCCGGGGCCCGGCCTGTACCGGCGCGCGCCGGCGCGCTCCCAGGCCGCCCGGCTGCGGGCTCGATCCCGGATGCGGCGCTCGCGCTCGGCGGCCGCCCGCCGGGCGCGCTCGTCCTCGCCGTTGTCGTCCTCGTGCTCCTCGCCACCGCCCTCCCCCTCCGCGTCCTCGGCGGTGATCGGGGTGGCGATGTCCTCGAGCGACTTCTGCTCGGCCCGCACACCGAGGAAGATCTCGGCGATGCCGCCGACGGCCATGACCGCCGAGCCGATGTAGAACGCGATGGCGACCTGGCTCCTGCTGGCGCTCGCGATCAGATGGCTGAAGAGGAGCGGGCCGGCGATGCCGCCGACGGCCGTGCCGATGGCATAGAAGAAGGCGATGGCGAGCGCGCGCGTCTCCATGGGGAAGATCTCGCTCACGGTGAGGTACGCGGCGCTCGCGCCCGCCGACGCCAGGAAGAACGTCACCACGATCAGCGCCTCGAACGTCCACTCCGAGGTGATCGAGCCGTTGGCGAACAGCGCGGCCAGGACGACGCCGGTCGCCGCCGAGCCCAGGTAGGTGATCGTGATCATCGGCTTGCGCCCGACCGTGTCGAAGAGCCGGCCGAGCAGCAGCGGCCCGAGGAAGTTGCCGGCGGCGTAGATGATCAGGAACACCGGGACGAACGACGCCGAGACGCCGAAGAAGGTGGAGAACAGCGTGCCCAGGTTGAACGTGATCCCGTTGTAGATGAAGGCCTGTCCGACGAAGAGCGCGATGCCCAGCACCGCTCGCCGGGGGTAGCGCCCGAACCCCGTCGCCGCGATCTCGCGAAACGGGATCACCTCGCGCTGGCGCACCTCGATGGTCTCGTCCGGCTCCTCGAGCTCCTGGCCCGTCTGCGCAGCGACGTCGCGCTCGATCCGCGAGACGATCTCCTCGGCCTCGTCCTCGCGTCCGTGGATGAAGAGCCAGCGCGGGCTCTCGGGGACGCTTCGGCGCACGAGCATGATCGCGACGCCGAGCACGGCGCCGACGCCGAAGCACAGCCGCCAGCCGACGTCGACGGCGAACGCCGAGCAGGAACACGATCGCCGCGGCCGACCCCGCCATCGCGCCGACCCAGTACGACCCGTTGATCATCAGGTCGACACGGCCGCGCACGCGGGCCGGGATCAGCTCGTCGATCGCCGAGTTGATCGCGGCGTACTCGCCGCCGATGCCGGCGCCGGTGACGAAGCGGACGACGTAGAAGTACCAGGCGTTGAACGCGAAGGCCGTCGCCACGGTGGCGACGATGTAGACCGCCAGGGTGACGAGGAAGAGCTTCTTGCGCCCGAACCGGTCGGTCAGCTGCCCGAAGAAGAGCGCTCCCAGACAGGCGCCCGCCACGTACGCGGCGGCCGCGACGCCGATCTGGCTCACCGTGATCGCGATCCCGCTCCCCTTCGTCGTCAGCTGGGTCGCGACCGATCCGACCATCGTCACCTCGAGCCCGTCCAGGATCCAGACCGTGCCCAGGCCGATCACGACCATCCAGTGGAACGACGACCATGGCAGGCGGTCGAGCCGTGCCGGGATGCCGGTCGTGATCGTGTCCTTGCGGGCGGTCTCGGCGTGGGAGCTCATCGCAGTCGCTCATACCCCGTGCCCGCGGCTGCATAATCGCGCGCCCCGCGTGGGTACCGTGACTCCGATGGGACGCTGCGACCTGCTGGGGCACCGCTACCGGTTCACCGCGCGCGAAGCCGTCATGAGCTGGAGCTGCGAGCGCTGCAGCCACCGCGGCGGGGAGAAGGTGTATCCCACGCCGGCCGAGGCGCTGCGCTTCGCCCGGGCGTTCGATCGCGAGGACCGCGAGGACATCGGCCGCCGGGCGCCGCTGGTCGGACTCCTGCCGCTGCGGATCGCGCGCATGTTCCGCCGGCAGCGCGCCGCCTGAGCCTCGGGCGCGCCTACCCGCGCGTGTCGGCGCTCGTCCGCCGGGCGATCGACGTCGCCGCGGCGATGTGCGAGAGATGCGTGAGCGCCTGGGGGAAGTTGCCGAGCATGCGCCGCTTGCCGGGGTCGTACTCCTCGGCGAAGAGGCCGAGGTCGTTGGCGGTGGCCGCGGCGCGCTCGAAGACGCTGCGTCGCGTCGTCGAGCCGGCCCTGACCGGCGAGGCACTCGGCGAGCCAGAACGTGCAGGCGACGAAGGGCCCTCCCGGCCGGGCAGGTCGTCGGCGGCCGCGTACCGGCGCAGCAGTCCGTCCTCGTAGAGGTCGGCCACGATCGCGTCGACGGTGCCGACCATGCGCTCGTCGGCCACGTCGACGAAGTCCGGTGTGGGGGAGGAGCAGGAGCGCGGCGTCGACGCTCCGTCGACCCGAACGCGCGCCGGAACGTGCGCCGGCCGCGGTCATAGCCGTGCCGCTCGACGCGCGGGCGATGCGGTCGCGATCACGCCTCCAGCGCCGCACGGGCGCGCGCCGCATGCACTCGTCCGCAAGCGCGAGCGCGCGATCGAGCGCCGCCCAGCACATCACCTTCGAGTGGACGAAGTGGTCGGGGCGTCGCGCGCTCTCCCAGATGCCGGCGTCGAGCTCGTCCCAGCGCTCGGCGGCGGTGTCGACCAGGTCGCAGACGAACCGCCACATGTCGTCGTCGGGCGAGTGGCCGCGCCGGTGCCAGCGCCACGCGAGCAGCACGAGCTCGCCGAGCACGTCGTTCTGGCGCTGGACGGCGGCGGCGTTGCCGACCCGCACGGGCGCGAGCCGCGGTAGCCCGCAAGCGCCGAGCTCGAACTCGGTCAGCCGCCGCTCGCCGCCGACGCCGTAGGTGATCTGGAGGTCGTCGACGTGCCCCGCCGAGCTGCGCTGGATGAAGCGCCGGAACGCGTCGGCCTCGTCGTCGAAGCCGATCTCGGCGAGCGCGCGCGCCGCTAGCGTCGAGTCGCGGATCCACGAGTAGCGGTAGTCCCAGTTGCGGCTGCCCCCCGCGACCTCGGGCAGTGATGTCGTCGCCGCGGCCACGATCGCGCCGGTCGCGCTCGAGGCCAGGCCCTTCAGCACGAGCGCCGATCGCAGGAGCGCCTCGCCCTGGGCGCCGTCCGCGGGCAGGCGCGCGGAGCGGGTGGAGCGCCGCCACCACGCCGCCGTCCCGTCGACGCAGCGCATCGAGCCGCTCGAGGTCGACCTGCGACGCGGTCGGCCTCGAGCTCGTGCGGCGGCAGGTAGCGCAGCGAGAACGCGGCGCGCTCGGCCCGCCGCGAGCGTGAACGTCGCCTGCAGCGCGTGGTCACCGGTCGGCTCGAGCGGCGCGTCCGACCAGATCACGAGCGCGTCGTTGCCGCCGATGGCGACGTGGCGGTCGGCCGCCTCGCGGCGGATCCACGGCCGCACCTCGCCGTAGTCGAAGCGGGGGGCGATCTCGCGCGCGCATGCGGACGCTGCCGCGGCGGCCTTCGACGATCCGCACCAGGTGTCCGCCGCCGTCGGCCGTGCCGTCGCGGGCGAGCACGAGCAGGTCGGTCAGCGTGACCTCGCCGGCCCGCGTCCGCATCGTCGTCCGCAGGACGAGCGTGCCGGGAAGGTATTCCCAACGAGTCGTATGCGCGGCGGTCGGCGCGAGACGCATGTGGCCGCCGCGCTCGCCGTCGAGCAGAGCAGCGAAGCAGCTGCCCGAGTCGATCCGAGGCACGCACCACCAGTCGACGGTGCCGGACCGCGACACGAGGCAGGCCGTGCGCCGGTCGCTCAGGAACGCGTGATCCGCGATCGCCGGGACGCCGTCGGCCATCTGCCGCCGCGTCAGTACGCCGGGGCCGGCACGTCCGGTGGCGGCGCCGGATCCGGTGGCAGCGGCACGGGTGGCGCGGGCTGGGCCGGATCGGGCGGGCCGGGATCCGGTGGTCGGGCGGGGTCCGGCTCGTGTGGCGGCAACGGATCGGGGTCGATGCGGGCGCGGGTCATCGCTCGCATGGGGCTACCCGGGACGGCCGTCCGACCAAACACGAGCGTCCGACAAAGGTGTGGTTCTTCCATTGCGGGCCGCAGACGGAGTCGCAACTCAACTCTCCGAAGACGGTTGCGATCGTCCAGCCCACAACGAGGACCGCCCAACGGTCGAGTGCCACGTCGATGGAGCCTTTCGGGCGCGGTGAGCATTCTTGAGCGACGCGACACGGTCATGAGCTAGACCGTCGTGAAGAATGCGTGAACAGCACGGTGAGGTGTTGCCGATGCCGACCGAGCACCCGCGAACGCCTCCAGCGCGCCAAGCGACTCGGTGAGCTCACATCCAGCCCGCCGTCGAGCTCGTAGCCCTCCTCGGCGTCGCCCGTGCACCGACGGTGCACCGGAGCCGCGACGCCGGACCCTCCCCGCCCCGGGCGCTGCGCACGGCGACGTCATCGGCCCACCCTGCCGCGAGTCGCTCGCAAGGGAGCAGACACGGTTGAGCGAGCCGCCGCGCGGGATCCTGTCTCCTCGGCGGGTCGCGCGTCAGCGCCAACTGGCCCAACGCGCGGCGCAGGCTTCGTCGCGGGCCCGCCCGTTCGTCGCGGGAATCCGAGCAACGACCGGGTTCCCGCTCGACGTTACCGCGGAGACGTTTGGCCCCACCGCGGGACGGGCGCTGGACGGCGATAAGCGATCAGACTCCCACGACGCGCGCGGCCCTTCGAGATCGCGGGCGCGCCCGGGTGGAAGTACCTCCCGTCGAGTCGACCCGCGAGGCGGGGCTGCGGTGGCCTTTACGGTTCCGCCTAAACCTCAGCGACAGCGAGGAACTGGCGTGATCCCACCTGCTGGCATCCGCACACACCAGCGGAGGATCGTTCGGCCAAGCGTCGGCGCCTGGGCGCGGCGCTCCCCTACTCGGTCGCGACGCAGTCCGCCCACCGCACCGCGTCGGCGCGCCGCTCGAAGATCGCGAACAGGCGCCCGGCATCGACCATGTCGATCAACCGCGCGGGGAACCCGCCGCGAGGCGCCACGATCGCAAGCCGCTTGCCCTCGAACGTCGATCCGCTGTTGCGCCGAGATCAGCTCGGACAGCACCGACGAGTCGATGAACGTCGCCTCCGACAGGTCGACCACGACCGTCGTCCCCTCCGCGAAGATCGTCGCCAGCTCTCCGCGCAGAGACGGGGCCGTGGAGAGAGGTCGTGCTCGCCGTGGAGCTCCACGATCCACAGCGAGTCGCCAATCTGGCCGACCCTGACGCTTCCATCCACAACCGACACGACGACCTCCCTCCCGAAATTGGGGAGGGTGGAGAGCGCCACACCCGACGTCGCGGGGATCAGCACTCTCCACCCGCAACGACGAGCCCGCTGCCGAACTCACCAAAGAAAATACAAGCACGAAGCTCGCGCGTCGTCAACCATCCCACCAGCGTCACGACGGCGGAAACGCCCCGGCTGCGATCCGTCGCCTGCAAGCGCCGCGGCCTCTGCCGCTCAGGTGCCGACAGCTCGACGTCGAGCCGCAGCAACCAGACCGTTCGCTGGCTCTTGGTGCTACGTCGAGCGTGGCTGGGTCGTTAACGCCGACCGAACGCCGGAAGCGGCGTGCCTGTTTCAGGTGGTGCCGCGGCCCAGCGGGTAGAGCACCTACGAGATCGCCGCCGCCACCTCGTTCGCCGCTCCGGGGCGCGTCAGTCATCCGTCGATCCGCATGCGCGTGGCCGCCGTGGCTCCCAGCGTGGCTCGCGCGTGTCGGCGCCTCACCGAATGGGAAGCGCAGGAGTCCGTGGAGCAGACGCATCGTGACAACGGCTCGACCGGCATCCTCAGCCGAGGCCGAGACGACGTCGGAGATCTCGAGCGCCGCCACGTTCTCCGCCGCAGCAACCCGGCGCATCGGTTCCGGCGTCGTCACTGGCTCCATGCAGTCATCATTACCCCACTGGCGACGATCCGATTCCGCGGGCGCGTCCAGAACGAGCAGCGCTCTGTTCAGGTCGCCCGCTGGTCGGGAGCCCAGTCGTATCTCGCTGTCATCTGGCTGATCGGATCCGACGAGCGCCGCTGTTCGACGAGGACGTAGGTTCCGCCCGAAACGACGAAGGTCTGCTCGCACGGCTCCCACCGCTCGAAGTGCCGCCCGTCCCAAGGGCCGCCGCAGAACTGCTGTGCTATGAGCCGTCGTCTCATAGCAATGGACTACCCCAGGCCGCGGCACCGTCAACTCGGCGCCCAATCCGGCGCTCATGCTCTCCGCGATGGTCAATGCTGGTGATCCGTGTTCTCGGGCGATGTTCAGGGCGTCCGCGCACATGAGCCGGGCGACGTCTTGGCATCACCGCCGGATCAGGGCTCACCTTCCAGCCACACGGCGAGCACTCCCGGAAGGGCATCCCCGACACCTGAATCCTCACGCAGCGGCGCCCCGCACCTACCCCTCGGGCGCACCGTCGCGCTTCCCGCCGGCCTGTGGAGTCAATCGAAACGGAGCCGGCCGATGCCAGGGTACGCGCCTGGGCTGGCCGGTGGGAGAGGCGCAGACAATCCTTAGCTTCAACGCCACGAAACGGGTCTGCTCCGGCGGGACCCCGTGCCCATGTATCTCCTGAACGCCCACCCGAACGATGCTCGGCATCATCGCCGACGCGCAGCTTGTCCATGGACCGGCGCTGGCGGCCGACGCTCGCGTCATCAGGCAGTTCAACTTGATACGGGCATAACTGTGCGGTGAGCTCGCTGGCGACACCGATCAGAGCAGTACCGCGCGTCGCGGCGGAAAGCGAGAACGACGCCGCATACGGCACACGCCTGACCGAACCCGCGCCACAACAGCAGCGATAGCCGCAGCGCCCGGCGACATTCACGCGATCCGCATGTCGGGTTCGGCTGGCGCGCGCAAAACGCCGGCAACGAGTCAAGATCGTCGTGACAGATCACGCAGTAGTCCGGGCCACGCCCGAAAAACCCCCACTCCGGCCCTCTACGCGCTTCAGGAACGACCGCGAGCCTCGTCACGGATCACGACTAACGATCCCGAAACCTGTCCACGGGAGCCGGGAAGCGGGGGGCGGCGGCCTTTCACCTTCGGGCCGAGCCCCCCTTGGGGTTAACCCCGCCCGCTGTGATCAGCGCGGCCGAGGCTGAGCCCGGCGGATCGCGGCGTGGTACCTGCCGTGGCACTTCCCACACAGAACGACATGCTCGCTCGTCGTTCTGGATGCCGGTGGTGTGGAAGCCCTGGTCGCGGCGGTGTACCTGGTCGCCGGGTCCGCCGCAGAAGGTGCACGTGTGCTCGTCGCGTTCGAGGACGCGCTGACGGGTTGCCTCCCACGCGCGCGTGTTGCGGCCGGCGTGTCTGCGTCGTTCGACTCGACGCTTGGAGGCCGCCGCCTTGAGCGGCGCGGCATGAGTAGGGCATCGACCGCCACTGGTGACCTCGGCCGCAATGAGGGACCGGGCAAATGGTCTTCATCCGTTTGCCTCAACACGTACACACCGCGACGGTGCCTGCAAGCCGGGGCTTTGAAGCCGCGACCTCTAGACGTACCCCCCACGAGCCGACGGTGCCGCTGGGCGGCGTTGCGCCGCGATGCGACCGTTGGGTCTCGGCTGGATGAGGATGCCGACGCGACGCCGCCGCCGTAGGTGGTGATGATGATGTGTTGTGACCTCGCCTCACTTCGAACGGCGGGCATTCTGGCGCCAGACTAAGGATCAGGTTGATCCTTAGGTCATGGCGGCGATTAGCCGTGTGCGGCTGTCTTACGCTGCGCGCCGGTTGGGGGGCGTGGTCGGTAGTTGCGAGTCGTGCATCACTCAGTGCATCACCGGCGCGCCCTTTGGCGACCATGCCACGACATTGCCCGGCGGGCGGGATTCCGCTTGGTGCGCTCGAGGAGTTCCTGGCCCAGCGAGCCGTCCAGAACCTCCCTACTACCGGCTCGGGAGATCACCACCACCCCGTGCCGCGAGATCCACGAGGGCACCTTCCGCCCCCTGGCCGACGCGGAGGTGAAACGCGTCGGCGTCCGCCGGCCCCGTCCGCGCCCGACACATGCATTCGCCCGACCCGCTCGTAACGGCGCCCCCACCGAACGGTAAGACGCGTACCCGTCGCGCCGTCACCGAACGCGCAAAAGGCATCCCATGGACGCGACCAATCAGCGAACACGCCGCCTTCGAACTGCTCCGACACCACTCTCGCCAAACCAACCAAAGCTCGTCGACATCACCCAAGCCATGCCGACCGCCACGCGCATCTGCCGCCGACCCGCCCCGACGCTGCAGACGCCCCTTTCACGTAGCCCACAAACGGCTCGCGCATTCACGCGAAGCGTCGAGGATCGGGTTACGCGCTTCCCGGGCGGGGAACAACCAGCGGCGACCCTACCGATCGGAGCATGTATGGCGGATCTGACGAATCTCGAATCAAAGCTCGGCGAGGTGACCGGGTTGGCGATGGCTGCCCAGGCGGCCACCGACAAGGTCTTGGTGCTCGCAGAGAAGGAGCAGGAGACGAACTTGGTGTCGGCGCTTCGCCAGATGCACAAGGAGGCAGCCGACACCGAGGAGCGCTGCACTGAGCTAGCCGGCACATTCGACGGCAAGAA
>CAVPQP010000002.1:0-139832 GCA_963707585.1 uncultured Actinomycetes bacterium | reverse complement strand
GCGATGCTCGCCCAGATCGAGGCGGCATTCGACGAGCGGCGCGCGTCCGAGAGCCGGCTGCGCCGGTTCGTCGCCGACGCCGGGCACGAGCTGCGCACGCCGCTCACGTCCGTGCGCGGCTATGCCGAGCTCTTCCGCCGCGGCGGCGCCGGGGCCCGGGCGACCTGGCGATGATCATGTCCCGGATCGAGTCCGAGGCGCAGCGCATGGGGGTGCTGGTCGAGGACCTGCTGCTGCTGGCAAAGCTCGACCAGGGCCGGCCGCTCGCACGCCTGCCGGTGCGGCTGAGCGCGATCGTGGCCGAGATGGCCGCCGACCAGGCCATGCTCCATCCCGCGTGGCCGGTGCAGCAGCACATCGAGCCCGGAGTCGAGGTGGTAGGCGACGAGCTGCGCATCCGCCAGGCGGTGGGCAACCTGCTCGCGAACACCCGCGCGCACACGCCCGCGGGGACGCCGGCCACGGTCACCGTGCAGATGCGGGACGGGATGGCGATGGTCGAGGTCGCGGACGCCGGTCCCGGCGTGCCCCCCGAGGTGATGGGGCGCCTGTTCGAGCGCTTCTTCCGCGCCGACCCGTCGCGCTCGCGGGCGTCCGGCGGATCGGGCCTCGGGCTCTCGATCGTCGCCGCGATCGCCGAGGCGCACGGCGGCCGGGTCGAGGTCGAGAGCCCCGAGGGCGGCGGCGCCACCTTCCGGATCCTGCTGCCGCCGGCGCCGCCCGAGCCGCACCCGCCGCAGGAGGCCGGCTAGGCTCGGCGCATGCCGATCGACCAGTCCGAGAAGCTCGCCGGGGTCGCCTACGACGTGCGCGGGCCGGTGCTCGCCGAGGCGATGCGCATGGAGGCGGAGGGTCACCGCATCCTGCGGCTCAACATCGGCAACCCGGCCCCGTTCGGGTTCGAGGCGCCCGAGGCCGTGCTCGAGGACGTCATCCGGAACCTGCCGCTGGCGCAGGGCTACAGCGACGCGCGCGGGCTCTCGAGCGCGCGCCGGGCGGTCGTGCAGTACCACGAGCGGCTCGGCGTCGCGGGGATCGGCGTCGACGACGTGTACCTCGGTAACGGCGTCTCGGAGCTGATCGCGATCGCCCTCCAGGCGCTCCTGAACAACGACGACGAGGTGCTGATCCCGGCGCCCGACTATCCGCTGTGGACGGCCGTGGTGAGCCTGTGCCGCGGCCGGGCGGTGCACTACCGCTGCGACGAGGGGGCCGGGCTGGCTGCCCGACCTCGGACGACATCGCGGCGCGGATCACCGCGCGGACGAAGGCGCTCGTCGTGATCAACCCGAACAACCCGACGGGCGCGGTGTATCCGCGCGACCTGCTCGAGGGCCTCGTCGACCTCGCCCGCCGGCACGAGCTCGTGCTCTTCTCGGACGAGATCTACGACCGCATCCTCTACGACGGCGCGCAGCACACGGCCACGGCGGCGCTCGCGCCCGACGTGCTCTCCCTGACGTTCAACGGGCTCTCGAAGGCCTATCGCGTGGCCGGCTTTCGCTCGGGCTGGATGGTGGTCTCGGGGCCGACGGAGCACGCCCGCGGCTACCTCGAGGGGCTCGACATCCTGGCCAACATGCGCCTGTGCGCGAACGTGCCCGGGCAGCACGCGATCCAGCCGGCGCTCGGCACGCCGGACGCCGTGTCCGACCTCGTGCTGCCGGGCGGGCGCCTGCTCGAGCAGCGCAACCGGGCCTGGGAGCTCCTGAGCGAGATCCCCGGCGTCTCGTGCGTGAAGCCGATGGGGGCGATGTACATGTTCCCGAGGCTCGATCCGGCCGTGCACCGGATCGCAGACGACGAGCGCTTCGTGCTCGACCTCCTCCGGGCCGAGCGCCTGCTGGTCGTGCAGGGCACCGGCTTCAACTGGCCGCAGCCCGACCACTTCCGCCTGGTGACGCTGCCGCACGTCGACGACCTGACCGAGGCGATCGGCCGCATCGGCCGGTTCCTGGCCGCATACCGGCAGTAGGCTTTCACTGTCCGGTCCCAGACGACCCTTCGGGGAGGTGAGACGGCGATGAGACGACGCGTGTTCGCTGCGCTGTACGACGGCATGAACAAGGGCACCGAGGCGGCCGGCATCCGCGACGAGCGGCACGAGCTCCTCGCGCAGGCCCAGGGAGCGACGATCGAGATCGGGGCAGGTACGGGACTCAACCTCGACCACTACCCGCAATCGGTGACGCGGCTCGTGCTCGCCGAGCCCGACGAGCACATGCGCCGTCGCCTCGGCCGCCGCGCCGGCGTCGTCCGGCCGGCCGCCGAGCTGACCGATGCGGGCGCCGGGGGGCTGCCGTTCCCGGACGCGACCTTCGACACCGCCGTCGTGACGTGGGTGCTGTGCAGCGTCCCCGACCAGCGGCTGGCGCTGCAGGAGATCGCGCGAGTGGTGAAGCCGAACGGGCATCTGCTCTTCCTCGAGCACGTCCGCTCCGACGACCCGCAGGTCGCGAAGTGGCAGGACCGGATCAGGCCGCTCTACAACCACCTCGCCGGCTGCAATCCCAACCGTGAGACGCTGGCGGCGATCCAGGCGTCAGCGTTCGAGGTCGAATCGGTCAGGCACGGAGTGGTGCCCAAAGCGCCCAGGTTCGAGCGGCCGATGATCGTCGGCACCGCGCGGCGCTGACGCCGTCTCCGCCTCGACCTCGCCCATGATCGCCGCGGCCGCCTGGCGGGCGCCGGCGCGCACGGCGGCCGAGGGCACGCCGCCGATGGGGAAGCTCGCCGCCTCGATGCCGTAGACGACGACGCTGCGCGGCAGGCGGCCGAGCGCGCGGCCGAGCTCGATCGCGTCGGCGAGGCCGAGCGCGTGCGTCGAGCGGCAGCGTGGGCGCGGGCAGGAGCGCCTCGGCTCGCGACGTCGAAGCGATGGACCGTCCCGGGCGGCGCGCCGGACACGACCGCGTCGACGAGCCAGACGCGGTCGGCGCCCTCCCACGCCTCGATCAGCGCCTCGGGGTCGGCGCTGCAGCAGACGACCTCGACGCCGTCCGGCACGCGCGTGCGCAGGAACGCGCGGCGGCGAGCGAGGCCGGCGGCGTCGTCGCCGCGCCAGCGGTTGCCGATGCCGATCACGCGCAGCGCGCGTCAGCCGCGGTCGACCTCGAGCGTCGAGGAAGTGCGTCGCGCACGAGATGCACGGGTCGTAGTTGCGGATCGTCTGCTCGCAGCGGCAGCGCAGCTCGTCGTCGGGCAGGTCGAGCGAGCGCTCGACGACGCCGCGCAGGTCGTCCTCGATCGTCGCGCTGGTTCTGCGAGGTCGGCGGGACGATCTTCGCGTCGAGGATCGTGCCGTCGGCGTCGATCTCGTAGCGGTGGTAGAGCATGCCGCGCGGCGCCTCGGTGCACGCCGTAGCCGATGCCGGCGCGCGGCTCGACCTCGACGGCCGGGCGCGTCGGGCGGCTCGTAGGCGGCGATCATCGCGCAGCGCCTCGTCGCAGGCGTAGACGAGCTCGACGCAGCGCACGACGATGCTGCGGAACGGGTTGCGGCACGGTCGGCGCCGAGCCCGGCGTCGCGCGGCGGCCTCGCGCGCGAGCGGCGAGAGCCGGTCGGACGTCGAGCGCGTAGCGCGCGAGCGGCCCGGACAGGTAGGCGCCGCGCTCGCGCAGCCGCGAGTGCAGCGCGTTCGAGCGCGCGACGTGCTCCTCGACGAAGTGCTCGTCGTACTCGGCCGGCGGCGATGTCGAGGCCGCGCGCTCGAGACGATCCGGCCGCGGTCGATCGGGTACTCGCCCGGCTGCGCGCAGGCGCGACGAGCTCGTAGTCGCGCTCGAAGTCGGGGAAGTCGAAGCCGGCGGTCCAGCGCACCGTCTCGAGCGCGGTCTCGCGCGCCCGCTCGAGCGGCTCGACGAGCGCGCGCGAGCTCGCGCCGGCGTCGGCGCGCGGTAGAAGCCGCCGACGCGCACGTTGATCGGGTGGATCTCGCGGCCGCCGACGACGCGTCATCAGCTCGTTGCCGGTCTTCTTCAGCGCGAGCGCCTGCTCGACGACCTCGGCGTGGTCGCGCGGCCATCTCGATCGCGCTCGTCGTAGCCGAGGAAGTCGGGCGCGTGGAGCATGTAGACGTGCAGCGCGTGGCTCTCGATCCACTCGCCGCAGTAGAGCAGCCGGCGCAGCGTCGCGGAGCGGCCCGTCGACCTCGACGCCGCAGGCGCTCCTCCATCGCGTGCACCGCGCTCATCTGGTAGGCGACCGGGCAGATGCCGCAGATGCGCGCGGTGATGTCGGGCGCCTCGGTGAACGCCGCGGCCGCGCAGGAACGCCTCGAAGAAGCGCGGCGGCTCGAAGATGCGCAGCTCGACGTCGCGCGACGCTGGCCGCCGTCGAGCTGGACGTGCATCGCGCCCTCGCCCTCGACGCGCGCGAGGTAGTCGGTCGTGATCGTGCGCGTGCGCCGCTCAGCCATCGCCGCGCGCCTCGTCGAAGGCGTCGGCGCCGGCGTTGAAGGTGCGGAAGACGCGCTCGACGTCGCGGTCGTCTCGTGCCGAGCTCGCGCAGCCGCGGGTCGAGCGACGCCGGTGTTCGGGCGTCTCCATCGGGCCGAAGCAGCCGTAGCAGCCGCGGTCGTAGGCCGGGCAGAGCGCGCCGCAGCCGGCGTGCGTCACCGGGCCGAGGCACGGCGTGCCGTGGGCGACCATCACGCAGACGGTGCCGCGCCGCTTGCACTCGATGCAGACGCTGTGCGTCGGCGATCGCGCGGGCGGCGCCCGTGCAGGATGCGCGCGTGATCACCTCGAGCAGCTGGTGCTTGTCGATCGGGCAGCCGTGCAGCTCGAAGTCGACCGGCGACGTGGGCGGAGATCGGCGTCGAGGTGGCGAGCGTCGAGATGTACTCGGGCGAGGCGTAGACGATCGCGAGTGAACTCGTCGACGTCGGCGAAGTTGCGCAGCGCCTGGATCCCGCCCGCGGTGGCGCAGGCGCCGATCGTGACGAGCGCGCGCGAGCTGCGGCGCACCTCGCTGGATGCGCTCGGCGTCGTGCGGCGGTCGTGATCGAGCCCTCGACCAGCGAGAGGTCGTACGGGCCCTCGCACGGTCGCGCTGCGAGGCCTCGAGGAAGTAGGCGATCTCGACCGCGCCGGCGAGCGCGAGCAGCTCGTCCTCGCAGTCGAGCAGCGTCAGCTGGCAGCCGTCGCAGGAGGCGAACTTCCAGACGGCGAGCGTGGGCTTGCGGGCCGCGGCTCACAGCTCCCGCACCGCGCAGCAACGCGCGCGACCTCGTCGTAGCGGTAGACCGGGCCGTCGCGGCAGATCGAGCGTCGGGCCGAGCTGGCAGTGGCCGCAGAGGCCGATGCCGCACTGCATGTTGCGCTCCATCGAGACGTAGATGCGCTCGGCGGCGACGCCGCGCTCGCGCAGCGCCGCGACGGTGAAGCGCATCATCACCTCGGGCCCGCAGACCATGGCGACGCGTCGCGTCGGCGTCGAACTCGGCGCCGGCTCGATCAGCGTCGGCACGACGCCGACGTGCCCGTGCCAGCTCGGCGCCGGCGCGGTCGACGGTGACCTCGACCGTCGAGCCCGTCGCGCCGCCAGCGCTCGAGCTCGCGCCGGTAGAGCAGGTCGGCCGGCGTGCGGCCGCCGTAGAGCAGCACGAGCCGCGCCGTACTCGCGCGCGGCGCGCGAGCAGGTGCGCGGACGCGCCGGGCGCAGCGGCGCGAGGCCGATCCCGCCGGCGACGACGACGACGTCGCCGCCCGCGCGCCTCGCTCGACGCGGCCAGCGTGTTGCCGAACGGGCCGCGCACGCCGAGCACCGCGCCGGGCTGCGCGGCGCAGATCGCGCGTCGTGACCGCGCCGACCGCGCGACCGTGTGCGATCGAGCGGCCGGCCGGTCGGGTCGCCGCTGATCGAGATCGGCACCTCGCCGACGCCGAAGGCGTAGAGCATCGTGAACTGGCCGGGCGCGACGGCGAGCGGCTCGCCGTCGACGGGCTCGAGCTCGAGCGTCCAGGTGTCGGCCGTGTCCTCGCCGGCGGCGGCGCACGACCGCGAACGGCCGCGGCGCCATCGACCGCCCGCCGGCGGGCGCCTCAGCCGGCGAGCACGTCGCCATAGACGTCGAGGAGCTGGAGCCGCGTCCCCTGCAGGCGCTCGACCGAGCACCTGCGCGAAGCGGCGTCATCAGGTCGTAGCCGAGCGCGGGGTCGGCGTCGCACTTGCCGCGCAGGCAGGCGCCGTCGAACGCGACGGCGCGCACGAGCTCGAGCGCGCGGCGCGTCGAAGTGCCAGCGGTAGGGCGGGAACAGCCACGACCAGCCGACGCACGTCGCCGGCGTGCGAGCGTCTCGATCGCGAGCGCGCCGCGGCCGGGCGCGTAGGTCTCGAGCGCGACCGTGCCGTGGCGGATCGAGGTAGAAGCGTGTCCGCCGGCGTCGCCCTCGCGGAAGCAGCGTCTCGCCGGCGTGCGAAGTGCACGTTGCGGCCGCAGCCGGCGATCAGGTCGAGCTCGGCGCGGGCCGCAGGCCGGCGAAGAGCGGCGCCTCGCGCGAGCGAGCTCGTCAATGCGTCTGCATGCGCTGCGCCTCCTCGCTCGGCGCGGATCGCCGCGCAGCTCCTCGGTGATGTCGATGCCCGACCGGGCACCAGGTGATGCAGCGCCCGCAGCCGACGCAGCCGGAGCTGCCGAACTGGTCGTGCCAGGTGGCGAGCTTGTGCGTCATCCACTGGCGGTAGCGCGAGCGCGCCGAGCGAGCGGACGCTGCCGCCGTGGATGTAGCGAGTAGTCGACGCGTGAAGCACGAGTCCCAGACGCGCGCGCGCTCGGCGTGCTGCGCCGGTCGAGGTCGGTGATGTCCTCGACGCGTCGTGCAGAAGCAGGTCGGGCAGACCATCGTGCAGTTGCCGCAGGTCAGGCAGCGCTCGGCGACCTCGTCCCAGCGCGGGTGCTCGAGGTTGCGGCGAGCAGGTCGCGGAGGTCGTCGGTGTCGACGCGTGCGGCCCATCTGCGCCGCCGCGCGGGCGACCGCCGCGGCCGGCGGCGTCCAGGTCGGCGGCCGTCGCGTCGCCGGCGCGGCAGCTCGGCGAGCACGCTCGGCGCCGCGCTCGCTGCCCGCCTCGACGACGAAGCGGTGCTCGCCCGTCGAGCACCTCGGTCAGCGCGAGGTCGTAGCCGCGCTCGCGCCGTCGGCCCGGTGCCCATCGAGACGCAGAAGCAGGTGCCGCCGGCTCGACGCAGTTCACGGCGACGACGAACGCGTCCTCGCGCCGCGCGGCGTAGTCGTCGTCGGCGTAGCGGCCCGCCGAGGAACACGCGGTCCTGGATCGCGATCGCGTGCAGCTCGCAGGAGCGCACGCCGATGAAGGCGAGCGGGGCGATCCGGCGGCGGCTCCTCGCGTCGACGTCGAAGCCCGTCTCGCGTCGCGGCTGCGCCGCCAGAGCCGCAGCCGCGGCGGGAACAGGAACTGCTTCCACGAGTGCGGGCCGACGGCGTAGCCGAAGCGCGCGTCGTCGTCGCGGCGCTCGAGGCGGTAGCGGCCGGCTCCTGCACGTCGGTCCAGCCGATCGGCAGCTCGGCCGCCGAGCTCGAGCTCGTCGTAGACGATCGCGCCGTCGCGGACCGTCGGCCCGAGCACGCGGAAGCCGCGGCTGCGGAGCACCTCCACCAGGCTCTCCAGTGCCCCGGGCTCGATCACGCTTGCGGCCGTGCTCTGCATCGAGGACCTCCCCGCGCGCCACTCTAGCGTGGTTGACCCCGGGTCGACAGGGCGATACGGTCGCCACACCGCGCGCTTCGACGCGGGCGTTCCGGGAGCGGAGGGGAAATGGCTGCACAGGCAGATCCAGGACTGCGGCACAACTCGATCGGGCTGATCGACGTCGTCTTCCAGTCGATCACGTACATGGCCCCGGCGGCCGCGACGGCCTTCTCCATCGGGATCGGCGTCGGCCTCGCCGGGACGGCGCTGCCGCTGTCGGCGCTCGTCGCGCTCGTCGCCTGCACGTTCTGCGCGATCGCGATCGGCCAGATGGGCAAGTTCATCCCCTCGGCCGGCGGCCTGTACGTCTTCGCGGCGCGCGGGATCTCGCCCGCCGTGGGCTTCTTCGTGGGCTGGCTCTACGTCGGCTTCTCGATCTTCCTGCCGCCGTTCCTGTTCATCCTGAACGGCTGGTTCATCGACACCACCATGAAGACGCAGGGCTGGTGGACAGGCTCGCCCGGATGGTGGTTCTGGGGCGGCCTGACGGCGCTCGTGGTCTTCTGCCTGACGTACTTCGACGTGCGCCTCTCGGCGAAGGCGGGGATCCTCCTGGGCGCGATCGAGATCACGGTGTTCATGGCGCTCTCGCTGACGCTGCTCGCCACGCATCCCAACTCCACGGCGCCGTTCCACCCCGCCAACGCGGCCGGCGGCAACCGCGGGATCTTCCAGGCCTCGGTGTTCGTGATCACCGCCTTCATCGGCTTCGAGGCGGCCACCGCGCTCGGCGAGGAGTCGCGCAACCCGAGCCGGAACGTGCCCCGCGGCGTCGTCTGGGCGTGCATCGCGATCGGGCTCTTCTACCTGTTCAACACCTACGCCTGGAACGTCGGCGCCGACATGAACATCGTCAAGTTCCATACGGAGACCGGCGGCAACGACTGGGTGCAGCTCGCCAAGAACTCCTGGCACAACGGCTGGGTGCTCGTCTTCTTCGCCCTGATCAACTCGAACGTCGGATCGGCCACGGCGGCCGTGAACAACTGCAGCCGGGTGCTCTTCGCGATGGGGCGGTCGGGCTCGCTGCCGAAGGTGTTCGGACGCACCCATCCGGTGCATCGCACGCCGCACATCGCGGTGATCTTCACGGTCGTCGCGTCGATGATCGTGTCCGTCCTGGCGGCGAACAAGTTCGGTGCGGGCGTCGCGTTCGGCGTCGTCGGCACGACCTTCACGGTGCTCGCGATCATCGTCTACATGATCTCCTGCGGATCCTGTATCGGGTTCTTCTCCCGAGAGGGGCGCCAGCATCGAAACGTGCTCCTGCACGTCGTCGTCCCCATCCTCGGGATCGTCGTGTTCGCGTTCCCGCTCTACGCGCAGTACTTCGACCTGAACAAGCTCTTCAGCTACGTGCTCGCCTACCCGTTCAACTGGGGCGGCATCGCGGCGGTGGTCTGGGTGGTGGCAGGCGTCGTCGTCACGTTCGTGATGGTGCGGGTCAAGAGCGGCGCGCTCGAGGCCGCCACCCGCGGCTTCGCCGGGGACGTCGCCGAGGAGGTCGTCTGATGCGTCACGGCGATCGCGAACCGCGCATCTGAGTGTTCCTGGACGCGCTCGCACGGCGCAACCCGGCGTTCGTCTCGGCCGCGATCCGGCTGCAGCAGCAGGGCGCGATCCCGGCGGCGGCATTCGTGCTCGACCTGGACGCGGTCGAGCACAACGCCGGGCTGATCGCGCGGGAGGCCGCCCGGCTCGGGGTCGAGGCGTTCGCGATGACGAAGCAGGTCGGCCGCCATCCGGCGTTCATCGCCGCCGTGCGCCGGGGCGGCATCGAGGCCGGGGTGGCGGTCGACATGGGATGCGTGCGCGCCCTGCCCGAAGGCGGGATGCGCCTGGGCCACGTCGGCCACCTCGTGCAGGTGCCGCGAGGCGACGCGGCCGAGGCCGCCGCCGCGGCGCCCGCCAACTGGACCGTGTTCGACGAGCACAAGGCGGCCGAGGCCGCCGCCGCCGCTCGCGACGCCGGCCGCGAGCAGGCGCTGCTGGCGCGGATCGTGGCCGAGGGCGACACGTTCTACACCGGACACGAGGGGGGCTTTCCCGCCGGCGACGTGCTGCGCGTGGCCGAGGCGCTCGACGGCCTCGACGGGGCCCGCTTCGGCGGGATCACGACGTTCCCGGCGCTGCTCTATGACCACGATCGGCGCGCCGTCTCCCCGACGCCGAACCTGGGCACCCTGGAGCGCGCAGCCGAGCGGCTGCGCAGCGCCGGCCGCGACGATGTGCGCATCAACGGGCCGGGAACGACCGCCGCCGGCGTGCTCGCGATGCTGGCCGCCGCCGGCGTGACGCAGGTCGAGCCCGGCCACGGGCTGACCGGGACGACGCCGCTCCACGCGGTGCGCGACGAGCCCGAGCTGCCGGCGGCGCTCTACGTCAGCGAGATCTCCCACCACCACGGCGGTCGCGCCTACTGCTACGGCGGCGGCTTCTACATCGATCCCGTCTTCCCGCCCTACCCCGTGCACGCGCTCGTGTCGCGCGACGGCGACCTCTCATCCGCGCTGCGGGTCCAGGCCGACCTGCCCCCGCCCGCGATGATCGATTACTACGGCATGCTCCACGAGGATGCCGGCGTGCGGCTCGAGGCCGGCATGTCCGCCGTGTTCGGGTTCCGCATCCAGGCGTTCTTCGCCCGCGCGCCGGTGGTGGCCGTGGCCGGCGTCACGTCCGGCGATCCGAGCGTCGTCACCGTCTAGGTACGCGTCGCCTCGATGCCGCGGATGTCGCCGTCGGCATCGCGGAGGACGCGCACCTCTGCGTAGCCGTGCCGCGCGAGCTCGGGCGCGAGCAGGCCGGCCTGGTCGCCGCCGAGCTCGAGCAGGAGCGCACCTCGGGGGCGCAGCACACGCGGGCTCTCGGCGATGACGCGGCGCAGGACCACGCCGCCGTCGGGGCCGCCGTCGTAGGCGACCGCCGACTCGAACGTGAACGTGTCGCGCTGGAGCAGGCCGAGCTCGCCGGTGGGCACGTACGGCACGACCCCGGTGACGACGTCGACCGTGCCCGCGATGTTCGCCGGGAGCGGGGCGAAGAGGTCGCCCTGGAGCGCCTCGACCCCGTTTCGCGTCGCGCATGCCACGGCGCCGGCATCGACGTCGGTCGCGACGACGCGCGCGCCCGGGCGGCGTGCGGCGAGCACCATCGCGACCGCGCCCGAGCCGGTGCAGACGTCGACGGCAACCCCGCCAGGCGGCAGCCGCTCGGCCGCGCGCAGCGCGAGCTGCTCGGTGTGCGGCCGCGGCACGTAGACGCCGGCATCGACGCCGACCGTGAGGTCGCAGAAGGTCGCCGTTCCGGTGATCCAGGCGAGCGGCTCGCCGGCCAGCCGCCGCGCCACCAGCGCGTCGAGGAGCGCGCCGTCGCCCGCCGCGCGCGCGAGCAGCATCTCCGCCTCGTCCGCCGCCGCCACGAACCCGGCGCCGGCGAGGAGCGCCGTCAGATCGCGGCGATCCAGTCGCCGACGACCGCGTTGAAGCGGTCGGGCTCCTCCCACATCGGGCAGTGGCCGGAGCGCTCGAAGATGTGCATGTCGGCGGGCGCGTGCGCGGCGAGCCACTCGCCGGCGGCCACCGGCACGAGCTTCTCGTCCCGGCCCCACGCGCACAGCGTCGGCAGCGTGTAGGAGCCGACCACCTCGCGGAAGTCGCGCAGCGACTGGTCGAGCAGGATGCAGGTGGCCGCGTTTGCGCCGAGCTTCTGCGTCTCGGCGACGAGCAGCTCGAGCTCGTCCGCGGGGCGGTCGTCGGCGAACATCGACGGCACGAACTCGGCCATCACGCCGTGGAAGTCGTCCTGGGCGGCCTCGAGCAGGCCGAAGAGCTCGGCCTCCGAGAACGCCCCCAGTGCCCATCCCTCGCGCTTGAGGTCGGACGGCCCCTGCGACACGTTGACGTGGCCCGCCAGGTCGCCCGGGCCGAACTGGCGGATCAGATCCCACACGACCATCGTCCCCATCGACCAGCCCACGGCGACCGCGCCGCGCATGTCCAGCCGGGCGATCAGCTCGTGCAGGTCGCGCGCGTACTGGGCGACCGTGTGCCCGCCCTCGTGCGCCGGCGACTCGCCGTGGCCGCGCAGGTCGACGCTGACCACGCGGAAGCGCTCCGCCAGCGGATCGAGGTTGCGCTCGAAGAACCGGCGCGACATCGACACGCCGTGGACGAGCAGGACGGGTCGGCCGCTGCCGCGGTCGTCGTAGGCGAGGCGGACGCCGCCGCCGATGTCGAGGAGGTCGGTCATCGCGCGATCGTACACTCCGATGCGTCCCGTACGCTCTGCGTGCGTGGCCGGCCTCTCGACTCCGATCGTGGTCGTGGTCTTCGTGCTCGCGTCCGGGGCGACGTGGATCGCCGGCATGAGCCTCTCGAGCACGACGGACGAGCTCGACAACCGGCTCGGCCTGGGCGCCGCGCTGGGCGGGATGATCCTGCTCGCGATCGCCGGCAGCCTGCCCGAGATCGCGATCACGGTCTCGGCGGCGATCCAGGGCAACCTCGGCCTCGCCGCCGGCAACCTGATCGGGGGCATCGCCATCCAGACGCTCGTGCTCGTCGTGTGCGACGCCGCCGCCTCGGGCGAGCGTCCGCTCACGTTCCTGGTCGGCTCGCTCGTCCCGGTCATCGAGGGCCTGGCCGTCGTGTTCGTCGTGGGCGAGGTGCTGCTGGGCGCGCTGCTTCCGCCGACCTACGCGATCGGGCCGATGAGCCCGGCGTCGATCGCGATCGTCGCCACCTGGCTCTTCCTCCTGTGGGTGCTCAACCACGTCCAGCGCGACCCGCGCTGGGAGGTCGTGATGCCCGGCGCGCAGCCCGGCCGGCCGGATCGCTCGGTGCGCGCGGAGCAGCACCCGAGGCCGCACGCGCACCGCCCGACGCCGGTCATCGCCGGCATGTTCGCGGCCGGGTGCGTCGTCACGCTCATCGGCGGCGTCCTGCTCGAGCGCGGCGGCGGCCTGCTCGCCGACCGGGCGGGCATCAACGGTGTCATCTTCGGGGCGACGGTCCTCGCCCTCGCGACTGCGCTGCCCGAGATCTCGTCGGGGATCGCCGCGGTCAGGGTCGGCGACCACCAGCTCGCCACGGGCGACATCTTCGGCGGCAACGCGTTCCAGGTGTGCCTCTTCCTCGTGGCCGACCTGATCGCCGGACGGCCGGTGCTGCCGACCGCGGGCATCCAGAACAGCTGGCTCGGCGCCCTCGGGATCGTGCTCACGGTGATCTACGTGATCGGAGTCGTGGCGCGGCCGAACCGGTGCGTGCTGCGCCTGGGCGTCGACTCGATCCTCGTGGTGATCGTCTTCGCGCTCGGCATGGTCGGGCTCACCGCGTTGCCGACATGAAAGTCATTTCGTTCCGTAAGCAAGTTGGCTATGATTCGCCCGGGAGGAGCCGCCCGTGATGATCATCACCATCTCGTGGCAGATTGGCATCGACGGCGAGCGTGTGGGAGCGCTCGTCGGTGAGCGCCTGGGCGTGCCGGTCGTCGACTCTGAGATCGTGGACGCGGTCATGGACGCGCTTCGCAGCGGGCGGGCGGAGGCCGCCGACATGGAGCGGTTCGTGCCCACCTGGGGGGCGACGCTCGCCGTGTCGCTGCTCGCGACCGCGGGCGTCCCGGCGGCCCGGGCCGACCTGGTCAAGGCCGAGTGCGCGCACCTGGCGGTCGAGTCGGTGCTGCGCGAGGCGGCCAGGCAGTCGTGCGTGATCATGGGCCGCGGCGGCTTTGCGCTCCTCTCCGACCACCCCGGCGCCTGCCACGTGCGCCTGGCGGCGCCGCCGGCCTGGCGGGCCGCCCGCCTGGCTGCGTGCGACTGCGTCTCGGCCGAGCGCGCCGAGCGCATGGTCGAGGCCGACGATCGCAACCGGGCCGCGTTCGTCCGCCACTACTACGACCGCCGCCTGGACGACCCGGCCAACTTCCACCTCGTGCTGGCGGCCGACCGGTTCCGGCCCGAGCAGCTGGCCGAGGTCATCGCCACCGCCGCGTGCCCGGCAGCCGCTGCAGCACCAGGCGGGGTCAGCCCCCTGCTGGTGCAGTCCTCCTAGACCTGACCATCGGGCAGCCCGCGTACGGCCCCCACGACCCGCGCCATCAGCTGGGCGAGCCGGCGGCCGTCGCGCTCGCCCAGCTCGCGCATGCCGGGCTCGAGCGATGCCCGCAGGGTGCGACGCCGATCCTCCACGAGCGCCCTGCCCGCCGGGGTCGCCCGCACGAGCACCGCCCGGCCGTCGGCCGGGTCGCGGGCCCGCTGCGCCAGGCCCAGGCCGGTGAGGCCGGTCACCGTGCGCGTGGCCGTGGCCTCGGTCGTCTCGGCCAGCCGGGCGAGCGCGCCCAGGCGGACCGGCTCGTTGTCGGTGAGCAGCACGAGCACGAGCCGCTGGGTCGAGGTGAGGGCGTCGGTGCCGGCGCCGTCGAACTGGCCGCCGCGCTGGTAGACGAGCAGGATCAGGTCCTCGACCGACCGGGCCAGGATCGCGGTTGGATCCTCGACCACGATCACGATCCCGTCGCCGAGCCCGCGGCGGCGAGGCGCGCGTCGGGCCACGGTCGCGCCGTCGGCAGCCACTCGCGGGTCATCCGCTCGGCGTCGGCCATGAGCCGCGTGGCCCGGCGGGTCGAGAGCGGATGCAGGGCCGTGATCGGCGGCGACGGCAGGACGTAGAGGTCGCACTCGGGCGCCCACCGATCGAGGTGGGCGGCAGCGAGGCTCCAGACCAGCCAGTCGAGGGCGTCCATCGCCCGCACGAGCGCGTTGCGCTCCGGGGCGGGCCCGAGCGGCCAGCCGACGGGCAGCAGGTAGACGGTGCTCGCGCCCTGCTCCACCGCCGTGCCGAGGGGCGGGTCCTCGGCCAGGCCGCCGTCGACGAGCAGGCGTCCGTCGATCCGGACGGGCGGATACAGGCCGGGGATGGCGGTCGACGCCATCAGCGCCGAGACCGCGTCGCCGCTCGAGAGCACCACCTTGGACCGGGTGGCGGTGTCGGCGGCGACCACGTGCAGCGGGATGGCCGCATCCTCGATGCGGGCGATCGGCAGGTGCCGCTCGAGCACGCGGCGGATCCCGCTGCTCGGTGCGACGTACGTCGCCCGCCCCGCGAGGGCGTGCAGGACGGTCGCCGGGCGCAGCGGCAGGATGTCGGCACGGCGCACGCCTGTCCACAGCGACTCGAGCCGCGGCAGCGCGCGGTCGGGGTCGGCCGCGAGCATCGCCCCGTTGAGCGCGCCCGACGATGCTCCCGTGATCACGTCCGGCCGCATGCCGGCTCCCAGCAGGGTGCGCAACATCCCCACCTGGATCGACCCCAGCGCCGCCCCGCCGGCGAAGACGAACGCCGTCTGCCCCGGCCGGCGGCGGGCGTCCCGGGGCACGTGCAGCCGCGCCGGCCGGCGTCCGGTCGGGACCTGGGAACGCTCGGGCATCGGCCGCTCTGTCCGCATCCCTCCGATGGGAGTATCATAATCTCCAGATCCAATGATTGGTCACGTAAACGAACCGGGAGCCGCGGGCGGATGGCCGCCGCCGCGCTGGGTCGCGCCCCTGTTCGGCTTCGCGGCGCTCGCGCTCGTGCCCTGGGTCGTGCTGCTCGTGAGCGAGCTCCCCGCTGCGCACCGGGTCACCCACTGGGCGGCGGCGTGGGCCGGGCTCGACGTGGCCCTCGTCGCGATGCTCGTCACGCTGGCGGGCTGCCTCTGGCGCGGCTCCGGCTGGGTCGAGCCGGTGGCCACGGCGGCCGCGACGCTGCTCTTCGTCGACGCCTGGTTCGACATCACCACCGCATCGCCCGCCGCAGGGCTCGCACGTCCGCTCGGCGCGGCGATCGCGCTCGAGGTGCCGCTCGGCATCGCGTGTCTCGCCCTCGCCCGGCGGGCCGCGCTCGCCCGCCGGAGCGGCGCCGGAGGCGGATCGTGACCGACGTCGAGGCCAGCGCCGATCCGAGTCCGGCCGCCGATCGTCTCGCCGAGCTGCCCCACCCGCTCCAGCGCCACGTCGGCGTGCTCCTGATCCGGGTCGCCGCGATGGTCAAGCAGCGCATCGAGCAGGGCATGCAGCAGTGCGGCCTGCGCCCGCGCCACTACGCGATCCTCCAGCTCCTGCGCACCGAGGGCGCCGTCTCCCAGCAGGCCGTGGGCGCGCGGCTCGAGATCGACCCCGGGACGGTGGTCGACCTGATCGACGTCCTCGAGGAGCGCGGCCTGGTCGAGCGCCGCCGCCGGGTCGGCGACCGCCGCGTCTACGAGCTGCATCTGACCGCCGCCGGCTCGGAGATGTCCGAGCAGATCGAGCCGGTGCTCGTCTCGGTCGAGAACACCGCGCTCGCACCGCTCACCGCGGCCGAGCGCAAGCTCCTCAAGGACATGCTGACGCGCGTCGTCATGCAGCCGCCGCCGGACTGACGGCCGCCGCCCCTCTCGTCAGGCGGCGGCGCCGAGCGCGGCAAGCTCGGGCAGTCCGCCCAGGATCTGCATCGCCTGGGCCTCGAGCCGGCGCACGCGGGAGCGGTTGACGCCGAGGATGCGCGCGGCCGCCTCGACCGAGACGGGATCGGAGCCGGAGAGGCCGTAGCGGAGCTCGATCACGCCGCGCGTCCCGGGTGGGAGCAGCGCGAGGGCCTCGCGCACGCGGTTCGCGTGGACGGCGTCGGCCACCTGGTCGGCCGGGTCGGGGTCGCCGTCGGCGAGCGTCTCTGCGAGCTCCGTCTCGCCTCCGCCGAGCGCGGTGCTGATCGAGATCGCCTGCGGCCGCCACCGCATCGCCTCGCCGATCTGATCGGTCGTGAGCCGGGTGCGGGCGGCGAGCTCGGCGACGGTCGGTTCGCGTCCGAGCCGCGCCTCGAGCTCACGTCCGGCACGGTCGACCGCGCGGATGCGTTCGCCCAGGTGCACGGGCAGCCGGATCGTGCGGGCGCCGTTTGCGACCGAGCGCTGCGCCGCCTGCTGGATCCACCAGGTCGCGTACGTCGAGAACTTGAGGTCGCGCCGCCAGTCGAACTTCTCGACGGCGCGGATCAGCCCGAGCGTCGCGTCCTGGATCAGGTCGAGGAACGCGACGCCCTGCCCGCGGTAGCGCTTGGCGATCGACACGACCAGACGCAGGTTCGACTCGACCATCCGCTGCCTGGCGGCCTCGTCGCCGCGCTCGATGCGGCGTGCGAGCACCTGCTCCTCGTGCTTCGTGAGCAGCGGGTAGCGGGCGATCTGCTCGAGGTAGGTGTCGAGGAGGTCGAGCGACGCCGGGTCCCCGGCGGCGGCCTCCGCGGTTGTCGAGGATGGTGCTCGCATTTCGATTGCCGCCTCCAATGGTTCGCGAGGTTCACGATGCTATCACGTTCCATGTCGATCGCAAATGATCGGATTGTCGAACGATTTGTTCTCCAATCGGAATCAACCCGGCAGCGCCCGCGGCGGTGGCGTAGGATCGGCGGCGGCATGCGGCGCGCGACCCTCCTGCTCGTCGTCCTGGCCGGGCTCGCGGTCCCGGCGGTCGCCTTCGCGGGCTCGTTCGATCACACCTTCACGCTTCCGGCGGGGAACACCCGCCACTCCTTCACGATCGTCGTCGGTGCGAGCGGGACCGTCCACGTCTCGCTGCGCTACTCGGACATCACGAACCCGCACGGCCGTTTCCGGGTACAGCTGCGCAAGACGACCTGGAAGCAGGCGCACGTCATCGTCGACACCGGCACCGGGGTCAACTGCCAGGGCGCGGCGGGCTCGACGATCTGCACCGGCGCCCGCGCACACACCGTCGCCGGCACCTACGTGATCACGACGGTGAAGCTGACGCACGCGGCCGCCACGGTCGAGCTCAGGTCGAACTGGCCGTAGATCAGTCCCGGCCGAAGCGGCCGAGCGCGGGCACGCGGACGATGCCGGCGGCGGCGAGCAGCACGAGCAGCGCCGCCCCGGCGACGCTGACGCCGGGACTCGCGTCGGGGCCGCGGACGCTCGCAAGCGACACGAGCTGCGGGGTGACTGCCGGCTTCGTCGTGGTCGGCACAGGCGCGCGCGCCGCCATCAGAAGCTCGATGAAGCGCTCCCCGGCGCTCTGCACGCGGCGCGCGGCCAGCGCGTCGGCCCGGCGGGCGGCGGCCAGGCGGCTGCTCCCGGGATGCGCGAACCGGCGGGCGGCGGCCGCGACGCTGCGGGCCAGGCCGTTGCCGCGCCCGCCCTGGAGCAGGCGCCCGTACCCGTCCCACGGCACCGACGAGAGCGGCTCGATCTGCACCTTGGCGCCGGTGTGCGGGGCCACGACCATCAGGCCGTCGCCGACGTAGAGGGCGACGTGGTACGGGGCGCGCCGGCGCGTGTACAGGAACGCCAGGTCGCCGGGCTGCAGGTGCCTTGGCCCCACGGGCATCGACATGCGGAAGAGCACCGCGGCCGTCGGCCGCCCGGGCAGCGGCATCCCGGCGTGCGCGTAGGCGTAGTCGACGAGGCCGGAGCAGTCGAAGCCGCCCTCCGAGCGGCTGTCGCCGCCCCAGATGTACGGCCATCCGACCTGCGCGAGCGCCGCCGCGATCACCCGCGCGCGGCCGCCGGCGGCCGCGTCGATCAGCGCGTGCGATGCCTGGGTGAGGTGGACGGCGGGCGGAGGCACGGCGTGACGGCGGGGGTGGGGTCTGGCCGGCTGCGCGCTGTGGTGGTGATGCTTGGCCGGATGGTGCACCTTCGGCGGGGGTGGCGGGCTCGGCGTGCCGCCGCCCGTGCCGCCGCCGCCCGTCCCGGATCCGCCGCCGCTGCCGCCGCCGGTGGGCGCCGGTGGGATCGATACGGCGGCCTTCGCAGTGCCGAGCGTGACGACCGTGCCCGCGGCGAGGCCGGCGTGGTCGTGCAGGAGGGTCAGCCGCAGGCCGGTGATCGTCTCGGCGCTGACGACGCCGTTCAGCGTGGTCGGCGCCGTTGCGAGCACCGCCAGCGTGCCCCAGTCACCCAGCGGAAGCGTCGTTCCCGCCGCCGGATGCACGTGGCGTCCGAGCACGACGAGCCCGTGGATGTCGCCGCCGGTGAGGTCGTGCACCGTGCCGTCCGCACCGGCCGCGAGCGAGGCGGACGTCCACAGCTTGCGCACGCGCACGGCGCCGCCGAGCAGGCGCACGTGCAGCAGGAGCGTGTTCGATTCGGCGCTCGGGCTCGCCCCCTGGTGCTTGGCCGCGGTCGCCTTGGCCCAGCCGGCGCGGATCGCGTCCGCGTCGCGGTAGGCGCCCTGCGCGGCGGAGCGGCCGAACGCCATCACGAGGCCGGTTCCCTGCGGTGCGGCTCCCGGCTCGAGCACCGCGATCGCCTGCGCGGACGCGCGCACGGGCGGCTCGCCCGCGCCGAGCGCCGATCCAGCCGAGCCGGACACCGCCGCGGCCATCGCCGCCGCGGAGAGTCCCAGCCACACGCGACCCCACAATCGCACCTACGGACCTCCGATGCCGTCCTCGCACCGCATGATGCCACGTTTCCCGGCCCGGTCAGCCGGTTGCGTCTGATTGCTCACATACCCATTACGCCGCTGCGACCGCCTCACCGGTCACGGTACTGGGTGGCGCCGAAGTCGCCGCGGCGATACGCCCCCTGCCGGCGCTGCCACAGCGCCACCTCGGCGGCGATGATCGCGAGCAGGGCCGAGACGGCCCACAGGAGCTCCGCCCGCAGCGGATGGTGGCGGTGCGGCTTGACCACGCAGGCGACGTGGGGCGGGCAGTGCGCTCCGGAGGACGTCATCTCCCACGTCACGATCCCGGCGATCAGGCACACGACCGCCGTCGCCCCGATGAGCGCGGGCACGAGCCACATGCGAGAACCTGTCACGTCGCGGACGCTACCACCATCTCGCGTGCGGCCGCCTTCCCCATCGGTGAACCATTTGGTTCATCAAGTTCTACAAATCGATCAGATTGGTTCACAATCTGCTACGCTCGGGCCATGGCGCCGCCGCCGCGCACCGGTCTGTACGACCCCAGGTTCGAGCACGACGCCTGCGGCCTGGCGGCGCTCGTCCGCCTCGACGGCCGGCCCAGCCACGAGCTCGTCGAGCAGGGCCTGCGGGCGCTCGAGAACCTCGACCACCGCGGCGCCACCGGCTCCGATCCCGACACGGGCGACGGCGCCGGCATCATGACCCAGCTGCCCCACCGGTTCCTCGCCGCAGCGTTCCGGCGAGGCGCTCGGGCACGACCTGCCGCCGCCCGGGCGCATACGCCGCGGGGCTCGTCTTCCTGCCCCGCGACCCCGGCCTGCGGATGCGGTGCGAGGAGCTGCTCGTGCGCATCTGCGCCGAGGAGGGCCAGCGGGCGCTGGGCTGGCGCGACCCGCCCGTGCACCCGCTCAGCATCGGGCGGCTGGCGCGCGCGTCGGAGCCCGTCGTGCGGCAGCTCTTCGTCGAGCGGCGCTCCGGCGACCAGGCGGCCTTCGAGCGCAAGCTGTACGTGATCCGCCGCCGCGTCGAGCGCGCCGCGGCGGCGGCCGGCGTGCCCGAGGCGCAGTTCACGATCGTCAGCCTCTCCTCGCAGCGGCTCGTCTACAAGGGCCTCCTGCGCGCGCCCCAGCTGGCCGCGTACTTCGAGGATCTGTGCGACCCGCGCTTCGAGAGCGCGCTCGCGCTCGTGCACAGCCGCTTCTCGACCAACACGTTCGGCACCTGGGACCTGGCCCACCCGTTCAACTTCCTCGCCCACAACGGCGAGATCAACACGGTGCGCGGCAACGCCAACTGGCTCGCCGCGCGCGAGCCGCAGCTGCGCTCGCGAGCTCCTCGGCGACGACCTGCAGAAGCTCTACCCGATCGTCGACGAGCGCTGGTCGGACTCGGCCAAGCTCGACGCCGCGGTCGAGCTGCTGGTGCTCGGCGGCCGCTCGCTCGCGCACGCGCTGACGATGCTCGTCCCGCCCGCCTGGACCGACCCGGGCGCGGTGCCCGACGACGCCGTGCGCGCGTTCTACGAGTACTCGCGCTGCGTGGCCGAGCCGTGGGACGGGCCGGCCGCGATCGTCGCGAGCGACGGCGTCCGCGTCGTCGCGATGCTCGACCGCAACGGACTGCGCCCGGCCCGCTTCGTGCGCAGCGGCGACGGCCTGGTCGTGATCGCCTCCGAGGTCGGCGTGCGTGGACATCGACGCCGCCGACGTCGTCGAGCACGGCCGGGTCGGCCCGGGCGAGCTGCTCGTGCTCGACACCGCCCTGCGGCGGGTCGTCGGCGACGCCGAGCTCAAGCGCGACCTGGCGCCGCCGGCGGCCGTACGGCGCCTGGCTCGAGGAGCATCGACTCTCGCTCGACGGTACCGCCGGGGACGATCCCGGGCCGGTGACCGAGCCGCCCGCGATGCGCTCCTGACCGCGTTCGGCTACACCGACGAGGAGCTCGAGCTGATCGTGCGGCCCCTGGCCCGCGACGGGGCCGAGCCGGTCGGCTCGATGGGCGACGACGCGGCGCTCGCGGTGCTCTCGGAGCGGCCGCGGCTGCTGCCGAGCTTCTTCCGCCAGCAGTTCGCCCAGGTGACGAACCCGGCGATCGACCCCCAGCGCGAGGCGCTCGTGATGAGCCTGCGCACCTCGATCGGGGCGATCGGGAACCTGCTCGACGAGCGCCCCGAGCACTGCCGCCGGGTCGTCGTGCCGCGCCCCGTGCTCGGCCTGGCCGAGCTCGCCCGGCTGACCGACATCGGCCGCGAGGGGTTCGAGTCGGTCACGCTGCCGACGCTCTACCCGGTCGCCGACGGCGCCGCCGGGATGGAGCGGGCGATCGACGAGGCCTGCCGGGCGGCGTCGCGCGCCGTGTGGGACGGGGCGTCGATCGTCGTCCTGTCCGACCGCGGCGTGGACGCCCGCATGGCCGCCGTGCCGCCGCTGCTCGCGGTCGCCGCCGTCCACTCGCACCTCGTCCGCGAGGGCGCCCGGACGATGTGCGGCCTGGTCGTCGAGTCGGGCGAGCCGCGCGAGACGATGCACTTCGCGCTCCTGCTCGGCTACGGCGCCGCGGCCGTCTGCCCGTACCTCGTGCTCGAGGCGCTGCCCGCCGCCGAGCGCCGCCGCTATCTGGACGGGATCAGCGCCGGCCTGCTCAAGGTGTGCTCGAAGATGGGCATCTCGACCGTCCAGAGCTACCGCGGCGCGCAGATCTTCGAGGCCGTCGGGCTGGGCGCGGCGCTCGTCGAGCGCTACTTCCCGGGCACGGTCTCGCGCGTGGGCGGCATCGGCCTCGCCGAGGTGCACGCCGCGTCCGCGGCGCGGCATGCCGCGGCCTTCACCGGCCCCGCGTGCCGCCCTCGAGGTCGGCGGCGAGTACCGGCACCGCCTCGGCGGGGAGCGGCACGTGTGGGAGCCGGAGCCGATCGTGCGCCTGCAGCGGGCCGTGCGCGACGACAGCCACGCGACGTTCCTCGACTACGCGCGCGCCGTCGACGAGCGCGCGGCCCGGCTCGCGACGCTGCGCGGGCTGCTCGAGCCGGCCGCCCTCGGCGCGCCGATCGCGCTCGCCGAGGTCGAGCCGTCGGCGGCGATCGTGCGCCGGTTCGCGACCGGCGCGATGAGCCTCGGGTCGATCTCGCCCGAGGTGCACGAGACGCTCGCGATCGCGATGAACCGGCTCGGCGGCCGCTCGAACACGGGCGAGGGCGGCGAGGATCCCGCCCGCTCGATCCCCGACGCAAACGGCGATCTGCGCCGGTCGGCGATCAAGCAGGTCGCGTCGGGGCGGTTCGGCGTGACGGCCGCCTACCTGGTCGACGCCGACCAGCTCCAGATCAAGATCGCCCAGGGCGCCAAGCCCGGCGAGGGCGGCCAGCTCCCGGGCGAGAAGATCACCGAGACGATCGCGCGCCTGCGCCACTCGACGCCCGGGCGTCGGGCTGATCTCGCCGCCGCCGCACCACGACATCTACTCGATCGAGGACCTGGCCCAGCTCATCCACGACCTCAAGTGCGTGAACCCGCGACGCGACGATCTCGGTCAAGCTCGTGGCCGAGGCGGGCGTCGGCACGATCGCTGCCGGCGTGGCCAAGGCGAAGGCCGAGCACATCGTCATCGCCGGCCACGACGGCGGCACGGGCGCCGCGCCGCTTGCCTCGCTCAAGCACGCCGGGCTGCCGTGGGAGCTCGGCCTGGCCGAGGCGCACCAGGTGCTGGTCGCAAACGGCCTGCGCGACCGCGTGTCGCTGCAGGTCGACGGCGGCCTGCGCACCGGCCGCGACGTGCTCATCGCCGCCCTGCTGGGGGCCGAGGAGTTCGGGTTCTCGACCGCGCCGCTCGTGGCCGCCGGCTGCGTGATGATGCGCGTCTGCCACCTGAACACGTGCCCGGTCGGGATCGCCACGCAGGACCCCGAGCTGCGGCGGCGCTTCACGGGCACGCCCGAGCACGTCGTGCGCTACTTCCTGTTCGTCGCCGAGCACCTGCGCGAGCTGATGGCGGCGCTCGGCATCGCCCGCCTCTCCGACGTCGTCGGCCGCAGCGACCTGCTGCGGCGCCGCGACGACCCGCGGCCGTGGCTGGCCGGCCTCGACCTCGGCGCGCTCACCGGCCCCGGAGCCGAGGCACGCGTGCCCGCGCCCGGCACGCACCGGCCGGCCGACCACGGCCTCGCACGCGGCGCTCGACACGGCGCTCATGCCGCGCGCCGCCGCGGCGCTCGCGGGCGCCGGGGCGGTGGTGCTCGCTGCCCCCGTCCGCAACACCGACCGCAGCGTCGGCGCGATCCTCGCGGGCGCGATCGCGCGCCGGGCCGGAGCCGCAGGGCTCCCCGACGACGCGATCGTCCTGCGCCTGCACGGCTACGCCGGCCAGAGCCTGGCGGCGTTTGCTCCCCGCGGCCTCACGATCGACCTCGAGGGCGCGTGCAACGACTACGCCGGCAAGGGGCTCTCCGGCGGGCGCCTGATCGTGCGGCCGCCTGCCGGGGCCGGCTTCGTCGCCGAGCGGAGCGTGATCGCCGGCAACACCGTGCTCTACGGCGCGACCTCGGGCGAGGCGTTCCTGCGCGGCCGCGCCGGCGAGCGCTTCTGCGTGCGCAACTCGGGCGCGACGGCCGTCGTCGAGGGCGTCGGCGACCACGGCTGCGAGTACATGACCGGCGGGGTCGTGTGCGTGCTCGGCGAGACGGGGCGCAACTTCGCCGCCGGCATGTCGGGCGGCACGGCGTTCGTCCTCGACCCGGACGGCGCGCTGCCCGCCCGCTGCAACCCGGGATCCGTCTCGCTCGAGGCGCCGGCCGGCGCCGACGAGCCGCTCGTCCGCGACCTGCTCGAGCGCCACCTCGCCGCCACGGGGAGCGCGGTCGCCGAGCGGGTGCTGGCCGCGTGGCCGGAGTCGCTCGCGGACTTCGTGCAAGGTGATGCCGGACGACCTGCGCCGCCTGCTCGCCGCCCGCGCGGCCGCGGCCGACCGCGTGCTGGAGCCGGTCGGTGGCTGACCCCGCGCGGCTTCGTCACGTTCGCCCGCCGGGTGGCGCCCTACCGGCCCGTCCGCGAGCGGCTCGGCGACCACCGCGACCCGGCGCTGCCGGCCGCGGCCGGGCCTGGTGCGCGAGCAGGCGACGCGGTGCATGGGCTGCGGCGTGCCGTTCTGCCACACCGGCTGCCCGCTCGGAAACCTCGTCCCTGACTGGTCAGAGCTCGTCCGCACCGGGCGCTTCGAGGCGCCGCGAGCGGCTGCACGAGACGAACAACTTCCCCGAGTTCACCGGCAAGCTGTGCCCGGCCCCGTGCGAGGAGGCGTGCGTGCTGGCCCTGAACGACGACCCGGTGACCATCAAGCAGATCGAGATGGCGATCGTCGACCGCGCGTTCGCCGAGGGCTGGGTGCGGCCGCGCCCCGCCGCGGCGGCGACCGGGCGGTCGGTCGCGATCGTCGGCAGCGGGCCGGCCGGCCTCGCCGCCGCGCAGCAGCTGGCCCGCGCCGGACACGCCGTCACCGTGTTCGAGCGCGACGAGGAGCCGGGCGGGCTGCTGCGGTTCGGGATCCCCGACTTCAAGCTCGAGAAGTGGCTGATCGACCGCCGTGTCGACCAGCTGCTGGCCGAGGGCGTGCGCGATCGAGGTGGGGTCGTCGGTCGGCCCGTCCCTCGGCGCGGACGACCTGGCCGCCCGGTTCGACGCCGTGCTGCTCGCCACCGGCGCGCAGAGGCAGCGCCCGCTCCTGCTGCCGGGGGCGGATCTGCACGGCGTCGAACCGGCAATGACCTACCTCGCCGGGCGCAACCGCAGCGTCGCCGGCCGTCCGCCGGCCGCCGCGATCACGGCGGCGGGCAAGCACGTCGTCGTCCTGGGCGGCGGCGACACCAGCGCCGACTGCCTCGGCTGCGCCCTGCGCGAGGGCGCGCTGTCGGTGACCGAGATCGCCCACGGGCCGACCCCGCCCGCACGGCGCACGCCGCTCGCCACGTGGCCGCAGTGGCCGTGCCTCCTGCGCACGTATCCCGCCCACCACGAGGGGGGCAGCCGCGAGTGGGAGCTCGAGCCGACGGCGCTCGCCGGCGCGGACGGCGCCGTACGGCCGTGCACGCCGCCGCGTCGCCTATCCCGGCGACGACGGATCGGCCCGCGCCGCAGGGCCTCGACACCGGAGCCGAGGCCGCGTTCGCGGCCGACCTCGTGCTCGTGGCGATCGGCTTTGCCGGCGTCGAGGACGATCCGGTCTACGGCCAGCTCGGCGTGGGCGTCGCGAGCGGCACCGTCGCGGCCGATGCGGGCGGCCGCACGGGCGTCGGGGGCGTGTTCGCGGCCGGCGACTGCGTCCGCGGCGCCGATCTGATCGTCACCGCGATCGCCGAGCGGCCGCGCGGCGGCCGCCGCCGTCCACGCGCACCTCGCCCGGCCGGCGGCGGCTCCGGCCGCGTGACCGCCTCGCCGGTTCGTATGATGCCCGCCGTGAACGGATCGGCCGTCGCGGGGATGATCCGCAGTCGCCTCGGCGAGCTGTCCCCGAACGACCGCCGCATCGCCCGCCAGCTGATCGACGACGACGTCGAGGCGCCGTTCGAGACCGCCGAGTCGCTGGCGGCGAAGGCGGGCGTGAGCAAGGCGGCCGTGGTGCGGTTCGCGACCAGGGTCGGGTTCGCGGGCTTCTCCGAGCTGCACGAGGCGCTGCGGCTGGAGGCGGTCGCGCGGCTGCGGCAGGGCCGCGGCGAGCCGGCGGCGGCCGCGGGCGTGCTCGAGCGCTGGGTCGACCGCGCCCGCGCCGATCTCGAGGCGACCCTGGCGAGCATCGACCAGGCCGAGTTCCGCGCCGCCGTGCGCCTGCTGTGCAAGGGCAACGGCAAGCTCGGCATCTTCGGCTACCGCAAGTCGGTCGCGCTGGCCGAGTACGCCTACTACCTGCTGAACCCGCTGCTCGCGAACGTGTGGCCGATCGCGGCCGGCGAGCCCGGCATCGCCGACCACCTCATCGACCTCGAGCCGCGCGACCGCCTCGTCGCCTTCACGTTCAAGCGCTACGCCAAGGTGACGGCCGACGTCGTGCGCTACTTCCACGAGGCCGGCGCGCCCTCGGTCGTCATCACCGACGACGTCATGTCGCCCGCCGCAGCGCTCGCGACGCACGTGCTCGTCTGCCGCCCGGCCGGGACGGGCGGCTTCGAGTCCGCCGCCGGCGGCACCGTCGTGCTCGAGGCGCTCGCCGCCGAGATCGCGCTTCGCAAGCGCCGCTCGACCGGGCGCCGCCTGGACGCCGCCGAGCAGCTCTGGAAGCAGTTCGGGACGTACTGAGCAGGGGCGCGAGGCGGGGGACTGCCCCGGGCGGGGACAGTCCCCTCGTATCACCCGTTCGGGCGCATGACGGGTGAATGCGTCACGAAGTGCGTGTCGGCGTATCCGAGCGAGAAGCCCTCCGGCGGGCTCGGTGAGACGTCGACGACGAACGCCGGGCGGTTCCAGCGCTCGTACTGGTCGGCGTCGATGTAGAACGGCGCGCCGCCGACCTCGCCGAGCAGCAGGTCGCCCGGGCCGGCCGGCAGCTCGCCGTCGGCAGGCAGATCGGGGAGCTGCCGTCACAGCAGCCCCCCGACTGGAAGAACATCGAGCGTTCCGTGCGCCCCGGTGAGGGCCGCGATGGCCGCGAGCGCGTCATCGCGTGGCCGTCACCGTGTGCGTCCACCGCCGTCACCTAGAAGAGCCCCATCGGCTTCGGGTCGTAGCTGACCAGCAGGCACTTCGTCTGCGTGTAGTGGTCGAGCATCATCTTGTGGTTCTCGCGGCCGACGCCGGAGATCTTGTAGCCGCCGAACGCGGCGTGGGCCGGGTAGAGGTGGTAGCAGTTCGTCCACACGCGGCCGGCCTGGATCGCGCGGCCCATCCGGTACGCCGCAGCTCGTGTCGCGCGTCCACACGCCGGCGCCGAGGCCGTACATCGTGTCGTTGGCGATCTCGAGCGCCTCGGCCTCGTCCTTGAACGTCGTCACCGCGAGCACCGGGCCGAAGATCTCCTCCTGGAAGATCGCGCATCTTGTTGTGCCCTTGAAGACGGTCGGCTCGAAGTAGTAGCCGCCGGCGAGCTCGCCGTCGAGCACGTTGCGCTTGCCGCCGATCAGGAGCTCGGCGCCCTCGTCGAGGCCGATCTCGACGTAGCTCTCGATCTTCTCGAGCTGCGCGGTCGAGACCTGCGCGCCGATCTGGGTCGTCGGGATCGAGCGGATGGCCCTGGCGGATCGCCGCGATCCGCTCGAGGCACCGCTCCATGAACGCGTCGTAGATCGACTCCTCGATCAGCGCGCGCGACGGGCAGGTGCAGACCTCGCCCTTGTTGAAGGCGTAGAGCACGAGCCCCTCGACGGCCTTGTCGAGGAACGCGTCGTCGTGCGCCATCACGTCGGCGAAGAAGATGTTCGGCGACTTGCCGCCGAGCTCCGTCGTCGACGGGATGATGTTCTGGGCGGCGTACTGCATGATCAGCCGCCCGGTCGACCGTCTCGCCCGTGAAGGCGATCTTGGCGATCCGCTTGCTCGTCGCGAGCGCCTTGCCGATCTCGGCGCCCGGCCCGTTGACGATGTTGAGCACGCCCGGCGGCAGCGATGTCGGCGATCGAGCTCGGCCAGCTTGAGGATCGACCACGGCGTCGGGCTCGCCGGCTTGAGCACGGTGCAGTTGCCGGCGGCCAGCGCCGGCGCGATCTTCCACGCCGCCATCAGCAGCGGGAAGTTGAACGGGATGATCTGCCCGACGACGCCGAGCGGCTCGTGGAAGTGGTACGCGACCGTGTCCTTGTCGATCTCCGAGATCGTGCCCTCCTCGCCGCGGATGACCGAGGCGAAGTAGCGGAAGTGGTCGGCCGCGAGCGGGATGTCGGCGGCGAGCGTCTCGCGCACCGGCTTGCCGTTGTCCCAGCTCTCGGCGATCGCGAGCATCTCGAGGTTCTCCTCGATCGCGTCGGCGATCGCGGTTCAGCACGCGCGAGCGCTCGGTCGCCGAGGCCTCGCCCCACGGCGTCCTTGGCCGCGTGGGCCGCGTCGAGCGCGAGCTCGATGTCCTCGGCGCGTCGAGCGCGGCACCTCGGTGAACGGCTCGCCCGGTCGCCGGCGTCAGGTTCTTCGAGTACTCGCCCTTCACCGGCGCGACCCAGCGCCGCCGATGAAGTTGTCGTAGCGGGGCTTCACCTCGACGGGGCTGTCGGGGCTGCCCGGCGTTGCGTAGACGACGGGGCGTTCGATGGTTGCCATCGCGAACCTCCCTCTGGTGCATCACTGACCGCGAAGCGCACGGCCGCACATGCATCATCAGTCCGCGCGGGGAGGGCGGCATCGGGGTGCGGGCGCATACGGGGTACGAAGAACTCCGCACCCGGGATACGCGAACTCCCCGATGCGCGACCGGCTATCGATCGGTGACTCTAGGCGGCCTGGTCGCGCCGGCCGGTCGAGGTGCTCGGCGAACCCGGCGGCGGGCACCGGCCGGCCGAACAGGAAGCCCTGCCCGAGCGGGCAGCCGCGGCGGATCAGGAATGCGAGCTGCTCCTCGGTCTCGATGCCCTCGGCGAGGCACTGCAGGCCGAGGTCGTGGGCGAGCCGGATCATGCTCTTGACCAGGATCGACGCGCCGTGGTCGGACGGCACGTCGGCGATGAAGCTGCGGTCGATCTTGAGCGTGTTCACCTGCAGCTGGCTCAGGCGGCCGAGGGAGGAGTGCCCGGTGCCGAAGTCGTCGATCGCGAGGCGCAGGCCGCGCGCGTGCAGCTCGGCAGGACCGGCTCGAGGTCGGCGACCGGCGCCATCGCCGCCTGCTCGGTGATCTCCATCATCATCCGGTCGGCGTTCAGGCCGAACGCGTCGATCGTCGACATCACCTGGCGCATCGCCGTCGGCTGCCAGAACGCGGGCGGCAGGTTGACCGAGACGAACAGGTCGTGGCCGCCGTTGCGCCACTCGCGGCTCTGCCGGCAGGCCTCGTCGACCACCCAGTCGGTGATCGGGCGGATCAGCCCGGTGCGCTCCGCGATCGGCAGGAACTCGGCGGGCGTGAGCAGCCCGCGCTCGGGATCGTTCCAGCGGATCAGCGCCTCGGCGCCGACGACGCGGCGGTCGACCAGGCTGACCAGCGGCTGGTAGTGCAGCTCGAGCTCGTCGCGCCCGGCGGCGTGCCGCAGGCGGCCGGCGAGGCTGAGCTCGCGGCTGGGGTCGCGGTCGGTGGGGCGGTAGAGCTGGAAGCCGTCGCGGCCGGCGTCCTTGGCGGCGTAGAGAGCGACGTCGGCGTGCTTCAGCAGCGTCTCGGCCGATCCGGCGTCGTCGGGATAGATGCTCGCTCCCACGCTCGCCGTGACGTACAGCTCGACGTCGCCGAGCAGGAACGGCTCCATCAGCGCCTCGCGCAGCTTCGCGCCGATCCGCGCGGCGGCGGTGCGCATGGCGTCCCGGGTCTCGGCGCGGCGAGGCGTGCGCGTCGCGGCCGCCGGTGACGAGGATCAGGAACTCGTCCCCGCCCTGCCGGGCGACGATGTCGCTCGAGCGGGTCACGCGCCGCAGGCGGCGTGCCACCTCGACGAGCAGCAGATCGCCGACGCCGTGGCCGAAGTTGTCGTTGATGAGCTTGAAGTCGTCGAGGTCGGTGTAGAGCACCGCCGCCGGGATCCCGGTGCGATCGGCGGTGGCGATGGCGGTCTCGAGGTGCTCCTGGAACAGCGTCCGGTTGGGCAGGTCGGTGAGCGCGTCGTGGTAGGCGAGGTGCGACAGCCGCTCCTCGGCGTGCTTGCGGGCGGTGATGTCGAAGATGGCGCCGTCGAGGAACTGCACGTCGCCGGCCGCGTCGAAGATCCCGCGGCCGCGCTCGTACACCCAGCGCACCGACCCGTCGGCGTGCACGAGCCGGTACTCGAGCTCGAAGGCGTCGCGCCGCTCGAGGGCCGCGCCGACGCAGGCCTCGACCAGCTCGCGGTCGTCGGGATG
Organism: uncultured Actinomycetes bacterium; assembly: GCA_963707585.1. Lineage (GTDB taxonomy): Bacteria > Actinomycetota > Thermoleophilia > Gaiellales > JAICJC01 > JAICJC01. The sequence continues at coordinate 109,761 of CAVPQP010000002.1, read as the reverse complement.
GATCACGCTCGCGAACGTGCGCACGCGTCGAGCCGATGAACTCGGCGGCGGGATGGCCCGAGATCGCCTCGATCTCGTCGCTCAGGAACTGCATCGCCCAGTCGCTCTCGGGCGAGCAGCGGTAGATCGCGCCGGGGACGTTCGAGATCAGCGCCTCGAGGCGCCGCGTGTCCCACATGCCGTCATCCGTGACGTTGGAACCATCCATGGCCCGGGTGTTCGGCCAGAAACGGGGAGGGCGCACCACCCGAACAGGGGATGCTTCATGCCCCTCCGGAGGGGCGCGGCCCTACTCCCGCGGCGTGCGGATGGCGTAGCCGAACCCGCGCACCGTCTGGATCAGGGCGACGTCGCCGTTGCGGTCGATCTTCTTGCGCAGGTAGCTGATGTACGTCTCGACGACGCTCGAGTCGCCGCCGAAGTCGTAGCGCCACACGTGGTCGAGGATCTGCGCCTTGGACAGCACGCGGCCCGCGTTCACGAGCAGGTAATGGAGCAGGTTGTACTCGGTGGGGGTGAGCTCGACGATGCGCCCGCCGCGCCGCACCTCGCGGGCGTCCTCGTCGAGCTCGAGGTCCGCGTAGCGCACCACCGGCCCCTCCTCGCCGCCGCCACGCGTGCGCCGCAGCACCGCCCGCACCCGGGCGACCAGCTCCTCGAGGCTGAACGGCTTGCCCATGTAGTCGTCCGCGCCGAGCGTGAGGCCGTGGACGCGGTCCTCGGTGCTGTCGCGGGCCGTCAGGAAGAGCACCGGCAGGCGGGCCGAGGCGCCCTCGAGGCGCCGGTAGACCTCGAACCCGTCGAGGTCGGGGAGCATGACGTCGAGGATGACCAGGTCGGGCCGGAAGATCTTGCGGCCTTGACGGCGGCGCGGCCGTCGGCGGCGGTCTCGACCGCGAATCCCTCGTACCGCAGGACGGTCGAGACGAGCTGGGTGATGCTCTCCTCGTCGTCGACCACGAGCACCCGGGCCTCCTCGGCCCCCTCGCCTGCCCGGCCTGCACCCGCACCTGCCGACATCGCCGCGTCACCAGCCTTCCTGCGTTCGTTTCGCCCACCGTACGCCGCCTGCCTGTGCGGCGGCTGTGAGGATCATGGGAGCCCGCTGTGGGCGCCGGGTTCTCAGGGAATTCTCACCCGGAATTCGCGTTGGGTTCAAACTGCTCGGGCATCATGCCCGTACTGATCACTCATGCGCGGGCATCTAGGGTTCATGCGCTCGCCTCTCCAGAAAGGTCCGTTTCAGATGAGAACCGTCATCGCAGTTGCCGCACTGCTCGCCTCCGCCGGGGTGGGCGCTGGGGTGGCGGCGGTCGCCGTGCACGAGAGCGACTCCGGCTCGAACTCCACCACCGTCATCCGCCGGCCTGCGGTGACGGTCAACGCCGCCCCCGCCGCATCCACCTCGCCGTCGGGCGGGCTGTCCGTCGGCGCGATCTACCGCAAGACCGTCCCCGGGGTCGTCGAGGTGCTCGCGACCACCCCGTCGAGCAACAGCAGCTTCTTCGGCGGCGGCACCGAGAGCGACCAGGGCACCGGCTTCGTGGTCGACGCGAAGGGCGACATCGTCACGAACTACCACGTCGTCGCGAGCCCCGGTGACTCGGTGCGCGTGCGTCTGCACGACGGCAAGGTCTACGGCGGCCGCGTGATCGGCCGCGACGCCTCCAAGGACGTGGCGGTCATCCGCATCAGCGCGCCCGCGAGCGAGCTGCATCCGCTCGCCTTCGCCGACTCCTCCGCGATCCACGTCGGCGACTCCGTGGTCGCGATCGGCGATCCCTACGGCCTGCGCAACACCGCGACCGTCGGCATCGTGAGCGCGCTCGGCCGCACCATCATCTCGCCGAACGGCCACAAGATCACCGGCGTGATCCAGACCGACGCCGCCATCAACAGCGGCAACAGCGGCGGCCCGCTCCTGAACTCGCAGGGCCAGGTCATCGGCGTGAACAGCCAGATCGAGTCCGGATCGCAGGGCGGCGGCTCGCCCAGCGGCAACGCCGGCGGCAACATCGGCATCGGCTTCTCGATCCCGAGCAACATGGTCGCCGACGACGGCCCGCACCCTGATCCAGGACGCCAAGTCGCATCCCGTACGTGGGCGTCGAGCTCGTCACCGTCAGCCCGCAGGTCGCCAAGGCGACCGGGATGAGCGCCGGCGTCGAGATCGTCTCGGTCACCAAGGGCGCCCCCGGCGACCACGCCGGCCTGACCGGTGCCACCGGCACCAAGACGATCGACGGCACGCCGTTCTCGACCGGCGGCGACGTCGTCACGAAGATCGACGGCACGAGCGTGACGAGCGCCGACCAGCTGATCGCCCAGATCACCCAGCACAAGCCGGGCGACCAGATCCAGCTGACCGTCGTCCGCAACGGCCACACGAGCACGATCACCGTCACTCTGGGCAGCGACTAGGGGTGCTGCTGCTCTGACGCGAGGCGGGCTGCCCCGGGCCTGGGGGTGGCCCGCCTCGTGCGTCCTACGCTACGAGCGTGCGCCGTCTCGCAGCAGCGCTCGCCGCGGCGGTCGTCGTCGCCGCGGTCGCCGTCCACGCGGCGACGGACACCGGCGGCGGCCCGGCTCCCGCGTCGACGCCGGCCTCGACCTCGCCCCCGGCGACCAGCGCGCCCGCCACGAGCGCGCCCGCACCCCCGGCTCCGGGCGACCCGGCTTCGGCCGACTGGCCGCTCTTCGGGTACGACGCGGCGCGGTCGAACGCCGGCCGGAACCCGACCGGCGTGACGGCCGCGACGGTGGCGAGGCTCCGCCGCCACGTGGTCGAGCTTCCGGGGACGGTCGACTCCTCGCCGATCTTCCTGCACGGCGTCACGATCGGCGGCCGCCGCCGGGACGCCTTCTTCATGACGACGACCTACGGCAGGACGATCGCGCTCTCACGCTCGGGCCGCGTGCTGTGGACGTTCACGCCCGCGGCCGTACGCGAGCCTCGCCGGGAGCGCCCAGATCACGACGGCGACGCCCGCCGCCGACCCCGGCCGGCGGTTCGTGTACGCCGCCTCGCCCGACGGCCTGATCCACAAGCTCGCGGTGGCCGACGGGCGCGAGGTGACGGCGGGCGGCTGGCCCGCCCGGGTCACCCTCCTGCCCTCCCGCGAGAAGATCGCATCCGCGCTCAACGTGTGGCGGGGCAGCGTGCTCGTCACGACCGGCGGCTACATCGGCGACGCCCCGCCCTATCAGGGCCACGTCGTCTCGATCAGCCGCGCGACGGGCCGCATCGAGGCGGTCTTCAACAGCCTCTGCTCCGGCACGAGGCGGCTGCTCGAGCCGGCGTCGTGTCCGCAGTCGGACTCGGCCATCTGGGGCCGGGCCGGTGCGGTCGTCGATCCGGCGACGGGCGACATCCTGGTCGCGACCGGCAACGCCGACGTTCGACGGCCGCACGTCGTGGGGCGACTCCGTGCTCGCGCTCGCCCCGGGCCCCGGGCGGCGTGCTGCACAGCTACACGCCGGCCGACCAGGCGCGCCTGAACGCGACCGACCTCGACCTCGGCTCCTCCGCGCCCGCGCTCCTCGGCGGCAGCGGACTCGTCGTCGCTCAGGGCGGCAAGGACGGCGTGCTGCGGCTCGTCGCCCTCGCGACCCGGCCGCCCGGCGGGCTCGGCGGCGAGCTGCAGGAGCTGCCGACGCCCGGCGGCGCGCCGCTCTTCACGGCGATCGCCGTCGCCCGCACCGCGGCCGGCGAGCGGCTCTTCGTGGCCGACGGCGCCGGCACGGCGGCCTACCGGGTGCGCGGGACCGGGACGGCGACGCGCCTGCGTGCCGGTGTGGTCGAACCCGAGCGCCGGCACGAGCCCGGTCATGGCCGGCGGCCTGCTCTACGTCTACGACCCCGGCGGCGCCCTCAACGTCTACGACCCGGCGAGCGGACGCCGGCTGGCGTCGCTGCCCGCCGACCCCGGCCACTGGTCGTCGCCGATCGTCGCAGCGGGCGTCGTGGCGCTGCCGGTCGGCGATGCCAACGACCATGCGACGACGGGCGCGATCGATCTGTACACGCGGTAGGAGCGCGCCCTTCTAGACTGCGCGCATGATCTCCGGCGAGGCTCGCGACGTGCCCAGGGCCTCGGCGGACTCCGCCGCCCTCCCGCCCGGCCCGCGCGGGTCGGCCTGGGCGAACTTCGCCCGCTACCTGCGCGATCCGCTGGCCACGATGGACCGGTTCGCCGCCGACCACGGCGGCGTCGCGTACGTGCGCTTCCCCGGCGGCCACAGCTTCTTCTTCGTGAGCGACGCCGAGCTCGTGCGCCGCGTCCTCGTCGACGACAACGCCGATCTTCGTCAAGGGCCGCGCGCTCCAGGCCGCCCGGCGCCTGCTCGGCGACGGCCTGCTGACGAGCGAGGGCGCCGACCACCTGCGCCGCCGGCGGCTGATCCAGCCGGTCTTCCGCCGCGAGCACATCGACCGCTACGGCGACGTCATGATCGATGCCGCCGAGCACGTCTGCGCCGGCTGGGCCGACGGGGCCGCCGTCGACATCAACCGCGAGATGACGCGCGTGGCGCTGCGCGTCGTCGGCAGGACGATCTTCGACGCCGACGTCGAGTCGGAGGCGCCCGAGATCGCGGCCGTGCTCGACGCGGGCATGCGCGTGTTCCACCGCTTCCTCCTGCCCGGCGCCGAGCTCCTGTGGCGGCTGCCGCTCCCGGCCACGCGGCAGTTCAACGCGGCCAAGCGCGACATCGACCGGTTCCTCGAGCGCCTGGTGGCCGAGCACGAGGCGGCTCGCCGAGGGCTCGGCCGACCTCGTCGGGCGTGCTGCTCGGGCTGCGCGACGGCGACGGCGCGCGCACGCTTGCCGACGCCGAGATCCGCGACGAGGCGATCACGCTGATGCTGGCCGGCCACGAGACGACCGCCCAGGCGCTCACGTGGGCGTGGTACCTGCTCGCGCGCAACCCGCCGGCGCGCGCGGCGCTTGCTGGCCGAGCTCGACGAGGTGCTCGGCACGCGGCCGCTCGAGACGGCCGACTTCGACCGCCTGCCGTACACCCAGGCCGTCTTCCGCGAGTCGCTGCGCCTCTACCCGCCCGTGTGGGCGCTCGCGCGCATCGCGACGCGGCCCTACGAGCTCGGGCCCTATCGCGTGCCCGAGCGAGGCACGATCGTGACGAGCCAGTGGGTGGTGCAGCGCCGCGCCGCGTACTTCGCCGACCCGCTGCGGTTCGCGCCCGAGCGCTGGCTCGAGGGCCCGCCGCCGCAGGCGGGCGCCTACTTCCCGTTCGCCGCCGGAGCGCGGATGTGCATCGGCGAGCGGTTCGCGATGCTCGAGGGGACGCTGGTGCTCGCGGCGATCGGGCGCAGGTGGCGGGTCGAGCCCGGCCCCGCCACGCCCCACATCGACGCCCGCTTCACCCTGCGCCCGCGAGACGGGCTGCCGGCCCGGGTGCTCGCGGCGTGACGGCGACGGCCGGGTTCGCGGCGCGCCTGCAGGCGCGCGCGTTCGTGATCACGTCCGAGCTCGTGCCGCCGCGCGGCGCGGAGGCCGACGCGGTGCGGCGATCGGTGGCCGAGCTCGCGTTCGCCGACGGTCTGAACATCACCGACCTGCCCCGCGCCCGCCCGCGCATGTCCGCCCTGGGGGCCGCGGCGATCGCGATCGCGGCCGGAGCGGAGCCGATCCTGCAGATGACGTGCCGCGACCGCAACCGGATCGCGCTCGCGGCCGATGCGCTCGCCGCGGCCGCGATCGGCGTCGGCGCCGTGCTGCCGCTCGGCGGCGACCCGCTGCCCGGAGGGCGTGCCCGGCGTGGCGGTGGGCGACCTCGACGCCGCCGGGCCTCGTGCGCCTGCTCACCGACCTCGCCGCCGGAGTCCTGCCCGACGGGGCCGCGGTCGAGGGCCCGCCGCCGCGGCTGATCGTCGGCGCGGCCGCGTCGCCCGGCTTCACGCCGCCGGAGTCGCTCGCCGCCAAGGTGGCCGCGGGGGCGGCGTTCGTGCAGACGCAGGTCGTGCTCGACCCCGACCGGTTCGAGGAGTGGGTCGGCGGGCCTGCGGGCCGGCGACGCGCTCGGGGACGCGGCGCTCCTGCCGAGCGTCGTCGTGCCCGCGTCGGCGCGATCGGTCGAGATGGTGGGCCGGTTCGGGGCGCAGGTGGCAGCCGGGGTCGCCGAGCGCGCCGAGGCCGGCGACGGCGAGGCGGTCGCCCGCGAGGTCGTCGAGCGCCTGGTGCAGATCCCCGAGGTGCGCGGCCTGCACGTGCTCGCGATCGGGTCTGACGCGGCCGCCGCCGCGCGCCTGGCCGGGTACGCGCGGGAGGTCGTCCCCGCCTGAGCGCGGTTGCCGGTTGCCAGCAGAGTTAGACGCGACTAAACTTCGAGTTGGCGTGGTCAGTGAATCGGCTCAGGACTATCTAAAGGCGATCTGGAAGCTCGAGCGGACGGGCGACATGTCGACGACCGCTCTCGCCGACGCGCTCGGCGTGTCGCCTGCGTCGGCGACCGCGATGCTGAAGAAGCTCGCGACGCTCGGCCTCGTCGACCACGAGCGCTACCACGGCGCCACCCTGACCGCCGGCCGGCGAGCGGATGGCGCTCGAGGTCGTGCGCCACCACCGCCTGCTCGAGCTCTACCTGATGGAGGCGCTCGGCCTCTCGTGGGACCAGGTGCACGAGGAGGCCGAGCGGCTCGAGCACCACCTCTCCGACGAGCTCGAGTCGCGCATCGACCGCGCGCTCGGCTTCCCCACCCGCGACCCGCACGGCGACCCGATCCCGTCGCCGGAGCTCCTGCTGCAGAGCGACGAGATGGTGTGCCTGTCCGACCTCGAGGCCGGCAGCATGACCGTCGTCCGGCGCGTGCCGGACGGCGATCCGGAGCTCCTGCGCTACCTCGCCACGCTCGGCCTCGTGCCGGCCGAGGAGGTCAAGGTCGTCGACCGGGCGCCGTTCGACGGGCCGGTCACGGTCGAGGTGCGCGGGACGCGCCACGCCATCGGGCGCTCGCTCGCAGCCCAGATCGAGGTGGGGGTGGAGCATGCCGCCGCCGGCTGAGTTCGCCGCCCCGCGGATCACGCCGCCGGCGGCCGCGCTGCCCGGCGAGCGGCGCGTCCTCGAGGCGGCCGAGCGCTCGCTCCAGGGCGAGCGGCGCGGCCTGCGCGCGGCCTGGCCGTTCCTCGGCCCGGCGTTCATCGCCGCCGTCGCCTACGTCGATCCGGGCAACTTCGCCACCAACATCGCCGGCGGCGCCCGGTTCGGCTACATGCTCCTGTGGGTCATCCTGGCGGCGAACCTGATGGCGATGCTGATCCAGACGATGAGCGCGAAGCTCGGCATCGCGACCGGCATGAACCTGCCCGAGGTGTGCCGGGCGCAGTTCCCGCGGCCCGTCACGATCGGCCTGTGGCTGCAGGCCGAGGCTGATCGCGATGGCCACCGACCTGGCCGAGTTCATCGGCGCCGCGCTCGGCCTCAACCTGCTCTTCGGCATGCCGCTCGTCTGGGCCGGGCTGCATCACGGGCGTCGTCGCGTTCGGCATCCTGGCGCTGCAGACGCGCGGCGGCTTCCGCCATCTCGAGGCCGTGATCGTCGGGCTCGTCGGGCTGATCGTGGCCGGCTTCGCGTTCGAGGTCGTGAACGCCGGCGCCTCGCCGCACGAGATCGCGACGGGCCTGCTGATGCCGCGCCTCGAACGGCTCCGAGAGCGTGCTGCTCGCCGCCGGCATCCTCGGCGCGACCGTCATGCCGCACGTGATCTACCTGCACTCGGCGCTGACGCAGCGGCGCGTCGTCGGCGCGACCGCCGACGTGCGCCGGCGCATCTTCCGCTTCGAGCTCGTCGACGTGATCATCGCGATGACGATCGCGGGCGTCGTCAACATGGCCATGCTGATCACGGCCGCGGCCGTCTTCCACGCGAACGGCTTCACGAACGTCGAGAGCATCCAGCGCGCGTCGCACATGCTCGGGCAGGTCGTCGGGCCGCACGCCGACACGATGTTCGGCATCGCGCTGCTCGCCGTCGGGACTCTCGTCGTCGTCGGTCGGCACGCTCGCCGGTCAGGTCGTGATGCAGGGCTTCATCCACCGCTCGATCCCGCTCTTCGTGCGCCGCGCGATCACGATGACGCCGGCGATGATCGTGCTCGCGATCGGCCTGAACCCGTCGAAGGCGCTCGTGCTCTCGCAGGTCGCGCTCTCGTTCGGGATCCCGTTCGCGCTCATCCCGCTCGTGCTCTTCTGCCGCAACCGCAAGCTGATGGGCACGCTCGACGAACCGCCGCATCACGACCGTCGCCGCGTTCGTGGTCGCGACCGTGATCGTGTGCCTGAACGTCTTCCTGCTCGTGCAGACGTTCGCCGGCCTGGCGTAGCCCGGCACCCGCGGGCGGTGCGGATGCCGGGCTACGGTGGGGCGGGCGTGCTCGTCCGGGCTACGCGGCGAGGCGCTCGGCGTACGCCGGGGCGCTCTCGACAGCGGTCGCTGCGCGGCCGGCGGCGCGGCGATCGCCCAGCCGGTCACGGCGCCGAGCGCCGCGCCGATCGCGGCCAGCACGAGCGCGCTGATCACGACGGCGCCGGCCGGGAGCGCGGACGCGGCGAAGACGGTCGGGATGTTGAGGACGAGTGCTCCGGCGATGGCGAGACGGGTGACGGTCATGGGTGTGCTCCTTGGGTTGCGTTCGGTGCGTGCTGCGGTGTATGGGCAGTCATCTTCGGCCGGGGAGTTGAGGGGTCGGGCAGACGAACCTGAGAGTTCGCTCAGCGTTGCGGCCGCGGCCGGCGCTCACGCAGCGTCGCGGCAGCGGGCCGCGCAGGTGGTCGGTCACGGCCGCGGCGTCCATCGGCCGGGCGAGGTGGTAGCCCTGTCCGAACTCGCATCCGAGCCGGCGCAGCTGCGCCCAGCTGCTCCGGCGTCTCGATGCCCTCGGCGACCGTGTGCAGGCCGAGCGCGTGCGCCATCGTCGAGGATCGCGGTCAGGACGGCGACGTCGGCCTCGTCCAGCTCGGTGATGAAGCGGCGGTCGAGCTTGAGGATGTCCACCGGCAGCCGCCGCAGGTAGGCGAGCGCCGAGTAGCCGGTGCCGAAGTCGTCGATCGCGATCCGGCACGCCCATCGCCCGCAGCGCCTCGAGCGGCTGCCAGCGGCCTCCGAGTCGTCCACGAAGACCGACTCGGTCAGCTCCAGGATGAGCTGGCCGCGGCGCGAGCCCGCGTCCTGCCGCAGCGTCTCCTGAGACGTCGCGTGACGATGCTCGCCGTCGTCGAGCTGCTGCGCCGAGACGTTCACGCCGACGACCGACGTCGAAGCCGTCCCGGCTGCCACGCGCCGCCTGGGCGCAGGCGGTGCGCAGCACCCACCGCCGAGGAGCGGCATCAGGCCCGAGGCCTCGGCGACCGGGATGAAGACGCCCGGCGGCACGAGGCCGCGCGTGCGGGTGGTTCCAGCGCGCCAGCGCCTCGACGTGCTGCACGGCTGCCGGTCGGCAGGTCGACGATCGGGCTGGTAGGCGAGCTGGAGCTCGTCGCCGCGGGCGAGCGCGTCGCGCAGCTCGTCGTCCGAGCGCGACGCGGTCGAGCATCTCCCGGCGCAGCTCGTCCTCGAACAGGCGGACGCCGCCGCCCGCCGTCTTGGCCGCGTACATCGCGGAGTCGGCGTCGCGGAGCAGGTCGACGGCGACCCGGTCGGGGTCGGCCGGCTCGTGCCGCCGCGGTGCGGCGTCGAGCTCGGCGATGCCGAGGCTCGCGTCGAGATGGATCGCTCGCCCTGCGGCCGAGTACGGCTGCCCGATCGCTGCGAGCAGCCGCTCGGCGAGGCCGAGGCCGTCGTGGCGGCCGTCGATCACGGCGAACTCGTCGCCGCCGAGGCGCGCCACCTGCAGCCCGCGCGCCGTCGACTGCAGGCGGTTGCCGATCGCCGTCAGGAGGCGCGTCGCCGACCGGGTGGCCGAGGGTGTCGTTCACGTCCTTGAACCGATCGATGTCGATCAGGTGCACACGCACCGCTGCGCCCGCGGCGACGGCCTCCGACAGGCGCCGGAGCAGGCCGGCGCGGTTCAGGAGGCCCGTCAGATCGTCGTGCTCGGCCTGGAAGGCGACCCGCTGCAGCAGGCTGCGGTTCTCGCCGAGCGTCACCCACTGCCGGCGCGACGAGGAGCGCGGCGATCAGGAGCAGCACCGTGAGCTGCGGGCCGTGCATGCGCCGATCGACGAGCCCGATCCGGGTGGCGGTGACCAGGGCCGCGCCGATCGGGAGGTAGAGCAGGAGCTGCAGGCGCCGGTCGGGTGGACGCCGCCGTGTCCGGCCGTGCGTCCCGCACGGCCGGGAGGCCGCTCGCGACCGCCGCCAGCGCGAGCAGGGCGTAGGAGACTGCCCAGCCCACGTCGATCAGGGCGTCGCCGTGGCCGGCGAACCCGCCGAAGGCGTAGACCGCGAAGCGCACGTCGGTGGCCGTGCGCAGCGCGGCGCTCGCAGCCAGGAGCGCGACGAGCGTCCGGCTCCCGGTCGAGCGCCAGAGCACCGCGCCGACGGCCGCGAGGATGACCGTGTCGGCAACCGGCAGCGACAGCGTCGCGAGCATCCGTTGTCAGGCTGCGGTGCGAGGTCGCCATCGCCGGCTCGACGAACGGCCGCCAGGCGACGAACAGGGCCGAGATCGGCCACGAGCAGGCAGTCGAGGGCGAGCCGCAGCCGGCTCCCGGTCGACGAGGGCGCTCCGGGCAGCGCGAGGACTCCGGCCAGGGCGAGGCCCGACCCTGCGAGCATGAGCGACCCCGACACGGGGTTCAGGCCCGACGTGTGCGGGACAGCGAGTCGACGCCGAGCCACAGGCCGACTCCGGCCGCCCAGGCGGTCGCGCTCCAGCCGAGCAGCGCCAGGCTCCTGCGCAGCTCGGACGAGCAGCCGGCGCGGAAGAAGCCGACCGCGGCGACGCAGTGCAGCCGAGCATGGTGATGTCGCTCGCCGGCGACCCCGTCAGGTGGGCGATGCCGGCGACCGCGGCCGCGGCGACGGCGGCGGCCGCGATCAACCGCGCTGCGCGGCGGCTGGCTGCTGGTCGGTGGCGGGTGGGTGATCTGGGGCATGGGCGGTGCGCGCACGGCGCGGGCAGAGGGTGCCGGGCGCTGCGTGGCACCCCCGGTGATCGGCCTCCGCTCGTGCGCCCTTTCGCGCGCCGCCGACTTCTCCCCTGATCCGGGGAGCGCGGCGGCGCGTGCCGCTACCTCAGAGCGGTGAGCGCCGTGTCAGCCGCCGAGGCCGTGGGCCGCGTTCAGGAGCTCGTCGACGTCCGGCACGTCGTCGTCGCCGTAGCGCCACGCGTCCCGGATGATGCCGTCGCCGTCGACCAGGAAGCAGCTGCGCACCGGAGTGTCGTCGAGGCCGTCGAGCGTCTGGGCGACGCCGAACGCGCGCACCGCCTCGCCCGACCAGTCCGACAGCAGCGGGAAGGTCAGCCACTGCTGCTCGGCGTACCGGCGGTGCGAGTAGGGGCTGTCGCGCGACACGCCGAAGATCCGCACCCCCGCCTCCTCGAACTCCTCGCTCCTGTCCCGCAGGAGCCGCAGCTGGCTCCGTCAGGTGCCGGTCCAGTCGTACAGGTAGAACGAGAGCAGGAACGGCCCGTCGGCGGCCAGGCTCTCGACGTCGATCGGCTGCACGTCGACGTCGAAAACCGTCGCGCTGGGGACGCGGTGCTCCGGGCTGCATCCGGGCAGGCTACCGCCGCGGCGGCGCGTGCTCAAGCGACCGGTGCGAGCGTGCGCTCGGCCGGGCGCGGGCCGAGCTCGCGCATCGCCGCGATCAGGATCAGCGCCGAGGCGGCGCAGCCGAACGCGGCCAGCAGGTAGACGCCGCGCACGCCGAGCAGGTTGATCAGGAAGCCCGCGGCCGGGAACGAGAGCGCGAAGGCCGCCAGGATCGCGGCCTCGGTCGCCGCCGTCGCCCGCGAGCGCACGGCGTCGGGGGTGCGGCGCTGCAGGATGCCCTGCTCGGACACCGTCACGGCGCCCTCGGCGACGCCCGGCGACGCCATCCCCGCGAGCGCGAACCGCGAACGCCGGTGCGGCGGCGACGGTCGCGAAGCCGGCGCCGATGAGCGCGCAGCCGCCGACCATCGTCGCGCGCTCGCGCGAGACGGCGAGCCGGCGGCCGAGGAACGACCCGGCCGATCGCGCCGCCGCCCCAGCATGCGCCAGGACGCCGTAGCCGACGGAGCCGGCGCCGAACGAGCGGGCGAGCGGCAGCTCGGCCACGAGTACCGGCCCGAGCAGGAAGAGGAGCACGACCCATGCGAGCGCGATCAGCCGCAGCACGGGGTCGGCGAGCGACGAGCCGGAACCCGGCGCGCAGCCCCGTGCGTGCTCGGCGCGACTCCGCTCGGTCGGGATCGGCGAAGCGGCCGTGGACGGTCGCGACCATCGCCGCCGAGCACGGCGAAGCAGACCGCGTTCGCGGCGAAGACCGCGCTCGGGGCGAGCGAGGCCCGCACACGCGCGCCGCCGAGCGATCGGCCCCAGGAGCGCGCCGGCGTTGCGGCCGATCGTGATCGTGCTGTTCGCCCAGGCGACGTCGCTGGGCGGGCACCAGGTTGGGCACCGCGGCCGTCGACGCCGAGAAGTAGGGCGACTGGGCGACCGCGCCCGTGAGCGCCAGCGCGATCAGCGCATACGGGCTGTGGGTGAACGCGACCGTCACCGCGGCCACGGCGCGCGGCGGCGAGCTCCGAGGCGATCATCACCCGGCGCCGGTCGAAGCGGTCGCCGAGCGTGCCCAGCAGCGGCGTCGCGATCGCCGACGCGCCGATGGCGGCGAACAGCGCGGCCGACATCCACACCGTCGAGTGCGTCGTCGGCGTAGATCGCGACCATGAGCGCGATCCACGCCGCCTCCGAGCCCGGTCACCGAGATGACGCGGGCGGCAGCGAGACGGCGGATTGCGATGCGAGGCGGGGTTGGCACGGGTGGAACTCCTGGACGGTCGACGGGGGGATCGCTGCGGCGCGCGGATGCGCCGCGCGCCGGTCAACTGTTGGGAGTCGGTGCCACGCGCCCACTCTAGCACCGGTGCGGGAGGGCGCTAGGTCGTCGTCGATCGTGTGCGCGAGCAGGCGCCGGCGCAGCGGATCGTCGCTCAGGATGTCGGCCATCGCCGGGACGCAGGCGGCCGCGAGCGCGATGCCGCCGGCGAACGACACGAGCGCGGCGGCCCGCGCCAGGGTGGCCCCGAGCGACGAGAACACGAACCCGCGCGTGAACGCCTCGACCTCGGGCACCGTGAACACCGCCGCGAGCGCTCCCACCATCCCGGCCGCGGCCATGCGGCCGTTCCCGTGCGTGGCCGTCACCGCCGCGAGCACGAGGAGCACCGTCACCGCCGCGTAGGCGACCGCGAGCGCGATCACGAGCGGCGACGGCGTGCCGTACAGGAGGATGCCGATCCAGCCCGCCAGCCAGGCGCCCACCGAGACCGGCAGCAGGGCGGCCGCGAGCGCGCGGTGCGCCGACCGGCTGCCGTAGGCGACGGCGCCGCCCGCCGCCGCGAGCAGCACCGCGGCCGCCGCGATCCACGGCACGAGCGACGGGGCCGCGGCGTACCACTCCCAGCCGGTGACGGCCGCGCGGCGGCCGTCCACGAGCAGCGGCACCGACCACGCGGCCACGCGGGTCGGCGTCGTCCCGCCTCCGGGCAACGACCGGCCGCGGCCGCAGCCGGTTCTCGTGCCAGGCGAACGTGTGCCCGCTCGAGACCCGGCGCCAGGCCGGGCCGCGCGCGGAGCGCACAGCATCCCCCTCGGCGACGACGCCGCTCGACCACGCCGTCGGCGAGGCCGCGTTCGCATAGACGCCCGCCGCCGAGAAGCGCAGGAACGGCTCGCCGAGCAGCCCGAGCACGACGACGACGTCCGGCCCGGTGTCGGTGAGCTGGAGCTTCAGGTCGCCGCCGAGCGTCTGCGCGCGCACGCCGGGCGCCGGCGGCCGCAGGCCGGTGCCCGCGACGCGGGCCTCGAAGTCGGTCGCGATCCGCCCGCCCGTGTGCGCGAACGCCGTCCCCGGCGTGGCGGCGACGGCCGCAACCGCCCGACGGCTACGAGCGCCGAGCGTCGCAGGCGACGTGTCCACCGCGGGAGGGAACCGGGCCGGCGCACGATCTGCAGCCACTTCTACCACGATCGCGGGCCCGGGCTCGGCTTCAGGTCACCGCCCGCGCGCCGATTACCGGGCCACGACTCGCCCGGCGGCGCCGCGGAGCGGTCCCTCATGGGCCGTGGACTGCGGCGCCGCCATCCGTTTTGGGCGGTACGGGGGGGCCGGGGTAATCGCAATTGGCGTCCGTGCCATCCGCCAATTGGCGCGCGGGCGGCGGATCGGCCAATTGACATCGTTCGCGGGCGTCAATTGGGTTCTGTGGCCACCACGATCGGCGCAACCGGGATCGCGGCGCGCGGCGCGCAGTGGCCCATCCGCTAGCCTGCCTGCGATGACCGGCGAGCCTCCCCGGCCCACGCGGACGAGCCCTTCGCGCAGGCGCTTCGCGGCCGAAGCCGCCGCGATCGGCGTTGTCGTCGCAGGCGTCGCGCTCGCCGTGCTGACCCTGATCTCACCGTCGTCGCGCGCGGCGTCGCCGCCGTCGTCGCCGGCCGCCCAGGCGGGGCTTCGCTGGGCGCTTCACAACACGCCGGCACCGGCGTTCAGCCTGCCCGACCAGAACGGCACGGTGACGACCGCCGCCGGCCTGCGCGGCCACGTCGTGCTGCTCACCTTCCTCGACTCTCGCTGCACGAACCTGTGCCCGATCGAGGGGTCGCAGCTCGCGCAGGTGCAGCGCCGGCTGCCCGCGGCGAAGCGGCCGCGAGCTCGTCGTCGTGAGCGTGAACCCGGCCGACACCCGCGCCTCGGTCGCGCGGTTCGTGCGCCAGGCCGGCTGGACGGCGCCGTGGCGGTGGCTGCTCGGCACGCGCGCGACGCTCGCCCCCGTCTGGAAGGCCTACCACATCGGCGTGCGCCTGGTCCACGGCCAGGCGGTGCAGACCGGGTCGACGACCATCAGGGTCGGTGGGAGCATCGTGCACACGATCGCGCTCTACGTCATCGATGCCGGCGGCAACGAGCGCTACGGCTACCTGCCGCCGTTCCGGCCGGCCTCGGTGGCGGCCGCGGTCACCGCCGTCTCGCGCTCCTCCTGATCAGACGGCGTCGGCCGGGCCCTCGGCGGCGGGCTCCTCGGAGAGCAGCCGCATGAGCGCGAACGCGATCACCGTCAGCAGCACCAGGTTCGACTCGATCGCCATCGCGACGCCTGCGATCTGCTGGTCGGCGAGCGCGCTGATCCCGCCGAGCTTCGGCGTGTCGAGGTAGAAGCCGTAGAGCGGGTGGTTCGCCAGGTAGACGAACAGGTCGAGCGGGCTGATGGCGAGGAACGCGATCGCCAGGTAGGAGATCTTGCCGATGGGGGAGAGGTAGCCCGACACGATCTCGGGCCACCAGAACGCGAGCCCCGAGATCAGGAAGGCCAGGTGCTCGACGCCCGAGCGCCCACCCGTGCCGGAGGGTGTAGTCGTAGACGACGGGGATGTGGGTCACGTACCAGGTGACCAGCCAGAACCCGAGCGCGAACGGCGGGTTCGCGATCACGGCCACCCAGCGCCGCCGCGCCAGCGATACGGTCATCGCCGCGGTCAGGCCGAGCAGGAAGAGGGGCGGCGCCCAGTCGCCCAGCATCACGTTCTGGAGCAGGTGGAAGCTGAGCATCGACGTCAGCGCGAGGTGCTCGATCGGCGAGAACAGGGCGAGCGCCGTCACGGCGATGCCGGCGGCGAACGCGAGCCGCCGCAGGAGGGAGACCGGCCGGCCGCGGCGCTCCTCCGCGCGCACCACGACGACGTAGTCGACGGCGACGATCGTGAGTCCGACCAGCCACTCCGGGTCGAACACCAACTGCCAGGGGTTGACCACGGTGACGGTCGATGATAGCCGTCTGCAGGTTGCGGACTAGCCTTCCGCCGATGCACTTCCGGTGGTGCGCCTGCGGTCTCCTCATCCTGCTCCTGGCGGCGGCCGTTTGGGCCGGCGCGGCGACGCCGGCGGCGCTGGCCGACGGCGACCCCGCGAGCGACGTCCTGCTCTTCCAGCAGGCGTTCTTCCCGTACGCGGGGCCGTCCGCGGCGGCGAAGGGCGAGCTGCTCGGCGCCGTGGCGGCGGCCAAGCGGGCCGGGTTCACCGTCCGCGTCGCCGTGATCTCCTCGAAGCAGGACCTGGGCGCCGACCCCGAGCTCTTCGGCCAGCCGCGGCTGTACGCGCGCTTCCTCGATGCCGAGCTGCGCTCGGCGCGCTACCTGGGCGCACTCGTGGTGGTGATGCCGCAGGGCTACGGCGCCGCCGCCGGCGGCACGCTGAACAAGGCGGGCACCAGGTTCACGCCGCGGCCGGCGGGCCCGCTGCTGCGGGCGGTCGCGCGGCTGCGGCCGCCGGCCGGAGCCGACCCCGACACGCTCACCCGGGCGGGGGTCGCCGCGGTGCGCGCCGTCGCGGCCGCGGCCGGCCATCCGATCCGCGGCAGGATCACGAGCGTCGCACCGCCCGCCGCCGCGAGGCCCGCATCGGGATCGGGATCGTCACGAACGCTCGAGCTCGGCGCGGGTCTGGCCGTGCTCGCGCTCGCGGCGGTCGCGATGATCGGCATCGGCATCCGCCGCGGCCGCCCGTCGGAGCCGGGATGAAGTGGCATACTCTCACGCGATGCGCGTGATCTGGCTCGCCCGGGGCGTGGCGGTGAGCGGCCTCTCCGCAGCCGCGGCGGTCGTCGCGCACGAGGGCCCGTCCGCGCCTCGCCGCCGCGCGCCCGCTCGTCGCGGCGCTCGCCGGCGCGACGGTCGCCGTCGCCGGGATGGGCGCGCTGCTGGCCGCGGCCGTGTCGCGTCACGCCCGCGCCGCCCGCGTCCGCCGGGGCGACCTGCTGGCCGCGCGGCTCGAGGCGCGCGGGGCGCCCGGCGCGGCCGCGCCTGCTCGCGACGCTGCTCGTCGGCCAGGCGGCGGCGCACGCCGGTCTGATCCTGGCCGGCGTCGCCGCCCACGGCGGGACGCCCGCGCCGATCGCGCTGCACGTCCTCCTCGCCCTGGTCGCGGCGGCGGTCCTCGTCGCGTGCGAGCGCGTCCTGCATGCGGCCGGCGCCACGCTCGCCGACGCCATCGCGGCCGTCGCCGGGACGCTCGCGGCAGGCGCTGCGCCGACCGGCAGCGCGCCGTCGTCCGGCCGCGCTCGCGGGCGGCCCGCCGGGCGCACCGCGGCCGCGCGCCCCCGCTCGTGCCCGTGCCCGTTTCTGAGCCGCCGGCAACGGCCGGACGGCCCGCGTCCGCACCCGGGAGACGTGACATGCGACGTGTGCTCCGGCACGCACCCACCTCGAGATGACCGCCCTCGCCGTCGCCGTACGGCTGATCGTCGCCGCGCTGCTCGGCGCGGCGCATCCGGCGGTCGACGCCGCACCGGTGGTGACGCCGATCGGGCGCGGCGCGCCCTTCGAGCTGTCGACGGGGGCGCGCGCCGACCGCGGAGCGCCGATCGGCCGGCTGCGCTGCGCCGCCGCGGCCGGGGCGCTGGGCCGACGCGCACCTCGAGGTGTTCGCGCGCGGCCGCGTCCTGATCGTCCCGCCGGGGATCGGGATCGCCCTGCCCCGGCGGCGGGCGGGCGCTGCGGTGCGCGGCGGGCGCTGCTCCTATCCGGTGCGCACGACCGATCCCACCGGCGTGATCCGGTTCCGCCCCGGCCGCGGCCTGCGCCTCGGCGACGTGTTCGCGGTCTGGGGCCAGCCGCTCACGCGCACGCGGCTGTGCGGGTTCCGCTCGCGGTCCGGGGTGCGTCTCTACGTCGACGGCCGCCGCGTCGCCGGCGACCCGCGCGACGCTCGTGCTGCGCCGGCACGCCGAGATCGTGGTCGAGATCGGCCGCTTCGTGCCGCCGCACGCGACCTACGTGTTCGCCGGCGGCAGGGCGGCGACGGCGTGAGGACGGCCCTGCTCGCGCTGCTCGTGCTGCTCGCGGTCGCGCTCGCCGGCTGCGCGTCCGGAGGCGGCTCGCCCAGCGCGCCGGTGATGGCGGCCGCGCGCGTCTACCACCTGCAGGGGTTCCAGCCCGCGGGCGGCATCCGCGCCGGCGTGCCGACCACGGTGGCGTTCACGGTCGCCCAGCCGTCAGGTGCGCCGCTCGTCCACTACCGCACCGGCCCCGGGCCGCACACCGGCGTGCACCTGATCATCGTCCGCGACGACCTCTCGGCCATCATCCACCGGCACCCGCCGATCGGCGCGAACGGGCAGATCCGCGAGCGGGTGGTCTTCCCCCGGCCCGGCCCCTACCGCGTCCTGGTCGACGTGTATCCGCAGACGAAGGGCCCGGGCTACACCAACTTCCAGCTCTTCCGCACGATCCACGTCGCCGGGGCGTACCATCCGCAGCCGCTCCCGCCGTACTCGCCGGTGGTGACCACGGGCGGCTGGCGGTTCACGATCAAGCGCCTGCCGGTGCTGCACCTGGCGCAGGCGGCGCTGATCGACGTGACGGTGCGCAACGCGGCCGGGCAGCCGGGCGTCTTCACGCCCTGGTACGGCGCGATGGGTCACGCGATCTTCTTCCACGCGCACGACCTGGCCTACTTCCACACCCACATCTGCGCGCCGAACCAGGCCGGGTGCGCCAGCCTGGCCGGGCCGACCGCGATCACCGGCAGCTCGGCCCGGCCCGGGGTCATGCACGTCGGCGTGCTCCTGCCGGAGACCGGGACGTGGCGGCTCTTCCTGCAGTGCAAGATCCACGGCCGCGTGCTCACGGCACCGTTCACGCTGAGGGTGAAGTGACCCGGGCGCGGATCGCGGTCTGGGGCGCTCGCGGCGGTGCTCGTGATCGCCGTCTCCCGTCAGATCGCCTACGCGCTCGCCGGCGCCGCGGTCGCCCGCGCCTGGCCGGTGACGGCGGCGGCACCGCCCCGGTCTGGATCGCAGCCGCGGCCCTCGCCGCCTGCGCCGCGGTCGCCTGTGTGGGCACGTGGCTCGTTGCCATCGGCGTGCGCGAGCGCTGCCGCCTCGAGCTCGAGCGCTGGGCGGCGCCCGCGCCGCTGCGGCCGGCGCGCATCGCGGCACAGGCGGCGGCGCTCGCCGCTGGCCACGAACGCCGGCTTCGCGCTGGTCGAGTCGTGCATCCACTACGAGGAGGGGCTCGGCTGGATGGGGCTGCGCTGCATCGAGGGCCCGATCCATGCCGACGCGGCGCCGATCCTGATCGGCCTCTCGCTGGTGGCGGCCGCGCGTCGTAACCGCGGCCGAGCACGTCCTCGGCGCGCTGCGGCGCGCGGCGGCCCTGCACGTCCTCGGCCGCCGCGGCGTCGCCCGCACGGCCGAGCGCCGGCGCCCGGCTCCCGCCCCCCGGCGGGCGCTCGGGCGGCCCGCCCGCACGCGCGAACCTCACCCGGGGGCCTCCCGTCATCGTGTGCGCGGTCTGATCACACCGTTCATCCCGGGGCGCAGCCGCCCCGCGAAAGGGAGCACACCATGACCTCACCCAGAGCCCGCCGGGGCGTTCGCGCCGCGGCGGCCGGTCTCGCCCTCGCGTCCGCGCTCGTGTTCGCGCCCGCGGCCTTCGCCCATGCCGCCATCAGCCCGCCCGTGGCGAAGATCGGGCGTGCTGCAGCAGTTCACCCTCGCCGTGCCGACCGAGAAGCAGGGTGCGACCACGACGTCGATCGAGCTCACGGTGCCGAGCGGCGTCGCCGTCGATTCGTTCGAGCCGGAGCCGGGCTGGACGCGCCAGACCGTGGCGCAGGCGTCGGGCTCGGGCGGCGGGCCAGCGGTTCCTCTGGACCGGCGGGCACGTGCCCACCGAGGAGGACGCCGTCTTCCGCTTTCAGGCGACCCTCACCGGCGGTGCCCGCGACTACGTGTTCGAGGTCCGCCAGACCTACTCCGACGGCACCGTCGTCGACTGGAGCGGGCCCGAGTCGTCCGATACGCCGAGCCCGGTCGTGCAGGGCGCCTCGTCGCTCGGCAGCGGATCGAACACGCTGCTCGTGGTCGCGGCGCTCGTCGTCGGCGCGCTCGGCCTGCTGGTCGGCATCGTCGCCCTCGTCGCCGGCAGGCGGCCGCTGACGTGAGGCTGCGCGGTGCAGCCGCGGCCGGCGCAGCCGTCGCCGCCTTCGCCTGTGCGCTCGTCCTGCCGCAGGCGGCCTGGGCGCACGCCGCCCTGCTGCACACGTCGCCGCAGGCCAGCGGCACGCTCGCGACCTCGCCGAGGCAGGTCGCGCTCACCTACGACGAGGCGGTCGCGCCGAAGTTCGCGGTCATCTCGGTCACGGACGCTCGCGGGCGGCAGGAGACGACCGGCTCGCCGATCGCCCTGCCGTCCGACCCGGACACGATCGCCGTGCCGGTCAGGCATCTGCCCGAGGGGTGGTACCTGGTCTACTGGCGCGTGATCTCGGCCGACGGCCACCCGGTGCGGGGGGCGTTCACGTTCGCCGTCGGGCCGAACCCCGGCCCGGCACCGCAGTTCGCGATCCCGTCGCTCACCGAGACCGCCGCGACGCCGCAGCTCGTGATCACCCGCTGGGTGGTGTTCCTGAGCGCTGCTGCTCGCCGTCGGCCTGTTCGCGATGCGGGCGGTGATCGCGCGCCCCGTGGCCGCCGTGCGCGCCGCGTGCCCTGCGCGCGGTCGTCGCTCGCGCTCGCCGTCAGCCTCGCCGTCGCGCTCGTCGCGATCCCGGTGTACGTCCTCGTGGCGACGGCGGGGTTCGCGCAGCGGCCCTTCACCGACCTCGCCGCGACCGTGCCGGTCGTGCGCGACTCGAACCTCGGCCGCTCGTTCCTCGACCTCGAGGTCGTCCTCGTGCTGTTCGCGGGAGCGGCGGCGGCGGTGCTCTTCGTCGACTCGGGCAGCCGCCGGCGGCGGTCGACGGCGACGCTCCTGGCGCTGATCGGCGCCCTGCTCGCCGCCGCGTCTGCGCTGGCGGTGCCCGGGCCTCGCCGGACACGCCGCCCAGACATCGCCCGCGGCCCTCTCGCTCGCCTTCGACTGGACGCACCTGGCCGCCGCCGGGACGTGGCTCGGCGGCCTCGCGGGCCTTGGGATCCTCGGCATGCGCACGGCCGGCGACGAGCGGCTCGAGGTGCTCGGGCGGGTCGTGCCGCGCTTCTCCCGCGTCGCGGTGGCCGTCGGTGCTGCTCGTGATCGCAAGCGGCGTCGGCGCCTCGATCGTGCACCTGCCGACGCTCGCGTCGCTGTGGCAGACGAGCTACGGCCAGGCCATCCTGGTGAAGGTCGCCCTGCTCGCCGCCGCCCTCGTCGCCGGGCGGGATCAACAACGCCCGCACGACGCCGCGCCTGCGGGTCGCCCTGGAGCGGCGCGACCGCGGCCTGGGCGAGTCCGGCGCCCGGCTGCTGCGGCGGACGGTGCGCGCCGAGGTGGCGCTCGTGTCGGCCACGGTGCTCGCCGCGATGGTGCTCTCCAGCCTGCCGCCGCCCGCCAGGGCGCTCGCAGAGGTCGGGCAGGCGAGCGCCCACGTCGGCCCCGGTGCGTTCGCCCAGACGTTCCAGCGCGGCGGCTACCGCGTCCGCGTGCGCGTCGACCCCAACCGGGCGGCGCAGCCGAGCACGTTCACGGTCGCCCTGAGCCAGGGCGGAAGGCCGGTGACCGGTGCGAGCGTCGTGCTGCGCTTCGCGATGCTCGACATGGAGATGGGGACGCAGTCCTACACGATGCCGGAGCGCTCGCCGGGCACGTACGCCCGCACCACGCCCGCGCTCGTGATGGTGGGCCACTGGGGCGTCAGCTTCGACGTGCAGCCGCCCGGCGGCGCGCCGTTCGTGATCATCGTCGTCGACCATGCGGAGGGATGACATGACCCACCGGTCCCCGGCCCTCGTCCTGCTCGTCGCGCTGCTCGCGTTCGCCGCCGGCGCCGCGGCGCTCGTCGTGGTCATTCTGCTCGGGAGCGCCGTCCTGTGAGCCGCGCCCGCTGGCGGGCCGCCTGGGCCGCGGCGGTCGCGGTCGCGGCGTGCTGGCCGGCCGTCGAGGCCGCCACCGCGCGGGCCCACGTGCTGCTCGACCCCGGCCGGGCCGCTCCGCACACGCTCGTGCTCTTCACCGTGCTCTCGCCGGACGAGGCCCGGATCCCGCTCACCGGCCTGCGGCTTGCGATCCCCTCGGCGCTCGTCGTCAGCTCGATCGCCGACACACCCGGCTACACCGCCCAGGTCGTGCGCGACCAGAGCTTCCGCCCGGTCGCGCTGTCGTGGCAGGGCGGGCGCACGGCGCCCGGGCATCTGGCGCTCTTCCGCTTCGCCGCCCTCACTCCCGCGAAGCCCGGAGCAGTTACCCTGACCGGTGTGCAGACGTTCGCCGACGGCTCGACCCATGTCTGGCGAAGTGCGCGGCTCCTGGTCGCGGCGCCCGCGGCCTCGACGAGCGACAACGACGGTCTGCTCATCGCGGCGGGGGTTGCCGGGGCCGTGCTCGGAGCGGCCGGGCTCGGGCTCGCCGCGCTCGCGCTGCGGCGGGTGCGGGCGGGATGATCCGGCCCGCGTGCGCGGCCGTCGCACTGGCGGTGATCGTGGCGGCCGCCGTCCTCGCCGGGGCCGGGATGCGACCGCAGGCGGCGTTCGCCGACGGCGACCCGGCCAGCGACGTGCTCGTGTACCAACCCGTCTTCTTCCCCTACCGGCCGGCGCCGCATGCCCTCGAGCGCCGGCTCACGGGCCTCGTGAAATCGGCCAACCAGCAGGGCTACCGGATCCGGATCGCGATCGTCCAGTCGCGCCGCGACCTTGGCTCCGTGCCGATGCTCTTCGGGCGCCCCTCGGTGTATGCGCGCTTCCTGAGCTCCGAGCTCGCGAGCATCTGGCGCGACCGTGTCCTGGTCGTCATGCCGAACGGCTACGGCCTCGCCCAGGGCGCGCACCTGGTGCGCGTGGGCGGAGTCGACCGCATCAAGGAGAACACGACGGCGGGACCCGACGAGGCGGTGCTGCGGCACCTGTCACGGCCCTCCGCGGCCACGCCCGCGGCGCTCGTTGCCGCCGCCACCCGTGCCGTGCAGGCGCTGGCGGCCCGGCACGACATCGCGCTCGTCGACGCGTCCGCCGCGCGGCCGGCCGGCGGCGGTAGCGGCACATCGGGCGGCTCGACGGCGCTCGCAGCCGCGGTCTCGGCGGTGGTCGGCCTCACCGCCGGCCTGCTCTGGTACCTGTGGCGGTCGCGCCCCCGCAGGTCTACGGGCTGACGCGCGCGAGCTGCTCGTCCGAGAGCCGGATCGCCTCGTCCCAGCGGCGCTTGCCGAAGCGGCCGGCCCGCTCGCGGCCCTGGATCGCGAGCGACCTGATCATGGCTGCGCGGCGCTCGTCGTGGCACTCGCCGGCCGCGCTCGTCAGCAGGTCGGCGGCGCGCTTGTCGTCGCCCTCGCCCAGCAGCCGCCGGGCTTCCTCGATCGTCTCCGAGACTGTGTCCACCTAGAACCTCCTGCCGGTCTCGCGGAACACGGACGTGGATCGAGGGCCACCATAATCGCGGCGGGGGCCGGAATTCGCGCCGGAGGCCGTTCCAGAGCGAAGTTGGGTGCTTTCACCCAGGACGTCCTCGACCGCCCGAAGCGCGGCCCCG
Organism: uncultured Actinomycetes bacterium; assembly: GCA_963707585.1. Classification (GTDB taxonomy): domain Bacteria; phylum Actinomycetota; class Thermoleophilia; order Gaiellales; family JAICJC01; genus JAICJC01. Next base: position 86,152 of record CAVPQP010000002.1, on the reverse strand, counting down.
ACGGCGTCCGACGCGGCGCTGCCGGCGCCGGCGGGGGCGCTCAGCAGGCGGCCGACACGGATGACGGCGCGCGGGTCGCACGGGCCGCGCTCGATCGCGTCTGCGATGTGCCCGACCCGGTCCGCGTGCGCGGTGAACCCGCTCGGGAGCATCAGGACGGCGTTGCGGGCTCGGACGGTCGGCGCGGGCGCCGCCTCGAGCTCGAGCTGCCAGCGCAGGGCGTTTGCGATCCGCCTGCGGTTGGGCTCTGACACGACCTTCCCGGCCCGGGCCTGCACCGCCCGGCTGACCGCATCGGAGCGCCCCGCGGCGGCGAAGCCGCGCTCGATCAGCTCGTCGGCGCAGCGTTCTGCCCGGTCGCGCTGCATGGCGCCGACGAGCAGCTCGATGACGAGCGTCACGGCCACACCGAAGACCACGTAGCCGAGCAGCGGCTCGGGAGCGGGCAGCGGTCCCAGCCGCCACACCACGGCGAGCGCGCCGACGAGCGCGCTCGTCCACGCCTGCCGGTGCACGGCCCGCTGGATCGACTGGGCGCAGGCCAGCTCTGCCCCCGGCCAGGTGTGTGCCGTCATCGGACGCGGCGGGTCATGGTCGCGGTGGATGATCCCACCGCCCGCGAGCACCACCAATGGGTGTTTCGACCCAAGTTCGCCGGAGCCGGCGCCGGCGCCGGAGTAGACTCGGGCTGCCCTTGTGAGCGCGCAGACGCGGGAAGACCATGGTCTTGCCAGGCCGGGCAGGACACGCCCGCCGCGGTTCTCCACGCCCGACATCGGCCTGTACGGCCGGGTGCTCGCCGTCAACGCGTCGATCCTGGTCGTCGCCTTCCTGCTGCTCGCCCTCACCCCGGTCAGCGTCAGCGCCTCGGTGACGCGCGACCAGCTGGCCGTGCTGCTGGCCGGGCTCGTGCTCATGCTGGCGTCGAACGCTGTGCTCCTGCGGCTGAGCCTCGCGCCGCTGCACCGCCTGATGTCGCTGATGCGAAGCGCCGATGTGCTCCAGCCCGGACGGCGCCTGGACGCCGGCGGCACCCCCGAGGTGGCCGAGGTGATCAGCGCGTTCAACGCCACCCTCGAGCGGCTCGAGGACGAGCGGCGGTCGAGCATGCGGCGGGTGCTCTCGGCCCAGGAGGCCGAGCGGCGGCGTATCTCGCAGGAGCTGCACGACCAGATCGGCCAGAACCTGACCGCCGTCGTGCTCGAGCTGCGGCGGCTCCACGGCCGGGTCGAGCCCGAGTGGGCCGACACGCTCGCAGACGCCCAGGAGCTGGCCCGCGAGAGCCTCGACGAGCTGCGCCGGATCAGCTACGAGCTGCGGCCCGCCGCGCTCGACGATCTTGGCCTTGCGAGCGCCCTCGCATCGCTCGGCGGCGGCGTCGCCCGGCGGGCGGCGGTCGAGGTGACCCACGACGTCGACCGGGGCCTGCCGGCGCTCGCCCCCGATGTGGAGCTCGCCGTCTACCGCGTCGCCCAGGAGGCGCTCACGAACGCGGTGCGCCACTCCGGGTGCACGCACGTGCACGTCCTTCTGGCCGGCCTGCCGGAGGCCGTCCTCCTGCGCGTCTCCGACAACGGCTGCGGCCTGCGCGGCGGCCCGGCGAGCGGCGGGGGGATTCGCGGCATGCGCGAGCGGGCGCTCATGATCGGCGGCTCCCTCCTGCTCGGCGTCGGCCCCGAGGGCGGCGTCGAGGTCGACCTCACGGTGCCGCTCGCAGCTGCGGCCGTGGGGCCGGGGTAACGCCGGTGGCGCGCCCGATCCGGATCCTGATCGCCGACGATCACGCCGTCGTGCGGCGCGGCCTGCGGCTCGTGCTCGAGTCCGAGCCCGACCTGCAGGTCGTCGGCGAGGCGGGCGACGGCGCCGAGGCGGTGCGCCAGGCGGTCAGGGACGACATCGATCTGGCCGTGCTCGACATCTCGATGCCGGGCATGAACGGCATCCAGGCCGCCCAGGAGCTGGCCCGGCTGCGGCCGCGCCTGCGCACGCTCATCCTCTCGATGCACGACAACGAGCAGTACCTGCTCGAGGCGCAGCGGGCCGGGGCGAGCGGCTACGTGCTGAAGTCGGTCGCCGACCACGACCTGATCAGCGCTTGCCGGGCGGCGATGCGGGGAGGAGGCTTCGTGCATCCGGCCGGCGATCGCGCGAGCGCGCACCGCGTGCTCGAGGCCGGCGGGGCGGCCGCGCCGCTCACCGACCGCGAGTCGCAGATCCTGGCGCTGATCGCCGACGGCCACACGTCGCGCGAGATCGCCGAGATGCTCGTGATCAGCCCGCGCACCGTCGAGCGCCATCGCGAGAACCTGCGCCACAAGCTCGGCCTGCGCAACCGGGTCGACCTGACCCGCTACGCCATCCGCGCCGGGCTGATCGCGCCGTAGCCGGCGGGACGGCGGCTGGCCGGGCGCCCGTGCGGCGCGACCCTGCCCGGTCGCGCCGCACGGCGGTCAGTGGGTCAGCTGACCGTGATCGTCGCGCCGGCCGTGAACGCGGTTGCGCTCGAGTTGGTCAGGCTGCGCAGCCGTGCACGGAACCTGTACTTGCCGCTGCCCCTGTTCGGCGTGAAGGTCGTGGATGTCCCGGTCGCCTTGGTGACCACGCTCGCCCACGACGCGCTGCCCGGGTACTGCACCTGGACGTCCTCGCCGTAGCCGGACGGCGGCGCCACGTCGCCGTACGTGACCGTGAAGACGGTGCTCGTCGACCCCGCCACGGGCGCGGCCTGGGGCAGCACGTCGAACTTGATGGTTTTCGACGTCGCCGTGTCGGTGAACGTGTAGTCGCCCGACCAGTGGAAGAGCTGCGTCCGGAAGGCCACCGGGGACACGAGCCCGGTGTCTGGGAATAGGCCCAGGCCGCTCTTCAGGTCGGTCGCCGAGTGCGCGCCGGGGCCGATGAAGTCCCACTGCAGGGTGTTCCCGATGGCCACGGCCGGCGTCGGCTTCTGGAACCCGAGGTTCGTGACGCCGGCGTAGCTCGTCGCCGGCGCCGCGGTCACCGCCACCGTTCTCGAGCCATTGACCATCGAGGTCTGGTCAGAGGCCGCCGAGGCGGTGTTCACCGCCGAGGGCGGTTGGATCGGGGTCGTCTGCACCGTCAGCGTCGCCGACGCCCCGGCGGCGAGCGGGCCGAGGTTGCAGACGATCGGGCTCGTCCCGCTGCAGGTGCCCGTCGACGGCGTGGCCGACACGGCCGTCGCATTCGCGGGCGGGGTGTCGGTCAGGACGACGCCGGTCTGGTCGGTCGAGCCGGGGTTGTGCACGGTGACGACGTACGGCGCGCTCGAGTCGGCCTGCACGCTCGCGGGCGAGCTCTGGCTGATGGTGAGCGCGGGGGGCGGCGCCGTCGACCCGTGGCATGTGCCGGAGAAGCTGTCCTTGACGGCGCCCGCGGAGGTGATGAACTGGGCGTCGTAGCCGGTCGGGTGCAGGATCGTCTTCAGATAGCCGAAGCCGCGGTAGTTCACGAGCGGGAACGGGTTCGCGTTCGCCGAGGCCGCCTGGAGCGACTCGCCGCCGGTGCCGACGATCACCTCGCGGATGCCGTTCGTGTTGTCGACCTGACCGCTCGGGTTCAGGAACGCGAACCGCGCGTACGTGTGGATGTGCCCGTTCAGGACGACGTCGGTGTGGTGCTGGTAGAGCAGGGTCCACCATGGCCCGTACGCCCCGGCGTTGGTCGCCGCCGACGTCCAGCGCGGCTGGTGCCAGTAGGCGAGGACGCACGGCTGCGTGTTCGCGGCGAGGTCGGCCGAGAGCCACTGCGTCTGCGGGCTCGTGGCGCCGCAGCCGCCCACGTTCGGCTGGGAGCAGTTCGCGTTCAGCGAGATCAGGTGCCACTGGCCGAGGTTGAACGAGTACTCGCCGGCCGTGCCCGGGTGCGCCCGCGCGCCGAAGTAGGTGAAGTAGTCGTCGGCCTGGAGGTTCGAGTCCGGGCAGGGGGCGCCGTTGGCGGAGTTCGTCGTCGTGGCGTACTCGTGGTTGCCCACGGCCGGGTCGATGACGTTGTTGAAGATGCCCCACGTGGGCGTGTAGCTCGCCGCCCATTCGGCCGGGTCGCTGCACCCGTACTGGTAGTCGCCCAGGCCGAGCAGCAGGTCGATCGTCGGGTCATTCGCCATCTGCGCGCTCGTGCTCTTCTCGCCGCAGTTCGACGCCTGGCCCGCGCCGCCGTTGAAATGCGAGTCCTCGGGCGCGCACGCCATGTCGCCCACCGCGGCGACGACCGGGTCGCCGGTCGTGGGGTCGGTGGCGTGGGCGGTGCTCACCCGACCGCCGAGGATGGCGATCGTCGCAACCGCCAGCGCAACCCACACCTGCCGTCTCATCCTTGACCCCCGGGGGACGTGCCGCCACCACGGGCGTGAAGCCCACAACCCATCGATGGTACCTGGAGCCGGCGGAAACTGTCTAGTGAAAATGGGCCGGCTTTACATTTCCGCAGATTGACCGTTTGCATGATCGGCCGGCACGCGAGCCGAAGTAGAGTCCCGCGTCGATGGAGGACCCCGGTTTCGACCTCGTCGCGGCCAGCCTGCGCGCCGACACCACCGACCTCGTCGCGTTCGTCGAGGCGCTTGCCGTGAAGCTCGAGGGCGCCCTGCCCGGCGACGTGACCGTCGAGCGCAAGGGCGGCGGCCTGCTCTCGCGCGGCACGCGGCGCGTGCAGCGGATCTCGGTCGGGATGGACGAGGCCCGCTACGACCTCGAGTGGGCCGGGCAGCAGCTGCAGACGTCCCGCTGCAACGAGGTGCGCGGCATCGTGATCAAGTCCGAGCGGCTCGGCCTGGACGAGTGGATCGACGCCCTGAGCCGCGAGCTGACCGAGCGGGCGCAGCAGAGCGAGCGCTCGCGCGTCGCGATCCAGCGGCTGCTGGAGGGGTAGCGGTGGGGTTCCTCAACCGGCGATCGGGCGGAGGCGGCGAGGATCAGAAAGAGCGTGCCGAGCGGCAGCGCGAGGACATCGCGCGGATCGCCGCGGGCGGCATTCCCGGCGCCGCCGAGGAGCGTCTGCGCACGCTCGGCGCCGAGGCGGGCCAGGCGTTCACATCCGACCTCTCCGTGCCCGAGTTCGCCCTGGCCCGGCGGGCGGGGCTCGAGCCGATCACGCAGGTGCTGGGATCGTCGGTGTACCACGTCGGCTGGCAGTTCATGGGCGGCGGCTGGTACAGCACCTCACAGGAGCTCGTCACGCTGAGCGACGCGTACAACGACTGCCGCCGGCGCGCGTTCGACCGTCTGCGCACGGAGGCCGAGCTGGCCGGCGCCGACGCCGTGGTCGGCGTGCGCGTCACCGCCGCGCGGTACGAGTGGGCCTCCGACCTGATCGAGTTCCAGGCGATCGGGACGGCCGTGCGCGCCCCCGGCCTGCGCACGCCCGCGGGCCCCGCGCTCACCAACCTGAGCGGGCAGGACTGCGCGCTCCTGCTCGGCGCGGGCCATCGCCCGTGCGGCGTCGTCGGCGCGACCGCCGTCTTCTTCGGCACCCTCTACACGTGGACGCAGGCGATCCCGACCACGTCGTGGGGGGCGTGGGCGAACGTCGAGATGGTCGGCGCCACCCAGACCTGGTACGCCGCCCGCCATCGCGTCCTCGCGGCCCTCGAGGCCGACGCCGCCGTGCTCGGCGCCGACGGGATCGTCGGCACCGGGTGGGGCCAGGAGGAGCGGCCGTACGAGAGCGGCGACCGCCTGGCCGGAATCACCTACACGATCCACGCCCTCGCCACGGCCATCGCTTCGGGCGGGCACCGCGAGGCCGCCCCGACCGTCGCCCCTGTCCTCATGCTCTCGAAGGAGCCCTGATGAGCTACGACCCGAACTCGCTCGAGGGCGTCCCGTCGGACGCCCGCACACGCCTCGCCCAGAACAAGTCCGGCCTGTTCACGTCCGACCTCTCCGTGCGCGAGTTCCTGCTCGTCAAGGAGGCCGGGTTCGACCCGGTCGGGCTCGTCGTCGGCAGCTCGATCTACCACATCGGCTTCCAGCAGTCGAACTGGAACCAGAACCAGGAGATGGACGTCCTCACCCAGGCGATGTACCACGCCCGCGAGCTCGCGATGACGCGCATGGAGGAGGAGGCCGACCAGCTCGGCGCCGACGGGATCGTCGGCGTGCGGCTCGACGTCGGGCCGCTACGAGTGGGGCGCCGACCTGGCCGAGTTCATCGCCATCGGCACCGCGGTCAAGCACCGCGAGGGCGAGCTGCACCGGGCGCCGAGCGGCCGGCCGTTCACGAGCGACCTCTCCGGCCAGGACTTCTGGACGCTCCTGCGCGCCGGCTACCGGCCCGGTGGGGATGTGCATGGGCAGCTGCGTCTACCACGTCGCCCACCAGGGCCTGCGCGGCTTCTTCTCGAAGATCGGCCAGAACGTCGAGATGGAGAACTACACGCAGGCGCTCTACGACGCCCGCGAGCTGGCGATGGAGCGGATGCAGGCCGAGGCCCAGGGAGCGCAGGCGGAGGGCATCGTCGGCGTCCAGATCCAGGAGCGCAGCCACGGCTGGGGTTCGCACGTGATCGAGTTCTTCGCCGTCGGCACCGCCGTGATCCCGACGAAGGCAGACCACGTCATCGACGCGCCGGCGATGATGCTCTCCATGGACGGCTGAGGCCGTCAGGTAGGCTGCCGCCATGTCGCTCAGCCCGCGCCAGGCCAAGAAGCGCCAGATGGTCCGCACCGGCTATGCCGGCATCGGGATCGGGGCCATCCTGCTCGTGTTCGCGCTCACCGGCGCCGGGATCCTGATCGGAATCATCGGGGCGGTCATCCTCGTGCTCTCGGGCCTCGCGACGCGCGCCCTGCGCTCGCTGTAGCTACGCGATCAGCGGGATCAGCATCCCGACGACGATCCCGAGCACGGCGGCGGCGGCAAACAGCATGATCTGGGCCCGGTCGCCGGGGAGGCGGCCGCGGCGCGGCGAGGGCACGCGGCCCGCGCCGCGCAGCACCCAGCCCGCGCGGCGGCCGAGCGCGACCACGGCGACGGCCGTGACCGCGGCCGCGAGGCTCGCGAGCAGGGCGTCCGTGCGGTGGTCGTTCCCGCCGCCGGTGCGGGGCCGTCCGGTCGCCCTCGCTGTGCCGGTCGCCGGTGCCGGCGTGGTCGTGGCCGGAGGCGTCGTCTGCAGGCGGGCATGCCCGAGCGGGTAGGCGTGCCACAAGCGGGAGAGCTCGGGGCGGGTGGCCGCGACGGCCGCCGGCGCCAGGGCCGCGGCGGCCGCGATCGCGGCGAGCACCGCGAGCGGCCTCACCCGATCGTCACCGGCGTCCCCACGGGCAGCAGGGGCGCCAGCCGCAGGATGTCGCGATCGCGCATGCGGATGCAGCCGTGCGACGGCCTGCCGGGGATGCGGCGGGGGGCGTTCGTGCCGTGGATGCCGATGTATCCGCCCGCGGGCCACTCGGTCAGCACGGCGGAGCGGGCGCTCGTGCCGAACGCGATCGGGCCGTAGAACGGGCTCGCGAACCCGCGCAGGCGATCGCGGATGTAGAACTGGCCGCGCGGCGTCGGCGTGTGCCGGGCGCCGATCCCGACCGGGGCGCGGAAGATGGCCCTGCCGTCGCGGTAGAGGGTCAGGCGGCGGTGGCGCAGGCTGACGACGAGGTGGGTGTCGACGAACGTGTAGCCGCTGAGCGCCGATCGCAGCACCCACCCCTGGGTGCCGTTCGGCAGCACGGGCAGGCGCACGCGCACCCACAGGCGGCCGCGGTGCACGGCCGTCGCGGTGACGAGGACGATGTTGACGGTGTGCTCGGGCGTGCGCACACGCAGCCTCGCGGCGACCTTGCCCCCGGGCCGGCGGCGGGCCGCGACCGGCCGCAGCACCTGCGCCCAGCGCCAGGTCCGGCGCGGCGGCAGCGGGGCGCTGTGCGGGATGACGAGGTGCGGCAACGGGGAGCCGGGGGCGACCGGCTGCGCGGGCGTGTCGAGGGGCACGGCGCCCGTCGGCGACGGCCGCGTCGAGGCGACCGCAACCGCGGCCACCGCCGAGAGCACGATCGCGGCGGCCAGCGCGGCGGTCGTCCACGCGCCCGCGCGGAGACGGGCCGGCCGCCGCCGGGGCGACGGGGGCGCGGGAGTCGCGAGGACGGGTGCGGGCGCGGCCGGGACAACCGGCGGCGGGGCCGCCGCGAGGACACGCGACCGCGCCCGGCGCCTCGTGGCCGCGCGGTTCGTCGCGACGGCGCCGACGACGCATCCCGCGGCGATGGCTGCGGCCGCCCACGTGCGGCTGCCCCGGGTCATGTCAGCCCGTGAATCCGGGCGTCCCGCCCGCCTGCGTCGGCCCGGTAACGAAGTGCGTCGAGTCGACGACCGCGAGGACGTGGCCCGCGGTGGCGGGAGCGTCGAACGCCGACTGGGCGGGGACGACGCCCGCGATCCGCCGGATCCAGGCGGCGTGGCGCGCCTCGACGGCGTGGATCGACAGGGCGAAGCTCAGGTACGTCGGCGAGCTGATACGCGGGGCCTGGCCCTTGTAGGCGGAGACGCCGAGATCCTCGAACGCCACGGCCGTACGCACGAACGCGTCCTGCGACTCGGTCGCGCCGTGGAAGTCGAACTCGGGCCGGGCAACCGCCCCCGACCCGAGCACGCGCCGCAGCGCCTGCACGTGCGCGCGCTCGTGGATGCCGACGACGTGTGCGAGCCGGGCGGCCTCGCCGGTCACCGCGTTGATCCGCTCGACCTCGGTGTAGAACGCCGCTTGGAGATACTCGAGCGTGAGCGCGTAGTTCAGGATCGCGATGTCTCCGCGCGGCTCGGACGCGGCGTCCGCCGTGCCCGCGGTCGCCATCGCAGCCGAGGTGATCAGGCCGGCTCCGGCGAGCGTGCGCAGGAGCGCGCGCCGCGTCGTGGGCGCGAGCGGCCCGATCGCCTCCGCGAGCGCGCCGTCGCGGTCGACCGGTCGCAGCTCGTCGCTCACGCGGCCCCCTTCACGAAGCCGGTGCGGCGGATGGCGGCGGTGACCTGCGCCGCCGTCTGGGCCGGGTTCGCCGCCGCCGGCGCCGGCAGCTCGCCCAGGAGGTCGCGGATCCACGCGGCATGGCGGGCCTCGACCGACACGATCGTCGCGACCGCCGCCAGCGAGGGCTTCGTCAGGCTCCCGGCCTGTCCATCGAGCGCGGCGACGCCGAGATCCTCGAGCGCGCGCGCCGTTGCGGCGAACCGGTCGGCGTTCGTGACGGAGTCGCCGAAGTCGAACGCGGGCGCCGGCTTCGCACGGGATCCGAGCGTCTGGCGCAGGAAGGCGACGTGGGCGCGCTCATGGCCGCCGACGATGCGCGCGTACTGGGCGAGCTCACCGGTGAGGCCGGCGTGCTGGAGCGCCTGCGCGTAGAGCGCGGCCTGCAGCTCCTCCATCTCGAGCGCGAAGTTCAGGATCGCCACGTCGCCCAGCCGCGATCCGGAGCCGAGCGCCTGCGCGCCGAGGCCGCCGACGAGGATCCCGCCGGCGGCGAGGCTCGCCGCCGACAGCACCGCGCGGCGGCTGGCCGCGCTCTGCGCCGTCCTCTCGGGTTCCTGTGGCAATTACACTCTCCGCAGTCGTCCTACTGCACACGGATGAACGTCCAAGCTGTTCGATCATACCCATACTTTTCCAATCTGAGAAGCTCAGGGCTGCCCGGGGCGTGTGCGCTCCACCCGTGTGAACGCGATCGCCGTCGCGCCGCAGACGAGCGCGAGCAGCGCGTAGGACGCCCGCGTGCCCTGCCAGTCCGCGAGCCGCGAGCCGGCGAGCGGGCCGATGACCGCGCCGATGCCCCACATCAGGTTGACGAGCCCGAGCACCACGCCGTGGCCGAGCTGGGCGCGGTCGGCGCCGTCGGTGCTCAGGGGGTAGCCGACGGCGTACAGGATCGACTGCACGCCCGAGACGACGATGACCAGCACGACGAAGGCGCCGAGCCCGACCGGGACGGCGAAGAGCGCCACGAGCAGCGCGAGCGCCGCGCACGCTGCGGCCGCGAGCGGCACGCGGCCGACGCGATCGCCCACGCGGGCGGTGACGACGACGACGGCCGCGCCCAGGATCGCGCCCGCGGAGTAGACGAGGCCGATGCCGGAGCGGTCGAGGCCGAGGCTCGCCAGGTGCAGCGGCACCAGCAGCTGCAGCGCGCCGCCGACGACCGCGACGACCAGGATCATGGTCACGCTCGCGGTGATCAGCGATTCGCCGAGCGACGTGCGCAGCGCCGAGGCCATGCTGGCCTGGCGATGCGGCTCGATGCGGGCGTCCGGCTCGAGCGCAACCCACACGAGCAGGACGGCGAACAGGCCCGCCATGCCGAGGAAGGTGGGCCGGATGCCGACGGCACTCGTCAGCACGCCGCCGATGAACGGCCCCGTGATGATCCCGACGGTGGCGGCGACCTGGGCATAGCCGACGATCTCGCCCCGCCGCTCCACCGGCGCCCGCGCCGCGAGCCAGGCGAGCCCGGCCCCCCAGACGGTCGCGTCCGCGGCACCCTGGAGCAGGCGCGCCACCATCAGCTCCGGGAACGAGCTCGCGAGCGCGAGGCCGATCGTCGCCCCGGCCATCAGCACCGTCCCGACGCCGGTGACGAGGCGCGCGCCGAAGCGGTCGGCCAGGTGGCCGACGGGCACCGAGACCGCGACGACGGCCAGGCTGAATGCGGCCAGCATCCACGCCACCTGGAGCGTGCTCAGGCCGAGCGCGTGCCGATAGTGGGGCAGCAGGGGCACAACCGCCGACCACAGCGCGAGATCGCAGATCACCAGGGCGCACACCAGTGTGGTCAGCCGACGCACGCGGGCATCGTACGATGCGCACCGCCGCCTGCGACTCCCGGTAGCATGGCGGCCCACCGAGCCTCCGGGGGCATGAGTTGAACTGGGACGTCTTCATCACCTGCGCGGTCACGGGCGCCGGCGACACCGCCGGCCGCAGCCCGCTCGTGCCCGTCGCGCCGGAGCAGATCGCGGCCGCCGCGATCGACGCCGCGCGGGCCGGCGCGGCGATCGCCCACATCCACGTCCGCGACCCGGAGACGGGCAGGGGCGCGCGCGATCCGCGCCTCTACCGCGAGGTCGTCGAGCGCGTCCGCGCGGCCGACGTCGACGTCGTGCTGAACCTGACCGCCGGGATGGGCGGAGACCTGGTGCTCGGCGGCGAGGACGCCCCGCTCCCGCACGACCCGGCGGGCACCGACATGGTCGGGGCGGAGGAGCGGCTGCTCCACGTCGCCGACCTGCGGCCGGAGATCTGCACGCTCGACTGCGGGACGATGAACTTCGCCGCCGGCGGCGACTACGTCATGGTGAACACCCCCGGGATGCTGCGGGCGATGGCCCGCCGCGTGCAGGAGCTGGGCGTGCGCCCGGAGCTCGAGGTGTTCGACACCGGCCACCTGGTGATGGTGAAGCAGCTGATCGCCGACGGCCTGATCGACCCGCCGCCGCTGATCCAGCTGTGCACGGGCATCCCCTACGGCGCGCCCGACGACCCCGGGACGCTGCTTGCGATGCGCAACCAGCTGCCCGTCGGACGCGGTGTTCTCGGCCTTCTCGATCGGCCGCATGCAGCTGCCGTTCGTCGCGCTCGCGCCGCTCGTCGGCGGCGAACGTGCGCGTCGGCCTCGAGGACAACCTGATGCTCGCGCGCGGGGTGCCGGCCACGAACGCCCAGCTCGTGGAGCGGGCGGTGCAGATCCTGCAGGCGATGAACGTCCGCATCCTCACCGCCGCCGAGGTGCGCACCAAGCTCGGGCTCACGCGGCGTGGCTGATCCGGGCGGCCGGCCGCGGTCGGTGGGCCTGCTCGGCGGCGGCGTGATCGGCGGCGGCTGGGCGGCCCGGTTCCTGCTGAACGGCGTCGACGTGCGCCTGTACGACCCCGACCCGCTCGCGGCCGAGAAGGTGGACGCGGTGCTCGCAAACGCGCGCCGGGCGTGGGCGCGGCTGACGCTCGCGCCCCTGCCGGGCGAAGGCCGGCTCGAGCTCGTCGCGACCCCGGAGGACGCTGTCGAGGGCGTCGACTTCGTGCAGGAGAACGCGCCCGAGCGCGAGGCGCTCAAGCGCGAGCTCCTCGCCCGCGCGGGGCGCGCGGCCGCCGCCGGGGCGGTCTTCTGCTCGTCGACCTCGGGCCTGCGCCCATCGCTCCTGCAGGCCGACATGCCGCACCCCGAGCGGATGGCCGTCGGCCACCCCTTCAACCCGGTCTACCTGCTGCCGCTCGTCGAGGTGTGCGGTGGCGAGCGCACGGCTCCGGAGACGCTCGCCCGGGCCGCGGCGGTGTACCGGTCGCTGGGGATGGAGCCGCTGCAGCTGCGCGCCGAGATCGACGGATTCGTCGCCGACCGGCTGATGGAGGCGATGTGGCGCGAGGCGCTCTGGCTGGTCGCAGACGACGTCGCCACCGTCGCGGAGATCGACGACGCCATCCGCCTCGGCGCCGGCCTGCGGTGGTCGTTCATGGGCACGTTCCTGACCTACCGCACCGCGGGCGGCGACGCGGGCATGCGCCACTTCATCGAGCAGTTCGGGCCGGCGCTGCGGTGGCCGTGGACGAAGCTGACCGACGTGCCCGAGCTGACGCCGGAGCTCGTCGAGAAGCTCGTGACGCAGTCCGACGACCAGGCCGGCGGGCACTCGATCCGCGACCTCGAGCAGCTTCGCGACGACTGCCTGGTCGCCGTGATCCAGGGCCTGCGCGCGCAGCACTACGGCGCCGGCGCGGTGCTCGAGCGCTACGAGCGCTCGCTCCTGGACGCGGCGGGGCCGGCCGCCGCCGCTTCACCCGACCCCGCGCGGCCGCTCGAGCTGCACGCGGCGACGGTGGCGCCGGAGTGGGTCGACTACAACGGGCATGCCCACGAGAGCCGCTACCTGCAGGTGTTCGGCGATACGACCGACGCGCTGCTGCGGCTGATCGGCGTCGACGCCGCCTATCTCGAGGGCACCGGCAGCTACTTCACCGTCGAGACGCACCTGTCGCACCTCCGCGAGGCGACGCGCGGGCGAGCGGCTCTCGGCGACCACCCAGGTGCTCGGCTGCGACGAGAAGCGGCTGCACATCTTCCACACGCTCAGGCGCGGCGACGGCGAGGTGGTGGCGACGGCCGAGCAGATGATGCTGCACGTCTCGGCGCAGACCGGCCGGGCCGGGCCGGCGGGGACCGCGGTGCTCGCACGCGTGAGCGAGATCGCGGCGGCGCAGGCTGCGCTCCCGCGCCCGGAGCGCGCGGGCCGCAGCATCGGCATGGGCTGAGGCGAGGATCGGGGTCAGACCCCGAACGCCGGCCCGCACACGCGTGTGACGCTTTCGTCACGACTGACGGTGAGGCGAGAACCGGGGACTGTCCCCGCATGGCGCTCTCACCCGTTGCGGCGGGGGGCGCCGCGGCGGCGGCGCAGCTCGTGAAGCGGCGCGAGCGGATCGAGCCCGTCGCGGGCGAGCAGCACCATGCTGTGGAACCACAGGTCGGCCACCTCGGCGACGAGGTTCTCGCTCGCCGGCTCCGCCACGAGCACCTCGACGGCCTCCTCGCCCACCTTGCGCTGGGCGCGCTCGCGCCCGTCGCGAAGCAGGCCGGCGACGTAGGAGCCCTCGTCGGCCGACCCCGACCGGCCTGCGATCACGTCACGCAGCTCGGCCAGCAGCGGCGCCGCGTCGCCGAAGCACGACACCATGCCCGTGTGGCAGGCCGGCCCGGTGGGGTGCACGAGGTAGAGCAGGGCGTCCGCGTCGCAGTCGGCCCGGATCTCGACGACGCGCAGCACGTTCCCCGACGTCTCGCCCTTCTGCCACAGCCTCCCGCGCGAGCGCGAGTGGAAGTGTGCGAGCCCGGTGCGGACGGTCGCCTCGAGCGCCTCGGTGTCGACGTGGGCGAGCATCAGCACCCGCCCGGTGTCGGCGTCCTGCACGACGCACGGCAGGAGGGCGCCCTCGGGGACGCTCACACCCTCGCCGGCAGGCCGCACGCCGCCACCTCCCGCTTGACGTCGTCGGGCGTGGTCTCGCCGTCGTGGAAGATCGACGCCGCGAGCGCCGCGTCGGCGCCCGCCCGCAGCGCGGCGACGATGTCGGCGGCGCCGCCCGCCCCGCCCGAGGCGATCACGGGCACGCGCACTCGCGCACGGATCCGCTCGATCAGCTCGAGGTCGTAGCCGCGGCGGCCGCCGTCGGCGTCGATGCTCGTCACGATCAGCTCGCCGCTCCCGCGCCGCGCCACCTCCTCGGCCCACCCGACCGCCTCGATGCCGGTCGCCTGCATGCCGCCGCGGGAGTACGTCCACCAGCCACCGTCGCCGCGCGCGGCGTCGATCGCGACGACGACGCACTGGTTGCCGAGCATCTCGGCGAGCGTGTCGACCAGATCGGGCGTGCGCAGCGCGGCCGAGTTGACCGAGACCTTGTCGGCGCCGGCGAGCAGCAGCTCGCGGGCCCGCTCCGGCCGGTCGATGCCGCCGCCGACGCACAGCGGCACGTCGACGCGCTCGGCGGCGCGTTCGACCGCGCGCAGCAGCTCCTGCCACGCCTCCGCATGGGCGTCGATGTTCAGCCACACGATCTCGTCGGCGCCGGCGGCGGCGTAGCGCTCGGCCGCCACCACCGGGTCGCCGCAGTCGCGCAGCTCGCGGAACTGCACGCCCTTCACGAGCCGACCGCCGCGCACGTCGAGGCACGGGATGACGCGCCTACGCAGCATCGCCGCTCCAGTCGAGGAACGCGCGCAGGAGCGCGCGGCCGGCAGGGCCGCTCTTCTCGGGGTGGAACTGCGTCCCGGCCACCCGGCCCGAGCCCGCCATCGAGACGAACCGGCGCCCGTCGAGCTCCGTCGTGGCGACGACGTCGCCCGGGTCGGCCGCCTCGACCGCGTATGAGTGGGCGAAGTAGCAGACGGCGGGCAGGCCGGCGGCGAGCGGGTGCCCGTCGGCGGCCACCACGTCGTTCCAGCCCATGTGCGGCAGCCGGCCGGCGAACGACATCGCCGTCGCCCGTCCCGGCAAGAGGCCCAGGCACGCGACGTCGCCCTCGTCGCTCGACTCGAACAGGAGCTGCATGCCCAGGCAGATGCCGAACACGTAGCTGCCCCGTCGCCGCGGCCGAGCGGATGGCGGGGGCCAGCTCGCGTCGCTCGAGCGCGGCCATCGCCGCCCCCGCGGCGCCGACGCCGGGCACGAGCACCCGCCCGGCCGCGGCCACCTCGTTGGGATCCGAGGTCACCGTCACGGCGGCGCCCGCACGCTCCAGACCGTAACGCAGGCTGCGCAGGTTGCCGGCCCCGTAGTCGACGACGCAGACCGCGCTCACAGGCTGCCCTTCGTGCTCGGAACGGCGCCGCCGCGGCGCGGGTCGGGCTCCCAGGCGTGCCGCAGGGCGAGCGCAAGCGCCTTGAAGGCCGCCTCCAGCACGTGGTGGTCGTCGTCGCCCGTGCCGGACAGGTGGATGCCGATGCGTCCGTGCCGCGACATGCTGTCGAAGAAGTGGGGGACGAGCGTCGCCGGGAGCGCGCCGATGCGCTCGCCGCGCAGCGGCAGCTCGATGCGGGCGATGCCGCGGCCGCCGAGGTCGACCACCGCATGGGCGACCGCCTCGTCGAGCGGCGCGCGTGCGTCGCCGAAGCGGCGGATGCCGGCCCGCTCCCCGAGCGCCTGGTCGAGCGCCTGCCCGAGCACGATGGCGACGTCCTCGACCGTGTGGTGCTCGTCGACCCACAGGTCGCCCGCGCAGCGCAGGTCGACGTCGACGAGCGAGTGGGCGGCGAGCGCAGTCAGCATGTGGTCGAGCATGCCGATCCCGGTCGCGACCGCGGCGCGGCCGCTGCCGTCGAGCGCGACCCGGCAGCGGATCTCGGTCTCGCGCGTGCTCCGGCTCACCGTGGCCGTCCGCGCCGGCGTCGCCGCAGCCTGCACGGGTGCGGCAGCGGCGGCGCCGAGCGCCTCGAGCAGGCGGTCGTCCTCGGGCGGCGTCGCCACGCTGAAGCGGATCGACGTCTCGAGCAGCGGGTCTGCGAAGGTGCGCACGACGATGCCCCGCTCGAGCAGCTCGCGCGCGAACGCCTCTGCCGGGCGGGCGAGGTCGACGAGCGCGAAGTTGGTGCACGACGGCGGCACCGGGTGGCCGGCGCGGCGCAGGGCCTCCGCCATTCGCTCACGCTCGGTGCAGGTCGCCGCCGCCCGTGCGCGCATCTCCTCGACGTGGTCGGGCTCGAGCGCGATCCGGGCGAGCGCGGCCGCATGGACGCCGATCGAGGCGGGTGGGCGCACGCCGTTCAGCCGCTCGGCGATCTCCGCCGGCGCGATGATGTAGCCGACCCGGATTCCCGCCAGCGCGAACGCCTTCGAGAGCGTGCGCACGACCACCGTGTTCTCGCGCTCGCGCACGAGGCCGGAGAGGTCCGTGCCTCCGAACTCGAGGTAGGCCTGGTCGATCACGACCAGGCCGCCGCGCTCGGCCAGGTCCTCGGGCACGACGTCTGACCCGGTCGGGTTGTGCGGCGCGCACACCCAGCTCAGGTCGACCTCCGCGTCCGGGTCGTGCACGAGCTCGGCCCCGGCCAGGCGGGTGACGACGCCGTAGTAGCCGTAGGCGGGCCGGCGCACGTACGCCCGCCGCCCGGGCGCGAGCGAGAGCAGACCGCAGAGGAGCAGCGCCTCGTCGGCGCCTGCGGTCGGCACGATCTGCTCGACGGGGAAGCCGGCGTAGGCCGCGATCGCCTCGCGCAGCTGCAGGTAGGTCGCGTCGGGGTAGGACTCGGGGATCACCCGGCCGAGTCGCGCGAGCTCCCGGGCGTACCACGCCGGCGGGACGGCCGACGTGTTCATGTCGAAGCGCATGAGCGGCGCGTCGGCGGGCAGCGTGTCCTGCCAGCGGTAGCCGACCAGGCCGCGCAGCTCGGGACGGATGACGTCGATCGCGCTCACGGGATCAGGTGGTGGATCGGGAGCACGAGCAGCGACCGCGCGCCGGCCGCGCGCAGCGGCTCGAGCAGCTCCATCACCTGGCGCTGCTCGACGACGGCGTGCACCGAGTGCCAGCCGGGCTTGGCGAGCGGCAGGACGGTCGGCGAGTCGAGCCCCGGCAGCAGGGCGACGATCTCGTCCAGCGACCCATCGGGCGCGTTCAGCATCAGGTAGCGGCGGTTGCGGGCGTCGATGACGCTGCGAACGACGGTCGCGAGCTCGTCGGCCACGCGCTGCTGGGCCGGCTCCAGGTCGGGCCGCGCCACCAGCACCGCCTCGGACTCGAGCACGGTCGCGATCGGCCGCAGGCCGTTCTGGCGCAGCGTCTCGCCGCTCTGGACGAGGTCGCAGACGGCCTCGGCCGCGTCCAGCCGCGGCGCCAGCTCGACCGAGCCGCGCACGGCCACCGTCTCGACGCGCAGGCCGTGTTCGGGCGAAGAAGTCGGCCGTGACGCGCGGGTGCGAGGTCGCCACCCGGCCGCCGTCGAGGTCGGCCAGCGTCGTCGCGCCGGCGGCGCTCGGCACGGCCACCTGCAGCGAGCAGCGGCCGAAGCCGAGCGCGACCAGCTCCTCGAGGCCGGCGCCGCCCTCGGCCACCTGGTCGCGGCCGGCGACCGCCGCCTCGACCGCGCCGTCGCTCGCCCAGGCCGGCATGTCCTCGGCCCGGGCGAAGAGCACCTCGACGTCCCACTGCGAGCAGTGCGCGTAGAGCGCGCGGCCGTTGCCCTCGAGCTCGAAGCCGGACGCGCGCACCAGGTCGAGCGCGGCCTCGTGCAGCCGCCCCTTGGACGGCAGAGCCAGCCGGAAGCGGCGGCTCATCGCCGCCTCGCCCGGCGGTCGAGCACGATCCGGTAGCCGCCCTCGCCGTGGCGCAGCCAGTGCGCGACGCGGGTGACCGTCGCCGTCGAGCCGTGCACGCGCCTGGCCACCTCGGCGTACGGGACGGCCTGGTCGAGCAGGCGAGCGGCGTGCCAGCGGTGCGAGAGCACCTCGAGCTCGTGCAGCGAGCACACGTCGCGCATGAACGCGGCCACCTCGTCGCGGCTGCGCAGCGAGAGCAGCGCGTCGCAGAGGTCGTCGACGTCGGCGGTGCGCCAATTGGCGTTTGCGGCATGCGCCAATTGCGTGTTCCGTGGGTCTGTGTCTGCCATCGTGATACCATTTTAGCATGCTAAAACGCGAGGGTGAACCGATCGACCTGCGCCTCGGACGGGCGATCCCCGCCGTCGACCTGCTCGGGGGCGAGGTCGTGCGGCTGCACCAGGGCCGCTACGACCGCGTCACCGCCTTTGCGGCCGACCCCGTCGCGCTCGCGGAGCGCTATGCCGAGGCGGGCGCTCCGTGGCTGCACGTCGTCGACCTCGACGCGGCCCGCACGGGCGAGCGCTC
The DNA here is from genome assembly GCA_963707585.1 of uncultured Actinomycetes bacterium. Lineage (GTDB taxonomy): Bacteria > Actinomycetota > Thermoleophilia > Gaiellales > JAICJC01 > JAICJC01. The sequence goes on along the minus strand of CAVPQP010000002.1, from coordinate 67,832 downwards.
CGCAGAGCACGCGCGCGCTGCTGCGCCGGCTGCGGGCGGTGCCGGGACTGCGGGTGCAGCTCGGCGGCGGCATCCGCACCGGCGCACAGATCGTCGCGGCGCTCGAGGGCGACGCCGACCGGGTCATGGTGGGCACGCTGGCGGCATCCGAACCGGAGACGGTCGGCCGGCTCGCCGCCGAGACCGGCCGCGTCGTCGTCGCGCTCGACTGCCTCGACGGCCGGGTGCGCACGCACGGCTGGCTCGAGGACACGGGAGCGGAGCCGGCGGCGTTCGTCGCCCGCCTCACCGCCGCCGGGGCGCGCGACTTCCTCGTGACCGGGATCGACCGGGACGGCACCGGCCGCGGGCCCGATCTCGAGCTGCTCGGCGGCCTGCGCGCCGCGTGTGCCCGGACTGCTTCTGGCGGCCGGCGGGGTGGGATCCGCGGCGGACGTCGATGCCGCGATTGCTGCCGGGGCCGACGCCGTCGTCGTCGGCCGGGCAATGCTCGACGGCACGATCCCGTTTGCATAGAAATCCGCATGTCTGTATGATCATGCACCATGCCAGATCGCAGACAGCTGATCGCGTCCCTGCTCGACCGCCGCCCGGTCACGTCCCAGCCCCAGCTCGTCGAGCTCCTGGCCGACCAGGGCGTGCACGTCACCCAGGCCACCGTGTCGCGTGACCTCGAGCGCCTCGGCGCCGTGCGCGTCCGCAAGGGCGGGCACCTCGTCTACGCGCTGCCGGTCGAGGACGAGCCGGCCGATCCGCTGACGCGGCTGCGCGACGCGCTGCTGCTCGTGCGCAGCATGGAGTCGTCGGCCAACCTGGCCGTCCTGAAGACCGCACCCGCGAACGCCATGCCGGTCGCGCGGGCATTCGACGTCGCCGACCTGCCCGAGGTGATCGGGACCGTGGCCGGCGACGACGTCGTCCTCGTCGTCGCGCGCGAGCCGTACTCGGGCGCCGACGTGCTCGAGCTGTGCGACCGGATCGGAACGGAGGCGGCACATGCCCACGCATGACCTCGTCATCGAGGCGCCCATGGCGGCGGCCGGGCTCAAGGGCCTGGACTTCCTGCGGGTCGACGACCTGAGCGGCGCCGCCATCGAGGCCGTGCTCGACCTCGCCGACCACCTGAAGTCGCTCCAGGCCCGGCGGCTGCCGCACCCCTGGCTCGCCGGCCGCACCCTGGGGATGATCTTCGAGAAGCCGTCCACGCGCACGCGCGTCTCGTTCGAGGTCGGGATGGTGCAGCTGGGCGGTCACGCCGTGCACCTGTCGAGCAGCGAGAGCCAGCTCGGGCGCGGCGAGCCGGTCGAGGACACGGGCGCCGTGCTCTCGCGCTACCTCGACGCGATCGTCATCCGCACGCATGCGCACGCCCGGGTGGCTGGAGCTGGCCGCCGCGGCGTCGGTGCCGGTGGTCAACGGGCTCACCGACGAGCACCACCCGTGCCAGGCGCTCGCCGACCTGCAGGTGCTGCGCGAGCGCCTCGGCGGCCTCGCCGGCCGGCGGCTGGCCTGGGTGGGCGACGGCCGCTCGAACGTGTGCCACTCGCTGGCGGCCGCCGCCGTCATGACCGGCATGGAGGTCGTCGTGGCGGCGCCCGAGGGCTACGAGCCCGTGCCGGCAGAGCTGGGCGCCGCCGCGGCGTTCGTCGAGGTCGTGTCCGACCCGGTGGCCGCGGTCTGCGGGCGCCGACGCGGTCGTCACCGACACCTTCACCAGCATGGGGCAGGAGGCCGACCACGACCGCCGGCTGGCCGACCTCGCCGCCTACCAGGTGAACGCGAGGCTGCTGCGCCATGCGGCGCCCGAGCACGTCGTGCTGCACTGCCTGCCGGCGCACTGCGGCGAGGAGATCACCCACGACGTGCTCTGGGGACCGAGCTCGGCGGTGTGGGACGAGGCGGAGAACCGGCTGCATGCGCAGAAGGCGCTGCTGGCCATGATCGTCGAATAACGACGACGGAAGGACTGACCTGTGGCTGAGAAGATCGTGCTCGCGTATTCGGGTGGCCTGGACACGTCGGTGGCGCTGCGCTGGCTCGCCGACGAGTACGGCGCCGAGGTGATCGCCCTGCTCGTGGACGTCGGCCAGGGCATCGACCCCGAGCAGGTCGAGCGCCGTGCGCGTGCCGCCGGGGCCGGCGAGGTCGTCATCGTGGACGCGCGCGACGAGTTCGCCACCGAGTTCGTCCTGCCGGTGCTGCAGGCCGGCGCGCTCTACGAGGGCCGCTATCCGCTCGTCTCGGCCCTGTCGCGGCCGCTGATCGCGCAAGTGGCTCGTGCGCGTCGCGCGCGAGCACGGCGCCACCGCCGTCGCCCACGGCTGCACGGGCAAGGGCAACGACCAGGTGCGGTTCGAGACCGCCGTCGCGGCGCTCGCGCCCGACCTGGCCGTGCTCGCGCCGGTGCGCGACTGGGGCATGACCCGCGAGCAGGAGATCGCCTACGCCCACGAGCACGGCATCGAGGTGCCGGTGAAGTCGGGCGCGGCCTACTCGATCGACCACAACCTGTGGGGCCGCTCCATCGAGGCCGGCCCGCTCGAGGATCCGTGGCTCGAGCCGCCCGAGGAGGCCTATGCGCTGACCATGGCGCCGGAGCGCGCGTTCTCGGCGCCGGGCGAGGTCGAGGTCGAGTTCGAGGCCGGCGTGCCGGTCGCGATCGACGGCGAGCGGATGGGCCTCGTCGACCTGATCGCGCGGGCCGCCGCGCTCGCGGGCGCCCACGGTGTCGGCCGCCTCGACATGATCGAGAACCGGCTCGTCGGCATCAAGAGCCGCGAGGTGTACGAGACGCCGGCCGCGGCGCTCCTGATGGCGGCCTACGCCGGCGTCGAGGAGCTCGTGTGCGAGCGCGACCTCGCCCATGCCAAGGCCGAGCTGGCCGGCCGCTACGCGACGCTGGTCTACAACGGCCTGTGGTTCTCGCCGCTGCGGGCCGCGATGGCCGCCTTCATGGACACGACCGCGGGCGCCGTCTCCGGCACGGCCCGGGTGCGCCTGTACCGCGGCAGCTGCGCCGTCACCGGCCGCAAGGCGGTCTCGTCGCTGTACGACCACGGCCTTGCCACCTACGAGCAGGGCGACAGCTTCCAGCACGGTGCCGCCGCCGGCTTCATCCACGTGTGGTCGCTCCCGACCAAGACGTGGGCGGCGGCGACGGCGGAGGTGCCCGAATCGCAGAAGCAGGCCGCACCGGCGTGAGCTCCGCGCTCTGGGCCGGACGGCTGGCCGGGGGCCTGCACCCCGACGTGCTGGCCTTCACGGCCTCGCTCGAGGTCGATCGGCGGCTGCTGCCGTTCGACCTGCGGGCGTCGGCGGCGCATGCGCGCATGCTCGGCCGCCAGGGCCTGATCCCGGCCGAGAAGGCGGAGCAGATCTGCGCCGCCCTGGCAGGCCGTCGAGATCGAGCCCGACGCGACCGACGAGGACGTCCACTCCGCCATCGAGCGGCTGCTGGGCGAGCTCGGGCCGTGGGTGCACGCGGGCCGCAGCCGCAACGACCAGGTGCAGACCGCGATGCGGCTGTGGGCGAAGGACGCCTGCGACCGGCTCGGCGGCGGCGTGCGCGACCTGGCGCTCGCCCTGCTCGACGTGGCCGACCGCGACGGCGACGCGCTCATGCCCGGCTACACCCACGGCCAGCGCGCCCAGCCGATCTGGCTCGGCCAGCACCTGGCCGCGCACGTGTGGTCGCTGCGGCGCGACATCGTCCGCCTCGCCGGCGTGCGCGCGACCGCCGATGTGAGCCCGCTCGGCGCCGGCGCGCTCGCCGGGTCGAGCCTGCCGCTCGACCCGGCCTCGGTCGCGGCCGAGCTCGGGTTCGCCGCGGTGTTCGAGAACTCGATGGACGCCGTCTCCGACCGCGACTACTGCGCCGAGCTCGTGTTCGCGTGCACGCTCGCCTTCGTGCACCTCTCGCGCCTGGCCGAGGAGCTCGTGCTGTGGACGTCGGCCGAGTACGGCTTCGCGCAGCTCGACGACTCGGCCGCCACGGGCTCGTCGATCATGCCGCAGAAGAAGAATCCCGACGCCGCCGAGCTCGCGCGCGGCAAGGCGGGCACGGCGATCGGCCGCCTGGCGGGCCTGCTCGCGACGCTCAAGGGCCTGCCGCTCGCCTACAACCGCGACCTGCAGGAGGACAAGCGCGCGTGCTTCGACCAGGTCGACGACCTGCTCGGCGCCGCTGGCGGCGCTGCGCGTGTGCATCGAGGGCCTGCAGGTCGATCGCGACGCGGATGGCCGCCGCGGCGTGCGACGGCACGACCGTCGCCACCGACCTGGCGGAGCAGCTCGTGCAGGACGGGGTGCCGTTCCGGCACGCGCACGCCGAGGTGGCCGCGCGCGTCGCCGCGGGCGAGCGCTTCGACTCGCCGACCGCGGCCGACGCCGCGACGGCGCGCCAGCCGCTCGCGGCGCTCCACGCGCAGCTCGCGCGGGCGCGATCGGCGGTGACCGATGGCTGACCGCAACCAGGGGCTGCGCACGATCGTGGTCGTCAAGGTCGGGTCGAGCACGCTCGTCGACGCGGGCGGCCTGCCGCGGCTCGACGTGTTCGCGCGCCTCGCGTGCGAGTGTGCCGAGCTCGTGTCCGCGGGCACGCCCGTCGTCGTGGTCAGCTCGGGCGCCGTCGCCCTGGGGCTGGGCGAGCTCGGAAGGACGGTCAAGCCGCGGGCGATGGGCGACCTGCAGGCGGCCTCGGCGCTCGGCCAGACGCTGCTCCAGCTGCACTGGGGCGGAGCGTTCGCCGAGCGCGGCCTGCGCGCCGGCCAGGTGCTGCTCACCGAGGCCGACATCCACCGCCGCAGCTCGTACGTGAACGCGCGCCGCGCCCTGCGGCGGCTGCTGTCGTGGGGCGTCGTACCGGTCGTGAACGAGAACGACTCCACCGCGACCGACGAGATCACCTTCGGCGACAACGACGCCCTCGCCGCCCACGTGGCGCTGATGCTGCAGGCGCGGCTGCTCGTGCTCCTGACCGACATCGACGGCGTCTACGACCGCGACCCGGCCCGGTCGGACGCGCGCCTGATCCCGGAGATCGCGGACCCGGCCCAGGCCGAGGCGGTCGACGTCTCGGGGCCGGGCGGCTCGGGCTGGGGCTCGGGCGGGATCGAGGCCAAGCTGCGCTCGGCCCGCATCGCCAGCTCGGGCGGCGTCGAGGCGGTGATCGCCTCGGGCCTTGCGCCGGGTGCGATCACGTCCGCCGCCGCCGGGCAGGCGGCCGGGACGCGCTTCCCGGCGGCCGCGCAGCTGCCGTCGGCGTACAAGCTGTGGCTGCGCCACGGCACCCCGGTGCGGGGCCGGCTGGTGTGCGACGACGGCGCCCGGCGGGCGGTCGCCGAGCGCGGTACGAGCCTGCTGCCGGTAGGCTTGGTGGCCGTGGACGGGACATTCAGCGCGGGCGACGCGGTCGAGCTGGTCGGCCCCGACGGCGGTGCGTTCGCCGTCGGCGTCAGCCGCTACGAGGCCGGCGACCTGGCCCAGGCGGTCGGTCGGCGCGGGCTGCCCGAGGCCGTGCGCCGCGACGATCTGGTGCTGCTGTGAGCATCGCCCCTGCGCCGACCGATGTCCGCGGCGCCGCCCGGCGGCTGGCCGCGACCTCGACCGCCGAGCGCGACGCCGCGCTCGAGCAGATCGCCCTGGGCCTCGAGCGCCGCACCGGCGAGATCCTGGCGGCGAACGCGATCGACGGCGACGCGGCGGCGGGCGAGCGGCCGGCGATCCGCGACCGGCTCGCGCTCGACCCCGAGCGGGTCGCCGCCCTGGCCGAGGCGGTGCGCGCCGTCGCGCGCCTGACCGATCCGGTGGGCCAGACCATCCGCGAGTTCATGCCGCCGAGCGGGATCCGCATCCGCAAGCTGCGCGTGCCGCTGGGCGTCGTGCTCGTCGTCTACGAGGCGCGTCCGAACGTGACGGTCGACGCCGCCGCCCTGTGCCTGAAGTCCGCCAACGCCTGCATCCTGCGCGGCTCGCGGATGGCGGCGCACACGAACCGCGTGCTCGTGGACGTCGTCCGCGAGGCGCTCGTTGCGGCGGGGCTGCCTGCCGACGCGGTGACGGCGGTCGAGGGCGGCCATGCCGAGCTCGGCGAGCTGATCGCCGATCCGGCGACGGCCGACGTCGTCATCCCGCGCGGCGGCGAGGAGCTGAAGAAGCTCTTGCTGCGCGAGTCGCGCATCCCTGTGCTGGCGGCGGCCGGCGGGAACTGCCATGTCTACGTGGACGCAAGCGCCGACGCCGACCAGGCGGTCGCGATCGTCCTGAACGCCAAGGTGCAGCGGCCGGGCGTGTGCAACGCCGCCGAGACCGTCCTCGTACACCGCGACCGGCCGGAGCTGCTCGCGCAGATCTCGGCCGCGCTCGAGTCCGCCGGGGTCGAGCTCGCCTACGGCGACGAGGCGTTCGCGACGGAGTTCCTGGACATGAAGATCGCGGTCGGCACGGTCGACTCGGTCGACGCGGCGATCGCGCACATCAACCGCTACGGCACCGGCCACTCCGAGGCGATCGTCACGCAGGACGACGAGGCGGCGGCGCGCTTCTGCAGCGAGGTCGATGCCGCGGCCGTGTACGTCAACGCATCGACCCGCTTCACCGACGGCGGCGAGTACGGCATGGGCGCCGAGATCGGCAACTCGACGAGCCGGCTGCACGCCCGCGGCCCGGTCGGGCTCGAGGAGCTGACGACGACGAAGTACGTCGTGCACGGCGACGGCCACGTGCGTGCATAAACGGGGTCAGACCCCGTTTATGCAACGGTGAGGAGGGCGGCCGGGAGCGTCGCGAAGAGGGCGTCCGCGGTGACGTCGAGCGGTGCGTCGGTGAGGACGTCGTGCCAGCGATCCGGCGCGCCGGTCGGGAGCACGAGCCGCGTGTCGCCCCAGCCGTCGAGCGCCTCCGTCAGCCGCGACACCGCAGCGATCGCCCAGCGGCCCTCGTGGACACGGGCGAACGCGACGACGTGGTCGGCGTGGCGGCCCGCGACCTCGAGCGGCACGTACGCGCCGTGGGCGAAGAGCTCGGGGTCGCCGCGCCGGAGCGTCAGGCCGGCCCGGGTGACGACGAGCTTCCGGCTGCCCTCGCCGATCCGTGAGGTGCGTGCCGTGAAGTCGACAGGCCGGCGGTTGTCGGGGTCGACCAGCGACAGGTCCCAGTCCTCGTTGCCCCAGTAGATGTCGGGGACGCCCGGCGCCGCCAGCTTGAGCACGAGCAGCGCGAGCGAGCTGCGCTCCCCGATCGCCGCGCAGCGCGTCGCGAACGCGGCCAGGTCGTCGGTGAAGGCGCGCGACGCGAGGATCGCCTCGACGAAGCCGGCCACGTCCGCCTCGTAGCCCTCGTCCGGCGCGGCCCAGCTCGTGTGCGCCTTCGCCTCGCGCAGCGCCTTCTGCATGTAGGCGCGCACGCGCTCGGCGGCGATCGGCCACGCGCCGGCGAGGGTCTGGTAGAGCAGCCATTCCTCGTTCGCGTCCGGTGCGGCGTCCGGCCGCGGGCGCAGCGGCGCGGTTGAGCTCGTGCCAGCGCGCGACCGCGGCCTCCCAGTCTTCGGCGAGCTCGGACAGTGCCGAGATCCGCATGCGCACGTCCTCGCTGCGCTTGGTGTCGTGCGTCGAGGTGGCGTTCAGCGGGTGACCGCCGGCGCGCTCGGCCATGCGCTCGTGGAACTCGGCGACGTCGGTGAAGGCCCAGTCCGGCGTGCAGCCCGGCTCGTTGCGGGCGACCAGGGCGGCGTCGAGATAGAGGGCGGTGTCCTCGACGCCCTTGGCCGCGACCGGGCCGGTCAGCTGCTGCCAGCGCAGGACGAATCGGAGCGCGTCGGCGTCCGGGTCGGCGATCGTGGCCGCGAGCGCGCTCGCCCCGCCGCCCGCGCGCGCCGCGGCCGCCCGCAGCCGCGCCCGGTCGGCCGTGCCGGCCCCGCCGTCGCGGACGTACGTGCGGTAGACGTCCAGGCTCGCGGTCAGCTCGCGCAGCGCACCGCGGTCGGTGCGGGCGGGCGCGAGCCGGGTGACGCGGTCGAGGTCCGGCGCGAGCAGCGCGGCGAGCGCCGCCCGCTTCGCGGCGGCGGCGATGTCGGCGAAGCGGTCGGGCAGACCGGTCAGGCGGCGGTGGGCGGCGTGGACGTGTCCGGCGCCGTGTGGGTCGACGAAGAGCCCGCCGGCCAGGGCGAGGAAGTCGTAGCCGGTGGTGCCGGCGGCCGCCCAGTCCGGCGGCAGCGACTCGTCCCGGGCGAGGATCTTCTCGACGACGACGTAGGCGCCGCCGGTCGCGTCGCGCAGCCGCTCGAGGTAGTCCGGCGGGTCGCGCAGCCCGTCGATGTGGTCGATGCGCAGGCCGGTGATCATCCCCTCGCGCACGAGCCGCACGATCTCCGCGTGCGTCGCCGCGAACACGTCCTCGTGCTCGACGGCCACGGCGGGCAGGTCGGCGATGTCGAAGAAGCGGCGGTAGTTGCGGCTCGCCGGCGCGCCAGTCCTCGAGCCGGTAGTGCTGGGCCGCGAGCAGCGCCTCGAGGCCGTCCGCCCCCGCGGTCCCGGCAGCGACGGGGTAGCGCTGGTCGAAGTAGGCCACGCGCGGCTCGCCGCCCTCCTGCACGAGCCGCAGCTCGCCGCCTGCGATCGCGTCGGCCGCGGGGCGAGCCGAGCAGCGGCAGGACGAGCCGGCCGTCGGCGCCCGGCGCGTCCCAGTCGATGTCGAACGCGTGCGCGTGGGGCGAGTCCCGCCCGCGCAGGAGCACGTCCCACCACCAGCGGTTGCGGTGGTCGGCGGCCATGTGGTTGGGGACGATGTCGACCATGAGGCCCATGTCGAGCCGGTCGAGCTCGGCGGGCAGGGCGGCGAGCGCGTCGGCGCCGCCCAGCTCGGGGTTCACCCGCGTCGGGTCGATGACGTCGTAGCCGTGGGTGCTGCCGGCCGGGCGGCCAGGATCGGCGAGAGGTACAGGTCGCCGACGCCGAGCGAGCGCAGGTAGGGGGCGATCCGGCGGGCGTCCTCGAGCGTGAACGCCGGCGACAGCTGCAGGCGGTAGCAGGAGCTCGGGAGCCTCATCCCCCCGCGCCCGAGGGGTCGCTCGTGCGCGTCGCGAGGATGAACGAGCGCCCGACCAGGTTGACCGCCGAGCGGCGGATGACGCGACCGCCCGGCCGCGCGGTGTTCACGAGCTCCTCCCACACGCCGGGCCGGTTCGGCTCCGGGAGCACGAAGCGGCGCGAGGCCTCGCCGCCGTTGAACAGCAGGAGCACCGTCTGGCCCGACACCGGCCGGCCGCGCTCGTCCACCTCGTCGGTGGCCTCGCCGTCGATCAGCATCCCGACCACCTGCTGGCTGCGGTCATCCCAGTCGGCCGGCGTCATCTCGCGCCCGAGCGGATGCAGCCACGTGACGTCCTTGCTGCCGCCGCGCAGGGGCCGCCCGGCGAAGAACCCGCGCCGGCGGAAGACCGGGTTCTCGCGGAAGATCGCGAGCGCCTCGCGGGTGAAGCTCGAGCAGGTCGCGGTCGTCGGCGTCGAGCTCCCAGTCACCCACGACACTCGTTGTCCTGGCAGTAGGCGTTGTTGTTGCCGCGCTGGGTGCGGCCGAGCTCGTCGCCGCCGAGCAGCATCCGCACCCCCTGCGAGAAGACGAGCGTGGCCAGGAAGTTGCGCTTCATCCGCCGGCGGACGTCGTTGACCGCCGGGTCGTCGGTCGGGCCCTCGACGCCCCAGTTGCGGCTCAGGTTGTCGTCGGTGCCGTCGCGGTTGTCCTCGCCGTTTGCCTCGTTGTGCTTCTGCTCGTACGAGACGAGGTCGGTCAGGGTGAAGCCGTCGTGCGCGGTGACGAAGTTGACGCTCGCGTAGGTGCGGCGGCCGCTCGACTGGTAGAGGTCGCTCGACCCCGAGAGGCGCGACGCGAGCTCGGCCAGGTGGCCCTGCTCGCCCCGCCAGAAGCCGCGGACGCAGTCGCGGTACTCGCCGTTCCACTCCGCCCAGCCGACCGGGAAGTTGCCGACCTGGTAGCCGCCCTCGCCCAGGTCCCACGGCTCGGCGATCAGCTTCACCTGGGACAGCATCGGGTCCTGCTGGATGATGTCGAAGAAGGACGCCAGCCGGTCGACCTCGTACAGCTCGCGGGCGAGCACCGGGGCGAGGTCGAAGCGGAAGCCGTCGACGTGCATGTCGCCGACCCAGTAGCGCAGGCTGTCGATGATCAGCTGCACGGTGCGCGGGTGCTGCATGTTCAGGCTGTTGCCGGTGCCGGTGAAGTCGACGTAGTGGCGCTTGTCGGCGGGCGTCGAGCCGGTAGTAGGAGGCGTTGTCGACGCCGCGCAGCGAGAGCGTCGGGCCGAGGTGGTTGCCCTCGCCCGTGTGGTTGTAGACGACGTCCAGGATCACCTCGATCCCGGCGCGGTGGAACGCCTTCACCATCGACTTGAACTCGCTCACCTGCGTGCCGCGCGTGCCGCCGGTCGAGTAGCGCGCGTCGGGCGCGAGGAAGGCGATCGAGTTGTAGCCCCAGTAGTTCGTCAGGCCCTGGTCGACCAGGTTGCGGTCGTTGACGAACTGGTGCACCGGCAGGAGCTCGACGGCGGTCACGCCGAGCGAGAGCAGGTGGTCGATGATCGCGTCGGAGGCCATCCCCAGGTAGGTGCCGCGCAGCTCGGCGGGGACGCCCGGGTGCAGCATCGTCAGGCCGCGGACGTGGCACTCGTAGATGACCGAGCGGTTCCACGGCACCGCGGGGCGGCGGTCGTCGCCCCAGGGGAAGGCGGGGTCGACGACGGCGCACTTGGGCATGCCGCCGGCGCTCGAGCGCGGTGTCGAGCGAGAGGTCGGCGTCGGGATGGCCGACCGTGTAGCCGAAGAGCGTGTCGTCCCAGCGCGGCTGGCCGGTGACGGCCTTCGCGTAGGGGTCGAGCAGGAGCTTCTGCGGGTTGAAGCGGTGGCCCTGCTCCGGCGTCGTACGGCCCGTGCACGCGGTAGCCGTAGAGCTGCCCGGGGCGCACGTCGGGCAGGTAGGCGTGCCAGATCAGGTCGGTGCGCTCGACGAGCTCGATGCGGTGCGCCTCCTCGGCGGCGTCCGCGCGCGTCGAACAGGCAGAGCTCGACGCCGGTCGCGTGCTCGGAGAAGATCGCGAAGTTCGTGCCCTCGCCGTCCCAGGTCGCGCCCAGCGGGTACGGCGCCCCCGGCCAGACGCGCAGGCTAGGCATCGGCGCCGCCCGCGAGCAGGACGAACGACCGTCGGCGCGACGCTCAGACGGCCCGCCTCGAGGCCGCCCGCGCCCGGGCCCGCCGAAGCGGGCGTCGGCCGAGTCGAGCAGCGGCCGCCACTCGCCGGCGAACGGGACGGCGAGCCGGTCCGGCGCGGCGCCGAAGTGGAGGCACGAGCAGCGCCGCCTCGCCGGGCGGGTACGCGCGCAGCACCCACACGACCGCCGGGTCGTCGCTGCGGGCGGTCTCGACGCCGTCGCGGGTCGAGACTCGCGCAGCGGCGCGAGCTCGCGGCGCAGCCGCAGCAGCTCGCGGTAGAGGGCGAGCAGCTGCCCGTGCACGCCGGTCGTCGCGCTCCTCCCAGTGCAGCGTCGAGCGGCGGAAGGTCTCCTCGGCCTGCGGGTCGGGCGGCTCGCCCGTGCAGCGCGAACGCCGCGAACTCCTGCGCGCGGCCGCGGCGCACCGCCTCGACCAGCTCGGGGTCGGCGTGGCTCGTGAAGTACGGGAACGGCGCGGTCTCGCCGTACTCCTCGCCCATGAAGAGCAGCGGGACGAACGGCGAGAGCAGCACGGCGGCCGGCGGCGAGCTTGGCCGCCTCGAACCCGGCCAGTCGCCGCGAGCCGGTCGCCCGAGCATGCGGTTGCCGACCTGGTCGTGGTTCTGGGCGAAGACGACGAACCGGCGGCCGGCGAGCCCGCGCGGCGGCGCGCCGTGGCGGCGGCCGCGGAAGCGCCGAGTCGGCCGCCGTCGTAGACGAAGCCCTCGCGGTAGGCCTTGCGCGAGCGTCGGCGGCGCCGCCGAAGTCGGCGTAGTAGCCGTCGCGCTCGCCGGTGAGGAGCGCGTGCAGCGCGTGGTGGAAGTCGTCGCTCCACTGCGCGTCCAGCCCGAGGCCGCCGGCCGCGCGGGCCGTGATCATGCGCGGGTCGTTCAGGTCGCTCTCGGCGATCAGGTGCAGCGGCCGCCCGGACCGCTCGGCCGAGCGCGGCGACGCGCGTCGGCGAGCTCGGCCAGGAAGTGGTACCGCCGATGTGTCGGCGATCGGGTGGACGGCGTCGAGCCGCAGCCCGTCGATGTGGAACTCGTCGAGCCAGTGCAGCGCGTTCTCGATGAAGAAGCGCGCGCACGTCGTCGCTGCCGCGCGCCGTCGAAGTTGATCGCCTCGCCCCAGGGCGTGCGGTAGCGGTCGGTGAAGTACGGGGCCGAACCGGTGCAGGACGTTGCCCTCGGGGCCGAGGTGGTTGTAGACGACGTCGAGGCACGACGGCGAGGCCGCGCGGCGTGGCACGGCGTCGACGAGGCGCTGGAGGCCGTCCGGGCCGCCGTAGGTCGATCTGCGCGGCGTAGGGGAAGACGCCGTCGTAGCCCCAGTTGCGCGCGCCGGGGAACTGCGCCGACCGGCATCAGCTCGACCGCGGTGACGCCGAGCTCGCGCGAGGTCGGCGAGCCGCGGGATCGACGGCGTCGAACGTGCCCTCGGGCGTGAACGTGCCGACGTGCAGCTCGTAGAGGACGAGCTCGGCGAGCGGCACGCCCGCGCCAGGCCGCGTCGCTCCAGGCGAAGTCGCGGATCGACGACCTCGCGACGGCCCGTGCACGCCGTCGGGCTGCGAGCGCGACGCCGGGTCGGGCAGCTCGTCGCCGCCGTCGAGGCGGTAGCGGTAGCGCCGGCCCGGGCGCGGCCCCGGCGACGAGCGCCGCGAAGTAGCCCGTCGCCGATCGGCTCGCAGCGGCACGACGCGCGTCGGGATCGAGCAGGTGCACGCTCGACGTCGCTCGGCGCGCGGGCGCCCAGACGCGGAACCGGCAGCCGCCCTCCGTCGCGGCGAGCGCGCCGAGCCGCCCGGCTCGGATCGGTCACGCGCGCGTCCTCGGGCGCGAGCAGCAGGCACGAGAGCGGCGGCAGCGTCGAGCGTCATCGAGTCGTCGCGGCCGTGGGCGGGCACCGGCGACGGCCTCGATCCGGCCCAGGTTGCCGGCCCCGCTGCCGCCGTAGACGCCCGGCGTCGCTGTTCAGGAGCTCGCGCCAGACGCCCGGCCGGCGGGACGCCGATGCGGTAGCTGCGGCCGCGGGACCGGCGTGAAGTTGAACACCGCCAGCGCGGCGTCGCGGCCGCCGCGGCGCAGGCGCAGGAACGCGAGCACGCTCGCGTCGCTGTCGGAGGCGTCGACCCACTCGAAGCCGGCCGGGTCGCAGTCGAGCTCGTGCAGCGCCGGCTCGCTCGCGGTAGGCGCGGTTCAGGTCGGCCGACCCAGCGGCTGCATGCCCTGCGTGCGCGGGCGTGCTCGAGCAGGTGCCAGTCGACGCTCGCCGTCGTGGTTCCACTCGTCCCACTGGCCGAGCTCGCCGCCCATGAAGAGCAGCTTCTTGCCCGGCAGCGCGTACATGTAGCCGAAGCAGCAGCGCGCAGGTTGGCGAACTTCTGCCACTCGTCGCCGGGCATCTTGCCCGAGCAGCGAGCCCTTGCCGTGCACGACCTCGTCGTGCGAGAGCGGCAGCACGAAGTTCTCGGTGAAGGCGTACAGCGCCGCGGAAGGTCAGCTCGTCGTGGTGGTAGCGTGCGGTGGACCGGGTCGTGGCCGAAGTAGTCGAGCGTGTCGTGCATCCAGCCCATGTCCCACTTGAAGCCGAAGCCGAGGCCGCCCAGCGTAGGTCGGCCGCGACACCATCGGCCACGCGGTCGACTCCTCGGCGATAGGTCTGCACGTCCGGGATGCTCGGCGTAGACGGCGCTCGTTGAGCGCGCCGCAGGAAGTCGATCGCCTCGAGGTTCTCGCGGCCGCCGTACTCGTTCGGGATCCACTCGCCCGCGCTCGCGCGAGTAGTCGAGGTAGAGCATCGAGGCGACGGCGTCGACCCGCAGGCCGTCGACGTGGTAGCGCGTCGAGCCAGAGCAGCGCGCTCGAGAGCAGGAAGCTCGCGCACCTCGTGGCGGCCGTAGTTGAAGATGAGCTGTCCCAGTCGGGGTGGAAGCCCTGGCGCGGGTCGGCGTGCTCGTACAGGTGCGTGCCGTCGAAGTAGCGCGAGCCCGTGCGCGTCGGTGGGGAAGTGCGACGGCACCCAGTCGAGGATCACGCCGATGCCGTGCGGGTGCAGGGCGTCGATCAGCGCCATGAGGTCCTGCGGGGTGCCGTAGCGGCTGGTCGGGGCGAAGTAGCCGGTCGTCTGGTAGCCCCACGAGCCGGAGAACGGGTGCTCCATGACCGGGCAGCAGCTCGACGTGCGTGAAGCCGTGCTCGACGGCGTAGTGCCGGCAGCTGCTCGCGCGAGCTCGCGGTAGGTCAGCGGCCGGTTGCCGTCCTCGGCGCCGCGCCGCCACGAGCCGAGGTGCACCTCGTAGATCGAGATCGGCGCGTCGAGGGCGTTGCGCTCCGCGCGCGTCCGCATCCATTCGCGCGTCGTTCCACTCGTGGCCGAGGTCCCAGACGACCGAGGCGGTCCGCGGCGGCAGCTCGGCGCAGACGCGCGAACGGGTCGGCCTTCTCGACTGCTCGCCGCCGTCGTGACCGCGACGGCGTACTTGTAGCACCGCGCCGTGGCCGGCGCCCGGCACGAACCCCTCCCAGATGCCGGAGCCGTCCGCGGGGCGAGGGGGTCGCTGCCGCGCTCCCAGCCGTTCCAGTCGCCGATCACGGAGACGGCGCGGGCGTTGGGCGCCCACACCGCGAAGTACGTGCCCCGGCGGCCGGCGGACGTCATCGGATGGGCGCCGAGCTTGCGCGCCAGGCGGTAGTGGGTGCCCTCGTTGAAGAGGTGCAGATCCTCGGCGGTGAGCAGGCTCACCGGCGTGCCCTTCGTCGTTACGTCACTCATCGTCCCCCTCTCCGGAGCCCTGCGATCCGGGCCATCCGCTGCGCGAGACCCGGCACCTGCTCGAGCTCGTCCACGCCGTGGCGCGCCCGCCGGCGCCAGTTGGGGTGCTCCGTCGTCGTCCCCGGGATGTTCTGGCGCTCGCGTTCCCACCATAGGTCCTCGAGGTTCACGAGCAGCCCGCGCGCGTCCGACGCGGCGAGCTCCTGCAGGCACGCGTCGAGCACGGCCGGGCCGTCGCCCGCCACGTGCCCGCGGCGCTCGAGCGCAGCGCGCAGGGCCGCGCGGCGGCCATCGGCTCCGGCCTCGTCGTCCCAGAATCCCGCGAACGTCGGCATGTCGTGGGTATTCATGCCCACCATCGCGTCGGCGGGCACATGGTCGAGCGGATCGCGGCCGGAGCCGAGCTCGGCCTGGAGCGCGAACGTGCGCAGGAGGCCGCGGGCGGCCATCGCCCGGCGCACCGCGCCGGGCACGGTGCCGAGATCCTCACCCACGAGGGTCGTGCGGTGGCGGTGCGACTCGATGCAGAGCACCGCGTAGAGCTCGGCCGCGGGATAGCGGACGTAGACGCCGTCGGTCGCCGCCATGCCGTGCGGCACCCAGTAGACGCGGTGCAGGCCCATGACGTGGTCGATGCGGGCCGCCGTCGCGTGGCGCATCAGGGCGCGCACGCACGCGATCGGATAGTCGTGCCCGCGCTCGCGCAGCCGGCCCGGATGCAGGGGGGCAAGACCCCAGTCCTGCCCGCCGCGGAAGAAGCCGTCGGGGGGCGCTCCCACCGAGACGCCGTCCGCGAAGGCGGTGCGGAAGCGCCACGTGTCGTAGCCGCCGGGATGCACGCCGAGCGGCATGTCCAGGTACGGCCCGGCCGCTCCCGCCCCGACCGCCGCGAGCTGCTCGTCGCACAGCCACTGGGCGTAGGCGTGGTAGCGGACGGCGTCCGCGGGAGCGTCGGGCAGCCGCTGCGCCCAGTCGCGCCAGCCCCCGCCGGCCTGCTCGCAGCGGGCGCGGAACGCGGCATACTCGCCCAGGTCGGGATGTGCGCGCAGGTGGCGCTCGAACGCCTCGAGCCGGACTCCGCCGAGCCCGCGAAGCAGCGCCTCGAGCACGCGCCGCTTGGCCGCCGCGGCCGTGCGGTAGTCGATCAGGCGATCGTCCGCCGGCGCCGCCGCATCGATCAGCGCCCGGGCCGGGGCGGCCGCCGCGAGCTCCGGCACCGCCTCGGGGTCGATGTAGAGCTCGTTCCAGTAGAGCCGGCTCACCGGCAGGTACGGGCTCGGCTCGAACGGCCGGTCGAGGAAGGCCGCGTGCAGCGGCGTCGAGCCGACGAGCGCGCCGCCGAGCGCCGCCGTCCAGGCGGCCAGGCGGCGCATGCGGGTGAAGTCGCCCGGCCCGAACGGACCGCCGGCGGCGTACAGGGGCAGGAACACGCCCCACGCCCGCTCCAGGCCGGCGTGAGCGCGGCGGGGCGCGCACAGCACGAGCGGTGCGGCCGCGCGACCGCCGAGCGCGATGTGGACGCGGTGGTAGCCATGCGGCAGGGTCGGCAGCGGCAGCACCGGCCCCGCCGCGGTACGCGCCAGCCGGTCGATCCGCTCGCCGCCGCGGAGCTCCCCGCCGGCCTCGAGCGCCACCGTCCACTCCACCCGGTCGGCGCCGGCGGGGGCGTGCAGGGCCAGGCGCGGCCGGGTGCCGCCCCACGCCACGGTCACGGGCTCGGCGACGCGGCGGCCGCGCTCCGCCGCGAGCGCCTCGAGCGCCGGGGCCGCGCCGCGTCCGTCGTCGCCGACGTCGTGGCCGAGCGCGCGCAGGGCGGCCGCGACCGCGCCGGCCGGCGCCGTCCGCCGCCGCCCCATCGTGTCGGTGTAGGAACGCTGCACGCCGGCGGCGCCGGCCAGTGCGGGCAGCGCGCCGCGAGCGGCGGCTCCGCGGCTCACGTCCCCAGGAGCTCCTCCAGCCCGCGGGCCGGGATCACCACCCAGTCGGGGCGGTTGTCGAGCTCGTAGCCCAGCTCGTAGACCGCCTTCTCGAGCAGGTGCAGGTCGACGAGGCGGGCGAACTCGAGGTCGTCCTCCGGGACGATCGCCGCCGGCGCGACGGCCGCGCGATAGGCCTGCAGGAAGGCCGCCGAGACCCATGCGCGCCAGTGCTTCGCCCACGCCTCGGCTGCACCGCCCACCGCCTCGTCGCGCCCGCTCTCGCGGAAGAGCGCCGCGTACGCGGCGTAGTGGAACGAGCGCAGCATCCCGGCGACGTCCTGCACGGGCGAGCGCTTCAGGCGGCGCTGGCCGAGCGGGCGCGCGGGCTCGCCCTCGAAGTCGATGATGACCACGTCGCGCCCGGTCCAGAGCACCTGGCCGAGGTGGTAGTCGCCGTGGGTGCGGATGCGGCTGCCCTGCAGGAGGCCGTCGAGCAGCGCCCGGATGCGGGTGAGCGCGCGCTGGTCGCCGGGCCTGATCCACTCGAGCTCGGGCACGCCGTCGCTCACGCGCCGCGCCGAGGCCAGCACCTGCCGCACGAGCGTGCGCAGCGACTGGTAGAGGGCCCGCTGCTGCAGGGCCGTGAACGGCTCCGGTGCGAACGCCGGGTCATCGCTTGCCGTGGCGAGCGCGACGTGCATCTGGCCGGTGCGCTCGCCGAGCAGCCGAGCGAACTCGATGGAGGAGCCGATCGAGTCCGTGATCTCGGCGGGCAGCTCGTGCGCCGCGAGGTCGACGATGCCCGCGGCGGGCACCTCCGGCGTGCTCGGCTCCTCGCTGGCGAGGGCGTCCTCGAGGAACCGGACGACCTCGTCGACGGTGTACTCCCAGGCGTCGCCCTCGTTGGTGACGAACCCCTGCACCAGCCCGATCGTGATCGGCTGCCGGCGGCGGCGGTGGTACTCGATCGTGCCCGCTGCCGGCGACACGTGCGCGAAGCCGATGCGGGTCAGGGCGCCGGTCAGCTCCGCCTCGGGGTTCGGCCCCGGCTCGACCCGCCGGAACACCTTCAGCACCGCCCGCTGCCCGAACGCGACCGAGCTGTTGGACTGCTCGCCGCCGAGCGGCGTGGGGTCGAGGTCGGCGCCGTCGCCGACCAGGCGGCGCAGCTCACGGGTGCGCGCGGCCGTGAGCGATCCGATGCGGCCGCCGATCCGCCGCCCGCGGCGCATGAGCTGCAGCAGCGAGGTCGCCATCACCGGGTCGTCTGCGCCGTCGAGCAGCGCCAGGCGCCCCTCCTGCGTCTCGAGCAGGGCGATGGCGGCGCCGCTCGGCGGCCGGCCGTCCTCGCTCGGCGAGCGGGCGACGAGGGGGAGCACGTAGGTGTCGCCCTCGCCCTCGGTGTACTCCACCCGGAACAGGCACAGGTAGCCCGCCTCGCGCCGGCCGGGACCGGGAATGCGCACCTCGTCCCCCAGCGTGACGCGGCGGATGCGGCGCGACTTGCCGGCGAACCAGCGCCGTCCGGGCAGGAAGGCGGCGACGGCGGCCTCGAGCTGGCGGCGGGCGCCGCGCTCGAGCACGGCCGGCCAGCGGCCGGTGACGCGGATCTCGGGGCACGGCCCGGACGCGCCGGCGGCGCCGGGCGGGGCCGGGTGCAGGACGAACAGATAGAAGTCGTGGGGGCCGAGCGCGAGCGGGTAGGGGCGGTCGCCCGGCACGGCCGGGAACTGGCTGTGCCCGAGCAGCTCCTCGGGGATGAGCCCCTCGAACCGGCGCAGGTCGATCTCGACGTACTGCGCCCGCCGGGACAGGTTGGCGACCACGAG
The DNA here is from genome assembly GCA_963707585.1 of uncultured Actinomycetes bacterium. Classification (GTDB taxonomy): domain Bacteria; phylum Actinomycetota; class Thermoleophilia; order Gaiellales; family JAICJC01; genus JAICJC01. The sequence continues at coordinate 49,091 of CAVPQP010000002.1, read as the reverse complement.
GATGCGCTCCTCGCCGTGCTCGCGCATGTAGGCGAGCACCTTGCGGTTCTCGGGGTAGAGGAACTCGAGCGAGCCGCGGCCGAACGCCTGGTAGCGCTTGCGCAGCGCGATGAGCCGCTTCATCCACCAGAGCAGCGAGTTGGGGTTCGCCTGCTGCGCCTCGACGTTGACCGCGCCGTACTCGGGGTCGCTGATGACCGGCAGGTAGAGCTGCTGCGGGTTCGCGCGCGAGAAGCCGGCGTTGCGGTCGGCGCTCCACTGCATCGGCGTGCGGACGCCGTTGCGGTCGCCCAGGTAGATGTTGTCGCCCATGCCGAGCTCGTCGCCGTAGTAGATGACCGGGGTGCCCGGGAGCGAGAGCAGCAGCGCGTTCATCGAGCTCGATCACGCGGCGGTCGTTCCCGAGCAGCGGGGCCAGCCGCCGGCGGATGCCGAGGTTGATGCGCGCCTGGGGGTCGTCGGCGTAGGTGCGGTACATGTAGTCGCGCTCCTCGTCGGTGACCATCTCGAGGGTCAGCTCGTCGTGGTTGCGCAGGAAGATGGCCCACTGGCAGCCGTCGGCGATCGGCGGCGTCTGGGCGAGGATGTCGATCAGCGGGTAGCGGTCCTCCATCCGCACCGCCATGAACATGCGCGGCATGAGCGGGAAGTGGTAGGCCATGTGGCACTCGTCGCCCGCGCCGAAGTAGGCGACCGCGTCCTCGGGCCACTGGTTGGCCTCGGCGAGCAGCATGCGGTCGTCGAAGCGCGCGTCGATGTGGCCGCGCAGCGCCTTCAGCACCTCGTGCGTCTCGGGCAGGTTCTCGCAGTTCGTGCCGTCGCGCTCGAACAGGTACGGCACCGCGTCGAGGCGCAGCCCGTCGACCCCCATCGCGAGCCAGAAGTCGACGATGCTGAACATCGCCCGCCGCACCTCGGGGTTGTCCCAGTTCAGGTCGGGCTGGTGGGAGTAGAAGCGGTGCCAGTAGTAGGCGCCGGCGACCGGGTCCCACGACCAGTTGGAGCTCTCGAAGTCGCCGAAGATGATGCGCGCCTCGGCGTAGCGGTCGGGCGTGTCGCTCCACACGTAGAAGTTGCGCGCCCGGCTGCCGGGCGGGGCGCGGCGGGCGCGCTGGAACCACTCGTGCTCGTCCGAGGTGTGGTTCAGCACGAGCTCGGTGATGACCCGCAGCCCGCGCGCGTGGGCCGCGCGCAGGAAGGCGCGGAAGTCGCGCATCGTGCCGTAGTCGGGGTGCACCTCGCGGTAGGCGGCGATGTCGTAGCCGTCGTCGCGCAGCGGCGAGGGGTAGAACGGCAGGAGCCAGATCGCCGTGACGCCCAGGTCCTCGAGGTAGTCGAGCTGCTGCGTCAGGCCGCGGAAGTCGCCGATGCCGTCGCCGTCGGAGTCGGCGAACGCGCGCACGTGCAGCTCGTAGATGATCGCGTCCTTGTACCAGTGCCCCGCGCCGGAGGCGCGGGCCGGCGTCGGCGCGGGCTCGGTGAGGGTGATCGGCGTCGTCATGCGTAGTACTCGAAGTCGTGCTCGCTGCGCAGCCGCCGGCGGACGTGGAAGAGGTGGGCGGGCAGCCGGTGCGGGTCGATCTCGACGTAGTTGCGCGGCCCCTGCCAGGTGTAGGTTTCCCCGTCCAGCAGGTCGTGAACCTGGTAGGGGTGCTCGGGGTCGATACGGAGCTCCGCGAGCGGCAGCTCGATCCACCCCGACTGGGTGTGGTGCGGATCGAGGTTGACGACGCAGAGGACGACGTCCGCGCGATCGGCGGTGTGCTTCGTGTAGGCGATCAGCATGTCGTTTGCGATGTCGCAGAACGCCAGCCGCTCGTTCGTCTGCAGCGCCGGATGCGCGCGGCGGGCGGCGTTCACGGCCGTCACGAGCGGCTCGAGGGAGTCGGGGCGGGTGAGATCCCACGCGCGCATCTGGTACTTCTCGGAGTCGAGGTACTCCTCGCTGCCGGGCCGCAGCCCGCGCCGCTCGACCAGCTCGAACGCCGGCCCGTAGATGCCGTAGGCGGCGCTCAGGGTCGCCGCGAGCACGAGCCGGGCGGCGAACGTCGCCCGCCCGCCGCTCTGCATCGGCTCGGTGAGGATGTCCGGCGTGTTCGGCCAGAAGTTGGGCCGGAAATACTCGCGCACGCCGGTCTGCGTCAGCTCGCGCAGGTACTCCTCGAGGTCGTGCTTGCCGTTGCGCCAGGCGAAGTAGGTGTACGACTGGCTGAAGCCGGCCTTGGCCAGCCGCTCCATCACCCGCGGGCGCGTGAAGGCCTCGGCCAGGAACAGGATCTCGGGGTGGTCGCGCTTCACCTCGGCGATCAGCCACTCCCAGAACGGGAACGGCTTGGTGTGCGGGTTGTCGACCCGGAACACGGTGACTCCCTGGCCGATCCAGAAGCGCACGACCCCGAGCAGCTCGGTCCACAGCCCCCGCCAGTCCTCGCTCTCGAAGTCGAGCGGGTAGATGTCCTCGTAGCGCTTGGGCGGGTTCTCCGCATGGCGGATCGAGCCGTCCGGTCGGTGCCGGAACCACGCGGGGTGGTCGTGCACCCAGGGGTGGTCGGGCGAGCACTGGAACGCGAGGTCGAGCGCGAGCGCGATGCCGCGCTTCGCGCACGCCTCGGCCAGCCGGCGGACGTCGGCGACCGTGCCGAGCTCGCGGTGGACGGCGGTGTGGCCGCCGCCCGGGGCCCCGATCGCCCACGGGCTCCCCGGGTCGCCGGGCTTTGCGGCGGGTGCGTTGTTCCGGCCCTTGCGGTGGGTCTCGCCGATCGGGTGGATGGGCGGCAGGTAGAGCACGTCGAAGCCCATCCGCGCGACGCGGTCGAGGGCCGCGTGACGTCGCGCAGCGTCCCGTGGCGGTCCGCCGCCGAGCGACCGCGGGAAGAGCTCGTACCAGGCCCCGAACCGCGCCAGCGGCGGATCGACCTGCACCGTCACCTGGAGGTCGGAGTCGACTGCGTGCGGCCGCGGATCGTGCGCGGCCATCAGCGCCCGGAGCTCCGGGTGCAGGGCCGCGGCGGCGGCTGCGGCGGTGTCGGCGGCCAGCATCCGCGTGCGCCAGCCGGCGAGCTCCGCACCGGCCGGTGCCGGCGCTGCGGCGATCGCGTCCTGCACGAGCCCCGCGCCGGTCTCGAGCTCGATGCGGACGTCCTGGCCCGCCTCGACGCGGCGGGCGAGCTCGTCGCCCCAGGTGGCGAAGCGGTCGATCCATCCGCGCACCGAGAAGACGTGGCGGCCCGGCTGCCCCACGGCGAAGCTGCCGGCGTGGCGGTCGTTCCCGAGCGCCCGCATCGGCACCTCGCCGGAAGCGGCGCGCGCCCTCGCGGCGGTGGCGGATGACCGCGGCGACGGCGTCGTGGCCGTCGGCGAACACGTCGGCGGTCACCTCGACGATGTCGCCGGCGATGCGCTTGACCGCGAAGCGCCCGCCGTCCACGCGCGGCCGGACGTCCTCGATCACCACCCGCCGCCTGCCGTCGGTTTCGGGGATCGCGCCGCCCTGAGGTTCGCCGATGGCCCGCGCCATGGGGCCCGCACGCTACCCGATCCGGCGCGTGGGCGGCCGCGATCCGGGACGGCAGCAAGCCCGGGGCTCCCTCACAGCGGAGCCCCGGGCCGTTCCCCTCCGGGGGACCTTTGATCAGCCGTGGTGGTGGACGACCTCGCCGGTGATCGGGTTCAGGATCAGCCGACCGTTGTGCGGATGGCCGCCGAAGTTGAACATGCCGTCGAGCGAGCCCGCCTTGGCGTCCATCGACTGGTTGCCGATGCGGCCGAGGCCCCAGTTGTCCTCGACGAAGCGCAGGATCGAGGTCTGGTCGGTGAGCGCGTTGTCGACGGAGTTGCGCCGTGCCCACGGCGAGACGACGAGCAGCGGCAGCCGCGGCCCGTAGCCGCACCGATCCTGGAAGGCGCCCGCCGGCGGCGGTGCCGCAGTGGCCGGGGCCGGTCAGGGCGTCGTTCGCCGGATCGTTCGACTGGCTGACGATCGGCGGCATCACGTGGTCGTACCAGCCGTCGGAGTCGTCATAGGCGATCACGATCGCCGTCGACCGCCACGAGGGCAGCCGCTGCAGCCGGTTGATCGTCTGCACGAGGAAGTGCTGCTCGTCCAGCGGATCGGAGTAGTCGGCGTGGCCGTCCTGGTACTTCGCCGGCCTTGAGGAAGCTGACCGCGGGCAGGTTGCCGTGGTCCGCGGCGGCCCAGAAGCTGCTCAGGTCGTACTGGTGGTTGGCCTGGTCGGTGTGGCCGATCATCGCCACCGACGACGGCGGCAGGTGGTGCGGGTTCGCCGTCGCCTTGTAGTACTGGAACGGCTCGTGGTGGGCGCTGTAGTCCGCGACCGTGACGCCGCCGATGTTCGCGTGCGACGAGCCGCAGACGGCCTTGCCGCCCGACGCGCGAGGTCGGCGTGAAGCCGCCCTGGAACCAGCCCCAGGTGACGCCGTGGCGGTTCAGGAGCTCGCCGACGTTCGTGCCGGTCATGTTGGCCGTGTCGGTGCCGGAGCAGTCGTCGTAGGCCGGGTCGGGATCGCCGATGATCGTGCCGTTTGCGATCTCGTCCGGCGACGGTCGGCAGCGTGCGTGCCGTGCGTGTTGCCCGACACCAGGTTGATCGCGCCCGGCGTCGAGGGCCCGAACGTCGTGCCGAACGAGTTGTCGTTCAGCGCGAAGTGCTGCGCGTAGTTCCAGAGCGCGGTGACGGTGTTGCCGTCGTAGTAGCCCATCACGTCGCTCGTGCGGCACGGCCGCGTCGAGCCGCCCGGGGGCGGGTGTACGCGGCGCCGGCGAACTGCACGAACTTGTCGATGAGCCCGGCGTTGTAGGCCTGCTGCTCCGGCGTGTAGTCGTGGTTCTGGTCGCACGTGATCGGCTCGGAGCGATCGAACCGGAACGGGTTGTGCAGGTTGGTGTTGTGCGTGAGGAGCGCCGTCGGTGAGGCCGTTCACGCTCGGCGTGCCCGGCGCGGGCGTGAAGCGCGGCTCGCCGGCCGGGTTGGTGGCGAACGGATAGGTGCCGAAGTAGTGATCGAACGAGACGTTCTCGTCGAAGATCACGACCAGGTGCTTGATCGGCGTGCGGCCGGCGTCGCGGGCGGCACCGCCGCCGCTCGCCGATGCCGACACGGGTGCAGCCAGGATCGCCCCGGCTGCGACGCAGCCCAGTAAGAGCCGTCGAACGCTCACCATGCCTCCTTGTCCGAAAAGAGCGAGGTCGCGGCGCGCCCGGGGGAGCGCGCCGCTTCGGTACGGCGAGCGCCAGTTTCGTCCTCCGATAGCCGCCGTGGGTTACGACGCGGAAAACCATTCGTAAATGTGTGGTGAAGGGCGTGGTAGCGTCACGTCGCGATGCGTCTGTGTCTGATGATCGAGGGCCAGGAGGGGGTCACCTGGCCGCAGTGGCTGGCGCTTGCCGACGCCTGCGAGCGCGACGGCCTCGAGGGCCTCTTCCGCTCGGATCACTACATGGGCCTCGGCGGTGCTGCCCGGCGGGTCGCTCGACGCCTGGACGACCCTGGCCGGCCTCGCGGCGCGCACCGAGCGGATCCGCCTGGGGACGATGGTGTCGCCGGCGACGTTCCGCCACCCGTCGGTGCTCGGCCGGTGCGGCGACGACCGTCGACCACATCTCCGGCGGCCGCGCCGAGCTCGGCCTGGGGGCGGGCTGGCACGAGCGCGAGCACGCCGCCTTCGGCTTCCCGTTCCCGCCGCTCGGCGAGCGCATGGACGTGTTCGAGGAGCAGGCCGAGGTCATCGTCGGACAGTGGACGACGCCCGGGTTCTCCTACGCAGGCGCGCACTACCGGCTGGACGCCTGCGACGCCCTGCCGCTGCCGGTGCAGCGCCCGCACCCGCCGCTGATCGTCGGCGGCTCGGGCCGGCGGCGCAGCGTCGCGGTCGCCGTCCGCCTGGCGCAGGAGTACAACCTGGTCTCGGGCACGGCCGCCGAGTGCCGCGCGCTGCGGGCGCGGCTCGACGAGGCGTGCGAGCGCGAGGGCCGCGACCCGGCGACGCTCGTCCTCTCGATGATGACCACCGTCTGCGTGGGCGCGACCGAGGCCGACGCCCTGCGGCGCGCGCAGCTGATGGTCGACCGCGGCATCGAGGACGGCGACGCCGCGGCGCTCCTGCGCGAGCACCGCGACACCTGGGTGTGCGGCTCGGTGGCGCAGGCGGCGGAGCACGTGGCCGAGCTGCGCGAGGCCGGCGTCGAGCGGATGATGCTCCAGCACCTGCTGCACGACGACCTCGAGGCCGTGGCGCTCATGGGCACCGACCTCGCCGCGGCGATCAGCTGAAGCGGGCGCGCAGGCGCGGCATGACGTCCGCGGCGAAGCGGCGGATGAAGCCGGGCTGGTCGTCGCCGGGGCCGTGCACGATCAGCGAGCGGAACCCGAGCTCGACGTACGCACCGATGCGCTCGCACACCTCGTCGGGATCCGCCGAGACGATGAACCGGCTCTCGGGGTGCACCTCGGGGGCGTCGGCCAGCCGCTCGAGCTCGAGCGGGTCGTCCACACCCTGCTTGGCCTCGGCGGGCAGGGCGAGCGGCGCCCAGTAGCGGCAGTCGGCGATCGCCGTCTCGACGTCGGCCGCGTAGGAGACCTTCACCTCGAGCATGCGCTCGTACGCGTCCGGGTCGCGCCCCGCCCTGGCGACGCCCTCGGCGACCGCCGGCAAGCAGCGTCTCGGAGTAGAGCGCGGCCGGCTTCCCGCTCGTCGTGATGAAGCCGTCGCCCACGCGGCCGGCGAACCGGGCTGCGCGCGGCCCGGCGGCCGCAACCAGCACCGGCAGCGGCGCGGCGGGGCGGTCGTAGACCGTCGCCCGCGCGGTGCGGTACCAGCGGCCCTCGTAGGTCACCCGCTCCTCGGTCCAGAGGCGGCGCATCAGCTCGACCGCCTCCTCGAGGCGGCCGAGGCGCTCCGAGAACCCGGGCCACGCCATCGCCGTCGCAGGCACCTCGTTGACCGACTCCCCGGTGCCGACGCCGAGGAAGACGCGCCCCGGCGCCAGGTTCGCGATGGTGGCAAACGCCTGCGCGAGCACCGACGGGTGGAAGCGCATCGTCGGCGTCGAGACGCTCGTTCCGAGCCGCGCGCGCGTCGTCGTGGCCGCGAGCGCGCCCAGCCACGGCAGCGCAGCCGGGGCGTGGCCGCCGGTGTGGCGGAACGGCTGGAAGTGGTCGGAGACGGCGATGCTCTCGAACCCCGCCTCCTCGGCAAGCTGCGCGTAGGCGAGCAGGTCGCCGGCGGGGAACTGCTCCGCCGAGGCCTTGTAGCCGATCTCGAGCATGGTTCCGAGTGTAGGCGTAAAGGGTTCGTTAGCGGCGACACCCTCGCGGGTAGAGTCAGACGGAACTCGGAGGCACACGGGAGGTGGCGATGATGAGGCACGGACTCGGACGAGCCCTGACGGCCGCGGTGGCGGTCGGGGTGGTCTTCGCGGCGCCCGCATCGGCGGCGACGCTCGCTGACTGGGAGATGAACGAGGGGCCGGGCGCCCACACGATGACCGACTCCAGCGGCCACGTGAACGGCACGATCGGCTCGGCGGTGCAGACCGGCGTGAGCGTGATGGGAGCCACGGCATACCGGTGGGCGTTCACGAGCCCGACCGCGCCGCCGGCGAAGCCGCAGCGGCTGGTGCAGGCCCAAAGCGCGACGCTCAACCCCGGCTCGGGCAACTACACGGTGCAGCTGCGCTGGCGGACGACGAAGCACTTCGGCAACATCGTGCAGAAGGGCCAGGCCGGGTCGGCCGGGGGCTACTTCAAGCTCGAGAACCCGGGCGGTCACCTGAACTGCGTCTTCCGCGGCACGAACTCGTCGGGGGCGTTCCAGCGCAAGGCGGTCGAGTCTCCGGCCGTCCTGAGCGACGGCGCCTGGCACGTCGCGACGTGCACGCGCACGGCGACGGGGCTCTCGCTGAACATCGACGGCACGGTCGTGGCGACGGCGAAGGGCAGCTCCGGCAACATCTCGAACCCGCGCCCGATCACGATCGGCGGCAAGCTCGCGTGCGATCAGATCAAGACGAGCTGCGACTACTTCACCGGCGACATCGACTACATCCGGATCTCGAATTAGGTCAATGGCGGCGTCGAGTCGCCGCGTACGATGCCGGGCGTGGACACCGACGTCCTCGTCCCGCTGAAGCGCCTCGACGCCGCCAAGACCCGGCTCGCCTCCGCGCTCACGCCGGCCGAGCGGCGGCGGCTGATGGCGGCGATGGTCGCCCACGTCGTCCGCGCGGCGCGCGCGGCGGACGCGGGCCGTGTGGCGATCGTGAGCTCCGACCCCGACGCCCCGGCGCTGGCCGCCCGGCTCGGCGTCGAGTGCGTCTCCGACGGCGGCCGGGCGTGGAACGCCGGCCTCGCACACGGGCGGGCGCTCCTGTGCCGGCCCGCCGCCGCGGTGCTCTACCTGGCCGGAGACCTGCCGCTGGTCGAGCCCGCCGACATCGCCGCCCTCATCGCAGCGGGCGCCGAGGCGACCGTCGTCGTCGCCCGCGCACACGACGGCGGCACGAACGCGCTCTGGGTATCGCCGCCCGCGGCCCTCGAGCCCGCGTTCGGCACGTCGGGGAGCGCCTCGGTACACGCCGCGCGGGCGGTCGGGGCCGGCCTGCGCGTCACGGTGCTCGACCGCCCCGGCCTTGCTCGCGACATCGACACGCCGGGCGACCTCGCACTCGTCCGCGCGCTGCTGGCGGACGGCGCCGCCGTGTAACGGTCGGCTGGGCCCGGCCCTTCGGGACATGGCCCGCCTGTCGCCCACCGGACTACCGGAACAGATCCTCCGCCTCGTCGCGAACAAGCTCGCGCCCCGCTCCCTCGCCCGCCGGACCGTACCCGCGGATGAGCGCGGCCGGCACCCGTTCGAGCTTGCCCAGGACAAGGTCGGCAGCGGCGGCCAGCTCGTCGGCCACGGCGACAGCGGTCGTGCGCAGCTCGTAGCCGGCCGGATCGACCGCGCCGGCGTAGGCGCGGATGGCCTCGACGCCGCTCACGCCGATGGCGGTGCCCACGATCCCGCGCCGCAGCGCCCGCCCCATCGTGTCGGCGACCACCACCGCCACGCGCACGCCGCTGCGCCGCTCGAGCTCGGCCCGGAGGCCGGCGGCGGAGGCGTCGGGATCGACGGGCAGGAGCACCGCCCAGTCCGCCGCCGGGCCGTTTGAGCGGTCGATGCCCGCGCTCGCGCACACGAACCCGTGGTGGGTCTCGGCGATCAGCAGGCTGCCGCGACGGCGGACGATGCGCCGGCTCTCGCGCAGCACGAGCTCGGCCATGCGCGGGTCGCCGCCCTCGCTGCTCAGCTCGAGCGCCGCCGGCGATGGCTCGACCGTCGCCAGGTCGACGACCCGCCCCTCGCTCTTTGCGACCGCCTTGTGGGCGACCACCACCACGTCGCCGTCGCGCAGCGGCGGCGCGGCGGCGAGCACGAGCTCCGCCAGGTCGCAGCCGGCTGCGATCTCGCCGTCGTGGTGGAGTGGGAGGATCTCGAGCGGGCCGCTCACGAGCCGGCGCCGGCCGCGGCCAGGGCCTCGGCGGCGAGTGCGCGCTTCGCGCCGGCGTCGGCCATGATCGTGCCGGTCACCCGCGGGCGCAGGCCGAGCGCCTCGACCCTGTCGGCCGCCGCCGCGTCCTCGCGGTCGATCACGAGCGCGCCGGCAAGCGACCGGTACAGGCCGGCGACGCCGACCGCCGACGTCTCGTGCCCGAGCGTCTGCAGCATCGCCGCGGCCGGCCCGCGCAGCGCCCTGCCCGCCACGATCGGGCTGACCGCGACCACGCGGTCGCGGCGCGCTTCGACGGCCGCACGGATCCCGGGCACCGCCAGGATCGGGTCGATCGAGATGAACGGGTTGGACGGCGCGATCACGACGACGTCGGCCGCGGCGATCGCGGCGAGCACCCCCGGCGCGGGCCGCGCCGTCTCGGCGCCGTCGAAGCGGATGCCGAGCACCGGGTCGGCGTGCCGGCGGCGGACGTAGTAGGTCTGGAAGTCGACCTCGCCCGCGGGAGTCGTGATCATCGTCCGCAGGCGGTCGTCGGTGGACGGGAGCAGGGTCGCCTCGAGCCCCATCGCGGCGGCGAGGCGCGCGGTCGCGGCGCTCAGCGGCAGCCCCGCGCGCAGCATCTCCGTGCGGGCCATGTGCAGCCCGAGGTCGAGGTCGCCCAGCCAGAACCACGCCTCGGCGCCCAGCGCGCGCGCCTGCTCGAGCGCCCGCGGCGTGTCGCCGCGCACGCCCCAGCCCTTCTCGGCGTCGATGCGTCCGGTGAGCGTGTAGAGCACCGTGTCCAGATCGGGGGACACGTGCAGCCCGTACGGCTCGAGGTCGTCGCCCACGTTGCCGACGATCGTGACCGCCGCCGGATCGACCACCTCGATCAGGCCCTGGAGGAACCGTGCCCCGCCGACCCCGCCGGCGAGCACCGTGACGCGACGGTCGGCCATGCCCACATATCATGGCCGCTCCGGTGGGTCCGGTGCGACGGATGGGGGAATCTCACAAGCGATGAGCGGACGGCGGACGATCCTGACCGCGCCTCTGGCGAGCGTCGCGCTCGTCGCGCTCGGCGCCGCGCTCTGGGGCACCGACGGCGCCTTCCGCCAGCCGCTGGTCGCGGCTCCGGCGCGCTGGTCGCCGTACACGATCGTGCTCTACGAGCACGTGATCCTCACCGCCGTCGTCGCCCCGTTCCTGATCCCGCGCCTGCGCAGCCTGCGCCGGCTCGACCGGGGCGGCTGGCTGGCGGCGTTCGGCGTCGCCTGGGGCGGCTCGGCGCTCGCCACCCTCGCGTTCACGACGGCGTTCGAGTACGGCAACCCCGACGTCGTGATCCTGCTCCAGAAGACGCAGCCGCTGTGGGCGATCGGCGCCGCCGCCCTCGTGATGGGGGAGCGGCCGGTGCGGATGCTCGGGTGGTTCCTGGCGCCGGCGCTCGTCGGCACCTACCTGCTCTCGTTCGGGACGATGGCGCCCGCCGACGCCTTCTCGGGCGCACAGGGCCGTGCGGCGATGCTGGCACTGGTGGCCGCCGCGCTCTGGGGCGCCGCCACCGCCTTCGGCCGGCGGATGCTCGTCGCGCTCGAGCCGGGGATGGTGACGGCGGTGCGCTTCACCCTCGCCCTGCCGCTGCTCGCCGTGATCGCGCTCTATGAGGGCGCGGCCGCGCCTCCGGCCGCCGCCCACGCCTCGGACTGGCCGCGGCTCGTCGGCCTCGCGCTCGTCCCCGGCCTGGCCGCCCTCGTGTTCTACTACCGCGGCCTCGTGCGCACGCCGGCCTCGGTGGCGACGTTCGCCGAGCTCGCCTTCCCGGCGACCGCGCTCGTCGTGAACTACTACGTGCTCGGCGCGTCGGTGAGCGCCACCCAGCTGCTCGGGTTCGGGATCCTGTGGGTCACCATCGCCCTGCTGCACCGGCTGCCGGTCCGGCTGCCCGCGGCTAGCGCTGGTGACGGTCTCGCCATTCAACCAGCTTCGGCAGCAGGCTGAGGTCCCACTCCGGGCCGCTGATGCCCATGATGAGGTGGGTGACGCCGACGTCGAGGTAGCCGTCGAGGTGCGGCAGGGCGCCGGCGCGGATGCCGGCCACCGAGCGCTCGATGGCGGCGGGGTCACGCCCGACCTTGCGGCACCATTCGTCGAGCACGGCGCACTTGTGCGCGACCCGTTCGGGGTCGCCGAAGCCGTTCCAGATGTCGGCGTGCTGCGCGACGATGCGCAGGGTGACCTGCTCGCCGCCGCCGCCGATCATGATCGGCATCGGGTTTCGCACCGGCGCCGGGATCAGCTTCGCCATCCGGGTGTGGACGCGGGGCATGGCCGCGTCCAGGTCGCGCAGCCGTGAGGGCGCCGTGCCGAACTCGTAGCCGAACTCGTCGTAGTCGCGCTCGAACCAGCCCGCGCCGATGCCGAGGATGACGCGGCCGTCCGAGATGTGGTCGACGGTGCGCGCCATGTCCGTGAGCAGCTCGGGGTTGCGGTAGCTGTTGCAGGACACGAGCGCGCCGATCTCGACACGCTCGGTCGCCTCGGCCATCGCACCGAGCCATGTCCAGCACTCGAAGTGGTTGCCGTCCGGGTCGCCCGAGAGCGGGTGGAAGTGATCCCACGTGAAGACCGTGTCCGCGCCGAGATCCTCGGCCCGCAGCCACGTGTCGCGCATGGCCTTCGCGGTGCCGTGCTGCGGCTGCACCTGCACGCCCACCCTGATCCTGTGCGCGTCCGCCACGGCTCGGAAACCTAGCGGGCCGCCGCCGGCCCCCGGCGTCGTACCCGTCACACCCCCTCGAAAGGGGGGCAAGGCCGCACCCGATTCTGGCGATGCAGTCCTACAGGCGCCGTGCTGCGCGGTGCCGCCTCCCTCCCGCTCAAGAACTCGTGCCCCGCGCCGATACCCCGCATGTGAACTCCGATCGTCGCCCTATGCCCGGGCGGAGGCGCTCCAGCGACGAAGTGAAGTGGATTGACCGTTGGCTGGCGGCGTGCTCTGACCTGGATGAGCTGAAGCGCTCGAACCCGATGACCGATGCCGTGATCGACGAGATCGCCGGCCGTCGGATCCGTGTCGGCGCGCAGTGGCTCGTCGACTTCGCCTCGTGCAACTACCTCGGCTTCGACCTCGACCGCGAGATCATGGACTCGATCCCGCCGTACGTCGAGAAGTGGGGGACGCACCCGAGCTGGTCGCGCCTGCTGGGCAGCCCGGTGCTCTTCGGCCAGATCGAGGAGCGCCTGACGGAGCTGCTCGGGTGTGAGGACTCCCTCGTGCTGCCCACCATCACCCACATCCACATGTCGGTCATCCCGGTGCTCGCCGCCGGCGGCACGATCTTCATGGACAGCCGGGCGCACAAGACGATCTACGACGGCTGCCAGTTCGCGGTCGCGCGCGGCGCGACGCTCAAGCGCTTCCGGTTCGAGGATCCCGACGACCTCGAGCGGCTGCTGGTCGAGGATCGCTCCGACCGCCGCCTGGTGTGCATGGACGGCGTGAACAGCATCACCGGCAACGCTCCCGACCTGACCGCGTTCGCGCGCGTCACCCGCCGGCACGGCGCGCTGCTCTACGTCGACGACGCCCACGGCTTCGGCGTGATCGGCGAGCGCTCGCCGCGGCAGCTCTCGCCCTACGGCAACCGCGGCAACAGCATCGTCCGCCACGTGGGCGAGTCGTACGAGGGGGTCGTGCTCGTCGGCGGCTTCTCGAAGGCGTACTCGTCGCTCGCGGCGTTCATCGCCTGCCCGACGGTGCTCAAGGAGATGCTGAAGACGGCGGCCCCGCCGTACCTCTACTCGGGCCCGCCGCCCGTCGCCTCGCTCGCGACGACGCTCGCCGGCTTCGACGTGAACGAGCGCCGCGGCGACGAGCTGCGGCTCGCGCTCTACGAGCGCACCGGCCGTGTGCTTGCCAGCCTCGAGCGGCTGGGCGTGCGCACGCTCAACCACTCCGGGTTCCCGATCATCGAGATCCCGCTCGGCGACCACCGCGACATCGGCGCGGTCGGCCGCTTCCTGTTCCAGAACGGCATCTACGTGACGCTGGCCGCCTACCCGCTCGTGCCCAAGGAGGAGGTCGGCTTCCGGATCCAGGTCACCGCCGCCAACGGCGACGACGAGATCGACGAGCTGATCGACGTCCTGACCAGGCTCTCGCAGCGGTTCGCGCTGCAGCCGGCCGACGGGCTGCGGAGGGCCGCATGAACCGCCCGCTCGCCATGGTGCGCGGAGCGCTCTGGCCGCTCTCGGCGCGCACCCTATGGCTGTGGTACCTGATCGCCGGGTCGCTGCTCACGTACCTGTACGTCGTGGTGCCGACCTTCCAGCGCGGCAGCACCCTGCACGGTCCGCTGATCAACGTGCTCGGCCTGTCGGGCGCGATCGCGATCCTGGCCGGGATGCGCATGCACCGCCCGCAGGCCGTCTTCGCCTGGGGCTTCATGTTCGTCGGGCAGATGCTCTTCGTCGCCGGCGACTTCTACACCTACAGCCTGACGAGCCTGTTCGGCCTCAAGGTCGGCTTCCCGTCGCCCGGCGACGGTCTCTACCTGGCCGTATATCCGGCGCTGATGGCGGGCCTCTTCGTGCTCGTGCGCCGCCGCAACCCGCGCACCGACCGCGCCGGCGCGATCGACTCGATCATCCTGACGCTCGGCATCGCACTGCTCTCGTGGGTGTTCCTGATCGCCCCGAACATCCAGCTCGGAGGCGACTGGCTGGCCGAGGCGGTCTCGATCGCCTACCCGGTCGGCGACATCCTGCTGCTCGCCGCCGCGATCCGGCTCGCCGTCGACCGCGGCGCGCGCACGCCCGCCTTCTACCTGCTCGCCGGGAGCATCGTCTGCCTGCTCGCGACCGACTCGGTCTACAACCGCCTGCTGCTCGTCGGCGGCTATCACAGCCAGGTGATCCTGGACGTGGGCTGGATCTTCTACTACCTGCTCTGGGGCGCCGCCGCGCTGCACCCGTCGATGCGCACGCTGGAGCAGCCCGCCGAGGGGCGCACCCGGCTGACGCCGCTCCGGCTCGTGTTCCTGAGCGTCGCCTGTCTGATCGCGCCGGGCATCCGGTTCTACCAGGAGTGGGGCAACACCAACGTGATCGTGGTGATCATCGCGTCGATGATCATGTTCCTGTTCGTGCTGGCCCGCATGGCCGGGCTCGTGCGGCAGGAGGAGCGCGCGGCCTCGCGGCAGCGCTTCCTGCGCCGCGTCGGCGTCGCGCTCGTCGGTGCAGCCAGCACCGACCAGATCGAGGCCGCCGCCGCGGCCGCCGTCCGGGAGCTCGCCGGCGATGGCGCAGACGCCCGGCTGGTGAGCCTGTCCGAGGATCCCGCCGAGGACCGGCTCTCGCCGGCCGCGCGCGCCTGGCTGACCGGTCTCGCCGCCGTCGGGGAGGAGCCGGTGCGCTGGATCGACATCCCGCGCGAGCTGCTCGAGGACCTCGGCCTTGCCCGCGACGCCGCCTACGCGCTGCTTGCCCTGCGCGGACGCGCGGCGGGCAGCGCGTTCGTGATCGTCTCGATCCCCGGCGCCCACGGCACCGAGATGAGCGGCACGCTCGAGTCGCTCGCCACCACGATGTCGCTCGCCATCGACGGCGCGCTCCTGGCAGAGGATCTGCACCGGCGCCGCAGCGAGGCCCGCTTCCGCTCGCTGGTCGCGCACTCGAGCGACCTGATCGCGGTGCTCGACCGCTCCGGCCTCGTCACCTACCAGAGCCCGTCGATCGAGGAGGTGCTCGGGTACGCCGTCGACGACGTCCTGAACACGCACTTCGACCTGCTGGTGCGCCCGAGCGACCGCGCCCGGCTGATGCAGGTCGTCGACGGCGCCGAGAACCGCCACGGCGATGCCGGCATGGTCGAGTGCAGCCTGCGCAGCCACGCCGGCGAGTGGCTCCAGTTCGAGATCCACCATACGAATCTGCTCGACGACGAGCACGTCCAGGGCATCGTCCTCAACTGCCGCGACATCAGCGAGCGCAAGATCTTCGAGGACCAGCTCGCCCACCAGGCGTTCCACGATCCCGTCACCGGCCTCGCCAACCGCGCGCTGTTCGCCGACCGCGTCCAGCATGCGCTCGCCCGGGCCAGCCGCGAGGGCTCGACCGTCGGCGTGATCTTCATCGACCTCGACGACTTCAAGACGATCAACGACAGCCTCGGCCACGCCTCGGGCGACCTCGTGCTGCAGGAGGTGTCGCACCGGCTGAGCGGCGCCGTGCGCCCGACCGACACGGTGGCCCGCTTCGGCGGCGACGAGTTCGCCGTGCTCGTCGAGGAGGTGCAGCGCTCGCAGGAGGCCGTCGACGTGGCCGAGCGGGTGCTCGAGGAGCTGAATGCCCCCATCGACATGGGCGAGAAGGAGCTCTTCGTCGGCGCGAGCATCGGCCTGTGCCTGACGAGCGACGGCCTCACCGACGCGGCCGACCTGCTGCGCAACGCCGACGTCGCCATGTACATGGCCAAGCGCGAGCGCAAGGGCAGCTACCGCATGTTCGAGCCCGAGATGCACCGCGAGGCCGTCGAGCGGCTCGAGATGCGCGCCGACCTGCAGCGCGCGCTCGACACCGGCCAGCTCGAGGTGCACTACCAGCCCGTGATCCGCCTCTCCGAGAGCAGCGTGTACGGCTTCGAGGCGCTCCTGCGCTGGCACCACCCGACGCGGGGCACGATCCCGCCGACGCAGTTCATCCCGCTCGCCGAGGACACCGGCCTGATCGTGCCGATCGGGCGCTGGACGCTGAACCAGGCCTGCCGCCAGGGCGCCCAGCTGCACGAGCGCTTCGAGAGCGAGCGCGGGCTCACGATCAGCGTCAACCTGTCGGTCAAGCAGCTGCAGTCCGACACGATCGTGGACGACGTCCGCGACGCGCTTGCGACCTCCGGCCTCGACCCCTCGACGCTCGTCCTCGAGATCACGGAGTCGGTGATGATGGCCGACATGGACCTGGCCGTCGAGCGGCTGCACGCGCTCAAGGCCCTCGGCATCAAGCTCGCGATGGACGACTTCGGCACCGGCTACTCCTCGCTCAGCTACCTCAGCCGGCTGCCGGTCGACATCCTCAAGATGGACCGGTCGTTCCTGACGTCGGGCGACGCGGTCTCCGGGCTGCCCACGGCGATCGTGAAGCTGGGCCAGAGCCTCAACCTCGAGGTCGTGGCCGAGGGCATCGAGCAGTCGGCGCAGGCGTCGCATCTGCGCGACCTGGGCTGCGAGCTCGGCCAGGGCTTCCTCTTCGCCCACGCGATGGGCTCGATCGACCTGATGCGCTATCTGAACGGCGTGCACGAATCGGCCGAGCAGGCGCCTCGGGCCGATGCAGCATAGTTACGACGGTCTCGACCGCCCGGGCGGGTTCAGCCGGCTGAACCTGTTCGCCCCGCTGCGGCACCGCGACTTCCGGCTCCTCTGGACCGGCATGACGGTGTCGCTCATCGGCGACGGCGTGTTCCTCGTCGCGATGGCGTGGCAGGTGTACGCGGTGTGGAACGCGCCCGCGGCGCTCTCGATGGTCGGGATCGCGATGACCATCCCGACGATCGTGTGCCTGCTCCCCGGCGGCGTCGTCAGCGACCGCCTCAGCCGGCGCGCGGTCATGCTCGCCGCCGACGCCGTCCGCGCAGCCGCGATCGCGGCGCTCGCCGTGCTGTCGCTGACCGGGCGCATCCAGGTGTGGGAGATCGCGGCGCTCGCGATGGTGTACGGCGCGGGGACGGCGTTCTTCACGCCGGCCTTCGAGGCGCTCGTGCCCGACATCCTGCCCGAGTCCGACCTGCCCGCGGCGAACTCGCTCGACCAGTTCGTGCGGCCGATCGCGCTGCGGCTGGCGGGGCCGGCGCTCGGAGGCTGGATCATCGCCGCGTTCGGCCCCGGCGTCGCCTTCGCCGGAGACGCCGCGTCGTTCGTCGCGGCCGGGATCGCCGTCCTGGCGATGCGGCCGGTGGCGCGCCACGCGCACGAGGGCCTGTCGGTGATGGCCGACATCCGCTCCGGCCTGCGCTTCATCCGCAAGCGGACGTGGATCTGGGGCACGCTCGTGTCGGCCGCGTTCGCGTATCTGCTCTTCCTGGGCCCGACCGAGGTGCTCCTGCCGTACGTCGTCAAGAACAGCCTGCACGGGTCGGCGGGCACCCTCGGGACGGTGTTCGCCGCGGGCGGGATCGGGTCGATCGGCGCGGCCGTGCTGATGGGCCAGCGCGACCAGCCCCGCCGCCAGGTGACGTTCATCTACGTCGTGTGGACGCTCGCGACGCTGGCCGTGGCCGGCTACGGCCTGGCGACGCAGACGTGGCAGCTGGTGGTCGCGTGCCTGCTCTTCAACGCGCTCGAGACCGCCGGCACCATCGTGTGGGCGACGCTCAAGCAGCGCCACGTGCCCGCGTCGATGCTCGGCCGTGTCTCGAGCCTCGACTGGCTGATCTCGATCGGCCTCCTGCCGCTCTCCTTCGCGCTCACCGCCCCGGTGACCGCGGCGATCGGGGCCCGGTGGACGCTGGTCGGCGCGGGGGTGGGCGGCGCCGCGATCACGCTGGCCGCGCTCTTCCTGCCCGGCATGCGCGACGTCGAGCGCGAGGAGCCCGTCGTCGAGCCCGCCGACATGCCCGTGGGCATGCCGGCAGCCGCGGTGGACGTCGTCGTCGTGGCCACCGTGGTGCAGGCGCCCGGCGACGGCTCTCGGTGCCCGCCGCCCCGATACTTGGTAGGGTCGTCCGGTGGAGGGGACCTGGACATTGGGGGCCGTTGCCCTGGTGCTGGTCGGCGCCGCCGCAGCGGGGAACTCGCTGAGCGTTGCCGTCGGCGTGTGGGTGATGGCCGTCGCGTGGCTGGCCGTCGGGGCGCTCGTCCAGGCCCGCCGCCGGCTCGGCTGAATAATTCGGGCCAGGCCCGAATTACTTCACTCGCGTCGTGGCTGACTAACGGCCGGCGCGGCGCCGGCGCAGCCGCTCGACGATCGGCTCGTCTCCGAGGATGCGACGGGCGGCGTTGTGGCCGGGCAGGCCGGTGACGCCGCCGCCGGGGTGTGACCCCGACGCGCACAGGTAGAGGCCTGCGATCGGTGTCGCGTAGCGCGCGAGGGCCGGCGTCGGGCGCATCGGGCCGAGCTGGTTCAGGCCCTGCTCGCCATGGAAGATGTTGCCGCCGACGAGGCCGAAGACGTCCTCGAGGTCAGGCGGCGCGAGCACCTCGCGGTGCATGACGACGGCATCCGTCATGTTCGGCGCGGCGGTGTTCAGGAGCGCCATCGCCGCCCGCGCATAGGCGTCGCGGGTGGCGTCGGTCCAGGCGGCCCGCTCGGGCGGCCCGAACTGCGTGTAGAGGGTCATCACGTGGCCGGGCAGACCCTCGTCGACCAGCGTCGGATCGCCGGCCGAGGGCGTCAGCACCTCGATGTAGCCGCACTCCGGCGGCATCTCGCCGAGCGACGCCTGCTGCCACGAGCGCTCCAGGTGCTCGATCGACGGGCACACGGCGAAGTCGCCGTCGCGCCACACCCGCTCGAGGTCGGCACCCTCGATCCCGCGCCAGCGCGGCAGCTCCGAGACGACCATGTTGATCTTGACCGCGCCGCCGCGCGTGCGGTAGCGCTCGACGTCGCGCACGACCTCCCCCGGCCAGTGCTCGCGCCCGACGAGGTCGAGGACGAGCGTGCGCGGATGGATCCCCGAGGCGACCACGGGCGCCTCGAGCCGCTCGCCCGACTCCAGGGTCACGCCGCGCACCCGGCCGCCGGCGACGTCGACGCCCGCGACCGTCTGCGGAGGTGCGGATGTCCGCGCCCGCCGCGCGCGCGGCCCGGGCGACGGCCTCCGAGACGCCGCCCATGCCCCCCTGCACCTGGCCCCACGCGCCGACCACGCCGTTCACCTCGCCGACGGAGTGGTGCAGGAGGTTGTAGGCCGTGCCGGGCGTGCGCGGCCCGGCCCACACTCCGACGACCCCGCTCGATGCGAAGCTGCCCTTGAGCGCGTCGTTCTCGAACCAGTCGTCGAGCAGGTCGCCGACCGACATCGTCATCATGCGGAAGGTGTCGGCCAGGTCGCGGCGGCGGAAGCCGGCAGATCGGGCGGCGGTCGCCAGGGTGCGCATCGCGTCGCCCGGCGGCGGCTCCAGGAAGAGCAGCGGCCGCAGCACAGCGGCGACGCCGTCGAGCATCCGCCCCCAGTCGGCGTAGCGGGCGGCGTCGGCCTGCGAGACCGCGGCGATCTCGGCCCTGGTGCGCTCCGGCGCGCCCTCCCAGAACACGATCGGCTGCCCGTCGGCCGTGACCGTCCCCCAGCTCGGGTCGCAGATCCGCACGCGCAGCCCGTGCTCCACCAGGCGCAGGTCGCGGATCACCTTCGGCTGCAGCAGGCTGAGCACGTAGGACGCCCGCGACACGCGGTAGCCGGGCCAGAGCTCCTCGGTGACGCACGCGCCGCCGAGCACCGGGCGGCGCTCGAGCAGGCACACGCTGCGGCCGGCGCGGGCGAGGTACGCGGCGCAGACGAGGCCGTTGTGGCCGCCGCCGACGACGATGGCGTCGTAGCGCGAGGTCATGCGGGCGCCTTCACCGCGCGCCGGCGAAGCGCGATCCCGGTGAGGATCTCGCGCACGATCCGATCGGCGACGAGCGCCGTCGTGTCGGCCGCGCCCACGGCCGTCGGCGCCACCTCGACGACGTCGGCGCCGACGAGCTGCAGCCGCTCGGCGCTCGTGCGGCACGCCCACAGCAGGTCGGCGGCCGTCATCCCGCCCGGCTCGGGAGTGCCCGTGCCGGGGGCATAGGCGGGGTCGAGCACATCCACGTCGACCGTCAGGAACGCCGGGCCGGCGCCGACCACGGCCAGGGCGCGCTCGAGCGCCGCGGCGATGCCCTCGGCCAGCACCTCGTGCATCGGGATCGCCGTGATGCCGTGGCGGGCCTGCCACGCGAACTCCTCGGGGCCCGGCCAGTAGCCGCGCAGGCCGACCTGCGCGTAGCGGCGGGGATCGACGATGCCGTCCTCGACGAGCCGGTACATCGGCGTGCCGTGCGAGACGCTCCACGCCGTAGATCGTCGCGCCCGGTGTCGGTGTGGGTGTCGAAGTGCAGCAGCCCGAGCGGGCCGTGCCGGCGCGCGCACGCGCGCACGTCGGGCTCGGCGATCGAGTGGTCGCCCCCGAGCACGATGGGGATCGCGCCCGCGTCGACCGCCTCGCCGACCGTCCGCAGGATGTTTTCGTGCGAGGCGGCCGGGTCGGCCGGGATCACCGCCGCGTCGCCGAAGTCGACGACCCGAAGCTCCGCCATCGCGTCGACGCCGGTCTCGACCTGCGGGCCGGGCGGGCCGCCCGCGGCCCGGATCGCCCGAGGGCCGAAACGGGCGCCCGGCCGGTCGGAGACGAGCTCGTCCATCGGCGCCCCGATCACGGCGACGTCGACGCCGGCGAGCTCGGCCGCGTCCTCGGTGTACGGCATTCCGGCGAAGGTGAGCAGGCCTGCGTGGTCGGGCTTCTCGCCGCCGGGCCAGCGCGTGGTCGGGTCGAGCATCGGGCGATCCTACCGTCCGCGCCGTGGGCGCCGGCCCGGGATCAGGTCGTGCAGGCGGAGGTCTGGCTCGCCGCCGTGGCGGCCATCGTCGCCAGCGTCGGCTCGAAGTCCATCGTCACCGGGCCCGGAGCCGGCGTCTGGATGTGCGTCATCCCCGTGGCCGTCGGGCTGAGGCAGATGCCGGTGGCGTCGATCGACCAGTACGGGCTGTAGCGGACCCGCAGGTCGTAGCCGCCGGCGTCCGGGAGCCACAGCCGGATCCTCGAGTCGCTCAGGCCGAGCACCTTCACGCCGGGGGCGGGCTGGTCGGCCGTGAGGATCGGCGTGGGGTGCCGCAGCGCGTACACCGTCCAGTGGGGCAGCCGCCGCACGATCTCGAGGCCCGAGCGGCCCGAGCGGAGCAGGTGGGCTTCCGTGATCGAGCTGTAGTCGAGCGGCGCGCGCGGCAGGAGGACGTAGCGCACGCCGACGCTGCGCAGCCAGGCCTGGTACTGGTCGCTCGTGAGCGTCGGCTGGTAGAGCACCTGGTTCTGGGGGAAGTCGTCCTGCCGGAACCACCCGCGCGCGAGGGCGATGCCGCGCTTGGCGAGGTAGAACGCCTCCCAGTGGCCCTCGGTGGCGACCACCTCGGTGCGGAACTGGACGTCCTGGCGGGCCGTGAGGAAGCGCACCGCCGGCCGCCAGAAGCTCGCCGCCGTCGCCGGGTCAGACCACGCGGAGTAGGCCGTCCGCACCGCCGGGCCGAGCTGGAGCGCGAGCGCCAGGGCGAGCAGCGGCGCCAGCGTGAGCCACGACCGCCGCCGGCTGACGTTCGCGGCGAGCCACAGGAGCGGCACCCCGGCGATCGTGAAGAGGCGGGTCGAGTTCGAGCCCACAGGGCCGTGCACGGCGAACGTCGCCAGGTTCAGGAGCATGTAGGCGACGAACACCATCCGCAGGCCGCGCGCACGCGGGCTGTGGGCGGTCAGGTAGAGGCCCGCGCCCGAGAACAGGGCGATGATGATCAGGTCGCTCCAGTGGTACGGGTACCAGTTGCCCGACGGGAACGCGCGCTGCACGATCACGCATGCGGCGGCCGTGGCGGCGAGGGCGGCGACGGCGGCCTTGTTGCGCCGCGCGACCCCGATCGGGTTGCGCTCACCCACGACGAAGCTCGCGAGCACGACGGCGGAGAGGCCGAAGGCGAGCGGCGAGAAGCCGAGCGAGACGAGCATCGCCACGCCGAATCCCACCCGCCGCCGGCGCTGTGCGCAGGCGAGCGCGACCGCCCCGGCGGCGGCGCCGGACAGGAACGGAAAGACGCCCGAGACGCAGCAGGTCGCGGTGGCGGTCGCGGCCAGCAGGAGCGACGGCGCGTTCGCAGCCTCGCCCCACTGGCGGCGGGCGACGGCGGCGACCGAGTAGGCGAGCACCGCAGACGATGCGACCGCGGCGAGCCACACCCCGACGGCGGCGGCCAGTGGGTAGAAGAGCAGGCTGTAGCCGACGAAGTCGTAGCGGCCGTCGTACCAGTAGTTGTTCCAGAGCTGGAAGCCGGCGTGCCTGAACACCCAGGTCATGAACAGATGCGCCGGAGTGTCGATCCCCGGCGGGCCGACCGTGAGCAACGCCGCCGCCGTCAACCCGGCGGTGGCGGCACAGACGAGCGGGAGCCCGGGGCGCGTGCGAGGCATCGTTCCAGGCGGAGCTTAGGGTGGCGCCGCGTCCGCCCGCGGACGTCCTCCAACCCGACCCCAATCCGCCGCGGGCGCGGCTCAGCCTCCCGCCAGCACGAGCCGGATGACGTAGGCGTGCGCCTCGGCCGCGACGCGCCCGAACGACACGTGCAGCGCCGGTGCGGAAGGCACGCTCCACCTGCGCGGCGGTGAAGTCGCGCCGGGCGTGCTCGGCGCGGAACGCCGCGCCCAGCCGCCGCAGGCCGGCGACGCCGCCGTTCTCGGTCATGATCACGTGCGTCATCGCGAGCGCGTCCTCGTAGGCGAGGTTGATCACGCGCACGTTCGGCAGGCCCCAGTCGCTCTCGCGCCGCTCCCACAGACGCAGGCTCGGGAAGGCGTCGTGGACGTAGTACGGAGCGATGGCGTCGAGCGGGATCGCCTCGCCGTAGTCGCCCACGTACTGGTTCTCCTCGTACTCCGCGATCCCCTCGAGCAGGCTGTGGGGCGCGTCGGCGAGCATCGGCCGGGTGACGACGTGGGTGAGCTCGTGGTCGACCATCGACGCCTGGTCGACGCTCGGCAGCGTCCGCCACAGCGGCAGGTCGACGTATGCGAACGAGCTGTACTGGAACCCGGCCGGCGTGCGCACCTTGCCGAGGTCGACGTGCGCCAGGCGCTCGCCCTGGCTGCGGTTGTCGACCAGGAAGATCACCGGCCGCAGGCCGGCCGTCGCCGCCGCCGAAGAGGCTCGTGAGCCTGGGCGTGACCGAGTCGGCGGTGTCGAGGATCTGCTGCGCATCGACGACGTCGCGCGGGTTTCGCGTAGATCACGGTCACCCGGCGGCCGTTGATGAAGTACGGGTGGTGCAGCCACGACACGCCGTAGGCGGCCAGGTCGGAGCGGTGCACCACCGAGACGTCGGCGCGCACGTGCCAGCGGCCGTGACCGGGCGTGAGGCTCAGGGTGCGCGGGCCGAGCGTGACCCAGGCGCTGTAGGGCGCCGGGCCGAAGCGGGCGAAGAGGGTCGCGCTCACGGTGACGTCGCCGGCGTGCGGCGTGACGCGCGCGTCGGTGACCTTGATCGCCTGGGTGGGCATCGAGGCGAGCCACAGCCACAGCTGGTCGAGCGAGTGCTGCTGGGCGGCCGAGCAGGCGTGGGCGTAGGTCTGCGCGCGGTCGTAGCGGTGGCCGGCGAGGGCGCGCAGGTAGGCGACCGCGACCGGGCCGGCGGCCGCCGTCGCGGGCGGCCGGAGCCGAGGAGGGCGGCGTGCAGTGCGGCACCGGCGCCGCGGCGCTGCCGCCGCCTCCGCAGGCCGCACAGGCGAGCGCGAGCGCGGCGACGAGCGCGGCGAACGCGGCGCGGAGGAGGGCTGGTCGAACGTGCATCCATTTCCAGTATCGGCCGCGTCCGTCAGATGTGAACCCCGCGGGTGTAGGCTGCCCGGCGCCGATGTCGCCGTCCCACGAGCACACCCGCGACGCCCTCGTGCGCACGCTGACCGATCTCGTGGAGCTGCACTCGCCGAGCGGCGTCGAGGCGGCGGTCGACACCTATCTGCTGCGGCGCCTGCACGAGCACGGCCGCCCGTTCCAGGACGGCGCCGGCAACGTGGTGCTGCGGATCGAGGGCCGCGACGACGGGCCGCTGCGGTCGGTGCTCGCGCACAAGGACGAGATCGGCGGGGTCGTGAAGCGGGTGAACGAGAAGGGGCAGCTCGCCGTGAGCAAGCTCGGCGGCTCCTACCCGTGGATCTGGGGCGAGGGCCCGGTCGACGTGCATCGGCCGCCACGCGACCGTCACCGGCGTGCTCTCGTTCGGCGCGCGGCACGTCTCCGACGAGTCCGACCAGAAGCGTCAGGAGAAGCACGCGGTGCGCTGGCGCGACGCCTGGGTCGAGACGAAGCTCGACCGCGCCGCGCTCGCCGACGCGGGCGTGAAGCCCGGCTCGCGGATCGTGCCGAGCGCGGCCCGCAAGCGGCCGGTGCGCCTCGGGGCCGACCGCGAGTACGTCGCGTCCTACGCGCTCGACGACAAGGGCGCCGTGGCCGGCCTGGTCGAGCTCGCGGGCCGGCTGCAGTCGCCGCGCCACCCGGTCGAGCTCGTGTTCACCGCGCGCGAGGAGATCGGCTGCCACGGCGCCAAGTGGTAC
Source organism: uncultured Actinomycetes bacterium (assembly GCA_963707585.1). Lineage (GTDB taxonomy): Bacteria > Actinomycetota > Thermoleophilia > Gaiellales > JAICJC01 > JAICJC01. The sequence goes on along the minus strand of CAVPQP010000002.1, from coordinate 24,266 downwards.
GCGAGCCGCACCGCCGCCGAGGCGGCGGTCGCCTTCGAGGTGACGCCGGTGGCGGAGGAGTACGGCATCGACGCCGGCGCCGAGCCCGTCCTCGTCGTCGCCGACTCCTACGGCCCGCTCGACGACTCCCTGGCCGCCGAGCTCGACGACGCCGCCGCGGCGGCGGGCATCGGCATGCGCCACGCGGTGCTCGACGAGCTTCGGCTCGGACGCCTCGAGCGCGCTCAGCTTCGGCATGATCGCCCGCACCGCCTGCCTCGCCTTCGCCACCGAGAACACGCACGGCTTCGAGATCGCCCACCTGGACGGCATCTCCGCCTGCGTGGACGTGCTGGAGCGCTGGCTGGGCGGGTGAGCGCCTGCGATCCGTTCGGCGGTCGGCGCCCGACCAGTCACGAGCGGCTGACGGGACGGCCCTGGGATGCGCAGTACCACGACGGCCCGGCGCCCTGGGATATCGGCCGCCCGCAGCCGGCGATCGTGCGCGTGGCGGCCGACGGCGGGTTCGCCGGCGCGGTGCTGGATGCGGGCTGCGGCAGCGGCGAGAATGCGCTCCACCTCGCCTCGCTGGGCTTGCCGGTTCTGGGCGTCGACGTGGCGGAGACGGCGCTTGCGATCGCCCGCGAGAAGGCTCGCGATCGTGGCATCGACGCCGAGTTCGCCGCGGCTGACGCGTTCGAGCTGGAGGCGGCTGAACCGCACGTTTCAGACGGTGCTCGACTGCGGCCTCTTTCACACGTTCGACGGCGACGAGCGGCCGAGATACGTGGCGAGCCTCGCATCGGCGACGCAGATCGGCGGGACGCTCCACGTGCTGTGCTTCAGCGACGCCGAGCCCGACACCGTCCCGCACCCGGTCAGCCGGCGGGAGCTCGAGGCGGCGTTCAGCCCCGGCGCCGGGTGGCAGGTGTCCGCCATCGAGCCGGACCGGATTGAAACCCGAATGCACGCCGGCGGCGCCGCGGCCTGGTTGGCGACGATGAGGCGGATCGACCCCCGGGGCTCGCGATAAACTCCGGGCCTCGGCGGAGTAGCTCAGCTGGTTAGAGCAGCGGAATCATAATCCGCGTGTCGGGGGTTCGAGTCCCTCCTCCGCTATCCGTCCGGGTAAACCACGACCCCGCCGAGCAGGCCGGGGTGCGAGCACTGCCACTGTCGGGCGGGCTCGCTTGAGTCAGTTGCGCGTTCGCCGGCTCTGCCGGCTATCGCGTTCGCTTCAGGGCTTTCCAGACCTCTTCCGCCGGCCACCGGCGCGCCCACTCCACCGGCGCGTAGGGATAGCTCGTCGTCGCGTCCTCCCGCGGGCGCACCTCGATCATGTCCTCCACCTCGAATCCGCAGCGGCGCAGCAGTCGGATCATGTCGCCGTAGCCGAGATGGAACTCGACGGACGGGTCGTCGGGCCACTCGAAGCGGTGCATGCCGAAGTAGTCGCGCAGCAGGCGATCGGTGGCCGGCTCGTCCTCGGCGTCGGGCGCGCAGAGCATCAGGATCGCGCCGTTGACCAGGAAGACAAGCTGTCCGCCGGGCCGCAGGATGCGCGCCGCCTCGGGGATCCACAGGTAGGGGTCGCACCAGATGCTGGCGCCGTACTCCGAGATGGCAAGGTCGAAGCTCTCGTCCGGGAACGGCGTCTGCTCGGCGTTGCCCAGGTGCAGCGGGAACTCCACGCCGAACTCGGCCTGCAGCCGCCGCGCCGTCTCGAGCTGTGCCGGCGAGTTGTCGATGCCGACCGGCCGCGCGCCGCGGCGAGCCAGCCAGGACGACACGTAGGCGGTGCCACAGCCGAGCTCGATGACGTCCAGGCCGTCGACCGACGGCGGCAGCATGCCGACGTCGGCCTCGGGCACCGAGTAGATGCCCCAGGTCGGCTGGTTGGCTTCCCACTGCGCTCGACCCGGGCCGGCGTAGCGCTCGGCAAAGCTGTCCCAGGCCTCGCGGTTTCGCTGAACGTGGTCGCTCACGGGAGCGGCACTCTACTCAGGCCGGCCCCTGCGCGCACGGGTCGATGGTCGCGAAGATCGACGTCAGCACCGCGAGGAATGCCACGGCGAGCAGCACCGTGAGGCCGATCGGGCACCCTCGATCTGCCTGGCACCTAACGCGGGGCACGCCAGGGCGACCGGCAGTTATCCCTGCCGTGCGGGATGATCAGAAGCGACCGTGGACGGCTGCGGCTGCCAGCCGGTCGCGCGTCCGTCGGGCCATGGCGAGGTTCCCCTTGCGCTCGTAGCGGTCGAGCGCCTGCTCGAGCGCTGCTGCGGCTTCGCCGGTCTTGCCGCTGAGCATGAGCACCTCGGCGAGGTCGGCGTTCGCGTCGCCTTGCATGTTGAGGATGTCCGTTCCTTCGCCGAGTGCGACGGCCTGACGTGCCAGGCGTTCCGCGTCGGCATACGTGCCCCTGCGCGCGAGCACCTTGGCCCTGACCTGTCGCCACAGCATCTCCTTCCCGGCGTAGTAGCTCGCGCCGATCTCCGCCGTGTGGCCGGCCATGGCGTCCGCTTCGTCGAGGCGGCCATCGGCGTACAGCGCCTGTGCCAAGAACCCTGCGACGCCCGAGTGCAGGAAGGTGCTCTCGTGCTCCTCGAATCCCTTCAGCCCCGCTGCCCCGAACTCGACTGCGGCGGCGGCATCGCCGGCCCAGAGCTCGACCCAGACGGACTCAAAGCCCATGATGTTCGCAAGCAGGAGTCTGTCCCCGCGCTCCGCCAGGTCGGCACGCACCCCGGCGAGCACCGCGCGCGCCTCGTCGAAGCGACCGAGCATCGCCAGCGCTCCGGCCCGGTCGGCGAGAAGATGGACCCGCGTTGTGCGCGGTGCGTTCTGCTCGAGCCACTCGAGGAGTTCCGAGGCGGGAGTCGTGCCGAGGAAGCGACCAGCTTCGCGATCCGCGGATGCGGTCGGTAGGCGGCCCGACCGCCGAGCGTGTTCGAAGGCCGTCTGTTCGGCCTCGACGAGGTCGCCTATCCGGCCGCCCATGTACGCCTCGTTCGCACGCGCGGAGTAGGCGATGTAGAGCGCCATGTCGTCGTCGGCGGCCTGGAAGACGGGCAGCGCCTCGCTGACGAGCGCGGACAGCTTCTCCAATGCGCCATCCGGCTCGAGGTCGAGGCGCATGGCGGCTCGCCTGGATGAGCCCGCAGAGCTCGCCGACTCGATCGCCCGCCGCAGACGCACGCTCGGCAGAGGGCATCATGCGCGACGGAGCGCATCGTCGGCTCGGCCCGTCCAGTTGAGGGCGTCGCCCAGCTCGATCTCGAGGAAGAGGTCGACCTCGCCGGGTGGCGCGAGTGCGGCGGCGCGTTCGAACAGGCTCACGGCGGCGCGGTAGTCCTGCCGGAGGGCTGCGCGGCGGCCCCCGGCCATCAGGTGCCGCCTCGCGTCAGCTGGCCAGGCAGTCGTCCTCGGGCATCCCCAGCTCGACCCGGTAGCGGCAGGCCTCGCTCGAGGTGGTAGCCGAGGAGTCTCGTCGAGCTCGACGAGTTCGGTCCCGTGCTGCTCCAGCCAGGCGGCGAAGCGTTGGTGGAGGTCTGCGCGGAGTCGCCTTCGGCAGCGCGTCGTAGGCGGCGTCGCGGATCAGGATGTGGCGGAAGCGGAAGGCATCCTCGCCCGGGAGCAGCGGCCTGTCCGAGCGGATCAGTGCCTTTCGGACGAGCGCGGCCAGGCGTGGAGTCACCTGCGTCTCGTCGGGCGCGAGTGCCTGCACGGCGCCGCGGTGGAAGATCTCGCCCTCGATGGCGCCGCGTTCGAGCACGCTTCGCTCGGCCGGCTCGAGCTGATCCAGGCGCGCGCCGAGCAGCGCCTGCAGCGTGGGCGGGACGACCACGTCGCCGTCCGCCTCGCTGGCCATCGCCAGCATCTCCTCGATGAAGAGCGGGTTTCCGCCCGCGGCGCGAGCGATCTTGATGCGCAGCTCGCCGGGGATCCGCTGCGGGTATGAGCTGGTCGACATCCGTGTCGCCGAGTGGTTCGAGCCGAAGCGTCACCGGCCAGGTGGGGCGGCGCTCGGCGAGCTCTGGCCGCGCCATGCAGAACACCAGGATCGATGCGCCCGAGGACAGGAGCGCGACGTGCTCGATCAGGTCGAGGAACGTCTGCTCGCCCCACTGGAGGTCGTCGAAGACGACCACGAGCGGCCGCTGCTGCCGCGGCGTGCTCGAGCGTCTTTCGGAACGCCCAGGCGATCTCCTCCGGGGACGTCGCGCGCGTCCGTCTCGCCCAGCAGCGCGCGGATCGCCGCCGCGGCCGACTCGTCAGGAGGCGAGACGTCGAGCTGCTTCAGCACCTCGACCACCGGCCAGTACGTGATCCCCTCCCCGTAGGGCAGGCAACGGCCGCGGACGATCGTCGCGTCGATGGAGGCCAGAGCCTCCGCGGCGAGCCGGGACTTGCCGACGCCGGCATCGCCGGCGACCGTGACCAGCTCGCAGCGCTTCTCGGCCCGCACGCGCTCCCATGCCGCCCGCAGAATCGCCGAGCTCGCGCTCACGGCCGACGAACAGCTCCGCCGTGGCGGCGCTCCGGCGCGTCGTGCACCCGCAGCAACCCGATAGGCAGAGAACCGGCTCGGACTTGCCCTTCAGCTCGAGCGGGCTCGACCGGCTCGACATCGGCCGCGTCGCGAACGAGCGCGAGCGTCGGCTCGCCGATCAGCACCTCCCCCGGCTGCGCCGCCTGCTCCAGCCGCGCCGCCACGTTGACCGCGTCCCCGGTCGCGAGCCGCTCCTCCGTCCCCGTCACCACCTCACCCGTCATGACGCCGATCCGCCCCTGCAGCCCGAGCTCGGGCAGCGCGTCTCGCATCTCCACCGCCGCGCGCACCGCGCGCAGCGCGTCATCCTCGTGCAGCACCGGCACCCCGAACACGGCCATCACCGCGTCGCCGATGAACTTCTCCACGCTGCCGCCGTGCCGCTCCACGATCGCCTTCATCCGCTCGAAATAGCGCGCCAGCAGCGCCCGCAGCCGCTCCGGATCAAGCGACTCGCCCAGCGCCGTCGAGCCGGTCAGGTCGCAGAAGAGACCGTCACCGTCTTGCGCTGCTCGTGCGACCGTGCCGACGCAGCCGCGAACGAGAGGCCACACTCCTCGCAGAACTTGGCGCCCTCGCTGTTCTCGTGCCCGCAACTCGTGCAGATCAGCACACGACGACCCTAGACCGCATCCTTACGCCCGACAAGAATGAGTGCCACCCGACCCGCCTCCCGGCCAGGACCCGGAAACGGCAGCCCGGCGACCAGCTCGGTCGCGGCGGCCTTCTCGGGGTCGGGAAGGAGAAAGGCTCCCGGCGGATGTCCGCGCCGGGAGCCTTCCCAAAGCCGTGTGACGGACGCAGAGCGCCCCGTTCCGGCCGTCCAAAAGTCGTAGTGGGCGGGTAAAACCGAACCCGTAGTGGGCGACCTCATCGCCTCGTACGATCGTATCACTAATCACGAGGCCGTGTGGTCCGGATCCGGCGGGACGCCCCCACCGCGTGAGAGAGTGGACGCGCGGGAAAAACCGCAGCGGCACTCAGACGAAGGGAGCAGACCATGTGGGCGCGTGTGGCGAGGTTCGAGGGCGATCCGGCGGACATCGATGCGCGGCTGAGCCGGCTCCGCGCCCGTTTCGACGAGGGCGCGATCGAGAGGGACCTGGGCGCCGCCAAGTTGCTGATGCTGGTCGATCGCGAGACCGGCGGAGTCGTCGGGGTGACGCTGTTCGAGAGCGAGCAGGCGCTGCGCGAGGGCGACGCGAAGATGAACGCGGGGCCGGGTCACTCCGGCAGCCGCTCCTCGGTCGAGTTCTACGAGGTCGGGTTGCACAACCTGTAGCGAACCGGCACCCACGGGCGCGCGGGCTAGCGTCCGACGGCGTAGAGGGTGGAGTCGTTGATGGCGTAGACGGTGCCGTCGGGGCCGATGAGGGTGGGGGTGTAGGGCTCGGGGCGCGGGGCGTTGAGGTGGATCTGCTCGGCCAGGGTGTTCCGGGCCAGGTCCCAGCGGTAGAGGGTTCCGTCCTCGCTGTTGACGATCACCGAGTCGTCGGCGGGGTCGACCACGGCCGAGTTGATGCACCACTCATAGCGTGCTCCGGCGGGCGCGCCGGGGTCGTGCACGGGCGAGAGGATGGTCTGCGACCGCCTTCATGACCCGGGTGTTGGCGTAGGGGTCTTTCTGGCTTGCCCGGGGGTCGAGCACGGCGACCCGGTTGTGCCCGTCTCCGTGCGGCCCGATGCCGAGGTAGTTGTTGTACTTGGACACCAGCAGGTACGGCGAGTGTTCCGTGGTAGCCGGGCACCGCGCGGGCGGGCAGCACGGAGACGGTGTTGTCCCAGCCGAACGATCCCGGCGTCTTGGCCTGGGTCAAGGTGGCGTTGTAGTGCAGCAGCCAGCCGCGGTCGTCGTGGCTGGGGAACGGATTCTCGAGGACGCCGTAGTACACGTCCCCGTCCGGTCCGACCGTCGGTGAGGCGGACGAGCTGGTCGAGATGAAGGCCGGCCGCGCCGCTGACCGGATCCTTCAGCACGACGTGGAACCGTGGTTTGAGCGTTGCTGGCGTTGAGCCCGACCAGGATGCCGCGTGTGGGGCTGGTGACGGTGATGTAGACGGTCGTGCCGGAGCGCGACAGGGCCGGGGCGCAGTTGATCGCCACGCCGTTGACGGCCGGGTTGCCGGCGGCCGCGGCGGCGGTGATCCAGGTCGCGTGACCATGGGCATCGATCCGGGCGATCCCGCTGGACAGGTGCGCTGGTGTTGCGCCGGTCACGGTGAACCCGAAGTACAGCGACCCGTCACGTCCCGCGGTCAGCGGTGTGGTGATCTGCACGGCCTTGTCGTAGACCGACCGGTGGGCCCGCCACTGAGCAGCGCCGTAGAACACCAGCCGCCGCACCGCACCGGCCGTCACGTTGGCGTGCCGGCGCAAGAGGACCGTCCCGCCTGCACCGGCAACTGCCAGGGCCGTCCTGTGCGTCAGCACCGCGGGCAGCGGAGGCGTCCAGGCGCCGAAGCCGCCGGTGAATGCGGGCGGCCGATAATCGGTGTCGAGCGACCAGCGCCGGGCGCCGGTTGCTCCCGGCGTACGCGACCACCCGGAACCCGGCCTTGGCGCTGACCCGGGTCGGGACCAGCACCGTGTTCGCCGCGGTGATCATCGGGGAGCCGTAGTGAATGGCCAGCGTCCCGAACTGCAGAACCGGAGCCAGATCGACCTTCGCCCTCCAGCGGATCCGGCGGAACGGCTGAGGCCGCTTCCGGGCCACCGCCGTGTGCTGCGCGTTCCCGGCGAAACCGGCCCACTCCGCCGCTGCCCTGTGGCCGCCGTGCCGCGGATGACCGGCCGCGGTGATCTGCGCGCCTGACGCCGGGGCCACGAGCCAGAAGCCGAGCACCATCCCCGCCGCGGCAACCGCACCGGCGCCCCCCGGGCGATCCGGCCGACGGCCGGCCGGGCCGGGCTCCTCACCAGGCTGACACCCGCATCCGGTGACCGCCGCAGCCAGCCAATCATGACGTCCTTCCCGTTCTCTCCCCGGGCACCGAGAGACGCCGTGCTCGTCCCGGCCTGCGGTGATGATAGAGCGGCGGCGTGGTGACGGCAACGCTGGGGCCTACGGGGTCGTCGAGGTGATGTAGTGGATCGGCGCCGCCCCTCCCAGGCCGGATTTCCATGCCAGCCAGAACGATCCGCCGAACGAGACCGCGGCGATGCTGACGTTGGAGGTCACATTGGGCAGGGAGAGCCTCGTCCACACACCGCCAAGTCGCTCCGAGAGCGCGATCCCATCGCCGCTCGGGACGAAGCGCTCCCAGGCGACGTACAGGTGGTGGTCGAAGGCGACGACGGATCCGCCCGCGCCCGCCGCCGAGACGTTCGGATTCGAGACATTCGCGGCGGATGACCAGGTCGTCCCGTCGAACGACGCCTCCGTCAACGTCTCGAGCTTCCCGGCCCATGCCATCTGCAGATCTCCGTTGAAGACTGCGAGGCTCGGCCCGTCACCGAACCACTGAAAGTGCGGCACCCGCGCCGGTGCCGACCAGGAGTGGCCGTCGAAGGTCGCGTCCCGCAGGAAGGCGTTGGTCCCGGCCATGGCCTGGAACCCCCAGAACAGGTAGAGCTTTCCCTGGAAGGCGCGCAGCGCCGGAGGGCTCGCCTCGGAGTTCGAGGTGCCCGCGATGGGCGTTGCCGCGCTCCACGTGGAGCCGTCGAACGACTCGTAGGAGGCGCTGTTCGGCGGTCCGCCGGGGCTCATCCAGGCGATGTAGAGCCGGTTGTTGAAAGCTGCGGCGGCGATCCCCGTGGGGCCTTCCAGGTCGCCCGACGTCAGCACGTTTGGGATCTGGGCCGGCGCCGACCAGGCGGTGCCGCTCCACACGCTGTAGTGGGCGCCGGCGGGGGCTCCCGTTGGCGGTGTCCCGGCCCAGAGGGCGAAGAGCTTGCCGTTCCACACGACGAGAGTCGGCTGGCCGCGGGTCTGGCCGGGGATCGTGTGCACGGACGACCACGCCGCAGCCGGCACCAGATGTGGGGCCGGGGAACCCGCAGCGCTCCCAGAAGCGGCGACTCCCAGCGCGACAAGCGCCACCGGAACGACCCCGCGAAGACGTGACCCAACCCACCGACAACCCCACCCGGCCTGCCGCACGATGCCTCCCTGCCCGTGTTCACCAACACGTAACCTTTGATACGCACCCGCCGGGTGCGAGCATACCACCCGACTACTGCGGCATCGAGCGGCCGAGCGCTGGTGAGGCGGACTTCTGGATGACGTCCTCGATCGCGGCGACCACCGTGTCGGGAGCCTTGCTGAGGATCTGCGTGTGCTTGTGCGGCGTCGTTGCAAAGACGGACACGCGCGGGTTGCGCTCCACGGCGTCGACCGCGGCAGCGCGAACGGTCCGCATCTCGTCCTCGGTGGCGCCCGAGTGGGCTCCGGTGCCGACCACGAACACGGCCGGGCATTCCAGCGCCGCGAAGTCCGGCCCGAGCTCGCCGTTTTGGGCGTCCATCTCGATCACGACGCCCGCCGACTCGGCGGGAGACATCCGGGCCGAGCGGCCGAGCGCGGCCAGGATGCGCATCATCCACCCCAACCGCCGGAACTGGGCGCGCACCTTCTGCTTGCCGGCCTCGTCGAACATGGTAATCGGGTAGGCGCCATCGACGAGCACGAGCCCGCCGACGCGCCCGGGGTGCCGAGCCGCGTATTGCACCGCGAGCGTGGCGCCGAAGACCACCCGACGAGGATCGGACGTTCGATGCCGGTCGCGTCGATGACCCGTCCGACGTCGTCGACTCCCGCCTGCAGCGAGTAGTCGGCCGATCGCCCCGACTTGCCGCGCGCCCGCGCGTCGAACCGCACCGTGCGGTACCTGCCGCCGAGACGGCGGATGACGCGGCTCCAGTTCTGCACGGTGCCGAAGCCGCCGCTGAGGAAGAGCAGGGCGGGCGCGCCGCCGGGGGCGTCGACGGCGTGGAGCCGGGTATCTGCGGCCGGGATCGTGAGCTCTCGGGACATCGCACGTCCCAATGCCCGGTTCGGCCGCGCAGCGAAACCACCGCCCGCCACCACGGCCGGGCGGCTGAGGGTGGCCGTGTAGAGAGGTGGAGAACTCCGTGGGAGTCATCCTCTTCGGGTGATGCCGCTGCGGTTCGTGCGGGCACCGTACGGATGGAGCCGAGCGGTCACGCCGGCGGACAGGACTACCCCGGGGGTGCCCGATGAGCGATCCGTGTCAGGACTTCTTCGACCGGCTCCAGGAGCAGAGATTCGACGCGCGGCTGGGACGGGCCAAGGGCACCATCCGCTTCGACGTGCTCGAGAGCGACCCCGGCGAGCACTGGTTCGTCACGCTCGATCGGGGTGCGATCCGCGTCTCGCGCGACGACGAGCCCGCCGACTGCGTCGTCAAGGCCGACCGCGCGACCCTGGACGGGGTCGTGACGGGCGAGATCAACCCGACGGCGGCCATGATCCGGGGGGTCGTCGCCGCGACCGGCAACATCGACATGCTGCTGCACCTCCAGCGCCTCTTTCCGGCCGGCCCGGATGCGCGGGCACGGAATCTGACGCCGGCCGCGGGGGAGGCGTCATGAGCGACTCGCAGGTCAGCATCCTCGACGGCAACACCTTCGTCGTCTCCGACCGCGCCGGGCGACATCGAGGCCGTCGCCGACCGACCCCACCGGCCTGTTCGCCTGGGACACGCGGTTCCTGTCGCGATGGGTGCTGACCGTCGACGGCGAACGGCTGGCAAGCCTCTCCACCGACGAGCTGCAGTACTTCCAGTCCCGCTTCTTCCTGGTCGCCGGCACCGGCACCGTCTACGTCGACGCGAAGCTCTCGGTGATCCGCGTGCGGACGGTCGGCGACGGCTTCCACGAGCAGCTCACCCTGCTCAACCACGGCGAGCAGCCGGTCGACGTGACGGTCCGGATCGACGCCGGCGCGGACTTCGCCGATCTGTTCGAGGTCAAGGACGCGCTGGCGAAGAAGGGCAGCTACTCGACCGCGGTCGAGGACGAGCGGCTGGTACTCCGATACCAGCGCGAGCGCTTCGACCGGGAGACGAGCGATCTCGGCCGATCGACCCGCCGAGGTCGACGAGCACGGACTCGACCTTCCACGTGCAGCGATCGAGCCCAAGGCGGAATGGTCGCTGCAGCTGCGACGTCGTCGTCGGCGACCGTGATGCGGCGGCGTGCCGGTGACCCGTGCAGCCGCGGCGGCGCCGGCGCCGCGCCGGCGCGACCTGTCGCAGGCGACCTGGAGTCGTGGGTCGCCAATGCGCCGCACGCTGGAGTGCGACTGGGATCCGCTGAAGCGCACCTACACCCGCAGCCTCGTCGACCTCGCCGCGCTGCGGTTCTCGCCGCCTGAGCGCCGGCGGCCGCAGCCTGCCGGCCGCCGGCCTGCCCTGGTTCATGACGATGTTCGGCCGCGACAGCATCTTCACCAGCCTGCAGGCGCTGCCGTTCGCGCCGGAGCTGGCCGCGACGACGCTGCGCGAGCTGGCCAGCCGGCAGGGATCGCGCAGTCGACGACTTCCGCGACGAGGACCCGGGCCGGATCCCGCACGAGATGCGCTACGGCGAGCTGACCGCGTTCGAGGAACGGCCGCACTCGCCCTACTTCGGCAACGCCGACGCCACCCCCCTGTTCGTCGTGCTGCTGGACGAGTACGAGCGCTGGACGGGTGACACCACGCTCGTGCGCGAGCTCGAGTCCGAGGCGCGGGCGGCGCTGCGCCTGGATCGACGACTACGCCGACCTCATGGGCAACGGCTACATCGTCGTACCGCCGCCGCAACGAGCAGACCGGGCTGGAGAACCAGTGCTGGAAGGACTCGTGGGACTCGATCTCCTACCGCGACGGACGACTGCCCGGGTTCCCCCGCGCGACCTGCGAGCTGCAGGGCTACGCCTACGACGCCAAGGTGCGCGGCGCCCGACTGGCCCGCCTGGTCTGGAAGGACGCGGCGCTACGCCGACCAGCTCGAGCGCCAGGCGGCCGATCTGAAGCGCCGATTCAACCGCGACTTCTGGGTCGAAGACGGCGAGTACTTCGCGCTCGCGCTCGACCGCGACGGCGGCGCAGGTCGACGCGCTGTCGTCGAACATCGGCCACCTCCTGTGGAGCGGCATCGTCGATCACTCGAAGGCGAAGGCGGTCGTCGCCCACCTGATGGGGCCGGCGCTCTTACTCCGGCTGGGGCGTGCGCACGCTTGCCGAGGGCGAGGGCCGCTTCAACCCGATCGGATACCACGTCGGCACCGTCTGGCCGTTCGACAACTCGTTCATCGCCTGGGGCCTGCGCCGCTACGGCTTCCGCGAGGAGGCCGCCCGGATCGCGGCGGGCATCCTCGACGCGGCCGAGTTCTTCGACGGCCGGCTGCCCGAGGCGTTCGGCGGCTACGCCCGCTCGCTGACCCGCTACCCGGTCGCAGTACCCGACCGCGTGCAGCCCGCAGGCGTGGTCGACCGGCGCCCCGCTGCTCTTCCTGCGCACGATGCTCGGGCTCGAGCCGCTCGACGGCCACCTCGTGGTCGACCCGGCGCTGCCCCAGGGCATCGGCCAGATCGAGCTGCTCGACATCCCCGGCCGCTGGGGGCGCATCGACGCCTTCGGCCGCGGCCGCGTCGACGTCGACAGGCGCTCGAAGGTGTACGCGCAGCTCGGCGACGCGCATGCAGGTGCCGGGGGTCGCAAGCACCGCGCCCATGCCCGGCCGACGTAGCGGGATGCGGCGAGGCTACGCCCCGCGCCCGGGCGCCGGCCGCATGAGCGCGCCGACGAGCCAGAACACCGGGATGAAGATCCCGATGACGAACATCCAGCCGTGGCCTTTGCGCAGCGTCGTCACCCCGAGGCTCACCAGGAGCGCCAGATACAGCAGTCCGAGACCGATTCCGTACCACATGAGGATCCCCCTGTTGGTCTGCGCGGCATCATCTGCGCCGGCACGGCGGCGGGCATCGTCCGGTGTGGGTGAGGCCGGCGCACGGGCGCCCACGTGATGCGCGCGATGACGGTGGTCCCGGGCGAGCCGGGCACGGCACGCGTTGAGGAGGTGCCGGAACCGGCAGACGAGGACGGCGCGCTCCTCGTGCGCGGACTCGCCGTCGGCGTGTGCGGCACCGACCACGAGATCGCCGACGGCCTGTACGGCTCGCCCGCGGCGGGCCGGCCCAGGCTGATCCTCGGCCACGAGGGGCTGGGCGAGGTGCTCGCCGCCCCTGCCGGAGCCGGCGTCGCGCCGGGCGATCTGGTCGTCGGAATCGTGCGCCGGCCCGACCCGGTGCCGTGTCCGGCGTGCGCCGCCGGCGAGTGGGACATGTGCCGCAACGACCGCTTCACCGAGCGGGGCATCGTCGGCCGGGACGGATACGGCGCCGAGCGCTGGCGGGTCGAGCCCGAGTTCGCCGTGGCCGTCCCCGCCGTGGTGGGCGAGCGCGGCGTGCTCCTGGAGCCGGCGTCGGTCGTGGCCAAGGCGTGGGACCAGATCGACCGGATCGCGCAGCGCGCCTTCTTCGTCCGTGGCAGGGCGCTCGTCACGGGCGTCGGGCCGATCGGCCTGCTCGCGTGCCTGCTCGGCGTGCAGCGCGGCTACGAGGTGCACGCCGTCGACCTCCTCACGGCCGGCCCCAAGCGCGATCTCGTGGAGAGCATCGGCGCCCGCTACCACTCGGGCGATGCCGCGGACATCGACGTCGAGGTCGACGTCATCATCGAGTGCACCGGCATCGGCGCCGTCGGCCGTTCGGCGTCGGCCATGCTCGTGAGCGGAGGGATCATGTGCCTGGCGGGGATCATGAACCTCGAGACGTCGCTCGACATCGACGCCACCGCGCTCAACAGGGCGATGGTGCTGCACAACCAGCTCCTCTTCGGCACGGTGAACGCGGGCAGGCGGCACTGGGAGCAGGCGGTCGCGGCGCTCGAGGCCGCCGACCAGATGTGGCTCTCGCAGCTCGTCACACGGCGCGTGCCGCTCGGGGGCTGGGTCGACGCGCTGCGCAGGGAGCCGGACGACATCAAGGTCGTCGTCGACCTCACGGCCTGAGGCCGCCTCGGGGAGAGCGTCAGCCCGGCGCCGCGCCCAGCGTGATGGTCGCCTCGGCCGTGTGCCCGGCGCGCGAATACTCGACCGCCACCGTGTCGCCCGCCTTGCGGGTCAGCGTGAGGCTCTCGATCTGCGAGTTCGAGGTCGCAGCCTGGCCGTCGATCTTCGTGATGATGTCGCCCACCTCGATCCCGGCCTGGGCGGCGGGCCCACCCGGCTGCACGGCGCGGACGAAGAGCCCTCCGGCCGTTCCCGCCTGGGTCGGCTGCGGCCGCCGGGATCGGCACCGTCTGTACCCCGAAGTAGGCGTGGGTGACGGTGCCGGTGTCGATGATCTCCTTCGAGATCGACTTGGCCAGGTCGACCGGGATGGCGAACCCGAGGCCGATGCTGCCGCCGCCGGCCTCGCCCGAAGGGCTCGGGACGGTGGCGCCGGCGGTGGGGACGCCGATCAGCTGCCCGTCGCAGTTGACGAGCGCGCCGCCGCTGTTCCCCGGGTTGATGGCGGCGTCGGTCTGCACGGCCGAGACGAGCAGCGCCTGGCCGCCGTTGTCGCCGGGGACGTGGACGGTGCGGTCAAGCGCGCTCACGATGCCCGAGGTCACGGTGCTCGACAGGCCGAGCGGCGCGCCGAGCGCGACCACCGGCTGGCCGACCCGGACCGTGTCCGACGACCCTTCGGCGATCACCTTCAGGTCGCGCGGCGGGGTGATGTGGAGCACCGCCAGGTCGGTCTGCGGATCGCGGCCCGTGATCGTCGCCGGAACGGCGGCGCCGTCGGAGAAGAGCACGCTCACCGAGCCGCCGTCGGCGGCGATCGAGATCACGTGGTTGTTCGTGAGGATGTACCCGTCGGCCCGGATCACCTCTCCGGAGCCGTTCCCGCCGCCGCCGGAGGCGCTGCTGGCGTTGATCGTGACGACCGACGGCAGCACCTTGTTCGCGACCGACTCCACCTGGCACGCCGACTCCCGGCTGCCGCCCGCGCCGCTGCCCGACGAGCTCGACGACCCCGCCGAGCAGCCGGCCGCGACCGCGACGAGGCCGATCGCGATCAGCCCGGCGACGACCCTGCGGGACGCCCCCGGCGTCACGGCAGCGAGTCGGCTGCGGCCTTGCCCGCCGGCGTGAGCTCGACCACGCCGCGGCCGTCGGTGTACTCGGCGAGCCCGAGGTGGACGAGGTGATCGACGTTCTGCGCGATCCCGTCCTTCATGTCGGCGGACTTGGTGCTGCCGTCGTCGGCGGCCGCGACGACATCGGCGATCTGGTCGATCGAGGCCGCCTGCCCGGCGTGGAGGGCGCGCAGAATGTCGTCCTGCCACGGAAACTGGTTGATGCTGCTCATGTGGCGGCTCCTTTCCCCGGCCGCAGGCGCGGCCCGGACCGCGGGATCGTCGATCGCACTGCGCCGACCGGCATCATCCCGACGGCACGAACCGGCTCGCTATCGTTCGCCTCCGTTGGCGGTGCGACCAAGGAGGGTGCGCTCATGAGCGGCAAGGCGGATTTCTCGACCGAGGAGTGGGAGACGATCTCGGAGGCGCCGGGTACGGCCGGCCTGATGGTGATGACCGCGCAGCACGGCGGGATGTTCCGCGAGACGCTCGCGCTTGCCAAGGCCTACACGGAGGCCCGTCAGAAGCACGGCCAGAGCCCGCTTCTGGACGAGCTCGTGGCGTCGAAGCCAAAGCTCGACCACACCCGCTACCACTCGCCGGAGGAGCTGCGCCAGGCCACGCTCGACCACCTGCGCGCCGCCGTCGCGCTCGTGCAGGCCAAGGCCACCCCCACCGAGGCGGCGGAGTACGCGCAGTTCATCCAGACGGCGGCCGAGCGGGTCGCGCACGCCCACCGCGAGGACGGCGCCGAGGTCAGCCCGGCCGAGCAGGCGGCGCTCGACGACATCGCCGGCGGTCGCGTCGGCTAGTCCGGGTCGAGGCCGGCGAGGCTGGTCTCGATGTGGGCGCGGGCGAACGGCGTGAGCGTCCGCGCCGGCGGGCGCAGGCCGCCCCGCGGCAGGATCCCGCGCTGCACCAGCACCTCCTTGGTGCACGCGTTGCAGTGGTCGATCCCGCGCAGCGCGAATGTGAGGTAGGGCAGGAGTGGCGCGAAGATCGCATCCGCCGCCTGCGCCGCCTCCGCGCCGCTCGGCGGCGTACGCTCGCACGAGCACGTCGGCGACGTCCACCGCGGGGATGTTCCCGACCGCTCCCGCACGCAGGCACCCGAGCAGGTGGATCCCGGCGTCACCGGTGAAGACGCGGATGTCGGGGCCGAGCGCCGCCACCCACCGCTCGGTCTGGTCGGGCCCGGCCTCGAGCTTGATGTGGCGGATGTTCGGGTGCGCCGCGGCGAGCCGCAGGACGAGCGCGGGCGAGAGCCCGACGCCGATGTACTCGGGGGCGTTCTGGAGCATCACGGGCAGGTCGACGGCGTCCGCGATCGCGCCGAAGTACGGGTCGAGCTCGTCGGCGGCGAGGTTCGAGGTCATCGGCGGCGGGATCACGATCCCGGCCGCGCCACATGCGTGCGCGTGCCGCGCGAGCGCGACGGCGTGGTGGGTCGACTCCGCGCCGACGCCGACGAGAACGGGCACCCGGCCGTCCACCTCCGCCACGATCGCCTCGCACAGGCGGCGGCGCTCGCCCGGCGTGAGCTTGTTCACCTCGGCGCCCATCCCGAAGCAGACCACGCCGTCGGCGCCGCAGCGAAGCGCGAAGCGCACGACGGCGCGCTGGCCGTCGAGGTCGAGCGACCCGTCGTCGGCAAACGGCGTGGCGAGCACGGGGAAGATGCCTGCGAACCCCGGGTGGTCGGTCATTGCCTAGAGCCAGCCCTTCTCGTCGGCGATGCGGATCGCCTCGGCGCGGTTGCGAGCGCCGAGCTTGCGGATCGCGGCGCTCAGGTAGTTGCGCACCGTGCCCTCGGACAGGTGCAGGCGGCCGGCGATCTCGGCCGCGGTCGCCGTGCGTCTGCGCGGCCGCGCAGGACGTCCCGCTCGCGCTCGGTGAGCGGGCTCACGCCGTCGGCGATGCGCCGCGGCCGCGAGGCCGGGGTCGATCGACGCGCCGGCCGGCATGCACGCTCGCGGACCGCGGCGGCGAGCTCGCGCGGCCGGCGCGTCCTTCAGCAGGAAGCCGCCGGCGCCGGCTCTCGATCGCGCGCCGCAGGTAGCCGGGCCGGCCGAACGTCGTCAGGATCAGCGAGCGCGTCTGCGGCAGCTCGCGCGCGAGCAGCGCGGCGGCGGCGATCCCGTCCATGCCGGGCATCTCGATGTCGAGCAGCGCGACGTCGACGCGCGCCGGCGCGCGCCGCGGCGAGCACCCGTCGCCGCGCTCGACCTCGGCGACGACCTCGATGTCGTCCTCGAGCGCGAGCAGGCTCGCGAGCGCGCCGCGCACCATGCGCCTGGTCCTCGGCGATCAGGACGCGGATCACGGTCGCTCAAGCGGGCAGCGTCAGCCGCAGCCGGAAGCCGCCCTTCGGGCCGCGCGCCCGCCTCGAGCGTGCCGTGCAGGCGCTGCGCGCGCTCGGCGAGCCCGGCCAGGCCGGTGCCACGCCCGGCGGCGGTACGGGCGCGGCGCCGTCGTCGTCGACCTGCGAGCGAGACCGCGCCGTCGTCCCGGGCCAGCGTGATCGCGCAGGCGTGCGCCCCGCTGTGGCGCACGACGTTCGTGCTCGCCTCGCGCACGGCCCAGGCGAGCACGCTCTCGACCTCGGCGGGCAGCTCGGCATCGGCCGACGTCCACGCGGCAGTCGATCCCGGCGGCGGCGAGCGCCGACGCGGGCGCCCTCGAGCGCCTCCGGCGAGCGCGCGGCGGCGATAGCCCTGGACGCGCTTCGCGCACCTCGGCGAGCGCCTCGCGCGTCACCGCCTGGACCTCCTCGAGCTCGGCCCGCGCGCGGCCGGGGTCGCGCGTCGACGAGCTTCGCTGCGAGCTCGCTCTTGAGCGCGATCACCGACAGCGATGTGCCCGAGCAGGTCGTGCAGGTCGCGGGCGATCCGCAGCGCGCTCCTCGGCGACGGCGAGCCGCGCGAGCTCCTCGCGCGCCTCGCGCAGCTCACGGTTCGCGCGCGCAGGCCTCCCGAGCGCGGCCATCATCGTCCCGACGCGCGACGATCGTGAGCGCGTACGCCGCGACCGCCGAGCCGTCCGATCCGGTGGCGGCGAGCCCGCCGCCGACGGCCGCCGCCGTCACCGCGATCGCGATCGCGGCCGCGAGTCGGCGCAAGCAGCGCACCGGCCGCCGCGACGACGTAGACGAACAGGAGCGCGAACGATCGCGGGGCGCCGAGCGCGAGCGGCAGCGCGGCGATGACGGCGAAGGCGGCCAGCGCCGCCGTGGATCGCGCGCGCCCGCCGCCGGCGAGCGCCGGCGCCGGCGGCAGGAGCGCCAGGTAGACGACGACGAAGCGCGGCGAGCGCGCACGCGATCCCGGCGGTGCTGCGCCGGTGCGATACGAGGCGTGGCGCAGGTCGGAGACCGGCCCGATCAGGAACAGCAGGCCGAGCGCCTGGCCCGACCGGATGCGGCCGGACGTGGAGCCGCGTGCGGCGTCGCCGGTTCGCCGTCGACGTCGATCATCCGGGGATTGTGCCGGATCGCGGCGCCGTCCCGAACCCGCAGCGCGCCGGGAGCGTCGCAGCGAACCCGCCGATCACGACCGCGGCGGTGACGACGTGCAGCGAGATCAGCGCGACGGCGCTCGTGCCGTCGGCGAGCCACGACGGGCCGATCAGCGAGGCGCCGAGGCCGGCCGATCCGATCATCACCCACAGCCGCTGCGGCTGCGCGCTTCTGCGCTCGACTTGCCGCACGACGAGCCAGCCGGCCAGGGCTGCGACGAGCGCGGCCGTGGCGACGTCGGCCGGCGCCGACCGTGCCGTGCCCGGACTTCAGGACGAGGTCGACGCCCATCAGGCGGATCACGGCCCACACGGCGAGGGCGGCGGTGGGTGCGGCCAAGACGGTGGCCGCCCGTCGGGATTTGAGGTGAGTCATTGCGTCTCCATTCATGTGCATTCGGGACGAGACGAATGCTGCCCGCCGGGCGGCTGCGGCGGTAGAGCAGCGCGTCACGAATCCGGCATGACGGACGTCACATCGACGCAAGCGCATATGATCGCCGCGCCATGACCGACTCGCACCGCATGCAGCCGAACCGGCTCGAGGAGACGGGCTACGCCGGCGTCGGCATCACGTTCGGGCGGGTGCCGCTCGTGCTCGATCCCGCCGGCCTCGCCGGCGCCGACGTCGCGATCGTGGGCGCGCCGTTCGACGAGGGCGTGTCCTACCGGCCGGGCACGCGGTTCGGGCCGCGGGCGATCCGCACCGGCCGAGGACGTCGCCTTCCCGGTCGCGCGGCCGCACATGGAGCTCGGGGTCGATCCGTACGCCGAGCTCGACATCGTCGACTACGGCGACGTCGAGGTGCGCGCGTCCGACCTCGACCGCTCGCACGCGCTGCTTCACAAGGGCGTCGGCGAGATCCTCGCCGCGGGAGCGTGCCGGTCGTGCTGGGCGGCGACCACTCGCTGTCGACGCCGGTGCTGCGCGCGCTCGCCGAGCGCTTCGGCGCGGACGGCTTCTCGGTGATCCACTTCGACACGCACGCCGACACCGGCGGCGACGAGCGCGAGGCGCCGCACGGCAGTGCCCTTCCACCAGGCCGTCATCGACGGCCACCTGGACGGGCACAACATCGTCCAGGTCGGGCTGCGCGGCGCCTGGCCGTACCCCGAGGACTTCCAGTGGATGCGCGACGCCGGCTTCCGCTGGCACACGATGGGCGAGATCGTCGAGCGCGGCATCGCCGCCGTGGTGGAGGACGCGATCGAGCACGCCCGCTCGCGCGCGCCGCGCACCTACCTGACCGTCGACATCGACGTGCTCGACCCGGCGTTCGCGCCGGCACCGGCACGGCCGAGCCGGGCGGGCTGATGACCCGCGAGCTGCTGTAGGCGGTGCGCACGATCGCGAGCCGGGTCGACCTGTGCGCGATGGACATGGTCGAGGTCTCGCCGCCGTTCGACCCAGCCGGCATCACCGCCATGGCCGGGCAGCGGGTGGTGCTCGAGACGCTGTCGGGCATCGCCCTTCGCCGCAGCGGCCGCGAGCCGCGGCCCGAGCGGCCCTGACCTCGACGTGGGATCGATCACCTAGGGCTGCAGCACCCGCCCGAAGAGCTCGAGCAGCCGTATCCAGTGCCGCTCGGCGGCGGCCTCGTCGTAGGCGGGCGTGTCGGTCTGCGTGAACCCATGCGCCGCGCCGACGTAGAGCTCGGCCGTGTGGCGCACGTGGGCCTCGGCGAGCGCATGGGTCAGGCGGCCCATCTGCTCGGGCGGCATCGAGCCGTCGTTGTCGGCATGGCCGATGTAGAGCTCGGCGGCCGCGCGGACGGCCGCCAGGTGCGGGCTGTCGTCCTCCCCCGTTGCGAGGCCGCCGCCGTGGAAGCTCGCCGCGGCCGAGACGGCGTCCGCGAACTCGCCGGCCATCCGCAGCGAGAGGCGTCCACCCATGCAGTAGCCGACGGTGCCGATCGGCGCTTCGCGCACCTCGATTCGGCCGCGCAGAAAGGCGAGCCAGGCCTGCGAGTCGGCGACCGCCACCTCGGGCGTGATCGATCTCGCCATCGGCATGACCTTCGCGAACAGGGCCGACCGGTCCTCGGCCCGCAGCTCCTCCTCGATGTTCGCGACCACGGGCGAGCGGCCGTTGCGGTGGAAGACGTTGGGGACGAGGACGCAGTAGCCGTGCGCCGCGAGCCGCTGCGCGTGCGCCTCGAGCGCCGGCCGGATCCCGTACGCGTCCATGTAGAGCAGCACCGCCGGGTGCGGGCCGCCGTCGGCCGGGCGGGTGAAGAAGGCGTCGGCTGCCCCGTCCACCGTGGGAATGTCGAGGCTCTCTGAGTGAAGGTTCGTGTGCATCGGCCGAGTGTGACACAGATCGCGCCCGACGCTTCGAGTTGACGGGCACGTGGCCGCGTGCGAACGTACGTTCGCTTCTTGTGACGGCACGCGGCCATCCATACTCGCGCTTCCAGCGCGCCCTGAAGACAGGGAACGCGGCGCTTGCGCTCGACGCCGCGCGCGAGCTCGAGCGGCTCACGCTCGAGGACGCGCTCGGGCTGTGCCTGCTCCTGCGCAAGGACACGCGCCGCTACCAGCGGGCGACGGCGCGGTGGCTCGCCCGCTACCACGCCGAGGCCGAGGGCGTCACGCTGACCGAGATCCGCGAGGTGGCCGACCTGCTCGCCGCGCTGCCGGTCTTCGGCCGCGACGCCGCGACGGTGCTGGCCGAGCACCTCGAGCGGCGCGGCCTGCATCGCTGCGCCGGCCGCGTGCGCGATCTCGCGGACGAGTGAGGCTCACCACACGTGCGGCACGAGCCGGGCGGTGCGGGCGGCGTAGCGGCGGTACGGCTCACCCAGGCGCCCGAGCGACGAGCGCCTCCTCGACCGTGATCCGGCGCACGATGCCCACGAGCGGCACCGCGACGAGCGCCGCCAGGCTGCCCCAGTTGGCGAGCAGCATCCCCGCACCGGCGAACGTCAGCGCGTTGCCGGCGTAGGCGGGATGCCGGATCGCCGCATACGGGCCGCTGCTGACAACGGGCTGATCGGCGGCCACCTGGATGTCGCGCCGGAAGAATCGCCCGAGCGTCGCGATCGCCCAGCCGCGCAGCAGGACGCCCGCCCAGATGATGGCGACGCCCAGGAGTGTCGGCCCCCAGCCGGTCGCGGCGAACGCCAGCCCGGGCGCCCTCCGCTGCGCCGCCGCAGCGAGCAGGAACCCGGCGACAGCCGTTGCGACGAGCACCCACTTCGTGCCGCGGTCCTCCGCCCGGCGCTCGCCGGTGCGAAGAAGCGTCACCTCGCCCAGCGCGGCCCCGCCAGCCGCAGGCGCCGCCACCTGCTCGGCTCGCCGGCGAGCCGCTCGCGCACCGTGACCGCCCACTCCACGAGCACGGCCGCGAGCCGCGGTCACGGCGACCAGCGCCCCGGCGAGGTCGTTCTGGGTGAAGAACGGCTTCACGCCCGGTCGCCGAGGGGCGTTCCGATCGGAAGGTCGAGGGCGGCCGCCGGGGCCTCCACCGGGATCCAGGCTTCGACGCGCGTGCCCCCCGCCGCGGGGCTCGTCACCGCGCAGGCGCCCGCCGAGCGCCTCGACGCGGTCGGCGAGACCGCGCAGCCCGGTGCCCGTCGCCCGGGTCGGCGCCGCCGACGCCGTCGTCGGCGACCTCGACGTCGCGACGCCGTCGCGTCGCGACGACGGCCACGTCGACGCGGTCGCGGCCGGCGTACTTCGCGACGTTCGTGAGCGCCTCGGCGACCACGTAGTAGACGGCCGCCTCGACCGGCGCGGGCAGGTCGCGCGTCGAGCTCGACGTCGACCGTCACGGGCACCGGCGCCCGCGCCGAGTGCGTCTCGAGCGCCGCCCGCAGGCCGCTGGTCGGTGAGCACCGCCGGGTGGATGCCGCGGGCGAGCTCGCGCAGCTCCTCCAGCGCCGGCGCAGCTCGCTGCCGCGGCCTCGCGAGCAGCCGGCGGCTCGGAGGTCCGGCGACGGCCGCGCGGGCCATGCGCAGGTGCAGCGACAGCGACGACCAGCCGCTGCTGGGCGCCGTCGTGCAGGTTGCGCTCGAGCCGCCGGCGCTCGGCGTCGCCCGCGGCCACGATGCGCGCGCGCGAGGCGGCGCAGCTCGGAGCGGGCCTCGGCGCTCGAGAGGCACAGCGCGACGAGCTCGGCGAACTCGCCGATGCGCGCCTCGGCGTCGGGGGAGAGGACGGCGGCGCCCGTCGTCGAACGTGATCGGCGCCCCACATGCGGCCGTCGACGGTCACGGGGGCCGCGACCGACGAGCGCAGGCCGAGCGCGCGCAGACGCGCGGCGAGGTTGCCCTCGGCGCCGGTGTAGTCGTCGACGCGCGCGGTGCGGCCGGTGTGGATCACCCCGGCGATCGACGTGGGGCCGTCGAACTCCACCCGCTCGCCGACCGATATCGAGATCGAGCCCGGCTCGCTCCGCCCAGCCGCGACGACCGTGGCGGTCGCCGTGCTCCGCCTCGGGCCCGAACCGCACCAGGATCCCGGTCTGTGCTCCCAGCAGCCGTGCCACCTCCTCGATGACCGCGTGCGAAGATCTCGTCGGACGGCGACTGGCCGGCGACCATCGTCGCCAGCCGTCGCAGCGCCGCGTCCTGGCGTACGCCGCGGTCGCGGTCGGTGACATCCTCGCCGATGCTGGTCGTGACCCGCCACCCGCCCGTCCGCGTCGCGGTCGAGGTGTTGCTCCACGAGATCGTGCGCTCGTCGCCGGACCGGGTGGGCAGCGGCATCTCGTCGTGCACGAGGATGCGTTCGGCCGCGCAGCGGTCGACGTAGTGCGGGTCGCCGGTCGGGAAGCGGTCGAGCCAGGTGCTGCCGACGAACTCGACGCGCTCCAGCCGGTGAGTTCGGCGAGGTGCCGGCTTCGGCGAACGTGATCCGCCCGTCGAGATCGAGGCTGACCGCCAGCAGATGCACGTTCTCGAGCACGTCGCGCAGCGCTGCGCCGGACGCGCTCACCTCCTGGATCTGCGCGCGCAGCTCGGCCTGGAGGCGCTCGTTGTCGATCGCCCATCGCCGCCGGGCCGCAGACCGCGTCGATCAGGCCCGGGTCCTCGAGCAGGAACGGGTCGTGGACGAGCACCGCCACCGGCGCGCCGTCGCGCTCGATCGTGGTCGCGGCGCGGTCGGGCGGCGGCGGGAGCGGGAAGCGATCGCCGTGCACGTCGAGGTACTCGTCGGTGTCGGCGCGCGGTCGCCGAGCTGAGCGTGGGGTCGTTGAGCGTGACCCGCAGCGCGTCGCGCAGGCCGCCGGTCGTGCGCTGGCCGCGCAGCGTCGCGAGCGACGTGTGCACCGCGCTGCCCTGGTCGAGGCGGGTGCGCAGGATGCCGAACAGGTAGCCCACCGGGATGGCGGTGAACGACACGCAGAACACGTAGAAGGTGACCGTGCTCCCGGCGACGCCCGCGATCTGCAGCAGGGTGACGACGATGAGCAGGACGCCGATCGCCGCGCCGCCGGTGGCGTACATCGGCGCCAGCACGCGCCGGGTCGCGGGCGACGCCGCCCACCAGCGCTGCCAGACGACCACGAGCGCCGCCGCGAGCACGATCAGCGCGCCGACGAACGCGATCGCATCGACGACCTGGATCAGGTCGGGGCGGTGCGAGACGAGCAGCAGGTTCGATGCCGAGCGCGGGCTCACGCCGGTTCCGTCCGTCCGCGGCTGCGAGAACGGGAGCAGGAACAGCGACACGCCCACCGTGTCGGCGTAGCCGGCGACGACGATGATGCGTGAGCGGTGATCGAGCCTGCCGCTCGGATACGAGAGCAGCAGGTGGATCAGGAGGCCGGGCCACAGGTTGCTGAGGACGAGGCCGAGCGTGAAGACGACGTCGCTGCTCGAGTCGGTCAGCCCCGACGCCAGCCACGCGAAGCCGATGGCGATCATGAGCGGGCCCGTGCGGTTGCCGGGCCGGCGCCGCCACGCGATCAGCCCGGCGATGGCGAACGCCCACGCCACGGGCGGCCGAGGAGGTACATGTCGCCGTTTGCGTGCACGCGCGTGCTCGACTCGATCTCGCTCACCGCGGCCGTCCACGACGAGTGCACCAACGACGAGGACCGAGCGCGCCGGTCATGAAGGGAGAGCAGCAATGCGTCG
>CAVPQP010000001.1:0-167685 GCA_963707585.1 uncultured Actinomycetes bacterium | reverse complement strand
GGCCGTTCGGCGTCAACCTGGCGAGCCTCGGTGTTCTCCACCAGGCGGAGCGGCTCGAGGTGCGTGCCCTGGAGCGTGTCGGCTGGGTCGTTGTCGTGGGGCGTGGCGCCGGAGCTCGTGGCGCGCGCACACGCGCCGCAGGCTGCCAGGTGCTCGTCCAGGCCGGCTCCGTCGCCGAGGCGGTGGCGGGCGCGCAGGCCGGGTGTGACGCCGGCGATCGCCCAGGGCGTCGAGGCGGGCGGCAGCTAGGGTACGACCGCGCTCTCCGCGCTGATCGGCCAGGTGGCCGCCGCGGTCGGCGTCCCCGTGATCGCCGCCGGCGGGCTTGTCGACGCAGCCGGAGTGCGGGCGGCCATGGCGGCCGGCGCCATCGGGGCGATGATGGGCACGCGATTCGTGGCCACGGCCGAGGCCGACGTGCATCCGCACTACGCCGCGCGCGTGGTGGCCGGCTCCGACACCGTGCACACGCTCCTCGATGGAGGCCGGCCGGACGCGCCGCACCGCGTGCTCGTGAATAGCACCTACGAGCGCTGGGCGCAGCTCGGCCGCAGGCCGCCGGGCGAGCGACCGGGTGAGGGCGAGATCCTCGGCGAGCACGCGGGCGTCCCGATCCATCGCTACTCGGCCGACGACCCCGAGGCGCGAGACGACCGGCGACATCGAGGTGATGTGCCCTCAACGCCGGCACGGGCGCGGGGGCGATCACGTCGGTCGAGCCTGCCGGGGCCGTGGTGGAGCGGATCGCGGCGGACCTGCGCCGTGAGTGACCCCACCCCAACCGGGGTGGCGTGGTTGCAACTTCGCGCGCGGGGAGTACTGGATCGGGGGAAACTGGCGGGTGACCGAGGAGGTCGTGCGATGACTGGTGGCATGCGGGGACGGGCGGCGGCGGCGGTGGCGGGGCTCATGTGCGTGCTCGCGGCTCCCGCGAGCATCGGGACGGCGGTCGCCCAGGCGGCGCCGTCGCATCCATCGTGGTGATCGTGCTCGAGAACAAGACGTACCAGACGATCGTCGGCAACTCGAACGCGCCTTACATCCAGTTGCTGATCGCTGTCGGGGATGCTCTACACGAACTACCAGGCCGCTCCGGGCAGCCTGCCCGACTACCTGCGCATGACCGGCGGGATCGCCACGACCTCGCAGGCGAAGAACTCCGAGAACATCTTTGACCAGCTCCAGAAGGCCGACATCAGCTGGGGGCAGTACAACGAGTCAATGCCCGAGCGCCTGCTACTCGAGTTGTTGTGCTGTACCAGCAGAACGACAACGCGGCCGTCTGGTACAACGACATCACGTCGAACAAGGCCGCCTGCGCGAACATGCTGCCCTAGGACGGCGTCGATCCCTCCCACCTGCGCGCGTTCTCCTACGTCGTCCCGAACGACTCGAACGACATGCACGACGGGTCGAGCAAGACGGCGCAGATCAAGGCGGCGACACCTGGCTGGAGGGCCATGTCCCCGCCATGGTGGCCGGCGGCGCCGAGGTGATCGTGACCTGGGACGAGGGCACCCGCAGCAACGAGCACATCGCGACGATCGCGATCGGCGGCAGCGCGAAGGCCGGCGCGAAGACGGCACCGCCTACACGCACTTCGGCCTTCTGGCCGGCCTCGAGGACGACTTCGGGCTGCCGCTGTAAACGCCGCCCAGACGGCGACGCCGCTGCCGATCAACTAGGCGAAGGCCGGGACAGTCCCCGCTTCGGCAGGGACTGTCCCCGGGTCAGTTGCGGGTGAGCGAGATCGCCCAGCCGAGCGCCGCGCCGACGATCGCAAGCGCGAGCGCACGGTGCACGCTGCCGTGGCGATCAGGCTGCCGCCGCCCGCCGTGCCGACCGCGATGCCGGCGGTGACGGCGGTCGAGAGCCACCCGAACACCTCGGCCTGCGTGCCGGCCACCGCCGCCCGCTCGATCAGGTTGTAGGCGATGGCGACGCTGGCGATCTGGGCAGACCGGCGACGAACATGATCACGGCCATCTGCGTCATCGACTCGGCCAGGAGCGGCGGCACGAGCACGACCACAAACACGGCGCTGATGAGCTGCAGGCGGCGGTTGAGGCTGCCCTCCCGCTCGACGATGCGCCGCCTCCGGCGAGGATGCCTCCGGGTCAGGTCTTCCGCGAGAACGCGGCCAGGGCGATCCCGCCCAGCGAGCGGCCGCCGTGGCCCTCGGCGAACGCCGGCATCGACACCTCGGCGGGCGCCGAACGCGATCCGTACGCGCCGCCGAGCAGGGGCGGCGGATGCCCCACGGGACGAGTGCCTCGAGCACGTGCTGCCCGGAGCGGTCGTGGCTGGGGTCGGGCCGGCGAGCGCGCACCGCGGGTGTCGCGGTGAACCCGATCGTGCCGGCGACGCAGGCGACCGCGGCCGCCACGATCCCGGCGCTGGCGGAGAACGAAGCTGCGAGCACCGCCACGATCAGCGGGCCGGCGACGAAGATGAGCTCCTGGATCGTCGCCTCGAGCGCGTAGGCCGTCGAGCGCAGCTCCGGCCGTGGCAGCATGGCCGGCCACATCATCCGGATCGTCGGGCCGACAGGCGGCGCGAGCAGCCCGGCGACGAGGGTGGCGGTGACGAGCACCGGCTCGGCGACGCGGGCGTGGGCGAGCGCGAGCAGGACGGCGAGCGCCGTGCCGTAGGCGAGCGCGTAGGTGATCACGACCGGGGCGGGCGGGCGCCGGTCGACCAGCCGTCCGCCGACGACGCTCCCGGCCCCCGACGCGACAGCGTAAGTGCCGCTGACGATCCCGGCCGTCGCATACGACCCACCCTCGCTGCGGACGAGCAGGACGAGGGCGAGGGCGCTCATCCCCATCGGCATCCGCGCCAGCAGCCCACGAGACGACGCGGCGGGGCTCGCCGCCGCGAACAGCTCCCGGTAGCTGCGCACCCCCAGCGCCTCTACGGCGCTCATGCGTGCAGGGGCAGGCGGTCGGCCAGGAGGCCGGCGATATCCGAGACCGAGAGCGGGTCCTCGCCGGTCAGCGCGCGGTAGTCGCCGCTGACCACGTCGAAATCCCGGCCTGGAGGGCCGCGTAGGACGTGAGGCCGCCCTCGATCGCCCAGGCCTCCTTGCCCCGCGCCCGCCGCAGCCGTCCTCCCACCACGCGTCGCCGGTCGGGGCGTAGCGGTAGTTCTGGCCGGTGACCGCCCACGCGATCTCGGCCAGCTCGCGCATGCTGACGGCCTGCGGCGTGACGATGTCGTAGGTCTTGCCCTCGTGGCCCGGCTCGGTCAGCGTGACCGCGATCGCCCGGGCCAGCTCGGGGCGGTAGGAGAAGTCATCCGGGCGTCGCCGCCCGGCACCATGTTCAGCCCGTCGGCGTCGAACCAGCCGGGGATGTCGTCGGCGTACATCGAGTTGCGGATCGCCGTCCAGGCCACGCCGGACTCGGCCAGCATCCGCTCGGTCTCGCCGTGGGAGCGCGCGTGCAGGAAGATCGCGTCCGGCCCCGCGGCCACGAACGAGAGGTAGACGATGTGGGCGACCCCGGCGGCGGTCGCAGCCTCGATGAACGTGCGGTGGTGGGGGACGCGCTGCTCGGGGCCCTCGTGCAGCGACACCATGAAGACGCGGTCGTCCGGCTCGAGCGCCGCCCGCAAGTGACGCCGGCTCGCCGTAGTCAGCCACGGCGATCTCGGCGCCGGCGACGTCGGGCGCCCGATCGTGGTCGCGCACGAGCAGGCGCTGGCGCAGGCCCCGCGTCGAGATCTCGCCGGCCACCAGGCGGCCGACGTGGCCGGTTGATCCGGTGACGACGAGCATGGGCCAGCCTCTCCAGGCCGCCGCTCGCGGCGTCAGAGGAGCTCGGACTCGTGCTCGCGGAAGATGGCCGCGTAGTCGCTCGCGCCGGGGGCGTGGAGCGCCTGCACGAGCCGGTGGATACGCGGCGCCATCACGAGCACATAGCGGGCGGGCTCCGGCCGCGCGTTCCAGAAGGTGTGCGGAGTGCCGCGCGGGACGAGGACGGCCGCGCCGCGGCCGGCCTCGACCGTGTCGTCCCGACCCGGAACCCGAGCGTGCCCTCGAGCACGTACCAGGCCTCGTCGTCGGCATGGTGGACATGGAGGCCGGCGATCGGCCGGTCGGGGCTGGTGACCCCGCCGGGGTCTCCCCACTCGACCATGACGAAATCGCCGTCCGGAAGGCCGAGCGGGGCGTCCCTAGCGGCGCCGCATGGGTGGCTGCATCGGCCGATCGTCCGCCGCGACGGCCGCGATCACCTCGCCGCGAGCGATGATCGGCTCCGGTTCCGTGATCTCGCCGGTGCGCTCCCGAAACCAGGCCGCCGCCGTGTCCGTGGAGGCCTCGGCCGCCGCCTCGGAGTCGCAGACGCTCACGCTCGCGCAGCCCGCGTCGGTGCGGAAGAGCGTGTACGAGCGCAGGCCGCGGACGCCGGCCATCAGCCCGGCGATCTCATCGGCGTGGCCGGCCAGTTCGTCGGCGAGGTCTGGCTGGTTGTAGATCCTGATCGTGGCCTGCATGGCGGCACCTCCTTGTCGGCGTTCCCTGCCACGCCGCCTCCGTACCCGCCCCACGAGGCGGCGAAACCGGTGCGAGGCGGTGCCAGGCACCGGTCATTGCCCGCTACTCCTCCGCCGGGAACGCCTCGCCCGTCTCGAGCAGCGTCTTCATGTTGGAGAGGATCCACATCCAGCCTCCGGCGACGTGCGCGGCGGTCTTGGGCGCGCCCTCCAGGCGGTCGTGGATCAGCGTCAGCTTGCTGAGGCCGCCGTCGGCCGGGTCGATCTGCCACGTGACCCGGCTGTCCTCCTCCTGGGCGAGCTCGGCGTCGTAGAGGCTGCGCCAGGTATGCACGAGCCTGTGCGGCGGGTCGCAGTCGAGCACGGTGTTGTCGCCCCAGACCTCGCGCCGTCCGGGAGAGGCTGCGCATCGACGCGCCGGCCTCGAACGTCGACTCGACGCTCGTCCCGAAGAAGTACTTGCGCCGGAACTCGCTCGTCGTGATCGCCTCCCACACCTGCTCCGGTGTGGCGCGAATGTAGAGCTGATAGACCTGGGTCGTGGTCTCGGTCATGGTGGTCATGCGGTGTCCTCCAGGCTGGTCTTGAGGTCGAGCAACGCCGACACCTCGCCCTCCCGGTACTTCGAGATCCAGCGGTCGTGGATCTGCCGGATCGGCACCGGGCTTCAGGAAGTGGAGCTTCTCCCGGCCTCGCTTGCGGGGACGACGAGCCCCGCCTGCTCCAACACCTTCAGGTGCTTCATGACCCCGAACCGGGTCATCTCGAGCTGGGACTCGAGCTCGGTGAGCGTGCGGCCGTCACGCTCGAACAGCCGGTCGAGCAGCAGCCGGCGGGTCGGGTCTGCGAGCGCCTTGAAGACGAGGTCGTCGTCCATCCGGCGATAAAGGTGACCAAATAGTCACATGTCAAGCGCCGGCTGCGAACGCCCCGCGGCTGGTCGAGCCAGGGGAAGTGGCCGCCGTCCTCGATCGACGACGACTCGTCGCGTGCGCGATCAGTCGCGGCCGTGTCGGGTGCTCGCCCGCATCCGGGATCGGGCTCTGGGCGCTCGATCACGAACGCGCACCGGGACGCTCGCCGACATGCGCGCAGGCCCGTCCGCCAGCGTGCCGCGCTCGGCGTGCTCCGGCCATCGACGCGAACGTCGCCGGCGCAGCCGGAGACGACCGAACTCCAGCGTGGCATCGGGAACCGCGGCGCGTCGGCAGGGATCGGCGAAGTAGTTTTTCGGCCAGACGAGCGCGGAAGCGCCTCGCGCGAGTCCTCGGCCAGCGTCGCCTCGCCCGCGTCCTCGCAGCGCGTCGAGCTCGGCTCGAACCGCTCGCGCAGCGCGTCGGCGTCCAGACCGGCCTGAAGCCGGTCGCCGAACGCCTGCATCACGTCCGACTGTCCGCCCAGCGCGCGTCGACGATCATCGCGCCGGCCAGCCGATCCGGGCACGCCACCAGCATGCGTGCAGTGCGAGATGCCCGCCCCACGAGCGGCCGACGATCCACGCGCGCCCGCCCGCCGCCTGGTCGAAGATCACGGCGATCGGCGTCGTCGATATGCGCTTCGATCGTGTACGGCGGGCCGATCGCGGTCGTCGGCGGCACGCCGCGCTGCTGGTAGCGGACCGTGCGAAAGCGGTCGCCGAGCAGCGGCGCGAGCGTCTCGAGGTAGTCGCTCGATGCCCGGCCCGCCGTGCAGGAGCACCGCCGTCTCGCGCCCCGCTACCGCCGCCCACGCGGCGATGTCTCCCGCCGCCGTCGGCGACCGTGAAGCGCGCTCTACCATCGCCGCTCAAGTATGCCGCGCGGCGGTAGAACACGTCCATGGAGCCCGACCCGGTCGTCCGCGAGTTCACCCACCAGTCGGAGTCGTTCAACGTCGCGCCGGTGATGCGCTCGGCCGACACGCTCGGGCGCCTGATCGACCTGATCCCCGCCGCGCCGGCGAGCGCTGGCTCGACGCCGCCTGCGGCCCCGGCCTCGTCGCCCGCGGCCTCGCCGCGCGGGTGGGCGAGGTGCACGGCGTCGACATGACGCCGGCGATGGTCGACGTCGCCCGCGAGGCGCGGCGCGAGGGGCTCGAAACGCGTCTTCGCGGTGGGCGACGCCACCGCGCTCGAGTTCGCGGACGGACGTTCGACGGCGCCGTCACCCGCTTCAGCCTGCACCACATCCCGGTTCCCGGCCGCGTCGTCGCCGAGCTCGCCCGGGTCGTGCGGCCCGGCGGCGCCGTCGTCCTCGCCGATCACGTCACCTCGGCCGACGCCGACGAGGCCGCCTGGCACGAGGAGATCGAGCGCCTGCGCGACCCGTCGCACTGGGCCTGTCTCGACGCCGGCGCGGCTGCGCGGGCTGGGCGAGCAGGCCGGGCTCGCGCTCGAGCGCGAGGACGGCGCCGATCTCGATCGACTTCGAGGAGTGGATCGCGCGCGGCAGCGGCGGGCCCGCACCCGGCCTGATCGCCCGGGCGCTCGCCGACCGCGTCCCCGCCCCCGACGTCTTCCGCGTCGTCGACCGGGGCGACGGCCGCCGGCTCGAGCTGCGCTACTGGATCTCGCGTCTGGCGCTGCCCCGCCGGCCGCGGCCGCGGCGCGGGTGGGCGGCCGGCGGCTGTGTAGACGGCGGTCTGCTCGGCGGGCGGGGCAGTAGGCCGGCGGCGGGGTGTACACGGGCAGCGGCCGGCGGGAGCTCGGCCGCTGCGCTCGGTGTCGTGCAGCGGCCGCTGATGCCCGCGCGGAACTCGCGCATGCCACGGCCGATCGCGTTTCCGGCCTCGGGCAGCCGCTTCGGGCCCGAGGAACACGAGGGCGATCACGAGCACCAGGATGATTTCGGGAATGCCCAGCTGAAACGGCATCAACGCACCCGCGGTCAGGCTAGCATCGCGGCGTCGGGCCGGGGACGGGTCGGTTAAGGGTTCGTTGGCAGGGGGTTGCCCTGCGTCGCGGAGCGTACCCTTGAGGTGGACGTCTACGGGGCGTTGGTCGGGTCGAGCACATACAGGAGGGAAGGGCACATGTCGCATCGTCGACGCGCCGGCCGAGCGCTGGCGTCGATCGCGTTGCTCGCGGTGGCCGCGGTGGCTTCCGCGGGCCCCGCAGGGGCCGCAACGCACACGATCACCGAGTTCACCATCAAGAGCCCGAACAACCAGCCGGGCGACATGACGATCGGAAACGACGGCAACGTCTGGTTCGTCGACCCGGGCAGCAACAAGATCGCCCAGATCAGCAAGACCGGCGCGGTGACCCTCGCGACGATCCCGACGGCCAAGAGCCACCCGGTCGGGATCACGACGGGGTCCGACGGCGCCGTCTGGTTCACCGAGACGGCGGTCAACCGCGTCGGCCGCTCACGGCGGGGCCGACGTTCAGCTCGTTCGCTGATCCCGGCGGCCGACGGCACCAGCCCGCGCGGCATCACGGCGGGGCCCGACGGCAACCTCTACTTGGTCTCGAACGCGCAGAGCCGCGTCGTCAAGCTCGATCCGCACACGCACCCGTTCACGCTGATCGCGCAGCTGCCGGCAGGCACCGGGCCGACGCGGATCACGACCGGCGCCGACGGCAACCTGTGGGTGAGCGGACGTCGAAGAACGACGTCTTCCGCGTCACGCCCGGCGGCGCCAGACCCGTGTCGCCTCGCCGGCGGCGCGTCGCCCTCGCGGATCACGGCGGCCCCGACGGCAACCTGTGGGTGACCGAGCCCGGGATCAACAAGGTCGCGATGATCACGACCGCCGCACTCCGATCGTGCGCAGATCTCGGTCGCCGGCAAGCCGACCGGCATCACCAGCGGCCCCGACGGAACCTCACGTGGGCGAGCAGGGCAGCAACATGATCGCCCGCATCAGCGCGGCCGGAGCGGTCAAGACGTTCGCCATCCCGACCAAGGGCTCGCTCCCGGCGGCATCGTGACCGGCGTCGGACGGCAACACCTGGTTCAGCGAGAACGTCGGCAACAAGATCGGCCGCCTCGCCGACGTCCCGGGCCACACGAGCTTCGTGACCGTGAACGACCACGGCTACGTGCCGTCGTCGCAGGGCATCGCGCTCGAGACCGGCACGAACCACACGCCGACCACGGTGGAGTGGCTGTTCGCGGCCGGCAGAGCCACAGCGTCACCGACACGACGGCATGGGCCTGTTCGACTCGGGCTCTCAGGCGCCGGGCAGCGACTTCACGCACACGTTCACGACGGCCGGGACGTTCGGCTACAACTCGACCGTCGGCTCGGCGATGAGCGGGCACCCGGATCAAGGTGACGCCCGCAGCGGCGGTCAACGGCGGAAACAATCATCGTCACGATCGCGACCTCCGTGCCCGCCGGCGTGACGATGGACGTCCAGGTCGAGGTCCCGGGCTGCAGCACGTTCACCGGCGGCCGGCGGCACCGGCCTGACGAGCCTGACCTACACTACCCGCCACCGGCAGGCACCGGTGTGTACAAGTTCCAGGTGCGCACCAACAACGGCGGCAACAGCTCGGGCTTCTCGCCGGCGGCGCGGGCGACCTTCTAGTCCAGCGCAACACGGCCGGCCGGGGAGTCAGCTCCCCGGCCGGCGTCGCCGTTTCAGCGGTAGGGCAGCCGCGTCCCGAGGCCGAGCTCCCGCGCGCGCGCGAGCATCGCCCGGCCGAGCGCGATGTCGGTCGGCTAGAGGCCGCGGTGCCAGAGCAGGATGCGCTCGGAGTCGCGTCTCGCGGCCCGGGCGCAGGCCCGCCACGATCTGGCCCAGCTCGGCGTGCAGCGTGGCCTCGGACAGGCGGCCGGAGTCGACGTGCGCCCGCAGCGCGCCGAGCGGCCCCGACCGGGCCTGGCCCCAGTCGTCGACGACGACCTTGTCCATCGCGTCGGTCAGATCGAGGTCGACGGCGCTGACCGTGCCGTAGGGGACGACGAGCGCCCCCGGCGCGATCCACTCCGTGCGAAGCAGCGGCTCCGGCGTCAGCCAGCCGGGTGGCCTCGACCACGACGTCGGCGCCGCGCACGCACTCCTCCCAGCTGTCCACCGCGTGCACGCGCGGGCCGAGCTCGGCGGCGAGGCGCTCGGCGAGCGCGGCCCGGCTCTCGGGGGTGCGCGAGTGGATGCGCACCTCCTCGAGCCCGGGCAGGACGGCGCAGAGCAGGCGCACGTTCCACTCGGCCGTCCCGCGGCTGCCGATGTGGGCGAGGACGCGGCTCGCGCCGCGGGCGAGGTGGCGGCCGCCGATCGCGGTCACGGCGCCGGTGCGCATCGCGGTGATCGCGGTCGCGTCGAGGATCGCGGTCGGCGCGCCGGTCTCCGGTGTCGTGGAGCGTGAGCAGCGCGAGCTCCGACGGCAGCCCGCGCGCGCCGTTTCCGACGTAGTCGCCGACGACCTTCACGCCGGCGACGCCGGCGCGCGGCAGCGCGCCGCGCAGGACGTTGAAGTGGCCGTCGGCGCCGCCGCCGGGGAACAGGTGCACGCGCGGCTCGATCACGATCTCGCCCCGGCCCTGGGCGGCGAGCACGTCCGCCACGGCCGCCAGGATGTCGTCGGCGCCGAGCGCCAGGCGGTCGATGTCGCCCCCGCTCAGGTAGGTCAGCTCGAGTCCGGCCACCGCACCGCCTCGCGCACGCGCTCCCGCAGGACGCCGGACGCCACGAGCTCGCGCGCGACCCGCTCGACCTCGGCGCCGAGCGGGCGGTCGTCGTCAAGCGGCGCCACCACCTCGCGCACGCACGCGTGCGCGGCCGCCGTGCCGTTGCCCAGCCGGTCGGGCGCCGCCAGGTCGACCGCCTGGGCCGCGCACACGAGCTCGAGCGCGATCAGGCGCTCGAGCAGCCCGAGCTGCGCCTCGAGCCGCAGTGCGCCGGCGGCCGCGTTCGTCGAGTCGTCCTCGACGCCGTCGGCGCCGAAGCGGGGGTCGAGCGGCGAGCGGCGCGGCGAGGTGGCGGATCTCGACCGCGATCGCCTGCGCCGTCTTCGAGCAGCGGCGCGATGCCCGAGCGGCCCTCGCCGCCGCGGGTCAGGTTGGCGGGCAGGCCGCTGAGGCGCTCGGTGGCCAGGCGCGCGGGCCGCTCGGCGGCCGGGCCGGCGGTCTGAGCGACCGCGATCGCGGCCGTGTCGAGGGCGAGCGCGAGCGCCGGGGTGTGGAAGTTGCCGGTCGAGACGACCGCTCCCGAGCCGAGCACGAGCGGGTTGTCGCCGGCGCCGTTCAGGGCGGCGAGCACGGCCGTCGCGAGCACGTCGAGCGCCCAGCGCAGCGTGCCGTGCACGTGGCTCGCGCAGCGGAAGCTGAGCGGATCCTGCAGCCGCCGCGAGGCGCCCGCGTCGAGCAGGCTGCCGCCGCGCAGGAGCTCGCGCAGGCCGGCGGCCTCCCACTCCTGCCCCGGCGGCGGGTGGGCGCCGGCCACGTCGGCGTCGGATCGGCGTCGCCGACGCGCGGAAGCCCTCCATCGAGAGCGCCGCCGCGATCTGGACGGCGTCGAGCAGGCGGTCGGCCGCGTCGACGGCGAGCGCCGCGATCCCGGCCGACACCGACGAGGCGTTGCAGAGCGCCAGGCCGTCGCCGGGGCCGACGGCGGGTGGCGCGATCCCGGCCCGGCGCAGCGCGTCGGCGCCCGCGAGGCGCGTCCCGCCCACGTCGGCCTCGCCCTCGCCGAGCACCACGAGCGCGACGTGGGCGAGCAGGCACAGGTCGCCGGCGCCGATCGAGCCCGTGCGCGGAACGACCGGGTGGACGCCGGCGTTCAGCATGGCGGCGAGCGTGTCGGCGACCGCCGGCGAGGCTCCGGCTCCGCCGGCGCAGAGGCCGTTCAGGCGTGCGAGCAGCGTCGCCCGCACGGCGGCGGCGGGCAGCGGCTCGCCGACGGCCGTCGCCCGGCCGCGCACGATCCGGGCGGCCTGCTCGGCGGCCCGCTCGGGCGGCACCGGCTCGCTCACGCGCGCGCCGAGGCCGGTCGTCAGCCCGTAGACGGGCCGGCCCTCGGCGAGCGCGCGCTCGAGCGCCGCCCGGGCAGCCTCGATGCGCTCACGCGCCGTCGCGGCGATCTGCACGGGGCGGCCGCGCAGCGCGACGTCGGCCACGTCGGCCGGCGTCAGCGTGTGCCCGGTCACGAGCAGCGTGTTCGGCGAGGCGGCGATGCCGCAATCTATCCAGCGCCGCGGCTGCGGCACTCCCGGTATGGGCCATGTCCCGTCCGTGACACCCGCATCGCCGGCGTGTGCGGCTTGACAACGCGCGAATGCTTTGCAATCGTTTGCATGACCGGGTCGCAACACGCGGAAGGAGACCGGGTGAGTGAAGCTTCGGGTGGGGCGAGCCCCGCCGTGGCGGCCGTCGAGGGAAGCCCGCTCGACCTGTTCGGGCAGATGGTGCGCATCCGCGCGTTCGAGGACGAGATGCAGCGCCTGTTCCTGCGCGGCGAGGTGCACGGCACCGTGCACCTGTACACGGGCCAGGAGGCGTGCGCCGTCGGCGTGTGCGCGGCGCTTGCGCCCGGCGACCGCGTGGCCGCGACCTACCGCGGCCACGGCGCGCGCGCTCGCGATGGGCACCGAGCCGCGCGCGCTCGCGGCCGAGCTGATGGGCCGCAGCACCGGGCGTCTGCGGCGGCCGGGCCGGGTCGATGAACGTCATCGACCTCGACCACGGCCTGATCGGCTGCTTCGGGATCGTCGGCGGCAGCATCGCCGCCGCCACCGGCGCCGGCCTCTCGCTGCAGCGCACCGGCGGTGTCGCGGTCGCCTTCTTCGGCGACGGCGCGACCAACCACGGCTACTTCCACGAGTGCCTGAACTTCGCCCGCGTGCGCCGCCTGCCGGTGCTGTTCGTGTGCGAGAACAACCTCTACGGCGAGTTCACGCCGATGGCGGCGGTCACGGCCGGCGGCGACATCCGCGCCCGCGCCGCCGCGCTACGACATGCCGGCCGAGAAGGTCGACGGCAACGACGTCGCGCTGGTGCACGCGGTGGCGGAGCGCGCGATCGACCACGCCCGCCGCGGCGACGGGCCCGCGTTCCTCGAGTGCCTCACCTACCGCCACCTGGGCCACTCGAAGACCGACCCGGGCGCCTACCGGCCCGAGGGCGAGCTCGACGCCTGGCTCGTCCGCGACCCGCTGACCGTCGCCGCCGCGCGGCTGGCCGAGGCCGGGGTCGCGCTCGAGGAGATCACGGACCTGCGAGGCCGCGGTGCGCGCCGAGGTCGAGGCGGGCGTCGCCGCCGCGGTCGGCGACCCGTACCCGGATCCGGCCGTCCCCGCGACGGAGTACGCCGGATGAGCACCGACATGCGCACCGCCGTGCGCGACGCGCTCGCGGCCGAGATGCGCCGCGACGAGCGCGTCGTGCTCTTCGGCGAGGACATCGCCGCGGCCGGCGGCGTCTTCAAGGCCACGCCCGGCCTGGTCGAGGAGTTCGGCGACGAGCGCGTGTTCGACACGCCGATCTCGGAGCTGGCGCTCGCCGGCGCGGCCTTCGGCAGCGCCGTCACCGGCCTGCGCCCGGTCGTCGAGATCATGTTCGGCGACTTCATGGCGCTCGCGATGGACAGCCTCGTGAACCAGTCCGCCAAGTACTGGTACATGTCCAACGAGCAGGCGCCCGTGCCGCTCGTCGTGCGCTGCGCGGTCGGCGGCGGCGGCCGCTTCGGCGCCATCCACTCGCAGACGCCGGCGACGTGGCTGCAGGGCGTCTCCGGGCTGAAGATCGTCGCCCCGGCGTTCCCCGACGACGCCCGCGGCCTGATCGAGGCGGCGATCCGCGACGACAATCCCGTGATCGTGCTCGAGCACAAGCGCCTCTACCCGGTGACGGGCGAGGTGGGCGACGCGCCGGTGCCGATCGGCTCCGCGCGGGTCGTGCGCGCCGGGACGGACGTGACGATCGTGTCGGTGATGCGCGGCGTGCACGACGCCCTCGCCGCCGCCGAGACGCTCGCGGCCGTCCGGCGTCGACGCCGAGGTGATCGACCTGCGCAGCCTGCGCCCGCTCGACCACGACACGGTCGTCGCGTCGGTGCGCAAGACGAGCCGGCTGGTCGCCGTCGAGGAGGGGCCCGAGCTCGGCGGCTGGGCGAGCGGCCTCGTGGGGGCCGTGGCCGAGCGCGCGCTCGGCGACCTCGACGACGTGTGGACGCTGACGACGCCGGACACGCCCATCCCCTACAGCCCCACGCTCGAGGACGCATACCTGCCGGGCGCCGACGCGATCGCCCGCAGCGTGCGCGAGCGGCTCGGCGTCGGCGAGCCGGCCTGACTGGAGAGGTGGCAGCGATGGGCAAGACGTTCGGGCTGAACGCGGTCGACTGGGAGCAGCGGGTCGACATCGACCGGCTGCGGCGGCAGCGGCTCGAGCGGATCGGCGGCCTGCTCGAGCGCTCCGAGATGGGCTCGCTGCTCTGCTTCGACATGGTGAACATCCGCTACGTCACCGCCACGCACATCGGCACCTGGGCGATGGACAAGCTCGCCCGCTTCTCGCTGCTTGCCCGCGGCGCCGAGCCGATCGTGTGGGACTTCGGCTCGGCCGCCCGCCACCACGAGCTCTACTGCCCGTGGCTCGAGGGGCGCACGCCGGCCGGCATCTCGACGATGCGCGGCGCGATGTCGCCCGAGAGCGGGCCGCGCCGAGGACGTGGCCGACAAGATCTGGCGCGCGCTCGAGGAGCGCGGCCTGCAGACCGAGCCGGTCGGCGTCGACGTGGTCGAGCCGGCCGTGCTCTTCGCCCTCCAGGCGCGCGGGCTTGCAGGTCGTCGACGGCCAGCAGCTGATGCAGTCGGCGCGGGTGATCAAGACGGCCGACGAGATCACCCTGCTCGACACCGCGTGCATGATGGTCGACGCCGCCTACGACGAGCTCTACCGCAGCATGCGCCCGGGCATGCGCGAGAACGAGTGCGTCGGGCCTCGTCAGCAAGGTGCTGTACGACCTCGGCTCCGAGCACGTCGAGGGCGTGAACGCCATCTCGGGCGAGCGCGCGAACCCGCACCCGCACGTCTACTCCGACCGCGTGCTGCGGCCCGGCGACCCGGCCTACTTCGACATCCTGCACAGCCACCTCGGCTACCGCACCTGCTACTACCGCACGTTCGCGATCGGCAGCGCCTCGCGCGCGCAGGTCGACGCCTACCGCCGCTGCCGCGACCTGCTCGACCGCGCCATCGACCTGGTCAAGCCCGGCGTCACCACCGGCGAGGTGGCGAGCGTGTGGCCGCGCGCGCAGGAGTTCGGCTTCCCCAGCGAGGAGGCCGCCTTCGCGCTCCAGTTCGGGCACGGCGTGGGCCTCTCGATCTGGGAGAAGCCGATCATCAGCCGGCTGGTGTCGCTCGACCACCCCGAGGTGATCGAGAAGGGCATGGTGTTCGCGCTCGAGACGTTCTGGCCGACGTCCGACGGCTTCGGCGCGGCGCGGATCGAGGAGCAGCTCGTCGTCACCGACACCGGCTGCGAGGTGATCACGCGCTTCCCGGCCGAGGATCTGCTCGTGGCCGGGCGCAGCAGCTACTTCACCGTGTCGGGCCAGCTTCCGGGGATCCGCGAGCCGCAGTCGCACCTGAACCGCCCGGCCGCGGACGCCGGGCCCGCGGCGGCGCCGCCGTCGACTCCCGCACCCTGACGGTCGGCTCGAACACGAGCGTCTGCGGCGTCGCCGCCGGGTCCTCGATCCGCTCGAGCAGGAGCTCGGCGGCGCGCGCGCCGATCTGGCCGTGCGGGATGTGGATGGTCGTGAGCGGCGGCGCGAAGCGGTCGGCGAACGGCATGTCGTTGAAGCCGACCACCGAGACATCCTGCGGGCAGCGCAGCCCGGCCTCGTGCAGCGCCGTGTAGGCGCCGAGCGCGAGCAGATCGTTCGCCGCCACGATCCCCGTGGGCGGGTCGGCCGCGGCGAGGAGCTCGCGCGCGGCCGTCGTGCCGGCCGCGATGGTGAACGCCTCGCCCTGGACGATCAGGCCGCGGTCGACCGGCAGGCCGGCGTCCTCCATCGCCTCGACGAAGCCGCGGTAGCGCAGCAGGCCGGTGGTCGTGGCCTGCGGGCCGGCGATGTGGGCGATGCGGGCATGGCCGAGCGTCGCCAGGTGGTCGACCGCGAGCGCCGAGCCGCGGCGGTCGTCGGGGACGACTGCAAAGACGCCCTCGCCCTCGATGGTGCGGTTCACGAGCACGACGGCCAGGTCGGACGCGATCGCCTCGGCGACCACGGGGTGGTGGCGCACGGCGGTGGCGATCACGAAGCCGTCCACCTGGCGTGCGATCAGCGCCTCGAGCCGCTGGCGCTCGCGCGCCGGCTCGCCGTCGGTCGAGGCGACGAGCGCGGTGTATCCGGCGGCGTCGAGCACGCGCTCGATGCCGCGGATGATCGGCGGGAACAGCGGGTTGGTGAGATCCGGGATGAGGACGCCGACGCTGAACGTGCGCCGCGTCTTCAGGCCGCGCGCGATCGGGTTCAGCGAGTAGCCCATCTCGCGCGCGACCCGCTCGACGCGGTCGGCGGTGGCAGGGTTCACGAGGGCGCGCGTGCGCGGGTTGAGCACGCGCGAGACCGTGCCCGGGTGCACGCCGGCGGTGCGGGCGACGTCGCGCATCGTGACCGGCCTCTGCGACATGCCTCACTCTACTTTCGCCGGGGACAGGGTGTTTGACGCCCGCGGGCGCCGTGGATATAGTAGTTGCAATCGATTGCTGCGACACCGGCCGCGTCCGGGGAGGGGAGATCGAGGACGTGAACGACGGAAGGGCGGCAACCGGGTCGGTCGGCTGGATCGGCGCCGGCAGGATGGGGTACCGGCTCGCCGAGCGCCTGCTCGCCGCGGGCTGCGACGTCGCCGTGTGGAACCGCACCCGCGAGAAGGCCGAGCCGCTGGCCGAGCTCGGCGCGACCATCGTCGGCACACCCGCCGATCTCGCCGACCGCGACATCGTCTTCACGATGGTCGCCGGCTCGGACGACTTCGAGGCGGTCACGATCGGGCCCGGCGGCGTGCTCACGCGCCCGGACGCGGCGCCGGCGGTGCTGGTCGACTCCTCGACGGTGTCCGCCGACGCCTCCGCCGCCGTGCGGGCCGTCGCGAGCACGCCGCGGGACGGCGCTGCTCGCCGCGCCGGTGAGCGGCAACCCGAAGGTCGTCGCGGCCGGCCGGCTCACCGTGGTCGCCTCCGGCCCCCGGGACGCCTACGACCGCCGCGCTGCCGTATCTGGAGCACTTCGGCGAGGGCGTGACCTACGTCGGCGAGGGCGATTCCGCCCGGCTCGTGAAGATCTGCCACAACCTGTTCCTCGGCGTCGTCGCCGAGTCGCTGGCCGAGATCGCGGTGCTGGCCGAGCGCGGCGGCGTGCCCCGGCGGGAGTTCTTTGAGTTCCTCAACGCGAGCGTGATGGGATCGACGTTCACCCGCTACAAGACGCCCGCCTATGTCAACCGCACCTACACGCCCACGTTCACGCTCGAGCTCCTGCGCAAGGACTTCGACCTCGGGCTCGACGCGGGGGCCGAGCTGGGCGTGCCGCTGCCGACGATGCAGCTCGTGCGCGGGCTGGTGCAGGAGGCGATCGACGCCGGCCACACCGGCGTCGACTTCGCCGCGCTGCTCGAGGTCGAGGCGGTCAGGGCCGGCCTCGACATGGCGGTCGATCCCGGCCCCGTCGCGGACGGGCTCGGCACCGCGCCCGCCGGCGGCGTGCCCGCATAGCCATGGCCGAGCCGTTGACATGCACGGGACGAAGGAACTAGGGTTATGCAACCGATTGCAAGACGTGTTGCAGGCGGCACCGCCACCCGGCGGGCCGCCTCCCCGACGGGAGAGGAGTCGTCGTGAGGGTCGCACCACACAAGGTCTCACTGGCGCTGGCCGTTCCTGGCCATCGCGGTCACCGCGGCGTGCGGCGGCGGATCGGGGGGCGGCTCGAGCGCCGGCACGACGAAGCCGCTCGTGATCGGCATCTCGCTCTCGTTCTCCGGCGACTTCTCCGATCCCGGCCATGCGGCCGAGCTCGGCTACAAGCTCTGGGCCGACCAGGTGAACGCCCACGGCGGCATCCTCGGGCGCAAGGTGCAGCTCAAGATCGTCGACGACGCCTCGAGCCCCAACCAGGTGGTCACGAACTACCAGACGCTGATCACGCGCGACAAGGTCGACCTCGTCTTCGGGCCGTTCTCGACGCTCCTCACGGCCCCGGCGGCACGCGTCGCGGCGCGCTACAACTACGCCTTCCCCGAGCCCTCCGGCGGCGGTCCGCTCGTGTTCCAGGAGAAGCTCGGAAACGTGTTCTTCGTCCAGCCGGCGCCCGTGGTGAACTGCGGCGACCCGTTCGTCAGCTACATCCTGTCGCTGCCGGCGAGCCAGCGGCCGAAGACGGCCGCCTACCCCGAGCTCGACGACCCGTTCTCGGCCCCGATCGCCGAGCGCGCGCGCCTGCAGTTCGAGGCCGCCGGGATCAAGACCGTGTTCAAGGAGGTCTACCCGCCCGAGATGGCCGACCTGACGCCGGTGGTCGAGAAGATGGCCGCCGCCAAGCCGGACATGGTGTTCGCCGGCACGCAGTCCGACGACGCCTACTCGATGGTGAACGCGATGGTGCAGCTCGGCTTCAGCCCGAAGTTCCTGTTCCAGGCCAACGGCGCCAACTCGCCGGTGGAGTTCCCGAGCAAGGTCGGTGCGCAGAACGTCAACGGCATCTTCAGCTGCGGCGACTGGTTCCCGAACTCGAAGGCGCCCGGCAACCAGGCGTTCATCAAGGCCTACAACGCCAAGTACGGCGGCACGCCGGCGAACATCGACTCCGGCTCGGCCGAGGCGTACGCGGTCGGCGAGGTCGTCGCCGAGGTGGCGAAGAAGACCGGCAAGATCGACAATGCCACCATCATCAAGTCGCTTCACTCCGGGTCGTGGCCGACGGTCGAGGGCAACCTCAGCTGGGACAAGTACGGCGCGCCGTCGGGCAGCGCGATCCTGACCGAGTGGATCGACGGCAAGCTCCTGCCGGTGTACCCGCCCGCGCAGGCGTTGCATCCGCCGGTCATCCCCAAGCCGCCGTGGGGCGGCTAGGCCCCCAACGCTCGAGGCAAGTCGGTTGCACCTCGTCATCCAGGCGGTCATCCTCGGCCTGCTCACCGGCGGCGTCTATGCCCTGATGGCGAGCGGCCTGACCCTGGCCTTCGGGGTCATGCGGGTGATCAACGTCGCCCAGGGGGCGATGATCGTCGCCGGGGCGTACGTGAGCTACACGCTCTTCACCGACTTCAACATCGACCC
Organism: uncultured Actinomycetes bacterium; assembly: GCA_963707585.1. Taxonomy (GTDB): domain Bacteria; phylum Actinomycetota; class Thermoleophilia; order Gaiellales; family JAICJC01; genus JAICJC01. The sequence continues at coordinate 148,976 of CAVPQP010000001.1, read as the reverse complement.
GTTCGTCTCGATCCTGCTCATGACCCCGGCCGCCTTCGCGGTCGGGGTCGTGCTCCAGCTCGTCTTCCTCCGGCCGCTGCGCTCCGACGAGCGCGAGGAGCTGTCGCTGCTCGTCACGTGGGCGATCGCGCTCGGGTTCGAGGGCATCCTCAGCGTCATCTACACGACCACCTACCGGGCGACGCTGCCGAGCTACGTGAACGACACGCTGACGATCGGCTCCTACCGGATCGCGGTCGTGCGGCTGGCCGCGTTCGGGGTGTCGGGCGTGGTCCTGGCCGTCCTCTACCTCGTCCTGCACCGGACGCGGCTCGGCCGGGCGATCAGGGCGACGGTGCAGAACCCGACCTCGGCCCGCCTGCTCGGCGTCGACGCCGAGCGCGTGTCGGCCTACGGCTTCGGCATCAGCGTCGCCACGGCGACGGCCGCGGGCGCGGTGTTCGGGATGGTCGAGCCGTTCAACCCGGGCAGCCACTACGACCTGATCTCGCGCCTGCTCACGATCATCGTGCTCGGCGGCCTGGGCAGCCTCACCGGCGCGGTCGTCGCGGCGCTCGTGATGGGCGTGTCCGAGTCGGTGCTGGCGGCGACCATCTCGCCGACGTGGTCGTCGATGGTGTTCTTCGTCATCCTGATCGCGGTGCTCGTCGTGCGGCCGCAGGGGCTCTTCGGTACGACGGAGCGCGGTCGGCTGTGAGACCGCTGACCAGGCTAGGCCTCGCCCGCGGCATCGGGTTCACCGCCGTCTTCCTCGTGTTCCCGTTCGTGTTCACCGAGCCGTGGGTCGTGAACATCGCCATCTTCACCGTGATGTACGCGGCGCTCGCGACCGCCTGGAACCTGCTCGGCGGCTTCTCGGGATACCTGTCGCTCGGCCACGCCGCCTTCTTCGGGATGGGCGCGTACGGCGAGGCGATCGTGTTCCAGCACATCGGCATCGGCGGCGGGTACCGTCCGTTCGTCGTGCTGCCGGCGGTCGGGTTCGGGGTCGCCGTGGTCGCCCTGCCGTTCGCATGGGTGGCGGTGCGCACGCGGGCGGCGACGTTCGCCATCGTCACGATCTCGATGCTCTTCATCGTCCAGCAGCTCGCCTTCAACCTGCACTCGCTCACGAACGGCGCGCAGGGCCTCGTGATGCCGCTGCCGCCGTTCCCCAACTCGACCTTCGAGCGGCCGTTCTACCTGGCGATGGTGGCGGTGTACGCGCTTGCCGTGCTGATCTCGTGGTACGTCGCGACGGGCAAGCTCGGCCTGATGCTCTTCACGATCCGCGACGACGAGGACCGCGCCCGCGGGCTGGGCGTGCAGGTGACCTACGCGAAGCTCGTCGCCTTCGCGCTCAGCGCGGGCCTGACGGCGATGGCCGGCGGCATCTGGGCGTACTACATCGGCTTCATCTACCCGCAGTTCGCGGTCGACCCGCTCGTGACGATCGGCGCCGTGCTGATGGCCTTCCTCGGCGGCCGCGGCACGATCTGGGGGCCGACCCTGGGCGCGCTCATCCTCGTCCCCGCGCAGCAGTACCTGGCGTTCAGCCAGGGCGCGAGCGAGCTCTACCTGGTCGCCTACGCGGCCATCTTCCTCGTCGTCATGCTGCTCCTGCCGCGCGGGATCCTGCCGTCGCTGCGCGACATGGTGGCCGCCCGCCGCACGCCGAACGGGGCGCACACGCGCCGACGGGCCGCGGGCCGAGATGACCGGGGCGGCGACGTGACCGCGATCCTCGAGGTCGACGGGCCTGACGAAGCGCTTCGGCGGCGTCGCCGCCGTCGACGGCTGCTCGCTCGCCGTCGCCGAGGGCACCGTGACCGCGCTGATCGGCCCCAACGGCTCGGGCAAGACGACGCTCTTCAACCTGATCACCGGCTACATGAAGGCCGACGCCGGATCGGTCACCTTCGCCGGGCGGCGCATGCGCCGGCCCGATCCGACGGCGCTCTGCCGGCGCGGGCTCACGCGCACGTTCCAGCAGGCGCGCGTGTTCGGCTCGCTGACGCTGGTCGAGAACATGGTCGCGGCGATCCAGCAGCCGCGCCGCAGCCTGCTGCGGGCGGCCGCGCCGCGCGCGGACCGCGAGCGCGCCGTCGAGCTGCTCGACGAGTTCGGCCTCGCCGGCCTGCGCGACGCGCGCGCCGACCAGCTCTCGTTCGGCCAGCGCAAGCTGCTCGAGTTCGCCTCGGTGCTCATGGGCCAGCCGCGCCTGGTGCTGCTCGACGAGCCGACGTCCGGCGTGAACCCGGTGATGGTGGAGACGATGGAGCGCCACATCCGCGAGCTGCACGAGCGCGGGCTCGACGCTCCTGATCGTCGAGCACGCGATGCCGACCGTCATGCGGCTGTGCGATCCGGTGATCGTGCTCGACCACGGCTCCAAGATCGCCGAGGGCGCACCCGCGGCGGTGCAGCAGGATCCGGCCGTCCTCGACGCGTACCTGGGCACGTGAGCGTCCTCGAGCTGCGCGAGGTGCGGGCGGGCTACGGGGCCGCCGACGTGCTGCGCGGCGTCGATCTGGCGCTCGAGCCGGGCACGATCACGTGCCTCGTCGGGCCGAACGGCGCCGGCAAGTCGACCGTGCTGCGCACGATCTCCGGCCTGCTGCGGCCGCGGCAGGGCGAGATCCTGCTCGACGGCACGGACATCGCCGGGCTCTCGCCCGGCGCGGTGCTGCGCCGCGGCGTCGTGCACGTCCCGCAGGAGCGCGGCCTCTTCGCCGGGATGACCGTGTGGGAGAACATCCTGATGGGCGCGCACATCGTCCGCGACGCGGCCGAGGTGCGCCGCCGCGGCGAGGCCGTCGCGGAGCGCTTCCCGCTGGTCGGCAAACCGCCGCGGCGACCGGGCCGGATCGCTCTCGGGCGGCCAGCAGAAGATCGTCGAGATCGCCCGCGCGCTGATGCTCGAGCCGCGCCTGATCCTGATGGACGAGCCGTCGATGGGGCTCGATCCGAAGGCGCGCCACCTGGTGTTCGAGACGATCACGGCGCTCAACCGGGACGAGGGCCACACCATCCTGCTCGTCGAGCAGAACGCTCGCGCCGGCCTCGGCATCGCCCAGCGCGGGGCGGTCATGGACGGCGGGGCGGTGGCCATCGCCGCCACCGGCCCGGAGCTGCTTGCGGATCCCGCGCATGGCCCAGCTCTACCTGGGCGGCCACGCCCGCCAGACGGCCTAGGAGAGACGGCCCGGCAGGTTCGGCGACGTTTGCGGGTTGACGGCTTCCCGGACCACACCTATATTCTCAAGTATGGCAATCGACTTTGTTGGAAACTAGCCGTGGAACCCCACATCGAGCGTACGGCCGGGGCGCCGCTGCCGCAACCGCCCGCGCCCGACATCCACAACCTCCCCGCGACGCTCACCGCGCTCGGCGAGCGGCACATGCCGACCCCGGCCCACTTCCGCCGCGAGCACTTCCCCGTCCCGCATCTCGATCCGGCCGAGTGGCGCCTGCGCGTGGCCGGCGCCGTGCACACTCCGGCGATCGTCACGCTGGCCGAGCTCGTGACGATGCCGCAGCGGTCGGCCGTCGTCGTGCTCGAGTGCGCCGGCCACCGCCGCGCCGAGCTCGTGCCCGCCACCCCCGGACTGCAGTGGGGGCCGGGCGCCGTGTCCGAGGCCACCTGGACGGGAGTCCCGCTGCGCGATCTCCTGGAGCGCGCGGGCGTCGAGCCGCGGGCCGCCGAGGTCGTGCTGCTCGGCGCCGACCGGGGCCCGTTCGAGGGCAGCGCGACGACGCACCGGTACGGCCGCGCGCTTCCGCTGCGCAAGGCCCTCGACCCCGACACGCTGCTCGCATTCGAGATGAACGGCCGCCCGATCCCGCCCGAGCACGGCGGCCCGGTACGCGCGATCGTGCCCGGCTGGTACGCCACCGACTCGGTCAAGTGGCTGGAGCGCGTCCACGTGTCGGCCGACGAGTTCGACGGCCCGTTCCAGGCGATCGACTACCGGTTCGCCACTGCGGACGACCCCGGGCCGGGATCGCGGATGGAACGGATGCCGGTGCACTCGCTCGTGACCGACCCCGCCGACGCGGCCGCCCTGCTCCCCGGGGCGGCCCGCGTCCGCGGGATCGCGTGGAGCGGCGGCGGCGTCGTCACCCGCGTCGAGGTGCGCGTCGACGGCGGGCCCTGGACGAGGGCGGCGATCGTCGCCCGCACCGGGCGCCACGGCCGCACGTTCTGGGAGCACGAGTGGGAGGCGGCGCCGGGAGCGCACACGGTCGCCGTGCGCGCCCGCGACGCCAGCGGCGCCGTGCAGCCCGAGCAGCCGACCTGGAACCGGCGTGGCTACGCCGTCAATGCCGTCCATCGCGTGACGGTGACCGTGAAGGAGGTGGCGTGATGGCGACGTTTGCCCGAGACGAGGCCCACGGGGCCAGCGAGACGCTCGCGGCCGACGCCGCCCTGGACGCCTGGATGGATGCGCACGACCGCGGCCGCGAGTCGACCCGCGAGGAGCTGGAGCAGCTCGTGCGCGAGCTGGCTGCGCAGCCGCAGCTGTGGCGCCAGCACGTCCGCCACTCGCCGGTCGAGCGGCTGTACGTGCGGCTGCACCTGGACGAGCACCTGGAGGTGTGGCTGATCTGCTGGTCGCAGCGGCAGGACACCGGCTTCCACGACCACGACCGCAGCCGCGGGGCCGTGTCCGTGGTCGGCGGCGCGCTGCTGGAGCGGCGGCTGGCCGTGGGCGGCCCGCCTCCGCCGACCGCGATCCACCCGACCGGCGCCGCCTTCTCGTTCGGGGCGACCCACATCCACGACGTCTCCCAGACCGGCCCCGGCCTGGCCACCTCGCTGCACGTCTACTCGCCTCCGCTGGGTGAGATGGGCTTCTACGAGGTCTCGCCCGACGGCACGCTCGGCCGCCGCACGGGCGACTACCGCGAGGAGTTCTGCTAGCCGGGGCTTAACCGGGGTCAGACCCCGAACGCCGGGCGTGCGTGTCTTGTGACGCTTCCGTTCGGGGTCAGACCCCGGGTCGGCGCCGGCGCAAGATGCTCGCGCAGGGCCGACGGGCGCGCCTTGCGGGTTCGTGGCTGTCTGATCCTTGACAGGACGGTGTCGGCGGTGCATATTACGCACTATGTCGATGGATTTTATGAACAATGCAGGACGGGCCCTCGCGATCGCGCTGAACGTCTCGGTGGCGGTCGTCGTCCTGCTTGCGATCGCCGGCGTCTCCGTTGGCCCCTGAGCTCCACGCACTCCCACTCGTGGAGCGGAGCCGGCGGAGCGCGCCTGCGACGCCTGCGGCTACCGGGTGATCGAGTTCCGGCCGCTCGACCACTGCCCGATGTGCGGCGCGGTCGCGCCGACCTCCGCAGCCTCGTGGCGGCGCCCGCGGCCTGAGCCGCCCGGTACGGTTCCCGCCCGGTGAGCCGTCCCAACATCCTCTACCTGCACTCGCACGACACCGGCCGCTACGTGCAGCCGTACGGCTTCGGCGTCCCGACGCCGCGCATCCAGGGCCTGGCCGAGCAGGGCGTCCTGTTCCGGCAGGCCTTCTGCGCCGCCTCGACCTGCTCGGCCGCCCGCGCCTGCCTGCTCACCGGCCAGTACGCGCACACGAACGGCATGCTCGGCCTCGCGCACCGCGGCTGGTCGTTGCACGACTACACGCACCACATCGTCCACACCCTGCGCGACGTCGGGTATCACTCGACGCTGATCGGCGAGCAGCACATCTCCAAGCGGCCCGACGTGATCGGCTACGACCGTGTCGTCAAGATCCCGACGACCCGCGTCGACGACGTCGCCCCGGTGACGATCGACATCCTCCGGAACGCGCCGGCCGAGCCGTTCTTCCTCTCGGTCGGGTTCTTCGAGACGCACCGGGAGTTCTTCCCGCGCGGTCGCCGGCGACGAGCACTACGTGCGCCCGCCCGCGAACCTGCCCGACACCGCCGAGACGCGGGCCGACATGGCCGCGTTCACCGCCAGCGCGCGCTCGCTCGACCGCGGCGTCGGGGCGGTGCTCGACGCGCTCGACGACGACCGGCCTTGCCCGCAACACGCTCGTCATCTGCACGACCGACCACGGCATCGCCTTCCCGGGCGCCAAGGCCACGATGAGCGACCGCGGCACCGGCGTCATGCTGATCCTGCGCGGGCCGGGCGGGTTCGCGGGCGGCAAGGCGTCGGACGCGCTCGTCTCGCACATCGACCTCTTCCCGACGATCTGCGACGTGCTCGAGATCGCGCATCCCGGCTGGCTGCAGGGCCGGTCGCTGCTGCCGATCGTGACCGGCGTCGGCGGCCGAGGTGCGCGACGCCGTCTTCGCCGAGGGCACCTACCACGCCGCCTACGAGCCGCAGCGGGCGATCCGCACGCAGCGCTGGAAGCTCGTGCGCCGCTTCGGCGAGCGCCGTCTGCCCGTGCTGCCGAACATCGACGACAGCCCCAGCAAGGAGCTGTGGCTGCGGCACGGCTACGCCGAGCGCGAGATCGCGCCGCTGCAGCTCTACGACCTGGTGTTCGACCCCAACGAGGCCTGCAACGTGATCGACCGGCCCGAGCACGCCGGCGTCGCCGCCGACCTCGGCGAGCGGCTGCGAGCGGTGGATGCGCGAGACGGCGACCCCCTGCTCGACGGGCCGGTGGCGCCGCCGCCCGGCGCCGAGTGCAACGATCCCGGGCAGCGCTCCGCGGGCGATCCGGTGACGGTCGCACTCGGCGCTCCACACTAAATCCTGTATGTCTATTGACATAGTGGGAAACTTGTGGGTATGGTGATGGTGCGATGCCCGCTCCGCACCACTCCTATCTGATCTGCTCGACGCCCCGGACGGGCTCGAGCCTGCTCTGCGACGCCCTCACGGCGACCGGCGTTGCGGGCCGGCCCGAGGAGTACTTCCAGTTCCGCGCCCGCACGGGCTTCCCGCGCCGGCCGCAGGAGTACTTCGAGGGGGCCGCGGACGCCGAGATCTTCGACATCCTCGGGCCGCGCACGCGCGTCGAGGAGGACGAGGCCCGCTACGACCCGAGCCGCTTCGAGCGCTACGACGGCTACCTGGAGTGGGCGCTCGAGGCCGGCACGACCCCGAACGGCGTCTTCGGCGCCAAGGTGATGTGGGGCTACTTCAACGGCTTCGTCACCGGCCTGCGCTGGGCCGTCCCCGGCCGGCAGCGGCTGTCGGTGTGCGAGCTCGCGCCGTCGGTGTTCCCCAACCTGCGCTACCTCTCGGTGACGCGGCGCGACAAGGTGCGCCAGGCCGTCTCGCTGTGGCGGGCGCTGCAGACGTGGAGCTGGTCGAGCGACCAGGTGCCTGCCGTCGGCACCGAGCACCTCGTCTACAGCCATGCCGCCATCGCCCACCTGATCCGCGACATCGAGGCCCACGAGTACGAGTGGCGGGCCTACTTCCGCGAGTGCGGCGTCGAGCCGCTCACGATCGTCTACGAGGACTTCGCGCGGGCGGTACGAGGAGACCGTGCGCGACATCCTGCGCCATCTGCAGATTCCCGAGGCCGAGACGGCGGTCATCGCGGCGCCGCACAAGCGGCCGCAGTCCGACGACGTGTCGCGGGGGTGGGCCGACCGCTACCGGGCCGAGTCGGGCAAGCTCGCGCACGCGTAGCTACGATCCGGCGCATGTGGATCGACCCGCCCGATTCCGATGCCGTGCTCGTGCTCGCACACGGCGCCGGGCTCGGGCATGCGCTCGCCCTTCATGGCCGGCTTCGCCGAGGCGATCGGCCGGCTCGGAGTCGCCACGTCTGCGCTTCGACTTCCCCTACATGCAGGCCGGGCGCAAGGCGCCCGACCGCGCCCCGGTGCTCGTCGAGGCGTGGAACGAGGCGTTCGCCGACGCGGTCGGCGGCTCGGGCGGGAGGCCCGTGTTCGCGGGCGGCAAGTCGATGGGCGGGCGGATCGCGTCGATGGCCGCGGCCGAGGGCATGCCGGCGGCCGGGCTCGTGTTCCTCGGCTACCCGCTGCACCCGCCCGGGCGGCCCGACAAGATCCGCGACGCCCACCTCGACGACGTTGCCGCTGCCGATGCTGTTCCTGCAGGGCTCGCGCGACACGTTCGCCCGCCCCGACCTGCTCGCGGCCGTGATCGCCCGCCTGGGCGCGCGGGCCGAGTACGTCGAGGTCGCCGGCGGCAACCACTCGTTCCGCGTGCCCGGCGGCCCGCGCGACGCGGCCGTCGATCGCCGCCGCTGGCCGAGCCGGCGGCGGGTTCATCCGCGCGCAGGGTTCAGTCGAACGGGGCCTGACCCCGTAGCACCTCAGGGCGCATCATCGCCACGCGCGGAGCGTCGCCGGGGATCGCCTTGCGCTCGTGCGCGATCAGAGCTCGCAGCTGCGGCCCCCACTCGTCGCTCGGGCAGCTCGCGGAACCCGAGCCGGGCGTAGTAGGGCGCGTTCCAGGGGATGTCGCGGAACGTCGTCAGCGTGACGCCGGTGCGGCCCTGCGCCCGCGCGAGCGCGGCGACGTGGTCGATCAGCGCCGCGCCGATCCCGCGCCCGGCGTGGGCCGGGTCGACGCTCACCTGCTCGATGTGCGATGCCGTCGTCGACCTCGGCGGTCACGATGTAGGCGATCGGTGAGTCGCCGTCGTCGACGGCCACCCACGCCCCGCCCGCCGCGCGGTAGGGCCTCGAGCTCCGCGACGCTGCCCGGGTCGTCGGCGGCGATCTCGGGCATGCCGTGGTCGGCGAACGCGCGCCCGGCGGCGCGCTCGATCTCGACGAGCAGCGCGCGAGCTCGTCCGGCCGGGGCGGGCGGATCGTCACGGGTCGAGCAGCCACCGCACCACGTCGAGGTGCTCTGCCGGGCCGCCGATCGCCCACGCGACCGTCTGGCCGATCGTCCAGCCGCGGGCGCGCTCGCGGTCGAGGCGGAGCTCCGCCGTCAGCCGGTCGAGCCGGTGCAGCACCGCCCGGCGGGAGTGGCCGAGCTCGGCCGAGCGCACGATCGGCGCGACCGCGAACTCGCGCTCGCCGGCGAGCGGCTTGGGGTCGATCGCAAGCCACGGCTCGCGCTGCGCCCGCGAGCACGTTGTCGCCGTGCAGATCCTGGTGCAGCAGCACCTGCTCGCCCTGGGTCGGCGCGAGCGCCGCCAGCGCCTCGACGGCGGCGTCGAGCAGGCGGCGCTCGAACGGCCGGCCGGCGGCCTCCCACTCGCCGGGCAGGTAGCCGGCCCACCAGGCCGCCTCGTCGGCGAGCGTGTGGAACGGCGGCCCCGCCGCGAGCCACAGCCGCGGCAGCAGGCCGATGAGCACGTCGAGCGCCGCTCCGGCCCCGGCCGCCGAGAGCGGCGTGCCCGGCTCGCACCGCTCCATCAGGATGGCGCTCGACCGTCGTCGTCGCGGTCGAGCAGGCGCACCGCGCCGGCGCCGTCCCAGCAGCGCGAGCGCGTCGGCCTCGTGCTCGGACTCGCGGTGCGGGTGGATCAGCTTCAGCACCGCCGGCGTCCCGTCGGCCAGCGCGCGCGCGCACGGCGTATCCGGCCGCGCCCTGCGGGTACGGCTCGCCCAGGGTCAGCCGCCACCGCCGGGCGCACTCGGCGGCCGCGCTCTAGAGCCGCGACCGGATCGCCCACAGGTCGGGGAACGCCTGGCGGCCGATCGTCGTCTCGCAGGTAGTCGACGCCCGACGAGCCGCCCGTGCCGGCCTTGTGGCCGATCGTGCGCTCGACCATCTTCACGTGCCGGTAGCGCCACTCCTGGACGCCCTCGTCGATGTCCACCATGCCGCTCGCTCACCTGGGCGCTCGCCGGATCGGACTGGTACATCTCGACCAGGACGTTCTGCACCGCCTCCGACGGCGCGATCGGCTGCGACGGGTCGCGCTCGAGCGCCTCGGCCGGGATCCAGTGGCCGAGCGCGGTCGAGGTGGATCAGGAACGAGTCCCACAGGCTGCGGCGCGACATGGCCGCCTCGATGCGGTCGCGGGCCGGCCCGGGCGGGTGGTGGTCGAGCACGCGCGCGTCGCGGCCGCCGAGCACCGCCTCGAGCTCGCGGAACTGGGCCGACTGGAAGCCGCTCGCGCGCTCGAGCCGGCCGCGGAAGCTCGAGAACCCGAGCGGCGTCATCGTCTCGAGCACGTCGATCTGGGCGACGACGGTCTTCAGGATCGTCAGGATCCGCTTCATCGTCTGCAGCGCCGAGCCGCGGTCGCCGATCTCGAGCCGGTCCTGCAGGCGCTCGAGCTCGTGCAGCAGCACCTTGAACCAGAGCTCGTACACCTGGTGGATGACGATGAAGAGCAGCTCGTCGTGCTCGGGCCCGGCCGAGAGCGGCTCCTGGCAGCGCGAGCAGCTCGTCGATGTGCAGGTAGGACGAGTAGGTGAGCGCGGGATGCTCTTCGGGGGCCACCGCGCCGAACTATCGCACCGGCCGCCGGAACCGTGCATCCGGCGCGCTAGTTCGGCGCGTCGTAGAGGTGGCGCACGGCGCGGGAGATCGATCGGGGCGGCGCGGTCGGGTGGTATTCGCCCTGAAGCACCTCGAACGTGATGTCGAGGTTCGGATAGCCGCGGCTGCGCAGCCGGTCCACGAGGTCACGGGCGTAGCCGACCTCGTCTTCCATGGGGAACTCGGCCTCGGCGCGGAGCGACGCTTCTCGCGCCTCCGGCGTCATCTGTTCGCGGTGGCGCTCGTCTCCAGCCGGGTTCTCGTACTCCCCGATCGACACGTACACCCTGGCCGGCAGGTCGTCGTGGGCCTTCGCGTAGCCCTCTTCGGTTGCGAAGATCACCTTCGGGCCGTACCAGTACGATGGGCTGCCGATCCCGTAGCGCTGAAACGCGGACGGCCGGGTCAGCAGCAGGTGGGTCGCGAACAAGCCGCCCAGGGAGAAGCCGAACACGCCGAAGTCGTCTCGGGCGACGTCGAAGCGGTCGAGGATCCACGGCTTCAACTCCTCCTCCAGGAAGGCGGCGAACGGATCGGCGCCCCGCATCATCGCGGGATCGCCCGGTGCGCGCGGCTCGGCAACGGGGCTGAAGTCCCGCTGCCGCAGCCGCGTCGTCTCGGCGACGGTCACGGGCCGGTAGCCGACTCCAACCACCAGCAGCGGCCTGATGTGCTCGGCCAGCGCCAGCAACCGCACCGTCTCGAGCGCCGTCCCGAAATTGAAGAACGCGTCCAGCACGACCAGGACACCGACCCCTGCCGGAGCATCCTCACAGCCGCCGGCGATGATCCGGAACTCGTCCCCGACGTGCCCCGACGCCAGATGTGCACCTGCGTGTTCGGAAGTGCGGCCTCATCGTTTTGGGCCACTGCACGCGCCTCCGCGGACGTTCGACTACGACGCCCGCGAGTGAGACCGACCGGGTCGGGATCGAGCCCGGGGCGCTCGCGCAGGTGGGGGAGCGGCAGGGCCGGGTCGGGCGAGTCGATCTCGCGCCCGAGCCGGTGGCCGTCGAAGATCGCGTCGGCGATCAGCCGCGGCGCGACGCAGTCGCCGATCCGCAGCACGCGCTCGATGTCCGCTCCCGGATCGGCGGCCAGCTCGAGGTAGAGGCGCCTCGTCGAGACGCGCTGGGTGACGAGCACGACGGCGTCGGCATCGAGCTCGAACGTGTCGCCGAGCTCGGTCTCGCAGGCCACGCCGCCCGGCTCGATGCGCGTCGCCCACGTCTCGGCGCGCATGCCGATGCCGAGGTCGTGCAGGCGGCGGCGCAGGAGCGGCCCCTCGAGCGTCTCGTCGCACCGCGGAGCGATCTTCTCGCACGACGTCACGAGCTCCACCTCGTGGCCGTCGCAGCCGCAGCAGCTCGGCCATGCCCGCGCCCATGAAGTAGCCGTCGCAGTCGAGCACGACCACCCGCGAGCCCGGCGGCCGCTTGCCCTCGAGCATCACCTGCTCGGGCGTCAGCACGTGTGCCAGCGAGGCGTCGGCACCGGGGATCGGCCCGCGGGTGACGCCGTTTCGGCCGTCGCGCGCCCATGCGGCGCCGGTCGCGACCACGACCAGGTCGGCGCCCGCGGCGCGCACGCCCGCGGCGTCCAGGCGCACGCCCGTCTCGATCTGCGACGTTCTGCGAGCTGCGCGAGCTGACCCAGCCGCCACGTCGCGCAGCCGGTCCCACTCCTGCAGGCCGGGCAGGCGCGGGATCCAGCGGGTGATGCCGCCCGGCTCGTGCGGCCGCGTCGACCAGGCGCACGCGGCGCATGCCGCGGCGGCCGAGCACGATGGCGCACTCCATCCCGGCCGGCCCGGCGCCGACGACCAGCACCTCACGGTCGGCGTTCCCGGCGCGGTCGAAGCGCTCCGGGTGCCAGCCGCGGCGGTGCTCCTCGCCGGCGGTCGCGTTCTGGGTGCAGCCGATGTGGCGGCGCACGTCGCCCTTGGAGATGCACATGTTGCAGCCGATGCACGCGCGGATGTCGCCGATCCGGCCGGTGCGGATCTTCTCGGGGATGAACGGGTCGGCGATGTTCGGGCGCGCGGCGCCGATCAGATCCCAGACGCCCGACTCGATGATCTCGACCATGCGGTCGGGCGTCGTCAGCCGGCCGACGCCGACGATCGGCTTCTGCGTCGCCTCGCGCATGCGCCCGGTCCACTCGAGCTGCCAGCCCTCGGCGAAGAAGCGCGACGCGCCGGAGTCGAGCGACCACTCGAGGATCGATCCGAGGTGCACGTCCCACAGGTCGACCAGGTCGTCGGCCATGCGCACGAACTCGAGCCCCTCCTCGACGGACACGCTCGCGCCGCCGCCCTGCGAGACGGCCATGCGGCAGGCGATCGCGCAGTCCGATCCGACCGCCTCGCGCACGGCGGCGAGCGTCTCGATCCACATCCGCGCGCGGTTCTCGAGCGATCCGCCGTAGGCGTCGGTGCGCTGGTTGTAGAACGGCGAGAGCATCTGCCCGAGCAGGTAGGAGTGGCCGCCGTAGACGTAGACGATGTCGAAGCCGGCGTCGCGCGAGCGGACGGCGGCGGCCACCCAGTCGGAGATGATCCGGTCGATGTCGACCTGCTCCATCGCCTTGGGGGTGATGCCGGAGAAGTCGCTCGGGATCTGCGACGGCGCGGGCGGCGGCAGGCGCGTCTCGCCGTTCTCGCCGTGGGCGCCCGAGTGCGAGAGCTCGATCCCCGCCAGCGCGCCGTGGGCGTGGGCCGCCTCGCAGGTGAGCGCCAGATGGCGCAGATCGTGGTCGTCCCACATGCGCGCCGAGATGTAGGGCGTCTCGTCGGCGTCGGCCGAGACGGTGCAGTACTCGGTGCAGACGGCCGCCCAGCCGCCCTCGGCCTTGACCGCCCGGTGGGCCGCCTGCGACCACGGCTTCTCGACGCCGAAGCCGGTGCAGTGCGGCACCTGGTAGAAGCGGTTGCGCAGCGTCTTCGGGCCGATCTGCACCGGCTCGAACAGGATGTCGAATCGCGGATCGGAGGGCATGGGCCGCGACTATACGCGGCCGTCGCGGGTGCCTGGCACCGTGTGCGGTGGCAGGCACCTCCCGCCCGCCGCCCGCGGCGACCAGAATGGGTGTTTTCGCCCGCCTTGACTTCCGTCCGCGGCGGGGACCAGAATGCGGTTCTGTGCGTGTGTTCTTCGCCACGGACATCCATGGGTCCGAGACCTGCTGGCGCAAGTTTCTGAACTCCGGCACGCACTACAAGGCCGATGTGATGATCCTCGGCGGCGACATGACCGGGAAGGCGCTCGTCCCGGTCATCCACGACGGCGACGAGCGCTGGCACGGCACGCTGCAGGAGCAGCGCCGCGACCTCGCGGGCGACGATCAGGTGGCGGCCTTCGAGCAGGACGTGATCCGGCGCGGCTACTACCCGTTCCGCACGACGCCGGAGGAGCTGGCCGAGCTCGAGGCCGACTCGCAGCGGCTGGACGACCTGTTCCACAGCCACATGCTGGGCACCGTCGAGCGGTGGATGCAGATGGCCGCCGACAAGCTGGCCGGCCAGCCGCAGCGCATCTTCGTCTGCCCCGGCAACGACGACCAGTTCGAGGTCGACCAGATCCTGGCCGACGCGACGCGCGTCGAGCTGGCCGAGGGCCGCGTGGTCGACATCGGCGAGCTTCCAGATGGCGTCGACCGGGTGGGCCAACCCGACGCCGTGGCACACCTACCGCGAGGAGCCCGAGGACGTGCTGCTCGCGCGCATCCGGGCGGTCACGTCGCAGCTGACGGCGCCGCCCAGAGCGCACGATCCTGAACCTGCACTGCCCGCCGTACGGCTCCGGGCTCGACGACGCGCCCGGCCTCGACGAGAACCTGAAGCCCAAGCACGGCGGCCACGCACCCGAGCCCGTGGGCTCAACGGCGGTGCGCACCGCGATCGAGGAGACGCACCCCGTGCTCTCGCTGCACGGGCACATCCACGAGGCGCGCGGGCACGCGCGCATCGGCGGCACGCTCTGCATCAACCCGGGCAGCGCCTACGAGCAGGGCGACCTGATGGGCGCGCTGATCGAGCTGAACGGCAAGAAGGTCAAGAACTTCGTGCTCACGAGCGGCTGAAAGGAGCGGTGATGGCTGCAGCAGACGTGCCTGCCGAGCGGACGATGTTTGTGCGGAAGGCGACGGGGTTGGTGAAGGGGTGGTCGGTGTTCGACGCCTTCATCTACTCGGCGTTCGCGATCAATCTGATGGCGCTGGGGTTCGGGTATGCGTTCACGGGCATCGCGGTCTTTCCCGACCGGTGGTCTGATCGCCGCGATCGTGCTTTCGGGCCTGTTCATCGTGTTCGAGGTGATCACGTACGCGTCGCTCATCGCGGTGATGCCGAGGGCCGGCGGCGACTATGTGTGGCAGAGCCGCGTGTTCGGGGGCGGGATCGGGTTCGTCCTCGCCGCCACCGGCTGGTGGTTCATCCTGTGGCACTGGGTGCCGATCTACGCCAACATTCTGATCCTCGAGTTCATCCAGCCCGTGCTGAACGTGCTGGGCGAGAACGGCACCAGCACGTTCCACGCGGCGTGGTGGAATCCGGCGCACGGAACCGGCATCTTCGTGGCGTCGCTCGCGACCGCCGCGATCGCGACGATCGTGGTGTCGATCGGCATGCGCAACTACGCCCGGTTCCAGAAGCTGTGCTTCTACGGGGCGATCCTCGGCCTGCTGATCATGCTGGGGCTGTTCCTGTTCCACTCGAAGGGCGACTTCGCGGCGGCGTTCAACCGCCAGACCGATATCTACGGCTCGCACGACCCCAACGCCTACGCCAAGACGGTCGGGGCGGGCCACGCGGCCGGGCTGCAGTACAAGGGGTATGGCGCGTTCCCGCTGCGGGCGACGCTGCTGCTCGTCCCGTTCATGCTGTTCTACAACCTGTGGCCCAACTGGGGCGCGACGCTGTACGGCGAGGTGCGGGGCGCGTCCGACTTCCGCAAGAACATCTACGCCATGGGCGGCGCGCTGCTGTTCACCACGATCGTGGTCGTGATCACGTTCGCGGCGATGGCGCACGCCATGGGCTACACCTTCTACGGCATCCTGAGCGGCGAGTACTGGGTGACCGTGACCAAGGCGCCGGTGTACTGGTTCCCGTACCCGGGCATGCTGGCGGCGATGTTCCTGCACAACGCGTTCCTGCAGATCGTGCTGCTGCTGCTGCTGTCGCTGTGGTTCTTCGGCTGGGCCGGGAGCGTGTTCTTGAGCTCGACACGGGTGATCTTCGCGGCCGCGTTCGACCGCATCCTGCCCGAGTGGGCGGCCAAGGTCGACGACCGCACCCACGTGCCGATCGCGGCGCTCCTGCTCATGCTCATCCCGTCCATCCCCATCAGCTACCTGTACGCGTACAACACCAACTTCTACGGCTACACGCTCGACGCGACCGTCGTGATCGCCATCACCTACTTCGGCACGACCCTCTCGGCCATCGTCCTGCCATGGCGCCGGCGCGACATCTACAAGGCCTCGCCGATCGCGAAATACGAGCTCGCCGGCATCCCGCTCGTGACCATCTCCGGCGTCATCTTCGCCGCCTTCCTGGCCTTCTGCGGATACAAGTGGTTCTTCACGGACGCCTACGGCGTCAACCACTCCAACTCGCTCAAATACATGGCCGTCCTCTACGCGATCGCCATCGCCATCTACGTGGCCAGCCGGATCGTCCGCCGCCGGGAGGGCATCGACCTGGGGATGATCAACTCGGAGATCCCGGTCGAGTAGGCGGCGCTGGCAGGCCGGAGCCCGCGCAAGCGGTGCCGAGCGTATTGACTTCCCCGCGCAAGTCGGAGAAGATTTCCCTGGTCTAGACCACAACCTGTCTCCGTAGAGGAGGGGAGGGGCATGCAAGAAGGCACGCACTCGGACAGCGCCCAGTTGGCCCAGTTCGGGTACCGCCAGGAGCTGCACCGCACGCTGGGCAGCTTCTCGTCGTTCGCCGCCGGGTACAGCTACATCTCGATTCTCACCGGCATGTTCCAGACATCGGGTCTGGGATTCTTCTTCGCGGGCCCCGCATTCGTCTGGGCCTGGCTGTTCGTCATGTTCGGCCAGTTCATGGTCGCGCTCCAGTTCGCCGAGCTCTCGGCCCACTACCCGCTCGCGGGGTCGGTCTACCAATGGTCGAAGAACCTGGCTTCCAAGGCCTGGGCGTGGAACACGGGGTGGATGTACCTGTGCGCCCAGATCATCACGGTGCCGGCGGTGGCGCTGGCATGGCAGGTCATCCTGCCGCAGATCTCGACCCGCTTCCAGATCGTGGGGTCGCCCGCCAACTCGCTCAACCTCTACAGCAAGGACTTCGCCGAGAACGCGATCATCCTGGCGCTCGTGATGGTCACGCTGACCACCATCATCAACGCCACCGGCGTGCGCCTGCTCGCGCGCATCAACAACATCGGCGTGATCGCCGAGCTCGTCGGCGCCACCGGCCTGATCATCCTGTTCCTGATCCACGCCAACCGCGGCCCGGGAAGCGTTCTGACCAACACGGCCAACACCGCCAACGTCCCCGTCCACCATGCGTGGGGCTACCTGGGAGCGCTGCTCGTCGGCGCGATCATGCCGCTCTACGTGATGTACGGCTTCGACAGCGCCGGCTCGCTGGCCGAGGAGACCGACAACCCCCGCCGCAAGGCGCCCCGCGCCGTGCTGCAGGCGCTCGCGACCGCCGGCACGATGGGCTTCCTGCTCATCCTGTTCGGCACCATGGCCGTCAGCGACGCCCTCTACAAGACGCCGACGTCGCTCGGCCTCACCGTCATCACGACCGACGTCCTCGGGTCCACCTGGGGCAAGATCTTCCTGGCCGACGTCGCCCTGGCCGATCTTCGTCTGCTGCCTGGCGATCCACGCCATGTCGGTGCGGATCCTGTTCGCGATGGGCCGCGACGACAACCTGCCGGGCGGCTCGCGGCTCGCACACGTGTCCGGCGTGCGCAGAGTGCCGGTGTTCCCGGCGGTGCTGGTGGGGGCGATCGCCATCGTCATCCTGGCCTTCAACATCTACAACCAGTACGCCTTCGAGGTCATCATCGCCCTGGGGATCATCTTCATGTACCTGGCCTACCTGGGCGTGACGATCCCGCTGCTGCAGCAGCGGCTGAAGGGCTGGCCCGGCAACCTGAACGACCGCGAGAACCTGTTCAAGCTCGGCCGCTGGGGCGTCATCACGAACGCGATCGCGATCGCCTACGGGATCGCGATGTCGGTCGAACCTGGCCTGGCCGCGGCGACTACTTCTACGGCACCAAGTGGTACCAGCAGTACGGGCCGATCATCGGCGTCGCCGCGGTCGTGGTCGCCGGGCTCGCGCTCTACTACGGGCGCCAGCAGCACCACGGCACGGTGCTCGCCGAGCACCGCGCCGACCTGACCGTCGCCGCCGAGGGCGACTGACCAGCCTCCACGGGGGCGGCGTCGGCTCCGATGACGCTGCCCCCGATGAGCTGCGCAAGCTCGTGCGGCGCGACCTGATGGTGGCCGGCGGCGGCGCCCTGCTGGCGATCTGCGTCGCTCGGGCTCGTGGTCGCGGCCGGGCTCGGGTTCATCTCGACGCTCACGGCGGGCCGGGTGGTGGTTGCCACGGCGGTGATCGTCGGCGTCGTCTGCATCTGGTGGTGGGCGGCGGGCCCGCGCGTCTACCTGCGCGAGCGCCTGATCGTGCTGACCCCGGTGTTCCTGATCGCGGGGCCGGGCCTGATCGGCGTCCACGAGCTCGGCGGCGGCCTCGCGGTCGCGGCCCTGTCGGGCGCGGTCGGCTTCGCCGCTGCCGCCATGCTCGGCCTCGCCTGGGGCGGCCGCAAGGGCTGAATACCGGTGCCGGGCACCGGAGATTCAGTCCGCGCCTATCCTGCCCGCATGAACCAGACGTACGTCTACTCCATGTACCGGTGCAACAAGTTCTTCGGCCCGGAGCGCCAGGTGCTGCGCGACATCTCGCTCTCGTTCCTGCCCGGAGCCAAGATCGGCGTGCTCGGCCCGAACGGCGCCGGCAAGTCGACGCTGCTGCGGATCATGGCCGGCCTCGACGAGCCGTCGAACGGCGAGGCCCGGCTCGCGCCGGGCGCGACCGTCGGCTACCTGCCGCAGGAGCCCGAGCTCGACCCGGCCAAGGACGTGCGCGGCAACGTCGAGGACGGCGTCGCCGAGAAGCGCGCCCTGCTCGACCGGTTCAACGAGATCTCCGACCGATTCGCCGAGCCGATGTCCGACGACGAGATGCAGGCGCTGCTCGAGGAGCAGGGCGAGGTGCAGGACCGGATCGACCGCACCGACGCCTGGAGCCTCGACCGCATGCTCGACGTGGCGATGGACGCGCTGCGCCTGCCGCCGGCCGACGCCGACGGTCACCAACCTCTCCGGCGGCGAGCGCCGCCGCGTCGCCCTCTGCCGCCTGCTGCTGCAGTCGCCCGACCTGCTGCTCCTGGACGAGCCGACCAACCACCTCGACGCCGAGTCGGTGGCGTGGCTCGAGCGCTTCCTGGACGAGTACGCGGGCACCGTGCTCGCCGTCACCCACGATCGCTACTTCCTCGACAACGTCGCCGGCTGGATCCTCGAGCTCGACCGTGGCCACGGCATCCCGTTCCAGGGCAACTACTCGTCGTGGCTCGAGCAGAAGCAGGCCCGCCTGGCGGTCGAGGAGAAGCAGGAGTCGGCGCGGCGGCGCACGCTGCAGCGCGAGCTCGAGTGGGTGCGGATGGCGCCGCGGGCAAGGCACGCCAAGAGCCGCGCCCGCGTGGCCGCCTACGAGCAGCTGCTGGCCGAGGACGCCGCGGTGAAGCTCGACACCGTCGAGATCCACATCCCGGCCGGGCCGCGGCTCGGCGACGTCGTCGTCGAGGCCGACGGGCTGCGCAAGGGCTACGGCGACCGCCTGCTGATCGACGAGCTGCGACTTCTCGCTGCCCGCGGGCGGCATCGTCGGCGTGATCGGCCCGAACGGCGCCGGCAAGACGACGCTCTTCCGCATGATCGCCGGCCAGGAGGAGGCCGACGGCGGCGCGCTGCGCGTCGGCCCGACGGTGCAGCTCGCCTACGTCGACCAGGCCCGCGCCGACCTCGACCCGGCGAACACGGTGTGGAAGGAGATCTCCGGCGGCAAGGACCGGATCACGGTCGGCACGCGCGAGATCGCCTCGCGCGCCTACGTCGCGTCGTTCAACTTCAAGGGCGGCGACCAGCAGAAGCGCGTCTCCGACCTCTCCGGCGGCGAGCGCAACCGGCTGCACCTGGCCAAGCTCCTGCGCTCGGGCGGCAACCTGCTGCTCCTCGACGAGCCGACCAACGACCTCGACGTCGACACGCTGCGCGCGCTCGAGGACGCGCTGCTCTCGTTCGCCGGCTGCGCCGTCGTGATCACCCACGATCGCTGGTTCCTCGACCGCGTGGCGACGCACATCCTCGCGTTCGAGGGCGACTCCGAGGTGGTCTGGTTCGAGGGCGCCTACGACGAGTACGAGGCCGACCGCCACCGCCGCCTCGGCGCCGAGGCCGACCAGCCGCACCGGATCAAGTACAAGCCGCTCGTCCGGCCGTAGCCGGGGTCTGCGGTGCCAGGCACCTCCGCTCTGCGAGGTTCCGGCCCGACGAAGCGCACCTGCGCGGGCAGCATCCGCCGCCAGAAGTCCTCGTCGTGGCAGCCGGCCGACGAACTCGCCGGCCGGCCGCGGGTGCAGGCGGGCGGCGAATGCGCGGTCGTTCGCGAGGAACGGGTCGGCCGTGCCGCAGCTGATCGAGACGGCCGTGTGCGCGAGCCGCGGCGAGCCCGCGAACACGTCGTTTCGGGCGAAGTCGGCCGGGCCGTCGAACGCGTCAGGCACCGCCGCGTGCTGCTGCGCGTAGCGTCGGCCAGATGGCCGCGCTCGAGACGGCCACCGACCGGAACTGCGCCGGCCGCCGCTCCGCGGCGAGCAGCGCGCCGTAGCCGCCCATCGACCAGCCCATGATCGCCCGCGGCGCGAGGCCGAAGCGGCGGCGCAGAAGCGGCAGGAACTCGCCGAGCAGCATCGCCATGCGATCCTCGCCCGACGCGCGCCGGTGCCAGTACGACTCGCCGCCGTCGACCGCGGCGACGGCGTAGCGAAGGCCGCGCGGCGGCGACGAAGTCGACGACGTGCAGCGTGTCCATGACCCAGCGGGCGTCGCTGCCGCGGCCCGGCAGGCACACGCACCGCGGCGTGCCCGCACTGTCCCGGCGGCAGGCCGACCGCGTAGTCCACCGGCTCGGTGACGTAGCGCGACCGCAGCGTGCCGAGGATGACGCGCGTCCCGGCCGACCGCGGCGGCGCCGGGCCGCTCGGCCCGCAGGCGCCGGTGAGGTCGTCGTCCCACCTGCGCAGCGGGAGCCCGCGCGCGCCGGCCACGGCCGCGACGGCGGCCGCAGCCGCCCCGACGATCGCGCCTCTGCGGGTCACGCGCATCCGGGAAGGCTAGGAGCCAGTCGTCGCACGGGTGTAACGGCCGCGCATCGGTCCGCCGCCTATGGGCGCGAAGGCGAGCTCAGGCGGCCATGCGCGCGATGGCGCTCAGGCGGTTCGTGGCGTCGAGCGCGGCCACCTTGTAGGACTCGGCCAGCGTCGGGTAGTTGAAGACCGTGTCGAGGAGCACGTCGATCGTGCCGCCCATCGCCATCACGAGCTGGCCGATGTGGACGAGCTCGGTGGCGCCGGTGCCGAAGGCGTGCACGCCGAGCAGCGTGCGGTCGAGCGGCGAGACGAGCAGCTTCAGCATGCCCGACGTGTCGCCCAGGATCTGGCCGCGGGCGAGCTCGCGGTAGCGGGAGATGCCGATCTCGTACGGCACCGCCGCCTCGGTCAGCTGCTCCTCGGTGCGGCCGACGAAGCTGATCTCGGGGATGGTGTAGATGCCGATCGGGAGCATCGCGTCCATGGCGTTGCGAGGCGACGCCGAAGGCGTCGCAGGCGGCCAGCCGGCCCTGCTCCATCGAGGTCGCGGCGAGGCTCGGGAAGCCGATCACGTCGCCCACCGCATAGATGTGGCGGACGGTCGTGCGGAAGCGCTGCGTTGACGGCGATGCGGCCGCGGCGGTCGGCCTCGAGGCCGGCCTTGGCCAGGTCGAGCCCGTCGGTCGCGCCCTGGCGGCCGGCGGAGTAGAGCACGGCGTCGGCGGGGATCAGCTTGCCGCTCGCGAGGTGCGTCACGGCGCCGCCCTTGTGCTTGTCGACCGCCGTCACGGTCTCGTCGAAGCGGAAGATCACGCCGAGGTCGCGCAGGTGGTACTGCAGCGCCTCGATGATCTGGAAGTCGCAGAACTCGAGCAGGCGCTGGCGCTGCTCGACCACGGTCACGCGCGTGCCGAGCGCGGCGAACATCGACGCGTACTCGATCCCGATCACGCCGGCGCCGACGACGACCAGCGAGTTCGGCAGCCAGTCGAGCGAGACGATGTCGTCGGAGTCGAGCACGGTGCGGCCGTCGAAGGCGACGGTCGGCGGGGCGGGCCGGGCGGGTGCCGGTCGCGATCACGATCTTCGCGGCGGTGATGCGGCGCTCCATGCCGCGAGACGCTGTCGACCGACACCGAGTGCGGGTCGAGGAAGCGGCCGTGGCCGGCGAGCACCTGCACGCGGTTGCGGGCGAGCTGGCTGCGCACGACGTCGATCTCGCGCTGGACGACGTGCTGGATGCGCGCGAAGCACGTCCTCGCTCGTGATGTCGTCCTTGACCCGGTAGCTCTGCGCCGTAGATGCCGCGCTGGCTCATCCCGGTCAGGAAGACGACGGCCTCGCGCAGCGTCTTCGACGGGATCGTGCCGGTGTTCGTGCACACGCCGCCGAGCGTCTCGCGGCGGTCGACGACGGCCACGCGCTTGCCGAGCTTGGCGGCCTGGATCGCCGCCTTCTGGCCGCCGGGGCCGGAGCCGATCACGAGCAGGTCATAGTCGAACTTCACGCGCGGGTTATCGGCGGGCGCGGCGCGCGGATTCACGCCGCCGCCCGCCAATTGGCATCCGCCGCGATGCCAATTGGATGGGTATCATCCGCCGGCCGTGGCCGAGTACCGCATCACCAGCTGGCGCGAGATCCCGACGATGGTGACCGCGCGCGACGCCGCGGGCGCGATCGCCAAGGTGGCGCTGCCCGACCGCTTCCAGGAGGCGATCGACGAGGCGGCCATGCGCCAGGGCCTGCACGGCTCGGACGCCTACCTGGACGCGTGGGAGCAGGGCGCGTGGCAGGAGGCCGACGGCTCGCCCGACGAGATCGCCGCCCGGGTGGCCGCGGAGCTCGACGCCGCCCATCCGCCGGAGCGGCTCGCGGCCATGCTCGACGGCTGAGGGCGCGCGGCAGCGCCTGGGCGAGGCGTAGAATCGGCCTGGCTCCACGTCCACGCGATCCAACGGAAGGCGGACATGGCCCGCACACCCTATGACTACATCATCGTCGGCGGAGGCTCGGCGGGCTCGGCGCTCGCCAACCGCCTGAGCGCCGACCCCTCGACGCGCGTGCTCGTGCTCGAGGCCGGCCGCAACGACTACAAGGCCGACATCTTCATCCACATGCCGGCGGCGCTGACCTACCCGATCGGCAGCCGCTTCTACGACTGGAAGTACGAGTCGGAGCCCGAGCCGAACATGCACGGCCGCCGCATCTACCACGCGCGCGGCAAGGTGCTCGGCGGCTCGAGCAGCATCAACGGGATGATCTTCCAGCGCGGCAACCCGCTGGACTACGAGCGCTGGGGCGCCGATCCGGGCATGGAGAGCTGGGACTACGCCCACTGCCTGCCGTACTTCAAGCGCATGGAGACGTGCCTGGCCGGCGCCGACGAGTACCGCGGCGGCGACGGCCCGCTCGTGCTCGAGCGCGGCCCGGCCACGAACCCGCTCTTCCTCGCGTTCTTCGAGGCCGTGCAGCAGGCCGGCTACCAGCTCACGAGCGACGTCAACGGCTACCGCCAGGAGGGCTTCGCGCCGTTCGACCGCAACATCCACCGCGGCCGCCGGCTGAGCGCGGCCCGCGCCTACCTGCACCCGGTGATGGACCGGCCGAACCTGACCGTGAAGACGAACGCGTTCGTGCGCCGGATCGTGTTCGAGGGCAACCGCGCGACCGGGCGTCTCGTTCGACCTTCCCCGCGGCCCGACCCGGCGCGCGCACGGCCGCGAGATCATCATCTGCGGCGGCGCGATCAACTCGCCGCAGCTGCTGCAGCTCTCGGGCGTCGGCAACGCGTCGGAGCTCGAGGCGCTCGGCGTCAACGTCGTCCACGACCTGCCCGGCGTCGGCGAGAACCTGCAGGACCACCTCGAGGTGTACGTCCAGTACGGCAGCAAGCTGCCCGTCTCGGTCGCCCCGGCGATGCTCTACCGCAACCGGCCGAAGGTGTACCTGCAGTGGCTGGCCCGGCGCGGCGACGGCGCGACCAACCACTTCGAGGGCGGCGGCTTCGCGCGCTCGAACGACGAGGTCGCCTACCCGAACCTGATGTTCCACTTCCTGCCGCTCGCGATCCGCTACGACGGCTCCAAGCCCGCCGGCGGCCACGGCTACCAGGTGCACATCGGGCCGATGTACTCCAACTCGCGCGGGTCGGTGAAGATCACCTCGACCGATCCGACGGTGCATCCGGCGCTGCGCTTCAACTACATCTCGACGCCCGAGGACCGGCGCGAGTGGGTCGAGGCGATCCGGGTCGCGCGCAGCATCCTGAACCAGCCGGCGTTCGACCCCTACAACGCGGGCGAGCTCTCGCCGGGGCCGGGCGTCGCCACCGACGAGGAGATCCTCGACTGGGTCGGCCGCGACGGCGAGACGGCGCTGCACCCCTCGTGCACCTGCGCGATGGGCACGGGCGACATGTCGGTGGTCGACCCGGCGAACATGCGCGTGCACGGCCTCGAGGGCCTGCGCGTCGTGGACGCCTCGGCGATGCCCTACGTCACCAACGGCAACATCTACGCGCCGGTGATGATGATGGCCGAGAAGGCCGCCGACCTGATCCTCGGCAACACGCCGCTCGAGGCGCAGCACGTCGACTTCTACCGCCACCAGCCGAAGGCGGCCGCGGCGGGCGAGTAGCGCGCCGCAGACGAACCGGGGTCTGACCCCGAACGTCGGGCGTCACACTTCCGTGACGGTCCTGGGCGGGGTCTGACCCCGGTCAACGAGCTCGAGGATGACGCGGGTGGCGTCGCCCGAGCGGACGAGGTCCATCGCCGCGTCCGCCTCGTCGAGCGGGAGCCGGTGCGAGATCAGCCGGTCGAGCGGCAGGTGGCCGCGGCGGTGCAGGTCGAGGATCAGCGGGAAGTCGCGGTCGGGCCGCGCCGAGCCGTAGATCGAGCCGAGCACGCGCCGCTCCATGCGCGGGATCGAGAGCGCCGGGCAGGGTGATGGTGGCGTCGGCGCGGGGGATGCCGCACAGCACGGCCGCCCCGCGCACGCGCGTCGAGAGGAACGCCGCCTCGGCCGCCGCCGGCCGGCCGCGGGCCTCGAAGGCGTAGTCGACGCCGCCGCCGCTCGCGGCGCGCACCGCCTCGGCGACCTCGGCCGGCGTCCCCTGCCACTCGACGGTCGCTCGTCGCGCCCAGCTCGCGCGCCCGCTCGAGCCGACTCGCGCGGGCGTCGACCGCCACGATCTGCGACGCGCCCGCTGCGACCGAGCCGATCACCGCCGGCAAGGCCGGTGCCGCCGAGGCCGAAGACGGCGACGCGCTCGCCCGGCCGCACGCCGGCCGTCCGCCACACGGCGCACACGCCGCTCGCGACGGCGCAGCCGACGAGCGCGGCCACGTCGAACGGCACGTCGGCGGGGATGCGCACGCACGAGCGCTCCGGCACGACGGCGCGCTCGGCGAACGACGAGAGGAAGCAGTAGTGGTGCACCGTCGCGCCGCCGAACGAGCAGCCGCGTCGTGCCGTCGAGCAGGCCGCCCGCGAGCATCTTCGGCCACGCCGTCCCGCACAGGTGGGGCAGGTCGCGCAGGCACTGCTCGCAGTGGCCGCAGTAGGGCGCCCACGAGAGCGCGACATGGTCGCCGACCCGCGAGCGCGCGTCACGCCCGCGCCGATCTCCTCGACGACGCCCGCGCCCTCGTGCCCGAGCACGGCCGGGCACGGCACCTCGATCGAGCCGTCGAACGCGTTCAGGTCGTCGCTGCAGACGCCGCTCGCAGTGCAGGCGCACGCGCACCTCGCCCGGGCCGGGCGGAGCCAGGTCGAGCTCGACGACCCGCAGCCGCGTGCCGACCGCCGGCAGGAGCGCCGCCCGGGTGGTGACCGACTCAGCCATCGGTGCCCGTCCCGACCAGGCGCTCGAGGTCGCGCTCGAGGCCGCCCTCGCCCACCTCGCGCACCTCGAGCGGCAGGCCGATGCGGTCGGCGGCCGCGCGCGCCTGCTCGAGCAGCCGCGGCGTCGGCCGCTGGGCCAGGTACACCACGCGGCGGTAGTTGCCGAAGTAGGCGTCGCGCAGCTCGGGGTGGCGGTCGAGGCCGAGCGAGCGCACGACGGTGCGGTCGAACGTGCGGGCGAGGAAGTCGGTCAGGAAGTACGTGCCCGGCTCCTCGCGCATCGCCTCGCGCACCTCGGCGCGGGCGAAGACGTCGTAGCAGTGGTCGCCGGCCAGCCGCTCGACGCCGAGCTCGTCGACCGCGCCCATGCTGCCGCAGTCGGCGTAGGCCAGGACGACGCGGTCGTAGGCGTCGCGCAGCTCGGCGATCAGCGCCGCGGCCGCCGGCGCGATCCGCTCGGGGCGGTTGTGCAGCTCCGGCGGCAGCGGGTGCACGTCGACCGCCCACCCCCGCCGGCGCGCGATCGCCTGCACGTGCAGGGCCAGCGCGCCGCAGGCGACGACCGCGACCCGCGGCTGCCCGGCCGCGCTCATCCGGGGAACGCGAGCTGGTCGATGAACATGTCGTTGAAGTCTGCCCGCCCGGAGAGCTCGACGTACTCGACCTCGTCCAGGATGGCGTCGGCGGCCGCGCGCTCGCGCAGCGAGAGGGCAGCCATCTTCGAGCCCTCGCCGGCGACGTTGCCGGCCGAGACGATCCGCGTCAGCGGCAGCTTGCGGCACGAGGCCGATGCGCACCGCGCTCGCCGGCGACAGGTACGAGCCGAAGCTGCCGGCGAGCAGCACCTGGGCGACGTCGCCGGCGCGTGATCCCGAGCTCGCTCATGAGGATGTGCCAGCCGGTCGCGATCGAGGCCTTCGCGAACTGCAGCTCGCGCACGTCGCGCTGCGACAGGTACACCGCGTTCTCGGGCTCCTCGCCGCGCCAGGCGAGCACGAACACGCGCTCCTCGCCCACCTTGACGAGCCGTTTGGAGAGCACCGGGTGCGCCTCGGCCGCGGTCTCGTCGGGGACGAACCGGCCGGAGTGGTCGAGCAGGCCGCAGGCGACGAGCTGGGCGACCGCGTCGACGAGGCCCGAGCCGCACATCCCGACCGGGTCGGTGTCGCCGATCACCTCCAGGCTGAGGTCGTCGCCCGCGATCGTCACGCCCTCGATCGCGCCCTCGGCGGCGCGCATCCCGCAGCGGATCTGGGCCGCCTCGAACGCCGGGCCCGGCCGGAGCGGCGGTCGAGACCACGCGCTCCTGCGACCCGAGCGCGATCTCGGAGTTCGTGCCGACGTCGATGAAGAGCCGCACCCGGCGGTCGCGGGTGAGACCGGTCGCGAGCATGCCCGGCGACGATGTCGCCGCCGACGTAGGCGCCGAGCGCGGGGAAGGTGAAGGCCTGGGCGCGCGGGTGCAGCGGCACGCCGTAGTCGGCGGAGGTGACGGGCGGCAGCCGCCGCGCGGCGACGATGAACGGCGCCACCGCCAGCGGCTCGGGATCGATCCCGAGCGCGATCTGGGTCATCGTCACGTTGCCGCACAGGACCATCTCGTACACGCGCTCGCGGGCGACGCCCGCCTCCTCGCACACCTCGGCCGCGAGCTGGTTGAGCGTCTCGGCCGCCCGCGCCTGCAGCGCCTCGAGCGCGTCGGGGTCGAGCATCGTCGCCGACACCCGCGAGATCACGTCGGCCCCGAACGGCTGCTGGCGGTTCAGCATCGAGCGCACCGCGAGCGGCTGGCCCGTGGCCAGGTCGAGCAGGTTCGCCACCACGGTGGTCGTGCCCAGGTCGAAGGCGATCGCGTGCCGGTCGGCGGTCGTGTCGCCGGGCTCGACGTCGATCAGCAGGTCGTCGCAGATGACGGCCGTGACCTTGAAGTCGGCCGCCCGCAGCGTCCGGCCGAGCCGGCGCACCGCCCCGGGGTGGACGCGCAGCTCGTAGTCGTCGACCGCGGCCAGCACCCGCTCGAGGTCGGAGACCTGATCCTCGAGCGAGGGCTCCGAGAGCTCCAGGTAGCGCTTCTGCACGGCCGGGCGCAGGATGACGTGGCGGCCGACGCCGACCAGGGCTGCCTTCGGCCGCGTCTGCAGCGGCGGCACGTCGATCTCGAGGTCCTCCGTCGCGGCCGCGCGGCAGGCCAGCCGCCAGCCGCCCTTGAGCTCGTCGATCGTGAACGCGCGCGGGTCGACGCTGTCGATCGGGACGGATCCGTGGAGGACGCGCACCTTGCACTTCTTGCAGGTGCCGTGGCCGCCGCAGGTGGAGTCGATCGCGATGCCGTTCCACGAGGCGGCGTCGAACACCGTCGTGCCCGCCGGGACGCGCACGTCGCCGCCGTCGGGGCGGAACTGCAGCCGCACCCGGCCCGTGCCGGCCTGGACGGCGGCCTCGGTCACGCCGCTCCGGCGGCCTGGGCGGCGGCCAGCTTGGCCCGGTGGGCGGCGATCCAGCGCGCGCCCCACTCGTCGTGGCCGAGCAGGAAGTCGGCCGCGCGCACGGCCTCGACGCAGACGGGCGCGCGCGCGTCCATGATCGCGCTCGTCAGGCCGTGGCTCGCGGCGATGCCGAGGAACCCGGCGCCGAGCACGTGCCGTGCCGGGGAGGCCGAACGACGTGTTCGAGGCGCCGCAGGTCATGTTCACGCCCAGATCGTCGCGGATCAGGCGCACCGTCTCGATGAAGAGCGTCACCGCGCGCGGCTCGGCGCCGACCGGCATCGCCAGCGGGTCGATCACGATGTCCTGCGGCGGGATGCCGTGGTCGCCCGCGACCGAGACGATCTTGCGCGCGAGCTCCAGGCGCCGCTCCGGCTCCATCGGGATCTCGTCGTCGTTGGGGAGGGCGATCACGGCCGCGCCGTGCTTCGCGACGAGCGGCAGGATCGCCTCGAGCCGGTCGTCCTCGGCCGTGACCGAGTTCACGAGCGCCTTGCCCTCGTAGGCGCCCAGGCCGGCCTCGAGCGCCTCGATCACCGAGGAGTCGATCACGAGCGGCAGGTCGGTCAGGCCCTGCACGAGCGGGATCGCGCTTCGCATCAGCTCGACCTCGTCGGCGAGCGGGTCGCCCACGTTCACGTCGAGCATGTCGGCGCCGCCCGCCACCTGCTCGGCCACGTCGGTGCTCGAGCTGCGGACAGGTCGCCGGCCTGCAGCTGGGCCTGGAACGCCTTGCGGCCGGTGGGGTTGATGCGCTCCCCGATGATGCAGAACGGCTTGTCCGATCCGATGACGACCGTCTTAGACCGGGACTGGAGAACGGTATCCATGTTCAACCCTTTCGGCGTGCGTGGGGATCCCGAGCCGCCGGCAGAGCGCGGCGATCCCGGCGTCCTTGCGGAAGCTGATGAAGTGCAGGCCGCGCACGCCCGGCTGCTCGAGGGCGTGGCAGGCGAGCTCGTAGGCGACGTCGAAGCAGGCCTCCTGCTGGTCGGACGCGGCCTCGACCCGGTCGATCAGGGCCCTCGGCACCGTGATGCCCGGCACCTTCTCGTCGATGAAGCGCAGCGCCCGGGCCGAGCGCAGGATCGTGATCGACGGCAGGAGCGCGATACGCGGCGTGACGCCGATGCGCTGCGCCTCGGCGGCGAACCTCTCGAGCAGATGCGGCTCGAAGCAGATCTGGAGCTGGAGGAACCGCGCGCCGGCCCGGACCTTCTTCAGTGCCCGCTGCGCCCGGTACTCGAACGGCGGCGCGCCCGGATTCTCGACGGCACCCAGGAAGAAGTGCGGCGCCGGGTCGATCTTGCGGCCGCTGAGGTAGCGCCCGGCGGCGATGCCGCTCGCGGTCGCGAGCAGCTGCGGACCGTCCAGGTCGAACACGCGCCGGGCCTCGGGCTCGTCGCCCGCGGTGACGTCGTCCCCGGTCAGGCAGCACACGTTCTCGATGCCGTGCAGCGTCGCGCCGACGAGCTCGGCCTCGAGGCCGAGCCGGTTTCGGTCGCGGCAGACGAGCTGCATGATCGGCTCCATCCCGCACTGCTTGAGCGCGATCGCGATCGCAAGCGGCGACGCGTGCGCGTGCGCGGCGGTGTTGTCGGTCGCGTTGCAGGCGTCCAGGTACGGCGCCATCGGCGCGAGCTGGAAGCGCACCTCGTCCATGCCCCCGCCGTCGATGGTCGGCATCTCGGCGGTGACCACGAAGCGCCCCGCGGCGAGGGCCTGCTCGAGCCGGCTCAATGCTCGCCGGCCTCCCAGCCCGCCGGCGTCTGCCGGTCGCGGCCGCTCGCGAAGTTCGTCCACGACGCGGTGCCGAACAGGCGGTTGTCGACCGGCCGGCGCAGGTGGTTGAACTCGTCGCGCCAGGTCGCCGGCAGGAGCGGCAGCCGCCGCGAGCGCTCGTAGCCGCGCAGCCACACGCAGCGCATGTCGGGCTTCACCTCGCAGCCGCCGTCGGCGCGAACGCCGCCGCAGGGGCCGTTGCGCAGCGTCTTGGGGCAGTTCATCGGGCAGGTCATGCCCGTCGAGTGCAGCACGCACTGGCCGCACATCCGGCAGCCGAAGACCGGCTTCTTCACCACCGCCTCCACTGCCGCGAGCACCCCCATCCGCGCTCCTAGACGGTCGCGGCCTGGTTGCGCTGCTGCTCGATCAGCGCCTTGGCCATGCGGACGGCCGTCGAGGCGTCGGCGGCGTAGCCGTCGGCGCCGACCGCGTCGGCGTACTCCTTGGTCACCGGCGCGCCGCCGACCATCACGATCACGCGGTCGCGCAGGCCGGCCTTCTGGAGCGCGTTGATGTTGGCCTTGAACATCGGCATGGTCGTCGTCAGGAAGGCCGAGAAGCCGACGATGTCGGGCTCGTGCTTCTGGACCTCCTCGACGAAGCGCTCGGGCGCGACGTTGACCCCGAGGTCGTGCACGGTGAAGCCCGCGCCCTCGAGCATGATGTTGACGAGGTTCTTGCCGATGTCGTGCACGTCGCCCTTGACGGTGCCCATGACGAAGGTGCCGATCGGCTTTGCGCCGGTCTCGGCCAGGAGCGGCCGCAGGATGTCGAGCGCGCCCTGCATCGCCCGGGCGGCGATCAGCATCTCGGGGAC
Organism: uncultured Actinomycetes bacterium; assembly: GCA_963707585.1. Taxonomy (GTDB): domain Bacteria; phylum Actinomycetota; class Thermoleophilia; order Gaiellales; family JAICJC01; genus JAICJC01. The sequence continues at coordinate 118,255 of CAVPQP010000001.1, read as the reverse complement.
GAAGAAGTCGCCGCGCTCGAACCGGGCGCCGACCTCCTCGAGCGACGGGATCAGCGCGTCGTAGAGCATCGACTCGGGGCCGAGCCCTTCGGCCAGGCCCTGGTTGGTGAGGTCCTTGACCTCCGGGGCGTTGCCGATCAGCGTGTTGTCGTACAGGCCTTGGAGGATCTCGTCGTGCGTCATGCTGCTCCTTGGGTGGTGGTGCCGTACCCCAGCCGGGCCGAGACCGTGGCTGCCTCGTGCAGCAGCACGGGTGCAAGCTCGCCGATCCGCTCTCGCGTCAGCCGTCCCTCGGGCCCCGAGATCGAGAGCGCGGCGAGCACGTCGCCGCTGCCGTCGCGCACGGGAGCCGCCATCGCCGCGAGGCCCGGCTCGAGCTCGCCGACGGCGGTGGCGTAGCCACGCGCGCGCACGGCGTCGAGCTCGGCCCGCAGCGGCGTGTGCGCGCGGGTGACGCGGACGGCGCCGAACGCCAGGAAGACCTTGCCGACCGCCGTGCTCGTGTGCGGGACGCGGCGCCCGATCCAGTTGGTCGAGCCGATGAAGTGGGTGCTGTCGACCTGGCTCAGGTGCTCGACGCCGAGCGGCGTCGGCACGGCCAGGTTGATCGTCTCGCGCGCTCGCCTCGGCCAGGCGCCGCAGCGCGTCGGCCGAGAGGTCGACCAGGTCGCGGTCGCCGACGCCGCGGCGGGCCAGGCGCATCATCACCGGGCCCGGGCGCAGCGGGCCGCGGGCGCCGTCGCGCTGCACGAGCGCGTGCCGCTCGAGGGCGGCGACCAGGCGCGAGACGGTGCTCTTGGGCAGGTCGGTGGCCTCGGCCAGCTCGCCGACGCCGATCGGAGCCGCGCTGTCTGCGACCGCGACCAGAAGCTGGGCGGCCCGGTCGATCGACTGGGTTCCGGAAGCGCTTGGCATTGAAAACTGACTCACGATGTGGAACTATTGTTCCACCATAAGGATCATAGGGATCGACCTGGGGGCCGTCAAGGACGTCCGCGGTCGCGGCCCGGAGGACGCCATGTTCCGGAACACGATGCCGCGCTACGAGATCCTCTCCGAGGAGGCCATGGACACGCTCGACCGCGGCTGGCGGCGGATCGTGTCGGAGATCGGGGTCGAGTTCATCCTCCCCGAGGCCGTCGAGATCTTCCGCGCGGCCGGCTGCAGGACCGAGGATGCGAACGTCTTCCTCGATCCCGACTTCGTGCTCGAGCAGGTCGCCAAGGCGCCGCGCGAGTTCGACCTCGTGGCCCGGAACCCGGAGCGCTCCGTGCGCATCGGCGGCGACAACATGGTGTTCTCGGGCGTGTACGGGCCGCCGTTCGTGCGCGAGGGCGAGCGAGCGCCGCGACGCGACGATGGCCGACTTCGAGCGCTTCGTCATGCTGTCGCACCAGTTCGACCAGCTCGACTCGGCCGGGGGCACGATCTGCGAGCCGAACGACACCCCGCTCGACTCGCGCCACCTGGACATGGTGTTCGCGCTGCAGACGCTCTCCGACAAGTTCCACATGGGCTCGGTCACGTCGGGCCCGAACGCCGCCGACACGATCGCGATGAGCGAGATCCTGCATCGGCTCGCGCGAGGCGATCGAGGCGCGCGCCGGTCACGATCTCGCTGATCAACGTGAACTCGCCGCTGCGCTTCGACGACCGCATGCTGGCGGCCATGCTCGAGTACAACCGCGCCAACCAGGCCGTGATCATCACGCCGTTCCTGCTGATGGGGGCGATGTCGCCGGTGACCACCCCCGCGTCGCTCGTCCAGCAGATGGCCGAGGCGATGGCCGGGATCGCGCTCACGCAGCTCGTGCGGCCGGGCTGCCCGGTCGTGTTCGGCTCGTTCCTCTCGAACACCGACCTGCAGTCGGGCTCGCCCAGCTTCGGCACGCCGGAGTCGGCCATCGGCCTGCTGTGCACGGGCCAGATCGCGCGCCACTTCGGCCTGCCGTGGCGCAGCGGCGGCGGCCTGACGTCGAGCCAGACCGTCGACGCCCAGGCCTCCTACGAGGCGATGATGACGATGCTGCCGACGTTCCTGGCCGGCGCGAACTACGTCATGCACTCGGCCGGCTGGCTCGAGTCGGGCCTCGTCAGCTGCTACGAGAAGTTCGTCGTCGACATCGAGATCCTGCGCATGCTGCAGGAGGAGTTCACGCCGCTCGAGGTGGACGAGGCCAGCCTGGCCTACGGCGCCCACCAGGAGGTCGGACACGGCGGCCACTTCCTCGGTGCGGCCCACACCCTGGAGCGGTTCCGCACGTGCTTCTACCGGCCGCTGCTGTCGTCGACGGAGAACTTCGAGCGGTGGAAGTCGAAGGGATCGCGCGACGCGACCGAGCGCGCCGGCGAGATCTGGCGCAAGACGCTCGAGGAGTACGAGCAGCCCGCGATCGACCCGGACACGCGGGCGCGCCTGCGGGAGTACGTCGACCGCCGCCGCATCGAGCTCGGCGACTGAACGCGGGACCACGAGGAGGGGACATGGGGGGAAGGCTGGCGGACAGCATGAGCCGGCTCGGCACCGAGACCGCGTTCGAGGTGCTCGCGCGGGCGAAGGCGCTCGAGGCGACGGGCCGGCGTGTGATCCATCTCGAGATCGGCGAGCCCGACTTCGCGACGCCGGCCCACATCGTCGAGGCGGGCGTGCGCGCGCTGCGCGACGGCCACACCCACTACTGCCCGGCGCCGGGGCTGCCGCAGCTGCGCGAGGCGTGCGCCGCGCACCTGTCCGCGCACCGCGGCCTCGCGATCGACCCGGGCCGCGTGGTCGTCGCGCCGGGCGCCAAGCCGTTCCTCTTCTTCGGCGTGCTGGCGACGTGCAACCCGGGCGACGAGGTCATCTACCCCAACCCCGGCTTCCCGATCTACGAGTCGGTGATCAACTTCGCCGGTGCGACGCCGGTGCCGCTGCCGCTCGTCGAGGAGCGCGGGTTCGCGTTCACGGCCGCCGACCTGGCCGAGCGCCTGACGCCGCGCACCAGGCTCGTCATCCTGAACTCGCCCGCGAACCCGACCGGCGGCATCGTCCCGCCCGCGCTCACGGCCGAGATCGCCGCGGTGCTGGCCGGCCACGACTGCTACATCCTCTCCGACGAGGTGTACTCGGAGATGCTCTACGGCGGCCGCCACGACACGGTCGCGGCCCACCACGGCCTGCTCGACCGCACGATGCTCGTCGACGGGTTCTCGAAGACGTTTGCCATGACCGGCTGGCGGCTCGGCTACGCGGCGCTGCCGGCCGAGCTGGTCGAGCCGATCACGCGCCTTCTGATCAACTCGGTGTCGTGCACGGCGCCGGCGGTGCAGCTCGCGGGCGTCGCGGCGCTGACCGGCCCGCGCGACGACGTCGCCGCGATGATGGCCGAGTTCGAGCGCCGCCGAAGCGCCGTCGTCGCAGGGCCTGAACGCGCTGCCGGGCGTCTCGTGCGTGATGCCCGAGGGCGCGTTCTACGCCTTCCCGAACATCACCGGGACGGGGATGGAGGCGAAGGCCGTCGCCGACCGGCTGCTGAGCGAGGCCGGCGTCGCCGTGCTCGCCGGCACGGCGTTCGGCGCCTACGGCGAGGGCTACCTGCGCCTGTCCTATGCCAACTCGCTCGAGAACATCGCCGAGGCGCTCGCGGCGATGGGCGAGCTGCTCGGCGCGGTGGCGGTGTGAGGCGATGACCGCCCGGATCGTCGTCTCGCGGCAGCTGCCCGAGCCCGCGCTCGAGATCCTGCGTGCGGCCGGCGACGTGTGGCTCTCGCCGCACGACAGGCCGCTCACGGTCGCGGAGCTGCACGCGGCGGTGGCGGGCGCCGACGCCGCGGTGACGCTGCTGCACGACCGCGTCGACGACGCGTTCCTGGCGGCCGCCGGGCCCGGCCTGCGGGTCGTGGCCAACGTCGCCGTCGGCTACGACAACATCGACGTCGCGGCGTGTGCCCGCCGCGGAGTGGTGTGCACGAACACGCCGGGCGTGCTCGTCGAGTCCACGGCCGACATCGCCTTCGCCCTGATCCTCATGGCGACGCGCCGGCTGGGCGAGGCCGAGCGCATGGTCCGCTCGGGCGCCACGTGGTCGTGGAGCATGTTCTACATGCTCGGGATGGGCCTGCAGGACAAGACGCTCGGCATCGTCGGGCCTCGGCAAGATCGGCACCGCGACGGCCCGCCGGGCGCGGGCGTTCGGGATGCGGATCGCCTACGCCGGCCGGCGCCGGGCGGACGCGGCGCTCGAGGAGGAGCTCGGCGCGGCGATGCTCGAGCTGGACGAGCTGCTCGCGGTCGCGGACGTCGTCTCGATCCACTGCCCGCTATCCGACGAGACGCGGCACCTGATCGACGCCCGCCGCCTGGCGCTGATGAAGCCGACGGCCTATCTGGTGAACACGGCCCGCGGCCCGATCGTCGACGAGGCCGCGCTGGCCGCGGCCCTGCGTGCGGGCGCGATCGCGGGCGCCGGCCTGGACGTGTTCGAGCGCGAGCCGGCCGTCGAGCCGGGCCTGCTCGAGCTCGAGAACGTCGTGCTGCTCCCGCACCTGGGCTCGGCGACGATCGAGACCCGCACCGCGATGGGCGTGCTGGCGGCGCAGCAACGCTGCGGCGGTGCTCGCGGGCGAGCCGCCGCTCACGCCGATCGCCTGAATAGATCGGGCCAGGCCCGACTTATTCAGAGAGGGCGGTGGCCATCGCGGCCATGTGCGCGGGCGTCGAGCCGCAGCATCCGCCCACGAGCTCCACGCCGAGCACGCGCATGCGGCGCGCGTAGGCGGCCATCTCCTCCGGCGAGGTGTCGTAGTGGAACTCGTCGCCGCGGATGACGGGCAGGCCGGCGTTCGACTGGGCGATCAGGAGCAGGCCCTCCGGCCGGCAGGCCACCATCTCGGTCATCACCGCCTGCATGTCCTCCAGCCCGCGGCCACAGTTCGCGCCGACGGCGGTCACGCCGAGCTCGGCCAGCGCCGCCACCGCCTGTGCGGGCGAGACGCCCATCATCGTGTGCCGGTTCGTGTCGAAGCTCAGGGTGACGGCCACCTCGAGCTCGGGCGCCGCCTCGTGGGCGGCGCGCACGACCGCCTCGGCCTCGGCCAGGTCGCTCATCGTCTCGGCCAGGATCAGGTCGGCGCCGGCACCGGCGAGCGCCTCGATCTGCTCCTCGAACACCGCCTGCGCGTCGTCGGCCGAGAGCGTCCCGAGCGGCTCGATCAGCTCGCCGGTCGGGCCGACGTCGCCCGCGACGAGCGCGCCGAACTCGTCGGCGACGGTGCGGGCGATGCGCACGGCGGCGGCGTTCACATCGGCGACGCGATCCTCGAGGCCGGCGGCGGCCAGTCGTGGCGCCGAGGCGCCGAACGTGTTCGTGGTGACGAGCACCGCGCCGGCGGCGGCGTAGCTGCGATGGATCTCGGCGACGGCGTCGGCGCGATCGAGGTTCCAGCGCTCGCCCGACTCGCCCGCGTCGAGGCCGGCGCCCTGGAGCATCGTGCCCATCGCGCCGTCGAAGAGCGCACAGCCGCGGGCCGAGATCAGGTCGCGCAGCGTCGTGCGGGCGGCGGTCGTCATGACTGCGGATGGTACCTCCACCGCCGCCGCGCGTGGCCCGCAAGACTGCCTGGATGAGCCGTCCGCCCGGGATGCCGACCGACCGCGAGGTGCTCGCGCTCGCGATCCCCGCGCTCGGCGCCCTGATCGCCGAGCCGCTCTACGTCCTGGGCGACACGGCCATCATCGGCCACCTGGGCACCGTGCCGCTGGCCGGCCTGGCCCTCGCGGGGCTCCTGCTCTCGGAGATGTTCGGGTTCTGCACGTTCCTCGAGTACGGGACGACCGCGCGCGCCGCGCGCCTGTACGGCGCGGGCCGCGTCGACGAGGCGCTCGACGTCGGCGTCCAGGCCACCTGGCTCGCCCTCGGCCTCGGGGTGGTGCTCGCGATCGCGCTCGAGCTCGTCGCCGGGCCGGCGATCCACGCGATGGCCGGCGGCAGCACGCCCGCGGCCGCGCAGGCGCTGCTGTGGATGCGGATCGCGTCGCTCGGCGCGCCGTTCGTGCTCGTGACGGCCGCCGCGCAGGGCTGGATGCGGGCGCTGCAGGACACGCGCACGCCGCTCGTCGTGATCGGGCTTGCGAACCTCGCGAGCATCGGCCTCTCGGCCGCGCTCGTGTTCGGCGCCGGGATGGGCATCCGCGGCTCGGCGATCGCCAACGTGACGGCGCAGGCGGCGTCGGGGCTCGTGTTCCTCGTCATCCTGTCGCGGCGCGGCGTGAGCCTGCGGCCCTCGCTTCGGCGGATCCGGGTGCAGTTCAGCCGCCGCCCGCGACCTCACCCTGCGCACCGCCTCGTTCTTCATCACGTTCACGGTCGCGGCCTCGGTGGCGGCGCGGATCGGGAACACGACGCTCGCCGCCCACCAGATCGGCGCCCAGATCTGGACGTTCTGCGCGCTCTTCCTCGACTCGACGGCGATCGCCGCCCAGGCGCTGGTCGGCCGGCTGCTGGGCGCCGGCCAGACCGACGCCGCCCTCCAGCTCGGGCGGCGGCTCTTGTGGGCGGGATGTCCTGCTCGGAGTCGCGTTCGCCGTGGTGCTCGCGGCCGGCTACGAGCTCCTGCCGCGGGCGTTCACGTCCGACCCGGCCGTCATCGCGAAGACGCACGTCCTGTGGCCGTGGCTCGTCGCTCATGATGCCGCTGCAACGGCTGGCTGTTCGCCCTCGACGGCATCCTGTTCGGCGCCGGCGATCTGCGCTTCATGCGCAACGTCACGGCTGCCGCCGCCCTGCTCGGCTACCTGCCGCTGACGCTCGCGACCGCGGAGTTCGGCTGGGGGCTGGCCGGCATCTGGTTCGGCATCTCGACGTTCATCTGGATCCGGACGGCGATCGGGTTCGCGCGCTGGCGGGGACGGCGGTGGCTGGTCGGCGGCGTCCGCCTCGCCGACGAGGTCGTCTGACCGAGAACCGGTCAACATCCCCCGTACGGGTCATCAGTTCGGCCGGGCGGAACCCGTATACCTCCGTGGGGGGTCACAGGTATGGATGCTGGAAGCCGAGAAGCCCGGCGGGTCGTGGGTGCCGCGGAGGTCGCGTGGCATGGCCGCGGCGTGCGCGCTCGGCGTCGGCTGTCGCCGCCGTGTACGGCGTGCTGGGGGCCCTGGCGCTGACCGTGCCGCAGGTCGGTGGCCTGCTGCCGAGCTTCGGGAGCGTGATCGGCTCCTACGTCGCGCGCGTCACCCTTCGCGCCGCTGGACGACGCGTCACCGCCGCCACCGGTCGGCCCACCGGGCGTCGCCTCAGGTCTCGGCGCTCGCCGCATCGCCGCCGGCGGCGGCGGTGCCGGTGGCGCAGATCACGATCGCGGCCGCGTCGCCGCCTCCCGCGGCGTCCGTGAAGGCCGCCGCGCCGGCGCAGCGGCGCCGCGGCGCGGGAGCATCGGCGCCGCCATCGCGAGCACCATCGCCGCGCATCGTCGCGGACCATCGCGCCGGCACGAGCACAGGCGTCACGGCGACCGCCGGCGCGGTCACGCGGGCACCGACACGGGCGCCGCCACGAGGGCTTCCGGCATGACGGCTCCGGCACCGGGGCACCGGCACGCGCGACCCACTCGGCCGCCGGGACGGGCACCGGCACGACGGACGGCGCGGACACGCCGGCGGGGCCGGGGCGCGCCACGGTCACCACGGCGGCCCCGGCTGTCACCACGGCGGACACCGCCGCCGCGGCCGCTCCTAGATCGCGTCCACCTTCTCGACGTACCACACGACCCATGCGCCCTCGGTGCGCTCGGCCTGCACCACGCGTGCGGCCGGCGGCAGAGGCACCGCGCAGTACTCGCGCGACATCCCCCGCACCTCGCCGATCGACTCGCGCTCGACGGCGCTCAGCGGCACGACGATCCGCGCCAGCAGGGGCATTCCCTCAGCTTTGCTCAGGTCCAGATTCTCCATGCGGCGAGGTTCGGCGCTCGCCGCCGCTCTCCTGCTCGCCGTCGCGGCGGGCGGCCAGGGCTACCATCAGGTCAAGGAGGCCCTGAAATCTCGCTGCTGCTCGCCATCTCGCTCTTCCACGTCCCGGCCAACCTCGGCTACGGGATCCTGTTCGCGCTGATCCTGATCGAGTCGGCCGGGGCGCCCGTGCCCGGGCGAGACCAGCCTGATCGCGGCGGGCGTGCTGGCGTCGGAGGGGCACCTGTCGCTGCCGATCGTCTTCGTCGTCGCGATCTCGGCGGCCGTCCTCGGCGACAACCTGGGCTACCTCGTCGGCCGCCGGGTCGGCCACCGGCTGCTGACGCGGCCGGGGCGGTGGGAGCGCCAGCGGCTGCAGTTCCTCGACGAGGGCGAGCACTTCTTCTCGCGCCACGGCGGCAAGACCGTGTTCTTCGGCCGCTGGCTGCCCGTGCTGCGCTTCACCGCCGCGCTCCTGGCCGGCGTGAACGAGATGCCGTGGCGGCGGTTCTTCGTCTACAACCTCGCCGGCGCCGCGGGCTGGGTGTGCACGGTCGGGACGGCCGCGTACCTGCTCGGATCGAGCGCCTCCAACCTGTTCGAGGTCATCGGCCTCGCCGGCCTGCTCGCGCTCGTGCTCTCGATCGGCGGCCACATCGCGTGGCGCCGCTCGCTGCGCGGCCGCACGCCGCGGGTGCGGCCCTCGCCGGCGGAGCTGAACGACTCCGGCGAGTAGCGCGTCGCTCAGGCGTCGCGCGCCCGCGACCCGCAGCTCGACGACGTCGCCGCGGACGAGCGGCAGACCCGGATCGACGGCCAGGCGGGCGCCGTTCACGGTTGCGACGACGCGCGAGCGGGGGATCCACCGGCCAGGCGATGCCGATCGCCGCGCCGAGCGTCGCCGCCTCGACCTGCACCGCCGGCCGGCCGGCCGCGACGACCGTGACGAGGGGCTGCGGCAGCGCGCGCAGCTCGGCGTACTCGGCGCGGGTGTTCACGCTGCGGACCGAGTCCGGCTCGTCGAGGTCGGCCGGCCCGAGCCGGTGCACGCGGGCGCCGTCGAGCAGGGCCGCGACGCGCGGCCGGCCGGCCGCGAGCAGCTCGGACGCGCGGCGCAGGACGCCCGCGTCGTAGGCGGCGGCGAGCGTCTGGTCGTGGCCGCCGAGCACCGGGACGGCGGCGTCGTAGCCGGGGAGGGCGTCGAGCAGGCCGGCGACGAACGCGGGGTGCAGGAGCGGCAGGTCGGTCGCGGCCAGGAACACGGCGCCGGCCCGGCCGGCCAGCGCGTGCATCCCGGCGGCGATGCCCTCGAGCGGCCCGCGCTGCCGGCGCCGCGTCGGTCGCGCGCTCGACCCCGCGCGGCAGCGGCAGCTCCTGGCCCGCGGCGGCGACGACGATCACCGGCGCGCACACCCGGGTGAGGATCCCGGCGACACGGCAGACGAGCGGCGTGCCGTGCCAGTCGAGCAGCGCCTTGGCCTCCCCCATCCGGCTCGACATGCCCCCGGCGAGGACGATCGCGGCCGCATCGGGCCTCGCCGGCCGCACGTCAGTGCGCCGAGACGTACTTGAGGATCATCCCGTCGGTCAGCCACTCGACCGGCGCCTTGTCGTCGGTGAACGGGTTGCTCGACGGGGCGACGGCGTGCAGGTGCACGGCGAGATCCGCGGCCGACTGGAGCTGGTAGCGGACGCGGAGCAGCCGCCCGACCAGGGTGCGCCCCGTGACCGGGTGGCGGAAGCCGACCACGATGTCGTTGAACGCGTCCACGTGCCACAGGTACACCGACGCGAACCGGGTCGCCATCGTCCCGGCGATGTCGTGCGCGAGGCGGTCGTCGCCGGGGACGCGGCCGATGTTCGCCATCACCATCCCGCGCGCCTTGAGGCGCTTCACCGTCAGGCTCCAGAACTCCTGCGTCGTCAGGTAGAAGGGGATGTACGGCTGCTGGAACGCGTCCAGGAAGATGGCGTCGTAGCGGCGGCTGTGCGTCTCCAGGTAGACGCGGCCGTCGGCGGTCGCGACCGACACGCGCGGGTTCGAGGCGAGGCCGAAGTAGCGCCTGCCGACGGCGGTCACCTGCGGGTCGAGCTCGATCCCCTGCACCCAGACGCGCGGCCAGTAGACGCCGTAGGCGCGGCCCGACCGTGCCGCCGGCGTATCCGATCATCGCCAGGTTGCGGAACGGCCGGCCGTGAAGCGACGGGGCGAGCAGGAACTGATCCCAGTACCCGCCGGTCAGCACCTGGTGCGGCCGCCAGACCGAGTGCTGCGCCCAGCCCTCGTTCAGGTGCAGCACGTGCTCGTTGCCGGCGAGCTGCTGCACCTGGATGAACTGGTACTGCGACTCGCCCTCGTAGATGACGCCGCTGCCCGGCTTGATCGCCCCCGGCGGGAGCAGGGCGATCATCGCGATCGCGACCGGCGCGACGCAGGTAGCGGCGGCCGAGCGCGGGCGTGGCGGCGAGGGCGAGCAGGGCGGCCGAGCCGAGCATGGTGCGGCGCGTGCCGATCTCGGGGATCAGGAAGGCGACCGGCAGGAACGTGCCCAGGATGCTGCCCATCGTCGAGAGCGCGTACATGCGGCCCGCCACCTCGCCGGCCTGCTCGACGTTCCGCACCCCGAGCCGCACCGCGAACGGGGACGCCATCCCGAGCAGCGTCACCGGGATCGAGAACATCAGCATCACGGCGAAGAACGACCCCAGGAACGCCCCGACCGACGTGCTCGCAAACGCGCTCACGGCGGCCGACAGGAACGGCTGGGCGATGAAGGGCAGCACGGCGATCGCGGCCGCCGCGATCAGCATCAGCCGGGCCATGACGGTCATCGACGGATGCCGGTCGGCCACCCGGCCGCCGACGAAGTACCCCACCGCCAGGTAGATCAGGATCAGGCCGATGATGTTCGCCCAGACGAGGATGGACGCGCCGAAGAACGGCGCGAGCAGCCGCGAGGCGCACATCTCGGTCGACATCGTGGCCGCGCCGGCGATGAACACCAGCGGGTTGAGCAGGCGCGTGCGCACGGGCAGAGCGTACAGCCCGGTCAATGAGACAGCCGTGATGAATACACGGGGTCTGACCCCGTCTATTCACGCGCGCGGCGGCGCAGGACGCGCTCGTCGCCGACGCGGCGGGTGACGCCGTTGGCGTCGAGCGCCTCGAGCAGCGCCTGGGCGTACTTGCGCGAGATGCCGAGCCGGTCGCGCAGCTGGGCGAGCGTCACGCTGCCCGCCGCCTCGGCGAGCGCGACCGCCGCGGCGCGCGCCTCGCCGAACGCCTCGGCCGTGAACGCCAGGTCGCGCCCGGCCCGCACCGCCCGCCCCTGCTCGACGAGCGCGGCGAGCGCCGGCCCGTCGCCGGGCCGCGAGCGCCGGTGGCTGCAGCGGGCTCTCGGCCAGTCGCGCGTGCAGCGCCTCGACGGCCTCGGCGGGCACCGCCGGCTTCGGCGCCGGGGGCGGCGCGCGGCGCGGGCGCGGCCGCCGGGAGCCGGCGGCGGGGCGGCGCCGGATCGGTCACGGTCGCCCCGGCGACGGTCACCTGCGGGCTCGTCAGGCGCACGATCAGGCGGTCGCCCGCGGCGGCGGCGACCTGCCGGCGCAGGCGCAGCTGCACGTCGGCCGCTCCCGCCGGGCGGCACCTCGGTGCGCTCGCGCAGGACGACCGTCGCCGGCGCCTCGGCCGTGCCGTGGTGCACGGTGACGACGTCGCCGTGGCGCAGGCCGTGGGCGGCCGTGCCGAGCACACGCAGCCGGGCGTCGAGCCGGTAGGAGTGCGGCAGCGTCCCCGGCGTGGCCGCGGTGTGGCCGCGCCTGACCTGCGTGCGCTCGACGCCGACGAGCGCGAGCGCGACCCGCTGGCCGGCGGCCGCCTCGCTCGACGGCCTGGTCGTGCACCTGCACGCTGCGCACGCGCACCTCGCGGCCGCCCGGCTCGAGCGCCAGCCGGTCGCCCGCCCTGACCGTCCCCGACCACAGCGTGCCGGTGACCACCGTGCCGATGCCGCGCAGCGTGAAGGCGCGATCGATCGGGAGCCGCACCGGCCCGGACGCGGCCCGGCTGCGGCGCCGCCCCGGCGCAGCCCGTCGAGCGCCGCCCGCAGCTCGTCCAGGCCGGCCCCGGTGCGCGATGAGACCTCGACGACCTCTGCGCCGGCGTAGGGCCCCGCTCGAGCAGCTCCTCGACGCCGAGCCGGGCCAGCTCGGCCAGCTCGTCGTCGACCAGGTCGCGCTTGGTGAGCGCGACGACGCCGGCGGGGACGTCCAGCAGCTCGATGATGCCGAGGTGCTCGCGGGTCTGCGGCATCACGCCGTCGTCGGCGGCGACGACGAGCAGGAACATGTCGATGCCCGTCGCGCCCGCCACCATCGTGCGCACGAACCGCTCGTGGCCCGGCACGTCGACGACCGAGAGCCGCCGGCCCGACGGGCAGCGCGAGCGGCGCGTAGCCGAGCTCGATCGAGATGCCGCGCGCCTTCTCCTGCGGCAGCCGGTCGGTGTCGACGCCGGTCAGCGCGGCGACGAGCGCCGTCTTGCCGTGGTCGATGTGGCCGGCCGTGCCGAGGGTCAGAGGCTGATCAGCAGGCACTGGTCGTCGGTGAGGGTGCGGCAGTCGAGCAGCACCCGGCCCTCGCGCACCACGCCCACGACGGGCGGGTCGGAGGCGCGCAGGGCGGCATGCAGCGCCTCGCCGCCGTCGAGGGCGCAGGCGAAGCTCGGCAGCTCGAGCAGCGGCACGGCCCCGCCGCCGACGCGGGCCGACGCTCGCGACGACCGTGCCGCCGAGCCGGTCGGCCAGCCGCTGGGCGCGCTCGCGGACGGCCTCGGCCGACTCCGCCGCCGCCGCCAGCACGGGGATCTCGCGCAGGGCGCGCTGCGGGTCGCGCGAGAGCTCGAGCGTCGCCTCGAGCGCCGCGAGCGACAGCTTGTCGATCCGCATCGCCCGCGCCAGCGGATGGCGGCGGATGCGCTCGACGGCGCCGGCGGCGCCGACGATCACGCCGGCCTGCGGGCCGCCGAGCAGCTTGTCGCCCGAGAAGCACACGACCGTGGCGCCCGCCTCGATCGAGCTGCGCGCGGTCGGCTCGTCGGCCAGGTCGGGCAGGTCGAGCAGCTGGCCCGAGCCGAGGTCGTCCACCAGCGGCAGGCCGTGCTTGGCGGCGAGGGCCGCGAGCTCGTCGAGCCGCGGCGAGGCGGTGAAGCCGACCATGCGGAAGTTCGACTGGTGCACGCGCACGAGCGCGGCGGTCTCGGGCCCGATCGCGGCCTCGTAGTCGCGCAGCGACGTGCGGTTGGTCGTGCCGACCTCGACCAGCCGCGCGCCCGACTGGGCGAGGATGTCGGGGATGCGGAAGCCGTCGCCGATCTCGATCAGCTCGCCGCGGCTGATCACGACCTCGCGCCCCTCGGCGAGGGCCGCCAGGCTGAGCAGGACGGCCGCGGCGTTGTTGTTCACCGCCATGCCCGGTCTCGGCGCCGGTCAGCTCGGCCAGGATGCCGCCCAGGTGGGTGTGGCGCGAGCCGCGCGCGCCGGCGGCGAGGTCGTACTCGAGGTTCGAGTAGCCGCGCCGCGACCGCGCGCACGCGGTCGAGCGCTGCGGCCGCAAGCGGCGCGCGGCCGAGGTTCGTGTGCACGATCACGCCGGTCGCGTTCAGCACCGGCCGCAGGCTCGGCGGCCGTCCGAGCAGCTCGGCGGCGCGGGCCAGCAGGAGCTCGGGCGCGCGCGGCTCGCCGGCGTCGCGGGCCTCGGCGAGCGCGGCCCGGAGCGCCGCGACGGTCGGCGTAGCGGCCGTGCCGGGCGGTGAGATCGTCCGCACGGCCGAGCAGCGCATCGACCGAGGGCAGCTGACGTCGCGGGTTGGCCGCCATGGATGCGATTGTACGTTGTGGGAGTGAACCGTCCTTCGCGACCACCGCTGTACGGCCTCGAGGTCGGCCGCCGCCGACGGCGCCGGCGGCTGCCCGCCGTGCGCCTGCCGCCGCTGTACGCGGTCGCGCTCGCCCTCGTGGCGGTGCTCGCGGCCGGGAGCGCGTTCGTCGCCTACCGGCTGTGGCCGCTGACCGACCGCTCCGCCGGCGTGATCGCGGCTTCCGTCGGCTCCGGCCCGCAGACGGGCGGGGGCGTGGCCGCGCCCGGGGTCGCGCCGCTGCGACCGCTCACCGCCGTCGCGCGGCGCGGGTGCACATTCCCGGCGTGCGCGCGCAGGCGGGCGTCGTCGTCGACAGCGCGAGCGGGAGCGTGCTGTGGGCGCACGACGCGCACCGGCGGCTGCCGATCGCGAGCCTGACCAAGCTGATGACGGCGCTGCTTGCGCTTCCGCCCGCGCCGCGCGCTCGGCCAGCAGCTTCGCCGTCACCCATGCCATGCTGGGCGTTCCCGGCTACACGATCGGCCTGCAGGCGGGCGACGCGCGTCACGTCCCGCCGCATGCTCGCCGCGACGCTGATCGCCTCGGCGAACGACGCCGCGAACGTGCTCGCGGTGCACCGGGCCGGGTCGCTGGCGCGGTTCGTGGCCGACATGAACACCGCCGCGGCCCGGTTCGGGCTCGCCGACACGCGCTACTCCAACCCGTCCGGGATCTTCGACGCCGGCAACCACTCGTCGGCGTGGGACGTCGCCGACCTGTCCCGGCGGGTGCTGCAAGAGCCGCTCCTGCGGTCGCTCGTCGGCGAGCGCGCATACCAGGCCGGCCCGGCGGTCTACGTGAACCGCAACCGGCTCCTGTGGACGTACACGGGCGCGATCGGCATCAAGACGGGGTCGACGACCGCCGCCGGCAACTGCCTCGCGGTCGCGGCGCAGCGCCGCGGGCGCACCATCGTCGGCGTGCTCCTGCACGTGCACGGCGACGAGTTCGCCGCCGCCGCGCGGCTGCTCGACTGGGGCTTCCGGCACGACCGCTGAGCCGGCCGCGAGCGCCTGCCCGGGCGGCGGTGCCGGCGGATGTCGACGCCATCTGCCGGGTCTGCGCTGCGACCGTGCGCGAGACGTACCGCGGCATCTATCCGCCCGCACGAGATCGAGGCCATGATCGGCGAGCTCTACCGCCCCGACCTGATCCGCGCCGAGATCGGTGCCGGGGACGGGTGGTGGGGATGGCTGGTGGCCGAGGTGGACAGCGTGATCGCCGCCGCCGGCGGTGGCGGGCCGACCGGGGCCGGCGTCTGCGAGTTCCACGTCCTCTGCGTCGATCCGCCGATGCAGAGGTCGCGGCCTCGGAACCGCTGTTCTCGAGCACTTCACGGCACAGGCCCGCGCTGCCGGCGTCATCGCTTCAGCGCATCAGCGTCGAGCCGTGGAACACCGCGCAGCCTCGAGTTCTTCCGCCGGCACGGGTTCGTCGAGCGCGGTCGGCGCCGCGAGCGACCCGGCGTGGGGCGCGGCCGACGAGGCGGTCGAGCTCGAGCGCGCGATCTGAGGCGCTAGGACGCGCGCGGCCGGCGGGCGGTGACGATCAGGTGCGGGCTCACGCCCGCGAGCTCCGAGACACCCCCCAGCGCTCTGGCGGCGTCCATCACGATCTCCCGCCCGCGCGGATCGGCCAGTCGTGCACCCAGATCCGCGAGCGCGAAGGCGATCCCCTCGACGCCGACCAGGTCGATGACGTCGAGCCCGGCCGCCTCCACCTCGCGGCGCAGCGCGCCCGGACGATGGCAGTAGCCGCTGAACAGCCCTGGCGCGAGCGCCGGCAGTCGACCTGACCGCTCGACCGTCTCGATCTGGGCGGCGATCGTCGGGTAGCGCGTATCGAGCCGCTCCACGACGCCCCCGTGCAGGCGCGGCGCCCAGCGCGAGATCGCCGCGGCGAAGACCGGCCCGCCGGGTGCGACGACGCGCGCCGCCTCGCGCAGCGCCGAGACTCGGTCGCGGCGCTCGGTCAGGTGGTAGAGCGGGCCGAGCAGGAGCACGGCGTCCGCCGAGCCCTCGGCCAGATCGACCGCGCGGGCGTCGCCGACCGCCGTGTGCACTCCAAGGCCCCGCGCCGCGGCGTCCGCGCGCAGCTGGTCGACGTGCTTCGGCACCAGGTCGCGGTGGCGGACGGTGTACCCGCGCTCGGCGAGCCAGAGCGCGTAGCGCCCCGGTCCACCGCCGATGTCCGCGACGACCGCGGGAGGCGGCGGCAGGTGGCCGAGCAGGATCTCGGTCGTCCGCTCGAACTCGACGACGCCGAGCGGCGTGTCGAGGCGGCCGCGCTCATCGGCGTCGCCGTAGTGCTCGAGGACATCGCCCGAGCCGTCGCGCACCCGCGTCCGGTCAGCCCGCGGCGCCTACGACGGCCGCGGCACGTACGCGGCGTGCATGCCCGCGACGAGCAGGACGACCAGGCCGAGGTAGACCGTCGCGACCCCGATCCGCTGCGGGACCGTGACCGAGTGGTACTCGCTGAAGCCCGGCATGTTGCGGCGGCTCCAGCGCCGGTAGAGCTCGTAGCAGGTGAACGCGAGCACGAGCAGCAGGATCGGGCTCTCGTACTTGAAGAACAGGAGCGCGATCGCGAACAGGCCGGCGAACCAGAACGCCGGGTGCAGCGCCGAGACGGCGCGGCCGCCGTCGAGCGGCACGACCGGGATCAGGTTGAAGAGGTTGAGCAGGAAGCCGAGGTAGGCCAGCGCGCGCAGCAGGTTGCTGTTGACCTGCTCGGCCCAGAGCAGCGTCACCAGCGCGCCGGCGCTGCCGAGCGACCGGGCCGGCCAGGCCGACCTTGGCCTCGACGTAGGCGTTGCGCGGCATCTCCTTCATGGCGACGAACGCGCCCATGAACGGGATGAAGACCGGCAGCGAGGCCGAGATGCCCTCGCGCTTGCAGCCAGATCACGTGTCCGAGCTCGTGCACGAGCAGGAGCACGCGCGAACCCGAGCCCGAACCACCAGCCCCAGAACAGCGCGTACGCGCCGACCGCGATCGCGAACGTGAACAGGAACTTGAACTTGAAGCAGGATCGCGAACTGGCCCAGGAACTTGAGCGCGAGCAGACCGCCGCCGATGACGCTCCCGCCGAAGCGCCGGATCGGGCCGCGGTGCTCCTGCACGGGCGACTGGAACGGCGGCTCCGGTGCGGCGGCGGTGGGACGACGCCGGTCGGCGAGTCGTGCGGCTCCCACGGGTCGTAGCTCATGCTCACAGCGTAGCCGTCCGCGGGCGCATGTCTACGTGGGCGCGCTGCCCTCGCGCCCGATCCACTCCTCGCCGCCCTCGAAGACCTCCTTCTTCCACACGGGCACGGTCTGCTTGAGCGTGTCGATCGCCTCGCGGCACGCGTCCATCGCCGGGCCGCGGTGGGCGGCCGAGACGGCGATGATCACGCTCGCCTCGCCGATCGGGACGTGCCCGGTGCGGTGGGCGATCGCGACGCCGAGCACGTCGTGGCGCGCGCCGCACGGCCTCGGCGATCCGCGCCATCTCGGCCTCGGCCATCTCGGGGTAGGCGTCGTACTCGAGGTGGACGACGGTGCGCCCGCGGCTGTGCGTGCGGGTGGTGCCGATGAAGGTGGCGATCGCGCCGGCGGCCGGGTCGGCGACCTGGCGCACGACCTCGTCGAGGTCGAGCGGCGCCGCCTGCACGGTGAACGCGCCGCCCGAGACGGGCGGGATGACCGCCACCTCGTCGCCGCCGTGCACCGCGGCCGCGCGCTCGGCGTACTCGCGGTTGCGCGCGTAGGCGAGGCCGGGCGGCTCGTCGCCCAGATCGAGCGCCGGCCACACGTCCGCCACGACCGCGCCGTCGGGCAGCTCGAGCTCGCGCTGCGACCAGCCGGCCCGTCTCCCGCAGCGCCGCGAAGAGCCTCACCGTGATCCGCATGCCATCGCAGCGTATCCGCCGGCCGGCGGGTGTCCTTCGGGGGTTGAACCGCGCGGGCCGGAGTTCTATGGTGGGCGGGGGAGCCCCGGAGGTTTGGGACCGCTCGAGACACGGCGCTGACTGGCTGCCGTGTCGAAGAAGGCGGTCCGGCAGCCGGGGCTCCTCTATCCTGCGGCGCGTGTCCGCCGATCGCGAGCGCTCGACCGAGTCGGGCATCCCCATCAAGCCCGTGTACGACGGGCGCGGACGCGCCGGCGGAGCGGTCGCCTCCCGGCACGTTCCCGTACACGCGCGGCGTGCGCCCCGACGGCTACCGCGAGCGGCCGTGGACGATGCGCCAGTACGCCGGCTTCTCGTCGGCGGAGGAGACGAACAGCCGCTTCCGGCTCCTGCTCGACCGCGGCCAGACCGGCCTCTCGGTCGCCTTCGACCTGCCGACCCAGCTCGGGCTCGACTCCGACCACCCGCTCGCGCGCGGCGAGGTCGGCCGCACCGGCGTCGCGATCGACTCGATCGCCGACATGCGCGCGCTGCTGGCGGACATCCCGCTCGACACGGTCTCGACGTCGATGACGATCAACGCGCCCGCGGCGCTCCTGCTGCTGCTGTACGAGCTCGTGGCCGAGGAGCAGGGCGTGGCCCCGGCGGCGCTCGCGGGCACGATCCAGAACGACGTCCTCAAGGAGTACATCGCCCGCGGCAACTACATCTTCCCGGCCCGGCCGAGCATGCGCCTCACGGTGGACACGTTCCGCTACTGCACCGAGCGGCTGCCGCGCTTCAACACGATCTCGATCTCGGGCTACCACATCCGCGAGGCGGGCTCGACCGCGGCCCAGGAGGTCGCGTTCACGCTCGCGAACGGCATCGCCTACGTGCAGGCGGCGGTCGACGCCGGCCTCGAGGTGGACGCGTTCGCGCGCCGGCTCTCGTTCTTCTTCAACGCCCACAACAACTTCTTCCAGGAGGTGGCGAAGTTCCGGGCGGCGCGGACGGTGTGGGCCGAGGTGATGCGCGAGCGGTTCGGCGCCCGCGACGAGCGCAGCCTGATGCTGCGCTTCCACGCCCAGACCGGCGGCTCGACGCTGACGGCCCAGCAGGCCGAGAACAACATCGTGCGCGTGGCGGTGCAGGCCTTCTCGGCCGTGTGCGGCTCGGCCCAGAGCCTGCACACGAACGCCTTCGACGAGGCGCTCGCGCTGCCGACCGAGCACAGCGCGACGATCGCGCTTCGCACCCAGCAGATCCTCGCCGCCGAGGCGGGCGCGCTCGACACCGCCGACCCGCTCGCCGGCAGCTACTACGTCGAGGCGCTCACCGACGCCCTGGCCGACCAGGCCCGGGCGCTGATCGGCGCGGTCGACGACCTCGGCGGCGCGGTCGCCGCGGTCGAGGCCGGCTGGGTGCAGGACCAGATCGAGCAGGCCGCCTTCGCCCACCACCAGCGCGTCCAGTCGGGCGAGCAGGTGATCGTCGGCGTGAACCGCTACGCGGCCGAGCGCGAGGCGACGATCGAGCTGCACCGCATCGACCCCGAGGCCGAGCGGCGCCAGTGCGAGCGCACCGCCGCCGTGCGCGCCGGGCGCGACCCGGCCGCCGTCGAGGCCGCCCTGGCCGACGTGCGGGCCGCCGCGCTCGGCGACGCGAACCTGCTCGTGCCGATGCGCGCGGCGCTGCGCGCCGAGGCGACCGTCGGGCGAGGTGTGCCAGGTGCTGCGCGACGAGTGGGGCACCCACGACGCCCTGCGCGCCCGGCCGCTGACGCCGTGCATGCACGGGGCCAGGCCCCGGTGCCAGGCGCGAGCGGGCTCGAGCCCTACGAGGCGCCGCGCGTCTTGCCCATGAGCGCGGGCACGGTGCGCAGGATCAGCTTGATGTCGCCCCAGAGGCTCCAGTTGGTGACGTACAGGTAGTCGAGGACGAGCATCTGCGAGAACGTCACCTCGCTGCGCCCGCACACCTGCCACAGGCCGGTCAGGCCCGGCGTCAGGTCGAGCCGGCGCAGGCCCCAGTCGTTCACGAACTGGTGCTCGTGCGGGATCAGCGGCCGCGGGCCGACGAGGCTCATCTGGCCGCGCAGCACGTTCCAGAGCTGCGGGAACTCGTCGATCGAGTACTTGCGCAGGAACCGGCCGACGGTCGTCTGGCGCGGATCGTCGGGGATCTTGAACATGCGCGCGTCGCCGAGCCCGAAGTGCGCGTTCAGGTGGGCGACCTCGGCCTTGCGCTCCTCGGCGTCGGGCACCATCGTGCGGAACTTGATGATCGTGAACGGCTTCTGGCCGCGGCCGATGCGGATCTGGCGGAAGAAGATCGGGCCCTCGCTGTTCATGCGGATCGCGATCGCGGTGGCGAGGAAGAGCGGCGAGAGCACGACGAGGCCGAACACGGCGCCGCCGATGTCCATCGCGCGCTTGGCGATGCGGTGCGACGCGCCCAGCACGGGCGGCGTCAGCCCGAGCAGCGGCGTGCCCTCGAGCGAGTACACCGCCGCGCGGCTGCCGACGACCTCGAACAGGCGCGGCACGATGTCGACCTGCACGCCCATCTCGTTGCACACGCGCACGACGTCGAGGCCGGCCTGATGGTCGGCCGTGAACGCCAGGACGACGTGGTCGATGTCGTTGCGTGACGAGCAACTCGGCCAGATCGTCGGTCGAGCCGAGCACCGGCAGGTGCTGCAGCTCCTCGTGCAGCTGCAGCGGGTTCGGGTCGACGAAGCCGACCAGGTCGAGCCCGTAGCTCGGCTGGCGCAGGACCTTGCGCGCGATCTCCTGGCCGACGAGGCCGGCGCCGACCACGACCGCCCGCTGCTTGAGCGCGAGCTGGCGGCGCAGCAGCGTGCGCGCGATGCTGCGGTAGGCCGGGATCGCGACCGACGCGAGCGCCCAGAAGGCGACCACGCGGCCGCCGTGCAGGCTGCGCCGGGCCGAACGCCTGCACCACCGCGAAGACGGCGAACGAGGCCACGGTGACGCAGTTGAAGATCGGCCACACCTCGTCGAGCGTGGCGTTGTCGGCGCCGACGCGATCGCGCTTGTAGAGGCCGTAGAAGCCGGCCAGCATGCCCCAGCGGGCAGCGCCAGCAGGAGCGGGTCGAAGCCGATGCCGCCGTGCGTGAGCAGGTAGGCGCTGGCCGCCGCGGTGGTCAGGCCGAGCAGGTCGGCGAGGACGAGCGCCCAGCGGACGGTCGAGCGGCGGGTGCGTCCGGCCGGTCTGACCGGTCGGCGGATCACGGCCCGGTGTGCCCGCACCGGTCCCGTCACGACCGTGCTCAGTCCACGGCCCTTTCGTTCCACGCGTAGCGCGGACGTCGAACGATCTGCTCTCGCATGCTCGCCCACAGGGTGCCCACCCTCCTCGGAGTTGTGCCTCGCATGGTCGAACGTACCTGTCCTAACTGGCCGCGTCAAGGTGAATCTTCACCAAAACTTTTCAATTGACGCGTCCGCCGACCACGGCCCCGATGATAGTGGCGGAACCGGCCGCCGCATGTTCGGATTTTGCGTGGATTGTGGGGTCGGGCCGCTCCGGTAGGCTCTCGCCGATGCCCGAGCACACCACCCGAGAGCGACTGGAGGCGGTCGAGCGCCTGCGCATCGAGGCGGCCGAGGCGGCGACGCCCGAGGCGGTCGAGCGGCAGCGCGCCCGCGGCAAGCTGCTCGCGCGCGAGCGGATCGAGCTCCTGCTCGACCCGGGCAGCTTCACCGAGCTCGACGCGTTCGTCCAGCACCGCAGCCCGAACTTCGACATGATGGAGAACCGGCCGTACGGCGACGGGGTCGTCACCGGCCACGGCACCATCGAGGGCCGGCGCGTGTTCGTCTTCTCGCAGGACTTCACCGTCTTCGGCGGATCGCTCGGCGAGGCCTTCGCCGAGAAGATCGTGAAGGTCATGGACATGGCGCTGCGCTACCGCTGCCCGATCATCGGCATCAACGACTCCGGCGGCGCCCGCATCCAGGAGGGCGTCGTCTCGCTCGCCGGCTACGCCGACATCTTCGTCCGCAACGTGCACGCCTCGGGCGTGATCCCGCAGATCTCGCTGATCGTCGGCCCGTGCGCCGGCGGCGCGGTGTACTCGCCGGCGATCACCGACTTCGTGATGATGGTCGAGGAGACCTCGCACATGTTCATCACCGGCCCCGAGGTGGTGAAGACGGTCACCGGCGAGGAGGTGAGCTTCGAGGAGCTCGGCGGCGCGACGACGCACGCGACCCGCTCCGGCGTCGCCCACTTCATCGCCCCCGACGAGCACGCGCTGATCGGCGACTGCCGCTACCTGCTCTCGTTCCTGCCCCAGTCGAGCGCCGAGCCGCCGCCGTGGGAGCCGCCGTCCGACCCGCCCGACCGCGAGGACCCCGAGCTCGACCGGCTGATCCCGGACGAGCCGACGAAGCCGTACGACATGCACGAGGTGATCCGGCGGGTGATGGACGACGGCGAGTTCATGGAGGTGCAGGAGCGCTTCGCCGAGAACATCGTCTGCGGCTTCGCCCGCCTCGGCGGCCACCCGGTCGGCGTCGTCGCCAACCAGCCGCGCGCGCTCGCCGGCGTGCTCGACATCGAGAGCTCGGTCAAGGCGCGCGCGGTTCGTCCGCACGTGCGACGCGTTCGGGCTGCCCGTCGTCACGTTCGTCGACGTGCCCGGCTTCCTGCCCGGCACCGACCAGGAGTGGGGCGGCATCATCCGCCACGGCGCGAAGCTCCTCTACGCCTACTGCGAGGCGACCGTGCCCAAGCTGGCCGTGATCACGCGCAAGGCCTACGGCGGCGCCTACGACGTGATGAGCTCCAAGCACGTCGGCGCCGACTTCAACTTCGCCTGGCCGACGGCCGAGGTCGCGGTGATGGGGCCCGACGGCGCCGTCAACATCGTCTTCCGCAAGGAGCTCGAGGCCGCCGCCGACCCCGACGCCCGCCGGGCGGAGCTGGTCGAGGAGTACCGCGAGCGGTTCGCCAACCCGTTCACCGCCGCCGAGCGCGGCTACGTCGACGACGTCATCGCCCCGTCGCGCACCCGGCCGGCGCTGATCACCGCCCTCGAGGCGTGCCGGGGCAAGCGCGTCGACCCGCCGCACCGCAAGCACGGCAACATCCCGCTGTGAGCGGCGAGCGCATCCGCCTCGAGCCCGAGGCCGACGCCGAGGAGGCCGAGGCCGTGCGCCAGGCGCTGGCGGCGCTCGGCCTGATCGAGCCGCAGCGGCCGCCGTGCCAGGACGGCGACGATCGGCCGCCGCGCGAACCGGCGATCGCGACCCCGTAGAATCGGCGCCGTGTTCACCAAGGTGCTCGTGGCCAACCGGGGCGAGATCGCGATCCGCGTCTGCCGCACGCTGCGCGAGATGGGCATCGCCTCCGTGGCCGTCTACTCCGAGGCCGACCGCGACTCGCCGTTCGTCGCCTACGCCGACGAGGCCTACCTGATCGGGCCGGGGCCGTCGCCGCGCAGCTACCTGCGCGGCGACAAGATCGTCGAGGTGGCGCTGCGGTCGGGCGCGCAGGCGGTGCATCCCGGCTTCGGCTTCCTGGCCGAGAACCCGGCGTTCGCGCGCAGCTGCGCCGAGGCCGGCCTCGTCTTCATCGGCCCGCCGCCCGAGGCGATGGAGGCGATGGCGTCCAAGACGAGCGCGCGCGAGGTGATGGCCGCGGCCGGCGTCCCGATCGTCCCGGGCGCGACCGATCCGGTCACGTCGGTCGACGACGCCCGCCGGATCGCCGCCGAGATCGGCTACCCGGTGGCGATCAAGGCCGCGGCGGGCGGCGGCGGCAAGGGCATCCGGGTCGTGCGCGCCGAGGACGAGCTCGAGGCCGCGTACGAGTCCTCCCGGCGCGAGGGCAAGGTCTACTTCGCCGACGACACCGTCTACCTCGAGCGCTACCTCGACGACCCCCGCCACGTCGAGGTGCAGGTGCTCGCCGACGCCCACGGCAACGTCATCCACCTCGGCGAGCGCGACTGCAGCATCCAGCGCCGGCACCAGAAGCTCATCGAGGAGACGCCGTCGCCGGCGGTCTCGCCCGAGCTGCGCGCGCGCATCGGCGCGATCGCCGTCGCGGCCGCCCGGGCGGTGGGCTACACGGGCGCCGGGCACGGTCGAGGGCCTGCTGGCCGCCGACGGGTCGTGGTACTTCCTCGAGATGAACACGCGCCTCCAGGTCGAGCACACGATCACCGAGATGGTGACCGGGCTCGACCTCGTGCGCGAGCAGGTCTGGATCGCCTCCGGGCGGCCGCTCGGCTGGACGCAGGACGACGTGCGCCTGTACGGCCACGCGATCCAGTGCCGCATCAACGCCGAGGACGCCGCGGCCGGGTTCGTGCCGACGCCGGGCCTGGTCACGAGCTACCGCGAGCCGGCCGGGCCGGGCGTGCGCGTCGACTCGGGCATCGCCGCGGGCACCGCACATCTCCGAGCTGTACGACCCGATGGTCGCCAAGCTGATCGTCTGGGACGAGGACCGCGACCTCGCCCGGCGGCGGATGCTGCGCGCGCTGGGCGAGTTCGAGATCGGCGGCGTGACGACGCTGCTCCCGCTGCACCGGCGATCATGCGCCACCCCGAGTTCGCCGCCGGCGGCACGCTGCGCGAGTACGTCGAGGGCGGCGGCTTCGCGCGCGAGCAGGAGGTGCCCGGCACCGCCCCGGTGCCAGGCACCGCTGGTCGCCGGACGAGGTGCGCCACCACGTCGCCGAGGTCGACGGGAAGCGCTTCGACGTCACCGTGACGGTGCCGGAGCATCCCGGGCGCGCGCGCCTGCGCGAGCGGCGGGCGGCGCTCGCGGCGCGCGACGCCGCCGGCCACCACGAGCTCGACGTCGTCCGCAGCCCCATGCAGGGCACCGTGCTGCGGGTCGGGGTCGCCGCGGGCGACGAGGTGGCGGCCGGACAGGTGCTCGTCGTCGTCGAGGCGATGAAGATGGAGAACGAGATCGTCGCCCACCACGCGGGCGCCGTCGACGAGGTCGACGGTCGCGGTCGGCGACCAGGTCGCGAGCGGCCAGGCGCTCGTGCGGCTGGTCTAGTCCACGAGCTCGGCCATCCGCACCGCCCACACCTCGAGCGCGAGCTCGACGCGCGTCTGGGGCAGGTCGACGTCGATCCCGTGGCGCTGCGTTCAGGCCCGCCAGCCGCTCGTACAGGCGCTGGCGGGAGACGCCCAGGCGGCGGGCGGCCGCCGCCTTCGACCAGCCCGTCGCGACGAGCGCCTCGAGCATGCGGCCCGTGGCCTCGTCGAAGCGCGGCTCGCACCCGCTCGCCGGCGAGCACGGCGCGGGCGACGGCCGCAAGCGCGCCGAGGCCGGCCGCGTGCCCGATCGGCGGGCCCGGCGGCGGCGGCCACCAGGCACGCGCGCTCGGCCGCGGCGAGCGCGTCGCGGAGCTGCGCCGGCTCGCCGCCGCGCGTGTCGAGGCCGACGGCCGTCACGGCGCCGCGGCGCACCAGGTCGCGCGCGACCGCCGCCATGTCGACGTCGCCGCGCACGGCCGACCACCGCCCGGCGCCCGTCGACGAGCGCGTCGAGCCCCATCCGCTCGAGCCGCTCCAGCGACCCGCGCCCGTGCACGGCCCAGAGCGTCGCGCGGGAGAGGTCGACGCCGACCGACCGCGCCCGCCGCACGACGTCGGCGGCGCTGCCGGCCCGGCCCTCGGAGAGGCGCTGCAGCAGCCGCGCCCGCTCGGCCGACGGCACCTCGTCGGAGGGCGGCTGGGCGGCGAGCGCCACCGAGAGCAGGAAGGCGGCCTCGTCGACCGCGAGCTCGTCGAGCTCGTCGCCGTGGCGCGAGAGCACGTGCAGCCAGCAGCCCGGGTTCACCGGGCGCGAGTGCAGGCCGGTCGGCAGGCGCTGGCGCTGACGGTCGAGCGCGTCCAGGAACGCGACGTCGAGGCCGTCCTCGGGCGACGTCGCGATCGGCGTGCGGTCGATGCGCTCGAACAGCACCTGGGCGCCGAGCACGTCGCCGAGCGCGGCGACCAGGCCGCTCGGGCCGAGGCCCTCGCGGGCGGCGTCGCGCAGCTGGGCCTGCAGCGTCACCGCCCGCCGCAGCGTCTGCAGCTCGCCCGACACGAGCCGCTCGTGGACGACGTGGGTGATGTCGACGAAGCGCACGTCGCGGCCGAACACGATCAGCGGCAGGTCGTGCGCGCGGCAGGCGGGCACGAGCACGTCGGCGGCGGCGTGGGTCGGCTCGAAGCCGATCCCGGCGGCGCCCGAGCGGGCGACGGCGGCGACGAGCGCCTCCACCTCCGCGGGCGACATACCCGGCGAGGCCGATTCCGGTCGTGAGCAGGAACTCGCCTCCGCGCAGCACCTCGCTGACGGCGGGCGTCTCGAACACGTGCACCCACTCGACCCGGTTTCCCAGCCGGTGGCCGCCGGCCGCGACCGTGACCTCGCCCGACCGGAACTCGTCCAGCCCGAGCAGATCCGCCACCGTCAAGACAGACTGTCCGGAATCCGGCCTGTTCATGGACACAGTGTAAGGTGGCGGCGCGGCGCCGCGCTCGGATTCAATGCCGTGCATGGCTACCACCGCAGACACGCGCCTGCTCGGAAACTATGTCGGAGGCCGCTGGGTGGCCGCGACCGCCGGCGAGCAGCTCGACGTCACAAACCCCGCCACCGGCGAGACGCTCGCCCGTGTGCCCCTGTCGAACGCGGCCGATGTCGACGCCGCCGTCAGCGCCGCCCGCGCCGCGCTGCCCGAGTGGCGATCGCGCCCGGTGATCGAGCGCGCCCGCTGGCTGTTCGGGCTGCGCCAGGTGATCGAGGCCCACGCCGACGAGCTCGCCCGCTCGGTCACCCGCGAGATGGGCAAGACCCTGCCCGACGCCCGCGCCGAGGTCGGCCGCGCGATCGAGATGATCGAGGCCGCGAGCGCGGTGCCGCAGACGATGCAGGGCCGCATCCTCGAGGACGTCGCCACGCAACGTCGACTGCGAGACGATCCGCCAGCCGGTCGGCGTCTGCGCCGCGATCGTGCCGTTCAACTTCCCGGCGATGGTGCCGTTCTGGTTCCTGCCGTTCGCCATCGCCTGCGGCAACACGTTCGTGCTCAAGCCGTCGGAGCAGGTGCCGCTGACGCAGGAGCTCGTGTTCAACCTGATCGACGACCACGGCGGGCTGCCCGACGGCGTCCTCAACCTCGTGAACGGCGGCGTCGACGTCGTGAACGCCCTGCTCGACCATCCCGGCGTCGACGCGATCTCGTTCGTCGGCTCGGCCAAGGTCGCCCGGTACGTGTACGAGCGCGCGGCGGCCAACGGCAAGCGCGTGCAGGCGCTCGGCGGCGCGAAGAACTTCATGGTCGTCATGCCCGACGCCGTGATCGGAAAGACGGTGTCGAACATCATCGGCTCGGCCTTCGGCGCCGCCGGCCAGCGCTGCATGGCCGGCTCGGTCGTCATCGCCGTCGGCGATGCGCAGAAGCCGCTCGTGGACGAGCTGGTCGCGCGCACGAACGAGCTCACGGTCGGCGACGGCCTCGAGCGCGGCACCGACGTCGGCCCGGTCGTCTCGACGCGTCGCCCGCGACCGCATCCTGGAGTGGATCGAGCGCGGCATCGAGGGCGGCGCGACCGCCGTCGTCGACGGCCGCGACGCCGGCGCCGTCCGGCGGCGTCGTTCGTCGGCCCGACGATCCTCGACGGCGTCACGCCCGACATGGACATCGCCCAGGAGGAGGTGTTCGGGCCGGTGCTCTCGGTCATCCACGCCGGCTCGCTCGACGAGGCGATCGAGATCGTGAACGCGCAGCCGCTACGGCAACGGCACGTCGCTCTTCACCGAGTCCGGCGCGGCCGCGCGCCGCTACCGGCACGACGTCCAGGTCGGCATGATCGGGATCAACATCGGCGTCGCCGCGCCGGTCGCGTTCTTCCCGTTCTCGGGCTGGAAGGGCTCGTTCTTCGGCGACCTGCACGCGCACGGCACCGACGCGGTCGAGTTCTACACCCGCAAGAAGACGATCACCTCGCGATTCTTCTCGGGAGGCGAGACCGGGCGCTTCTTCGTCGAGCAGGCCGACGACTAGATGGCGCGTCGTCGACCGGCCGCTGCACGACGCGGGCTCTGAACGCGATCTTCGATCCGCGCTCGGTCGCGATCTACGGCATCTCCGAGCGCACGTCGCTGCGGATCGCCGAGAACATGACCGTGCCGGGCGTGCCGTTCTACGGCGTCAACCCGACGAAGACCGAGGCCTGCGGCGTGCGCTGCTTCCCCACCATCGGCGACTGCCCGACCGTGCCGGAGATGGTGGTGATGGGCGTCGGCCACGGCCGCATCGAGGCCGCCATCGACGACGTGCTCTCGGTCGACGGCGTCCGGGCGATCATCACGCCGGGGCTCGGCAACGAGGCCGGCCGCGAGGGCCCGGAGATCTCGGAGCGGATCTGGCGCGCGTGCGCGCGGCCGGCATCGCGATGGTCGGCCCGAACTGCATGGGCATCGCCACGCCCGGCTTGCCGTCGCCGTGGATCGGCAGCCTGCACTCCGACGTTCGTCCCCGGGCCGGTCGCGACGCTCGTCCACTCGGGCTCGATCGGCGAGATCCTGGTCTCGCTCGGCCCGCGGATCGGCTTCCGCACCGTCATCTCGGCCGGCAACGAGACGGTCACCGACGCGGCCGACTTCGTCGCCTTCTTCGCGGACGACCCCGACACGCGCGTCGTCGGCCTCTTCCTCGAGGCCGTCCGCCGCCCGGCGGCGTTCGAGGCGGCGCTGCGGCGGCTGGCCGAGGCCGGCAAGGTGGCGATCGTGCTCAAGGTCGGCACGTCGGAGCTCGGCGCCCAGGCGGCGCTCGCCCACACCGGCGCGCTCGTCGGCTCCGACCGCAGCTTCTCGGCGATGCTGCGCCACTACGACGCGATCCGCGTCGACGACTTCGGCGACTGGCTCGAGCACCTCGAGGTGTTCTCGCGCGCGCGCCCGCCGCGCGGACGCCGCATCGGCGCGATCACGAACTCCGGCGGCGAGGGCGAGTACTTCGCCGACAAGGCCGAGCAGGCCGGGATCCCGCTCGAGCTCTTCTCGGCCGAGCTGCGCGCGCGGATCACGGCCGAGTTCCCGAACTTCGTCCACGTCGGCAACCCGGCCGACTGCTGGGCGATCGACGACGACCGCGTCGTGTTCCCGCGCGTGTTCCAGCTGATGGCCGAGTCGGGCGAGTTCGACGTGCTCGTCTCGGCGATCGACCACTGCGTGTGGCTGCACGGCACCGAGCGCAAGCTGGCGACGAACATCGCCGAGGACCTGCGGGCCGCCGTCGACGGCACCGACCTCTTCCCGGCCGTGGTCACGGTGACCACCGCCGACCCGCCGCTCGAGGATCTCGAGTGGGCGCGCCGGCACGACATCCCGGTGCTCAAGGGCAGCCTGCCCGGCCTGCGCGCGCTGGCGGCCCGGCTCACCTACGAGGCCTACCTGCCGCCGTCGCGCGCCGTCCCGGCCGCGGCGCATCCCCGGCGCCGGCGCGCTGGCCGAGCTCGACTCGGCCGAGATCGCTCGCCGAGCACGGCGTCCCCTACGTGCGCGCGGAGCGCTGCGCGACGGCGGACGAGGCCGTCGCCGCCGCCGAGCGGATCGGCTACCCGGTCGTCTGCAAGGTCGACAACGTCGCCCACAAGGCCCGCGTCGGCGGCGTCGCGCTCCACCTGACCGACGCCGCGTCGGTGCGCGCGGCCGCGGAGCGCATGGGCGGCCAGGTCATCGTCGCCGAGCAGGCCTCCGGCGGCGTCGAGGTGCTCGTCGGCGCCGTGCGCGACCCCGACTACGGCGCGACCGTCGTGGTCGGCGATCGGCGGCGGCCTGGCCGAGCAGCTCGACCTCGTCGCCGCGGCCTCGCGCCGCTCGACGACGCCGGCGCGCGCCGCCTGATCGAGGCGGTGCCCGCGCTGCGTGCGCCTGCTCGGCGGCGAGCCGCCGCAGGCGCTGATCGACGCCGTCGTCGCGCGTGTCGCGGCTCGTGGCCGAGCACCCCGAGATCGGTCGAGATCGACGTCAACCCGCTGCTGGTCTCCGGCGAGCGGGCCGTCGCGCTCGACTGCCTGATCGTCCTGAAGGAGCTGCATGAGCGAAGCGGTTCTCTACGAGATCCGCGGCCCGGCCGCGTGGATCACCCTCAACCGGCCCGAGAAGCTGAACGCGATCAACAAGGACGTGCTCGACGGGCTGCACGCCGCAGTCGACCGGGCGACGGCCGACGACGAGGTGAAGGTGGTCGTGCTGACCGGCGCCGGCCGCGCCTTCTCGGCCGGCTACGACCTCGCCGCCGAGGCCGCCCACTCCGACGTCCCCGCGCACGACTGGCACCAGGTGCTCGGCGCCGACATCGACGCGACCATGAGGCTGGGGTCGCTCCCGAAGCCGACGATCGCGGCGGTGCGCGGCTACTGCCTGGCCGGCGGCTGCGAGCTCGCGATGGCCTGCGACATGATCGTCGCGGCCGAGGGCGCGAGCTTCGGCGAGCCCGAGATCCGGTACGGTTCAGGCCCGGTGACGCTGCTGATGCCGTTCGTGCTCGGCCAGAAGAAGACCAACGAGCTGCTCTTCACCGGCGACGTGATCGACGCCGAGCGCGGCGCTGCGGGCGGGCTGGTGAACCGCGTCGTCGCCGACGACGAGATCGAGGCCGAGGTCGAGGCGCTGGTCGTCAAGATCGCACCGACGCCGCTGCCGGTGCTGCGGCTGACCAAGATCGCGCTCGTGCGCGCATACGAGGCGATGGGCCTGCGCGAGGCGGTCGGCACGAACCTCGACCTCTCCGCGATGCTGAACGCGGCGGACACGCCCGAGCAGCGGGAGTTCATGGAGATCGTCAAGTCACAAGGCCTGAAGGCCGCCCTCGCCTGGCGGGACAACCGCTACGGCGAGGTACTGGGAGGAGTGAAGGCATGAGCGTTGCACAGAAGACCATCGATCCCACCCAGCTCGCGAAGCTGATCGAGACCGAGGAGGCCGAGTTCAACGTCCGCCATCACGACTCGCGCGCGATGACCGAGCGGGCGCGCAAGTCGCTCGCGGGCGGCGTCGCCTCGAGCTGGCAGGCGACCGACCCGCACCCGATCTACCTGGCCGACGGCCAGGGCTCGAAGGTCATCGACGTCGACGGCAACGAGTACGTCGACTTCCACAACGGCTACGGCGCGGTCGCCGTCGGCCACGCGCATCCCAAGATCGTCGAGGCCGTCTCCGACCGCATCGGCGCGGCTCGCACTTCGCCCAGCCGACCGAGGACGCCGTGATCTGCGGCGAGCACCTGCAGCAGCGCTTCGGCCTGCCGCTGTGGCGGTTCTGCAACTCCGGCACCGAGGCCACGATGGACGCCGTGCGCCTGATGCGGGCGATCACCGGCCGCGACATCCTGCTCAAGATCGAGGGCTCCTACCACGGCCACGGCGACGCGGTGATGGTGTCCGTCGCGCCGCCGGCGGACAAGATCGGCCCCTACGACGACCCGGTGTCGGTGCCGCAGACGCTCGGCATCCCGACCGAGGTCACCGAGCTGACCCGCGTCGTGCCGTTCAACGACCTCGACGCGCTCGAGCGCACGCTCGCGCGGTACAAGGGCCGTGTCGCCGGCATGATCGTCGAGCCGGCGATGATGAACGCCGGCTTCGTCCTGCCCGAGGACGGCTACCTGGCGGGCGTCAAGGAGCGGCTGCACGCCGACGGCGCGCTGCTCACGTTCGACGAGGTGAAGACGGGCGCGACGATCGCCTACGGCGGCGCCGTCGAGCGCTTCGGCGTCACCCCCGACCTGCTCTGCCTGGCCAAGTCGGTCGGCGGCGGCCTGCCGTGCGGCGCCATCGGCGGCTCGGACGAGGTCATGGACTGGATCGCGTCGGGCAAGATCGACCAGGTCGGCACGTTCAACGGCAACCCGCTGACGATGGCGGCGATGCGCGCGACGCTGACCGAGATCCTGACCCACGACGCCTACACCGAGTTCGACCGGCTGGCCGAGATCCTGCAGACCGGGTGCGACGGCGTCATGGAGCGCACCGGCATCGCCGGCTACACCACCGTGAAGTCGGCCCGCGGCGCGGTCACCTACCGCGGCGAGCGGGTGCGCAACTACCGCGAGTACCTCGAGGTGTCCGACGAGCTCGGCTACGTCAACTGGCTCGTGCAGCTCAACCGCGGCGTGTTCATGGCGCCGTGGGGCAAGTCCGAGAACTGGACGCTCTCGGTGCAGCACTCCGAGGACGACGTGCGCCGCTACATCGACAACTTCGACTACCTGGGCAAGGCGCTCGCCGGATGAAGGCGGTCGTCTTCGAGGAGCACGGCGGGCCGGACGTCCTGCGCTACACGGACATCCCCGACCCGGAGCCGAAGCCGTTCGAGGTCCTGATCGAGGTCAAGGCGGCGGGAGCCAACTTCAACGACATCTGGGCGCGGCGCGGCATGCCGGGGATGAAGGTGGTCTTCCCGCACGTGGCCGGATCGGACGTCGCCGGCGTCGTGCGGGCGGTCGGCTCCGAGGTGGCCGGGAACGGGTTCGGCTCGTCGCCCGTCCAGGTGGGCGACGAGGTCGTCGTCCACCCGGGCCTCTCCTGCCGGACGTGCGACATGTGCACGTCCGGGCAGGAGTTCTTCTGCCGCCAGTTCCTGATCTGGGGCTTCCAGACCGGGCCGAACGACGGCGGCCACTCCGAGCTCGTGACGATGCCGGCGGTGAACGTGCTGCCGAAGCCGGCCGAACCTCACGCTTCGAGGAGGCGGCGTCGATGCCGCTCGTGCTCGAGACGGCGTGGCGGATGCTCGTCACCCGGGCGCGCATCCAGGCCGGCGAGAACGTCCTCATCTGGGGCGGCGTCGGCGGCCTGGGCGTGATGGCGATCCAGATCTGCCGGATGTTCGGGGCGAACCCGATCCCGGTCGTCGGCGGCGCCGCCAAGGTGGCGAAGGCGCACGAGCTCGGCGCCGAGCACGTGATCGACCGCAGCTCCGAGGACGTCGCGGCGCGGGTGCGCGAGATCACGCGCAAGGTCGGCGTCGACGTCGTCTTCGAGCACTCCGGGCAGGACACGTGGCCGACCTCGGTGGCCGCGATGCGCTGGGGCGGCCGGCTCGTCGTCTGCGGCGCGTCCACCGGCTTCGAGGCCGTCACCGACCTGCGCTTCCTGTGGAACAAGCAGCAGAACCTGCTCGGCTCGCACCTGGCCAGCAAGGCCGAGCTGGCCGCCGCCCTGCGGGCGGTCGAGGCGGGCCACATCAAGCCGGTGATCGACCACGTGTTCCCGCTGAGCGAGGTCGGCAAGGCCCAGCAGCTGATGGAGGACCTGAAGGTGCAGGGCAAGCTCGTCTACGTGCCGTAGACGCGGGGAGGCGGGGACAGTCCCCAGGCGGGGACTGTCCCCGCTTCTCCGGCGACGTACGATGCGCGTCATGCTGCGCCTGGCGGTGATCGGCCACATCGAGTGGGTCACCTTCGCGAATGCGCCGTTCTTCCCGGGGCCGGGCGAGATCGTGCACCTCACCGACCCGCTGTCGCAGCCCGGCGGAGGCGGCGCGGTCACCGCGGTCGCGCTGCAGCGGATGGGCGCGGAGGTCACCTTCTACACCTCCCTCGGCAGCGACGAGCGCGCGCGGGCTCCGCTCGAGCGCCACGGTGTGCGGCTGCAGGCCGTCGTGCGCGACCGGCCGCAGACCGAGGTGCTCGCGCTCGTCGACCCCGGCGGTGAGCGCACGCTCTACGTCGTCGGCGAGAACGACGCGCCGCGCGCCGACGATCCCCTGGCCTGGGACGAGCTGGCCGCGATGGACGGCTGCTACTTCACCGGGTATGACCCGGCCACGCTGCGGCTGGCCCGGCGGGCGCGCGCGCTCGTCGTCACGGCGCGCCGGTTCGAGGCGCTCGTGCGAAGCGGCGTGCGCGCCGACGCCCTCGTCGGCAGCGGACGCGATCGCGGCGAGCAGTTCGACCTCGCCCGGCTGGCCGAGCAGCCGGACCACGTCATCGTCACCGACGGCGCAGGCGGCGGCACCGGGTACGAGGCCGCTCCGGTCCCCGGCCCGGTCGTCGACACGTACGGCGCGGGCGACACGTTCGTGGCGGGGGTGCTCTTCGGCCTCGCCTCCGGGTGGCCGCTCGAGCGCACCCTGGCGGATGCCGCGGCGCAGGCCGCGCGGGCGCTGACGTGGCGGGGCGCGTTGCCCCCTCCGCCGTGATCCCCGCTTGCTAATGTCTCCCGCGATGACCCGCCCGGGAGCGCTGCGCAGCATCATGGTGACCGCCCTCGGGGCCGTGGCGCTTGCGGGCTGCGGCGGCACGGGCGTCCCCAGCGCGGCGACGGTCGACGTCGCCAACGGCAAGAAGCTCTTCATCAGCACGTGCGGGACGTGCCACACGCTCGCCGACGCCGGCACCACCGGGACGATCGGGCCGAACCTCGACTCCGCCTACGCCGGCGACCGCGTGATCGGCATGAAGGACTCCTCGTTCGAGGCGATGGTGCGCCAGCAGATCGACCTGGCCGACCCGCCGATGCCGCGCCACCTGCTCAAGGGCAGCGATGCCGACGACGTCGCCGCCTATGTCGCGAGCGTCGCGGGCGTCGACCTGGCGAAGCAGTACAACCCCGGCTACTCGCCGCCGTGACCGCTGCGGCGCAGACGGCGGTCGTGGCGGTGCGCGGGATGCGCTGCGAGGGCTGCGAGCGGACGGTGAGCGGAGCCGTTCGGGCGATCCCGGGCGTCGGCAGCGCGGAAGCCGATTTCGTGGCCGAGGAGGTCGCGGTCACGTTCGACGCCGGGCGCACCGATCTCGCGGCGATCCGCGCGGCGGTGCGCGCTTCCGGCTTCACGCCGGCGTAACCGCCCTTCCGTTGACAACCGCGTCTGTCACCGCGCATGCCCGCCGAAGCGTCGGCTACCCTCTCCCGGCGCGGTCGCACTGCCGTTCCCGGGGCTCCTGGCTCCTTAAAGCCCGACGACCCGCGGACGGGTCGTCGGAGGAGGCAGGTAGCTGCGAAGTGTGGGCACGTTCGGTCGCAGCGTCCGATGACGATTCTTGACCGAAATTGTTCGGGAATCGTTGGTTTGTTGTTAGCGATTCGTAAACATGCAAAGTTGACAAGAACTGGGAATGCCGTCTGCATGGTGGCGGTGAGCGCCTTCACCGCCGAGTAGACTCTCGCGGCCGATGGACCTGTACGAGTACCAGGGCAAGCAGCTCTTCGCCGCTTCGGGATCCCCGTCTCCGACGGCCAGATCGCCGTCACGCCGCGAGGAGGCGCGCGAGGCGGCCGAGCGGCTCGGCGCGCCGGTGATGGTCAAGGCGCAGGTGCTCGTCGGCGGGCGCGGCAAGGCGGGCGGCATCAAGTTCGCCGCGGACGCCGCGGCGGCCGAGGGCTCGCCGGCGACATCCTCGGCATGGACATCCGCGGCCACATCGTGCGCACGGTGTGGATCGAGCGCGCGTCGGACATCGAGCGCGAGTACTACTTCTCGATCACGTTCGACCGCGGGGCGAAGCGGCCGCTCCTCATGCTGACGACCGCCGGCGGCATCGACATCGAGGAGGTCGCCGCGAACACGCCCGAGCGATCGCGCGGCTGCACATCGACCCGCTGGCCGGCTTCCAGCCCTTCCACGCCCGCCGGCTCTGCTTCGGGGCCGGCATCCCCGCCGCGGAGATCAGGCAGGCGTCCGACATCATGGCCCGTGCGTACCGCGCGTTCGTCGAGACCGACGCGATGCTCGTCGAGATCAACCCGCTGATCGTCACGCCCGAGGGCGAGCTGCGCGCGCTCGACTCCAAGTACACGGTCGACGACAACGCGCTCTTCCGGCATCCCGACATCGCCGCGATGCGCGACCTCGAGGCGCTCGACCCGCAGGAGCGGATGGCGCGCGAGCGCGGCGTCACCTACGTCAAGCTCGACGGCACGGTCGGCATCCTCGGCAACGGCGCCGGGCTCGTCATGTCGACGCTCGACGTCGTCGCCGAGGCCGGCGGCACGCCGGCGAACTTCCTCGACGTCGGCGGCGGCGCCCAGGCCGAGGAGATCGTCACGGCGCTCGAGGTGCTCCTCTCCGACGCGAAGGTGCGGGCGATGCTCTTCAACGTCTTCGGCGGCATCACCCGCTGCGACGAGGTCGCCCGCGGCATCCTCGACCGCGCTCGAGCAGCTCGACGTGCGCGTGCCGATCGTCGTGCGCCTCGACGGCACCAACGACGTCGAGGGCCGGCGGATCCTGGCCGAGGCGGCGCCGCCGAACGTGTACGTCGAGGCGCACCATGCTCGGCGCGGCCGAGCGCGTCGTCGAGCTCGCGGGGGCGGGTGCCTGATGGCGATCCTCGTCGGCGCCGACACCCGCCTCGTCGTGCAGGGCATCACCGGCCGCGAGGGCAGCTTCCACGCCACCCGCAACCGCGACTACGGCACGGCCGTCGTCGCCGGCGTCACGCCCGGCAAGGGCGGCCAGGAGGTCGACGGGATCCCGGTCTTCGACACGGTCGCCGAGGCGGTCGCCGAACGCGGCGCCAACACGGCGATGGTGTTCGTGCCGCCGCGGTTCGCCGCCGACGCGATCTACGAGGCCGTCGACGCGGGCGTCGAGACGGTCGTCTGCATCACCGAGGGCATCCCGGCGCACGACATGCTGCGCCTCTACGCCTACGTGCGCGCCCGCGGGGTGACGCTGCTCGGGCCGAACTGCCCGGGCGCGCTCTCGCCCGGCGTCGCCAACGTCGGCATCATCCCGGCGCAGGTCTTCAACCGCGGCCGGATCGGCCTCGTCTCGCGCTCGGGCACGCTGACCTACCAGATCGGCAAGGAGCTGGCCGACGCCGGGCTCGGCAACTCGACCATCGTCGGCATCGGCGGCGACCCGATCGTCGGCCTGGGGTTCATCGACGTCCTCGAGCGGTTCGAGGCCGATCCCGACACCGACCTCGTCGTGATGGTCGGCGAGATCGGCGGCGACGAGGAGGAGAAGGCGGCGGACTTCATCGGCGAGCACATGCGCACGCCGGTGGTCGCCTACATCGCCGGCTTCCAGGCGCCGCCGGGCAAGACGATGGGCCACGCGGGCGCGATCATCTCGGGCTCGTCGGGCACCGCCCAGGCCAAGAAGGACGCGCTCGAGGCGCACGGCGTCCGCGTCGGCCGCAGCCCGACCGAGGCCGCCGCAGCTCGCCGCCGACGCGTTCGCCAGGCTGGGCTGACGCCCGAGCGAAGGGCGCCGGCAGCCCGGTCCGGTAGGCTGGACCCGTGCCGCCCACCGCCATCCCGTTCACCCGCGGCGTCCCCGCCGCCGACCTGATCCCGGTCGACGACATGCGCGCCGCGACCGAGCACGCGCTCGACGCCGACCCCATCGCCGCGCTCTCCTACGCGCCCGGCGGCTACCGGCCGCTGCGCGAGTGGATCGGCGCCCGCCACGGCGTCGACGCCGGTCGCGTGCTGATCACGAACGGGTCGCTGCAGGCGCTCGGCTTCCTCGCCCAGCACTTCTTCGCCGGCGAGGGCGGCGCCGCCGTCGTCGAGGCGCCGACGTACGACCGCACGCTCAAGATCCTGCGCGCCGCCGGCGCCGACATCCGTGCGGTGCCGCTCGACGCCGACGGCATCGACGTCGACCGCCTGGCCGCGCTGCTTGCGAGCGGTCTGCGGCCGCGGCTCGTCTACGTGATCCCGACCTACCAGAACCCCTCGGGCGCATGTGCCTCGGTCGAGCGCCGCAAGGCGCTGCTCGAGCTCGCCCGCGAGCACGACCTGATCCTGGTCGAGGACGACCCGTACGGCCTGCTGCGGTTCGAGGGCGATCCGGTGCCGACGCTGCACGAGCTCGACGGCGGCGAGCGCGTCATCTACTGCTCGTCGTTCACGAAGACGATCGCGCCGGGCGTTCGCACCGGCTACCTGGTCCTGCCCGAGCCGCTCGTCGAAGCCGCTCGCGGTGCATCTCCGAGAACACCCACATCGGCCCGAACACGCTCGCCGAGGCGGTCGTCTGGGCCTACTGCGACGCCGGCCGGTTCGAGCCGAACGTGGCCCGCGCCACCGCCGGCCTGCGCGCGCGCCGCGACGCGATGGAGGCGGCGCTTCGGGAGCACTTCCCCGAGGGCTCGCGCTGGACGACGCCGCTCGGCGGCTACTTCTTCTGGGTCGAGCTGCCCGACGGCATCGACACGACCGAGGCCCTGGCGAGCGCCGTCGAGCAGGGCGTGCCGTACGTCAAGGGCGCCGACTTCTTCGTCGGCGACGGCGGGCGCAGCTCGGTGCGGCTGGCGTTCAGCGCCTGCGCGACCGACCAGATCGACGAGGGCATCGCCCGCCTCGCCCAGGTGCTCGCCTCGCGGCGCACCGTTGCCGTCGCCTGACCCGGCCGCCGGACGGGTTGACATTTTCCTGGAATTCCGGCACACTCCTCCGTACTCGGAGGAGGAGCGAGTGGCAGCCGCAGGCGGGGCGCGATCGCGGGTCTCACTCCGGGATCGCCCCGGGGTGGCCGCCGCCACCGCGGCGGCCATGACGATCGCGCCCAGCCCGGGCCGGCTCCCGCCGGCCCGATCAGGCTGACCGGTTACGGTGGCCGGTCACACGGCCTGTGCGGACTCGACGAGGCGGGGCTGGCGCGGCGGGACCATGCGCCCCCTCTGCATCGGCCGGAACGTCGGGCACGGCCGGGACAGGCGCAGCGCGCACAGCTCGGTCTTGCGGAAGTAGCAGTCGTCGCAGGTCGGTCGGCGCGCGGGTGAAGCCACGTTCCTCCTCGTCGGGTCGCGGTGGAGTGCGGCAGTCTAGGGAACCCGTCCGCGCGGCTCCACCACCATCGGGACGCCGACCCCGCTAACTGCGCGAAACGGTGCCGGATGCTCAGCCGGAGGTGCGCGGAGCGAGGCTGCGGATCGCCCGCAGCGCCTGCGCGAACGTGTTCACGCCGATCACGCGCAGCTTGCCGGCGGCCGCCTTGCGG
This sequence comes from uncultured Actinomycetes bacterium, assembly GCA_963707585.1. Taxonomy (GTDB): domain Bacteria; phylum Actinomycetota; class Thermoleophilia; order Gaiellales; family JAICJC01; genus JAICJC01. Next base: position 79,588 of record CAVPQP010000001.1, on the reverse strand, counting down.
GCGTCGGCGACGTTCGGCTTCGGGCACGATGAAGGTGTCGGCGCCGGCCTCGATGGCGCCGAGCGCCTTCTGCTTCGCGCCGCCGATCTCGATGACGTCGCCGAGCGGGATCGAGCTCGCCCGTGGCGGCGATGCGGTGGCCGTCGAGGAGGTGGCGGCCGCTCAGGCTGTCGTAGATCTCGAGCGCGAACGCGAGCCCGGCCGACGGCCCGCCGATGCCGCTGATCGTGTAGTGCACCTGCACCGGGATGTGGCCGATGCGGACGTTGTCGCCGACGGCGACGCCGATGATCGCCCGGTTCTTGCCCTTGCCCTTGCCCCCCGCGACGGTGCGCAGCTGCTTCGTCCCGGCGCTCCCGAAGGTGTAGCCGGCGACGTCGCCCGGATGCAGCGCCGAGGTCAGGCGCACGAGGTCGGCGGCCGACCGCACGGGGTGGCCGTCGACGGCCGTGATCACGTCGCCGGCGACGACTCCGGCCCGGGCGGCCGGCAGGCCCGGCGTCACCGCCTCGACCAGGGCGCCGAGGTGGCGGATCGTCACGTCCTTGCCGAGCGCGCGCTCGGCCACCGCCTGGGCGACGACCTGGGAGGTGTCCATGGCCTGGAAGTCCTCGTGCACGCGCTGCTTCTCGGACTCGCCCGGGAAGCACGACCTCGCTCACCGGGATCAGGCTCGCGCCGTGCACCAGGTAGCGCCCCCAGAGCTCCTCGAGCTTGTTCGCCTCGAGCTCGTGGACGTCGACGAAGTAGAACCCGGTCCCGGCCGCCGGGGGCTTGCCGCCGGGCACGTGCAGGTACGCGGCCGCGGGGTGGGCCTTGTCAGGCCAGAGGATGAAGTAGCCCGACGGCGTCCGCCACGCCCACACGAGCGTCCCGGCGACGATCAGCACGACCACGGCGAGGATCGCCGGCCACGACCTGCGCAGCCATCCGAGCACCACCCTCATCCGGCGACCGCGAGCGACCCGGCCACCGCCGCCGCGACGATCACGGCGATGCCCATCACCGAGAGCACGCCCAGCCGGCCGTAGGCCATGTGGCTGCGGCCGTAGCCCGAGAGGGCGAAGCCGGCGAGCGCGCCGCCGATCAGGCCGCCGATGTGGCCGCCGATCGAGATCCCGGGGATGCCGAACGTGATCAGGAGGTTGATCACGATCAGGCCGCCGATCGGGCTCTGGAGCAGCGCCATCCCGCGCTGGCGCTCGAGCACGAAGAGCGCGCCCATGACGCCGAAGATCGCGCCGGACGCGCCGGCGGTGGCCGCGTGCGGCGTGACGAGGAGCGCGCCGAAGCTCCCGGTCAGTGCGGCGGTGAAGTAGACGACCGCGAACCGCACGTGGCCGGCGTAGCGCTCGAACGCGCCGCCGAGCAGGAAGAGGGCGTACATGTTGACGGCGATGTGGAAGATCCCGTAGTGGATGAAGGCGGCGCTCAGCAGCCGGTAGTCCTGGCCGTTTGCGACGGCGGGGCCGAACAGCACCAGCCGGTCGCCGAGCGAGTTCAGGGTGCTGGCCGAGAACAGGCCGCCGGATGCGCCGACGCGGTTGGTGAGCGCGAACACGATCACGTTCGCGGCGATCAGCGCATAGGTCACGTACGGCATGCGCGGCATCGTGAACCCCGCCCGCTGGATGGGCGTGCGCTGGCCGGCGCACTCCGGGCAGCGGATGCCGACCGCGGCGTGCGTCATGCACTCGGCGCAGATCGGCCGCCCGCAGTTCGAGCAGTGCAGGCCGGTCTCACGGTCAGGGTGGCGATAGCACGTGTCCACGCCGAAATTGTAGGCGGGCGGCTTAAACGAGAGGTGTGACCGGCCCGGGCCGGACTACCAGACGCCCCGCAGCAGCCCTCCGTCGACGGGCAGCACGGTGCCCGAGATGTACGCCGCCCGGGTCGAGCACAGGAACGCCACCGCCGCGCCGACCTCGTCCGGCCGGCCCAGCCGGCGGGCGGGCACGGCCTCGATGTCGGCGCGCTCGACGGCGGCCGGGTCGGGGAACTGCGCCCAGATCTCGCGCACGCGGTCGGTGTCGATCTTGCCCGGCGCGATCGTGTTCACGGTGATGCCGTCGGGGCCGAGCTCGTGGGCCAGCGTCTTCGCCCAGCCGACGACGCCGGGGCGGATCGCGTTCGAGAGCATCAGGTTGGGGATCGGCTCGCGCACCGACCACGACGCGATGTTGACGACCCGTCCGCGGCCGCTCGCGCGCAGGTGCGGAAGCGCGAGCCGCGTCAGGCGGACGGCGGCGTTCAGCGAGAGCTCGAACGCCTCGGCCCAGGCCTCGTCGGGCGTGCTGTCGAACGTGCCCGGCGGCGGGCCGCCGGCGTTGTTCACGACGATGTCGAGCCGGCCGCGCGCGGCGACGGTCTCGTCGACGACGCGCCGCAGGAGCTCCGCGTCGCGCACGTCGCCGGCCACCGCCAGCGTGCCGGGGCCGATCGCGGCCGCGGCCTGCTCGAGCCGCTCCTGCCCGCGGGCGACGGCGGTGACCGCGCAGCCCTCGGCCGCGAGCGCGCGGGCGACGGCGAGCCCGATGCCCGAGGACGCTCCGCCGACGACCGCCGCCGTGCCCTGGAGCTCCAGATCCATCGGGCGACCCTATAGCATCCGCACGTGCGGTACGGCCCTGCCGACTCGAGCCAGACGCCCCGGTTCAGCGGGCCGCGCACCTTCATGCGGCTGCCGCTGCGCGAGTCGCTCGACGACGTCGACGTGGCCGTGATCGGCGTCCCCACCGACGACGCCGTCTCGTTCCGCTCCGGCGCCCGCTTCGGCCCCGAGGGCATCCGCTCGGCGTCGGTGCTCCTGCGGCCGTACAACCCCGGCCAGGGCATCGACGTGACGAGCCACCTGTCGATGATCGACCACGGCGACGCGCCCACGGTGCCGGGCTACCACGAGGAGACGCTGCGGCGCATCCAGGCCTTCCTCGAGCCGGTGCACGCGGCCGGGGTGACGCCCATCTGCATCGGCGGCGACCACTCGATCGTGCTCGCCGAGCTGCGCGCGGCCGCCGCGGCTCACGGCCCGCTCGCGCTCGTGCACCTCGACGCGCACGCCGACGTCTGGGACGCCTACTACGGTGCCCGCTACTTCCACGGCACCGTGTTTCGCCGCGCCGCCGAGGAGGCGCTCGTCGACCCGGCGGCCTCCGTGCAGGCGGGCATGCGCGGCACGCTCTACGGCGCCGACGACGAGGGCGAGCCGGGCCGGCTCGGCTACGAGGCGATCCCGTGGGAGCAGCTCGAGGCGATGACGCCGGCGCAGTACGGCGACCGCGTGCGCGCCCGCGTCGGCGACCGGCCGGCCTTCCTCTCGTTCGACATCGACTTCGTCGACCCGGCGTTTGCGCCGGGCACGGGCACCCCGGAGGTGGGCGGCCCGACGAGCAGCCAGGCGCTCGCCTACCTGCGGGCGCTGCGCGGCATCGACTTCCGCGGGTTCGACTGCGTCGAGGTGGCCCCGGCCTACGACCCGGCCGGGATCACCTCCTGGCTGGCCGCGACCGTCTGCCACGAGATGCTCTCGCTGCTCGCCCTGCGCCGGCGCGACGGCTGACGCCTACGCCGGCGAGGCCGCGCGCTCGCGGGCCTGGGCCGCGGAGGCGACGTCGCCCTTGCGGGCGTACATCTCCGCCGCCCGCGCGAACTCCCGCCGGGCCGCGTCCGCGTCTCCGGCACCGGCGAGCACGCGTCCGAGCAGGATGAGCGCGTCCGCCGTGTCCGCGATCGCGTCGGTCGGCTCGCGGAGCGCGCACGCCTCGCGAGCCAGAGCGACGGCCTGGACGTGCCGGCCCTGCCGCGACTCGAGCATCGACTCCGCCGATCGCCGCAGCGCCTGTGAGGTGATGTCGCTGGATGCCGCCGATCGACGGCACGTCTCCGTGGCCGACGCGGCGGCGTCGAGACGGCCGAGGTCGGCCAGGATCAGCGCCCGCATGCCCTCGTTGGTCGAGAGGTACCCGGTCTCTCCCAGCCGGCGGAGCTCGTCGGATCCCTCACGCAGCAGCGCCTCGGCCCGCTCGGGATCGCCGGCCAGGAGCTCGACCCGCGCCGCGATCTGCGCCGTCACCGCCCATCCGACGCGGTGACCGCGGTCGGCTCGCAGGGAGCGGGCGCGGGCGACGTCGTCACGGCCCCCCGAGACGTCTCCCGCCATGGCCCGCGCCGCGCCGCGAACGAGCAGGGCATCGGCGTGGACAGGGCTCGGCTCGGCGGCCGCATCGACCAATCCGCCGACGTGGGCGAGGATCTCGTCCACAGGGGTCGGCCCGAACAGGAGCGTCAGCGGGATGTCGGATGCGATCCGCACCTCCTGGGCGCGGTCGCCGGCGCGCTGCGCCGCCCCGACCGCCTCGAGCAGCGCGTTGAGCGACGCCTCGTATCGGCACGCCTCGGCGTGATACCCGGCCATCGCCAGCCAGCCCCGGGAGAGGCCGCGGTCGTCGCCGCGCCGGCCGAAGAGCTCCAGCGCGGCCGCCACAAGGGCCGCGCTCGGTGCGAGGTCGCCGTTCGCCCCTGTGAGCTGGGACAGATGCAGCCTGGCGGTGTCGGCATAGGCGGCGGCAAGCTCGTCGCCCCCGGCCGCCAGACGATCGAGCTCCGCGCCGGCGGGGTCGAAGTCGCCGCGTTCCATGAGCTGATAGGCGAGCTCCACCCGCACGCCGACGGGGTCGCCGCCCCCGCCCGCAGCCGCCGCTCGCGCGAGCAGGTTCGCCGCCGCGGCCGCATCCCCGCGCTCGGCCGCCCGCCGGCCGGCCGCCGCGAGCGCATCCGCCGCGCCGACGGCGGCCGCCCCGGTGGCCGCGCCGGTCGGGTCGAGCTGGGCGCGCAGCTGCCAGGCCTGCTCGAGGTGGTAGGCGCGGAACTCGTTCGAGAGCGCGCCCCGGTCGGCGAGCCAGCCCGCCAGTCGTTCGTGCACCTCGGCCCGCCGCTCCTTCGAGAGGCGCTCGTAGGCGACGTCCCGGATCAGCAGGTTGCGGAAGGCGTGCGCGGAGTCGCCGGCCACCTCGGCCGGCGCCGGCCGCACCAGGTCGGCCCGCACGAGCTCCTCCAGGCCGCGGGCGATCTCGTCGGCTTCGCGGTCCGGCAGCGCGGCGCGGAGGGCGCCCAGGTGGAACACCTTGCCCTCGACGGAGGCATGCTCGAGGAGCGCGCGCAGCGGCGGCGCGAGACGGTCGATGCGGGCGGCCAGGAGTGCCCTGATGGTGGGCGGAAGCTGCGCGCTCCCACCGCCGTCCTCGAGCGCCATCGCGAGCAGCTGCTCGGCGAACAGCGGGTTGCCCTCGGCCGACTCGACGATCCGTCCGCGCACGTCCGCGCTCACTGCGCCGGCGGCCAGCCGCTCGACGAGCGCGTCGCTCTCGACGGGCGTGAGCGCCTCCAGCAGGAGGGTGGCGCCGTTGTGGGCGCTCGCTGCCCAGCCGGGCCGGCTGTCGAAGAGCTCGGGGCGTGCCAGGCACAGCACGAGCACCGGCGCCGTGCGCGCGAACGCGGCCAGGTGCTCCACGAGGCTGTGCAGCGCCGGCTCCGCCCACTGGACGTCGTCCAGCACGAGCACCACCGGCCGGGCTTCGGCGAGCGTCTCGAGGACGCGCCGCACCGCCCAGGGGATCTCGAGGCCGCCGTCGCCGGGCTCGCGGCCGAGCGCCGAGCCCACCGTCCGGGCGACGCGGGCGCCGTCGGGCCGGCCGGCCATGAGCCGGCCGACCTCGGCGGCGGGGTCGGCGCCAAGCGCCCCGGACAGCGCCTCGGCCAGGGGCCAGTACGTGATCCCCTCCCCGTACGGCAGGCACCGCCCCCACAGGGCGCGCGCCTCGGGGACGCGCGCCAGGAGCTCCTGGGTCAGGCGCGTCTTGCCGATCCCGGCCGATCCCAGCAGGGTCACCAGGTGACACCCGCCGACCCGCACCGTGCGCTCGTAGAGCGCCCGCAGCAGCACCAGCTCGTCGTCGCGACCGACGAGGGGCGCGTCCGTCCTGCGTGCCAGCGGATCCGCACCGGGCACGACGTGGACGAGCGGGTGGGCGGTGAGGGCGTGGACCTTCCCCCTGGCGCCGACCGGCCGGGGCGGCCCCGTCTCGACCGCCTCGCGCACCAGGCGTTCGGTCGCCTCGCCGAGCAGCACCTCGTCCGCCTCTGCGGCCTGCTCCAGCCGCGCGGCCACGTTCACCGCATCGCCCGTGACCAGCGCCTCGCCGGCACCGATCGCGACCTCGCCCGTGTTCACTCCGATCCGGCTCGCCATCCGCACCGCCCGGGTCGCGGCGAGGTCGCCGCCGAGCTCGATCAGCGCCGAGCGCATCTCCTCGGCGGCGCGCACCGCCCTCAGGGCGTCGTCCTCGTGCAGGTCGGGCAGCCCGAAGACGGCCATCACCGCATCGCCGATGAACTTCTCCACGGTGCCGCCATGCCGCTCGACGGCCTCCCGCATGCGTGCGTGGTAGGCCGTCATCACGCCGCGCAGCACCTCGGGGTCGAGCCGCTCGCCGAGCGCAGTCGAGCCCACCAGATCGCAGAAGAGCACGGTCACGGTCCGGCGCGACTGCGCGGCGGTCGTGGTGGCGAGCACGGCCCCGCACCCGTTGCAGAACCGGGCGTCGCCCGCATTCTCACGTCCACACCGGCTGCACGTGACGCCTGCCACCCGGGCAGGATACGCCGCAGGCGGATCGTCCTTCACGCCTACAATCCGCCGCCATGGCGAACCTGCTCCTGATCGTCGTCGACTGCCTGCGCGCGGACATGCTCGCGCGCGGCCGCGGCGCCTGGCCGCGCATGAGCGGCCTCGCGGCGGGCGGCGCGCGCTTCACCGACTGCTACTCGACCTGCCCGACGACGACGCCCGCCGTCACGGCCATCCTGACCGGCCGCTACCCGGGCGCCCACGGCGTGCGCGGCCTGCGCGGGACGCAGCTCGCGCGACGCCATCCCCACGGTCGCCGAGCAGCTCGGCGGCGCCGGCTACGCCACGTGGTGCTCGGCCACCGGCCCGCTGCTCGACACCGTCGGCACCTTCCGCGGCTTCGCCGAGGCCGACTACCGCGACGTGCCCGCGCCGCTCCGTGCACTCGCCGTGGGGCGCCGAGAGCCTCGAGCAGCTGGCGCAGCTGGCCGCCGCCGACCGGCCGTTCTTCGCGCTCGTGCACCTGTGGGACGCGCACACGCCGCGCAGCTACCCGGCGGAGTTCGAGGACCGCCGCCACGGCCGCAACGCCTATGAGCGCGCGATCGCCGGCATGGACGCCTGGATCGGGAGCGCCGTCGAGGCGGCCGGCCCGGACACGGTGGTCGTCCTCACGGGCGACCACGGCGAGAACATCGTCTTCGAGCCGCACAACCTGCGCGAGCAGGCGGCCTGGCGGCGGATCAACCAGCGCCTGCCGATCGCACGCTGGTCGCAGGCGACGGTCGACCACGGCGTGCGCAGCCACTCCAAGCGCGCGCTGCGATGGGCGCCGCGCTACTTCTGGAACCACGGCCAGACGCTGCTCGAGCCGCTCGTGCGGGTGCCGCTCGTCGTCACCGGGCCGGGCATCGCCCGGGGCGCGCGGCACACGCCCGTGAGCCACACCGACCTCGCGCCGACGCTGGTCGATCTGGCCGGTGCGGAGCACCCCGCCGCCGGCTGGCAGGGCGTGAGCCTGGCGGAGTCGCTGCGCGGCGGGGCGGAGCCGCCGGCGCACCCGGTGATGATGGAGATCGCCGTCGCGCCGTCGATCCCGGCCATCCGCCAGCAGGCCGTGCGCGACGGCCGCCACAAGCTGATCACGTCGTTCGACGACGAGCGCGTGACCGACGCGCTCTACGACATCGAGGCCGATCCGGGCGAGCGGCGCAACCTGCGCCTGGCCGAGCCGGCGCTCGCCGAGCGCCTGCGCGACACCCTGCGCGAGCTCGCCGTCCGAGCGCGCCGAGGCGGTGGCGATGGCCGCCGACGAGGACGAGGAGATCGCCGAGCGGCTGCGCGAGCTCGGCTACATGTAGATCCCGCGTGAGTTGACGGGCGCACGGGGCGTGGCTACCCTGAGTCGGTACGAGCCCGCGACCGAAGGAGGCAGACGATGAGCACAAAGATCCGATCGGCCTCCACGCGCCGCGTCTGACCGCTCGTCCCGCCTCGCCGCGGGTCTGATGCTCCCCGGGTCGACGACGGCGCCCACACGCGTTCGTCCACCCCTCCCGAGGAGACCCTCCCAGTGAGCCTTGCACACCTGGGCTGGAGCCCGGCGCTCGCCGCCGCCTTCCAGCCGTACGCCGACTCCGGCCTGCATCCGGCCCGGGTCACCGTCGAGCACCGCGGCGCGCTCGTCCTGCGCGCCGAGAGCGAAGAGATCTGGGCCGACGTGCCCGGCCGCATGCGCCACCGCGCCGGCTCGGTCGCCGAGCTGCCCGCCGTCGGCGACTGGGTCGCCTTCGCCCGCCACCCCCAGGCCGAGCGGGCCGACGGTCGAGGCCGTCCTGCCGCGGCGGACGGCGTTCGTGCGCAAGGCGGCCGGGTTCGAGGCCGTCGAGCAGGTCGTCGCCGCGAACGTCGACATCGTCTTCGTCGTCACCTCGCTCGTCGACGACCTGAACGCGCGCCGGCTCGAGCGCTACCTCACGCTCGCGTGGGAGAGCGGCGCCGAGCCGGTCGTCGTCCTGACCAAGTCCGACCTGTGCGACGAGCATCGACGCGGCCGTCGCCGAGCTCGGCGGCGTCACCTTCGGGGTGCCGGCGCACGTCGTCTCGGCCGTGACCGGCGACGGCATGGACGAGCTCGTGGCGCACCTCGACCGGCGGGCGCACCGCGACGCTCGTCGGCTCCTCCGGCGTCGGCAAGTCGACGCTCGTGAACCGCCTGGCCGGCTCCGAGCGGCTGGCGACGGCGGCGCTGCGCCCCGACGGCCGCGGCCGCCACACGACCACCCACCGCGAGCTCGTGATGCTCGCCGGCGGCGGCTGCCTGATCGACACGCCGGGCATGCGCGAGCTCACGCTGTGGGAGGCCGAGGGAGGGCTCGAGCAGGCGTTCGAGGACGTCGAGGAGCTCGCCGGCGAGTGCCGGTTCGGCGACTGCGCGCACCGCACCGAGCCGGGCTGCGCCGTGCAGGCGGCGATCGCGGCCGGGACGCTCGACGCCGTGCGGCTCGAGAGCTTCCGCCATCTGCAGCGCGAGCTGCGCTACCTCGAGATCCGCCACGACGCCCGCGCCCGCGCGGACGAGCGCAAGCGCTGGCGGGCGCTCAGCCGCGAGCAGCGCCAGCGCAGCCGCGACTGAGGCCGCTCTCCGCTAGCCGCGGCGGACGGTGAGGCTGCCGAAGGCCACGCGCGCCTTCACGTGCACCGTGGGCGCGCCGCGCGGCGGCCGCTCCTCGCCCGCGTCGGCGTGCTGGGCGCCGAACATCGCGAGGCCGGCGATGTCGAGCGAGACGCCGTGCGGCACGACCACCTCGACGGCGCCGCACACGGCGTCGACGGCGACCCAGATCTCGTCCGCCGTCACCTCGGCCTGGCGCAGGTCGAGGCGCACGCCGCCGAAGAGGCCGAGCGCGCGTACCCGCCGCCCCAGCCGCCAGCGGCCGCTGCGGCTGACGTCGCCGAACACGGCGAGCACTCGCTGGTCGTCCGGTTCCGCGGGTGCCGCGGGCGTCGTGGGCAGGTCGGCGAGGGCGCCGTCGAGGTCGGCCCGCGTCCCGGCCGCGAGCGCCGAGCCGACCCGCTCGGCGAGCTCCTCGAGCGTGAGCCTCCCGTCGACCGCGTGCTCGCGGAGCACGATCACGGCGTGCTCGCGGTCGGCGTCGGCGACCCGCTCGGAGCCCGTCACAGCGGCGCCTCCTCGGACTCGCGCTCGACCTCGAGCTCCTGCTCGAGATCGGCCCTGCGGCCGCGCCGGGGCGAGCGGATCCGCCGGGCGAGGGCGATCATCTTCGTGCGCTCGCCGGGCGTGACCACGCCGACGGCCACGAGCGCGAGCGGGAAGACGGCGACGAGGGCGACCCGGGCGGTGATGCCCACCACGCCGACGGCGGGCACGGCCTCGACCAGGACGGTCATGAAGATCGCGGCCAGCGCCACGATCCGCAGCACCCGGCTGAAGTCGTACGAGACCGGGTAGCTGCGCTGGGCGTTGCGCCAGCCGAGCACGACGAGCACCGAGAACCCGATCACGGTCGACCAGCCCGCGCCCAGGATGCCCCACTTCGGGATCATCCAGAAGTTCAGGCCGATGTTGACCGCGGCCGCGGTGCCGGTGACGACCGGCGTGAGCTTCGTGCGCTTCGAGCGGTTCACCCCGATGTTCAGGATGTAGTACGCGCCGTAGAGCACCGAGCCCGACATCAGCAGCGGCACCACCGGCACGGCGCCGAACCACTGCGGGTTCATCGCCAGGTGGATGTAGGGCGTCGAGAGCGCCGTGATGGTGACGACGCCCCAGGCCATCACCATCGACCAGTACGTGAGCACCGCGCGGTAGGTGCGCTTGGCGTCGCCGTCGTCGATGATCAGGTTCGCGAACGGGATCCACGCGGTCTGGAAGGCGGACACGATCAGCATGATCCCGAGCGCGATCTTGCTCGCGGCGGAGTAGGTACCGAGCTGGGCGCTGCGCTCGAGCTGCGTGCCCGGCGTCAGCCGCTGCACCTGCACGCGGTCGGCCAGGTTGAGCGCCCAGAGCGCGACGCCGGAGGGCATGAGCGGCAGCGAGAACACGAGCATCTGGCGCAGGAGCGGCCACACGATCTGCAGGCCGACCATGTCGCGCCGCGCCCACAGGAGCAGGAAGTAGGTCAGGTACGTGCCCGAGAAGTTCCCGAGCATGATGCCCGCCGCGCCCATGTGCAGCGGGATCACGAGCGTGATCGAGAGCACGATCGTGATCGCGATGTTCACGAGCGAGTAGACGACGAAGGCGGCCGGCCGCTGCTCGATCCGGTAGATGCCGGTGACGATCGTGTAGTTGATGCTCACCCACAGGCCCGCGAGCCCGATCAGGGCCAGCTCGCGCGTCACCTGCAGCCCCGACGAGATCGGGTCGATCGCGACCAGGCCGATCAGGACGGCGATCGTCGAGAGCGCGAGCACGGCGGTGAACGCGGTGCGGATCGTGCGCCTGCGCGCGTCCGGCTCGCGATGGTCCCAGCAGAACCGGAACATCGCCGTCGTCAGGCCGAACTGGCACACGATCGACGCGAGCGCGCTCGCCGCCATGACCGTCTCCACCTGGCCGAAGCCGGCCTGGCTGACGTACTGGGGCTTCGTGTAGATCGGCAGCAGGAAGATGCCGACGAGCTTCGACACGATCCCGCCCAGGCCGTAGACGAACGACTGGCCGGCGAGCTGCCGGAGCCGGGCGCCCATGCCGGTGTGCTCGGCCTGCCCGCCGCCGGCCGCGGCCGCGCCTGTCACGGAAGGCTCACGGATCGGTTACGCGCCCCGGGAGCGGGGCCTGGCCCCGGTTGCCGGAGCGGAGGCGAGACCGCGTCTCGCCGAGCGCCACCTGCGGTCGGCCGCACCGAAGGAGGGGGCCCGTGGGGGAACCATGGGTTCCCCCACGCTAAAGCCCCATAACGCCGATCAGCTCGCGTACCGCGTCGGCCGATTTCGCGAGCTGGGCCTGCTCGTCGGCGTTCAGCGTGATCTCGAGCACCTCCTCGAGCCCGGAGGCGCCGAGCCGGCAGGGAACGCCCATGTAGAGGCCGTTCAGGCCGTACTCGCCCTGCAGGTATGCGGCGCAGGGGAGCACGCGCTTCTGGTCGTGGACGATCGAGTCGACCATCTCCGACACCGCCGCGGACGGGGCGTAGTACGCCGATCCCGACTTGAGGAGCTTGACCACCTCGGCGCCGCCGTCGCGGGTGCGCTGGACGATCTCGGCCAGCCGGTCGGCAGCGATCAGCTCGGTCACCGGGATCCCGGCCACGTTGGTGTACGAGGCGACGGGCACCATCTGGTCGCCGTGGCCGCCGAGCACGAAGCCGGTCACGTCGCGGGCCGAGACGCCGAGCTCCCAGGCGAGGAACGTGCGGAACCGGGCGGTGTCGAGCACGCCGGCCATGCCGATGACGCGCTCGCGCGGGAAGCCGGCCTCGCCGAACGCCACCTGGCACATGGCGTCGAGCGGGTTGGTGACGACGATCAGGATCGTGTCGGGAGAGCGCTCGACCAGGTTCCTGGTCACGTCGGCGACGATGGCCTGGTTCGTCTTCAGCAGGTCGTCGCGGCTCATGCCCGGGGTGCGCGCGCGGCCGGAGGTGACGACGCAGATGGCCGAGCCGGCCGTCTCGTCGTAGCCGTTCGTGCCGACGACCGTCGGCTCGTAGCCGACCACGGGGCCGCACTGGTTCAGGTCGAGCGCCTTGCCCTGCGGCAGGCCCTCGACGATGTCGACGAGGACGACGTCGGCGTAGTCGCGCTCGGCCAGCCGCTGGGCGGTGGTCGCGCCGACGTTGCCGGCGCCGACGACGGTGATCTTCGGTCGGCTCATGCCCGCACCCCCATCTGCTCGATGATCGCGTCGGCGACCTGCGACGTGCCCACCGCGCCCGGGTCGTCCGGCGACGGCTTCATGTCGTAGGTGACCGACCGCCCCTCGCCGATCACGGCCGCGATCGCGCCCTCGAGCCGGTCGGCCGCGTCGCGCTCCTCGAGGTGGCGCAGCATCATCATCCCGGAGAGCATCATCGCGATCGGATTGACCTTGTTCTGCCCGGTGTACTTGGGCGCCGAGCCGTGCGTCGGCTCGAACACGGCTCCGGCGCTGCCGAAGTTGCCGCCGGGAGCGACGCCGAGGCCGCCGACGAGCCCGGCGCCGAGGTCGGAGACGATGTCGCCGTAGAGGTTCGGCAGCACGAGCACGTCGTAGAGCTCCGGCTTCTGGACGAGCTGCATGCACATGTTGTCCACGATCCGGTCGTCGAACTCGATGTCGGAGTTCTCGGCCGCCACCTGGCGCGAGACGTCGAGCCAGAGGCCGTCGGTGTGCTTCATGATGTTCGCCTTGTGCACCGAGGTCACCTTGCGGCGGCCGTTCTGGCGGGCGTAGTCGAAGGCGAACTGGACGACCCGGCGCGTGCCCGCCTCGGAGATCGGCTTGATCGAGATGCCCGAGTCGGCGCTGATGTGCGCGCCCGACAGGCGCTCGATCGTGGCCGCGAGCTCGCGCTCGCCGTCGGTGCCCCGCTCGAACTCGATGCCCGCGTAGAGGTCCTCGGTGTTCTCGCGCACGATCACGAGGTCGACACCGGCGTCGGCGTAGCGGGTGCGCACGCCGGGGTAGTGCTTGCACGGGCGCACCTGGGCGTACAGGTCGAGCGACTTGCGCAAGCCGACGTTGACCGACCGGAATCCGCTGCCGACCGGCGTCGTGATCGGGCCCTTGATCGCGGTGCCGTTGCGGCGGATCGAGTCGACCACGCCGTCGGGCAGGGGATTGCCGCCGTTGCGCTCCATGACGTCGGCGCCGGCGTCCTGCACGTCCCAGTCGAATGCGACCCCGGTGGCCTCCAGCACACGCCGAGTCGCCTCTGCGATCTCGGGGCCGGTGCCGTCGCCGGGGATGAGTGTGACACGATGGCTCACGCGGGTTTCTTCCTCCCAGATGTTTCGGGCAAGCGTACCGGACACCCCCTTGCCGCCGGTGGGGTTGGGCGCCGGAATCACGGGGTAGGATTCCGGCCATGGCCGACAAGGGCGGACTGGAAGGGGTCGTCGTCGCTCGGAGCCGTCTCTGCTCGATCGACGGGCACAACGGCATCCTGATCTACAGCGGCTACGACGTCGGCGACCTGGCCGAGCACTCCTCGTACGAGGAGGTGTGCTTCCTCACCCTCAATGGGCGCCTGCCGCTGCGCGAGGAGATGGACGAGTTCAGCGCCGATCTCGCCGCCCACCGGGCGCTGTCGGAGGAGACCGACAGCGTCGTCGACATGCTCGCCACGCACGCCGCGCCGATGGAGATGCTGCGCACCGCCGTCTCGTCGGACAGCTTCGACGATCCGGACAAGGACTCGAACGCCGCCGACGCCAACGTGCGCAAGGCCACCCGCCTGATCGCCAAGATGCCGACGATGGTGGCGCGCTACCACCGCCGCCGCAACGGGCTCGATCCGATCCCGCCCGACCCGGCGCTCGGCCACGCGGCGAACTTCCTGCACATGCTGAACGGCGAGCCCGTGAGCGCGGCGGCCGAGAAGACCTTCGACGTGGCGCTGATCCTGCATGCAGACCACGAGATGAACGCCTCGACGTTCACCGCGCGCGTGATCGCCTCGACGCTTTCGGACATGCACTCCGCCATCACCGGCGCGATCGGCGCCCTCAAGGGCCCGCTGCACGGCGGCGCGAACGAGCAGGTGATGCGGCTCCTGCAGTCGATCCCGGCCGACGCCTCGGTGCAGGACGAGATCCGTGCGCGCCTCGAGCGCAAGGAGCGGATCATGGGCTTCGGCCACCGCGTCTACAAGACGTGGGACCCGCGGGCCGTGATCCTCAAGCGCTTCTCCAAGCAGCTCGGCGAGGAGTCCGGCGACCCGCGCTGGTTCGAGATGTCCGAGCAGATCGAGCACACCGTCGTCGCCGAGAAGGGCCTCTACCCGAACGTCGACTTCTACTCGGCATCGACCTACCACTATCTCGGCATCGACACCGGGCTCTTCACCCCCATCTTCGCCATGAGCCGCGTGGTGGGCTGGGCGGCGCACGTCATCGAGCAGCACGCGGACAACCGCCTGATCCGGCCGAGCTCCGAGTACGTCGGACCGTCCGCGCGGGTCTACGAGCCCATCGAGCGCCGAGCGGCGCCGCCGGCCGTCGTGTAGACGAGTTCCTCGGGCCGCAGTCGCATCGAGTCGCCCCGTCCGGGCTGGAAGCCGACGCGCAGGTACGCTCCCACCGCGGCGACGTTGCGGGCGTCGACGTCGAGCACGATCTCGCGCAGGCCGAGGCGCTCGAAGGCGTACCGGCACACGAGCGCCGTGGCCTCGGTGCCCTGGCCTGATCCGCGGTGGGCCGCCTCGCCGATCAGGATCGAGAACCGCGCCCGGCCCCATGCCCACAGCTGGAGGCGGGCGTTCCCGATGACCGTCCCGTCGTCGGCGGCCTCGATCCCGAACGCGACCAGCTGCGGGTCGGCGAGCGCCTGGCGGCCCCACGAGCGCAGCTCGGGGACGGTCGCAACCGTGTCGGGCGGCCCGCGGCGGCCGTACAGGTAGCGGGTCGTCTCGGGGTCACTCAGCCATCGCGCCCAGGCGGGCGCATCGGCCGGGCGCAGCGGCGCGAGCGCCACGAGCGCCCCCACGATCCGCTCGCCGATGGTCATGGTCCGAGGCTATCATCGCCGCCCCGCGCAGCTCAGACGTCGGCGGAGTCGATCGCCGGAAGCGCGCTTCTGTCGCTGATCCCGAGCTTCTTGAACACCCGGCCGAGATGCGTCTCGATGGTGCGCGGGCTGAGGAAGAGCAGAGCGCCGATCTCGCGGTTCGTGCGCCCCTCGGCGGCCAGCGCGGCGATCTGGCGCTCCTGCGGTGTGAGGTCGTCACGGGCCTCGGGCGTGTGGGCGCGGCGCCGCGCACCGCTGGCGCGCAGCTCGCGGCGGGCGCGGCGGGCCCACGACTCGGCCCGCAGGCGCTCGAACGCGTCGAGCGCGGCGCCGAGCTCGCGGCGGGCGTCGACGCGCCGCCCGGCGCGGCGCAGTCGCTCGCCGTAGCAGAGCCGCGTGCGGGCGCACTCGAACGCGCCGCCGGTGGCGGTGAAGAGCGCGATCGACTCCGCGAAGAGCGCCTCGTACTCCTCGCCGTCGGCCAGCAGCCCGCGGCAGCGGGCATACGCGCCGCGGGCCTCGTCGAGGTGGACGTGCGCTGCGACCTCGTCCAGCCGCACGCGCGCGTCGTCGGTCCGGCCGGCGCGAACGTAGGCCTCGATCAGGTCGAGCGCGTTGGCCGAGAGCTGCTCGATCGAGTAGCGCTCGGTCTGCTCCCGGCTTGTGATCGCCGCCTCGGCGTCGCCCGCCCCGAGCGCGAGCAGGCAGCGGGAGTTGCGCTCGTACGCGTTCGTCGGCGCCGCCGTGCCCGCGTACCGCGCGGCGGCCGCGGTCAGCTCCTCGAACCGCTCGGCGTCGCCCCGCCGCGCCGCGATCTCGGCCTGGCGGCTGAGCGCGATCCCGACGCTCGTGAGCTGGCCCGTGTCCGCGCCGAGCCGGATCACCTCGGCCAGCCCGGCTTCGGCGTCGTCCCACTCGGCGATGTCGATCTGGACGCTCGCGAGGTCACGCAGCGCCTCGACGACGACCGCGGCCAGCCCGAGCTCGCGCGCCCGGTCGACCGCCTCGGCAGTGAGCCCGGCCGCGCGTCGCAGCCGGCTCTGCCACCAGGCGCAGTCGGCCGCGCGCAGGAGCGCGCGCGGGTCGGCGCGGCGAGCGGGATCGGCGACGATCGCGCGCTCGGCGCGCTCGAGGAGCGGCACCGCCTCAGCGAACGCGCCATGACGTGCGAGCTCCGAGGCGAGCACGAAGTCGAACAGCGGGTCGTCGCTTGCGGCGGCCGCGGCCCGCGCGGCGCGGGCGACCTCCACGCGAGGGTCGGTGTCCCAGGCCGGCCAGAACGCCACCACGGCGTCGGCGAGCAGGTAGCCGGCGCGCACGGAGTCGAGCGGCGCAACGGCCTCGGCCTCGGCGCGCAGCATCCCCGCGACGTCCTGCGCAACCCCGGCCGCCTGCGAGGCGATGCGGGCGCGGACGCGGACGATGTCGGCGTGCAGCAACGGGTCGCGGCACGCCGCCAGGGCGGCGTCCGCAGCGTCGTGGGCGGCGTCGCTCGCGCCGGCCTCCCAGGCCGTCGCGCTTGCCCGCAGCAGCCGCCGGGCGCGCGCGCCCGCGTCGGGCGTCAGCTCGGCCGCGCGCACCCATGCGGCGGCAGCGGCCGCTGCGCCGTGCCGGTCCTCCGCGTCGGTGGCCACGGCCTCGAGCGCATCCGCGGCGCCGGCGTCGGGCCCGACGAGCGCCGCGGCCCGGTGCCACACGCGCCGCGTCGTCTGCTCGGCGGGGAGCGCGGCCGCAAGCGCCGCGTGTGCGGCCCGGCGCTCGGTCGGCGACGCGCGCTGGTAGATCGCCGAGCGCACCAGCGGATGGCGGAACTCGAGCCGCGCCTGGGCGATCCGCACGAGCCCCGCATCCTCGGCCGGGCCGAGCGCGGCGAGCGACGTCGCCCGGTCGAGCACGTCGAGCAGGCCGAGGTCGTCGACGGCGGCGACCAGGAGCGCGTCCTGCGTCGGCCCGGGTAGGTGCTCGGCACGGGTCGCGAACGTGTGCTCGATGTGCGCCGGGATGGGCACGAGGCCGTCGACGCCGCTGGTCTCGGAGCCGACCAGCTCGAGGACGGCCAGCGGGTTGCCGCCGCTCGCGCGTGCGATCCGCTCGGCCTGCCTGGATGTCACGGGCCGGTGCGAGCGCGCGAGGGCGACCGCGTCGGCCCGGCTCAGGCGGCCGAGCTCGAGCACGGGATAGCCGGTCGCGTCGAAGCCGCCCGGCTGGCCGGTGCGCAGACCGATGAGGACCGCGACAGCGTCGGCCTCGAGCCGCCGCAGCGCGAACGCAAGGGAGGCCGCCGACGCGCTGTCGAGCCACTGGGCGTCGTCGATCATGAGCAGCAGCGGCGCGTCGCGGGCGTCGGCCGCGAGCAGGCTCAGCGTTGCGGCGCCGATCGCGAAGCGGTCGCCCTCGGCGGCCGGGCCCATCGCCAATGCGCCCTCCAGGGCTTCGCGCTGGCGGTCGGGGAGCTCGCCGATCGCGCCCAGGAAGGGCCGGCAGACGTCGAAGAGCGCCCCGAACGGCATCGTCGTCTCCGACTCGATCCCGACCGCGCGCACGACCCGCATCCCGTCCGCGCCCGCGGCCGCCTCGTCCAGGAGGGCCGTCTTGCCGACGCCGGGCTCGCCCGAGACGACGAGCACGGCGCTGCGGCCCTCGCGGGCATCGCCGAGCAACGTGCGCAGCCGCGCACGCTCCGCCTCCCTGCCGACCAGCACCCGCCCAGTGTAGGACGCGTCCTCGGCACCCCCGTACGCGAGCCCCCGCAGACGGTATGCGAGCGCGGGGGTCACCCGCACGCGAGCGCGCCCCCGCCGCGACGAGGGTGGATGCGTACCCCGCGGCCGGCAGGGAGCCGGTCGCACCGAAACCGACGGAAGGACACCATGACATCCCGTACGCTGAAAGTCGCGACCTGGGTTGGAACGCTCGCGGCGACCGCGACCCTGGGCGTCGCCCCGGCGCTCGCGCACGGCCCGCAGAACCTGAACGCGGGCATGACCGCGCCGATCGCCCCGCCGGCGGCGCCGGCGGTGAACGTCCCGCCGAATCTGCCGTTCCTGCGGCCCGGCACGCCGGTCGGGCAGCTGCACGTGGCCGCGCCCGCGGCGCACAGCCTCACGTCGGCGGGCGACGGCTTCAGCTGGTCGGCTGCGGCGGTCGGCGCGCTCGTCGCCGCGGCTGCCTATGCCGTGGCGATCGCCCTCGTGGTCGCCGTCGCCCGCAGGCGCGAGCCGAGCGCGGCCTAACAGCGAAGCCCACTCGGAGGGCCGCCCCGCACGGGGCGGCCCTCCGGCGCAGCTCGAGCGTCAGGCGGTCTTGCGGCGGCCGCCCGCGGCGGCGGCGGGCTTCGCGCGTGACCGGGCGGCGGGCGCCTTCTTCTTCTTCGCCCCCGCCTGGCGATCCTCGCGCTCCTTGCGGGCGACGTCGAGCGAGGCGGTGAGCGCGGCCAGGAGGTCAGGTGCGGCCGGTGCGGCCTCCGGCTCGGGTGCGGTGGTCGTCTTGCCCTGGCGCTTCTGCTCGACGATCGCGAGCAGGCGCTCGCGGTAGGTGTCCTGGTAGCGCTCCGGCTCGAAGTCCGACGTGTAGGCGCTGATCAGGTCCTCGGCCATCTTCAGCTGCTTTGCGTCGACCTTGGCCTCGGACGGCACGATGCCGTCGATCGAGCGCACCTCGTCGTCGAAGAACATCTTCTCGAGCGTGATGATGCCGTCGCGGACACGCAGGCAGGCCAGGTTCTCGCGGTCGTGGTGCACGTAGGTCGCGATGGCCGAGAGGCCCGAGCGCTGCATCGCCTCGACGAGCAGGGCGTAGATCGCCTCGCCCGGGCCCTCCTCGGGGCCGAGGAAGTACGTGCGCTCGAAGTAGATCGGGTCGATCTGGTCGGCGGGGACGAAGTCGTGGATCGTGATCCCGCGGTGCACCTCGCCGCGCGCCGCCTGGAAGTCCTCGTCGCTCATCTGGACGTACTCGCCCTTGCTGACCTCGTAGCCCTTGACGATCTCGTCGGCCGGCACGGGCTCGTTGTCCACCTTGCACACCTTGACGTAGCCGATCCGGCCGCCGTCGGTCTCGTGCAGCTGGTTGAAGCGCAGATCCTTCTCGCTGATGGCCGTGTACATGCGCACGGGGGCGTTCACGAGGCCGAAGGAGATGGCGCCGGTCCAGACTGCGCGTGGTCGGTTCGATGCTGGCATGGCTTGTAAAGATACCCCGGTGGACGCGATTTTCCTCTAAGACCGTTCGCGAGGCTGGATCTCATCGGTGGTCGAGGGACTACTCGCCCGGCAGCAGCGAGAACACCCGCGCGTCCTCGACCAGCCAGCGGTCGCCGTGCTCGCGCCACAGCAGCTCGACGACGCGGGTGTCGCCGTCGCCCAGGTGCAGGTGGAGCAGCGTGCGGTTGGCGACCGTGCCGATCAGCTCGGCCCGTTCGGTGCGCGCGAGCAGCGGCCGCAGCTCGTCGTCGCGCTCGGCGAAGTCGGGCGACAGCCGCCCGGCCGCCGGGTCGGCCGTGCCGGCGTTCACCGCTGCCTCGAGGGCGCGGGCGGTGCGCTGCACCGCGAGCTTGACTGACGGATCGCCGGCCACGGGCCGGAGTTCTAGCCGACCGACTCGATGATCGCGTGGCTGAGGCTCGGGTACTTCGACAGGAACTCGGCCCGCTCCGACTTGAGCCGCGCCACCCAGCGCGCGTACTCGTCCGAGCGGCCCTGCTCGGCGTAGAGCAGCCGCGGCTGCAGGATCGGCAGGTCGTCCGCGTCGATGCCCGGCACCCGGGCCGCGACCTTGTAGCCGAAGTCGGGGTCGGCCTCCCACTCGATCGTGCCCTCGGCGATGCCCTTGACGATGGCCGACGAGTGCGGGATGCGCACCTTGCGCGAGCGCTCGTCGCCCGCGGGGCCGCCGACCGAGCCGGTGTTCAGCAGGTAGACCTCGATCGGGTTTGCCGCCAGGAGCTCGAGGAAGCGGTTGCCCTGCAGGTCGTGGCGCATCGGGAAGAACGGGTTCGTGCCGGGGACGCGCAGGAACTTGCCCTCCTCGTCCTTGCCGCCGGCCGAGGTGCCCGTCGTCTCGCCGAGCATGAAGAACGCCGCGGCCTGCGGGCCCTCGAGCTTGGCGACCGCCGGGATCACGTTCTCGTTGCGGTTCAGGACGAGCAGGAAGTCGGCCCGGGTCGATGTCCGCCGCGTCGGCCGCCTCGATGTCCGAGAACGAGAACACCGCCCGCCCGTTCTTCGTGTAGTTCTGGTCGTAGAAGTCGACCTCGCCGTCGGCGGACATGCTCACGTTCTCGAGGTAGGCGCCGGGGCGCGTGACCGCGCCGTGGATGATCGGCTCGTCCTTCGGGTTGAGCGCGTACGTCTTGGCGAAGCAGCCGGCCTCGGTGGCCGAGACGCTGCCGTCCGGCCACCAGGCGACGAAGTCGTCCTGCACGGGCAGCGAGCCGTTCTGGCGCGTGAACGTGGTCGTCGTCTTGCCGGTGCCCGAGAGGCCCACGGTCAGCCCGACGCGGTCGCCGCGCGGGGTCGGGATCACCTTGCAGCCGGCGTGCAGGCCGAGCCCGCCGCGCTCGTAGACGAGCTTGTTCCACATCCGCAGGCCGCCCTTCTTCGACTCCCCGAAGTAGTCGGAGTGGAAGACGCGGGTGACGAGCCGGTCGAGGTCGACGGCGATCAGGCGGTCGTCCGGGTAGCCGGGCATGGCCAGGTTGGGCGTGTAGATCACGACCAGCTCGGGCTCGAGCCCCGCCTCGGGGTGGTGGAAGTAGAGCGCGTCCTGCATGCCGGCGATGTTGGCGTTCGCGGCCTCGATGAAGAGGCGGGCGGCGACGCGATGGTCGGGGTCGTTGCCGATGAAGCCGTCGACCTGGATCATCTCCTGGTCGGCGATGTAGGCGTCCTGGAGCGCCGAGACGCGATCCCACTCGTCGCGGTCGATCGCCTGGTGCGGATAGCTCTCGGGGTCGTCGGCGACGATGAAGGTGCTGCGCGTCGAGCGCGAGAGCACCGTCGTCTGCACGTTCACGGCGCCGTAGTTGGTCGGCCGCGCGGTGGGCATGCCCTTGGCCGACTCGTGCAGCTCGCGCTGCGAAGCGTCGCGCAGTACCCGGCGCGCCGCCGGCATCGCAAAGGCCGTCTTTGCCACGTCTCCTCCCAACGTTACAAATAGGCCGCGGTCGGTCCGCGGCCACGCCCAAGTTTACTGCAATTTCTCCGGATTGGAATGCGCGGAGTCGATGTCACAAAGTCGCGCCGGCGGCCGTGCAGCGGTGCGCCCACCCGTCAGGTGGCTTGGTAGGCTGCAGGTTGTCGATCGAAGCTCGAGCCGTACTCCGGAGGCCTGATGGTCAGACACGACGTGGTGGTGGTGGGAGCGGGCCTCGCGGGCATGCGCGCCGCCATCGAGGCATCCCGGTACGGCGCCGACGTCGGCGTCGTCTCGAAGCTTCACCCCACGCGCAGCCATTCCGGCGCCGCCGAGGGCGGCATCAACGCGGCGCTCGGCAACGCCGGCGAGGACAGCCCCGAGAACCACACGTTCTTCACGGTCAAGGGCTCCGACTACCTCGGCGACCAGGACGCGATCGCGGTGATGTGCGCCGAGGGCCCGGGCGACATCTACGAGCTCGAGCACATGGGCGCCGTGTTCTCGCGCATGGACGACGGCCGCATCGCCCAGCGCCCCTTCGGCGCCGGCGGCGCGCCGCGCACCGCCTACGCGGCCGACATCACCGGCCACGTGCTGCTGCACGTCCTCTACGAGCAGCTCGTGAAGAGCGGCGTGACCGTGTACGAGGAGTGGTTCGCGCTCGACCTCGTCACCGACGGCGACCGCTGCGTCGGCCTGACCGCGTGGGATCTCATGCACGGCGGCGTGCAGGGCGTCGAGGCGGGCGCCGTGATCATGGCCACCGGCGGCCTCGGCCGCATCTACCGCGGCACGACGAACGCCTACGCCTGCACGGGCGACGGCATGTCGATGGCCTGGCGCGCCGGCGTGCCGCTGAAGGACATGGAGTTCATGCAGTTCCACCCGACGACCCTCAAGGCCAACGGCGTCCTCATCACCGAGGGCTGCCGCGGCGAGGGCGGGTACCTGCGCAACGCCGAGGGCGACCGGTTCATGTTCAACTACGCGCCGAACGCGGGCGAGCTGGCCAGCCGCGACGTCGTCTCGCGCTCCGAGCAGACCGAGATCGACGAGGGCCGCGGCGTCGACGGGTGCGTGCTGCTCGACCTCACCCACCTGGGCGCGCGCAAGATCATGACCGTGCTGCACGGCTCGCGCGAGCTCGCGATGGACTACGCCGGCGTCGACCCGATCGAGGAGCCGATCCCGGTGCGGCCCGGCAGCCACTACCACATGGGCGGCATCGACACCGACATGTGGGGCCGCACCGTCATGCCCGGCCTGTACGCCGCCGGCGAGTGCGCCTGCGTCTCGGTGCACGGCGCCAACCGGCTCGGCGGCAACTCGCTGCTCGAGACGGTCGTCTTCGGCCGCCGCTCCGGCGCCGCCGCCGCCCAGGACGTGCGGTCGAACGGCGCCCACGCCGTGTTCTCGCCGTCGGCCGTGCGCGTCGCCGAGCGCCGCATCCGCCAGCTGCTCTACAACTTCGACGGCGTGCGCCCGCACGTGCTGCGCGACGAGCTGGCCGAGACGATGTACGAGAACGCCGGCATCTTCCGCACGGCCGAGAAGCTCGACCGGTGCAAGGCCGACGTCGCCGCGCTGCGCGAGCGCTACGACGGCGGCCTGGGCGTCGTCATCCAGGACAAGTCACGCACGTTCAACTCCGACCTGATCGACGCGATCGAGCTCGGCTCGATGCTCGAGATGGCCGACTGCCTGGTCACGGGCGCCGTCGCCCGCACCGAGAGCCGCGGCGCGCACAGCCGCCTCGACTACCCCGAGCGCGACGACGAGAACTGGCTCAAGCACACGCTGACGTCGTACGACGACGGCGACGTGGCCCTCGGCTACAAGGCGGTCACGATCACCGAGCACCAGCCCGCGGTGCGCACCTACTAGACGAAGAGGCCGCATGCAGTTCACCGTAAAGATCGAGCGCTGGAACCCGGAGTCCGAGGAGGGCGGCCTGCACTCCTACACGGTCGAGGCGCCGGAGACCGCCACGCTGCTCGACGTGCTCGACGTGATCAAGGACACCGTCGACGGCTCGCTCAGCTACCGCAAGAGCTGCCGCATGGCCGTCTGCGGGTCGTGCGGCATGCGCATGGACGGCGGCGCCGTGCTGGCCTGCAAGACGCCGATGGCGCCGCTGGTCGAGGCCGGCCGCGTGCCGGTGATCTCGCCGATGGGCAACCTGCCGGTCGTCAAGGACCTGGTCGTCGACATGGAGCCGTTCTGGGACAAGTTCAAGGCCGTGAAGCCGTGGCTCGAGGAGGACGACCATCCGCCCGTCAAGGAGTGGCGGGTGCAGCAGGAGGAGCTCGACCGGATCATCAAGGAGGCGCTCTGCATCCAGTGCGGCTGCTGCGTCTCGGAGTGCAACTCGATGGAGGCCGATCCCGACTTCCTCGGCCCGGCCGCGCTCGCCAAGGGCGCCAAGTTCGTCGGCGACGTGCGCGACCGCGACCGCAAGGGCCGGCTCGAGCTCTACAACGGCCCCCACGGCGTGTGGGACTGCACCCGCTGCTACTTCTGCAACGAGCGCTGCCCCAAGGGCGTCGACCCGCGCGACGCGATCGCCAAGATCGGCGCCGAGATCTACTCCGAGGGCATGCTCTCGGACAAGGGCGCGCGCCACGCCCAGGTGTTCGACTTCTCGACGCGCACGACCGGCTACCTGCTCGAGACGGCGCTCGTGCCGTACACCGACCCGATGAAGGCGATGGACATCAAGTTCGCCATGCAGATGGCGAAGGCCGGCAAGGTGCCGAATCCGCTGCAAGCCGCACCGCGCGAAGAAGCTCGACGAGGTGCGCAAGCTGCACAAGCTGCTGAAGACGCAGGAGGCGGAGCTGCGCGACCAGAAGCGCGCCGGAGTCTCCGTCGACCGCGAGGAGGCCGGGTCGTGAAGTCCAGCTACGCGTACTACCCGGGCTGCCTGGCGAGCCTGTCCCAGAAGGAGCTCGACACCTCGACCCGCGCGATCTGCGCGAAGCTCGGGATGGAGCTCATCGACATCCCCGGCTTCACCTGCTGCGGCGCCGGCGACGTGCACGAGGCCCGGCCCGAGTACTACCTGCACCTGAACGCCCGCATCCTCGGGCAGGCCGAGCAGCTCGGGCAGGACACGCTGCTCACGATCTGCAACGTGTGCACGCTCAACCTGCGCCAGGCCGACATCAAGCTGAAGGCCGACCCCGAGCTGCTCGAGCGCGTCAACCACAACCTGCGCGACGTCGGCGCCGCGCCCTACGCCGGCGGCATCGAGGTGCGCCACCTGCTGTGGGAGATCGCCGAGGGCGAGGGCTACGAGCGGCTGAAGCAGATCGCCGAGAAGCCGCTCGACGGCGTGCGCATCGCGCCGTTCTACGGCTGCCAGATCCTGCGGCCGTCCAAGCTGCTCGGCTTCGAGGATCCCGACCGGCCCCAGTCGCTCGAGCGGATCATCGAGGCCTGCGGCGCCGAGCCGGTCGACTACCCGTCGAAGATCAAGTGCTGCGGCTTCCCGATCGTGCTCGCACGCGAGGAGGTCGCCCTGGGCGAGCTGATCCAGCCGCTGGCCGAGGCCAAGGAGGCCGGCGCCGACGCGATGGTGACGCCGTGCCCGCTGTGCCACCTGTCGCTCGACGCGTGGCAGGGCAAGGCCTCGCGGGAGGCCGACATGGACTTCGGCATGCCGATCTTCCACCTGGCCCAGCTCGTGGGCGCGGCGGCCGGGCTCACCTACGACGAGCTCATGTTCAAGCGGCACGTCACGAAGACGCACCCGGCCACCGACAAGATCTACGCGCAGTAATGTGACGCCAAGCTACGCGGCGCTGTTCCGCAACCACGGAGCGCTGATGGTTGCGGCGCTGGGGGCGACCTTCCTGGGGTCGCTGGACGCGCTGATGGTGACCACCGCGCTGCCGACGGCGGCGCAGGACATCGGCGGGGTCGGGCTGATCGCGGTCACGGTCGGCGCCTACACCGTCGCGGTGGCGATGACGTTCCCCGTGGCCGGTGCCGTGATCGACCGCGAGGGCGTCGGCGCGCAGCTTCGCCTTCGCATGCGGCCTGTTCGCGATCGCAAACGTCATCGGCGGCCTCGCGCCGACGATGCCGGTCGTCGCCCTGTCTCGCGCCTGATCCTCGGCTTCGGGGCCGGGTTCATGTTCGCCGTGCCGCTCGGCCTCTTCGCGGTCTCGATCCCCGACGCGCTGCGGCCGCGGGCGTTCGGCATCAACGCGGCGATGTGGGGCGTCTCGGCGCTGGTCGGGCCGTTGCTCGGAGCCGTGCTCACGGCGACGGTCGGGTGGCGGTGGGTGTTCTGGATCAACCTGCCGATGATCGCGATCGTCGCCTGGGCCGGCGCGCTCGCGCTGCGCGGCCGGCCGCGCCCGACGCCGGCCGACCGCGGCCAGCCGCTCAACCTGGTCGGGCCGGTGCTCCTCGGCGCGATCGTGGCGGTGCTCCTGGCCGCCACCCGGCACTGGCTGCCGCCCGCCCTCCTGCTGCCGCTGGTCGCGGTGCCGGCCGCGCTCTTCGTGTGGTACGAGCGCCGCACGCCCGCGCCCGTGTTCACCCACACCGCCAACTCGATCGCGGCCAACGTGGCCGCGTTCGGCGCCGGCGTCGCCTTCCTCGGCGCCGAGACGTACCTGCCGCTGCAGCTGCAGGTCGGGTTCACCCACGGCATCGACCTGCCGGGCTACACGCTGTCGGGCGTGCGCCTCGTCGGGGTGGCGCTGCTCCTGTGCACGCTCGGCTGGACGGCCGGCTCGATGGGCGCGGCCCGGGTCGAGTCGCGGCCGCGCAACCAGATCCTGCTCGGTACGGCGATGACGTTCGCCGCGACGCTCGTGATGGCGATCCCGGCCGGCGGGGCGGCGGTGCCGGTGATCGCCTACGCCGTGTCCGGGTCTCGGGATGGGCATCGCCAGCCCCGCGCTCTTCGCGGCGGTGCTCGCCGACGGCAGCGAGGGCCGCGAGGGCCGCTCGACCTCGAGCATCCCGCTGACCCGGCAGGTGGGATCCGGCACGGGCGCCGCGGTGGCCGGGATCGTGTTTGCGGCGACGCTGACCGCGCACCAGATCGCGGCGGCCGAGCACGCGGGCGCACACGTGCCGGCCGTCGTCCACGCCGTGCGGCTGACGTATCTGGCGGTCGCCGCCGTGAGCGCCGTCGGCGTCGTCGCCTGCCTGTGGCTGCGCCGCGACGTGGATGCCCCCGGACGGGCGCGGTCGCGATCGGCCGCCGACGTGGCCGAGCGGTCGCAGGAGGGCGCCGCGGAGCCGGCGGTGCGAGGCACCGGGTGAGCTCGGCGTCCCCACCGATCGACGCCGCTGCCGGGCTGCGGCAGCTGTTCGGGTTCTCCGAGTTCCGGCCGGGCCAGCGCGAGGCCGTCGACGCGGTGATCGCCGGGCGCGACGTGCTCGCGGTGATGCCGACCGGCTCGGGCAAGTCGCTCTGCTACCAGCTGCCCGCGCTCCTCTCAGACGGCGTCACGCTCGTCGTCTCGCCGCTGATCGCGCTCATGGAGGATCAGTACGCCGCGCTGCGAAACCGCGGCCTCGAGGGCGTCGAGATGCTGACGTCCAGCATGTCGCCCGAGGCGGTCGAGGCGGCGCTGCGCCGGATCGGCGACGGCGAGGCCCGGCTCGTCTACGTCGCTCCGGAGCGGTTCTCGAGCCGGCGCTTCCTGGACGCGATCGGCGCCGTCGGCGTGGCCCGCCTGGCGGTCGACGAGGCCCACTGCCTGTCGGAGTGGGGACACGACTTCCGCCCCGACTACCTGCGGCTGGCCGACGTGCGCGAGCGGCTCGGATCGCCGCCGACGATCGCGCTCACAGCGACGGCGACGGGCCGGGTCAGCAAGGACATCGTCGCCGCGCTGCGCCTGCGCGACCCCGTCATGCCGCGCACGGGGTTCGACCGCCCAAACCTCGCGTTCTCGGTCGTGCCGGTCGCGGGCGACCACGCCAAGCCGGCGACGCTCATGCGGCTCCTGCAGGCGCCGGGCGCGCTGCCCGCGGTGGTCTACTGCGGCCGCCGGCGCACCTGCGAGGAGGTCGCCGAGGCGCTCGTGGCCGGGGGCATCAAGGCGGCGGTCTACCACGCGGGGCTCGCGGGCGGGCGCCGCACCGCGACGCTCGACGCGTTCCTCGCCGGGGACCTGGACGTCGTCGCGGCGACGACCGCGTTCGGGATGGGCATCGACAAGGCCGACGTGCGCTCGGTGGTGCACTGGGCGCTGCCGGCGTCGCCGGAGGAGTACTACCAGCAGGCCGGGCGCGCCGGCCGCGACGGCGAGCCGGCCCGGTGCACGCTCCTCTACAGCCCGCGCGACAAGGGGCTGATCGTCTACTTCATCAACCGCGCGAAGCTCGACGGCGGCGACCTCGAGGCCGTCCACTCGACCCTCGCCGGCGGCGCCGATGCGGGCGGTGTCTTCCGGGCCGCCGAGCGGGCGCTCCCGTGCGAAGAGCCGCGCGCGGCGGTCGCCGCGCTCGAGCGGGCCGGCGCGCTGGAGCTCTTCCCCGCGCCGATGGGGACGTACGCCGGCCGGCTCGCCGACACCCGCCTCTCGCGCCGCCACCTGGCCGCCGCGATGATCGCGAGCAAGCGGGTCGAGCGGCAGCGCTGGGACCGGCTGAAGGCGATCGACGCCTACGCGACCGCGGACGGATGCCGGCGCGAGGCCCTGCTCGGCTACTTCGGCGACCGGCCGTCCGAACCCAAGCCGGATCCCTGCTGCGACCGCTGCGGGTGGGCGCCCGTGCTGGGCGTCGAGACCGTCGCCCGCGAGCCGGCACGGCCTGCACGCCTCGCGGCCGGAGTCGGCGTCGAGGACGCGGTGCTCGCCGCCGTCGACGACACGGGCGGATCGGTCGGCAGGACGCGGCTCTCGCAGATCCTGCGCGGCGCCTCGGGCAAGGCGCTTCGGGCCGCCGGCCATGACGCGCTGCCGTCGTACGGCGCCCTCGCCGGCATGACGGACCACGACGTGCTCGACCACCTCGACCGGCTGATCGCCTCCGGCGTGCTCGAGAAGACCGACGGGTACTACCCGCTCGTGCGGCGACCGACGGCCGCGCCGCGCCGCAGCGCCGCAACGGCGCGCGACGCCGCCCTGCGCGAGCAGATCGCCGACCTCGGCAGGCGCCGCGACCGCGACGGCGTGGCGTTCCTCGCCCGCGTGCTGGCCGCGGCGGAGCGCGACGATCAGCGCGCCCTCGCCGCGGCGGCGCTCGGCGAGATCGGCGATACGCGCGCCCTGCCCGCACTCACGGCGGCGCTCGACGACAGCTCGGCCGACGTGCGCCGCGCGGCCGCCGCGGCCGTGGCGTTGCTCGAGCCCGCGGCCGGGTCCTAAAGTCGCTCCAACGCCGTGCCGGTAAGGTGGGAATGGTGGGTTGGGCACGACTGGGGTGGATGCAAGCGCCGGCGCTGGTTGCGCTCGGCGCGCTCGTGGTCGGCCTCGTCGACGTGATCAGCGCCGTGCGGCCGACGCTCACCGACCGGTACGACCTCTTCCAGGCGATGCTGCCCCCGGGCACCGTCTCGCTGACGCGCTCGATCACGTTCGCCGCCGGCATCGCGCTGCTCCTGCTCTCGGGTGGCCTCGCGCGCCGCAAGCGGCGGGCATGGATGCTCGCGATCGCGCTCGTGGCGTTTGCGGCCGTGGCGCACATCGCACACGGAGGCTTCGACGTCGAGCAGGCGATCGGCAGCGTCGCGCTGCTGGCGGCGCTCGTCGGGCTGCGCGGGCGGTTCGACGTCGCCGGCGACCCGACCAGCATGCGCCCGCTCCTTGGCGGCGTGGCCGCGACCGGGGCGGTGTGGACGGCGTTCACCCTCCTCGGCGGGGAACACACGAACCGGATCGCCAACGCCGGCTTCTCGATGCTGATGGTCGGCGGCGCCTTCTGGGCGCTCCACCACTGGCTGCGCTCGCATCGCGAGCCGGCCGGGCCGTCCGACTCCGACCGCGCCCGCGCACACCGCCTCGTCGCCGACCATGGCCGCGACAGCCTGTCGTTCTTCTCCCTGCGCGCCGACCGCCGCTACGAGTTCTCCCGGGGCGGCAACGCCTTCCTCGCCTATCGGGTGGTGGCCGGCTGCGCGCTCGTGTCGGGCGACCCGATCGGCGTTGCCGCCGAGATCCCCGGCCTCGTCGAGGACTTCGGCGAGCTGTGCCACGAGCGCGGATGGCGGATGGTCGTCCTGCACACGTCGGCCGAGTGGCTCGACCTGTACCGGCAGCGCGGCATGCGCGCGGTGGCGATCGGCGACGAGGCCGTGCTGCGGCCGGCCACGTTCTCGCTCGAGGGCCGCGGCATCCGCAAGGTGCGCCAGTCCGTGACGCGCCTGCGCCGTGCCGGGTACGAGGTGCGTGTCGTCGGGCCGGCCGAGCTCGAGCCGGCGCAGCGGGCCGACATCGACCGCGTCTCGCGGGAGTGGCGCGGATCTGCGGCCGAGCGCGGGTTCTCGATGGCGATGGACGACCTCTACGCCCACGACCGCGCCCGGTTCGCGCTCGCCCTGGACGCCGCAGGAAGCGTGCGCGGCTTCCTGCACCTGGTGCCGTCGGGCAGCGGCTACTCGCTCTCGACGATGCGGCGCGGTGACGGCACGCCGAACGGGCTGATGGAGTTCCTGATCTGCGAGGCCACCGCGTGGGCTCGTGGAGTGGGGGCCGACGAGCTCTCGCTGAACTTCTCGGTGTTCGCCGACGTGCTGCGGGCCGACGAGGACTCGCCGGCGCACCTGCGCGCCGCCCGTCAGATCGTCGTCGGCCTCGATCGCGCCTTCCAGCTCGACCGCCTCTTCAGCTTCAACCGCAAGTTCCAGCCCGAGTGGCGCACGCGCTACATCTGCTTCGAGCGCGCCCGCGACGTGCCGGTGCTGAGCCTCGCCACCCTGCACGTCGAGCAGCTCCTCGCTCCGCCCGCGCTGCGGTTGGGGCGGAGCGCGTAGCCCCCGCCCCAACCGGATCATCAGCGCCTAGGCGATCGCCCTCTCGACGGTCAGGCTCCAGTCGTCGAGCCGGAACGACGTGCTGCTGCTCGTCGAGGCGTACTGCACCTGGATCGTGTGCAGGCCGCGGCCGACCTTGATCGACCGGTCCATCGCGTTGCCCTCCCACGAGCCGCCGTCGGCGGTGTCGAACGCGTAGTCGAAGCCCGAGTTCGGCTTCGCCTCCACGCCGTCGACCAGGATCCTCACCGAGCAATAGCCGCTGCCGCCGAAGCATTCCGACTCCGCCGTGTAGCGGATCAGCAACAGGCCGCGACCCTTGAGCGTGACCCGCGCACCGGGCAGCGCGATGTACGACGTGCTGTTCGTCGTCGTCGCGTCGACGCCGCGGGCCACGGCGACGGCCGCGATCGCTCCGCCGCTCGTCGTCGTGACGCCCGCCACCGCTGCGTAGGCGATCTGCGCAGCCGCCCCGATGCCGACCGCCGCCACCAGCATCACGCCGAGATGCCAGCCCCTCAGTCTTGCGCGCATGTGTGCGCCCCTTCCGTCGTTGGACTAGGTGCGCGATGCTACAAGGCGACCAGGACGGAGCCGCTCGGCGCGAGATCCGCCACGCGGCGCTGGGTCGCAAACACGATGATCTGGCGCTCGGCCGCCGCCTCGGCCAGCCACGCGAGCGTGCGCTCGAGCCGGTCGGCGTCGAAGTGGGCGAACGGGTCGTCGAGCAACACCGGCAGGGCTTCGGCCCCGGGGCACAGGAGCCGGACGAGCTCGAGGCGCTGCACCAGGTAGGCCTGCTTCTGGGTACCGACCGACAGCCGGTCGAGGTCGACGACCGCGCCCGTCTCCGGTGCCTCGACGCGGATGCGGAGGTCCTCGTCCACGAACGCATGGGCGTAGCGGCCGCCGGTCAGTCGCGCGATGCCCGCCTCGAGCGAGGCGTTCAGGAGCGGTGCGAAGTCGCGGTACGTCTCGGCGGCCGCCTCGCCGAGCTCGGTCTCGGCCAGGCGCAGCACGCGGTCGACGTGCTGCAGCCGGGTGACGCGCTCGTCGGCCGCGTCGAGCCGCTCACGCAGCGCGGCGACGTCGGGGAGCGCCCGCAACCGCTCCGCGACGGCCGCCGCCAGCCGCTCGCTCTCGGCGGTCGCTCGATCGCGCGCCTCACGGGCGCGGTCGAGGTCGTGCTCGACGTCGTCGGGATCGCGGCCGGCGGCCAGCTCGGCGTGGCCGTTCAGGCGGCCCTCGAGCTGCGCGAGCCGGGTGCGCGCGGCCTCGAGCGAGTCGTCGCCGAGCAACCGCCGCAGCTCCTCGGTGGCCCGGGTGCGCGTGAGGGTCGCCTCGTTGCGGGTGCGTGCGGCGGCCTCGGCGCGGTCGTAGCGGCGCAGGCCCTCGCCGAGGTCGGACGCGTCGATGTCGCACGTGCCGAGCGCCGCGGCGACGCGCTCGCGGAGAGCGCCGAGCTCGACCTCGAGCTGGGCGACGCCGGCCAGACGGGCACGCACGTCGGCGGCCTGGACGCGCACCCCGGCCAGCTCGCCCTCGACGACGTGCAGCGCGCGGTCGCGCTCGACCGCGGCGCGGAAGGCCTCCAGGCGCAGCTCCAGCGTCCCGTCGCCCGGCAACAGCCGGTCGAGCTCGCGCACACCGCTGCCCCTCCGGCCGGTGAAGGCCGCGGCGCCGGCCGCAACGGCGACGATCACGGCCACGCCGACGAGCAGGGGCAGGTGGACGAGGGCGCCCACGAGCGCGAGCGCGGCGCTCACGGCCGCCACCGCCATGAGCGCGGTGCGCGGTCGCGAATCGGCATGCGCGGACGCGGCGGCCGCCTCGACCGCCACGGCGCGTTCACCGGCCCCGCGATCGGCTTCGTACGCGGCGACGCGCGCCTCGAGCTCGTGGCAGCGGTCGCCGAGGGCGACGGCGAGCTCGGCGTCGGCGGCGGTCGCCGCGGCGCGCTCCACGAGCTCTGCTTCGAGGTCGTCGATGCGGCCGCGCAGCGCCGGCATCGCGTCGACCGGCGTGAACACGGCGATGTGCGGCTCGTCCTCGAGCCGGCGTTCGGCGCCCGCCGCGGCCTCGGCGAGGCCTTCGGCGATCTCCAGCCGCCGGCGCAGCTCGTCGGCCCGGAGGTGGTCGCGCACGGACTCGAGCGTGTGCACCCGGACGGCGGCGTCGTCGGCCAGCACCCGGGCGTCGTCGCGCCCGGCCGCCGCGGCCTCGACCTGGGCCCGGTCGGCGACGGCGGCGTCGAGGCGCGCCCGCAGCGCCGCCGCCTCGGCCTCGGCCGCGGGCAGCGGGTTCGTCCGCGCCCGGTTCACGCCGACGAGGTGCGAGCGGTGCGCCTTGAGCGTCTCGACCGCCGTCACGGCCGACGCGTCGGCGCGGGACTGGGTCAGCACGGCCTCGACCGCGTGGCGCACCGAGCCGGGATCGCCGATCCGGTCGAGCTCGGCCTGGTCGACGCAGCCCAGGCGCAGGTAGACGTCGCGGTCGACGCCGTACATGGCGCGGGCGAGCCCGCGCGGGTCGGTGCCCGAGCCATGGGCCGGCGTCAGATCGGCGCCCGTCGCGGCGTCGCGCAGGGCGAACCGGCACCGGTCGAAGTCCCACTCGAGCCGCAGCTGCCTGCCGTCGTCGCCGGCGAGCTCGAGCACGGATCCGTAGCGGCCCTCGGCCCAGGGCCGGAAGCGCTCGATCGCAGCGGTCTCCTCGCGCGTGCGCCGGCCACCCGCCGTGAGCCCGAACAGGCTGGCCCGCAGGGCGGCGTGCGTCGTGCTCTTGCCCGATTCGTTGGGCCCGTGCACGACGGTGAGCCCCGGCCCGAAGCGCACCTCGCGCCCGGCGAGCTTGCCGAATCCGGCGACGGTGAGGCGGTCAACCCGCACCGATGACCTCCGGCCTTCCGTCGAGCGCGCGCAGGCCGGCGAGGATCGCCTCGCGTGCGTCCGGGTCGGCGGAGCGCAGCAGCCGAGCGACGAACCGTCCGCGCACCGATCCCTCACGCGCGAGCTCCTCGAGGTCGTACGCCGGCACGGTGCGGTCGACGATCGCAAGCTCTGTGAGCCCTGCACGGCAGCGCTCGGCCAGGCTGGCCGCATCGATCTCGCAGCCCGGCTCGATCTCGCCCGTCAGCACCGCGCGCAGCGATGCGCCGGCCTCCTCGGCGACGACGCCGGAGAGCGCGGCCTCGACCTGTGCCGATCCGGCGGCGCCGGCGACCGAGACCGTGCGCTCGACGAAGCGGCGGGTGGCGAGCGGCACCGCCTCGGCGGTCACGGCCCCGTCGTGCACCGTGACGATGGAGGCGCCGTGTGCGCCGCTGCGCTCGCCCCAGTCGAGCGGCTCCGGGCTGCCCGGGTAGCACAGGAAGCCGTCGCCGCGGCCGTCGTGGAAGTGGCCCAGCATCGCGTAGACGGCGCCGGTCGCGCGGAGC
Organism: uncultured Actinomycetes bacterium; assembly: GCA_963707585.1. Lineage (GTDB taxonomy): Bacteria > Actinomycetota > Thermoleophilia > Gaiellales > JAICJC01 > JAICJC01. Next base: position 45,774 of record CAVPQP010000001.1, on the reverse strand, counting down.
TGCGCCCGGGTCACGGGGCGGTAGTCGGCTTCGTCGGCCCACTGCTCGCCCGTCAGCGCCGCGTGAATCAGCAGCACGTGCGTGCCCGCGGCGTCCGGGACACGGAAGCGGGTGACGGCCGACGGGCCGCAGTTGCGGGCGGTGAACGCGGCTCCCCAGACGGTGACGTCGTCGCCCAGCGCGTGCGGCTCGACGCCGTCCTGCGTGAACACGTGCACGTTTCGGGGCCACTCGGTTCGCTGCCAGACCGATCCCGGCAGGTACGGGTCGTGGTTGCCCGGGGCGATCAGCACGGGCACCTCGGCCTCTGCGAAGCTGTCGCGCAGGAAGGAGACCGTGTCCTCGCTGACGTAGTCGTGCTCGTAGACGTCGCCCGCGATGCAGATCGCGTCGACCGAACGCTCGCGGCCGAGCACGAAGGCGCGCGACACCGAGTCGCGGAGCTCGGCGCGTCGGCGGGCGGCCGCGGGTCGCGATTCGGCACGGTGAAACACGCGATCGAGGTGGATGTCGGCGATGTGCAAGAGCTTCATGGGCGGACTCCCAAGTGTAGGTATGGGGTCGGCTGGAACCCGGGCGTTCTTACAACCACGTAAGCGTTTCGGCCCTTCGACGGGTCAACGGCTCGAGAGCCGCGAGAGGAAGTCGCTGATCGTGGCCAGCTGCGCGGCGCTGTAGCGGTCGTAGAACTCGGGTGATGCCGCCCGCATGAGGCTCGAGAAGTGGGGGAAGAGGTCGCGTTCGACCCGCTCTGCATCCGCCGTCACGATCACTCGGCGGCGGTCGGCCGCGTCGAGTTCGCGCCGCGCCAGGCTCGCCTTCTCGAGACGGTCGACGACGCCGGTGACCGCACCGGTGGTGAGGCCGGTCAGCTCGGCGAGCCGCCCCGCCGGCATCGGGCCGTGGAGGAGAAGGAGGCAGAGCGAGCCGATGTCCGTCGAGTTCAGTCCCACCGACTCCGTGGCCTCGAAGCTCGAGACGAGCAGCTCGGTCACGAAGTGGCGCAGGTTCAGCCGCAGCTGCCGGATCGCGGCCTCGTGGTCATCGGACGTTCCCGGTTTGCTCATCTAAATCAGTATCTCAGTATGCTAAGCTAACGTGTGGACAGAGAAGCACAGCCACGTTAGCGAAAATCCGACGCGGACACCCATGCCCGGCGTCATCCAGGAATCGGGAGGTCCCCCATGGTGTTGATCGCCGATCTGCTCTCCGGAGCACTCGCGTTCGTCTTTGGGAGCGCCGCTGTCGCGAAGCTCCTCCGCCAAAGGCAGCAGGTGCAGACCGCCGAGAAGCTGCGGATTCCCTGGCATCGCTATCGCTGGATCGCCCTTCCCGAGGCGGCGGCCGCCCTCGGTCTCCTCGGCGGGTTTGCGCGCGCCCCGCTCGGAGCTGCTGCCGCGATCGGCCTCGTCGCACTCATGACCGGAGCGCTCGCGTTCCGGCTTCGTGTGCGGGATTCCGCCGGATTCCTGATCGGAGACGCGGCGCTTCTCGGCCTCGCTGCCGCGGTCGCCATACTGCGAATCACGGGCTGAGGCGGCATCGGAACAGAATCTGCGCGGTCTCGCTCCGCGTCGTGACAGACACGTAACAGGGGGCGCCGGTAGCGTGGCGCCCCATGAACCGGAGAGACATCGCCGTCGTCCTGCTGGCCCTGGCCGCGGTCGCCGCCGTGGCATGGTGGCGCACCGCGCCGGGGTCGGCCGCGCCGTTTGCCCGCGGGACCGTCGTACGGGCCATCGACGGCGACACGATCCTCGTGCAGGGGCCGGGCGGCCGGATCGAGGACATCCGCCTGCTCGGGATCGACACGCCCGAGACGGTCGACCCGCGCCGCCCGGTGGGCTGCTACGGGCCCGAGGCCTCGGCCTTCACGAAGCACCTCGTCACCGGACGCAGGGTCACGCTGCGCTACGACCGCGAGCTGCACGACCGCTACGGGCGCTTCCTCGCCTACGTCTGGCTGGCGGGCGCCCGGTCGCTGTTCGTGAACGCAGAGCTCGTCCGGCAGGGCTACGCGCGCACGTATCCGTTCCCGCCCAACACGGCGCACGCGGCGCTGTTCGCGGCGCTCGAGCGGTCGGCGGCCGTTGCGGGCCGGGGGCTGTGGCACGCGTGCGAGTGACATCGGGTTACACTGGCGGCGATGCGTCGTCTGTTGCTGCTTGCCGCGATCGCCGCGGCCGCCGGCGCCGTCCGGATCGCGCTGAATCGCGAGCGCCCGGTGGCCGCCTCGGGGAACGGGCACTCCGCCGACGAGGGCCGCCTCTCGGTCCTGCGCGAGCGGATCGCCGCCGCCCGCGGTCGCATGCAGGGAGACGTCCCGCCCGTGCGTGGCGAATAGCCGTCGTCTCGCGGCGCTCCTCGGCAGCGCCGGAGCGGCGCTCGCGGCGTGGGGGCTCTACGAGTCCCAGTGGGTCGAGGGGCGCGAGCTCGAGATCGGCGTGCCCGGCCTGCCCGGCTGCGCTCGACGGACTGACCGTCCTGCACCTGTCGGACTTCCACGCCGGCACGCCGTCGCTGAACGTCCGCGCCATGCGCAAGGCGGCCGCCCTCGGCGTGCGCTGGCAGCCCGACCTGGTAGCCGTGACAGGCGACATCCTGAGCCACGGGCGCGCGCGGGATGCGGTCGTCGCCGCCCTCGAGGACCTGCACCCGCCGCTCGGCATCTTCGTCGTGCTCGGAAACCACGACGTCGGCGACACCCACGACCCCTTCTCGCGCGGCATCGTGATCGAGGACTGGGGCCGGGCGCCGGTGACGCTGCTTCGCGACCGCTCCGCCGTGGTCGAGTGGCGCGGGTGCGAGATCGAGCTTGCGGGCGTCGACCCGCGGCTCTTCGCCGAGGGGCGCAACCGGCCGCCCGAGCAGCTCTTCACACGGCCGGGAGCGCTGCGCGTCCTGCTCTCGCACTTCCCCGAGGTGCCCGCCGACATGCCGCCCGGGACGTGTGCGCTCACCCTGTGCGGACACCTGCACGGCGGCCAGATCTGCCTGCCCGGGCCGTTCGGGAAGGTGCGCCTGTCGCATCGCGCCTACCGCTATGACGAGGGCGTGTTCGAGGAGGACGAGACGACCGTGGTCGTCTCGCGCGGGCTCGGCACGACCCTGGTGCCCTTCCGGCTCTTCGCGCGGCCCGAGGTGAGCCTGCTGCGCCTGCGCCCGCGCTGACCGGCTACAGGTGGCTCTTGAGGGCGAGGATGCGGTTGTAGGAGGCCGCCAGCCGTGATCCGGGCAGCGCGCCGGACGATCGCCGCGGCCAGCAGGCGGGAGTAGACGCCGGCGCTCGTGGCCTGCGAGCCGGTGACCAGGAGCAGGTCGGCGCCCGCCTGTGCGCTTCGCAGCGCGACGACGGGGTCGGTCAGGTGGCGCACGGCGGCGGCGGCATCGAGCGAATCGGTGATCGTGACGCCGGTGAAGCCGAGCCGGGTGCGCAGCTCGCCGTGGATGATCGGCCGCGACCACGCCGCGGCACGGCTGTCGAGGGCCGGGTAGACCGCGGTCGAGAGCATCACGATCGGGTCGAGCCCCTGCCGGAAGGCGACCTGGTAGGGGAGCATGCCCCTCCTGAGCGTCGCGGCCGAGGCGCCGATCCGCACGAGCGCGGCGTCGGTCGAGACCGTCGCCCGGCCGAGACCGGGGAAGTGCTTGAGGGTCGGCCAGACGCCGCCGATGCTCGAGCCCGCCGGCGAAGGCGGCCGCGTCGCGGGCGACCGTGAACCGGCTGGTCGAGAACGCCCGGTGCTGCCTCGCGATGAAGTCGGCCGGGCCGGCCGGGACGTCGGCGACCGGCGCCAGGTTGACGTTCACGCCGTCGGCCGCGAGCGCCGCGCCGGAGTTGGCTCCGCTCGTCGCCGAGATCGACGCCGGCAGCCGCCCGAGCGCCTGCGCCGAGCGCTTCGGCGGCGCCCAGGGGATGCGCCGGACGAGGCCGCCCTCCTGGTCGGTCGCGATGATCAGCCGCGGCCGGCCTGCGGCCGTGGCCGCCCCCTGCAGCGCCGACGTGAGCGCCTTGAGCTGTGCCGGCGAGACGATGTTCGACGAGAACAGGATCACGCCGCCGACCTCGCCCGCGCGGATGCGCGCGAGGATCTGCCTGTTCGCGTGCGTCCCGGTGATCGCAACGACCAGGCGCTGGCCGACGAGCTCGGCCCGCGTCGGCGGCGCGCGCCCGCGCGGCGGGCGCCGCGAGCGCGCAGGCGAGCGCCGCGGTGCATCCGGCGAGGCCGAGTCTGAGGGCTCGTGCGGCCATGCCTTCAACGTAGCAGCGCCGCGCTCCCGTGCGGCCGCGATCCGGTAACGGTTTCCCGGCGGACGCCCGTATACTCGGTCCATGACCGATCCGACGGTGGCCGGTGCGGCTGAGTCAGTGCATTCGGCCGGCGTCTCGGCGCATATCTCGCACGCCGTGATCGCCGCCTACGCCGCCGCCGCTGCCCGCGAGGTGGCGGGCGTGCATGCCCTCACCGGCGGGCACCTCGGACGCCTCGAGCGGCGCGGCGATCCCGAGCGGGTGGGCGTGCGGGTCGCGTCGGCGGGCGACGCCGTCGACCTCGAGCTGCACCTCGTGACCGCCTGGGGCGCCTCGATCCCCGCCGTCGCCGCCGGGGTCGAGCGCTCGGTGCGCTCCTACCTCGCCGCGATGGTCGACCTGGACGTGCGGACGGTCGCCGTGGTCGTCGACGACGTGGCGCCGGCCGGCCGATGACGGCCGTCGACCACCTCACGCGAGCGACCGTGTCGAGCGCGCCCGCGCCGTGCCGTGCGTGCATGTGGTGGCAGACCCGCCCCGGCCGCGATCCGGGCGAGCGCGAGCGGTGGATGCGCGACGCCGAGGACGAGTTCGGCCCGTGGGGCAAGGTCTACCGCGACGAGACCGGCGTGATCGGCCTGATCCAGTACGGGCCGGCGCGCGAGTTTCCGCGCGCGCAGACGCTCCCGGCCGGGCCGCCCAGCCACGACGCCGTCCTCGTCACCTGCGCCTACCTGACCGACGCGCACAGCCCGTGGGTGCTGCAGAGCCTCTTCCTGGCCGCCATCGGCGAGTGCCGCGACCGGGGCGGCCCCGCCCTCGAGGCCTTCGCCTACCGGTACCCGTCCGGCGAGGACTTCGCGACCCGCTTCCTCGGCCACCGCACGATCTTCCCGGCCGACTTCCTGGCCGACTTCGGGTTTCACGGCCGCCGCTCGGCGGGCAAGATCGAGCTGATGCGACTCGACCTGCGCGCGATCGAGCTCGAGCCGGAGCGGCAGCGGCTCGCGCGCCTGCGTGAGCGGCTCGCGCCCCTGCTCAGCCCCACCCCCGCGCCGGTACGCTGAACCGGGGACGAGGCTGCGGCGAATGCACTCCGGCGATACACCAAGGGAAGGACGGGTGGAGCACCTGTCGGATCATGGGTTGCTCGCCCTGATAGGGCGCGGCGATCGAGAAGCGTTCGCACGGCTGTACGACCTGTACGGTGCGGCCGCGTACTCGCTCGCGGCCAGGATCGTGCGCGACCGCGAGCTGGCCGCGGATGTTGTCCAGAATGTGTTTCTGGCCGTCTGGACCGGGGCGACGCAGTTCGACCCCGGCCGCGGACAGCCCTCGACGTGGATCATGACGATGACTCATCACAAGGCGGTCGACATGGTGCGGCGTGAGCAGCGGCGGAGGACCGAGCCGCTCGACGTCGTCGGCGACCATGCCGCCGGGGAGCCCCCGGTCGACGAGCAGGCCTGGCGCGGCGTCGCCCGCGGGAACGTGCGCGCGGCCCTCGCGCGCCTGCCCGACCCTCACCGCGAGGTGATCGAGCTCGCCTACTTCGCGGGCTACTCCCAGTCGGAGCTCGCCGACCGGCTGGCCGTCCCGATCGGCACCGTGAAGAGCCGCACCTTCGCCGCCATGCGCGCGCTCCGCGACGCGCTCGCTGCTGCCGGCCTGCACCCGGAGGACGAGTGGAACACGTCGACGAGCTGATCTCCGGCCAGGCCCTGCACGCACTCACCTCCGACGAGGAGGAGCAGGTCGCGCTGCACGTGGCCGAGTGCGAGCGCTGCCGGCGGCAGCTGCGCGAGGCCGAGGCGATCGCGGCGTCGCTCGCCTACGCGGTGCCCGCGGTCGCTCCGCCGCCCGACCTGCGCCGGCGGGTGCTCGAGTCGGTCGAGCCGATCGTCGAGGCGCCGTCCGCCGCTCCTGTTCCCGCGCGCGCGCCGGCGCGGCGCGCCGCCCGCTGGTGGCCGCGCTTTGCCGCCGTCGCCGTGCCCGCGCTGGCGGCCGCCGTCGTCGGCCTGGTTGTCTGGAACGTCTCGCTGCAGGGCGATCTCTCGAGCCTGCAGCACACGCTCTTCCACGGCTCGACCGGCAACCTGCGCGGCGTCGGCAACGTGATCGTGAAGCCGGACGGCAACGCCACCCTGTTCGCCAGCGTCGGGCCCGCACCCCCGGGCAAGACCTACGAGGCCTGGGTGATCCGCGGCAAGGTGGCGCTCCCGGCGGGCATCTTCAAGGGCGGCGGCACCGTCAACCTGACGCTGAGCCAGAATGCGCGGCCCGGCGACGTGATCGCGATCACGATCGAGCCGGCCGGCGGCACGAAGGCGCCGACGACCACGCCGATCGCGAATCACACCGTCTGAGCGGCTCGCTCAGCGGGCCAGGAAGGCGAACGTCGCCGCGAGCACGGTGGCCGCGGCGACCAGCCGCCACATGCGGGCGGCATCGGGCAGCGGCAGCGCAGGGCGCTGCGGCCGCGGCCGCGGCGCGGGCGCGGCGGGCAAGGCGGGCGCGGCATCCGGCCGCGTCGCGCTGGGCGGTGGCGCCGAGCAGCTCGTCCACCTCGAACGGCCCGTGCGCGTCACGGCCGTCGGCGTGGTCGACGCACTCGAACCCGCGCCGGCCCTCGGCCACCTCGCCCAGGCAGCGCGGGCAGGCGTGCAGGATGCGGCTCGAACGGCTGCCATGTCGCGCGCGTCGCCGTCCGGCGGTCGTCGGCCGTGGCGAGCTGGTGCGGCTGCCAGGGCCCGTGCTCGCGGCAGACGCCGTCGGCGGCGGCCCGCAGGCACACGGGGCAGAGCCTGCCCCGTCCCGCCACCGCCATCAGGCGGCCGCCCGGCCGGGGACACGGACGAGGTCGCGCTCGACGAGGAGCTCGGCGATCTGGACGCCGTTCGTGGCGGCGCCCTTGCGCAGGTTGTCGGCCACGACGAACAGGCTGAGGCCGTTGCGGCGCGAGGCGTCGTCGCGGATGCGTCCCACGAGGACATCATCCGTGCCGGCGGCGGCGGAGGGAAGCGGGTAGGCGCCCGCGGCCGGGTCGTCGACGACGCGCACGCCGGGCGCCCGGCGAAGCAGCTCGCGCGCATGCGCCGCGCCGAGCGGATCGCGCGTCTCGATCCACACCGCCTCGGAGTGGCCGCGCCAGACGGGCACGCGCACGCACGTGGTGCTGATCCCGATCTCCGGGTCGCCCAGGATCTTGTGCGTCTCGTGGACGAGCTTCGTCTCCTCGAGCGTGCTCTCGCCGTCGAACGCCTCGCACTGGGGGAGGACGTTGAACGCGATCTGATGCGGGTACACCGAGGGCGCCGCCGGCTCGCCGGCGAGCACCATGTGCGACTGGCTGCGCAGCTCCTCGACCGCCTTGCTGCCCGTGCCCGAGACGGCCTGGTACGTCGCCACGGTGACATGGGTGAGCCCGGCCGCGTCGTGCAGCGGCTTCAGCGCCGCCACGAGCTGGATCGTGGAGCAGTTCGGGTTGGCGACGATGCCGCGATGGGCGGCGGCCGCCTCCGGGTTCACCTCGGGTACGACCAGCGGCACGGCCGGGTCCATGCGAAACGCGCTCGACTTGTCGACGACGACGCAGCCGCGCGCAACCGCCTCCGGCGCGAACGTCCGCGACGTGCCGCCGCCGGCGGAGAACAGCGCGAGGTCGAAGCCCGCGAGGGCGTCAGCCGTCAGCTCGCGCACCTCGAGCTCGCCGCCGGCGAACGCCACGCGCGTGCCGGCCGAGCGGGCCGACGCGAACGCGACCACCTCTGCGGCCGGGAAGCCGCGCTCGGCGAGCACCTCGAGCACCACCGGCCCGACTGCGCCGGTCGCGCCGACGACGGCCACGCGCGGCCTAGACACCGACGGCTCCGTCGGCGGCGACCTGCAGCTCGACCTGGAACGCGTCGTGCAGCGCCGCCACAGCCTCGCCGACGCGGGTGGCGTCGATGACGCACGAGACCTTGATCGGCGAGGTGGCGATCATGCGCACGTTGATCCCGCGGTCGGCCAGCACCTGGAACATGCGCGCGGCGACGCCCGGGTGGCTCTTCATGCCGGCGCCGATCATGCTGACCTTGGCCGCACTGTCGTCGACGCGCCAGTGCAGGCCGAGGTCGTCGCAGAGCCCCTGGATCGTGTCCCGCATCAGGCCGAGGTCGTCCATCGGCACCGAGAAGGTGATGTCGGCGTCGCCGTGCGTGACGGCGTTCTGGATGATCGTGTCCACGTTGATGTTCGCGGCGGCGACGGCGTTGAAGATGCTCGCGGCCGTTCCGGGGTGGTCGGGCACGTCGGTGAGGGTCACGTACGCCTCGTCCGTCGTGTGCGTGATCCCCGAGATGATCGCATCCTCCATGCCCGCATCTTCGCGGATCCACGTCCCGTCTGCGTCGGAGAACGTCGAGCGCACATGGATCGGGACATCGTGGTTGCGGCCGAACTCGACCGCGCGCAGCTGCAGCACGCGGGCGCCCGAGCCGGCCATCTCGAGCATCTCCATCGGCGAGACCGAGCGCAGCAGGCGCGCCCCGGGGACGATGCGGGGATCGGCGGTGAAGACGCCGTCGACGTCGGTGTAGATCTCGCAGTCGCCGTCGAGCGCCGCCGCCAGCGCGACCGCGGTCGTGTCCGAGCCGCCCCGGCCGAGCGTGGTCACGTCGTAGGCGGTCGAGACGCCCTGGAAGCCGGCGACGAGCACGATGTCGCCCCGGCCGAGCGCCTCCGAGATCCGCCGCGGCCGGATCTCGACGATCTTCGCCTTGGTGTGCACGGTGTCGGTGACGATGCCCGCCTGCGACCCGGTCAGCGAGACGGCGTGGTGGCCGAGGTCGTTGATCGCCATCGCGCAGAGCGCGGCGGTGATCCGCTCTCCGGTCGAGAGCAGCATGTCCATCTCGCGCGGGTGCGGCCGCGGCGAGACCTGCTCGGCCAGCTCGACCAGCTGGTCGGTCGTGTGCCCCATCGCCGAGACGACCCCGACGACCTGGCGCCCGGCCACGTGCGCGGCCACGAGGCGGCTCGCCACGCGCCGGATCTTGTCGGCGTCGGCGACCGAGGTGCCGCCGAACTTCATGACGATCACTCGGCCGGGCGCAGACTGCGACTCGGGCTGGGCCATCACGCCATGGTATCCAGGATGGCGGCGACATCCGCCGGGGTGGTCCGCGGGTTGACGATCGCGACCCGCGTGACGATCTCGCCGCGAACGGTGGTCGGCGTGATGAAGGCCGTGCCCTCGCCGAGCAGGCGCGCGCTCCACGCGCGGTAGTCGGCGGGCTCCCAGCCGACCCGGCGCACGCAGAGCACCGTCAGGTCGGGATCGTTCAGGAGCTCGAGGTAGGGGCGGGCCTCGATCTCGCGGCGCGCGGCGGCGGCAACCGCCAGCGTGTGCTCGATCGCCTCGCGATACGCCTGGGTGCCGTGCGCCGCCAGCGAGAACCAGAACGGCAGGCCGCGGGCGCGCCGGGAGAGGTGGATGGCGTAGTCGGACGGGTTCCACTCGGCGCCGCCCTGCAGCGGCTCGAGGTAGCCGGCGTGCTGGGTGTGCGCGGCCCGCCCGAGCTCGGGCCGGCGGTAGACGAGCGCGCAGCAGTCGAACGGGGCGAACAGCCACTTGTGCGGGTCGACGATGAACGAGTCGCAGCGCTCGATGCCCGCGAACTTCGGCCGCACGGACGGCGCGACGAGCGCCGCTCCGCCGTAGGCGCCGTCGATGTGGAACCACACGTCGCGGGCCGCGCACGCCGCGGCGATGCCCGCCAGATCGTCGATCACGCCGAGGTTGGTCGTCCCCGCGGTCGCGACGACGGCGAACAGTCCGTCGCCCGCCTCTGCCGAAAGCGCGCGCTCGAGCGCCGCTCCCGTCATGCGCCCGCGCTCGTCGGTGGGCACGCCGATCACGTCGACGTCCATCACGTGGGCGGCGGCCCGGATCGAGGAGTGCACCTCGTCGGTCGCGGCCAGCTGCAGCCGGCCGGGCGGGCGGCCGCGCGCCGCGACGAACGCATGCCGCGCGGCGACGAGCGCCGAGAGGTTGCCGATCGTGCCGCCCTGGACGAAGCACCCGCCGCTGCCCTCCGGCATGCCCGCCAGGTCGGCCACCCAGCGCAGCGCCTGGTTCTCGGCGTAGATCGCCCCGGCGCCCTCGAGCCAGCTGCCGCCGTAGATCGCCGAGGCCGCCACGACGAGGTCGAAGAGCGTCGCCGACTCGGTCGGTGCGCTCGGGATGAACGCCAGGTAGCGCGGGTTGTCGACCGAGACGGTGGCCGTGGCGAGCACGTCGGCGAAGAGCCGCAGCGCCGCCTCGCCGCCCAGCCCGAGCTCGGTGATCGTCGCCCCCGCCGACTCGGCGAGCTCGGCCGGTGTGCGCGGCCCGTCGAGCGGAACCGGGTGCAGGCGCAGGCGGTCGCGGGCGTAGGCGAGCGCGGCCTGGGCGACCCGCTCGGTCTCGTCGGTGTAGCGGTGCATGGACGTGGGATCGGGCATGCGAAGGCGGGCGGTCAGCCGGCGGCGGTCAGGCCATCGAGTCCAGGACGGCGGCGATGTCCGCGACGGTCGTGAGCGGGTTGAGCACGCAGATGCGGGTCATGATCTCGCCGCCGAGCTCGGTCGGCGTGACGCCGGCCATCCCGTCCTCCATCAGCCGCGCGCTCCAGCGCCGGTAGTCGTCGGCCGACCAGCCGATGCGGCGGATGCAGAGCACGGTCAGGTCGGGCTCGTTGGCGAGCTCGAGATAGCCGCGGCGCTCGATCTCGGCCCGGGCCTCCGCCGCCACGGCCAGCGTGCGCTCGACGGCGTCGGTGTATGCGCGCGTGCCGTTGGCCGCGAGCGAGAACCAGAACGGCAGGCCGCGGGCGCGCCGGGTGAGGTGGATGGCGTAGTCGGACGGGTTCCAGTCGGCGCCCACGCGGGCGGCGTCGAGGTAGCCGGCGTGCTGCCTGTGGGCGGCCTGCGCGAGCTCGGGCCGGCGGTAGAGCAGTGCGCAGCTGTCGAACGGCGCGAACAGCCACTTGTGCGGGTCGACGATGAACGAGTCGCAGCGCTCGATGCCGGTGAACTTCGCCCGCACGGACGGCGCCGCGAGCGCCGCGCCCCCGTAGGCGGCGTCGACGTGCAGCCACAGGCCGCGGCGGGCGCAGACGTCGGCGATCCCGGCCAGGTCGTCGATCACGCCCACGTTGGTCGTTCCGCCGGTGGCGGCCACGGCGAACACGCCCTCGCCGCCGTCGGCTGCGAGCGCCGCCTCGAGCGCGGCTCCCGTCATCCGCCCGCGCCGGTCGGGCTCGACCGGCAGGAGGCCGGCGTCCATGACCGCGAGCGCCGAGGCGACCGACGAGTGCGCCTGGTCGGTCGCCGCCACCCGCATCTCGGCGCCGCTCCTGCCGTGCGCAGCGCGGTGGGCGTGCCGCGCGCTGACGAGCGCCGAGAGGTTGCCGACGGTGCCGCCCTGGACGAAGCAGCCGCCGGCGGTCTGCGGCATGCCCGCGAGGTCGGCGAGCCACCGCAGCGCCTGGTTCTCGGCGTAGACCGATCCGGCCGAGCTGCGCCAGCTGCCGGCGTAGATCGGCGTCGCCGAGAGCGCGATGTCGAAGAGCTTGGACGCGTGCGTCGGCGCGGTGGGGATGAAGGCCAGGAAGCGCGGGTTCTCGACGGGGACGCTGGCGGGCGCGAGCGTCTCGGCGAAGATGCGCAGGGCCTCCTCGCCGCCGATGCCGTCCACGGTCACCGTCTCGCCCGCCGCCGCCGCCATCTCGGCGGGCGTGCGTGGCAGGGCGAAGGGGCGCGGCTCCGCGTGCAGCCGCTCGCGCACATAGGCGAACACGCCCTCGGCGGCGCGCTCGACCGCGGGCGTGACCATGTGCATGGCGGCCGGATCGGCCGCGGCGGCGGCGGGCTCGCGCTCGGCGCTCACATCTCCCTCCTCCCCGCGAGGGCACGCCCCAGCGTGACCTCGTCGGCGTACTCCAGATCGCCGCCCACCGGCAGTCCGCTCGCAAGGCGGGTGACGCGCGTGCGTCCGCGCAGCCGGTCGGCGAGGTAGGCGGCGGTCGCCTCGCCGGTCATCGTCGGGTTCGTCGCGAGCAGCACCTCGACGACGCCGCCGCGCTCGACCCGCGCCACCAGCTCGGCGATGCGCAGGTGCTCGGGGTCGACGCCGTCGATCGGCGAGAGCGCGCCGCCGAGGACGTGGTAGAGGCCGCGGTACTCGTGCGTCCGCTCGAGGGCGACGAGATCGGACGGGTCCTCGACGACGCAGATCAGCGACCGGTCACGGCGCGCGTCGGTGCAGATCGGGCACAGCGGCTCCTCGGCCAGGTTGCCGCACTCGGTGCAGAAGCCGATCCGCTCCTTCACCTCGCGGATCGCGTCGGCGAGCGCCAGGGCGTCGGCCTCGGACGCCTTCAGGATGTGGAACGCGAGCCGCTGCGCGGTGCGCCGGCCGACGCCCGGCAGCCGCGCGAGCTGGACGATCAGGTTGTCGACGGACGGGGCGTACACCTACATGCCGGGGAGGCCGAGCCCGCCCAGACCGCCCGCACCGCCGAGCTGGCCCATCATCTTCTGCTGCTGCAGCTGCTGGGCCGCGGCGATGGCGCCGTTGACGGCCGACACGAGCAGGTCCTGCAGCATCTCGGGGTCGTCGGGGTCGATCGCCTCGGGCTTGATCGTGATGTCGGCGATCTCGAGCGCGCCCGACGCCTTGACGGTGACCGCGCCGCCGCCGGCGCTGTGCTCGACGTAGGCGGTCTTCAGCTCCTCCTGGGCCTGGGCCATCTGCTCCTGCATCTTGCCCAGCTGGGCCATCATCTTCTGCGGGTCGATCTTGGTCACGTGCGCTCCTCGATCTCGCGGGCGTCGAACTTCTCCTTGAGCTCACTCAGCAGGTCGTTCTCGTCGAGCGGCTCGGCGGCCGGCGCGGGCGCCGCCTGCACGTCGGCCTCCGCCTCGGCGGCGGCCACCTCGAGGCGCACGCGCACGGGCGATCCGACCGCCTGGCCCAGCACCGACTCGAGCACCTCGCGGTTGGGCGGCGAGTCGGCGGTCGTGAGCGCGAACTGGTGCGAGCGCGGGAACGCCAGCACGACCTCGCCGTCGCCGAGCGCGCGCGGGCTCGCGTGCTGCATCAGCGACTGCAGCGGCATCGAGCGGCGGCCGATCTCGGGCACGATCGCCTCGCTCCAGCTCGCCGTGAGCTGCTCGAGGTCGGGCGCGAGCGCGGACGGGGCTGCGGGTGCGGGCGGGGCGGCCTGCGGGGGCGGCGCGGCGGCCTGCGGCGCCGGCGGGCGGCGGCGCGGCCTGCGCCGGCTGCGGCGCCGGGGATGTTGGTGCCGGCGCGGGCGCCGCCGAGACGGCCGGCGATCCGCCCATGCGGGCCTCGAGCGCCGCCACCCGCTGGCCGAGCGCATCGACCGAGAGCTCGGCGGCGGGCCGGCAGACGCGCACCAGCGCGAGCTCGAGCGGCAGGCGCGGGTCGGCGCCCTCACGCACCTGCTCGAGCACGTCGCGGAGCATGTCGACCAGGCGGTGCACGGTCGCGGCGCCGACCCGCTCGGCCTGCGCGGCGATGCGTGCGCGCTCGTCGTCGGTGATCGGGGCGTCGGCGGGCAGCTCGCCGAGCTGCTGGTGCAGGAAGAGGAGGCGCAGGTGGCCGAGCAGGTCGCTCACGAGCATGCCGAGGTCGGCGCCGGAGTCGGCCTGGGCGTCGACCAGGCGCAGGCACTCGGCCGCGTCGCCCGCGGCCACCAGGTCGAGGGTGCGGAAGAGCACCTCGGCGTCGGTCGTGCCGAGCAGGGTGCGGACGTCGGCGACCGTGATCGTGTCCGTGCAGGCGGTCGCGAGCTGGTCGAGCGCCGAGACGGCGTCGCGGAAGCTCCCCGACGCCGAGCGGGCGATCGCGGCGACGGCGGCCGGCTCGATCTCGATCGACTCCGCGCGGGCGATGCGGTGCAGCACGGTGGAGATCTCGGGCAGTCCGGGGCGGGCGAAGGCGAAGCGCTGGCAGCGGCTGCGGATCGTCGGCAGCATCGCCGCCATCTCGGTCGTGCAGAGCACGAACACGGCGTGGGCGGGCGGCTCCTCGAGCGTCTTCAGCACCGCGTTCGAGGCCTCCTTCGTCAGCATGTGGGCCTCGTCGATGATGTACACCTTGCGCCGCCCGCGCACGGGCTGGAGGGCGACGCGGTCGCGGATCTCGCGGATGTCGTCGATGCCGCGGTGGCTGGCCGCGTCGAGCTCGATCACGTCGATCGACGTTGCGTCGTGGATCGTCCGGCACGACTCGCACTCCAGGCACGGCGTCGTGGTGGGGCCGCGCTCGCAGTTGAGCGCCTTGGCCAGGATCTTCGCCATCGACGTCTTGCCCGTCCCGCGCGGGCCGGCGAACAGGTAGGCGTGCGCGACGCGGTCCATCTCGACCGCGTTTCGCAGCGTCTGCACCACGTGCGGCTGGCCGGGCGAGAACTCGTCGAAGTCGCGCGGGCGGTGCTTGCGGTAGAGGGCGGACATGTCCCTGCAGCTTACCGGTGCCGGCCGCGGAACCCGACCGCCGCGGGCGCGGCGGGCCGGGGGAGGGATGAAGCGACCGTGCACCCGCCTTCGAAGCGCCGGCCCCGGGCGGTGCTCACGCCGCCGGCTCCTGCCAGGCTCGCCCACGGCACCCGGGTGACGTTGCTTAGCGCTGCTTCCTTCCGGACCTGACGCGGTTCGCAAGTCTCCGTTGCGTGGGACCTGGCGATCGACACCAACTGCGCAGGCCCTCTCCCGAATCCGACCGCCCCTGGGGCGGGAATTCAGCCCGGCTAGAGCGGATTGCCGGTACAGGGAACCGCTATCTCCCCGCCTAGCACGGTCGCGCGGACTGTATCAGGCGTCCGCCGCCGCGCGCTCCTCAGCCTCGCGCAGCCTGCGGGCGAGCATCTTGGCGATCTTGACCGCGATCGAGGGGTGCTGCTCGAGCAGCGGTGTGAACTGCCACGCCGTCAGCCCGTACACGCGCAGCGGCGACTCGGCGGTGACCGTGGCGCTGCGGCGGCCGACGTCGTCGAGCAGCGCGACCTCGCCGAACGAGGAGCCGCTCGAGATCGCCCCCAGCCGCTTGCCGTGCGCCTCGACCCGGGCGGTGCCGTCGGCGACGACGAAGAAGCCGACTCCGCCCTCGCCCTCGACGACCACGGTGTCGCCCGTGTCGAACCGGCGCTCCTTGGTGGCATGTGCCACGGCCTCGAGCTCGCGGTCGGAAAGCCCTTCGAACAGCGCAACCTTTCGCAATGTCTCGAAGCGTTCATCGGCCATGCGGTCATACCTCGTTTCGTCGCCGGTGGAACGTGCCCTCTCCAGCCTACTATCCCGAATCCGGGCGCGTGCGGCAAGCGGGGTGGCATACTCCCATCCGCCCGGAGAGGTGTCCGAGTTGGCTTAAGGAGCGCGACTGGAAATCGCGTAACGGGGGTTTCCTCGTTCGCGGGTTCGAATCCCGCCCTCTCCGCTCGCTCCACCCATTCACGACTCGCGCCGGAGCCACCGCGGTCCGCGCGGTCGCGTCGCCGCTGCAGGAGCGCTCTCCATGGCGGGCCGGCGGTCGTGCGGGTGGCTCCCGTACCAGCGGGCATAGCGGACGGCCAGCGGCGCGGCGGTGAGCCCATGGGCGAGCACCGAGAGGCCGACGGTGAGGTAGACCGCAAGCAGGATCACGTGCACGTGCGGGAGCCGTGACTCCTCGACGATGATGACCGCGAACACGATGGACGCGAGGCCGCGAGGGCCGAACCAGCCGACGAAGCCCAGCGTCTGCCGGCGGGCGTGCGAGCCCCACATCGCGATCGCCACCGGGATCATCCGCACGAGCGTCAGGCTCAGGATCGCGTACGCGGCGAGCTGCCAGGTCACCTCGGTGAGCGCCGGGCCGAGCAGGACCGCGCCGAAGAGCACGAACGTGACGCCGTTCAGCACCTCGCCGACCTCCTCGGTGAGCTCGTTCTGCTCGGCCGGGTCGCGCCCGAGCGCCAGGTGGAAGGCTGCGCCCGCGACGAACGCGGCGATGAAGCCGGAGCCGCCGAGCGCGTCGGCGATGCCGTACGCAAGGATGGCTCCCGCCCCGGGGATGACCTTCCGCCACGGCTCGGCGATGAGCCCCCGCCGGC
This sequence comes from uncultured Actinomycetes bacterium, assembly GCA_963707585.1. Lineage (GTDB taxonomy): Bacteria > Actinomycetota > Thermoleophilia > Gaiellales > JAICJC01 > JAICJC01. The sequence continues at coordinate 29,382 of CAVPQP010000001.1, read as the reverse complement.
CCGCCTGGGTGTCGATCGCCGCGATCAGGAGGCCCGCCACGACACCGCCCAGCACGCCGTAGCCGATCTCCTCCAGGAGCAGCGTGCCCGCACCGCGGCCGCCGGAGATGTGCGACTCGACATCGGCCAGCGCAACGGCCGCGAACAGCAGCGGCACGCAGATGCCGTCGTTGAGCCCGCTCTCGACGTTCAGGCCCTGGCGGACGCGCTCCGGCACGTACGGCTCGGTGACGACCGCCTGGCCGAGGGCTGCGTCCGTCGGCGCGAGCACGATCGCGAGGATCAGCGCTTCCTCGGCGGTCAGCTGGCCGAACAGCACGGCGGCCGCAACGGCGCCCAGCAGGATCGTCAGCGGCAGCCCGACGCCGAGCAGCCGCAGCGGCATTCCGACCGCGCGCCGCAGCTGCCCCAGATCGATGCGGGACGCGTCTGCGAAGAGCACCAGGGCAAGCGTCGCCTCGGCCAGCACCCGCACGGCCGACCCGGTGCTCGGCAGGTCCAACCCGTCCAGCACCTTCGGACCGACGAGCAGACCGAACCCGACGAACAGGATCGCCGGCGTGACCGGGGTCCCGTCGAGCCGCCGCGAGATCGCGGCGACCACGAGCAGCGCCACCGCGATGAGAGCTAGAGCCCACTGCTCGATGCCGCCGCACCTTTCGTCCTCGGGGAATCCGGGGCCGATCATGGCGCAACCCGCGAGCGCCGCCGTCACTCGATCAGGGTGATCTCAGCCGCCGCGGGCCGGAGCTAGTTCGCGATCCTGACCACGGTGCAGCGGCGCCCGTCGACGGCAGCGATCGTGAGCGCCTCGACGCAGTACTTGTAGGTGCCGTTGCGGACGGCCTTCGTGTTGAACCCGCTCGGCCCGCCGACGTGCCAGACCATCTGCATCCCGCACGTGCCGCCGGTGGCGAAGTAGCAGCCGTTCTGGCGGTAGGTGCCGTACGCCCACACACGCCACAGCGGCGAGCCGCCGGGCAGGAGCTTCGAGCCGTCGAAGATGGTGCGCATGACCAGGTGGCGGCGGACGTTCGTGGCCGGGGCGAGGTAGGCGCGGATCGCGGCCGGCGCGAGCGCCATCTGCGGGTTGTGCTGCATCCGCACCTTGGGCATGTCGGTGACGTTCGCGCGCAGGTCGACGGTGCCCGAGAGCGCGTCGAGCGCGACCGGCCGGGCCGGGTCGGGCAGGTCGGACGGCGCCTGCTGCACGTTCAGCGGCACGAACGCCCGCGGCCCGGCGACCCACGCGGTGAGCGGGCCGATCGACGGCCACTCGGTGTTGTACGGGTCGGAGAGCGGGCCGCTGGGGCGGGCCGGGTCGACGAATCCGCAGCCGGGGACGTACTCGGAGATGTGCACGTGCAGCATGTGCGGCTTCACCGTGCCGAGCAGGTCGCGCCGGTGCACGGAGGCGCCGGCGTGGATGCCGGCGGCGAGCCTGACGTGCCAGTACTGGAGATAGCTGCCCTTCGGCCCGTGGGCGGAGACGACGTTGAAGTGGTCGGGGTGGACGTCCGCGACCGTGCCGGCCTGCATCGCGTAGACCGGCGCCTGGTCCTTCGGCGCCTCGACGTCCACGCCGATGTGCACCGGGTCGCGCGGCTCGTCGAAGCTGCCGCGGAGGGGATGCAGCGCCGTCGTCGGCGCAAACGGCCAGTTGCTCGGCGCGGACCTCGCGCCGAAGCAGCGGGCATCGACGGTGTGCAGCGTGAACGGCGGGTTCGGGGCGGGGCCCGTCGCCGGATGGTCCGATCCCGAGCCGGTCGTGGCGGGCGGCGGGGACGCCGTCGTGGTCGTCGGCTCGGTCGTCGTCGGGGCCGGCGCCGGCGATGCCGCCGGGGCCCAGGCGGCCGCGTGCGTGTGCGCCGGGTGGCCGGCACGGGCGGCGGCGGTCTTCACCTTCGCCGACGGCGTCGTGGTCGACGGCCCGAGCACGGAGTAGTTCCACAGGTTCTTCGAGTAGTGCACCCGGGTATGGTGGCTGCGAAACGCGCTTGCGAGCGACGGGGACGCCACGACGACCCCGGTGGCGAGCGAGGCGGTGCAGAGGAGGGTGAGGGCGATGATCCGGGTCATGGCGGCCGAGGCGGGGCCGGTGGTGTCATCGTCGCGTGGGGGGCACGCCTGGCTACCCCTTCCGGGTGAACCGCCTCCCCGCCCGGGAGGCCGGTTGACGCCGGCGCGGCCGCCCCCGACAATGCCCCGGTGCTGATCCTGACGCGTTCAGAGGTGGAGGCGGCGCTCGACCGCGACCGTCTCGTCGACGCCGTCGCGGCGGCGATGGAGGAGCTCTCGAACGGCCGGGCGTCGGTGCCGCCGCGGACGGCGGCGATCGTGCCCGGGGTCGGCGGGGCGCTCCTGGCCATGCCCGCACACGTGCCCGGCGCCGGGGCGCTCGCGGCCAAGCTCGTCGGCCAGTTCCCGCGCAATCACGAGCACGGGCTGCCGAGCCACGTGGCCGTGATCGCCGTGTTCGACCCCGCCACGGGCGTGCCGCTCGCCGTCATGGACGGCGAGGTGATCACCGCCGAGCGCACGGCGGCCGCGTCTGCGCTCTCGGTGCGGCTGCTGGCACGGGCCGAGGCCGCCGTGCTGGCGGTGCTCGGCACGGGGGTGCAGGCGCGCGCCCACGGCCGCGCGCTCGCCCGGGTGCGGCCCCTGCGCGAGCTGCGCGTGGCGGGGCGCGATCCGGCCAAGGCGGCGGCGCTCGCCGCGGATCTCGGCGCCGAGCTCGGCGTCCCGGCGCTCGCGGCGGCGGGATACCGGGAGGCGATCGCGGGCGCCGACATCGTCGCCGCGTGCACGCACTCGCCGGAGCCGGTCGTGCGCGGCGCGTGGCTCGAGCCGGGGATGCACGTGACCTCCGTCGGTGTGAACGGCGACGGGCGCGAGCTCGACGCCGACGTCGTCTCGCGGTCGCTGGTCGTCGTCGAGTCGCGGTCGGCGGCGCTCGCGCCCTTCCCGACCGGGTCGAACGACCTCGCCTGGGCGATCCGCGACGGAGCGGTCGACGCCGGCCACATCCATGCCGAGCTCGGCGAGCTCGTGGCGGGCACGCGGCCCGGGCGCACGAGTCCGGAGCAGATCACGCTCTACAAGTCCGTCGGGGTGGCTGCGCAGGACGCCGCGGCGGCCGCGCTCGTGCTCGCCGCCGCGCGGGCGGCCGGCGTCGGCACCGACGTCGCGATCTGACCGGCCGGGGCGGGAATACCACGAAGCGGGGATGAGGTGCGTCCCCCGTGTGGGTCGAGTCAGTCCCTCATGCCCACACGCCTGCGCCTCCCAGCCCTGCTCGTCGTCCTCCTCACCGCCGCCGCCGCGCTTCCCCCCGCCGCGATGGCCGCCACGCCGGCGACGACCGCGCCGCTCACCGCCTGGCTCGCCGGGCAGATCGGCCCGGTGCACCGCCCGGCCGGCGCGCCCGCCGGTGCCGTCCACATGCGCTCGGCCGGCGCCGGAGCGGCGACCCTCTCGGCCGCCGGCGCCGGCCATCCGCTGCGGCTCGTGCGCTCGTATCTGATCCCCGCCGGCGATCCGTCCGCGGCGCGCCTTGCGAACTGGTCGTGGACGTACGACTCGGCGGTGACCGCCATCGCGTTCACCGACGCCGGCGACCGCGCCCACGCCGGCGTGCTGCTCGACCAGCTCGCGGCGCTGCAGGGCGGCGACGGCTCGATCGCGACCGCCTTCGACGTCCAGACGGGAGAGAGCTCTGCCGTCGTGCGCGCCGGCACGGTCGCCTGGGTCGGCCTCGCCGCGGCCGTCTACGACCATCGCTTCGGCTCGAGCCGCTACGCAACCGTCGCCGGGCGTGCGGCCACGGCGCTGCTCGCGCTCCGCACCGGTGACGGGCTCGTGCGCGGCGGCGCGGACGTGACGTGGGTCTCGACCCAGAACAACCTGCTCGCCTACGCCCTGCTCGCCCGCCTGGGCCGCGACCTGCGCGCGTCGCACCCCGCGACCGCCGCCCGCGACGCGGCCGCCGCGAACGCCATCGCCGCCGGCATCACGAGCGGCCTCGTCTCCACGGCCGGCGGCGCCCACCTGATCGAGGGCGTCGGCGACACCGTGCTGCCCCTCGACGTGCAGACGCTCGGCGCGATGTTCCTCCGCTCCCGCGGCCAGACCGGACTCGCCCGCCGGGTGGTGGCGTTCGCGAACGCGCGGTTCGCCGTCTCGGGCCGCTCGGTCGTGCGCTCCTCCGTCACGGCCACCTACAACGAGACCTACTCGGCGCCCGGGCCGTTCGCCGGCTACCGCCCGTTCGCGGGCTCCGGCACCCCCGACGTGCTCTGGTTCGAGGGCACGGCCCAGATGCGGGCCGCAGCGGCCGCGGTCGGCTCCTCGACGCACGCGCTCGACGCGAGCATGCGCAGCTTCGAGCGGATCACGTCGCAAGCCGGGGACGCCCCGCTCATGGCCGACCGCACCGTGGATGCGGGCGGCTACGGCGAGTACCACGTCTGGCCGGCGGCGGCCGGAGCCGCCTGGGCCGTCCTGGCGGCCGCCGGACCCGGGCTCTTCCCGGCCCCGGCCGCCGGCTAGGCTCGCGTGCGGTGCCGGGCGACGGCTGAGACGAGCAGGTCGCACTCGGCCTCGGTCGTGTAGGCCTGCACCGAGAGCCGGATGACCGGCGCGGAGTTGAGCGTGTCCACCGGGATCTCGATGCGGTGGTTGCGCCACAGCTCGTCCTGCAGCGCCCGCGCGGAGCCGATCGGCAGGTGGGCCGACACCATCTGCGGCGGCTGGAGGGAGGCCGCGGCCGTGCGCACGGCGCCCGCGTCTGACTCGAGCGCGGTGAGCGTCCGTTGCGCGAGCGCGCGGCAGCGGGCGATCACGGCGGACCAGTCGTGCTCCTCCCGGAACGCGATCGCCGCCGGCACCGACAGGAGCGCGGTCGGGTCGAACGTCCCCGGCCAGGCGAAGCGCCCCTGGTAGCCGTCGCGCTCCCAGGTCCATCCCCACGACACCACCGGCCCGCGGATCCACTCCCGGGCGGCGGCGCTCGCGTGGATGAACGCCGCCCCGCGCGGCGCGAGCAGCCACTTGTGGCCGTTGCCCACGTAGGCGTCCGCCCCGAGGCGGGGCAGGTCGAGCGCGATCTGCCCTGGAGCGTGGGCGCCGTCGATCACCGTGGTCACACCCTGCCGGCGCGCCTCGGCGCAGATCCGGCCGACCGGCAGCACGGTGCTCGAGAGCGACGTGATGTGCGAGCAGAAGAGCACCTTGGTGCGCGGCGTGATGCGATCGAGGATCGCCGCGGCGAGCCCGTCATCGTCCTCCGGGGCGCGCGGCAGGGCCGCGACCTCGACGTGCGCCCCCGCGCGGGCGCAGACCTCGTCCCACAGGAGCCGCGCCGCGCCGTACTCGTGGTCGGTCAGAAGCACGGTGTCGCCCGGCGCGAGCGCGATCGAGCGGGCGACGGCATTGAGCGCGGTGGTCGTGTTCACGGTCAGCGCGATCGCCGCCGGCGTTTCCGCGGCGCCGACGAGCGCTGCGACCGACAGGCGCACCTCGTCGAGCTCGTCGTCGAGCTCGCGGGCGAGGAAGCGCACAGGCTCGGCCTCCATGCGCCGGCGCAGCGCGTCCTGGTGCTCGTGCACGGCCCGCGGCACGGCGCCGAACGAGCCGTGGTTCAGGAAGACGACCGCAGGATCGAGCATGAAGAGCGACCGGAACTCCGACGCGGCGAGGGGCACCACCCGCACGCGCCCACACTACCCGCAGACTGGGCGGCGGCGTGCCCCGGGGCGCAAGCGGCGTCCCGGGGCACGCGTGGGCTACCTGCTCGCGCAGACCGCCACGGCGCTCGAGCTGATGTCGACCTCGGTGGCGTTGTTCTCGAACGCGTCCCACTCGTTGGCGCTCGGGAACGACCCCGCGAAGATGGCGGTGACGCTGTTCACATGGTTGATGATGCCGCCCCCGATCGGAACGGTGGGCTTCGGGCAGGCCGCGAAGCTGCCGGCCTCGGAGCCGTGGACGACGGGGAAGGACGTGCCCTGGACGACCTTGTAGCCGTGCACCTTGGCGCAGACCGCGAGCGCGGCGATCGTGGAGTCCGTCGCTGTGCCGAAGTTGTCCTCCTTGAGCACCCAGCTGCGGCCGCTCGGGAACGTGCTGTTCATGTTGACGTCGGTGCTGGACGAGCTCGTCTCACCGCCGCCGGACAGGGGCATCGTCCCGACCGGGCACTTCGCGGTGGCCTGCGACAGCGTGTTCGGCGGGTTCGCCACCGTGGGCGACGTGACGACCCGGTAGCCCTGCGGCCGGGCCGCGCAGATCGCCGTCACCCGGAACGTCGTCGCGACGGCGCTCGAGTTCTTGACGGTGCCGCCCCAGACGGGCCCGAACGGGAGCGATGCCGAGACGTTCACGCGCAGATCGGGCGACGAGCCGGCAAAGACGCTCCCGCCGATGGGGACGGTGCCCTTGGGGCAGCGGACGGTGCCGCCCGACTCGGCGCCGGCCGCGGCGGGGAACAGCTTGGAGAGGATCCGGTAGCCGGCCGGCGCGGATCGGGCCGGGGCAGCCTGCGCGGAGGCGTAGGCGGTGGAGGCGCCCGCGAGCGCCGCCAGACAGGCGCCGAGCGCCGCCAGGGTCCTGGAGAGGCGGGTGTGCAGCATGTGTTGGGTCTCCTTGAACGGTGAGGGTGCGTCCGCGGGCCTGCGGACATGTGGGTAGTGCCCGGCGACTACGCCCCGGCGGCGCAGCCGGTTTCGGCGAAGGCGATCCCGGTCACACTCGCCCGCCGCCCGGTCAGGCGCACACGCACCGCTGGCGCCCCGGGGCGCGGTATCCTTCGCGTCCCGGGGCGCATAGCTCAGCTGGGAGAGCGTCCGCTTCACGCGCGGAAGGTCACAGGTTCGAGCCCTGTTGCGCCCACCTACTCCGGTTGCCTGGCGGCCCCGTGCACGACCGACCGCAGGCTGCGCACCATGGCGGCCGGGTCGGGACTGCCCCAGACGTTGCGGCCGAACGCGACGCCCGCTGCGCCGGCGGCGATCGCCATGCCGACCCGGCCGACCAGGGCGTCCGTGTCGGGCGTCGGATCGCCCCCCGCGATCACGACCGGCAGCCCGCAGGTGGCCGCCAGCGCGACCGCCTCCGGCGGCGTCGGCATCGACGTCTTGACGACATGGGCGCCGAGCTCGGCCGCCGTCCGTGCCGCCGCCGCGATGGCGGCGGGATCGTACGGATCGGGGTACGGCGCGCTCTGCACCGGCATGATCTCGCAGACGTACGCGAGGCCTGCACGATCCGCCTCGGCGGCGACACGGGCCGCTGCGACCAGCGCGTCCAGCTCGCCGTCGGTGCCGAGCTGGACATATGTGAGGACAGCGTCGGCGCCGACGCGGACGGCGTCCTCCAGCGTCCATGCGGGCCGGAATTCGCTGTCGCGATACGTCCCGACCGACACCGTGGCGAGGTCGAGCTTCATGATCTTCGTGCGCTGCGCGAGCACGTCGGCGCAGTCCCGCAGCGTCCCGTACGAGGCGATGAACGCGTCGGCGCCTGCGTCGGCCACGGCCGCGATCAGGCTGTGGCGATCCTCGAGTCCGGCCACCGGCCACATGTAGAGCGGGTGGTCGATCGCGACGATCACCGTCCGGGGGGCGTCTGCGAAGAGCGGCGGCATGGGGTCAGGGGGTGAGGACGATCTTCAGCGCGTCGAGGCTCTGCACGTCTGCGAAGGCCTCCACCAGCGTATCCAGTGTGCACCGGCGGGTCACGAGCCGTTCCAGCTCGAGTCGGCCCGATGACAGCAGGTCGTGGGCCTGCCGGTAGCACTCGAGGCGCGAGTTCGGGGGCGTGCCCACCCACTCGCTGCCGACGATCGCGAGCTCACGGTAGTGCACGACGTTCAGGTCGACGGCGGCGACGCCGCGTTCGCCGAAGCCGGCGAACAGGACGAGTCGGCCCCCGGGTGCCAGCGCGCGGAGGCCGGGGTCGACCGGCTCGGTCCGCCCGAGCGCGACGATGACGGCGCGGACGCCGTCGCCGCCCGACCACTCGCGGGCGCGCTGCTCCCAGCCGTCGGGCGGCACAGCCTCGTCGGCCCCGAACTCGACGGCGAGCTCGCGTCTCGCCTCGAGCGGCTCGACGGCGAGCACCCTCGCCCCCGCCGCCTGGGCGACCGCCACGAGCTGCAGCCCCATCTGCCCGGCGCCGAGGACGACCACGTGGTCGCCCGCGCCGGCCTGCGCCTGGTTGGCGACGGCGTGGATGCAGTCGGCGAGCGGCTCGACGAACACGGCCCGCTCGAGCGGGAGCTCGTCGTCGACGCGCAGGGGCCCGTGTGACCATGTGCCGGGCTCCACGGCCAGCGTGGCGTATTCGGCGTAGCCGGCGTAGGTGTCGCCGTAGATGCGGTCGCCGGCAACCCAGCCGTCCACGCCCGCGCCGACGCGTGCGACGCGGCCGACCCATTCATGCCCGGGGTTGAGCGGATACCCCCCGTCTCCCAGGCCGATCAGGTACTTGCGCACGTCGGTCGGGCAGACGCCGCAGGCCTCGATCTGCACGAGCAGCTCTCCCGCTCGCGGCTCGGGGCGCGGCAGCCGCTCGACGCGCAGGTCGCGGATGCCGTGCAGGCGGGCCGCGCGCATCTCCGCAGCCCGGCTGCTACTGCTCATCGGGCGCTCGCGTGTGGTCGTGGCTCCGGGCCGCGGCGGGATCGAGCTCCAGCGTCAGCTCGAGGGGCCCGAAGGTCGACTCGACCGCGATCGGCACGCGTTCCGACGTCGAGCGGTGGGCGGCCGTGACCACGTCGAGTACGTGGAGATCGTGATCGGCGTCGGCGAGCGGAGCGCGTCCCGCCCGGATCGCGGCCACGACCTCGCGCAGCCCGTCCGACCAGTGCCAGGTCGGGTCGAGCGACTCGTGCTGCTCCCACCGTCCCGAGGCCGTCCGCCAGATCTCGAACCCGGCCGGGTCCCAGTCGTCGCCGAGCAGGTTGGCCGTGCCCTCGACGCCGTAGAGCTCGAGCGCCGTCCGCCGGTAGCGGTGGATCGCGTGGCTCGCGACGATCGAGGACAGGGCTCCCGACCGGTGCCGCATGATGACGTGCAGGACGTCGGGGTCGGGCTCCGCGATCGTCTCCCCCGCGACCAGCCGCGGCCGGACGGCGGTCGTTTCGGCCGCCTGCACCTCGGCGACCGGCCCAAGCAGCGCGGTCAGGCTCTTCACGTTGTAGATGCCCGCCTCGGCGAGCGGGCCGACCCCGCCGCGGTGGTACCACGGCGCCCAGTCCGAGCCTGCGTTGCCGTACAGGCCGCGGGCCGAGTGGACACGGCCGATCGCTCCCCGGTGAAGCGCTGTCCAGAGCGCCCGGAACGTCGGCGAGAGCTGCACGAACGGCGAGACGAGCAGGTGCCGCTCCGTTGCGCGCGCCGTCTCGCACACCGCCCGCGCTCGCCCGGGGTCGAGCCCGAGGGGCTTCTCGCAGACGACGTGCTTGCCGCGCTCGAGGGCCGCCTGGGCCAGCTCGGCGTGGGAGTCCGGCGGGGTCAGGATCAGGATCACGTCGACGTCCGCATCGAGGACGGCGTCGGCATCTGCGACCAGGCGGACGCCCGGCCGGCGCGCCTCGAGCTCCCGCCATCGCGACCGGCTGCGGGCGCAGATTGGCCCGAGCCGCGCCATCCCGCGCCCGCCGAGGCGATCGAGCGCGCCCAGATACCCCGGGAGCGCGTTCCCGGCCCCGATCACACCCACCGACACCGGCCGGGAGCTCTGCGCCTCGGCGTGGGACACGGTGCAACCATACCGAGCCGGCGGTGGGGAGGACCGGGGACTGTCCCCGGCCGCCGGTGCACCGGGGACGCGTAGGATTGCGGCCGTGGCAGCCACGGACGGACTCTCCGGCCGAGTCGCCTGGGTGACCGGGGCGGGCAGCGGCATGGGTGCGCGACACGCCGTGCGGCTCGCGCGGGCCGGCGCTCGGGTGGCCTGCTTCGACATCGACGGCGACGCCGCCGAGCGAGTCGCGGCCGAGATCCGCGCCTCCGGCGGCGAGGCGGCAGCCGCCGCGCTCGACGTGGGGGACTGGGAGGCGATGCGCACCGCAGCCGCCGCCATCGAGCGCAGGCTCGGCCCGGTCGGGATCATGATCGCCAACGCGGGCGTCCTTGGCCCCGTGGCCACCGTGGCGGAGCTCGACCCGGCCGGGTGGTCGCAGGTGCTCCGCGTGAACCTGACGGGCGTCTTCCACACCGCCAAGGCCGCGATCCCGCAGATGCGTTCCCAGGGCGGGGCGATGGTGCTCGTCTCGTCGATCTCCGGCCTGCGCGGATATGCGGGCGCCGCGGCCTACAACGCCTCCAAGCACGGTGTGATCGGCCTCGTGCGGACGCTCGCGAACGAGCTCGCGGGCGACGGCATCCGCGTGAACGCCGTCTGCCCGGGCTGGGTTGACACGCCGATGTTCGACGCCCAGGTCGAGATCGCCGGCCTGCACCGCGACGAGGCGATCAGCCGCTGGGCGCCGGATCAGCTGATCGAGCGGCTCGTCACACCGGACGAGGTGTCCGATGCGGTGCTCTGGCTGCTCTCGGACGCCGCCCGCATGATCACTGGCATCGCGCTGCCGGTGGACGGTGGAATGCTCGAGCGGACGCTGGTGCAGCCGTGAGCGCGGGCGCGCTGGCGGGCCGGGTGGCCCTCGTCACCGGCGGCGGCCGCGGCATCGGCCGGGCCATCGCCGGCGCGCTGGCGGCGGAGGGCGCGGCCGTGAGCGTGGTGGCGCGCTCCGAGGCCGAGGTGCGCGCCGCGGCCGAGGAGATCGGCGGCGTGCACGTCGCCGTCTCCATCGCGACCGAGGAGGGGTGCGCGCACGCCGTCGCGGAGACACGGAGGCTGCTCGGCCCGATCGGCGTCCTCGTGAACAACGCCGGCGTCGGCTCCTACCACGAGCGGCCCATCTGGGACCAGACGACGGCGACGTGGCGCGAGTCGATGGCGGTGAACCTCGACGCCCCGTTCTGGCTCACACGGCTGGCCGTCGCCGACATGGTCGCCCAGAGCTGGGGGCGCATCGTCATGATCAGCTCGACCGCCGGGGAGGTCGGCGCGCCGGCGATGTCCGCCTACTGCGCGTCCAAGCACGGCCTGATCGGCCTCATGCGCTCGGTCGCCGCCGACACGATCGAGCACGGCATCACGTGCAACGCCGTCCTGCCGGGGTGGGTGCGGACCGTGATGGGCGACGCCGATGCGCAGGAGGAGGGCCGGGGGCGCGGCATGACGGCGGAAGAGGTGTGGGCAGAGCGGGCGGCGAGCTACGCGGCGAAGCGCGTGCTCGACCCGGCCGAGATCGCGGGTGTCGTGCGGTTCCTGGCCTCGGAAGAGGCATCCGGCGTGAACGGCGAGGCGATCACGGTCGCGCTCGGCAGTCACTGGTAGGCGGCGAGCGCGGCGAGCGCCGCCATCTGTCCCCGAAGCCGCGCCGAGAGATCGCGGTAGATCGGGAGGAGCTCGTCGTAGCGCCGTGCCGCCGCCGGTCGTGGGACGACCGTCCGCCCCACCGGCAGCGACGTGTCGTGCCCGGTTGCGCGGAGGGCGAACGCGGCCGCCCCCACGCCCCCGGTGACGTCGACGACGTCGAGCTCGCCCGCGAGGGCATCGCTCGTCGCCTGGAGCCAGGCGCCGTCGTGGATGCCGCCGCCCGCGACCCGCCAGCGCTCCGGAGCCTGCCCGAGCGCCGCGCATGCGCTCGGCGATGTCGCGGGCCGAGAGCGCCACCGCGTCGAGGAACGCGCGCGCAAGCTCCGCCGCCGACGTCCGTGTGGTCAGCCCGACGACGGCTCCGCGCGCCTCGGGATCCCACACCGGTGTGCGCTCGCCGTCGAGATAGGGCAGCGCCACCAGGCCGCCCGCGCCGGGAGGGAGCGCGGCCACGCTGTCGTCGCCGAACCGCGCCCGCGACCAGGCGATCGTGGAGCCGGCGGCCGATGTCCAGCCGGCGAGCGCCGGCCGGCCGCCGGGCAGCACCAGGGAGCGCAGGTCGCCGGCGGCGCCCGGATCGAGCGGCGCTTCCGCCGCCATGACCATCGTGCTGCCGAGAAGGATGCGGGCGGCGCCACCGATGCTCTCGAGATCGACCCACGAGTCATACGTCCCCACCGCGACCGGCGGGCCGGCGTCCAGACCGAGGGCCGCGGCGGCGGCAGGCGCGAGCGCGCCCTGCAACCGCGAGCGGCTCCTCGGCGTCCGGGATCGGCACCGGCGGCTCGAGCCCGGGAAGCGTGTGGTCGCCGCGCGTGATGCGATCCATGACCGGCCGGCCCGTCAGCCATGCGACCAGATACCCGGTCGCGTCGAGCGCGTGCGTGGCCCGCGCGACCGCCTCCGGTGCGTGCTCCTGCCACCACAGCATCGTCGGCGCGGCGTGGTCGATCAGCGCGCCGGGAGCGAGGCCGTGCCCGGCCGCGAGCCGCGCCCGCTCGGCGTCGGGCCGCCGGTCGAGCGCGGTGAGGACGGACGGCAGGAGCGGCTGCAGCCGCTCGTCGACCAGGATCGGCTGGGGGCCGGCGGCGGCGACGGCGATCGCGACGACGCGGATGCCGGGCGCGGAGCCAAGGGCTCCGCGGGTCGCGCGTGCGACTGCGGCGGGCCACTCGCCGGCGTCGCGTGGGCCGGTCTGCCGGTCGGCGCCCGATGTCGGCCCGCTGCGCGCCAGCACGACTCCGTCGAGGCCCAGGAGCGCCGCGCGCACCCCGGTGAGGCCGAGGTCGATCCCAAGCGCCGCGGCGGTCATGCGCCGTTCGTGCCCCGGGTGGCGAGGCGGGGGACGTTCGCGACCAGGGTGCGGGTCTCCTCGTTCGCGGGCGCCTCGAGCACCTCCGCCACCCGGCCGCGCTCGACCACGCGGCCGTCGAGGATCACCGCGATGTCGTCTGCGACGCTGTGCACGAGCGCGAGGTTGTGGGTGACGAAGAGCAGGCTCAACCCGCGCTCGCGGCGCAGCTCGTCGAGGAGCTCGATGATGACCGCCTGGACGGAGACGTCGAGCGACGAGGTCACCTCGTCGCAGACGAGCAGCCGCGGCTCGACGATCAGGGCCCGGGCGATCGCAACCCGCTGGCGCTGGCCGCCCGAGAGCTCGTGCGGGAACCGCGCCTTGACCGCCGCCGTCAGCGACACGCTTGCGAGCGCCTCGTCGACCCGGGCTGCGATCTCGGCTCGGCTCGGGTGCGACGACGCATAGTGCAGAGGCTGTGCGATCGACTGCTCGATCGGCCGCCGCGGGTTGAGCGAGGAGTACGGGTTCTGGAACACGTACTGGACCGCCTCCCGGACGGCCTGAGGCCGCTCACGGGCCGACCGCGCCAGGGCCGTCCCTGCGAGCGAGATCGTGCCCTGGTACTCCGTGTGCAGGCCGGCGATGCAGCGTGCAAGGGTCGTCTTCCCGGAGCCGGACTGCCCGACCAGCGCGAGGCTCGCGCCCTCCGGGATCGCGAGCGACACGTCCGTGAGGACGCCTCTGCCCGCGTAGGACGCACCCAGGCCTTCGATCGCGAGCAGCGGCGCTCCGGCGCGCTCCGGCGCCGCCTCGGCCGCCGGGCGGTCATCCGCCGGCGCCGCCGCCGTCTCGGCGGCGCGGACGCACCAGACCGCGTGCCCCGGCCCGACCGTCTCGGCGGCCGGGATCGCCTCCCGGCAGCTCGGGAGCGCGACGGGGCAGCGCGGCGCGAACAGGCACTCCTCGAGGCGCCTGCCCGGCTCGGGTGCCTGTCCGGGGATCCCGACGACCGACCGCCGCCCGTCGATGTCCGGCACCGCCTGCATGAGGCCGCGGACATACGGGTGGCGCGGGCTGCCGAGCACGCCGGCGGTGGGGCCGACCTCGGCCAGCCGCCCCGCGTACATCACGGCGACGCGGATCGCGAGCGACGAGGCGACGGCCAGGTCGTGGGTCACGTAGACGACGCCGCCGCCGTGGACGCCTGCGATCTCCTGGACGGTCTGCAGCACGCGCGCCTGCGTCGTGACATCGAGGCCGGTCGTCGGCTCGTCCATGACGATGAGCCGTGGCCGGTTGACGATCGCCATTGCGATCGCCACCCGCTGCTGCTGGCCGCCTGAGAGCTGGTGCGGGTACGAACGAAGCAGTCTCGGCGTCGCCGGCAGGTGCACATCTCCGAGCACTGCCGCGATCCGCACCCGCCGCTCCTCGGCGGACCCGCCGGCGCCGTGGAACGCCAGCGCCTCCTCGAGCTGCGTGCCCACCCGAAGCGCCGGGTTGAGCGCGCTGCCGGGATCCTGGGGGACGTAGGTGACGAGCGATCCCCGCACCCGCTCGAGCGTGTGCTCGTCCATCTCGAGCAGCGAGCGGCCGTCGACCCGCACCGCACCGCTGCGGACGCGCAGGCCGCGGCGCGTGTACCCGAGCAGCGCGAGCGAGAGGGTCGTCTTGCCGCATCCCGACTCCCCGGCCAGACCGAGCACCTCCCCCGGCGCGACCTCCAGCGAGACGTCGTCGACGACCCGGGCCCCGCTCCCGGCCACCTCGATCACGAGGCTCTCGACGCGCAGCACCGGCTCGGCGCTCATACGGCGGCCTCCTTGGCGCCGGCCGCCGGGCCGCCGGCGGCGATCGGCTCGGTCTCCGAGCCGGGCGGCGCGATCGGGGCCTCGATCCCGAGCGCCGAACGGGCGACGGCGTCCGAGAACATGTTCGCGCCGATCGTGAGGACCGCGATCAGGACGATCGGTGCGACGACGGGCCATGGGTTCTGCTGGATCCCGATCCGGTTCTCGTTCACCATCAGGCCCCAGTCGGCGTCCGGCGGCTGGAGACCGAAGCCGAGGAAGCTGAGCGACGCGATGATGGCGATCGAGTACGTGAACCGGAGGCCCGTCTCGACCATCACCGGGCTGATGATGTTCGGGACGATCTCGCCCATCATCACGATCCGCCGGGGGATCCCGAACGCCTCGGCGTACTTGACGTAGTCCTGGTCGACCGTCCGCAGCGTCGCCGCCCGGGCGACGCGGGCGACCTGCGGAGCGTGGATGGCCGCCACCGCCAGGCATACGAGCCAGAGCTTGGGGCCGACGATGCTCACGAGGAGCAGCGCCAGGATGATCTGCGGGAAGGCGAGCGCGACGTCGAGGGCGCGCATGATCGTCTCGTCGACGAACCCTCTGACATAGCCCGCCGTCACGCCGAAGGCGGTGCCGACCGTGATGCCGATCGCCGTCGCGAGCGCCGCCAGCGCCAGGATCTCGCGGCCGCCGTAGAGCACACGCGAGAGCACGTCGCGGCCGACGACGTCCGTCCCGAGCCACGCTTCCGAGCTTGGCCCGGCGAAGGGGAGGCCGACGAACGCCGTGGGCGACTTCGGTGCCGCATACGGCCCCAGGAGGGCGACGAGGACGACCGGGATGACGAGAGCGAGCCCGATCTTCCCCCGCCGCGAGCGGGCAGCGGAGCCGAGCACCGACACCCACACGCCGCGCGCGCGGCGCCGGGCCGACCCGTCGCCGGGGGCGGCTACGTCTGTCGCCATGACGCCGTTCTCAGCCTCGGGGTGACCATGATGGCGATCACGTCGGCGACGATGTTCACGAAGACGTAGAACCCCGCCAGCAGCAGCACGATCAGCTGGATCGTCGGCAGGTCGCGCGCGCTGACCGCGTTCACGAGCCCCTGGCCGATCCCGGGATAGCCGAACACGTACTCGACCACCACGACCCCGCCGGCGAGGTAGGCGAACGTGAGCGCGATCGCCTGCACCGTCGGCGCGAGCGCGTTCGGGCAGCGCGTGGCGCAGGAGCAGGGCGCGCCGGGGCGTTCCCTTGAGCCGCGCCATCTCGATGTACTCGCTCTCGAGCACCTCGATCATCGTGCCCCGCGACATCCGGTAGATGTAGGGGACGACGGCGATCGTGAGGGTCGCGACCGGGAGCACGAGGACGTCGGGCTGCGACCACACGCTGGTGCCCGGGGCGACCAGGGAGACCGGTGGCAGGACCTGGAACACCACCGTCGCGAACACGATGATGAGCGCGATCGCGACCACGAACTCGGGCAGCGCCGCGGCGGCGAGCGTGATCGTCGAGGTGGCGTGGTCGAAGAGCTTGTCGCGCCGAAGCGCCGCCCAGATCCCCAGCCCGAGCGACAGCGGGACGCCCACCAGGCCGACCGCCACCAGCAGGTAGAACGAGTTCACGATCCGGGGCTGCACGTACGACCACACCGGCAGTCCGTTCGCGAGCGACGTGCCCGGATCACCCTTCAGGAGTCCCGTGAGCCAGGCCCAGTACTGCGCGGCGGCCGACTGGTTCAGGTGGAACTCGCGCCGGAACGCCGCCAGCCGCTGCGGGGTCGCGTCGCGGCCGAGCACGGCTCGGGCCGCATCGCCGGGCAGGAGCTGGGTGGCCGCGAAGATGACGATCGAGACCAGGAAGAGCGTCAGCACGCCGAGCACGATCCTGCGCACGATCGTGCGGAAGATGAAGCTCTGGCCCAGCCGCGTGCCGCGGCCCGGCGCGGTCTCCTCGTCGCTGATCGGTTCGGTCGTCATCGCTCAGATCACGGTCATCCCGCCGTCGACCGCCAGCACGGCTCCGGTCACGAACGCCGCGTCGGACGACGCGAGAAAGCGGACGCAGGCGGCGACCTCCGCGGGCGTTCCGAGCCGGTTCATCGGGGCGTCTCCAGCATACGCCGCCCGCAGCGCAGCGGGATCGGGCGCCGCCGCGAGGAACGAGTCCGTGAGCGGCGTCTCGATGTTGCCGGGGCAGACGCAGTTCGCGCGGATGCCCTGCGGGGCGAGATCGACGGCGAGCGCCCGCGTGAGCTGCAGCAGGCCGCCCTTCGAGGCGACGTACGCGGCGGCGCCGGCGCGGGCGACGAGGGACGCGGCCGAGCCGACGGTCACGATCGAGGCCCCGGGCCGCATCAGCGGCAGCACGGCCCGCACCAGGCGAAAGACGCTGGAGAGGTTCGTCTCGAGGACGGTGTCCCACTCCTCGTCGCTGAGCTCGGCGACGCCGGGCTCGTGGCTCAGGTCGACGCCCGCGTTCGCCACCAGGACGTCGAGGCGGCCGTGGCCGCGGGCGAGCCGGTCCACGAGTGCGCGGCGCCCGCCCGCGTCGGTGACGTCGAACCGGATCGCCTCACACCGCGGGCCGCACATCCGGGCCGTCTCCTGCGCTCTGGACTCGGTGCGTGACGTGGCGACCACGTGGGCGCCGGCCGCCGCCAGCTCGACCGAGACCGCCCGGCCGATGCCGCTGCCCGAGCCGGTGACGACCGCGACCCGGTCGTCGAGGCGCCCGAACCGGTCGCTCGGCGGGCCGCCCCGCTCCCCCACCTACCACACCTCGTCGCCGAGATCCGCGTACACCCCCGCGTCGACGATGGTCGCCACCTCCGTGAACTCGCCGTGCTCCTCCTGGATGCGCGCCTTCTGGAACTCGGCGTCCCAGCGGGCGAGGACGGACAGGTCGCGCACCCGCCACACGGTCATGTAGACGCCCGGGCGCGGGCCAAGCCGCCAGGTGCGGCCGATGTTGAGGACGAGCTCGTCCTCGGGGTGCTCGGCCGCCCACCGGTCCGAGGCCATCGTGACGACCTCCTGGAACCGCTTCTGGGAGACGCCGGGCTTCGGCTCGACGAACTCGATGTAGTAGTACACGGTCAGCTCATCCAGGCATGGGCCCAGTCGGCGTTCCCGAGCACGATCCCGGTGCCCGCGGGCGTGAACCCGTGCACGCGCGACGTGGTGATGTCGAGGAGCTTGTTGTAGGCGGCGATGATGTAGCCGCCGGAGTCGAAGTCGATCTTCTGCATCGCCTGGACGAGCTCCTTGCGCTTGGACGCGTCGGTCGTCGCGTTGGCCTGCTTGTAGAGCGAGACGTACTGGGCGTTGTTCCAGTGCGTCTCGTTGAACGGCGACGTCGTCAGCGACCCCTGCGCGACCTGGCTGAGATAGGGGCTGTAGCCCCAGAAGTCCTGCGCGAACGTCCACTGCAGGTAGTTGGGGCCGTAGAAGGTGCCGACGGGCACCTGCTTGATGTTCACGGTCACGCCGGCGCCCTTGGCCTGCTGCGCGAACACCTGGGCCGCCTGGAGCACACCGACCGCGAAGTCGGCCGTCATCAGGTCGACGGTGAGGCCCTCCTGGCCGGCCTTCTTCAGCAGCGACTTCGCCTTGCCGAGGTCCTGATCGCGCTTGAGGGACGTGTCATAGTCGGGATCCCACTGCGAGAAGACGTCGTTCCCGACGGCCCCGAACCCGTCGAGCGAGAGGTCGATCAGCTGCTGTCGGTCCACGATGTAGCGCATCGCCTGGCGCACGTTCACGTCGGTGAACGGCGCCTTGTCGACCCGCATCGTGAACGGCGTCCACTGCCCCGGCAGCGAGACCAGCGCCTTCAGCTGGGCGTTGCCCGCGATCTGCTTGGCGAGGTTGAGCGGCGCCGTGGAGAACACGTCGAGCTCTCCGCCCTGCAGGGCGTTGAACGCCGCCGTGTCGGAGGCGAAGGAGTCGATGATCGTGATCTGGTCGAGGTACGGCAGCCCGTGCTGGTGGAAGTCGGGGAAACGCGCGAAGATGCTCTGCTGGCCCGGCGTGAAGCTCTGGTACTTGAAGGGACCCGTCCCCACCGGGTTCTTGGGGTCGTAGTCAGTCGGGATGATCGGGAAGTTGAAGACGTTCGCGATCTGGTCCAGGAACGAGGCGTACGGCACCTTCATCGGGAGCTGCAGCGTGCGCGCGTCCATGATCTTGATCCCGGCGACGTCGAGCGGCTCGAGCGCGCTCGCGCCGTTGCCGGGGCTCTTCGGGTCGACGATCTGCTTGAGCGAGAAGACGACGTCGGCGGGTGTGACGGGCTTGCCGTTGTGGAACGTCAGCCCCGGCCGCAGGCGCACCGTCCATGTCTTCGCATCAGGCGTCGAGGACACCTCCTCGGCGAGATCCATCTCGACGTTGCGCCCGCTGTTCGAGAGCCGCACGAGGCCGTTGTAGAGGGCCATCGCCCGGATCGTGTCGGGCTCGGTCACGATCCGGCCCGCGGCGAGCGTGTCGGATGACGAGCCGCCCAGGATCCCCACCCGGAGGTTGCCGCCCTTCTTGGGTGTGAGCGTGGGTGTGGACGCGCCCGAGGACGAGCCGCCGCCCCCGCCGCAGGCTGCGATCAGAGGGGCCGCGGAGAGCGCGGCGCCGGCCCCGAGCGCCCCGCGGACGATCTGTCCTCGCGTGAAGCCGCGTTGGTCGTCATGGCGTTCTCCGGACATGAGGCGGTCTCCTTTCATCCCGTGCAGCGTCGGTTTCAGGGGTGTCCATCGGTCCCGGCCCGGCCGCGGCGGGCGCCGAGGATACCATGGCCCTGCGCGCCCTCCCGGGCCCGAACCAGGTCGGTCGCGACCGCCGCGATGCCGGGGCCGTCGAGCTGGTAGTGCCGCAGGAGGTGCGTCGGTGGGCCGATCAGGCTGTAGGTGTCTGCGAGGCCGTGCCGGCGCAGCCGGATGCCCGCCCCGAGGTCGGCGAGCACCTCCGCGACGGCCCCTCCCAGGCCGCCGATGACGTTGTGCTCCTCGACCGTGAGCAGTGCCGCGCTCCGCTCGGCCGCGCGGGTCACCGCGCCGGCGTCGAGCGGTTTCACGGTGTGCATGTCGAGCACCCCGACGTCGTGCCCGCGCCGGCGCAGGAGCGCCGCCGCCTCGAGCGCCGGGTGCACCGACGACCCGGTCGCCACGATCGTCAGGTCGGCGCCCGCGCCGTGCTCGATGGCGGTGCCGATCCGGAAGTCGCCCATGTCCGCCGCGGTATAGACGTCCGGCTCACGGCCCCGGCCGATGCGCAGGTAGACGGGTCCGGGCCGCCCCGCGATCGCCCGCACGGCGGCCGCGAGCGAGGCGGCGTCGGCCGGCGCGACGACGGTCATGCCGGCCATCGCCCGCGTGATCGCCAGATCCTCGGTGGCGTGGTGCGACGTCCCGTAGAAGCCGAGGCTGATGCCCGCATGGTGGCCGACGAGCCGCACGGGGAGCCCGGTGTAGGCGATGTCGGTGCGGATCTGCTCGGCGCAGAGCAGCGCCAGGAAGGACGCGAAGGTGGCCACGTACGGCTCGAGCCCGGTGGTGGCCATGCCCGCGGCGGCGCTGACCATGTTCTGCTCCGAGATGCCGAACTGGAAGAAGCGCTGCGGGTGGCGCCGCTCGAACCGCACGAGCCCGTTCGAGTGCTTGAGGTCGGCCGTGCAGGCGACGATCGGATGCCCCTCGTCGACGAGATCCGCGAGCGTGTCGGCCAGGCTGCGCAGCACCGGCGCCTGGTCGATCAGGCTGCCGAGCTGCCATGTGCCCCGGCTCAGCTTCGGCGCCGTGGTCATGCGCCGCCCCGGAGCTCGGCGAGCACCCGCTCCTCGTCGGCGGGGTCGAGGTAGCCGAGATGCCAGCCGGGCTCGCGCTCCATGAACCCGACGCCCTTCCCCTTCACGGTGTTCGCGATGACGACCACCGGCGCGCTCGCGGGACGGGTCGCGGGTGATGCTCGCAAAGACGGTGAGGAGCGCACCGACGTCGTGCCCGTTCACGCCGACGACCTGCCAGCCGAAGGCGGCCCACTTCTTGGCCAGCGGCTCGAGGCCGACGACGTCCTCGACGACCCCGTCGAGGCAGTACTCGTTGCGATCGACGATCGCGATCAGGTTGCGCGTGCGGCGGTGGGCCGCCGCCATCGCCGCCTCCCACACCTGGCCCTCGTGCAGCTCGCCGTCGCCGAGCAGCACGTAGACGTTGTAGTCGTGTCCCGTGAGCGGCGCGGCGAGCGCCATCCCCAGCCCGGCCGACAGGGCGTGCCCGAGCGACCCGGAGCTGAAGTCGATCCCGGGGATGCGGCGCATGTCCGGGTGGTCGCCGAACGGGCTGCCGAGGCCGGCGTAGCCGTCCAGATCGGCGGCGGGGAAGTAGTCCAGGTCTGCCAGCAGCGGGTAGAGCGCCACGGCCGCGTGGCCCTTGCCGAGCAGGAAGCGGTCGCGACCCGGCCAGTCCGGCTCGCCACGGCGGAGCCGGAGGACGCCGTCGTAGAGCACCGCCAGGATCTCGGCGCAGGAGAACGACGAGGCGTAGTGGCCGGTCTTCGCGATCGAGATCAGGCGCACGGTCTCCTCGCGGAGGAGGCGCGCCTTGGCGCGGATCGCCGCGGCATCCGCCGTCACGATCCGGCCTCGTCCAGGAGCTCCGGCACCTCGCCCTCGACCGGCGGCGGAGCCAGCGAGCACAGGATCCGCAGCGGCTCGGAGCCGTCGTTCAGCTGTCCGTGAGCCCGTCCCGCAGAGACATAGACGAGCAGGCCGGGGTGAAGCTCGATCTCGTCGGGCTCGCCTTCGAGGTACATGCGGCCGTGGCCGCTGATCACATAGTAGGCCTCCTCGTAGGCGTGCCGGTGGCGGCGCACGCGCGACCCCGGCGGCATGTCGGCGACGGACACGCCCAGCCCCTTCGAGCCCACCGTCTTCGGGTGGATCAGCCGCCGCACCGGCGCGCCCAGGCCGTCGAACGGCCGCCCCTCCGAGACGTGGATGACGGGCGAGGGCTCAGTCATACGCCACCGCCACGGTCCTCGCGTCGAAGCCGAGCGAGATCGAGACGGCGTCGGCCGCCGAGGTGACGAGCGCGATCGTGTCCTGCGCCCGGTCGCCGAGGATCGCCTGGCGCACGCCGCTGATCGAGATCGCCGCCGTGACCTCGCCGCGCACGTTGCGGATGGGTGCGCCCAGCGCGGCGATGCCGACCGTCACGTCCTCGTCGCTCACGGAGTACCCCAGCCGGCGCACCTGCTCGAGCTCGCGGTAGAGGTCGTCGCGGGTGTGGGGTGTCGCCGGCGTGAGCACCTCGAGCTCCCCGACGGAGTCGCAGTACTGATCCCACACCGATCGCGGCTCGGCGGCGAGGAGTACTCGTGGCGCCGCGCCCGCGTGGAGGGGCAGCGAGCCGCCGAGGCGCAGCGCCAGCGAGACGACCTGGGAACCCTCGATTCGCTCGATGCACACCGCCTGCATGCCGCGGCGGACGCACAGGAAGACGGTCTCGCCTGTCACGTCGTTCAGGTGCTCCATGTGCGGCAGGGCGGCCTGGCGCTCGTCGAAGCGCGCGACCACGGCGCCGCCGAGCCGAAACAGCCGGAGGCCGAGCCGGTAGCTGCCGCGCTGCGACCCCGGCTCGACGAAGCCCACGCCGATGAGCGTGCGGATCAGCCGGTAGACGGTCGTTCGCGGCTCGCCGAGCGCCTCGCTGAGGCGCGCGGCGGTCGATTCGCCCTCCTCGGCGAGCACGTCGAGGAGCGCGCTGGCCTTTGCAAGCACGCCGAGGGGCTCCTCGCGTCCCCCTGCTTCCATCCGGCGACAGTACCGCAATGCGGACGTGAAGTCCACATAGTGGGAATTTCGGTCCGGTTAGTCCCCTCGGCCGCCTGCCGGCGGCTGCGGGAGCGGCGGGTGCGCGCGCCCGGCGGGCGCCGCCACCGGCGGCGGAGCGTCGAGCGGCGCATGGGGCGCGCCCTTCGGCCGGCCGAGATCGATCCGGCGCAGCGGCGGGCGGTCCGCCTCCGGCTGCGGGCCGCTGCCACCGGCGACGTAGGGCGCGAACCGCTCGGCGGTGACGTCGCTTCGGCGGGCCAGCAGGCGCCACCCGCACGCGACGGGCTTTGCCCCCGCCTTGTGCCCGGCGACGCGGATCTGGAACGAGCCGGCGTCGCGGCGGCTGACATAGGCCTGCACCGGCGCGTAGGGCGAGAGGAACACCTGGTAGGCGGCGACGTCGGCGATCGCCGCCAGCCGCTCGTCGATCGCGACGTCGGCCTTCCCGTCGACCAGCTCGACCTCGCCGGCGTCCTCGATCCAGGCCTCCGGCATCTCCGTGCAGTAGATGCGGCGATGCTCGCCGTCGGCCGCGGCGACGGCGGCCGACTTGGCGCCGCCGACGACGATCAGGTCGCCCGAGATCTCGACGTGGCCCACGAACTGCGCCGCCACCGGCAGCTGGGTGACGCCGGTCCGGGTCGCCTCGACGAGCAGCGGAAGGCCGGGCGTGCCCGTGGCCGGGTTGACCTCGGCCGTCACGTGGGCGCCGGTGCCGCCGCCGTCGGCGTGGGCGCGCAGGGCGGTCCCCGCGCCGGTGGTCATCGCCTCGACACCGTTGCCCGAGTCCGATCGGCCGAGCACGCCCGGATAGGTGTCGCTCTGCCCCATCACGCCCGCGCGATAGATGCCGAGCGGGTTCGGGCCGCTGCAGCTTCCCATCACGCCGCTCGCCTGGGCCGACCACGCCGCCACGCCGACCCGGCCGGCGGTCACATACAGGGCGTCGCCCGTCTCGGAGCGGGCGTCGAGTGCGCGGCCCGAGTCCGACCAGGCCCGGATCGCGGTGCCCTGCTCCGCGGCGGCAGAGACGGCGGCGCTGCCGACGCCGCCGGTGGCGGTCGCCTGGACGGCGACGCCGCTCGCCTCCGCGGCCACGCCGACCGCGCCCTGGGCGACCACGCCCGTCCCCGTCTGCGAGGTGCCCTGGACCGCGATCCCGCCGGCGGACTCGCCCTGCACGCCCACCGTCGGGCCGCGGCCGGCCACACCGGTCGTGCCGCCGGTCGCGTCGACGCCGGTCACGGCGCCGGAGCTGACCACGCCGACGCCGGCCGTCTGGCCGAAGTCGTCCGGACCCGTCGCGCTCGCCCGCACGCCGGACAGGCGTCCGCTCGCCGTGACCGCGTCATCGCCCGAGACGACCGCGCCGAGCTCGTTCCCCTGGGCCAGGATCGCCGTGCGGCCCATCGTCCAGAGGCCGTCCGACCACACCAGGTCACCCAGCGCGGCCACCGCCCACCCGCCGGACGGGCCTGCGCTCCAGCTGCGGCCGACGATGCCGTTGCCCGAGCCCTTGTTGATCGGCTCGACGACAAGGACGCTCCCCAGGGCGCCGGCGGCGTCGGCGGAGAGGATCGTGGCGTCGCCGAACCCCACGCTGCCGTAGTTCGCATTGCCAATGAGAATCGGGTCTCCGGTGGCCATGGTGTGCCCTCCTTGTCGGGGCTCGATCGTACCCGACGTCGGGTCGTGCGGTTGTGTACGTGTGGTAACCGGTGCTATCGTCGCCGCAACCTACGAGGAGGTCGCGCGATGGGCTCGCCGCCGCGCTCAGGGTCCGGGTTAGGTCACATGTTCGGGAAAGGGTTTCAACGCGACGACATGAGCAACCCCGAAGCGTCACAAAGCGAACGCCTTAGTGCAATGTTCGAGCGCGCCGCGGAATCGGCGCCGGTGGAGACCGCAGACGTCGCTTCGGCGAAGGGCCAGGACGTCGTCGCCTACGATCCGCGCCGGCCGGCGTGGAAGGACGAGCCGGACGTTCCGGCGCCCCGGCGCGGCGTCGATACGGTGATGGTGATCGGGTCGTACATCCGCTACGCCGTGGAGTGGCTCGTGCGGCCGGGACTGCGCCGCCGCAACCGGGCCGCGCTCGACGCGCTCTGGAGCCAGCGGCGGACGAAGAAGATCTACGCCTTCCTGAACAGCAAGGGCGCAAGCGGCAAGACCGCGGGCTCGACCACCACGGGCCTCCTGTTCGCCGAGGCGATCAAGCGCGACTGCGTCGTCGTCGACATGAACGACTCACCGGGCGGGACGGCGCGGCGGCTCGGCATCAAGCGGCGGGACACGCTCCAGCTGCAGGAGTACCTGCGCCGGTACCGCGGCGGCGAGTTCCCGAGCGCGCAGAGCATCGCCGACAACCTGGAGTGGCCGCGCGAGTCGGGCCTCTTCGTGATCTCGTCGGAGGCGGTCGCCAAGACGACGGTGCCGAAGTATCAGGCCAAGCTCGGCCTGGAGAAGCTCGCCGAGGGGTTCCATAGCGTCTTCTGCGACCTCGGCAACGGCATCAAGAGCTCGGGCAACCTGGGTGCCGTCGAGGTGGCGGACACGCTCGTCTTCATGGGTAACGTCAACAGCGCCGACTCGATGGTCGACTTCCGGCGTGAGGACCCCACCGACGAGGGTGACGACCTGAAGAACACGATGGAGGCGTATTCCGGTCTCGGGATGCCGGAGAAGGTGAAGCGCGGGATCGTCGTCGTCCTTGGCGCGCGATCGAACATGCGGAAACGCTACGCCGATCATTACGGAATGCCGGTCGAGCGTGTCTTCATCGTTCCGAAGAATCGTTACATGAAACGTGGAAACGTCGTGCGCAAGAACCGGCTGCCGCTCGGCGTGCGAGTGGTGATCTACGAGATCCTCGTCGCGATGATGAAGGCCGAGGCGCCACCGCCCGAGGAGCTGCGGCGGACGACGACCGCGGACAAGGAGCAGTTCGAGCGCGGTGACGCGACGCAGGGCGCGGAGGCCGAGGAGATGCCGGGCATCGGCGCCCGCGAGCGGCCGGGCGAGGCACCGCCCGCCCCGTAGCGGTCAGTCGAGGTAGCGCACGAAGTCGGCCGGCGGCAGCCGCTCGGGCGGCTCCGCCTCGCGTGCCGGCGGGCCGAGGTGCAGCAGCCCGAGCACCCGCTCGCCGGCGGGCACGCCGACCGCGTCGAGGCCGGCCGCGGTGCGCAGCACTGCGGGGGTGCGCCAGTACCCGGCGAGCCCGCGGGCGTGGGCGCCGGCGAGCACGATGAAGCAGGCGCAGGCCGCCGCGCACATGTCCTCCTCGTCGGAGATCGGGTCGGGGGCGCGGACGGCCGAGGCCACGATCAGCGTCGGGGCGCGGTCGAGCTTGCGCCCGCCGTCGTCGGTGGCCGCCTTCAGCGCCGCCAGCGCCCGGGGGCCGACCACGCGAAACCGCCACGGCTGGGTCAGGTGGTGGTTGGGCGCCCACCGGGCCAGGTCGAACAGCTCGTGGAGCGTCGCGGCCGGGACGGGCTCCCGCCCGAACACCTTGTGGGTGCGGCGGGATCGGACAGCGTCGTCGAAGGAGAGCGGGGACGCGGCGTCGGGCACGGGCGAGCTCAGGCGGCCGGCACGGCGTCGAGCGCGCGCTGGAGCTCCTCCAGCCGCTGCGCCGTGCGCGCATCTGCCGGGGTGTAGGCGACGATGCGCGTCCCCAGGCCCGGGTCGAGCCACAGGTAGGTGTACTCGAGCCGCAGCAGGCCGACCAGCGGGTGCTGGATGCGCTTGACGGTCGTCTCGGGGCCGCGCACATCGTGGCGGGCCCACATCTCGGCGAACTTCGGCGAGGCCACGTGCAGGCGCGCGATCAGGTTCTTCCACGCGGGCTCGGCGACGTGCTCGGCCATCGCCGCGCGGTACTGCGCGACCATGCGCGCGGCGGTCTCGTCCCAGTCGACCGCCGTCTTGCGCCAGTGCGGGCTCGTGAACAGCAGCCACAGGCAGTTCTGCTCCTCGGGCGGCAGGGCCTCGACCGACGGAAACGCCGACGCCCAGGCGCGGTTGTAGGCGAGGATGTCGAAGCGCGCGTTCACCGCCAGCGCCGGATACGGCTCGAAGCGCTCGAGCACGAGCTCGACGGCGGGGTTCAGGCGGGCGCAGCGCGTCTCCGCGTTGCCGTCGGCCGTGCCGGCGAGGGTGAACAGGTGCGAGCGCTCCTGTGCGTCGAAGCCGAGCGTGCGCGCGATCGCGTCGAGCACCTGCGCCGAGGCGTTGATGTCGCGGCCCTGCTCGAGCCACGTGTACCACGTCACCCCGACCCCGGCCAGCTGCGCCACCTCCTCGCGGCGCAGGCCCGGCGTACGCCTGCGGGCGGACGAGATCAGCCCGACGCACTCGGGGGTGATCCGCTCGCGCCGCGAGCGCAGGAAGGCGCCCAGCTCGGTGCGGCGGATCTCGTCCGCGTCTCGTGCGGGCCTGGCCTCTGCGACTGCCATGTCCGCAGGATAGCCCGAGCCGGCCGGTCTATCCAGGCACCATCAGTACCAGGATAAACACACTCTGGTACCAGGTTCACTCCTGGTCCAGACTACCACCCATGGATACCCAGACCCGACTCTCACCGATCGGCCTGGCGACGGTGCTCCTCGGCGCCTTCCTCGCCATCGCCGACTTCTTCATCGTCAATGTCGCACTCCCCACCATCGGCGCCGACCTGCATCCCTCCACGGCGACGCTGCAGCTGGTCGTCGCCGGCTACGGCATCCCCTACGCGCTCACCCTCGTCCTCGGCGGCCGCCTCGGCGACCTGTACGGCCGCCGGCCGCTGTTCATGGCCGGGGTCGTCTCGTTCACCCTGTTCTCGCTGCTGTGCGGGATCGCGCCGACGGCGCCGGTCCTGATCGCCTTCCGGGCCGCGCAGGGCGTCTCGGCGGCCCTCATGGTGCCGCAGGTGCTCGCGACCATCCAGTCGACGTCGCACGGGCAGGCCCGCGCCCGCGCCATCGGGCTCTACGGCGCAACGGCCGGGATCGCGGCGGTCGTCGGCCAGATCGCCGGCGGCCTGATCGTCGACGCGAACGTCGCCGGCACCGGCTGGCGGCTGATCTTCCTCGTGAACGTCCCCGTCGGCATCGCGGCGCTGCTGCTCGCGCACAGGCACGTGCCCGCGTCGCGCTCGACAGAGCCGCCGCGCGTGGACGTCCCGGGCACCGCCCTGCTCGGCATCACGGTGCTCGCCCTGCTCGTGCCGCTGACCGAGGGCCGCAGCCTCGGCTGGCCGGCCTGGAGCATCGCGCTGCTCGCGCTCGTGATCCCCGCAGCGGTCGCGTTCACCGCCGTCGAGCGCCGGCTCGAGCGCACGGGCCGGCACCCGCTCGTGCCGCCCTCGATGCTGCGCGACCCCGGTATGCGCGCCGGTCTCGCGATCGCCGCGCTCTTCTTCTCGGGGTTCGCCGCGTTCATGTTCGTGTCGGCGATCGCGTTCCAGACGGGGGCGCACCTGTCCCCGATCGGCTCCGGCCTGGCGGTGGCGCCGCTCGCCCTCGCGTTCCTCGCGACCACGCTCGTGACGCCGCAGCTGACGGAGCGGTTCGGCCGCTCGGTGATCGCGGCGGGGGCGCTCGTCCAGGCGGTCGGGCTGGTCGGCGTCGCCCTGACGCTGCGCGACGCCTGGCCGAACGTCGACGCCCTGACGCTGGCCCCGGCGATGATCGTGGCCGGCATCGGCCAGGGGCTGCTCGTGCCGCCGCTCTTCGGGTTCGTGCTGGCAGGCGTGCCGGCGGCCCGCGCGGGCGTCGGCGCCGGCATCCTCACGACGACGATGCAGTCCGCGCTCGCGCTCGGCGTCGCCACCCTCGGCAGCGTGTTCCTCTCCTACGACGCGGCCGGGTCGCTCGGGATGCGCGACGCGTTCGTGCTCGTCCTGGCCGTCCAGACCGTCGGCGCGCTGCTCGTGAGCGTCGCGGTGCGCGGGCTGCCCGAGCCGCCGAAGGCGCGCGCCGCAGCCGAGCGCGCGGCGCTCGACGCGGAGCTCGTCGAGGCCGCCTGAGGCTCCCCGCCGTCCCGGCGGCGCACCGCCGCCGGGACGGCGGCTCCGTCTGCGCGACAATGCGCCCGTGTACGAGCCGCCGCCCACCCTCGACGACGGCACGGCGCTCGAGCGTGTGCGGGCGCTGTGCCTGGCCCTCCCGCAGGTGAGCGAGCGGGCGAGCCACGGCCGGCCCGCGTTCTTCGTCGCCGGCAAGCGCTCGTTCCTGAGCTTCATGGACAACCACCACCACGACGGCCGGCTCGCGCTGTGGTGCGCTGCCCCGGAGGGCATGCAGGCGGCGGCGGTCGCCGCCGACCCGGAGCGCTACTTCGTGCCTCCGTACGTCGGCCATCGCGGCTGGCTCGGCGTGCGCCTCGACCGCAGCCTCGGCTGGGACGAGGTGGCCGGGGCGATCGAGGATGCCTACGCCGTGGTCGCGCCGGCCCGGCTGGTGGAGCAGGCGGCCGCGCTCAGGTCGCCCCGGCGCGGCGCGTCATCGACGCCGTGATCGCCGCCGCCAGACCGACGGCCAGGCCGGCCGCGATCTCGGCGTGCCACACGATCATCGGCTGGGAAGAGCCGGCCGGCTGCCTGCCGGGCGAACGGCTCCAGGCAGAGCGCGCCCGCGACCAGGACGGCGCCGGCCACCAGCGGCCGGCCCGCGCCCGCTGCCCGACGAGGCCGCAGATCGGCGCGGTGATCGCCCCGCCGACGATGTTCTCGAGGTTCGAGCCGATCAGGCCGGGGAGCCCGGCCGGGATCGACGCGAGCGCCACGCCCTCGACCGGCGAGAGCGTCATCGCGAAGAAGCCGGCGAGCGCCGCCATCGTGGCCGTGAGCCCGACGAGGGCCGCCCGCAGGGGACGTTGCGGGTGCACCCAACGCGAACGGCAGGATCAGCCACGGCGCCGACATCTCGCTGACCGCGACCGTCCACGGCCCGAGCCTGATCAGGCTGCCGAGATACTGGTCCACGCCGAAGATGAGCCCGACCACCGCGGCGGCGACGAACGCCA